>OZ244860.1:0-3817996 GCA_965221035.1 Candidatus Rariloculaceae bacterium
CGATGCCGTTGACGAACACACGATGCCCCGACCGTATCTCGACCGGACGCAGAAGGCGGGCGGCTGCCAAGCCGACCGTACCCAGTCCGGCGGCTTCCGCGAACGTGAATCCTTCTGGTATCGGGATGGCATGACCGGCTGGAGCGACCACGTACTCGGAATATCCGCCGTTCAATCCGTCGATGTTCATGAGCCCGATCATGGTGAATACAGCATCCCCCACCGACAGGCCCGTCACCCCCAGGCCGGTTTCGGCAATTGTCCCCGCTGCGTCGAATCCCGGAATTCGCACGGGCGGTTCGACCGGTGGAGGTCTACCGTTCGGCTGCGGTCTGCCGCTATATCCCACACGCATCTTCCAGTCCACCGGATTGACCGCGGCAGCGTGCACCCGTATCAGCACCTGGCCGGGGCCCGGCTCCAGCACCGGTACGGATTGCAGCTGCAGAACCTCCGGTCCGCCATTGCCCGTTTGGACCATGGCCTGTTGGGTAGTCGGCACATCGGCCGGAGTCCGACTGGCCAACAGCGCTATCGCGACTCCAATGAGCAATTTCGTGGACTCTCGACTCACTGTGGCTAACCTTGCGTTGGGCTTCGATTGTTGAGCGGTTGGGATTCAATCGGACGGGCAATTTCAAGAAGCCTTGCCGCCGATCCGTCAATGCCCACCCGCGATCCTGCAATAATAGCGAAGCGGTGATTGGTTGCGCACATCAGCAATATCAATCGCGGCTATCCGCGCAACCGATTTTCCACACGGCACCGGAGCCACTAGCCTAGGGATCGACGTGAAGACCTTTTTCGCAAACGCACAAGTCGTCGGGCGCGTTGTCCTCAAGACCACCGAGATCGGCGAACCATCACCAAACGAATTGTTGCTCAGGGCAGAGTTCAGTTCGATGAGTCCCGGAACCGAGAGGTCGCTGATGGCAGGCCACATTCTGCCGCTGCCACAGCCTATCGGCTACAGTCTCGCGGCAACCGTCGTTGGTGTCGGGCGGTCCGTCGTCGAGTACGAGCCCGGCGACCGCGTGGTCGCCACAGCCAGACACGCCAATTTCCAGGTGGTGGATGAACGGCTTGTAACCCCGGTTCCCGAAGGCACCGATATGGAGCAAGCTGCTTTTTTCAACCTGGCGCATACCGCGCTGTACGGCATTCGGCGCTGCAGACTGCAGATAGGTGAACCGGCGCTCATCATGGGTCAAGGGCTTGTTGGCGCCTTGACCGCGCGATTGGCGCGGATAGCCGGTGCGGCACCGGTCATCGTGACCGACGTGAACGATACCAGGTTGGAAATGGCGGCCAAACTGGGCGCCCACTTCGCGATCAATTCGGAAAGTCAGCCCGGAAGGCTGGCGCAAATCGTCGATGAACTCGGCCTGGATGGTATTCCGGTGGTCCTTGATACGACCGGTTTGCGTCAGCCACTCGAACAGGCCGTCGAATTGGTGGGTGAACGTGGCCGAATCATGCTGATGGCGAGCGTACAGGACGACATTTCGTCGGAGGTTACCCAGCGGCTGATGATGAAGGGCGCCGTCCTGATCGGCGGATACGTCAATTCGAAGCCATTCGCGCTTCACCGCACAGACTTGACGATTGCTGGGGCGTGGCCGCCGGTTATCGCCGATGGCTCCGAGAGGTACGCCAACCGTGACGCCTGGACGAGCGACGAAGACATTCGCGCGGTTCTCGCCCTGATGCGTCATGGGACCCTCGATGCCGGGCCGCTGATCACTCATCGGTTTGCCGCGGACGAAATTCCCGGGGCCTATGACCTTGTGTGGAACAGGGAACCCTCCCTGCTCGGCGGCGTGATCGATTGGCGTTCGGAAGATCGAGACTAGCGCGTTGAAGGGCCGGACAAGTCGGATGAATGAGGAGACAAAGATGATCAATAGCCTATCAGCCCGAACTGCCGTTGGCGCCGTTACCGTCCTGTTTGCCGGTTGCGGGGAACAATACGTTCCTGCCGGGCCGAATACCGTTTCGTCGGGCCAGGACACGGTTCTGGAACTGCGGGCGACCTTTGAAGGCATGGCCACCAGCTTCGACCAGCGCGGCACTGACCGGTACAGCGTCGGGTACTTTGTGGAAGACGGCAGCATTGTCTCCGAGAATTCGCTGCTGGCCGATGAGGATCGCGAAGTTTCAGAGCTGGATCTCGACATTTTCGCAAGGGGCGAGGGGTTCAGTGCAGTCATGGCGAAGGGTGAGGAAACCGAGATCGGCATCTCCGGTTCCATCATTGCGCAGGATGATGGGGATGGACGAGGCGCATCCGACTTCTCGGGGCTCGGCGCCATGGTGATTGCTTCGGATCATGCCGATGTCACCCTCGACTCGATTAACATCGTAACCGACGGTATTCTGAGGGCCGCCTTTATCTCCGACGAATTTGCCAGCGTCATGGTGAAGAATTCGACGGTCAGGGCGATGGGGGCCAACTCGCTGACGGATCTCTTCGAAGGCTACGCCAACGGTGCGAACATGAGGTTGATGCTTTCGCCTCCCTGGGTGCTGGGCATCCAGGGCGCGGTTCGCGTCGGCAATATGCTTGGGGAGAGTTCTACCCTGTCGGTGGTGAATTCCACCGTGACATCCGGTGGCTGGGCAGTCCTTTCCACCGACGCGGGTAGGAACGCCCGAATGAATGTCGTCGACTCGACCCTCAAGGTCCTTCCCGAAGACGAAGGCGGGATGACATCAGGACCGTTCGCGTACCACGCCGATTATGGTACCGGATATGGCACGTACCTTATCGGCAACTCGGTGCAGAACTTTTATGGCACAACTTTCGAGGGGATGACCTACGCATCGATATTCACCGGTGGCGAGGCTTTCTACCGGTCATCAAATGGCGACATCCTTCTCAAGGATGCCGAAGATGCCGACATCGAAACAGTATCCGGCAACGGTCGGCCCACCGTTATCGATACGGTTTTCGGCTTCATGACGCACGGTGGCGCCTCAATTCATGTGCTGGACGGCACACAGGTGAATACCCGAGAGGCGGCATTTCTGTACAAGGCCGGTAACGTCCGTATTGTCGTGGATGACGCCCGGTTGAATCCCGACTCGGGCGTGATTCTGCAGATGATCGATAACGACGACCGCACGGTCGGCGGCTCCATGGAGGCATTCAACACCGAGTTCAATGAACCGGACGGCTGGCCGTCGGAAAATGGTAACGTGACGCCCGGCGGGGTCGCCGTCATCGGTGCCATGCCGCCGGGAGGTCCGCCACCGGGCGGTTCCGGTGGTATGGAAGGTGGACCCGACGCCCCGCCCGGTGGTCCGGGTACGCCTGGCGGTCCGGGTGCGCCAATGGGCCCCATGGCCGAACCCGGAGTAGTGATGTCGTTGACCCATGGTGACTATCAAGGCGACGTCTACAACGGCACCGGCTATTACATGCAGGGCGCGGTGCCGCTGGAGGTAACCATTGGCGAGGGCGCAAGCCTTGCCGGTGCCATCTCCCTGACCGAGACCCGTCATGTGGACGAGAACGGCGAGCAGAATACCCATTTCACCATCAACGAGTATTATTACCTCGGTCACGTCGAGAACCGCAACTACAGGAACGGATACAGCGAAGTCGACGTGGTTATCGATAACGGCGGTGTATGGACGGTCACCGGCGAGAGTTTCTTGAGCTCGCTTGCCGTCAATGCGGGTAGTGTTGTCGGCGTCGATGGCAGAGATGTCGTTGTGACGGTGGATGGAGTTCCAACGACCGTGGAGGCTGGCGGCAGCTACGAGGGCGATATTGTCGTCTCGCTCACCAACCTGTGACCTGTAGGAGAGGCACATGAGAAAATCATCTGGACTCGGTTCCGTCACCATGTTTGCGGTCGCTTTCCTGTTTACGTCAGGGGCTGCGAACGCACAAGCGAAGGTCGAGCGCAACGTCGTTTACGGCATGTATTCGGGCCTCGCCCTGCTGATGGATGTCTACTACCCGGAAAACCCGAATGGTTACGGTATCGTGTTCGTCTCCGGAAGCGGTTGGACGCGCGAACTCAGCCTGGATGCGACGCCCATCACTCAGACGGGGCAGGAAGAGGTTTACGCCGTGCCGCTGGCGGAAGCCGGCTATACGGTCTTCAACATCAACCACCGCGCCGCGCCGCGATTCCGCCATCCCGCGCACCTGGAAGACGCTCAAAGGGCCATCCGTTTCATTCGCCACCATGCGGAAGAATTCGGCATCGATCCCGAGCGCATCGGCGCAATGGGCGGTTCGTCCGGCGCGCACCTGGTCAGCATGCTCGGCGTGATGGATGGGCACGGCGATCCGGACGATCCCAGCCCGGTCAACCACGAGAGCGCCAAGGCGCAGGTTGTCGTGGTAAGAGCGGCACCGACGGATTTTCGCGGCGATGCCGCGGCACCGCTTTTCGGGTTCAGGGATACCGCCGGTCGGGAAGGGACCGCGGAATACAGGATGCTGGAGGAAGCCTCGCCAATCCTGTACGTAACGTCGGACGATGCCCCCTTTCTGCTGATACACGGCGACGCGGACCCTGTCGTGCCGTTCGAGCTTTCCGTCGCGATGCAGGCAGAACTCGAAAAAGCCGGAGTCAGCGCAAACCTTGTCCGTGTCGAGGGCGGTGGCCATGGCCCGAGATTCGAAGCGACCCGGGTGATTGACGGCAGGAGGGTCAGGGCCGAGCCGCAAGATCCCCCGGACTACATCGGTGCGATGATAGAGTGGTTTGATCGGTATCTGCCACGCAGGTAGGTATAGCCGCGAGCGAGCCCGGCGGACTTTCAATCCGAGGCCATCTCCCGCAGCGCCTGCGCCTTGAGAATGTGCTTCTGAAGCTTGCCCGAAGCCGTGCGGGGCAGGGTGTCGGTGATCACGGTGGTCTTCGGAACCTTGAATTTCGCGAGCCGCTGCCGGCAGTGCTCGAGTAGTTCCCCTTCCGTGACGGTCCGACCCGGCATCAGGATGACATAAAGGCGTCCCACCTCCCCCCAGCGTTCATCCGGCACGCCGACGACGGCGCTTTCGGCGACATCCGGCAACTCGGCGATGACGGCCTCGACTTCGGCCGGGTAGACGTTTTCGCCTCCTGAAATGAACATGTCCTTCTTGCGATCGACGATATTAAGGAAGCCGTCGGCATCCAGCATCCCGGCATCGCCCGTCCTGAACCAGCCGTCACTGAAGGCTTGCTCGGTCGCTGCGGGTTGGTTCCAGTAGCCGCGGGTGATGTTCGGGCCGCGCAACCACAACTCGCCGACATGTCCAGCCGGCAAGTCCTTGCCTTCGTCGTCGACGATGCGGGCCTCCATTGACAGAAACGGCGGGCCGCAGCTGCCGGCCTTGTCCAGCAGGGTAGCCAGATTCTGCGGCGGCATCCCGAAACCGGAGCCGATTTCGGACATGCCGAAACCATCGGCGATGCGGATGCCCGCCTTGATGAAGGTTTCTGCGTTGGCCCTGGGATTCGGCGCCCCGCCGATCGCCCAGCAGGCCAGTTTGCGCAGGCTTGCCGCTTCGAAGCCCGGTTCATTCCAGATCCATGCCGACATTTGCGGAACGGAAAAATAGTGGGAGACGTTCAGGGCCGGGTCGGTAAGCCTCGACAGCGTCGTCGGGGCGTCGAATCCGCGGGATACGAGCACGCTGGCGCCGGCCTGTATGGCGACGCGCGCCGCCGCAAACAGCCCGGCCGTGTGAAACAGCGGCATGTCGCATAGGAATACGCTACGCATCGACACGTCATTCGCATAGATGAAATTCACGCAGCCCCAGAATATGTTCTCCTCCGAAAGCATGACGCCCTTGGGCCGGCCGCTTGTGCCGGACGTATACAGGAGGGTCGAGACTTCATTGAAGGGGCGACGCGCCTGCGGGGTTGGAGACGATCCGGCCGACCCGAGTTGCGGGACCTGTGCGATGGGCATCCCGCGCGCCGCCGTTGCCGGTGGTTCATGGTCCGCGTCGTGAAACACGATCTCCGGTCCGGCATCCTCGGTCAACCTGTCGATTTCCGTCGGCGAAAGCCGCCAGTTCAACGGCACGAAAATGGCCCCGGCTCGGACGCCCGCATGTTGCAGGATGAGCATCTCGGCACAATTCATGGCGAGCGTCGCAATCCGCGCTCCACTTGCCGCGCCGAGCTTCCCGACCAGCCACGCGGCCAATCGGTCCACCGCGGCGTTCAGTTCGGCATAGGTCCAGCGTCGACCGGTCTGAAGGTCGACCAGCGCCTGATGACTCGGAGTGCTGCTCGCGTAGGTCGCGATCGGGTCGATGATGGGCATCACGGCTTTCGTTGTGGGCCGATTGTCAGCCGGATGCGCTTGACTTGTCGTATTCGCCGAGGCCTGGTTTGTAGGATTTCTCATCAAGAAACTGCTTCATGCCTTCCAGGCGTCCTTCGGACTCGTCGTGCCAGTTCAGCGCTTCCTGGGCTCGAATCAGGTAGTCCTCCGCGTTGCCATAGGTCATCTCGCGCACATGGCGGACCGCATCCTTGGTGGCTTTCAGGGTCTTGAGGTTTTTCTTGAGCAGATTCCGCGCGACTTGGGTCACGCGCTCCTCGAGTTGGTCCGCCGGCACGGATTCATTGACCAGTCCCGCGGCTTCCGCCTGCGGTCCAAGCAGGTTTTCGCCGAGCAAGGCATGGTACATGGCCTTGCGCAAGGGCATCAGCTCGGTCGCCACCTTGGTGGCGCCTCCGCCAGGCAGGATGCCCCAGTTGATCTCCGAAAGTCCGAACTGGGCTTCGTCGGAACAGAAGGCGAGATCGCACGCGAACAGCGGTCCGTAACCGCCACCGAAACACCAGCCGTTGACCATGGCAATCGTGACTTTCTGGTACCAGCGCAACCGCTCCCACCAGGCGTAAGCTTCGCGTTGCGCATGGCGGATGGCCCCGAGTCCTTGCGCCTCCGTCTCGCGGAAGTATTCCTTGAGGTCCATTCCGGCCGACCAGGCGGTGCCTTCTCCCGTCAGCACCAGCACGCCGACATCGTCGCGAAATTCCAGATCTTCAATGACGCGCAGCATCTGCCGGTTGAGTTTCGGGCTCATGCAATTGCGCTTCTCCGGGCGATTGAACTTCACCCAGGCAATGCCGTCCCGAACTTCGAATGCCACGGTATCCTTCTCTGCGCGTTCCTTGGTCATGCTTTCTGCTCCGGTAATTTTATGCCGCCTCCGCTGGAAAGTGCCGGGCAAATGGCCCTCGGACCCAACCATTTCCAGCGGTACAGACTATCTAATCAGATCGGAAATGCTCGTGCGCGGTGAAGCACATTATATTAATTTTTTGAAGAACGGCGGTTGCTGAATGCGTTGATATAGTGTGTCACGCAGACAAGCCCGCACGATGGTTGCGGGCAGGCGGGCGCGCAAGGTAAGCGCAACCGCAAGGCGCACGTAACCGACAGGGTGGGAGCATGTTCAGGAAAACAGTCTTCTGGATGCACCTTGGAACCGGCGTCGTCGTCGGCCTTGTGGTCGCGATGATGTCCCTGACGGGCGTCCTGCTTACCTACGAGCGCCAGATGGTGGGGTGGGCCGATTCCAGCTCTTGGCCGTCGCCGGCGGAAAACGCGTCCCGGGTGAGTGTCGAAGAAATCGTGGCGAGTGCTTCGGCATCCGGCATCAGGGCGGGGCGCGTGACCTACTACAGCGATCCGGCCTTGCCCGTACTCGTTGGCGGAGGGCGCCGCGATCCGTCCACGTACGTTGATGCCTATACGGGCGCCGTCCTCGGTGTGCCCAGCAATGGCATGCGCGACGTGATGCAGACATTGACCGGATGGCACAGGTGGTTCGATGTTGACGGCGAGCATCGCGCGACCGCGGAATTCATCACCGGCTGGAGCAATTTCCTGTTCCTGTTCCTGATCGTTTCCGGTGCGTATCTGTGGCTGCCCAAGATCATGCGTTGGCCGTTGTTTCGACAGCGGCTGCGGTTCGCGGGGCATTACCGCAACGCCAAGGAGCGGGATTTCTATTGGCACCATATCTTTGCGGCCTGGTCGTTTGCGCCCCTGGTCGTTGTGATCGCGACGGGCGTCGTTATTTCCTTTCCATGGGCCAACAGGCTGCTCACCGATCTGGTCGGAGATGAGCCGGGACGTCCTGTCGAGGCCGCTGTTGCGGAGGCACAGGCGTCGGGCGATCCCATGAGCCTGGATGAATTGCTGCGCCGGGCGATGGCGCAGACACCGTCGTGGAATTCCATCGCGATGACCGTGCCGGAGCCAGGAAGCCGGACCGTGTCATTCCAGGTCGACACCGGGTCGGGTCGGCAGCCGCACCTGCGGACCACGGTGATGCTTGACGCCTATACGGGCAAGGTTGTCGGGTCGAGCGTCTTTTCGGACCTGCCGGCGGCGAGCCGGGCCATTTCCTGGAACCGCTACCTGCACACCGGTGAGTCATTCGGTTTCATCGGTCAGACGATCGCCGGGCTGGTCTCGTTTGCCAGCCTGATCATGGTCTGGACCGGATTTGCGCTGGCCTGGCGCCGATTGATCGTTCCACTATATCGTCACCGCGGACGACCGGTTCGCGACGTTCACGCTGCCGAAAACACGGGGGGCTGAAATGAAGACAGGATTTCCCAACCATGATTGCAGGTTCTCACTGGCTGTCGCGCTGGCCCTTGGAACCGGCGCAGCCCTGGCACAGGAAGTCGACCGTGACGCTCAAATGCATGCGGAAAGGGGCTTGCTGGCGGCGGCGGATTTCCCGGGCTACGCGAGCCTCTGCGATCTGGACATGACCTTTCGCAACGTGAACGTGCTGGTCACGGACCCGCCGAGAACTCCAAACACATCGGCGCAACCCGCCTCCGGTGCCGAAGCCCGCAGCGCCGGACAGCGCTCGCGGACGGTGAGCGCTCCTCCACCTGCCAAGGTATTCGATAATCTGTATTTCGTCGGCAGTGAGAGCGTCTCCTCCTGGCTGCTGGGGACCGAAGACGGCTACATCCTGATCGATGCGATGAATACGGACGAGGAGGCGGAGTCTATCATCGAAGCGGGCATCCTGGCGCTGGGACTGGATCCCGAAATGATCCGGTATCTCCTCGTCACCCATGCGCACGGCGACCACTTTGGTGGGCACGAATACATCAGCAGCGCCTATTCGCCACAGATCGTGATGAGTGAACCCGACTGGGACCTTGCGGGCAGGCTGGCCGAGCATCCCAGGTTCGGCCTGCCGCCGGCAAGGGATGTTTCGGTGAACGATGGCGATCAACTCACCGCGGGCACCACAACGCTCGACATTCGAGTCACTCCGGGGCATACGCCCGGCACGATTTCGCCCGTCTTCACTGTCTACGACAACGGCACGCCCTACCGGGCTGTCCTATGGGGCGGAACCGGGTTCAACTTCGGGCCGAATCATGAGCAGATGGCCTCTTACGCTGCCTCCGCAAACCGAATGAAGCAGATAGCAGTGGAAGAAAACGTGCGGGTTTTCTTCAGCAACCATTCCCGACGCGATGGTTCGCTGGAAAGGATCGCGCAACTGGCCGGACGCGGGCCCGGGGACCCGCACCCGTTTGTCCAGGGTGAAGAACTTTACGCTGTCTTTGACGTGCTCGAGCAGTGTGCGCTGGCTCAGGCGGCCAGGATTCGTGCCGGCGACCAGTAGTCTGATGGTAACGGTTAACCCTTTGGCGAAGGTTACGGCGTTTCGGGTAGTCGCGGGAGCGCGAACTCAATGCGCGCACCAATCCCATCGAGTCGGGTCTCGACCCCTTCGAGTCGGATTTCAACTCCATGAAGGCGTGATTCAATCCATTCAAGGTGGGTTTCTACCCGGGTGACGCGCTCTCCCAAGTCTGAAACTTGGCTGCGCAGGTCCCTGATGTCAGCGCGTGTCGAGGAGGGAACTTCCGCCCGGTCCAGGCGTCTCGTTATCCTACGGATTTGCGCTGGACTTCGGAGTCGAGAATGGCGCCGATCACGCCGCTTGTCACATCGGAAGTACCAGCGGTGCCGCCAACGTCGGGAGTCAGGATGCCGGCCCATGTCGTTCTTTCGACAGCTGTCATCAACGCATCGGCGGCGGCCTCTTCACCAAGGAACTTCAACATCTCCGCGGCTGTCCAGAAACTCGCCACCGGGTTTGCGATGCCCTTGCCCGCGATGTCGAATGCAGAGCCATGAATGGGCTCGAACATGGAAGGGTACCGCCGTTCCGGACAAATGTTGGCGGTCGGCGCGACGCCGAGGCTGCCGGCCAGGGCTCCCGCCAGATCGGACAGGATATCCGCATGCAGGTTGGTGGCGACGATGGTGTCGAGGCTCTTGGGATTCAGCGTCATTCGTGCCGTCATCGCATCTACCAGCATCTTGTCCCAGGTGACGTCGGGGAACTCCCCCGCGACCTCGGCCGCAATTTCATCCCACATGACCATCCCGTGACGCTGGGCATTGGACTTGGTGACCACGGTGAGCAGTTTTCGGGGCCGCGACCGGGCCATCCGAAATGCGTACCGCATGATTCGCGTGACCCCGACACGGGTAAACAGCGACACGTCCGTGGCGACTTCCTCGGGATGGCCGCGGTGCGCGCGCCCGCCGATGCCCGAGTACTCGCCCTCGCTGTTTTCGCGGATGATCACCCAGTCCAGGTCGCCCGGCTCGCAGTTCCGCAAGGGTGAGGAAATCCCGGGCAGGACCCGGGTCGGCCGTACATTGGCGTACTGGTCGAATCCCTGGCAGATTTCAAGGCGCAGGCCCCACAACGTGATATGGTCCGGCACGTCGGGCGCGCCCACCGCGCCGAACAGTATGGCGTCGAACGGTTCAAGCGTCTTCAGGCCGTCCGCCGGCATCATCACGCCGTGTTTCCTGTAGTAGTCCGAGCCCCAGTCGAACGCTTCGAATTTCAGCCGGATGTCGGGAAAGCGTTGCTGAAGGGCACCCAGTACCTCGATCGTCGCTTCGATCATTTCGATTCCAATGCCGTCCGCCGGAATCGTCGCGATGGCATATTCACGAATATTCATTTTCGCTCCAAGGGTTGATTTCCCGTCCAGGCGCTCTTGCTGGCCGATACGTAATGTTCACTAGGGAATAGCACGGGTCTTGCTCGTGTCCATACGAATTCGGGAGATGTTCAGTTGACGCCTGCGAATGGCCGCAAGCAGGAGAACGAGGGCCGCCGAAAACGCGAGCGTGGCCGACACGGCCAATAATCCTCCCCGAAAACCTCCGGTGGTTTCCCGCAACCAGCCGATGATGAACGGTCCCGCGAATCCGCCCAGGTTGCCGATGGAGTTGATCGCGGCAATCCCGGTTGCCGCGCTGGCGCCGGCCAGGAACTGGGTTGGAATGCTCCAGAGTGGCGGCTTGGAAGAACTGACCCCCGCGCTGACCAGTATCAGTGCGACGACGGCCAACATCAGGCCGGAGCTGTAGGCCGCGAGCACCAGTCCGGCGGCTGCGAACAGGCAGGCGATGACGACGTGCCAGTATCGTTCTCCGGTCTTGTCCGAATGCCGCGACCAAAGCACCATGGCCAGCACCGCGAATATGGGCGGGACGGCGTTGATGATTCCGGTTGCGAACGGCCCCACTCCGTGTTGCGCGATGATCTGCGGCGACCAGATTCCCACGGTGTAGAGTCCCGCCGACGTGCCAAAGTAGACCAGCGCGAGCGCCAGGACCCACGGGTTCGCCAATGCCCGCAGGGCAGAATGGGAGCCGTGTTCCCCTGTGACGCTGGCTTCTTCGGCCTTCATCTCTGCAACCAGCCACTCGCGTTCGTCGTCGTCCAGCCATTTCGCGTTTTCGGGTCGATCGGTCAGATACGCCAATACTGCGCCGGTAAGCAGTACGGCCGGTGCCGCTTCCACCAGGAAAAGCCACTGCCATCCATGCAGTCCCAGAAGTCCGTCCATGGTCAGCAATGCCCCGGAAATCGGAGATCCGATGGCGATGGAGATGGGTACGGCGGCCATGAACAAGGCGGTCACGCCCGCCCGGTGCCGTGCCGGAAACCAGTAGCTCAAGTAAAGAATGATACCCGGAAAAAAGCCGGCTTCGGCAGCGCCGAGAAGGAAGCGCAACACATACAGGCTGATGGGTCCCTGTACAAACGCCATGGCTCCCGAGATGATTCCCCATGTGAACATGATTCGGGCGATCCAGATTCGTGCTCCGACGCGGTGAAGGATCAGATTCGACGGGACTTCAAACAGGAAGTAGCCGATGAAGAATACGCCCGCGGCAAAGCCGAACGCCGCTGCCGACAGCCCGACATCCTCGTTCATCGTCAGCGCGGCGAACCCGATATTGACCCGGTCCAGGTACGCGATGAAATAGAGCAGCATGATGAACGGCACGATCCGTCGCGTGAGCTTGCGCATCACTCGTTTTTCAAGCGACCGGGTCATGGGATGACGGATTGTGCCCTTGATATTTCCGAAGAATTCGGCGGTTGATCCTAACCGTAGTCCCTATCGATGTTGACAGCGGCGATTGGGAAGAATATACAAATATATTGAAAGATAAGGCGTGCCCGTGGACCTGAAGCTGTTGCGTTGCTTTACCGTTGTTGCGGACGAATTGCATTTCGGACGCGCGGCGCGGCGTCTGAATATCCTGCCGTCCTCGCTCAGTCGAAATGTCGGTTTGCTCGAAAAGGAACTGGGCCTGAAATTGCTGTCGCGAACGACTCGCGCGGTGAGCCTGACACGAAGCGGCCAGCTGTTGCTGCGCGAGGCGCAGCCCCTGCTGGCGCACGTGGACGAAGTCGCGGACCGGGTTCGGGACTCGGCGCGCAGCGAAGAGCGGGTGTTTCGTATCGGCGCCATGGACAGCGCCGCGACCGGACTGATTCCGCAACTCGTGCACGACTTCAGGGAGTTGGCTCCGGACCTGGAGTTGTACCTGCAAGAGGACAAGAGCGCCAAGTTGCTGCCGAGACTCTTGTCCGGCGCGCTCGACATCGCCATCGTGCGGCCTCCCATGTCGCCACAGCCCGCCATTCACTTCGATCATTTGCTGGAAGAGCCTACGGTTCTGGCCCTGCCGGGCGAACATCCCCTGGCGAAGCGCACGAACCTGCGTATCGTCGATCTGGATGACGTGCCGCTTATCTTGCCTTCACCGCG
This sequence comes from Candidatus Rariloculaceae bacterium, assembly GCA_965221035.1. GTDB lineage: Bacteria > Pseudomonadota > Gammaproteobacteria > Steroidobacterales > Rariloculaceae > UBA6522. Next base: position 13,110 of record OZ244860.1, read on the forward strand.
AACACGCCCGCACAGCTACAACCTCACCATGCAGTTGTTCCGGGGAGCGTCCTTGCAGCCCCGGGTCGTGCAGCAGGCCGAAGAAAAGCAGACCATCATCAACATGGTCGGTGCCGGAATCGGTGCGGCCATCGTGCCGTACTGGTACAGCCGCAATGCGGTTCAGGGCGTCGAATACCGGCCGCTTGTGAACGATGCGGGGCATCCCATCAGGGAATTGCCGCTGGCGGCCGCGTGGGTCACGGGATCGCATGATCACTACCGTGACGAATTGATGAGACTGCTGAAGTCGAACCTGGAGCGGTATTCGCACTGATCGCCTGAATGCGCGCCCAACTGCAATGAGCGACTGGCCCAAGCCCGACGACGCACGCCCCTAGTTCAGCGAAACGGCAGCCGGTTCCGCCGAACCGGTCGGAGCGCAGTAGCCGCTCAGCGCGGATTCCTTGGCGGGGTCCGCCCAGGACGCCTGGTTCGCATCGAAAATGATCGGCTTGATGTAGTCCACCGGATCGACGAGCCAGTGCAGCCTTGGACGGTCTTCCGGTGCCACGCCCATCAAGTCCATCTGGTTCACGTATCCCGCATACACGGACAGGGAAGAGCCTTCCCTTGCCCGCGTTCCGGTGGTGATGTGGTTTGGGATGTAGACCTTGGGTCGAATCGCCGCCTGGTACATGATCAGGTCCCGCAGGCCGTTGTTGTCGAAATTGCCCGTCGCGGCGGTGCCGAGCTGCACATCGGTTGGCGCGAGGGCCTGGAGCAGATCGACGATCCGGCTGCCGTCTTCGGGTGTTCCCTCGTAGTTCCGGCCGATGCCTTCCTTCAGCGCACCCGCCGTGTTCTGGTAGACAAACGAGAAGTTGCCGCCGTCGCGGAGCAGGAAGCTGAAGAACAGGGCATCCGGGCCGCCCGGGGCGCCCCGCGTCGTGGTCGTGTCGAACTGCCGTTCATCGGTTGGTTCGGGTGCGCCGTCCCTGGAAGACGGCCACAGCGGGATTCCCTGAGGGAAGAGATACTCGTCGCGCTGGTCGACGATGATTTCCACCGGCGTCGGCGGAAAGTCGCTGTCCGGCTCAACAGCAACAGAGTGAAGGTGCCGAAATGCGGTCACGCAAGCCTGCGGCTCGAGGAACGGCAGGTTGAACACTTCGGTTCCGGGAACGGAGCCCGCGGACGTCACCGGCACACAGTCCAGGGTGGCATTCTCAGGAAACGCGCGGTCCGGGTGGTCCTGTATGCGCGGGTCCGCGGCCATGCGGTCGAAGTCAATCCGCATGGTGCCGCATGTTTCTTCGGTCGCGTATATGACCGCATCTGTCATGGCCGAGATGTAGGCGGCATGATCGGCGTGGTCGTTGTGGCCATGACCGAGGAGGATGGCCTCGGGATTCAGGTTGACGACGTCCGCGACAACCAGGGGCGTCCGGCCTCGCTCGACTTCCATGCGCGTAAGGTAACTGTCCAGCATGAACACGCGGCCCCGCACCGAGACGGCAAACGAGGAGGCCGACAGCCACGAAAAGATGACCTTGTCGTCAGGCAGTTCGCCGCTTTGCGGATCGACAAATTCGGCACCGAAGATCCACTGCCTCGCGGCAATCATGTCTTCGATTTCGACAGCACTGACTGGCGGACCATGCGCAATTGCGAAGACCAGGCAGGCTGCGATCAGGGTTTTGTTCATGGCAGGTCGATGATGGTGGTGCGTTCGATCTGTAACCACCGTTCCTGTTGGCAATTCCTTGCCTGATTATGCGAAAGGCATTGGTGCAATGTTTTGTACAACGCTTTTGCATCCATTGCTTGGCACTTCATTCGTCAGACACGGCAATATCGACCGGAAAGTTTCAAAGTCGGGCGAGCCACTCCACATAATGCTCGAGCCAGTGATCGCTCGTGGTGCCCAGTGCTCGCGTGCCGAACCCGTGGCTTCCGCCTGAGTACAGGTGAAACTCTACCTGTTGGCTCTCGCCCAGCCAATTGTCGATCAGGTTGAGGCTGCCTTGCTGGAACAGGGGATCGTTGACTGCGATTGCCAGGAACAGCGGCGCCCGTGGACCGCCGGAAACCGTCTGGACCATGGGCGGGTAGATGAGAGCCACGTGGGGTAGCAGGCTGGCTTCTTCCTTTTGCTCGATCAGTCGGATAAGACTGCGGGAACCGGCTGAAAACCCGATCGCGCCGATCTGCGCGGGATCCACCTCCCACACTGTCGCTTGATCGCGGAGATACCGGATCGCCGTCGCCAGGTCGTCAACCGCGGGGGGATGATCGACCAGGTCCTCCTTGCCCAAGGTGCCGAACGAGGCCTGAATCTGATTCATGTACTCCACGGAGTCCCGTGGTGTCGGTATGGTCCGGTATTTCAGAATGAATGCCGAGTAGCCGGCGTCGGCCAGCCGATTCGCAACACCGAAACCTTCACTGTCCATGGACACGAACATGTACCCGCCGCCCGGGATCACGATGATCGCCTTGCCGTTCCGTTTGGTGCCCGAAGGCAATATCGGGTAGATGGCCGGTCGCGTCACGTTGCGGACCATTTGCTGTCCCCAATAGCGTTCCCACTGCTCCTCGTCGGTGACGTCTTCGATGAGCGGGATGCCTGGCGCAAAGGGCGGGTTGATCGGTTCCGCCGTCATTTCCGTTGGCGGCGACTGGGCCAGCGCAGGCATTGTTGCCAGAAGCAGGGGAAAAACCGTCATGAAATATTTCATACCTTCCTCCGTCGAGGCCAAACGGGCAGTCTACCGCTGCCAGTTTGAAGTATGCGCCCTAGGAATTCACGGTCGCAAATCCGCGCCCGTCGGGGCTGACACGAGAGTTTCAGCGTCACAATGTCGAGCGGCGTCATCGCGTTCCGTCGAGTATCGCTGTTCTCCGGATGGCGACAAGCGGTTTATTGGCGACGTCCGATCCAATTTGATTATTTTCGACAGATGGGTGATTGTTTAAACCGTTAGTCGGCTTCGTGTTTCCGTTCGCGTTGGGGGTGGGGCATTCTGACGAGAAGCGCTCTCGCGGTTCGAAAGTACCACGCTGTCCATTGGCTATGCAGCCTTATAGCCCTGTCCGGCATGTTCATAGGCGCATGCGCGCAGCCTGACGGACACACTCCCGCCGATGACCGAATTCTCATGGAATTCCAGACTCCGCCGCCGTCCGCCCGGCCACGCGCCTGGTGGCACTGGATGAACGGCAACGTCACTATCGACGGCATCGCCAGGGACCTTGCGTGGATGCACGAAATCGGCCTCGGCGGCTTGCAGAACTTCGACGCCAGTCTGACGACACCGCAGATCGTCGAGAACCGCCTCGTCTACATGGAGCCGGATTGGCAGGAGGCTTTCCGCTTTGCGGTCGAGACGGCCGATGACTACGGACTGGAGTTCGCGATTGCCGCCTCTCCGGGCTGGAGCGAGACCGGCGGGCCCTGGGTGCCGCCCGCGGATGGCATGAAGAAGCTGGTCTGGAGCATAGTTGATATCGTCGATGGTCAGCTGTTCGATGGCAGCCTGCCGGCTCCACCGGGTGTGACTGGCGCCTACCTGGACCTGCCATTCTTCAACCCCCTGGCTGCGATCGAAGGAGAATCGGGGGAATCGCCAGAGTTCTACGCCGATGCAGCCGTTCTTGCCTTCCCGTATTCCCAACCCGGTCGGGACGAGGCGCCCGTCGCGAAATTGGCAGACGGAACGGCGCTTGATACTTCGGCCCTCATCGACAGCAGCCTGACAACCGGCGTGGAGATGGACCCCGGCACTGCCAATGAGCCTGGCACACTGGTTCTGGAATATGCAGACCCGCGCACGATGCGGTCCGCAACACTGTATCTCGAGGGTATCCTGCCGCCATTCGGTGATTCGACAATTACGCCGGCACTGGAGGCGCTGCAGGATGGGGAGTGGCGCAAGGTGACGGATTTGCCGGTGACGGACGTACCGTCGACTCGCAGCTTTGCTCCCGTGACGGCAAGTGCGTTCCGCGTGGTCTTGTACCCGTACTCCGGTCCCCGGCGGATCGGGCTCAACGAGGGCGCCCCCGGCGCGGCAGCCGGATTCTCGTTCGAGTTGGGCGCCATGCCAGTGGTGACCGTCACGGATTTTCGGCTCAGCACCGAACCGAGAGTCGATCACTTCGAGGCCAAGGCCGGTTTCGAGGTGGCGCGAGACTACTATGCGCTTGAAACCGCGACCGACGATTACCCGGGTGTCCCGTCTGGCGACGTCATCGACCTGACGGATCTCCTGGGCCCGGATGGCCGCCTCGACTGGACCCCCCCGCCGGGCGACTGGCGCGTGCTGCGCCTCGGCTACTCATTGACCGGCAAGACGAATCATCCGGCGACCGAGGAGGCCACCGGGCTTGAGGTCGACAAGTACGACGGGGAGGCCGTGCGACGTTACCTCCAGACCTACCTCGACCTGTTCGGGGAAGCAGCCGGCAGCGACTGGAACGGCGATAGGGGACTCGACGCAATACTGACCGACAGCATCGAGGTCGGAGCATCGAACTGGACGCCGAGGCTGGTTGAACGCTTCCGCGAACTGCGAGGTTACGACCCTGTGCCCTGGTTGCCGGCGTTGACAGGGACGATCATCGGATCGCGGCAACTGAGCGACGCGTTCCTGTACGACTTCAGGCGCACGCTCGCCGACCTCCTGGTTAGCGAGCACTATGCAACCGTCAAGTCCGTGGCGGAGGAACACGGCATCAGGGTCTACGGCGAAGCGCTTGAGGACGTGCGCCCGTCACTGGGAGACGACATGGCGATGCGCTCCCACGCCGACGTGCCCATGGCGGCGCTGTGGCTGTGGAACCGCGGTTCGGTTCCCAGGCCCACATTGCTGGGGGACATGAAGGGCGCTTCATCCGTCGCCCATGTGTACGGCCAGAATCTCGCAGCCGCCGAATCCATGACGGCGGCGAATTCGCCGTGGGCTTTCGCGCCATCCGATCTTCGTCGGGTGATCGACCTGGAATTCGCCCACGGCATCAACCTGCCCGTGATTCATACCTCGGTGCATCAACCCCTGGATGACAGGATGCCGGGGCTGGCGCTCTTCATATTCGGACAGTACTTCAACCGGCACGAGACCTGGGCGGGCATGGCGCGCCCGTGGATCGACTACATCGCGCGCAACAGCTATCTCTTGCAGCAGGGGCGAAACTTCGCGGACGTGGCGTATTTCCACGGCGAGGAAATGCCGCTGACCGCGTTATACGCGTTCGAGCCGTTGGCCGATACGCCGGTGCAGTACGCCTTCGATTTCGTCAATGCGGACGCGATCCTCAACTTGCTGTCCGTCGAGAACGGCAATCTTGTCTCACCCAGCGGTGCAAGCTACGAAGCGCTGTACCTGGGCGGGACGAGCCACCGCATGACGCTGCCGTTGTTGCGCAAGCTCGCCGAGTTCGCCGAAGCCGGCGCGACTATCGTTGGCGACGCGCCGGAGTCATCGCCAAGCCTGGCAGACGACGAAGCCGAATTCGCGGCGGTCGTCGAACGATTGTGGACAGAGGCGCGGGTGATCGCTGGCCGCAACATCGAAGCCGTACTCGATTCGATCGGGCTTGTTCCGGATTTCGCGTTTGACGGGCCGCAGGAAGACAGTGAAGTCCTCTTCGTGCACCGGCTGCTCGACGACGGCCACATTTATTGGGTCAACAACCGCAACAACCGGTCGGAAAGCATCGAAGCAAGATTTCGTGTAACAGGACTGAAGCCTGAAATCTGGCGCGCCGATTGCGGCTGCGTTGAGCCGGTGTCGTACCGGATACAGGACGGCGTTACGGTATTGCCATTGCAATTCCTTCCGGAAGAATCGTACTTCGTGGTATTCCGCGAACCGACCAACGTAATGGCCGCCGAGTACGATACGCCGACTTGGGTCGAGGCGGGCGAAATCAATGGACCCTGGGACGTCACCTTTCAGGCCGGTCGCGGGGCGCCGGCTTCGGCGACGTTCGAGCGACTGATTTCACTGAGCGAGCACACTGATCCGGGCATTCAGTACTTTTCGGGTATTTCGACCTACTCGACGCGGTTCGATCTGGCGGAAGGTGTTCAGCCGGGCAATCCGCTGTTGCTCGATCTCGAGCAGGTGGGCGATGTGGCCGAGGTGCTGGTGAATGGTGACCGCGTCGGCGTTGCCTGGAAGGCGCCGTACCGAGTGGACGTCGGATCCGCCGTGCACGCCGGCTCGAACGAACTTGAGGTGCGCGTCGCCAACCTGTGGGTGAACCGACTTATCGGCGACGCGCAACCCGGGGCGGAGAAGATCGCGTTTACGACGGTACCGACGTACGAAGCGGAAGCCCCGTTGCGCCCCGCCGGTCTGATCGGCTCCATTCGTTTGCTGGCCTTGGGCGACGGCACTTGATCCGTGTGTTGGCTGGTTACTGAGACTTCCCGCAGTTCCAGGTTCCCACCGGTATCTCGGGGCGCCACGTCCAGTAGCGTGTCAGGTCAAAGGATTCGGTGAAGTTGACCGGGTCCGTGATGGTCACGCGGTAGTCCAGACGAGCCTCATCCTCGCTCAGTGTAAAGCGTTCGACCAAGGTCATGTCCCTGCTCTGGGGAACGCCTCGGTCGTCGAATCGCGGCGCATCGATGTTACTGGTTTCCACGACCAGCACGTTGTCTTCCCATCGGCCCGTGGAGTGACCCAACAAGCCGTAGTCGTCCGTTGGTGGAACACTGCCAGACATGTGAATGGTGCGCGCGGTGTCGTCTTCTTCGAATCGCAGCCGGATGTCCTCACCCATGCGCTCGAAGGCAATGGGCAGGGGCGTGATCATCATGTGGGGCATCCCCTTCGACCAGCAGGCAAGCAAGTCCTCACTATCCGGTTCCCAGGCTGCGCGAGCCTGTTCGGCAGCTTCGGTCAGCGGATAGTTTCCACTGAACATCGGAAAGGAGGCGCGGTCACCCATCACCGTACTCCATACGCGAAAGATTCCTTCTGCGGTTCGCTGCGCCTCGGCTTCCACCGATTCGCTGTAGACTGGATCCAGCAATCCGGCTCCCTCTGCTGCGAAATAGGGTTCCGCGGTTATCAGGGTCACGACCTCCTTGCCGCTTTCCAGCAGGATGTTTCGGGCATTCAACTCCGGCAGCCCTCGCCGCGACGCCGCGCCGGCGACTCGTATCCGGTCGCCAGCCTGCATGAAATCCGGTTCGACGCCCTTGGCGCGAAGGACACTGTAGGCGGCAGTCTCCACGTCCCAATCGACGGCTTTGCCGTCGGGGCCCGTTACCGTCACGACGAACCGCACATGCGGATTGACCATGGAAAGTGACTTCAGTACGCCCTCGATCTCAACGGTGGTCGAGGGATCGAAGAACCCCAGCGTGGTGTGATGGGCAAAGGTTCCAGATCCAAGGAAAATCGGCAAGAATGCAACCAGTCGGTACCTTGGCATGGTCATTTCTCCTTCAATCTGACTCCACGGATTCCTGTCGACAGGTCATTGAATTATCCCTATGCTACCAAGCCCTCGCCCCTCGGCGCAGGGCAAGAGATAACAACATGTCGGATAACACGGTTTCCAACGGCTCCGGGGTAGATGCCCGCCAGCCCGGAATCGCAACCGGTCTTTCCCTGCTGATACCCATCACGCTCGCGGTCATGGCGGTCACGCTGTTGGCGCCGATCCTGCCGAGGCTGCTGGAAGAGTTCAGCCATGTCCCGAACCACGAGTTCCTGGTGCCGATGGTGCTGACGGTACCCGCGCTGTGCGTCGCGTTGCTGTCGCCGCTTGCCGGCATGCTCGGCGACTATTTCGGGCGCCGCAAGTTGTTGTTGCTGTCCTTTGTCTTCTACGCAGCGTTCGGGGTCGCGCCGGTCTTTCTCGGCGACCTGAGACTGATCCTCCTGTCCCGCATCGGGGTCGGTGCTGCCGAAGCCTTGATCGTGGTGTTGTCCACTACGATGATCGGAGACTATTACTCCGGTTCGGCGCGCGAAAAATGGCTCGCCGGCCAGACGGCGTGCGCGTCCTTGTCGGCGATCCTGTTTTTCGGCCTGGGCGGATTTCTAGGCAATTTCGGCTGGCGAACGCCGTTCTGGGTATACGGCAGTGCGCTGCTGATGATGCTTGCGGTCGTTCTGTTCACGTGGGAGCCGGACAAGAGCGGGGCGCCTCGCAAGGCCGAGGATGCGCCGCGCAACGTAAGCTGGGCCGGATTTCCCTGGATGAAAATGGCGTTGATCGCCGCCACGACCGTATATGCCTCCGTGCTCTTTTATGCGGTGCAAATCCAGGCCTCATCCGGGCTGGCGGCGCTCGGGTTGACCGATTCCGGACGCATCGGATTGATGACGGCGGTCGCAAGCCTGGGTGTACCGATCGGCACCTACGTCTACGCGAGGCTCGCTCCTGGCTCCCGGGTCGTCAAGCTGCTGCTGGCCGAATTGCTGCTGCTGGCGGCGGGATTCATGATGATGTCGCTTGCGGATACGCCGAGATTTTTCGTGGTCGGGTGTTTTGTCACCCAGCTCGGCTCCGGAATGTTGTTGCCGACGTTGCTCGTCTGGGCATTGAGCCTCCTGTCGTTCGATATTCGCAGCCGTGGCACGGGGCTCTGGCAGTCCGCATTCATGCTCGGCCAGTTCGTGAGTCCCATTGTCGTGACCATGATCTCGCTCCGGGTCGGCGGCCTGTTGCCGAGTTTTGCGTACTTGGCTTACGCGTCGGTATTCGGCGCCGTGATCGTCGTGGTCGCCATGCTGCGCGCACCGCAACCAGGGACCCAAGCGTAAAGCGGGCCCGGTAGTCGCAGGCCCCATGTATTCGCAGACCCCATGTGGTCGCCGCACGCCATGACTGCGGCCCCGCATGTTGCCGTGCCGGCGTTTGGATCGGCCCGTGCGTCTGTTAATCTTGGTGGATGGCACTCGATCCACGCGCCCTGCAACGATTCCTGACCGTCTGCCGGGAAGGATCCATCGGTGGAGCCGCACGGCGCCTGCATGTCACCCAGCCGGCGGTCTCAGCCACCATTCTGCAGCTTGAGGAAGCGCTGGGGACGAAACTCTTTACTCGGTCGCGCACGGGAATCTCGCTGACCCACACCGGGGTGGTGTTGCAGCGCCGTGCCCGCGCCCTGGAAACGCTGCTGATGGCGGCTGAGCGCGAAGTCGGGCTAGTGCGTTCCGACGCTGCCGGACCGCTGATCATAGGAGGAACGCCCGGTGCGCTGGCAAGTCTGGTTCCGCGCGCCGTCTCGATCATCAAGGACATCTACCCGGCCTTTGAACTACAAGTTGCCGAGCGACCCGACGATGAACTCTCCGAGATGCTACGAAGCGGACAAATCGAGCTCGCGATCGTAACCACGGGGGCGATCCGCGCTTCCGACCGACTTGTGGAGGAAACTCTGCTGCGTGATCCTTTTTCGCTGATCGTGGGAAGGGAGAATGCGCACCTGCCGGTCAGGATCTCACTGTCGAAACTGGCCGATGCCCGCTGGGTCTTGCCAAATGTCGCCGGTGCATTCCAGCGCCAGGTCGAGGCGTTGTTCGTGTCCACCAACACGCCGTCGCCATCGAATATCATCCGCTGCGACTCGCTGCTGACGACCAAGGCGATCGTGCGGGATACCGACTATGTGACGATCTTGCCGCGTGATGTCGTCGCGACCGACTTGTCCACGGGCGTGCTGAGGGCGATTTCGATTCGGGGATCGATGTCACGCTATGTGGGCGTGCGGATGCTTGCGGACGAGGAGTTGTCTCCGTTTGCGAACGTGTTCCTGGAAACGCTGCGCGGCCTTCGGCCCGTCGGCAAGCTGGCCGCCGCCAACTAGACTAGCCAAGGCAATCGAAATGCTTTCGCAGTCCGAATTTCGCGCGGCAATTGCCGGGATGGGTTGTGAATTGGGTCCCGATGTCCTGGCGGGGACGCGTGCCTTGCTTGTCGAAGAACAGGAGCGATTGGCGAAGGCGGGGCCGTCACCGGTTGTCGATATACCCTATGGCAAACACCCGAGGCAGCGCCTCGATATTTACTGCCCAAAGCGTGACGCGACCGCGCTGCCGGTGCTCGTGTGGGTTCACGGCGGAGGCTTTCTAAAGGAAGCCAAGAGCGATCCCACGCATCCATTCAACGCCCACTTCGGGCGTTTCGCGGCCCGCAACGGGATGCTCGGCGTGGTCATGAACTACCGCCTGGCGCCCGAAAGCGTATGGCCGTCAGGTCCAGAAGACCTCGCGCTGGTCGTCGACTGGCTGAAGGCGCACGCGAGCGAGCATGGCGGCGATCAGGATCGTATCGTGTTGGCGGGGACGTCGGCCGGGGCGGCTCATATCGCGGGCTATCTGAAGCATCGATCTGGCGACGAGGGCATTAGCGGCGCGGTGCTCTTGTCAGGCCTCTATGGATTTACGCCCCTGGAGAACCGGGACCGTATCTACTTCGGGGACGACCCGAGTCTCGATGCGGAAAGGCTTCCCATGCGGGCCGTCATCGAGACGGCGGTGCCGCTGTTCGTTGCGTTTGCTGAATTCGACTTGCCTCGTTTCCAGGCGGAGAGTATCGGACTCCTGCAAGCCCGGCTCGATCATCATGGACATATCCCCCGCAGCACGATAGCGGTCGGGCACAACCATTATTCGATCGGCTACCACATCGGCACTACGGACCGGCGGCTCTCCGACGAAATTCTCGCATTTGTCAGAGACTGCTCCAAGCCTTGACAGGGAGATGGGGTTCGCAAGATTTATAAATTGAAATAATGAATACAAAACTAATCGTTAATTGAATTTTTGGTTCCCGAATGATGGAATATTCCCTTGGGTGGTTGAACGTCCCGGCCAACCGGGATGCAATTCTGGATGGTGAGCCTAATGAATATCCGATATCTGCCTGCGCTGATCACAGTCGCTTCAATCGCATTTGTGCCGGCGGCAACGTTCGCGCAATCCGAGGGGGACGACTCCGTTACACCGCTCGAAGAGATCATCGTCACGGCGCAAAAGAGGGAACAGTCCTTGCGGGATGTTCCCATTTCCATTTCGGTTGCGACACGTGAACAATTGGAACGGGACCAGATTTACACGCTCGTCGATCTGCAGCGCGCCGCACCTGGTCTTGAGGTTTCTCCGACGGCTGGTGGAGAGGCGGCTGGCGGTGCCCGAGTGCGCGGCATTGGCACGAATCTGTTCAGCGAAGGCGCGTCGGCGTCGGTCGCGGTGGTCGTCGACCAGATGCCAAGCGGAAATCTCGCGATGCCGGAAATATTCGACATGGCGCAGGTCGAGGTGTTGCGCGGTCCGCAGGGTACGCTGTTCGGCCAGTCAGCCTCGGCGGGGGTGATCAACATTTCCAGTGTGGCTCCGGATCCCAGCGCGTTCAGCGCCGAAGTCGGTGTCGACTATCAGTGGGACGACTACTCGCAACGCATTGTGCGTGCGGCGGTGAATGTACCGATTTCCGAAAACTCGGCCCTGCGGATCGCCGCTCGATCCAACAGCCTGTCCGGGGCGAAATTTAATCAGCTGCGAGACCAGGAAGACGAGGATGACGTCACCAGCCTGCGCGTGCGCTATCGGTTGCAGCCATCCGACGAGTTGTCGATCGACCTGATTGCGGAGTATCACGACAAGGCGGGTCATGACAATTTCTTCAATTACGCTGTGCCGCCAACCGTGGCGATCACAGCGCCTTGGGGAGCGCCATTGTCGCCAGCAGCCCAGCTCTCGTTCATAGCCGCTTGCGGCGATGTGGGGCCGTACGAGGTTGAGCTAAGCGCCAGAGTATATTGCGTCGAGGGGAACACAAGACTCGAACATCAATGGTCGGCCTTTGGTGCGATCATCAACTGGAACGTCGCCGATCATACTTTGACGTCGGTCACGTCCTACCGGGAAAAGAACCTCAACAACGTCTACCGAAATTATTCGCGCGTGTACAACCAGTTTGCCGCTCAGCTTTTTCACTACGGTGAGGTCGGCGAGCAGATCACGCAGGAGTTGCGAATAGCCTCCAGCGAGGACTCGACGTTTCGCTATCTGGCAGGTCTGTACTTCGAAAATTACGACTACGACACGGCTCCGACCGGTGGCACCGTCGGCGATTTGAGCGACCCGGCGGGTTTCCTTCTCTGCAACGAGCCAAGAACTGCCTGCGCTGGGCCGCCCACGTATCGACCGACTTTCGAATTCGCCGAAGCGGGAAGCTCGACCCAGGCGGTTTTTGCCGATGGCGAGTTCGATCTGAGTGAAACCGCGACCCTGTTCGGCGGCCTAAGGTACACGAGTCACGATTCGAGTTATGCAATCGGGGAAAACGGGCCCTTCAGCAACTTCGGTGGCGAGGAGAACAATGATACCTCGGGCCGACTGGGCGTTCGTTGGCGCGTTGGCGACGACGGCACCGTGTACGCATCCGTTTCCCGAGGCTTCAAGCCGTCCTATGTGAGCATAAACCCCGATCCGGAAATCCCGGTTACGGTATTGGAACCGGAAATCAACACGTCGTGGGAGGTTGGAGGCAAGTTTGGACTCGTCGATGGACGGCTATTGCTGGATGCAAACCTGTTCAATATGTCCGTTGAAGGCTATCAGGCCCAAGCGCAGACCTTTACCACAAGCGGGCTGGTGGCTATTCCAACCAACATCCCGGAAGTCACATCCAAGGGATTGGAACTCAGCTTGTACGGTTCAATTTCCGACCAACTCAGTTTCAATGCCGGGTACCTTTACAATAAAGCCCTGTACCCCGACGGATATCTAAGCGACGATTCAGCCGCATTGGGAGGCCCCGTCGACCTGGGAGGACGCCAGATCGCGAAGTCCCCTGAGCGGAAGCTCACGGTTTCGGGTGAATGGTTCACGCCCGTCGGCGGCAACCTGGAGGCATTCGTCAATCTGAATGTCGTCCATGTTTCCGACATCCTCATCGAACAGCAGGCGCAGCCGGAGTTCACATTCCCGGCCCATGCGCGATGGGGCGGCAGCCTTGGGGCCAGATCCGGCGATGGCCGGTGGACGGCCCGGCTATACGGCCGCAATATCGGGGACGAGCCGTTCCCGCTTGCCGCATTGGGTGGATACTTGTTCGGACCGCAAAACGCCAACGGCAGCGTTCGTATGTGGACCTGGCCTGGCGTTTCCTTCCGCCAGGTTGGTCTGACCTTTGACGTCCGTTTCTAGCATGCCGCTGTCTCGTCGCTCCGTGCTCCGCGCCGGAGCGGCGTTTCTGGCCGCACCCATTGTCGGGCGCGGCCAGAGCGCTTCGCCGTTCCCTGAGGGCTTCCTCTGGGGTGCGTCTACCGCGGGCCACCAGATCGAAGGCAACAGCACGGCCAGCGACCTCTGGTTCCTGGAGCACCAGGAGCCCACCAACTTCGCCGAGCCGTCCGGGGATGCGGTCAACGGTCTGGCGCTCTGGCCGCAGGATCTCGATCTCGTTCGCGACCTTGGCCTGAACTCGTATCGCTTCTCAATCGAGTGGGCGCGAATCGAGCCCGAGCCGGGGTTTTTCTCGACCGCGATGCTTGATCACTACAAGCGCATCGTGCAAGGCTGCCGCGAACGCGGTCTCATTCCCGTCGTGACTTTCAACCATTTCGTGACGCCGCGCTGGTTCGCGGCGCAGGGCGGTTGGACAAACAGCCAGTCGCCGACCCTGTTCGCGCGCTTTTGCGAGCGCGCCGCCAGGCATTTGGGCGCGGAAATGGGCTATGCCGTGACGCTCAACGAGCCCCAGCTGATGCCTCTGTTGACCTGGGTATTGCCAGATGAGGTATGGCAAGGCAACCGGGTTGCGCTCGATACCGCGGCTGGCAGGCTGGGAATTGAGAAATTCTCGACCGGCAACGTGGTTGATCGCGCGGACATCCCGGCAACGCAGGAGAACCTGCTGCTGGCGCATGTTTCGGGTCGCGATGCGATCAAGTCGGCGCTGCCGGACCTGCCTGTTGGAGTGAGTATCGCCATTGAGGATGACCAGGCCGTAGGCTCGGCGGTCGTGCGTGACAGAAAGCGCGCCGAAGTTTACGAGCCATGGCTTGAACTTGCCGTCAACGACGACTTCCTGGGTGTGCAGAACTACACTCGTGCGCTCTACGACGCCGAGGGCAAATTGCCGGTACCCGAAAGCTCCGAAACGGCTCACTTGGGAATGGAGGTCTATCCTCCGTCGCTGGGCAACTCTGTCCGTTACGCTTATTCGCATACCGGTTTGCCGATCCTGGTAACGGAACACGGAGTATCCACCGAAGACGATACCTTGCGCCAAGGCTTCATACCGGCGGCGCTTGCAGGTCTCAAGGAAGCCATGGACGATGGCGTACCCGTGTTGGGGTACCTGCACTGGTCGCTGCTCGACAACTTTGAATGGGTATTCGGGTATGGACCGAAATTCGGCCTTGTGGCAGTTGATCGAACCACCTTTGAACGCTCGCCCAAGCCCAGTGCGTTCTTGCTCGGCGAGATTGCGCGACAAAACTCACTGTAGGGTCCACTCACCAGGATCCACTCGCCGGTGATCTTGGTGACCGAGCACGCCTAAGCGACCAACGACGATGCCATCCGGCGAGACAGGTTGGTACCTACGCTGCAGGGACTTGCGACCGTCGACCGCGCCACGTTTGCGCGTGCGCTCAAGCCCAGCGCGGCAACTTGCCGTCAAGAGATTCGCAACAACGCGGCGTAGGTCAGTTGCACTTGTGCAGTCGGCCGTCCTTCATGATCACCCGCAGGTTATCCCTGTCGGCCAGTACGGAAATGTCCTTCGTGGGATCGCCGTCAACGAGCAGAATGTCGGCCAGAAATCCCTCTCTGACTTGTCCGAGTTCATCGCCCATCTCCATGGCTTGGCCCCCGAGCGCAGTGGCGGCATGCAATACTTCGTGCGGCTCGTAGCCGAACCACTCGACGAATAGCTCCAGATCGCGCGCGTTCCTGCCGACCGGGTTCCACGGAAAGCCGTAGTCGCCGCCGGGCAGTGCGCGGATGCCGCGCTTGCGCAGTTCCTGGCCCATGATCTTGACGCGGTCGGCAGCGTCCTCTTGCTCAGCGACCTGGTCGTCGCTTGCCATCACGCCAAACCTCGGCGCCCGCAAGAGATCGGCCTCGACGATGCCCGGCGCCGGTCCGACAAACAGCTTGTCCCTGTTCGCCTCGATGGCGTCGTAGGCCTCCTCATCGGCATAGGTCAGGTGGTAAAGCGTCCGGAAACCGGCCTTGACAGCCAGCTTGATCGAGTGGGCCGTGTAACAATGCGCCGTCAACAGAACGCCCTTGGCTTTCGCTGCCTCCCCTGCGGCCAGCACTTCCTCGTCGTAGAATTGCTCGCTCATGTTCGTGCCGGGATCGAACGCACTGACGCCGTTGAGCAGGAACTTGACGGCCTGTGCTCCCAGTTCCGCCATCTCTTCCACGAATCCGGCAACTTCAGCGGGGTCGCACTTGCGCACCATGCAGCCCTTGAACTTGTACATCGGGCCCATGGGCCCGCCGGGGACACGTTCGAATGAAGAGGTAAACAGGCGGGGCCCGGGCAGGAGTCCGCTGTCGAACGCCTGCTTGACCGCCAGTTCCGCCTTGACCGACATGGACCCGCCCGAGAATCCACTGGTGAAGCCGTGGTCGAGCATGACGCGGCCGCAGTGCGCCTCGATCAAGGACGCGAACTCCGCCGGGTGGTTGCCCGGCCTGTTAATCATCTCGACGCTCGAACCGAATCCCAGATGCGTATGAACATCCGTGAGACCCGGCATCAGGGTGGCTCCCTTGCCGTCAATGACCTCGGCGTCTTCGGCAGGGGCGGACTCTCCATTTCGAGCGACAACTGCGATGCGGTTCCCGTCGACCCGGACGCTGCCGGAAAACCGCTCCGGCGATGTGCCGTCGTAAATCATGACGTTGGTGAATACCGTGTTGCTCATCTTCTACTCCATTGAGGACGTAGTGCCTCACATGATCTCCGTGATCCTTTCAGGAAACCGGTGCAGGCGCTCGGTGCGTTCTTCGCCGATCAGAAAGGCATCGCACACCCAGTGAAAACCCTCCGTATTTGCGAAACCGGGATGACAGGCGACCACCATGCCGGATTCGAGCCGCATGGGCTCGTCGAAACGAACGTACGGGCGTTCAACGAGGTCGTACCCCTGCCCGTGGCAGTGGAGCCGATCCTCTTCAGGCTTGCCATGTGATCGCATGAAATCGTTGTAGCGGTCCCAGATTTCGCTTGCGGACGCACCAGGGCGCAGCATTTCGAGCATGAATATGCGCGCTTCCAGCGTGAACTCGAATTCACGGTGCATGGCGTCAGTCGCCCGGCCCAGCGTCGCTGTGCGGCCGATCTCCAGGTAATGGCCGCCGGCGCCGCTGTTCTCAATGAGGATGGCCAACTGGTCGCCCTGCCGTATCCTGCGGTTCTGGAAGTGGCGATTCCTGAAGAAAGTAGGCGAGCCGATCGGCGATGAGGCGCACATGTACAGGCCTTGTTCGCTGCCCATCATCAGGCTTGCGTACTCGGCCGCGGCCGTTATGTCGCGGTCTAGCCTGTCGGGCTCGAAGGCGTCGAACGCCGCCTGCATGGCCCTGTCCTGCATCGCCGCCACGCCCTTGATCAGTTCGATCTCCTCAGGGCTCTTGATCGCCTTGATGCGGTCCACGATGTCGGAGGCATCAATGAAAACTGCCGCGGGAAATTCGTCGCGCAGGGAGTCGACCAGGTAATGAGATAGCGTCGAAAGCCCGACGAGGCCGATCGTCCCGTTCGCGTAGGGTCGCAGCGCCTTGGCGGCAAGCCCCGCATCGTAGCTGTGACAGTAGCTCGCAGTGGAATAGTAAGCGGACGTCAGGACGCGGGATACGCCGCGCCAGACCGGATCGTCGGTCGAAATCCGCCTGTCCTGCCCGAATGGTCCCTGGCTGACGACGGTCATGCCGTCATCGACGGGGAATGTCACGATGTCGGCGTAACCCTGGGTGGAAGGTATGTCCGTGAACCATTTCGGGTAGCCTCCCATGAAGTCGTTGTTGGCCTGCATGATCAGGACGTGGATGCCTTTCGCGTGCATCGCTTCCCTCGTTGCCTTCCACCGACGCTGGAGCTCGGTGGTCGAAACGGGTGTGTTGAGCCGTTCGTCCAAAACTCAGACCCTGTAGCGAAGCGCCGCCACACCGCCTTCGAGGTATCGTGCGAAATTGTCCGAAACGGTGGCGTACGCGAGGTCGGGGTATCCTGTGTGGAAGCCGCCAGCGTGCGGGGTGACAAACACTCGCGGATGCGACCAGAACCGGCTGTCGGCGGGCAGCGGTTGCTGTTCGAACACGTCAACGGCTGCCCCGGCAATCTGCCCATTGTCGAGCGCGTCGAGTAGCGCGTCCTCATCCACCACGCCGCCTCGGGACAGATTGACCAGAACGGCACAATCACGCATGGCGGCGAAGATGCGGGTGTTGACGATGTGGTGAGTCTTCTCGGTAAACGGTGTGAGCACGACGAGGTAGTCGAGCTCGGCTACCGCGCTTTCAAGTTTCGCGGTCGTGAAAACGCGGTCAAATCCCGGTACTTCGGTTCGAATGCCGGTGATGCCGATGACGTTCATGCCGAATGCGCGACATCGGGGAGCCAGATCATCGGCAATTGCGCCGAGACCGAATATGCCGACGGTCTTCCCGAAGAGTACGGTCGAATGCGGCTTGAGCCATTTTGCCTGCTCCTGGTTCTTCACAAGTTCGGGAATGTGCCGGGCGAAAGCCAGCATGCCCGCAAACGCCGCTTCCGACATTTGCGGGCCGTGCACGCCGTGCACGCGGGTGACCGCCACATCGTCCCGTAAATCAGGGTGGCCCCAGATATTGTCGACGCCGGTGCCGAACGACTGCACCCACTTCAGTTTTTGCGCCCGCCGGAAGATGTTCCCCGCGTTTTCGCCGAGTTGATGGCCGATGGTGAGCAGCACCTCGGTTTCTTCCACCGCTCGCCCCGCTTCTTCAAGCGTGCTCGCGACGCTCACTTCGACGCTTGCGAACTGGTCGGCGAGTCGCTCACAGCGCATGGTGCTGCGCTCGGGTTCATCGAAAAAGGCAAGGACCTTGGTTACATTATTGAGATGGGTGTCCACATCCGGCCGACCATTGCGAATGCGCCTGGGCAGGGTGTCGATCGCAATCCAAGACTCCTCATCCGCGCACCCGGAAACGCCCAGAATACTGGTGGCTGTATACAAATTTCAAATAATGATTTTTTCGACCAATATAATATAGTCTAATGATTGTATTGTTCGGCGAATCAGTCGTTGATGCCTTGGTTTCGGCATCTGGCAAATCACCTCAACTATTTGGGACGCGTGAGTAGCGCCGCGAGGCGGACTGCCGGAAGGCACCAACGCCGAGGTGGCGTCCCCAAGGGGATTCGAACCCCTGTTGCCGCCGTGAAAGGGCGGTGTCCTAGGCCTCTAGACGATGGGGACGTCGAAGTGCCGGCAGTCCTGTCGGAATCTTGGGCAATTGGTGGAGCCAGGCGGGATCGAACCGCCGACCTCTACAATGCCATTGTAGCGCTCTCCCAGCTGAGCTATGGCCCCAATTCCCAGCGGCGCGAGCCTAATGACTGCCTGTTGGGGTGTCAAGCGCTTGTGCGGGGGCCGCTTTCCCTCCATCCGAATGTTTGCGAATATTCCGGCATGGTCGAGGTTCTTGACTGGACAGCCGGACATACACGGGCGTTGGTGATGCGTGCCCGCTAGACGCGGCGATTCCCCGCAAGGGCTGATACTTGCCGGCGGCCGGAGCCGTCGTATGGGTGCGGACAAGGGCCTGGTCGACTACCACGGTCATGCGCAGGTGCTGTGGCTCTCGGAATTGCTGCTTGAATTCTGCTCGTGTGTCCGGATTTCAATCGGTCCACGCCAACAGGGGTTGGGCCAGTACGCGTCCCTGCCCACAGTCGTTGACCGCGACCCAGGTCGGGGACCCGCGGGAGGGCTGGCGTCAGCCTGGGAAATCGACCCCGATACCGCCTGGCTGCTCGTCGCAGTCGACCTGCCGTTGCTGGACCAGGCGACACTCGATGTGCTGGCAAGCGGGCGTTCCAAGGCGCACCTGGCCACCGCGTTTCGCCATGGGGACGGAGCGTTGGAGCCGCTGTGCACAATCTGGGAGCCCGCCGCCCGGACCGTGCTGGAGCGACGCCTGAAACGGGGTGACGCGTCCCTGCGGCGCCTGCTGGAAGAAAGCTCGGTACGAGTCCTTGTACCGCCCAATTGCGAAGCGCTGCGCAGTGTCGATGCGCCGGAGCAGCGCGATGAAATACGCCGCCGCCTGCGGGACCAACGTCAGGTACCGCATTCCGAAAGTTAAGCGGATAATGAATCGTTGCACGGGTGGTGGATCCCGACCGACGCGCCTCCGGGGGAAATTTGCAACGCTGTTGGGTAAACTGCGCCGACGCCGAAAACCAAGAGTATCGCGCCTGATGGCGGTCGCCGAGCAACAAGCAATCCCGAGACTGATCGATGCCGATGAGCCGGCACCGTTCGAGATACTCCGTGGCGGCGCGGACCGGCGCGTGATCATCGCCTGCGATCATGCCAGCAGGCGGATCCCCCGGTCTCTCGGGACGCTCGGGCTCGCCGACCGGTACCTTGACGACCACATCGCTTGGGACGTAGGCGCCGCGGCTGTGGCCGGGATCCTGTGCCGGCGTTTGGAATGCGTCGCCATACTGGGCGGATACTCCAGACTGGTCATCGACCTGAATCGGAATCTCAGCGACGCGACATCCATGCCCGCAATCAGCGATGGAATCCTGATTCCGGGCAACCTGGGCCTGGGCGAGCCGCAGCGCGTGCAGCGCATGGGGGAACTGTACAGGCCGTACCACGACGCGGTACGGCAGGAAGTGCTGTCGTTGAAGACCGCGGATCACGCTCCGGTCATGGTGACCGTTCACAGTTTCACTCCCCGTCTGCACGGATTGGACCGGCCCTGGGATGTGGGCGTCCTGTGGGATACCGATGCGCGGCTGGCGCTGCCATTGATGGCCCGGCTGCGCTCGGATGGAGACGTCCGCGTCGGCGACAACGAACCTTATTCCGGAAGGCATCCGGCGGACTATACGGTCGACTACCATGCGGAGCGACTCGGCCTGGCCTGTGCGGGGATCGAGATTCGCCAGGACCTGGTGGCAGATCCGGCCGGACAGGCAGCCTGGGGCGACAGGCTTGCGCGGGCACTGGAAGCCGTGTTGACCGATGATGCGTTGTTCCGGCCCGGTTCCACCGCGAAATGGGATTGATCGAATTGCGCGAGCCGGCCTTCTCGCTCGGGATCGAGGAGGAATACCTGCTCGTCGACCGCCAGACCCGGGACCTGGTCACGAGCATGCCCGCCTCGATGCTGGAGGAATGCGCTGCGCGCTGCAAGGACCAGCTGGTCAGTCCGGAGTTGCTCCAGGCACAGATTGAAGTGGGTACGCGTGTCTGCAACAACCTCGCCGAGGCGCGCGAGGCCCTCACTGAACTGCGCTCGGTCGTGGCGGAGGTCGCCGACTCCCATGGACTTGCGCCCATCGCCGCATCGTCGCATCCGTTCGCCCTCTGGGAACGGCAAGGTCACACCGAAAGGCCGCGATACGCGGCGTTGTACGCGGAAATGCAGGCGGCGGCCCGTCGCCTGTTGATCTGCGGCATGCATGTTCATGTGGGCATCGACAGCGACGAGCTGCGGATCGACCTGATGAACCAGTTCAGCTATTTCCTGCCTCACCTGCTTGCGCTGTCATGCTCATCGCCGTTCTGGGAGGGCCAGGACACGGGTCTGAAATCCTATCGCCTGACCGTCTTCGACGCGGTGCCGCGTACGGGGTTGCCTGAGCGATTCGACAGCCATGCCGAATACGAGCGCCATATTCGCGTGCTGGTCGATGCGGGTCTGATACCCGATTCGAGCATGATCTGGTGGGATCTGCGGCCCAGTCTGCGGTACCCCACGCTGGAGACGCGCATCATGGATGTGTGCACGAGCATCGACGATGCGCTGTGTCTCGCGGCGCTTGCGGCCTGCATGCTGAGAATGCTCTACCGGTTGCGCATCAACAACCAGCGCTGGCGCATGTATTCCCGACTGATGCTCAACGAGAATCGCTGGCGCGCCATGCGCTACAGTTTCGACGAGGGACTGCTTGACCTGGGCCGGGGACGGATCATTCCCTTTGCCCAGCTCGTTGAAGAACTGCTGGAACTCACTCGTGAAGACGCCGAGGCGCTGGACTGCGTTGCCGAGGTGCGCCACGTGCATACGATTCTGGCCCGAGGCACCAGCGCCCACCGACAGTTGCGCGCGCACCAGGCGGCTCTGGATGGTGGAGCGAGTCCGGATGAAGCCGTCCGCGCCGTGGTCGACCACCTCATCGAGGAGACCGTCAAGGGCGTGAGGAGCGAGCCTTCCAACTGATCCGCCATGGACGGTTGGACGTCCGCTCGCCTGTTGTGGTTCATCGCTGCGGAACCGCGGTTCCGGCCCCGACCGCATGGGGTACGTCCCAATTTCTCGCCCAGTAGATGAAGGGTGTGTCAAAGGCCGCAATGAAGACCTTGAAGGCATACTTGGCCAGTGCCAGTTTCAGCGCGGTGACCAGATCGAACAGTCCCCACCAGACAATCACGGCGTACAACACGGTGTCGAGCGCTTGCGATGTAATGGTTGAAAGGTTATTGCGCAACCAGAGATGACGGTTTCGTGTCCACGATTTCACTTTGTGGAAAAACCACACGTCGAAACTCTGACTGATCAAATAGGCTAGAAGCGATCCAAATACGAAGCGGGGAGTGAAGTCCAGGATGCTCGAAAACGCTTGGTGGATTTCAGCGGAAAACTGCGCCGATTCGGGGCGGGGTGACGGCAGATAGAGCAGGCTCATGCTCATCATGACGACGATTATGACGCTGACGCCAAAGCCCAGCATCACGGCTTGGCTTGCGGCTGCCCGACCGTGTTTCTCGCCCAACAAGTCCGTTGCGAAGAAAATACTCGAGTAGAAGATCACGCCAAGGCTCGTCTCCATTCCCATGATCACGGTGAGCTTCGGGCCTTGCAGGTTGGCCAGGAGAATCGCCAGGACGATAGCGGCCGTCAACCCGATGCGGCCGAACAACCGATACATGAGCGATGTCATGGAAAGGTCGAGCGTGAGCGTAACGAGCCACAGCAGGTTCTGGTTCTCGTAGAAGAACCCTGCGACCCAGTGGGGAATCATTGAACCTGGTCAGGAGATTTTCCGCCCATCTCTACGCAGTGCCATATCCACCGGCCCCGGCCTGCGTGTACCGAACATCCCAGCCTCATGCGATACTGCCGGGCAGCCCCAGCACTATCCAAGTAATGGCCCAAGAGCATGACGGGCAATACTCTTGGGCCCGGTCAAGACCGACAGTGTTAATTCTTGGGTTTTTCGTTCTTGGAGATATTGAAGCCCGACTGACCCTTGCCTCTTGCACGTCGAATGGTGTACCCATAGTTTCCGAGACGAAATGACGGATCGTCCTGGTAGCCGGCCAATGCGGTACCGATCTTTTCGGCAATCGGGTCGGGTTTTGGTGCCAAGGTTGACTGTTGCGAGAGCCACTTGCTGAAAACTTCGTCGCCGAGATCGCTACCTACGGATTTCCTGAGCGCGTTAAGTTTTCTCACTTGACCCTTGGTCAAATTCGTTTCATTGATTGCCATTAGAACGATCCTCCGTTGTTTGCTTGGCAAATGCCTGTGACAATCCAATATGATACATGAGCTTTGCCCAAGATAGAAACTCCCAAACGAAACTCCCTTGTCTTGGCGATTCGCGATACACCAGGCATGGATCGAGCAGCAAACGAAAGCTGCCCGTTCAATGCCTGATGCGCTGTTCAATTCATTGCAACTTGTATCGTGTCTACGTGCGGCCGCTTGCCAAACGGCGGTCATTTGATTTGACAACAGGAGTAAATAACACGCAGCAGAACACGAAACTGACCAATCCGGTGGTCAAAGCAGGAGTGTAGTCAATGGTCTGGCCTGTCATGGCCTCGGCCAGGAACAGACCGACGACAAAGGGGCCCAGCGCCTGACCGAAAGCGACCACAAAGTTGGTTGCGATGATCAGCCTCCCCGACGGGTCGAGCGTGGTCATGTTGGCCAGCAGGTACGGGGAAATGAACCACCAGCCGTACTTGAAGAGAAAGGCCGACAGGACAAATGCGCCTTGGGATGACAAGCCATACAACAGTACAAAGGAAACTGCGATTATGGTGATTCCCGCGGCAAAGGGGATGATGCGCCCGAGACTCGTGCTGAGCCACGTGGCGGTCAACGCGCCGGTCACTCCAACAACGGACACGCCAGCGAGCGTGTAACCGATGAACCTGGAGTCGAAGCCCGCGGCATCGCCCATGCGTTCCACGAAATTCCAGACGCCTCCGACGGCGAGATAGAAAAAGATCAATCCCACCAGGGCCATTGGCGCCAGCCGTCTTGTGCTCGGGTCGAGCCGGCTCCACCGAAACTCGGGTACGGCGGCACCGCCGGATGGGAAACTGCTGACTGCGAGTGCCAGCAACGCCATGATGACCGCAAGCGCCATGTAGAAGCCGTGAATGCCGATGACCGGGAGAATGAACGGCATGCAGAAGAGCGCGATCGCGGCGAAGACGATCTGGCCCGTTTGCCAGAACCCGAAGACGCGTTCCTGGTTGGATGTCAGACCGGTCGAGGTGAGCGTCACCAGCATGATCGTCCCCACACCCAGTCCGGTGGTAAATCGCGTTGCCCCCATCAGCCATGGATCGCTGACCAGTGTGGAGGAAAGATTGCCGACCACCGTCAACGCGAGCGCGAAGTACAAGACCCTGCGCCAGTTGACCTTGCCGATCCACCAGAAAGCCGGAAATGTCGCAAGCGAAGCGCCGCCGAGTTCGGCGAAGATCATGTTTCCGCCCTGCTGCGGCGTGAAGCCCAGTTGCGTCACCATCGCGCCGACGACCAGCGGCCCCACGAGCACCGCCGAAGGTGTGATGGACGCGAGCAATGCGATGGCGAATACGGTTCGCGGGCTGTTGACGTCGATCGAATCGTTTGCGTGCATATCTCACCGAAGTTGATTCGGAAAGTGGCGCGGTTCCAAGTTGTCCGCTTCCATGGATAATAACGGGCATGAACAGTCAGGCGAAAAGATTCTCGGGCAAGGTGGCGCTGATCACCGGAGGAAACTCCGGCATTGGATTGGAGACGGCGCTGTCGTTTGCCCGGCAGGGTGCCGCCGTTGTCATCGCGGCGCGCCGGGAGGAGCAGGGCGGGGCCGCCGTTTCCCGTATAACGGAGCAAGGTGGCCAGGCGATCTTCGTCGCCACCGACGTGGCGGATGGACGCGCCTGCGAAGAGCTCGTCGAGCGCGCGCTCAAGCACTTCGGGCGACTGGACTATGCCTTCAACAACGCCGGCGTCAGCGGTCGCGCCATACCCACGGCGGAGTTTTCAGAGGCGGCGTGGGATCGGACCATCGCCGTCAATCTCAGCGGCGTGTTTCTGAGCATGAAATACCAGATCGGGGCGATGCTCGACCATGGCGGCGGCGTGATCGTGAACAACGCTTCGGTGGCGGGCCTGAACGGCGCGGTCGTTCCGGGTTGCGCATACGTGGCCAGCAAGCATGGCGTGGTAGGCCTCACCAAGGCCGCGGCCGCCGAATACGCGGACCGGGGGGTTCGCATCAACGTGGTCTGTCCCGCCGTCATCAGGACGCCCATGGCCGAGGCGGCGTTCGCCGATCCGGAACTTCGCAACAAGGTCTACCGCCAACACGCCATCGGAAGGGTCGGAGAACCGGAGGAGGTCGCCTCGGTGGTGACCTTTCTGTGTTCTGAAGAAGCGTCGTTTCTGACCGGTATCTCGGTCCCCGTCGACGGCGGATTCATGCTCTTGAAGGATTGACTGCCAGTGGAGAAAACCCTCGACCGCAAGCTTGCGGCATTGCGCTCGGCAAAGGGCGGCAACGAATTCGTCATCTGCTATGCGGCCGACCCGGACCTCGCGCTGGGCGTTTCGTCCATGGTTGGCCTTTTCCCGACCCTGGCTGCGTACCGGGAACACATGGAATCGCTGGTGCGCGACGGCCAGCTGGATATTCTGTTGGCCTCGGCCAGCTCCATGGACGACCTGGCCCACCGGCGGCGTCTCTTCGATGAATCGGCAGTCACGCCGGCCGCTAGAGCCAACGACACGACGGACAATTGGCATGTGCGTCACGGAGTCTACGATACATCCCTGTCACGGCCTTTCTCTTCTTCCACACTGGATGAAATCCGCTTCGGAACGCTGACGCCGGAGCGGGACGCGGTCCCGGCCGTGAACCTCGGGCTCTATTCCGTGACGTTCAATAATGATGTCGACACCGACCTTCAGACGCTGAAGGGCTTTCGGGAATTTCGTGTGGCGGCTGCCAGGGCGGGGTTCCGTTACTTTGTGGAAGTGTTCAATCCCAGCGCGCCGGTGAACCTGTCGCCCGAGGAAATTCCGGGGTTCGTGAATGACTGCATGGCGCGAATGCTGGCCGGATTGCCTGACGCGTCCGCGCCGGAATTCCTCAAGGTGGCCTACAACGGACCACGGGCCATGGAGGAACTGGTCGCCTACACTCCCGCGATCGTCGGTGTACTGGGCGGCCCGCCGAGCACAACCTGCGACGCCTACACGCTGGTGAGCAAGGCGAAGA
This sequence comes from Candidatus Rariloculaceae bacterium, assembly GCA_965221035.1. Classification (GTDB taxonomy): domain Bacteria; phylum Pseudomonadota; class Gammaproteobacteria; order Steroidobacterales; family Rariloculaceae; genus UBA6522. The sequence goes on from OZ244860.1 coordinate 38,817, forward strand.
AATACGGTGCCCGGGTGGCGTTGTTCGGGCGGCGGATCCAGACCACCGAGGACCCGGTGAATTTCGTTCGCCTGCTGCGCGAGGTGGCTGACGACAATCTTGAGCCGGAAGAGGCCGTCAGGGCCTATCGTGACGCGCTGCGGCGCGCCGGAATTGCGCCGCATCGATCATTGGAGGAGGATCTGACGGTCGTCATGCCGGAGTTGAAGCACTGACATGAAATATCACGCCAATCAGCCGTTGCCCAGGCGGATGCGGGCGGTCATTTGCCACAAGCCCGAGGACTATCGGCTCGAGGAGGTTGATGTGCCCGTCCCGGGACCCGGGGAAGTGGTCATCAAGGTGCATTCAGCCGGCATCTGCGCCAGCGACATCGCCTGCTACATGGGAACGCCCGGGTACTGGAGCGCGGGTGGGGTCAAGGGCTATGTCCAGCCCCCGGTGGTCCCCGGGCACGAGTTTGTGGGCCATGTGGCCGCGCTTGGAGAAGGGGCCGGTGAACGCTATGGCCTCACGATCGGAGATACGGCCGTTTCGGAACAGGTGACGCCCTGCTGGTCCTGCCGGTTTTGCAAGGGCGGCAACTATCACATTTGCGTTACTCCCGAGATCTACGGTTTCCGTCGCAAGGCCCAGGGGGCCATGGCCGAGTACATGAAATTTCCGGGCAATGCGATCAATCACAGGATTCCCGGGACCGTGCCGATCGAGCACGCGGTCTACGTGGAGCCGCTGGCCTGCGCCATACATGCCGTGCAGCGCGCCGACATCCAGTTCGATGACGTCGTGGTCATCGCCGGTGCGGGTCCTGTCGGCATGGGCATGATCGCCGCCGCCCGGCTGAAGAATCCGAGGCTGTTGATCGCCGCCGACCTGAATGACTGGCGCCTGGAACTGGCCAAGGCGGCGGGAGCGGATCGCGTTCTGAATCCGGCAACCGGCGATGTCGTGTCGGAAGTGCTCAGGCTCACCGGCGGCTACGGCTGCGACAAGTTCATCGAGGCCAGCGGCGCCGGCGCCGCGGTCGAACAGGGTCTGGCCATGATCCGCAATCAGGGGACCCTTGTCGTGTTCGGGGTTTTCAAGAAGCCCGTCACGGTGGACTGGACGCTGATCGGAGACCGCAAGGAACTGAATATCCACGGGTCACATCTCGGACCGGGCTGCTATCCGATCGCCATCGACATGCTTGCCAAGGGCCTCCTGCCCATGGACCGGATCATCAGCCACACGTTGCCTCTGAGCGAGTTCCAGCGCGGCATCGACCTGGTGCGGGACGGTTCACGTTCCGTCAAGGTCGCCCTGAGACCGTCCTGAGACCGGGAGCAGTCCGTTGCGTCAGGCACTGCTTGGCATCGACATCGGCTCGACCCACATCAAGGTTGCGGCCTTCTCGGACGACGGTACCGAATTGGCGAAGGCGGTCCAGCCGACCCAAACCCGGGTCCCGCGACCGGATTGGGCCGAGTATGACGCGGAAGCCCTTTGGCGATCGATCTGCGGAATGCTGCGCAAGGTATGCCGGGAACTGCCCGACGATGCCGAGCCTGTGGCCGTCTCGTCGGCCGGAATGGCGGAGGCGGGGGTTCCGCTCGACGCGGCGGGCACGGTGCTCCATCCGGCGATCAGTTGGTTCGACCGCCGCACCACGGATGTGCTGGCCTGGTGGGGGGACGCCGTCGGTACCGAACGCACCGCCGAGATCACCGGGCTGCCGCCCAATACCGCCGCGGGAATACTGCGGCCGTTGTGGTTGCGGGAGCACGAGCCAGATGTCTTCAGGCGGATGCGGAGGTGGGTGAACCTGCCGGATTTCGTGGCATTCAGGCTTGGCTCGGTGATCGCCACAGACTACACGCTGGCCTCTCGGATGATGGTGCTGGACATAGTCGCCAGAAGTTGGTCCGTACCGCTATTGGACGAAATTGGCTTGCGGGAGGGACTGTTGGGCGATTGTGTCCCCAGCGGAATCCGTCTGGGTGGCGTGACCGCCGAGGCGAGTGCGGCGACCGGTTTGCCGGAAGGTCTTCCCGTCTGCAGTGGCGGGCACGACCATGTCTGCGCCGCACTTGCGCTGGGCCTGGTTCGGGAGGGAGATGTTCTGGATTCCATGGGAACGGCCGAAGCCGTTCTCGTGACATTGGGTGAACCGACGGCTTCCGCCGGGATTGCGGCGAAGGGCATCGCCCAGGGCATTCACGCGGTGCCCGGCCGGTATTACGCCATGTCCGGTCTGTACTACTCGGGCGGCAGCGTCGATTGGATTCGGCAAATTCTCACGGCGGCCTGTTCCGGTGGGCACGGCTCGGGGAGGGCATTCGACCGCGTGCTCGAGTTGGCCCGCGCCGCGCCCGCGGGCAGCGAAGGGGTCCATTTCCTGCCGCATCTGCGTCAGGCCAATCCACCGGTTTTCGATCCGGGTTCCCGAGGCGCCTTCGTGGGCCTGACCAGCGAAACCCGTCCGGGACACCTGGCCCGGGCCGTCATGGAAGGCATCGCCTACGAGTGCCAGCGCCTACATGAGTGCATGTGCGAGGAATTCTCGCTGGATGTCCATACGCTGGCGGCGACGGGCGGCGGCGCCCGAATCGAACCATTGATGTCGATCAAGGCGGCATTGGCCGGTCGCCCCATCGTCGTGCCGGATGTAAACGAGGCGACGTGCCTCGGCGCGGCGATACTCGGCGGTATCGGCGCACAGGTCTATTCCAGTGTCGACGACGCGCGCGAGCGGATTCGGATTACCGCACGTAGCGTTGATCCCGACGCCGACCTGCGGCGTGTCTACCGGGACCGTTACCATCAGGTGTTTGGCCGGCTCCACGAATCGTTGCGCGACATCCATGACGCGATAGGCAGCGTGACCCGGTCGGCGAACGGGGAGCGATGAGTCGTGGAGGCCGCCATCAATACCGCGAATCGCGCCTTCGAAATATCGGTGGCGCCGATGATGGATCGCACGGACCGTCATTGCCGGTATCTGTTGAGGCTGATCTCGCCACAAACCCGCTTGTACACCGAGATGATCACCGCGGCGGCGCTGGTGCGGGGCGGTCGCACCCAACTGCTTGAATTTCATCCCAGCGAACATCCGGTCGCGCTGCAACTGGGCGGCAGCGATCCCGGCGAATTGGCCCGCGCGGCCGCCCTGGGCGCCTCCGAGGGCTTCGACGAGATCAACCTGAATGTCGGTTGTCCCAGTGATCGGGTCCAGTCGGGGCATTTCGGCGCTGCGCTGATGGCCGAGTCCGGGCGGGTCGCGGACTGCCTGCGCGCCATGATGGACTCGGTAGACATCCCGGTGACCGTGAAGACCCGAACGGGCATCGACGACATGGACAGCTACGACTTTCTGCACGGGTTCGTCGGCGCGGTTGCCGATGCGGGCTGCCGCACCGTGATCATCCACGCCCGCAAGGCCATCCTGAGCGGGCTGTCCCCAAAGCAGAACCGCCAGGTACCGCCGCTGGACTACGAACGCGCTTATCGCCTCAAGTCGGACTATGCAGCGCTGCAGGTGGTGCTCAACGGCGGCCTGGATTCGACGGCCAAGGTGCTGGACCAGTTGGGCCGGGTGGATGGCGTCATGCTGGGACGGCAGGCGTACGGCAATCCGTGGATACTCCGGGAAATCGACCGCGAGCTTGGTCGCCGTCCCGGTGTGCCCAGCCGGGAGGCCGCGCTGCTAGGCTACTTGCGGCACATGGGCAGTGAATTGCGGCGCGGAACGTCGCTCAAGGCGATGACCCGGCACCTTGCGGGCCTTTTTTCGGGTTGCCCGGGCGCCAGGGACTGGAGGCGCTTTCTGAGCGACCTGCCGCCCGGCGAGGCCGGGCATGCCTTGCTGCGGCGCCGCGTCGAACCCCATGAAGCAGCCGCGGTGCGTTCAGTTCAGTGACGAAAGCACCTTGCCGTGCTCCGCGCGCAGTCGCTGCGGAACCCGATCGCCGAACGTTCCGAAGTACTCGCCTATGCTCTCCATTTCACGCTTCCAGGCCTTGGTGTCTACGCTGAGCAGCTCCCGCATCGTTTCCGGTGTGACATCGAGGTCCGAAGTGTCGATGGCACCCGGTACGGGCAGCAGGCCGATCGGCGATTCGACCGCGTCTACGCGATCTTCGCACCGATCGATGATCCAGCGCAGGACCCGCAGGTTCTCGCCGAAACCCGGCCAGAGGAAACGGCCTTCGGAATCCCGGCGGAACCAGTTTACGTGGAATATGCGCGGCAGCGCATTCGACCGGCTTTCAAAGCTCAGCCAGTGTTCCCAGTAGTCGGCAAAGTTGTAGCCGCAGAACGGTTTCATGGCCATGGGATCGCGCCGCACCACACCGACCTGGCCGGTGGCGGCCGCCGTGGTCTCCGATGCCGCGGTGGCGCCGACCAGCACGCCGTGCGCCCAATCCCTGGCTTCGTAGACCAGCGGCGTCAGTTCGCGGCGGCGCCCGCCGAAGACCAGCGCGCTGATGGGCACGCCCTCCGGCGCTTCGGCCAGCTCGGAATAGCTGGGATTGTTCTTCGCCGACACCGTGAACCTCGAGTTGGGGTGCGCGGCCGGCCCCTTGGCGGGGTCGTAGGGCCGACCCTGCCAGTCCAGCGTCGGGGTGCCGCCGCCCTTGTCTTCCCACCAGGGATCGTTGTCCTCCGTGACCGCCACATTGGTGAAGATGGTGTCGCGTCGTATGCTCTCGTACGCATTGGGGTTGGTATGGCGGTTGGTGCCGGGCACGACGCCGAACAGGCCTGCCTCGGGGTTGATCGCCCGTAACCGTCCTTCGTCGTCCAGATGCATCCAGGCGATGTCGTCGCCGAGCGTCCAGACCTTCCAGCCCTGGTGGCTCTCGGGCGGAATCAGCATGGCGAGATTGGTCTTGCCGCATTGCGACGGAAACGCGCAGGCCAGATAGCGGGTCTCTCCGGCGGGGTTCTCCACGCCGACGATCAGCATGTGCTCGGCCAGCCAGCCCTCGGTGCGCGCCTGGTGGCTCGCGATCCTCAGCGCGTGGCATTTCTTTCCCAGCAAGGCGTTTCCGCCGTAACCGGAGCCGTAGCTCATGATCGTCAGGTCTTCCGGGAAGTGCATGATGAAACGCCGTTCCGGGTCCAGTTCGCCGACGGAGTGCAATCCCTTGATGAACTGGCCGGTACGTTCGATTTCGGCCAGTGCGGCGCTGCCCATGCGGGTCATGAGGTACATGTTCGCCACGACGTAGGTGCTGTCGGTGATTTCCACCCCGTAACGGGCGTAGGGCGAACCCAGCGGTCCCATGCAGTAGGGGACCACGTAGAGTGTACGTCCCTTCATGCAGCCGTCGAACAGGCCGGTCATCCTCTCCCTGGCCTCCGCCGGCGGCATCCAGTTGTTGTTCGGGCCTGCGTCCTCCCTGCGTTCGGAACAGACAAACGTCAAGTGTTCGACACGGGCGACATCCTGAGGGTCCGACCGATGCAGATAGCAGCCCGGGTAGGTGTCCCGGTTGAGTTCCACCAGGTCGCCGCTGGCCAGCATCCGCCGTACGAATTCGTCGTACTCGTCGCGGCTTCCGGTGCACCAGTGAATGCGGTCGGGTTGCGTCAATCGGGCGATTTCCGCGACCCAGTCGCTGAGGCTCTCAAGTCGGGTGGTCATGGTGATCTGATCGCATTCCGGAATGAGGGGCGGAAGTATAATGAAATAAGCGACCGACTCTACAGGCACCCGTCAACATTTGTGGTGGACAACGTGGGGAAACGGGTCCTTGAGTGCCAGATTGTCGAGAAATGCCGCCTTTCCGCAGCCGCTGATGACGCTATAGTGGGCTTATGCCCGAACTTTCCGAAGTTTTTGACACCCATGGCCTGCTGGCCCGCCACCTGCCGGGCTACACGCGGCGTGTGGCCCAGGAGGACATGGCGCGGATGGTGGGAGAGGCGCTGTCGCAACGCCGCCACCTCGCGGTGGAGGCCGGGACCGGGATCGGCAAGACATTCGGATACCTCGTTCCGGCGCTCCTGAGCGGTCGGCGCACGGCGATTTCCACCGGCACGCTGACGCTGCAGGATCAATTGTTCCAGCGCGACCTGCCTCTTCTGGGCGCGGTGGTGGGGCGCCCTGTGCGGGTGGCGTTGCTCAAGGGCCGCGGCAACTACCTGTGTCGGCATCGGTTGGAGACCGCCCGCGGGGGAGCCGTGCGCGACCCGAACCTGCTGCGCCGGATCGAGTCCGCGCATCGCTGGGCGCGCACCACGGAACACGGCGACCTCACCTCGATGGATGACTTCAACGGGGACTTTTCCCTGCGGGTGTGGATCACGTCCACCACCGACAATTGCCTGGGCAGCCGGTGCCCGCGGATCGACGACTGTTTCCTGGTGGAAGCCCGCCGCCGCGCAATGGCTGCCGACGTGGTCGTGGTCAACCATCACCTGTTGCTGGCCGACCTGACGCTGAAGGAGCGGGGGTTCGGGCAATTGCTGCCGGACCTGGAGGCGGTCATTGTCGATGAGGCCCACCAGTTGCCGGAGACCGCCCAGCAGTTCTTCGGCGTTTCGCTGGGCAGCCGGGAACTGCAGAATCTGGCTCGTGATGTCGTTGCGGAGACGCGGGCCGCCGGAATTTCCGGTGAAGTCGAACCGGTGGCCGACGCGCTGGCACGCGTCGCGGCCGACGCCCGCCTGGAGTTCGGCGACCGCCGCGGGCGATTGCCCTGGAACGCCTGTCCGTCGGGCGTGAACCAATCGCTCCGGGAGTGGGAAGGCGCCCTGGAACGACTGGCATCCGCCCTTGAGGGGACCGGAGACATGAATCCGGGGCTTGAGCGTTGCCGGGAGCGGAGCCGCGATGGCATGGCAAGGCTGAAGGCCATCGAAGAAGACGAGTCGCGGGGATTGCGGTGGGTCGAGGTCTCGCGGCATGGCATTGCGGCCCATTGGACGCCCCTGGATGTGGGCGCGGAGTTGGGCGGACGAATTCGGGACCAGGACGGAACCTGGGTTTTCACCTCTGCCACGCTGGCGGTCGGTGACGATTTCAGCCACTTTCTGGGGCGCCTGGGTGTACCGGATGCGTCGTCGGCGGTTCTGCCGAGCCCGTTCAACTTCCAGGAAAACGCCCGACTGTACCTGCCCGAGGGGCTGCCGCCGCCCGCGGACCCCGAATACACCGACAGCGTGATGTCGCATGTCTGGCCACTGATCGAAGCCGGCGGCGGCGGGGCCTTCCTGTTGTTTACCAGCTACAAGGCGCTCAACGCGGCGCGGACGTGGTTGGAGGGCCGTGCGCTGCCGGGTCCGCTGCTGGTTCAGGGCGAGGGGCCGCGCACCGATCTTCTCACCCGGTTTCGCGGCACGACCAGCGCCATCCTGCTGGGCACAAGCAGTTTCTGGCAGGGTGTGGACGTTCGTGGCCCCGCATTGCGGCTGGTGATCATCGACAAGTTGCCCTTTGCCTCACCGGGCAATCCCCTGGTTCAGGCGCGGTTGCACGCAATCCGCCAGGACGGTGGCGACCCGTTCAACGAGTTCCAGTTACCCCAGGCCGTGCTCGCCCTGAAGCAGGGCGTGGGGCGCCTCATCCGGGATTTTTCCGACCGTGGATTGGTGGTCATTTGCGACCCCAGGCTCAGGACAAGGCATTACGGACGCGTCTTTCTGGAAAGCCTGCCGCCGATGACGGTTCTCGATGAACTGGATCAGGCGCTGAGATTTGTCGATACACTGTCGACCGACACCGACCGGTCCGCCAGCCGGGAGCACCATGAAGTTGCTGGGTTTTGAAACTTCGAGCCGGACCGGCTCGGTTGCGCTGCACCTGGACGGCGCGGTCCGACAGGAGTTGATCGCCTCTCCCCGCCGGCAGACGGAAGAGCTGCTTCCGCTGACCGCGAGATTGCTGGATGGCGCAGGCCTCGCGCCGCGGGACCTCGACGCCATCGCCTTTGGCAGGGGGCCCGGATCATTTACCGGGTTGCGTATCGCCGCCGCGGCCGCGCAGGGCCTGGGACTGGCGGCCGGACTACCGTTGCTGCCCGTCTCCAGTCTTGCGGCGACGGCGCAGGGGTTGTGGCGGACACGCGATTCCGTCAATACCCTGGTGTGCGTCGACGCGCGCATGGGCGAGGTCTATTGGGGGGCCTTCGAGGTGCGGGACGGTCTTGCCCGTTTGATCGGCAACGAGCAGATTACCGTACCCGAGGAGGTGACGGCGGTCGGCATGGCATCCTGGACCGCGGCCGGAAACGGATTCGACGCCCATCGCGGCCCTCTAGGCGGGCTGCTGGAGCAAGCCGGCGACGTCGTTGCGCGGGCCTGCCCGGAAGCGGTCGACCTTTTTCCGCTGGCGTTGGCCGATCTGGCCGCCGGGAAGGGTCGTGCGCCGGAGGAGGCGCATCCCGCCTACCTTCGGCCGGAATCCGCGTGGAAACCGGCCAGGCGTCCGGTTAACTGAAATGTAACATTCACGGCGTGTAATGGAGTTTTCGGACTGCGAGCGATGCGACAGAAAGTTCTAATCGTGGAAGACGAGGCGGCCATCCGGGAAATGCTGGCGTTCAATCTCGGTCGGGCCGGCTATGACGTGATTTCCGCCGCCACGGGTCTCCAGGCCCGTTCATCCATGGTCGACGAGTACCCCGATGTGGTGCTGATGGACTGGATGTTGCCGGACGTGAGCGGCCTGGAGCTGACCAGGCAACTCAAGCGCGATCCGGAGACCCGGGAAGTTCCGATCATCATGTTGACGGCGAGAGTCCAGGAAGACGACCGCGTGGCCGGTCTGGAAGGCGGTGCCGACGACTACATCACCAAACCGTTTTCGCCGCGCGAGCTGTTGGCCCGGATCAAGGCCGTTCTCCGGCGGGGCAGCGGGTTTCAGGACGAGACCGTTACGGTGGACAGGCTGAAATTGAATACCGCGAGCCACAGGGTCAGCGTCGACGATTCGGAAATCGCCCTCGGGCCGACGGAGTACCGGATCTTGCATTTCTTCATGCACCACCCGGACCGCGTCTATTCCCGCGCCCAGCTCCTGGACCGGATATGGGGCGCCAACGTCTATGTGGAGGAGCGCACCGTCGATGTGCACATCCGGCGTCTGCGCAAGGCGCTGACCGAATCCGGATACGATAAACTGGTACAGACCGTTCGCGGCGCGGGTTACCGGTTTTCTCCGCGTGAGGCTTGATGTTGCCGAATCGATGGGTTTCGCATTTCGGATATGTCGGAGCATGGCTCGCGCTTGCGCTCCTGGCGGGATTCTGGCTGGGTAATCTGGCCTGGTGGCTCTCCGGGGCGTTGGCGCTTTATCTGCTGTTCACGCTCAGATATCTCTATCTGCTGGACCGGGCCCTGGAAAACGGGGCGCCGGTTCCTTCCGATACGCGGGGGCTTTGGGCGGAACTGTTCTCGACCGTCGTCCGGCTCAGGTCCAAGTCACGGTATCGGAAGAAGCGTTATCGCAGACTGCTGCAGGCGGTCAGGCAGTCCACGCGGGCGTTGCATGACGGCGGCATCATCCTCAACTCCCGGAACGAGATTCAATGGTGCAACCGGGCCGCCGTGCGGTTGCTGGGATTGAACCCCGCAACCGACGTGGGGCATCGCATCGACAACCTGATTCGAAACCCCGACTTCGTCAAGCTCCTGGAAAATCCCGGGGGCACTTCGGTCAGCATCCCCTCGTCCACGGTAGAGGGCGGTCAGTTGTCCGTCCAGATCATCCCCTACGGCACGGACCAGCGCCTGGCGATCGTACGGGACGTCACCCGTGAAGTGCGCCTGGAAAACACCCGGCGCGACTTCGTGGCCAATGCCTCTCACGAACTGCGCTCCCCGCTTACCGTCATCGGCGGCTATCTGGACGCGATGGCGCACGACGACGATATCAACAGGGATTGGCGTACGCCGATCACGGAGATGGAGCGCCAGGTGTCGCGGATGATGGAAATACTGCGCGACCTGATCGAACTCACACGTCTGGAGTCGTCAAACGAACAGGCACCGCGCGACTTCGTCGATGTCGTCGGCATGCTGAAATTCATCGAACGTGAATTCGTTTCCGGCCCGTTAGGCCCACGCATTTCCGTGCATCTCGGCACCGATGTCGCCTTGCTGGGGAGCGAGGCCGAGTTGCACTCGATCTTTCACAACCTGGTGAGCAACGCCGTCCGGTTCACACCTCCGGAAGGCTCCGTCGACTTGTACTGGAGACGCGATGGGAAAGGCGCGGCCTTTGCCGTCAGGGACACGGGAATCGGCATTCCGGAGGAACTCCTCCCGCGGATCACCGAACGTTTCTTTCGAGTCGATCCGGGGCGTTCGCGGGAACTTGGAGGGACGGGTCTGGGTCTGGCGATCGTCAAGTACGCCCTGCAGCGCCACGGCGCCACGCTGAGTATCGAGAGCCAGATCGGTGAAGGCAGCCTGTTCACTTGCCGGTTTCCCGACAGCCGGCTGGTCGCAAGGGGTGGTACCGCACCGGCCGCAGGATAGGCGCGTGTACTATAATTCGGGCGTCATGGAAGTCGAATCCATCAGTCAGCACACGTCCCGAAGGTTCAACAAGGACCTTGCGGGAATCCACAACCTGGTCCTGAACATGGGCGGGCTGGTTGAAGACCAGTTCGACCGCGCCATCGCGGCCATCGCGCAAGCCGATAGCGAACTGGGACTCGGCGTGGTGGAGTCGGACCGGCAAGTGAACGAAATGGAGATACGAATTGACGAGGAGTGTCGGCGGGTCCTGGCGACCCGTGCCCCCGCGGCGGGCGACCTGCGCCTGATCGTTGCCGCCATGAAGACGATTACGGACCTTGAGCGCATCGGTGATGAGACGGAGAAACTCGGCCTATTGGCGTCGCGGCTCGCGACGGTCAAGCGGCCGTCCACGAACTTTCGTGAATTGCGGAATCTCGCCCAGACCGTGAAGGGCATGATTCGCGACGCGCTGGATGCCTATGCGCGTCTGGATGTGCAACAAGGGTTGGAGGTCATGAAGGCGGACAAGGTTGTCGACGAAGAGTACGAGGCCATCGCCCGCCAGAGTCTGACCTTCATGCTGGAGGATCCGCGCACCATCACCCGGGAAATGGATCTGAGCTGGGCCGCGCGGGCTCTTGAGCGCATCGGCGATCACACCAAGAATATCTGCGAGAACGCCATCTACATGGCGCGCGGAACCGATGTCCGCCATTCCAGCCTGCGGAGTGTGGAGTCCGAAGTCGGCCAGTCAGACGGCATGGAGGAAGTTTCCCGGTGACCGGATCCCGGCGGCAGCGGCGATGGGCGAACCTTGCGGGGTTTGTGAGCGTTGTCGGGTTGATCGCCTATGCACTGTACGCTCAATACGGGCTCGGCCTCGAGGCCTGCCCGCTGTGCATTTTCCAGCGCGTGGCCTTCATGGCCGGGGGTGCAGTGTTCATTGTCGCTGCCTTGCACGCCCCAGCAAAAGCCCGGATCTACGGGTTGGCGGCACTGGCGCCAAACCTGGCAGGGGGCGCCATAGCGGCTCGGCACGTCTACATCCAGAACCTTCCGGCCGATCAGGTGCCGGCCTGCGGGCCGGGTTTGTCTTACCTGCTCGACGCCTTTCCGTTGATGGACGCGGTTCGATTGGTTCTGACCGGATCCGGTGAATGCGCCGAGGTGATGTGGTCATTCGCGGGGCTGAGCATGCCCGGTTGGGCGTTGGTCTGGTTCGTGCTGCTGGGCGGTCTGGCCGTGGTGGCCAACTGGCGTCGCCTGCCTCCGCCGGGCATTTTTGCCGCACGCTGAATTCAATCCGCGCCGCCGGGCCGTTTCCCGGCTAGGCCCATCGGCTCTATCAGCATCAGTTCGGCGATGCGGTAGTAGACTCGCTGAAGCACGGGCAGATCATCCACGCGGACTTCCTCGTTCACCTTGTGAATCGTCCGGTTGACCGGACCGAATTCCACGACATCCACGCCGTAGGGTGAAATGAAGCGCCCGTCGGAAGTGCCGCCGCTGGTGGAAAACTCGGGCTCGCGTCCGGTCTGCTCCAGCACGGCCTGCGCGACCGCCTCGGTCAGCGCGCCCTCGGCGGTCAGAAACGGCCGCCCGACATCGCGCCAGTCGATGTCGCAGTCGATGTCGAATCGCGCCAGCAGCGACTCGATGTGCGAGATCAGTGCCTCCTGGGTCCACTCCGTGGAGTAGCGGAAGTTGAAGCGGCAGGTGAGTTCTCCCGGAATCACGTTGGTCGCGCCAGTGTCGCTGTGGACATTGACCATCTGGAAGCTGCTGGGCGGGAAGTGCCGGTTGCCCTGGTCCAGGGGTTCGCGATTGACCGCTCTGACGAAATTCGCCAGATCGTGAATCGGATTTCGGGCCTCCTGCGGATAGGCGACATGCCCCTGTATCCCGCGCAGCGTCATCAGGCCGGTCAGGCTGCCCCGGCGGCCCACGCGTATGGCATCACCAAGGGCTTCCGCACTGGAAGGTTCGCCGATGACGCACCAGTCGATCCGTTCGCCCCTGCGGTCCAGTTCTTCCATCACCCTGAGTGTGCCGTCGCGCGCTTCTCCCTCCTCATCGCCGGTGATCAGGAATGCGATGGAACCAGGATGGTCGGGAAAATCGCCCACAAAGCGCCGGCAAGCCACGGTCATCGCGGCGAGACCGGACTTCATGTCCGCGGCGCCCCGCGCAATCATTCGGCCTTCGCGGATCTCCGCGGCGAACGGGTCGACCGTCCATTGCTCCACGGGACCCGGCGGCACAACGTCCGTATGGCCGGCAAAACACAGCAAGGGACCGCCATCGCCCCTTCGCGCCCACAGATTGTCCACCTCGCCGAACCGCATGGATTCCACACGGAATCCCGCTGCCTCCAGATTGGCTCCGAGCAGCGCCTGGCACCCTCCGTCCGCGGGCGTCACGGACCGCATTCGTACCAGGTCGCGCGTCAGGTCCATTACCGCCTTGTTCCAATCAGTCATCGAGTTTCCTTACTGGCGGCAAGCGCCTCCGGCTGGCGGCCATATCATATCTCGACGCCGCTGCAATGATTCCTTAACATTGCGCTGGCACGCTTGGCGTACAGTCATTCACTCAATCATTGCCGGGAGCCACGATGGGAAGGAATTCTGCTTGGTTTGTTGCGTGTGTGTGCGCTCTTGCGACCGCGTTCATGGTTCAGTCACCCCGCGCGCAAGTCGCCAGGGACTACATCAGCATCGTCGGTTCATCGACGGTCTACCCGTTCTCCACCGTGGTCGCCGAGCGATTCGGCCGCACGACGGATTTCAGCACACCCAAGATCGAGTCCACCGGATCCGGCGGCGGGTTCAAGCTGTTTTGCTCCGGGGTGGGTGTCCAGTATCCGGATATCACCAATTCTTCCAGGCGGGTGCGGCAGTCGGAGATCGACGAGTGTGCGGACAACGGCATCAGGGATATCGTCGAAGTCAAGATTGGATATGACGGCATCGTGCTGGCCAATTTCAATGGTGCGCCGCTGTACCGACTGACGCGTGAGCAGGTTTACCTGGCACTGGCGAAGAACGTCCCCGATTCCGCGGGAAGCGGCCTGGTGCCCAATCCCTACCTGGCATGGTCCGACGTCGATCCGGGGTTGCCGAACGTGCGTATCGAAGTGCTCGGTCCGCCGCCGACCTCGGGCACGCGGGACGCCTTCGTGGAACTGGTCATGCTGGCCGGATGCGAGGCATTCCCGGTGATCGACACGCTCTCCGACGACGACCGGGACGCCGCCTGCTTCACCATGCGGGAAGACGGTGCGTTCATCGAGGCCGGTGAGAACGATAACCTCATCGTACAGAAGCTGGAAGCGAATCCCGCCGCGTTGGGCATATTCGGATTCAGCTTTCTGGACCAGAATCAGGACAAGGTGCAGGGATCGCTCATCGACGGAGTCGCACCCGAGTTCGACTCAATCGCTGACGGCAGCTACCCCGTGTCGCGCCCGTTGTACAGTTATGTCAAGAAGCTGCACGTGGGAGAGATTCCGGGTATCGAGGAGTTTCTGGTGGAACTGACCAGCGAGGCCGCGTGGGGCGAATTCGGATACCTGTCCGACAGAGGTCTGATCCCGTTACCGGAAACCGAGCGTCGGGCGGTGTTCCAGGCGGTCAGGGGATTGGAGAGTGTTTCCCTGTCGCCCTGACCTGCGTCTCAGGGCGTTCTGCGTGAAGAATCGCCAGTAGGGGCAGCCGGTGCCATCTTCCGCGGTTCTGGTGGCCCTGCTGGGCATGACCGTGGTGGCCTACGCGCTGGGCCGGCGCCGGTCGGCAGCGGTCGCGGAAACCACGTTTCACTCGCTGCCCGGCTACTATGGCGGTTACGTCGCCATATGGTGCGCCTTGCCGGCGCTCGCGCTGTATTGTCTGTGGCAGCTTGCCGAGCCGGGATTCATCCGCGCGCAGGTGCTTGCGACCCTGCCGACGGCCACATTGGAGCTTTCAGACTCCGAGCTCGGCCTGGTGTACAACGACATCAGGAATCTGGTGGAGGGCAATCTGGTCTCCAGTGAGCCGGACGACGATGTGCTTGCGGCGGCTTCAACGTATGCGTCGCTGCAGCGCATCAGCGATCTGGGCGTCACGCTCGCTGTGCTTCTGGTTGGATTGACGTCACTCGGATGGGCATTCCGTAGGGTGCGACCCGGCCTGCGCGCCCGCAACAAGGTGGAGCGAACCATGGAAGTGTCGCTGATGGCGGCTTCCACGATCGCGATCTTCACGACCATCGGCATCTTTCTCTCCGTCCTCTTCGAGGCCCTGCGTTTCTTCCAGCAGGTTTCTCCGCTGGAGTTCCTGTTCGGGCTGAACTGGAGCCCGCAAACGGCGATTCGCGAGGATCAGGTCGGATCTTCGGGAGCGTTCGGGGCCGTGCCGCTGTTCGCCGGAACGCTGCTGATCTCCGGTATTGCCATGTCGGTTGCCGTTCCGGTGGGGCTCATGTCCGCGATCTACCTGTCGGAGTACGCGAGCTCCCGGGTGCGCTCGATCGCCAAGCCCATGCTCGAAGTGCTTGCGGGTATCCCCACGGTGGTCTACGGCTACTTCGCCGCGCTGACCGTCGGTCCGCTGTTGCGCCGGTTCGGTGAAGCGCTGGGGCTCGGCGTGTCGTCCGAAAGCGCCCTGGGCGCCGGGCTGGTGATGGGGATCATGATCATCCCCTTCGTTTCTTCCCTTTCCGATGATGTCATCAACGCGGTTCCGCAGGATCTCCGCAACGGCTCCTACGGCCTGGGTGCCACCCAGTCGGAGACGATCCGCCAGGTGGTCCTGCCGGCGGCGCTTCCGGGCATCGTCGGGGGCATTCTGCTGGCGGCATCCAGGGCAATCGGCGAGACGATGATCGTGGTGATGGCGGCGGGTCTCGCCGCGAATCTCACCGCGAACCCTCTGGAAGCGGTCACCACGGTGACCGTGCAGATCGTCACCTTGCTGGTCGGCGATCAGGAATTCGACAGCGCAAAGACGCTGGCAGCCTTCGCCCTCGGCCTGTTGCTGTTCGTGACGACGCTGCTGCTGAATGTGATCGCGCTGCGCGTGGTTCGGCGCTACCGGGAACAATATGAGTAGCCGTCCGCAAGGCGTCAAGGAGCGAGTGGCCGAAGGCATCGCCCGGCGCTATCGCCGTGAACGGAATTTTCGGCTGGCGGGGCTCGGCGCCGTGCTGGTGGGGATGGCGTTTCTCGGATTCTTCTTCTACACCCTGATCGGCAACGGCTACACGGCATTCGTGCAGACCCATGTCCTGCTGGAGGTGGAGTTGAGCGCCGACGTCATCGATCCGGACGGCGGGCGCGATCCGGGCGTGCTCGGGCGCGCCGACTACCAGGGCGTGGTTCGCAACGCATTGCGGGCCCGTTTCCCCGATGTCGAAGCCCGCAACGACCTTAGGGAACTCTTCGCGCTGGTGAGTCCGGGCGCGGGTTTCGAACTGAGGAGCCAGGTGCTCGCCAATCCGGAACTGGTGGGAGAAGTCCTCAGCCTGTGGGTGGTGGCGGACGACGATGTGGACATGTTGATCAAGGGCCACATGGACCGCGCCGCCGATGAGTCGTTACGGCGCATAAGCGACAGGCAGCTGGGATGGATCGAGCAACTGGAGGCGGATGGCGGCGTCTCGCGCAGGTTCAACCATCGTTTCTTCACGTCCGGCGATTCCCGCGACCCGGAGATGGCGGGCATCCGGAGCGCCGTGGTGGGTTCCTTCCTGATGTTGCTGGTCACCCTCGCGTTATCCTTTCCGCTCGGCGTCGCCACAGCCATCTATCTTGAGGAGTTTGCGCCCAGGAATCGCTGGACGGACCTGATCGAGGTCAACATCAACAACCTGGCCGCGGTGCCTTCCATCGTCTTCGGTCTGCTGGGACTCTCGCTGTTCATCAACGTGTTCGGCCTGCCGAGATCGGCACCGGTCGTGGGAGGGTTGGTCCTGACGCTCATGACGTTGCCGGTGGTCATCATCGCCGCGAGGGCGTCCTTGATGTCGGTTCCACCTTCCATTCGGGAAGCGGCGCTCGGCGTGGGCGCATCGAAAATGCAGACGATATTCCACCATGTGATGCCTCTGGCGTTGCCCGGCATGCTCACCGGAACGATCATCGGCATGGCGCGGGCCCTCGGCGAGTCGGCGCCGCTGCTGATGATCGGCATGGTCGCGTTTATCGTTGACGTTCCCGAGAGCCCCCTGGACCCGGCGACGGCCTTGCCGGTGCAGGTCTACCTCTGGGCGGACAGTCCCGAACGGGCATTTGTGGAGCGGACATCCGCGGCGATACTGGTGTTGCTGGCTTTCCTGTTGCTGATGAACGCCGGCGCGATCATGCTGCGCAAGCGCTTCGAGCGGCGCTGGTAGCGCTATCGTGATTCTCTTTTTGGAGTAGACTGTGAGCCAGGCTTCCAAGGCGGAGACAGAGCCGGTGCCCCAGATTGGCGCAGGTGCGGAAGAGAATCCCTCGGCCCGGACGGCCCCGGACATCAGGGTGGTCGGCGAGACGTTTCGAACGGTGGGCGACTACACGTCGGCCACACCCGTCGTCCGGGCCAGAGACGTCGATGTCTTCTACGGTGACAATCACGCCATCCGGAACGTCAGTCTGGACGTCGGCAGGAACGAAGTGATTTCGCTGATCGGGCCGTCGGGATGCGGCAAGTCCACATTCATTCGTTGCCTCAACCGCATGAACGACACCATCGAGAGCGCCCGTGTGCATGGCGAGATTCTTCTGGATGGGGAGGACATCTACTCCAGGGGCATGGACGTGGTCATGTTGCGGGCCCGGGTCGGGATTGTCTTTCAGAAGCCGAATCCGTTCCCCAAGTCCGTCTACGACAACGTCGCCTACGGACCAAGAATCCATGGGTTGGCCCGCGACCGCGAGGAACTGGACAAGATCGTCCGCTCAAGCCTCGAGAAGGCGGGTCTGTGGTCGGAGGTCAAGCACAGACTGGAGGAGCCCGGCACCGGGCTGTCGGGCGGACAGCAGCAGCGGCTGTGCATCGCCAGGACCATCGCCGTGAGCCCGGAGGTCATCCTGATGGACGAACCCTGTTCGGCCCTGGACCCCATCGCCACCGCGCACATCGAGGACCTGATAGACGATCTCAGGAAGAACTACGCCATTGTGATCGTTACCCACTCGATGCAACAGGCCGCCAGAGTCTCCCAACGCACGGCATACTTCCACCTTGGCCGGCTGATCGAGGTGGGCGAAACGGACCAGATCTTCACCAATCCCCGGCACGAACTGACCGAAGACTACATCACCGGCCGTTTCGGCTGACCGGTTCGACAAGCGCGTCTCAACGCCGGTTGGAACGCTCCGTAAGAAACCGGTTGGAACGTTCCGTAAGAAAACTGTAACAACGCCGCGCGATACTCGGCGCCGCGCAATTGTCCATTCCTGTGGGGTTTCAGTGCCGAGGAGTTCGTCCCATGAGATTTGCCATTCCGATCCTGATCGCTCATTTGCTGGTCGCCGTGCCGTCGTTGCATGCGCAGACAGGGACCCAAGAGGAAATCGCCCAACTCAAGGCTCGAATCGCCCTTCTGGAGGATCGGCTGGCACGCATCGAGGCAAGCGTTGCGGTCGGCGTTGCAACGGACGAGGAGATCGAGGTTGAGCGGGTGGTGGAGCTTCCGGCTCCAACGGCGGTGGCGCCATCGTGGACGGAAGGTCTGGTTCTGGACGGCGACTTTCGGTATCGGCACGAAACCATCAATGACGACGCGGTCCCGGTACGGCACAGGCATCGAATGAGGGCGCGGGTCAATGCGACGGCAACCCTGAACGAAGACATTGAAGTGGGTATCGGCCTTTCCACGGGGGGCACGGCCAACGACAGCGGCAATCAGAGCTTTGACGAAGGGTTCTCGAGGAAGTCGGTGGGTGTGGACCGGGCCTACTTCGATTGGCGGCTTTCCGACATCCTGACTCTCGCCGGCGGCAAGATGTCCAATCCGTTCTTTCGACCGGGCGGTTACCACCTTCTCTACGATGGAGACCTGAGGCCGGAAGGGCTTGCGTTCAATCTGTCGTCAGGCGCTTTCTTCGCCAACGCGTCGGCATTCTGGGCGGAGGAACGCAGTGCGGATCCCGACACCATGTGGTTCGGGCTTCAGGCAGGTTTCCGTGGATCGCTGGCGCAGGGCGTAACCCTGACAGCGGGCGGAAGCGTCCATGAGCTAAGCCATGCGCAAGGTTGGGCGCCGGTGTTCACGCCACGCGACGGTCAGGGCAATCAGCTCGACGCGAACGGGCATTATCTCTATGGATTTTCGCAAGTGGAGGTCTTTGGCGAACTGGGATTCGACCTGGCCGGCCACCCGATGAGATTGTTCGTGGACTACGTAACCAACACGGCTGCGGACGAGTTTTCGGATGGATTTGCGCTCGGGGTGGACTATCGGCGCGCAACGCCGACGGGGGCATGGAATGTCGCCTACATCTTCCAGGATCTCGAGGCCAACGCGGTCGTGGGCGCGTTCACGGACTCGGATTTCGCCGGCGGCACCAGCGACGGTAGCGGTCACACGCTGCGCGCCGGGTATTCGTTCCCGCGCGGGTGGAATCTGGGGCTGCGTTACATCCTGGGCAATCGCGGCGAAGCTGCCGGCAATCTTCGCGATTACGACCGGCTTCAGGCGGACATCGCCTTCAACTATTGACACCGGTCGACGCTGAATCTCGTCGTCAGGACGGACGCAGGAGTTCGTTGAGGCTGGTCTTGGCGCGGGTCTGGGTGTCCACGCGCTTGACGATCACGGCGCAGTTGAGGCTGTAGCGGCCGTCGTCCGACGGCAGGCTGCCGGGGACGACCACGGAACCGGCCGGTACGCGGCCATAGCTGATTTCGCCGGTGGCGCGGTCGTAGATGCGCGTGCTCTGACCCAGGAAGACCCCCATAGCGAGCACGCTGCCCCGCTCGACGACAACGCCTTCCACGACTTCCGAGCGCGCGCCGATGAAACAGTCGTCCTCGATGATCGTGGGGGTGGCCTGCAGCGGCTCCAGCACGCCGCCGATTCCGACTCCGCCGGAAATGTGAACGTTCTTGCCGATCTGGGCGCAACTGCCCACGGTCGCCCAGGTGTCGACCATGGTGCCGCGGTCCACATACGCGCCGATGTTGACGTAGGACGGCATCAGGACCACGCCGGGAGCGATGTGGGCCCCGCGGCGCGCCAGCGCCCCCGGAACAACCCGGACGCCCGAGGCGTTGAAGCTGTCGGCGTCGAAGTCGGCGTACTTCAGGGGCACCTTGTCGAAGAAACGTACGCTGCCGTCGCCGACGGGTACATTGTCGCTGATACGAAAATACAGCAGAACGGCCTTCTTTAGCCATTCGTGGACGGCCCAGCCGCCGTCAACGGGCTCGGCCACCCGCAGTTCGCCGGTGTCGAGCCCGCCGATGCAGTGCTCCACCGCCTGAACGATTTCGGTGCTCGCGCGCCCTGGCCCGAGTTCGCCGCGTTCTTCCCACGCCGATTCAATCACGTCAATCAACTGCGACATGGTTGTTCAACTCCTGATGCTCCATCCAACAGATAAGGCCGTATCGGCGCGTTCCCAAGTGCCCGGACGCATTGCGTCGGTCGGCGCTGCTCCTACGGGGCGGGCGACGACGACAAGGTGGACTTGATCGCCTCGACCAGTCGGTCGCAGCGGGACTCGCCCAGTCGTCGGTTGTTGAGCGTGGTGACAAAGAAGACATCCTCCGCGCGTTCGCCCAGCGTGGCGATCTTGGCATTGTGCAGGGCCACCCGTTGCTCCTCGAAGACCTTGCCCACCTGCAGCAGCAGCCCCGGGCGGTCCGCGGCGACCAGCTCCAGCACCGTGCGGTTATTGGCGGGATCCTGGGATACGGCGACCTGGACGGCGGTGGCGAACATGCGGACCTGCCGTGGCGCACGCCGATTGACCTCCAGGGGCCGGTCGTCCGATGCGGTCAACGCGCGCCGCAATCGCGTGCGGATTTCCCCAAGCTTTTCCGAGCCCTCGATTCGGCTGCCGTCGCTCTCAAGCACACAATACGTATCCAGCGTCTGCCGACCGCTCATGGGCACGATGCGGGCGTCGACGATCGTCAATCCCAGCTCATCCAGCGCCGCAGTGATTCGTACGAACGACCGCATCCGCTTGGGGGCGTACACCATCACGGCGGCCAACCCCTCCGATACCCGGTCGCTGATATCGACGACCACGGACCGGTCCGGTCCGGACTCCACCAGCACCCGCGTATGCCAGGCGATCTCCTCCGGTCGGTGCCGCAAGTAGTATTCGTCCGTGAAACCTTTCCACACGGGTTTCCAGTCGGCTTGGCCAAGTCCCATCCCGTCGAGCAGTTCGCGCGCCCGGCCCTGGGTTTCGTCGATCAGTTCTTCCGCGTCGATGGGCCGCGCGAATCCGCGGCGCAGGGCCCGCTTGGCGAGTTCGTACAGCTCCCGGAACAACGTGTCCTTCCAGGAGTTCCAGATCTTGGGATTGGTGCCGCGGACATCGGCCACTGTCAGCAGATAGAGGTGGTTCAGATGCGTCATGTCGCCCACCGCGCGGGCGAATTCGTTGACGACCCCGGGGTCGTTCAGGTCCTTCTTCTGGGCGGTCATGGACAGCAGCAGGTGGTTCCTGACCAACCAGGCCAGCAGACGGGCGTCATACCGGCTCATGCCGTGTTCGAGGCAGAACGCTTCGGCGTCGACGGCTCCGAGTTCCGAATGATCACCGCCACGGCCCTTGGCGATGTCGTGAAACAGTCCCGCCAGATAGGCGATTTCCGGTTTTTCCAGGGACTGCATGATGCGGCTGCACTCCGGGAACTCGTGATCGAACCGCGTCAGCGCAAAACGGCGCAGGTTTTCCACCACGAACAGCGTGTGGGCATCCACCGTATACACGTGAAACAGGTCGTACTGCATGCGGCCCACGATCCGGCCGAAGGCCGGTATGTAGAGGCCCAGCACACCGTAAGTGTTCATGCGTTTCAGTGTCCGGGTCACCCCCTGGGGTTCCCTGAGGATGTCGAGGAAGAGGCGGTGGTTGCGAGGGTTCTGCCGGAATTCCTCGTCGATCAGGTAGAGGTGCTGTCTGATCAGGGCGATGGTTCTCGCACTGATGCCGCGCAGGTCGATATTGCGTGCCAGCAGCAGGAAGATCTCCAGCAACGCGGAAGGATCGCGCACAAAAACCTCTTCGTCGACCGCCTCCAGATATCCGTTTCGGGCCTGGAAGCCCCTTGCCAATGGTCTGACCGGCATCGGCTTGTCGACGATGATGTCGTCTTCGAACAACTGCAGCAGCATTTCGTTCAGGCGGCTCAATTCCATCACCGTGCGGTAGTAGCGCTGCATGAGCTGTTCCACCGCCAGGGTGTAGGTGGCGTCCTCGTATCCGAGCGACCTGGCGAGTTTCACCTGGTGGTCGAACAACAACCGGTCCTCCCGGCGTCCCACAAGCAGGTGCAGGCCAAACCGCACGCGCCACAGGAACGCCCTGCCCGTTCTCAGGATCCGCAATTGTCCCGGCGTCAGAAAGCCTCGGGTGTGGAGCCCGTTCAGGCTCTTGGAGCCAAGATGGCGCCGGGCGATCCAACCGATGGTCTGAACATCCCGCAGCCCTCCCGGGCTGGCCTTGATGTTCGGCTCGAGCTTGTAACCCGTGTCGTCGAAGGCGTGGTGTCGAGCCTCCTGTTCCGCGAGCTTGGCGCGGAAAAATGCCGCCGAGTCCCAGACACGGTCCGGTCCGATGTGTCGGGTGAACTCGTCGAACAGGCCGGTCGGCCCCGACAGGGGGCGAGCCTCCATCATCGTGGTCATCACCGTGACGTCATTGCGGGATTCGACCTCGCACTCCCTCGGGGTGCGAACCGAGTGTCCGACTTCCAGTCCGATATCCCAGAGGAAGGTGAAGAACCGGCCGATGGCATCGTTCACTTCGGCGTCGCCGATCTTGCGGGGGACCACCATCAGATCGACGTCGGAGTGGGGGTGCAGTTCGCCGCGACCGTATCCACCGACCGCGACCAGCATGCACCGGTCGCCAAGGTCGGCGGCAAAGTGGTTCCACGCCGACAGGATCACCTGGTCGATGACGTGCGCGCGGAAGCGCACAAGCGTATCCGCCGGTTCGTTGTCGTGGAACCGGTCCGCGAGCGACTGGTGGGCGCCGCCGAGCACTTCGCGAAACGGTTGGACCGGTCGGTTCGAGTTGGCGATGGCGTGGTCGAGCAGGGCCCGGTCGACCACGCCGGGACTGTCCGCGGTTGCGGTGGCGGCGGGCGCGCTCATGGACCGGAAGCACCCAGGGTGAGGACTTCGTGTCCGGTGGCCGTGACCAGCACGGTATGTTCCCACTGGGCGGAAAGCGAGTGGTCCCGGGTGACCACCGTCCAGCCGTCGTTCAGGAGGCGGACGTGCCGGGAGCCGGCGTTGACCATGGGTTCCACGGTGATGGTCATTCCCTCCTCCAGTTGCATGCCCGTGCCGGGCTCGCCGTAGTGCAGGACCTGCGGGTCTTCATGAAACCCTCGGCCGATCCCATGGCCGCAATACTCCCGCACAACCGAGAATCGGTTCTGTTCCACGTGGGTCTGTATGGCGTTGCCGATGTCCCCCAGGAAGGTTCCGGGGCGGATCTGTCGTATGCCGAGCCACATGGCATCGTAACTGACCTGCGACAGTCGGCGTCCCAGGATCCCCGGTTTGCCGACCAGGAACATGCGGCTCGTATCGCCATGGAATTCGTCCTTGATGACGGTGATGTCGATATTGATCGCGTCGCCGTTTTTGAGTCTGCGGTCACCTGGAATTCCGTGGCAAACGACGTGATTCACCGACGTGCAGATGGATTTCGGAAATCCCCGGTAATTCAATGGCGCCGGAATGGCATCGAGCTCGTCGACAATGTAGTCATGGCAGATCCGGTCCAGTTCGCCCGTGGTCACACCCGGCCGAACGTGCTCGCCGATCATGTCCAGGACCTGCGCGGCCAGCCTACCGGCGACCCGCATCCTGTCCTGTTCCTGTGGGGATTTGATGGTAGCGTTCATTGGCAATGCCTTGACGGCATCAGCCAGCCAGGTTCCGCCCATCGACGGACCTGCGCGATTGTTGCCGCTGTGAGCCTATGGTATAAAGCCCGCGCCCCGACCCGCAAATCCAGCCGACGCTGGTTGCAGGGACTTCGATCCGCAGTTTTGGTCAGTCGTGAGGATGCTGAAGACGCCGGGCGCATAGCTTACACCATGCGCGTGCCCGCGATTCCCGTCTCGGCTTCCTGTCTGGTCCGTTTCGAAGAACCTCGAAGCAGGTTGGCTTGATTTTGGTGAAGGGCGACCAACGACACACACGTGCCGAAACTCGCGGCGGGGTGCTCCGGAGAAGACCCGGAGTTGCTTGCGGGGGCCACGTGGAGGATTAACCCGACGAGGAAGTCTCATGACCGACGTATCCATGCGGCGGATGCTGGAAGCTGGTGTGCATTTCGGACACCAGACCCGATTCTGGAACCCGAAGATGGCGCCGTTCATCTTCGGAGAACGCAACCGCATCCATATCATCAATCTGGAGCGCACGCTGCCCCTTTACAAGGAAGCCTGCGAGTTCATCCGGCGTATCGTGGCGGACGGCGGCACGGTGTTGTTCGTGGGCTCCAAACGGGCCGCGCGCCAGGCGATTTCCGAACAAGCCATGCGCTGCGGCATGCCCTACGTGAGCCACCGCTGGCTGGGTGGAATGCTGACCAACTTCAAGACCATTCGCAGGTCGATCACCCGGCTGAAGGAATTGGAGGAGGTCACCGCGGACGAGTCGCGTGGCGACTATACCAAGAAGGAGATCCTGGGGCTCAGCCGCGAACGCGACAAGCTGGAGCGGACCCTGGGCGGCATCAAGGACATGGAGTCGCTGCCCGACGCGGTCTTTGTCGTCGACGTCGGCCACGAGGAGATCGCGGTGCGGGAGGCGGTCAAGCTGGGCATCCCGATCGTCGCGGTGGTGGACACCAATTCCTCGCCGGACGAAATCGACTTTGTCGTGCCCGGCAATGACGATGCCATGGGTGCCATCAGTCTGTACGCGCATGGCGCGGCGGAGGCCGTCCTCGAAGGCAAGTCTTCGATACCCGATGTTCCGGTGGGCGATGACGAGTTCGTGGAACTGGATGAAGAAGGCCGCCCCAAGGTGGCTGGCGGCAAACGCGCCGGACGAGGCAGTGCCGGAAAGCGCCCTGCGCGAACGGCAGTGGTGCGAAAGAAGCAGTCCAGGCTGAGCGCGGATGGCGACACGGCCACCGGCGAGCCTCAGGCGGCCGATGCGGAAGAAGCCGGGAAGCCTTCAGGCGACGATGCGGCGAACCCAGAGGCCGAAGCGGCGAACGCCGGGGCCGAAGCGGCGAACGCCGTGGCCGAAGCGGTGGACGCGGCAAAGGTCGAACCGGAAGCGGCGGGCACGGAGGATGCCGAAGCCGAAACGGCAGCAGCGGAAACTCCTGAAGCCGACGTGGCAGCCGGGGAAACACCCGAAGCCACGGGCACGAAAAGCGCCGAAGGTGACTCGGCGGTCGAAAGCGAAGACGACAGCAAGACCGGATAGAGGAAATCGTGATGCCCATTACAGCAGCGCTCGTCAAACAGCTCCGGGAAAGAACCGGTGCCGGAATGATGGATTGCAAGCGGGCCCTGACCGAGGTCGACGGAGACCTGGACCTGGCCGCGGATCTGTTGCGCAAGGAAGGTCAGGCCAAGGCCGACCGCAAGGCCGCGCGTGTGGCGCACCAGGGCGTGGTATTGATGCGGGAGGACGGCGCCGGCAATCGTTGCGTGGCCCTTGAGGTCAACTGCGAGACGGACTTTGTTGCCAAGGACGGGAATTTCGCCGACTTTGCCGAGTCGCTCGCGGATATCGTCCTGAACCGGACGCCGGCGGACGTGGATGAATTGCTGGCCACGGAAGTGGGGGGAGAGAGTGTCGAGACCCTGCGCAGGCAACTGATTGCCAAGATTGGCGAGAACATTTCCGTGCGCCGCTTCGAACTGGTTGCCAGCGACGAAGTGATCGGTGTGTACTCCCACCATGGGCGCATCGGCACCCTGGTCGAATTGCGGGGCGGTCCGGTGGAACTGGCCAGGGACCTGGCGATGCAGGTTGCAGCCATGTCTCCCCGTTATGTCCGTTGGGAGGACATCCCGGAGGCCGATCTGGAAAAGGAAAAGCAGATCCTCGCCGCCCAGGCAGAGAAGGAGGGCAAGCCGCCCCAGATCGTCGCCAAGATGGTCGAGGGCCGCCTGCGCAAGCAATTTGACGCAGTGACGCTGACTTCACAGGCCTTTGTGAAGGATCCCGACAAGAAGGTTCGCGATCTGCTGGCGCAACACGGCGCCGAGGTGCTTCGATTCCTGCGCTACGAGTTGGGCGAGGGGATTGAGAGGCGCGAGGTCGATTTCGTCAAGGAGGTCAGGGAGCAGGCCTCCCGAAAGTAGCGCTGTCCGCGCGGCGGTCGGCCTTGGCCTTACAATAGGCCCGTAATCGTCGCGGACGGCATGTCCGGACAGCGGAGAAAGGGAAGCCATGGGGCAAGTGTCGCCAGCCTACAATCGAGTCTTGCTCAAGCTCAGCGGTGAGGCGTTGCTGGGCTCCCAGGAGTACGGAATCGATCCCGCGATGATTCGGCGTGTCGCCGCGGAGATCGTCGAGGTGCTGTCCCTGAAAATCCAGGTGGGTCTGGTCATCGGCGGCGGCAACATCTTTCGCGGCGCCGGCCTGGCCGAAGCGGGCATGGACCGCGTGACCGGCGACCAGATGGGCATGTTGGCCACGGTAATCAACGCGCTTGCCCTGCAGGATGCCCTGGAGCGGTTGGGTGCGGTTGCCCGGGTCATGTCGGCCATCCAGATTCACGAAGTTTGCGAGGATTACATTCGACGCCGCGCGGTGCGCCACCTGGAACGGGGCCGGGTGGTAATCTTCGCCGCCGGCACGGGAAATCCATTCTTCACCACCGACACCGCCGCGAGCCTTCGTGCGATCGAAATCGGAGCGGATGTGCTGATCAAGGCCACCAAGGTGGATGGCGTCTATTCGGCGGATCCCTTGAAGAATCCGGATGCAGTTCGCTACGAAGGGTTGTCCTTCGACCGGGTACTTGCCGAAAAGCTCAACGTCATGGATGCCACCGCCGTGGTGATGTGCCGTGACAACGATCTGCCGCTGGTGGTGTTCAATCTGGGCAACGACGGGGATCTGGTCCGCCTTGTCCAGGGAGAGCCCTTGGGCACGGCCGTGGTCAATGAACTGCCGCGGACGGGGACGGGCGATGATTGACGAACTCCTGCAGGACGGTGAGGCGCGGATGCGCAAGAGCGTCGAGGCGCTCAAGGGCGAATTCAAGCGGTTGCGCACCGGCCGGGCCCATACCGGCTTGCTGGAACACATCACCGTCGAGTACTACGGCACGCGCGTGCCCATTAACCAGACGTCCACGGTGGCGGTCGAGGACGCGCGGACGCTGGTGGTCTCTCCCTGGGAGAAGCAGATGGTCTCCGCCGTGGAGCGGGCAATCATCAACTCCGACCTCGGGCTCACACCGGTGACGGCGGGTCTCGTCATACGTGTGCCGCTGCCCGCCATGACGGAAGACCGGCGCCGGGACCTGGTCCGCGTCGTGCGTCACGAGACCGAGGTCGCCCGGGTCGCCGTGCGCAACATTCGCCGCGATATCCTGAGCGATGTCAAGGACCTGCTGGCGGAGAAGATGATCACCGAGGACGAGCAGCATGGCGCATACGATGATGTGCAGCGTTTGACCGACAGGTACATCGGCGTCATGGATGAAAGGTTGCGCGAAAAGGAAGCGGAAATCATGGAGTTCTGATGGTCGCTTCGGCGCACAGTCCGATGGCTGCCGTGGCCCGGATGCCGCATCATGTGGCCGTCATCATGGACGGCAACGGGCGCTGGGCGGAGCAACGGGGCCTCCCCCGGAAGGCCGGACACCGGCGGGGAGTTGAATCCGTGCGCTCAGCGGTGGAGCGCTGCGCCGAACTGGGAGTCGGCCACCTGACGTTATTCGCGTTTTCGAGCGAAAACTGGAACCGGCCGAAGGAGGAGATTTGTGGTCTCATGTCGCTGTTTATCGAGGCCTTGAACCGCGAACTGGCCGAGTTGAACAAGCAGAACGTCCGGCTTCGCTTCATGGGCGAGACCCGGCGCCTCGACCCCGAACTTCGGTGCCTGATGCGCTCGGCGGAGCGACAGACCGACGGAAACACAAGACTGGACCTGTCGGTGGCGGTGGCCTATGGCGGTCGAGGTGACCTGGTCAATGCCGCCCGCCGGCTGGCCCGCCAGGCAGCGACGGGCACACTCGACCCGGACCAGATTGACGAGGAAAGATACGCCAGCGAACTGGAAATGGCGCGACTCCCGGACGTCGACTTGCTGATTCGCACCGGCGGGGACCGGCGGATCAGCAATTTCCTGTTGTGGAGCCTGGCCTACAGCGAACTGTACTTTACCGACGTGCTGTGGCCCGATTTCAGAAGCGACGACCTGAACCGGGCCGTCGACTTTTACAGCAACCGGCAGCGCAAGTTCGGCCGCACGGCGCAGCAGATCGAGGCGAGCGTGTGCTGAGGGCGCGGGTCATCACGGCACTCGTTTTGGCCATCGGCATCTCGGCGACGGTGCTCTTCCTTCCCACCTGGGTTGTCGGCTGGGTCATCGGACTGCTTTGCCTGGGCGGCGTGTGGGAGTGGGCAGGACTGACACGCCTGCGCGGGACCGCGCGCTGGTTGTACGTTGGCGCGTTTGCCTTGTTGATGCTGGGCCTGGCGACGTGGGGACTGGGCCGGGGCTGGACGGCAAACACGGTCATGGCCGCCGCGGTCTGCTGGTGGGGGCTGGCGGCGCTGGGATTGCGCATTCACCCGCAGCGTATCCCGTTGTACCTGGTTGGCGCGACGGGCCCGCTGGCACTGCTGCCCGCCTGGTTTCTGCTGACGCACCTGCACGGCCACGCCGCGCAGGGTCCCAGTCTCACGCTCAGCATCATGTTCGTCGTCTGGGCGGCCGACGTGGGCGGCCATTTCTTCGGAGGTAACTGGGGGCGCGTCAAGCTCGCACCCCGCGTCAGTCCGGCCAAGACCTGGGAAGGGGTGATCGGCGGCGTGGCGCTTGCCACGTTGTTCGCGTGGACAGCGGGATGGCTGCTCGAACTTCCCGCCGGGACATTTGTCGCCATCGGCCTGGCGGCAGCGCTCGTCTCAGTGGTCGGAGACCTCACCGTGAGCATGCTCAAGCGCAATGTCAGCGTGAAGGACAGCGGCTGGTGGCTTCCCGGCCACGGAGGGATTCTGGACCGGATCGACGGCCTGGTCGCCGCGGCGCCGATATTCTTTCTGGGGCTGGTTGCCGCGGGCATTGCCGGTTGAACGGGATCTGAACCTGTGCCGGCGCTCGCGGTCTGAAGCTTGTGTGGCATGCTGCCGGGAAGCCGGCTTGAGGTTAGAATGGGCTTGTCGGTGCGGGCGATTGGTCCGGCGGATGCCGGAGCGGCCCGGCCGGGGGTGAATTGCGGATGATCGATGTGATTCTTGCGATCGCGGCGTTTGTGGTCACGATCGGCATTCTCGTGTCCTTCCACGAATACGGGCACTTCGTCGTCGCGCGGATGCTCGGTTTCAAGGTCCTGCGTTTCTCGGTGGGATTCGGCAAGCCTTTGTATCGGTGGCCTCGGCACGTGTCTGCGGGGGGCGCAGCCGCTGCCGAAGCGCGGAGTCCGGAGACCGAGTACTGGCTGTCCAGCATTCCGCTCGGCGGCTACGTCAAACTGCTGGACGAGCGAGAAGGGCCGGTTCCCGCCGCGGAGCGGCACATGGCGTTCAACCGGCGTCCGATACCGCATCGCATCGCGGTACTGGCCGCGGGTCCGGGATTCAACTTCATTTTTGCCATACTGGCGTACTGGCTCATGTTCGTGACGGGCGTGCCGAGCCTCAAGGCATTTGTCGGCGACGTTGCGCCCGGGTCCACGGCGGAGGAGGCCGGTCTTGCGCCGTATGACGAAATCCGGGCCGTGGGCGGACAGGCCACGCCGACATGGGAGGCCGCCACGCTCGCCATTCTCGACGAACTGCTGAACGATGGCCGGATCGACCTGACCGTGGAGGGATCGGACGGCAGTCCCAGAATGGTGGAGCTGGATGTGCGCGGTCGGGAAGCCGAACTGACCGAACCCGACGCGCTGTGGGACGGATTGGGATTTGCGCCCGGGGCGCTGCCTCCGATCATCGGCACCCTCACCGCGGGCGGTCCCGCGGAGCGCGCCGGGTTTCTTCCCGGCGACCGGCTCCTGAGCGCGGCCGCGGAGCCCATCGACGACTGGGGAGCGTGGGTGGAGTTCGTTCGCGCCCGCCCCGGCGAAACCGTTTCCGTACTCGTTCAGCGGGATGGAAGGGAGCGAGGTCTGACGCTGTCCATCGGCAGCGTGGAACAGGACGGTCAGGTCATCGGACGGATCGGCGCGGGCATGGATCCCTACGTGGAACAGCGTTTCGGCCCCATCGAATCGATCTCCAGGGGCATTGTCAAGACCTGGGAAATGAGCGCGCTGACGGTGCGCATGCTGGGGCGTATGGTCCTCGGCGACGTTTCGGCGCGCAGCATCAGCGGTCCACTGACGATCGCGGCCTACGCGGGAGACAGCGCCCGCGCCGGATTGCCCGCGGTCCTGAGTTTCCTGGCCATTGTCAGCATCAGCCTGGGCATCCTGAACCTGTTGCCGGTCCCGCTGCTGGACGGCGGTCAGATCGTGTACCAGGCCATTGAATGGGTGAAGGGTTCGCCGCTGTCGGAGCGTTTCCTGCTCGCCGGACAGCAATTGGGCCTGGTGATGCTCTTCATGCTGATGAGTTTCGCCTTTTATAATGACCTTTCGAGGATATTTGGCTGATGTACAAGTTGAACACCGCAGCAGTGAGGGCAGCGTGGCCGGCGGGCGTCGCCACCGTGTTCGCCCTGGCGCTCGATAGCGCGCACTCCCAGGGGGTTGAGCCGTGGGTGGTGCGCAATTTCGAGGTAGAAGGCGCACAGCGTATTTCCACGGGCACGGTCTACAATTACCTGCCACTGAACATCGGCGACACGGTTACGGGGCAGCGGGTACAGGAGTCCATCCGGGCGCTGTACTCGACCGGGTTCTTCCAGGACGTGGAGTTCCGCCGCAACGCCGATACGCTGGTCATCGCCGTGCTCGAGCGGCCGTCGATCGAGGAGTTCACCATCGAGGGGAACGACGAGATCAAGACCGAGGACCTTGAGGAGTCCCTGCGCCAGGTGGGATTGACGCGGGGCAAGGTGTTCGACCGGTCGGTGCTCGAGGAAGTACAGCAGTTTCTGTACGAACAGTACTATAGCCGGGGCCGGTACGGCGTCACCGTGGAGACGCCTGTCGAGCCCATCGGCGACAACCGGGTCCGGGTGGGCATCCAGATCGAGGAGGGCGCGCGCTCCAAGATTCGCCAGATCAATATCGTCGGCAACACCAGTTTCACCGACAGGGAGATTCTGGGAGATTTCGAACTCAGCACGGGAAACTGGCTGTCCTTCATCCGCAATGACAACCGTTACTCCAAGGAAGCCCTGGAGGGCGACCTGGAGTCGCTGCGCTCGTTCTACATGGACCGGGGGTTTGCGGACTTCCGCTGGGAGAGCATCCAGGTCGCCATCTCGCCGGACAAGCAGGACATCTTCATCACGGTAAACATCACCGAGGGCGAGCGTTACACGGTCTCCGACGTGCAGTTGGCCGGCGACTTCGTGGTGCCCGAAGCGCAACTCAGGCCGCTGATCTTCGTCCAGCCCGGGCAAATGTATTCCCAGCAGGTGATCGCGCTCAGCGAGGAGTATCTGACACAGCGCCTCGGTCAGGACGGCTACGGGTTCGCGCAGGTTCAGGCGGTGCCGGAACTGGATGAGGAAACCAAGGAAGTATCGATCACTTTCTTTGTGGATCCGAGGAATCGGGTCTACGTGCGGCGCATCAACTTCAACGGTGCCGACAGCATCAACGACGAGGTGTTTCGCCGCGAGATGCGCCAGCTGGAAGGGTCCTATCTCTCCAACGCGCAGCTGGAGCGGTCGAAGATTCGTCTGCAGCGGCTGCCGTACATCGAGTCGGTGGAGTTCGAGACGGTCGGCGTTCCGGGCTCGCCGGACCTGGTCGACATCAATTTTGCGGTCGAGGAGGGCCTGCCCGGCCAGTTTGGCGGCGGTGTCGGCTATTCGGAGTATTATGGACTTCAGCTCAACGGCAATTTTGTCCATTCCAATTTCATGGGCACGGGCAACCGAGTCGGCGTGGATCTGAGCGGCGGCGAATTCTACAAGGTCTACAGCCTGAATTTCACCGACCCTTATCGAACTATCGACGAACTGTCGCGCACGCTGTCGCTCCAGTTGAGGGACATCCGGCAGTTCACCTCCGCCACCTCGGACTTCTCCACCGAGACCATCACCGCCGGGGCCGACTGGTCCTATCCGGTCACCGAGATGCAGTACCTGCGCTTCGGACTGTCCGCTTCCCGGGCGCAGATGGTGACCGGGTTCTACAGTTCGCGGCAGGCGGAAGAATGGGTCCGCGGTCATGGAAATCCGTTTGCCATCGACGGGGGTAATTTCGGCACCACGGTGGAAAGCTTCGACCTGGCTCTGGGGTGGTCCTTCGACTCCCGCAATCGCGTGATCTTTCCCACGCGCGGAATTCGGCTGGCCGCCAACCTGAGCGCTTCGGTTCCCGGCAGCGAGGTCGAATACTTCATCGGCTCGCTGGACTACACCCAGTACCTGCCGATCAGGGGTTCATGGATGCTCAAGCTCAACTCCGAACTGGCGTTGGGCGAGCCCTATGGGGACGAGACCCTGGCGTTGCCGCCGTACCGGAACTTCTATGCGGGTGGTCCCGGAACCATTCGTGGCTTCAGGGAGAGCTGGCTCGGGCCGCGGGACTCGCTGTCCAATCCCCACGGCGGCAACCTGCTGATCGCCAACCAGTTCGAATTGGTCTTTCCGCTACCCGAGCGGTTCGCGACCTCGGCCCGCGCGGCGTTGTTCTATGACGTCGGCAATGTATTTCATACCGGCGGCGTGACGTTCTACGATCGGTTGGGCGATCCGGTCAGTTACGATTTCGACACGGAACGACTGAAACATTCGGTCGGTTTGGCTGTAGAATGGCTCGCGCCGCTGGGGCTTCTGAGGTTCAGCTACGGAATGCCGCTGAATGCGGACGAGGAGACCGACCGGTTCTGGGGCGACCGTACGGAGGAGTTCCAGTTCACGGTCGGCAATGCGTTCTAGCACGAAGGGATACAGGGAATTCATGAGAATGAGCATGACATCGATTGCAAGAGTCCGGATGGGCTTGCCGCTCGCCGCCCTGCTGGTGAGTGCGGCGGCGTTCGGACAGACGGAAGGACTCCGGATCGGCGCGGTGGATTTTGGGCGGCTGATCGATCAATCGCCGCAGGCCCGAATTGCCACGGAAGCCTTGCAGGAAGAATTTGCGCCGCGTCAGCGCGAGATTGCCGCGCTGCAGAGCTCGCTGCAGGACAAGGAGGAAACCTACCAGCGGGACAGCGCGATCATGGGCGAGACCGAGCGCCTCAATCTCGAGCGCGAGATCGCTGCCGAGCAACGCGACATGCAGCGCGAACAAACCGCGTTCATAGAAGACATGGATATTCGGCGCAACACGGAGTTGAGCCGCGTGCAGAACGAGCTGATCCAGGAAGTACAGATCTATTCCCGTGCCGCCGGCTACGATCTGGTGGTTGCAAATCCTCTGTATTACGGCAGCGCCGTGGACATTACGGAGGAGGTGTTGCGCAGGCTGGAAGCCGACTTCGCCGCCGGGGATACGGGAGCGGCTGAATAGCTTCCGCTGCGGACCAGCCCAACGCGCCGCCACGGCGCGCCGCGACGGTCGCCGAACTTGCGGAAAGGTTCCAATGCGAGGTTCGTGGCGACGGCAACCGGCTGATCCGTTCCGTGGGGACGTTGTCCGGTGCCACCGGCTCGGCGATCAGTTTCCTCGCCAATCCGGCTTATCGGAGCCACTTGGCTGCAACACGGGCGGGCGCCGTCATCCTTGAGGAGCGTTTCGCCGCCGGATGTCCCGTGCCCGCGTTGATTTCCGGCAACCCGTATGCGACCTATGCGCGGGTGGCGCAGTTTCTTGTTCCTCCCCCATCACCGATCCCCGGAACGCACCCGCTCGCGAGTGTCGACCGGGCAGCCGTAGTGTCGGAATCCGCCCAGGTAAGCGCTCACGCCGTGGTGGGACCCGGCGCGAAGCTGGGCCGGTCGGTGGTGGTCGGCGAGGGCTCGGTGGTGGGTCCCGGCGTGACCATCGGAGAGGGAACTCGTCTTGCGCCGCGCGTCGTATTGATGGACGGCGTTCGAGTGGGCAGGCGCTGCCTGTTGCACTCGGGCGCGGTGGTCGGCAGCGACGGGTTCGGATTTGCCCGTGACGGGGCGGAGTGGGTGAAAGTGCCCCAGCTCGGAAGCGTGGTGATCGGTGATGACGTGGAAATTGGAGCCAATACCACGATCGATCGTGGCACGGTGGAAGACACCGTGGTCGAAGACGGCGTCAAGCTGGACAATCACGTGCAGATCGCGCACAACGCCCGGATCGGCGCCCACACGATCATGGCCGCTTGTTCCGGGGTGGCCGGCAGCACCCGTGTGGGCGCGAGGTGCCTGTTCGGCGGAGCCGCGGTGGCGGTCGGGCACTTGACCATCTGTGACGACGTGGTGTTCACCTTCCGAACGGCAGTGCTAAAGTCGATCACCGAGCCGGGCACGTACTCGGGGACACTGGGAGCCCAGGAAGCCGGTGTCTGGCGCCGAAACGCGGCGCGCTTCCGGACGTTGGACGAGAGTGTCAGGCAGCTTAGGGCGAACTTGAGCCCCGGGCGGACAAAAAGTGATGACTGAAGCGGAGAAAGTGTGTTGACGGATCGATTCCTGATCGATGTGGAAGGCATCATGAAGCGCATTCCACATCGCTATCCCTTCCTTCTGCTCGACGGCATCCTCACCTGCAAGCCGCTGGACTCCATTTCGGCCGTCAAGAACGTCTCACTCAACGAGCCGTATTTTCAGGGTCATTTTCCCGGGCACCCGGTGATGCCCGGCGTGCTGATCGTGGAAACCATGGCGCAGGCGGCCGGCGTGCTGATCTGGGAAAGCGTGCCGCCGGACGAACGCGATTTCACGCTTTACCTGGCCGGAGTGGAAAAGTCCCGCTTCAGGAAGCCCGTGCGGCCTGGTAACCGATTGGTCGTCACCGCGAAGCTGACTTCGCGCCGCCGGGACTTCTGGCGCTTCAGCGCGCTGGCCGAGGTGGAGGGGAAGCGGGTAGCGAGCGCCGAATTCACACAGACGCCGGGGCGTCGCGGTGATACATGAGAGCGTCGTGGTCTCCGAAGGAGCGCGTCTTCACGCGGACGTGTCGGTCGGCCCCTACAGCATCATCGGCCCGGACGTGGAGGTCGGGCCCGGAACACGGATCGGATCCCATGTCGTGATCAAGGGTCCCTGCGTCATCGGCCAGGACAACCGCATCTTCCAGTTCGCATCCATTGGCGACGATCCCCAGGACAAGAAATACGCCGGAGAACGCACGGAACTGGTCATCGGCGACCGAAACACGATACGGGAATATTGCACCATCAATCGTGGCACGGTTCAGGACAACCGGCGGACCACGGTCGGGCACGACAACTGGATCATGGCGTATGTCCACATTGCGCATGACTGCGTCGTCGGCAACCAGACGGTACTCGCCAACAATACGACCCTGGCCGGACACGTACACGTGGGGGATTGGGCGGTGCTCGGTGGTTTCACGGCCGTGCACCAGTACTGCCGAATCGGCTGCCACGCGCTGACGGGCATTTTTACCGCGGTGACGAAGGACATTCCGGCCTACGTGACGGCTGCCGGTCGACCGGCCGTGCCACGGGGGATCAATGCCGAGGGACTGCGCCGGCGCGGCTTCAGCCCGGCCGGGATCAGCCGCGTCCGTGAAGCCTACCGGACCCTGTACCGGCAGGCGCGCAAGCTGGACGACGCGCTGGACATTCTCCGCCGCCGGGCGGAGACCGAAGATGAATTGCACGTCCTGCTGGATTCCATCAGCCAGAGTTCCCGTGGCCTCATTCGATAGCAGTCCGTCGTGACAGCCCCGCGGATCGGACTGGTGGCCGGCGAGGCCTCCGGCGATACGCTGGGCGCGGGCCTGATCGCTGCAATTCGAGCGCGGGTTCCCGGTGCGCGGTTCATGGGGGTGGCGGGCCCCCGCATGATCGCCGCCGGATGCGAGCCTTGGTATCGCGCCGAAGAGTTGTCGGTCATGGGGCTCGCCGAGGTACTTCGGCACCTGCCGCGCCTGGTTCGGCTGCGCAGGGGGCTGCTGCGCCGGTTCAGGGCCGTCGGACTCGACGCATTCGTCGGCATCGACTCGCCGGACTTCAACCTTCCACTGGAGTCGGCGCTCAAGCGATTCGGCGTGCCGACCGTACAGTACGTCAGTCCCCAGGTGTGGGCATGGCGTCAGTCCCGGGTCGCCGGCATACGCAATTCCGCGGACCGGGTGCTCTGCCTGCTGCCCTTCGAAACGCGGTTTTACGAGGCCCATGGCGTCGGTGCGCGATTTGTCGGTCATCCACTGGCCGACGAGGTGCCGATGAGCTCTCCGATGGCGGATGCCAGGGACTCACTGGGGCTGGATCAGGTCAAGCCCTGTCTGGGGATGCTTCCAGGCAGCCGAACCACCGAGGTCGCCCGCCTGGCGCCGCCGTTCCTGGATACCGCCCGGTGGTTGCGGTCCCGGCATCCCGGACTGCAGGTGGCCGCCGGATTGGCGAACGAGCGCACCGCCCGGGTGTTCCTGGAAAAAGTTCGAACAAGCGGTCTCGATCCGAAGCCGGATGTTCACGTCGGCCGGGCGCGTCAGGTGATGGCGGCCGCTGACGTCGTGCTGACCGCGTCGGGCACCGCCAGCCTCGAAACGATGCTGACCAAGCGGCCCATGGTGGTGGCCTACATCGTCTCGGGCGTAACGCATCGGCTGGTGAGGCTGCTGGGCTTTCGTCGGCTGGAGCATTTCGCGTTGCCGAACCTGTTGGCCGGCAGGCGTGTCGTTCCGGAATTCCTGCAGGGCGACGTGCGCGCCGATGTGCTCGGTCCGGCGCTTGCGCCCTACCTGGACGGCGGGCGCGGACAAGGCGAGGATGGCGACTGGCAAGATGCATTTCGGTCGATCCATGAACGATTGCGCCGCAATGCCAGTAAACGTGCTGCGGGTGCCGTAGTGGAACTCCTGCAAGAGAAGTCATCCTGATCCATGGAGCAAATCCCGGTCGATGGAAGGACGGTGGTGGCCGGTGTCGACGAAGCCGGCCGAGGGTGTCTCGCCGGGCCCGTGGTGGCGGCCGCGGTGGTGCTGCACTCCGACCGTCCCATTGTCGGGCTCCGGGACTCCAAGCTGTTGAGCCCCGCCAGGCGCAGGCAGTTGGCAAATGCAGTCCGGGGGCGCGCCCGGGCGTTCGCCGTGGCGCTGGCGCCACCGCTGGAAATCGATGATGTGAACATTCTTCAGGCTTCGCTGAAGGCCATGGAACGGGCCGTGCGCCGGCTTCAAGTGATGCCGGACCTTGTTCAGGTGGACGGCAACCAGGCACCCCGCTTCAACGGCGCAGACGGGCCCGCTACGGAGACGGTGGTGGGGGGTGACCGCCTTGTGCTCGCGATCAGCGCCGCCTCCATCCTCGCCAAGGTGTATCGCGACCGGCTCATGGGTCTGTGGCACTTGCGGTATCCGGGGTACGGATTCGACGCCAACAAGGGCTACCCCACGCCCGCGCACCTTGCTGCGCTCAAGCGGTTCGGCCCGTGCGCCATTCATCGACGCAGCTTCGCACCCGTGCGCCGCGAGATTGAAGGCGCGCCCGGGCGTGTTGCCGGACTGCCGGCAGAGAGCGCCGGTTCGGCATGAGCTCCTTCGTCCACCTGTCGGTTCACAGCGAGTATTCCCTCGTGGACGGGATCGTAAGGGTCAAGGAACTCGCCGAATCCGTACGCGCGAAGCGGATGCCCTCGGTGGCTCTCACCGACCATATGAACGTGTTCGGAATGGTGAAGTTTTACCGGGCCTCCATCGAACGCGGTCTCAAGCCCCTGATCGGCGCCGATATCCAGGTTGTGGAGACGCCGAGGGATGCCGTTTCGACTCGGCTGACGCTGCTCTGTACCGATCGGGTTGGTTTCGGGAACCTCAGCCGCCTGTTGAGCCTGGCGTATTCGCGCAGGCAGGGCCGGGGCGAGGTACTCGTGCTCAAGCGCTGGCTCGATGCGGATTCCCTGCACGGACTGATCGCGCTGTCGGGAGGCCAACACGGCGAAATCGGCCGCACGCTCCTCGGAGCGAGGCCGGAACGGGCTGCCGCCGTTCTCGATGACTGGCGCAAGCGATTCCCGCAGCGCTTCTACCTGGAACTGCACCGTGTGGGTTGGCCCGAGGAGGGAGACTATCTGGACGAAAGCGTCCGGCTGGCCGCGTCCCACAGGGTCCCGGTGGTTGCCACCAATCCGGTCCGTTTCCTCGATCCGGACAACCACAGCGAGGATCAGCCCAGCGATTTCGAGGCCCACGAAGTGCGGGTCTGCATCCAGCAGGGCAAGACGCTGAACGACGCCCGCCGCCCCCGCGACTATACGGAGCACCAGTATCTCAAGACACCAGCCGAAATGGAGGAATTGTTCAGCGATCTGCCCGAGGCGCTGTCGAACAGCGTGGAAATCGCGCGGCGCTGCAATTTTGAACTGGAGCTGGGCCGCCCAAGCCTTCCCGATTTCAAGGTCCCGTCCGAGCAGACGGCGGCGGTTCATCTAAGGGAGACGGCGCTCCGCGGACTGGAGGAGCGGGGGGTGTGCCCGGAGGCGGAAGGAGCGATACCGTTTTCGGACTATTCGGCGCGGCTGGACAGCGAGTTGGCCGTCATCTGCGAGATGGGATTCGAGGGTTACTTCCTCATCGTGGCGGACTTCTGCGGATGGGCGCGCCGGCGACGGATTCCCGTCGGTCCCGGCCGGGGGTCGGGCGCGGGATCCCTCGTGGCGTTCGCCCTCGGCATCACCGATCTCGATCCTCTGGAACACGATTTGCTGTTCGAGCGGTTCCTGAACCCGGAGCGTGTTTCGATGCCGGATTTCGATATCGACTTCTGCATCGACGGCCGCGACGACGTCATCGGCTACGTCGCCGAACGATACGGGAAGGACCGGGTTTCGCAGATCATCACCTTCGGCACCATGGCCGCCCGGGCCGTCGTACGGGATGTCGGGCGCGCGCTGGGCATGCCTTTCGGATACGTGGACCGCATTGCCAAGCTGATCCCCTTCGAACTGGGCATGACCCTCGAAAAGGCCCTCAAGGATGAGGAACTCAAGGCGTTACATGACGAAGAGGAGGAGGTCAGGGAACTCATCGACCTGGCGAAAAAACTCGAGGGCATCGCCCGCAATGCCGGCACGCACGCCGGCGGCGTGGTGATCGCGCCCAGACCCCTGACGGAATTCATGCCTCTGTACGTGGAGCCCGACGGCAGCACGCTATGCCAACTGGACAAGGACGACATCGAGGCGATCGGGTTGGTCAAGTTCGACTTCCTGGGGTTGCGAACCCTGACCATCATTGATCGCGCCCTGGGGTCCATCAATCGGCAACGCCAGTCGGAAGGCCTCGATCCGCTCGATGCTTCACGGATTCCGATGGACGATCCGGCGACCTACGACCTGTTGCGGCGCTGCCGGACCACCGGTGTGTTCCAATTGGAATCGCGCGGCATGCGGGACCTGATCCGGCGCCTGCAACCGGACCGGTTCGACGATCTGGTGGCGGTGCTGGCGCTGTTCAGGCCGGGCCCCCTTCAGTCCGGGATGGTGGACGATTTCATCAACCGCAAGCACGGTACCGACGCGGCCCCCGTGGACTATTTCCACACCAAGCTCAAACCGATTCTGGAGCCGACCTACGGGGTCATTCTCTACCAGGAACAGGTGATGCAGATCGCCCAGGCCATCGCCGGTTACTCGCTGGGGGGTGCGGATCTCCTGCGCCGGGCCATGGGCAAGAAGAAGCCCGAGGAGATGGAGCAGCAGCGTGGTGTCTTCATGTCGGGTGCCGAACGCCACGGGGTCGACGCCGGAGTCGCCAAGAAACTCTTCGATCTGATGGAGCATTTTGCGGGCTACGGGTTCAACAAGTCCCATTCGGCCGCGTACGCGCTGATCGCCTACCAGACCGCGTGGCTCAAGGCCCGCCATCCGGCGCACTTCCTCGCGGCCGTGCTGACCACCGACATGGACCACACCGACAAGTTGATGGCGCTGAAGGAGGATTGCGAGAGGTTCGGAATCGAATTGCATGCCCCGGACGTCAACCGGTCGCACCATGAATTCGTCGTCATCGGAGAACGCTCCATCGCCTACGGGCTTGGCGCCATCAAGGGTGTGGGCCGCGGCGCGGTGGAACACCTCGTGGAGGAACGGGAGCGCAACGGACCCTTCACGGGACTGTTCGACCTCTGCGGCAGGATGGACCAGCAGCGGCCCAACCGGCGGGTGCTGGAGGCCTTTGTCCGCTCAGGCGCCCTGGATGCGCTTGGGCCGAATCGGGCTACCCTGATGAAGGCGGTGCCGGATGCGGTGAAGTTCGCGGCACATTCGGCGCAGTTCAGGTCCGCGGGACAGGGCGCGCTGTTCGAGGAGCCCGGTTCACGGGGCGACCTCGCCGAATTGCTCGAACCGATATCGGAATGGAGCGACCAGGAGCGGCTCAAGGGTGAGCGCGACAGCCTGGGCCTCTATCTGAGCGGCCACCCGTTCGACGAATACGCCGGTCACTGTCGGCACTTCACGCATGGAACCATCGCGAAGTTCAGGGAGACCGCACCGGGCAACGGCGGCGCGGGCCGACCGGCCGAAGTCTCCGTCGCGGGTCTGGTGGCGGACATTCGGCGGCGCGGCGGCAGGGTTTCGATGCTACTTGAGGATCACACCGGGCGCCTGGAGGTTACGCTCTTCGACGAGGTATTCAACCAGTACCGGTATCTGGCCATCAACGACGCGATGCTGGTGGTCGACGGACCGCTTCGTTTCGATGACTTTCTCAACGACTGGCGGCTGACCGCGCGCCGGCTCCGTTCGATCGACGAAACCATTGAGCAAGGCGCGTCCCGGTTGACCATTCATTGGCCCGAAGATCGGCAGGGGGAGCCATTCGTTCAGGACCTGAAGCGGGAGTTGACGCCGTTTGTCGGCGGCAAGTGTGAAGTCCGTATCGAATACAAGGGTCGGGAAGCGACGTCATGGCTGACGCTCGGTGATCGCTGGGCCGTGCGTGTCAGCCGCGACCTGCGTGAACGCCTTGGCGACTTGCTAGGAGAAAACGGCTACTCGATCCACTATCCCCGGTCTTTCGCCTGACCGGAGCCATTGGGGCCGCGAATTCGCGTTTCCCAGGCATCCAGCGCCCGTCGCCGACCGGCCACAAGATCGATCATGGGGAGCGGATAGTTGCGACCGAGCCGAACGCCCGCCCTGGCCAGCTCCGCGTCCGGCGCCTCCCACGGCGCGTGGATGTGCTTGTTGGAAAGTCGGCGCAGTTCGGGCAGCCACGTGCGCAGATAGACACCGGCCGGGTCGAAGCGCCGCGACTGGGTGACGGGATTGAATATGCGGAACCATGGCGCGGCATCCACGCCGCTGCCGGCGACCCATTGCCAACCGGCGCTGTTGTTTGCCCGGTCGGCATCCACCAGCGTGTCCTCGAACCACGCCGCGCCGGCACGCCAGTCGATCAGCAGGTGCTTGGTCAGGAAGGACGCTACGACCATGCGTACACGGTTGTGCATCCAGCCGGTCGCCCACAGCTCCCTCATGCCGGCGTCGACCAGGGGATAGCCGGTAGCGCCTTTCTGCCAGCGCCGCAGATCGTCCGGGCAGTCCCTCCACGGCATCCGGTCGAATTCCGGCCGCAGGTTGACCGTGCCCACTTCCGGATTGTGGTACAGCAGGTAATGAGTGAACTCCCGCCAGCCGAGTTCGCGCAGGAAGGCGTCGCGGCCCGGTCCCGGGTCTTGCCGTTCTAGGGCGGCGGCGATCTGTCGTGGCCCGATTTCGCCGAAATGCAGGTGGGGGGACAGTCGGCTGGTGGCTGCCAGTCCCGGTTGATCGCGCCGACGGTGGTAGTCGCGGACACCGTGCTGCAGGAACGCGTCGAGCCGCGCTCTGGCGCCCCGTTCGCCCGGCTGCCAGACGCTTCGAAATCCCTCTGCCCAGTCCGGACTTCGGGATCTCAGCCGCCAGCGATGCAGCCCTTCACTGCGTGGCCATGCACCTGGTGAGGGCGGAACGGGTGGCGTCGGGATCGGGCGTTCGATGTCGAGCGCGACGCACCGGCGCCAGAATGCGGTAAAGACCTTGAACGGCGTGCCGGTCGCGGTGCTGACAGTCCAGGGCTCGAACAGCAGGGAAGCATTATGCGATCGAGCGGCCACACCCGATTCGGGAAGCCGCGCCTTGACCTGGCGGTCGCGCTCGATGAGCGCGGGTTCGTAGAGCCGGTTCCAGAATACCCCTGTCGCCTCGGATTCCCGCACCAGTTCCATGACGATTTCACAAGCAGGTCCTCGGCGAAGGACCAGGCGACTGCCAAGTTGACGCAGTTCGCCGTCCAGCCCGCTCAAGCTGCCGTGCAGCCACCATCGAGCCGCGCCGCCCAATTCGCGGTGGTCGTCATCCAGGATGAAGACTGGAATGACCGGGTGTCCGCTGTTTGCGGCGGCACTCCACGCGGGATTGTCCGCGAGACGCAGATCGCGACGGAACCAGACCAGGACGGGCCGCCGATCTCCCGATCCGTCGGCTGGCCCCGCCGTTGCGGGGTTGGTATCAGCTGCCAATTTCAGCGCTCATGTGAAGATTCCGTCCGGTCATGTCGTGCCCGCATCCCGGTTTCCAATCCCTCCCGGCTTCCAGTCCCCCGGCTTCGAGCCCCCGGCTTCGAGACCCCCGGCTTCCAGACACCCGGCTTCCAATCCGCCATCTTGACCCATGGCGCGAACAAGTTACCTCAAGGCACCGCCAGTTGGCGAACGTTCCAACCCGAAACGTTGGCACCCGGCTAGATCGAACCCACTTGTCACCATTCGGAGGTTGCGAGTATGGTCCGCCCATGGACCTGAACTTTCTGGACTTCGAACAGCCCATCGCTGAGCTTGAGGCGAAGATCGACGAATTGAAATTCGTCGGGGACGACTCCGAGTTCAACATCACCGAAGAGATTGCCCGGCTGCGCCGCGAGAGCGAGTCGCTGACGCGCAGGATCTTTTCGAACCTGTCTTCCTGGCAGATCGCCAATCTCGCTCGCCACCCACAGCGCCCGTACACCATGGACTACATTTCACGGTGTTTTTCGGACTTCCAGGAACTGCACGGGGATC
The DNA here is from genome assembly GCA_965221035.1 of Candidatus Rariloculaceae bacterium. GTDB lineage: Bacteria > Pseudomonadota > Gammaproteobacteria > Steroidobacterales > Rariloculaceae > UBA6522. The sequence continues at coordinate 81,851 of OZ244860.1, forward strand.
GAATGTATGCCGACGATCATTCGCTCGTCGGAGGCCTCGCCCGCCTGGAGGGGCAGCCGGTGATGGTGATCGGCCACCAGAAGGGCCGCGACACCAAGGAGCGGATTCTGCGCAACTACGGCATGGCGAGTCCCGAAGGCTATCGAAAGGCCATGAGGCTCATGAAACTGGCCGAGAAATTCGATGTCCCGCTGGTGACCTTTATCGACACGCCGGGCGCCTATCCGGGCGTCGGGGCGGAGGAGCGCGGCCAGAGCGAGGCAATTGCCCGCAACCTGTTGATCATGGCGAGTCTCAAGGTGCCCATCGTCAGCGTCGTCATCGGCGAGGGAGGTTCCGGCGGTGCGCTGGCCATCGGCGTGGCGGATCGCATTCTGATGCTTCAGTACGGCATCTACTCGGTGATTTCGCCGGAGGGTTGCGCGTCCATCCTCTGGAAGGACACCGACAAGGCCGCCGCGGCGGCTGAGGCCATGGGCATCACCGCCGAGCGCCTGCAGAAGCTCGGCCTGATCGATGAGGTCATTCCCGAACCGCTGGGCGGTGCCCACCGGAATCAGCAGGCCACCGCGGAAGTGGTCAAGAATGCCGTGCTGCAGGCGCTCAACGACCTGCGGCCGCTGTCGACCGGGCATCTCGTTTCGACGAGGCGCAGTCGCCTTGCCGGCTACGGGACTTTCAAGGAGGGGTGAGCCGCTCGCGGCGGTCCGGGCAGTCCGGGAGTCCGCGGCCTGTACCCGGGACCGCGGGGTGGCTCGCGACGCGATGGAACGACTCCTCGATAGCCTCAACCTGAGCCTCGCCGCACTGCCGGGCCCTCCGCAACGCTACGCGGTCGCCTTCAGCGGCGGACTCGACTCCACGGTGCTGCTGGCGGCGCTTTGCCGATTGGCGCCGCGCCCGCGCGTGCGCGCGCTGCATGTCGATCACGGGCTGCATCCGGATTCGAAGACATGGGAACGTCACTGCGCGGGGGTAGCGGAGGCCCATGGCGCCGGGTACCAAAGTCTGCGATGTCCGGTGGAACCCGTTCCAGGGGAGAGTCTCGAAGCCCGGGCACGTCAGGTTCGCTACCGGGCGCTGGAAAGGCTCGTCGAGCCGGGCGAGACGCTGTTGACGGCCCACCATGCCGATGATCAGCTCGAAACGCTGATGCTGCGCCTGCTCCGTGGAACCGGCGTGAAGGGATTGCGGGGCATCGCCAGGTTGAGGCCGTTCGGGTCCGGATACCTTGCCCGGCCGCTGTTGGAAGTTCCTCGCGGGGACATCCTGTCGGTCGGCCGGGCCTGGGGATTGCAGTGGCTTGAAGACCCTTCGAATCGCGATTCACGGTTTGATCGCAACTACATCCGGGCCGAACTGATTCCCCGCATCAAGCAACGCTGGCCCGCGGCGGCGCGCACGGTCGGCCGCGCGGCGGATCAAATGGTGGAAGCCCAACGAATCCTGGATGAAGTCGCCCAGGCGGATACCACCGGCGAGCCGGGCCGGATCGAGTGCGCGGCCCTGCGAAGCCTTTCGCCGGCCCGTCGGCGAAACCTGTTGCGCCATTCGCTGGCCGGTTTGGGGCTGCCGGTCCCCAACTCGCGGCAGATGGAAACGCTCCTTGATGCCCTGGATGCAAGACGGCGAGATGCCCGCACCCGCGTTCAGTGGCCCGGCGGCGAGGCACGAATTTACAGGGATCGACTCTACCTGCTTGAGCCCCTGCCGGCCGCTTCCCCGGCGGGCCATATCGGAGAGGTGAGCCAGACCCGTATGTGGCACGGACCCGAAGGCAAGCTTCGACTGGTTTCGGGGAAGGGTCCCGGGCTCCCCGGGAACTGGGCCTCGGAGGGCCTGAGCGTGCGTTTCCGAACGGGTGGCGAGCGATTCAGGCCGATCGGGCGGCAGCATTCCCGCCCGCTCAAGAAGTGGCTGCAGGAGGCCGGCGTGCCACCCTGGCTGAGGACCAGAATTCCGTTGTTGTACCGGGAAGATGACCTGGTTGCCGTGGGAGACCTCTGGATTGCGGCCGCGGCGGGGAGCGCCGAAGATGGCGGACAACGATGGCAGGTCCAGTGGACGGATCATCCCCCGCTTTCGTGACCTCGGCCGTATCGTTCCCTCACCTTTGACTTGATCCGATCGGGACCGGACAATTGCTGTCGTGAAGAGGTTGCGTTATCCGTTGATTCTGGTGTGGTTGCTGCCTGTGGCGGGACAGGCCCACCACTCGGTGGGCGCGTTTTTCGATATCGACGAACCGATGACGATCCAGGGCGTCCTGACCTCGATGCGATGGCAGAACCCGCACGTGCTGCTGACGGTCGGAGTGGATGACGCAGACGGCGGGACCGAACTGTGGAACGTGGAGTCCGGCGGGCCTACCCTGCTGCGGCGTCTGGGCGTGAACGCTGACATCGCGGTGGTCGGCGACCGCGTCGCCATTTCCGGATATCCCTCCAGGGTGCATGCCCGGGAGATGATCGGCGTGAGTATCGATCTTCCTGACGGGCGGTCGTTGCCCATGTTTCCCACTTTGGCGGCTCGATTCGGACACCAGCCCAGCTACGGTGTTCACATCACGGATGAGGCCGTTGACTCAGGCACCCGTGCGGCGCAGGGCATTTTCAGGGTCTGGACCTACGGTCGGACGTCGGACCGGCCGGTGGTCGAGCCCGCCTACACGCAACAGGCGCTGACCGGTCAGTCCCGGTACGATCCGCTGATCGATGATCCGGCACTGCGTTGCATACCGGCGGGAATGCCCCTGGTCATGGACAACCCGTTTCCGATCGAATTTACCGATCACGGCAACGAAATCCTGCTGCAGCTTGAGCTTTGGGACATCGAGCGCACGATTCACCTGGCAGACTCTGCTCCCGCCACGGGCCAGACAGGTACGCCGTTGGGGTATTCCACCGGCCGCTGGGAGGGCAACTCCCTTGTGGTGACAACCACCGATATCGACTGGCCATATTTCGATGACGCCGGAACGCCCCAGAGCCCGCTGATCAGTTCGGTCGAGAGATTCACCCTCAGCGACGATGAGCGGCGGCTGGACTACGAGGTGGTGATCACGGATCCGGAAACGTTGCTCGAGCCCCTCGTGCTCAGTTGGCACTGGGACTGGGTGCCAGGAGAGGCGCTTCAAGCCTACGGTTGCACCCTGGAGGATTGAGCCGCACGGCCCCACGCCGCCGCTTGAATCCGCAGCGCCGAAATCGCCGACAGGTATCGCGTGGTGAGTGCGGCGTTCGCGATAGTCCTGCAGCAGAGTACAATGAAGTCGACAAGCCGACCAAGGGGAATCCCATGAAAAGTGAATTGGCAAACTTGCATTCTGGCGGCGTTTGCACGCCACTTTGGGCACTGACACTTCTGGCGCTGGCGGCGTGTGGTCCGGGGGGCAATAACGCCACCGAAGAGCCGCTTGCTGATGAGGAAGAGGCAATGGAGGCTGAGCCTTCGACCGCCGTCGCGTACCAGGGCGCACGGGTAATCGTCGGTGACGGTTCGGGTCCCATCGAGAACGGGGTCGTGGTGGTCGATGAAGGCCGCTTCGTGGCCGTGGGCTCCGCCGGGGACGTTTCGGTTCCGGAGGGCGCCGCCAGTGTGGATCTCAGCGGGATGACGATCATGCCCGTGATCGTGGACACCCACGTGCACATGAACACGAGCCGTGATGCGCTCATCGACGATCTTCGCCGGCGTGCCTACTTCGGTGTCGGCGCCGCGGTGAGCATGGGTTCGGACGATACCGAGGAAGCGTTGGCGGTTCGTGACGAAGAGATTCCCGGAGCGGCGAGATTCCGTTCCGCGGGGCTCGGCATTACCCGGCCCGAGCCGGGACGCCGCGTGGTGCACTGGATCAACACGGAAGAGGAGGCCCGGGAGGCCGTCCGCACGGAAGCGGCCCGCAATGTCGACCTGATCAAGCTGTGGGTCGATGACCGCGACGGGCAGTACGAGCAACTGACACCGGAATTGTATGGCGCCGCCATCGATGAAGCGCACCAGAACGGCATCCGCGTTTCGGCGCACATCTTCGACCTTGATGACGCCAAGGGTCTGCTGCGCGCCGATGTGGATATCTTTGCCCACGGGGTGCGGGACCGGGACGTCGACGATGAGTTTCTCGAGTTGATCGCCGAGCGGCCCGACACGGTGCTCATCCCGAACCTGGGGGCCCGCGGTGTCGCCACCGATCTCGGCTGGCTGGCCGGCGCCTACTCGGACGAAGAGATCGCGGAACTTGTGGCCGCCGGGGACAATCCGGACATTCAGGAAGCCTACGGCATCCAGGCCCGCAACCTCGCAAGGCTCAGCGAGGCGGGGATGATCATCGCGTTCGGCACCGACGGCAACACGCCCTGGGCGCCCCATGTGGAGATGGAGGACATGGTGATCGCGGGCATGTCGCCGGCCGACGTCATCGTCGCCGCCACGAGCACGTCCGCCGCAGCGGTCGGCCTGGACCAGATGGGCACCATCGAAGCCGGAAAGAGCGCCGACTTCATCGTGCTTGAGGCGAATCCGCTGGAAGACATCACCAACACGCGCCGGATCGCCTCGGTCTACATGCGCGGCGAGGAGGTGGACCGGTCGAGCTATCGTTGAGGTGTCGGCCGGATGCCGGTGGGCGTTGCGGGGATCAGTTCAGCAGCAGTCGCACCAGGATCGCAACGCTAAGTGCCACCAGCAGGCCGAGCACCCACTTCATTGCGGACAGTTCTGCGCACACGGCGGCAATGTCGTCCTTCGTCGCGAGATCGCCTTGGCCGGTCCGAATGATCCTTGCAACGGCCTTGGCCAGACCCGGGTGCTGACTGGCGAACACGTTGTGCTGATCGGGAACGAACATGAACCGTGAGCTTCCCGATAACCTGTCGGCATACAAGGAAAGCGCGGCATGAGACTTCTGCACTATCTCGAAATCCAGAACTTCAAGCGCTTCGGTGACAGGCAGCGCATCGAACTGGATCATCCGGCCGTTCTCATCGGCCCTAACAATAGCGGGAAGACGACCGCCATCCAGGCGATCGCGCTGTGGTCGCAGGCCGTCAAGGCATGGCACGACAGCAAGGGTCAGGCACCACCGAAACAACGCACGTCTATTTCGCTGAACCGGCTGAATATAGTCTCGGTTCCGGTTCGGCGCACGCGCTATTTCTGGCACAACACCAACATTCGGAAGGGAAACAAGGACATTCAGCTGGTGGTTACCGTCGGCGTCTTGCATGAGAACACGGTGCAACCGGTCACGATGAAGTTTCGGAATCAGGGAGAGGACTTGGTCTACTGCACGCCGGACGAGGAAACGCTTCAAAACCCGCAAGTTATCGAGACTGCGGCACGCCTGAACATCGAGTTGCTCTACCCGATGTCGGGTCTGGACACGGAGGAGCCGATCCTTCAGCCGGGTCGTATCGACGTTCTGTTGGGGCAAGGTCAGACTGCGCAGGTGCTACGCAATCTATGCCTCATCGTTCTCAAGGAGAACGTGGATGACTGGAACAGAATCGCTGAACTGATGAAGCGCCTGTTCAGCGTGGAAATTGGAACGCCTCAGGAGACCAGTCGCGGCAGCATCGACCTGTTTTACCGCCAGAACAATGTGAAAGAGCGTCTCGATGTCGCACTCGCCGGACGTGGACTTCAGCAGTTGCTGTTGATATTCGCCTACCTTTATTCCCACCGGCGCAGCGTGTTGTTGGTCGACGAACCCGATGCGCATCTCGAAATACTGCGCCAGAAACAGGTTTACGTGCTGCTGCGGGAAATCGCCGCCGAAAATGGATCCCAAGTGATCTTGGTCACACATTCCGAAGTCATTCTGGACGAAGCCCTGGACCACAATCTGACTCTGTTGTTGGGGGGGCAGGCCGACGATCTTGCGGTAAAGGGAAACATTCGAAACGCGCTCAAGCATTATGGTACGGAGCACTATGTCCGGGCCAGACAGCGTGGTTACGTCTTGTACGTGGAGGGAGGTTCGGACCTCGATATCTTGCGTGCGCTTGCGTGGCGCAAGAGTCATGCTGTGGCGGATGCGTGGGATGAGCGAGTGAACGCATTCTATGTGCAGGACAATTTCCCGCATTCGGATCTCGATTCGGAACTTGCGCGGGTGGAAGGAGGATTTGGCGTAACACCTCGGCAGCATTTTTTCGCGATACGCGAAATGGTGCCGGGTCTCTCCGGTCTCGCTATCCTGGATGGAGACGGCAGGCAGCGCGAAGACGTGCACGAAGGGGGTCTTCGGATTACCCATTGGAGCCGCTACGAGATCGAAAATTACTTCGTTTTGCCCAAAGCATTACGGAGTTTCGCGAGACAGGCGTATGATGACTTACCGCTCTTTCGTCAGTTCGATGACGAAATCAACGAAGTGCTCGATGAGCTGGTATTGGAGCAGGTCTTCAACGGTCGCGCGGACGATTTTGCAGCCTGGAATGAGGCCAATACAGCCTTGGCCCGGGTGGTCTGGGAGTCGTCCACTCAGAACATCAAGCTCAGCGATTTCGCCGAGGAGTTTTTTCGCCGCCTGGCGGATCGTCTCGGTCATGCCATGCTGCTTCGGAAGGGCGAGTTGCATCGGCTCATCGAATATGTCGACCCGGAGTCGGTTCCCGAGGAGGTCATCGAAAAACTTGACTTGCTCGCCGGACTCTTCGCCCAGGGCAACCCGGGAGAGGAGGCATGACAGTCGCGTTTTGGCAACTGCGCGCGGGCAGCGATACCCGGTAGCCTGCACCGCTGGTAGCCGGACTCCATTTTTGGTATTTTGCAATACCGTCTTGAAGCAGCGGCCAAAAGCGGTCCAGCGCCATCCCGCCGGGATGGTCCTGGGCCGTTGAGTGGCCAGTTTGGGCGGGCCATGACGCGATTCATTTTCATCACCGGGGGCGTGGTCTCGTCCCTCGGCAAGGGCATCACCGCAGCGTCCCTCGGCGCCATTCTCGAAGCCCGTGGCCTGCACGTTCGCATGATCAAGCTGGACCCCTACATCAACGTGGACCCGGGCACCATGAGCCCGTTCCAGCACGGTGAGGTGTTCGTGACCGAGGACGGCACCGAAACCGACCTGGATCTCGGGCACTACGAGCGATTCGTCAGCAGCAAGACCGGCAGCTACAGCAATTTCACCACCGGGCGAATCTACAGCGAGGTCATCGCCAAGGAGCGACGGGGCGACTACCTTGGCGCCACCGTACAGGTCATTCCGCACATCACCGACGAGATCAAGGAGAGCGTGTTGCGTGGCGCCGGCGGCGCGGATGTCTGCATGGTCGAGATCGGCGGCACCGTGGGCGACATCGAGTCGCTGCCGTTCATGGAGGCGATTCGCCAACTGGGTGTCGAACTGGGCCGGACACGCACGGCCTATGTGCACCTGACGCTGGTGCCCTATATCGCCGCGTCGTCGGAGATCAAGACCAAGCCCACCCAGCACTCCGTGAAGGAATTGCGTTCCATCGGAATTCAGCCGGACATTCTCGTGTGCCGGTCGGAGCAACCGCTGCCGGACGAGCAGCGCGCCAAGATCGCCCTGTTCACCAACGTCGAGGAGCGGGCCGTGATTTCGGCCGTGGATGTGGACAACCTCTACAAGATTCCGCTGATGCTCAACGAGCAAGCCCTGGATGAAATCGTCGTCGACAAGCTGAGGCTCGACGTCCCCCGGGCGGACCTTTCGAAATGGAGGTCGGTGGTCGAGGCCCACGCCAACCCCGAGGCCGAGGTGGAGGTCGCCATGGTCGGCAAGTACATGGACATTCGGGATTCCTACATTTCGCTCACCGAAGCGCTGTCGCATGCCGGCATCCAGACCCGCACCCGGGTCAACATCCGCTACGTGGAGTCCGAGGAGCTGGAAACCGAAGGCACCGGCCTGCTGCGCACCGCCGACGCCATACTTGTGCCCGGAGGATTCGGCGACCGCGGCATCGAAGGCAAGATCTCCGCGGTCGCGCTGGCGCGGGAGAAGCGCATTCCCTACCTGGGCATCTGCCTGGGCTTGCAGGTCGCGGTGATCGAGTTCGCACGCAACGTGGCCGGACTCGCCGGCGCGCACTCCACGGAATTTCAGGCCGACACGCCGGACCCCGTCATCGCCCTGATCACCGAGTGGCAGGACCGTAGCGGCGCCATCGAGGAGCGTACGGAGGATTCCGACCTGGGCGGCACCATGCGGCTTGGTGCGCAAGCCTGCCAGCTGGCCCCGGACAGCCTGGCCCGGGAGGTCTATGGCCGGGACACGATCAACGAGCGTCACCGCCACCGTTATGAGTTCAACAACAATTACCATCGACTGCTGGCCGAAAAGGGTCTGGTGTTCTCCGGGCGGTCCAGCGACGACCTGGCGGAGATCGTCGAACTGCCAGGGCATCCGTGGTTCCTGGCCTGCCAGTTCCATCCCGAATTCACCTCCAATCCGCTCGATGGGCACCCGCTGTTCGCCAGTTTCGTGACCGCGGCGCGCTCCTGTCAGGGGCTGAGGCTGCCGCGGGTGGCCCGCGCATGAAGCTCGCCGGGTTCGAGGCCGGCAATTCCGCGCCGTTGTTCCTGATTTCCGGTCCCTGCGTCATCGAGGGCGAAGCGTTCGTCGTCGACGTGGCCGGGAAGCTGTCGGAGATCACGGCTGCGCTGGAAATTCCGTTCATCTTCAAGTCTTCGTTCGACAAGGCCAACCGTTCGTCCATCGGCAGTTTCCGGGGGCTGGGCCTGGAGCGGGGGCTGAAGGCCCTGGAAGCGGTGCGGCGGCAGGTCGGCGTCCCGGTACTCACCGATGTTCACGAGGATACCCCGTTGGCGGAGGTCGCGGAGGTCGTGGACGTGCTGCAGACGCCCGCGATGCTGTGCCGCCAGACCAATTTCATCGTCTCGGTCGCGTCCTGCGGCCGCCCGGTCAATATCAAGAAGGGGCAGTTCCTGTCCCCCTGGGAGATGACCAACGTGGTCGAGAAGGCCCGCTCCACCGGCAACGAGGACATCCTGGTGTGCGAGCGGGGTTACATGTTCGGCTACAACAACCTGGTTTCCGACATGCGCTCGCTGGTGCTGATGCGGGATACCGGCTGTCCGGTGGTGTTCGACGCGGGTCATTCGGTTCAGTATCCGGGGGCGCAGGGCCATGCCTCCGGCGGGGAGCGGGGCTTCATCCCGCCCTTGGCCCGTGCGGCCGTCGCCACGGGTGTCGCGGGGCTGTTCCTCGAGTCGCATCCGAATCCTGACCAGGCCATGAGCGATGGACCCAACGCCTGGCCCCTCGATCAGATGTCGGCGCTGCTGACGCGCCTCAAGGCCATTGACCGGGCCGTCAAGAACGGTGTTCTGGAAGAGCAGCGGAACCAGGGATGAACAGGAAAACGCGATGAGCCGAATCAAGGATGTGCAAGGACTCGAGATACTGGACTCCCGGGGGATTCCCACGGTGGAAGCGGTGGTCAGGCTCGAGTCGGGAGCACAGGGCCGGGCAGCGGTCCCGTCGGGGGCGTCCACGGGTTCCCGGGAGGCGGTCGAACTGCGCGACGGCGATCAGCGGCGTTACGCGGGCAAGGGCGTCAGGCGCGCCGTGGATTTCGTCAACGGCGAGATTCGTGACACGGTGACCGGGATCGACAGCGAGGATCAAGAGGCCGTGGATGGGCGCCTGATCGACCTGGACGGCACACCCAACAAGTCGCGGATGGGGGCCAATGCGGTCCTCGCGGTCTCGTTGGCCAACGCCAGGGCCAGCGCGGCGCACCAGGGCGAGCCGCTGTACCGGGCTCTTGCCGGGCGGGACGAATACGTCCTGCCGGTGCCGATGATGAACATCATCAACGGCGGTGCCCACGCCAACAACAGTGTGGACATCCAGGAGTTCATGATTCTTCCCGTCGGGGCGCCCAGCTTCTCCGAAAGCCTGCGCCATGGCGCCGAGGTATTTCACAGCCTCAAGCGCGTGCTTGAAAGGCGCGGCTTGAGTACGGCGGTGGGCGACGAAGGTGGATTCGCGCCGAATCTGGCCTCCAACGAGGCGGCGCTCGAGGCCATCGCCGAAGCCGTGGAGGAGGCCGGTTACACCCTGGGGCGCGAGATCTACCTGGGGCTGGATGTGGCCAGCACGGAGTTTCATGCCGATGGGGCCTATCGGCTGGAGTCCGAGGGGCGGGAGTTCAGTTCGACCGAATTTTGCGGGTACCTGGAGGATATCGTCGCCCGTTACCCGGTCATTTCCATCGAAGACGGCATGGCAGAGGACGACTGGTCCGGCTGGTCGTATCTGAGCAGCCGATTGAGGGACCGGATTCAACTGGTGGGTGACGACCTGTTCGTCACCAACACGGAGATACTGAGCACGGGAATCGAGCGGCGGATCGCCAACAGCATCCTGGTCAAGCCCAATCAGATCGGCACCCTGACCGAGACGGTCGCGGCCATCGACATGGCCGGCGCGGCCGGCTATACGTCGGTGGTTTCGCACCGTTCCGGGGAGACCGAGGACACCACCATAGCGGATATTGCGGTCGCCACGGCGGCCACACAGATCAAGACAGGCTCGTTAAGCCGTTCCGACCGGATCGCCAAGTACAATCGGTTGCTGCGGATCGAGGCCGAACTGGGCGACCGCGCCGCATTCGCTGGCGCCGATGCGTTTCCAATGAGCCTGTAAACGGTTACCATCAGCCACTTGGGAGAGTTGCGTCGAACATGCGAATCCTGTTGCTACTACTGCTAGTCAGCCTGGGCCTCGTGCAAGCCCGCCTCTGGTCCCCCGACGACGGCCTGCGCGAGGTGAGGCAGCTGGAGAAACTGATCGCCGAACGTACCCTGGAGAATCGCGAGCTGTCCGCCCGCAATGCGGCGCTGGAGGGCGAGGTGCGGGATCTCAAGCAAGGGCTTGCCGCGGCCGAGGAGCGCGCCCGCGCCGATCTTGGCATGATCGCCGAAGGCGAGACCTTCTACCAGATCACCCGGTTGCCCTCCGGAAACCGGGCGCAATCCACAGAACCCGCCGCAACCACGGGACCCTAGGTGATCTCAGCGCCTTCGGCGAAGCAGGACATACACGGCGCCGGAACCGCCATCCCGGGCGCGGGCGGAAACGAATGCCAGCACTTCATCCCACCGGGACAGCCAGCGCTGCACGCATGTTTTCAGGACCGGGCCACGCGGGCCTGAACGCAGGCCCTTGCCGTGGATCACGCGAACGCAACCGATTCCTCGCGCCGCCGCCTCCGCGACGAACTCCCGCAGCCGCAACCGCGCCTGGTTCACCGTGAGTCCATGCAGATCCATCTCGCCCTCGATTCGAAAGCGGCCGCGGCGCAGGTGGCGAAAGGTCCGCTCCGGCAGGCTGGCCCGCCGGTATGACATCCCCTCGCCGAGCTGTTCCAGGGGGTCGGGATCCTCGCCGGTGCCGTGCAGGCTCTCGCGCAGAACTTGCCGACGGGCCGCTCGCGCCATGTCGGCAGCCGCCGGCCGGGCACGTCGATGCATGGCGCGTTCTTCGTACTGCAGGCGTCTGACGCCGCGCATGGCGCGAACAAAGGCGTCCTTGTCGTCGCTGGCAGTCAACTCGATGCTCCGCCGAACCCGGGCATCCAGTATAGTGGCGCGCAAAGCGCTGAATCCAGAGTACCGAGGCCAGCCTTTCTGGCCCGAAAGGGTGGTCCGGGCATGGGCGCGGAATTCCTGAACGCGTTGTGGAGCAAGCCGCGGTGAGGCATGTTCGAGAGGTCCGTGGGGTGGGCATGACGTCGTTGCGCACCCGGGACCGGCTGATTCGCCGCCTGGAACGCGAAGGCATCGAAAACGAGGCGGTGCTGGACCGAATCCGGGAGGTGCCGAGACACTTGTTCGTCGACGAGGCGCTGGCCAGCCGCGCCTATGAGGATACCGCATTGCCCATTGGTCGCGGTCAGACCATCTCGCAGCCGTATATCGTTGCCTTGATGACACAGGCGCTCGTTGGTGGCCTGCCGCCGGGGGGCAAGCTCGGGCGAATCCTGGAAATCGGCACCGGCAGTGGTTACCAGACGGCTGTCGTTGCGCCGTTCGCCCGGCACGTGTTCAGCATCGAGCGGCTGCTTCCATTGATTGGTCATGCCCGGCGACGGCTCAAGGATCTTGAAGTAAGCAATGTATCGCTCCGCCATGGCGACGGCATACGGGGCTGGCAAGCACAGGCGCCCTTTCAGGGAATCATTGTCGCCGCCGCACCCTTGGACGTTCCCAAGGACCTGCTCGATCAACTGGATGAAGGCGGGCGGCTGGTCATCCCGACCGGTGAGCGCGGGTCCCAGTGTCTGCACTGCATCACCCGAACCGTCAGAGGGTACCGGCGCGATCCGCTGTGCCCGGTAAGCTTTGTGCCACTCTTGCCTGGTACCATCAATTGAGCCTCTTTTCCGGTCTGTACGACAGTGCGCTACGGTGGGCACGGCATCGTCATGCCGAGCGCTACCTGGCCGGACTCAGTTTCGCCGAGTCGTCGTTCTTTCCCATCCCCCCCGAAGCGATTCTCGTGCCCATGACGCTGGCCGAACCCCGCAAGGGGTGGCGACTCGCGCTTGTAACCACCTTGGCCTCCGTGCTGGGCGGCGCCGCCGGCTATGCCATCGGCTGGTTCGCGGTGGACGCCATCGAACCCGTCCTGAGAGCCGCGGGGTATTGGGATGGGTATCTGCTTGCGGCCGAATGGTTTGCGGCCTGGGGGTTTGTGGCGGTGCTCGGAGCGGGATTTTCGCCGGTTCCCTACAAGATTTTCACCATCGCGGCAGGCGCGCTGCAGATGCTGTTCCCGCTGTTCGTGTTGGCGTCGCTGGTGGGACGCGGCGCCCGGTTCTTTCTGGTCGCCGGTCTGATACGCTGGGGAGGCCGGCCCATGGAGCGGAAATTGCGCCAACATGTGGACCTGGCAGGATGGATTTCGATAGCCTTGCTCATCGTCGCGTACCTGGTTCTAAGCTAGTGCCCCATTCGTCCGACAATCGCGAATCAGTGGCCTGAATGCGGGCTCGGCGCGCATTCGTGGTCGCTGTCGCCGTACTTCTGGCGGTGGCCTGCACGCCGACATTGGTAGAGTTCACGCCGCGCGTTCACGTGGTTCAGGCGGGGGATACACTGTTCTCCATCGCCTGGCGCAATCAGGTGGACTTGCGCCAGCTTGTTCTATGGAACGAGATCGAGAATCCCGACTTGATACTCGTCGGGCAGAGGATTTATCTGACACCGGAAGGACTGGGCCAATCACGGGCCACCGAAGCGGGCCAACCACCGGTTGCGTCACGCACGGGAACCGACCGGCCGGTTACGGCGCAGGCTGACAACCGCCAGCCCGAAGCGACGCCACCCGCTGCCGCGACAACCCGCACCGCGTCAACCACCGGCCCGGACGCGGCAAGCCCGTCGCCGCCGGCGCCAGGATCTTCGGCGGCAATACCGCCGGTTCGAGCACCCGCGGCCGCGACTCCACCACCGAAGGCGCCGGTGCCCCCCGCGACTCCCGTGCGACGATCCCCGCTGCCGGAATTGCCCGCGCCCACCTGGCAGTGGCCGATTCGAGGGGCCGTGGTGAGCCCGTACGGCGCCGCCGAAGGCACCGGTAGCGGGATCGGTATCGGGGGACGGCTTGGCGCGGACATACGGGCTTCCGCGGCCGGACAGGTGGTCTATGCCGGTGACGGACTGGCGGCCTACGGCAATCTGGTCATCATCAAGCACAACGACACCTTCCTGAGCGCATACGGACTGAATGATGAACTGCTGGTGGGGGAGGGCGACACGGTCCGGCAGGGCGATGTCATAGCGAGGATGGGACTGGGACCCGAACGACAGCCGCAGGTGCATTTCGAGATCAGGCGCAACGGCACGCCGGTGGACCCGCTTGGCCTGTTGCCAAAGTGAAGCCTCCGCGGCCGGGATCGGGACAGCGCCCCGCCTCGGCGTTGCCGGCGTGACCTGATGTGGCAGGTCAGGCTTGAATCGACGCTAGGGAATGAACAGCGCGGCCGCCACTGCGCGTCCCTCGCTGAGCAGCAGATTGTACGTTCCGCAAGCCGCAGGCGTGCTCATGATCTCAAGGCCGATTCCGAGTTCGGCCATGAGCCCCATCAGGTCGAGCCTGGGCTGCGTCAGCCTGTCGCCGGTGCCGAGGATGATGACTTCCGGTTCTTGCGCCACCGCGGGACCGAGGTCATGCGGACCGAGGAGTTCCGGTGCGGGCGGCTGCCAGTCGCGGACGATCCGATCAGCGGAAACGATGAAGTGTGTGTGAATCCAGTCATCACCGATTCGCACGCCGCCGCGTTGCCAGGCGGCAACGCAGTGCGTATCCGCCGCTTCCCTGGTGAACTTGATGATTCGCTCCGACGCCCTTTTCCCGGCGATTATACGCGTCCTGCGCTCGTTACCATGCGCCGACGTCGCCCCTGCGCAGCGCCAGGGGTTCGGTGAGCGATGGGGCCGAGAATCGTGCAGCGACCTCCGATACCCGGGTCCGAGGAATGGCAGTGGCCCGAGGGGACCCATCGGGTCCTGCGCCAGGTGTTCTCCAGGCGGATGATCCGTTCCCCCAGGGAGCTGGACCTGGGTCTGAAGCACCTTCGACCGGTGGGTGAATTCGGCGATCTCGACTCGGGCGTCGAATTGTTGCTGCGCCACCGTCAGGGGCGGGTGATCGTCGCGGGGGACTTCGATGCCGACGGCGCGACCGGCGCCGCGCTGCTGCGGCTGTGCCTGCGGGACTTCGGCTTCGAGTCCGTGGAAGTGTTCATTCCCGACCGATTCGAGCTGGGCTACGGCCTGACGTCGGAAGCCGTGGAACGAATCCGCCGGCGCGGCCCGAGTCTCATCGTCACGGTGGACAACGGCATCACCAGCGTCGACGGGACCGCCGCGGCCAGAGCCTGCGGAATGGATGTGCTGATCACCGACCATCATCTGCCGGGGCCCCATTTGCCACCCGCGAACGCCATCGTCAATCCGAATGTCGACGGGGTCTCCTTCGGCGGCAAGAGCCTGGCCGGTGTCGGCGTGGCCTTTTACCTCATGGCGGCCCTGGGCAAGCGGTTGGGTCTGGCGGAGCAGGTGGCCCGTTATCTTGACCTGGTGGCCATCGGCACCATGGCCGACATGGTGAAACTCGACCGCAGCAACCGCATCCTGATCGACCAGGGGCTCGCGCGCATCCGTGCCGCCCGGTGTCGGCCGGGGGTGCTGGCCTTGTGCCAGGTGGCGAAGATTCCTTGTGACGCCATGACCGCCACCCGGCTGGCCTACCAGATCGCGCCGCGACTGAATGCAGCCGGGCGCCTCGACGACATGGCGGTGGGCGTTCGCTGCCTGGTCACGGACTCGGCGGAAGAGGCCCAGGATCTCGCCAATCGGCTGAATGATCTCAACCGGGAACGCCGCGAGATCGGGATGAAGATGGACTCGGAAGCGCTTCGCCAGCTGAATGCGGACAGTCTCGTTGATTCCCGGGAGCTGAAACCGGTGGTTTGCCTGTTCCGGGACGACTGGCACGAAGGGCTGGTGGGGCTGGTCGCCTCCCGGATCAAGGAGCGATTCCACCGCCCGGCGTTTGCCTTTGCCCCCAGCGCTTCCGGCGCGCTCAAGGGTTCGGGACGTTCCGTGCGCGGTTTTCATCTGCGGGACGCCCTGGTGGACGTGGATGCGGCGAATCCCGGCCTCATGTCCCGCTTTGGCGGGCACGCCATGGCCGCCGGATTGACACTGCGTCGGGACGGGTTCGAGGAATTCCGCACCGCCTTCGAAGCCCTGGGGGCGGAGCGCCTCGGGCCCGAGCACTTCGCGGAGCGGATCTTTACTGATGGGGAACTCAGGAGCGAGGACTTGACGTTCGACGTCGCGGCCTTGCTGCGGGACGCCGGTCCGTGGGGGCAGGGGTTTCCGGAGCCGCTGTTCGAGGGTACGTTCAAGCTGGTTCAGCAAAGGATCGTCGGCGAGTCGCACCTCAGGATGAAGGTCACGCCCGAACGCGGTGGCCGCCCCGTCGATGCCATCGCATTCAATCGGCCAGCGGGCGATTGGCATCCGGGGGACCGGCTGAGGCTGGCGTACCGGCTGGACGTCAACGATTACTACGCCACCCCCTCGGCGCAGCTCATCGTGGAGCAGATCCAACCCTGAAGTTGGGGGGTCGCTCGGCCCGCCGCGCACGTCCGCAATGTGCGCTATCATTCGCCGCCATTCCCACCCGGACCGCAGCACATGGAACTCGGCCAGATCGGATTGAAGATCGACGACCTGAAGGGGCGTTGCGGCGCCCTCAGGGGGTACCTTTGACTACGATGGCAAGAAGGAGCGCCTGGCGGAGGTCGAGCGCGCGCTGGAAGATCCCGACGTCTGGACCGATCCGCAGCGGGCCCAGGCGCTGGGCAAGGAGCGCTCCGGCCTGCAGTCCGAACTGAACGCGCTGGACCGGATCGGTCTGGCTCTGGAAGAGGCGGCGGAACTTCGCCTCCTGGCGCAGACCGAGGGTGACGACGGCACGCTGGCGGACATTGCCGAGGAGCTGGCCGGCACGCAACGGGAAATAGAACAGCTTGAGTTCCGGCGCATGTTCTCCGGAGAGATGGACGCCCACGACGCCTACCTGGACGTGCAGGCGGGTTCCGGCGGCACAGAGGCCCAGGACTGGGCGGAAATGCTGCTGAGGATGTACTTGCGGTGGGGCGAGAACCGCGGGTTCGCGGGTGAGGTCCTTGAGGTCTCGCCGGGTGAAGTCGCGGGTATCAAGAGCGCCAGCGTGCATTTTCGGGGCGATCATGCCTACGGTTGGCTGCGAACCGAGTCGGGCGTGCATCGGCTGGTGCGCAAGTCGCCCTTCGATGCCGGACACCGCCGCCATACGTCGTTCGCCGCGGTCTTCGTGTCGCCGGAAATCGAGGATGATGATGAAATCACGATCAACCCCGCCGACCTGAGGACCGATGTCTATCGGGCCAGCGGGGCCGGCGGGCAGCACGTCAACAAGACCGAATCCGCGGTTCGGATCACGCACATGCCCACCGGGATCGTGGTTCAATGCCAGAACGACCGGTCCCAGCACAAGAACCGCTCCACCGCCATGCGCCAGCTGCGTGCAAAGCTCTATGAGCGCGAGCAGCAGCGGCGCCGGGAGGAGGCCGAGTCGATGGAGCAGAACAAGGCCGACATCGGCTGGGGAAGCCAGATTCGCTCCTATGTGCTGGACCAGTCCAGGATCAAGGACCTGCGCACGGGAGTGGAGACCGGCAATACGGGCGCGGTGCTGGATGGCGCCATCGACGCCTTCCTGGAGGAAAGCCTGAAGCAGGGGCTGTAGCGAGCAATGGACGACGCCAGCGACAGGAAACCGCCACCGGAGAATCGGCTGATCGCCGAACGGCGGGAAAAACTGCGCCGGCTCCGCGGCGACGGCGAGGCCTACCCGAACGACTTCCGGCGAAATGCGCTGGCGGACGCGCTTCGAGCGGAGTATTCCGGCCACAGCGGGGAGTCCCTGGAGGCGGAGGCGGTGCGCGTGTCCGTGGGCGGTCGAATGATGAGCAAGCGGGTCATGGGCAAGGCTAGCTTTTGCCACCTCCGGGACCGTTCGGGCCAAATCCAGCTGTTCGTCGAGCGGGACCGGGTCACGAAGGAAGTCTACCAATCCTTCCGGGCCTGGGATGTGGGCGACATCGTCGGTGCCTCGGGAAACCTGTTCAAGACCCGCACCGGCGAACTCACGGTCCGGGTGGAGGCGTTGCGGTTGCTGGTGAAGTCGCTTCGCCCCCTGCCGGAGAAGTGGCGCGGCATCGCCGATCCGGAACTCAAGCTGCGCCGCCGCTACCTTGATCTGCTGATGAGCGGCAATACCCGCCGCGTATTCGAAATCCGGTCACGGGCGGTGCGGTTCATTCGGCGGTTTCTGGACGCGCTGGGATTCACCGAGGTGGAGACGCCGATGATGCATCCCGTTCCCGGAGGTGCCATCGCCCGGCCGTTCGCGACACATCACAACGCGCTGGACATGGAATTGTTCCTGCGAATCGCGCCGGAACTCTACCTGAAACGGCTTCTGGTGGGCGGATTGGACCGCGTCTACGAGATCAACCGCAGCTTCCGCAATGAAGGCGTCTCCACCCAGCATAATCCCGAGTTCACCATGCTGGAGCTGTACCAGGCCTACGCGGACTACCAGGACCTGATCGAACTCACCCAGACGCTGGTGCGGGAAGCCGCCGTCAACCTGCTGGGCTCGGCACGGATCGACTACCAGGGGCGGACATTGAATCTGGCCGACCCGTTTGAGGTGATGACCCTGGAGGATGCCCTGGAGGCCCGGAATCCGGAACTCGCCGGCGCGTCGCGGGATCCGGATCGATTGCGCGAGATCTGCGGCCGCGAAGCGATCGCTTGCCGGCCCGAGGACGGCGCCGGCAAGCTGCAAATGGAGATTTTCGAAAAGACCGTGGAAAGGGACCTGCACGGTCCGGTCTTCATCACCCGTTATCCGGCCGAAGTATCCCCCCTGGCGCGGCGCAACGACGACGATGCCTTCGTGACCGACCGGTTTGAGCTGTTCATCGCCGGACGGGAACTCGCCAACGGTTTTTCCGAGCTGAACGACCCGGAGGACCAGGCGGAGCGCTTCCGTCAGCAGGCCCGGGCCAAGGCCCTGGGCGACGAGGAGGCCATGTACTTCGACGATGACTACATACGGGCGCTGGAGTACGGCATGCCGCCGGCCGCAGGGCTCGGCTTGGGCATTGACCGACTGATCATGCTGCTCACGGACTCGCGCTCCATCCGCGACGTCATTCTGTTTCCGCACCTCAAGTCCGAGGCCAGGTGAGGCGCCGACACACGGCGTTGGCCACGGGCGCCATCGTTCTGTGCGCGTGGCCTTGCGCTGGCGCGGCGCAGCGGGCGGGTTCCCAGACCGATGCCATGAAGTCGGTACGCATGGTGCGCACGGACACGCCGCCGGTGATCGATGGCCGCCTCGACGATCCCGTCTGGGAGCGGGCGACCGTCGTTGACGATTTCCACCAGTCGCAGCCCATCGAGGGTGCCGAGCCGACCGAACGCACGGCGATCTACCTGCTTTACGACGATCATGCGCTATACATCGGCGGGCGTTTCTGGGACAGCGAGCCCGACCTGATCGCCGCCGGCACGCTGCGTCACCGGTCGCTGCGGCTGGGCGACGATGACCGCATCGCCATCGTCCTGTCGCCCTTCAACGACCGGCGCAGCGGGTACAAGTTTGAAACTAACGCCAACGGCGTCAAACATGAGGCGATCTACCAGAATGTGAGCCAAAATCTTCCTGTCTGGAATACGATCTGGGATGTCGCGTCGACCACCGACGCGGACGGTTGGGCCACAGAGATCGCGATTCCGCTGAAGTCGATTTCGTTTGATCCGGAATCGGACACCTGGGGAATCAACTTCTCCCGCGCGGTCCGCAGGAAGGGAGAAGAAATCTCATGGGTGTCCCGAAACCGCTCCTACAACCCGAGCATCGTCGGTCTGGCGACGGGATTCACGGGCCTGCAGCAGGGGCTCGGCCTTGACGTCGTACCCTCCATCGCGCTGAACCGGCGCCGGGTCTTCGATCCTTCCGTCGATTCTTCCTCGTCGCGCCCTTCCCTTGACGCGTTCTACAAGATCACTCCCTCGTTGAATGGCGCGCTGACGCTGAACACCGATTTTTCGGCCACCGAGGTCGACTCCAGGCAGGTGAACCTGACGCGATTCAATCTGTTCTTCCCGGAGCAGCGGGCGTTTTTTCTGCAGGATACCGATATATTCGAGTTCGGCCGCATCGGTGGGCGCAGTTTCGACGCGAACCGGTCGGCTTCGGGGCCGAGTCTCCAGAATGGCCGGCCGTTCTTCTCCCGGCGCCTGGGCCTCAGCGATACCGGTCAGCCCGTGGACCTGGACTACGGGGGCAAGCTGAGTGGGCGGATCGGTCCCTGGAGCGTTGGCGGACTGGCCGTGCGGCAGGCCGCGTTCGGTGAGGTCGAGAGCACCGACGTATTCGCCGGGCGTGCATCCCTGAGCGTTCTGGAGGAATCCGCGGTTGGTTTCATCGTCACGGAGGGCGATCCCAATACCAATCTCGACAACTCCGTCGCCGGAGTGGACTTTCGCTTTCTGAACAGCAGGCTGGCCAACAGCCGCGTGCTGGAGGCCGATGGATGGTTCATGCGATCCGATACGGAGGGATTGATCGGCGACGATAGCGCTTTCGGCCTGGGATTGCGGTCGCCGAACAGATCCGGCTGGCGCTGGGGGATCGCGGCGAAGGAAATTCAGCGGAATTTCAACCCGGCACTCGGCTACGTCAACCGCGCCGGCATCCGGGACCAGACGGCTGAAGTGGGCCATACGCACCATTTTCGCGGCGGACCGGTCGCGTCGTGGTTCGCTGGCATCGACGCTCAGCGAATCGAACTCCTCGACGGCGGGCTTCAGACACAGCTCATCACGGTGACCCCGGTGGAAATCGGCAGCCGGTCCAGGGACGAGCTGGTCTTTCAATTCCTGTCCTCCGATGAGGTGCTGGCCCGTCCATTCCGCATCCACCGCGACCCATCCGACGTGTCGCGTCAGGTCGTCATTCCCCAGGGGCACTATTCGTTCGACGAGTACTCGCTCACGGCCTCGAGCGGCAGTCACAGGAGGCTGGCCGTCGACGTGAACTATCGGACGGGCGACTTCTTCGGCGGGAAACGCGCCAACATCGGCACGACGGTTGCCTGGCGTCCGACGAAACACTTCACCTTCCGGTTCGCCTACGACTGGAACGACATCACTCTTCCGCAAGGGGCCTTTGTCACCCGGCTTTCCCAGGTGACCACGGAAGTCGCGTTCAACTCGGATTGGTCCTGGATCAACCTGGTTCAATACGACAACGTGACCGAGGAAATCGGCGTCAACAGCCGTCTGCACTGGGTGCTTCAGGATGGCCGCGAAGCCTACCTGGTGTTGAATCACAACTTGCAGGACTACGACCGGGACAACTCGTTCGACGACACGCTTTCGGACCTGAGCCTCAAGGTGAACTACACGTTCCGCTTTTGACGCCGCATCACGGGTGCGTGCTGGCCCGCTTTCGAACGCTCATCATTTGGATGCGCGGTCCAGGGTGAAGCGCCTCGCCCCTCAGACGATTCCCAGCCACCACATCAGGCACACGGCGCCGAAGGAAGCGAGGCCGCCGACCAGCGTGGCGCCTCCGTATCCGTAGATGGCGTCATTCACGGGCAGGCGGCTCAGCGACGTGCAGACCCAGAAGTAGCTTGAATTCACATACTTGATCACGACGGAACCGCTGGCGCCGGCGAGCATCGCGGCTTCGGGCGACAGCGCCAGGGTTCCCAGCATGGGCGCCACCAGCGACGCTGCGGTAATCACGCCGACGGTGGTGGAGCCGGTGATCATGTTGCCGATGATGCCGATGACGAAGGGCAGCAGGATCGACGGCAGGCCATAGGCGGCGAAGAACCCGGCGATGGCCTCCACCGCGGGCGTGCCCTTGAGAATTTCGCTCAGTGAACCGCCCAGCCCGGTGACCACGAGAATCATCGCCGACACCCTGAGCCCATCCTCGACCCAGGCGTTCGTGGCCGCCTTGCGGTGCTCCGGCGTGCGGATGTTGCGAAAGGCCAGCCAGACGCCGATGCTCAGGGCCATCACCGGCCAGCCGACGTAGGCCAGTCCGGCGCGGACCACATGGTCTTCGTCGAGGAACAGGCGGGAAAGGCTCTGTGCGGAAATCAGAATGATCGGCACAAGTATGGGGGCATAGGAGCCCAGCGCGCCCGGCAACCCGCCCTCCGGCTCCTCCTTGAGGAAATCGCCCCCCGCGAACTCGTCATCCGGAAGCGTCGCGATTCGCGGGCCCGCGATGTACTGGCCCCAGATCCATCCCGCAAGCGATCCGGCCAGGCAGGCGATGGTGCCGAAGATGATGGTTGCCCCGATATCGGCGCCCACCAGCGCGGCCGCGGCGAGCGGGCCCGGCGTGGGCGGCACGATGGCGTGGGTCAACTGCAGCGAGCCCACCAGCCCGATGGACATCACGCCGACTGTCACGCCCATCATCTTCGCCGCCGAATGCACCAGCGGGTTCAGGATCACGTAGGCGACATCCGAGAATATCGCGATACCGAGAATGAATCCGGTCAGCGTCAGCGCCAGCGGCATGCGCCTGGAACCCACCACCCGGACCATGCTTCGGGTGATGGTCTGGATGGCGCCGGTATGGCGCAGCGCCTCGGCTATGATCGATCCCAGCACGATGACCACGCCGATGGATCCCAGGGTCGAGCCGAAGCCGCGTTCGAAGGCGTCTATGAAGTTGTTGCGGGCGACGCCGGGAATGATGCCGAACAGCAGCAAGGGCAACAGCAAGGCGAGAAAGACGTGCCAGCGCCACCTGGCGATGAGGAACAGCAGCAGCGCGATGACGCCGAGAAAGCCCAGCAGCGCCACCAAGGGGCTGCCGACTACCGTTGTCGCCGGATCCATGCCTCCACTATCCCGCTGGTCCCCTGGTTGCCGACATCTCCCGCCGGGTTATTTTTGGCGCGCCTGATCTGCAAGGTATTCCAATGCCGCGGTCACACCGCCCGAGCTGCCGGGGACTCCGGCAAGCCCCAGCCCCATTTCAACTCCGGAGAGGGTTCCGGCCAGCATCAGTTCGTTGAAGTGCCCCAGGTGTCCGATTCGGAACACCTTGCCGGTGAGCGGTCCCAGCCCCGTCCCGAGCGACATGTCGAACCGGTCCAGGATCACGGCGCGGACGTCGTCGGCATGGATGTCCTCGGGCACGAGCACGGTGGTGACGGAATTGCTGCTCTTTTCCGGGATCACACAGAAGTTCTCGACGCCCCAGACCGCCACCGCCCGGCGCGTGGCTTCGGCCAGGCGTTCATGCCGGGCGTAGATGTTCTCAAGCCCTTCCTCCTCCATCATCGTCAAGGCTTCCTTCAGCCCGTACAGCAGGTTGGTCGGCGGCGTATAGGGGAAGAACCCGGTGTCGTTTGCGGGCAGAGCGTCCGCCCAGCTCCAATAGGACCGCGGAAGCGTCGCATCGGCGCCGGCGGCCAGCGCCTTTTCGCTGATGACGTTCAGGCTGAGCCCGGGTGGAAGCATCAGGCCCTTCTGGGAACCGGCGATGGTCACATCCACCCGCCATTCGTCCTGCCGATATTCCATGGAGCCCGCGGATGAGACCGAGTCCACCATGAGCAGGGCCGGGTGTCCGGCGGCGTCCATGGCCGCGCGCACATCGGCTATGGAGTTGGTGATGCCGGTGGAGGTTTCGTTGTGGACCACCATCACGGACTTGATCTGTCGCGTCCGGTCGGCGCGCAGGGAACTCTCGACCTGGTCGGGTTCCACTCCCTTTCGCCAGTCGCATTCCACGAGCTCGATCTCCAGCCCGAAGCGCTCGGCCGCTGTCCGCCACAGGGTCGCGAACATCCCGCTGTCGAACATCAGCACGCGGTCCCCGGGGGACAGCGTGTTGGCGATGCCGGCTTCCCAGGCGCCGGTGGCGGACCCGGGGTACATGGCGACGCCACCGGACGCGTTGAACAGACGGCGAACGCGCGGAATCAGGTCGAGCGCCAGTTCCGCGAACTGCGGTCCGCGATGGTCGATGGTCGGCATGGACATGGCCGCGAGCACGCGGTCCGGCACGTTGGAAGGGCCCGGAACCTGCAGGAAGTGGCGGCCGCCGCCGAAGCTGCGGCTGTTGGAGTCGGTCATGGTGATTACGGAATGCGAAGAGGTAAGGGGCGGCAAGGATACCACGCCCAGCCGGCCCGGCCGTTTGCAGGTAACAGGCGAAATGACTACGATTCCTGAACGCCATTCACTGCCGGACATGACCGACGGCCAGATCCTGGCCGTCCGGACGGAGGTGCATCGATCCCATGACCATTCCCGCTCGCAAACTGTTGACGGCGCTTGCCGCTGCCGTGGCCGTATCGGCCTGCACTCCGTCCGACCCCGCGGCGCAGGGTGAAGAACTGGCCGTTCTTGTGGAAGGGACGGGCACTTATACCCGTCCCATATCAACCGACTCGACGCTCGCTCAGCAATTTTTCGACCAGGGGCTGCGATTGACCTGGGGCTATCATTTCCCGGAGTCCATCGCTTCCTTCCAGGAGGCCTTGCGGCACGATCCCGATCACCCGATGATCCACTGGGGGCTGGCGCTGTCGCTGGGACCGAACCCGAACAGCCGGGCGGCGGGGTTGCCCGACGATCCCCAGGGCGAGGGGCGCCGGGCGGTCGAGCGAGCCATGGAGCAGGTGGAACGCGGTGACGAAAGGGAGCGGGCGTTCGTGCGAGCGCTTCACTTGCGTTTCGACGCGGAAACGTATCCGGATCGCGACGCAAGGGATCAGGCCTACCTGGCGGCGACTCGCGAGCTGTTCGAGCGGTATCCCGACGACCCCGACGCCGGCACGCTGCTGGGGGACGCGTACATGATCACCCGGCGCGGTCGGGCCTACTGGGATGAAGGCGGCCAGCCGTTGCCCGGCACGGCTGAAGCGGCGGCCGCGCTTGAACGGGTCATGCGGCAGCGGCCGGACCATCCGGGTGCGAATCACCTGTATATCCATCTGCTGGAGTCCTCGAATACGCCGGAGCTGGCGATCGGGGCCGCGGACCGTCTCGCCGCGCTGATGCCGGGTGTGGGACACATCGTGCACATGCCCGGACACATTTACGTCAGAACGGGCCAACACACGAAATCCATCGAGCACAATCAGCGCTCCGCGGATGTCGACGGCGAATTCCTGGCGGCCTGGGGCAGCCTCGAGTTTCCGCAGATCGGCACCTATTTCCTTTCGGCGCAGAATCACCGCCGCCATGCCTACGACTTCATCCGCTATTCGGCCGCCATCCAGGGCAACTATGCACAGGCCGTCCAGGCGGCCACCGATGCCCGCGGCCATGAACCCGAAGAGCGCGTTGTGCGCGGGCAGGCCCACAAGACCATCGCAACCCGCTGGCTTGTCCACAAGATGTTCGGACGCTGGACCGAGTTGCTGGCCGAGGATCGCGTGATGGCGGGCAGCCCATACCTGGACGGCATGTGGAGCTATTCCCAGGGCAGCGCGCAGGTGGGGCTGGGCAGACTCGATGCCGCCCAAACCCACCTGGAGGGGCTCCGGGCCGTGGCGGCGGACCCGGTTTCCGCCACTGTCCGGCGCAATGCCAATACGGTGGAGTCATTGATGAATCTGGCTGCCCTCGGACTGGAGGGCGAAATCAGGCAGGCGCAAGGGGATCTGGAAGGCGCCGTGGCGGCCTTTCGGGCTGCGGTCGCCATCGAGGACGGTCTGGAGTACACGGAACCCCCCGACTGGCCTCAGCCGATGCGTCATTATCTCGGCGCGGCGTTGCTGGAGACGGGCGAGGCGGCCGAAGCCGAACGCGTGTACCGCCGCGACATGGAGTTGAACCGCAATGACGGCTGGGCTCTGTTCGGTCTGTGGCAGAGTCTGCTGGCCCAGGGAGAATCCGCGGAAGCCGCCGAGGTGTTCGAAGCCTACCAACAGGCTTGGCAATTCGCAGACGTCGAGTTGACGCGCTCCCGTTTCTGATCGTGGTGCATGGGCAAGGGGCCTCAGGATTCGCGGTCGCTGTTCAGGCGGCTACCGGCCATCGACAAGTGGTTGGCCTCGGAGGGCGGGTCCGCGTTGAGCGCCGAGTTCTCGGCTGCCGAGGTGACCGAAGTCATGCGCGAACACCTGGCGCGGATCCGGCAA
The DNA here is from genome assembly GCA_965221035.1 of Candidatus Rariloculaceae bacterium. Taxonomy (GTDB): domain Bacteria; phylum Pseudomonadota; class Gammaproteobacteria; order Steroidobacterales; family Rariloculaceae; genus UBA6522. The sequence continues at coordinate 107,611 of OZ244860.1, forward strand.
GTACTAGGCAACGGCCTGACCGAGCTGCCCGAATTCCATAGCCCGCGATACCTGGCGCGGATGAGGGCGGAGCTGCTGGAGCGAAGGCAGCCGAGTCTGCGTCGCGCCATCAACGCCACCGGGATCATCCTGCATACCAACCTGGGTCGGGCGCCCCTGGCGGACGAGGCGGTCGAGGCCATGCAGGCGGCCGCCAGGGGTTATTCGAACCTGGAATTCGATCTCAAGACCGGTGAGCGCGGTTCGCGCCAGGATCACGTGGAGTCGTTGCTGTGCCGGATCACCGGGGCTGAAGCCGCGCTGACGGTCAACAATTGTGCTGCCGCGGTGATGCTGGCGCTGGAGAGCTTCGCGTCCGGGCACGAGGTCATCGTTTCCCGGGGCGAACTGGTCGAGATCGGCGGGTCGTTCCGGATGCCCGACGTCATCGCCAAGAGCGGCGCGCGAATGGTCGAGGTGGGCACCACCAACAAGACCCGGCTGGAAGACTACGCGGCGGCCCTGAGCGAACGGACGCGGGTGGTTCTGTCGGTTCACCCGAGCAATTTCCGCATTGTCGGATTCAGCGCCAAGCCGGAGTTGAAGGATCTTGCCAGGTTCGCCCGCGACCATGATCTTGTGTGCGTGCAGGATCTCGGCAGCGGCGCGTTGGCACAGGTCCGGCCGATCGCGTCCATGACCGGGGACACGGTCCAGGGAGGCCTCGCCGCGGGGGCGGATCTGGTCACCTTCAGTGGCGACAAGTTGCTGGGCGGCCCGCAGGCTGGGTTGATCGTCGGCCGCGTGGAACTCATCGACACGATCAAGTGCAATCCCCTGGCACGCGCCCTGCGGATCGACAAGCTCTCGCTGGCGGCACTGGCCGCCACGCTGCGCCTCTACTTGCCTCCCAGCGACCCGCTGGAACGGATTCCCGTCCTGCGCATGCTCGGCGAGACCGAGTCGAGCGTCGCCGCGCGGGCTCGGCGTCTGGCGGAACGCTTGCTGGAAATTCCGGCAGTGGACGCCATCGTCGAGGACGACGTGGCCTACAGTGGCGGCGGCGCATTGCCCATGGTGGAACTGCCCACCACGACGGTCCGCCTGACCGTCGACGGCCTGACCGCCGGGGCGCTGGCCAAGCGGTTGCGACGACAGCGGCCGCCGGTCATCGCGCGGCTGGCCGAAGACCGGCTCGTGCTCGATCCGAGAACGATGCTTCCCGGTGACACGGAGAATTTGATCGAGGCGCTCCGGCAAGCGATCGAATAAGCCGTGAACAGCCCATCCCATCATGTCACGCTTGGTGTCATCGGACACGTGGATCACGGCAAGACCGCGCTGGTTCGGGCGCTGACGGGCATCGAGACGGACCGGCTCCGGGAGGAGCGGGAACGAGGCCTGTCCATCGTACTGGGATTTTCGTATCTTGAATCGCACCGGGGCGTGATCGACCTGATCGACGTGCCCGGCCACGAAGACTTCATCCGCACGATGATTTCCGGTGCCACGGGCATCGACGGCGTCGTACTGGTGGTGGCCGCGAATGAAGGGGTCATGCCGCAGACCCGGGAGCATTTCGACATCGCGGAATTGCTCGGTGTCGAGCGCGGCATTGTGGTGCTGACCAAGACCGACCTGGTTTCCAGCGACGAAGTGGACCTGGCCGAGGAGGACGTGCGGGATTACCTGGCCGGCTCCTTCCTTGAGGGTGCGCCGCTTGTGCTCACTTCGGCGCGGCGCGGCGAGGGCATGGACGACCTGCGGGACGCCCTGGCCGCCATTCCGGTACGTGCCCGGCCGGCGACGGGCGACGGATTCTGCCTGCCGGTGGACAGGGCGTTCGGAATGCGGGGGTTCGGCGCGGTGGTGACGGGGACGCTGCGGGGCGGCGTGCTGAAATCCGATCAAGCCGTTGAAATACAGCCGGGAGGCGAATCGGCCACGATCCGGGGACTGCAGGTTCACAATCGGCCCGTGGAGGCTGCCGGTCCGGGTCAGCGGGTGGCCGTGAATCTCAGGCACCGGAAGCCGGCGGAATTGAGTCGGGGCGATGTGCTCGCGCCGCCGGGGTACCTGGAACCGACACGGCGCATCGATGTGGAATTGCGCCTGCTCGAACACGCCCCGCAACCGCTCCGGAATGGCGCCGCGGTTCGTGTGCTGTTCGGTACGACGGAAGAGATCGCGAAGGTGCGCCTGCTGGATGTCGACGCATTGACTCCGGGAGGGACAGGTTGGGCCCAGTTGCGGTTCCGTCACCAGGTCGTCGCCCAACCCGGAGAGCGCTTCATCGTGCGTGCCCTCACCCCCGTCGTGACCATGGGCGGTGGCCGCATGCTGGATGTCGGCGCGCAAAGGCACCGCCGGTTTGACGCGGCCGTGATCACACGCCTCCGGGGCGCGTCATCGGGGGATGCCGTGGCGTTGGTCCGCGCCGGTCTGCGGGATGCGGGGTTCGAGAGCGTCGATCGCGAGGTTCTGGGGCAGAGCCTGGGGATCAGTGAAGTGGATCTGCAAGCCGCGGTTCGCACCGAGGGCGCCATCGAGATTGCGGGCGGCAGGCTGATGGACGCTTCGGCGCTGGCTCGGCTTCTCGATGGAATCCGGGAAGCCTTGGACCGACACCACCGGGAATACCCTCGACGCCAGGGTTTGGCCATGGCCAGCATCCCCACCTTGCTGAAGGCCGGAATAGATGAAGCCGCGTTGCGGCACGCCGTGGACGAGCTCGAATCGAGGGGCGAACTGCGCAATGACGCTTCGATTCTGAGCCGAACGGACTTTGATCCGCTGGCAAGCCTTTCGGCCGACGAACGGCGCGTCGCAACGGAAATCGAGGAATCGTTCCTCACTTGCGGGCTGATGCCGCCGCCGGTGGAATCCGTGCTCCGAGGCGACCGGGTGCGCACCGGCATTCTGCGGCTGCTGACCGATACCGGGGCCCTTGTGAGGCTCAAGACCTACGACCGCGGCCGTCACCTGGTTATGCACGGGGATGTTCTGCGCGATGTGCGGCGGAAACTTGGGCGGCGCTTTCCCTATCCGGCCGAATTCACCGTGGCGGACGTCCGGGACGAGCTTGGCGCCACACGCAAGTACATCGTACCGCTGATGGAACACCTGGACGCTTCCGGTGTGACGATCCGCACGGGCAATATTCGAAGGCTTCGGGAACACTGATCCGTTGGTAAGATAGGCGGGGGCCGACGCGCGTGATCCACGTTGGGTTAGCAACTACCGCGCGGGCAGCGTGGCGCGCGTCTGGGAGGTGAATGGAGTCTGGTGACTCCCCTGGTCTTCAAAACCAGTGAGCCGGCGAACCCGGCTGGTGGGTTCGATTCCCATCCACCTCCGCCATCAGGCGCGACCCGTTTGGGGCGATCACTGGTCCGGAACGCTTTCTCGCCGCGTGAATCCTTCAAACAAGCCCTCCAGCCGCGCCATCCGTTCCCGCAGGTCCGACATGTCGCGGTGAAGCGTCCACAGGAATCCGAGAATGGCGACGCCGACGCCGATAATGATCAGGTTGCTGGTGTCCATGCGCGATAGGATAGCAATATTGGCTGGTAGGCCAAATGGCAATTTTGTGACGAAATGACTGGAAATGGCTTGCTTTACGGGGGGCACTACCGTGTGGTGTTGCGGCATGACTCCCGGTCCGCCCTTACCGGATGTCCGATAGCGTAAACTGGGCACACTTCAAGACGAACAACCCGGAGTTGCAATCATGAATGGCTCAAGCCACTGGATGCCAAAGATCATCGTTTGGGTCGCTTGCGGGTTGCTCATGCTGCCGAGCGCCCTTCTGAAGGCCCATCACGCCTCGGCGCCCTTCTATGACAACAACCGGGAAGTAGAGGTCGAAGGGGAGATTACCGAAGTGCTCTGGCAGAATCCGCACATCCGCTTCACCTTGCTGGACGACCAGGGCAGGCGCTGGGACATCGAAACCACCTCGGTGTCGGTGCTGAGCCGATGGGGACTGGACGAAGGCGTTGTAGAGACCGGCAGCCGCGTTCGTCTGGCCGGTCGGCCGGGCAGGTTGTCGGAGACCGCCATGTGGGTGAGCAACATGCTGCTGCCGACAGGGCAGGAAGTGTTGCTGTCATCCCGCCCCCGCTGGACCGACAACACCATCGGCGAGGACCTGCGGGGAGAGGTTGCGGCCGATCCGGAACTGGGCCTGTTCCGGGTCTGGAGCAGCGCGGGACGGCTTTGGAACAACGACTATCCGTTGACGGAGTTCGCGCAGACCGCTCGGGCGGCCTGGGACCCCATCGCCGACGAACCCACAGCGAACTGCGCGCCGAAGGGCATGGCGTTCATCATGGAGAACCCCTATCCCATGGAGTTCGTGGACGAGGGCGACAGGATCCTGTTGCGCATCGAGGAGTACGACCTGGTGCGCACCATCCACATGACAACCGAAGGGGCGGCGATGGAACCCGAGCACAGCCTGCTCGGCCATTCCGTGGGCCGTTGGGAGGGCGATACCCTGGTAGTGGAAACGACCCGTATCGACTATCCGCATTTCGACAAGACCGGCATCCCGCAGACGCAGGCCGTGCACAACCTGGAGCGCTTCACCGTAAACGGGGAAGGCAGCCGGCTGGACTACGCCGTGACGGTCACCGATCCCGCCATATTCACCGAGCCGGTGGAGATGACCAAGGCTTGGGTCTATCGGCCCGGTGAAACGATCAATCCCTATGATTGTCGGCCATGGAGCGCAGAATGAACGACGCGATTTCGATCAAGCGAATTTCCAGTCCCGTCGGCGAACTCATTCTGGGAGTGGGCCAGGGCGCCTGCCGCCTGGTCGAATTCGCTGACCGCAGCGACGCACGGCGTTCGCTGGCCGGACGGCCGTGCAACCTGAGGGCGAGCGACGCCGATCTTGAGTTGTTTGAGCGCATTGAGAGTGCGCTGGCGGCGTATTTCAGCGGCCCGTCAGGTGGGTTGGATGCACCAGAAATCCCCCTGGACCTGCGCGGGACCTCCTTTCAGGAAGCGGTATGGGAGGAATTGCGCGGAATCCCCTACGGTGAAACCAGGACCTACGCGGAGGTTGCCGGGGCCGTGGGCCGTCCGGCCGCGGTGCGGGCGGTCGGCAGCGCCATCGGCCGGAACCCGGTCAGTGTGCTCGTGCCGTGCCATCGGGTGGTGCGCGAGGGGGGCGGTCTCGGAGGTTACGGAGGAGGGCTCTGGCGCAAGCGGTATCTGCTCGGGTTCGAGGGTCGGCATGCGAACGCCGCGGCGGCAGTGGCTTGAGGCGCGGGCGAGGTTCAGCTACGGCGCTTCGGGAGCTCCAAGCCGCGACAGCAACGCGCCGACGGCGTTGGCAAGGTCCGCATCTGCGGGCGGCGACCAACTGAATCTGAGCTTGAACGGTCCGTCCATCCGGTACCTGCCGTTCCCGTCGGCGACCAGTTGCACCAGTCGGACCGGGTCAACAGCCGCTTCTTCGGCGAACTGCAGCACGCCACCGGCCTCGTCCGCGCGGATTTTCCTGACTCCCAGAGACTGCGCCATCAACTTGAGCCGCGCCAGTTCGAACAATGTCCGGGCAGGCTCGGGCAGGAGCCCGAAGCGATTGATGAACTCCACCTGAAGCTCGCGCAGCTCGCCGGAGGTGGAGGCGCCGGCAATGCGCTTGTACTGGACCAGCCGCATGTGGACGTCCGGCATGTAGTCTTCCGGAATCAGCGCCGGTAGGCCCAGTTCGACTTCGGTTGCGGTGGATGGGGCACCTTCCGGATTCGGCTCCACGCCCTGGCGCAGCGACTCGATGGCCCTGCCAAGCAGCTCGTTGTAGAGCGCGAAGCCGACCGCCTGAATCTGGCCGCTCTGGTCTTCTCCCAGCAACTCGCCCGCACCGCGAATCTCGAGGTCGTGCGTGGCCAGCGTGAACCCGGACCCCAGTTCCTCCAGGGCTTCGATGGCCTCGAGGCGCTTGACCGCGTCGGCGGTCAGGGAACGGGCGGGCGGTGCGATAAGATACGCGTACGCCTGGTGATGGGAGCGTCCCACACGGCCCCTGATCTGGTGCAGTTGCGCAAGTCCAAGCCTGTCGGCGCGGTTGATGATGATGGTGTTGGCCGTGGGAATGTCGATACCGCTCTCGATGATGGTCGTGCAGACCAGCACGTTGAAGCGGCGGTGGTAGAAGTCGAGCATGACGCTTTCCAGCGTCCGCTCGGGCATTTGCCCATGGGCGATGCGGATGTCGGCCTCGGGCAGGAGCCGCGCGAGGCTCGACGCGACGCTCTGGATGTCCTTGACCCGGTTGTGCACGAAGTAGACCTGGCCGCCGCGGCGAAGCTCCCGGAGCACGGCTTCACGAACGGACTGGCGGTTCCACTGGCCCACGAATGTCTTGACCGAGAGCCTCGCCTCCGGCGGCGTGCCGATCAGCGACAGGTCCCTCAGCCCCCCCAGCGACATGTTCAGCGTTCTGGGTATCGGGGTGGCGGTCAACGTGAGCAGGTCCACCTCCGCCCGCAGGCTCTTGAGCCTTTCCTTCTGGCGCACGCCGAAACGGTGCTCCTCGTCCACGATCACCAGCCCGAGTTGTTTGAACCGTATGTCGCCTGACAGGAGCTTGTGGGTGCCGATGACGATGTCGACCGAACCATCGGCCAGCCCCTGGACGGCGTCGCGGACACCGGGGCCACTTCGGAATCGCGACAGCAACTCGACCTTGACCGGCCAGGGGCCGAACCGGTCGGCGAAGGTTCGATGGTGCTGCTGGACCAGCAGCGTGGTGGGGGCCAGCAGGGCGGTCTGGTAGCCGGCCTGGGCCGCCACGAAGGCGGCGCGCAGCGCCACCTCGGTCTTGCCGAATCCCACGTCCCCGCAAATGACCCGGTCCATGGGCTTGTCGCTCATCAGGTCTCCGAGAACATCGTCGATGGCCTTGATCTGGTCCGGTGTTTCCCGGAAGGGAAATTCCAGGCAGAAGCGCTGGTACATGTCTTCAGAGAGGCTGAACGCAACCCCTCGCCGCGCCGCACGCCTGGAATACAGGTCCAGCAGGTCCGCCGCCGTGTCGCGCGCCTGCCTTGCCGCCTTGCGCCTGGCCTTGAGCCACTGGTCCGATCCCAGGCGGTGCAGGGGCGCCTGCTCCGGCGACGCGCCGGTGTAACGGCTGATCAGGTGAAGGCTGTGTACCGGTACATAGAGCTTGTCCGCATCGGCGTACTCGAGCATCAGGAACTCGGTGATCATTCCGTCCACTTCAAGGTTCCTGAGCCCTCTGTAGCGGCCGATGCCGTATTCCTCGTGAACCACCGGGGCACCGACGCGCAGGTGCGTCAGATCGCGGATGATGGCCTCCGGGTCCCGCGCGGGACGCCGGCGTCGGGCACGTTGCCTGGGCCGGTCCAGTCCCAGTTGCTCGGCGGTCACCACACGCAGGTTCCGGTCGGGCAGGACCAGCCCGGCATCCAGATCCCCGACCCCAAGTGCCAGTGGCGACTTGCCCTCCACAAAATCCCGCCAGCCATCGACGGGTGTCAGCTCGATACCGCGGCCCGCCAGGAGGTCCTTCACGACTTCACTTCGGCCGGGCGAGGAGGCGACGACCAGCGTTCGTGAGTGGTCCTGTGGGTCCAGCCAACGAGAAATCGGATCCGAATCCCCGGCGGTGGCCGGGTTCAAGGGATGCCGGGTACCCGCATTGAAATGCACGCCACCGGCGCCGTCCTGCTCCAGTTCACGCCCAGCGAGTTCCAGACGCGGAAAAACCGCAAGTCGCTCAAGGATTTCCGAAGCGCCCCAGAAGGCCTGTTCGGGTTCCAGCAGCGGTCTTTCGGGGTCTCCTCGCAATTGCTCGTGACGTTCCCGGACCAGATCGGATCCCGACTCCAGGCCCTCTGCGGCCTGATCCATCAGCACTACCAGCGTATCCGCCGGCAGGTGGTCCACCAGCGAGGTGGTCGAATCGAAGAACAATGGCAGAAAGTATTCGATCCCGGCAGGCAGCAGGGCATCGGATATGTCCTTGTAGACCTGCGCGCGGCCCGGTTCGCCGGGCACGTGTTCCCGAAATCGCCGCCGGAACCCCCGGATGGCCTCGGCGTCGAACGGAAACTCCCGCGCCGGCAGAAGCCGAATCTCCCGCACCCGATCCGTGCTGAGTTGGGAATGCGGGTCGAACAGGCGCAGGTTCTCGATCTCGTCATCGAAGAGATCGACGCGCACAGGATATTCCGCCCCGGTCGGAAACACGTCGATGAGCGAACCGCGCACCGCGAAATCGCCCGGGTCCATGACCTGCTCCACGCGCAGATAACCCTGGCTGATGAATCGCTCCCGCAGCGCCTCGGCGTCCAGCCGGTCGCCGACCTTGAGCATCAGCGCCCGGCTGGCGATGAAGTCCTGCGGCGGCAGCCGGTTCAGCAACGCTTGCGCGTTGACGATGATGGCCTCCTGGTCGCCCACGCCAAGGTGGTGCAGCACCGACAGCCGTTCGGCCAGCAGGTCCGGGGGCGGCGAGAAGGCGTCATAGGGAAGCGTTTCGTAGTCGCAGAAGCGCCGCAGGCGCACCTCCGGCGCAAAAAAGCGAAGTTCATGCTCGGCGGTGTCGACCGCCGCCGCGGAAGCTCCGACGATGCAGACGGATCCGCTGTGCTCCTGCAGGATCTGGCCGAGCGCCAGGCTCTGGGCGGCACCGTACAGCTGTCCCCAGCGCACGGTCCGCGACCGGTTGTCAGGCAGTCTCAGATGGGGGAAAACCAGGCTCAAGAAAGCGATCCTCGCGCTCGCGAAAACGCGGAATTATCCCATGGCGAACGACTGCAGGTGCATTGTCAGGTGGTGGCTGTGCCGGTTTTTCGGGCCAGGTCCGGTGGCTGACCTGTATCTGCATTTGCCGAGTTTGATAGGGAGTTCTCCGACATGACATTCTTCAGGCCTGAAGGCGCGATTAGCATAAGTTCCGACCGTGGAATATGATGGATAGTGCGAAAAATCATACGTAAAACCAACTATTTGCGATGCGGCGATACACCGTATACCGAGAATTCATGGCGGACGGCGACAGCCCTGGCCCGGAGCCCGTGCAATGCGATTTGAAGCTCCGCTGATTCGCGGGACACTGGTTCGGCGCTACAAGCGCTTCCTGGCGGATGTGGTGCTTGCGGACGGCACGAAGACCACGGTTCACTGCCCCAATACCGGTTCCATGCTGGGTTGCCGAACGCCGGGGTCGGCGGTTTGGCTGCTGCCCTCGGGCAATCCTGCGCGGAAATACCCACTGGGGTGGGAGTTGGTGGAAGTCGACGCGACCACGCTGGTGGGTATCAACACGGGCCGCAGCAACGCCCTGGTGGCCGAGGCGCTGGATCGGAGAATGATTCCCGAACTGGCCGCCTTCGGCAGCGTGCGGCGGGAGGTGAAGGTGCCGGGGACCCGGTCGAGAATCGACTTTCTGCTGGAGGGCCATCCGACCGGTCCCGACTGCTACCTTGAGGTCAAGAACGTCACCGCGGCGGTCAGCGGCGGCATTGCCTTTTTCCCGGACGCGGTGAGCACCCGGGCCGTCCGGCACGTGGACGAACTGGCGGCGGTGGTGTCCAGAGGGCAGCGCGGCGCGTTGTGTTTCTGCGTGCAACGCGCCGACGTCGAGGCGGTTCGGCCGGCCGACGAAATCGACCCCGAGTACGGGCGCGCATTGCGCCGCGCCGTGGCGAACGGTGTGGAGGTCCACGCCTTGCGCGCCGAGGTTACGACCACGGGCGTGCGCCTGGAACATCGTATCCCGGTGATCCTGGATTCGTAGCCGGATTTGCGCACACACTGACTTGCCGACACAATCCGTAGCCGCGTTGGCGCCCCCACCTCCTTGCCGACGCGAAGGAAGCGGAGATGCCCCTTGTTCGGGTTCCCGGCCCCGTACTGTGATTTAATGCTCGCCGATGTTTCGTCCCCTGGAATGCTTCATTGGATTGCGCTACGTTCGCCGCGCTCGCGAGCAACGGGGCTTCGTGTCGTTCATCAGCCTTGCTTCGCTGTCGGGCATAGCCTTGGGCGTCGCCGCGCTGATCGTCATCCTGTCGGTGATGAACGGATTCGAGTCCGAGCTGAGGTCTCGGCTGCTGAGCATCGGCGCGCATGCGAGCCTGTCCGCCCCGTCTGACGGCTTGTCCGACTGGCCCGGGTTGGCTGTGCGGGTCGCGGCCCAGCCCGGAGTCGACGCGGCCGCGCCCTTCACGTCGCTCGAAGGCATGCTGACCTCGGCGAACTCGAACCTCAGCGCGGTCGTGGTGCGCGGTATCGTGCCCGTCGAGGAAGCCGCCGTTTCCCAATTGGAGCGGTTGATGACCGTGGGCAGCCTGGGCGACCTGCGACCGGGGGCGCGCCGGGTCATACTTGGGCGGTTTCTTGCCGCGCGACTTGGGGTGGGCGTGGGAGACCAGGTGACGCTGTTGGCGCCTTCGGTCGCGGATGGGCGGCTCGTGCCGCGGCTGGCCGGTTTCGTCGTCAGCGGTCTGTTCCAGGCCGGCATTCAGGAACACGATGTGGAACTGGCGTTGATCCACCTGGAAGACGCCAGCCGGCTCAAGGGGTTCGGCACACGTCCGGAGAGCCTGGGAATCCGCCTTCAAGACCCGTTGGCGACCGGTACGCTTCGCGAGGCGCTGCAACGCGATGAGCCCGGCCTCCAATACACCGACTGGACGCTGCAGAACCAGAGTTATTTCCGTGCGATCCAGATCGAAAAGATCATGATGACAGTGCTGCTGATGTTGATCGTCGCCGTCGCGGCGTTCAACGTGGTCGCGTCGCTGACCATGACGGTGACCGACCGCCACAAGGACATCGCGATTCTGCGCACGCATGGCATGGAGGCGGGACGGGTGGCGCGGATCTTTGTGGTCCAGGGCTCGATACTCGGCGTGGCGGGCACCGCCATCGGTGTCGCGCTGGGACTCGTGCTGGCGGCCAACGTGGAAACCATAGTCCCGTGGCTCGAGATGACGTTCAATTTCCGCATCATGCCCGGCGATGTCTACTACGTCACCGAAATCCCCTCGGAAATCCACGTGACGGATCTCATCCTCGTCCCGGCACTTGCGCTGGCCGTGGCCGTGGGCGCGACGATCTACCCGGCGCGGCGGGCGGCGGCCGTCGAACCGGCGGAATCCTTGAGGTACGAAAGGCCATGAAGCGGCCGTATGAGGTCTACATGGCCCTTCGATATTTGCGCGTAAGGGGCAGAAACGGCTTTATCTCGTTCATTTCGCTGGTTTCTATGGTGGGCATCGGCCTGGCGGTTGCGGTATTGATTGTTGTGCTCTCGGTGATGAACGGATTTGAACATGAACTGCGGCAAAGAATTCTCAACATCCTGTCCCACGCGACCATCAGCGGCGCCGACGCGCCGCTTGAAGACTGGCGAAGCGTTCGCGAGCGCGCTCTGTCGAATCCCGAGGTGGTCGGCGCGGCGCCTTACGTCGACGGACAGGGACTGCTGATGGCGCAACAAGCACTTGCGGGTGTTCAGGTTCGAGGGATCGATCCCCGGCTCGAGCCCGACGTGTCGATCATCGCGGCGCTTCTCGGCGAGGGCAGCCTGGAAGATCTTGAACCGCACGCGTACCGCGCGCTCATCGGCACGGCGTTGGCCGAGGAACTGGGAGTTGGGGTGGGTGACACCGTGGTCCTGATACTGGCCCAGGGCGCGGTCACGCCCGTGGGCCTGACGCCCCGCACCCGACGCCTGCACGTGGCCGGCACCTTCGAGGCCGGCATGTTCGAATACGATCGCGGCTTGATTTATGTCCACATGGACGACGCGGCGCGGTTGTTTCGCACCGGAGGTGATGCGACCGGCCTGCGCCTTGCCGTGGCGGATATTTTCCGGGCGGGCTGGGTGGTCACGGACCTGGCGCAGGCCTTGGGAGGCGGGTTCTACATCGACGACTGGAGCCGCCAGCACGTCAATTTCTTCCGATCCATCCAACTCACCAAGTCGATCATGTTCGTCATCTTCTCCCTGGTGATCGCCGTGGCGGTATTCAACATTCTCTCCACCCTTGTCATGGTGGTGCGCGACAAGCGCAGCGACATCGCAATTCTTAAGAGCTTCGGCGCTTCGTCGCGCAGCATTACCGCCCTGTTCGCGACGCAGGGCACGTTGATCGGCGTGATCGGCACGGCATTGGGTGTCGGCCTGGGCATTCTGGTGGCGAGCCAACTGGGCGGCATGGTCGCATTCGCCGAAGCCGCCCTGGGAATCGACCTGCTGTCGGAGGAGGTGTACTTCATCAGCGATCTGCCGACCGATATCCGACCCGAGGAAGTGGTCCGGATCGCGCTGCTCGCCGTCCTGTTGGCGATATCAGCCACGCTGTATCCCGCCTTCAGAGCATCCCGACAACCCCCGGTGGAGGCCCTGCGTCATGATTGAACCGGTACTCGCCGTCGAAGGCCTGACCAGGCATTTCAGCGAAGCCGGCCGCACCCTGGAAGTGCTGCGCGGCGTCGACTTCCGCGTGGACCCTGGTGATCGGGTCGCCATCGTTGGCGCATCCGGTTCGGGCAAGAGCACGCTGCTGCAACTGCTGGGTGGCCTGGATCGCCCCACTGCGGGAGAAATTCGGGTATGCGGCGAGGCGATGAGCCGGCTCAGCAACAACCGCAGGGGTGCGTTGCGCAACAGGGCGCTGGGGTTCGTATACCAGTTTCATCACCTGTTGCCCGAGTTCAGCACCCTGGAGAACGTGGCCATGCCCCTGCTGGTCAGGGGCGATGCCCCGGCGGCTGCCGCGGCCCATGCCGAGGAACTCCTTGTCCGCGTGGGCCTGGCGGAAAGGTTGACCCATCGGCCGGGACAACTGTCGGGGGGTGAGCGCCAGCGCACCGCGGTCGCACGGGCGTTGGTGACCCGTCCCGCTGTGGTTCTGGCGGACGAGCCCACCGGAAACCTGGACCGCCCGACCGCGGCGCGGGTATTTGATCTCATGCTAGAACTCAACACGGACCTGGGCACGAGCCTGGTCGTGGTGACCCATGATCCTGATCTGGCCGCCCGGATGGACCGCACGCTGGAACTGCGTGACGGCTTGCTGCACACGCTGAACTGAAGCGATCCGCCCGGTCATGCGGCGCCATCGGCACCTTCCGCGAGGCGGTCCCAACGCCGTAGTCGCGGCAGCCGTCGCGTGGGGGTCGGCCGCAGTGCTCATGCACCAATTGCCGGCTCCCATGGGCGTCTTTCCGGTGCTGGGTCTGGTGGCAGCAGCGGTGGCGGCGTGGATGTGGACCCGCTGGCGGTGGCCGCTCTGGTTCGTCGTTGGAGCGCTATGGACGACGGCGCACATCCATGCCCGATTGGCCGACTGGCTGCCCATCGAACGGCAGGGGGAGGATTTCGCCGTAAGCGGATGGGTGGACGGGTTCCCGAACCACTCCTCGGGGCAGGCGAGTTTCTCGTTCCGCGTGACATCCGCCGAGGACCCGGACGCGGTGCCCGGTCGCCTGCGGCTGACCTGGTACGACCCGCCGCCCGAAACGGTCCGGCCCGGTACGCCGCTTGACCTGGTGGTTCGGCTCAAACGGCCTCGTGGGTTGTTGAATCCGGGCGGCTTCGACTACGCCCGCTGGCTGTTTCAGGAAGGTTACGGGGCGACGGGGTACATTCGCGAGGGAGGCCCGGCCTCGCAGGCGACCGGCGGGATCGCACGGCAATGGCTTACCGTTCGGGCCGGGTTGGCGGACGCAATCGGCGCGGCGGCAGTGTCGAAGGACGCGGCCGCGCTGCAGACCGCGCTGAGCATCGGTGAGCGGTTCGGCTTCGAAGACTCGCACTGGCGCACGTTGCAGCGCACCGGGACGAGTCATCTTGTGGCTATCTCGGGATTGCACGTCGGGCTGGTGGCGGGATTGATATTCCTGCTCGTCCGCTGGATCGCGCTGCGCATGCCCGTTGCCGTGGCCACGCGCAACGCGGAAGTTGCGGCATCGGCGTGCCTCGTCGCGGCGGGCGCCTATGCGGCGCTGGCCGGATTCACCGTGCCCACCCAGCGGGCGCTGATCATGCTGGCGGTGGCGCAAGTTGCGCTGCTCGGCCGGCGCTCGGTGGACATGTCGGGCGGGCTCTCGGCGGCGTTTCTGCTGGTGCTCGCCTGGGACCCGGCGGCGCCGCTCAGCGCTTCCTTCTGGTTGTCCTTCGCCGCCGTGGCGCTGCTGTGGCAACTGGCCCGCGCCGAGCGCGAAGATGCGGGGCGTCGCGAAGCACTGCGTCCGGTAGCGGGCGTGGCGCGTGTGCAGTGGTACATGAGCCTGGGGTTGGTGCCGGTGACGGCATTGTTCTTCAACGAAGTGTCGCTGATTTCACCCTTTGTCAATGTCGTGGCCATTCCATTGTTCAGCTTCGTGCTGGTGCCGCTGACCCTGCTCGCGGCCGCCACGGCGCATTGGCATCCGGTGGGGGACGGCGTTGTCGCGCTCGCCGGCGCGCCGATGCAATGGACGTGGAACGCGCTCGCCGCGGTCGGGGAATGGCCGTGGTCCTCCGTCATGCTGACGCCTCCTCCGGCATGGGTATTGGCCATCGCCGCGGTGGGCACACTCGCGGCGATGGCGGCCTGGCCGCTGCCCGCCCGCAATCTCGCGTGGCTTGCCCTGGTGCCCATCCTGTGGTGGGAACCGGCACGCCCGGGCCGGGGCGGCGCGGTGGTGGACATTCTCGACGTGGGCCACGGGCTGGCGGTGCTGGTCGAGACCCGCTCACACACGCTGCTCTACGATGCCGGCGCACGGTACCGGTCCGGATTCGACACCGGTCGGGAGATCGTGCTGCCGGCCATGCGAGCGAAGGCGTGGGAGACTCTGGACACGGTGGTGGTCAGTCACGCCGACAACGACCATGCCGGCGGGGTCCCGGCAGTGCTGGACACATATCCCGACACTCGGGTGCTAATGGGACCTGACGTGGAGTTGCCGGGAGGGGAGACCTGCCGGAAAGGCCAGGCCTGGACATGGGACGAAGTGCGTTTTGAGATGCTCCATCCCGGTCCGGCCTTCCATCACCGCGGAAACGACAGTTCGTGCGTACTCAAGATCGCCACCGCCGGCGGAACCCTGTTGCTGACCGGCGATGTGGAGAGGGCGGGCGAGCATGCGCTGATGGCTGACCGGGAGGCGCTGTCCGCTGATGTCGTGGTCGTGCCCCATCACGGCAGTGCGACCTCGTCCTCCGCACCGCTCGTGGCAGCCGTGTCGCCGAATGTCGCGATCATTTCCGCCGGGCACCTCAATCACTGGGGGTTTCCGAAACCGCAGGTCGCACGGCGTTGGCACGAAGTGGGAGCGGTGACCATGACCACCGGGGACACTGGTGCCATCGAGATCAGATTCGAACCCGGGGAGCCGGTTCGGGTACGGTCGCTGCGCGAGGCTCGGCGGAGGGTTTGGGATTCTGGCAATTGAGAGGCTGCTGGGGTTGGTTGTATTGGATTGTCGGTTCAACGGTGGAAGGAGCGCTCAGGTGAATAATTTTGTCGGATTCGTGATCTCGGTCTCGTCGGGGGTCCTCGTCAGTCTAATCACGCTGTGCCTTGCTGAACGGCAACGCACGAAGGAGAAAATACTCGCGGAGCGGCAGCGTCGGCGAGCCGTCCTCGCCGGGATTGGACGTGAACTGGAATGGAACCGCGCCGCCATCAAGGACATAGAGCTCGGCACCGCTCACTACAGGATCGGCGATCTGACGACCGTCGCGTTCGAAACCTACGGTGCGGAACTGGCAATGGTCGCACCAGAAAGCCTCCAATCTGTATTCGAGCATTACGCCGCTGTGGCGAGGCTTCGGGAAGGCGTGCGCATATTGGCTGTCCATACTACTCGCGAAATCAACGAAAGAGCCCTAATGCCCTTGATCGGGTTACTTGATAACGCCGGTCCCGCCCTTAGCAACTCGGCCACCGCAGCTCTCGAAAGCTTGGGAAATACGTTTCATCCCCAGTCTACCGATAACTGAAGGTTCACCTCTTAACGCACCGTGCGCCCGTTTCGGCACGCTCTTTCCCTGGCACTTCGATGTTGGTACTTCGACCTCTGAGCCAATATATTCGTAAGAGGTAGGGAACTTTTTGCGGCTCACAATTTCGAAAGTACGTAATTTCTTTTTTTGTTGGGCATCTAATCCTATAAAGAAGGCCATGAAACCGAATTTCCTAAAAATGGCACGAACCATGGTCGAGGCGGCGAAAGCCAAGCTCAACACAGACTGCGATGATGATGTTGTGGATGCGGCATTACGGCTGCGAATGTCTATGGAAGCCTTGACTTACCACCGCTCGGAAAAATACGAGGAAGACCTTGGTCCTGAGCAAATGAGAATTTGGCAGCCAAAGCAATTGATGGACCGAATACTAGAGGTCGATCCGCATGCAGGTTACGATAAGAAACTATCAATTGGGAAAGAGCCATCATATGGGAAACAGCCTGATCAGTGGACTTCATTAGGAACAGAGCATGTGCTCACGCTCGGCATGCTAAAGAAACATTACAACGCACTTGGAAGCTATCTTCATATCCCAACACTGAGGCAATTTAAAAACGGAAAGACGCACGACCCTGCGAAACTGAGAAGTCAGTGTACAAGAATTATAGAACAGATTGATGTCGTACTTTCTTCGAAAGTTTGGATTGGTCCGCTTGGGCATCGCATCAAGATCGACTGTCATGAGTGCGGCGAACAGCTCCGACGAAGAATCCCATACGGAAAAAGCCGTCGTGACATTGTGTGCTGGAATTGCACTACAAGGCATCGGGTGTGGTTGCGCAAAAACAAGCAGGTTGAGTATGAAGCACTCGGCAAACGCATCACCATACCGTGCGTTTCTGAATACTGTAAAGAAACACATGATCTTCGGAAGAATGATTTGCAATGCGGAAAAAGATGGAAATGCGGTAGTTGTGGCAAACAGCAAGAGCTAACGTGGCGTGCAATTGAAATGCCTTCGGATGACAAATAGTAGGGAAATGGCTGAGTTCTACGACTATGTCGACCACCAAACAGTAGGCCATTGCGCCGACAGCGTGTGACGTAAGCGCTCCGAAGAGATCGATGAAGGCTGGGACCAAGCGACGGATGGCCGGCTGGTCGATGGGGAATGCGTCGAGAATCTGGTACGTGCGGAGGCCGCCCCCTAGCTCGCCTCAAGAGTTGGCATCGACTACACTTCACGACATGGGCAGGACTAAGGGACGCGAGCGGGCTCGACGCCGTCAATCGGACATGTGTAGGGACGCAGCAACGCTTGGGTTCAGTAGAACCTGGTTTGGAAAGACGCCTTGGGCGCCTGGAAATTTTACCGAGGGGCGCAACCGTGAGCGGAGATTCCCATGAACGGCGAGAAGGGCCGCAATGACGAAAACTACCCGGGCACGAACGACCGTGGTCCGGGTACAGAGACCAGTGGCACTGACGAACAGGGCTCGGAGCGGCCATTGGGACCACCCGACGGGAATGACAACGGTGTATCCGACGGGGAGCACTCCGTAGAATATCAGGTCAACGGAGAGCCACAGAGCTGCCGGCAGCGAGAGTTGACAGTAGAGCAAATTCTGCAGCGAGCTGGTACTTCTGCGGGTATCGATACATCCGATCTCGGCAGCTACTACCTTGAACGTCTCCGCGATGACCGCAAGTTCGAGCAGCTTACGGACACAGTGGACATCAGGAACGGCGATCAGTTCCTCGCCGTTTATTCGGGTCGCACGCCGGTCGCATGAGTGTATTGGGAGAGATCGCTGCGGAATTTAGTGTGCTGGGTCACTCGCCGACGACGCTGCAAATCGAAGGATTGGGCGGTAAGGAGGCGGTCGTCATCGACTATCCGGTCTCGACCGGTCGGTTTAAGGGACAGACCTTGCGGATCGGCGTCGCATTCCAGGAGACCGGCTATCCGGAGTACCCTCCCCACTTCGTATGGGTTGCCGACATCTCCGAACCCCGTTTGCCCGTGCACAGTACCAGTTTTTTTTGCGGTGCGGAGTGGATGGCATTCAGCGTTCCACCGAGCGATTTTTGGGATCGTCTGCCAGTGACTGACAAGAACATGAAGACCTACATTGATAGGCACCTGTTGCGTTTTTGGTCACAGGTGTGAGGTACGAAGCGGTCCTCACCGAAGCGGTTCATCGGCAGACTTGTGACCGGCTTCTTAAAGAATTCCGGGCGGGGCGCTCGCAGGAAGCGCTTTGCTTTGGGCTCTGGCGGCCGGGCACTGGCGCGAAGCGACTATCGGCGCTGGTCTTCGATTTTATCCCCCCGGTCGATGGTGAGGTGTCACTTCACGGCAACGCGAGCTTCGAGCCGCACTATTTGACTCGAGCGGTCAAGGAAGCCTGTTCACGCAAGGCGGGTCTCGCATTTATGCACAACCATCTCACGCCCGGGTGGCAGGACATGAGTGCGACCGACGTAGTTGCCGAGCGTGACCGAATAGCTCCACCGGCTCGGGCGACCGGCTTTCCGCTGGTCGGATTGACTCTTGGCACCGATGGCGCCTGGAGCGCCCGTTTCTGGTCATGGGACGGCGATCACTTCCGGCGCGACTGGTGCGAAAAGGTCCGCGTCGTCGGGCGAAGAATGCAGGTCACCTGCAACGACACAGTGTTGCCACCGCCCCGACGCAGGCCGGTCCTTACGCGTACGATCGATACTTGGGGGGAAATTCGTCAGCGGGATATTGGGCGGCTGCGGATCGGCGTGGTCGGCCTCGGCAGTGTGGGCTGTATAATCGCAGAGGCACTGGCTAGGATCGGCATCGGGAAGCTTGTGCTGATCGATCCGGATCGAATAGAAACCCACAATCTGGACCGGCTTCTCTATGCAGGCGCAGAAGATGTTGGCAAACGCAAGGTAGATCTCGTCGCGACACATGTGAAGCGAAACGCAACCGCCGAAGCGATTGAGGTTGAGACACACGCATCCGCCGTTCAGCACCGGAAGTCCTACCGTGCTGCACTCGACTGCGACCTGTTGTTCTCGGCCGTGGATCGGCCGCTGCCAAAGGACCTCCTCAACCGAATCGCTTACACGCATTGCATACCTGTGATATCTGGAGGAGTCCGTATCGAAAACAAGCCGAACGGTTCGCTCGCCAATGCGTTGTGGAGCGTTGCGGTCGTTGGTCCTCACCGCCGCTGTCTCCGCTGCGATGGGCAGTACGCCAGTTCGGACGTGATCATCGAACGAGATGGATCGCTGGACGATCCTAGCTACTTTCGTCGCCAAGGTGCGCCGCAAATGCCGTCTAACCAGAACGTGTTCCCGTTCGGCGCCAACGTTGCAAGTTTCATGGTCATCGAGATGGTGCGGCTACTGACGGCGGAACCTTGGTGGCCGGACCTTGGCGGGAAGATGAGCTACAGCCTTATCGTTGGCCGCCTTTGCTTCGATGATGCCCGATGCATCGCCGACTGTTCGGTGATGGCGGACATTGCTGCGGGCGATACCTACGACTACCCGTTCATAGACGACGACACAGAGAAGAGAGCCGTTACAAGCATCAGCAGTTTGCTGCGCCAAACGTGTAGGCACGTGCAGGAATTGCTCCGCCGCATTGGGAGGAAGGACTGATGGCTTGGATACGGGAGTTAGAGCTTCGGAATGTGCGCTGCTTCAAAGGCGAACAATCCGCTCGTTTGGGACGCCGGATTACCTTGCTCGTTGGGGAAAACAGCGCTGGCAAGTCGACCTTCATGGGCTGCTACAAGGCCTTCGCGAGACTTGCCAGTCTCGACGATGTAGCAGAAGAAAATCATTTCGACAAAAGTCCGTTCGACATGGGTGGATTCGACTCCATCGTTCGATCGGGAACGAACGATTTTGCCGTCGGCGGTACATTCGAAGACCATTGTCACGAAAGAGCTTCGTTCACGTTCCGGGCGGAAGGCGACTCCCCCATCGACCGAGAGTTGCAGCTGACCGTGGTTGGAAATGGCGACTCGCCTCAGCATGTCCGGATTATCGCGCCGGACGGTCCCGAGGGTCTGCTTCGGTTTAACGGACCCGGGTTCAAGTTTGAATTGAAATCATCCGAACTCTCATATCGTTCTATAGCCACATGGCTATCGCGTTATGTCGCTCAAGGATATTTTCCCTTTGAAGGGACCCTAGCGGTATTCCGGAACCATACGCGTGAACGCGGTTCAGGTCGGGAGCAAGAGTTCGTTAAGTTCATCAACTTTCTGCGAAAGGGGTTCCCATTTCCCGCTCTAGGCACGTTCGCAACGTACGCTCCAAAGATTGAACTGCCGAAGCGTGAACGCAGCTACACGGAGCATCCGAACCATCTGTCGCCCAAAAGCGACGGCGCCCGTTTCGACTTCCTTCGGGAAGTGGGCGAGAAGCTGAAGCTCTGGCACCGTGTTTCACTCGCGACCACAGCGGACGCTGCCCGTATCGAGGTCCAGGTCGAGACACCGAACGGCTGGCGCAATCTGGTCGATGTGGGATACGGCATCCATAGCTTGCTGGCTCGGCTTGCCGATATATTTCGGCAACCGTCGGAGGTGACGATTCTCCTCCAGCAGCCGGAAATCCACGTACATCCGCGGGCGCAAGCGGCCTTGGCGCAATGGATTGCGGAGAGCGAGCGGAGATGCATGATCGAAACGCACAGTGATCACTTGGTGGATCGCTTCCGGATATGCGTAATGAAAGGAATCCTCGCACCAGAGGACTTGTCGATCGTTTACTTCCAGCCTAGCCAAGACGGAACTTATTCCTATATTTATGGGATCGGCGTAGACGACCAAGGCAATCTAGAAGGTACGCCACCAGAATATCGCTCGTTTTTCCTCGATGAGACGCGCGATCTCTTGGGAATCGATTAGGTAACGGCGATGTGCACCGCAGTCATCATTGATGCCGACGTATTTCATCTGTTCATTGCAGGACCTAATTTCGACGTCTTGCGCTCGTGGCTGAAACGGGGGCACGGCGTTCTTGCGTATACCAATTGTGGCCGCTACGCGCAGGAACTCCGTGGCGATAACCGCATGTTGGAGTTCCTTGCCGGGTACCGTCGAGGATCGCAATTGAAGCTTGTGAAGGGGAAGATGGTACGTGACGCAGAGAATACGCTTAATGCAATGGCCATGAGGTCCGACGATCCACATATCCTTGCATTGGCTATGGTTAGTGGCGCAACGATTCTGTGCACAAATGATGATAATCTGAAACTTGATTTTCGGAATCGGGGGTTGTTGCCCAAGGTTGGTCGCCGAACTCGCGCCGTTTATCCACTGGATCAGAAGAAAAGGGAACGTCGCCGATTTCTTGACCGACGTATATGCCGAGCAAGGTAGAGGGCGTCGTGACCACCAATCATCAACGGGTTACCGAGGACTTCGAAAACCTGACAGGGACGCTCGCCCCATGTGTGGCGCAGGAATTGCCCACTCGGTCTGGAGACGAATAGTGCGATCAGGTCGTACTTGGCATTCTAACTGAGCACAGCAAACGCAACCTTCCACACGTCGACGAGGACGGCAAGTGGTTTCCCGCCGTTCGTTATCGCACGCTGCCTTATCCTAACGGATGTTCAGTGAAACGAAATCGTCCGGCGCAAGCTCCGTCGCGATTGTGCCTTTGTTGGAGGGGCACTGATACGGACAGCGACATCGCAACCATCTCAAATTGTGTGATTACTGGATTTTTCTGCGTAGCGTGCTCTTCGATCACCAACACCGACGTCGCGCAGCTGCGTGCGGCGCACTAGTGTCATGTCACACGTGATATGTCGTAATGAACGTGATAGATTCCTTGTCGTTCGGGGACGGCGAGGAGTGGGTCATGAAGCGCTACGTTGTGGAGTTGGAGGCGCGGGAGCGCGAGACATTGACGGCGGTCACGCGCAAGGGTTCGCATCGTTCGCAGAAGGTGATCAACGCGTTGATTTTGCTCAACTGCGACGCGGGCCAGTACAACGAACGGCGCGCGACGGGCGAGGTGATCGCCGGGGTGTTGCGCATCAGCGCGCGCCGGGTGGACCGGGTCAAGAAGCGGTTTGTGGAGGACGGTCTGAAGGCGGCGCTGGGATCTCGTCAGGGGCGGCGCGCGAAGTACCTGCGCAAGGCGGACGGGGAGTTCGAGGCGCGGCTGGTCGCGCTCAGTTGCGGGGAGCCACCCGAAGGGCATGCGCAGTGGTCGCTGCGCCTGCTGGCCGACCGGGCGGTGGAACTGGGTTATATCGACAGCGTCTCGCACGAGACGGTGCGGCGGGTGTTAAAAAAAGGGAATTATAAAGAAAGGTTGACACCTATACGAGATATTATATAACATGATGGAATGTGGAAAAAACTTGCATACAGAGCACATCTTGTTGTCTTGGTTGGTTCATGGCTCTTTCAACAATTGTTTGAAAGGGGGTATCTGCCCATGACGTTTCCAACAATCCCGGACAGTGTGTTGTTTATGATGCTAGGAGGGTCAATTGTTTGGACTTGTTGGATGTTTTCTCCTGAAATAAAAACATGTACCCGTTTTTTTAAAAAAAGGGTAAGCACAAAAGAAATACTTGACCTAGACTTAAGTAATCCCGGAAACGCGCTTGAAGGGCTTGAAGAAAGGCGCGCCTATTATAGGAGAAATCCGACTAGTGCTAAAGAACGTCTTATCAGTATAGCCAAAGAACAAGGTTTTTACGAAAGCTCTGATGAAAAGGATTCTTAGCTGTAATAGAGAGTGTTGACGGATAATGTAGATGGATGATATTGTGATGGGATGCGGAAAATTAAAGATTATTTACAGAATCTTGTTTTGTTCGCCCAAGGGACCCAAACTCTTATTTGGTTATGTACGGTTACCGGGATATCGGTATCGGTGGCCAGCATGAGTCTTTATATAAATCAAGTTATAGAATGGCTTGCTGTAGCCTTCGTTCCTACGATTATGGTAACTATAATCTATTTTTGGGCAAAGTGGGTTGAGTACAACGAAAATAAAAGACAGCTTGTAATCGCTGATTTAGAATCCCAATTTCATGAATTACATGCTAATAAACCTTTTCATGGGTTTGACGGTTTGGGTGAAGTTAATAATAACCAAATGGAATACCGTTTATTGTCGTTAAAACTTAAAGACACTTTCGGATTTTCTGGACCGCCTCTTGGTGCGGATGGTTTTACGTGGTACCCATTTCTTAGGGAAATTCTACCTTATCTTAAAATGAAGGATTACAAGTCTGCGAAAATTTTTGCGGATCGTTTTGTCCAACAATGGGAAAAGTCACATGAATCCGATGCTTGACCCAAAGCGCGATCTGAAAGGCGCGACTCCCGATAAACTGGCCGCTGCGTTGTTGAAGCGCGTCGAGCCGTATTCAAGACCGCGCACCGGACGAAAGCCCGTTGTCTGCGATCAAGTCCCTGTACAGCAGGTTCCTTCCGATTAGGCCCGCTACGGTGCGCCGCATTTGATCCAATGTATCAGACTCCCGCATATTGTGTTTTGAAGCGAATTCCTGAACGTAGCGGTTCAGGTGCTTAGGGCTGATCTTATGGAACGTTCCCTTGTGCGCCCGCTTCAACACGCTCCAGAAACTCTCTATGCCGTTAGTATGGGCTTGCCCTTTCACGTATTCCGAGACGCTATGTTTGACGCTGTCGTGCGGCCTCGGAAGCGTGGTGTACGCGGTGCTTTCATCCGTATAGACCGTAGCATCTTCCGCCGCGTTTTCCAGTACGAAACCTTGCAGCGTCTCGGCATCAGTACGCGCAACTACTTGCGCACGAACTTGATTGCTCGGACGATCTTTGATACCCGCGACGGCGGTTTTACCTGCCGCGCCGCGTCCGGTATGCGCCAAAGCCTTGCGGCGCGTATTGCTCATATTCTTTCGAATCCCGCCGAAGTGTGTTTCGTCTGCTTCAACCGGGCCTTGGAAATCATCGTTATCGCTCTCCTGCGCCCATGCTTCACGAAGCCTATGCAACATGAACCACGCGGTAGGTTGGGAAACTCCGATATCCCGATGCAGTTTCATGCTGGATACACTCTTAAGCGAAGTAAGGCAAAGATAAATGGCAATCGCCCATTTACGCAAAGGCACTTTCGAGCGGGCAATGGCCGTACCGGTCTTGACGCTGAAATAGCTTCGGCAATCCGTACACCAGTAAGGCATTTTCGCATGGCTGGCGTGTTGGGTACGAAGGCTTCCGCAATGACCGCAAACCCTTTCTTCTCCCCATACGACAGATTCAAACCATTGCACGGCGGATTCTTCCGTCGGAAACATGTCCACGATTTGCACAAGCGTCAAGCCGTTTCGCTGGTGTTTTCCTGGTGCCTTGTTAGCCATGACCGTCTCCATAAGCTGATATGGGGATTATCCGCTAACTATCGGCGTTTGTCAACCTTTCTTTATAATTCCCTAAAAAAAACGCCCTCAAACCGTGGCGGCGCGTCGGTTGGGTGATCCCGCCGCCGCGCAATGCCGACTTCGCGGCGGGGATGGAGAAGGTGCTCGACGTCTATCGACGCCCGTACGACCCGAAGTGGCCGGTGGTGTGCATGGACGAGACGCCGCGGCAGTTGATCGGCGAGACGCGCACACCGGTCCCACCGGCCCCGGGACGGCCGGCGCGCGAGGACTACGAATATCGACGCTGCGGCACTTGCACCGTGTTCATGGCCACCGAACCGCTGGCCGGACGGCGCCTGACCAAGGTGACCGAGCGCCGGACCAAGACCGACTGGGCGCGGTTCCTTCACGACATCGCTGCGCGCTATCCACAGGCCACGCGCATCACCCTGGTGCTGGACAACCTCAACACGCACCGTCCCGGCGCGCTCTACGAAACCTACCCACCGGCCCGCGCCAAGGCGCTTTGGGACCGATTCGAGTTCTTCTTCACCCCCAAGCATGGCAGTTGGCTGAACGTGGCCGAGGTCGAACTCAACGTCATGATCCGCCAGTGCCTCAACCGCCGCATCGACTCCATCGATACCGTGCGCGCCGAGGTCGCCGCTTGGCAGGCCGCCCGAGACCGCATCCAAGCCAAGGTCAACTGGCAGTTCACCACCGATGACGCACGCGTGAAACTCAAGCGCCTCTATCCGACATTAGATGAGTGACAAGACACTAGACCGAATATCTTAGGTAAGAAGCAGTTGGCTTGCGATTCCAGCAAAGCATCCGAAGTACGATTACGGTCCATGGACCGCCGGTACCAAAAGCGCGATTGGTGGTATCATCCAATTCATGGAACCAGTCGCAAAGGTCGGTGCAGACGCGCTTGGCCAGCGATTGATCTCTGCCGATAGCAATATCGAAGTGGTGGAGATAGGCCACGGCTCAATCGTTGACTTGGGGGTTGTCGCCGTAAAGCGGGACCTCGCCAAGTTCTGACGCTCGTAACCAAAATTCAGAGAACATGACCATATCGATTCCTGGCAATTGCCCGATTAGCAAACTCGATCCTTTCGCTCTCGATTTTCTCGAAGATCCGTATCCATTCCACGATGAACTGCGAGAAACAGGACCGGTTGTCTATATAGAAAAATACAACGTGTTTGCTATGGCGCGCTACCAGCAAGTCCGCGCCGCGCTCGCCGATTGGGAGACATTCTGCTCGAGTCGTGGTGTCGGCCTGACCGACTTTGCGACCGAAGAACCGTGGCGACCGCCAAGCATCATTCTCGAAGCCGATCCGCCTTTGCACACAAAGACACGCGGCGTTCTGGTGCGTGTTCTGTCCAAACCCGCATTGCGGGTCTTGAGCGAAGACTTCAAGAAGATAGCGGACGAGTTGGTTGACAATCTGCTCGACGAGAGTGAGGTCGATGTTGTGCGTGAAATCGCCGAGGCATTTCCGCTCCGCGTTTTTCCCGACATAATCGGACTTCGCAAAGAGGGCCGGGAAAACCTGCTGCCTTACGGAAACATGGCGTTTAATGCGTTCGGACCGCGCAATGAGCTTTTCGAACAATCGTTCGTCAATGCGCAATCCGTCGTGAAATGGATCACGGAACAATGCCAACGACAATCACTCGCTCCGGGCCGCATCGGCGCAAAGATTTACGAGGCCGCTGACGAGGGCGTCATAACAGACGAGGAGGCGGGGCTTCTGGTGCGATCGTTGTTAACTGCCGGCCTGGACACTACGATATTCGGCATTGGCGCTGTGCTTTACTGCTTCGCCAACTTTCCAGACCAATGGGCCTTACTCCGAGAGAATCCCAAACGCATCCACGGCGCCTTCGAGGAGGCACTTAGATTCGTCTCACCAGTACAAACATTCATGAGAACCACGACGCGTGCGGTCGACGTCGATGGTATTGAAATCCCGGAGGGCCGCAAGGCTCTGTTGTTCCTTGCCGCCGCGAATCGAGATCCGCGGCATTGGGAAAATCCGGATCAATTCGATATCGCCCGGAATACCCTGGGTCACGTAGGTTTCGGACACGGAATCCACGTCTGTGTCGGTCAGATGCTGGCGCGACTCGAGGCGCAGGTCTTGTTGACATCGATGCTGGAAAAAATTGACCGGATTGAGTTGGTTGCCCCGGCAAAGTGGCGACTAAATAATACGTTGCATGGCCTGGACCGCCTGCCTGTGAGACTTGTTGCGTGACACAAGTGCCCAGGTGCACGAAAACCGGCAGGCCGTGGCCATGCGACTTGCACTGCAGGCTGGCCAGCCATTATTAGTCAAGAAAAGAAAATAGATAAACATAGAAATAATTAATTTGATTTATCGAAATAGCACTGCCAATTTGCACAAGTGGCATGACCACATGTCCAAGCCCTGGAACCGCACCAAAAGCCGGCAGTACATCGGGTGCCCCAATGATTAATTCTTGAAGCCATCCTTTGCTGATCTCGGTTTCTTTGGCTCCAATCGGCATCTGCTTGAGTGCCTTGGAATGCTCGTGAACATGGTCCTTTCCGACGAAATAGGGGAATCCTGTTCTGGGGGTGCTCACGTTCGATCTCCTGCAACGACCAGCCGTAGTTCGACAGGGGCGTTCGTTGTCGAGCTTCGAGGGGCACTTTGCCACAGAAACATGCGTCGGCACCGGCGCTGTGATCAATGGGTGGCTTTGATCTTTCGCGAGCTTGATGCCTAGTTGCTGCGGCGGCACGGTGCGGTGGGTGTTGCCAATTGATCGGTCCGCGCGGCGGGCGCTGAAGCCTGCGGCTGTATACTCGCGATTCGTCCGCCCCTGCGGTCCGTCCCTGCGGCGGGTTGCCCCGAATCTGACAAATGCCATGCGAATTGTTTTCGGTCTCCACCTTGACGGATTGAATCCGGCTCCTCCAGGTAATGCAGTGGGCGAGACCACCCTTGGCCCGCGAGGTCTGCTCCAGGTGCTGGAAACCCACCTCGGGATACCGACCCCCAACGTCCATCCGAGCGAAGCGCCCTTCGGCTACCTGCAGTGCATCAGGGAAGCGACAACCCCGGACAGGTTCTTCAACCGGTCGTTCAAGGTCGATCCCGTCAATGTCGCGCGTACGCTCCTGGATTGGCGCGAACAGTGGTACGAAGCCGGGTGGGAAGGCACGTTCCCGGACGATGTGCCTGCACGGCTCGCCGACATGGCCGCCGTGGAAGCCATAGCCGTGCACCGAGTACCGCTCACGCCAGGACAGCGTTTGCAACGGGTGGCGAAAACGCTCGCCGAACGCCGGACCCAGATCGAGCAAATCGAACTGAACACGCCCCTGGAAGACCTTCCTCACGTCTGGCAGCAGATTCTACGAGCCTTGCCGTGGACCCCTGCGCCTGGACTTGAACTTGCCGCTGCTGGTCCGCGTGGTTCGGATCTTTTTCGCGTGCAGAGGCGGCTGCTGTCGATGGTCGATGGAGACGACGGCAGTGCTGGGGAGCGCGAGCTCCTCCAGGGCGACGGGTCGCTCATTGTAGTGAAATCCGCTTCGAAGGACCTTTCTGCGGATGCAATCGCTGAATTCCTGCTGGAAAAAGGTGGGACCGGCGGGACCCTCCTGATCGCCGAGAGCGACGGTATCGTGCTTGACAACGCGCTTGAGCGCGCCGGGTTGCCGCGTTGCGGATTCCGGCACTACACGGGTTTTCGGTCGGCCACGCAAGTACTGAAGCTCGCTATGGCGTTGGTGTGGAAGCCGGTGGATCCGCACCGGATGCTGCAGTTCCTGTTGCATCCCAGCGGACCTCTCCCGAGGTGGGTCCGGTCGCGTCTGGCGGACGCCGTGGCCGCATCTCCCGGCATTGGCGGACCGGCATGGATCCAGTGCATTGAAAGGATCGCTCAAACGTTGCGTGACCGTGAAGAAGCCGGGGAAGACGAAGTCGAGCGAATTCGATCCGAGATCGCATTCTGGCTGGAGGCAAGGCGTTACGACGCCGATGTCGGAGCACCCGTGGACACGCTTCTCGAACGCACAGGACGAGTCTCGGTGTGGGCAAGCAAGCAAACCAATACCGTGGAGAACGAGTTCGAGGCCGCAATGTTCGCGGCGGCCCATGCCCAGGCGGAAGCGCTGCTGACGGAACTCCAAGGGATCAAGGAGTCCGGCGTCCCGCGCATTTCGCGACTGGAGCTTCAACGGCGGATCGACGAGGTGACCACGGGCGCGCCGGATCCATCAACCTGCGAAGAGGCCGGACGAGCGCGGGCGACCACCGCGCCAGCCGCGGTGACGGGGCCGTGGCCTACCGTGGTCTGGTGGAATCTCGTGCGTGAGTCCGCGGCCATCGATTATCCATGGTCGCGGCGAGAACTCGAAGCTCTGCGCGCGTCCGGCGTGTGTCTGCCGGAGGTCGACGACCTTGTTCTCCGGCGTAGCCGGGAATGGCTGAGGCCCTTGTGTAACGCTGCCGAGCAGCTGGTTCTGGTCGTGCACCATGACGAACGCGGCACGCATCCACTATGGACGCGCATTGACAGCCTCTTCGACGGGCTTTCGATGGTGGAAATCGAGCCGGTGTTGCTGGACGGCGTGGAGACGCTCCAGCCGCTCGGCGTTCGTACGCGCGAGCTTCCGCCAAGGCCCTTGCGCGCGCCACGAAGATG
The DNA here is from genome assembly GCA_965221035.1 of Candidatus Rariloculaceae bacterium. Lineage (GTDB taxonomy): Bacteria > Pseudomonadota > Gammaproteobacteria > Steroidobacterales > Rariloculaceae > UBA6522. Next base: position 136,616 of record OZ244860.1, read on the forward strand.
GTGGTCGCTCCCTCCGGAACGCGCCATTGCGCCACGCGAAGTCGAGTCCTACTCCAGCCTGTCGAAACTCTGCGACTATCCGCACGAGTGGGTCTTGCGGTACGCCGCGCGGCTCCGCGCCGGCCGTGCCGCCACGGTGATGGATGGTTCCCGCCTGTGGGGGAATCTCGGTCACCGTCTGTTCGAGGAATTCTTTCGGACCCGTGCGAATTGGACGACCCTGCCGGATGAAGCCGTGTTCGCCTGGGTACGCTCCGAACTGCCCGGAATGATCGAACGTGAAGGCGCGGTGCTTCTGGGGCCCGGGCGCGGAGTGGATCACCAACGAGTCGCTGCCACGCTGGAACGGGCACTGGTCCGGCTGCTTGCGCATCTCCGGTCGGCCGGGGTTGTTGAAGTCACGGCCGAGGCTGCGGGCGAGGCCACCTTCGAGGGGGGCCGTCTGACGGGCACCATCGACCTGTTGTTGACCCGCCGCAACGGGCAGCGCGCCGTTCTTGACGTCAAGTGGGCCGGCGAGTCCTATCGGGGTGGCTTGCTGAGGGACAACCGCGCCCTGCAGCTTGCCACCTACGCCTACATGCAGAAGGGCGAAGACACGGGCGATGCATGGCCTGCGGGCGCATTCTATATCCTCGCGACCGGAAACATATTGGCGGCCGACCGGGCGAATTTCCCCGAAGCCATCGTGCACGAATCCGACAAAGGTGGCGGTACAGCGGAGCTTTGGGACCGTCTCCGGGTCACTTGCCTCTGGCGTTGGGAACAACTCAGGCAGGGGCAGATCGAAGTCGTCACGGACCTTACCGAACCGGACGAACTGTCAACGCCCCCCGATGAAGGCCTCCGTCCGGTTTCCGGAGGCGATCTCTACGACGACTTCCTGCGCCTCACGGGGTGGGAGGTTTCCCAATGAACGTCCGAACGAAGGTGTTCGAGCATGTTCGCTTCATCAGCGCGGGAGCCGGCAGCGGCAAGACGTACCGTCTGACCAGGGAGCTTGAGGAGGCGCTCGGCGGGGGCAGGGTGACGCCTGCGAACGTGATCGGCACGACGTTCACGGTAAAGGCGGCCAGTGAGTTACAAGACCGCGTGCGGACTCGGTTGATCCGCAGCGGAAGGCCATTGTTGTCGGCGCAGTTGGCACAGTCCCTTATCGGTACCGTGCACAGCGTCTGCGCCCGCCTGCTCGGACGGTTTGCGTTCGAACTCGGGCTCTCGCCGGAAATCAACATGGCGGGGGTTGAGGACAGCTCACGCTTGTTCAATCAGGCGCTGGACGAGGTGCTGAGCGCCGACCGTGTGCGTGAAATGAACCTCCGCGCTCAGCGCCTGGCACTCGTGGACCACCGATACGGGACCGATTGGCAGGACCATGTGCGCAGGGTCGCCCAGGAGGCGAGAAGCAACGATATCGACCCGGTCGAACTGCCCCGGATGGGTCGCGACAGCGCGGCGCGGTTTCTCGGCTACTTCCCGAAAGCCGATTGCGGCACCGAGGCGGTGGAGGCGCTGATTGATGCCGTTGAGGAGGCCATTGAAAACATCGACCTCGCAAGCGATATCACCAAGGGTACCGGCGCATACGTCGCCAGGTTGCGCAGTGCCGCGGCGGAACTTCGTCGCGATGACTGCAAGTGGACGCTGTGGATCTCGCTCAGCAAGGCAGGCCCGACCAGGCGCAGCGAAAAGGCTGCCATCCCAGTGCGAGTCGCAGCCGCGTGCTATGACCGCCACAAGGGTTTTCACGCCGATATTCGCGGGTATATTGAGGGAGTCTTTGCGATCGCGGGGGAGACCCTTGCGCGGTTCCAGGAACTGAAGACTGCCCGCGGCCTCGTCGACTACCCCGACATGGAACAACTCACGCTCCGCGCCCTCGACGATCCCGTCGTGGCAAAGAGGCTTTCGGAGGAAGTTCAGCTGTTACTGGTCGATGAGTTCCAGGACACCAACCCCATGCAACTGGCGCTGTTCATGAAATTCACCCGGTTCGCTTCAGAGGTGGTTTTCGTCGGAGATGTCAAGCAGGCCATATTCGGTTTTCGGGGGAGCGATCCGGAACTTGTGGGCGCAACTTTTGACGCACTCGCCGACCGTGGCGGTACGCTCGACGTGCTTGACCGGTCGTGGCGGTCGCGGCCTTCGCTCGTGCGCTACCTGAATGCGGTATTCGCTGACGCCTTCCAACGCGATGGGATGACGCGCGATCGGGTCGTGCTGTCACCTCGGCGAGAGGAAAGACACGATACGCCGGCGGTGGTGCGCTGGACCCTGCCGAAGGCAAAACAACAGGTTCAGGCCGACGCTCTTGCGGTTGCCATCTCCGAATTCGTGCACTCCGGGCATCTCGTGACCGACCGGGAGACGGACGAAGCGCGGGGCGTGACCTACGGTGACATCGCGGTGCTCGCTGCGACCAACAATCACGTACAGGGCATCGCGAGTGCCCTGCGCCGGAGCCGGGTGCCCATGAAGATGACCCTGGCCGGGCTGCTGGAAACACCAGAGGTGTGTCTGGCGCGGGCGTGTCTGCGCCGGTTGAACGATTCTTCGGACACCCTCGCCACGGCTGAAATCAGGGCCCTGGGCGCTTGCGAAGAACCGGAAGTCTGGCTCGCGGACCGGCTGCGCTGGCTGGCATCGGATAACGACGACCAGAGCTGGGCAGAGGCCAACGACCCGATCACATCCAGCATTGCTGAACTTCGCGGTCAGACGATAACCCAGTCGCCGGTGGAGATTGTGGCACGAGTGCTTAACCATGTGGGAATTCGTCCGATCGTGACCGCCTGGGGGCCGGACGCCATCACCGCTGCCCAGCGCCAGAGCAACCTGGATGCCTTTCTCCACCTTTCGGTCGAGTACGAGAACCACTGCGCATCGCAGCACGAGGCGGCCACGCTTACCGGGTTCCTGTTCTGGCTTGAGAATCCAACGTCCCCGGACCTGGATCAGCAGCCGATGGTCACTGGTGGCGACGCCGTACACGTGCTGACCTACCACCGCGCAAAGGGTCTGGAGTGGCCTGTGGTGGTTGCGACGGATTTTCACTACCGTTGGCGGCCCCGAATCTGGGACGTTCGCGTGGAGCCGACCTCGGAGGAACTCGACCTGGACAACCCCCTCGATGGGCGTGCCATCCGCTTCTACCCGAATGTCTTCGGCAGGAATTCGAAGGGCGTGCCGGTCCTCGACAACATCATGTCGTCGGAGGAGGGAAAAAGGGCCGTTGCCGCGGCGGAGTCGGAAGGGCGTCGCCTGGCGTATGTTGGCATGACTCGGGCGAGGGATACGCTCATCATCGCACTGCCGCCGTCGGAGCCCCGTGGCGGTGCATGGATCGGAAACTTCAACTCCGACCATTTGCTTCCCGTCGGCGAACAACACCCGCTCCCTGACGGCGAGCCCATTCGCTCGGAAGTGGTGGAACTGGAGACTGCTGAATCGGCACCGCAGGCACCGGCGACATTTGCTCCGGCCTGGTTTTCCGAGCGCTCACCGAGCGAGCTTCGACTCCGGGAGCGGTTACGGCCTTCGCACGCCGCCCCCGTCGAAGGCGCCAGAGTGGGCGAGTGCATCGTGACCGGGCCGCGCATTGCGGTTCACTCGGATGACATGGTGAAGGTGGGCACTGCCCTGCACGCGGCCATTGCGGCCGAACTGGTCAACCCATACCGCGACGATGCGGTTGATCGCGCGGCGGAACTTATCCGCAATGAAGCAGGTCGGGGCGCGCTAGCCCCTCGCGATGCGATCGATTGTGCGCGGCGCCTGATGGACGCGGTCAGCAAGAGATTCACTCCGCGCCGCACACTGGTTGAGCATCCCGTGGAACTCGTCCGGGGCAACGGGCAGGTCCTCCGCGGCTGGATCGACCTGGTGCTGGAGACCGAGCAGGGATGGATCGTGATCGACCACAAGTCCTCTCCGCGCCCGCGTTCGGAATGGTCCACCGAGGCACTGGAGCACTCTGGCCAGCTTGCCGCCTACGTGGATGCCCTGCAGGGAGCCGGTCTCCACTGCGCAGGATGTTGGGTGCATTTCCCGGTCAGCGGAGGTCTCGTGGAGGTGGTGTTTTCTTGAAGCGCAACTTTTCGTGATTTGAGCAAGGGAGCTGCTTTCCGTAGCGCTTACGGGCCTATGGGCCTCTCAAGAATACATGTGCATGATGCTTGGACCAACCGCCGGGCGACGGCTAATCTATTCTCCGCTTCAGTGGGCCACCCGCGTACGTTGGTGTGCACACTTCTACCAAACTTAATTGTGTCCGGACAAAGCCGCAAGTTTTCTCTTTTGTAGGCTTCCATTCCTGCCACCAAACCACCGTATACTGGTCGATTTCGTTTGGTCGCGACGTACGCTGCCGCTTCATCGAGATCCTGGCGCGTCGCGCCATCGGTCGAAAACACCGAAAGTTCGCGTTCTCTTCCCTCGGCTGGTCTTGGAGGGAGATAGAGGGATTTTTTTGCGCTCGGTCTCCCTAGCTTGCTTCGTTCCAGGGCGAATCTAACGAACTTCGGCTTCTCACAGGTCACGCAGCCCTCTCATTGACCAGCCTTTGAAATGCCTGGCGCAATTCAGGCGACAGACTGCCCTCCCAAGGTTCGTTGCCCCTATTGGTTCGCACCTTCCCATCCGTTTGTCTAAAAACGCCAGAAAAAACAACGGTATCTTGTGCCGTCACCATAATGGTCAGTGCCGGCTCCTTCCCGTCGTCCCAGTCCAGTAGCACATCGCCGTCCGCTGTGAAGTCGACATTGAACAAGCCGATACCGAAAGATGCGGCGGGGCATTTCTTTACGAATTCCGTCGCAAGTTCAACGGTGCGCAACTCAAGCGGTCTCCCTGAATCTGTCCATGTCCGTTCGCCGACCCGGTTTCTTAGGGCTGCTACCTCTGTGATCGCATCCCTTCGGGCGTTGGATGCTTTGGCTACTGATTTGCGCCAATGGTTCACCGCACTATCACGCATTCAAACGATACCGATGGTAAATAGCCGCCGCTACGCGCCGCCTCTGGCCGTATAGGAATTGACGATCGCCAGCATCAGCCCGATGGCGGGAATCAGTATGCCCACCACCATCAGGACCGCTCGCATGATTTCCTTGCGCACAGTGGCTTCAAGGGATTCCACTTTGGACTTGAGTCCGTCGATGCGGGCGTTCAGTTCTGTCCGAATAGCATCCATGCGGACGTTCCATTCCGCCTGGAAGGTATCGATCCTCGCATGCACTTGCGTCCCCGACTGTGAGAGGCTCGCGTCGAAGTGCTCCCGGGTCACCAGTTGACTGACGGATTGGCCCATGACCTCCACGACTGCTTCGGCGTGTTCGGCTTCCATGCCCGCCGCCTTGAGCCTGCGGGCTGCTTCCAGTGTATCAAATGCAGGTTCGCCTGGCGGTTCAATTGTGAGCCTACAAGGCCCGCGCTATAGTGCGGAACCGCTTTTCGCTGATGTTCGGGCGCCAGATGCCGCAGTTTCGCCCACAAGTCATGATGGTCTACCGGCGCCTGTTGAGCTACGTAGCGCCTCATTGGAGGGTGCTTCCGGTCGCGTTGGTGGCAATGATCGTTGCGGCCGGCACCAACGGTGTCGTGCCCTACCTGATGAGCGAGGTAGTGGAGGTCCTTCAGTCGGACGGCCGGGGCGGGGGGTCGATGCTGGTTCCGTTTTTGCTGTTCGTCACGTTCATGGTGCGGGCCACCGTGGACTTCATCTCCGTATACGGCCTCGGTTGGCTGGGGCGTTCCGTGGTGAGGGATCTGCGCGCGGATATCTTCGAGCGCTATACGGAGCTGCCGATCGCGTACTTCGAGCGACAATCGTCCGGGGCGCTGGTGTCGAAGTTGACCTACAACACGGAGCAGGTCGCCGAGGCCATCTCCAGCGCGGTGGTGGTTGCCGTTCGGGACTCGCTGACGGTTCTGGTCCTGGTCGGTGCGATGATCTGGTTCAGCCCGCTGCTCACCGCCATGGTGGCTGTTGCCGCGCCCATCGTGGCCGGTCTGGTCGCGGTCATGAGCCGTGCGTTCCGGCGTTACGGAATGCGGATTCAGACCACCATGGGCGATGCCACGCGGGTCACGGAGGAAGCGTTGTCGGGTGCGCGTATCGTCAAGGTCTTCGAGGGCCAGAAGCATCAGCAACGGCGATTTTCCAGGATCAACGAGCATAATCGCCGGCAGTTCATGAAGCTGCTTGCGACCCGGGCGGGTGGCGATTCCCTGTCACAGTACACGCTGACCATCGCTGTCTCGGCGATGATCGCGCTGGCATTTTCCGAGACGCTGCTGCAGGGATTGGATGCTCCCGTATTCGTCGGCTTCCTGGTGGCGCTGGGCATGATGCTCACGCCCATGAAGCGGCTCGTCAACATCAACGCCGTGTTGCAACGCGGCGTTGCCGCAGGCATCACCCTGTTCGAAACACTCGATCAGCCCGGCGAACCGGATAAGGGGACCCTGCGCCTGGAGCGGGCCCGGGGCGAGGTGGTGTTCCGCGGCACCTGCTTCACTTACGACAAGACCAAGGGTCGCGTGCTGCATGACATCAATTTTTCGGTGCCGGCAGGCGGTACGGTGGCGCTCGTGGGGCGATCGGGCAGCGGCAAGAGCACGCTGGTCGGATTGCTGCCCCGTTTCTACGAAATCGAGGCCGGGGAAGTGTTGCTGGATGGCGTGGACATCCGGGAATACCGGCTCAGGGACTTGCGACGGCAATTGAGCCTGGTCAGTCAGGACGTGCTTCTCTTCGATGACACCATCGCCAACAATATCGCCTTCGGCGCGCTCGGGAATGCGCCGCGAGAGGCGGTTCAGGCCGCGGCGGACGCCGCCTTCGTCAGCGAATTCGCCGCCTCGCTGCCCCAGGGGCTGGATACGCCGGTCGGTCAGCGCGGCACGCTGCTCTCCGGCGGACAGCGGCAGCGGGTGGCAATCGCCCGCGCGGTCCTCAAGAATGCGCCCATCCTCGTCCTGGACGAAGCCACTTCGGCGCTTGATTCCGAGTCGGAGAGGAAGGTGCAGCGCGCGCTGGAGTCGCTGATGACGGGCTGCACCACATTGGTCATCGCCCACCGGCTGTCCACGGTCGAAAGCGCGGACTCGATCGTCGTACTGCAGGAGGGCAAGGTCGTGGAGCAGGGCACCCACGCGGAGCTTCTGAAGCTTGGCGGCGTGTACAGCGGCCTTCATCGCATGCAATTCGCGGACTGACGCGGCATGGTCCGCATCTGGTATGGATCCAGTCCGTGCCGGTGGCCGCTGCTCCCGTTCAGCGTTGCCTATCGGTTCCTGTTCGCAGTCCGTCGAATGGCGTACCGTAGCGGGCTGCGGCGGATCACCCAGCTGCCGGTGCCGGTGGTGGTGGTCGGCAATCTGACGGTGGGCGGTACCGGCAAGACACCCCTGGTCATCTGGTTGGCGCAGAAGTTGGGCGAGCGGGGGTTGCGGGTCGGTATCGTCAGCCGGGGTTACGGCGGTCGCGCCCGGACCTGGCCACGGGCCGTGGACGGGGCGAGCGATCCCCGGATGGTGGGGGACGAGCCGGTGTTGATGGCGCGCCTGACGGGCTGCCCCGTCAGCGTGGGACCGGACCGCGTCCGGGCGGCCCAGGCGCTACTGGAGCGTGCCGAAATCGATGTGCTCCTGTCCGACGACGGCTTGCAGCACTACGCGCTGGGTCGGAACATGGAGATCATGGTCGTGGACGGCGAGCGTGGCCTGGGCAATGGGCACTGCTTACCCGCCGGCCCTCTCCGGGAGCCCCGGAACAGGCTTGCAAAGGCGGGCGCCGTTGTGGTCAATGGCGGAAACTGGCAGCCGGAGAAAGATGTGCGCGGCGCCTACCGATCAAGACCCGGAGCCGAGACGGTCTACCGGTTGGCGGGAGGCGAATGCAAGCCGCTGGAAGCATTTCGGGGTGCCCGAGTTCACGCGGTGGCGGCGATCGGTCATCCGGAGCGATATTTCCGCATGCTGGAGGCGGCCGGAATTGAGGTGATTGCCCACCCGCTGCCGGATCATGCGCGCATCCGCGAGCGTGACGTGCGCTTTGACGACTCCCTGCCTGTGCTGGTGACCGAGAAAGATGCGGTCAAGTGCGAGGCCATCGCCCACGATGAAGTATGGTGCGTGCCGATGGTTCTTCAATTTGAGCCGGACGCATCCGAGCGACTGGTCGACCAGGTGCTGAACCATGTCCAGGAGCGACCATGGATTATGCCGTAGTCATTCCGGCGCGCCACGATGCCGAGCGCCTGCCGGGCAAGCCGCTGGCCGATATCGGTGGCCGGCCGATGATCCGATGGGTCTGGGAGGCCGCTTCGGCGGCCGGGGCGGCCGACGTCATCGTGGCCACGGACGATGAGCGGATCGCTGAAACATGCGCGCGGTTCGGCGCTCGCGCGGAAATGACCTCCCGGTCGCACACCAGCGGCACGGACAGAATCGCCGAGCTGGTGGGGCGATTCGGCTGGCCGGATGACCGGGTGGTCGTCAATGTCCAGGGGGACGAGCCCTTGTTGCCGCCGACGCTCATATCGCAGGTGGGGCAATTGCTGGAGGATGATCCGGGCGCGGGCATGGCGACGCTGGCGACACCGATCCTGGGATCCACCGAGTGGGACGATCCGAACGTCGTCAAGGTGGTGGCAGATCGTGACGGCAGAGCCATGTACTTCAGCCGCGCACGAATTCCCTGGCCGCGCGACGGGGCGGATACGCCCGACCACGCAATGCGCCACGTCGGCCTGTACGCCTATCGCGTCCGGGCTCTGAAGGCGTTCACCGCGGAGGCGCCCTGCGGTTTGGAATTGCGGGAGCGGTTGGAGCAGCTTCGTGCGCTCTGGCTCGGGATCGGGATCCGCGTCGCGCGTGCGATAGAAGTTCCGCCCAGGGGGGTAGACACGGAGGAAGACCTCATTGCCGTTCGCCAGGCGCTGATGCGGCGCCGAGTCTGACGGTTTGGCAGTCTGACAACGGCTCAGCGCGATGTCGGGTGTTGGGCTGATCCCCGGCGCCCGGCTGATTCCCGGCGCTCGCCTGATGCCCAGCGCTCAGCTGATGCCCGGCGCTCGGTCGTCGGTGTAGTGTCGACGGGCGAAGCCAACCAGCGGGGCTCGGTGGCCAGGGGTGCGTCAAGGGCCGCGAGAAACGCTTCGATCTGCGCGCGCTCGCGCCGGCTCAGGTTCAACGGCTTGGCCTCGTTGTGTCCGATCAGGGCCAGCGGTGCGCGATCATAATGCCTCACCAACTGCTCCAGGGACGGGGTCTGGCCCTGGTGCGAATAAGGGGCGGTGCCGGCCAGATTTCGTAGCGAAGGCGTCCGTATCGCGCCCACCACCTCGCCCCCCGTGCGCGCGAATCGGAGTTCGGCGCAATCCTTGACCGGGTCGTCGCTGTACTTGCTCAGGCAGTTGAACGGGTCGCCACGGGCCATGCGAATGCCGTCAATTCTGCCCCGGTCCGGAATCTCCCCCGGTGCCGACATGATTCCGGTGTTGTGAAATTCGTTGTTGGTGAGCAGCGGTCCGTTGTGGCACTCGATACAGCGGGCCTTGCCAAGGTACAGCCGCAGCCCGGTGGCTTCATCCGCCGTAAGGAGCGTTCGGGCCAGTGACTCGTCGTCGCGGGAGACTGCCTCCACGTAGTGATCGAAGCGCGAGGGCCCGGGCAGGATCAGCCGTTCGTAGGCGGCGATCGCCTTGCCGACATTCACGAAGGCCCGTGTGATCGATTCCTGGTCCGAGGCGTCCATCGCGTTCCACGCGGATTCAAGGGCAGTGCCCGGTACGGGCCCCGCATCGCCGGGAATCCGCCTGGTCGGGGAAAAATCGGGGACTGAACCGAACAGGGCGGTGTATTCGCGGCGGTAGGTGGAATCCTCCGCCAGGAGGCGGGCGATCGCGACCCGGTTGCCGCCCTGTTCGGCCGGATCTTCCAGGGGTGAGAGCGCCTGCGACCATTGGCTGTCCTTGCGCCCGTCCCAGTAGAACCAGGGACTGTACGCGGCACCCACAATGCTTTGCGTGTTGCGACCTGACCTGTCCATCGCCTCGCCGAGGGGGCGTCCGTCGGTAAACCGGAGCGCGGGTTGATGGCAGCTGGCACAGGCGAATTGGCCGTTGCCGCTGAGACGGGGATCGAAGAACAGCCGATGTCCCAACGCGGCGGCGCGCGGGTCGTCGGCCACGGCGTTCGAAGGGTCGGCGGGCAGGGGCGGCAGGTTGGCGATCCATAACAATTCCATCAGCCGACGTTCGTGATCCGTCCAGACGGGATGAACGGCGGGCCGCAGGGACATCCATGCCGTCCAGGCCAGCGCCACGGCGAGGATGGCAGCAATGATCGCGATTCGCGCGCGTGGCACTACAACTCCAGGGAGATCACGACCTCGTCACGCAAGGCATCCGTTTCGATATCCAGGACCACCTCCCATTCCCCGGCCATGTGAAAGCGCATGCCCTCGATGACATAGCGGCCCTCGCCGAGATATCCGGTCGCCTCCGGACGCGTCGGCAGTCCGTGATCGTGGGTCGGCATTCCGCCGCTGACGGTGATCCGCGCCGCCGGCACAGGTGTCCCGTCGGCGGTCAGCACCTGCACCACCCAGCGATGAATCGTATTGATGGCGACCGGCCGCAGGCCGGGGTCGACGCTCACCTGAAAGTGGCTGGCGCGGGACTGGAAGCGGCTGTCGGCCAAGGAGTCGCCGGTGGCCTGGTTCCCCATGGCGCCACCCGAGACCAGGAGTGCGCAGGCCACTGCCGCCGCGGCGACCGGTCCTTGCCCGTTGAAGCGATTCCACCAGCGTTGCAGCCGGCCGCCGGCATACAACAGATGCAATTGAAGGGCGGCGATCACGACCAGGATGAATGGCCACACGCCGAAACCTCCAAACCCCACGCGAAACGGGAAGACGGCAGTGTAGGGCGCGTCCGCACCCTTTGGAACCACCGTGACCACACCGATGTATTGGCCGGGATCATCGAAGCGATGCGTCACGCTGTAGGCGCCGGGCACGACCGCCGGCGCGTGGTACAACTCCGTGACCTCGTCCAGATTGTCGATTTCGGCCACGTCCTCCCACAGTGCGAAGCGGCCCAGTCCGGTGACATTTCTGATAACGCGGAAGTCGACGGTTGAGTCATCCAGTCCGGGGTGAAGGTACTCCATCACGAAGAGGCTTTCGCCGGTGGACGGAATGTCTTCACAAAACTCCTGCCGTTGTCGCTGCTGGGGAAGGTAGATCTTGAAGTGCGCCCGCAGGTAACCGATGTTGATGACGCACAGGTCGTCTTCAAGCACCACGCCACCGTGTGCGAGCACGGCCTGGTCGGCGGCGTCGAGAAAAAGGATCAGGCAGCAGGTCAGGAGTCGAAGGCGCATTCGGCGTATTCTATCAAAGCTGGCGCGATCGATCTGCGGGATCGTTGATCCGGCGCTTGACGCGACCGGCCAAGTGCCCAAGACTTGCCTGCAATCTGGTCCGACAAGAGGTTTCTCCGGGAATCGTCAGATGAAGAAATCCACCGACAATCGTCGTTCCGGGTCGCGGGAGAAGAGCGGGGGCGCATCGGTCGGGCAGGGCGGGTCCACAACTTCCGCGAGCATCCTGTTCGTGTGCATGGGCAATATCTGCCGCTCGCCCACCGCGGAAGGCGTATTCAGGGAGACCGTGCGTAAAGAGGCGCCGGAACTTGCCGTGCATGTGGATTCTGCTGGAACCCATTCCTATCATGTGGGTGAGCCGCCGGATCATCGGGCGTGCCGCGCTGCCGCCCGTCGCGGGATCGACCTGAGCGATCAGAGGTCGCGGCGGGTGACCGTCGCGGATTTCTCCTCATTCGACCTGGTGCTGGCCATGGACGAGGACAATGTTCGAAACCTGTCGGCCATCAGTCCGCCGGAGAATCGTTCGCGTATCCGTCTGTTCATGGAATACGCGCCCGAGGCCGGGCGCAGCAGTGTGCCCGATCCCTACTATGGCGGTCCGGCGGGATTCGAACACGTGCTCGATCTTGTGGAAGAAGCTTCGCTGGGCTTGCTCTCCCACCTTCGCGCACGCAATGCCGGGCCGTCGTAAGGTTCGTCCGATGTGGCGCCTTGGTCAGGCAAAGATGGCGCGTTGAGTTTACGCGCCCGGTTCCGACCCACCCGGCTCCGGACCGCCCTGTTTCTCGGCGTCCTGCCCGGATGGCTTCCGGGAACCCGAGGACCGCCTCCTGCGGGACCGGCGGCTGCGACGCTCATCCGGATTGCCGCCACCACGGGTATTCTTCTTGCTGCCGGTGGAGGCGTCAGCGGCGCGGTTCCCGCTCGGACCGCGGGAGCGCTTCGGACGCCGGGTGCGACGGTCCTTGCGCGTGCGGCGGGGCCCATCCCTGCCGGTTCGCTTGGAATCGGAGCCTCGGCTCTTGCGTCCGGGGAGCATCCAACCGAACAGCCGCTGCCACAGGCTCGCGGGGCGGCGGCGCGTCCCGGCCCTGGTCTTGGCCGGCTTGGGTGCAGGCTTGCGATGGGCCACGTTTGCCACCGCGGCCTTCTCCGGCTTGGGAACTTCGCGCGGTTTTTCGTAGGAGTCCGATGCGTCCTTCCTGGGCTCCACCAGCTTGTAGCTGGACACGGCGTGCTCCGGCTGCCCGACCTCGTCGTCCCGAAGGCGGACGATGGAGTAGTTGGGGGTCTGCAGGTCTCGGTTGCCTACGAGCACCACGTCCACGTTGTTGCTTTGCTGGATCGACTGTATCCAGTCCCGCTTTTCGTTCAGGACGTAGTTGCTCACCTCCACGGGCAACTGCGCGACGACGCGGGAGGTCCGCTCCTTGCGCGCTTCCTCTCCGACAATGCGAAGGACCGCGAGCGCAAGCGACTCGACGCTACGCACGTGCCCGATGCCGTTGCAGCGGTTGCAAACCGATTGTGTCGACTCCTCCAGAGACGGGCGCAGCCTTTGGCGTGACATTTCCAGCAGGCCAAAACGGCTGATTCGGCCAATCTGGATGCGGGCCCGGTCCGGCTTGACCGCCTCCTGCAACCGGTTTTCCACTTCACGCTGGTTCTTGCGGGGGGCCATGTCGATGAAATCGATCACGATCAGGCCACCCAGATCGCGGATTCGCAGTTGGCGCGCAATTTCCTCGGCGGCTTCCAGATTGGTGTTCAGTGCCGTCGACTCGATGTCTTCGCCCTTGGTCGCGCGGGCCGAATTGATGTCGATGGCTGTCAACGCTTCGGTGTGGTCGATAACGATGCTCCCGCCGGATGGGAGCGTGACCGAGTGCGCGAACGCCGACTCGATCTGGCTTTCGATCTGGAACCGTGCAAACAGCGGCACCGACGCATCGTCGTAATGCTTGAGCCGGCGCAGGTTGTGGGGCATCACTTGTTCCATGAACTCGTGAGCCTGCGCGTGGATGTCCTCCCTGTCGACAAGAATTTCTCCGATTTCCTTGGAGAAATGATCGCGGATGGCACGGACGATGGCATTGCCTTCCTGATAGATCAGGAACGGCGACGGTCGGCTGACCACGACCTGCTTGATGGCTTCCCACACGCTCAGCAGGTAGTCCAGGTCCCAGCGCAGTTCCTCGATGCTTCGTCCGACACCGGCGGTGCGGACGATGCAACCCATTTCCGCCGGCGGCTTCAACTCCTTCAGGGCTTTCAGCACGGAATCGCGACTCTCGCCGGTGATCCGCCGGGATACGCCTCCCGCGCGCGCATTGTTGGGCATCAGCACCAGAAAACGTCCCGCAAGGCTGACGAAGGTGGTGAGGGCGGCGCCCTTGTTGCCGCGCTCCTCCTTGTCGACCTGTACGACGATGTCCTGGTTTTCCTTCAGGACATCCCTTATCTGGATCTTCTCTTCCTCCGCCGGCTCGCGGATGAAGTATTCCCTTGAAATTTCCTTCAGCGGGAGGAACCCGTGGCGGGAAGCGCCGTAGTCCACGAAGGCGGCCTCAAGGCTGGGTTCCAGCCGGGTGATCCGCCCCTTGTAGATGTTGGACTTGCGTTGTTCTCGGGTGGGTACCTCGATATCAAGGTCGTAAAGTTTCTGGCCATCCACGATGGCCACGCGCAACTCTTCTTCCTGAGCTGCGTTTACCAGCATTCGTTTCATGATTATCCGATCCGTTGGTGGCGGATCCTGCGTAGACCGGTACCGCGGTGTGCCTGGCGGCATGTGGATGTTCGAGCCCGATTGACGCGCCGGCATGGCCGCCGACGCGGATCGGATGCCGCCGGGGCCGGTCATCCGCTTCCAAGGTTCCTGGCGAACCAGTCGCAGTGCCGATCTCCGGTCCACGGAAGGAAGCGGGTCCTCCAGCGACGACCGAACCGGCTCGCCCGCCAGACTGTCGGCGGGCATTTCGGGCAGGAAATTGTTTCACTATGCAGCTCGGCGAATCGATGCAACGCTCTTCGGATCGGCGAGAACTGGCCTTGGCCGGATCCCGAACGAAACATGACCGCCTGAACACTACCGCGGGACACCTTAAAGCGGGACCCGCAGAAATAAACTGTAACCGTTGACGCGCCTGCAAGCGCGTCCCATTGATTCGACCTCCAAGTGGCCGCTCAAGCTACATCGCTTGAGCGGCTTCGGGTCGCGTCGCGTACTATATCACAGCCCGGGAAGCCGATTTCGATGAAGCAGACCGCCACCCGTCCCCCTGTCCGCTACCGAGACGTTGACGCGGATTCCGCGGGGCAACGGCTGGACAACTTTCTTCTCGGCGCGCTCTCCGGAGTCCCCCGCAGTCACGTCTATCGGCTGATTCGATCCGGACAGGTACGGGTCAACAGCGCCCGCGCACGCGCGAGCTACCGCCTCAAGGAGGGAGACCGCGTCCGGATTCCCCCGGTGCGCCAGCGCCGTTCCGGCTCCTTCGGGATTCCCGCGAACCGTGTCCGCTGGCTGGCTGAAAGGATCCTGTATCAGGATCGCAGGATACTGGTGCTCGACAAACCGGCGGGCATGCCGGTGCACGCCGGGACCGGTGTTGATTTCGGTTGCATCGAGGCGCTGCGGAGCCTGGGGCCGGAATTTCGCGCGGCGGACCTGGTGCACCGCCTGGACCGGGATACCTCAGGTTGCCTGCTGGTGGCGAAACGCCGCGCCGCATTGCGGCAATTGCACGAGTTGCTGCGGACCGGCTGCATGGACAAGCGCTATCTGGCCCTGGTGCGGGGACGCTGGTCGCGCGGGCACACGGAGGTCGATGCTTCGCTCAGCATGCGGCGCAGGGGCGGCGAAAGGGTTGTCCGGGTGGACCCGGCCGGAAAGCGCTCCCTGAGCCGCTTCCAGGTGGTCGAATACCTGGGCGACCAGGCGACGCTGATGGAGGTGGCCATCGACACCGGGAGGACCCATCAGATCCGCGTTCACGCGGCCCATGCCGGCCATCCGCTGGCGGGCGATACGCGTTACGGCGATTCCGGATTCAACGACAGCTTGTCGGCGATGGGGTTGAGGCGAATGTTCCTGCACGCGCACGGGCTGGGATTTGCCTGGCCCGGTAGCGGGGAAACATTCGATGTCAGTTCTCCGTTGCCCCGGGAACTGACGGCGATACTGGACTCGCTCCACCAGGCGGCTCCGGCCCCAGCGGGTCAAGGCCGACCTCCCTGAGCACCCCGCACAACCAGACCAGCGGCAAGCCCAGCAGTGCCGTGGGATCGGTCGATTCGATGGATTCGAACAGGGTGATGCCGAGACCTTCGGCCTGGAAGCCGCCAGTACAGTCGAAGGGTCGCTCGATGTCCACGTAGCGCTCGATCCGCGGCCGTTCCAGGCAAAGGAAATTCACGCATGTCCTGTCGGTTGCCTCGAACCGGCGACCCGTCGGTCCATCGAGGACCACGCAGGCGGTGTGAAAGGCGGCTGTCCTGCCCTGGCAGTCCATGAGCTGGCGAATGGCGGTGCGGCGGTCGCCCGGTTTCCTCAACAGTCGTCCGTCGGTGTCGGCTGTCTGGTCGGCACTGATCACCACCGCATCGTCGACGTCGGCGATCCGCCTGATCCGTTCAAGCTTGGCGGCGGCAAGCCGGACGGCAAGATCGCGGGCATGTTCGCCCGGGCGCACGGATTCATCCACGTTCGGTGACAGCGTTTCGAAGTCGACATGCAAGCGGCGCAGCAGGTGACGCCGGTGCACGGAACTGGAGCCGAGTATCAGGCGCGGCATGGGGTTGGAACGCATTCGATTTTGACAGTCAAATTTCCGCTACCTATCATTGATCGCTTATGCCTCACGCGTTGTACTCCTGGTACAGCTTTGGTGCCCTGGAATCATTCGGTCAACGACTGGCCCGGATTTCCGGCGAAATCGAATTGAAGCGGTTGAAGCGGTTTCGGGCGCTATTGCACTCGGATCATGGAAGTGTACGAGTTGGGTTCAGATTTGACCATCATGCGGCAGGATATACCACGGTGCGGTTAGAATACGACGCCAACTACAGACTCCAGTGTCAGCGCTGTCTGGAACCGATGGACGAAAGGGTCGCCCGCAAGGCCTGGTTCGTGATTGTTGGCGGCGATTCGGTCCCGGAGGGACTTCCGGAGAACCATGAGCCGCTCGAACTCTCCGGCGACCGGTTTCAGCCGATCGGGTTCATGGAGGATGAACTGATCATGTCGCTGCCCCTGATCCCCCGTCACGCCGAGCTTGAGCAGTGCGGTGAGCTGGCACGGAGTCTTGTGGCGCTTGAAGATAACGGCGGTGCGGGTTCGACCAATGCGCCGCCCGCAGGACACTGAGGAGAATTGGGCAATGGCTGTTCAGCAAAGACGAAAGACTCGATCCAGGCGCGATATGCGACGGTCACACGACAGTCTGAAGGGCGCGACGCTGTCGATGGACCCCAACTCGGGCGAATTGCATCGGCGGCACCATGTGACCGCGGAAGGATTCTATCGCGGCCGGAAACGGGTCGATGTTCCCGAGCCAGAGGTGCCGGAGGAGTAGCGTCGTGCTCCGCACCCGCGAAGGGGTTGGTGCCTGACCCGGGCCCTTGCCGGTCTCCCGCGATGCGACCCGAACCGATCGGTGTTGTGCGGCGTTCGCATGGCGGTGGACGCAGGGTCGGGGCTAGGTCGTTCTCGCAATGTTGCCGGTTGGCGCCATGCCCGCAAGGGTGACGATCGCGCTGGACGCCATGGGCGGCGACCATGGCCCGGATGTCGTCCTGCCGGCGGCGATGCGCGTGCTTCAGACCGATGACTCGGTGGATGTGCTCCTGGTTGGGCTTGCGGATACGCTCGACCTCGCGCGCCGGACCGGCGGCGAACGTTTCGGCAATCGTCTGCGATTCTTCGAGGCGGGAGAAGTCGTGGGAATGGACGAGGCACCCGCGGACGCGCTGCGCAGGAAAAGGAACTCCTCCATGCGTCTGTCCATCGAGGCGGTTCGCAGCGGCGAGGCGGACGCCTGCGTCAGTTCGGGTAACACCGGCGCGCTCATGGCGACCGCCCGCTACGTCCTCAAGACCCTGCCCGGCGTGGACCGGCCGGCCATTATCTCCGCAGTGCCGTGTATCGGCGGATGCACCTTCATGCTCGACCTGGGCGCCAACATCGGCTGCACGGCCCGCCACCTGCTGCAGTTCGCGATCATGGGCGCCGTCGTCGCGGAAGGCATTCTCGACATCCGGAGCCCGCGAGTCGCCTTGCTGAACATCGGGATCGAGGACATCAAGGGCAATGACCTGGTGCGGGCCGCCGCGGATTTGCTGGGCCGAAGCACGCTCAACTATGTCGGCTACATCGAGGGCGATGGCATCTTCAAAGGCGAGGCGGACGTGGTCGTCAGCGATGGATTCGTCGGCAATGTTGCGCTCAAGACCATGGAGGGCGTGGCTGCCTTCATCGCCACGATTCTTAGTGAAGAATTCAAGCGCAACCCGTTTCGCCAGGCGCAGGGTGCGGCCGCGGGCACGGCGCTGAATGCCGTGCGGCAGCGTCTTGATTCCCGTCGCTACAACGGCGCAAGCCTCGTCGGCTTGAAGGGAATCGTCATAAAGAGCCACGGCGGAGCCGACGAGTTCGCGTTCGAGACCGCGGTGCGCGCGGCGATCATCGAAGCGCGCAACGGCGTTCCGGTACAAATAGCCAATCTCATGGAAGAGCAATGTATTCACGAATAACGGGTACGGGAGCGTATCTGCCGGAAAAGGTGCTGACCAACTTCGATCTGGAGAAGATGGTCGACACCACAGATGAGTGGATTCGTACGCGAACCGGTATCGAGCGGAGGCATATCGCGGCGGAGGATCAGGCGACCAGCGACTTGTCGGAACGGGCATGCCGCTCGGCTCTGGAGGCTGCGGGCCTTGCGCCGGCCGACATCGACCTGGTGGTGGTGGGAACATGCACGCCGGACCTGGTTTTCCCCAATGTCGCCTGCCTGCTCCAGGAGCGGATGGGCATGTCCGGCGCCGCATTCAGCATCGAAGCCGCCTGCAGCGGTTTCATCTATGCGTTGAACGTTGCGGACAAGTTTGTACGTTCGGGACAGGCGGATCGAGCGTTGGTGTGCGGTGCCGAGGTGATGTCACGGATCATCGACTGGACCGACCGGGAAACCTGCGTGCTGTTCGGAGACGGCGCGGGCGCCGTTGTGCTTGAAACGTCCGGGGAAGCCGGCATTCTCTATACCGATCTGGGCGCCGACGGCCGCTACCGGAACCTGCTCTACGCTGACAGCGGCGTTTCGAGGGTCAAGGAGGAAGGCGAGGCGACGCTGCTCATGAAGGGCAACGAAGTGTTCAAGGTGGCGGTGCGCACGCTGGAGGGCATGGTGGACCGGGTGCTCGCCGAAAACGGCCTGGAACAGGGCGAGATCGACTGGTTCGTGCCCCACCAGGCCAACCTGCGCATCATCCGTGCGACAGCCAGACGCCTGGGGATGCCGATGGACCGAGTGGTGCTGACGGTTAGCGAACACGGCAATACTTCCGCGGCATCCATCCCGATGGCCCTGGACACGGCGGTGCGTGACGGGCGGATCAAGCCGGGGGACCTTGTGCTGATGGAGGCGTTCGGCGGCGGTTTCACGTGGGGTGCGACGCTGGTCAGGTTTTGAATACCCGGAATCCCCGGAATCGTCCCATCTCGCCGCCGCCCATTCGGTTATAATGCGGGTTCAGATGAGGAATCCAATTGGTTTGCTGTCGCTGGTTCTGGTTCCGTTCGCCGGAGTCGGCGCGCTGGAACTTTCCATCGACCCCGGCAGTAGCGTGGTCGGCACGGTCCAGGTCATCACCGCCAGGTACGAGGATACCTTCGTCAAACTGGCCAGGCGCTACAACCTCGGATTCGAAGAACTGAAGCAGGCCAATCCCGATGTCGACCCGTGGTTGCCCGGGGAAGGCACCCAAATCGTGCTGCCTACGCGATTCGTGCTGCCCAGCGCCCCCCGCCAGGGCATTGTGATCAATCTGCCGGAACTGCGGCTCTACCATTATCCTGCGGATGATCCCGGTCGCGTCGTCACCCATCCGGTGAGCATCGGGCGCGTCGAGTGGCAGACGCCCCTGGGGCGGTCGCAGATCACTGCCAAGGCCGAAAAGCCCACCTGGTATCCGCCGGAGTCCATTCGCCGCGAGCACGCCGCCGACGGTCGACCGTTACCTCGCGTGGTGCCTCCGGGACCGGATAATCCGCTGGGCGACCACGCCTTGCGGTTGAGCATCCCCGGCTACCTGATCCACGGCACCAACAGGCCGTCCGGCCTGGGCATGCGCGTGACCCATGGGTGCATCCGCATGTTTCCGGAGGATATCGAGGGGCTGTTTGAAACCGTGCCCGTCGGCACACCCGTGTACATCGTCAACCAGCCCTTCAAGCTGGCCTGGACCACCGATGGCTTCTACCTCGAAGCCCATCCGCCATTGGAGGAGGAGGGGGATGCCGCCTGGACGATGACGGAGTTGACACGCGCATTCGTCGCCGCCACGGAAGAGGGGCAAGGCACCCAGTTCGACTGGGAGCTTGCGGAACTCGCCGCGGAGAGGTCACGGGGCGTTCCGGAATTCGTCTCGCTGGTTAGCGTAGCTGATCGAATACCGGATTAAGCGCGCCCCGCGCAAGCCCCACACAAGACTCCAGAGCCGGTCCGGGAATCAACTCGAACCAACCGCCGAATCAACCGGGGTGGTTTGAGCGGGTCGAACCGGCTGGCCGGCTTGAGGGTTACTTGGCCTGGCTTTCCTCGAACATGCGGTCCATGCGCTCGTTGGTGGCATCGACGCCAGCTTGAGCGGCATTGGCGGCCGCGAGAGCTTCGTCTGCCGTGGCCTGAGCTTGCGCCGCCATGGCTTCGGCATTGCCTCCCGACTGGCCGGGAGAGGGTTGCAAGCTCTCCACCATTGAGCGTAGTTCAGCAATCTCTTGCTCCGTTATGTGATACGCCGGTGTACATCCGCCAGCTAATGTCAAGACGGCCAAAAGCGCGCCAAGCTGGAGTTTTCTGCCCATGGACTATCCCCTGAGTGAACCATCGAAAAGATCGTCGCATTATTTCTTAAAGCTCGCTTGATTGCAATTGTTCTGCGGGTGCGCTGCATGTGGAACCGGGAGGGGCAATCCCCGGTTGTCTGAAAGTGGATTGTGGAGCGTGTCCGCACAGGTGGTCGCACAGGTTTGATTTTCCCGGATAGCTGTATACAATACCAGCATTGTATTTGTGTACAGTGATCGTCATGCATGGACTGACTGCGCGGCAAAGGGAAATTCTCTCCCTGATTCAAAGGGCAATCCACACATCGAACATGCCGCCCACGCGCGCGGAAATTGCCCGGGAACTGGGCTTCCGTTCGGTGAATGCCGCCGAGGAACATTTGAGGGCCCTGGAGCGCAAGGGGGTGATCGAACTGTTGCCGGGCATTTCCCGGGGCATTCGCTTGCGGGAGCCATTGCCCGAGCAAATGGGGCTGCCCCTGGTGGGCCGGGTTGCGGCCGGGCAACCCACCCTGGCCGAAGAACACGTGGAAGCCCGTTACCGGATCGACCCGGCCTTTTTCAGGTCGGAACCCCATTTCCTGCTCCGGATACAAGGCATGAGCATGCGGGGCGCGGGCATTCTGGACGGCGATTTCGTGGCGGTGCGGCGTTCGGTGGATATCAGAAACGGGCAGATCGTGGTGGCCCGCCTGGAAGACGAGGTCACCGTGAAGCGTTACCGCCAGGACGGACACCGGGTGTGGCTCATGCCTGAGAACCCGGATTTCGACCCGATAGAGGTGGACCTCAAGACCCAGGACATGACCATCGAAGGCATCGTGGTCGGAGTCATGCGCAGTTCCGTTTGATCCCGCTGTGCGGATTGGTGGGTCATGCGGGCTGTCAAACAACCGATCAACCACCCCCGGATTTGGCGGGCGGGTGAGAACTGCGCCTCCTGGAGTGTTCATTCGACCGGTTTCGATGTCCTGGATCGCCATTTGCCGGGCGGAGGCTGGCCGGCCGTCGGCCTGACCGAAATCCTGACGGAGCATTGCGGCATCGGTGAACTGAGTCTGTTGATGCCCGCCCTGGCTCGCCTGGGCGAGGGCGGCGGTAACGGCTGCATCGTCTGGATCGCGCCGCCCTTCATTCCCTATGCGCCGGCCTTGCGCAGCCGGGGGATCGACCTTGAACGGGTCCTCGTGGTGCGCGATCACACAGGCGCCAAGGGGAATCCGGACGTCCTGTGGGCCATGGAGCAGGCTCTGCGTTTCGGTTCCTGCGCGGCCGTTCTGGCCTGGGCGCGCTCCGTGGATCAGACCCCGCTCAGGCGGCTGCAACTCGCCGCCGAGGCGGGGCGGTGCTGGGCGTTGTTGTTCCGTCCTCCGGAGGCCTCGCGCCAGCGGTCGCCCGCGATATTGAGAATGCGTCTCGCGGCCATCGGCG
Source organism: Candidatus Rariloculaceae bacterium (assembly GCA_965221035.1). Taxonomy (GTDB): domain Bacteria; phylum Pseudomonadota; class Gammaproteobacteria; order Steroidobacterales; family Rariloculaceae; genus UBA6522. The sequence goes on from OZ244860.1 coordinate 158,511, forward strand.
GGCGGACCCGGATCGAAATACTCAAGTGCCGCGGCGGCCGCCCCGGCGCGGTCACGATCTGCCTTGAGGACCGGTTCCAGAATGGTGCCTGTCGCAATGGGCGCGGTGTCCCCCATGAAGATGGCGGGCGGGTTCATCCGCATCGGGATGATTCGGAAGAGTAGCCCGCCATGGCCGAGCCCCTCAAGGCCCCCTGTCCGGGGGAGGTCTTCCCACCCCGGCGACCGGCGCCTTCCGCACTGCCCCGGCCGAAACGGTTGTGGATCGCCGTTCACCTGCCGGAGTTTCCCCTGGAAGCGGAGGTTGAGCGCGGGGAACTCGCTTCGCTGGCATGCTGGATGCGGAAAATCACGCCGTTGGTGAGTCTGGAGCCACCCGGAGCCCTGGTTCTGGAAGTTGGCGGGAGTCTCAGGTTGTGGGGCGGTTTCGATTCGATCAGGAAGGCGCTCAACGAGGAACTGGGCCGGCGGCGGTTGACGGCTCATCTGTGCGCGGCGCCAACGGCGCTGGCCGCGCTTTGGCTGGCTCGCGATGGCCAGGCGGACGCGCTGTCGACAAAACGGTTGACGGGCCGTTTGGGCGCGTTGCCGCTGCGCGTTACGGGTTGGCCGCAAGTCGTGCGGCTGCGGTTGAAGAAGATGGGCATCGAGACGGTCGGCGATTGCCTGCGACTGCCCCGTGAGGGACTGATTCGACGGGTGGGTCGGCGCTGTCTGGACGATCTGGACCGGTCGCTGGGGAGGCAGCAGGATCTCAGGACCGCATTTTGCCCGGACCGGCGTTTCAGCTCCATGGTGGAATTTCAGGAGGAAGTGGTGGAGCCTCGAGTGATTGCCAGGTCGGGGGAAGAGCTCATTCTCCGGCTCGCCGAGGCGCTCCACAGGCACCAGGCGCAGATCGCAAGCTGCCGGTACGGATTCCATCACCTGCATCGGCCGACAACGGTGGTGCGTATCGACCAGGTCGTGCCGACCCATGAGTTGCGGAAGATCACCGATCTTTTCCTGAGCCGGCTGGAGACGCTCTCGTTGCCCGCCCCGGTCACCGCGTTGAGCCTGACGACGGGAGCGATCACTCCCATGAAGGCGTTGAACTCGACGTTGTTTCCGGATTGTCCGGAGGTTGCGCCGCAGACTGTTTTGGGCGAACTGATCGCCCGCTTGCGGACGCGTTTCAGCGCGGAGGATGTCCACGGGCTCGGGGTGGCCGAGGATCATCGGCCCGAGTCGGCCTGGAACAAGGCCTGGAACAAAGCCTGGAACAAGGCTGGGGACCCGCAGGCCGGGGACCCGCAGGCCGGGACCGGCTCCCCGGTGGCGAAAGTCGCTCCCGGGCATCCGCGGCGCCCCCTGTGGCTTCTGTCCACACCGACCAGTGTCGCGGCTGCCGATGGCGGGCGGATGCCGTTGCGGCTGGAGTCCGGCCCGGAGCGGGTTGAAGCGGGCTGGTGGGATGGGCGCGACACCAGCCGGGACTACTATGTCGCCCGCGGCGGCCAGGGCAGGCGGCTATGGGTGTTTCGGGACCGCCGCTCCGACCGCGACGACTGGTATCTGCATGGAATCTTCGGTTGAACCCGGCCCGCTGCAGCCTCCGGGTTATGCCGAATTGCATTGCCTGAGCAACTTCACCTTTCTTCGCGGGGCGTCCCATCCCCGGGAGCAGGTGGAGCGGGCCGCCGAACTGGGCTATGCGGGGCTTGCGCTGACCGACGAGTGTTCCCTGGCCGGTGTGGTGCGAGCCCATGCGGCGGCGAAGGAACTGCCCCTCAAGTTCATCGTCGGCAGCGAGTTTCGCCTGCAGGACGGCATGGAGACGGTCGTGCTGGCGCCCGACCGTACCGCCTACGGGGCGCTTTCGGCGCTCATCAGCCACGCTCGGCGGGCGGCCGAAAAGGGAGCCTATCGTCTGGCCCGGGAAGATTTCGAGCGATATCTGGCGCCTTCGGAATGCCTGGTGTTGTGGTTGCCGGGGACGGCTTCCGACCTTCGGGAAGCCGCCTGGCTTAAGGAACGTTTCCCCCGCCGCCTGTGGTTGGCCGCGGAACTGCTGATGACGGGAAATGACCGGGTGCTGCTGGCCCGTTGGCGGCACGTTGCGGCGAAACTCGGTCTGCCCATGCTCGCCAGCGGCAACGTCCACATGCACTGCCGGGAGCGCCGGAGGCTGCAGGATACGCTCACCGCCATTCGTTGCGGGCAACCGTTGCGGAACATGGGCTTCGGCCTGTATCCCAACGGTGAGCGCTTCCTGAGGCCTGTCGGGGAACTGGCCTGCATCTACCCCCGGCGCCTGTTGAAGGAGACGCTCGCGGTCGCCGAACGCATCGATTTCTCCCTGGATGAATTGCGCTATGAATACCCGGACGAACTGGTTCCGGAAGGGGCCACGCCCGCCAGTCATCTGCGCCGCCTCACCGAAGAAGGCATGCGTTGGCGTTGGCCGGACGGTGTGCCGGCCAGGGTCGGGCAACTGGTCGAATACGAACTGAAGCTCATCGGCGAGCTTCGGTACGAGGCCTATTTCCTCACCGTTCACGACATCGTCCGGTTCGCCCGCAGCCGCGGCATCCTTTGCCAGGGGCGCGGTTCGGCGGCCAATTCGGCGGTTTGTTTCTGCCTGGGCATCACCGAAGTGGACCCCGCGCGCCTGGAAATGCTCATGGAGCGGTTCATTTCCAAGGAGAGGAACGAGCCGCCCGATATCGATGTGGATTTCGAGCACCAGCGCCGCGAGGAGGTGATTCAATACATCTACCGCAAGTATTCCCGCGAACGCGCCGCGCTGGCCGCCACGGTTATCAGCTATCGGGCCCGGAGCGCGGTCCGCGACGTGGGCAAGGCCCTGGGAATGGAGGAAGCGCAGCTCGGCGTGCTGGCCAGGTCGGTGCAGTGGTGGGACGGCAGGGAGATCGCCGCGCAGCAGATCGGTGAGGCGGGGTTCGACCCGAAGGCGCCCGTCATTCGACGCCTTGCGGGGCTGGTGGAGGAACTGGCGGGATTTCCCCGCCACCTGTCCCAGCACGTGGGCGGTTTCGTCATTTCCCGTGGGCCGCTGAGCCGGCTGGTGCCCATCGAGAATGCGGCCATGAAGGATCGCACGGTCATCCAGTGGGACAAGGACGATCTGGAGGATCTGGGGCTGCTGAAGGTGGACGTGCTTGGCCTTGGGATGTTGAGCGCGATTCGCCGCGGCTTCGAACTGATCCGCAGCTTTTACGGCCGCCAGTTCACCATGGCCAGCCTGCCCGCGGAGGATCCGGCGGTCTACGACATGATCTGCGAAGCCGATACGGTGGGGGTGTTCCAGATCGAATCCCGGGCGCAGATGGCGATGCTGCCGCGCCTGAAGCCCCGATGCTATTACGACCTGGTCATCGAGGTGGCGATCGTCCGGCCCGGGCCCATCCAGGGCGACATGGTTCATCCCTATCTCCGGCGGCGCAACGGCGAGGATCCGGTCTGCTATCCCAGCCCCGAGGTCGAGCGGGTTCTGGAGCGGACGCTGGGGGTTCCCATCTTCCAGGAACAGGTCATGCGGATTGCCATGGTGGCGGCGGGTTTCACGGCGGGCGAAGCCGACCGGCTGCGCCGGGCCATGGCGGCCTGGAAGCGGCGGGGCGGGCTGGAAGTCTTCGAGAGCCGTCTCAAGGCGGGCATGGCCGAGCGCGGTTATACGCCGGAATTCGCCGAGCGGATCTTCAACCAGATCAAGGGCTTCGGAGACTACGGGTTTCCGGAGTCCCATGCCGCAAGCTTCGCGTTGCTGGTCTATGTTTCGGCCTGGCTCAAGTGCCATGAGCCGGCGGTTTTCTTCTGCGCGCTGCTCAACAGCCAGCCCATGGGTTTTTACGCCCCGGCCCAATTGGTCCGCTGCGCCAGGGAACACGGGGTGGAAGTCCGGCCGGTGGACGTCAACCATAGCGACTGGGAGTCGACGCTGGAGCGCGATGCCGCCGGCCGGCCGGCATTGCGGCTGGGGTTCAACCGGGTCAAGGGATTGGCGGAGCGTGCCGCCGGGCGGCTGGTCGACGCCCGGCGCGAGGAAGCTTTCGGGTCCGTGCCGGAACTGGCGGAACGGGCCCGGTTGGACAATGGGGCGCTGGATGTGCTGGCCGGCAGCGGGGCGCTGGAGTCGCTGACCAGGAACCGTCACCGCGCCCACTGGGACGCCGCCGGCGTGGAAAAGCCCACGCCGCTGCTGGGCCAGCCCCGCATCGCCGAGGGCGTTCCCATGTTGAAGGTCCCCACGGAAGGCCAGGAAGTTCTGGCAGACTACCGCCATCTGGGCCTGAGTCTGCGCCGTCACCCCCTGGCCCTGCTCAGGAACCGGCTGGCCTCGGCTGGTTTGCAGGCCGCCAGCGATGTGCTTCAGCGCCCCGACGGCGCCGCCGTTCAGGCCGCGGGCCTGGTGATCACGCGCCAGCGGCCTTCCACCGCTTCCGGCGTCATCTTCGTGACCGTCGAGGACGAGACGGGCTATCTGAACCTGGTGGTGTGGGAGCGCATCGCCGAACGTCAGCGGCGGATCCTGTTGGGCGCGACGTTGCTGGGCGTTCATGGTCGGGTGCAAAGGGAGGGCGCGGTGGTGCACGTCATCGCCAAACGGCTCAGCGACCATAGCGGGCTGTTGGGTGAACTGCCGACCCGGTCGCGGGATTTTCGCTAGTCTGGCTGTCGCAAGCGGGTTAACGATGGATCCGAAGATCCGTATGGCGCGCCAGCACTTCGAAGCCGTCGGGCCTCTTCCACTCCAAAAGCCGATTTGCGAGTCAGAGTGCGCGCCGAATACGCCTGACAATGAGTTTTGGTTTGTAAATCGCCCCGCGCAACTGTGAGCGGCCCATTCCGGACTCCCGGCTTGAACGCAGAGCCTACTCAGGCTTCATGAACAGCAGCGCGAAGCGGTCCGTATTGCCGGTCACGGTCGCTCGGCCGACCTCGTACCGCAACTCGTCATCGGGCCGTCGCAACAGGGCGCTGTAGTCCACGAAGACAAAACCGGATTCCTGAACTTCCTTGATAACGAGCACGGGGTCCATTCGCCGACGATTCTCGGTGTTGTCCGGTTCCATGTGCCGGCGCGTGTGGTCGACGATTCCGTAGGTCCCACCCGGTTTCAACGCGTCGAACGCCGACTGGTTGATGGCCATGCGGGCGTCGAGTTCGAAATTGTGATAATTGCGGAATGTCAGCACCATGTCGACCGGGTCGACTTCCCAGGGACCTGAAGCAATCCACGGAGTGCCGTCCGGCGGCGCCGCTGCGCCCCAGCCGATTTCGTCGACTTCTTCCATGCCGGGCAGGTACGTGACTCCGTCAAACAAATCGCTATAGAAGGTCGGTGCGGGATGTGTCACGTAGAGTTTGCCCGCGTCCTTGAGAACCGGCGCGAGGATCTTCGTGTACCAGCCGCCGGCGGGGAGTACCTCGATCACCGTCATGTCGGCTTCGAGCCCGAAGAATTCGAGCACCTCCGCGGGTTGGCGGTTCCGGTCGCGCGCCCGTTCTTCCAAGGTTCGAATTTCGCTCTGCATGGCCTCGATCACGGCTTGCCGCAGTTCGCCGGATGGCTCGTTGAACTGGGCGAATGAGGCGTATGAGGTCAGGAAGATGGTGAGCGGTATCAAGCGTCGCATCTGGTGGCTCCTGGGCAGTCGGATTTCAAATGTTGGTCAAGTGGCTCAGCATACCGCGATTTTCCGTGCGCCGGAGCCGCCTCGGCGATTACGGCTTCAGCCCCGCAGGTGTTTAGGCCAGATTCCACCGCGGCCGGCGGAAATTATACCGTTCGGATCGACCGCATCCTTCAGTGTCTCGCTGAAGCGCCGCAATTGATGGTTGTTGAACGAGTAGTGACCCATGACCAGGTCCTGGAAGATCGGCGGCGTGCGATACTCGCCCCAGCCGTGCTCTGCGCCAAGGTTTGCCAAGTGCGTGAACGCCTCGCGCTGCCGCTGGTTCGCCTCGACGTCGATTCGTGAAACCGGAAACCCCATGAGGAAGATGAACGTCCGGTACATCCAGGTCTGCGGCGTGGTGGCCGGGCTCGTGAACGGTCGCATCCCCATTTCCTTGAAGGCTTCGGTGAAGACTTCCTGCGCCTGGAGGACGGCTTCTCCGGACTTCGGAATCACCGGCGCGAACCACATTTCACCGTCCCAGCCCAGCGTGTCCGCCGACGGCCGGGTTCCAAGGCGGAAGATTTCCAGGTTCGGAATGCCGAGCGCCACCTTGTGCAGCCCCTCGACTTCGTCGGCCGAGAGTGGCCATTCCAGTTCGTAGTCAAGGCGAAATTGTGCGCCCGGGATATCCTTGAGCAGCCGCCGGGCGTAGCGCCAGTTGGCCTGGATGGCCTCCCTGGGTCCGTAAAACTGGAGTTCGCAACCATAGTAGGCGATGTCGTTGTCCTGAGCCCATCGTTCCAGGTCCTGAGCAGAACGGGCGAACGGCCGGGCCAGGATTTCCGCTACCTCGGGCTCCGAAAAATGGGCGGTGAGCGGCGTGTTGTAGCGCGGCATCCCTATCAGTCCGGCGTGTTCGAGCTGATTCACGATCGCCACGAGATCAACGATGTCGCGGCGGCTCGGAACGGTCACCGTTCCCTTCAGATAGGCCTCCGGTTCCGGAAACAGGTGGAATCCCATCTTGGTGACCACACCGAAATTGCCCTGCGAGAACAGGCCATCGACATGCGGCCCGAATCCGTAGCGGAAATCGCCCCAACTCTCGGCGCCGGGCAATGCGCCCATGCCGGTGCGCATCAATTCGCCGTTCGGAAGGACCACTTCCATGCCGCAATGGGAGTTGAAATGGTCGCGATAGGCGCCCCACGTATAGCCGACGCCATGGTCCAGCGCGTTGCCGACCACGCTGCCCCATCCCGGGTCCGGGCAGTCGATCAGGACTTTCAGATTTCGATCCTGGATGTGGCGATACAGGTCGAAGTAGGAGACGCCCGGCTCCACGATCGCGAAGTGGCGCTTGTCGTTCACTTCGATCACTCGGTTCATGCGCTTCAGGTCCAGCACGACGCTGCCGGAAAGGTTCGGCGCCGAGCCTCCATAGCCCAGGTTTCTGCCGGTGGAGATCGGAAAGATCGGGACCCGGTAGCGATTGGCAGTGCGCACGACGGCCTGTACTTCCTCCACGTTGTCCGGCGCCACAGCGGCAGAGACCAGGATCTCCTCGGGCTCGTTCTGCACGGGCGAGTAGGCATCGCGGTACAGGCGCGTATCCTCGTCCCTGGTGAAGACCCAGTCGCTGCCCACGGCGTTCACGAATTCGCCCAGTGCGGCCTGGAAATCCTGTTCTCGTACGCCCGGCGGTATCGCCATGATCAGTCTCCGGTATTGATGGTGAGGTAGGCTGTTATCGCGTCAAGATCGGCATCGCTGATCTCCGTCGGCCTGAAAAACGGCATCATCGAGACTCCCTCCCGAACCATGAGTTCCACGAACTCCGGCACCAGGTCGGCGCGTTCGGTCAGCGCGGCCGGGAGTTCGCCACGGTATTTGATCGCCAGGGCTGCCGTGCCCGGCTTGAGCGTCTCCGGCCCGTGGCAGGTCTCGCACCAGTACTGGTAGACGGCCTCGCCGCGCTCAATCAGTTCATTTTGGGAAATCGGGGCTTCAATGCGTATGCCGAGTTCACGGGAGGTCAGGCCGTCTTCAGGTGTCTGTGCGGTACCCGGAAGCGACGCCGATAGTGCGGCTATCGAGACCCAGTACGTGAATCCGTGCCTGACGCCATTCATGGTCTTCCCTGTGGCGGCTAACGCGCGCCAGCCCAGCCTTCCTCCTCATGGACGACCCGTCCCCCGACCATGGTCATGATGGGCGTGATGTCCTTGATTTCGTCCGCCGGCACGGTCAGATAGTCGCGGTCGATCACGACCAGGTCCGCGAGATGGCCCGACTGGATCGAGCCAAGGTCGTTTTCGCGGTGGTAGATGTACGCGTTGCTGCGAGTGTGGGCGATCAGGGCCTCCTCGCGCGTGACCGGGTGCGTGTTCACCACGTCGCCGCCCACCATCTTGCCCGTGACGGCCCAGTAAAGGGTCTGAAACGGGCGGTACTGGTTGACTTCGAACGCGTCGGTACCGAGTCCCCACTGGATGCCGCTGTCCTGAATCTCGCGCAGCGGCGGCATCGAGTACGCCCGGTCGCCCCAGACGCGGTGCAGCAGGCCGCCGGTGACGATCTCGCGCGGGTGCACGAGAATGATGATGTTCAGATCCCGGAGGCGTTCGATCTGATCCACCGTGACGCCCTCCATGTGCATGAGGCCCCAGCGCAGCGTTCTGAGCGGTACGATTTCGTTGATTCGCTGGAACTGGCGAAGCTGGCCCTCGACCGCGGCTTCAATTTGCGTATGCAGCATGACCTGAATGCCCGCCCTTGCCACTTCCAGTGCGAGGTCGCCCCACCGGTCCCACTGCTCCTGGGTGGTGGTGTCCGGAGCATTCGAATAGAGGTTGTCTGCGCTGCCGCCGGGGATGCGCTCGCCCATGTGGTCGTTGGACATCCAGATGTCGCCGTCGTGGTACCTGAGTGTCGGCAGCGCGGCGAGAAAGCGCTCGGCCGCGTCCGGGCCACGTCCCGCGTTGGGACTCACCGTGCAGAAGAACCGCATGCTCAGCAGGCCTTCCGCCTGGAATTCCCGGTACAGGTCCTCCCACTGGCAAGCGCCCGCGGAAGCCGTCAGGCCCGCGGCGTTGAGATCGCGGAGCATGGCAAGGCTGCTGGAACGCACAACGTCCATGGGCAGGTTGGCCCGCGCCCCATTGGGGGCGTCGATGAAGTTGGCCAGGCGCCTGACGGTTCCGGCGCCCTGCGGCGCAATCTGGCCCGTGGCTCGGCCGTTGGCATCGCGGTAAATCCACGGCTCGTCCATGTCCTCAAGTCCGATGGCCTCGATGGCGCGGCTGTTGATGTAGGCGTCGGAGCGGGAAAAGACGAGATAGACGGGATTGTCGGGCGAGTACTCGTCCAGTTCGTCCCGCGTGAACGGCGACTTGTCCTCGATGAACTGGTCCGGCGACCAGCCGCCGAAGTTGAAGATCCATTCGCCGGGCGGTGAATCTTCGGCCTTGGCGCGCAGCAGGTTCAGCGCTTCCTGGCGTGAATCCACTCCGTCGAATCGCAATTCCAGTTCCCAGTAGGCGCCTTCTTCAATGAAGTGCGCGTGGTTGTCGATGAAGCCCGGAACGACGGACCGGCCCTGGAGGTCGATGGTCTGGGTATCCGGACCCGCAAGTCCTTCGATATCGGTGTTGGTGCCCACCGCAACGAAACGGTCGCCTTGTATGGCGATTGCTTCGGCGATGCGGAATTGGTCGTCCACCGTGATGATCTTGCCGTTGGTGAGGATCATGTCCGGCGCCGCCTGCTGAGCGTGGAGGCCGGGCACGACGAGGACCGTCAGGATGCAAGCGACCATCTGTCTGTTCATTGGGGTTCTCCTTGGGAAAATCGATTGTCCCGATGCTCGGTGAGGGTTATGGGAAACTTCGCGGACGTCGGCCTACGCCAATTTCCAGGGATTCCGGGTGCTTGTCGCCGGACCAGCGTATGGCGAGACGGACGTTGTCCAGCACCGTGGGCGGTTCGGCCAGGGTGGCGCTCAGTTCCAACCGGGTGCCGGGGCCGATCCGCGCAAGCCGCCAGACCGCCGCGTTCTCGCCCTCGAATTCTTCCTGTCCGGCGTAGCCTTCGCCGGCGGCCTCGACGATCCGGGCGCCGGGTGGAACGATCAGCGCGACGCTCACCTCCTCGGCCACCATCCCCCTGCCCGGGATGCCCCGGTTGATCAGCGTTGCCGTGTAGGCTGCCTCGTTCGAGCGCGGCGAGGGCCCGCTCAGGCCCGCCGTCAGGGGGATCAGCAACCCCTCGTCGGTCATCCAGCCCCAGATTTGTTCCAGGACCGACTCCGGCAGGCGCTTCGGGTCGTATTTTCCCATTCGCCTGTAGGGGACTTCGGCCGGCGGGTCAAGGGAAGCCCAGTAATCCCTCACCACGTCGGTGTGGTTGTAGACGTGATCCTTGAACCACTCGAAGTCCGCGCCGGCGGCGGCGGCATTGTGCCGCGGCGTTTCGAGGATGGGGCCGTGACACTGGGCGCAGCCCACAGCGAATGCCGTGACCAGCCCCGGTGCGGCGTCCTCGGGGACCGTGAAGCGCCACGGCGCCACTTCCTCGACGGGCGGCAGCGTCTCGAACCAGGCGGCGAAGTCGGCCATGATCTGGTCCCCGTATTGGGGGAACTCCGCCATCAGGATGGGATTTCGAATCGCGTTGATGAAATCCCGGGTCGTCAGCCCTCGGCCTGCGAGAGCCGGTCCGAACCCTCCCTGTCCGGATACCCCGTGGCAGTTCTTGCAGGAGGATGTCGCCAGGGTCTGCCAGAAATACCGTCCGGCATGGGGATCGCCCAAGAGTTCATCTGCATCCTGGGCGTAGGCCGCGCCGCTCGCCATCAGCATGCTCAGGACCATGCAGGAAATGTATTGCAGTTTCTTCAAATGAGTTGCCGCGATCCCGTATCGATCTGCGATCAATGCCCGCTCCTATTGTAATATCATTTCGTGGCAAGTCGGCCCATGTGAGCCGGGGCAGAGGCATGTTGCGGACTTTTCATGACGATTGGCGGAATCCGCAACGCGGTGCGGCGCAGGATAGCCGAAAATCTTCAGGACGCGACGGCTTGGAGCTGATGGTATCGAACATAATGATCGATTTGACTTGGGGTGTTGGCGAGACACCCGATGATCACTTGACAAAGCGTATGCGTCGATGACTTCGTTGTCATGCAAAGAAAAGAAAAGTGACGCTATCGTGCGAGTGGCCGCTGCCATGTTGCGTCTGTCGATACTGTTGGCGCTGGGAGCAGCGCCGGCCGCCGCGCAGCTGGATCTCTCCGGTATGTGGGTGCCGCTGCCCCGCAACCAGGACGGCAGCGGCGAAACGGGCGACGCGGCGGGCATCCCCTGGAGCGTTGACGGTCGTCGGCGTGCCCACAGCTGGTCCCCGGAGGAATTCGACACCGCCGAGTGGGTGTGTCGGCCCCACGCCTGGGATTACTCGTTCGATGGACCGCTCTCGCAGATCCGCTTCCTGCCGGTGATCGACAGGGACACGCAACGGATCATCGCCTACCACGGCCACATACAGATGGAGGAACAGGAGACCGTCATCTGGCTGGACGGCCGCGCCCATCCGCCGGCGAACGCGCCGCACACGTGGAGCGGATTCACCACCGGCGAGTGGGAGGGAGACGTGTTGGTGACCACCACCACTCATCTCAAGGAAGCCTACATGCGGCGCACGGGGTTGATGCGCAGCGACCGGGCCACCGTACGCACGCGCTGGAGGCGGATCGGCGATTACCTACAGGCCACATCGATCCTGTACGACCCCATCTATTTCAGCGAGCCCTATGTGCGCAGCACCAACATGTGGGTCAACATGCCCGAACGCCCGATGAGTCCCTATCCGTGCGAGGAGGCGACGGAGACCGTCGTTCCGCGCGGCTCGGTGTCACACTTTCTGCCGGGGCGGAGTCCGCTTCCGGGCTTGGATCCGGACAGGGTTGACGAGTTCGGGACGCCTTACCGGGCCAGGCTGGGCGGCGAACAAACGACGCTGCCCGAGTATGTCGAGGAGTTGGCGGGCATGCGGCCGACACCGGCCGGCGCGGAACCTGCGGCGGTGTTTGATCGCCCGGCAGGGGAAGAAATTGCGCCCCAGCCGATATGGGGTGTGGAACCGGAAGGGGCGCCCGGTCCGGGCGAGATACAGGTGCTCCCGGTTCAGGGTCAGGTGTATGCGCTGTTCGGGGCCGGCGCCAACATTACCGTGCAGTCCGGGGAAAACGGCGTGTTGGTGGTGGACACGGGCGTCGCATCCATGAGCGCGGCGGTGCTCGACGCCATCCGCACCATTTCCGACGGCCCGATACGGTACGTCATCAACACCACGCACGCGCGGGAACATACCGGCGGCAACGACGCCATCACCGCGGCCGGAGAGCAGGTTCCCTGGCGGGACGCGACGTACGCCCAGGGCCCCCAGGGCGCGCTGGGCCGGGACAAGGCGTCGGTCATCGCCTATCTGAACGTGTTTGCCCGAATGATCGCGCCTCCGGACGGCGGCGCGCCGCTGCCTGAGGGCGGCTGGCCGGACAATACCTATTCCACTTCATGGAAGCGGCTGCACTTCAACGACGAACCGGTGATCATCTCGCATCGGCCGGGCACGAGTGATTCCAATAGCGTGGTGCTGTTTCGCAAATCCGACGTGGTCAGTGCCGGCGACCTGCTCGACCTGACGCGCTTCCCGCGGATAGACCCGGCCTCGGGCGGTGGCATTCAAGCGCTCGTGGAGGCGCTGAACTACTTGATCAGCATTGTGTCGCCGGCGGAAAACTCCGCGGGCGGCACGCTCGTGGTGCCCGGTCGCGGGCGCATTGCCGACTATGCGGAGGTCGCCTACTATCGTGACATGGTGGCCGTGATCCGCGACCGGGTCCTCGACATGATCGACCGTGGAATGTCACGCGATCAGATCATCGCCGCGGGGCCCACCTGGGGTTACGACGCCCGCTACGGCAGCGAAAGCGGTGAATGGACCACTGCCATGTTCGTCGGGGCCGCCTACGACAGCTTGGCAAGGTAATCGAGGAGGTATCTGATGACGCGAAAGCCATTATGGATACTGTTCGCTGCCGCGCTGGCGGTTTCGGGCGCCGGGCTGGCGCACCATTCGTTCCAGGCCACCTACGACGAAGAGGCCGAACCCATCGAGATCGAGGGGGTGGTCAGGGAACTTGTCTGGCGCAATCCGCATTCGTTCCTGCGCGTCGATGTCACCGGGGACGATGGCAACGTACAGACCTGGGTGTTGGAGTGGGCTTCCATCAATCAACTGTCCGAGGCGCGGCTGACCCGGACGACACTGCTGCCCGGTCAACAGATCGTGGCCAGCGGCCTGCCGCCGCGTGATTCCGGATACAACCGGATGCTTCTGAGCGAGGTCACGCGCCCCAGCGACGGGTGGTCCTGGCGCGGCCGGGTTCGCTAGCCGACTGGGCAACGTTGACCGGCGTGCTGAAACGCGACCACATGTATCCCGCCCTGCTGCTGCTATTCATGGGGGTCGGTGCGACCGGCGAAGCGGCGGCGCAGTTTTTCGACCGGCCTCCGCCGCCTCCCGATCCCCGCAGCGGCCGTGAAGCGGCGGCACAGGACCTGACGGGATTCTGGGAGTCGGTCGTGTCCGAATACTGGCACCTTCGCATGCTTATGCCGCCCAGGGGCAACTACACCCTGCTGCCGTTGACCGGCGAGGCACGGCGGCTCGCCGACGCCTGGAACCCGGCCGACGATGCGGGAAACGAGTGCCGTTCCTACGGTGCCGCCGCGATCATGCGTTTGCCGGGTCGGTTGCGTATCCAGTGGGACGACGACGAAACGCTGCGAATCGATATCGACTCCGGCACGCAGACACGGTTGCTGCGCTTCGACGAAACCGATTCGGGTGCACCCTCACGGCAGGGCCACTCGGTCGCCACTTGGGAGAGCGCGTCAGGTTCCGAGGATGCCCGCTATCTCAAGGTCACCACCACGAACATGCTGCCGGGCTACCTTCGCAAGAACGGCGTGCCCTACAGCGGCGACACGGTGATGGAGGAGCACTTCGACGTCTTCACCGAGCCCAACGGGGATCGCTGGATGGTCGTTACCGGCATCATTACCGATGCCCGATATCTCACGCGTCCCTACGCGGTGACCACACACTTCCGGCAGGCGGACGGCAGCGGCTGGGACCCGACCCCCTGCCGGGTGGATCATCCTCGCTGAATCGTTGTCGAGCGGGCTGCTCTCTCGCCTGTTGCAATCCACCCTTGTGCGTCCGATCCGCGCATCAATTTTCGTAAACGCTTCGACCCGTCTGCCTCAGTGCGCAATCGAACGGCTTGACTTCCGTGTCCGGTGCCCACCTGTAGGTCCGCTGCCACACGGCGGGCGCGGTCAGGTACACGGGATCGGTGACGGTGACCTGGTACTCCATGCGCGTCTCGTCTTCGCTCAGTGTGAATTGCTCCACCATGGTCACGGCATCGCTCATGGGCGTGCCCTGCGCATCAAGGAAGGGCCAGGATAAGTGGTCGATTTCGACCACCAGGTTGCTTCCTTCCCAACGCCCGACGGAGTGGCCGAGGCGGTCGACCGGCGGGGCCGCCGGAGTCGTGGTGGGGTCCATGTAGATTACCCGGTTGCCGTCCCACTCCTCGATCAGCAGACGGATGCGGTCACCCTCGTCGATGAACTGGATGGGATAGGGGTTGAGGATTGCGTTGGGCATGCCCGGCGCTTCACAGCGCAGGCCCGGATCGTCCACGGCCTGATTCCACTGGGCTTTCATGGCTTCGGCTTCCGCAGTGAGGGAAGGCGGTTGAATTGCACCGCCGTATCCCCGTATGGGGAGCCACACCCGGAATATACTGTCCGCAGTTTCCGCAGTTTCCGCAGTTTCCGCAGTTTCCGCAGTTTCCGCAGTTTCCGCGGTAGACGCGGCCGCTTCGGTGTCCGAGGGCAACTCCGGTGCCGACGACGCCTCGGCCCAGCGCGGCGGATAGGGCCGGTCGGAAAGGTTGAACTCCGCGCCGTTCCGAATCTGGAGGTGGGTGGTCCAGACCGCCTTCACACCCCGTGTCGCAGGGGCGCCGGCGACACGGATGCGGTCGCCTATTGCGATGGTTTCCGGAGTGATGCCGCGACGCTGAACGGTATTCCAGGCACCGCCCTCGATCTCCCACAATTCGGTTTCGCCGGTATCGCTCTCCACTTCGAGGGTCAGCCCGACGTGCGGATTGCGCCAGAAGACTTCCGTGACGGTGCCTGTGACTTCGACCGTCGAGGCCGTGTCGTAGAACCCGCCGGTGGAATGGTGTCCAAGCGCGGCGAGAGAAAAGAGCATGATCGGGGTCAATGTGCAAGGAAACCTCATGCCGGTTCACCATTTAGTCGGTTTACAAGCTTGTCGAGTTTACCCCAAGCGACGATCGCCAAGAACCGTCGACATTACGTAGGTGTGGGTTTGGTCTGGTACCATCGGATGACATGCGATGGGCTGATGCCCGACAGGCTGGGGCGGGGCGGGCGAAACATGGAGAACACGAATAGACGGGCCTTGAAACGGGAGGGCGCAGGTGTCGACGCCATTGTAGCGCTTGCCATGGTCCTGGTTGCGCATCTGCCGGCCCCGCTTTCGGCACAGGATGCAGCGACGGACCCCCCGGACCCCTCGCCTAGTGAATCCCAGGCAACCGATATCCCGGACCTGTCCGGCACCTGGGAGCGAATCCGATTGCCCCGGCCGGAGCGGCTCCCGCCCGATGCGCGAGGTTTCGGCAGGATGGGCGAGCTCTCCCTGAATGCACGGGGCCGAGCAATGCGGGACGCCTTCGACGAACCCCTGCATCCGATGTACGACTGCGTACCGACCTCGATACCCCAGATATTCGGCGATCCGTACAATTTCTCCATCGAGCAATTACCCGACCGGGTGATCATTCGGTTCGAGAAGGATGAAGTGATCCGCACCGTGTGGCTGGAAGGTCACGGCCATCGGGAGGCGACGGGCAACGACTACTCCATCCAGGGCTATTCCACCGGTCGATACGAGGGCGGCGATCTGGTCGTCGAAACCACCCGGTTCGCATTCAGTCCCGCGGGCCTGAATGAGAGATCTCCCATGGTGCCCGCCTCGACTTCAAAGCGGACCGTCGAACGCTTTTCGCGCGAGGGTGCGGATCTCGTTGTGGAGGTCGTCGTCGAGGATCCGCGTTTCCTTGAAGACCCCATCCTGTTCAGCTATCTGTTCGGGCCGACCGAGGACCCGTTGGTGGATTGGTTGCCGTGTGACCCCGAACAGGCGCGCGCGCCTCTCCGACTCATGCCCGAGGAAGATCTGAAATACGGGATTCGCTAAACCGAGCGTATCGAAGGAGCCATCAAACCATGAAACGCAACCTCTCGATCTTGCTGGCGTTGGCCTGGGTCGGCGCAGCTCTGCAATTCTCGACTTTTTCGGCTGGCGCTCACCATTCCTCGGCGCCGTTTTACGACGACACCCGGACAGTTGAAATCCGTGGCGTGGTGACCCGGTGGACGTTCGTGAACCCGCATCCCTTCCTCTATGTCGATGTGGTCGACGATCAGGGCGAGACCCAGGAGTGGGTCATCGAGTTCGCCGGGCCGGTGCGGCTGCAGAAACAGGGCTGGTCGGCCGAATACTTCACGCCGGGAGAAACCATCACCGCCATCGGTCATCCACCCAGGGCGCAAGGCGTCTACGGGATGTTCTCACCCGAGATATTGAGGGAGGATGGCACGGTAATTCCGGCGGCGCCGTACTGAGATTCAATCCCGGTTCAAGGCAATATTGGATAGTCTTGGCGGGTACTAATTGAAGACCTCGTCGGGCCGAAGACCCCAGGTCAGCCCGTCGGCCGGCCGGAGGAAGTTGAGCAGGCGCACGCGGTTGTCCTCCGCGTTTCGGCCAGGGTTGCCGTTGATGACCACGAAGTCGCCGGGTCGCAAAGTCTCTCTCGACACGCCGGTAGCGCCTAGCTGGGTTGCCGAGCCCCACTCGACCACGTAGCGCACATTGGAACCGTCGTCCCGCTCGACCATGACGTGCACCAGGGTATGCGGATTGCGCCAGAGGAACTGCACCAGCCGACCTTCAATCGTGACTTCCTGGTCTTCCAGATAGACCGCCGCGAAGGAATGATGTCCCCAGGCATTCGCGCCCAATCCGAGCGCGGCGACCGCCAGAAAAATTGCTCTCATTCGGATGCCTCCTCGATCAGCCGGCGGCCGCGGGGTCCGAGCTCGGCAAAGCCGCCATCGTTGCAGGTCAGGTTCGGCGCGCCTCCCGGCAGTCCCTGCCGTTCGATCCAGCCGCAGCAATAGCGGCCGCAGGATGCCGGCGGCACGTAGCTGTCCCGAATGGTGTTGCGATATTCCGGATACAGCGTATGCGCGTGGCCCATCGCGGCCTCCTTGGGGATATTGTAGGTGCGCACCATGAAATCCTCTTCGGGGTTTTCGCCCGGCAGGTAGTGGGGCACGAGACCGGAATCCTCGAGATAGGGAATCTCATTGGCTGTCCTGCATTGCGTCCGTTCCGGACCCTGCCGCGCATTGGGCTCGTACTGCCAGACCCGGCTGACCACGTGGGGTTCGCTCAGGTAGATGGGGTCTTCCTGAATTGTCGTGACGGTCAGCAAGTCGTCGTGCCGGGTGATATGAACTGTAAATGTTGTCCGGTCGCTGCCGGGAATGCCGTTGCCCCGCCGGATCCAGGCGGTCTTCACGTGGGTCATGCGGGCGGTCAGCGTATTGCCTTCCCACTTGCCGGTGGCGAATCCGCCGGCTGGACGCCACGCGTTTTCCGACGGGTGTTCGCGTCCGTCCATCCAGATCGTGATCGTGTCCCTGAGATAGTTGCCGGCGATCACCCAGGCGACGACGGCTCCGCTGGTGTCGTCGTTGATGCTCCAGATCCGGTACTGCCGGGGCCGGTACAGCCCGACCCAGGGCGCTTGGGCGAGGCACTGCCGCTCCAGGGTCAAGGGCATGTTCGATGTGTAGCTCAGCGCCTTGGCCCGGGCCTCGTCGGTCATCGGCATCCCTGTGTAGTCTCCCAGGTCGGAGCCGGGGCCTCGCTCGATGTAGTCCTCGTACAGCAGATCCTCGTACGTGCCCGTGAGCTCGACCTGGGCCCGGGCCGGAACGGTCGCGATCAGCAGCGCGCAACATGCGTTCAGGGCTATGACAAACGTTGTTCGCATCACCGGCGTTTGTCTCCTCGGTGCGTCAGAACCTGGCATCGCAGGGCGTCGGATCCCACTTGCCGGGATCGTCCTCTTTCTTGAAGTGAATGGCCGTGATCCACGGCAGTTGCAGGTAGACAGGGTCCTCTACCGTATTGGTCACGACCAGGTACTGGTCGCCATTTCCCTGGACATGAACGTCCCAATACTCTGTGAATGTCGTGCGGTCGCTGTACGGCACGCCGTTCTTTCGCAGGTAGCCCGGCCGCAGCCGGGTTGTGACGGACTTCATCGAGCCGAAGCCGGTTGCGCCGGCCATGATCCACTCGGCACTCGAGACGCCCTGCCACGAGTTGGCGCCATCCGTGGGCGCGTCGCGGAAGTGAAACCGCCGCGTCTGCATGCCGTAGTCGGACTCGAGTTCGAGCGTGTCGTCGTCCAGCCACGCGATACGCAGCCGCGTAGGCCCGCGCATGAGGCCCGGCGCGCCGTAGGCCTTGCAGGACTCGCCGGCCGCTTCGTCGGCGGCCGGATCCCAGGCCTCGGCCAGGAGCTGGGCCTCAAGATTCATCGGTATGCTGGGAAAGTCTCCGCGAGCCGGAGTGACCATCCTCCAGCGCCAGTCCTCCGAAATGATCGCCACCCATTGGCCGGTCAGGTCGATGGGGGCGCCTTGGCGTGCGGGTCCCGTGGGATCGGGCCCGCCCGGCGGGAATTGGGCGGACGCGCCGGCAGCGAGCAAGAGGTTCAACAAGGCGAGCAGAGCGAACGGAAGCGGCGCGCCCGCTGAGTGCCATGGTCGTGCCTGAATCCGGGAGCATCCATGCAGGCGCAGTTGCTCGTATGGGATCATCGTCGGTCAGCCATTGGCGGATTCTTCAGGGCTGCGTAAATGGCTTCGACGAACATCTGTGTCGTCCAGGGACCGGTGTCGGACCCGTACCGCCCGCGATAGCCTTGGGTGGGATCGGCGGCCTGCACCTCTTCGAGGCTCAATCCCCTGTCGACGAGGTCCCTGACCCGGTCGTGGATGATCGTGACCATGTTCTGATATTCCACCAACTCGGCATAGTCGGCAATATACCCGTTTCCGGGAACCAGCAGCGTTCGTTCCGGCTTCAGGACCAGGGGCATTGCGGGAATCGTGATCTCCAGCAGGTGGTTGAGTGCCGCCAGTTCGCCCTGGATGCTACCGCCCCTGGCCGGGTCGATCACTGGAAAACGCCGCAGGTCGAGGATATCGCCGGTGGCGATCACGTCGGCGCGGCGAAAGTGCACCATGCTGTCGCCGTCGGTGTGCGCGCCGATCCGGCGCATGACCACAATGCCGTCGCCGTTCAGGTACATCGACCTCACTCTCGACGTATACGTCTCGGTCGGCCAGTCCTCGTAAGGCAGTTCTCCCTCGTCGGCCATTCGCAGCAGCACGTTTTCGTGCGCCAGAACGCTTGCTGCCGGTGCCGAGCCGAAGGGAGCGCCCGAGACCGGGATGCCCGTGCTGGCCAGGGCATGGTTGCCGCCGGCGTGGTCGGGGTCGGCGCTGGTATTGATGACCAAACCGATCGGCCGATCGGAAATGGCCCTCACTGCCTCCAGGACCTCATCCGCCCTGTCGGCGGTGCCGCTGTCCACGAGGATGGCCGCGTCTTCCCCGACATGTACGGTGATGTTGCCGCCGGCGCCGAAGATCACGTACACGTTCGGTCGGATCTGCAGGGTTTCAAGCGGGGGTTCGAGCGGAAGGGGTTGTGCTGACGCCGCAGTCGTCCAGCACGCGGCGAGGATGGCCATTACTCCGGCGGCGCGCCGATTGAACCGTCCGGCGAGGCGGCTGTCGTGGCGGGTTGCCAAGCGGTTCGTTACCGCGACAGTTGCGGGATCGATGAGCCGTAGTTTCATTGGTTTTCCCCGACTACGTGACGCGATTCAGGATACGACGCTTGCGCGATGTCGGTAAATTCTCGAGTTGTCCGGGCGTCGCTACCGCACGACCCGCTACCTTACGACCCGCTTGACATTGTAGATTGAAACTACATCATCAAACGCGAGAAATGGAGGATAGTTCCAATGCGCATGTCAGCCAGAATCGTCACCCTTGCGGCACTGCTCGTCGGTTCATGGAGTGCCGCCGTTGCTCAGCACGGACATCCACTGGTCGGCACCTGGAGCGGCTACTGGGGTCCCAACACACAGGAGCGCAATCGCGTGCTGCTGCTTCTCGAATACGACGGGGAAAGAATCGGCGGCATCATCAATCCGGGTTCCAATCCGGTGCCCATCACCAGCGCCTCGCTGGACGCCCCCACCTGGACGGTGGTGCTGGAGGGAAGCCGCGAGGACGCTGACGGAAACACGGTCCGATACCGGATCGAGGGTCGCATCGAGAACGTCACTTCGCCCAGTGACCGGAGTCTTTCCGGCGAATGGGCGCAGGGCGACGTGGTTGGCGACTTCAGCGTAAACCTGAACTAGGAGCGCACGCTCCTAGGGACCGTTGGCCCCACCTGGGACGGCGCTGCCGATCCGTTCGCAGTTTGCCGCGTACTCCGGAGGCGGCACGTCCTCACCGAGCGCGATCCAGTATCGCCTGATGGTGGCCGCGCCCATGAAGGTCGACGGCTCGGTCGTGGTGGACTCGTAGTCGAGGCGGGCCTGATCTTCGCTCAGCCTGAACCGCTCCACCACTTCTGGAGACTCCCCCGCCGGCGTGCCGACCAGGTCGAAGAACGGAAAGTCGATGCGCGTCGTACGCACAACCAGGGCATCTTCTTCCCATCGACCCACCGAGTAGCCCAGCGGGCCCGTCGGTTGCAGTTCGGGATCCTCCGCATCCGCGATATGGATCGTTCGCACCAGGTCGTAGTGCGCGTTCCGGATGGTGATATTGATGCCGTTGTCCCGGAACTCGTACGCCGCGGGGTTGGACATGAAGCGTGGCATGCCCGGTTGCACGCAGCGGGCGGCGAAGTCGTTCAGCGGATCGTACTCGGCCTTGATGGCGGCGCCGGCCTCGGTCAGTTCGTACCGTGTCTCGAATGTGCCGGGCTCGGGTTGGGCGGGCACGCTCCAGACACGGAATATGCCTCGATTTTCGCTCGCGGTATCGCCAAGGATTTCGTCGTCGCTGGCGAAGTAGTCCGTCTGACTGCCAATGGAGTTCTCGCTCCACAGCGGTTGCTCGTTCAGGTTGAGAACCACTTCCAAGCCGTTCGGAAGGAGCGCGTGGGTCAGCACGTACCGGTTCTCCCGGCGCGTTGATTCCCGCGCCGCGATCCGCACCGGGACACCGGCGCGGAAATGTACGCCTTCAACGCCCGCGCGCTGCAGTGTGTAGGGTGAACCCCAGGCCTGCAATACGATGACGCTTTCCGTGCCGTCCGCATCCATTACCCGAAATGTGAATGTCGGGTGGGGGTTTGTCCACGTCACCTCAACGAATTCTCCTTCGAACACCGTAGTGTCACGCGAGTACTCGGCGCGCGAATGGTGCGCGGACCCAAGCACCGGGAGGATGGCGAGCACGATCCCGGCGACGCGGCCGCAGTTCGGCGACTGCTTGATTCCGCCTTTGCACACTGGCCCGAACCCTCCGCTCCGGCGACTGCCGATACCCTAACAGGGAAGAGTGCCGTGTGCGACAGCCGTCGACGCCTGTTTGTCCCCATCACCGGATCTCTTCGCATTTGTCGCCAAAACAGACACTTTCGCTATCGAGGTTTTTCCAGGGGATGTGTCAGAATGGGCCTGTGGTTGCGGTAGTTCTGGAGGGAACGGGGAATGAAGTCGGATACACGGATAAACATTGGTGCGGTGATTGGCATGGGAACCATATTGGTCGCCGTTATCGTATTCCAAGGCGCATCAACAAACACCCGTGTCGACCGGCTGGAAACCCGCATCGACGATCTAAGATCCGACATGCGGGAGGACCATACGGCGATTCATCTGCGATTGGATGCCATACAAGGGATCCTGTCCGAGCTCGGGCAGCGGCTTTCCCATGTGGAAGGGCGTTTGGGCATGCCTCGCGGCGAGGACGATGCGGCCGCGCCGTAGGGTTAGCATGTTGGCCCGAGAGATCGGTCGATGCTCATTTCCATTCCGTTCGCATCGTCGTTT
This sequence comes from Candidatus Rariloculaceae bacterium, assembly GCA_965221035.1. Classification (GTDB taxonomy): domain Bacteria; phylum Pseudomonadota; class Gammaproteobacteria; order Steroidobacterales; family Rariloculaceae; genus UBA6522. Next base: position 180,470 of record OZ244860.1, read on the forward strand.
GCGCCTTTGGTATTCTTGATCAATCCATTGGTCCGAATCGTGACAAAACCGACCCTTGCAACGTGAGTCGCTGGATTTCGACGTAGTCATCGTCGGCGCCGGCCCGGCGGGCCTTGCCGCGGCGTGCCGCCTTGGGCAACTTGCGGCCAGTGCGGAGAGGGAACTGGACATCTGCGTCGTGGAGAAGGCGGCGGAGGTGGGTGGACACATCGTCTCGGGCGCCGTAGTAGAGACGCGGGCGCTGGACGAATTGTTTCCCGACTGGCGCGACCGGGGAGCGCCGTTGCGGACTCCCGTAGAGCGGGACATCTTTCACTGGCTGCCGAATTCCCGCCATGGCGTGGCGGTACCGCGGCCGCTGATCCCGCGGGTCATGCACAACCGGGGCAACCGCATCGCTAGTCTCGGGCGGCTTTGCCAATGGTTGGGGGAGCAGGCAGAGGATATGGGTTGCAACCTTCTCACCGGGTTCGCCGCGGTTGAGGTGCTCTACGACGAGTCGGGTGCCGTCGCCGGTGTGGCTACCGGTGACATGGGCGTGGCGGCAGATGGTTCTGAGAAGCCAGGCCACCAGGCCGGCTACAAGTTGCGGGCCCCCTACGTGATCTTCGCCGAGGGATGTCGGGGCAGCCTCGGCAAGGGCATCGAGCGCCGCTTCGGACTCAGGGAGCATGCCGACCCCCAGCACTACGGAATCGGCTTCAAGGAAATCTGGAACGTCGAACCGGAGCGTCATTCTCCCGGCACGGTCGTACATACCTTCGGATGGCCGCTGGACAATCGCACCGAGGGCGGGGGCTTTCTATATCACGCCGAGAACGATCAGGTATTCCTGGGGTTCGTCATCGCCCTGAATTACGAAAATCCGCATCTGGATCCCTTCGCCGAGTTCCAGCGATGGAAGCATCATCCGCGCATCCGGGAGGTGCTGGAAGGAGGCGATCGGGTCTCTTACGGTGCCCGGGCGGTGAACAAGGGCGGACTGCAGTCGTTGCCGCGTCTCGGTTTTCCCGGCGGGTTGCTGGTGGGGTGCGAGGCGGGCTTTCTGAACGGCGCCAAGATCAAGGGCACTCACACCGCCATGAAAACCGGGATGTTGGCCGCGGAAACGGTCTTCGAGGCGTTGCGGGACGGGGAACGAGCCGAGCCCAGGGAACTGATAGCATTTCAAGAGCGGGTCGAAAATTCCTGGGTCTGGGAGGAGCTTCGCCGTTCGCGAAACTTCAGTCCCGGATTGCATCGCTTCGGTACACTGCTGGGAGCCGTGCTGGCCTTCCTGGAACACAACGTGTTGCTGGGGCGATCGCCTTTCACGCTGAGCAACCGCAAACCCGACCATGAATGCCTTCGCGAGGCGGACAAGGCGCCGAAGATCGAATACCCGCGTCCGGACGGAGTGATCTCATTCGACCGACTGTCGTCGGTATTCCTTTCCAACACCAACCACGAAGAAGATCAGCCGTGCCACCTCGAATTGGCCGATACCGAGGTTCCCGTCAAGCACAATCTGCCGAAATTCGACGAACCCGCCCAGCGATACTGTCCGGCGGCGGTATACGAGATCGTGGCCGACGACTCCGGCGAGCCGTGCTTCCGGATCAACGCGCAAAACTGCGTGCACTGCAAGACCTGCGACATCAAGGACCCGGCGCAGAACATCAACTGGGTGCCGCCGGAAGGCGGCGGTGGGCCCAACTACACGGGTATGTAGCGCCCACTAGCTCCCAGGATTCCCACTTGGGGCGCACCTTCATCCGTGTTTCGAAGGGCCCTTGGTGATCGACCGCGAGCTGGACCGCGCGGATCAGGTTTTCGACGATCCCTGTGGGCCTGGGGGTCTTGGGCCTTGGGGGTCGAGTCGTCATTGCAGCCGTAACGCGTTACACTTATACGCGATGCAACCATGAGGACATTCGTCATGGCGACAACCCCGGCGGAGCGAATGCGTGCATTACGACTGCGGCGGCGCGAATCGCATCTTCGTGAGGTGCGCTTGACGCTTCCTGATGCGCGGTTGCGGCAGGTGTGCGACCGCATTGCGGATACGGTCTTCGACCTCGACCCGGCGGCAGAAGACGAGGCGCTAGGCTGGATCGAAGCGGTATCCGAGTTCGATGAGGCTCCGGCGCGGTGATATCGTCGCCGTCGCGCCGGATTTTCGAGTCACGATTGAACTGTCGCCGAGAAACGGGTTGCGGGCGATTTCCCAGATCATGTCCGATAAACCCACCACAGTCCGCAGGGAGCGGATTGGTGCCCGGATCGGGCAACTTGAAGCGGGTGATCTCAGGCGCCTGAACGTGGCGCTCGCATTTTGCCTCGGCCTCGCGGACTGACCATGTCGCTGGGAGAGATCAACCATCACCAGTCCGAGCGGAGGTCAAGATCGAAATGTCCATTCAATCATCCATAAGGAAAATGCCGCCGATGCTCTTGGCGTTGATCCTGGTCTGGCAGCCTGGTTCCGCACACCATTCCCGCGCGGGCTTCGACTTGGGCAACGAGACGCGATTGAGCGGTACGGTCACGGAACTGAACTGGGCGAATCCCCACATCTATATGAGAGTCGATCTCGACAATGGCGAGAACTGGCTGTTTGAAGGCCACTCGGTGCCCGGCGCCCAGGGGTTGGGCTGGACGCGCGACACGGTGCGGGCTGGAGACGAGATCACCATCGGCGCGAACGTCGCACTCGACCCCGACCAGAGGTTCGCGCTCATGAACTGGATCGTCACCCGCGACGGCGTCGCCCAGCGGGCCATGCCGGGAGGACGGATTCCCGAGGATGTCCTGCAGGAACGGGTCGTCTCAGCGGGTCCGGGCGGCGGTCCTCCGAGGTCGGACCGCACCCCTGGAAACCGCGATGTTCAGCCGTCAACGGACATGAGCGGCAATTGGGCGGCGGATCTCAGGGGGCGCAACCTCGCGACGGGCGTGTTCGACCCGGAACGCAACTTGCCGTTGACCGAGGCCGGCCAAGCGGTGCTGGACGCTTACCGGGACGAAGACAACCCGGCGAATCAGTGTCTGCCCGGCAGCAACTTTGCGGCTGCATTGAACGGGCCGTATGACAACCGCATCGAGCGTTTTGACGATCGACTTGAAATCACGAAGGAAAACCACACGAACGTCCACACCATCTGGCTCGGGGAGGACAACGCGCCTGAAGATCATCAACCGGATCGGACGGGCCTGTCCATCGGCCATTTCGAAGAAGAGCGTACGCTGGTTTGGCGAACGACGGGTTTTGCGCCGTCCACGTGGGGAATCAGCCGAGGCGTAGATTCCAGCGCTCAGAAGGAAGTTGACGGGCGCTTCGAGCTGGCGGAAGACGGCATGTCGCTGCATGTGACCACCGTCACGACCGACCCCGTCAACCTGACCGAGCCACTGAGCCGGTCATTTACGGTCTACAAGAGCACCAATCGGGAATTCGACCCCGTGCCGTGCGACCCGGCGGCCAGCTCAAGGCACATCACCCTGGAGTGATTCGGGCGCCCGTCGTCGGGCGTCTGACTTCACACTCAGAGCCAGGGCGTGCACTGGTAGGTCTTGACTTCCTCGCCGGGACGCCAGGTCCAGTACCCGTCCAGCGAGATGGTCTCCGTGAACGTTGCCGGATCGGTGACCGTGATCTCGTAGTCGAGGCGGCTGGCGTCCGGACTCAGCGCGAAGCGTTCGACGATGTCCACGGCCATGCTCTGAGGCGTCCCGACATCGTCGAAGAACGGCCAGTCGATCTTCGAGGTGTGCACGACGAGCGTGTCGCCCTCCCAGCGGCCGACCGAATAGCCGTGGCGCGTGAACACCTGGCTTTGCGGGTCGTCGTAGTCGGACAGATGGATCGTGCGCACCACGGACCACTCTTCCAACCGCAGCTCGATATCGTCGCCGTGGTCGACGAACTCGATGGGGTAGGGGTTGTCCATGATGCCGGGCATGCCCTGCTGAATGCACTTCAGCGCGGTATCGTCCGTCACCGGGTCGTAGCCCTCCCGGGCTGCCTGGGCCGCGGGGGTGTAGGGGAGTTCGAAGCCGGTCGGCGAATCGTTGACGTGGTCGCCGTAGGCCCGCCCGCGGGACCAGACACGGAATATCCCTTCGGGCTCCGGCCCTTCCGGCGCCTGAAGCAGGTCGGGGCGCACGCCCACGCCGCGCAGGGCAACGCTTTCGCCGTCCGCGCGGCGCACGGATGATGCGTACAGTGCCAGCTGGCCGCGATTCGAGGGCCTTCCGACGACGGTGACGTCGGTTCCCACTTCCAGCAGGTCCCTGGATATACCGTTTCTGGCCATGCTGTTGGCGGGACCCGATTCGATCTTCCAGGTTTCCACCTCGTTGTCGTCGTTGACTGCCTCCATCGAAAAACTGATATGCGGATTCACCCAGTTGACCTCGATGATGGTCCCGGCGATCTCGCTGGAGGCATCCGGATCGTAGAATGCGGCCACGGAGTGATGGGCGTTGGCCGCCAGGGGAACAGACAGGGAGAAAAACGCGCTGATGCGGATCATGGCAATTCCTCGCTTGCAACCGTCCAGGACCCCGAAGAGTGTAATACACGCCAATCCCGGCATCACGGGACGTCGTCGCGCGGTGATCAGGCAATCAATTGATTCATCTGGAAGATGGGCAACAGGATCGCCAGCACGATGGCGAGCACGATGAGCCCCATGAAGATGATCAGCGCCGGCTCCATGATGCTCAGCATCGTCCCCAGCAGGCTGTCCATCTCGTTTTCCTGGTGACTCGCGGCCCGTTCCAGCATGGCGTCGAGTTCTCCCGAAGATTCACCGCTGGAAATCAGGTGGATGCTCATGGGCGGGAACAGCTTCGACTGAGCCAGTGCCCGGCCGATGGCGCCGCCTTCCCGGACCCGGACCGTCGCCTCCTCGATGGCGTCGCGCATGGGCAGGTTGGCCACCACCGATCCGCCAATTCGAAGCGCTTCCAGTACGGGAACGCCGCTGGAAGTGAGGATGCTCAGCGTGCGAGTGAAGCGGGCGGTATTGATGCCGCGGCTGACCCGTCCGACCACGGGCACCCTCAGCACCCAGCGGTGATAGCGCCGGCGGGCCTGTTCGCGGCTCAGGAGCCGGTTGACACTCACCCCCGCGGCGGCGATGCCGAGAAGCACCAGCCACCACCAATTCTGGAGGAAGCTGGATATGCCGATCAACACGCGGGTCAGGATCGGCAACGCCTGTCCGGTGGTTTCGAAGACACCCACCACCTTGGGAACCACGTAGACCAGCATCAGCAACACGATGGCCAGGGCCAGGCCGGTCAGGACGGTCGGGTAGATCAGCGCGTGACTCACCTTCTGCCGCAGGCTGTGGCGCGATTCGGCATAGTCGGCAAGCCGCTCCAGCACCAAGTCCAGCTTGCCGGCCTGTTCGCCCGCGGCGACGGTGGCGCGGTAAACATGGGGGAAGGCGTTGGGAAAGCCTTCTAGGCCCGACGCCAGGGTGTGTCCCTCGAGTACCTTGGCGCGCACGCCCAGAAGGATGCCCTTGATCCTCGACCGCTCGGACTGCTCGCTCACCGCCAGCAGGGCTTCCTCCAGCGGCAGTCCGGCCCGGACGAGGGTTGCGAGTTGCCGGGTCATCAGCGCCAGGTCCAGCGCGGAGACGCGCCGCGCGAAGGACAAGCGCGTGAACGGTGTTGGAGACTTCGACGCCACTTCCGTCACCCGGACCGGCAGCAGCGACCGTTCGCGCAGGGATTGGCGGATCTGACGGGGCGTATCGCCCTCCAGAATGCCTTTCCGTTCCTTGCCGCGTTGGTCCACCGCGACGTATCGATAGGCTCCCATGGCTGGCAATAATAGAAGTTCCCGGTCGCCGATGCATGGGTGATGTCGCGGGATGCCGCTCGATACCGCGGGATGCTGCCTGATACCGCAGGATGCCGCCTGATACCGCGGGATGCCGCTCGATGCCGCTTGATTTGGCGGGATTCCATGATCAGTCCGCCCTGTCTCCGCAAAGCCGGGTTATTCGCCTCCCAAATCCTGGGCCATAACAAATCTGATTGGTGCCGCCACGTTGTAGACCACGGGTTGGGCTATGATTTGGTGGAAGGAGCCGGCAACAAGCCCCTTCCAATCGTCAGGGTGAAACGTAGAACCGTCGAAAGTCCGGGAACATGACATGCGGGATTTAAGCAAGGAAAACTGGGTCTACGGCAGCGTCTTCATCGCGGGCCTCGCCGTTATTGCGATCATTCAGAGCGTTCTATGGAGCCGGGCCCCCCAGGATTGTTCCCTGGAGACGTTCGGTGTGGATGCCGCGGCGGCCTGGAACAACCGCGAGTTCCTCGAACATTCCGCCTGCTACCAGAAGCTGTTCCGCGATCTGTCGGATCTGGAGGTCTCCCAGCAGGCCGCCCGGGACATGGAGGAGATCCTGGCGGCGGAACATCCCCGGCGAGGCTACAAGATCGGCGGCCACGATGCGTCGATGTGGGACAAGATCGGCCTGCCGGGCCCCATGTTCGGCGTGTTCTACGGTGAAGACGCCTTCCTTGAGGACGGCGACACGGTTCCGATCGACGGGCGGGCGTTGAATTACGAACCGGACCTGCTGTTTCGCATCGGCGACGAGCGGATCAACGAGGCGAATACGGTGGAGGAGGCGATGCGCTACGTGGACCGCGTCTACGCGTTCATCGAATTGCCGTTGCTGCTGGGCGACCCGGACGAACTGAAGGATGGGTTCATTTACCCCTTCCTGATGCAGGCCACCAACCTGGGCGCGAGACACGGCATCATCGGAGAACACCTCGACACGGCCGACGACCCGGAAATATTCGAGAATCTGCGCAACCTGACGGTGGTTTCCGCCAACGCGGACGGCACCCAGAGAAGCATCTACCGGGTCGCCGAGCGCGACTCCGTGCACCCGGTCATCGTCGCCCTGCAGGTCGCCGAATCGCTCCGGGAGCGGGGCGAGGCGCTGCGGGTCGGCGACCTCATCAGTGTCGGTGCGATGATGGAGGCCTTCATCGACATTGCCGTTCCCATCGACGGGAAACGGCATGTCCACTACTACATCGGTGATCGGGTCATCTCCGTCTCCGCGGGTTTCAGGGAGTAGGGCGATGGGCAAAATACTCGAATCGAGCACCTTGCCCCGCATGGCGAGAAACAATCTCCTGTTCGTGATGACGGTGCCGGTGACGCTCATTTTCCTGATGGCCGCGCGCATGAAGATCGGCGCCAACTGGATGATGGTCATGGGTTTCGACGGCTACGGCTATCCCATCGCGTTCATGTTCTTTCTCGGCTACGCGGAACTGTTCGGCGCCATCTCGCTCTGGATCAGGCGATGGGCGTTGCTGGGGGCGATGGGCCTGTCGGTCATCCTGCTTGGCGCTTCCTTCACGCACATCATCAACAATGATCCCGTCGCCCTGGCGGGCATGGCGTATGCGATGACGCCGGTGATGCTGCTGATCACCTTCTACCACTGGCGCGCCGCCGGGCGGGAACAGTCAATCGTCGGAGATCGTCATCCATGAACGCCGCGCGGCTCGTCCTGTTCGCGGTGATGCTCGCCCCGTTGACGGCAAGCGCTGAAACCATCCTGATCACCGGTTCCAATCGCGGCATCGGACTGGAGTTCGCGAAGCAGTACGCGGCCAGGGGTTGGCACGTCATCGCCACGCATCGAAGGGAACAGATGCCGGAAACGCTTGCCGCGCTGTCATCGGAATACGACAACGTCCAGGTGGAAACGCTCGACGTGAACAATGCCGATCACCTTGACGCATTGGCCGACAAACTCGACGGAGTGCCGATCGACGTGTTGCTGAACAATGCGGCGGTGATGGGGATCAATGCCACGGGAACGCTCGCCGAGCAGACCAACGAGAATTTCGGGACCCTTGTGCCGGAACACTTCATGCCGTATTTCACGACCAACGTATTGGCGCCCTTGCTCGTCTCGGAGGCGCTCGCCGACAACGTGCTGGCCAGTGACCGCAAGATGATTCTCAACATGACTTCGGGCGCGGGGTCGATCACCACCGGCATGGAAGCCTTTGCCGGCACCGGATTTTTCTACAAGAGCACCAAGGCCGCGTTGAACCGAAACATGGTGAACCTCGCCGCCCACTTAAGGACCCTGGACCCCGAGGCCATCACGTTCAACCTGGCGCCGGGCTTCACCATCACCGAGCGCTTTGAGGGGATGGCCGAGGATGAAATCGGCAATCGCGGCACGCCTGTGCACGAGGTTGTGGCCGGCTTCATCGAAGTCATCGACAAGGCGACGCCGGAGTTCAGCGGCAAGATTTACGGCTTCGAGGGCGAAGTCAAGCCGTTCTGAACCCGTTGGCGCCTGCATGCCGGGTGATCGAACCGCAGTTTCGGCATGACGCGAAATCGTCGGCGCAGATTATGATTCCCATGGCGTCGACGGGCATGGGTGGTATTATTGCTTTGCGTTGGGTAGTACTCTCGGTTGAGGCTTGTTTCCCTTGAATACGATTTCGCTAAAGGTCCCTGATGCATTGGCGGTCGAGCTTGCCGAAGCGGCGAACCGCAGGGGCATCAGCAAGTCCGAGTTGACCCGCCGAGCCATACTGACGTTTCTGCGGGAAGACGAATCGGCAAGGTCGGGATCGGTGCTTTCCCGAGTATCTGACCTTGTAGGCGCCTTTCCTGGCCCTTCAGACCTGTCAACGAACCAGCGATACCTGGAAGGTTTGGGTGAGTGAGTCAGCGTATTGTCCTCGATACAGGACCATTGATTTCGCTGCTGAACCCGCGTGATCGGCACCATCAGTGGGTATGTGAAAACTGGGACCGGATTGCGCCACCTGTATTTGTCTGTGAACCTGTTATTACGGAAGCGTGTTTTCTAGCGCGGCGGCTCGTCCCCGGAGCGCAGGACGCCATCCTCGACGTTTGTCAACGAGGAGTGGTTGAATTCTCCTTCAGACTTACTGACGAAATGGAGGCGGTTGCCCGTTTGCTGAAAAAGTACCGAGACGTTCCCATGTCCCTCGCAGACGCATGTATCGTCCGCATGGCGGAACAACACGCGCGTAGCGTAGTCTTTACGCTGGACAGCGGCTTCGCTGTCTATCGAATGAACAAGCGTCAACGCATTCCCATCCTGACGCCGACGGGCTCCGTCCCTTCGGCTGATTGAAGGTAATCGCACCGCCCATTCTATCGTCAGTCACTGCGCGTGACCCGCAGGACTTCCTCCAGCGTTGTCTGTCCGCCCAGCACCTTGCGGACGCCGTCTTCGCGGATGCTTGGGGAGCTGGTTCGGGCCTGGGTTTCCAGCGCGTGTTCGCCGGCGCCCTCATGGATCATGGTGCGCATCTCGTCGTCGATCACGACGAGTTCGTAGATGCCCGTGCGCCCCTGGTAGCCGAACTCGTTTTCGCTGGCGCGATACAGCGTCGGCGGGTCGTGCGGGTCGGCGCCCAGGAACTGGCATTCATAGTCGCCTGCGGTGTACTCCGTCCGCGTTTCCGGATTCAACACGCGGACCAGGCGTTGCGCGAGCACTCCGATCAGGCTGGACGAGAGCAGAAACGGTTCCACACCCATGTCGCGGAGCCGGGTGACCGCACCCACGGCGGTGTTGGTGTGCAGCGTCGACAGCACCAGGTGGCCGGTCAGGCTGGCCTGCACGGCAATCTCGGCGGTCTCCAGATCGCGGATCTCACCGACCATGACGACGTCGGGGTCCTGTCGTAGTATCGCCCGCAGCCCTCTTGCGAATGTCATGTCGACCTTGGTGTTGACCTGGGTCTGGCCGATGCCGTCGATGTAATACTCGATGGGGTCCTCCACCGTCAGTATGTTGCGGGTCAGGTCGTTGATCCTCTCCAGCGCCGCGTACAGCGTGGTGGTCTTGCCGGACCCGGTGGGTCCGGTGACCAGCAGGATGCCGTGTGGGCGGTGGATCAGGTCGTCCATCCGCCGCTGGTCGCGCCCGGACATGCCCAGGTGCGCCAGGTCCAGGCGCCCGGCCTGCTTGTCCAGCAGGCGCAGCACGACCCGCTCGCCGTGTCCGGAGGGGATCGTGGAGACGCGGACATCGACCGCCCTCCCGGCGATCCGCAGCGAAATGCGCCCGTCCTGGGGCAGGCGCTTCTCGGCGATGTCCAGCTTGGCCATGACCTTGACGCGCGAGACCACCAGGGGCGCCACGGCGCGGCGCGACTGCAGCACCTCCTGTAGGACACCGTCGATGCGGAATCGCACCGAGAGGCGGTTCTCGTAGGGCTCGATGTGGATGTCGGAGGCGTTGCGCTTCACCCCTTGGGTCAGGACGGCGTTGATGAGGCGAATGATGGGCGCCTCGTCGTCGCTCTCCAGCAGATCGGAGGGCTCCGGAAGCTGCTGCGCCACCTGGGTCAGGTCCGTTTCCTCGCCCAGGCCTTCCATGAGGGTCATGGCGGCGCCGCTTTCGTACTCAAGCTGCAGTTCGGCCTCGAAGGTCTCCGCGTCCACCGGCACATAGTCCACGCGGGATCCGGCGAATCGGCGCACTTCGGCGAGGACTTGCGGCGGGGCGTCGAGCCGGTGGATCGCCTTGGGAGTTTCGCCGTTCGGGCGCCGCAAAAGGATGCCCTGGCGCTTCGCGAACGCGAAAGGCAGCAGGCGGTCGGCCCGTTCGGACACGCTATCTGATTTCCGTGCCGGCGTCCGGGTCCGCGTTCAGTTCCGCGGCCGGGCCGTCCGTCGCGTCGTCCGGCTGGCCTTCCTGCTGTTCGGCACCTGGGCCGGCCACCGGCGGCGAATCGCCGATCGGCGGCAGCATGGGACGCGTTTCGCCACGCATCAGCTGCACGTTGTCGGTGCCCTGAAGGAGTTGGAGATCCCGGATGTAGCGGTACTTGGCCTCGGTCTGGAAAGTGGCCTGACTGCTGTCGCGCAAAATCGTGGGGCGAATGAAAACCATCAGGTTGGTGCGTTCGAGATCGGTGGATCGGGAGCGGAACAGGGCGCCCAGCCCGGGAATCTGGCCCAGCACGGGCACGCGCCGCTCAACCTCTTGAAGCTGGTCGTCGATCAGTCCGCCCAGAACCAGGATCTGGCCGTCTTCCACAAAGACGGTGGTGGTGATGTTGCGCGTATCGGTGACCAGGTCCACGGCCCCCTGCACGCCCTGACTGACGCTGGACGTTTCCTGCGCGATGGTCAGCTTGACGCCCGAGCCTTCGTTGATCTGCGGCGTGATGGTGAGCGTCGTGCCCACCTGCTCGCGGTTGATGGTCTGGAACGGGTTCAGGACGCCAGTTGTGGTTCCGGTCGTGCTGGCGTATTGGCCCGACAGGAAAGGCACCTCGCTGCCGACGGTGATCGACGCTTCTTCGTTGTCGAGCGTAAGAATGGTGGGCGTGGAAATGATATTGGTGGCGGCATCCGCGGCCAGGGCCGTCAACACGGCTGCCCAGTTGGTGCCGCCGTCGCCGATGCGTCCCACGGCGGAGGCGAAGCCTTCCGGCAGCGCGGTCAGCGCCCCACCCGCCGCGGCTCCAGCATCTCCGGCCAGGGCTGCGCCCAACTGCACGATTCCGGGCGCGGTGGATGGAAAGTTCGTGGCGCCCGCGGGCGCTTCCAGATCGCCTCCCGCAATCCAGGTGACACCCAGCTCGTTGGCCCGGCTTTCCGCCACTTCGACGATGATGGCGTCGACTTGCACTTGGGCGCGGCGGATGTCGAGCCGGTCGATAACCGCGGTCATGTCCTGAAAAATGCGGGCGGGGGCATTGATGATCAGCGAATTGGTGCCGGCGTCTGCCCAGATGCGGACTGCCTCGGCCCCGCCGCCGTCGGCCCCGCCGCCGCTGAACTGTGCTTGCAGGTTGGCGGCGAGTTCCTCCGCGTCCGCATAGTTCAGGTAGCGAACTCGCGTGTCTCCTTCCTCGCCCGTGGGCGTGTCGAGATGCGCGATCAAGGCCCGGTATCGTAGCCGCCGTTCGGGGGGTCCGGCCAGCAGCAGGCTGTTGGTCCGTTCGTCCGCCGCGATCTGCATCCCCGGCATGCCCTCGGCCGTGGCGCCTTGATCCAGCGCCGTGAGCATGGTGACGATTTCGCCCGCGGAGGCGTTCTCCAGGCGAATCACCTCGATTTCCTCGTCCGAGGTCTGATCCATGCGGGCGACGATGTCCAGCATTCGGTTCACGTTGGAACCCCGGTCAACAATGATCAGCGTATTGGTGCCCGGGTGGGCCGCCAAGTGCCCATACTGCGGAATGAGGGGCCGAAGGATCGGCACCAGCTGCGCCGCGCCGACATTGGTGAGCCGCACCGACTGCGTGACGATGCGGTCGCCGTCCGGCGGCTCGGCGAGTCCGGGGTGGACGCGGGCGGTGGCGTCGGGAACGATCCGCACCACATCGTCCGACTCGACCGCAATGAACCCGTGGATCTGAAGGGTGGCCAGAAAGGCTTCGTAGAACGCCTCCGGCGCCATGGGCGAGTAGGAAAGGAAGGTCACTTGTCCCGTGACCCTGGGATCTACAAGGAAATTGCGGCCAGTCACCTCGCCTACGGCCTCGATGACCTGGCGCAGATCCGCCTCCCGGTAGTTGGGCATGATCTGCGGTCCCGGTTGCTGGGCGCCGACTTGGAGGGTTGCCGCCAGCGCGGCCGCTGCGACCATGATCGGCAGGGTGAAGGTCTTCATGTGGTTGGCCTGATTCATGGTGTGCGTCGCGGCTATTGCCTTGCGGAACTGGTGCCGATATTCAATCATTTTACCCCTCGACTTCGGTTCCGGCCATGGCAGATCGGCCCATAAAGCGCAGCACGCCTTGACGAGAACGGTCGCAGACCCGTACAACGTAGTCGCACTCGGTCAAGGCTCGGGGCGCGCGTTTTGCCAGTCGGGCGTTTCGACGTTAGGCGCGTTCCATCAGGGCGCGACCTCAACGATCCGGTGCCGAATCACCCAATGCGCCAAACAGGGCACGTACCGCGTCGGCGTGGTGTGCACTAGAACCTAGTGTCTTGTCACTCATCTAATGTCGGATAGAGGCGCTTGAGTTTCACGCGTGCGTCATCGGTGGTGAACTGCCAGTTGACCTTGGCTTGGATCCGGTCTCGGGCGGCCTGCCAAGCGGCGACCTCGGCGCGCACGGTATCGATGGAGTCGATGCGGCGGTTGAGGCACTGGCGGATCATGACGTTGAGTTCGACCTCGGCCACGTTCAGCCAACTGCCATGCTTGGGGGTGAAGACGAACTCGAATCGGTCCCAAAGCGCCTTGGCGCGGGCCGGTGGGTAGGTTTCGTAGAGCGCGCCGGGACGGTGCGTGTTGAGGTTGTCCAGCACCAGGGTGATGCGCGTGGCCTGTGGATAGCGCGCAGCGATGTCGTGAAGGAACCGCGCCCAGTCGGTCTTGGTCCGGCGCTCGGTCACCTTGGTCAGGCGCCATCCGGCCAGCGGTTCGGTGGCCATGAACACGGTGCAAGTGCCGCAGCGTCGATATTCGTAGTCCTCGCGCGCCGGCCGTCCCGGGGCCGGTGGGACCGGTGTGCGCGTCTCGCCGATCAACTGCCGCGGCGTCTCGTCCATGCACACCACCGGCCACTTCGGGTCGTACGGGCGTCGATAGACGTCGAGCACCTTCTCCATCCCCGCCGCGAAGTCGGCATTGCGCGGCGGCGGGATCACCCAACCGACGCGCCGCCACGGTTTGAGGGCGTTTTTTTTAACACCCGCCGCACCGTCTCGTGCGAGACGCTGTCGATATAACCCAGTTCCACCGCCCGGTCGGCCAGCAGGCGCAGCGACCACTGCGCATGCCCTTCGGGTGGCTCCCCGCAACTGAGCGCGACCAGCCGCGCCTCGAACTCCCCGTCCGCCTTGCGCAGGTACTTCGCGCGCCGCCCCTGACGAGATCCCAGCGCCGCCTTCAGTCCGTCCTCCACAAACCGCTTCTTGACCCGGTCCACCCGGCGCGCGCTGATGCGCAACACCCCGGCGATCGCCTCGCCCGTCGCGCGCCGTTCGTTGTACTGGCCCGCGTCGCAGTTGAGCAAAATCAACGCGTTGATCACCTTCTGCGAACGATGCGAACCCTTGCGCGTGACCGCCGTCAATGTCTCGCGCTCCCGCGCCTCCAACTCCACAACGTAGCGCTTCATGACCCACTCCTCGCCGTCCCCGAACGACAAGGAATCTATCACGTTCATTACGACATATCACGTGTGACATGACACTAGCGTCAAGGCCGGTTTCAGGGCGAACCGCTCGGGATCATTCAACAATGCATCATGGTATCCAAAAGCTGGCGCTTTCTCGGCTCCGCCGAACGCGGGACCGTAGACGGCCAACCAGGCAATCTTCGCCTCCAAGGGCAACATACACGAATGTCTCCCGATCCACGATCAGAGTCTCTCGCGTTTGCGTGTGCGGATACGTTGAGGCAGCAGCTCGTCGCCCAGGTCGCGCCCGACATCGTCGTAACGTAAGTCGGCCAGAGACTCCAACCGATCTTCTAAACCCAGGATAAACAGTAGGGTCGCGAAGGTACCCGCCGAAACTCCAGGTTCGCCTTTCTCCGCCTTGGACAGGGTCGTGCGGCAGATGCCGGCGCGTTCCGCCATGATCCGGGTTGGTATGCGCCGGCGTCGGCGGGCGTCGCGCAAATCGGCGCCGAGTACGCGCAACGCTCGTGCGGCGGGTATCGGAAGCGGTTTTCTGGTTGCCATGATAATGCCTATAAAAATTACCTCAATTCTGGATGGTGTCTATTATTATATTCATTAGACACGAATGCCATCTCAACACGTATTCTTGTCCAGTTAATACAAGTGCGACACCGCTATTCGCTCACGAATAAATAATTTCAATGCACATGTGCCAGATTCCAACTTGAGACTGACCTCGTCTAGAATTCCGAGGGCAGAATCCCGGTGAGGCAACAGCAGTCTGGCCGGAGAGAGTTTTGGGTGGCGCTACGAGATTGACGAGAAAATGGCAGCCGACTTTCAGCCAGCGGGTAGTTTGGGCAATGCCGAGTGGGTGGCCTCGGCACTTCGTGAAGGGAGTTCGCCTCGGGTCTCGGCGGTGATTCCATACGGATTTGAGGCCTATGCAGTGGTGCGCCATCCGGCACGGCGGTGCGTCTGTTCCGGCGAGGATCCATCGGGCTTTGGAGTGCCGCACGTGCGCCGCCATCCGACGCGCTGGTCAGAGGTAGCTGTTTCCGAGGTGCCTGTTGTCTACGGGTACGCCCTGGACGAGATGGACGCCACATGCGGACTCGTACCGACGCAGTATCGCCGGCTGATGGGCAAGGGCTGGGTTGTCGATGAACTACCAGAACAAGGCATTAGCTGTGTCGTGCGCTCTGGAGACGTCTGGATCGAGGGACCTCCCGAAGGATTCCTCGAACCGAAACTTGCACGCGCATTGTGCCGCGTACTGGCCGACTTCACGACGGAATCCGAGTCTTGCTGGTTCGGTATTTGGGAAGGGTTTGGTTTCCTGTCGGAGTCGCAGCGGGCCGCGCCGTCGATTAGTGCGCCGGGCCGTAGTTGGCACCTGTTTCGTGCCCCGCTCCACGGCATTGAGCAATCATTTAGCCCCGACTTCGAGCACCATTCCGCCAACCTCGTTTGGTCTGATGATCGCAGCTGGTGCGTGGCGACAGCGATCGATGTTGAGGCCAGTTACGTCGGTGGAAGCGACGAGCTGATTGCTGCCGTTCTGGATGAGCCCGCGCTCGAAGCCGAACGCGTGCTCCCTACGGACGGCTTGGCGTCGCTCCACGACGTGCTGCGACCCGTCGTGGAACTACAGGAGGTTGTAGCACTGCCGGCGGGTTTCGAATCGCGGAAATATCCGGCTGAATTGCGGGAATCTAATCCTGGGGTCCGTCTCATCTCGTGGCTGCTGTCATGGTGCATGAGACGGAAGGACCCATTCGGCTTAAAGGGTTACCGGATGCCTTGGAGGTAACAGGCCCATTCTCAGGATCAAGGGGGGCTTCAGCACCACATTTTTGGGTGCGGTCGGGTAGGTAGTTGGGTTTGTGCTCAGCAACCCGGCCACATGCCGTCAGCGGTCCATGCCGACTTGCCCAATCATCGAAGTGTCAATGGTCAACACCTGCGGCACCCCATTGCGGATCACCGTGACATTGGCGGCGGTACTTTCACCGAGACTCTCGAAGACCTGAAGCCCCCGGCTGGGGTCGGACATGGCTGTGCCGTTGATCTCGGTCACCACGTCCCCCGGCTGGAATCCCAAGGCCGAAAACTGCTCCTGCCGCTCTCCGGGGTTGAGTCGGAAACCCACCATCCGGCCCTGTTCGATGTGGGCGGCGACGCGGACGATCTCGTTGATTCGCGTGGCGTTGTCGCTGACCACGGTCCTGAGCGTCGGGGCGGCGGCGGGGAACGGTGTGGGCGGCGAAGCGTAGACAGCACCGGGGTTTGTTCGTGAGTACTCGTTGGGCAGGCGGAGCGTTTCCAGGTTGCCAGAACGGTTGAGGATCACCCGGTCGCTGTAGATGGCATGAAGCTGCGCGCCGCCGGCTTCCTCGATGACGTCGGCCACTGTGTACGTCCTTTCCTCGGTGCCGTTGGAAATGATGGCCGCGCCGAGGCGGTTTTCCTGGGTGTCCGACACCGTGGCCTTGAGTTGCAGCTGGAGCGTGGTGTCGGGCGCGTCCAGCACGCTGATCGCGGCTGTCGTCGACTCCTCGACCTCGGCGGAGATTTCACCGAACAGGGCGCTGTCCATGATTCGGTCTATATTCACGGTTTGCGCGGACGATCCGGTCGGCTCGGGGGTTATCGGGCTGAGCGCCGGGGCCGGCGAGTCCGCCGGCACGCCCGGAATCAGTGCCCAGGTCAGTTTGGCCGCCTGCCATGCGATGGCGAGGACGAGAACCACGCTGACGGCGGGGGGCAGGTAACGGTTGGCGGTCTTCGCCCATTGCTCCGGGGCGAATTGCCGCCATTGAGATATTCGGGTCGCGAAGTCCATGGATATGCCCTGCGGGCTGCTGGCTCTCGATGCTGTCAAATAATAGTAGGTTGGGTAGCATCCAGGAACAAGGTGCGGTTCGGAAATGTGTTAGGCACAACAAAACGCCTTTGCCAAACCCACGATAAAACAGGCTCCACAATCAATGCGATTGTCGAATCAGCATCCACAATCTGAGGATCAAACTGTCGAAGTCAAGATTGATGCAACATCACTGCTGTCCGGTTAAAATGCCGTATATTTAGAATTTTTGATTCTATAACAGTAAGTTAGAGGAATCATTGGGTGTCCCTGACTTGAACGCGAATTGATCCCGGACCTTGGCGCGATTTATGTGATGGATCGAGCTTATCTCGACTTCGAGCGGCTGTGCAGACTGCACGAGGCAGGCGCGTTTTTCGTCACCCGCGCCAAATCCAACGCCGACCTGCGCCGGGTCTATTCGGCGCCGAGCGACCGGACGCAAGGAATCATCTGCGATCAGACGGTCGCCTTGGCCGGTAATGGGAATGCTCACCACGCGCGATTACTTGCATTTCATTGCTGTAATACCTGTCGTACCCTTGCGACTGACCGCTTGCAGCATCATTCGAACACGCCGAAAAGCCGGAGTATCCGTAAGCTTGTCCCCAAACTTTTGAAATCGCGAAGAACATAACCCCAATTGCGATGATCAACGCCATTATCAGCGCGAATATTGGTCGGCCCTTCTCCGTATCCAGCCAATTCCAAAAATCTCCCACCCTTCGTATAGGGTTCGTCATTCGTTTACTCTCTTCTGTAGACAACAACCGGCACACAGCTCCCCGCACCATTGCAACTCCGCAGTGGGGCAAGGAATTTCCGATTTTTCGCCAAGGTTCCGGTAGCTACTACTTCGCCAAGTTAAGTTTGACTGTTGCATTCAGCTGATAACGCGGCAATTGTGAGCCTTCCAAAATATAATTGCGCGACGAAAGATAGTATACAGAGAGGGCGGAACCACTCAACGCCATTGAGACACCGCCATTGAGACACCGCGGATCGGGATTGCGGACCGGGATTTGGATCGGAACTTGAATCGGGATGTCGCGAAGTGGAATTTGTGCGGCGGCGAAGTTATGAGAACGCTTGGCCCGCCGCAGCCGCGCAACCGACTTGCGCGACCTCTCCTACAGACGGACCGATCCGATGCCGGTTCGTGTAGCATAGCGTCATCATGGCCATGTCCCAGCAACCGGATCGATTCCAGGACGAGGGCGACCAGGGTCTCGCCACTGCAGAAAGCAAGCCGAAGCTGAAGAAGCCGCGGCTGTATCGCGTCGTGCTGCTCAACGACGATTACACGCCCATGGAATTTGTCGTCCAGGTGCTGCAGAAGATCTTTTTCATGGAGCGTACCGTCGCCACCCGGGTCATGCTGCAGGTGCATACCGAGGGCAAGGGCGTCTGCGGGGTGTACACTTACGAGATTGCGGAGACCAAGGTGGCTCAGGTGACGGCACTGGCGCAGCGCAACCAGCATCCGCTGCTCTGCACGCTTGAAGAGGACTGATGCTTTCCAGCGAACTTGAATTCTGCTTGAACGAGGCGTTCCGTGGCGCTCGTGACGATCAGCACGAGTTCATCACCGTCGAACACCTTTTGCTGGCGCTGCTGGATTCACCGGAGGTCGCGGCCATCCTGCGGGCGTGCGGCGGCGATCTGGACCGGTTGAGGCGCGAATTGTCCGAATGCATCGACGAGTCGACCCCGCGGCTGCGTGATGGGGACGGCGAATCCACCGATTCGCAGCCGACGCTGGGGTTCCAGCGGGCTCTGCACCGGGCCGTATCCCATGTGCAGTCCAGCGGCAAGAAGGAGGTGACCCCGGCCAACGTGCTGGTAGCGGTCTTCGCCGAGCGGCAGTCCCAGGCGGTCTACCTGCTCGAGTCCCAGGAAATCACCCGGTACGACGTGGTGCGGCACATCTCCCACGGAGTGCCACGGGTCCCCGACGGCGCTCCGGGAGACAAGCGGCCGGAGTCGGGGGACGATGCCCGGGATGGCGGTTCGCAGGCCAGCCCGCTCGAGCAGTTCACGACCAACCTCAACCAGCTGGCGCGCGACGACGGCATCGACCCGTTGATCGGCCGGGAGGCTGAAATCGAGCGCACGATCCAGATTCTCTGCAGGCGGCGCAAGAACAACCCGCTGTATGTCGGCGAGGCCGGGGTCGGCAAGACGGCCATGGCGGAGGGACTGGCGCGCCTGATCGTCGAGGAACGGGTGCCGGAAGTGCTGGCCGAGTCCACGATCTACGCGCTGGACATGGGTTCGCTCATCGCCGGCACCAAGTATCGCGGCGATTTCGAAAAGCGCCTCAAGGGCGTGGTGGCGGAACTCAAGGAGATTCCCGGAGCGATCCTCTTCATCGACGAAATCCATACCGTGATAGGCGCCGGGGCCGCTTCGGGCGGCGTCATGGACGCATCCAACCTGATCAAGCCGGTATTGGCCAACGGCGATCTGCGCTGCATCGGCTCAACCACCTACAGCGAATTTCGCGGCGTCTTCGAGAAGGACCGCGCCCTGGCGCGCCGCTTCCAGAAAATCGACATTGTCGAACCATCGATACAGGAGACCGTGGAGATCCTTCAGGGCCTGCGTCGCCGGTTCGAAGAACATCATGACGTGGAATACGTGGATGAGGCGTTGCAGGCGGCGGCGGAGTTGTCCAGCCGCCACATCAACGATCGCCACCTTCCGGACAAGGCCATCGACGTGATCGACGAGGCCGGCGCCAGCATTCGGCTCATGCCGGAAGCCGAGCGGGACAAGTTGGTCGACGTCGAACGGATACAGCAGATCGTCGCCAAGATGGCCCGGATCCCGCCGAAGAGCGTATCCGCGTCGGACCGCGATGTCCTCAGCCACCTGGAGCGCGACCTCAAGCTGGTGATCTTCGGCCAGGACGCGGCGATCGGTGCGCTGGGATCGGCCATCAAGATGTCGCGTTCCGGCCTCGGCGACGAGATGCGGCCGGTGGGTTCATTCCTGTTTTACGGCCCCACCGGCGTGGGAAAGACCGAGGTGACCCGACAGTTGGCACTGACCATGGGTGTGGAGCTGGTCCGCTTCGACATGTCCGAGTACATGGAGCGGCACACGGTTTCACGCCTGATCGGCGCGCCGCCCGGCTACGTCGGGTTCGACCAGGGCGGACTAATGACCGAAGCCATCACCAGGAACCCCCACTGCGTGCTGTTGCTGGATGAAATCGAGAAGGCCCATCCCGAAGTCTTCAACCTGTTGTTGCAGGTGATGGACCACGGCGTTCTCACCGACAACAACGGACGGAAGGCCGACTTCCACAACGTCATCATCGTGATGACCACCAACGCGGGCGCCCAGGAAGCCAGCCGGGCTTCGGTCGGCTTCACGGTCCAGGACCACTCCAGCGACGCCATGGAAGTGATCAAGCGGATGTTCTCGCCGGAATTCCGCAATCGACTGGACGCCATCATCAAGTTCGATGCGCTGGACGAGGACTCCATCGCACGGGTCGTGGACAAGCTTATCGTCGAACTCGAGGCGCAGTTGGACAAGAACGAGGTCACCATCGAGCTGGAGCCGGCCGCCCGGACGTGGATCGCCCGCGAGGGCTACGACCGCCAGATGGGCGCGCGGCCCATGGCGCGGGTGATCCAGGAGCACATCAAGCGTCCCCTGGCCGAGGAACTGCTGTTCGGCAGTCTGCGGGAGGGCGGCCACGTGCGCGTGGATGTCGGGAGCGACGGTGACAGCCTGGTTCTCATCCCCGAGCCCGCGTTGCGGGAACTGGAACACATGCCCGAAGCCTGAGCGGGCGGTACCGAAACCGCTCAGGGCATGGAGAACGAGACCGGAGCTGCGGGGCCCAGCGGCAGCCCGACGAATACCCAGACAATCGTCAGAACCAGTCCCGCAAGCAGCAGGAACATGGAGTAGGGCAGCATCGTCGCCACCAGGCTTCCGAGACCGAAATCCTTCTGCCAGCGCTGGGCGAACACCAACACCAGCGGCAAGTACGGCATCAGCGGCGTGATGATGTTGGTGGCGCTGTCGCCGACTCGGTAGGCCGCGGTGGTCATCTCGGGAGAGAGGCCGACCAGCATCAGCATTGGAACCAGCACCGGCGCCAGAAGCGCCCACTTCGCGCTGGCCGAGCCGATGAAGAGGTTGAGCACAGCGCCGAAGAAGATGATGGCGGCCATGAGCAGCGTGTCGGGCATGTTGGAGCTTTCCAGCACGGCGGCGCCGTGGATCGCGAAGATCAGGCCCAGGTTCGACCAGTTGAACATCGCCACGAAGTGCGCCGCCGCGAACGACAGCACGAGGTAGTAGGCCATGTCCGCCATGGCGCCCTGCATCATGGCGACCAGGTCGCGGTGGTTCTTAACGGTGCCGGCGGCGGATCCATACGCCCATCCCGCCGCCAGGAAAATCACGCAGAATCCCGCCACCAGCGACTGGAACAGGGGGTTCAGACGCGCCTCGGGCGGGGCGGATTCGTCGATCAGCGGCGTGCCCGGGCCGACGCACAGAAATACCCACAGCGCCACCACGCCGAGCACCGCCCAACCCGCCCGTACCAGCCCGCGACGTTCCGAGTGATTGATGCCGGTGTCCGTAGTGTCGATTTCGTCCGGAAGGCTGTCGGCATCCTCGATGCCCTCGGCGCCAGCGTGTTGTTCTTCGCCGCCGCCGATGGCAATGTCCGCCTGCGCAGCGCCGGCGCCGTACGGACCCATGCGCGGTTCGATGACGCGATCGGTGATGTACCAGATGATCGGCAGGAACAGCAGCGTCATGGCGATGATGAACCAGGCATTGCCCGCGATATTGGCGTCCCAGGTGGGCAGGATGGTTTCGGCGGCGGCCTCGGTGATGCCGAACAGCAGCGCGTCGAGCTGGCCCGGCAGCAGGTTGGCGGAAAAACCGCCCGAGACGCCGGCGAACGCCGCGGCGATGCCGGCCACGGGATGGCGTCCCGCGGCGTGAAAGATCACGCCCGCAAGCGGAATCAGCACGACGTAGGCGGCGTCCGCCGCCAGATTCCCGAGCATGCCGACCAGCGCGACGGCCGGCGTCAACAGGAGTCTCGGCACGTTGCTCACTGCCGCGCTCATGGCCGTGCCAAGCAGGCCCGAGCGCTCGGCGACACCGGCACCCAGCATGACGACCAGGACGTAGCCCAGCGGGTGGAAGCTGGTGAAGGTCGTCGGCATGTCCACCAGCAACCGGCGGATGTTGTCGGCCGACAGCAGGCTTTCGGCCCGGATGATCAGCGCGTTGCCCGCTGCGTCGACCTGCGTCGGATGCAGGGCGTAGGTTCCGGTGGCGGCGGCGATCACGCTGACTGCGATGACCGCGAGGATGCAGTACAGGAAGATGATCACCGGATCGGGCAGCCGATTGCCGCCGCGCTCGATCCAGCCGAGGATACCTCCCGCGCCGTTGCTCATGGGTTTCGAATCGGACGTCATGACGACGCTCCCTCGCTCAGCGGGACCGGTAGACGATGCGTCCCTTGCTGAGGTCGTAGGGCGTGAGCTCGACCGTCACGGCATCTCCCTTGAGAATGCGGATGTAGTTCTTGCGCATTTTCCCGGAGATGTGCGCGGTCACGATGTGGCCATTCTGCAACTCGACCCGAAACGTGGTGTTGGGCAGGGTCTCGGTGACCAGTCCCTCCATCTGAATGGCTTCTTCTTTCGGCATGTCTCGGCGGCTGCAACTTTCGCGACGCACGATTGTTGCACACACGGGAACGCGCCCGCAATGTGATTCGCGGACTGCGGTCATGCGACCGGGTATTCTTCCTTGGTGCCGGCTCCACGTCGCACGACGGACACTACAAGGGATCGATTGATACCCTCCGGCCCGAATGCCTGCGATGGTCCTGGCACCAATTGCCCGGCTTCCCTGCGGGAACGCACAGTCGCCGCAGGTGCTCAAGGAACTCGATTCTGGGCAATTTCGACGCGCCCAGGGTGTGCAAGTGCTCCGACCAGACCTGGCAGTCGACCAGTTCGAACGAACGGGCCCTGAGGAAGCCGACCGCATCAATCAGGACGGCCTTGGAGGCGTTGTCGTGGCGGTTGAACATGGACTCGGCGAAAAAAACGCGGCCGATGGCCACTCCGTACAGGCCCGCCACCAGGTCGCCGTCCAGCCAGCCCTCGAAGGAGTGCGCCCAGCCCAGGTCGTGCAGGCGCCGGTACGCGTCGATCATGTCCGGTGTGATCCATGTCCCCGACGATTTCGGGCGTGGCGCCGCGCAGCCCTGGATCACGGCGTCGAAGGCGCTGTCCGCGCTGAAGCGAAGTTCCATCCCGCGAAGTGTCCGCGCCAGTCGGCGCGGGATGTGCAGTTCGTCCGGCCAAAGCACGGCGCGCGGGTCCGGCGACCACCATAGTATCGGCTGGCCTTCGTCGTACCATGGAAAAATGCCCCTTGGGTAGGCTGCCAGGAGCCGATCCGGACGCAGGTCGCCGCCGGCGGCCAGCAACCCGTCGGGTTCTGGCAGGGCAACCTCGGCGGGCGGAAACGCCGTCGGGTCCCCGCCGGCCGGCAGCCAGAAAATTTCACTCACGGCAGGCGCGGTTGCCGGTGGACTCCCTCCGCGGCACTTCCGCAACGCGGTCGCGTTCGCTCACGGCGAGCATCGGCGCAGCGCCGCGGTGGTGCTCACGGGCCCGGGCTCGGGCCGATCCTTCCGATAGGGGGTGTGGCCCGCCAGTTCGCGCATGTAGGCTTCGACATGCTCGTGCTCCTGATCGAGAAAACGCTTGATCGCCCGCGAGAACCCGGGATTGGCGATCCAGTGGCTGGACCAGGTGGCCGTGGGCGTGAAGCCCCGGCTCAGTTTGTGTTCGCCCTGGGTGCCCGGTTCGAACCGGGCCAGCCCTTCCCGGATGCAATACTCGATCCCCTGATAGTAGCAGGCTTCGAAGTGCATGCTGTGAAAGTCGGCCAGGCTTCCCCAGTAGCGGCCGTACAGCGTGCGGTCGCCTCTAAAGCAGATCGCCGTGGCGATGGGCCGGCCGTCGAACCGCGCCAGAATGATGACCAGGTTCTTCGGCATGGTGCGCGCGATCTCGTCGAAGAATTCGCGGTTGAGATAGGGAGCCCGGCCGCGGCGCAGAAACGTGTGCGAGTAGTATTCAAAAACCGCGTCCCAGTCCTCGGCACCGGGCTCGTCGCCCCTCAGGTGCTCGAACGTGACGCTGGCTTCGGCGATGCGCCGGCGCTCCCGGCGAACCTTCTTTCGTTTCACAGACGTGAGGCGGCCCAGAAAGTCGTCGAACGATGCGTAGCCGTCGTTGTGCCAATGGAATTGGCAGCTCTTGCGCGTCATCATTCCGTCATCCTCAAGGTAGCGTCGTTCATGGTCTGTGGGAAACAGCACATGAAACGACGAGGCCCGGATGCCGGATCCCAACGTACGGGCCGCGGTCACGAGTTCGTCGGCGACGGGACCGAACTTCGACGCATCGTCCACGAGCAGGCGCCGGCCGGTGACCGGCGTGAAGGGAACCGCCGAAACAAGTTTCGGGTAATAGGCCATTTCGGCTCGTTCGTAGGCGGCGGCCCAGCTCCAGTCGAACACGAATTCTCCGCGGGAGTCGTATTTGACGTACAGGGGCAGGGCGCCCACCAGTCGTTTGGTGTCGTCCCACACGGTGAGATACGCCGGATGCCAGGGCGTCTTGCCGCCGACGCAACCGGCGTCTTCCAGAGCGCTCAGGAACTCATGGCGCAGGAACGGAGTGTCCGACGCGAGCCGGTTCCACGCCACCGGGTCGATGTCCCCTATGCTGTCATGCTGCCTTACTTCCAACGACATGTCCCGCTCATCGTGGTCTCATGGGCCGCCTAGGCTGTATACTCGCCCGCACCGCGTAGCCGGGGCAATCCCCTGGCGCAGCAAACCCGATCCGCGGCTTCGGGGCTGTTAGTTTCGGACAGGATTTGAGCAGAGCCAAAGCAAGTGGTGTCGCGTCATCCGCGATGGAACCGCGAATTCGCGGGTTGAGGGAATCCGCGCTATTGATCCTTGCCGGACTCGCAATCATCGTGTTCCTGGCGCTTGTCACGCACGACCCGAACGACCCGGCATTCAGCGTGGCCGGCGAATCCCGGGTGATCGGCAACCGCATCGGCCCGGCCGGCGCGATGTTTGCCGACGTGGCCTACCTGCTCTTCGGCCGTCCCGCCTACCTCTTTCCCGCTCTGGTCGTATTGGCCGGGTGGTCGGCCTACCGCTACGGGAAGCGCAGCCAGCCCCCTCCGCGGTTCGTCCTGTGGTGGCGCACTGGAGGAGTCGTCCTGCTGTTGACCACCAGTTGCGGACTGGCGACGCTGCATGTCGTCGCGCCAGACATTCGCGAGACGGCGGGCGGCATCCTGGGTCAGCTTGTCGGGTCGGGACTGGAGTCGGCCCTGGGGCACCTCGGCGCCACCGTGTTGCTGCTGGTGTTGTGGATCGTATCCATATCCCTGGCCACCGGAGTCTCGTGGTTGGCGGTGATGGATTCCATCGGCGCCTTCGTGTTGCGGCTCGTGAACGAAGGCCCCGCCCTGGTGCGGAGAATGAAGGACCGCAGCAAGGGCCGCAGCGTCAAGAGGCAGCGCCGCCGTGTGGTCAGAAGGAAGACCCGTGCCACACAAAACCGGGTCGAGCCGCGGATCGAGCCGACATTCGAAGCGGCGCCGGCCGGTGAGCGGGCGGAGCGTGAGAAGCAGGTGCGGTTGTTCGAGCCCGATTCGACGGGAGAACCGCCGCCCTTGTCGCTGCTGGACGATGCGCCGGAGCGGGAGGGGGGCTACTCGGACGAGGCGCTGAAGACCATGTCGCGCCAGGTGGAATACAAGCTGGGCGACTTTGGAATCGAAGTCGAAGTCGTCTCCGTGCACCCCGGTCCGGTGGTGACGCGTTTCGAACTGAAACCGGCGCCGGGCGTGAAGGTCAGCCAGATCAGCAACCTGGCCAAGGATCTGGCGCGCTCGCTTTCCACGGTCAGCGTGCGAGTCGTCGAGGTGATTCCCGGTAAGCCGTACGTGGGCCTGGAAATCCCCAACGAAACGCGGGAGCTGGTCACGCTGGGCGAGATCATCAAGTCCAAGGTTTACGAAAAGTTGAAGTCGCCGCTGACGCTTGCGCTGGGCAAGGATATCGGCGGTCAGCCCATGGTGACCGACCTGGGCAAGATGCCCCACCTGCTGATCGCCGGCACCACCGGCTCGGGAAAGTCCGTTGCGCTGAACGCCATGGTGCTGAGCCTGCTCTACAAGTCGCGGCCCGAGCAAGTACGGTTGATCCTGATCGATCCGAAGATGCTGGAACTGTCGGTGTACGAAGGTATTCCCCACCTGCTGGCACCGGTGGTGACCGACATGAACGAGGCCGCGAACGCCTTGCGCTGGTGCGTCGCCGAGATGGAGCGGCGCTACCGGCTGATGGCGGAAATGAAGGTGCGCCATATTTCGAGCTTCAATCGCAAGGTGGGCGCGGCGATTGCCGGAGGACGGCCGATTCCCGATCCCACCCTTGAAACCGGTGCGGACGAGGAGGAGATTCCGCACCTCGAGCCATTGCCCTACGTGGTGGTCGTCATCGACGAACTGGCCGACATGATGATGCTGGTGGGCAAGAAGGTCGAGGAGCTTATCGCCAGGCTGGCGCAGAAAGCGCGCGCTTCCGGCATCCACATGATCATCGCCACGCAGCGTCCGTCGGTGGACGTGATCACGGGCCTCATCAAGGCCAATATTCCCAGCCGCATCGCGTTCCAGGTTTCGGCCAAGGTGGATTCGCGCACCATCCTCGACCAGATCGGCGCCGAACACCTGCTGGGGCACGGCGACATGCTGTTCCTGCCGCCGGGCACGTCCATGCCGACGCGCGTCCACGGTGCCTTTGTGGACGACCACGAGGTCCACGCCGTGGTCAGCAACCTGCGCGCTTCGGGTCCGCCCACATTCGCCGAAGATGTGCTCACCGGACCGCCGGAATCGATCCCGGGCATCGACCCCGAGCAGCGGGGCGGGCTGGACGGCGAGGAGGACCCGCTCTACGACGAGGCGGTGCGGATCGTCACCGAGTCCCGCAAGGCGTCCATTTCCAGTGTCCAGCGTCGGCTCAAGATCGGGTACAACCGCGCCGCGCGAATTGTCGAGACCATGGAGGAGGTCGGCATCGTCGGATCCCTGCAGCCCAACGGCACCCGAGAGGTGCTGGCGCCTCCGCCGGTCGGCGACTGATCCAGCGGGGCGTGCCGTGAAGTGGGTAAAGTGGGTCGCGCTGGCGACATGGCAGGTCGCTCTTGGGGCGATGGGCCCTGCCTCGGCGCAGGACGCGGATTCGCTGGACCGCTTTCTCGCCGGGACGCGCACCCTGCGGGCGGACTTCCACCAGGAGTTGCTGGACGGGGAGGGAAACCTGATCGAATCGGCCAGCGGCACGTTCTCTCTCAAACGACCGAACCGATTCCGGTGGAACTATGCGGAGCCGTTCGAGCAACAGGTGGTGGCGGACTCGGCGAACCTGTGGATCCATGACGTGGAGCTTGCGCAGGTGACGGTCGCTCCACTGGCGGGAGCGATCGCCTCCTCTCCGGCCATGCTGCTCAGCGGTGACGGAGCGGTGCGCGACGGATTCGAGATTGTGGGGACTGCCCGGGACGGCACCATCGCCTGGATTTCACTCACGCCGAAGGAGCGGGGCGTGGATTTTCGCTCCATCGACGTGGGGCTGGACGCCGGCAGGCTCGCCGGGCTCGTGTTGCGCGATGCGCTTGGCCAGGTGACGTCAATCACCTTTCGCGACGTGATGGTGAACCTGGATATCGAGGACGATTTCTTCCGGTTCGAGCCGCCCACGGGTACGGATGTCATCGGCGAGGCGATCGCACCCATGCGGCCGGCCGATCATGGCGGGGGCGGAACACTCGGGGATGCACCCGGCGACGCGGTTGACAATCCGCGGTGACTGGATGCACGGTTGCCGCCCGGACCCGACCGGACCCAACCGGACCCAACGAAGCATGTTAGACCCCAGGACACTGCGCACCGAACTCGATGCCGTGGCGAACAATCTGGCCCGGCGCGGATTCGTGTTCGACCGCGCCCGTTACCATCGCCTCGAAGACGATCGCAAGGCCCTGCAGGTTCGCGTGGAATCCCTGCGGCACGAGCGCAACAAGCGTTCCCGCGCGATCGGGAAGGCCAAGGCATCCGGAGAGGACATCGAGCCGCTCAGGTTGAGGGTCCGCGAGCTCGGGGACGAGTTGGCGGCGGTAGATGCCAGGCTTCAGGCATTGCGGGGGGAGCTGGAAGGATACGTCGCGGAATTGCCCAATCTGCTGCACGAGTCGGTGCCGGACGGGGCTGACGAAGCCTCCAACGAGCTGATTCTGGAGTGGGGAGAACCGCCGACATTCGAATTCGAGCCACAGGACCACGTCGCGCTGGGCGAAGGGCTGGGGCTGCTGGACTTCGAGGGTGCCGCCAAGCTGTCCGGGAGCCGATTTGCCGTGCTTCGGGGCGATCTGGCCCGACTGCACAGGGCGTTGATCCAGTTCATGCTGGACGTTCATGTTCGCGAGCATGGCTACGTCGAATGCTACGTGCCGTACCTGGTCAAGGACGAGACGTTGTTCGGCACGGGGCAACTGCCGAAATTCGGTGAAGACCTCTTCTCCGTGGAAGGCGACAGGGGATTGCGCCTCGTCCCCACCGCGGAGGTTCCCTTGACCAATCTGGTGCGCGACGAGATTCTGACGCCGGGGCAACTGCCCATGCGCCTGACGGCCCACACCCCCTGTTTCCGCTCCGAGGCCGGTTCATATGGCCAGGATGTGCGCGGAATGATCCGCCAGCACCAGTTCGAGAAGGTGGAACTCGTGCACATCGCGACGCCCGCGGACTCCTTCCGGGCGCTGGAGGAGCTGACGGGCCATGCGGAAGCCGTGTTGCGGCGCCTGGGGCTGCCCTACCGAAAGGTGGTCCTCTGCGCGGGCGACACCGGCTTCAGCGCGGCCAAGACGTACGACCTGGAGGTCTGGCTGCCGGGCCAGGGCCGATATCGCGAAATCTCCTCCTGCAGCAATTGCGAGGATTTTCAGGCGCGGCGCATGCGCGCGCGCTGGCGCGACCCGGACACCGGCAAACCGCAACTCGTGCATACGCTCAACGGCTCGGGGGTCGCCGCCGGACGCGCCCTGATCGCCGTGATGGAGAATTTTCAGCTAGCGGACGGCTCCGTTGTCGTTCCGGAGGTATTGCGTCCGTACATGGCCGGACTGGAAATAATCACGGCATGATGAGCAGAATGTCTTGTCAGCACGAGAAGACGGCGTGATGCCCCAAACGTGGGCCGATGGGATGAGAATCGCATTGTTGCGGATATTGTCACAGCCGCGGTCGGCAGTCCAAAATGAACATGGGTGTTCATTATTCGGGTTCGGTCCAATGCCGTGTTCGCTGCGTCACTCCGGCTTTTTCGTGATTGGAATGCTGCTTGGCCATGCCGGTCATGCGGATCCGGATATCTACATTCGCGCAGGCGCGATAGTCGACGTCGAGGCCGGGATCATTATCGAGGACCGGACAATCGCCATCGAGGATGGCGTGATTGCCTCCGTCACTCCTTCAGGCTCTGCTGCCGCGAGCAACGCGTCGATTCCATCGGGCGCCGGCTTCATTGACCTATCGGACTACACGGTTCTTCCAGGCCTCATCGACGCCCATACTCATTTGCTCTCCGACCCGGACGATCAGGGGCTCGGTTCATTGGTCGTGTCGCTTCCCGAAGCGACCATCAACGGGGTCAGGAACGCGGCCACCATCCTGCAGGCGGGATTCACGACGGTACGCGACGTTGGCGCGCCGGGATATGCGGACGTTGCACTTCGCGACGCGGTCGCCGCCGGAGAGGTGGCCGGACCGAGAATGTTGGTGTCCGGCCCGCCGATCAGGATAACCGGCGGGCACTGCAGTGACAACAATCTGTTGCCGTACGAGTATCGCGCCACGGAGATCGGAGTCGCGGACGGTCCCTGGGAAATTCGCCAGATGGTTCGTCAGAACGTGAAGTTCGGCGTGGACCTGATAAAGACGTGCTCCACCGGAGGTGTCCTGTCGGCCGGGACCCGGCTCGACGCGGTTCAGTACACGTTGGAGGAGTTGGAGGCGCTGGTAGACGAGGCGCACATGCATGGCCGAAAGGTTGCGGTTCATGCGCATGGCACAGCGGGCATCCGTAACGCCATCCTGGCCGGAGCCGATTCGATCGAGCACGCGAGTTTCCTTACCGACGAAGTCATCGCGCTGGCGAAGGAACGCGGCACGACCCTGGTGATGGACATCTACGTCACCGAGCACATTCTCTCGGAGGGCGAAGCCAATGGCATGCTGCCCGAGTCGCTGGAAAAGGAGCGCGAAGTCGGGCAGATTCAGCGGGAGAGTTTCACGAAGGCCCACGCCGCGGGTGTCGAACTGGTGTTCGGCACGGACAGCGCCGTGTATCCGCACGGGGACAATGCCAGGCAGTTTTCCCGCATGGTGCAATTCGGAATGTCGCCCGCCGAGGCGGTCCGGTCCGCAACCGTCATCGCGGCGGAGCTGCTGGGGGTCGGGGACCAGGTGGGCCGGATTGCCGGAGGACTTCAGGCGGATCTTGTTGCAGTTTCCGGAAATCCATACGAAGACATCAGCATCCTTGAAAACGTCCAATTCGTGATGAAGGGCGGGGTGGTCTACAGGCAACCTTGACGCGCAGGCCTTGGGTGGGCTTTCCCACGGGTCGGGCCGTATGGCAGGAGGTCATCGTGAAACCGCAAGGCCGGCAAATCGCAGGTAATCCGCGAACCATGAGAATAGCGCTTCTTCACCTGCTTGCTGGGGCGGCGCTCGCCGGCTGCGGCGGGGGAGGCGGGGGCAGCGGATCAGGCCCCGGCGGCGGCACCGGAACGGGTCCCGTCACGGGTCCCGTCCTGAATGACCATCCCAATATCCTGCTGATCATCTCCGACGATCTGGGTCTGGACGCCTCATCCGGCTATGGGGCGGGTACTGAATTGCCAGTGACGCCCACGCTGGATGAAATGGCGGCTAACGGGTTGGTCTTCGACAATTTCTGGGCGTCGCCGCTGTGTTCGCCGACCCGGGCGACCATACTCACAGGCCGCTACGGAATCCGCACCGGGGTATTGTCGCCCCAGGATCCCATTTCACTCATGGAAACGTCCCTGCATTCGTTTATTGACACCAATGTGCCCAATACCTACATGCAGGCCGTGTTCGGCAAGTGGCACCTATCGGGGCCTGAGAACGGCGGTATCGACAATCCCAACCTGATGGGTGTCGACCACTTTGCAGGGTTCCGTGGCGGCGGCGTTGCGGACTACTTCGATTGGACTTTGGTGCAGGACGGTCGAGAATCTCCAAGCGACATCTACACCACCACCCGGTTTGTGGACCTCGCCATGGAGTGGATTGCTGGCCGCGAGGAGCCCTGGTTCGCCTGGCTGGCATTCAACGCGCCGCATACGCCGTTTCATCTGCCACCGCTCGACCTGCACGACAGGGATTCACTGTCGCCCGATCAGCTGGCCATCGATCGGGACCCCTTGCCATACTACCTGGCGGCAATCGAGACCATGGATCACGAGATCGGCCGGTTGCTGGACTCCTTCACGGCCGACACCAGGGCCAATACGGTGATCATCTACATGGGAGACAACGGCACGCCTCGGCGCGTGTACCAGGGTCAGTCACGGAGTCGTGGAAAGGGCTCTGTCTATCAGGGCGGTATCGCGGTGCCGATGATCATCTCGGGCCGGGGCGTCGCCCGCCGGGGGGAGCGTGAGGATGCACTGGTCTCCAGTGTGGACCTGTTCGCCACGATCGCCAATCTCGCGGGCGCGGGCACGATGGAGTACTTCGACAGCCTGAGTTTCGCGAACCTGCTGTCCACAGCTGGATCGGGACCGAGGTCCTACGCCTACTCCGAAGTCGTCGTCGAAGGAACGAACCGGGACGAATGGGCGATCCGTAATGACGAATACAAGCTGATGCGGCAACTGCCGCGACCGGAAGAACTGTACGACCTTCAAGCGGATCCCATGGAAGAGGACAATCTGCTGCTCAACGGCGGCAACGGCAACGTCGACGCGATACTCGCCGAACTGCGAGCGCAGCTGACGATGATTCGGGAGTAGTGTTGTTCGGTCGCCACTCCGCGGCCCGGCAAACCTTCGATCAATCGGCGTGTTCGACCGAGCCGAATCCGGCGATATCGACCGATTCGCTCGATACGGTTCCGTAGTACCGGATTCTGCCGGCACCGGCCAGACCGCCCGTCAGCTCGCCACCGTCCATGGTCAGTTCCAGATTGGAGGCGCCGGCCAGGTCGACGTCCGCGTTCGTGAAGACGACTCCATCGAGCCGGGCGTTGCCGGCGCCGGCCATGGACAGGTCGAGTTCGCCGTAACGGCCGTCCCGGCCGGTCAGTTCGGTTGCGCCGGCCGCATCAATGGACAGGCGTTGGCCTTCAAAGCCCGTGAACGTCACGCGGATGCTGCCGGCCGTGGCCAGCTCCGCCAGTTCCGGCATGACGATTTCCGCCATGTACTCGGCATCGGATCGACCAAGGAAGGATTCCGACCGAGCGCCTCTCAATCTGAGTCGTTCGCCGCGCACCGACGCGTCGGCGGCGGCACCATTCCCGGCGGACGACAGATCGACTCTCCAGTCGTCGCCTTGCGTGACGGTCACGGTCCAGTTGCCCATGATGTCGATGGAGTTGAACCGGTCGAAATCATGGCGCACCGTCGTCAATTCGCCGGGGTCGGCAGCGGCCTGCACGCGCGCCGCTCCGCCTCCGCCCAGCGTGACCCGCGCCACCACGGCGGTCACGACGATGGCCACCAGGATGACTCCGCCCAGCGTCAGCAGTGCGATCTTGCTTGGTTTCATGGCTCTTCCTCTCTGTCCTGACGCGCCAGGCAAGCGGCCACGTCTTCGATGCCGATTCCCAGCACTTGCATGGTGCGGACGAACCTGGGAAGTTCGTCGCGCTTGAATTCCTCGCGCATGGTCGCGAGCGCGCGGTGGGCGGCCCGATCACTGACGAAGTAGCCGCGCCCCCTCCGATTGACCACCACGCCCCAATCCAGCAGCGCCTGATAGCTTCTGGTCACCGTGTTCGGATTCACACCCAGCTCGACCGCCAACTCGCGTATGGAGGGAATCCGCTCACCGTCCCGCCATTCGCCCTGCAGGATGCGGTCGCGGATCTGATCCGCGATCTGGAGGTAGATGCTTCTGGGTTCGTTAAATTCCATCGCTGACTTGCGTTTCCCGGACCCTGAGCCAGGCAATGGACCACAACGCGACGGGCAGACCGAAAGCAACCATCGTTCCGATCCACTCGAGCACCCGCAGCAGGTCCTGGTAGGATCCCAGCGCTCTGATTACAAATCCCTCCATGTCCGCCAGGCCCACGGGCGCGAAGACGATCCGCAGTATCAGATACGCGAAGATCCCCAATCCGATGCCGGCCGCCATCATCGCCAGGGTGGTCTTGATGAAGTGCCTCCGCCGGAACCAGGCCGCCCCCAGAAAGAAGAAGGATTGCAGGAACAGGTAGCTGGCGATCAGCGGCCAGGTTTGAGGGTCCAGCGGATTGAACAGGCCGTGACCCGGACCCGGTAGCACGCTGTGCACCGCCGCCGCCAGCAGCGAAACCGCGGTCGTCAGCATGAGCAGGTACACGCCGAGGCCCAGCGTTACCGCCAGCAGGCGCGCGACGGTCTTTTCGGCCGCGGAGGCGGGCAGCAGCAGGTAGGTCTGGTTTCGATCCTTGTCGTGAAGTTCGGGAAAGGCGCGGCTGGTGGCGACGATGCCCCAGATGAAGAGCATCACGCCGTACCAGGATGTGAAGTGCGCCTGCGCCGCGTCCGGCAGGTCGGCGGACAAGAGCGACGCAATCAGGATGATGCCGGTCAGCACGGCGGAAATCGTCAGAATCGGTCGGTAGCTGCCCACCAGGTCGGCGCGCAGCAGCCAGGCCAGGCGCTGGATCGAAAAGTGCTCGTTCATTGCCGTTCCTCCGTGGCGGGCAAGGCGGTGAGCGTGGCGGGATTTTCGATGGCCGCCTTGAACAGCAGTTCCAGGTCCAGACCTCCGTCGTCGCCGCCGCCGCGGTCCTTCCAGACGCTGGCGTAGCCGCCCACCGTTCGCTCGGCGTAGACCAGGTCATTGTCCGCTTCCGGACGATGGGCGCTGACGGCACAACGCAGATGTACGCTCAGTTCGGAGAGGGAGCGGTTCAACAGCACACTTCCCTCGTGAAGGATCGTGATCCGGTCCACCAGCGATTCCACGTCGCGGACCTGGTGGGTGGAAACGACCATCACCTGATCATCGTTCAGCGCCTCGGCCACCACACGCCGGAACAGTCCCTTGGAGGGGATATCCAGCCCATTGGTCGGCTCGTCGAGGAGTACCAGGGAAGCATTGCACGCCAGTCCGAACGACAGCAGAAACTTCTTTTTCTGTCCGTGCGAAAGCGCCGTCAGCTTCCTGTCGTCCGGAATCCCGAACTCGTCGAGATGGCGCCGCATCAGGGACGGGTCGAATCGCGGATAGAAGGGGGACCGGACGGCGACGTATTGCTTGCCGGTGACTCCCGGGACGTGGAGTTCTTCGGGCAGCATGAACACCCTGGACAGGAATCCCGGGTCACGGCCGGCCGGATCGTAGCCCCACGCCGTGATACGGCCCGATACCGGAAACAGCAGACCGGTCATCAACTTCAGCAGTGTCGACTTGCCGGCGCCGTTCAGACCCAGGAGGCCATGGATTTGGCCGGATGCAAGATTCAGATTAGTATCGCGAAACAGTGAATCGCGACCGTATCCGAAGTTGACTTGACTGGCTTGGAGCATTTCGGTGGTCCCCTGGAGAATGGAATTCGCGTGTGTGTACTAGTACTCTAGTACAGTAGGGTTATCGGGTCAACCCCTGTTGGGCAAGGATCTCTCGGAATGTGAGGAATCGCGGGGGCTGGACCGGCCAAGGCATGTCCCGGTTTGATGAAACACGTCATGAAAACGATTTTCAACGCGGTGTCCGTTGCGCTTTTGGCCGTGATCGGCGCGACCGGCAGCCACGGTCAGGATCGGCCCGCCTTGCCCGAAGGTTTCGTGTATATCGATGACGTGGTTCCGGGAATCGTCATCGATCTCAGGTACCACACTGGCGACAATTTCGTTGGCCGGCCCATTGACGGGTACCGGCACGGTCATGCGGTCCTCTCCGAACCGGCTGCTGCCGCCCTGGCAGGGGTCCAGGAGTCGTTAAGGCCGTTTGGGCTCGCGTTGAAGGTTTTCGACGCCTATCGCCCGCAGCGGGCGGTGGACCATTTCGTGCGCTGGGGCGAGGATCTTGACGATCAGGCAACCAAGTCCGAGTTCTATCCCGATGTCGCCAAGCAGGATCTCTTCAAGGAAGGCTATATCGCCGCCCGGTCCGGCCATTCCCGGGGCAGCACCGTGGACCTGACCATCGTATTCCAGGACGGGTCGGGAGCAGTCCGGGAACTGGACATGGGCTCGGGCTACGATTTCTTTGGTCCGGTATCCTGGCCGGAAAGCAACGCCGTTTCGGCGCAGCAGCGTGCCAATCGGGCGTTGTTGCACGAGGCCATGACCACGAACGGTTTCAACCACTATGATCGGGAGTGGTGGCACTTCACCCTTGCGGATGAACCGTACCCGGACACCTACTTCGATTTTGCGAACTGACGTCCGTCGGAAGTCGACATCTTCGAAGCCGACAACTTCGAGATTCGCTCCTGCTGCTTGCGGTCAAAGCCCAGCCGCTGGAATTCCCCGATTGCCTTGTGGATGGATCGTCGCAGTTTCAGGAAGGGATTCCGGCTCTTGCGGGTCCGGTCGCCGATGGTCGAATGTCTGGCCTGAGCCGACATCCTCACGACTGGCGGGCTGATGCAGAAGATGGGCGTTCCGTGCGTCCAGGTGTGCTGCAGGAACTTGTCGACGGGCGCAAACAGCACCCGGCTGGCATCGACCAGCTTCCGTGCGGCCTCCGGACTGACCGCGTAGGCGAGCGCGTAGAGTGGCGGGTCGGACAGGAAGTGGATGGTCATGCCACCGGAACGCCTGACCTCGCAGTGCGCGGGACGAAGGCGCTTGAACAGGGCCCGCGGGCCGTGCATGGACTGCAGGCGAACGAACCCGAACTCGTCCATCAACGACTCCAGGTCGCCGATGATGTCGGCAAAGCCGGGTTCCAGCTGGAAGTCGTCTTCCAGCACGACCACGGGCCGGTCGAGTGAAATCGCCCGTCTCCACAGGGAGAGGTGACTCGCGTAGCAACCGATCTCCTCCGGCCTTGGATTGTGGCGAAGCGTGTTCAGCAGAAAGCGCCGATAGTCGATACCCTCAAACCAGTCGGAATGACCGGCGGCACCTTCAACCGCGTCAAAGAACTCAAACGGCACGCCGAACCTGGCCATCTGCTCGGCCGCTTCCGTGCGCCTGGCCTCCGCTTTTCGCAGGCTGATGACGAAGACTTTCACATGGCGCCCCCGGTGTCTTCAAGTTCCCGGATAATGCGCATCTGGTGGTGGGTGACGTCCAATCGCTTGCGGGAGACGGCCAGCGCGACTGAAGAGAGCGAAAGCAGCTGGGCGTTTGATCATGGTAGGGGGATCGTGCAATTGTATGGCTTGATCTCCACACCGGGCACCCACGAATAGCTGACCCTGCCCAGGTAGGCCGGTTCACTGTAGGTGGCCGGGTCCGTGGCAGTCGCCTCCCATGTCATTCCGCGACCGTCTTCGCTGAAAGCAAAGCGTTCCACCAATGTGTAGCCGTCACTCTTGGGTGTACCGAATTCGTCGACGTAGGGCCAGCTCATGGCGGTTGTTTCCACCACCAGGGTTTGGTCTTCCCAACGACCGACGGAATGTCCCATGTGGGAGCCGGGCGGGTTGTCCGCCCCGGTGTTCGAGTCCAAATGAATCGTCCGCAGAGCATCCCATTGTTCGATGCGGAGCAGGATGCCGTCGTCGTTTTCCTCGAAAGCGATGGGGAAGGGGGTGTCCATCACCACCGGCATGCCCGGTGCGATGCAGCGCAAGGCGGGATCGTCGGTCACCGGGTCCCAGGCGTCCCTTGCGGCAAGCGCTGTTTCGGTAAAGGATCGCCGGGGGGTTCGATCCTGCGGGCTTTCGGTGCGAGTCCACACGCGGAAAATTCCCTCCGGCTGCGGGCCGGGTCCCATTTCCCCGGATGCCGCCGAGGAGTCTGCGGTCGCAACCGTAGCGTCGGCCCCGCCAGGCGAAACCCGGTCGCCCAGACCCAGGCGCCCCGCCAATCCGGGGTCAAGCGCAACTTCGCCTCCAGCGGGAAGCGCCATGTGCGTGGTCAGGAACTCGTTGCGACCCAGCCGGGAGAAGGCGCCGATGAACGTGACCGTGTCGCCTACGCTGACCACTCCGGCCAGGCCGAGGCGCTGGAGCCGGTTCACGGGCGCGGTCTCCACGTTCCACACATCACCGTCCGGTGTGCGGAGCGTGAACCGGGTGTGCGGATTGACCCAGTGGATTTCGATGAGTTCGCCGCGAAGATCCCCGACGTTCGCGGTGTCGTAGAATGCGCTGAAGGCGTGGTGACCCAACGCCATGCCGGCCTTGAACAACAACGTGGCCGCCATCACCGCGGGCAGCAATGGCATGGTCCGGCGCGGAAGCCTCGCTCTTTTCCGGGGCATGCTCAGCAATTCCGTTTCCTCCATAGCCAGATCCATCTCAAGGCTCTCGGGCCGATCCCCGCAGCCGTTCCCGGAGGGCGCCGGCAACATGATAGTCGGTATCCGGGTCACCCTGCGAACGGTATATTTCATTATGGACTAAATATATACGAATATGTTATTATCCCCCGGTCATTCCACCAAGCGATCCAAGAAAGGGATCGCATCGTACGATCTCGACAGCCGGAGCCCATCAAAATGCATCCCCAACTTGAGTCGTTTCAGTCTGTCTGTACCGAAATTGTTGCCCGGGATTCAGGGCCATCCGAAACCGTACGAGCGCTTGCGCCGGAAATGAACGAGCTACTTCGAGCGGCCCCGGAATTTCTTGAGCCGTGCCACCGCCGGGGTCGTCCCGACCAGTACGCTCGCAACCTGGTGTTCGGCGGAGACAACGATTCGCCCTCGCTTTTCACCCTGGTCTGGGCTCCGGGCCAATGGACGCCCATCCACGATCACGGCACCTGGGGCGTTGTCGGTGTCGTCGAAGGCGTGCTTGAGGAACAGTCGTACGTGCGGGTCGACGACGCAGCGGAATCCGATGGGGATGAGGGTATCGAGCTGTTGCCAGGCGGACTGGTGCTACTGCCTCCGGGTGCCGTCGCGACGTTCGTGCCAAACCCCGACCACATCCATGTCACGGGCGTGGCGGCGAGCCGGAAGCCCACGCTGAGCATTCACCTCTATGGACGCTATCTGAATGCATTCCATGTGTATGACAAGTTGGAAGGCACCCGCAAGCTCGTTGAGGTTGATCATGCCGAACTGGCCCAGGTCTCGGCGCCACTCGGCGCTGAACGGTTGAAGACGGGGCAACGTGCGCGGGTCCACGCCTGAGCGTTGCCTCCGGTAGAACCGGTACGGTCACTCGTCCTGGATTGCGAAATTGACGCTGCCGATCGGAAAGCCGATCGGCCAGTTTTGCTGGTATCCCTCCGATCCGGGCGCGCCCGGGCTCGGCTCACGGTACCGATACAGGTAGTCCCACATGGAAATCACGTTGGCGCGCAGCCAGGGTTCGTAATTTTCGTAGTCGGAGTAATCATCCATGGTGACGCGTTCGACGATCTGTTCGATGGTCGCGCCGGCAAGCATCTCGTCGTAGACCCGTTCTCGCAGCGTCATGGTCCACTCGCGGAAATAGAGAAAGGACTGCTGATCGGCGAGCCCCGCGTGGCCGGGAACGACGATGTCCACGTCGTCCAGCTTCGACAACTCGTATAGCGCGTCGATAACGCCGTCCACATCGGAGTCGCGAAAGTCCGGAAGGCCCAGTGCCTTGCCCGAGCGGACCATGTCGGTCGCCACCAGCACGCCCTCTTCGGGGAAGTGCACCTGGATGAGGTTGTCGCTGTGGGTCTTGCCGAAGTAATAGAGCACGGCGCGTTGCCCGCCGAGAAATATCTCCATCTCGTCCTCGAACACGATGTCCGGAATGGAAGTATTGCGATTCTCCCTGATGAGGTGCTCGCGAATGTTGCGATGCCCTACGGTCACGGCCGTGTCATCGAAGACCTGCAGGCCGCAGATGTGCATTTCGTGATCGTGGCTCAGTATCACGTACTTCACAGGCACGCCGAAGCGCCGGTCCAGTTCTTCCTTCAGCCACTCCATCCCGCCGCCGGAACACGTGGCATCCACCATGATGATGCCCTCGTCGGTCACCAGGAAGGTATTGGATGTCGGGCCGCGCCGATACACGTTTTCGGTGAGCTGCGTGATCGTGTCGGCGCCCGCTCCGCCCATTCCCTGGGCGAAAATGTACTGAGAGTGAAGGCCAAGACTCGCGGCCAGGAAGATCAGGCTCGTGGTTGTTTTCATGCGTATTGCTCCGTTCAAGAGATCATTATCCGGTAAGCCTTGCCGTCCGGGTGGCCGGAATTGCGGACAATCAGCGCAGCGTGCATTCGAAAGGCCTGATCTGAACACCGGACTCCCAGGCCCAACCGGCTTCCCAGACGGCCGGTTCCGCGAGAAACACCGGATCGGTGACAATGACTTCATAGTCCAGACGGGTATCGTCCTCGTTGAGCGTATAACGCTCCACCATTCGAACGTCACCGCTCATGGGTGTGCCCGAGTCGTCCAGTAACGGGTAGTCCACCCGGGTGGATTCGATGACCAGCGTACTGCCTTCCCAGCGGCCGACGGAATAGCCCAGGGGCGACGGTACGGTGTCTTCGGGTACTTCACCGTTCAGGTGTATCGTGCGCACGGTGTCCCATTCCTCGATACGAAGAGTGATGCGATCGCCTTCGTCCACAAATTCGATGGGATAGGGATTCAGGTTGGCGTTGGGCATGCCCGGCGGTTGGCAACGCAGGCTCGGGTCGTCGGTCAGGGGATTCCATGAGGCCTTGGCTTCCTCGGCGGCCGGCGTCAGGGAGAGGGGATTTCGCAGCCGATGAAGCCGGCCGCCGTTCACCCACACCCGGAAGATACCCTGCGCGTCCGCATCGGCCGCCGGGTCCGGCGCGGTGTTGCCGGAGAGGGTATCAAGACCGGCACGCATGATTTCGTTGCCCTCCGCCGAAAGAATCCGTCGGAGATAGATTTCATTCCTGCCCCGGCGCGACGCCAATCCGATCACGCGAATACGTGTTCCGGCGGCAATCGTCGACTCATCGAAATTTTGTCGTACGAGTTCGTTGTACGTGCCGCCTTCGATTTGCCACTCCTGTTGCCCACCCGATTCGGTTTCCGCGAGCAAGGTGATGCCGATGTGGGGATTTCTCAGAAACACTTCCGTCACCGTGCCCTCGACTTCCGCGGTTTCGCGAGGATCGTAGAACGCCGTGATCGAGTGATGCGCGCTCACAAGGCCATGTGCCGAGAGCAGCCCGATCAGCGCCGCGCTGCGCGTGAATATCTTGAGGGAATCGGACAATGTATTTCCTCCCTGGCGTTGATGCCGTGCTGATTTCGTTGGCTGCATGCGGGTCTCTCGTCGCTGCGGGCGCGTGCGCCGTCAAGCCGGATTCAGAGGGCTACTGCCTGTCCCCGGGCAGCTCGCAGTTGAACGGCTTGACCTCCTGGCCGGGCAGCCACGTCCAGCGGACTTCCAGGGGCACGGGCTCGGTGAAGTTTATCGCATCGATGACCTCCGCGGTCCAGACCAGGTCGGTGCCGTCCTCGCTCAGGGTGAACCGCTCGTTGATGACAACCTCCTCGCTTTGGGGCGTACCGACGTCGTCGACGTAGCGCCAATCGATGTCCCGGGTTTGCACCACCAGGGCATTGTCCTCCCAGCGGCCGACCGAGTGCCC
Source organism: Candidatus Rariloculaceae bacterium (assembly GCA_965221035.1). Taxonomy (GTDB): domain Bacteria; phylum Pseudomonadota; class Gammaproteobacteria; order Steroidobacterales; family Rariloculaceae; genus UBA6522. The sequence goes on from OZ244860.1 coordinate 221,552, forward strand.
CATGCGCGGCTGCGACGGCTCGCCTTCACCATCCATGTGGATTATGCGCTCGCCGTCCCATTCTTCCAGCCGCATGATGATCGCGTCGCCCCGGTCCTCAAAGGAGACGGGGTAGGGGTTGGCCATCACCGTCGGCATCCCCGGCGGAATGCACCGCAGGGCAGGGTCTTCCTCGGGGTCCCAAAGGGCCTGGGCCGCCCGCCCGGCTTCTGTCAATTGGTAGCCGTCTTCGCCCAGGCGGGCCAGGGGATTCGCGTAGGTCAGCGGCACCCACACCCGGAAAATGTCCGCTCGCAAGGACGCGTCTGCAGCGTCGGCCTCACGTTGCGCGCTCTCGGTGATTCCGTAGCGGGCGCGGGGTGGCACCTGAAGGGCGACTTCCTCCCCGTCCGGCAGGATGATCCGGGTTGCGAACATGGCCGTCAGTCCGTTGCGCCCCTTGCGCCCGAAGACGCCGACGCGGTCTCCGACCGCCACCAGGTCGCGGGTGACGCCGAGGCGTTCCACCGTATTCACGGACCCGAACTCGATCTCCCACTCTTCCCGTTGCCCGTCTTCGCCAGTTCGGTCCAAGAGCAAACGCACATGGGGATTGCGCCAGAAGATGTCGGTGATCTCGCCCTCGACCAGGCCCTCCAGGTTCGGATCGTAGCGCCCCGTCGCCGCGTGATGCGCGCCCGCGCAGCAGGCCGTCAATGAGGTCGTCAGAAATATCGCTATCTGTATGGTGCGCATGGCCCTCTCCCGCCGTGCTTACTTCCGCACGAATTTCTGCAATGCTACCTCACCGGAGAAACCATGCGCATGACGGGCATCGTGTGCCCGGACGTGTCCACGGGATGAGCGGCGATGCCCACGCCATGCCCGCCGACGTGTTTCTCCACATCAATACTGTGCCACTCGATGGCGTTCATGAGATCGTCAAACCACAGGCTGAATTGCAACGGGCGGTTCGGGGAGAACAGGTCCGCGTTGAACAACAGTTTTTTATCCGGGACGTAGGCCGCGATCATCCCTTCGGCATGTTCCGTGTAGACATCGTAGACGCGAATTTCCCGGCCGATCTCACTGAGGGAAAGGAACTGCTCCACCTCGATCAGCCGCACGGTCGAGGCCATTGTCGACTCGAAGATTTCGCGGAAGTAGTCCGCGTTTTTGCCGCTGGTCACGACGCTGGCGCCGGCTTCGATCACGGGCCGCATGCCGCCCGTGTGGTCGATGTGATGATGCGTGAGGATCAGGTAATGGAGCGGCTTGTGGGGCCACCGTTCGGCCATCCGGGCCAGCAGTGTCCTTGATCGGCCGGGGTACCAGCTTGCATCCACCAGGGCCAGTCCCTCAGGACCCTCGATGATGAGATTGTTGTGGGTGCCGGGCACCAGGAATATTCCCGGCCCGATCTCCTCGATAGTGACATTGTCGAGCTGCGGGAAGTTGCCGATATTTCCGCCGCCGGCGCGCTTCAGGATGATGTGGGAGATGTTCCAGCCCCATTGCCGCATGTCCGCGTCGCCCGGCGCCGACTGGCTCGCATCGAAGCCCAGCAACGACTCGGCATTCTCGGGGTTGACGGTTACCGCCGTCCTCAGTTCACGGCGCACCAGGGCGTCACCGGTGAACTGTTCCAGCCGGAATGGAAAGGGGATGCCGTCGATGTCGCGCCAGTCGCTGAACTCGATGCGGTTTTCAATGCGCCCCCGGTGCGGGTCGTTCTCCATGGTGCTGACCGTCGCCGGGAGGCCGCTCGCGCCGTCGATCTCGACCCGCCATTCGGTGTCTTCCAACAGAAGCCGCTGCGACCCGGTCGGCTGTTCGGCGCCGTTGATGAGGTAGTTTGCCGGGCCCTCCGCATGAGCCAGCAGGATGATCGGATGCGAAAGCCAGAGATCCTTGAAGTTCGCGCCGATCCGCAGGCTCTCCATCGGTCCGTTGGGCTGAGCCGCGAAGCCGCCTTCCTGTTGCCTGTTCCCGACCGTTTCATTGTGGGTGAAGGATATCCGCATCGTCCCGGGCAGTGGATAGATCAACGACATGTCCCACGACTCATGCGCCCGCTTGCCGGCCGGGTCCCAGATCGACACCACGTCGTAGTTCGAGGTATGCATCGGGAATGCGCCGGCCACGACGCTCTGTCTCGGTTCAAATCGCTGAACGCTCGCTTCGACCCGGATGGTGTCGATCACATCCTGGACCCGGGCATGGTCAGCCTGCCCCATCGCAACGGTTCCGGTGGCGCAAGCGAGCAGGAGGGCCGCAATCGATCGTGTCTTGGTGGCAATGGTCATGGTGTTCCAAAGAATCCCTGTGGGCGAGCGTTTCGTCAAGGGTAGGCGACTCCAAGCCGGAGATGGCGACCCGCCGCTGATGGTGCGCCAAGAGTATCGATTCCGGTCGCATGGATCGGTCCTTCGTGGAACGCCGGATGTAGTATTCGCAAGCGGGCACAAGGCGACCTTCGTGCACGGCAGTTTCCGGTAACGTCACGAGTGTGCCAAGGGCCACCTCTCAAATCGGGACATTCTTGCCTGAAATCGAAGTTGGAGTGGAGCGTGATTCGCGATAAAACAACGTTGGAACTTCTGGAAGTTCTCGGGTGGCGGACGCTTCTGGTCTGGTGGTGAGCGATGGACGACTTGGAGACCTCGGTCATCAGACCACAAGATTTTGTGGGTGGATGGTGATGACGGATCGATATGTTGAACGACCGTGCTACCATTGGCAAATTGCCGGAACAAGGAAACCTAGAGAATCCCAGTCGGGATAGAGGGCAAGCCGGGTATGCGACCCATTGGCATTGATCTGTTTTCAGGTGCGGGCGGACTAAGCCTCGGCTTCGAACAGGCGGGATTCGATATTGCCGCAGCCGTGGACATCGATCCGGTTCATTGCGCCGTACACCACTTTAATTTTCCCGAGATCGCTGTTATCCCCCAGTCGGTCGATACACTTTCGGCGGTTGAGATTAGGGATGCTGCCTCGATTGGCGACAAGATGGTCGATTGCGTATTCGGCGGCGCTCCCTGCCAAGGTTTCTCCATGATCGGCCACCGCGCGTTGAATGATCCGCGCAATAGATTGGTAAGTCATTTTGTGCGCTTGGTGGCGGAATTGAATGCCAAGTGCTTTATCTTCGAGAATGTAAAGGGGCTGACCATCGGGAGGCACAAGTTGTTTCTCCAAGAATTGGTGGCAGAGTTCGAGAAAGCGGGTTACCAGGTAAGGCTGCCTTGGAAAGTGCTCAATGCGGCGAACTACGGAGCGCCGCAATCCCGAGAACGGCTCATCCTAATCGGCGCGCGCAGGGGCGAGCCCATTCCCGCCTATCCTGAACCAACTACCGGAATCGCAGGTCATCAGCGAAGTCTCCTCGGGTTGCCGGATGGCCCCACATGCGGTGACGCCCTGGGTGATCTTCCGGACGCGGATTGCTATCCGGCGCTTCTTGGCGATGACGAGACAAGTACAAATGCGTTTGGCAGGCCATCGGCCTATGCGGGCGAGATGCGCTGCCATTCCGATGAGGCTTGGCACTTCGGTTACGTCAGAAACTGGGACCCGGCGATCCTCACATCCAGCGCCAGAACCAGGCATACAGCAATTTCGAGACGCCGATTTGCTGAAACTTCGCCTGGAAACGTTGAACCAATCAGCCGGTTTTTCAGACTCCACGAATACCGCGTATCTAACACGCTGCGCGCCGGCACAGACGGAGCGCGTGGAGCATTTACGAGCCCGCGACCGATTCACTATAGATACGATAGGTGCATAACGGTACGGGAAATGGCTAGGCTGCATGGCTTTCCTGACTGGTTTCGTCTGCATGCGACCAAATGGCATGGTGCTCGTCAGATAGGCAATGCTGTACCACCGCCACTGGCCAGAGCCGTCGCCGCAAAGGTGATGCAATCGCTGGGCATCACTCCGACTCGACCCGATGGCGCGAAGAATCTAGGTGAGCCAAGCCTGCTGAAGCTCGATATTACCGGCGCAGCCTCATATTTTGGTGTGCCCGCTCCTCCGAGCAAGCGCGACAGGAAAAGCGGAGCGAAAAAGCGTCGGCAGATCGATATCGAAGCGGAACGCCTCTCGGCGGCAGGTTTGCATGGTTGAGAAAGGCAGCCGATACGATGCGCTCATCGAAACCATTTTCTTCGAACACTATCGAGAGGGTCAAAGCAAATTCGAGTTCGAAAGGACCGAATTGGCATCGGCGGCAGAGGCTCTCCACATCGATTTACCTAAGAACCTTGGCGATGTGATATATGCATATCGGTTTCGGAAAAAATTTCCGGAGTCCGTCACCGCGACACAACCCGACGGATTGGAGTGGGTAATAGAGCTTGCCGGTACCGGACGCTATCGCTTCAAACTGGGCAATGTAAATCGAATTATTCCTTGCAAGGACATCATTGCAATAGAAATTCCGGACGCAACGCCGGAACTGATTCGAGCCTATAGGATGGATGACGAGCAGGCTCTTCTGGCAATTGTCCGATATAATCGATTGATCGACACGTTTCTGGGTTTGACAACGTACAGCCTTCAGAATCACCTGCGGACAACCGTAAAGGGAATTGGTCAGATTGAGATAGACGAGCTATACGTGGGCTTCGACAAACATGGTCGGCATTACCTCATTCCAATTCAAGCTAAAGGAGAGAATGACCAGATCGGTACAGTTCAGGCGGCCCAAGATATCAGTTTCGTCCAGGAAAGATTTGCAGGAATACGATGCCGTGCCATCGCAGCTCAGTTTATGCGCGAGGACATTGTTGCGTTATTCGAGTTGACCGAACATGAAGACATGATCAGGGTGGTCGAGGAACGGCATTATCGGCTTGTGCCCGCAACGGAAATCGACAGGGAAGCGATTCAAGATTACTCAGATTGATCGCAATGAACTGGTTGCAAAGGCGAATCAGTGCCACCTGAACAAAAAATGTAGTAACGATGCGCCCCTCGCGCCGTTAGATTGAATGAAGAACTAGCCGTTTTGATTGTGATGACTGATCATCTTGCGCTAGTCTGGGCTTGCGCGGAGCTCGCATTGCGCCAGTCACCGCGCATTCACTACTGAGGCCCTCATGTTGCCAAACGGTACGCGATACGCCACCAGAATCCCCTTGGTCATCCTGTTGTTGGCATCGGTTGCGGGCGCGGAAGCGGTCCGCTTCGACGTGGAAGTTCGCGAGGACGTGCTCGGCGGCATGTCCTGGGGTCTCGCCGGGGCCTATGAACGCCTCGCGGGGCGAATTCATTTCGAGGCGGATCCGCAAAACAGCGCCAACCGGATCATCCGCGACATCGACTACGCGCCGCTCAACGCAGCGGGGCGCGTCGAGTTTTCGGCCGACTTCCACTTGTTGAAGCCAAAGGACGTCGCAGCTGGCAACGGGACCGTATTGCTCGACGTGATGAACCGTGGCCGCAAGCGGATACTCCGTTACTTCAATGCCGCTCCCGCGGTCAATGACCCTCGAACCGAGGCGGACTTTGGCGACGGATTTCTGATGCGCCAAGGCTTCACGCTCCTGTATGTCGGGTGGCAATTCGATGTGCCCGTGCAGCCGGGCCTGATGCGGGCCTACGTGCCGGTCGCCACGGACGGCGGTGATCCCATCGAAGGGCTGGTGCGAAGCGACTTCGTGGTGCGCCAACCGGCATTTGATCATTCCCTGGGTGATCGCGGGCATGTCCCTTACGCGGTTGTGAACCCCGACGATTCACGAAACGTCCTGACAGCAAGGGATGCCCCGGCGGGCGCGCGAACGGTCATTCCCAGGGACCAGTGGCAGTTTGGCCGGCTCGATGACGGGCGGATGGTGGCGGACCCGACCCGGGTCTATCTCTCCGGCGGGTTTGAACCGGGCCGCATCTACGAAGTGGTCTTCGTATCGAAGGATCCGCCCATCGCCGGATTGGGACTCGCCGCGATGCGGGACGCCGTCTCGACGTTGAAATACGATGGCGTCGATGCCCTTGGCATCCCGGCGGGCGGCCTCGAACGGGCAATCGCCTTCGGAGATTCGCAGGCGGGGCGCTATCTGCGCACCTTCGTCCATGACGGTTTCAACGCGGACGAGCGCCAGAGGAAAGTTTTCGACGGTCTGATTCCGCACACCGGGTCCAACGCGCGCGGCAGCTTCAACCACCGTTTTGCACAGCCGTCACGGGCCGTGGACGCGAGCTACTTCTATCCGGGAGATCAATTTCCTTTCTCCGACGTGATGCAGACGGACCCGGTGACCCATGTCGAGGACAGCTTGTTGGCCCGAGTGGTTCCCGGCACAACGCCACGGATTTTCTTCACGAACACCTCGACGGAATATTGGCGCTTGCCGACCGCGTTGATTCACACGTCGGTCGATGGAACGACCGACGTGCCACCCGCCGATACGTCGAGGATCTATTTCCTTGCGGGTACCCAACATGTTCCCGCCACGCTACCCGCGAATCGTACCGACGGGCTGCGCGTAGGGAATCACAATGACTACACGTGGTTGCTGAGGTCGCTGCTGCTGAAGCTCGATGCCTGGTTGACCGACGGTGCGCCTCCGCCGGCGAGCCGTTACCCGCAGGTGGCGGACGGAACGTTGGTGGAGCTGGAAGACCTCGCCTTTCCGCAAATCCCGCGAGTCCGCCCCCCGGTCGAGGTCAGTCGCGCCTACCGGCTGGACTACGGGCCGGATTTCGAGGCATTGGGAATCATCGCGAGCGAACCACCTGGTGGGGATACTCCCTTCCCGTTTCTGGTACCCCAGGTCGATGAAACCGGCAACGAAATCGCAGGCATCAGGTCGCCAGGACTGGCTGTTCCGCTGGCGACGCATACCGGTTGGAATCCGTTCAGCCCCATCTCAAGCCAGGGTTCGTACATTCCACTTGCGCGGACACGTGACGACAGGGAGGCCGCCGGAGACGTCCGGCCTTCGGTGGAGGAACGATACGCCAATCGTGAGCAGTACCTGGGACTTGTCGCGATGGAGGCCCTGGGACTGATCGACGACGGTTATCTGCTGGAGGAAGATCTCTCACCGATCCTGCGGCAGGTCGGGGAACACTGGGACCATGTGGTGGGCGACTGAACCGGCTTGCGCGGCCCAGCGACCGGATGGATCGTCGATTGAATTCTGCGGGGGTCGGCGGCCCCGCCAAAGACCGACAAGACGCTAATTGGCGCCATATCGGCTGAACGACCCTCCGGCGATCGGTATCGAGGCGGGCCCTTCCGCGACGAATACGGTGCCGTCCGCATCCACCGCGACCCCCTCGCCGGCGGTGGACTGGTAGCCGCGAGTCTCGGTGGGGTACCCCGGAATAAAGCCGACAATTCGATCTTCGTCCACGGGGCCGATGCGGATGCCCGCGATCCAGTTGATGTGGTTGTACGGCTGGGACTCGGAATCGATGGCGTAGACCAGGTCGTCATCCGTAATGAAGATTCCACTGATTCGGCCGTAGCTGTAGCGGGATTCCAGGTAGTTGCCCTCCAGGTCGAAGATCTCCAGACGGTGGTTTCCCCGATCCGCCACCCAAAGGCGATCCTGCGAGTCGATCTCGAGCGCATGGGGTGTGCGAAATTCGCCATGGGCCGTACCGAGCCGTCCCCACTGCGTGATGAATGTGCCGTCGGACGCGAACTTCATGATGCGGCCCGTCTGACCGGACTGCCTGCCTTCCTCGACCGCGGCCGCGGTGGTCATGCCTTGGCCGTTGTGGCCGTCCGATACGAAGATGCTGCCGTCCGCCGCGACCACGACATCGTTGGGCCCGTTGAAGTGCGCGCCGTCGGTGCCCGTCTGCCCCGCAGCGCCCAGGCTCATCAGGAGTTCGCCGGCTGGGCTGAACTTGTGTACTTGCTGGCCCTTGGTGCCGTCGGCGTTGGTGGCGAAGTCGGTCACCCAGACATTGCCGTCGAAATCCACGTGGATTCCGTGGGGAATCGTGAAGATTCCCGCGCCGAAGTTGGCCAGCACCTCCCCCGTGTGGCGATCGAACTTGAATATCGGATCGACCGGGTTGGTATCGCAGTTGACGGGCCCGCCCGCGGCCATGCCGGCAGCGGACCCGCATCGTTCGTAGGCCCAGACATGGCCATCGGTGGGGTCGATGTCGATACCGGCGGTGTGCCCCCAGGTCCTGCCGGCGGGCAGTTCACCCCATTGGTTGGAGAGCACGGGGTTCGGATTGGGAAGGCCTTCCCCGGTGATGATGTTGCCGACGACCGTTCCGCCGCCGACCAGAAAAACGAGCGCCACCAGGACGGCAGGCTTGATTCGTTCGTTGGACATGTTCCTGCTCCGCGAGCCTATACGCGACTTCAGGATCATATGCTGTTTGCGTCATGGTTGTCAGGTTTCACGCTGAACTGCCCGAGTGCCGACAACGTGTTTCGGAGAGGGAGGGATTCGAACCCCCGGTCCGCGCAAACGGACAACGGTTTTCAAGACCGCCGCATTCGACCACTCTGCCACCTCTCCTGGCGAGCAATTGTCGTGGGCTCGCCGGCGCGGCGCAAGGCACGTATCAACCGAGAGATCGATGCGACCGATGGCCGTGCCTGACACCGAAAGGGTAGAATGTGCGGACCATGTACAGACTCACGGCGACCGGTAACCCGCTGTTGCAACTGGCCGGCCTGGCGGTCGGGGCCGTCGTTGCGGTGGGCGCCATTCTGCTGGGCGCGGTGGTGCTGGCCTTCCTTCTCGGATTCGCGCTAGTCGCCGGGCTGGTGATTTACATTCGGCTGTGGTGGTTGAGGCGCATGAGGGGATGGTCGGGTCCCCGTGCACATGGTTCCAGAGGACCATCGGGACAAGCACGGGGAAAGGGTCCGGCACAAGGGTCGACCCGGCAAAGCGAGGCGCGGAAAGACGCCCGCGACATCGTCGAAGTCGAATACACCGTCATCGAGGAACGCCCGGTCCGGGGTCGGAAGCGCGACTAGCAGGCCATGTTGCGGCGCAGGAGAAACCGCGGGGTTCCGGTACGGCACACGCGGCGGCGCGGGTCGAGATGGGCGCCGGTCGCCGTATTCGTGTTTCTCTGTGTGGGTCTGGCCTGGTTCTTCGAGCAACAGGCGACGACCACGATCATCTTCGTCCGACATGCCGAACCGGTGGCCGTTGCCGGGGACGATCCGCCCCTCAGCCGCTCGGGCCGACAACGGGCGGAACTGCTCGCCGACGTCATCCGGGACATCGATGTGGTCGAGGGGGTCGATGCGGTCTACGCCAGCGAGCACCGCCGGACCCGGGAAACGGCCGCCGCGGTGGCCGAACGCCTGGAACTGGATGTATCGGTCCGGGACCCCTACGACGTGGCGTCCTTCATGGCGCAGGTGCTGCGACAACACAAGGGCGAAATCGTACTTGTGGTCACGCTCGGGGACGCGCTTGCCCCGCTCGTCGAAGAACTTCACGGCAGCAAGAACATCCCGCCGTTCGGCCGGGAAGACCATGACGACATCTATATCGTCACCATCCCATGGTTCGGCAAGGTCAAGACCTTGCGCATGCATTACGGGTTCTTCTCGCCGCACGACCCGAAGCCGACTGGATACCTGACCGATTCGAGCAACCTGCTTTGACAGGTGCCGCCTACCCGCAACATGAACAACTTGAAATTGTCACGGCGCTCACGCCCGGTGCACAATGACTTTTCGGCACGTCCAGCATCAGGGGGGCAACAATGAACCCGATTCAGTCGAATTCACGATTTGCAGGCTTGCTTGGAATCGCAACTGTCCTGGTATTGGTCGGCTGTCAGACCGGCACCGATGCCGACAGCGCCGATGGCGTAACGGTGCCGGACAACGGTACGGCCACGCAAGACGCCGGGGACGCATCCGCAGAGATGGCCGCTTCCATGGAAGCTTCGCCGGCCATGCCTCCGGAATCGATCCCCCTGTTCTCCACCGAGCATCTCGCGCGCAAGAGCGCCTACTACATTGGTGGCGACTACGTCGGCGATCCGCCGGTCATGGGCGGGCAGATGTACGTCGACGTCTGGGAACCCCGCGAGATCACCCAGGCCTATCCCATCGTCTTCTTCCACGGCAATGGCCAGACGGGGGTGGACTGGCAGCAGACCCCGGACGGACGTCCCGGGTGGGCCTACTACCTGCTCGAACAGGGCTATGTCCTGTACATGGTGGACTACCCGGCGCGCGGACGTTCCGCCTACCTCCCCCGAGGCGAGCACGGCGATCTGGGCATTCGCACCGCGGCGCAGCTGCAGACGATCTGGACCAACGTGGACGAGATGGGCGACTTTCCTCTGGACCAGAATCACACCCAGTGGCCGGGCGAGGGCAAGCCGGGCGATCCGATCTTCGACAACTTCATCAAGACCCAGGTGCAGTTCGCAGGCCAGAGCACGACACTGGCGCGTTACGCCGCCATCGAGTTGCTGGAGCAGATCGGTCCGGTCATCCTGCTGACCCATTCCCAGGGCGGCGGTGTGGGCTTCGGCGTCACCGACGCCGTCCCGCACCTGGTCGAGGCGCTCATCACGGTGGAGCCGGGCGGTCCGCAGATCGGCCGAGTCAACACCGCCGAAGTCGCCTACACGGGAGCGCCGGCCAACGCGTGGGGGCCGGTGAACTACCCGCTGACCTACGATCCGCCCGTCACCGACCCCTCCGAGCTGGTGACCTACCTGGAGGAGGAAGGCGACCAGCCCGGCGAGGTGCCGTGCTACCTGCAGGAGGAACCGGCGCGCCAACTGGTGAACATGGCCGACGTGCCGGTGCTGTCGATCTCGGCGGACGGCACGTATCACCGCGTCTTCGATGCCTGCATCCCCAAGTGGCTCAACCAGGCCGGGGTCCGAACCGACTTCGTGCGGCTTGAGGATGTCGGCATCAGTGGCAACGGCCACATGATGATGCTCGAACTCAACAGCGACGACATCATCGCGTACATCCACGGTTGGATTCAGGACAACGTCGAATAGGGGCATCCAAGGGAGTTCAGTCATGCGCATTTTCAATCTCGAGTTCAACTTGACCGAATTTGCCATCGCGGTCGTGTTTGGCGGTCTGGCCGGCGGCGTTGTCGCGTATGTGCTTGCCGGCGACGAGGACGGTGGCGGAGTCGTTGCCGGAAACGGAGAACCGGAAGGGGTCACACAGCCGTTTGCGGCCATTCCGGGCCAACGGGGCGGCCAGGACATGTTCGGGCCGTACGAAGTCGTTCCAAACTGGCCCCAGGATCTGGCCGAACTGCCCGGCAACGAGGACTGGACCTGGGGTGCGGGGCAGAGCGTCTTCGCCGAATCGCCCGACCGCGTCTTCCTGCTGCACCGCGGCGAACTGCCCAACATCGAGCGGCCGCCGCCCGAGATCTACCCGGAAGCCGGCCCGGCGCTGTCGTTCCCGGTGTTGCAAGTGCCATGGCGCAACGCCTCGGTCGGGCCGCGGGCCAGCCTGCCCGGAGCCCTGGACGGCGACGACACCGACCGCGGCACCTACGGAGTCGACCACCGCTGGCGGCACTGCCTGGTGGTGGTAGACCGTGAAGGCAGGATCATCGAGACCTGGACGCAGTGGGATTCGCTGTTCCGCCGCCCCCATTACGTGACCATCAACCCCTACGACCCGGAGAAACACGTCTGGGTGGTGGACGACTATCGCCACGCGATCTTCAAGTTCACCAATGACGGCTCCGAACTCGTGCAGACCATCGGCGTGCCGAACGAAAGTGGCGACGATGCCGAGCACTTCTTCCGACCGACCTTCATGGCGTTTCTGGACGACTCATTCTTTGTGGCCGACGGTTACGCGAATACGCGGGTGGTCAAGTTCGACGCCGACGGCAACTATCTGATGGACTGGGGCGAGGCGGGCGATCCGCCCAACGAAACCCGCCCCGGATACATGAATAACGTCCACGGCGTCGCGGTGGATGTGCAGACTCGCCGGGTCTTCGTCAACGACCGCGCCAACAACCGTGTGCAGATTTTCGACGAAAACGGCGGGTATCTCGACGAATGGAGCTTCGGTCCTGAACCCACCGACATCCACCTCTTTTACATAGGCGCGGACAACGTGCTGTGGGCGGCGGACCGGGCGACGACCAAGATCCTCGGATACGACCTCGACGGAAACCTGCTCTACTCCTGGGGCGTTTTCGGGGACTTTTCCGGCGCCCAGTGGGGTGTGCATGGGCTGAGCGTCGACCAGGAAGGCAACTTCTACATCGCCGAAGTCGGTAACGGCCGGGTCCAGAAGTACGTTCCCAAGCCGGGCGCGCGACCTGAAACGCTCGTCGGCAAGCCTGTGTACGCGGCCTGGGAGTAGTACTGCCTGGAAGAGCAAGCGGTAGGAGACGACGAATGAAGAATCAGCAAACGGCGCAGAACATGGTTGCTGGCGCTGTCATGGCGCTGGCGGCAACCGCCCACGCGCAGCAACCACCGGCGGATATCCCGATGATGTCCATGGACAACGTGGCCTACCACGGCTTCTTGTACGTCGGCGGCGAATACGTGGAATTCGGCGATGACGTCACGATGGGCGGCGCCATGTACGTGGAGGTGATGGTGCCCCACGAAATCCGGCAGGACTATCCCGTCGTCTTCCTGCATGGCGCGGGCCAGACGGGCGTGGATTTCCTGCAGACTCCGGACGGCCGCCCGGGATGGGCTTACGACTTCATCGACATGGGGTACGTGGTCTACGTGCAGGATTTTCCCGCGCGGGGGCGATCACAGTACGTGCCCGGGGTCGATGGCAACCTCAATATCCGCAACGGCCCCCAACTGGAGCAGATCTTCACGGCTTCCGCGGCCACCGCCGATTTTCCCCAGGCTGAAAGGCATACCCAGTGGCCGGGAACCGGCCTGATGGGCGATCCCGTCGCGGACTATTTCAACAAGACCCAGGTGGAGTACATCGGCGCCCGGCAGGCCCGACTCACCATCGATGCCAACGTGGCGCTGCTGGACATGATCGCCACGCCGGTCATTCTTCTGACCCACTCCCAGGGTGGCTGGTTCGGCTGGAATATCGCCGACGAACGTCCGGAACTGGTGCATGCCATCGTCACGCTGGAACCGGCGGCCCCGCCGATCCGCGGCGTGGACACCACCAATGTCACGTACCGTGAATCCGGGGGTCTGGCATGGGGCGTGGGCAATACACCGATCACCTACGATCCGCCGGTCGGCGACCCGTCGGAAATCCAGGTCGAGCTTCAGCCCGAGCCGGAAGGTCCGGACCTCGTGCCTTGCTATCGCCAGGTCGAGCCGGCTCGCCAATTGGTCAACCTGGCGGATATTCCGGTGCTGTTCATGAACGCGGACGGTGGCTACCACCGCATTTTCGATCACTGCTTGGCCAATTGGCTCAACCAGGCCGGTGTGTCGACCGAGTACGTGCGCATGGAAGAGGTCGGCCTGGCGGGCAACGGCCACATGATGATGTTGGAGCTCAACAGCCGGGAGATCGCCGAGTACATCCACAGCTGGCTGGAGGAGAACGCGCTGTAGACCATGTCAGGCCGTCGCCATTTCGCGCCGGCTTGCGGGGTCGCGTGGTTGCGGGGTCGCGTTGTGGCGGTGATCGCCCTAGGGTAACCTAGGGTATGGTTTTTCTCGCCAAACATGAAGACGCCCAGGAAAATCCCAATTCGTGAAGCGTTGATTTCAACGCTCGCCGCGGTGATGCTGATTGCCGCGCAGGTCGTGGTGGTCAACCATGACTTGGCGCCGGAGAGCCATGCGCCGGACGGCATCTGCGAATTGTGCGTCGCCGGTGCGGGCCTTGCCGGTGCGAGCGTAGGCAACACGCCCGCCCCGGTTTTCGTCGGCGTTTCGTTTCGCATACCCGACTTCGCCCGCACCGTTCACGCCAACGCGACGCGTCGATTCCACTTCGCACGCGCGCCACCCGCCCACTCCTGAAACTCGTTGCAAGACCGTGGCACCGGAACCACCGGATCTGCGGCAATTTCCTGGTTTCTGGAGCAGACAATGCAAATTTCAAGACGGTTTCTTTGGCTGGTGAACTTCGTGGCACTGGCGTTTCCCTGGTTCGCGGCAGCGCAGGAGGAGCAGGATCAGCAGGAGGATCAGGAGCAACGTGGCACGGGGATCCACTTGCTGGAGGAGATCCACGTAACGGGAGTGCTTCGCGAGCGGTCGGCGGATGAGTTGGCCCAATCCATCTCGGTCATCCGGGAACAGACCCTTGAGCGGATAACCCGGGCCACCCTGGGCGAGACCCTCGCCAGCCAACTCGGCGTCAATGCGTCCTACTTCAGCTCGGGATCTTCACGGCCGATCATCCGCGGACTTGCGGGATCGCGGGTTCGGACCATGGAGGACGGCCTGGATTCCATGGATGTGTCCACGGTGAGCGTGGACCACGCCGTGAGCATCGACCCCCAGGTTGCCCGGCAGATCGAGATTTTTCGCGGCCCGACGACCCTGCTGTACGGCAGCGGCGCGGTGGGTGGAGTGGTCAATACGGTAACGACCCGTATACCCGAGTACGCGCCGGAAGATGGATTCGAAGGACTGGTCGAACTGAGGGGTGACTCGGTGGCCGGAGCCCGCAGCGGAGTCGTCACGCTGGACGGCGGCAATGATGACTTTGCCTGGCACTTCGACTACGTCAGCCGCGAAGCGGACGACTACGAGATTCCCGGGTATGCGGATCTTGATGGCGGCGAGGAAGACCACGACGAAGGCGAGGACGAGGACGAGGACCACGAGGAAGAGGATCATGAGGACGAGGACCATGAGGAAGAGCTTCCGGGTCTGGTGGAGAATAGCAGTATCCGCGGGGAGGCCTTTTCCCTGGGCGGCAGTTGGTTGAGCGACAACAGCTTTCTTGGTGTGTCCGTTAGCGGATTCGACTCGGATTACGGAATCCCTGGTCATCACGATCACGAAGCACACGGCGACGAGGACGATGAGGACCACGACGAGGATGACGAGGATCATGACGAGGAAGAACAGGAGGATGAAGATCACGAAGGTGAGGAGGATCATGAAGGCGAGGAAGCCCCGGTTCGCGTCGCCCTGAAACAGTCCCGTGTTGACCTGAAGGGCGGCTGGGTCGGCTTGTCGGGTCCGGTAGAGGCGATCAACCTGAGATTCGGCGTCAACGACTACGAGCACGTGGAACTTGAAGGCGACGAGATCGGCACGCGGTTCGAGAATGATGCCTGGGAAGGCAGGCTGGAATTCATGCACGCGCCCTGGGGCGCCTGGGACGGCGCCTACGGATTCCAGGTCGGTCAGCGGAAGTTCTCCGCAATCGGTGCGGAAGCCTTTGTGCCCCCGGTAGACACGTCCACTTTCGGCGCGTTCATCGTCGAGCAGCGCGACATGGATGACTGGAACGTGTCGTTAGGCGCGCGGCTGGAATATCAGCAACAGGATCCGTCCGGCGATTTGCCAGCGGTGAGCGATTCGGCAACCAGTCTGTCCCTTGCGGCCGTCCGCGACCTGACCGACGGTTACGCCTTCTTCGTCAACGCGGCGCTGGCGGACCGGTTGCCCGTGGCCGAGGAGCTATACGCCGACGGGCCCCACCTGGCGACCCAGACTGTCGAGATCGGCAATCCCGAGATCGGCGTGGAGACGTCGCGGCACCTGGATGTCGGCCTGCGCAGCACCTCGGGCGATACAATCTGGAGCCTGACCGCCTTTGTCACCAGCTACGCCGATTTCATCTATCTGGAGAATACCGGAGAGATCGACGATCACGACGAGTTGCCCATCTATCGGTTCGCGCAGAATGGCGCCAACCTTTCCGGTATCGAGGCCGAATTCTTCTCACCCGTTCTTGTTCGGGGAGATTCCGAAATCGACTTGCGGGTCTTTGCCGACTACGTCAACGGAGAACTCAGCAACGGTGAAAACCTGCCGCGAATGCCGCCGCTGCGTTATGGTTCCCGTGTCCAGTATCACAATGAACGGCTGCTTCTCGGACTTGAGGTGACCGTTTACGACGATCAGGACAGCCTTGCCCCCACCGAGACGCCCACCGCCGGTTATACGATGATCAACGCCGACCTGAATTGGACGATCACAACGCCCGGCGGGACGGCATACGAGATCTTCGTGATGGGTACCAACCTGGCGGATGAAGATGCGCGCCGGCATACGTCGTTCGTGAAGGACACCGTGCCGCTGCCGGGACGAAATATCACGGCGGGATTCCGCACGCACTTCTAGGAGCTGCAAACGCTATCCGACAAGACCCTGCCGGGGCTGCGATCCCCCCGAATGTTCGGGTCGCGCCCCGGCTGGCCGTTTGGATGGGGCCGCGCACGGAGCACCCTTCCGCCGTTAAACTGACTCCATGGGCAAGCCGGAAACACCCCGGGCGGACGCGCACACCAACAACACCCGGAGAATCCTCTGGGCGCTGCTGCTGATCGGAGGATTCACGGCGGTCGAGGTGGCCGGCGGCATCATTTCGGGGTCGCTGGCGCTGTTGGCCGACGCGGCGCACATGTTCGTAGACACCGTGTCGCTGCTGTTCGCGTGGGTGGGTTTCAAGTTGAGCCGGCGACCCGCCGACCACGCCCGCACCTACGGTTACCATCGCCTCCCTGTTCTCGTGGCCTACACCAACGGCGTCTTTCTCGTCATCGTCGTAGGATGGATCTTTTTCGAAGCCGCCGAACGGGTGCTCAACCCCGCTCCGGTCCTTGCCGGCCCCATGTTGGTGGTGGCGGTGCTGGGTCTGCTGGTCAATGTCGCCGCGTTCGCCGCGCTTCACGGCGCCGACCGCGAAAATCTCAACGTTCGAGGCGCCCTCCTGCATGTTCTCGGCGACATGCTGGGTTCCGTGGCCGCAGTGAGCGCTGCGCTGGTGATCATGGCCTTCGGCTGGACACCCATCGATCCGCTTCTGTCGGTGTTCGTGGGACTGCTGGTGATGAGAAGTGCGTGGTTCCTGCTGAAGGATGCCGCCCATGTGCTGCTGGAAGGTGTGCCGGGAGATCTGGATGTACGTGAGATCGGCCGGGACCTGGTTTCAAGTCTTGACGAGGTGAAAGACGTTCACCGCGTGCATGTCTGGTCGCTGTCGCAGGATCATTCGCTGCTGACACTGCATGCCCGCGTTCTTGAGGGCGCCCACCCGGATTCGACGATCGCGGCGATCAAGTCCCGTCTGGCCAGCCGCTTCGAAATCCGTCACGTCACCGTTCAGATCGAATTCGAGGCTTGCGGCGACGATCCCGTGGCCGAGGCGGGTTGAGCGGATTATCCTACGGTTTGTCCGTCGAGCCGGTCAGGCGCATGCCGGTCACCGCGAACAGCGCCAGGGCGATTACAACGATCGAAGGACCCGAAGGCGTGTCGAACCGGGCCGATGCAAGCAGCCCACCCAACACCGCGACGATACCGATGATGGCCGCCGCGACAGCCATGCGCTCCGGGCTGGTGGAGAAACGGCGTGCCGTTGCGGCGGGGATCAGCAGCAGCGCGACGATCAGCAGCACGCCGACGACCTTGATGGCCACGGCGATGACGGCCGCAAGGACAATACCGAATGTCAGCCGAGCGCGCTCCGGACTCATGCCGGCGACCCTGGCGAGATCGGGGCTCACCGTCGCGGCCAGCAGCGGACGCCATATCCTGCACAGCAAGGATAGCGCCAGCGCGCCGCCCACCCAGATGACCGCCAGGTCGGTGCGCGATACCGCGAGAATGTCCCCGAAGAGCAACGCTTGCAGATCCACGCTCACGTTGGGAAAGAACGACAGGATCACGAGTCCGAGCGCAAGCCCACCGTGGGCCAGCAGGCCCAGCAGGGTATCGGTCGGCAGCGAGTCGCGGCGTTCCAGGTAGAACAGCACCAGCACGACCAGGGAGGCGGAGACGAAGATGCCGAGCGTCAGCTCGAAATCGGCGAGGATCGCGAGCGCTACGCCGAGCAGTGCGGAATGGGCTATGGTTTCGCCGAAATAGGCGAGCCGCCGCCATACGATGAAGCAGCCTGCGGGCCCGGTCACCAGCGCCAGGCCGATGCCGGCCAGCAGGGCGCGAATGAGGAAATCGTCGAACACGGTTCAGCCCGCGGCGGTGCCGGCGCCGGACTGATCCTCCGCGGTTCCGGACCCTGCGGGCAGGAAGCCCGAATCATGCCCCTGGGACACCAGGACGATGAAATGGTCCGCCTTGGCCACCGCGTCCTTGATGTCGTGGGAAATCATTACCACACCGCAGCCCAGCTCCTGGCGTATTCCGTCCACGAGTTCGTCCAGCAGCTCCGCTCCCGCTATGTCCACGCCCTGGGCGGGTTCGTCCAGCACCAGAAGATTGGGCCGGTGAACCAGCGCCCGAGCCAACAGCAGTCGCTGAAACTCGCCGCCCGACAACGTTGTGACCAGGGGATCACCGAGGTGCTCCAGCCCAACCGAGGCCAGTGCGGTGTCCACCTCGCGTGTGGAACACCTTTCGGTCAACGTCATAAGGCGCCTCATCGTCAGGGGCAGCGTGTGGCCCAGCGTGAGCCGTTGGGGAACGTAACCGACCCTCAGCGACGACGCGCGCCGGACCGTGCCCTCGGTCAGCTCGATGAGCCCCAGCATGGCCTTTACGCAGGTGGTCTTGCCGGCCCCGTTGGCGCCGATCACGCACACCAGTTCGCCACGGTTGACGGTCAGGTCGACATGCCGGATGATCCAGCGTTGACCGCGTTTGATGCCAATGTCGCTGGCGACGAGAAGTGGATCGGACAGCGTAGTGCGCTCCGCCGTAAATTGGCTAGTCTATGGTGCAGGCTGATTGGCCGCAATGACAAGTTCGCATCTGTCAAGCTCCCATCGCGGACTGGAGAAATTGAATTGCCATGACCACTAGTGGTTTGTGCCCTGTCGCTGTCTTGCCCGCCAGCGCGGCGTGTCGCTGCCGATGGGCGTCGGTCCGTGGTGCTCGCCGCGCGGCGCGTTCGATCGGCGTGATGTTGGCGGCGTTCGGCGTGACCGCAAGTGCGGATGCCGCCGTTCGGGTGGCCGCCTCGATCAAGCCGGTGCATTCACTGGTTGCCGCGGTCATGGAAGGGGTGGATGGACCCGAACTCATCATCCAGGGAACGACTTCCCCGCACAGCTTCAGCCTGCGTCCATCCGACGCCCGCAACATCCAGCAGGCGGAGCTCATCTTCATGGTTGAGGATGCGCTCGAAACCTCGCTCGCCGGTGGCATCGACTCGCTGGGCCGTGATGCCCGCGTGGTGAAACTCTTTCATGCCGAGGGCCTGTTGCGGCTGCCGCGGCGAGTGAGTGCGACCTTCGAGGGTCGGGATCACGAGGGGCAGCGCGGTAACGATGCGCATGGTGATGAAGCGATGGACATGCACATCTGGCTGGATCCGATCAATGCCCAGACCATGGTGCGCGCCATAGCCGAAACGCTATCCGCCGCGGATGCCGAGAATTCCGCTACATACACGGCGAATGCCAAGGCAGTGATCGACCGGCTTGATGGCTTGATTGCAAGTATCGATGCGGAAGTGGCGGGCGTGCGGGACCGGAATTTCATCGTCCTTCACGATGCCTATCAGTACTTCGAGAACCGATTCGGCCTGCTGGCGTCCGGGGCCGCCTGGATTTCGCCGGAACGCTCGCCCGGGGCGCGACGTATTCTGGAGTTGCGCGAGCTGGTCGGCCGTGCCGAAGTTGTCTGCGTGCTGACAGACTTGCAGTACGATTCCCAAATCGCCGAGGTCATCATCGAGGGCCAACAGGTGCGAACGGGAGCGGCGGATCCCCTCGGCGCGGACCTCGATGTTGGCCCGGAGTTGTACTTCATGCTGCTGCGCGGCATGGCCGCGACGTTCACGGAGTGCCTGGCGGATCCGTAACGCCCGTTCCCGCACCATCTGCGATGGTGGCGGCAAGTTCCGCCTTCAACCGGTGGACGCGACGCTCCAGCTCCCGAATGACCGCGGCGGTCTCCCTCGCGCCTTTCTCGCCGACGAAGAAGAAATGGTTGCCGCCGATATCGATGGCCAGCCTCGAGTGCGCGTCCCGCACGAGTTCCTGCAGCCTGTTGAAACGTTCCTCCGGCAGGTTCCTCGCGTTTGCCTCCCCACCCGCGTAACCGAAGAACAGGGTATTGGAGTTGATGTAACCCCAGGTGGCCCGGTCCATGAGCGCATGCCGGGGGTCCTGTTGTCCCGGAACGATCATGGCAACGAGCGGGTAGTCGGTCGCATAAAACTTCGTGTCCTGCATGTCGGCCCAATGATCCCGGTAAATGGTGTGCAGTTCCCCATCGTAGCGCAGCCCGCCGCCCAGCAGTTGCGCCGGCCAATGGCCCAGATAGGACGAATTGAAAACGTCGGCCGGGATGATTTCCGTGCGGCCGTTCTCCCTCGCGTTGGCTGCCAGGGCGCTTACGCCCGCGGGAGCGCCGGCCTGCCGTAGCGCGAGACCGCTGTCGTGCATCGAGACTCGGGTTCCCATGTTGACGGAGTTGGGCAGGGGTGGGGTCGCGGCCAGCGACACATGGAAATCAAGATCGATGCCCAGCCGCCGCGCGGCCTCCGCATAGGGTTGAACGCTCTTGCCCGCCATGCTCCAGACCGTGGCGATGACGGGACCGGTGAGCCCGTGTTCCTGCATGATCGCCCTGGTGATTTCGGCGGACCCGTGGCCCCAGGCCCTGACGGTGATGTCGGGGTGGGCTTCGTCGAATGCGCCGCTGTCCGTCAATACGGGATAGGAAATCCCCAGGAAATTGTAGCCCTCCCGACCGAGCCAATACGCAAGGAAATCCTCTTCCAGGCTACCCTCATGGCCGCCGTAGGCGATGCGCGCGAGGCTGCGCGCGCCGGGAATGAACACGACCAGGGGGGCGTCCTTCTCGGTTTCCAAGAATTTCGAGATGAAGGGATACCCCGCGCCCATGCGCATCTCTTCGCCGTCCCACAGGTTCGCGGCAGTTGTGGTCTGCACTAATGCGACCAACAACAAGCCGACAAGAAACCGCCCGGAAATGTCTGCAAACCGTCCACTCATGCGTGTCTCTTCTGGTTGTACTGCCGCTCAAGATTATATTTCGACATGCGCCCCGCGACGAATGCGCGATTTGAGTCTCAGGCTGCGAGGCCCGTCGGGTTGGTAGTAGTATTGGGACGCGAGAGCCAGTCTGCGTTGGGGGGTTGATAAAGATGAAGACGACAGACGAACACGGACCCGTTTCGGATCGGCGCGATTTCCTGAAAGGCGCTGCCGCAGGCGCCGCAACCGGCGCTGCGGCTCTGGCGGGCGGAACCTCCGCTGCCCAGGTGCAGCAAACCGATCAGGCCGCACGGGTGGTGGAGGCCGCCGAACCGGCGGTCGTCGCCGTGCCGGGGCCGACCGAAGCCCAGCTTGCGCGGGAGGAAGGCGACATCAGGCCGCCGGCGGTGACGCGTGCCGCCATGGCGCCGGGTTCCGATCTGATGGTGGAAGTGCTCCGGGACCTGGGGGTCGAATACGTTGCATCCAATCCGGGTTCGAGCTTCGAGGGCCTTCAGGAATCCATCATCAATCATGGCAGTCCGCCCAACCGGATGCCGGAGTTCATCACCGCCCTGCATGAAATGTCCGCGGTGGACATGGCCCACGGCTACGCCAAGGCGACGGGCAAGCCCATGGTGGCGTTGATCCACGGCGTGATCGGATTGACGAACGCCGCGATGGGTATCTACCAGGCCTACTACGACCGGTCGCCCGTGGTGCTGCTGGTCGGGCGGGACAATACCTTCATCCAGACCCATACCGCAGATGACATCGCGGGCCTGGTCCGCAGCTTCACCAAGTGGGACGCTCATCCGGCGACGTTGGAGGAGTCCTACGCCGCTCTGCACGAGGCGTATCATCGCGCGATGACCCCGCCGTGCGCGCCGACGCTGGTGGTGCTGGACACGGAATTGCAGAAGGAGGAAGCCCCGGGGATGCGGGTGCCGCCGGTTCCGGCATTCAGTGTACAGGGCATCGATGCGGAACAGGCGCGGGCGATCGCCCGCGGACTGCTTGACGCCGAGAACCCGAGAATCAATGTTGGACGTCTGCGTACCCACGAGGGTGTGGCCCAGGCAGTCGAGCTTGCGGTACTGGTGGGCGCCTGCACCAGCTCGCGCGCGGCCGCCGGGCCGAACAGCTTTCCCAATCGCCATCCCCTGTGCGGGCCCGGCGCCGTCGGAGAGGATTACGACTACGTGCTGGGACTGGAGGCGCCGGGTGCCCAGACGGCGTTGCTTGGGCCCCACATCCGGACCATCGCGGACCGCGACCCGACGCAGATCGGTCTGGGTGGAAACCGCATGAGGGGGCGCGGTTTCGTCCCCATCACCCCGCCGCCGGGAGACAACAACATCGATGCGGACGCCGAGGCGAGTCTGCCGGTCATCATTGAGGAAGTTCGACGTGCGCTCACCGGCGGCAAGCGTCGCGAGGTCGAGCGGCGGTCGGCTCGCCACGCCGAAGCCAACCGCGCTGCGGCAGTCGCCGGAGTACGCGCCGCCGCGCAAGCCAAGCGCGCCGGCTGGAACGGCAGTCCCGTTGCCACGGCCAGGGTCTACGCTGATCTGTGGCCGCTGATCGAGAACGAGGACTGGTGCCTGTCGTCGGGATCGCGCTTCTCCGGTGCCCATCACGCCGAGCTCTGGGCGCTCGACAAGCCGTACAGCTTCCTGGGCAGCTCCGGCGCGGGCGGCATCGGCTACGGTCTTGGGGCCTCTGTCGGCGCGGGGCTTGCCGCCAAGCATCGCGGACGGTTCGTCATCAATATCCAGAACGACGGCGACATCAATTACTGTCCCGGCGCGCTTTGGACGGCGGTGCATCACAAGTTGCCGGTCCTGTCCATCATGCACAACAATCGCGCCTGGCATCAGGAACTCATGTTTGTGGCGTACATGACGGGCGTGCGCGGCCGTGGCACCGACCGGGGGCACATCGGCACGACGCTGCGCGATCCGCCCATCGACTATGCGAAGATGGCGCAAGCCTATGGCATGGCCGGTGAGGGACCGATCGAGGATCCCGGCGAGCTGGTGGCTGCCTACCGTCGCGGAATCGAGACCGTAAAGGGCGGCGAGCCCTACCTGATCGACGTGATCACGCAGCCGAGGTAGCGGGGCGGGAGCGAAAGACATGGAAAACATCCGGAGGCGATCTGGAAAGCGCAAGCGCGAAGCGGTCGGCCAGTTGACCGGGGTCGGTCCGGCCTCGCTGGTTGCGGCATGGCTGGCGGGCGTTGTCGGCGCTTCGGGCACCGCCGACGCCCAGCTACCCCTGGGCGAAATCACTGGTGACGCGGACAACGGCAAGCAACTCTATTTCGAACACGCATGCTACGCCTGCCACGGATACACCGGCGAGACAGGTCACCAGATGAAGCTTGTCGGCAGCGGGTTCCTGCTCAACGAGCAGACGTTCATCACCTACCTGCGATTGCGCGCCGAGCAGAATCCGATACTGCCTTCCGAGACGATGCCGAACTACCCGGAAAACAGCCTCGGCGACGATGACGCGAAGGACCTCTACGCCTACATCAGGACGTTCAGGGACAACGCGCCGCCCCTGGAGGAGATTCCCACCCTGAATGCCATCATTGAATCGGCTGGAAGGCCGTACCAACCGTAGCGCGCGTTCCAGGTGTCGGGCCTGGCTTGGGCCCGCCTCGCGTTTCCGGGCCTACTGGGCCTGGCCGGTGACCGCCTCGCGTTCCTCGATGATTTTCCGCAACTGCTGTTGTTTCTCGCGGCTGATGGGATACCCCAGAAGCAGCGCGATGACGATGGTATAGGCCAGGACCGGCAGCGCCACGATCAGGTAACGCAGGCGTTGCAACGCTTCCTCGGTGTTGTTGATTCCGAGTTCGGGATCGAACCCGAAGACCGCAAGGAACGAGAACCCGATGAAGATCGCGGTCCCGGAGGCCAGCTTGCTCGACAGCTGCAGCAGTGAGTAGTAAAGGCCCATGCGCTCGGAGCCGCTTTCGACGTGGTCCTGATCGCAGACGTCAGCCATCATGGTGCGGGGAAGAAACTCGTTCGCCGACGTGTTCAGGCCAACCACCAGGAATGCCGCGACGGTCAGGACCAGTTGTCCCGGTGGCAGCGCGAGAAGCACCAGGGGCGCGATGGCCCCGGTCGCAACGGCGATCTGCATGGCTCGGTGCTTGTTCCACGATTGGCACAGATGCAGCCAGACGGGCAGGCCGAGCAGTCCGCCGACGATCAGGAATCCAAGAATGAAGCCGATCCGGTCTTCCAGCCCGAGGGAGTAGGAGACGAAAAACACGAACAGCCCCTGAACGAAATAGGTGGAGAACGTCAGCAGCGCGTTGACGACCAGCAGGCGCAGCAAGGCCATGTTCCCGAATACGATCGCCGCGCCGCGACGGATGCCCAGGCGGGGCCGATTGGGTGATTCGCGTTCCGGCAGGCTGAAGATGGCCATGACCGCGGTCAGCGGCAACAGAATGATCAGAAACCATCCGATCGACGAGACCAGCTCCGGATAGGTGAGCGCCGCGAACCGCTCCAGCACCGCCGGCACAAGGCTCATCATGATTCCGCCGATCATGACCATGACCTGCAACAGTCCGGTGATCCGGGAGCGGCGGTCGTAGTCGCGGGAAAGCTCGAGCGCCCAGGACGTATGGCTGATAGACCAGGCATTGAAACCGACGTAGAGCAGCGAAAGCGACACCAGGAGGTAGAGGCCGGAGGCGGCCTCGGGCGGGTTGTAGACCAACAGGATGGACAACACCAACACAGGCACGGACGCCACCAGCCACGGCCGCCGGCGTCCCCAGCGCGTCGTGTAGCTGTCCATCAGTACACCACAGGTTGGGGCCACGATCATGTCGACGATCTTGACCAGCAGGAAGATCAGTCCCACCGTGGCCGCGCCGAGCCCCCCCTGTTCCGCATAGAGGCTCGGAAGAAATACGAATACCGACACTAGCAGGGAGTTCAGCCCGAGGGCGGGCAGGGAAAACCCGATCATGCGCGTGTTGCTGGCAAAAATGTCGCTCATGGAAAAGTCTCGCTTCTGGTCGACCGGTGGATTGCCGCAGCCGGGTATCCCGAAAACGGAATGGCGTGAAGGGGCCGGATGGTTGCCACAGTGGGCTATGCGCCGACGGGATTGACCGTCTCGACCGCGTCGAATTCATCGAAATTGAAGGGCGCTGGCATCCGGCTTGTTCCTGTGTTTCTGGTTGCGCTTGGCGAATGTACAACAATTCGTCCGCTGTCGGCGAGTTTCGGTTTCAATCCGGTAGGCTTAAAGCGTACACTAGGAGCGTCGCAGGACCGGGGCAGTTCGGAACGTCTGCAATTCCTTGGGCCCACCGGTGATGCGGGCGTGCGCCCGGGCCACGTTGCCGGTGGGCGCGTTTCTGTTCAGGGGATGTGACAACGGGAGGCGTCATGACTGGGAAATTCTTGAATCGTGTGGGGGGCATGCCGATTGCCGCGGGTGTCGTGGTCGCCTTGGCCGCCCCGCCTGCCTTCACACAGGGTCAACTTGAGGAAATCGTCGTAACTGCCCGCAAACGCGAGGAGAGTCTGCAGGAGGTACCGGTTTCGATCTCGGTCATCAATTCGGATCTGCTGGTCGAATCGGGCATCCGGGACGCCTATGACCTGTTCGAGATGACACCTGGCATCAACTGGGAACAGGCCCAGGACCGCCAGGGCAGCCGCCCGTCGGTGCGCGGCGTGCAGACCGCGGCTCAGAACCCGGTTCGCCAGAAGGTGACCTCCTTCCTCGACGGCATGCCACTGCTCGGCCAGCAGGGCGGGCTGCAATTTGTAGGCGTGGACAGGGTGGAAGTCATGCGCGGACCGCAAAGCTCCGCCTTCGGACGCGCCACGTTCGCAGGGGCCATCAACTATGTGTCCCGCACGCCGGGGGATGAACACAGCGGCGACGTGCGTGTCGCCACCAGCAGCCTGGGACGCAACGAGCTGCAGTTCGAGCTCGGCGGGCCCATCAACGAGACCTTCGGGTACACCATTGACGCCAACTTCGACGAGTTTCGCGGCCCCGACGAGTGGGTGTCCAGCGACGGCTACGAGTTGGGCGGGCAACAAACGACCTACATCACCGGCAAGCTGACGTTCGCGCCCAACGACAATTTCGACGGTTATGTCCGGCTCATCCACTCCGACATCGACGACACCCCGCCCATCGAGTGGTACCCGACGCAGGCGGAGCGGGACGCCTGTTCGAACGTCACCCTGGGCATGGGCAACCGCTATTTCGAAGGAACGTTCGACTGCCAATTCGCCGTCCCCGCGAACGGTTATCCCAGGAACCACACGCCCGAGGTGATCTTCCCCGAGGGTTCGCCGGAGTACTACGCCGCGCAGATCTACAGCGTGCTCGACCCGTCGTCGCGGGTGGAACGCAACCGCATCCAGAGCCAGCTCAACTTCAGCACGGACGGCGGCAGCACGCTGGAACTCCTGGCGTTCTACTCCGAAGACGATCTGCGCCGCTGGTACGACTCGGATACGTCCGCGGCCGACCCGGTGGTTACCTTCCCGATGGGGATGTTCATGGTCGCGGGCGTCAGTTCCATGGCCAATCCGAATACCATCGAGGAGAACTACGTCGAGGCACGTTGGCTCTCGCCCGGCGAAGACCGGCTGCGTTGGCTGGTCGGCGCCTCGGTCTACGACTATTCGTCGTTGACGAACGTGTGGTCGGTATACGCCGGCGTCGTGCTGGGACTGGAGGACGAAGTCAACGGCGGTAACCCGTTCGTTCCCAACCTCGTGTTGTCCGACACGTCGACGAATACGGGCGTTTACGCCAACCTTACTTACGACATTTCGGACCAAACCACGGTGTCGTTCGAGGGGCGGTTCCAGCGGGATGACGTCACCAATATCGACAATATCACCGGGCACAGTTTCAATCTGACCACCGACAGCTTCCAGCCGCGAATCGGCCTGAACCACAACATAAGCGAGCAGGTCTCCGTCTACGGCCAGATTTCCAGCGGAACCAACCCGGCCGGCGTCAACCTGCCGTTTGTCGAGCAATTGCGCATCGACTCGCTCGCCGCGGCCGCCGCAGGCGGGGCCGTCGCCTTCGACGAAACGACGTTCCTCACCTTCGAGGAGGAGTCATTGACCAACTTCGAGGTCGGAGTCAAGGCAAACGCGCTGGAGAACCGCCTTCAGCTGGCTGCCGCGGTCTACGTCATGGAATGGGACAAGATGATCAACCCCTTCACGCTGAGCTGGGATGGTGACTGGAACGACGGTTCGTTCGACCCCAACGGCACGATCTTCTCGGGCCCGTTCGTGATGGCGCGGACGTTCATCAATACCGGTGTGGGGGACCTGTCCGGTGTCGAGGTGGAGGCGACGTGGGCGGCCACCGACAACTGGACCTTGCGCGGCGCAGCGACACTTTCGAACCTTGAGTACAGCCAGTTCTGCGATCCGCTCGCGGTGCAGAACCTGGGACTGCCGGCGACCGACACAGCGGCCACCGGTGCGGCCACGGCGTGTGTCGAGGTGGGCGGCAACCGGCTGCTCGAACAGCCGGAGCAGACGCTGGTGCTGTCTCCCACGTACCGTTCAAATCCCATAGGGACCAGCGACTGGACGTGGATGGCCCGGCTCGACATGCGTTACGAGGGCGACTGGTTTGTGGACGCGACCAACATCATGGCGGTGCCGGCGACGACCATATTCAACGGCTCGTTGGCTTTTCGAAACCAGGACCTGACCATCCGCCTGTATGGGAGCAACCTGACCGACGACGATACGCCGCGGCGGATCGACTTCGCCAATGACAATGGCATCGCTCCCACCGGACCGGGTCGGCGGAATTTCCGCATCCGGCCCAGGATACCCAGGGAAGTGGGGGCGCAGCTGACCTACCAGTTCTAGCAAATGCGTCTACCCGGACCGGGCAGGTCTGATCGTCCAGGGTCTGAGTTGGCAACCGCATATCGGTGGCGGAACTGAGTCCCGACAACCTGGAATTCGTTGCGGGCAACGGCCTGCTGCACCGTCGCGTCTTTCTTGCCGGCGGTGCCGCGGCCCTCGCCGCGGGCTCTCTCGGGCCGCTGACGGCGGCCCGGACGCAGGAACGGCCGCCGTGGATGCGCATCCCGGGTGGGCCCATGACCGGCCACGGCAGCCGCTCGCATTATGAAGATCATATTCAGCGATTGATCACTTCGGCTGCCGGCACCGACGGAAGTGGCGGTTCCCGGACCCCCCTTGAGGCGCTGGAGGGCATGATCACGCCCAGCGCGTTGCACTTCGAGCGCCACCATGGCGGTGTCCCCGATATCGATCCCGACGCGCATCGCCTGCTGGTGCACGGATTGGTCGACCGGGCGCTGTGGTTCGACATGGATGCGTTGTCCCGTTACCCGATGGTCTCGCGCATCCAATTCATCGAGTGTTCAGGCAACAGCCGGATGGCGGGTCTCACGCAGGAGCCCTTGAGCGGCACCTGCGGCGAATTGCATGGTCTCGTATCCTGCAGCG
Organism: Candidatus Rariloculaceae bacterium; assembly: GCA_965221035.1. Classification (GTDB taxonomy): domain Bacteria; phylum Pseudomonadota; class Gammaproteobacteria; order Steroidobacterales; family Rariloculaceae; genus UBA6522. The sequence continues at coordinate 250,041 of OZ244860.1, forward strand.
AGTGGACGGGTGTGCCCTTGTCGATCGTGCTCGATGAGGCGGGGATCGACCCCACCGCGCACTGGATTCTCGCCGAGGGCGCCGATGCCGCGGCGATGACCCGAAGCGTGCCCCTGGCCAAGGCCATGGACGACGCGTTGTTGGCGATCTACCAGAATGGCGAGCGGTTGCGTCCGGAAAACGGTTATCCCGTCAGGCTGTTCCTGCCGGGATACGAAGGCAACATGAGCGTGAAGTGGCTGCGCCGGATCAATGTGTCGGCCACTCCCATGATGACCAGGGAGGAGACCTCCAAGTACACGGACCTGTTGCCGGACGGACGGTCGTTGATGTTTTCCTTCCCCATGGAGGTCAAGTCGGTGATCACGTCGCCTTCCCCCGGACTGGAATTGGCGGGTCCGGGTCTCTACCAGATTTCCGGCATGGCGTGGTCGGGACTCGGCCGCATCGCGCGCGTCGAGGTTTCCGCCGATGGCGGCGCTACATGGGCCGAGGCGGCGCTGTCGGGGCCGGTGCTGGAAAAGGCGATTACCCGTTTTCGCATGGCTTGGCGCTGGAACGGCGCTCCGGCCGTGATCATGAGCCGGGCCGTGGACGCGACCGGTGCGGTGCAGCCGACGCGGGACGCGATCATCTCGGCGAAAGGCGCAAACTTCGTTTACCACTACAACGGGATACAGGCCTGGCGTGTGAACTCCGATGGAAAGGTCGCCAACGTTCATGTGTAGTGGCCTTCGCCCCGGAGGCCGGCGCGGTTGCGCGCAGGAAAATGAGTATTCTCGTTCGAGACCGTGGCCGACGATGGTTCGTGCCCTGCCGGCTCTCCTGTGCGTCGGCCTTGTCGCCGGAGCACAAGCGCAAGAGGGCCCGAATCTCGGGGTCCCGGCCGACCCGGAGGAGGTCGCCGCCTGGAATATCGATATCGGCCCGGATGGCGCCGGACTGCCGCCCGGTGCCGGGACGGCTTCCGAGGGAGAGGCGGTGTACGCGATTCAATGCCTGGCCTGCCACGGCCCGGAGGGAAGCGGCCAGTTGAATGACGTGCTGGCAGGCGGACACGGCTCCCTCACGGATCCGGCTCCGGTCAAGACCATCGGCAGTTTCTGGCCCTACGCCACGACGATATTCGACTACATCCGCCGCGCCATGCCGTACCTGCTGCCGCAGACGCTAAGCGATGACGAGGTCTACGCGTTGACGGCGTACCTGTTGTTCCTGAACGGGATCATTGCCGAAGACGACGTGATGGACGCGCGGACGTTACCCCAGGTCCGGATGCCCAATCGCGACAACTTCATATTGGCATATCCGTCGACCGGAGATCCCTCCGGCTGAGGCACTCCGGCTGAGCCAATCGCCAGCCTTGAATGTCCCCGACTTCCGCCTGGGCCCGGGGGTCGGGGGACGCGGGTGCTTCCCACGGGCCTGCTGCGTTGCATGCAGGCCGATTCAAGCAGCACTATCTGGCGAGGCCGAACCAGGGTCTCATGCGAATTCCCAGCGCGCTTCCCGCGAAGGCCGCGACGAGCCAGGCCCAACCGTGCAGACTCGACGAAGCGACGCCGCTGAAGAACGCGCCGATATTGCAGCCGTAGGCGATTCGGGCGCCGTAGCCCAGCAACAGCCCGCCGATCAACGCCGCGGCCAGCGAGCGCGCGGGAATCCGCCACACCGGAGAGAATCGTCCCGCCAGTCCCGCGGCGGTCAGCGCGCCCAACAGGATGCCCATGTTCATGACGGAGGTGATGTCGCTGAACACGCTGGCCTCCAGTGTGGCGGCTGCCGATCCCTGCCAGTAGGGCCAGGCGGCCACGTCGACACCGAGAGCGGCCAGCGCCTTCGATCCCCACAGTGCGAATCCCGACGTGACGCCCCATGGTCGGCCGGCCAAGGCAAGCGTTGCGACGTTGACTGCGGCCAGCCCGAGGGCGCCGGCCATCAGCGGCCACGGGCCTCTCAGCCATCCGACAGCCGACGGCGTGTCGCCTATGGGAGCGACGTTGCCGTGGCGCCGCCGCTCGATCCTGATCGATACGATCCACGCCGCCGCCAGTATGGCCAAGGTCGCCGCCAGCGCGCCGGGCAGGCCGACGAGGCCCTGGAGCGAAACGGCTCCGGCGCTCGGTGCCGACGCTTCCCAGGCCGGCCGGTGAAAGGCGCCCAGTACGGAACCCGCGATGAAGGCGGCCAGCGTGGCCACCATGCGGACGCTGCCACCGCCGACCGTGAACAGCGTTCCCGACGCGCAGCCGCCGCCCATCTGCATGCCGATGCCGAACAGAAACGCTCCCGCAACCACCGAAACGCTCAATGGTCGGATGTTGCCGCGAAGTTCCATTCCCCAGAGCTGACCGTCGGCGATCAACGGCAGGAAGATGAGCGCCGTGACGGCCAACATCAGCAGTTGCGCCCGCAACCCGGCCGAGCGGCCAGTCCGGATGGCGCGGCGCCAGGCGGACGTAAAGCCGAATGCCGCGTGGTACAGGACGATCCCGGCGCCGACACCGACCAGGAACAAGGCGCCCTGGCGCCAGCCGTATTGTTCACCGAGATAGCTGGTCAGCACGATGGCCGCGATCACGCCAAACGCGACCGGGAGTCGGTTCATGGGCAACAACCCGGTGGACGGTGCGCTGGCGCCAATGGTGGAAGTAGTCATGATGCCGGCTAGCATACCGTAACCGGTGAGCGTCGTGGCACGATGAAGGCAGGGTTGTTGTGCGTGGACATCCTTGTCCCCAACCTCTGGGGTCGATCCAGTTGATCGGGCCGAGAGGGTAATCCTGCGGGTCCTGTTTTCGGTTAAGCTCGGTATCTGGTGCACCATCCAGCTGATACCCGATGGTCAGCTGGCAAGGGCATGGGGCTTTCGGTATTGGACATCGCGGCGGTATGACAATGAACCTGCGAACCGTTCTTGCAATGACGATGGTTGCCGGTGCACTCCCGGCGGCCCACGGACAATCCTGGCTGCCACCCCCGGAAGAGGAACGCTGCCCGTCCAGGTGGGGCGAGGGAGACCAGCGCGGCTCGGCGAACCATATGGGCCCTGCCACCGTGTTGCGGGCGGCACAACTGGTCAACAGCGGCGAAGTGGTCGAGTTGGGCCACGTTCTGCACGAGTCCATCCCGCTGGGGAATCGTCACTTTGACCTCTATCTCAAGCCGACCGGAATGAATCCGCAGAGCAACCGAAGGGGATCCAACGAGGAAATCGTGGTCACCGAACTGGGCCAGGTCGGCACGCAGTTCGACGGCTTCAGTCACCAGACCATCGGTGACACGCTTTACAATTGCTTTCGCGTCAGCGAGACCCTGACGCGATCGGGGTTCACCCACCTGGGCATCGAAAACGTGGGTATGCTGATGACCCGGGGCGTGCTGCTGGACATCGCCGGGCTCAAGGGCGTCGAGATGCTGTCCGAGGACTACGAAATCACGGCAGATGACCTGCAGCAGGCGCTGGCCGGGGCGGGTCTGGCCCTGGAGCCCGGTGATGCGGTGATCATCAACACCGGTTGGGGGCGGCTCTGGGACAGCGACGTTGAGCGATTTCTCGGACGCGCGCCGGGCATTGGCGTCGCCGCCGCGGAATGGCTCGTCACCCAGGACCCGATGCTCGTCGGTGCCGACAATCAGCCTGTGGAGATCCAGCCGAATCCGGACGCCACCATTTCGCTTCCGGTCCACCAGATCATGCTGGTGGTCAACGGGATCCACCTGCTCGAGAGAATGAAGCTGGACGAACTGGCCGAAAGGCAAGTGTACGAATTTGCCTTCGTCATGCAGCCGCTGAAGATCCGGGGTGCGACCGGGTCGACCGTCGCACCCGCCGCCATATTCTGAAGGTCTAATCGGTCGCGAAGCAGTAGAACAACCCGGCGCCGCCCCAGGCGACCAGGTCGTCCTGGCTGCAGCCAGTGGTCGTGCCGGCGGAATTCCAGGATTGGTTGCCGCCGCCGATCCGGTCGGAATGGCCGAACTGGGCGGCGCCTGCGCCATTGCTGGTCCAGTTGTTGCAGGTGCGGTCCTGCCCCGGGGGGAAGGCGCGGCCATCGGGCTGCGAGCCGGTGAGGATCGCGTGGCGGGTGGGCAGCGGGTCGCCAATGCCGTTGACGATTTCGCCGTGTTCGGTGAGCGCGAATTGCTTGGACATGTTGCTGCCGCGCTGCGCCTCCAGCAACGTGTCGCCGTGGATTTGCGACTGGATGAGCGGCCGGTTGAGGCGCCGGTTCAGGTAGTCGAGGATCCTGGCCTTGGAGTGGTACCAGGGCCCTTCCCCTATGCGGTCGCGGGCGTTCACCGCCGGCTGGCCGGGGCGTTCCTGGGTGCTGAGGTAGGCGCGCCAGGTCTTTTGCCCCTGGCCGACGGCCTCGGCGAGCGCCTGACAGTGGGCGTCGGCCCCTTCCAGGCCGCCCAGGTTGCCGCCGTCGCCGATGGGTTCACTGGTGACGAAGAACGTCATCAGGCTGGAAGGAATTTCGTCGGATTCGGGAAGTCCCGGGTCCGGGGCGCCCATCCCTTGACCTGACGCGATTCCGGAAACCATCAGACCGGAAGCCATCAGGGTGGCTGCCACGCTCAAGTACAGTCGTTCGATTGCCATTTGTGCCGGGCCTCTCAATCGATCGCGAAGCAGTACAACATGCCCACGCCGTGGGTCATCACAAGGGCGGTCTGGCTGCAGCCTCGGGTGCCGTGGGACGAGTTCCAGGAACCGTTGCCTCCGCCGTTTCGGTCGGGAAACCCGATCTGGGCATTGGGCTTGCCGGCAAAGGCACCCATGCGCCTGCCTTGCGTTTCGAAGTCCGGGTCCTCGCTGCTCGTCCAGTTGTTACACGTGTAGTCGAATTCCGGCGGATAGGCGGTACCGTCCGGTTGCGAGCCTGTCAGGACTTCATGGCGATTGCTGTAGGGGGTCGTCCTGACGTATTCCCATTCGCCGTCGCGCGGGTGCGGGTAGTCGTTGAGACCCGGTACGATCTGACCTTTCTCCGTCAGTCCCGACAGCTTGTGGAGGTTGTTGCCGAGCCGGGCCAGTTCGATGGTGTCTCCGTGCAGGTGCGAAACGTCCCGGGCGATCATCACGCCGTTGTAGTTGTACCAGGGACCGGTGCCGATGCGGTCGCGGGCGTTGACTGCGGGCTCGCCCGGCCGGTCCTGGGTGCTGAGATAGGCATGCCAGGTACGGTCACCCGCGCCGACTTCCTCGGCAAGTGTCTGGCAGTGCGCGTCCGCGCCCTCCAGACCCCCGAGGTTGCCGCCGTCTCCGACAGGCCGGCTGGTAACGAAGAAGGTCATGGGTGTACCGCCGGGCATGCCGTGCTGGGCCAGCGCGACGGGCATCTCGATGGTCGACAGTGCCAGGACCGCGCCAAGGGCTGTGAAGGGCTTCATTGGAGCCTCCGTATTCTTGTGCCTGCAATCATAGCCGAGTACGCAATCGATCCAAAAGCGTCGCGCGGCCGTTACTCCCAAGGCAACGATTCGCGGGTCAAGGTCAAACCACCTCGGGTCAAGGTCAAACCATCTCCGGACTCGCAGGCGAGATCCCCGGAGGCCGCATCGACTCGAACCATCGCCAACAGCCGGACTCCCTGTTCTTCGAGGGCGTGGGCTTGAACCACTTCGCCCACGGGCTCGCCGTCGGAGTCAAGCAGGGTTGCGCCGACTACGGGTAACTGCTTCGAGATTCCAATCCGCTCTGCAATTCCCCTGAAGAGGAAAATCCTGCGCTTGACCCTGCCCAGGTTCTGAGTCCGCGCGATGACTTCCTGACCGGGATAACATCCCTTGTCAAACGACACGGCTCCCAGGCGGTCCAGGTTGAGCATGTGCGCCGTGAAGCGGCCGGCCAGTCCCGGCACGACACGCACCAGCCCAAGCCCGGCCTCCTCGGCGGCGGCGGCCTCGGGCGTCCCGCCGGCGAGACGGTCCCGAATCGTCCGCAGCGATCCGCGGCGCGCCAGCAAATGGACAAGCCGCGGACCGATTCGGATGGCGCGGACCTCGTCCCCGACGGCGACCGTGTCACCCGGTCGATTCCCCGGTTGGGTACATGCTTGCGCCGTTCGCGAATCCACTTCCCCGACCAATGCCGCCGCCTCCCAATCCTCCGTGACATCGCGCAGGCGTACGTCGGCGCGCAGCACAAACATCTTCATGCGTCGTATCAGCGCTTCGGTATCTGCGCCCCCGGCCATCAGCAGCCATCGGCGCCCGGTCCGCAATACCCATGGCATGGCCAGCACACGGCCGCCCGCATCGAGCCAACCCGCCAGCGTCGCCCTCATCGCCGGTCCCGGATCGACGTTGCGGCTGAGTTGGGCGTTGAGAAAGTCTTCGGCATCGGCCCCGGCAACCTCGATGAAGCCCGTGTCCGCAAGCGGACAGAGGCGTGCGCGGTTCCGGTCGCGCCGGTTGGTTGCGGGCGTCATCGTCATGGTACTGCCGAATCGGAACGATACCATGGGGTTGCGGCGCAGGAGCGGGCGGCGTTCCACGCCGAAATGCAGGAAGGGTTCTTTTCTGGCAGACTACGCACCGCGCGTGAGCTGGCAGGGCAATGACGCCCCGCCCACGGCACCCCCGCGAAACGCACGGAACGAGAGTACGAGAGTACATGGACAGGGTCGAACGGCCGTTGTCGCCGCATTTGCAGATCCACCGCCTGGAGATCACCAGCGGCCTTTCGATTCTGCACCGCGCTACCGGCCTCGCGTTGTCCGCGGGCCTCCTGGTCCTGGCCTGGTGGTTGATGGCCGTCGCCGGTGGCGAAGCCGCCTATGCGGAGGCATCGGCGGCGCTTGGTAGCGTGTGGGCAAGAATCGCGTACACCGGCTGGAGCTTTTGCTTCTTCTACCACCTGGCGAACGGTATCCGGCATCTGCTGTGGGACATGCTGATCGGGCTTGAGCCTGAACAGTATCGGGTCAGCGGATGGGCGGTGGTGACGTTTGCCGTCATCGTCACGGCAGCCTGGTCGTGGTTGGTGATTTTCTGATGAGGCCACCGGCATGAGATTGGTCAGTCCGCTCAATCGCGTCCTGGGGCTGGGCTCCGCCAAGACCGGCGTGGAACACTGGTGGGCGCAACGCCTGACGGCCGCCGCGCTTGTGCCGCTCGGGCTCTGGTTCAGCATGGCGCTTGCCGCACAGGAGGAGTTGAGCTACGCGGCCGCGGTCGCTCTCATCCAGGCGCCGTTCAACAGCGTGATGCTGATACTTTCGGTGTTCGCCCTGAGCTATCACTCCCACCTGGGTGTCCAGATGGTGATCGAGGACTACGTTCACACGCCCGCGGTCAAGGTGTTTTCCCTGGTGGCCGCCTTGTTTGCGCACATCGCGGTGGCGGCGGCCGGCACCTTCGCCGTGCTCAAGGTCGCCTTCGGAGCGGCGCCATGAGCAAGGACTACGAATTCATCGACCACAGCTGCGACGTGGTCGTCGTCGGCGCGGGCGGCGCCGGTCTGCGGGCCACCATGGGTCTGGCCGAGCGGGGGCTCTCCACCGCCTGCATCACCAAGGTTTTCCCCACCCGCAGCCACACCGTCGCCGCCCAGGGCGGCATCAGTGCCGCGCTGGGCAACATGGGGCCCGACGACTGGCGCTGGCACATGTATGACACGGTCAAGGGTTCGGACTGGCTGGGCGACCAGGATGCCATCGAATACTTGTGCCGGGAGGCGCCGGCCTCGGTGATCGAGCTGGAGCACTACGGCGTTCCCTTTTCCCGCACCGAGGATGGACGCATCTATCAACGCGCCTTCGGCGGGATGACCACCCACTTCGGTGAAGGCATCGCGCAGCGCACCTGTGCGGCCGCCGACAGGACCGGGCATGCCATGCTGCACGCCCTCTACCAGCAGTCGCTCAAGCACGATGCCGAGTTTTACATCGAATACTTCGCGGTGGATCTCATCATGGAGGATGGCGTGTGCCGGGGGGTTGTCGCCATCGACCTGGCCGAAGGCCGACTGCACCGGTTCCGCTGCCGAATGGTGATACTGGCCACCGGCGGATACGGCCGCGCCTACTATTCCTGCACGTCGGCGCATATCTGCACCGGGGACGGCAACGCCATGGTGCTGCGCGCCGGCCTTCCGCTGCAGGACATGGAGTTTGTCCAGTTCCACCCGACGGGCGTCTACGGCGCCGGCATGCTGATTTCCGAAGGCGTCCGGGGAGAAGGTGGATTCCTGACCAATTCCGAAGGCGAAAGGTTCATGGAGCGCTACGCGCCCAATGCGAAGGACCTGGCGTCCCGGGACGTGGTGAGCCGCGCGATTACCATCGAGATTCGCGAGGGGCGCGGATTCGGTCCGGACAAGGATCACATGCACCTGCACCTCGCCCACCTGGATCCCGAGGTCATCGCCGAGCGGCTTCCGGGCATCGCCGAGACGGCCAGGATCTTTTCGAAGGTGGATGTCACCAGGGATCCCATCCCCGTGCTGCCCACCGTGCACTACAACATGGGCGGGATTCCGACCAACCATCGTGGCGAGGTCCTGACAACGGACGAAGCCGGCGAGCCGGTGGTGGTGCCCGGGCTCATGTCGGTGGGCGAGGCCGCTTGCGTGTCGGTTCATGGTGCGAATCGACTGGGATCCAACTCGCTGATCGACCTGGTGGTCTTCGGCCGCGCAGCCGCCGAACGCTGCGGGGAACTGATCGATCCCGACGACCGGGTGGCACCGTTGCGAAAGGACGCCGGGCACGAGGCCGTGGAGCGAGTCGACCGGTTGCGTCACGCGGACGGAGGGCATCCGACCGCCCGGATCCGGCTGCAAATGCAGCGGGTCATGCAGGACCATGCGGCGGTGTTCCGAACCGGGGAAACCCTGCGGGAAGGCATCGACAAGCTCAAGCCCATTTTCGCGTCGTTCCGCGATGTGTCGGTGGCCGACCGCTCCCTGGTCTGGAATACGGATCTGGTCGAAACCATGGAACTTGAAAACCTGTTGCTTCAGTCGGTGGCCACCATCGAGTCGGCGGCCCACAGAACCGAGAGCCGGGGAGCGCACGCTCGCGAGGACTATCCCGACCGCGACGACGAGAACTGGCTCAAGCACACGCTGGTGTGGGTCGATGGCAAGGGCGGGGCGCGCTTCGGTGATCGGCCGGTGCAGCTCGATACGCTGACCGCAGACGTGGAAACAGTGGCGCTCAAGGCCAGGACGTATTAAACGCAACAAAGGGGTTGACCCGCGATGGCACAGTTCAGGCTCCCAGTCAATTCCCGGGTCAGGCCCGGCAAGACCCATCCGGCCGCCGCCGGAGCGGGCAATCCGCGCACGGTCAAGGTCTACCGCTACGATCCGGATGCCGGGGAACAACCCAGGCTGGACACCTACGAGATCGACCTGGACGACTGCGGGCCCATGGTCCTGGACGTCCTGATCAAGATCAAGGACGAGATTGACCCGACGCTCACGTTCCGCCGATCCTGCCGGGAGGGCATTTGCGGATCCTGCTCCATGAATATCGGCGGCACCAATACACTGGCCTGCACCCAGGCGGTGGAGGAGTTCCGGGGCACTCTGAAGATCTATCCGTTGCCGCACATGCCGGTGGTCAAGGACCTGGTGACCGATCTGACCAATTTCTATGCCCAGTACGCTTCCATCGAGCCGTGGCTCGAGACCCGAACTCCGCCGCCGCCAGACCGGGAGCGGCTCCAGTCCAGGGAAGACCAGGAGAAGATCGACGAGCCTTCGGCCTGCATACTGTGCGCCTGCTGCTCAACCGCCTGTCCGAGCTATTGGTGGAATCCCGAGCGATACCTGGGTCCCGCCGCGCTTTTGCAGGCGTATCGCTGGATCGTGGACAGCCGCGACGAAAACACCGGTGAGCGTCTGGACGCGCTGGAGGATCCCTTCAGGCTGTACCGCTGCCACACCATCCTGAACTGCACCGAGGCCTGCCCGAAGGATCTCAATCCGGGCAGGGCGATCGCGCGGATCAAGAAACTGATCGCGGAACGGCGCCACTAGCGACCGCCCGTGGCCGCCGATCTCACCCGGGCCGGACCGCCGTCGAAAGCGCCCGAGGCGGGTTCGGCGCCCGAAAGTGACCGGGCGCGAGGTGAACGGGCCCGCCTTCGATGGCGTTGCCGTCGCGGCACTCGCGAGCTCGACACGCTGCTGTTGGGATTCTTCGACCGTTGCCACCGGCGCCTCTCCACGGAGGATAAGCGGCGATTCAGCCAACTTCTGGAGCTTCCCGACCCCGATCTCCATGACTATCTTATGGGGTGGCATGAAGCAGCCGACCCCGAAATGGCGCGACTCATCGATCGAATCCGTTCGCCTTAGTCCGCGCGCCTCGCAATGGCTTGGGTTGTGGTGGTGGTTCCTGCATGGTCTGGCGGCGCTCGCGATTCTTGTATCCTCGCTTCCCGCATGGTGGAAGTGTCTGATCCTGGCCGGCGTGCTCGCCCACTTCCGATGGCGTGCCGCACGGCACGTTCCCGACCTTGAGCGGGCCCCATCAGGCCATTGGTCCGTGCCGTCGCTGGACCGGCATGAACTCACGTTGGCCGCCACAAGCCGGTTCGGCGGCTGGTGGATCCGTGTTGTCCTTGAGGATTCGCTCGGCGGGATGGAATGGATCCTCTTCCGGGACCAGTTGTCGACGGCCCATTGGTGCCTGCTGGCGGACGAGGTGCGCGCCGCCAACTGCCGCGGTTCCGAAAAACGGGTTAGAATGGGGTGATTGGCGCCGGTTTGGCATCCAGTGCCGAACGAGATCGAACTTTCGGCGCTCCGGGCAGTCCATGAAGAATCAACCACACGCATCCGTGACGGATCGCCCGACAAGCGAGCGCGCCGCTGATCTGGCGCTCATCAAAAGGGTCAAGCAAGGCGACCGTTCGGCCTTTGACGTGTTGGTGCTCAAGTATCAGGCCAGGATACTCAAACTGATCATGAGGTACGTGCGAGACCCGGCAGACGCGATGGATGTTGCGCAGGAGGCCTTCCTGAAGGCCTACCGCTCGGCGCCGTCGTTTCGAGGTGACAGCGCGTTTTATACGTGGCTTTATCGCATAACCATCAACACAGCGAAGAATTACCTCGTCGCGGCGGGGCGCAGGCCGCTGCACTACGACGTCAATGCCGAACAGTTCGAGAACTTCGCCAGGTTGCGGGAGCTCGATACGCCGGAGGGGTTGACGCTGTCGGAGGAGATCCGCCAGACGGTGAACAAGGCGATAGCGGACTTGCCGGACGATCTCCGAACCGCCATTATCCTGCGCGAAATCGATGGCATGAGTTACGAGGAGATCGCCCAGACCATGGAGTGTCCGGTGGGTACCGTGCGATCACGCATTTTCAGGGCCAGGGAGTCGATCGACAAGCGCGTCGGTCCGCTGCTGTAGTAGGATTGAAACAGGTTTTTCCGGGGGCTTGATGAGCGAACAGATTCAGGATCAGATCTCGGCGTTCACGGACGACGAACTATCTGAAGAGGAATGCGCCTTCCTCGTACGGCGGCTGGCGCGCGACGCGGAAACCCGCGACCGGGCGTTACGCTATTCGATCATCGGCGCCGCCATGAGGGACGAACTGCCCAACCCGGATCCCGATGTCCTGCGCCGAAGGGTGGCTGCCGAACTGGATGGGGTTCGGCCCGTGGGGCAGGAGCGCGAACCACCCACCTTGATGGAAAGATACCTCCGGCCCGCGGTTGGAATCGGAATTGCCGCCAGCGTGGCGGCGGTGGCGTTGGTGTTGCTCAACACCGTCAACAGTCCGACCGGCCTGTCCGATCCGGCGCCGCTTGTCGCCGGTGGTTCGGCCGGCTCCGTGCCGGAGGGGCAACCCAGTTACACCGTACCCCTTCAAGCCGCCGGGTTCACTCCGGTCGGCGACACCCTCGCGCCGCAGCCGATTCGCCTGACCAACTACCTCATCACTCACGGACAGTACGCCCCGGGCATCCGGCGCACGTCGATCCACACCAATGTCATCAGCAACGAGGGAACCACCGTGCTGGTGACACCGCTTCCGGTGCGGGAACCCTAGGTGGCCGCACCGTTGTCGCTACGCTCGCTGGCGGGTACCGTGCTGGGGTGCGCCGCGCTCCAGGCCGCGGCCCAGGACGCGCAGCTATGGCTTGACCGCATGACCACCGCGGTCGAGGAGTTGAACTACCGGGGCACGTTCGTGCACCTCCTCGGCGACGAGGTGGAGACATTGCAGATCGTTCATCGCAACGATGGCGGCCGAGTCAGCGAACGCATCGTCGCCATGGACGGTGTCGGGCGGGAAATCATTCGGCACGAAGACCAGATCTTCTGCATTCTTCCGGACCGCCAGGTCGTGTTGTTTGAAAACCGGCGGGATGTCAGCCCGCTGGTATCGGCACTGCCCAGCTTCTCCGAAGACCTGGAAATGTCCTACGAGATCATGCTGCTGCGCACAGAGCGGGTGCTGGAACGGGACGCCCAGGTTGTAGCGATCCATCCCAGGGACGAATTTCGCTACGGATACGTTCTGTGGTTGGATGACGCCACCGCGATGCCGCTCAAGTCGCAACTCAGGGACGGGCAAGGGCGCACGGTCGAGCAGATGGCGTTCACTCAGATCGAGATCGGTGGGGATATTCCGCCCGCCGCGCTGGAGCCCAGAATCGACGCGCGGGAGTTCCAGCGGATCGCCGCACCGGTGAATGCCGTTTCGGAGCAGGTGCCGCAGTGGCGCGCAACGCAGTTGCCGACCGGGTTTCAGCTCTCGGTGGCGACGCGTACCCAGTTGGCGGGCTCCGAACATCCCGTGGAACACCTGGTGTATTCCGATGGCCTTGCGACCGTTTCAGTATTTGTCGAGAGCCCTGACAGCGAGCCCGAAGTCGCCGGCGGGCTGTCCCGCATCGGCAGCACCAATGCGTTTTCGTTCGAGTTCAGCGGTCGTCAGATCACGGCGGTGGGGGAGGTCCCAGCCGTCACGGTGGAGTCCATCGCGACGTCGCTGGCAAGTCCCTGATCCGTCCGCCGCATCGACGACACACGCGAAAGCTCATGCGTCAGGATGCCCGGCCTCCGCCCGAATCAGAATGCATGACCGCGAGCGCCCGGGTACGCCGGGTTGAGAGCGGCCGCTGGATAGACCTGACCGTCCTGCCCAGGCCCCGCTGCAGCGGTTGCGAGGGCACGTGCATGTGGGGATGGAAGCCCCCGTCTTCGCTGCGGATTCGCGACACCGGCCGTCTTCGGCGGGGGGATCTGGTCTCGGTTTCGCTCCGGAATCGCCATGTCCTGCTGGGAACGCTTGTAGTGCACGGATTGCCCTGGATAGGGATGCTGGCGGGCACGGTGGCGGGAGTTGCGAGTATTGGGGGCGACCTGGGCGCATTGCTGGGCGCGGTCGCCGGACTGGCCCTGGGCGTGCTGGCGGGCGCGCGCGCGCAGGGTTTGTGGCCGGTTCGTCCTGAAGTCGTTCCGGTGGCTTCCATGAATGGCGTTACCTCCCCTGACCCATAAACATATATTGCAGCCCCCGGCGAAATCGCCAATACTCGGGCCGACATGCGGGCTATGGCTGTTTCTGTGAGGGGATGACCTTGGATTTTGCGCTCATTCTGGTGATTGCGACCGCCTTGTCGGGGCTGATCTGGGCCTTTGATGCCGTTGTGCTCAAGCCTCGCCGGGCCGAAACGACAGGGGTGGATGATGGGGAATCCGAACCGGTGGTCGTCGAGTATGCCCGCTCGTTCTTTCCCATCCTGTTGCTGGTGCTGATCCTGCGGTCGTTCCTGTTCGAGCCGTTCCGGATCCCATCCGCCTCCATGATGCCGACGCTGCTGGAGGGCGACTTTATCTTCGTGAACAAGTTCGCCTACGGATTGCGGTTACCGGTGGTGAATACGAAGATTCTGGATGTCGGCGAGCCGGAGAGGGGCGACGTGCTGGTTTTCAGGCTCCCGTCCAACCCGAGAATCAACTACATCAAGCGGGTCGTGGGACTGCCGGGGGATGTGGTCACCTACGAAGCCGGCACCAAGCGGCTGTTCATCAACGGGGAGGCCATCGAGTTTGAATTGCTGGGCCCCTACGATGGCAGCCGGATACTGCAGCTGGGCCGCGAGACGCTCGGTGACCGCGAGCACGATCTGCTTCAAACCCGGGGGATTCTCAGCCGGGGCGGCACCTACCAGGTTCCCAATGGCCACTATTTCGTCATGGGGGATCATCGCGACAACAGCCAGGACAGTCGCTTCAACGACGTGTCCTTCATTCCGGAATACCGCCTGGTGGGCAGGGCCGAACGCATCTGGATGAACTGGCGTTGGCCGGGCGACGGTGGACCGAGGTGGAGCCGAATAGGGATGGGCATCAGGTAGCCCGTCACAGGCCTTTCGCGTCAGGCTGGCGGGGGGCAAATGTCCTTGGACTCACCCACGCGAAAATCCGATTCCACCTGCAGGGCGGATCACCGCGGGTGCTGGGCAGATGAACGACTGGGCCATCGATTCGAGTCCGGGGAGTTGCTCCGTCGGGCGTTGACGCATCGAAGCGCCTCAAGGGACCACAACGAGCGGTTGGAATTCCTGGGCGACGCGGTGCTGAATTTCGTCGTCGCGGCTCGACTCCACGAGCACTACGGCGACGCGCCGGAGGGCGATCTCAGCAGCTATCGCACGGCCCTGGTCAAGGGCGAAACCCTGGGAGAAATCGCTCGGGGACTGGGGGTGGAGGAGCACCTCATCGTGGGACCCGGGGAACTTCGCTCCAAGGGCCCTGCGAGCCCCAACATGCTGGCCGACTCGCTGGAGGCGCTGCTCGGCGCGGTCTACCTGGACGCCGGTCTCGAAGAAGCCCGGAGTTGCATACTTCGCCTGTTGAATCCTCGGCTGGAAGCGCTTCCGGAGGCTTCGACCCTCAAGGACCCCAAGTCCAGACTGCAGGAATGGCTTCAGAGCCGCGGTCTTGATCTACCCCGCTATTCCGTCGAATCGGAAACCCCTTCGCCCCACGATCCGCAATTCACTGTCGTGTGCCGCGTGGCAAAGCGTGACCTTGCCATCAGCGGCCAGGGGTCGAGCCGACGGGGCGCGGAGCAGCAGGCGGCCAAACGCATGCTGGCGGCGCTGACCGGTGAGTGAAGACCGGGACCAGGGTCGGGTGGCGCGGGACCGCGACGGTTTTCGGACCGGCTACGCGGCCATCGTTGGACGACCGAACGTCGGCAAGTCGACCCTGTTGAACGCCCTGGTCGGTGAGCGTGTCAGTATCGTCAGCGCCAAGCCCCATACCACGCGCCAGCGAGTCCTGGGCGTTCTGAACAGGCCCTCCCGGCAGGCCATCTTTGTGGACACACCGGGGTTGCAGCGCGCGTCGAGGGGTCGCAGGGGGCAGGCCCTGCGGCGGATGATGGCAAGGACGATACACCAGGCCATCGCGGATGCCGACATCGTCCTGATGATGCTGGAAGCCCACCAGCAGACCGCTGAAGACGGCCGGCTGGCCGAGCGGCTGGCCGAGCGGACGAAAGACACCGTGCTCGTGTTGAACAAGATCGACAAGATCAAGCCTCGGAGTGCCTTGCTGCCCCTGCTGAAGGACCTGTCCGAAAAGTACAGGGTTTCCTCCTACATTCCTGTTTCCGCGACGAAGGGAACCAATCTGGAACGGCTGGTCGAGGTGATTTCCGAGCGCCTTCCGCGCGGGCCCGCCCTGTTCCCGCCGGGCGCGGTGACGGATCGAGGCGAGTCATTCAGGATCGCCGAAACCATACGGGAGAAACTGCTTGGGGCGCTTCACCAGGAAGTTCCCTATGGCCTGACGGTGGAGGTCGAGCACCTCGGTCGGACAGATGAACAATGGCTGGTTCACGCCATCGTCTGGGTCGAGCGCGGCAGCCACAAGTCCATCGTCATCGGCAAGCAGGGGCGCGTGCTGAAGGCGGCCGGCCGGGCGGCGAGACGGGACCTGGTCAAGCTGCTTGGGGGCCGCGTGCACCTGGAGCTCTGGGTCAAGGTCCGCGAACACTGGGCCGATAGCGAGCGTGAGCTTCGCAGTCTCGGATTCGACGCCTGATGGGGGAACGTGAGCGAGTGCGACTCGAGGGTGGATTCGTGCTGCACCAGCGGGCCTATCTCAATACCAGCCAGCTCATCGAGTGCCTGACGGAACTACACGGTGTCATCGGCCTGGTCGCGCAGGGGTCCCGGCGGCGCCCGTCCGGTCGCAGCGCCATGCTGCAACCGTTTTCGCCGTTGCGCCTGTCATGGGTCCGGCGCACGGAACTGGGCCGCCTGACCGGCGTCGAGGCCGCCGGGCCGGCCCTGCAACTCGCGGGCGACGCCCTGTTTGCCGGCTTCTATGTGAATGAACTGGTGCTCCGCCTCCTGGCCAGGGGCGACGCCAATGAGGCGGCCTATTCCTGCTATAGTCGCTGTCTGGCGGATCTGGCGACCGCTTCCTTCACCGCCCGCACGGTTCGCCTGTTCGAGTTGCGCCTGCTGCGGGCCTTGGGGTATGGCATCGAACTGGGAGTTGACGTGGAATCCGGGCAACCCATTCGTTCCGACGGCAGGTACCGGTTCCAGCCCGAACATGGTTTTACCCCGTGCGGTGGAACGGGTGCTTCCGAGGAAACCTACGCAGGCGACGAATTGATATCGCTGCGGGAGGAGCGATTGGACGATCCCGGTAGCCTGCGGGCGGCCAGGCGGTTGTTGACAGCGTCATTGAACGCCTGCCTCGGGGGTCGGCCGTTGCGGACGCGGTCGATTCTGGAAGATGTGGTGGCAAGGGAGTTGAACAAGTGAGCCGGCCCATCGCCTTGGGCGTCAATGTCGATCACGTGGCAACGCTGCGGCAGGCCCGGGGGACGAGCTATCCGGACCCCGTGGCCGTGGCGCTGGAGGCCGAGCGTGCCGGCGCCGACAGCATCACCATCCACCTGCGGGAAGACCGCCGCCATATCAACGAGAGGGACCTCGAGGTCATGCAGCAGACGGTGCAGACAAGGGTCAACCTGGAGATGGCGGTCACCGACGAGATGCTCGGGATCGCCCTGCGGGTGCGGCCGGCGGATTGCTGCCTGGTGCCGGAAAAGCGGCAGGAACTCACCACGGAAGGCGGGCTTGATGTCGTGGGTCGGAAGGACACCGTGACCAGGGCGTGCCGGCGTCTGGAGGAGGCCGGTATTCGCGCCTCGCTCTTCATCGATCCCGAACCGACCCAATTGGAAGCGAGCGCCGCCTGCGGCGCGCCGGTAGTGGAACTGCATACCGGTGCGTACGCCGACGCCCCGGACCGCCACCTGCGAGCCCTCGAACTGGACAGGATCCGCGAAGCCGTCGAACTCGGCGATCGCCTGGGGCTTGTCGTCCACGCCGGACATGGCCTGCACTATCACAACGTACAGCCCGTAGCTGCCATCGACCGGGTGGTGGAACTCAACATCGGCCACGCCATTGTCGCGCGGGCCGTATTCGACGGTATCGCAAGGGCGGTGGCGGACATGAAGGCACTCATGCTGGCGGCTCGGACGCCGTGATCTTCGGCATCGGCATGGATGTCGTGCGGCAGTCCCGGGTGGACAAGGTCTGGAAGCGGTTCGGCACGCGCTTCCCGGACCGGGTGTTGCTGGATGCGGAACGCGAATACCTTTCCCGGACGGCGAATCCGGCCCGCTTTCTTGCCATGCGCTTCGCCGCGAAGGAGGCGGTCGTCAAGGCCATGGGCACGGGCTTTGCCCACGGCATCTGGGTCAGGGACGTGGGCAGCGTTCCCGATCATCGCGGACAGCCGCAGATCATCTACTCGCCGAGGGGCGAGGCCATGCGCGAGCGGCTGGGGATCGGGGACGGCTACCTGACCTTGACGGACGAGGCCGGACTGGTCATTGCCGTCGCCGTGCTGCTTCGGTCGGACGTTTCCCGTTGAATACCCTGGTCTTTGACATCGAGACAGTCCCGGACACCGATCTGGGACGCCGCGTTTTCGGAGTCGACGGCCTTGACGATGAAGACGTGGCCAGGATCATGTTCTTCAAGCAGCGGCAGGCCAGGGGCACGGAGTTTCTGCCGGTCTACCAGCACCGCGTGGTGGCCATTTCAGCGGTGCTCAGGACACGCGATGACGTGCATGTCTTCACTCTCGGAGACCAGGGCGCGGACGAGAAGGAGATCGTGCAACGATTCTTCGACGGCCTGGCGCGCCATTCACCGGACCTGGTGACCTGGAACGGGCAGGGGTTTGATCTGCCGGTATTGCACTACCGGGCGCTGCTGCACGGCGTCGACGCCGGGCGCTATTGGGAGACCGGGGATCAGGACCGCGAGTTCCGCTACAACAATTACCTGAGCCGCTTCCACTGGCGCCACCTGGACCTCATGGACGTGTTGTCGGGGTTCAACCCGGGCGCCCGCGCCTCGCTGGACAATACCGCGACACTGCTGGGGTTTCCCGGCAAGATCGGCATGAGTGGCGACAAGGTCTGGGAGAAATTTCTCGCCGGCGAACTGACCGCGATTCGCCAGTACTGCGAGACCGATGCCCTGAACACGTATCTCATCTACCTGCGTTTCCAGTTGATGCGCGGCGTGTTCGACCCTGCCCGTTACGCCGAAGAACTGGAACGCCTGGCCGGGAAGTTGCGAGGCGCCGACCAGCCCCACCTGAAGGAATTTCTCGCGGCCTGGCGACCGGGAGACCATGACGAGTGATTCCGGCGTCGTCGAAGCGGAGGTCATCGACCTCAGCCACGACGGACACGGCATCGCGCGGCTTGGCGAGCGGAGGATATTCATCCCCGGCGCCCTGCCGGGCGAGCGGGTCCGCGTGGCGCCCCGAAAGCGCCGCCGCCAGTACCGGTTCGGCGACCTGGTCGACATCGTCGATCCCTCCTCATCCCGCACCGAGCCGCCCTGCCGGTACTTCGGCCTTTGCGGTGGTTGCGCCGTCCAGCACATGGACTATGCCGCCCAGGTGTCGTTCAAGGAGTCGATGTTGCGGGAGGCGTTGGCGCGGGTCGGGGGCGTGGAGCCCGCGGTCTGGCTGGACCCCATCACCGGACCCGAGTGGAACTATCGGCGCCGGGCGCGCCTGGGCGTACGCTACGTGCCGGGCAAGGAGCGTGTGCTGGTCGGGTTCAAGGAGCGGGCTACCCGGTACGTGACCGACATGGCGAGCTGCATGGTGCTGGCGAAACCGCTGGATCAACTCCCCGGGCCCCTCGCCGAGATGATCGGCCGAACGGGATTGCGGCGCCGGCTGCCCCAGGTCGAGGCGGCGGCGGGAGATTCCGCCAGTGCGGTGGTTTTCCGGGTGCTCGACGAACCGGTCGAGGCGGACCTGGCCCTGTTTGCGGACTTTGCGCGTCGCTGGCAGCTGGATGTCTACCTGCAGCGGGGTGGCCCGGGCACGGTTCGGCCCCTTGACCCCGCCAAGACGCGCCGGCTCGCCTACCGGCTGGCGGAGTTCGATATCGAGATCGATTTCGCTCCGACCGATTTCCTGCAGGTCAATTCGAAGGTGAACGAGGCCCTGGTTTCACAGGTGGTGCGGTTGCTTCAACCCGGCCCGACCGACCGTGTCCTGGATCTGTACTGCGGCCTGGGGAACTTCAGCCTGCCGCTGGCGCGGCACGCGTCGCAGGTACTGGGCGTGGAGGGGGATGGCGGCCTGGTGGCCAGGGCAGCCGACAATGCCCGCCGCAACGGGTTGGGCAATGTTTCGTTCGCGGCCTGCGACCTCAGCGAACCAGGGTGGGGCTTCCTGCGGGAGGGCTGGGACCTGGTCGTTCTCGATCCGCCCCGCTCGGGCGCTCAGGCGGTGGTGAGCCAGATGGGCTCGATGTCGCCACGGCTCATCGGCTACGTCTCCTGCCATCCGGCGACCCTGGCCCGCGATGCCCGGACGCTGATCGAATCCCAGGGCTATCGGCTGCGCGCCGCCGGAGTGGCGGACATGTTTCCGCACACGCATCATGTGGAGGCCGTGGCGGTGTTCGAAAGGCGGTGATCGCCACGTGGTGCCAGGACTCAGGATGACGCCAAATTTCACTGTCGCGCCGAGGTTCGCCTTGCAGCACAAGCGTGCCGTGGCGCGGTCCGGCATGCGGCGTCCTGCTATCATTTCCGCGTCTCGGAAAGGAGCCGATGCCATGGGCGAGCGGTGGTTGCGCGTCACTCTCGGCGATCAGCGATTGCATCTGCTGGATGGCGGCGATGTCATCAAGTCCTACACGGTTTCCACCTCCCGGTATGGCGCCGGCGAACGCAACGGCAGCCTGCGCACGCCCCGCGGGCGACACGTGGTGCGGGCCATGATCGGCGCCGGCGCGCCCGCCGGCACGGTCTTTCGGGGGCGGCGGGAGACCGGCGAGATCTATTCCGGCGAATTGGCGGCCCGGTTCCCCGGGCGGGACTGGGTGCTGAGCCGGATCCTGTGGCTCTCGGGAACCGAGGTCGGCAAAAACCGCCTGGGCGACGTGGACACCATGCGGCGCCACATCTATATCCACGGCACGCCGGAGCGGCGCGCGCTGGGCAGACCCGCCTCGATAGGTTGCATCAGAATGAGCGACGAGGATGTCATCGAGCTCTACGACATGGTCTCGCCGGGCATGGTGGTGGATATCGAGGCATAGCCGGGTTCCCGCACAGCATGGTTGGTGAACGACGCAATAAGGCTCCCGGGCCGCTGATGATCGATGTGAAGGGTCCCGAACTCGACGCCGAGGAACGTTCGTGGCTGGGTGCTCCCGCCGTGGGCGGCGTGATCCTGTTCACGCGCAATTTCATCGATCTCGAGCAGCTTGAATACCTGGTTGGCGAGATTCATGCCGCCCGCCGGCCGCCCCTGCTGGTGGCCGTGGACCATGAAGGCGGCCGCGTGCAGCGGTTCCGGCAGCCCTTTACTGAATTGCCGCCCATGCGGGCGCTAGGACGTCTCCATGACCGAAACCCGGACAAGGCGTTGGCAGCCGCGCGGGACTTCGGTTGGCTCATGGCGTCGGAATTGCGTGCGGTGGGGGTGGATTTGAGCTTCGCGCCGGTGGTCGACCTGGACCTGGGCGTTTCCGAAGTCATCGGTGATCGCGCGTCGCATTCGCGCGCGACGGTTGTGAGCGCCTTGAGCGCAGCGTTCGCCACCGGTGCCCGTGACGCGGGCATGGCGGTGACGGCCAAGCACTTTCCCACCCACGCGGGAGCGCGGGCCGACTCCCATACGGCGCTCGCCGTCGACAAGCGCGGCCTCGACGAGCTAACCGAGGATCTTTCCCCCTACCGCCATCTCATCGCCGGTGGGCTTGAGGGTGTCATGGTGGGGCACGTCGTCTTTCCGGCCGTGGACCCGATGCCCGCCAGCCTGTCCGCCTTATGGATGGGTGAGCAATTGCGCGAACGCCTCGGGTTCGGAGGCGCGGTGTTCTCTGACGACATGAGCATGGCCGGCGCGGATGTCGGGGCCGATTGCCGACAGCGGCTGCTCGCATCGCTTGAAGCCGGCGCCGACATGGTGCTGCTGTGCAACGCGCCGGAGCGGATTCCCGGTGCCATTGATGCTCTGGCGCACTACTGCAACCCCGCGTCCGCGCAGCGTCTGGCCGGGCTTCGCGGCAGGGCGGGAACCGATTGGAAGGGCTTGCGTGGGTCCGAGCGGTGGTGTAGCGCTCGCGGTTTGCTGGATGGGCTTCGCGCTACGATTTCGAGGGGTGGTGCGTGAATTGACCGCTTAGGGGGCGTGATTCAGTTTTGCTTTCAACCGGGCAAAGGCCTCAGCGTCCTGGCCAATTCGGCGGCCGGCAGCGCGGTGATTCCAGGCGCCAACCGATAGCGGTCCACACCCGCATGCACCACGTCAAGACGGTCCAGGCGGAGGGTTTCCAGCGCAGAGCGCATGGATAGGGTTAGCCGGGGAGCCTCGGTGCGCTTGACTTCAAAGCCGTATCGGCGGTTGCCGGCCGTAATGAACAGGTCGAGCGCCGCGCCGCTGTGGGTGGACCAGTGGAAGCACTGGTCAGGACGAGCCGCGAGCAACTGCATGACTTGGGAAATCACGAAGCCCTCCCAGGATGCGCCCACCTTTGGGTGTGAGACCACATCCTCGCGGGATACGAGGTTGAGCAAGGCGTGCAGGATGCCGGAATCCGCAACATAGACCTTGGGCGAGCGAACCTGTCGTTTGGCGACGTTCTCGAACCAGGGCGGCAATTGGCGAACGACAAACAACGAGGTCAACAAGTCCAGATAGCGCCCGATGGTCGTATGGGAAACCCCGAAGGCGCGGCCGAACTCGGCGCCGTTCCAGATCTCGCCGTGCCAATGCGCCAACATGGTCCAGAACCGTCGCAGCGTCGCCGGTGAGATGGCGCCGCCGAATTCAGGGATGTCGCGGGACAGGAAAGTGTCGATGAAGGCGTTTCGCCAACGGCTGCTGGCGGGTTCCGAGGCCGCGAGGAAGGAACGGGGAAACCCGCCGCGTAGCCACAGCCGTTCGGCCTGGTTGACCTCGCCAAGCCCAAAGCCCTCAAGTTCGTGGAAGGCCACCCGGCCGGCCAGCGTTTCAGAGGTTTGTCGCAACAGGTGCGGCGATGCGCTGCCCAGCACCAGAAATCGCGCCGGAGTCCCGGGGCGGTCGGCCAGCGTGCGCAGCAACGGAAACACTTCGGGTAGCCGGTGAATTTCGTCCAGAACCACGAGACCCTTGAGCGGGCGCAACTCGAGGCCTGGGTCGGCGAGCCGGACCAGATGGGCAGGGTTCTCCAAGTCAAACCACTCTGTCGGTCCCCTCCGCATTGCGGTCAGATGTCGGGCCAGCGTGGTTTTGCCCACTTGTCGGGCACCGATCAACGCGACCACGGGAAACTCCCCAAGAAGCAGCTTGACTCGGCGCAGATGGTGTTTACGTTCGACTTCCATGGAGCAGGTGAAGGCGGTTCTTTCAGTGGTAAACGGGTTTTCCCTGGTCGTCAGCGGCACGCTGCTTGGCGACATTCTAACTCTGAATGCATTGAAATATGAACATAATGTGTTCATATTTCAATGTAAATAAGGCATCCTACGCCCAGGAACAAGGGCGTTCTGGATCTGCGCAGCGAATGAGCTTCCTGGTTTCGAGCGTGTGAATGCTCGACGAGACCGTGGGTGCCCAAGCGGTTTCGTCTACAATTGGAACAGTTCCTGAAAAGGGCGTTCGGCAGCCCGAGAAGACTTTGGCGTGGTGATTTGTATCGGGCATCCGAACGACTGGACATGATCGACACGCGCGACAGCACCATGGCGGAAGCGGTCCATGTCCGCGAATCTGCCCGCCAACTGGTATCCGAAAGCCAGGTCCGCGCGGCGCTGGATCGCATGGCGGCCACGGCGGCCGAGGTGCTGGCGAAGGAAAATCCCATGGTGCTCGCGGTGATGAACGGTGGCGCGTTCACGACGGTGGAACTTTGCCGACGCTGGGATTTCCCCTATGAAATGGATTTCATCCACGTGACCCGGTACGGAGGGGACGTGGTGGGCGGAGATCTGAGTTGGCGGGTGTGGCCGGATCGGGACCTGGCCGAGCGCGCGGTTGTCGTGGTGGACGACATCCTGGACCAGGGCGACACGCTGCAGGCGATCTGCCAAAGGCTGCGGCGTGAAGGAGCGGGGCGTGTATATGTCGCAGCGCTCGTCATCAAGCGGCTCGACCAGCCGCGCATCCGGGTGGACGTGGATTTCGCGGGCCTGGAAGTCGAGGAAGCCTACGTGATTGGCTGCGGCATGGACTATAAGGGCTATTGGCGCGGCCTGACCGGAATCTACGCGGTCGATCCGCAGGCTCCCACGGAAGCGGGCGGGTAGGGCGTGCCGTCCAGCAACCTGGGCCTGATGATCGGCAGCGTCCACGATGGTCTGGCGCTGGACGTGGAGGCCAGAAGTCCGGGCAAGACGCCCTACGGCATGCCGTCGAGCCCGGTCCTGCAGGTCCGGTTCGGCGACCGGCGGGTGGTCTGCATCGCCCGCCACGGAGAACGGCACCGGATCCCGCCCCACCTCGTCAACTATCGAGCCAATCTCTGGATTCTTCAGCAGCATGGGATGCGCCGGTGCATCGCGCTGAACACCGTCGGTGCCATCGTCGCGGATTTCCCGCCGGGCGAACTGGCGGTTCCCGACCAGGTCATCGATTACACCTGGGGCCGCGAACACAGCTACTCGGACGGCAGCCAGGATGAAATCCTCCACGTGGACTTCACCGAGCCATTCGATGCCGAGTTGCGCGGACAGATTGCCACCGCGGCGGCGCAGGCCGGTTGCGGCATCCGCTCCGGCGTGATCGGCGTCACCCAGGGACCGCGACTGGAGAGCGCGGCAGAGGTTGATCGCCTGGAACGCGACGGCTGCACCATGGTGGGCATGACCACCATGCCGGAGGCCGCCTTGGCCCGCGAATTGGATGTCCGCTACGCGATGTGCGCCTTGGCGGTCAATCACGCGGCAGGACGGGGTCCGGGAGGGGCGTCGATTCACGCCGAGATTGATCGATATGCCTCGGAAGGCGTGAAACGACTCGCGGCGGTGCTCGAACGGCTGATTTCGGCCATCGCGTAGGCGGCGAACCCGAGTCGGGTACCTACGATTCGGGCACCTACGATTCGGGTACCTACGCCGCGGGCCCCTGGGCCGGATCGAGAGTATCGTCCGTGTCCGGCGTCTCCACCGGCGCAGGAGTGACCAGCACCAGCAATCCGATGGCGGGATGATCCAGGTAGTGCACATCTCCGCTCCGTACGCGGCGCTGCGTGCGAAGCGCGTAACGCCGCGGCAGGGTTAATTCGGTGAGGCCGCTGTCTGCATTCATCGCCACCTGCAAGTGCGGCGGGATGGGGGGTGAGCGGTAGACCAGATCGACGGTGACGTGCAGAAAGCGGCTGAGGTGCAGTTGCACGGTGCCCGCAGGATTCACCGTGCCAAGCAGCGACAGGTTGATCGGAATCGCCAGTTCAGGAGGGAAGGCGGGTTGAATCCAGCCGCCGTGGGCAAGAGGCGTGTAGTCGGCGTCCCTTTGCAGACGCAGTGCCGCCGGGTGCAATTCAAGTTCGTCCGCGCGCAGGATCCGAAACGCCGAAGGCGGCGCTGCGGACGCAGGTTCGGCCTCCACTTCGGCGAGCGGGCCGGGAACGGTCGCGTCGGTCACTTCCGCGCCGGGCACGGGTGCGCCACCCTCGAGCGGGCCGGAATCAATCGCATCGGTTCCGGAGGGTTCCGGGTCCTCCGGGAAGGCGCCGTATAGAATAGGTACCTTCGAGGGATCGTCCACGGTCTGGAGCGACGCGATGAGCTTCTGCGCGTAGGCGGAACGGACTCGGCCCGGCTCTGCGGTCGGCAAGCCCGGCTCGCCGGCACTCGGAAAGCCACCAACAAGTGAGCGGATGGCCGCGTCGTCCGCCGGACCCAGGGGCTCGTGGTTTGGCGTTGGCCCGATGTCCCGCCCCACCGTGGTGTCGATCCCGGCAACGTCTTCCCCGCCGACTTGCGGCAAGACGAGTGACGCCAGCAGTTCAGGGGAGCGCGGCGACGGAGCGATCAATTCCATTGGCGGGCGAGTGTCCAACCGCATTTCGAAGGGTTCGTCCGGGAACACTTCCTCGTCCGAATCGAATCCGTTGTAGGCGAAGGCGAGCACTTCGATCCGATATCGCGGATAGGCTCCTTCCGGGTCAAGATCGGCCCCGAAGGTCTGCGCAAGTCCTTCCATGCCTTGACCCTGGCCGAATGCCGAGCCCGAAAGGCCCAGCAATACGCCCGTCAGGACAGTCGCGATTTGCCGGAAAGTGACCACGGATTGATTATAGCGGTTGGACGCTCGGCGGGATGTGGGCGGCGCCATGCGCGTCGAACAGTGACGTGTCGGTTGAAGGGGCAAAATCTCATGAGTGCCGTGCTTTGAAAGAAGGGTTGGTCTAGTCTTGCGCATCCAGGGAAGAATGGAATCATCATGAGCTGGTGGAGCACCTTGCTGGGCGGCGCGTTCGGGTACATGCTCGGCGGACCGATCGGCGCATTGATCGGCGCGAGCCTCGGGAGTTCCCTTGGAGGTACCGTGCGGCGCCACGGGGGTGTGCCGCCTGGCTACGGACGCTACCAGGCCGGTCCTCCGCCGGGATACCGGCGCGAACAGGCCCAGTTGGCCTTCTTCGCCGCCACGTTCGGCGTCATGGGACACGTGGCGAAGGCGGACGGGCGCGTTTCTCCCGAAGAGATTCGCCTCGCCAACCGCGTGATGGACCAATTGGGGCTCGGCCCGGACCAGAGGAGGACCGCCCGGGCGCTGTTCGAGAGGGGCAAGTCGCGCGGGTTTCCGTTGAACGATGTGCTCGACCAGCTTCGTGGTGAATGCCTCCGCGGAACCAATATCCGCCGGATGTTTCTGGAAATCCAGTTTCAGGCGGCCTGGGCGGACGGGGCCCTGCACCCTGAGGAGCGGCGGTTGCTGCGCGCGATCGCGGCACGCCTCGGGCTGTCCGAAGCCGACTTCATCCAGCTTGAGCGCATGATGGGTTCAGGCATGCGGCCGGACCGTGACGGGCCGAACCTCGACGAGGCCTACGACACGCTGGGGGTATCGCCCGATGCCCCGGACGATGAGGTCAAGCGCGCCTACAGGCGCCTGATGAGCCGCCATCACCCGGACAAGCTCGCCGCGAAGGGTCTGCCCGAGGAAATGATGCGCGCGGCCACGGAGCGCACCCAGCAGATCAAGTCGGCCTGGGAGACGGTGCGGAAGGCACGGGCTGCTTGAAGCGACGAGATGCTTCACGCGAAAGGCATCCGCTTGTGCGCCGGTCAGGAAGGTGTTATTCGGTAAACCGCAAAGAGCCGGCGGCGCAAGCTGTCAATGGCGGCAACGACGGAGATTGAAGATGCGCGAGATGAAATGGTTGGTACCGAGCCTGATGTTGTCCGGTATGGTCGGCATCTCCTGTTTCCAGACTGCCTTGGCGGGGCCGTATGTGTCGTTGGGTCTCGATTTTGCGAACGATGAAATAGGCGCGAGCAGCAGCGGGGTCAATCATCCCACGCGCTGCGACCGCCTGCTGTATGCCGATCCTTCCATGGCGCCCGGCGACGCCGCGTGCACGGACGATACGGTTCGAACGTTGTTGAGCGATTCATTCGATCTGGGCGGATCGTTCAACGGCGCCGCCGCCTTCGGGTACGCCTGGGGCTCGCTGCGCATTGAAGCGGAGTTTCTGAGCCGCGCCCACGAGGGAGACCTGGCGCTTTTCGGCGGTGCCGTGGACAACCCGGCGCTGCAGGACAAGGCGACGGAGTGGAGCACGGACAATCCCCCCCATCATCGGGTCTACGATTTCACCGTACGGCAACTGTTCCTGAACCTGACATACGATTTCGATTCCGGCGGCAACTGGGTGCCCTATGTCGGAGTCGGCGCCGGCCTCGCACGCGTCAATTCCCGGTACCGCGCTTCCTTTCTCCGCCGCACCTTGGCGGATGGCTATGTGGATGCGGTGGGAGGCGACCCCGGTCAACCGGAAGACTGGCAGGTGGCGGCCGCCGGAACCCTGAGCGAAATCGACACCTTGGTGAGCGAGGATGCGTTCGGCTACCAGGTTCAGGTCGGCGTGGAACGCGGCTTGAATGAAGGCGCTTCCTTCTTCGTTGCGCTTGGATGGACGGCAATCGACGACGTGGCGAGCGAAGATGTCTGGGACACGCTTCGAAGCCATCGGCCCGTCCAGGCAGATGGGGTGACGCCTTTCACCAGTGTTCAGGATCTCCGCGATATCGGCGAATTGTCCGCCACGGTGGGACTCAGGTATGAATTTTGATTGTGGTAGTGCGCTGACGCGCCGGTTGCGCCGATTCGTCGGCGCGGGCATCGACTACCTCTCCGATGACGGCGGCGTTGGGGTAGCCTTGCTCCCTCAACTCGGCGAGGCACGCCGGCCCGGTCGTCCGCGGCACGCCCGCCAGCAACCCTCCAGCGGTCTGGGGGTCGAACAACAGCGCATACTCTCCCCGCTTGCGCTGCACCGCCCTGGTCTCGACCTGCGCCGCGAAGCGCTCGTTTTTTGGTTGCAGCGTCGAGAAGTTGCCCGCCTTCACCGCATCGAGGGCTCCCGGCAGCACGGGCAGCGAGTCCAGATCGATGCGCGCGCCCAGCGGAGCGTCGCCGAGCATCTCCAGCAGGTGGCCGGCCAGCCCGAAGCCCGTGATGTCGGTGCAGGCGCGAGCTCCGTGCCGCAGGAACACTTCGCCCGCGGTCCTGCTTGACAGCAGCATGGAGTCGACCGCGGCTTGAAGCCAACGACCACGGGCCTTGCCGCGCATGTCGGCGGCGAGCAGCGCGCCGGTGCCCACCGGCTTGGTCAGCACCAGCAGGTCGCCCGCCCGCAACGCCGACTTGCGCAGCGCCCGTTCCGGTTCGATGAGCCCGGTGACGGTGAATCCCAAACTCAGTTCCGCGCCTTCGCCGGTATGGCCCCCCACCAGCGAAACACCTTCCTCATCAAATACGTGCAGGGCACCGAGCAGCATCTGCCTGAGTTCGTCCACCAGCTTTTCCTCGGGCCACACCGGTAATGTCGCCATGGTCAGGGCTGCCTGTGGTTCCGCGCCCATGGCGTAGACGTCGCCCAGGCAATGATTGGCGGTAATGCGTCCGAACAGCCAGGGGTCGTCGATCATCGGTCGAAACCCATCCACTGAGAGCACCGAGAGCCTGTTCGCGGGAACAGAGATCATGGCTGCGTCGTCCGGTGCCTCCAAGCCGACCACCACGTCATCCCTTGAGGCGGTGCGGATGTCCGCCAGAGCGGTCGCCAGCACGTCGGCGCTTACCTTTGCCCCGCACCCACCGCAGCGCATGGCGTTATCGGCGCTCGCTTCCGGCGCGGATTTCCGCAGACTGGCCGGAATCCTGGTGTCTTCCTCCTTGGGCTCCATTTCGGGCAGAACCTGGTATCGCTCCATGAAACGCGAGTCGATCCAGTCCTTCCAGCTCCATACCCAGCGTCCCTCCGCCGACCAGGAACCACGGGAAGCCACCGCGTGGCGATCTCCGGTGCTGACCAGCTTCAGGAAACGCCGCTGGGGCCGGTACCGGATCAAGCGCCTTTCCAGCAGATGGCGGCGCAGGTTCCGGGTCAGCGGCCGTCCTTGTCGAACGGCGAATACGCCAGCCTTTGGGCGCGGGTGGTTGTCCATGGCCGCCACGTCGCCCGCACCGAATACATCGGCGTGGGACAAAGACCGCAGGCAGTCGTCGACCAGCATGAATCCCTGGTCGTCGGTACGGATGCCCGAATCTGCAAGCCAAGGGGGGGCGCCCGCCTGGGTGACCCAGAGAATCTCGTCGTACCGCAACTCGCGGCCGTCAGACGCGATCAGCGTGTTCGGCGATACTCGCGCCACCTTCGTGTCCATGCGTGCGCGGATGCCCCGCTCGGCGAGTATCCGCTTGAATCGCCTGACCACGCCTTGCGGGTGCTCACGCAGAAGTTCGTCGTCGGCGGTGATGATCTCCAGCGACAAGCGTTCCGGGGGATTTGATTGGGCGGTCAGCGCGTGATGGACCGCCAGACACAATTCGACCCCTCCGGTGCCGCCGCCGACGACGCCGATCCGCACTCCGGGGCCGTGCTCGCCGATTCGTTTGCGGAGCCTGTCCCAATGTCCTAGAAATCGATTGATGGGCTTGACCGGCACGACGTGTTCGGCCGCGCCGTCGACTTCGCGGGTTGCGGGCGTCGAACCGGTGTTCACCGACAGGACGTCATAGCCCAGCGGAGGGCGGTCCCTCAGGGACACGGTCCGTGTGGCCGGATCGATTCCGGTCACCTCGTCGTGGAAGATTCGCGCGCCTGCAAACCGCGCCAACGGCACCAGGTCGATATGGGCCTGGTCAAACGAATAGTGGCCGGCGATCAACCCCGGCAGCATCCCGGAATAGGCGGTCTCGATGTCGCGGCTGACCAACGTGACCCGAACGCCCGGAATCGGGCGCATCCCGAAAGACTTCAGTACGGCGATGTGGCTGTGCCCGCCTCCCAGCAGCACCAAGTCCTTGATGACCGGCACCGGTCGCATCGAATCAGGTGGAGACGCTCATGGGGCGCCCCGGTTTGGGGCGCGGTGTGCGCCATGTATCCGTTCCCGCGCCTTGGTGGTGGTCAAACGGTGTTCACCTGCAACGGCCCATGCGACTGCGGTTGTCCGGCGGCGGCATTGATGACCATGTCCGGACTGATCGGCGCACGGTTGAAGAGGTGACCCCCGAGCGCGTCGGAGATAGCGCACAGCACCGCGGCAGACGCGCATCCCTGGATGGGCTCGCCGACGCCTTTGGCGCCCACCGGATTCTGCGGGTCCGCGATATCCACCGCCGCCCATGTCATGGTGGACGGCACGTCCAGGTACGACATGGGTTTGGCCTGGTGCAGGCCGACATTGGCCGGCAGGCCGTTCTGGAAATCGTAGACGTGGCGCTCCGTACAGGCCATGCTCAGGCCCATGACGGCGCCGCCCTTGACCTGGTTCGAAAGGCCCTGGGGATGCAGCACCGTGCCGCAGTCGGAGACGCTCACGTAGTCGAGAGTAACGAACTTGCCGGTGTCCAGATCCAGTTCGATCTCGATGAATCCACTGGCGATGGCCGGAACCACGCCTTCGTGGCGCAGGTTGTCCTTGGCGACGCCGACCAGGCCGGTGCCGGCGATACCCGCCACGGCCATCCGCGTGACGTCGTGGATGTCCTCGGGCGCCTCTTCGCCGGAATAGCGTCCGCCCAACTCGATGGCGCGTTGCGCGGCGGCGGCGTAGGTCAGGCCCCTGGACGGGTCGTTTCTGGCGAACACGGTCTCGTCGCCGATCTCGTAATCCTCCGCAACGCCTCCCAGATCCATGGCGGCGATTTCCCGGAGCTTCTCCACCGCGTCCATGGCGGCCACATAGTTGGTCCGGGTGCAGGTGAAGGAGGTGTTGCTGCCCGTCTGGGTCGGGGCCCAGGGCAGATGCCTGCGGCTGTCGCCCCGTTCGACGACGCAGTTGTCCCAGTCGTACTTGAGCACTTCGGCCGCCACGCGCGAGGTGGCCGTGTGGGAGTACGTGCCGAGGTTGCCGCAGCCGGTATGGATGTGCAGCACGCCGTCGGGCGTTATCCGCACCAGGCCGTCATAACTGTTACGGCCCGCCGAGTGGTAGCACTGGCCAATGCCGACACCGATGACCTTGGATCCGTCACGCCGGCCGCTGCGCGCCTGTTTTTCCTCCCAGTTGAACAGTTCGGCGCCCCGCGTCAGCGTTTCATCCTGGTAGGCGCTGGTGACGGGACCCTGCCGTCCACCGATCCTGGCCTCGTTGTCGGCGGAATTGATGCGCCGTATGGACAGTCGGTCGATGCCCAGGGCCCTGGCGGCCTTGTCCAGGATCGGCTCCACCGCTTCGGCGATCTGGTTCTGACCGGGGCCTCGCTGGGGGCCGCGAGGCGGGGTGTTGGTCTCCACCGGAATGCCGCGATATCGCATGGCCAGTGGTTGGTACAGTATCGAGACGGAGTCCGCGGCCGAGTCATTGTCGTTCCAGCCCGTGTGGGGACCGTTCTCGTGGACGATGGAGAGGTCCAGGGCGAGAATGCGACCGTCCTCCCGCAAGCCCATGCGCAGCCGTCCCTGGAACCCGGCCCGGGCCGTGCCCAGTCCGTATTCCTCGGCGCGGGTGATGCGCAGCATGACGGGCCGGCCCGTTCTGCGGCTCAGCAGTGCCGGCACCGCCATGATCGGGTACGGTCCGCCCTTGGAGCCGAATCCCCCTCCGCAGGTCTCGGCGACGTAGACCAGGTCCTCCTGCTCCACGCCCAGCAGCTGGCATAGGCCCGGTACCATCGCCGTCTGGCTCTGGGATGAACCATAAAGCACGCACTTGCCGTTCTCCCAATACGCCATGCAGCTTCGCGGCTCCATGCTGTGGTGGGAGAGGCCGGCGGTGACGAAGCTCTCGTCGATCACCACGGCCGCTTCCTCGAACCCTCCGTCCACGTCGCCATAGGCCCACTCGGTGATCGGGCGGCCCATGGGCAACTGGCCTTCGTCGACGGCGGCAAAGTCCGATGCGGTCCACTTGACCGTCTGCACCGGGATGCTCCGGCCCGCCACGTTGCCGTCGCTGCGGGCATTGGGCCCGCCGGGGTACAGGCTCTCGAGCGGATCGAAGGTGAAGGGCAGCGGCTCCAGGTCGAGTTCGATCAGGTCGATGGCGTCCTGGGCCGTGGTCTCGTCGACGGCGGCCACCGCGAGTATGGGCTCGCCCACGTAGCAGGGCTCGTTGGTGAGAATCGGCGTCGCCGGCGGACGAGGTGCCTGCGCGGAGGGGATGTCGTCGGCCGTCAGGACCGCGTGGACGCCATCCAGGGCCAGGGCGGCGGAAGTATCGATGCTGCGGACCCGCGCGTGGGGCATGGGACTGGTGAGCAGCTTGCAGAACAGCATGCCGTCGGCGCGGAAATCCTCCGCATACTTGGCTTGCCCGGTCACCTTGCCGCGCACATCCGGCGGCACGAAATCCCTGCCAATCAACGCATATGCCATGTCAGTTCTCCCGTTTTGTTCGACACCCGTGCACGGCCCTCCCGCGCCTTCAAGACAATTCGAGATTACCACGAAAGCCATTGCGCTCTCATGCCGCAACGGGTCGGATGGCGTCGTGTTCCGACACGGTCCGTCGCAACGTATACAATTCACGCTGACATTACGCAGTATTCACTTCGGTCGAACACCGGGGGAGCAACGATGAAACAAGAGTTTGCAGCACGCGGGGGCGATACCGAATCAGGCGAACAAGGGGCCGAGGCGCGCCGGCGGGACCTGCTCAAGGGGGGCATTGCACTTGGCGGAATGGCCGCCACCGCCGGCATGCCGTTCTGGTCGAGGCTCGCGCTGGCGCAGGGGGAGGAACTCGTTCCGTTCACCGATGTGCCCGATTCCTTTGCGGCGCCGCCTGTCGTGCCGGGTGGGATTCATTTTCTCGACACGCGCCACATCGACTCCTTTCACACGCCGGTGGACGATTTCTACATCGTTCAGCATTACAACCAGCCGCAGATCTCCGAACAGGATTACCGGCTGCGTGTCACCGGCCTGGTGGACGGTCCGATGGAGCTTGGGCTGGCGGATCTGAAGGCACGCCCCAAGGTGGAGATCGATGCCGGCTTCGAGTGCGGAGGCAACCGGGCGGAGATCTTTCACGGGCTGATCGGAAATGCGCGCTGGGGCGGTACGAGCCTGCAGGATTTGCTGATGGAGGCCGGTATTCGGCAGCAGGGCATCGAAGTGGTCTTCTACGGGGCCGACGCCGGCACGGAGAGCATTCGCGACCAGCGGGTCGAACAGAACTTCGGCCGCAGCATGGGCCGTGTGGACGCGCTACAGCCGGACGTGATGCTGGCCTGGGAAATGAACGGCGAACCGCTGAACCTCTACCACGGCGCGCCGGTGCGGCTGATCGTGCCCGGCTGGTACGGCATCGCCAACGTGAAGTGGCTGACCCAGATCCACGTGCAGGACCGCCGCTACATGGGACGTTTCATGGCGCGGGACTACGTCACCCTGAGCCGCCGGGACATCGGCGGAGTGGAGCGTTGGGAGGAACGCTCGGTGACGCGGATGCGGCTCAAGTCGTCCATCGTCCGCGTCACCCGAAACGCGGACGGTCACGAGATCATGGGTTTCGTGCTGAACGACGGCACGCCGCTGAGGGCCGTGGAAATCCGTATCGATGACGGACCCTGGCAGCCCGCGGTGATCGATCCACAATCCACCCGGTACTCCTGGAAGCTGTTTCGGTACGCCTGGGCGGATGCGGCGCCGGGCGAGCACACAGTCGTTTCGCGGGTCACGGACGAAAACGGCCAGGTTCAGGCCACATCGGACCAGTTGCCCGAAAAGCCCACCCGCTGGGAGAACTACGCGCAGTTTCCCCGGACGGTGATGATCGCCTGATCGGGGTTCGCCCCATGGCAGGGTCCGGTCGAGCTGGGTCTCGCCGAGGCCCTCCTTGAATACGTCACCGGCGTGGGCAAACGGGGATTAGCGGGGAGCCGCGGTCATGCGGCGGCGCCCGCTTGCCGTTCCTGGTCGATCAGCCGGTCGATCATGGTTCGGCCGAGTCCCGGGGCCTGATCCCAATACACCGGCTGCATCCGGTAACCGGGTTTCATGTTGCGCTGCTGGGCTTCGATCATGCGCAGGTCCTCGTTCACGATCCCTTGTTCGACGACCGCGTAGGTCCTTTCGATTTCTTCCTCGCTGCCGTATTCGGCCTGGTTGAAATGGCTCCAGAAATAGTTGGTCGCGGTCTCCGTTTCCGGCGTAACGAAGTGCGAAGTCCGAAACTCCAGCAGCGCTGGCCGTTCGCGAAGCGGCCGGTCGTCATCCGTGCGCCAATAGGTGGATTCCAGGGTCACCATCGAAGGCGCATGCCATTTGAGGACATGCTCGCGGTCGACGTTGCCGTGATAGTCCGCGAGTTGGCTGTGCATCCGCGTGATGGGGGTGTCCAGGTACCGGTAGGTGAGGCATAGGCCGGTGTCGGTCTGCTCCAGTTCCGGCCGCGTGTCCTTGGCCGTGTCGGTACCGAAGGTGTGGCGGTGTGTCCAGGCCAGGTGGGACAGGTCCAGCAGGTTGTCGATGACAAGCCGGTAGTCCACGTCCATGTGATTGTGCATCGGACGGTGGGCCCAGTCGGGGCTGTCGTGCCAGTAGAGGTCGGGGAGTGCGCGGCCCGGTTCTTCGTCGCCCAGCCATACCCAGACCAGGCCACGGTGCTCGACCGCCCTGTAGCCGGGTACTCGCAGCCGGTCGGGGATGGTGTCCTGTCCCGGGACTTCAACGCACCGGCCGGACGCATCGAACAGGAGTCCGTGGTACATGCACCGCAAGTTGTCGCCTTCCACCTGGCCCAGCGACAGCGGTGCCTGACGGTGGCAGCACCGGTCCTGCAGCGCGCCGAGGGATCCGTCCCGCTTGCGATACACCACCAGCGGTTCGTCCAGGACGGTGCGGGCGAGCACGCCGTCTTCCTCCAGATCCCGGGACCAACCGATCACATACCAGCAATTTCGAACGAACATCTTTCCTGATACCTCCAGTGTCAAATTGGGTCCGTCTTGACCAGGCTGTAACGACCTTGAGAGCCTCGCGCCAGTTGGTTCCCGTTGCCCGCTCAATGGCCCGGGACTGCGGCCAGCTTCCGTTGCCGCGACAGGTTGGACTCGCGCAACACCGGCGGCTGGATCAGCAACAGCGTCGCTACGAGAAGCACCGCGGACAGGACGATGATCTGACCATATGAGCCGCCGGTCAGGATCGCCGCGGCGATCGCGGGTCCCGCCGCGATCCCCATCATCTGCATGGCGACCGCGTAGGTCACCTGGCGGCCGCTGCGGTCGAAGCTCGCGTGGGCGCCCAACAGGTAGGGGTGCGTGGTGTTCCACAACAGGTTGAACAGGCACGCGGCCACCGTGAAGCCCATGGCCGTGCGGTAGCTGCCCAGGATTGCCAGCGAGACGATGGAGCCGATGAGGGTGAGCGCCAGAGGCCAGGCGCGCCCGAAGCGGCTGCCCAGGACGACGGCGATACCGGCTCCGGCGATGCCGCAGAACTGCGAAAGGGTCAGGGCGTTGGCTACCTGCTGTACGGGAATGTCGGCATCGCGGCCGATCAGCGACATGTAGGTCCAGATCGCGAACGTGGCGACGAAATAGAAGAACATCGCGCCCAGCGCCATGCCGCGAAAACTCCAGGGCAGGGTGAGCGCGCTCTCGTCGGCGTCGGACCGTTGTTCGCCGCGTGTGGGCACGTTGCGCACCACCGGAACCGCGAGGCCGGCGAACGTCGCGAACACCAGCAGCAGTCCCACCAGGCCGGCCAGTGCAAAGATCGTGGGGATGGCAAAGAAGATCACCGCAGCGTAGACCATGAGGGAAATGATCAGCAGCCCGAAATTCCGGTCGGCCGCGGCCGTCAGGCCCACGACCACGTAGCACAACGGCACGATGGTGCCGTTGGCCACGCCCGTGAAGAAACGAATCGTGCGGAACGTCTGGTAGTCGTCCACCATGGTGCACAGCAGGTTGCCGACGACGAGCACGCCGAGTGCTCCGTAGAACAGGTAGCGCCAGTTGACGCGGGTCACCAGGATCATCATCAACAGGCTTTGCACGGCCTTGCCGGTGTTTTCCGCGGCCGCCACGTAGCCGCCCTGAACCGGATCGAATCCCAGCTGACTGACCATGCCGTCCACGAACGCCGGCTGCAGGACGACGGCTTGAGGTCCCACCAAGTGGAGGAACATCAGGGACAACAGCAGTCCGATGCCGTTGATGTTGACGGGTTGATCGGGATTCAGCAGATTCTTCAGCACGATTTCTTGACCGCGTCGATGGCGGTGTTGTTAGTCGAGACTCAGATGCCTTGGTGGATTGTACTACTGTGAACTGTACTACCATAGCCGGAGCAAGAGTTGAAAATCGCGGTTCGTATTCGGCGTGTGCCCTGATTTTGTTGTACAAATATGGTTGGTTCCGCGGTTGCTGGCGTTGTTGCCTTGGTGGCGCTGGACCTGCCGAAGTTTTTGGACCAGGCGGACTGGAGGCCCCACGGGCCGACCGAGTGGCAACCTGAATCGGTCGTGAACGAGATAGCAGTTATCTACGTCGAGCCGGGCGACACGCTCTCGGAGATCGCCGCCCGCTTCGGTGTAACCGTCGAGGAATTGCAGCGTTGGAACGGCATTGGCGATCCTGACCTGGTGTATGTTGGCCAGCAGATAGTCTTGTACTCACCGGCAAACCTCTTGGAATCCGGTGTCGCGAGTTCAGCCTACACGTCGGCTCCCGCCAACAATCCGCAGTCCTCGTCTTCGAACGGGTGGATCGGTGGGCTGCTCCTTGTCGTACTCCTACTGTTCATTCTGCGCCAATTCCGCGGTGGCCCGATACTTCACATTCGTAACCGCTTTACCCTCGGATCGCAGACTGTACCTCGATTTCCACCCCGAAAATTAAGTGTTCGTCCACCATTTCGGCCCTTGCGCGTACTTGGGCAAAACGACGGAGAACGCAGGGTCCGGTCAACTCTTAAGCGCCTTTACCGCGATTGGTCCTTGTTAAACGACGTGCTTCTCCCATCAGGGCGCGGAACTGCGCAGATCGACCACATTCTCCTTTCTCCCGCTGGTCTGTTCCTCATCGAAACCAAGAATCTGAACGGCTGGATATTTGGAAGCCCCAGCCGAAAACAGTGGACCCAGTCTTTTGCTGCTGGCCGCAGTGCCCGCAGGTTGGGCGTCAGATCCAGGCAATTCAAGTTCTACAATCCACTGTTTCAGAACGAGGGTCACGCGAATGCACTGACCAACCTTGGCATCGCTGACTGGAGATGGCTGCGACCAGTCACCGTATTCGTGGGAAACGCGGTTCTGAAAACCACCGACCAGTTCCTGCCATTCGAGGCTCATGAGTGCGAGGCAAGCCGGTCGCGCCACTGGAGGATGCGCGGCGTAATCTGTAGTAGCATGGCAGAATTGCATCGCTATATAGCATTTTGCATGGATGTCCCATCAAATCCCCGGTTGACGCCGGAGGATCTCGACGGCATATCCTCAGAGATTCAGGCGGTGAGAATTCCCGTTACCGCTGAAACCCGCGCCCAGCACAATGCATACGTCCGCTCCGCGCAGGAATCCACGCTGCGCTGATCCGGCGACCCGATATTCCGCCCTGGCCCTCCTCCACGATATGATCGCGGTAGGATACGAGACGTAAATGGAAGAGATCAGGCGCAACGTTCAGACACTGGTCTCAGACCTGCCTCGCGCCAGAAGCAACAGAAAGCGATGATTGTCCGAATGCTTCAACGAGTCCGCGACAAAATTGTAACGATTGCCATTAACTTCGTCGCATTCATTCGTAGTGTCGCGATGTTTCAACCATCGGAGCTAAAGGAGACCCGAACGGCGGATAACTCCAAGCCCGCGGCCATCCCAAGAAAACTGTCTCGTCTAAACGAGAACGGTCATCCGGAAATCATTGGCCAAGAAGAAATCTACACAATTCCGGGGCCTGTGATAATCCTTGGCGATCCCGGGCTTGGTAAAACCGTTCTCACCCAGGTTCTAGGCGGTTTGCCATCAATGCGATACATTCACGCCGGTACTTTTGTACGCTTCGCGGACCCATGTTCGCTTACCGCGCAAGGTGAGCGCATCGTGATCGACGGTCTTGACGAAGTCACGTCCTCGACCCGCGGTGATGCTATCGATCAGGTTCTAAAGCAACTGTCAGGCATGGGCAATCCTTCCTTTGTGCTTAGCTGTCGTGAAGCGGACTGGCGCGGAGCTTCCGATCATATAAAGATTCAGGAAGATTACGGGTGTGAGCCTGTTGTGCTCCACCTTCTTCCCTTCGATTATGGCGACGCGAAGAATTTCCTGTCACAGAAATTCGCCGATCTCCCTGCCTCTCAATTGCTGGCCCATTTCACGGAGCGCGGACTCGAATGGATTTACAAGAACCCATTGACTCTAAGGTTGGTTGGCAAAATTGCCCGGAGCGAATCAAGTTTACCGATAACGCGCGCAGGACTGCTTAGGAGTGCTTGTAGCGTCATGCTCACGGAAAACAATCGCCACCACAGCAATGCACCGCATACGAACGTAGCCGGTGACGAATTACTGCTTGCCGTTGGTGCCATCTGCGCGACGCAGTTGCTTTGTGGTTACGTTGGCATATATGCAGGCCCTGTCCAGCAAACGCCCGAGGGATACTTCAATATCGCCGATATCACGCCGCTACCATGGGGCGACTCAATTCAGCACGGCCTGCGGACGCGACTGTTTGAAGCCGATGGCGAGCGTCGTTTTGTGCCCGTGCATCGGGTACTGGCGGAATATCTAGGCGCTAAGTGGCTCGCCGCATGTTTCGATCAAGGACTTTCCATGGGGCGGATTTTCACCCTTATGCGTCACGGCGATGGCGTACCCAGCTCTTTGCGGGAACTGCATGCGTGGGTCGCACACTTCAGTGGCGCGCTGGCGAGTCAATGCATCGCTGTGGACCCGCTTGCCGTTCTGCGCTACGGGGACGCGGAAGAACTTAGTGTCAACCAAGCTCGCGAGTTGCTTCTGGCCTTGAAGGAGCATTCCGAATACGATCCACTTTTCCTGTCCCGCGATTGGAATCGTCTCCCGGCATCGGGCCTCATCCAGCTGAAACTACGCGACGAAATTCTTTCGATCATCAGTGCACCCCAAGAGCACCCCCATCTTTCAATGCTCTTGACCGAAGCTATGATTGGTTCCCCTCTTGTCACAGAATTTGAGCAGACACTTTCGAACATAGTCTTCGATCCAATGCGCGCATATGCCGAACGCTCGGACGCCACTGCGGCGCTTCACGGTGCGCAGATTCAAGTCGATTGGCAAAAGGCCATTTCAGATTTACTGGAACTCGCAGATGCGGATTCAGCACGGCTGGCCTACGAAATATTGACACGACTCGACGCCCGCGAAATTCCTCAAGCACTCTGTGTCGATACCGTACTTTCTTACCTTGGCCTGACCGAGACCACTTGTACCGTTAACTCGGTCCTCTTGCCGCACATAAATCAGGATCTTTTCGCAGCGTTGGACGCCACTCGACTCGAGGACCTGATCGACTGTCTTGTCGATTCGGCGCGGCCTTTTCTCACACAAGCCGACCCGTGGAGGCGGCGTTGTCTCGCCGACCTAGTCAGACTGCGGTCGCTGCAGATTGTTGAGATCAACCCTGCCTTGGACGTTAAGCGATTCTGGCATTGGATCAATGCATTCGACCGAAACAACGATTATATCAGCGATGCCTGCGTAAGTCTCGGTCGTGCTATTCGGGAGAACCGTGCTTTCCACGAGTCTCTGTTGGAGTATGTCCTGTTGACTCCCTGCTCGACCGACATATACGCCGCTGCTTGGTCTTTGAACGATGTGGGCCTAGAGCTCTATCCCACGCCTGGGGACGTATGTACCTTACTGGGAATCCTGCGAAAACGAGCTGTGGACGCTCCGATAGACCCAGAACAGTGGCGTCAGGCATTGCGGATTGTATGCTCCGCCGACGGAATTCCGGAAACGGTTCGGGCGACTGCTGTTGAGGTGGCTGACGACGATCCGAAACTTCTCGCCATACTCGATGAACTGTCAAAGAATCGTGTCCCCAAATGGCAAAAGAGTCAGCAACGTCGGGCAGACAAAAGCCATACGAA
Source organism: Candidatus Rariloculaceae bacterium (assembly GCA_965221035.1). GTDB lineage: Bacteria > Pseudomonadota > Gammaproteobacteria > Steroidobacterales > Rariloculaceae > UBA6522. The sequence continues at coordinate 290,293 of OZ244860.1, forward strand.
GCATCAAGCCTTGATTCAATCGCATCGTGGCCTACACGAACAACACGCCGCCGAAGTTGCGGCAGGCGAGACTTGCGTACTCAAGGAACCTGCAGCCGTTTACCTAGGACTACGCTCCGACTTTTGTGACTCGGACGCACCGCACAAGCGCGTACTGGAGTTTCTCGGCCCAGAACTGGGAGCGCGGGCGCTTGACGGGTTTGTGGCCGTACTCGAACGACAAGACCTCCCCAGCGCCGGTCAGATCGCAGAAACTCATTGTCAAAATAGAATACACTGCGATGAGCCGCTGCTGACTTGCGCCATCGCGGAAACGCTTCGCCGAGGCGATTCCCTCTCCGAGGTCAATCGAGACACGCTTGCCGCAGCCTATATGGCATGGGAGCGCTCACCTGTACGCCATTCTCTACAGCAGATTTTCGACGATAAGCGCATCGGCATACCCATAGAACACGTGCTTTTCCGATCCGGTAAAGAAATCGAGAGACACTTTCGCGCGAGCATCGAGCCTCAACTTGCGGTCCAGCCTGGGCAAGTGATCGATTTTTGTCGATTCATGTCCGAAATACGCTGGCGCGATCTGGCCGCAAATCTCGCCGTCGAATGGCTTAAAGGGTTTCCCATGATGCACATGCAAGTGCGGCGGCAATTGGCGATGTTCGCGCTTTCAGTCAAACCGTCAGGCACGTCAGACCAGAGCCTTCTCGCTAAACTGGAAACAATCAGTAAAGACATGGGTGACACGCTCTTTCCGCACTTGGCGCGCTTTTTTCTCCAGTTCGACACGTACAATGCGGTATTACAAGCGGTTGCAGAAGAACATCCCGAATTTCTCTGGTGCATCCGGGACCTCTCCGCATCGCCCGGCTCCGATCTGCTATCCCGATTGTCCTTCCCGCAGTATGCATTTATCGTGAATGTGCTCGGCATTAAATGGCCGGACCTAGAGCGGCCCACAGGCGTCACATCCGGCGATACCAATGCTTGGGATGCCAGCCGCTTTATTCACAACGTGATTTTTGCCATTGCCAGCAGACCCGACCCCGAAGCAACGGAAGTCCTTAAGCGGCTCACTTCTGGTCCGGCGTACACTTACCACAACGTCGCCCGCGAGGCGCTAGCGCAGCAGCGTCAGGTTCGGCTGGACCGAGAGTACGCGTCACCCACGATCGCGGACCTTCGCAGTGTCATGACTCAGGGTCCTCCAGAGTCTATCGACGACATGCGCGTGTACATCGTCGACTTACTTAATGATATCCAGTCTCGAATCCGCGGGAGCAGCACTGACACATGGGAAACATTCTGGGCGGGCGATGCTCCACATAACGAGAACTACTGCCGCAATCGGTTGATAGATCTGATGTCTGGAAGGTTGCCCGAATCGATCCTTTTCGAACCTGAAAATCACATGCCAGGTCAAACTCGAGCCGACATTGTAGCGATTCGCGGTACTATCGGATTGCCTGTTGAGATCAAGGGACAATGGCATAAAGACGTATGGGATGCCGCGACCGAACAGCTAGATGCGAAGTACACACGTGACTGGCGTGCAAAGGGGAGGGGACTTTACGTAGTGCTGTGGTTCGGACCTGTACCCGGCAAGCAGCTACGCTCGCATCCAGATGGAAAGGATCGCCCTGAGACACCGGAGGACTTGGTCACCATGTTGAAGGATCGCGTGCCAGAGGAGAAGAAATCCTTCATCGATGTTTATGTGTTGGATGTCTCCAAATTGAACTGACCCAACAATATGTCGTTATTAGTCCGCGTCGTTGAACGGTTTCCCTGGAACAAAGCTAGTGCTCGCTCCACAAGCCACCCGCCCGCGATAGCGGGAGTGGCGACCTCGGTAACACGGCGCTTGAGAGTCGAAAAAAAATCGTGCAGAGTGTGGAACTCAATTGCGCACCGTGGGGTTGCCCATTATGAATCGTCGGGTCATTGCGATCATAGAAGATGACGTTTGGCGGTTGCTCCAAAATATACCGCCCAAACAGCGTGCCCAGACGGTCAATCAGGCATTGCGTGAGTGGGCGGGCAAGCAGCCTCGAACCGATGCGCTCGTCGACATGGACCGATATCGGGATGAGATGGAGAAGAATCCGGTCACCACCGGCGAGATCGTTAGCTGGATCAGGGCGGATCGAGACCAAGGGCACTAATGGCTCCACCCCTCGCCGTGACCGACGCCCCGATAATCATATAGACTCCGTTCGCATGAACTGACAATGCGTTGAGGTGCCAACTACGATAGTCCTGCGTATCACGTCCATGCGATTGGCGAGCGCGACGCGCTGACAGCTGCGAACAAAGGGTATGTTGCCAAGGCAAGCGACGCCGGTAGGTGACGCGATTTTCGCCAAAATTGCATGTCGTTGGCTGCATTCACGAACTTCTTGTCCTCAGAAATTCACTTTCCTTTGCAATACTGTTAATCGCATCCGCCATTTCATTCGGTATGGCGAAAACTGTGTTCCTAAATTTATACCCGGAATTTAGCTTTGCGTTAATTTGCCATGCTTTAATTGACTCTTCGAATTCTTTGCAGTTCGTTATGGCCCACTCAAAATCTATTGGCACGTAGTGCTCGTCGTCAGCTGTTTTGTAGGAGTCGGTTGTGGTTCCCTTGGCGATTATTCCGTTACCGGTATGGTAGAGGTAGACCATTGAATTCTTGGGGATGTTGCAAATGGCCCACTTCCTGTCTCCCCAAGCGGCCGCCTTCCCTTTTTGGCCATCGCCTATCATGTCTCTCCATGCGTCTTTGTCATATGTTCGGTTTGTATTAACAATAAAGCGTTGCTCGTTGCCTTCAAGCTGAACATCACCATCTGGATTAAACGTGTCAAAATGAATGAAGGGTTTTTGATCGACCTCGTATATTCGATAGGGTGCGCAAGAAATGGTGATTCCCATCTCGGACCAGTACTTGATTGCGGAGACAGTGTCTGCGTCATTTCCGGATGTAATCAGCACGAAGTGCTGCTTGTGGTTGAACCCTGATTCTTTCCCATCGCTTAAGCTCGAAAATGTACATGATTCCAGTCTTGTCTAGCGCCAACAGGTCGGGTTACTCCTGACCCTTTCGTTCTTGTCCGATCAGCATGAGGTGTTCTTCCGACACAATTTCCGATAGACGGGATTTGACGAAGTCTTCGATGTGCTTTTCGAGTAATTCGAAGTACCCCGGGTGTCTGATTACAACCTTTTCGCTGTGCTCAGGACTGTCAGGATTCAGTCTATACAGCATTCTTGCTCTAACTCTTGACAGATGGTTTTGGAACTTTAGCGTTGGCGACTATTTCCTGCGCGAAGCGACGAAAATCGTCCATGGAATCTGTGCAGACCGCATGAACTATTTCCCAGTTGATGGCCGTGTAATTGTGAACCGCGATGTTTCTGAAACCGACGGCCTTGGTCATCGCTTCGCAGGTATCTGGTTCAATGACGCCAAGGTCACGCAGTGTTCCGAACACGCCTGCCATCGTCGCGGGCGCTGCCGAATCTGTATCACTGACCAAATGGTTGCCGATGTCGACGCAGAGTTGTATCGCGCGGGTCAAATTGAGCACAACAATGTCTTGGGCGTCAGGCTCTTCCGCGAAACCAGCGGCTGTTGGCGGCGTTCTTTCTTGGACGCGCAGGATGCAATGCCGCAGCGATTCGAGCTTTTCCTGGACAATCACCTCGTCCATGCGGCTAGTCTCTCACGCAGCGTTCGTTGCCGAAGCGGCAGGAAGTCGGCGCTTTCAATGTGGTGTCTGGTCAGTAGCTCGGCATAGGTCCGGTTGTCGCCCAGCAGCCGCACGCCCTTGAATGCCTCGCCGGTTATGGGTTGCGGAACGTCGTACAGGTCGACAATGTCGACCGGACAACCGAATTCGCCGCTGATTGCTTCGATTAGCTCTACGATGGTTGTCTTGGAGAGCGGCTCGTGCCCCAGAAGGGCAAGATCGATGTCGCTTTCCGGCCGGGCGCCGCCTGTGGCGCGAGAACCAAACAGGATCGCCAACCGGATTTCCGGGCGTCGGCGCAGGATGCGTATCAATCGTTCCTTGATCTCAGGCATACTCGCATTGTGGCCCGGTACGCTTCCAAGCTCAACGTTTCCCGGATGGCGGACGGGTTGTCGGAAGACCTGCCGACGCTCTCGGAGCTGGCGGACCCGCGGTTCGCTCGGGATCCGGCGTTTGCCTATGCGGCCGCCCACGCCCGACCGGGGCCCGGCATCTTCCGCATGCCCACCGGCGACGGGTTGATCGCAACGGCGCATCGGACGCTGTCGGACCTGATGCATCATCCCGCCCTGGGCGCGCAGCACCGCCGCACGCGCCGTGCCGGCGCCGGTGCCGAGGGCGCGTTGGCGCGGATGGACAGCTACAGTCCGTTCTTCATGAACGAGCCCAACCATACGCCCATCGCGATCGCCACCTACCGGCCCATGAGTCCCGCCCGCAATGACGCGCTGACCGCGGCGATCACGGCCATCGCGGAAAGGGCGGTGGACGACATGCTGGATCGTGGCGGTGTGGTCGACTTGAGGCGCGACTATGCCCGCGTGATCGCCCGCGACTTCTGGATTCTGTTGCTGGGATTGCCAGCGGAGGCGGCGCCCCTCATGGACCGATGCTCCGCGGAAATTCTGCCCATGCTGAAATTCGAGAATTCGCCTGCGGAGGTGGAAGTCGCGAACCGGGCCGCGCAGACCATGCAGGATTACATGCAGGCGCACCATCGGGAGGTCGGGGACCGGCCGGGCGATGACGAGACTTTTTCAGATCTGTTCGAATCCGCTCTGGCCGACGGCGACTGGGCAGACGTGCCCAGAAACGTCGCCACCACGGCGGCCGCGATCACCTTCGACGGCATCGATTCCGCGGCGGGCGGCACGGCGAACGTCATCCATACCTGCCTGAGCCACCCGGACCAGTGGGCCTTGTTGGAGGAAAATCCAAATCTGGTGGACGATGCCTGGCGTGAAGCGATTCGCCTTGAGCCGCCCTTCTTCGGCTTGCACCGAGGGGTGTACGAGGACATCGAATACGAAGGCGTCCGGATCGCTTCCGGCACGAATTTGCTGATGGCGTGGGGCGCGGCCAACAGGGACCCCCGTGTCTTCGACGACCCGGACCGCTTCGACATCCGTCGACCAAGGCGCCGCACGCTGGGCTTCGGCGGCGGCCCGCGAATCTGCAAGGGTCGCCACCTGGCCATGCTGGAGGGTCAGATCGCGCTGCGTGTGCTGTTGGAACGGCTGGCGTCCATCGAGTTGCTGGTCGATGAACCCGACTGGGGAGATCCGGGTATGGTCCGTGCCGTCCGGTCGATTCCGGTCCGCCTGACTCCGAAGTAAGGATGCGCAGCAAGGACGAACCGATGCATTTCATTGAGCGGCCCACCATCAAACGCAACCCCAACCCCCGCGTGCCGCTGGCCGCAGTGGTCTTCTTCCGGACTAGCGAACCCTGCCGGGCGCGAATCGATATCCGAGACCCGGATCGCCGGTGGAGTGTGGAGTTCGGTCTTGAACATTTGCCCTCCCAGGGGCTGCCCATCCTCGGTATGCGCCCGGACCGTGACCATGAGCTGCGCGTGACGCTGCTGCCGAACTCGGGCGGCGAAGTGGCCGCGCCCGAACCGCTTCATCACCGCACGCCTCGGTTGCCGGTTGGCCACGACTTTCCTCACGGCATCCGCGTCAACCGCGACGACCGCGCCCGCCGCGAGCCGGGCGTGCTGCTGCTGTCGGTGCATCGGGTGCGGCGCGGGCGATACCAGGAGTGGCCGGCGGAGGCGGTGGACTTCGGCTTCGGCTGGGGGGTCATCGTGGCGCTGGACGCCGACAACGAAGTGTGCTGGTACTACCAGGCGGACAGCTTTCTCGAAGGCATCGACCGGCTCCGCAACGGCAACCTGATCTTCCACCGATGGGACTTCCGCACCTTCGAGATCGACATGCTGGGCAACACCGTCAACCAGTGGTACGCGGCCCGGCGGCCCCAGGGACCGGCTCCCGGCGCGATCGCCGTGGACACCGCCGGCCTGCATCATCAACCGAAGGAGATGCCCAACGGCAACTTCCTCATCTTCACCGCGTCCGCCAGGGAGATCGACGGTTACTACACGGACCAGCACAACCTGGAAGCTCCCCGCCGACGCGCCCTGGTCGTGGGCGACGGGGTGGCCGAAATGGACCGGGCGACCGGCGAACTGCTGTGGGAGTGGTCGGCGTTCGACCACCTGGACCCGTTCCGCATCGGCTACGGGGGCACGGACGACTACTGGTCCTTGCGGGGATTTGAAGGGGCGCTCGACTGGACCCACGGCAACGGCGCCGCCTACGACGCCCGGGACGACTCGGTAATCGTCTCACTTCGGCACCAGGATGCCATCGTCAAGGTCGACCGGACCAGCGGGGGAATCAAGTGGATACTGGGCGAGCCGACCGGTTGGGGGCCGCTCGCAGATCGCGTGCTCAAGCCCGTCAACCTGGCCCGCTGGCCCTACCACGGCCACAACCCGCGCCTGACACCGGAGGGCACCATCGTCTTTTTCGACAACGGTACCTGGGGCGCCCGTCCGCCGAAGCCTCCGGTCCCGCCGGAGCGGAACTTCAGCCGAGGCGTGGAGTACCGCGTCGACGAGAAGCGCATGACGGTGGAGGAGGTCTGGGCGTCGGATACATGCTTTTCGTCCTCGTCGCGGCATTCACCCGACATGGGCGACGCCCACAAGCTGCCGGGGACCGGCAACACGATGGTGGTCTGGGCGCACTGCGTAACGGACGCGCCGGGACAGGTCTACGGCAACAAGGATCATGGCGGGACCTTCTTCAACGAGTTTCCCATGCTATCCCTCTTGCGCGAGTACGCCCGCGACGGCACATCGGAGATCGTATTCGAACTGGAGATTGGCGATCCCGACGAGGCCGTGAACTGGGGGATGTATGGGGGGTTGATGGTCGCGGGCCTGTATCCCGAGGGGCGCAATCCGTTATCGTCCAACGGCTCGTGATCGTCCGGAATTTCCGCCGCGGCTAATGGTCCTCCGAGGGAAGTCCATGCCGAAGCCCGCATTGGGCCCGTGGCGGTCTCAGACGAAATGCGCCGCCATTTCAGGTGACTTGCGGAGGATCTGGTCAATCCATGGTGGTTTGGGCCCATATCTCTCGCGGATGAAGTTGAGAAACGCGCGGATTTTCATGGGAACGTGATGCGAGCGGTGATGGTAGGCGGACAATTCCGCTGTCGGAAGGCGGTAATCGCCGAGCACCGGCACCACCGTGCCGGCGGCCAATTCGTCGGCAAAATAAAATATGGGGACAAGCGCGATGCAGTCGCCTTGCAGGACCGCGGACTTCAGCAGCCAGATGCTGTTGGTCAGCATCACAGGCTTGATTGGCACAGAGGTCTTGTAGTTGTTCTTCGTGAGTTCGATTTCGAGTTTCGGCGTGACGAAGTTGTTGAAGGCGATACGGTGTCTGGCGAGATCTTCCGGGCGCGAGAGTTCACCGTGGGTTTGCAGGTACCTGTGCGTTGCGATCATCAGCCGATGCAGCTTGGCGACCGGTCGTTTGATGATCGCATCGTTTGGAATGTCGCGGGTCTGTATGCAGAGGTCGTAGCCTTCGGCGATCGGGTTGTAGATGTAGTCGTTTTGGCGGAAATCGATCCTCAACTGAGGATGCTCCATCTGAAAGTCGCACACGTCGCGCACCAGGTACCGCGAAGCGAAAGAGCTGGTGCAACTGATCCGCAGAAGCCCGTCCAGGTTCCAATCCATTGACTTCACCACCGAGGCCGCTTCGTCGATCTCGTCCAGAATTCTTGCGCAGCGTTCGTAATAGGCGGCGCCCAGGTCGGTGATGGTCAGTTGTCGCGTGGACCGCCGCAACAACTCGGCATCAAGGTGGTTTTCAAGCTGATTGATGCGTTTCGTAATGACCGAAGGCGATACATTCATCAGCCGCGCGGCGCCCGCGAAGCTGCCCGATTGCACAACGTTTACGAAAGCCCGGATGCTGTTCAAATGGTTCATGATGTCCTCATTGTTCTCATATCGAGAACAAAACCCGCTTCGTTTGCTTGTTTATCCTTCAACCTAGGTTGAATTATAGTATCGAAAAGAGGTGGTCGATGGCCGTGGGGCCGGAGTGGCGCGGTCTTTAGGCAGTGCCCGCCAACAAATGCAGAGGGGAATGTCAATGACAACGAAAATATGTGCCGATATCGGTCGCTCACGAGCCTATGGGTCACTTGAGACCTGAGGTCAACGGCTATGTCGAACTGGACGCGCACATGTCCGGGCCCTTGGCCGAAAACGTGCGCGGGCGAATGGCGCTTCGATACCTCGACGACGGAGGGTACACCGAGAATGTACTGCCGGGACCCGATGGAGTCTCGTGGGCCGCAACCTGACGGAAGGGGCGGTCGCGGATTGGTCCATCCTCGTTGCAGGAACTTCGTACGCGCTCCTGAAGCCGCCCCGTGAAATCTTCGAGTCCTTCTCGGCCGAGTTCTGACTTGGTATAAAATCGTTCCTGGCCAGTTACCGATCCGGTCTCAATTCCCTGATGCTTGAGCTTTACCATCACGGCTCCTCCGTCTGCGCCGCCAAGGTCCGTTGGGGCATGGTGGAGAAAGGGCTCGATTTCAAGGCGCATTACATCGACATACTCAAGGGCGAGCAGTTCACGCCCGAGTACCTGAAGTTGAACCCGAAGGGCGTCGTGCCCACCCTGGTCCACGACGACGATGTCGTGATCGAGTCGACGGTGATTCTCGAATACCTCGATCTGGCGTTCCCCGAAAAAAGGCTTGCTCCCACCGACCCGATGGCGTACGTGAGGACCCGCTACTGGACCAAGGCGCTCGACGAATACTTGCACATCGCGTGCGGCAACCTGACCTTTGCCTCGACCCACCGCCACATATTGCGAAAAAACCTTAGCGAGGAGGAGCTGGAGGAGTTCCTTGCCAACACCCCCGCGGAATCCGTGACCAAGGAATGGGACGGCCGCAAGAAGCAGCTGGTCGCCTTTGGATTCGAGGCGCCGGGCGTGGCCGACATGGTTCGGGCCTACGACGGTTACCTTCAGAAGATGGACGCGGACCTGCGGGAGTCTGAATGGATCGCCGGCGACGAGTTCGGCCTCGCCGACATTTCGCTCACACCCTACATCAACCGCGTCGCGATGATGGGCATGAGCGAATGGTGGGAAAACGGACGCTACGCCCATCTCGAGGACTGGTGGCGGCGCATCCAGGCCTGGCCGACCTTCAAGTCGAGCATCCTGGATTGGTGTCCGCAGGACTTGACCGACGACTTGCTGACTTACGGTTCCAGGAGTTGGCGGGAGGTCCGGGCCATCCTGGACATGGCCTGACAGTTCGGCCGCTACGGCCAAATCCTTCGGGCGGCTTGATTGGTCCTTGGTCGCCCGAAGACCGGATGCCGAGGCAGGCGTCTCCGGGAACCGACGCTACATCCTTCCCATGGCGCGTTCGGCGGCCGCCAGCGCCTGTTCAATATGGTCTTCCGTGTGGTTGGGGGAGACGAACAACCGGCCTCCGCCGGCCATCAGCACGCCTTCCTGGGCCCATAGCCTCCGGAACCGATTGATTCCCTCGGCGTCCCTGTCCGCCAGATCGTCGGGGCCGTAAGCGGCGTCCTTGTCCACGAAATCCATGTAGAGCACCCCCGTCGGGCCCTGCAGCAGGCAGGCGCGGCCGTGATCGGCGCAGATGGCGGCGAGTCCCTCCACGAGGCGGCGCTGCAACCCTTCCACAACGCGATAACATGTGCCGCCATCCTCGGCCAGGGCGTCGATGGTATGGACGGCGGCGGCCAGGCTCGGCGGAAACGAGTTGAATGTGCCGGGACCGAGAACGCGGTTGTCGCGGAGCAATTGGAGGATGTCCGCCCGCCCGGCCACGGCGCTCAACGGAAACCCGCCCGCCAGGGCCTTGCCGAAGGTCGCCAGGTCGGGCGTCACCCCCAGCGCGGCCTGGGCGCCGCCGATTGCGACGCGAAAACCGGTGATGACCTCGTCGAAGCAGAGCAACACGTCGTGGCGCGTGCAAAGCTCCCGCACGCCCTCCAGGTAGCCTTCCCTGGGCGGGCAACAGCCGAAATTGCACAGAATGGGCTCCATGAGCACCAGCGCGATGCGGTCACTGTGCCGCGCGAGCGTCGATTCGAAGGCGCCGAGGTCGTTCCAGGGAATCATCAGCGAGTGTCCAAGGGAGTCCGGGGCCAATCCTTCGGTGTAGTAGGGATCGCTGTCGCTTGCGACGGCCACAGGCGGCTGGCGGTCGTCGAGCTCGCCGGGGGCACCGCCGGGGACGCCGCCGGGCACTCCGCCAAAGACTCCGTCAAGCCAGCCGTGATAGTGACCGAAGAACCGCAGCACGTCGGGTCGGCCCGAGTAGGCGCGGGCCAGTCGCACCGCCAGATGCACGGCCTCGGAACCCGAGATTCCGAACCGCACCCATTCCGCGCACGGGACGTGCCGGGTGATCCGTTCGGCCAGCTCAACTTCAAGCGAACACTGCGCGGCTCCGGAACTGATGGCGGGCAAGCGATCCAGCTGCGCCTTGATCGCGTCCTTGTAGCCCTTGTCGCCGTAACCCCAGATGGCCGAACCCATGGCGAGCACGAAGTCGATGTAGCGGTTGCCGTCCGCATCCCGGTAGTGGAGACCCTCGGCCCGCTCCAGGAACAGGGGCTGTGCCCACCCGAGGGCGCGAAAATTGCTTTGCCTGCCCGGCATGACTTGGGCCGCGCGCTCCGCGAGGCCTCTTGTTCGTGGTCCGTCGGTCATGATTTTCCCAGTCTTGCTTGAAGTGGATGGATCGGGCGGGGTCGGCTCATTCGCCGTATACGAACCGTTCGATCTCCCCGTGGATTCTGGCGCGGGTCCTGTCGGAAGGCGGTGTCGAGAAACGCGAAACGATGATCGTCACGGCGAAGTTTACGCCAAGCGACCAGACCGCTTCATGGACGCCCAGTGGCTGGTGGACCCACACCCGGGTGACGTACAGAGCGAGCAGGCCCGCGACGATTCCCGCGATGACGCCGGCCCGCGTCGTGCACCGGCGTCCCGGATAACAGACACCCAGTATTGCCGGCATGAGCTGCAGCGCCCCGGCTCCCGACAGCGTGATCAGCGTCACCAGAAAGTCGAAGGTCGAAACGGACAGCGCATAGCCCACGGCCAACAGGACAACCACGACGCCGCGTCCGAACATCACGTAGTGCGCCTGACTTCGCCCCGGCGCCACGAATCGCTGGTAGATGTCGCGGGTGAGCACGGTCATGTTGGAATGAAGGATTGAGTCCAGGGTCGACATGGCGGCGGCGGTCGCGCCGGCCAGAATGAGGCCCGTCAGCCAGGCGGGTGCGTACCGAAAGAGCAGCTCCGGAAAGATCCGGTCGGCTATTTCGATGTCCGGCATCGCCAGCGCGCCGCCCAGGCCCACCATGGCCGCGGGAATGTACAGCGTCATCAGGTAGATGGGGGTGGTCGCGCCCAGCCACTTCAGTGTCCTTGCGGAGGCGGCGGTGTAGAAGCGGATCATCATGTGCGGCTGAAACACGATGCCGAACGAAAGCGCGATGGTCATGCCCAACCAGACGCCCGGCGTGAACAGCCCTTCCGGCCCCGGCAAGGTCAGCAGGTCCGGCCGTTCGGCAGCGAGGCGCTGCCACAGTTCGACGGGGCCTCCGAATAACTCGTACACCAGCACGAGGCTGCCGATCCACACCGCCGCGTACATCCACACACCCTGAATCACGTCGGTCCAGTAGACGGCGCGCAGCCCGCCGGCGATGAGATAGGCCGCGGCGACGACCAGCAGCAGCAACGTGCCCGCCTCGAACGAAACGCGTCCGCCGGAGGCGACCGAGAGGATGTAGCCCAGCCCTTGGGACTGGACCTGGATATAGAGGATGGTGAAGACCACCGACACCGCGGCCGTCAGCACCCGTACGGTTTCGCTCTCGTAGAAATCCGCCAGCATGTCCGCCGGTGTGATGTAACCGAAGCGCTTGCCGAGCGCCCAGATCCTCGTTCCCAGCGTGTAGGTGATGACACCGACCAATACCGTCCACGTGCCCGCCGCCCAGAACCCGATCCCGTGGGTATAGAAGAAGCCCCCCGAACCGAGAAAGGCGAACGCCGAGTGGAAGGTCGCCACCACCGTCAGGTAAAGGACGATGACTCCGGCCTGGCGGCCATAGAGAAGGAAATCTTCCAGGTTGACCGCGAGACGCCGGTTGGCGACGGCGCCGATGACAATGGTCGCCACCAGGTAGAGAAAGATGAGGCTGGTGGCGACGACCCAGGGTTCCATCAGGTGCGCGCCTGCCTTGCCATACCCGGGTTGCCGATTCCGGCTTGCGATGCGCGGGTCACGGCGTCGCCCACCGTCAGACGCGTCGCGACATCGTCCATATCAGAACGGCGATCATCGCGGAATAAACGGCCAGAAGGTACGCAAACAGGAAGGGCATCCCGAATATCCAGGGCTCGATCCGATTGGCCAGTCCGTGCACAATCGGAGGCTGGGAAAGAATGACGCAGATAATCACCATGACCGTCGCGGTCCAGCCCTTGCGGGTGCGGGGCAGGTAGTGTGAGCGGGGGCCTCGCATTGTGTTGCTGTGGCAGTACTCAGTTGGCGGTAATGGACAACAGATTCATGACGAGGCGGACCATCAGGTCCTTGTTGGCCGGTGCGTAGCCTTTTCCTCGCGGCTGCGATAAAGCGCTTCGCCGAACATGGTCTGCTCGATGTTGCCAAGTATGGCCGCGAGCGCATCGCCGCGTGGATTGCCGAACAGGGCCGTGGCCTCGCCTCGCGCCGCAAGGTCTTGCTTGAATGTGGCGATGGCGCCCAGGGCACGCTCCAGATCCAGCGCGCTTGTGGCAGGCCGTGCGCCGGAGGGTGCGTTCAACCGATCTTCGTCATATTCCAGCAGCAGGCGCCAGGTGTCGGCGTAGCCGGAGATCAGGTCGAGCACAGCCTGCCCTGTTTCGTTTACCAGTTCCTGGTTCTTGAGCGTCCGGGCCAGCAGGTCGAGCGACTGGTGCGCTTCGTCGAGGCCGCGCTCCGCCAGTCTTCGCTCGTTCGCCGTGAAGCCGCGCACCAGATGCTCGCGCAGGGTGCGTGTGGCCCATTGACGAAACCGCACGCCGCGCTTGGAATTGACGCGGTAGCCCACCGAGATGATTGCGTCGAGGTTGTAGTGCTTCACGCGGCGGCGCACATCCCGTCGACCTTCGGTTTGAACTAGTGTCTTGTCACTCATCTAATGTCGGATAGAGGCGCTTGAGTTTCACGCGTGCGTCATCGGTGGTGAACTGCCAGTTGACCTTGGCTTGGATCCGGTCTCGGGCGGCCTGCCAAGCGGCGACCTCGGCGCGCACGGTATCGATGGAGTCGATGCGGCGGTTGAGGCACTGGCGGATCATGACGTTGAGTTCGACCTCGGCCACGTTCAGCCAACTGCCATGCTTGGGGGTGAAGACGAACTCGAATCGGTCCCAAAGCGCCTTGGCGCGGGCCGGTGGGTAGGTTTCGTAGAGCGCGCCGGGACGGTGCGTGTTGAGGTTGTCCAGCACCAGGGTGATGCGCGTGGCCTGTGGATAGCGCGCAGCGATGTCGTGAAGGAACCGCGCCCAGTCGGTCTTGGTCCGGCGCTCGGTCACCTTGGTCAGGCGCCATCCGGCCAGCGGTTCGGTAGCCATGAACACGGTGCAAGTGCCGCAGCGTCGATATTCGTAGTCCTCGCGCGCCGGCCGTCCCGGGGCCGGTGGGACCGGTGTGCGCGTCTCGCCGATCAACTGCCGCGGCGTCTCGTCCATGCACACCACCGGCCACTTCGGGTCGTACGGGCGTCGATAGACGTCGAGCACCTTCTCCATCCCCGCCGCGAAGTCGGCATTGCGCGGCGGCGGGATCACCCAACCGACGCGCCGCCACGGTTTGAGGGCGTTTTTTTTAACACCCGCCGCACCGTCTCGTGCGAGACGCTGTCGATATAACCCAGTTCCACCGCCCGGTCGGCCAGCAGGCGCAGCGACCACTGCGCATGCCCTTCGGGTGGCTCCCCGCAACTGAGCGCGACCAGCCGCGCCTCGAACTCCCCGTCCGCCTTGCGCAGGTACTTCGCGCGCCGCCCCTGACGAGATCCCAGCGCCGCCTTCAGTCCGTCCTCCACAAACCGCTTCTTGACCCGGTCCACCCGGCGCGCGCTGATGCGCAACACCCCGGCGATCGCCTCGCCCGTCGCGCGCCGTTCGTTGTACTGGCCCGCGTCGCAGTTGAGCAAAATCAACGCGTTGATCACCTTCTGCGAACGATGCGAACCCTTGCGCGTGACCGCCGTCAATGTCTCGCGCTCCCGCGCCTCCAACTCCACAACGTAGCGCTTCATGACCCACTCCTCGCCGTCCCCGAACGACAAGGAATCTATCACGTTCATTACGACATATCACGTGTGACATGACACTAGTAAGAAATCTTTACTAGTTGCCCCGGCTTCCAATTCTCCGCTGGAGAACACGCGACGCAAATGCACCACGATGTTCTGCGGTGTCGTGCCGAACACATTCGCCATATCACGTTGCGAAAGCCACACGGTCTCCTGCTCCAGACGCACATCGACGCGTACGTCGCCGTCTGGAGTTTCGTAGACAGCAATCTCGCCGCCGGGATTTGATTGGCTCGCCTGGGCCGCTTCCGTGGCTTCGACATGAATTGAAGGTTGGGTCATGGATGTCCTTACAGGCAATTGCTTGGCTATTTTGGCGACCGAACCTCTTTCGGCCGACTCGCGACGCGCACGGCACATCCGGGGCCATCGTGGGCGTTGCGAAGCACAATTGTCCGCTGTTCGGTCTTCGGAGTCGAGGCCCGGCAAGCGCCCGACAGCCGCCAGGCAGGCGCCCGGCAAGCGCCCGGCAAGCGCCTGAACCAAAGGGAGGCACAACCAAGCCTCCTGTATGATCGGGGAAATCGCCAACCAACCGACGGAGACCCTCATGAAACGACTCTACATCGCGGTCCGGCTCGTTGCGGCACTGGGCATTGTTGCGGCCCCGGGGCTTTTCGCCCAGAACGCCGGTGATGGATTGCGGATCTACTGGATCGACGTGGAGGGCGGTTCGGCGACGCTGCTCGTGACGCCGGGCGGCGAGGCGGTGCTGATGGACGCGGGATGGAATCGCGAAGATGAGCGCGACGCCCGGCGGATCGAGGCGGCCTTGGCGGACGCGGGTATCGCGCGCATCGACTACTTTATCGCGTCGCATTACCACGGCGACCATGTAGGCGGTGCGCCCGCCCTCGCGCGACGCGTGTCGATCGGCGAGTTCCTGGATCACGGCGATAGCGTGGAGGCGGAGACCGAGCGGGGCCGGCTAGCCTGGGAGGCCTATCTGAGCGCGGCGCAAGGCAAGCGGCGCACGGTCAGGCCGGGCGATACGCTGGAACTGACAGGGGTGGAGTTCACTTTTGTGGTGGCGAACCGGGACATCATCGAGGGTGGCGGGGGCACGAATCCACATTGCGGCGGCCCGATGGCGCCCGAGGATTTCGGCGAGAACAGCCGCAGCATCGGGTACAGGGTTGCGGTTGGCGAGTTCGAATTCCTCGATCCCGGCGACATCACGGTGGATATACAGCAAGCTGCGGCGTGCCCCGTAAACCGTTTCGGCGTCGTCGACGTGATCCAGGTGCCGCACCACGCCCAGGGGGTCGCGGCGGAACTGCTCTGGGCGCTTGAGCCCGCGGTGGCGGTCAGCAACAACGGGGCCACCAAGGGTGGCCACCCTGACGACCTCGCAACGGTTCGGCAAATTCCCGGACTCGAAGGCTTCTGGCAGGTCCATCACGCCACGGCCGCCTCCGCGGACCTCAACGCGCCGCCGGAAATGACAGCCAATCTCACCGCGGACAACGACGAGGGCCACTGGATCAAGGCGGTCGTCGAAGCCGACGGGGCCGGCTACCGGATCACCAACGGGCGCAACGGCCACAGCCGGACATACACCACAAGATAGCGGGGTTTGCCGGACGGTTCGCTCCCGGCCGTCGGGACGGAGATCCGATTGAGATTGCTGCGATTCCTTGAGTCGACCGCCTTCTCCGAGTGGGTGTTGACGTCCATGCTCGGGTTTCCGACCGTGATCGCACTGCATTCCATCGGGATGGCCGTTGCGGTCGGTCTCACCATCACCGTGGCGTTGTGTCTCAACGGCTTCCTGGGGCAATTCGCCGACAGGCATCTGCCCCGATTCCTCCGCATCGCGATGTGGGGCTTCCTGTTGAACCTGGTCACGGGGGTTGCGCTCTTCGTGCCCCGCGGGTCCGACTACATCGGCAACGCCACGTTTGTTGTGAAGATGATGCTGGTCCTGGTCAGCGGGACCCTTCTCGCCTGGCTCGCGGCACACCTCGCCGAACTCGCTCGGACGAATGTCCGGGAGGTTCGCCATAGCGTCTCGGCGCGTCGCATATCTCTCGTCTCCAGCGTGACCTGGATCGGCGCGGTCATCACCGGCCGGCTGATCGCCTACCTGGGGTCGGTCTATTGATGGGATTGGAGAAATTGGGCTGGCTGGCCGACACCTTCCTTGGTGCGTGGGTGGTCTCGTCCGCGGTCATCTGGCCGACACTCGAATGCATCCACTTCGTCAGCCTGTGCTTCTTCATGGGGGGCATGTTGATGATCGATCTGCGACTGACCGGATTCTATCTGGATGCCGGCGCCGGGTTGATCGGCAGGCTGCTGCGGTTGGTTCTGGGCGCATTTCTGGTGAACTTCGCCACGGGAGCGTTGTTCTTCGCCGGCAACGCGCCCAAGTACATTGACAACCCGGCCTTTGAGCTGAAGCTGGCCCTGATCTTCCTCGCGGGTTTGAACGCCCTCTACTTCAAGTTCAGGTTGTCACACCTGCTTGCCACGGGGGAGGTCACCGGAGTATCGAAGTTCGTCGGCTATTTGTCCCTGCTGCTGTGGGCGGGGGTCATCGTGTGCGGCCGGATGATCACATTTTATGCGCGCTAGAAATTGCGCTGCCGGCAGTCTCGATAGCGAAAATTCACCATCGCCGTCCGTCGGTCTGTCCGTCCGACTGGGACTAAAGCGCCTATGGTCCAGCCGAACTAAAGATCGGCCGACATCACCGGCATGAACTTCTGAATCCGTTTGCCGTTGTCCACCTCGCCGGTGAAGATGTTCCCCATGGAGTCGATCCCGATCGCGTTGGGGAAGTGCATCTGACCGGCCAGCCGGCCGTGCCCGCTGAAGTGGCCGAGCGTCTCGCCGCTCGCTCGG
Organism: Candidatus Rariloculaceae bacterium; assembly: GCA_965221035.1. Classification (GTDB taxonomy): domain Bacteria; phylum Pseudomonadota; class Gammaproteobacteria; order Steroidobacterales; family Rariloculaceae; genus UBA6522. Next base: position 307,636 of record OZ244860.1, read on the forward strand.
TCGACAATCCAGACCACGTGGTTGTTGCCGTCGGCTTGGAACAGGTACTTCTGTTCCGGGTCCTTTGAGATGACCAGCTTGTACATGGTGCCGCAGGGCCCCCAGGGGCCGTCGCCGAGAGTCAGGCCGCCACAACCCCTTGCCGGGGTGTTGGGCGCGATATGGATGTCCTGCAGCCACTCGCCGGCGGTCGTGAACACCTGGATCCGGTTGGAGCCGCGCTCGCCGACATAGACCTTGCGGTCGTTGGATATCTCGATGAAGTGCAGGGCGGGGGCGAGATCCCTGACTTCGGGTGGTGGTCCGCCGTCCCACGTGTAGCCGGGAATGGGATCGTTGGAAATTTCCTCCAGCGGCATGCCGTATCCGCCCCAACCGCGTTTGAACTCGCCGGTGGAGGCGTCAAAGACGACCACGCGCTTCTGGTCGATGATATACAGCTCGTTGTCCACCTCGTCGAGCTGGAAGCGCCCCTTGTTGCGGAACGCGTCGGTTTCCTGGTTGTTCTCGACGTTGGGGGCACCGGGCGGCGGTCGATGGCCGAAATCCCACACGAACTCGCCGTCGCGGGTGAATTTCAGGATGCTGTCCTGCGGCGCCGTGCCGGCAACCCAGACGAAGCCCTGCGTATCGGCGATCACCGTCTGCAGCGCGGTTGGCCACAGCGGGTGGTGGTCGGAGTCGCCCCAGGCATTGACGACGTTGCCCTCCGGGTCCAGCTCGATGATCTCGGGACCGAGCACGCAGCACAAGCCGTTGCCGTTGATGTCGCCGCTGATCTCGTTGGGTTGCGCGGCCCGGTTGCGGTTGATGAACCAGACGTGGTCCATGTGATCGACATGGATTCCGGTGACCTGCTGCATGCTCCACCGATTGGGAAGCGGCCTGGGCCAGAACGGGTCCACCCGGTACAGCGGTGCCCCGTTTTCGTCGAGCGCCTGTCCCTCGACCACCTGCGCGTCTGCCGCCGGTCCGATGGCAATTGCCAGATTGGCGCCAATGACAAGGGCCAGGCCGCGGAACGTGCATTGATGCGTTGTCGTCTTCATGAATGCTGCCTCCTGTTAGTGGCTCCACCCATCGGAATCACCCACTACGCCCCTTCATCTGGTATCGCCGGCAATGACACGACCGGATCGACCTGTACCGGCTGTTCGCCGGCGAGGCGTTGACGAAGCCAGCCGAGATCGTCGCCGCGTTCCAGGAGCGCCTGCACAGTTGGGCTCGTGTCGAGCGCATCCGCGTCGATGGAATCGGCCCCGAGCTTCAGGTGGGCGAAAATCGTCCGTCCGTCGCCGCCGACCCAGCGAATGCCGGGTTCTCCGTCCGTGCTTGCGTCAAACTCCGCCGCAAACAGCTTCAGGCGCACGGATCCGCGGACATTTCCCCCTATGACGAGGATTCTTTCGTTCTGTTCTTCGACCCTGATGGCGATGTCGCAGTGCGAGCGGACGCCTTCGCCGAGATACCTGCGCCGATCACTGATGGTGAGGTAGGCCGAACGCCTCGCGGAGCACAGCAGATCGCCCGGCTCGATGGGCATCTCGCCGACATCGTACGCGGTGTAGGCGGCGGCCGGTTCGCGCCCGTCGCGCGCCTCGATGGCCTGGTCGATATAGACGTGGTGGGCGATATGGCGTTTGAACAAATCCTCCTCGCCGAGGCCGCCCTCGCACATGACCCACGAAATGAACGCCGCCGACCAGGGGTCGCGCCAGCGTGCCCCGGCGCCGTAAGGTCCGTTCCAGTAGGTATTCTGCCGATCGAGAATCCACGCCCCGTCATCCGTGACGGCCCAATAGCCTGCGATCGAATCCGCCACTCGCGCCGATTCCATGAGTTCCAGCGGCGAACGCGGGGGCCGCGGGCCGGAACGGTCGTCATCCTGTTCTTCGATGAACGTCTGGTCCAGAACGCTGAAGCCGAAAAATCCCCATTCCTGCACGGCGATATCGACAATCCTGCGCCGGAGTTCCTCTGCCGGCATGGACCGGCAGGCGCGCTCGACCACCTTCATGTGACCCGGCGCGCCGGTAACGCGCTCGCCGGGAGGCGCCACATCGAGCCGTTCGACCGATAGCCGGTCCAGGTGAATCTGCTGCGCGTTGGCGCCTGACACCACGGCAAGTAAAATGCCCAGCGTCAGGAGACATTTTGTCACGGTATACGGGTGCCCGATGTGCGTGCGTACGGTCATCGGGTTGGTAATCTAACAAATTCTGCCGGAAAAATGGAAATGCGCGGTCCTTGCGGGCCGCGAGGGTCACGCCAAGCCCGCATCGGAGGCCTCCATTCACCTGCGATGTGGCATTGAAGTACCATCCTCAATCTCTGCAGGGAAGAAGCAAAAGGAAGAGGGCACTCCGATGGCGCTGTCGCCACCCAGAGCACGACCGAGGTCGCGCCGTTTGGAGCGTGGGCGCCGGCATGCCTGACGTTTCGGTCATTTTCAGTACCTACCGCCAGCCGGAGTGGCTGGACAAGACCCTGTTCGGTTTCGCTCATCAGGTTCACCGGGACTTTGAAGTCGTCATTGCCGATGACGGCTCCGGCGAGGAGACGGCCGAAGTCATCCGATCCGCCCGCGGACGCTCCGGGATGCGTATCGAGCATGTCTGGCAGGCGGACCAGGGCTTCCGAAAATGCCGGATACTGAACAAGGCCATACTCAAGGCCCGGGGCAGGTATCTGATCTTCACCGACGGGGATTGCATTCCGCATCCGGAGTTTGTCGCGCGACACGTTGAGCTGGCCGAACCGAAGCGATTCCTTTCAGGAGGCCTTGTGCGCCTGCCGTTGGGCCTGTCCCAGGACATTCGATTGGAAGATATCGATTCCGGTCGGTGTTTTTCCCCGTCCTGGTTGCTGAGACGGGGAATGCCGTTCACCCACAAGCTGCTCAAGCTCGGCGCGGGACCGGGCTTCGGCGCGGTGCTGGACCACGTCTCGCCCACCACCGCCGGCTGGAACGGTCACAACGCCTCGGGCTGGAAGGAAGACATCCTCCGCGCAAATGGATTCGATGAACGGATGGGGTACGGCGGAGAAGACCGGGAACTGGGAGAACGGCTGGAAAATGCCGGAGTCCGGGGCAAGCGAATCCGTCACCGCGTGACATGCCTGCACCTGGACCATCCGCGTGGCTACCGGAGCGCGCAAGCCCGCGCGGCCAACCTGGCCATCCGGCGACAGACCCGACGTCAACGCCGGACGTGCACCCGGCACGGTATCGCTCAACTGCAGGTTGCGCCGTAGCGGGCCTTGTTGGTCACCTGAGGGTCAGGGCGAGTACCAGATGGGCGAGGAATAGGCCCGTTCCTGGATGGTTTCCGGATAGCCTTCAAAGGGCGGTTCACGCAGCGCGACCGCGTCGTAGAGCGTGTGCCGCGGCGTCGGTATTTCTATTGCCCGGGCGTAGTAGAAAGACGGCCTGTCCGGGTCGAATTCCGGGTCCTCCCAGACCGCCGACAACCGTGTGGTGCCCATGGAGTTGGTATAGGTCGCGGTCGTGAGGTCGACGGTGTCGCCAACCGGCGGCACCCGCCCATCCATGTCCATCTCGCGCCTGTCCGACCATGCGACGTCATGGACGATTTCACGGGGCGTGCCGTCGGGGTCCAGCCAACCCTTCACGATCTGGATACGGTCCAGGTTGGCGCCGTCCGGATCCATGGCCGCTTCCACCAGGAACGTGATGCTCCGGCCGGTCGGTGCACGCGCCAGTTCGCCGCCCATGGGAACGCCGCCGCGGTAGCCCGTTTCCGCCAGGTCGTTGGCTTCCGCGTCTTCCGGCGTATACTCCCATCCGCCAAAGAAACGCAAGTGGATGCGCGGGCCGGAGGTGGCGTACACCTCCTTGCGGCGGAATGCGTCGAAGAGCGATTCGCGGGTATTCTCCTCGGCCCATACGCCCGCCAGGCCGGCGGCCTCGAAGTCCCGCCCGATCTTGTAGGTTCCCGGCTCGTTGCCGCCTTGCAAGGGCGCGGTTTTCGTCAGGGGCGTGCCTTCGACGGCCAATTTGCCGGTATAGGCGGCCTCGTCCGTTGTGGACAGTCCCGTGTGGATGTCGCTTGAACCGATAAATCCGAACCTGTAAGGGTTGGCGCCGACCCTCGCCTCGATTTCCAGTCCGCGCAAAAGCGCCGCACGAGCGTATTCGGCGGAATTCGGCGGGGGGATATCCACGCCCGGCAGCCGGGCCCGTTCGTAGACGCCGAAATCCGCGAACTCGTCGTCGGGCGACAGCGTCGGATGGGTCTCGGAGTCGCCCTTGGTCTGGGTGATCTCCATGATCGGCTCCCAGCGGATTCGCGTGCGGGCGTACTCGCCGCTGATGGGCCTTCCATCCGAATCCACCTCCTGGAACATGCGTCCCGAACTGATGTTGGAATTGTGCGGAATCGCAAGGAAGGTAGCGCCGACAAGTCCGGACGTGCGCTCGAGCCACTGCCATAGGTCTTCCGGTCGCTCGCTCTGGAACGTGGAGTAGGGCAGGAACCGCTTGGCGACGTCGGCGCCTTCGCGCATGAGCACCACGCGATGAATGGAGGCGCCCCCCGGGAAACCGCTCCATTCCCAGCCGATCAGGCTTGTGAACACGCCCGGCTCGTAATGCCGGTCGGCGATGTCGACGCTCCGCTCCCAGGTGGAGCGGATGATCGGCTCCAGGTTGATTTCGTCGAACGGTTCGTTGCGGTGCATGGAGCGGGCCAGCTCGACCAGCACCAGCCGTTCCTGGCCCGGCCCGCTGCCCATATCCAGCAGACGGCGGCCGGTGGGTGTGTCCGTGACGCGCTCGTCCCCGCTGAAGAGCGCCGCGGTGATGCCCAGGTATTCGGCATGGTCGGCCACGACCAGGAAGTCCAGCGGGCGCTCCAGCTGGATCCTCCCGCCGAATCCGGGGTGGACGGCGGGCAGCCCCTTGGCGAAACGGAACGCCACGTCCGGGTCCGCCGCACGGTTCTGCATGGTGTAGGAATCGAATGAGAATGAGCTGTGCACGTGGGTGTCGCCGAAAAACACCTGCGTGTCGCGTCCGGTCTGGGCCATGGCGAGCGTGCCGTACGATGTGCCGAAGATCAGCGCGATCACGCAGAATGTCTGGCGTGGAGTGGAACTCAAGCCGGAGATCCTGTTGCAAGTTGGCATTTCTTCCTCCGCTTCAGCGCGCCGGAGCAGGGGTCCACTACGCCCGGTGCTGCATGGCGCGCTTTCTCCCTACGAATCGGTTTCCACCAGGCAGACCGCCTCGCCGACCTCGGCGTCTTCGTCCTCGCCGACGTAAATCTCCACCAGCGTACCATCGCCTGGAGCCTCCACTTCCTGGGCCACCTTCTCCGTCTCGATTTCGTAGAGCGGTTCGCCCTTGCGGAAGGATTCCCCCGGCTGCTTGAACCACTTGATGATCGTGGCTTCCTCCATATTCATGCCCACGGACGCAAGCTTGAGTTTGACACGCATGGTTTTTGCAGGTGCTCCCTTACGTCAGTTGTGAACAAGGGCCGAGGCTGCTTCCGCGATCCGCTCGGGGTTCGGCAAGAGGGGCCGCTCCACGTTGGGCGCATAGGGCATCGCCACATTGGGTACGGTCACGCGCTTGATCGGCGCCTTGAGCGAATGAAATGCCTCGTCGGCCATCACCGCCGCGATATGGCTGGCGGCGCCGCACCGGTCGCGCGCCTCGTCCACCACCACCAATCGACCTGTCCTGGCTACCGACTCGCTGATCGCGCGCGTATCCAGCGGCACCAGCGTTCGGCAGTCGATGACCTCCGCCTCGATCCCGTCCGCCGCCAGCGCTTTCGTCGCGCGCAACGTGGGCTGCATCATCGCGCCGACGCTCACCAGCGTCACGTCGGTGCCGCTCCTGCGGATGGCGGCCCGGCCAAGGGGCACCAGGTGATCGTCGTCCGGGACGTCGCCGCGCGTGCCGCCGCGACCGCCGGCTTCGAGATAGAATGTCGGGTTGTCGCCACGAATGGCCGATTTCAACAGGCCGGCGGCGTCGGCCGGTGTCGAGGGAACGGCCACGTTCACGCCGCCCAGGTTCATCAACGCGGGGTAGGGTGTGTCGGAATGTTGCGCCGCCGTGGAACGTCCTCCGCCGTATCCCGCGATCACGGTGATCGGCAGCTTGATCTGGCCGCCGGTCATGAGCCGGAGTTTGGCCATCTGGTTGGCGATGGCATCGAAGCCGGTGTAGATGAAGTTGGAGAACATCATGTGGAGGATCACGCGGTAGCCGGCCGCCGCCGCGCCCACCGCCATGCCGGTCAGCGTGGCCTCGCAGATCGGCGTGTTGCGGACCCGTTCCGGTCCGAACCGGTCCCGCAACCCCAGGGTGTCGCCGAACATGCTGATTTCCACGTCTTCGCCGAACAGTATGACGCGACGGTCCCGTTCCATCTCTTCGGACAGCGCATCGTTGATGGCCTGAATCAGTCTTTTACGCGCCATGGTGCGTGAACCGTCAGGGCGACTGGTTGAAAAACATCAGTTCGTTGACCGCGTCGGGTTGCGGCACCGGACTTTCGTCCGCAAACGCGCAGGCTGACTCGACGGTTTCCAGAATCTCCCGATCCATCTCTTCAACGTCGTCGTCGGCCAAATCGCCGCTGTCCACAAGGGACCGCGCAAGCCGGTCGATGGGGTCCCGCTGCCGCCACTGTTCGATCTCGCTGTCTTCCCGGTACGTGCCCTGGAGCCAGTGGATTTCGCCTTCATTGTGCCCGTGGGTGCGATACGTCGTCGCCAGGATGAAGGATGGCCCGTCGCCACGGCGCGCCTGTTCGACCGCTCTCGCCGCCGCCTGCCAGACGGCGATGGCGTCGTTCCCGTCCACGCGCTCGCTCGGGATGCCGAACGCCCCGGGCCGGTCGGCGATGTCGCCGGCGGTCACGGTTTCTGATGGCGAGAACTCGGAGAAGCCGTTGTGCTCGCAGACCAGCACCAGGGGCAGGTTCCACAGCGCGCCGACATTGAGCGCCTCCATGAACACGCCCTGGTTGGCGGCGCCATCGCCGAAAAAGCACACGGCCACCTGTTTCTTCCCTTCCAGCTGGGCGGCGAGCGCGGCGCCCACGGAAATTCCGATGCCGCCGCCCACGATGCCGTTGGCGCCGATGATGCCCTTGGAAAAGTCGGCCACGTGCATGGAGCCGCCCATGCCACCGCAGATGCCCGTCTCCTTGGCGTGAATCTCGGCGATCATCGCCTTCGGGTCTCCTCCCTTGGCAAGAAAATGCCCGTGTCCACGATGCGTGCTGGCAATCCAGTCGTCGTCGTCCAGATGTGCGCACACGCCGGCGGCAACGGCTTCCTGCCCGATGTACAGGTGCACGCCGCCCGGCAGCTTGCCGGCGTGGAAATCGTCTCTGAGGCGTTCTTCCACGCGGCGGATCAGCAGCATGGATCGCAGCAGCTCCGAGAGTTGTCCGGTCGAGGGATTCGGCACGATCTGAACCTTCTTCAGTCAGGCGTAATGTACAACAAAATTCGGGTTAACGCGCGAAACAGGGGCATGGGATGCCAAATTGTTCTGCAATTGCTGGTGGACTGCAGGCGAGAAACGAATTGCCGGACGGTGGCGACATCCAATTGGGTCACTCGCGAAGGCGCGGAACTGGTAGCGATGGGCATCGCAGAGTGGCATGATACGCCTGCCGCTGCAGCCGTGACCACAGTCACTATCCTTGGACAGCGCCTCTGCCGATAAAATCGCGAAGACCCACATCACCGAGATCTTCAAGCGACGTTGTCTCCACAGTGTGCGAAGCCTGTGATCGTCGTGGACCGGGTGGGTAGCAAGGCAAAGTCAGCGAAGGAGACCGGTTCCATGAAGCAGCAAGATCCTCTGTTGAAAATTCGCTTTGATGGTGATGCCGTTGGGCCGGGCACGATCCCCGTGCTCCAGCTGGTTCGTTTCTTGTCTCAGATGAACAAGGCATTGCAGCGGGTCAGTCTTGTGCTTCGTGGAGAGGCCGAGAGCCGGCGCAAGGGGAGACCACCGAGAATCGTCCATGACGACGTGAACCTGGAACTCGTATCGCTGGAGCCCGGAAGCCCGGCGGCGGTTCTCGGCTTTGAGCGCAGCGGGCCGGATCCGCAGCTCCCCGGCATGGATGCAGGGGAGGAGATCCTGCAAAAGGCGATTGACGGCTTGACGGCGGTTCAAGCTGACGGCAACACTGGTCCCTTGCCCGCTGGCTACGACGCTGGCGTCCTGATGGCGTGGCGTGATGCAGGGAAAGTGCTTGGGCAAGGGATTGACAGGGTATCTTTCAGGCTGGGAAGCTGGAACAACATTATCGAGGCATCCCTGACACCGAGCGGGCTGACCCGGATTCGCGAGCGAATCCAGGTGCCGGAAGTGAATGTTCGTACGATTGAAGGACGGTTGCTCATGGCCGATTTCAAGGAACAAGGTACCCGCTGCCGCGTTCATCCCTCAACTGGAGATCCTGTCCTCTGCCAATTCGACGACGTCCACAGAGATGAGGTTCTCGAAAATATTCTCGGATATGTTCGTGTGGTGGGCGAGGCAACTGAGGATCCATCGACTGGCAAGATAACCAGTATCAGAATTCATGATATCGAGCCCTTGGACGACAAGAATGAAGAGGGCATCAATCTACTGCCCAAGGGAACCGCGGTTGGCGCGTCATTTTGGGCGACACCGACTTTGGACGAGCTAGCTGATCTTCAGAATGTAAAGCCGTTGGAAACGGCTCAGCAGCTATTCGGAACATGGCCCGGTGACGAGAATGACGGATTCGAAGCGACGATAATCGAGTTGCGGGACGCTCGTAACGGATCTGGCAGTCGACAATGACACCAGTCCGTGTGCTGCTGGACACGAATGTCGTGTCGTATTTGTTGCGTGGAGGCCAAGAAGCGCAGTCCTATGCTCCCCATGTGGAGAACCGTCTGCTCGCGATCTCCTTCATCACGGTTGGCGAACTGTATTTTGGCGCCGAGAAGGCGAAGTGGGGCGATACGAAACGAAGGAAACTTGAAGTAACTCTTCGTCAATTCGTAGTGGTTCCCTACGACAACGATACGGCCCGCTGCTATGGTCGTCTGGTAGCAGAGCGAAGGCGTGGCGGTAGGCCCATTTCACAAAATGACGCCTGGATAGCGGCATGTGCTGTGCGACATGAAATTCCATTGATCACACATAACGCCAGAGATTTCTCCAGGATATCTGGTTTGCAGGTAATCACAGAATACCTTCCAAGGAATCATGGCGGATAACGGACAGGTATTCTGCATGTTTCAAGTGCACGATATCGTCCTCCACTGGAGCAACGAGGATCAAGCCATCATTGCCGAAGTAACTGATCTCCAGAGTGCATGGCGTACGGTGGCAGCCAAGCGGATACCATAAGCAGCATCACCGCAGCGATCAAGCTATGGATAGATGCCGCAGGGGAATTCAGTAATTGATCTGCCCACAATCACCTTTAGTCACAACCAACATGCGAGCGGATGAACGCCGCTCCCCTCCGGGTGACCAGATGGGCTTCGGGAACCTCCTGTGCATTGTGAAAGCCATGCCAGAGCCCGTCCCATACGTCCAGGGTCACGTCCGCGCCGGCACTGCGGGCGCGCTGTGCGAGAAGGACCGCGTCGGACAGGAGTATTTCCCGTGTTCCGGCGTCCACGAGCAAGGGTGGCAGTCCTCGCAGGTCTCCGTAAACGGGTGAAATGGTCGGTTCGCGCTTGTCGGCCGAGCCCGCGTACATGTCCGCGAGCGCTGCCATGTCGCTGCTTCCCAGGACGTGGTCGTGGGGCGCGTTGACCCGGTAGCTGTCGCCGCTGAGCGTCAGGTCCGCCCACGGTGCCATGCCGTAGATGGCACCGGGCAGGGGGATGTTCCGCTCACGCGCCGCAAGCGCCATGGCCACGACGATGCCGCCGCCAGCCGAGAGTCCGGACCAGGCGATGTGGCGGGGCGCGTAGCCTTGTTCCAATAGCCATTGGTGGGCCCGGAGGCAGTCTTCCAGCGCGGCCGGCCAGGGGTTTTCCGGCGCCCGTCCGTATTCGACGGACAGTACCGGCAGCCTTGCGGCGCGGCCCAGCCGCAGTGGATGTTCGATCACCCGCGCCGCTTCGCCGGCGACATATCCGCCTCCATGCGCATAGACGAGCACGCGCTCGGTATCGTCCTGCCGCGCCGACGTGATCCAGTATGAACGGGCGCCGTTGGTGTCTACGGCCTCGAATTCGAAATCGGTGCCTTCGTCGCGTACGGACTGGCTGCGTGCGTCGGCGATCCGGTTGATCCGCTGGCGGGCGCTCCGGTAGTCGGCGAGATCGCCGAGCATGTCGTCGCCGGCGCGCAATATCGCCTGGGCGGGCTCGCTGAGATGCTCGGGAGGAGGGAGGGGGGCGCTCCCGGCTCGATTCGCGTCCGCTTGGGATTGGTTCATCAAGTGGCTCCTGAACGTTGAACAGATAGCTTGCGAGAATTTTGCTTAAATTGTAGAAATATCTACTTTATCAATTGGTTATATGAATGGTCTACATGGCGAGGTTGAGACGCGACGAAAAATGTACAACAATTGGCGGGAGGTGACTAACAATGGCCACGCACATGGGCAGGGTCCGGTCGCCACGATCCAATGAACGACTTTCCGACATCAATGGGCATTAAGCGGGAGCGGCATCCGTGTCGCTGAACGACCCTGGCGAGGCGGGTGTCGCCTATGTGGATGGTCGCTACATGCCGCTGGGCGAGGCCGCCATCCCGATAACCGACTGGGGGTTCATTCGTGGCGATGCCGTTTACGACGCGATCCCGTTCACCGAGGGCTGGCTTTTCAGGCTCCAGGATCACATTGAACGGTTCGGTCTCAGCATGCGAAAGTGGCGGCTTGCGATCCCCCTGGGACCGGAACGGATCACCGAAGTCGTGCACGAGGTCGTGCGCAGGGCGGGATTGCGTGACGGATTGGTGCTCATCATGGCGACCCGCGGCGTGCCGCCGTCAATGGGGGTCCGCAACCCGGCGCAGTTCGAAAACCGATTCTACGCCTTCTCGCAGGTGCTTCCGTCCATTGCCGCCGGAGAACGGATGAGGCAGGGCATGAGCGTGATCGTGAGCCGGGTCCGCCGGATCCCTGAGACCAGTCTGGATTCCACCGCCAAGAACTTTCAATGGGGCGACTTCACCCGGGCGCGGCTGGAGGCCGACGACCGGGGCGCGGACAATGCGATTCTGCTCGACTACGACGGCAACGTCACCGAGGGCCCGGGATTCAATGCCTGCGTGGTGACCGGAGGCACGTTGAAGACGCCCGCGCACCACCGCCTGGAAGGCATCACGCGGCGCACCGTCATGGAAATCGCGGAACAGGCAGGGTGGCCGGTGCTGGAAACCGATATTTCGGCGGATGAAATGCGGACGGCGGACGAAGTATTCCTGTGCAGTTCCGCCGGGGGCATCTTCCCGGTCACCGAAATCGACGGCCGGCCCGTGGCGGACGGGATGTGCGGAAAGTTCACGGGCTTGATTCGCGATGAGTACTGGCGTATGCGTGTCAATCCGAAATGGGCGGAGGCGGTGGACTACTCGCATGGCGGGTATGTCGAGAAACTGTCCGGCGAAAGGGCGCTTTCCGGCGTGGTTGAGCGAAACGGCTTGCGGACAGGATAGGCAGGGTTGGAATGAATGCCATGCGAAGATTATTGGTCATCCCGGTGCTATTCGCGGTCGGCAACCCGTGCGGCGCGCAGGACCTGCTGGTCACCGGCGCGCGCATCGTGGTCGGCGACGGGGAAATCATCGCCCAGGGCGCTATCTCCATCGCGGATGGGACCATTGTTTCGGTGACGGATACGACAGATTCGACGCCGGAGGGCGAGGTGCCAGGGGACGAGGTGCCCGGGGTCGAAGTGATCAACGGAGTGATCGACCTTCATGGCAGGACCGTGTTGCCGGGATTCATCGACACTCACGTGCACATTCTGGCGATCGCCGAAGGCGTGACGAGCGAAGCGGCGTTGAACGCCTACATCGATGACCGGCTGCCCTACATACTACAGCAGTTTCTGGCGGCCGGCGTGACGACAGCGCTGGACACGGGAGGGCACTTCCCGGCCATCCTCGAAGTGCGCGACTCGCTCGCCGCCGGCCGATTGTCCGGCCCGCGGCTGCTGGTCGCGGGCCCGGCGTTCAGCGCTCCGGCGGGACATCCCGCTGCGACGATCTGCCGCGACAATCCTTTCTGCGTCGAGCATCTGGCCTACATGGTGGACGACCCGGAGTACGCGCGGTCCCGGGTCGCGGCACTGGCGGAGGCGGGTGTTGACGTCATCAAGGCAGTTCATCAGGCTGGATCTCACCTTCCGTCCATCAGCGATTCCGTCATTGCGGCCATGGCCGAGGAGGCCGAGGCGCACAATGTGCCCTTCTACGTGCACGGCACCTTTTTCGCCGGTATGGCCGAGGCCGCCCGGCTCGGCGTCGACGGTTTCGTCCACGTTCCCTGGAGGGACCGGGCCGATGCCGCGACTTCGGCAACGTTGTTTGCGGGCGCCGGACTACCTGTCGCCACAACGGTTTCGCTTCATGACAGCCTTGTGGACGGACAAGGGATCAGGCGAACCGTCATGGGAGGAACGTTTCCGCCCGCCCAGGACGGTGATCGCGCCCAGGCGGTGGCAAATGCCGGAATCCTTTCGGATGCCGGAGTCACTCTCGCGTTCGGGACCGATCAGCAACCGCTTCGGCCTTACCCGCAGGCGGTGCTCGGCGAAGCGCGTGCGCTGTCCGAACGTTTGACGACTGCGCAGGTGATCGCCGCCATGACACGCAACGCGGCGGAGTTCCTGAATCTCGGTGATGAACTGGGAACGCTCGAGGCAGGCAAGCGCGCGGACCTGGTCGTTGTCAATGGAGACCCTTTCGCGGACATCTCCCATCTGGGGAACGTCGTCGCGGTCATTCAGGCTGGCCGGGTCGTCCACCTCGCTCGGTAGATTCTGCGGTGGATTAACAAAATAAGATGCACTACCGTTGCGCTAGCAGATTTCACCCGGTCGGACGGTGCGCTGACGCCGAGGGAAGAAAGGGGTTCCTTGTGGGTGATCGGCGGACGGCAACTCGGGCAACCAGGACACTGACGTGGCCACGGCGAAAGAAGTAGCATACGAACTGATCCGCAATTCCATATTTTCGGGCAAGTTCCAGCCTGGGCACCAGCTCAAGGAAGAGGAACTGGCGGGGTTGCTCAACGTGAGCCGTACGCCGGTGCGTGAAGCGCTGCGCCAGTTGGCGGACCAGGGGATCATCGAAATACGCGCGAACCGCCGCTCCTACGTCGCCGATGTCAGCGAAACCCAGTTCGAGGAACTGATGGATATCCTCTCGTTCCTGGAAAGCTACAGCGCCGCCAAGGCGGCCAGTCGGATATCGAAGGAGGGGATTGACGAATTGAAGCGGATCAATGCCGAAATCGAACGCGCCGTGGACGACGACCAGAGTTTTCTGAACCTCAATTCCCGGTTTCACCGGGCGATCCATCGCGCGGCCGGCAGCCAGAAACTGTTCGAACTGATCGACCGCATTATCGACTTCCATCACAATCTCTACTTCAAGTTCGGCCAGATCCCGGCCAGGCACAATCCGCTCAGTGTGACCGAACACCAGATCATCATCGAGGCCCTGGAAGACGGGGACGCAGACTATGCCGCGCTGATGATGAAGGCTCACAACGAGTCGGTGCGGCGCGCGTTTCGCCAGTACTGGAGCGAAAGGGGCAAGCTGCCGGAACCCACGGGCGCATGACCGTGCCGGGCCGTACCTCAAGGCGCCCCAACTTCCTGTTTTTCATTACCGACCAGCAGCGGTGGGATCATGTCGGTTACGCCGGCAACCGCGTGCTCAGAACGCCCTTCATCGACTCCATCGCCGAGGGCGGGTCGTGGCTTTCCCGCTTCTACGTGTCGTCGCCGACCTGCATGAGCAACCGGGCCGCGTTCATGACGGGGCGTATTCCTCGCGTGAATGGCGTGCGCTACAACGGTATTCCGCTGGACCTGGATTCCGTCACCTTTGTGGACTTGCTCCTGGCGGCGGGGTATCGCACCGCGCTGATCGGAAAGAGCCACCTGCAGGGCATGATCTCGGAGCCGGCCAAGGTGCCCCGGGAGGCATTCGCCGACGAACTGCGCGCCCCGCCCCCCGATCTGGCGGAGGCCATGCGCAGCCGCCACTCCAGGGACGACTACTCGGCCGAGATGTCGCTGGGACTGGTCCAACCGGAGCGCAAGGCCGAAATCCGTACCCCCTACTATGGGTTCGAAGACGTCGCCCTTTGCCTGGGTCACGGCGACCTGGTTACGGGACACTATTCCGAATGGCTCGACCGCAAGGCGCCGGGACTGAACCTTCAGCCCGGCCTGGCCGGCGCCCGCGCGGTCAGCGATGTGGGCGCGGCGCAGGTCTACCAAACTGCGATTCCGGAGTCCCTCTACCCGACCCGATTTGTCGAGGAAGAAACCGTCGAATGGCTGGAGCGGCATGCCAGCGGCGGCGGGGCGCCGTTTTTCCTGCAGTGTTCGTTTCCGGACCCGCACCATCCGTTCACGCCGCCCGGACAGTACTACTCCATGTACGATCCCGACGAAGTCGAGCCGCCGCCGTCGTTTTTCTCCCCCACACGCGAAGCGACGCCGCCACAGGCACTGCTCTGGGACGAATTTGCGCGCGGTGTCGAATCCACGCGGTGGACGTTCCCGTTCGTCACCGGAGAACCCCAGGCGCGCGACATGGTGGCCAAGACCTATGGCCAGATCACCATGATCGACGATGCGGTGGGCAACGTCCTCGAATCGCTGGAGCGCCTCGGCCTGGCCGGGAACACCGTGGTGTGTTTCCTGTCCGACCACGGCGAGTATCTCGGCGATCACGGCCTCATGCTCAAGGGTCCCATGCAGTACCAGAGTGTCGTCCGCACGCCGTTTGTCTGGCGCGACCCCGACCCGCGGTTCAACCGCGGGCGAATCGACGAACTGGGTTCGACGGTGGACCTCGCCCGCACTGTGCTCGCCAGGGCGGGGCTCAGGCCCTACAACGGCATACAGGGGATCGACCTGTGCCCGTTGTTCAGAGGCAAGGGCGCGATACGCGACCATGTGCTGGTGGAGTACACCACGCAATACCCCTATCTGGGCCTGGACGATCTGGTGACGGTCACGACGCTGATCGACCGCCGCTGGAGGCTCTCGGTCTGGCAGAACCGGGACTGGGGCGAGCTGTATGATCTTGCCTCGGACCCCCATGAACTGGCCAATCTCTGGGACGATCCCGCCACGGCGACCGTCAAGGAAGGGTTGCTGTTGAAGACAGTCCACGCGCTGCAGGACCACGCGGACACCTCGCCGTATCCGCTTTCGGTGTCCTGACCGGTGGCTGGCCAACGCCGCGGCGGCGGCTGGAAAAGGTGATCGCAATGAAAGTCGATATCACGAACGTCATCGAAGAGAGCCGAATCGGGCCGCTGCACGTCCTGATCATCGCCATCGGCTTTCTCATCATGATCATGGACGGCTATGACCTGGTTGCGATGGGGGCGACCGTGCCGAGCGTTTCCGAGGAGTGGGGACGCGACCCGGCGGATTTCGCCTGGGCGCTGTCCGCCGCCTTGATCGGCGTGCTGTTCGGGTCGAGCGCCGCGGGTGGCATGGGCGACTGGATCGGGCGGCGCTGGACCATTGTCATCATGCTGGTGATCTCCGGCGTGTCCATGTGCGCCACACCCCTGGTCGACTCCATGAATGAACTGATCGCGGTTCGTTTCGTGACCGGTGTCGGCGTCGGCGGATGCATACCGGTCACGCTGGCCTATACGCTCGAATTCATGCCGCGCAACCTCCGCAACGGGCTGACGGCGTTCATGTATTCCGGTGCGGCCATGGGCACCACTGTGGCCGGTTTCATGGGGCCGACGCTGATTGACCTCGGCGGCTGGCCGTATGTGTTCTACTTCGGTGGGCTGATCCCGCTCGTGCTGGCCGCCCTGGTGGTGGCGGTGATGCCGGAATCGCTTCGTTTTCTGGTCAACCGCGGTTGTGCGCCGCAAACCGCCGGCGCGCTGCTGGGCCGAGTCGATCGGACTTTCGAGCACGAGCCCGATAATGAGTACACGCTCGGGGAAGTCACGCAATCGGGCAGCCCGATTCGCGAGTTGTTCGGCGGACGGCAAACGGCGATCACGCTGACCGTCTGGTTGGCGTTCCTGGGAAACCAGTCCCTGGTCTTCCTGCTGGGGCTGTGGATGCCGACGTTGTTCACCGCCGTCGGGATTTCCATCGACCTGGCGCTGTACGTGTTGGCACTCTACGCGCTAGGCGGAGTGGTCGGGGGCACGCTGTTCGGCGCCATCGGTGATCGCATCCCGCCCGCGCGGGTGCTGCTCGCGACCTACCTGCTCGGCGCCGTTTGCGTCTTCGCCCTGGGCTTTTCGGTCAGCTCCACCGCGCTGCTGATCCTGGTCGCGGTCTGCACCGGGTTCAGCGTGCTGGGATCGTCGCTCCTGCTGGGCACGATGACGACCGGCCTGTATCCGACCCGGGCGCGGTCCACGGGCATCGGCTGGGCGTTGGCGGTCGGCCGCTTCGGGTCGATCGCAAGCCCGCTGATCGGCGGGGCCTTGCTGGCGCAAGGGTTCGGCACGCAGACCATCTTCGCGATCGGAGCGGTTCCGGCGTTATTGTGTGCGGCAAGCGTGTTCGTGATTGGCCGACTGGCGCGACCGGCAGGTGCCCGTTAGCTTTCCTTGCGGATAATTCAAGTTTTCCTTTTGAAATGGTGAAGCGGCAACCCTTGGGAATTTATCTGGTATTGTTTTGGGCGACGGGGGATCGCGTCAGATGGAGGGCAAGACTATGGTTACTACCATGTCTCGGAGACGTTTTGCAGAAATCCCGGCGTTGAGTTTCCTGCTTTCACTCGGCCCTTGCGGCCTCTTCGCACAGGAAGAGTCCACTGAAGCACGGGGAGAGCCGATCGAAGAAATTCGCGTTATCGGCAGACGAGAGTTTTTCGAAGTTCAGTTCAACGCCTCGCGCACGAATGCCAGCGCAGACTCGGCCTCGCTGATCGACCGGGTCCCCGGCGGAGACGCTACCAGCAATGGCCCGCTGTCCGGCCAAATTCAGTACCGGGGCATGTTTGGTCCACGTATCAACGTGCGCATAGACGGCATGCTGATCCTCGGCGGCGGGACCAACTGGATGGCGCCGCCGCTGCACCATATTCCCGCCGCGCTGATGGAAGAGCTCGTGGTGGAGAAGGGCATCGCATCCATCACCACCGGCGGCGGAATCGGCGGTGCCGCCACAGCCCGCTGGAAACGTCTTCCGTTCAGGGATGGCGACGGCTGGGGCCTGAAGGGCGATGCCGAGTTCTCGGCGAAGTCCGCCGCCCAAGGCACCAGTACATCTTTCATATGGGGTGGCGTTTCCGCCAACCACCGGCTTTACCTGGTCGGCAACATGGACGAGGGTGATGACTACGAGTCGCCAAATGGCGATGTGGCCGCCAGTAGCTACGAGCGCGATGTGTATGGCGTGAGCTACGGTTTTCGAACCAGGGACCAGAACCACGAATTCAATATCGATGCGAACCGCATAGAGACGGATGATTCAGGCACGCCCAGCTTGCCGATGGACATAGACTGGTTCGACACCGAGACCTTCAATTTCAGATATGCCGGATTGCTCAGGGATATGAGCCTGGAGGTGGGCATCTATCGTTCGTCGATCAATCACGGGATGAGCAACTACCTGTTACGGCCCGCGCCGGACTTCTCCTCGCTCATGCTGCCGCCGTTCCTGGGCGACGACAAGCGGTACGCGGTCGCGGCCAGCGACGAGTCCGGCTTTCGCGTCGCTGCAAATCTGGATCTGGGGCCAGGACAACTGCTCGTTGGCGTCGAGGACAAGAAAGCAGTCCACGAGGCCTCGGTGGGCGATCCGGACTTCGCGCCCTTCTTCGTCCGGAATTTCAACGACACGGACACCAGACACAGCGCGGCCTTTGCGCAATGGTCCGGAAATCTCTCCGATGACTGGTACCTGGAAGTAGGCGCCCATTACGAACAGGTGAAGATGAATACCGGCGAGGTGGACGCCTTCCCGGCGCGGATGGTGGACACGAACCCGGCCATGTGGGGCCCGGGCACGCCGCCAAGAGCGGTGTGGCTGCTGCGCGAGCAATTCAATTCCAGAGATCGGGAGCAGACGGACAACAATGTGGATTTCGTGGTCAAGTTGCGGCATCGGCTATCCTCGACCGTGGTTATCGAAGCTGCCGCCGGCCGCAAGAACCGCTCGCCGATATATCAGGAGCGCTACCTCTGGATTCCGCTCGAGATAAATGCCGGGCTGGGCGACGGCAACAATTACCTGGGCAATCCGGACCTGCAACCCGAAACTTCCAATCAGATCGAATTGGGCCTCGATTGGAGGCGCGGCGAGGTGTGGTTTTCGCCCCGATTGTTCCTGCGCGAAGTCGACGACTACATTCAAGGCGTTCCAGCCACCAATATGGCGGCCATAGGTGTCAGCCGCAATGCCAATGGTGATCCCACGCCGCTGATATTTGCCAATACCGAAGCCCGATTCCAGGGGATGGACCTGTCGTTCGGTTTCCCGCTGCAAGCCAATTTGCGAGTGGAGGGCATCGCATCGCAAGTAACCGCCAAGCGCAGGGATATCAGCGACTATCTATACCGAATCAGCCCGGACAACGCTCGGATTTCGCTTGTTTACGAGCGCGGCAGCTTTACCGCAAGCATCGATCAGATCATCGTCCTGGACCAGGACAAAATCTCGCGCGCCAACACCGACGATCCACTGAATCCCAATAACAATTCCGACGCTTCCGATGGCTATGAACTGACCAACCTGTATCTGAACTGGACAGCAAGCAATGGCGTCGCCTTCACGCTAGGCATCGAAAACCTGTTTGACAAGACGTACATAGACCACTTATCCGGGTTCAATCGAGTGCTCGGCAGCGTTGTGCCAATAGGAAGCCGCATGTACGGTGAAGGCATGAACGTGTTCGGACGAGTCAGGCTGCAGTGGTAGCGGCGGGCTTCCGAACCTCGCGGCAGCGACCGCCCGGCGGCTAGTCGGCGAGGTTGGGAGACAGCGCGAAAGACTCGGTCAGCCGCGCGCCGGTGCGTTCCGTTGCTGGCACAGGCGATGAATTCGCCCGATCGCTTGCTCGGCTGCCAATTCCGAGTCAGGGCGTTTGGACAAGGCTGACAGATACCGGAATTCTTTTTTCCTATGGTATCCTGCCCAAGGCTGAGGCACGGGCGAACGGACCATGGGGCGTGCAGCGCGTTAGAACGGCTGTCACCGGCAGCACCTTCGCCTCTGCATCGCTAATGAACCGGGCCCAAAAACGATCAAGGCCCAGAAAGTCTGTTCTGCAGGGAGGTTTCGGTTACATGATGCGTTCACTGGTACTTTTTTCCGGACTCGCGGTCGTTGCCACGACCGCTCAGGAATCCGCGGGACAGGCATCGTCGGACGATGGGCTGGTCATCGAGCAGATCATCGTCACGGCCACCCGTCGCGAGGAGTCCATCACCGACGTGCCCCTCGCCGTTTCAGCTTATGACGCGGAGCGCATCGAGCTCAGCCGAGTGACGGACATCATGGAACTGATGCGTATCGCACCGAGCTTCCACGTTGCCTCCGGACAGGCGGAATCGGTCGGCGTCACGGCAAGGATTCGGGGCGTCGGCACCAACAGCGACAATCCGGGGCTGGAATCTTCGGTCGGCATGTACGTGGACGGTGTGTACCGCAACCGGGCCACGGTCGGCTTCACCGAACTGGGGGCGATCGAACGCATCGAGGTTCTCCGCGGACCACAGGGCACGCTGTTTGGACGCAACAGTTCGGCCGGTGTCGTCAGCATCATCACCGCGCTCCCGGATCCCGACGGATCGGGTTATGCCGACGTTACCGTCGGCTCACACGGCACCAACCGGGTCGAGGCCGGTGTCAGCGGCGGCATCGGACAGGATGCCTCGGCCCGCCTGGACGCGGTGTTCTTCCAGCGCGACGGCTTTCTGGAGGACGTGAACTACGACCGCAGGTTCAATAATCGCAACCGAACGTTCTTGCGCGGCCAGATGGTCTTTGAACCCTCCGACACGGTCCGTCTCCGGCTCATCGGCGACTACAGCGACCGGGACGAGAACTGCTGCGCGGCGGTAGGCCTGATCGAAGGGCCCACAGCGGCCGCGGTCCAGCAGATCGCGCAATTACAGACCCAGAATCCGAATACCGTGGGCATCGCGTTCGATCCCTATGCTCGGGGGGCGACGGTCACGGAAACCTCCGGGTACTACCAGTCCGTCAAGGAAGGCGGCGTTTCCCTCGAAATCGACGCCGACTTGCCGGCTGCCCGCTTCGTGAGCGTGACGGCGGCGCGTGACTGGGAAACGGCCCGCCAGATGGATATCGACTTTTCCACGATGAGCCTGGGCGAGAGGCCTCACGGGGAATTCAAGCTGGGCTTTGAAACGTTCACCCAGGAAATTCGTTTCAACGGCCAGTCCGGCCCTCTGGACTGGCTGGTGGGCGCCTACTATGCGGACGAGCGCCTGCCGTATCAGGATGCCCTGGATTTCGGCATCGGTTACAGCCCCTATGCCAACGGCATTGCCGGTGTAGCCGCGGCCGGGATCGGCGCCGGGTTCGACGGATTCAGCCAACTGGCCCAGCTCGACGCGCTGGGTGCCGGCGCGACCGGAATAGCCCAGGGGGCCGCCGGATTGTCCACCGGGCTTTCTGGACTGTCCGACGGACTGGCCAAACTGACCGCAGGGCTTGCGCCGTTCGCGCCGCTTCTGCCACCCGGATTGTCGTTGCCGACGGCGCCCGCGATCCCGATGGCGCCAACGCTGGCGGCTACGTTGCCGTCCTTCCCGGGCTTTCCGTTCAATCCCTGGCCCGGCTACGAGCAACTCGCCGCCGGTGCCACTCTTTACGGGGGCGGTGCAAGGGATTCATACGAACAGGAATCCGAGTCGTGGGCGCTGTTCACCCACAACTCTCTGGAACTGCAGAACGACTTCGAGTTGACTCTGGGATTGCGCTACACGGTTGAAGACAAGTCCATGACCGCGAACCTGGTTTCGACGGACCAGGTATGTCTGCCGTTCAGCCAACAGTTCCTCGGTTCGCTGCAAGCCAACCAGGCGTATCTCGGCGGCGTGGGCGCCTACGCCCAGGGATTGGGAGCCTATGCCGCACAGCTTCAGTCATTGTCCATTCCGACAATGGAACTGCAGGCGTTCGCCGACCAGCTGAACCAGCTCGCAGCGGCTCTTCCGCCGGAGTTGGCGGGCCAACTGCCGCCGGGACTGGACCAGCAGCTGGCGGGTCTTGTACAGGGCGCCCGACAGCTCGAAGGCGCGGTGACCGGAATTCGGACGGGAGCCGCACAATTGCTTCCGGGGCTGCCGCAAGTGGTTGCGGGTGGACAGCAACTGCTGACGGACCCCGCCCTGGCCCAGGGATTGGGCACGATTGTGGCGCTGGGCTGCAACCCCTTCTCCGACCCGACCCGGGACGGCACCTATATCGGCCAGCTCGACGAAGACCAGGTGACAGGCACGTTGCGGCTGTCTCGAAGCATTGGCGACCATCTGGTGTACGGCGGGTATTCCCGGGGGTACAAGGCCGGCGGATTCAACATGGACCGCAGCGGTCTGACGAGCCCGATCCTGACGGCTCTGGCGGGTGCGCCCGCCCAGCCGAATATCGATGAGTGGGTTTTCCTTCCCGAGACCGTCGATACCTACGAAGTGGGGGCGAAGTTCAGCCTCGACGACAGGCGGGCCCTTCTGGACATCAGCCTGTTCCAGGAGGATTTCGAGGGTTATCAGCTCACGGCGTTCAGGGGGTTCGCTTTCGAAGCGCTCAATGTCCCGCAGGTGACGTCCAAGGGTGTCGAGGTAGAGGCGCGCGGCGTGGTCAACAATGCGGTGGAGATCTTCGGTGGCGCGACCTACGCGGATGTGCGTTTCGGCGATGACCCCGAGCACGGCTTTCGTGCCGGTCGCCAGTTGACTCACGCGCCGAAATGGACGGGCGTAGGCGGTGTCACGGTGCGCTTCCCCCTGGGACCCTTGATGGGCGGGTTTCACATCGACGCGCGTTACACTGGCGAGCACAATACCGGCGCGGACCTCAATCCTGTGAAGATGCAGGATGCCTACACGGTGGTCAACGCCCGGCTGATCTTCAGCGGCGTGGGCGGGATGAGTCCCTGGACCGTGGATATCTGGGGGCAGAACATTACCGATGAAGAGTATGCGGCCACCATTTTTGACGCGCCCCTGCAGACCGGCACGTTCAACGCCTTTATCGGAGACCCGCGGGTCTATGGCGTGAGTGTCCGCTACGATTTCTAGGCGGTAGATTCTTCGTAATCGGCATGGCCCGGCACCGCATCGCGGCGCCGGGCCATGTGGCTTCGGTTCCGGCCTACATGTTGCGGCGGTATTCGCCGCCCACGGCATAGAGCGCATGGGAGATCTGGCCAAGCGAAGCGCACCTGACCGTGTCCATCAGCTCGGCGAATACATTGCCGCGCGCCCGCGCGGTTCGCTGAAGGCCTTCAAGCGCCGCGACTGACGATTCCGCGTGGGCGTCCTTGAACGCCCGGACATTGCCAATCTGAGCCTGCTTCTCTTGTTCCGTGGAGCGGATGAGTTCCCGGCCAAGGGATTCGTCCTCCTGTCCGGCTTCGGGAAGGAAGGTGTTGACGCCGACGATGGGAAACGAACCGTCGTGCTTGCGGCTTTCGTAATGGAGGCTCTCGTCCTGGATCCGTCCGCGCTGGTACATACGGTCCATGGCGCCAAGAACGCCTCCCCGCTCCGAAATTCGCTCGAATTCCTTGTATACGGCTTCCTCCACCAGGTCCGTCAGTTCATCGACGATGAACGAACCCTGCAAGGCGTTTTCGCAGTAGTTGAGTCCCAGTTCCCTGGCGATGATCAACTGGATGGCCACGGCTCGGCGCACGGAATGCTCGGTGGGAGTCGTGATGGCCTCGTCGAAGGCGTTGGTGTGGAGGCTGTTGCAGTTGTCCAGGAGGGCGTAGAGCGCCTGTAGCGTGGTGCGGATGTCGTTGAAGGAGATCTCCTGGGCATGCAGGCTGCGGCCGGAGGTCTGGATGTGGTACTTGAGCATCTGGCTGCGGGCGTTGGCGCCGTAGCGTTCGCGCATGGCGCGGGCCCAGATGCGCCGGGCCACCCGGCCGATGACGGCGTATTCCGGGTCCATGCCATTGGAGAAGAAGAAGCTCAGGTTGGGAGCGAAATCGTCGACAGCCATTCCGCGGGCCAGGTAGTACTCGACGATGGTGAAGCCGTTGGCCAGCGTGAAGGCAAGCTGGCTGATGGGGTTCGCGCCAGCCTCGGCGATGTGGTAGCCGCTGATCGACACGCTGTAGTAGTTGCTGACGCGGTGGTCGATGAAATACTGCTGCACGTCGCCCATCATCTTCATGGCGAATTCGGTAGAGAAGATGCAGGTGTTCTGGGCCTGGTCCTCCTTGAGGATGTCCGCCTGCACCGTGCCCCGGACCGATGCCAGGGTGGCGGCGCGAATCTTGCCGTAGGTCTCGGCGGGGACGAGCCGGTCGCCCGAAATGCCGAGCAGGCCGAGGCCCAGCCCGTCGTTGCCGGTAGGCAGGTCGCCCGCGTAGCGGGGCCGTTCCCGGTCGGCGAACCAGGTTTCGATCCGCCTTTGCGCCCCGGTCCATCCGCCCGATTCCCGCAGGTGCTTTTCCACCTGCTGGTCGATGGCGGCGTTCATGAAGAACGCCAGGATCATCGGTGCCGGGCCGTTGATGGTCATGGACACTGACGTCGCCGGATCACAGAGATCGAAGCCCGAATAGAGTTTCTTCATGTCGTCCACGGTAGCGATGGAGACACCCGAGTTGCCGACCTTTCCGTAGATGTCGGGACGCTCGTCGGGATCCTCTCCGTACAGCGTCACCGAATCGAACGCCGTTGACAGTCGAGAAGCCTCGTGCCCGCGCGCCAGGTAGTGGAAGCGCCGGTTGGTCCTTTCAGGAGTGCCCTCGCCGGCAAACATTCGGGTGGGTTCCTCCGCCGCGCGTCGGTAGGGATAGACGCCAGCCGTGTAGGGATAGGACCCGGGCAGGTTCTCCTTCAACAGAAACCTGAGCCGGTCGCCCCAGCTCCGCTGGTTTGGAACGGCGATCTTGGGGATGTTCAGGCCGCTCAGGGATTGCCGGTAGTTGCTGCCTGTCACCTCCCTGCCGCGTACCTGGTAGCTGTAGCGCTCGTTCCGTGTTGCCGTCCTGCGTTCAGGCCACGACCCGAGCAGGTCGGCCGCTTCCGCGCCGAGTTCGTCGAGCGTTTCCTGGTAGCGGCGTCGCAGCGCGGCTGTCGAAGGATCCGACCCGTCCTTGAGAGCGGCCTGGCAAAATCCTTCGCAGGGTTCGGGCAACTCGGCATCACCGAGTTCCCGTAGCGCTTCATGGATGTGCTGCAAGCGGCTCGCCGCCTTCGCCCGGACCGTTACGGATTCATTGATGGCCCGTCCCTGCTCGCTGATCTCGGCGAGATACCGGATTCGGTGGCCGGGGATGAGCCCAAGCGCCCGCGGGTGTTCGGCAGGGGGCTTCAACCCGGGATCCCACTTGGCGGGGTCCAGCGAGAGCTTGGTGGCGACACGCCGGCAGAGTTCGATGAACATTCGGGTGAGTCCGGGATCGCCGAACTGGCTGGCGATGGTCGGGTAGACAGGGATGTCTTCGTCGGCGATATCGAACCGCAGCCGGTTTCTCTTCCACTGTTTGCGCACGTCCCTGAGTGCGTCCTCGGCGCCGCGCTGGTCGTACTTGTTGAGCACGACGAGGTCCGCGTAGTCGAGCATGTCGATCTTCTCGAGCTGGCTGGCGGCGCCGTAATCCGCGGTCATGACGTACACCGGAAAGTCCACCAGGTCCACAATCCCGGTGTCACTCTGACCGATACCGGCGGTCTCCACCAGCACCAGGTCGAACCCGAGCGACTGCAGGAAGAGAATCTGGTCGCCCAGCACGGAACTGGTCGAGAGGTGCCGACGGCGGGTGGCCATGGAACGCATGAAGATCCTGGGCGAGCGTAGCGAATTCATGCGAATGCGGTCGCCCAGCAAGGCACCGCCGGTCCGCCGGCGCGTCGGGTCCACCGCGAGAACCGCCACGCGCCTGTTCGGGAAGCTGGCGAGCATGCGGTTGAGGATCTCGTCGGTGACGCTGCTCTTGCCCGCGCCGCCGGTACCGGTGATGCCGATCACCGGGACCGCGCTGGCTTCGTCGCTCCAGCGTTGGCGCAGCTCGGCCAGTTCGCCATCGCCGTACAGGCCGTTCTCGATGGCGGAGATCGTGCGAGCCACGGCCACCTCGTCATGCAGGGTCTGCGCGGCCTTTGAAGCGGGGGAGGCTGCAACGATGCGACGGTTCCGGGTCCGACCGACCAGGTCGCCGATCATGGCCTCAAGCCCCATGGACATGCCGTCGTTGGGGTGGTAGATGCGTTCCACCCCGTACGCCATGAGTTCCCTGATCTCGTCCGGCGTGATGGTGCCGCCACCGCCGCCGAATACGCGGATATGCTCGGCGCCGCACTCCCGGAGCCGGTCGATCATGTAACGGAAGTACTCGATGTGTCCGCCCTGGTAGGAGCTCACGGCGATACCGTCGGCGTCCTCCTGAATCGCGGCGCGAACGATCTCGTCCACGCCGCGATTGTGACCAAGATGCACCACTTCCGTGCCATGGGACTGGATCAGCCGCCGCATGACGTTGATCGCCGCGTCGTGACCGTCGAACAGTGACGCTGCGGTGACAAACCGCAGTGGCGGGCCGGCGTCATTCGCCGGGGCACCCCGGGGTTTACCGGGTTCGGGCGGGCGTTTCGGAACCGCGATCATCTCGTCCGCTCGATCCTGACCTCGCGTGGGTTCAAAGCCGGGACATCACCACCTGGAAGGCGTTGGGGTCGGCGCTACTCCGGCACAATGCTCAGGTTCCTGAAGTGCGCGACCGTTCCCGGGCCGATCCAGAGGGCGATGGCGCCGCCCTGTCCCGCCAGTTTCAGATCGTTGACCAGCAGGGTGGGCTGTTCGTTGCCGTGAAGGTAAAGGCGGGCTCTCTCCCCTTCGACCTCGAGCCGGAATCGGGTCCACTCGCCCTGGGTATTGTGAAATTCCAGCGACGCGAGGTCGCTCAGGTCAATTTCCTGGGCGACCGCGCTGCCGCATAAGAAAAGGGTTGCCAGCCAGGCCGCCGCCAAAGTTCTGCGTCGGGCGGCGCCGGTAGTCGGGACACCGGTGCCACCGTCGGTCGTAAGCCGGGCGCCACCATCGGCCATCAGCCGAACGGTGCCGTCGGTCATCGGCCGAACGACACCGTCGGTCATCGGAATATTCGCGCAGGTCATTTTGCCGTCTCCTTCAAGTCCCGTGACAAACGGCCCGCCCCGGCGGGGGGCGGGCCGCTTACCCTCTCGCCACGGCAACGGGGATCAGAAGTACCACTGCCCCTGCAGCGCGAGCTGCCGTGGCCGCTTCAAGAGGGCGAAGTGTGCCAGGTTGCCCGCCAGCGGATTGGACGCGTTCCATTCCTTGACATACACGTTGTTCAGATTGCGGCCCACCAACGCGACTCGCCAGCGACCGTCCGCTTCTCCCACGCCGATGCGGCCGTCGAGCATCGAGTAGGAATCCTGGTACGTGTTCGGATCCGCGTTGGAGTTGATGACGTACTCGGTGGTGAAGAACACGTCCGCCCGCCAGAAGAACTCCAGGTTGTTCTGCAGCGGACGGCTGTAGTTCAGTCCGATCGTGCCGGAGTTGTCGGGGGCGAATTGCAACGGCGTGCCGGACTGGTCCTGGATGCCGTTTACGCAACCTTGTGCTTCGGTTTGCATCGGATAACAGGCACCCGTCTCGAAGACGTCGAAATTTGCGTCCAGCAGGCTAAGGTAGGCGCTGACGGTGAGATTCTCGGTCGCGGCCCAGTCGAAATCCACCTCCAGGCCCTGGGATAGCGCCGACCCGGCATTCTGGGTCACAAACGCCAGCGCGGCAGCGTCGAACGTGGCGACCTGCAGGTTGTCGATCTCGCTGCGAAACAGGGCCAGATTCAACCGTGCCGCGCCTTCGGCCAGGATGGTCTTGGCGCCTAGCTCGTATGCGACGACATTCTCGGCGTTGATTGGACGGTCCTGCGCGGCAACGGCCGGCTGGTGGTTGTTCGCCCCGGCCTTGAAACCTTTCTTGTAGCTGGCGTAGAGCATTCTGTTGTCGTCGGGAAACCATTCGGCCGTGATAGAGGGCTGGAAGGCCGATTCGGTGTACTGTTGGTTGCTTACAAAGGTCATGCCCGCGTTCTGCGGGTTGTCCCGCCAAGGTCGTGTGGCGTCTACCATGACTCGCCAGTCTTGCGCGTAGACATTCACCTTCTCGACTTCGGTGTATCGTCCGGCCAGCTTCAGGTTGACGGCATCGCCCGCTTGAAATTCGACCTCGCCAAATGCTGCCCAGGAATCGCCGTCCTCGTTGTTGTCCCTTACGACAAGCATGGCCATTGGGGAATTGGGGAATAACGAATTCCGTGTGAAGTTGATGTTGGAGTTCGAATCCATGTACACGCCTGCGAGCCAGCTCACGGGTCCGTCTGCATTCGAGGTAAAACGCAATTCCTGGCTGAACTGGTCGTATTCTTCGACGAAATTCGCGACGCCGAAGTCGGTTTCGCTGTGGGACGGGTCCGCGAAGAACATGTTGGTGAAATCGTAGTAGGCGGTGATCGAGTTCACTGTGAAGGCATCGAGGTCCCAGTCGATTCCGAGCATCGACGAGGTCATCTCGAAATCGTAAAAGTTGTTGTCACCCGGGGTGACAAACAGGTTGCCCACGCCGATGAAGAAATTCTCGGGATGATTCGCCGGGTCGGCCCAACTCGATCGCGTTTCGTTGAAGATACAGTCCTCGAGGTTCGGGTCGATCACTGCGGCCCATGCGGGCGAGCAGTTGATGGTCTGGGTATTGCGGCCCTCCCAGAAGACATTCATGGTTTCGAGCTTTGCAAACACCTCGACGTTTTCGGCTGGGTTCCAGACCGCGCTGATTCGCGCCAGTTCGTCCTCCTGCGTCGGTTCCTTGCGCCCGTTGGCCATATTGTTGACCCAGCCGTCCAGGCGGCGCACCTTGGCAGCGGCGCGGACGCCGAAGGTGTCGCTGAGGGGGCCGCCCACGGCGGCGGTGAACGCGGTCTCGTCGTGCTCGAACTCCTGGTAGAGATCAATGTAGCCCTCGAATTCGTTGCCGGGGCGGCGGGACGTGACATTGATGGCGCCGGCCGTGGCGTTCTTGCCGAGGTACGTCGGCTGCGGGCCCTTCAGCACTTCGAGCCGTTCGACATCCAGGTAGGCGATGCGCGTGCCCCGCGCGCGCCCCCAGTAGACACCGTCGATGTAGAACGGCGCCGAGTTCTCGAAGCCGAAATTGCCGCTGGACTGGCCGACGCCGCGGATGAAGGCGTTGTCGTTCATGCCGCCCTGGGCGATGTTGACGCCCGGAATGTTCATGTCGTAGAAGTTGGTGATGGAGTAGTCCGTCAGCAGGACGCCGTCCACCGTCGTGATGGCCAGCGGCACTTCCTGCAGGGATTCCTCCCGCTTGGTCGCGGTGACGACGATTTCCTCAAGCTGCTGGCCTGCGGCGGGCAGCGCGAGGGCGCCGGCTCCGGCGGCCAGGATCAGCAAACGGATGCAGCGAATATTCATGGTCTGTTCTCCCCTCTATTTTCCAATTCGGGTAAGCAGGAAGCTGAACGTGAGTTAGAGCGTGTAATCTGTACTACAAAATATGACAAATAACAAGATATTCTTGCCATTTTATAGTCCGTGATCCAAGCTTTGTTCTACAGACTGGAAATTTCTTCTCTCGCAGAGCCTTCAAAGATGAAGTCATTGAGAAAGATACGCCGGCCGAACAGGTTGCGCTCGAGTTCGGTCAGTTCGGCGGGCGCCGCCGGGAGCGGGCCGTGACGCCTCCGGCCGCGTAGCCTCCCGGTATCGGCAATCGTTCAGGAGAACAGTCAATGGACTCGATTCCAGTCGGCAGGATCAGGGTTATGCCGACCCCGGCTTGCTTGTTTCCCGCGCCAGTTCAACGGGGGCGCTTAAGCTTTGCTCAATCTCGATTTGTTCGATTCACCAGAAAATCCTGCTCATTCGGCTCGGTTTCCACAGGTTTTTCGCGAACCGCCCCGCGATGACAAGCCAGTGGGTGGGGGGAATTGTGCAGGTACATGATAATCAATATAATATGCAGCTAATCATGTTTATCACGATATGAGGATGCGATGGCAATGCAACCGGAGCCGATCGCTTGGGAGCCGCTTCGGCCCGACGAGGTAGAGAGTCTACCCCCACGGGTGAGACGGCAATTGGGAAGGCCGACAGAGGCCGAAGACGAGTGGATCGTGCTCCACGCGGCCGATTGGCCGATCGCCAGCATCGTCGATCGCCTCAACCGCCTGTACGGGATGTCGTCGCAGGCAGCCACGCGGGAAACACGGCAACAGTACCTGGATCGTGCGCTGACCTGGCTCGTGGAAGCCGGGTCGGGCGTGGAGGCGGAACTGGCTGTAGACAATCTTGAACTTCGCAACAGGTACATGAACGAGACGCCAATGCTCACGGCAGCGCAGATTCATCGCATCTCGGGTCTCGGATCCAGGAACGCGAGCGAGCCGGCGTCGCGCTGGAAGGCAGAGGGCAAGACGTTTGCTGTTCGGGTTCGAGGGCGCGACCATTATCCTGCATTTCAGTTCGAGGACGGCTCACCACGCCCGGCGATAAAGGCCGTACTCGCCGCACTTCCCGACACGATGTCGGCGTGGCAAAAGGCGATCTGGTTCGCCTCGGGAAATGGTTGGCTTGACGGCGATGAACCCCGGCATCGACTGGACGATGGCGACCGGGTCGTCGAGGCGGCGCGCCGGCTTGCCGAATCGGCGCATGGATGAGGGTTCCCCGGCGCCTGTTCCACCGCCTCCCGACCCTCTCACGGAACCGAATGTCGTCTTGCTGAGCGCCGGCGATGTGCTGCACCGGGTGCATAATCGAGCCTTGGTGGGCAACGCCTTCAATCCCTGCCAGGGAGGTCGGACGCGCTTCGCGCCCATCCGCGACGCCAAGGGACACTGCGTTCCTTCCCTATACGCGGGAAGCACGGTGGAGGCGGCAATTTACGAGACAGTATTCCATGACATACCACTGAGCGCCGATCGCAAGGCTGTGCCGAGGGACGCGGTCGAGCAGCGCAATCACAGTACTCTCCTGGTACGGCGCGAACTGCGGCTTGCGAGCCTCCGCGCACCGGATCTCATGAAGTGGGGTGTACGCCGTGAGCAGCTTGTCGGCAGTCTGCCGACGCAATACGGCCGAACCGCGCCTTGGGCGCAGGCGATCCACGCACAGTTCGAGGATGTCGACGGGCTGATCTGGACGTCCAATCTTTGCGATCCGGACGCCGCCTTGTTGTTGTTTGGCGATCGCGTGGCTGTGGCGGATATTCAGGTCGTCGCGGTCAGGGCGGGAACGGACGGGTCCTTTCTCGGCGATGTCCGCAACGCGGGCCGCCGCGCAGGCATTTGGATTTCGCTCTGAATTACCGGCGAAACAATCTACACCCTAGTGGAACCCATGCGTTCGAAAGCCGCCATAGATCTCCCACTGGAAAAGATCATCGTGATCGTAAATCTCGGCACGAAAAACTTCTTGCAGGCCGTCGTATTCCACAACGCGGCCTCCGTAGGGATAAAAACCCCAGTTAACGCCCGGTCGTTCATACAGCCTTGGGTCGAGTGGGACGCAGAAGGCGTGAATCACCAATCGGTTACCTGTCTTGACTTCGACGGTTTGCATTCATAAGTCATTGATATGCTTGAACATCAAAAATTCACTAGGCACAACTTCTGGGGTTTGAGCGGGTTGTCGCCGGTTCAGTTCAATGCATAGGGGACCGTCCGACAGCGTCAGGCCCAGGGCCTCGTAGATCAGTTGGGCTTCGGCCGTGGCCGAAGGCGGGCTAATCGCTATTCGAGTTACGTAAAGGTCAACATAACTCGATGACTGGGGACTAGCCAAGCTTCAAATCCACGCAGCGCCTTGAACTGCTGGACATCCTCAAACACTGCCATCGGTCTCGACCCACCGTCGTGGACAGTCAAGAGCCGGCGGAACTTTGGTAGAAGATGACCGGATAAATGGCGTAAGCAGACGCCAACCTCGACGAGCCCTTGAACAACGCCCATCCCCTTGTTAGTGGGTCGCTATTGCACGCCGATTAACATACAGTCATCGCTGACTTCGATCTCAAGAAGAGAAATTTCCACAATTTAGACTCCGAAAAAGAAAGTCGGTGTCGCTCGGGATTTTCTTCACCACCGTTAAAATAGAGTCTCAAAGGTGATCCCCCACAGGGCGTTGCCATTGACATGTCGGTCGACTTGGCAACCGAACGTTTCATCTCCCGGCCCCGGACCATTTGACATGCCGTTGCATACAATCTCGCCTGTAACGTTATCGCCGAACAGGGAGACAGTATGTTGCAGGTCGGTCCCGAAACTGTACGTGGCGCGCAGGTTGATGGTGTCAAGCGCCGGATGCGTGCCTCGTCGGGTATTGCTCAAATTGGAAAAATGCTCCCCTAAGTGGCGATAACGTGCGAGGAGCATCATTTCCGCTGCACCCATCGGAATCGTGTAAGCGACCGTTCCGTTGAAGGTGAATTCCGGGTTTCCTTCCACCTGTTTGCCGACCTGAGCTTCCGAAGTGGCCGACAACCCCGTCACATCCGTGATTTCGGTGTCCGCAAACAAGGCTTGAGCGTTGATGAACCATGCTTCCGTGGCGGCCCATGTAAGGTCAAACTCGATTCCCGAAGAGTCGACTGCCGGGATATTGTTCAATTCGGGACCTGTGGCCAGCACCTCAAACAGCTGGATATCTTCCCAAGTATAAGTATATGCCGCAGCGTTGAAGCGTACCGTTCCGTTCGCGAGAGTGCTTTTGATGCCGATTTCAAAGGAGTCGAGAAACTCCGGAGATATCGGATTGTCGCCGAGCGCCAGAGCGCGGTTGTCAAACGCGCCGCCCTTGAAACCGCGACCGGCATTGGCATACAGCAGGACGTCATCCGTCGCATTCCAGCTCAACGCAGCATTCCAGCCGACTTCCGATAATTCCTGAAGCGGGCCAACAGCTCGATCAAAGGAGTTTTCCGGCAGCGGGTTGGTACCAGGGTCACTACCCAGTTTTATCTCTGGGCAATAATCGGGGTTGTTCTCCCGAAATGCTCGACCCCACTCGTTACCGATGTTGGCGCTGGTATTGCCTGTACCCATGCCCATTGCACCTGGAACAACTGTGGCAGCCGGATTTGGGTGGCAGAAGAACTTGCGATAACTGGCCCTGCCATTCTTGGGAGGGGCGGCTAGCGTTTCGTCTGAAGATCTTAGGCCAAAGGTCGCTGTTACCGATTCCGAAAGATCCAAGTCAAATTGGCCATAAACGGATAGGGCTTCAAATTCCGCATCAATGAGAATTGAATTGGACGGTGAGGGAGGCAAGTTCGGTACATTGACCCAAGTGTCTTCAATTGACTCCGATGAGCTGTAATAGACACCCGCGACCCAGCGGAAGGGATCCTCGGCGGGTGAAGAGAACCGAAATTCCTGCTGGAAAACCTGCCAGTCACCTACTTGATTGGCATTGAACGAAACAACGGCACCCGCCGCATAGTGAGCCAGATATTGGTCCAGATACGATGTGATGGAGTCGACCTGAATATTGCCCACTTGCCCATTCAGGTAAAGATTGAAGATGTCATAAGCAAATTCGTATCCGTCCCCGACATCGTCATAGACGTAGCCGCCCGGAGCAAACAATTTTCTTCCGGCCATACCCGGATGTGCCGGCAGCAGGCCCTGCGCATTGAGATCGGCCAGATAAGGTGTTGAATTTATCGCCTGTTGTATCAGACTGACCGTACAGTCGTTGGGTTCGTCCGGACGCTGTCCCCGTTCATCGAAATCGGGACATGGGCCGGTGCCTGTCGCGTTGAGCGGCCCGTCATTGAGAATGGCGATATCGTCACCATCCGCGCTTCCATTGGTGTATTTGGCGGTAAGGCTGAAGTTGTCCGTGGGTGCCCAGACCAGCGTACCCCGAACGCCCGAGTAATTTCTGCCGTCAACGGGCTCGCCTGTATTGCGCGCGTCCATCACACCATCAAGGTTGTTTGACGCAACGGCGATTCGTCCGGCCACCGTATCGCTCAGGCTGCCGCCGACTGCGCCCTCAAAATCCAAACGATTGCCCACGCCGCCGGTCAACCGGGCGTAGCCATTAGTTTCTTCACCAACTTGTGGTGTGCGCGAATAAAAGTTGACGGCCCCGCCCGTGGTATTGCGACCGTAAAGGGTATTCTGTGGGCCTCTCAGCACTTCGACACGCTCCATGTCGAACACCCCGATCGCGCTTGTAAATGGCGAGACTTGATAAATGTTGTCGATATACATCGCGACCGACGTCTGTGTAGAGACATGGAAACTGGAGGTGCCTACGCCCCGGATAGAGATACCTGCATTCGCCGCACCAGAATTGTTGGTCGTGATGCCAACAAAGGCATGCTCAAGGTCGTCCGCGCCCTGAATGTCGTAGTCATCCAGCAAGTCTCCGGCGAGCGCGTTGATTGCGATAGGAATGTTCTGAACGCCTTCCTCACGCCGCTGCGCGGTGACGACAATTTCCTCAAGTTGCGCCATCGTGGTGAGCGGCACGGAAATAGCGATAGTCAATACACCGCCGATGACGGCATTTTTCTTCAAGTTATGCATGATGTTTCCTCGTGAAACGTCAGGTATCAGTAGCCAAGGCCGAAGCATCGTGTTGCGGCAAGACCACACCGGCTCGCGGTTAGGCGGGTGCTTGTACAACAAAAAACGACAAATAACAAGATATTCATCACAGTTATGGTCCGTGCACCCTGCATTGTTCTACACTCTGGTCCCAGTCGCGGGGAGCACAACGTGTTGCCGCGTCAAGTGCCCGGCGCGCTCTGGCCTGGCCTCAATGCGCCATCGGCAGGTCAGGCCGGTGGTAGATGTCGGGGCTGCGGAACCCGCCGTAGAGTTCCCAGTGGTTCAGGTCGTAGTAGGGTATCGCCTCCAGCCGGAACACGATGTCGTCGCCGTCGTACTCCACCAACCGGCCGCCGTAGGGCAGGTCGCCCGTGGAGCGGCGCGTCTCGTCCATGCTGTCCTGCGTGATGCCCTCCAGACGCGGCAGGCAGAAGGCGAAAATGACCAGGTGGTTGTCCGTCATCGGCAGGCGCCAGGCATCGCTCATGGCGTTGGCGAAGCAGGCGTCCTCGTGGGCGCTGTCGCCCGAGGTCCAGACCTGCCGGACGGTCATGTTTTCCTCGTCCACTTCGTATTCGACACCGCGGCTGAAGTTCTCGGGTAGCGGCAGGCGCGGCTCGAAGGGCATGGCGCCGCCGTGCGCGCGGTTGTCGAACATGATCACCGTTCCGGCGTGGGTCATGCGCGGATTGTGCTGGTAGCCGGGCCACAGCAGGTCGCCTACCGGTGTGAGCAGCTTGTCCTGGAGGTTCGCCGGCCAGCCGTCATGACGCCCGAGAATCCATTTGATGTCCCTTGATTCCCGGTCCACCTTGATGATGGCGTTCTGGTTCCGCAGCGAAACCAGAACCGAATCGTCCGAGGCGTCGTAGCTCAGTCCGTTGGCATGGGTCCAGTCCATGTAGTCGGGGAAACCGCGCACCCACCAGTAGCTCCAGAAGGTGTCGTAACCCACCCGGAAGGGGTCCAGCACACCGTAGGTGTCCCAGGTCCAGACGGTTTCTCCCTCGGGCGTGAACTGTACGACGGTGTCGGCCATGACGATCTGGTCCATCCTCGGCGCGTCCGGGTCGCTGTCGCTGCTGTAGTAGTCCTCGATGAGATAGCCGTTGGCGGAGAAGGCCAGAAAGTCGCCGTTAGGCATCTCGTGGGGTTGGTGATGCAGCGTTTGCTGGCCGAGAATGGGAATCGCATCGGGGTTTTCGGGTGGGGGGAAGGGCCGCTCTTCGGCGTAGAACTGCCGCACGATGTTGCCCAGCAGGTCGATCTCCACGGTGGAGAAGTCCGTCCGGTGCATGAGTATGTTGCCGTTGGAGAGACGGGCGATGCCGGCCGTGCGAAAGTCCGAATTGTAGTACCAGATGACCTCGCCGCGGGCGTCCAGCGCCAGTAACATGCCCCAGTCCTCCGAGAAGTCACGCTGCCTCTCGGTCAGCCAGTGAGCGCGCCCCAGGGCCCGGCGCCGCACGCTCAGGAAGGTCACGCCGGGTTCCATGCGCTCCGGGATCGAGACCTGTATGTCCAGATCCGGGAACTCCAGCGGATTGGCGGGCAGTTCCGGCGTGGTATGTGACCAAGTCTCGATGTGCTGCTCGCCGTCCGCCCCGGTGACCGAAAGCGTGATCGCATGTTCGCGACCGGGGCGCATACCGATGACCGGCAGGGCAAAGCGTCCATTCCGCGCCGCTTCGGCATCGAATTCCGCCTGCCAGCTGTTGACACCGTCGCTGATGGAGAGGCTGGACTCCGCAGCCTGATCCAGGCTGAACCGGATCTCCGCCCCAAGCGGTACGCGGCCACTGGGATTGGCGGTGAGAGTGGGTGCTTCCACGAAGGCAAGCTGCGCCTGCACGCCGGTGAATGGCGCTGCCAGCAGCAGGGTGATGGCGGCTGCCTGTAGCCGCGATTTCTTACTGTTCATCGATTGAACTCCCGGTCCGAGTCAAGTTTCCCCCCAAAAGTTGAACAGATTTTGATCAGCTCCTGAAGGGCGTATTCAAAAAACCAATAACAGTCAGTACTTTGCGATTTACCGAATCGTCATGCAATTGATCCTGAGAAAATAATGTACAACAATAGCGGGGTCCAGGAAAGATTCCGCGTGTTGTTGGAATCGAATTGCATGGAACCCCGAGGATGGCATTTCACGCAACCGCAGCCGTAGTTCGCGAGCCGGGCGGGCCGTTCGCGCTGGAGCGCGTGGAGCTCGACGCGCTGCGCGACCGTGAAGTGCTGGTCCGCATCCAGGCATGTGGAATCTGCCACACCGACTTCAAGTTTCAGAGCCGCGTGCCGCTGCCCGGCGTGTTCGGGCACGAAGGCACCGGTATCGTGGAGGAAACCGGATCCGCGGTCACTTCCGTACGTGCCGGGGACCGGGTCATCGTTTCCTATCCGTGGTGCGGAGCCTGTCCGTCGTGCGAGCGTTCGGAACCGTTTCGGTGCGAGGACATACCGGTTCTCAAGTTCGCCGGACACCGCAGTGACGGCAGCCGGACGGTCCGGCTGAATGGCCACACCATCAGCGGCGCATTCTTTCAGCAGTCCTCCTTCGCCACCCACGCCATCGCGCTTGAGCAAGCGCTCGTCCCCGTCGACCATGACCTGCCGCCGGAAGTGTTGGCCGCCTTGCCCTGCGGGGTTCAGACGGGCGCCGGCGCGGTGTTCAACACATTCAGGATGACTGCGGAGCACAGCCTCGTGATGTTCGGGGTGGGGGCGGTGGGATTGAGCGCCATCATGGCGGCGCGAGTCGCGGGCGTGTCGCCGAGAATCGCCGTGGACATCAATCCCTCACGGCTGGCGCTCGCCATGGAACTTGGCGCCACCCATGCGTTGAACGCGAACGAGGAAAGTGTACCGCGGCGGGTGCGCGACTGGCTGCCTCATGGGGCCAGCCATGCCCTGGAGAGCTCGATTACGGCGTCGGCCCTGACCGATGCCGCGCAATGCATCGGCCAAGGCGGCAAGATCGGAATCTTCAGTGCGCCCGGACCGGGTGAGGAGTTTCCGTTTCCTTTCCGTGAGTTGTTTACAAGGGCCGGAAGTCTGCACGGCATCATTCAGGGGTCATCGGTTCCGCGGGATTTCCTGCCACGGTTGATCGAACTGCGGCAAGCGGGTCGATTTCCCTATGACCGGCTGATCGCGACCTACGATTTTGCGGATATCAACCGCGCGTTTGCAGACTTGCACGAAGGCACCGCGATCAAGCCCGTTCTGGTGATTCCACAGGAGGCCCGATGAAACGATTTCAGAACAAGGCATCGATCGTGACAGGCGCCGCCTCCGGTATCGGGCTTGCAACGGCGGAGCGGCTGGTGGAGGAAGGAGGCCGCGTGTTGCTGACCGACGTCGACGAAAAGGCGGGCTCCGCGGCGGCCGGCCGGCTCGGGAAGGCTGCCAGGTACCGGGTGCACGACGTGGGGTCGGAGGCGGATTGGGAGTCCGCGGTCGCGGAGTGCGTCGATGCCTTCGGCCGGCTCGACGTCCTGGTCAACAACGCCGGCGTGGCCTTTGTCG
Source organism: Candidatus Rariloculaceae bacterium (assembly GCA_965221035.1). GTDB lineage: Bacteria > Pseudomonadota > Gammaproteobacteria > Steroidobacterales > Rariloculaceae > UBA6522. The sequence goes on from OZ244860.1 coordinate 345,155, forward strand.
CCGGCCAGTTGCCGCCGGAAGACCTGACACTCGAGGAGTGGCACAGGGTCAACTCGATCAATGCGGCGGGCGTGATGCTCGGCTGCAAGCATGCGATCCGCGCCATGAAATCCAACGGCGGCGGCGCCATCGTCAACATTGCCTCGGTGGCGGCCATCGTGGCTTCGCCCCTGGCCGTCCCGTACGGAGCGAGCAAGGCCGCGGTGGTGCAATTGACCAAGACGGTGGCGTTCGACTGCGCCCGGCGCGGTTACGACATTCGCTGCAACGCGGTCCTGCCGGGCACCATCGAGACCACGCTCTATGAGACTTTCAGCGTCGAGCAACGGGCTGCCAACGCCCGGAGCGTGCCGCTGGGTCGAGTCGGCACGCCGGACGACGTGGCCCGGGCGGTGGTCTTTCTGGCCAGCGACGACGCAAGCTACATCACCGGCACCCAGCTTGCGGTGGACGGCGGATTGACCACCGTCAACCCCATGCGCGCAAGCGACAACTGACGGAGGACATCGTGGCATTGGAAGCTCGACACTGGATCGCCGGAAAGTGGGTCGAATCGGCCGCCGGCGCCCACGCCCAGAGCGACAACCCGAGCACGGGCGAGGCGCTGGGTCTTTTTGCGGATGCGGGGGGCGCCGACGCCGAGTCGGCCATCGGCGTCGCCAGGGAGACGTTCGAGACGTCGCCTTGGGCTCACCAGCCGCGCGTTCGTGCCCAGGTGTTGCTGGAGTTCGCCGACCGGCTGGAGGCGCGAAGGCAGGATATCGCCCGGGCGCTGGCGCGGGAGAACGGCAAGCTCATCGGCGAAGCCGCTCACGAGGTGGCCGCCGGCATTTCCGAACTGCGCTACTACGCCGGGCTCGCCAGGAACATCTTCGGCCGGGTCACGGAGGTGGACCACCACCAATACTCCATGCTGGCTCGGGAGCCCATGGGCGTGGCCGGGATCATCGTGCCCTGGAACGCCCCGATCACATTGCTCATTCGTTCATTGGCGCCGTGCATGGCGGCGGGGTGCACTGCGGTGGTCAAGGCTGCCCCGCAGACGGCTCTTGTGAACGCCGAGGTTTTCTCCATGCTCGCGGATATCGATGGTCTGCCTGCCGGCGCGGTCAACATGCTGGCGGAGACGGGCAGCGACGTTGCCAAGCGGCTGGTCTCCTCGCCTGACGTGGACGTGATCTCCTATACCGGCAGCACGGCCGTGGGCAAACGCATCATGGCAGCGGGCGCGGACACGCTCAAGCGCATGAACCTGGAGCTGGGGGGGAGCGCGCCCTGCGTCGTATTCGCAGACGCCGACCTGGACGCGGCCTCAGCGGGAATCGCCCGGACCGGCATGGCGCACGCGGGCCAGGTTTGCGTGGCGGCGAGCCGGGTACTGGCAGAGGAATCCATCGCCGGGGCGCTGCAGGCACGGCTGGCCGAACGTCTCGGCGCGCTCCGGCTGGGCGCTGCCGAAGACCCTCGAAGCGGCCTCGGCCCCCTGATCGACCGGGCCAGCCAGGCGCGCATGGAGCGACTGGTAGACGAGGCCCGCAATCTCGGCGAGATGGTGCTTTCCGGCCATGCTCCAACGGGTGAACTCGCGTCAGGCTGTTTCATCAGTCCGAGCCTGGTGCGCGTGGAGGATTCCGGCAATGCGCTTCTGCAGCAGGAGATCTTCGGGCCGCTGCTGACTGTGGATACCTTCGCGGACGAGGAAGAAGCCGTGGCGCGGGCCAACGACACCCGGTTCGGCCTGGCCGCCAGCGTGTGGACGACGGACCAGCAACGCGGCCTGCGCCTCGCATCAAGGATCAAGAGCGGCACTGTCTGGCTGAACGCACACATGAAGCTTCATGCCGAGATAGAGACCGGCGGTTACCGGGAGAGCGGGATCGGCCGGCTGCATGGCGTGGAGGGACTCGACGAGTTCCTCCAGACCAAGCACATTTCGTGGCAGACCAATGATGGAAGCTGAAGAATACGTCGAAATGTACCGCACCATGGTCCGGATTCGCGCGTTCGAGGAGACCGTTCGCCGCTACCACATCGCCGGCAAGGCTCCGGGCCTGGTACACCTGTGCACGGGGCAGGAGGCGGTGCCGACCGGCTTCATTTCCGTGCTCAGGCCCGACGACTACATTACCATCTACCATCGCGGCCACGGTCATTGCCTCGCCAAGGGATCTTCGCCGGAGGGGCTGCTGGGCGAACTGCTGCATCGCCGGGGTGGCTTGAACCTGGGGCGCGCCGGCGAACCGCACCTCTGCGATCCCGCCACCAACAACATGGGCTCAACGGGCATCGTCGGCGGGAGCGTACCCCTGGCCGCAGGCGCGGCGCTCGCCGCCCAACTGCGCGGCACCGACCAGGTGTCGGTCAGCTTCTTCGGCGACGGTGTGCTCAACCAGGGGGTGATGTTCGAGGTGCTGAACATGGCGGCCATCTGGTCCCTGCCCGTGGTCTTTGTCTGCGAGGACAATCGCTACGGGGAGTTCACAGAGAGCGCGACCGTGACGGCCGGGGAACGCTACCAGGATCGCGGTGCCGTCTTCGGAATTCCGTCGGATACGCTGGACGGCATGGACGTGCTGGCGGTTCGGGAGGCCGCCGAGCAGGCGGTGGGTCGGGCGCGGCGGGGCGAGGGACCGAGTTTTCTGGTATTCGAAACCTACCGGTTCACCGGCCATCACGTGAGCGACCAGCAGGACTACAAGGACAGCGAGGAGATGCGCGCCTGGGAGGCTCGAGACCCGATCCCGAATTACGCTCGCTGGCTCGCCGAGAAGGGCCATGCGGACGGCGTGGCCATCGCGCGCGTACATGCTGACATTGATGATGAGGTGGAGGCGGCTGCGAAGCTGGCCGATGCGATGCCACATCCCGGACCCGAGGACCTGGGGACTCATGTTTATGCATAGCAACCCTTGGACCGGATCCCGATTTCCCCCGAGACCGGCTTGGCCGGAGTCGATCCCCGATGCAGCATAGCGAACGCCAGATCAGCCTGAAGGCTGCGGTGATCGAGGCCATCGCCGGGGAATTCAGGCGCGACTCGGAGACGTTCTACATCGGCGAGGACGTAGGGGTGGCCGAGGGCATCTTCAAGCAGACGCAGGGGCTGCACGCCGAATTCGGCGACAGGCGGGTGATCGATACCCCCATATCCGAAGCCGGGATGTTCGGATTGACGGTGGGGGCGGCTGTTGCCGGCATGCGGCCGATCGTCGAGATCATGTTCAGTGATTTCCTGACGCTGGTCATGGATCAGCTGGTCAACCACGCCGCCAAGATCCATTACCTTTCCGGCGGCGGGTTCAGGGTGCCATTGGTGTTGAGAACCGCCATCGGCGTAGGCGGCGTCCTGGGCTCCACTCATTCGCAGACGTTGTACGCGTGGCCTGCGCATGTTCCGGGACTCAAGCTCGCGGCTCCGTCCACGCCCGCGGATGCCAAGGGACTGATGACCGCCGCGATACGGGACGACAACCCGGTCCTGTACTTCGAGGACCGCATGACCTACAACCTCAAGGGCCCGGTGCCGGAGGGCGAGCATGTGGTCGAACTGGGGGTTGCCGACATCAAGCGCGAGGGCAGCGACGTCACTTTGATCGCCTTTTCGCGCATGGTGCACGTGGCGTTGGAAGCAGCCGATGCGCTTGCCGCCAAGGGCATCAGCGCCCAGGTTGTGGATCCTCGCTCCATCGTTCCGCTGGACACCGAAACGCTGATCGAATCCGTGGCCGGGACCGGTCGCGCAGTGGTGATCGACGGCGGACATGAGCTCTACGGAATCGGCGCCGAAGTCGCGGCGACGGTTGCCGAAGGCGCTTTCGACTATCTGGATGCGCCGGTGATGCGAATCGGCGCGCCCCACAACCCGGTTCCCTGCAGCAAGCCTCTGGAAGCGCTGATGGTGCCAAACGCCGATCAGGTCGTGGCCAAGGTTGAGCAGATGTACGGTTGAGGGCATGAGGCTCGCACTTTCAAATTACAGCACAACTGGCACGAGCTGCCGAACGGAGCGGAATCCACATGATTGACCCGGCTAAGGAGCTGAGCATCCTGGAAAGGATGCTGCTGATCCGCCGTTTCGAAGAGACGGTGATCGATCTCTGGGCGACCGTGGAAACGGAAGGCCATCGCCACGTCTACATCGGCCAGGAAGCGGTGGGCGCGACGATCATGGATCTGTTGCGCGAAGACGACCTGATCCTGACCACCCACCGCAACCACGGCCACGTGCTCGCCCGAGGAGCCGATCCCGGTCGTGCGCTGGCCGAGATTCTGGGTCGTGCCGACGGCTTCAACAAGGGGCGCGGCGGCAGCGCCGGGCTGACCGTGCGTGAAGCGGGATTCCTGGCCACCACCGGCCAGGTGGGTGGCGGCATCGGTCTGGGCATCGGCGCCGCACAGGCCCAGAAGATCAAGGGACGGGGCGGGATTTGCGTGGCCTTCTTCGGCGACGGCGGGCTGGAGGAAGGCATCGGCTTTGAAGCCATGAACATCGCCGCGCTGTATCGGTTGCCCGTGCTGCTGGTCTGCGAGAACAACAGCGTCGGAGTGACCACGGGGCGCGCCCAGAACGAGTGGTCATCGTCTTCGATCGCCGCCGCGACGCTCGGGGACATCCCCCGCGCGCTGGGAATCTCCACCGAAGTCGTTGCGGGTGAGAGCGTGACTGCCGTTCACGACGCGGCGGGACATCTGATCGATGGTCTTCGCGAGGGCAGGGCGCCCGCCTTCATGGAGATGCGGACGCGGCGGTGGCCCGGTTCACGAAGCTTCAACCCGCAATTGGTGACCGGTGTGACCGATCTTGCCGGGATCTGGAATCCAGGCGCCGTGACGGGCGAGCATGCCGAGTGGATCAATCGATATGACCCCATCATCGGCCATGGCAGGGACCTGATGCGCCAGGGCCGGGTTGACCGAGACAAAATTCGCGCGATGGACGCTCGCGTCATGGAGCAGGTGCGGGCCGCGCGGGAGTTTGCGCTGGCCAGTCCGCTACCTTCGGCCGAGAGCGGGCTGACGGGGACGTTCGCATGACGAAAAGAATGACCTACGCCGCCGCCATGGTGGACGCCGTTGTGGCCCGGATGCACGACGATCCAAACATGACGCTGATCGGCAGCGCGTACCTGCTGGGACCTGCGGCGGAGCACCCGGCGCTGAATGAAGTTCGCGAGCGCTACGCGGACCGGGTCATCGACGAGCCTCCCATCTCCGAATCCGCCGTCGCCGGCCTGGCCATCGGATCGGCCATGGGCGGTTGCCGCGCGCTGGCGCACTTCGGCCTGGCCGCGTTCGCCGTGGAAGCGTGGTCGCAAATCATTCACGAGGCGGGCGTGGCACACCACCAGTCAGGCGGGCAGCTTACGGTTCCCGCGGTGTTCGTGATGATGCACGGCATCATGCCCATCGAGAATTCCCAGCACAGCCGCAGCCCTTACGCGATGCTCGCCAACTGTCCCGGCATCCAGATCGTGCTGGCTTCCACGCCGGCCGACATCAAGGGCCTGATGACGACGGCGCTCAAAAGCGACAATCCCACGGTGGTCATGAATCACCCGTTGCTGATGGCCATGGAAGACACTGTCCCGGAGGGCGATTTCGCCATTCCGTTCGGTGAGGCCGAGGTGAAACGGGTGGGCCGGGACGTCACCATCGTGGCCACCTCGCACAAGGTGCAGGTCGCGCTGCAGGCCGCCGAGGCGCTGGCCGCCGAAGGCGTTTCTGCGGAGGTGGTCGATCCGCGCACCATCGTGCCGCTGGATCGCGATGCCATCCTCGCATCGGTGCGAAAGACCGGCCGGGTGGTGGTGGTAGACGACAGCCCGCGGACCTGCGGTTTCGGGGCGGAGATCGGCACGATGGTCGCGGAGTCCGCCTTCGAAGACCTGAAGGCCCCGGTGATCCGCCTGTCGCCGCCGGATATCCCCATTCCTCGAGGCACACGCGCCCAGACGCCTTTCCGGACCACGCCGGAGAAGGTGGCCGGTGCCGTGAAGTCGATTCTGTAACGGGAAGCCCGCAAGACCATGGCACGTGAAATCCTGATGCCCGCGCTGACGCCGACCATGGAGGAGGGCACGCTCGCCCGTTGGCGCGTGCGCCCCGGGGACTCGGTGGAACCGGGCCAGGTGATCGCGGAGATCGAGACCGACAAGTCCGTGCTCGAGCTCGAAGCGCTGGAGGCGGGCGAGATCGGCGAGTTGATGGTAAAGGAGGGCGTCGAAGGGGTGGCTGTAGATCAGGTCATTGCGACCTTGCTGGAGCCGGGAAAAACGACTGCCACCACTGCATCGCCGGAAGGCCCGCAGGACCGCGTTCCCGCGAGCCCTGCGGCCCGGCGACTTGCCCGCGAGCGCAGCATCGATATCTCGACGCTGAAGGGCACCGGCCCGCACGGACGGGTCGTCGCCGCCGATATCGAAGCTGCATGGACGGAGCCCGCGGCCGGGTTCGACATACCCTTCGAAGAACGTCCGCTCTCGACCTTGGGCAGGACCGTGGCGCGGCGGATGGCGGAGTCAAAGACGACCATTCCCCACTTTCACTGCAGCATCGACGTCAATGTCGAAGCCGTGCTGAAGCTTCGTGCCGAACTCAACGCAGCCGATGACGGGCCCAGGCTGTCGCTGAACGACTTCGTCGTGCATGCGGTGGTTCGGGCGCTGCGGGACACGCCCAGGATGAATGTGCAATTTCGGGATGGTCGATTGATCCAGTTCGGCCGCGTCGATATCGCGGTGGCCGTCGCGGTGGAGGATGGGCTCGTGACACCTGTGGTGCGGGGCGCGGAGAAGTTGACGCTGCCCGATCTCGCCTTAGCGTTGCGAACCCTTGCGGAGCGGTCGCGCGCCAGGAACCTGAACGTCGAGGACTACCAGGGCGGCACTTTCACCGTCTCCAACGTGGGCATGTTCGGCATCCGCCAGAGCTGGCCGATCATCAACCCGCCACAGGCGGGGATTCTCGGCGTGGGTGCTGCCGTACCCCGTCCCGTGGCGATCAGCGACGACGATGGGGTTCGCGTGGACGTTGCGACCGTGATGAGTCTGACCCTGGCCGCCGATCACCGGGTGGTGGACGGCGTGATTGCCGGAGAGTTCCTGCGCTGCGTTAAGGAAGTGCTGGAGCATCCTGAGGCGCTTGTGGAGCAGGGCCAACAGAGCCACCTCGGGTAGTTGACAGGCCCCAACGTCCTCAATCCTGGAATACGAATGTACAACAATTCCCGTATTGATTACATGTAATTCGGGCCGCTGCGCAGGAGGAATATCGATGGATCGACAGCGCTCAACCAAACCGGGGTCCGGTTGGTTAATTCGGTTTCCCGGGCTGTTTCAAACCGGAAAGCCGTTTATATCCTCTTGGGTTTTCCTTTACGCCTGGATTGTTGCACTGCCCGGCGCGGCGTCGGCCCAGGACGCCGTCGACGGGTTGGCATTCACGTCGGCGCCGTACATCGCTCAAAATCCCAATCCCGCCGTGCCGCTGGCGGCCGTGCTGGCCTTCGATTCCCGCGGCGCTGTCGCCACGAGGGTGGATTTTGCCGACGCCGAACGGACCTGGAGCGTCGATTTCGACCGCGTCCCCGGTGAGGGGCAAATCCTGCCGATCCTGGGGATGCGGCCGGACCGGCGGCACGAAATCCGCGTCACCATCTTCGACGGCGCGGGGGGATCACTGCAGTGGGACGGCGTTCTCGACTATACGACCCCGCCGTTGCCGGCGGACCGCTACCTCATGCCGCGCTACGATGTCCGCTTGGCCGAGACGGACCGCATGGAGCCGGGAGTGACCATCCTGAGCGTGCGCCGGGCGCTGCTGTCGCGGCCCCAGGACCGCAACCCGGCGCAACAGGCCTTCGTCACCGGCTACGGTCTGCTGTTGGCGCTGGACAACGAGGGGGAAGTGGTCTGGTACTATCAGTCCGACGACCGGATCGCGGGCATCGACCGGCTGGCCAACGGCAACATCATATTCCACTTGGCTTCGTTCGAAGCGGTCGAAATGGACATGCTCGGCAACCGGCTACGCAGCTGGTACGCAGAGGAGCGGCCGCAGGGTCCTTCCACCGCCCCCGGCGCCATACCGATCCGGGGTGCCCAGACCCTGCACCATCAGCCCCACGAGGTTCGCGATGGCTCCTTCCTGTCGTTCTCGGCCAACTGGCGGGTGATCGAGAACTGGTACACCAACGAATTCGATCCTACTCCGAGGCGAGACCAGAAAGTGATGGGCGACACCATCCTGGAGTTCGACAAGGACGGCAGCATTCTGTGGAGCTGGAATGCCTTCGACTACCTAGATACCGACATGATCGGCTACGAAGCCTTCAACCCCTACTGGGTTACCCGCGGTTTTCCCGACACCTGGGACTGGAGCCACGGCAATGGCGTCGCGTACGATCCTCGCGACGATTCGGTGGTGGCCAGCTTCAAGCTGCTGGACGCCATCGTCAAGATCGATCGACAGAGCAAGGAGATCAAGTGGATATTCGGCGACCACGTGGGCTGGGAAGGCGCGCTGAGGGACAAGCTCCTCACGCCCGTAGGCGGGGATTTCCGTTGGCCCTGGCACCAGCACAATCCACGCTGGACCCACGCCGGCACGCTGCTGGTGTTCAACAATAACCGCGGCCAGGCCAAACCCTTCGACGGTCGGCCGCACGTTCCTTTCGAGGACACCCACAGCTACTCCGTGGAGTATGAAATCAATGAGGCTGATGGCACGGTGCGCCAGGTCTGGATCTCTGAACCGGAACTCACCGAGGACTCCTGCAACAGCATGGCCATGAGCGAGGCGCATCGTCTGCCGATCACCGACAACATTCTCGAAATCAACGCGACCTGTGTGCCGGCGGGCACCACCGATGTCACCTGGGATATCTGGGACCGTTCCCAGCGGTACTTGTCAGAGATACCCCACGGCGGCCGCGTGCGGGAATTCACCCGCACCGATCCCGCGCAAGTCGTGTTCGACGTCTCCTTCAGGGATCCCCACGACGCGTTGGCATGGCAGGTCTATGGCGGTTTCCGTGCGCCTAGTCTTTACCCGGGCGAGGGCGGGACGGGCCACTAGCCGTATTCGCAACCGTGTGGGTGCGCGTGCGCATCGAGGGCAATCCAGCACGCGATGGCTCGAACCTGATCCACTGGGTGACTATCCTGCTGCCGGACGGCCGCGAGCTGTTCGGTGAAGACATCAACTACGACGCCATCGATCGCAGGCGGCGCCGCGACTGAATGCCAGTCGCCATCATTCATGGCTGGTTTTCGGCGTTGGCCAAGATCGCGGAATTTTGCTGATCATCGTCACGGACTGCCGGCGCGACTGTTGGATTGGTATGCTTATGGAAAGAATGTTGGAAATTACGACCACCAGTTCAGGAGATTGTCATGTCGCTCGTCACCGTGAAATCCAAATACCAAGTTACTATCCCGGCAAAGCTGCGCAAGGGTCTTGGGTTACATGAGGGTGACATCATGGAGGCTAGCGTGTTCGGGGGCGGCATACTACTGCGCCCAAAAGAGATCGCGGACCGTCAGTCAGTCGCGGAGCGGGTTGACTCGATTCTCGCGGACATTGAGCGCACACCTTACGATTCGGAGCGCGCCGAGGAAGAAATCATGCAACGTGCCATCGCGGATATTTCCGAGGTTCGCAAGAAGCGCCGCAACTCCCTCACATGAGGGTGGTTATCGACTGCAACGTTCTGGTATCAGCTGCCCGATCCGGAGGGGCCTGTGCACGAGTCGTGGTCGAGGTGAATACTCCCAGAGTTTTTCTGGAACAGTGTTGTTGAACATAAACTTGCACGGATCGGACGTGCAAAGCTGTCGGCGTGACCCGCTATTCCTCGGCGTTGGCCCGCACCCGTTCCTCCAGAGCCGCCCGCCGCCGCGCATCGATGAGTTCAATGCGCGGACCGTCCGGCACCTTGTGGTAGGCGAATCGAGATACCCGTCCATTGACTTCGTCGTAGGTCAGTTCCAGGGGGAAGCCGGCGGCGCTCAGGCGTGCTGACGTGGCCTCGAAATCGTCGGCCCAGTACGCCATGTGGTGCAGGACGATATTGTCAGTTGTGTACCAGAGCGTTCCCTCAGGGGCGCAGATCAGTTCCAGGTCGGGTGGTCCCCCCACGGTCCAGCAGACCTGAAGCGGAACGGAGACGGGCGCGCCGTCGATGCGGATCGGCATCTCGCCGTTTCCCATGGGTGCCCAGCGACATCCGAAGAAGCCCGTGAACAGGGCCTTGGCCCGGGTCATGTCCGGTACGACGATACCGATATGGGCCAGAGGGCCGATACCGCCCACGATCCCGAGTGGGTCAGTCTTCATGCGCTATGGTTCCGCTGAGAGTTCGTATACGGTGTTGCCCTCGAAGATCGTCGTCATGACCTGTGTGTCGGCGATGTCGGAGGCCGGGATTTCGAACAGGTTACGGTCGAGGACGATCAGGTCCGCGGATTTGCCCACCTCGATGGAACCGGCGATGTCTTCGACCTTGAGCGCCCTGGCGCCGTTGATGGTCACGATTTCAAGCGCCGTTTCCAGGCTCACCGCCTGCTCGGCCCACTTGGTTTCCTGGGGGTTTTCCAGGTAGGGATCCTGACGGGTGAGCATGGCTTCGACACCGGGCCAGGGGTTCGGCGTCGGTACCACCGCCGGCCAGTCCGAACCGAAGGCCGGTTCCGCGCCGGATTCCGCCAGCGAGCGGATGGGAAAGGAAAACTCGGCCCGTTCGTGGCCGATTGCTGCCGTCTGTGCTTCGACCACTCCCGGAACGGGATACCAGAGAATCGGGGCAAGTTCCGGGATCGCGCCGAGTTCCGCGAACCGGCCGATGTCATCGGCGTGCATGAGGCCGGCATGACTGATCTCGTGGCGCAGTCCTGAAGGCCCGTTCGCCGTTCGCGCCGCCTCGATGGCGTCCAGGCCCTGGCGCAATGCTCCGTCGCCGACGGCGTGCATCTTTACCGTCAGCCCCTCTGCATCGAAGCGGGTGACATCCTCTGCCAGGGTGGCCGAATCGTGCAGCGGTTCACCGCGAAAGTCGGCCGCAAATTCGTCGTGGGGCAGGTACGGTTCCAGCATGTAAGCGGTACGGGAGGGAGCGATTCCGTCCAGAAATATCTTGATGAAATCCGGGTTGACGCGCTCGCTACGGTACGTGTCCCGCTGTTCGATATTGAGCAGATGGTCGTCGTGGCCCTGAATCCAGGCGCGTTTCCAGATGAGGCTCGCGGCGACGCGGGCATTGAGCCGGCCGGACGTATCGAGCGCGTTGTATGTCCGCAGTGCACCGGCTTCGGCGATCGCGTCCTTGAAACCGGTCACGCCATATCGATTCAACATGGCCACAATCCACGAGAGGGCTTCCTCGTACTGTTCAGCGGAGTAGTCGGGGAGTGTTGATATGGCGTTGTAGGCCGCATCGTCGATGAGGATGCCGATGGGCATGCCGTCGCCATCGCGAACGATGGAACCTCCTTGAGGATCGGGCGTGTCGGCGCCGATGCCCAGCCGCTCCAGCGCCAGGGAATTCACCCAGGCGTTGTGGACGGTGGAATCCATGAGGAAAACCGGGTTGTCCGGTGCAACGGTGTCGAGGAGTTCCGCGTTGATCGACTGATCGAGCGTGGCCAGCCCAACCGCCCACTGCCCGCCGCGGATCCATTCACCGGACTCGGAACCGGCTACGCAGCCCCCGACATGCTCAAGAATCTCCTCGACCGTGTAGGTAAACGGAAAGCTGCAGTCGTACAGCGCCGCCATGGCGCCGTCCACGGGATGAATGTGGATGTCGAACATTCCGGGCATGGCCATGCGGCCCTGAAGGTCCGTGACTTCCGTCCCCTCACCGACAAATTGGGCAATCTCGTCGTTGGAGCCGACCGCCACGAACCTGCCGTCGGCGATGGCCACCGCCTCCGCCCAGGGTCGGGCGTCGTCGACGGTGTAGATCGCGCCGTTGCGGAGCACCCGGTCGGCGCCATTCGGTGCCCCGGCATCCAGAGCCGGCGCCGGCACGTCCCCCGCCGGCTGGCATGCGCCCAACAAAGCCGCCAGTGGAATGACGTACAGTCTGCGATGCGGCGTCATGTCGAGAATCCCTCCATGGAGTTACCAATGACATATCCGTGTTGGCTGGTCGCACATCGACGTATAGCGTACACAGCGGTCGATTTCCAGTCTGCAGACGTCTGAATCGAAATTAATGACGACGGACTGGCCGGAATCCCCCGCGATCAGGGACAATGGGAGCAGGGTCCAAAGATTTCTGTTCGGGAGGGAAGGGCAATGCGCATGAAGTTACAGGGAACAATATTCGCCTGTTCGTTGCTGCTGGTGATGGCAGGCGTACACGCACACCACGGCGGTGCCGCATACGACGGTTCGCAGACCGTCGAAGTTGTCGGCAAGGTGACCCGGTTCGAATTTGTCAATCCGCACGTCCTGATCTATGCGAACGTCATGGACGAGGATGGTGGCACCGTAGAGTGGTCCGGCGAGCTGACGAGCCCCAATCGCCTGGCGCGCAGCGGCAGTGGCGCCGTACGCTGGCACAAGGACATCTTCAAACCCGGCGACGGCATCACGCTGATCGGCAACCCGGCCCGAACCGGCGCTCCCTCCTTGCGCTTGCGGGAGGTCCTTGACGCCGATGGCGTGAAGATGATCGGCGACGATTGATCGAGGCATATACCGGAATTGCGCTTGCGTTTGGACTCACTGGCGGCATTCGGCCGATCAGTTGTCCAAGCAATTCGCAATGGGTAGAATTTCCATATTATATCTATACTGGACGTACATATAATATGGCTACCAGAACGACCATTTTGCTAGATGATGACGTGCGAACGGCGGCTCGGGAGCTCGCCAGCCGATACGGTTGTTCCGTTTCTGAAGCGATCCGCCGCGCGGTTTTGGGTCACCGGAATGTTGTTCTCGGAATCTCTCGGGAACAGCGCACGGTGAGGATGCAAATCCTTGAGGAACTATTCGACTTGTTCCAAGGGCATGATGCCGATGAAGAAATCCGTAGACTCAAGCAACAGGACGAGGGATTCTGAATGCCAATCCATCTGGACACGGATTTTCTCGTCTACGCCTTGGCCGAAGCGGGACCGGAGCGACGGAAGCTTCTTGAACTTGCAACTTCCGATGAGGTCATCGAACTGAGTGCGGTCGCATGGTACGAGTTCACGCGAGGACCTCGAACGCCGGACCAGGTGGTGAGAGCGCGTTCTTTCTTTATGCAGGATGGCATTATTCCCTTCTCGGAGCACATTGCCGTAGAGGCGGCGGAAGTATTTCGTCGGCTTGGGTCACCGCGTCGACGCTCCGCCGACGTGGCGATCGGCGTGACGGCCGTCGCGCGAGGCGCAACCCTCATTTCGCGCAATGTCAGGGATTTTGCCGGAATCTCCGGACTGGACGTCATGGACGGTCGGGAGGGTTTGCATTGATGGGTCGGCCGTTGTCGGGCATTTTGCCGAATGGCGGGCAAATAATTTAAGTCAGGAGTGTTTTGCCATGTCCAAGCGCTTTTGTGTGGTGATCAGCGCGATCCTTGCCGCGGTTTCCTGTCCCTCCTGGTCACAGGTCATCGGGCACGGTGATGACCTGTCCGGCGTGTGGACCAACGACCCGGAGCCCGACACCCGCGCATTCCAGAACTGGGCACTAACCGGAGACCTGCCGCCGATGACCGAGTGGGCCCTTGAGCGCTTCGAGGTGTCCAGACCCACCTTCGGCCCGCGCAGTGTGCCGGTGCTGGAGACCAACGACCCCGTGTACGCATGCTTCCCGCCCGGGACGCCGCGCATCTACATGCACCCGTTCCCGATGGAAATCATTCAGACACCCGGCAGGGTGATGATGGTCTTCGAATACGACCATGTCGTGCGTGCGATCTATACCGACGGCCGCGACCATCGCACCGATCTGGCGCCCATGTACATGGGCGATTCAACCGGCTACTGGGAGGGGGATACCCTGGTGGTTGAGACCGTCAACTTCAACGACAAGACCTGGGTGGACCGCCGCGGCGTCCCGCACAGCGAAAAAATGCGCGTGGTCGAGCGCATCCGGCGCGTCGGCGACGACAGGCTGCGCATCGACATCACGGTGGAGGATCCGGTCGCCTTCACGGAGCCCTGGTCCGGGCAACGGCACTATCGCCGCGTCGACTGGGACATCGAGGAATTCGTCTGCATGGACAATGTCAACTTCGAAGATTTCGAGCGGGAGGTGCTGGAGTACCAGGGCGAAGCCGGGTGATGGAAACTCCGTGAGGTTTGCGCCTGCGCAACCAATTCATTCGTAATCATTCCTTGCGGAAGCGGAGGTTCGGACCGGAGTCGGCAGTTGCTGTCGCGTTGGGAGATTCATTTTCTGACGAGTTCGGCTCCACACGCCAGGGCGACAACTCCGTGGCGTTCAGTCCTCGGCTTCTGGCGTGCAGTCGTAGTCTCCGACCACCGCGTCGGGGTACCAGACCCAGTGCTTGCCGAACGTGAGGGGTTCGATCAGGTACTCCGGGTCTGTCAAGGTCATGGAGTAGTCCAGCCGATCACCCTGTTCACTCACGGTGAAGCGCTCCTCCAGTGTTGCCGCCGTACTCATCGGAATGCCCTGACCGTCGAAATGACCCCAGTTCATGTGGGTCGTCGTGACGGCAAGCGTACGTTCGTCGACCCATCGCCCGATCGAATACCCGAGGAGTGAATCAGGCTGCCCCGTGGCCGAGGCGTCTGGCGCCATGTGAATTGTGCGGACCGTATCGAATTCTTCGTTGTGCCAGAGGATGTTTTCCCCATCCTGAACGAATTCGAACGGGTAGGGTGCCTCCATGATCATTGGCATACCCTTTGGCGCACAGTTTCGCAGCGGGTTGTCGCGCGTCCACTCGAATGCGTCCACCGCATTCAGCGCCGCATCGGTCAGGTTGGAGCGGCCGGCCGCCGTTCGGCCCAGACCCCGAGGCAAGAGCATGGGAATGTTGTCCGGAGTGCTCCATATTCGAAACAGGCCCAGCTCCGGTGCCGTGGTAAAGCCGACCGATCTGCGCCGGCTGGCTGACATTTCGATGGTCCGGTCGGTCCAGCGTCGCTCGACATTGGCCCCCAGCAGCACTTCCTGGCCGTCGTCGGTAAGCAGGTTCGTGAAGTAGAGGCCGTTCGTCACACGGTGGGCCGGATGTCCGGCGACGCGAATTGTGTCGCCCACAACCATGAAAGATGGATCGATCTGCCAGCGTCGCATGTTGCTCAATGCGGTGGTGGCCATTTCCCATACATTCTCATTACCGTTTTCGTCCACCACCCGCATGGATGCCTGTACGTGAGGATTGCGCCACAAGATGTCTGTGACTTCGCCTTCCAATTCAATGAGCGTGGATGTGTCGTAGTTGCCCGCAACCGCATGGTGCGCGAGGCCCTTGATCGGACATCCGGCAATGCCAAGAAGAATGCCTGTTCGAATCAACATCCCTGCGTGTTTTCGACAGATTCCGTCAACGATGTATTTCATGTTTTTCGTGTACTCGCGGCGGGTGTCTGTTCCCAATGGTATGTCACGGGTGGTGCGTGATCAAACGGATTCCCAGGGCTGCAGGGGCCGTGACGAAATGCCCGCAGGCAACAAACGGGGCCGGGGCAAGGGGGCGCAGTAGTATTGACGCCCGTCAGGGTCTATGCTTGGACACATGATCCATTGCCCGGGAAGGTTGCGGCGCGCCATGTCCGGGAGGAAACCCGATGCCTGACGAAACATCCCGTCCAACCAGATCCGCGCAAGGTGAGTCCGCGGGCGTCAACCGCAGGGAATTCCTGTCGACCGCGACGGTCGCCGGACTGGCCGCCGCCTCGGCCGCAACGCCCGGCAAGACCGCGGCGCAGCAGGTTGCCGGCAACGGACCTCCGCCAGGCGCATTGCCGCCCACCGCCGCCCAGGAGGCGATGGAATCGGAAGTGCCGCCCGCCTATAGCGCCGCGGAGGCGCGCGAGTATTTTGTCACGAATCCCGGTTCCGACTTCATGGTGGATTTCATCAAGCGTCTGGGGCTTGACTACATCACCACCAACCCGGGTTCCAGTTTCCGGGGCATACACGAATCCATCGTCAATTATGGCGGCAACCAGGCCCCCGAACTCCTGACATGCCTGCACGAGGAGCATGCGGTCGCCATGGCCCATGGCTATTACAAGGTTTCCGGGAGTCCTATGGGTGTGCTGTGCCACGGAACCGTGGGGCTGCAACACGCCGCCATGGCGGTATACAACGCCTGGTGTGACCGGGCGCCGATGATCCTGCTGGCGGGCAACCACCTGGACGCAACGGAGCGCCGACCGGGCGTGGAATGGTCGCACTCGGCGCAGGACTGCGTGCGAGTGGTGCGCGACTACATCAAGTGGGATGGCATGCCGCTTTCCCTGCAGCATTTCGCGGAGTCCATGGCCCGCGGCTACAGGATTGCGATGACGCCACCCATGGGGCCGGTGGCGGTCGTCGTTGATGGACACCTGCAGGAGGCCGAAGTCGGGGAGCAGCCGCCCGGCATGCTCAACATTGCCCCGAATCAGCCGCCCAGCGGAGACGAGGCGGCCGTCGCGGAGGCGGCTCGCTGGTTGCTGGACGCGGATTCGCCCGTCATCGTGGCTGACCTGATGGCTCACGATCAGGAAGGCGTGGAACGTCTCATCGCCCTCGCTGAAGCGTTGCAGGCTCCGGTCGTGAACCAGTTCGGACGCATGAACTTCCCGAACACGCATTACCTGTCGCAGGGTGCCGGCGTAATCGCCCAGGCCGACGTGGTGTTGGGCCTTGAGCTTTTCGATACCTGGGGCGTGATCAATACCGTGCGGGACCGTGTGCGCCGCGACAGCGTGCGTACGGCGCGACCCGATGCCCGCGTGATCAGCATCGGATCCAACGACCTTTTCACCAGGTCCAACTATCAGGACTTCCAGCGCTTCTATCCGGCGGAACTTTCCATCGCCGGGGACGCGCAGACGACATTGCCCGTGCTGACCGACGCGGTGCTCTCGGGCATGCTGCGGGCACGGCGCGTATCCAACGCGGAGCGGGAGTCCCGCTGGCGGGAGGCCCATTTTGCCGCCCGTGAACAGGCATTGAACGAAGCCCGCTACGGTTGGAACGCCAGCCCGGTCAGTACGTCGCGGCTCTATGCGGAGCTGTGGAACGCGGTCAGGGACCGGGATTGGGCGCTGGTTTCCGATGACAACATGCAAAGCCGCTGGGCCCGTAGGTTATGGCCGATCGAGAGGCACTATCAGTACATCGGGCGATCGGGCGGCGCGGGCCTTGGGTACGGGGCGCCCGCGGCCGTCGGCGCGGCGCTGGCGCATCGCGCAGAGGGCCGTCTTGCGGTGAATGTCCAGCGGGACGGCGACATGATGTATACGCCGGGCGCCTTCTGGACTGCGGCGTACCATGGAATTCCACTGTTGACGGTGACCCACAACAACCAGGGCTATCACCAGGAGTTCATGCATCTGCAGCGCATGGCCGCGCGGCGTCAGCGTGGCATCGACGGCAGTGCACGGGTGGGCAACGAGTTGCGCAACCCCGATATCGACCTCTCCGCCATTGCCGGCGCCATGGGCGTCTGGTCGGAAGGTCCGATCACCGATCCGGGCGATCTGGTCCCGGTCTTGGCCCGCGCCGTGGAGGTGGTCGACGCCGGAGAGCCGGCCTTCGTCGATGTGCGCTGCCAGCCCAGATGAGCGTGGCTGACCAAATCACGCGACCATGTTCGCTCGGCGTTTCAATCCTGCTGATGTGGGCGATTGGGCCCGTAGCCGCCAATTCACAGGACCTGGAAGAAACCGTAAGGGCAGGCCGGGCACTCTATGAGAGCCACCAGTGCTGGCAGTGTCACGGGTATGAAGGGCAGGGCGGCGTGGCGGGCGTGCGTATTGCGCCGACGTTCCACACCTACGAGGCGTTCGCCCGACTGGTCCGGCATACCAATCTGATGCCGGCCTATTCGCCCGGTGTGCTGAGCGAGGAGCGGCTCCGTCAGATTTATGTATTCGTGCGCTCCATTCCGGAGCCCCCGCCATTGGAGGAGATTCCGGAACTGGATTTCGACTAGCGCTAGATCATGAAAACGAAAAAACTTCTTTTATAACATTTAGATGTATTTTTAATGTAATGTGCTTTATAAGGAATAGGCAATTTGCCGCATCTGGCTTCTGGGCCCTCGTGACTTCGACAGCGGTGATGCTCACGGCGTGCCAGACGGATGAGCCGGACTACGCCGAACAGGCGCTTCGCAACGGCAAGATCTTGACCGTCGATGACGACTTTTCCATCGCCGAGGCGCTGGCCATCCAGGGTGATCGTATCGTCTCGGTGGGCAGCAACGCAGAAATCGACGCCAGGATCGGGCCCGATACCCGGGTGATCGACCTGGAGGGCAGAACCGTCATCCCGGGCCTCATCGACAACCACATGCATTTCATACGCGCCGTGCAACGCTGGAACCTGCAGGCGCGAATCGACGGGGTGAATTCAAGGCAGCGGGCGCTGGACATCATCGCCGCCAAGGCGGCGTCCATGGAACCCGGGGCGTGGCTGATGGTTCAGGGTGGCTGGCGGGAGAACCAGTTTGTCGACGGACCGGGCGGATTTACGTTGGAAGAACTTGATACGGCCGCCCCTGAGAATCCGCTGTTCCTGCAGATCACCTATCAATCGGTCTACGCCAACAGCCTGGCGCTGGAAGCGGTCGGGGTATCCCCGGACGAGGGCGCGTACCATCGGGGGCCGCCGCTGATTTCAGGCCAGCCTCCCTATGGACTGCTCAATGAACAGATGCCGTCCGTTTCGCAGGAACAACTGGAACGAAATCTGTTCGACTTCATCCAGGAGCTTAATCGCGTCGGCCTGACCAGCGTCTACGACGTGGGACGGCCGCCGGAAGGGGATATCTCCCTGCTGGAACGAATGTCCGCGGTCGGCGCCCCCTTGCCGCTGCGGGTCTGGCACACGCTCAAGTACGAGGCGTACGACCCCCAGGGGGCCGACGCGGCGGTCGCCCTGGTGCGAGACAGCGCCCCGGACAACGGCGATTACCTGGGACTGCTCGGGTTGGGTGAACACATCTATCTGCCGATGTTCGACAACCCGGGCACCACGGAACGTTATTCCGACGAAATCATCGACGAATTCATGAAGATCGCCACCGCTGCGGCCGAGCGCGGATTCCAGGTGCACGAGCACACCATGCAGGACGTGACCGTTCGGAGCCTGCTGGACAGGTACGAGGTGTTGAACGAAACGATTCCTCTGGCGCCGCTGCGCTGGACGTTCATCCACGTATTCACGTTGTCGCCCGAGAGCATTGCCAGGGCCAGGGCGTTGGGAATGACGATCGCCGTGCACAGTGTCGCCTCCCTCGCCGAGGCAAGGGTGCCGCTGCGCGACATCCAGGACAGCGGAATCGTCTGGGGGCTCGGCACGGATGCGACCATCGTGGCGCACTACCAGCCGTTCATCACGTTGGGTTGGGCCGTAACGGGCAAGAACGTTTCCGGCAATACGGTCCTCGACCAGACCGTCAGCCGCGAGGAGGCGCTCATCGCGCACACCCGCGCCAACGCCCATATCCTGTTCAAGGAAGATGATCTGGGTACGCTGGAGGCGGGCAAGTTTGCGGATCTCGTGGTGTTGGATAGAGACTACCTGTCCATCCCGGAGGACGAGATTTTCGACATCGAGCCGGTGCTTACCATGGTGGGCGGGCGCATCGCCTATGACGGTCTGGAGGCGTTATGACATTCAAGACAATTTGGTCGTTGAGCGCGCTGATGCTCGTATCGTGGGCGGCTTTTGGGCAAGAAGGCGATCCGGTTGCCGGTCCGCTGGACGAAATTGACATTCGCGTGACAGAGGAGATGGTTCGGGCGGCCCGGGCCATTGTGGAAAGCGCGCGTGACGGCGTGCCGCAACAGGGCGATGCGGACGCGGGGACCAATCGGGTCGAGCGACTGGTGGGATACTCGCGGGAAGCGCTGCTCAGCCTACCCGCGGACGACGATGCCAGGCGTGACTGGGTGTATTGGCCCCGGTTCCGGGTCGGACTGACGTTGGAATTCATGACCGCCGAGCAGCGCATGCTGGTGCACGATTTCCTGCGGGCATCGCTGAGCAACGTCGGTTATCTGAAAACGGTCCACGTGATGCAGACCGAAGAGATCCTGAGCCTATGGGAGGATATCGGACTGCCGAGGGGCAACGAAAAGTACTGGCTTGTATTCTTTGGGACACCGTCCATGGAAGAACCCTGGGCGTGGCGATTCGAAGGGCACCACGTTTCTCTGAACGTGTCCGTTGCCCCCGGTAGCGTGCGAGTCACGCCCACTTTTTTCGGGGCGGACCCGGCCGAGGTGCCCCAGGGGCCCATGGCCGGGTTTCGACCCCATGCGGCGGTGGAGGATCTGGGCCGCGGGCTGATTATGAGCATGAGCCGCTCGCAGCAGGAAGTCGCGATCCTCTCCGACCAGCCGCCCCGAGAGATATTCGCGACCAATCTCGGTCGCCCGCGTGACGACTGGGACGCCTGGAAGCAGACCCTTCAGCCCGAGGGAATCGCGGTTGCGGATCTTGGTCCGGAACAGCGTCAGGTGGTGCAGCGGCTTCTGGAAGAAGTGGTGACTACGTATCGACCCGAAATCTCGGAGGCGTACCTGAGGACCATCGACGTGGACGGCCTGAGTTTCGCCTGGATGGGAAGCACGCAGCGGCGCCAGCCGCACTACTACCGCTTGCAGGGTGCCGATTTCGTGTTCGAATACGATAATGTTCAGGACGATGCCAATCATGTCCATACCGTGTGGCGAAGCAGGCGCGGCGATTTCGGTGATGACCTGTTGCCGGGTCATTATCGGAGCGCGCACCTGCGATAGCGGCTTGGTACGGGTCGCCGGATGATGACCCGCACGGCCAGGAGAACGGCAGACTCGGGGCACACCAATGGCACCCTGCCGCTCTTGCTTGCCTCGTTATGCCTGGCGCTGGTTTCCCCATCGGCGCTCCCCCAGACTCCCGCAACTTCGGGAGGAATGAAAATCGCCGAGGCTGCCCGCACCGACGACCCCATCACGATCGACGGGCATCTGGCCGAGGAGGCCTGGAACGGCGCGACCGTCATCACGGACCTTCACCAGATTCTCCCGGTCGAGTACTCCGAGCCGTCACAGCAAACGGAGTTTCTGGTTCTCTACGACGACGATGCGCTCTATCTGGCCGCGCGCATGTACGACGACCAGCCGGATCGGGTTGTGGCCAAGGTTCTGCGCCAAGGCGGCATGTCCTGGCTTGACGACCAGTTCAACATCATTCTGGATCCATTCAACGACAAGCGCAGCGGCTACCGCTTTCAGGTCAATCCCAACGGAGTCTGGGAAGAGGGACTCTTCAGGGGCGGCGACCAGATGCAGTGGGAATGGAACGGGATCTGGCAGGCAGCGGCCACTCGAAATGACCAGGGCTGGATCGCCGAGACGCGTATCCCCTTCAAGACCGTTTCATTTCGTCCGGACAATGACACCTGGGGCATCAACTTCAATCGCAGAATCGCCCGCAACAACGAGACCGTGGGCTGGGTATCCCGGAACCGCACCCAGAACCCCGGAATTTCCGGTGAAATCACGGGACTGGTCGGACTCGACCAGGGTGTCGGTCTCGATATCGTACCGTCCTTGACCGCTAACAACCGACGCCGTTTTGCGTCCGGCGTGGAGGACACGGAGTTCGAGCCTTCGCTGGACCTGTTCTACAAGGTCACGCCCGCGCTGAACGCGTCACTGACATTGAATACCGATTTCTCGGCCACCGAAGTGGATGATAGGCAGGTCAATCTGACGCGCTTTGGCTTGTTCTTTCCCGAGCGGAGGGATTTCTTCCTGCAGGATGCCGACATTTTCGAATTCGGCCGCATCAGTCAGCGGGAGCAGGGATCGCCCTTTGAGCGTCCCCTGGCCGAGAACGCCCGACCGTTCTTCTCGCGCACCATCGGCTTGAGCGCCCGGGGGCAGCCGGTGGATCTGGAGGCCGGCGGCAAGCTCAGCGGTCGGCTGGGCCGCTGGAATGTGGGGGCATTGGCGATCCAGCAGGATGCGTTCGAGGGTGTCGAAGGCAAGAACCTGTTCGTCGGCCGGGTTGCGGCCAACGTGCTGCAGGAATCCGCGCTGGGTTTCATCGTCACCGACGGAGACCCACGGTTGAATTCCGATAACAGCCTCGCGGGCGTCGATTTCCGATATCAGAACACGCGCCTGCCCAACGGCAGGACGATCGAGTCCGAAGTGTGGTACCAGCAGAGCGAGACGGAAGGTCTGGATGGCGACGACGGTGCCTGGGGCGCCCGCTTCTGGATGCCGAACAACGCCGGATTCCGGGGCGGCTTGGGGATCAAGATGATCGAGCGAAACTTCAATCCCGCACTCGGGTATCTGAATCGAGGCGATATTCGCGACCAGACGGGTGAATTCGGTTATACGCACCATCCGATCGGTCGCTATGTCCGGTCCGTCTATGGAGGCGCGACGGTCCAGAGGATCGAACGTTTGGCGGGTGGACTGCAGAGCGAGGTGAGAAGACTGCGGATGGTGATCGAGAACCAGACCGGCGATACCCTGGCCTTCATGGCCCAGCGCGAAAGAGAGGGCCTGGTTCGACCGTTCGAGGTTTCCCGCGGCATCTTCATTCCGGAAGGAGAATATGGCTTCGGTCTCTACGGAATCACCTTGAACACAAGTCCGCACCGTCGTCTGGTGTCGGTTATCCGTGCGGGAGCGGGTGGGTTTTACGATGGCAACCGCAAGACCGTCAACGCGCAAATGGAGTGGACGCCCATCCCGCAGTTCAGGACGCTGGTCGCCTACGAGCATAATGACATCGAACTCCCCCAGGGGGATTTCGTTCGCCGGTTGGTTCGGTTCGGGGTCGATTACATTTATTCCTCGAGACTCTCCTGGGTCAATCTGCTGCAATACAGCAATGACACGGAGGTTGCCGGCATCAACAGCAGGATACACTGGATACCCGAATCCGGACGGGAGTTGTTTGTCGTCCTCAATCACAATCTGGAAGATCCGGACCTTGATAACCAATTCCACTCTTCGTTGGCGGACTTCTCGGTACAATACCGTCATGCATTCAGGTTTTGATTGTTGTATTTTTCATCTGGTAATTCACTGATAATGATTCGTAAATATTTATTTTTAATAGTATTTTTCTTATTCGGGTCCACAGTGTCGGCGCACCATGCCGCCACCGGAAGATATGCGCCGGACGCTTTCGGCGAAATCGAGGGAGAGATCACCGACATCTTCTGGCGCAACCCCCATGTGCGGTTCGTAATCCGTCATGTCGCCGAGAATGGCGAGGAAGAGGAATGGGAAGTCGAGTTCGGCGCCGTCAACACGATCAAGCGCATCGGGGTCCGTCGCGACATGGTGTCCGTGGGCGACCGCGTGAGCGTCTACGGGCGCATGGGCCGCGACGGACTCAGGGCCATGTTCGCGGGGTCGATCATTATGCCGAATGGCGAGGAGTTGCCTCTGCAGGCAGGGGTTGTTCAACGTTACGGCCTGACGGAGAGCGCATTCAACGAAGCACGCAACACCGATGCCGCGCTGCGCGCGGACATCTTCCGGGTCTGGTTGCCGCTTGAGCGGCCCGACACCGGCGCGGGTGGCACCGTCTATCCTCTGACCGAGGTGGGTCGGGCGGCGCTGGACAGTTGGAATCCCGAGGACGACCCGGCCTTGCAGTGCATTCCGCCAGGGATGCCCACGGCAATGGACAATCCGTATCCCATCGAATTCGTCAATCACGGCAATTTCATCGATCTGCGACTGGAAGAGTGGGACGGGCTGCGCACGATCCACATGGAAGGCGAGGGCGATCCTGCGCAACCTCGCATGGGTCATTCGGTGGGACGTTGGGAAGAACGTACCCTGGTAGTGGAGACCACGGACATGGACTGGCGTTACGTGGATGACCTGGGCACGCCGCAGAGCGAGGACGCGGTGATTGAAGAACGCTTCACCATGAGCGAGGACGGTGTCCGTCTCGACTGGGAAGCGCGGATAGCGGATCCGGTCAATTTCACCGAACCGGTGGTAATGCAGGGCGCCTGGACCTGGGTGCCTGGGCACGAGATCATGGCGTACAACTGCGAAGTGCCGACGCCGGCGGACTGACGGTCAGCCTGTCCCCTGGGTCCCCCGCAGGTGGGCGTTGCCGCGAAGCGAGATCAGCGTGGTGGTCAGGGCAAAGAATTGCCTCTGGTCGGCATCACTCCAAAAATTGAGGGAGACTCGGGTTCTACAACCTCGACGCTTTCCCCCACCACGAACCGCATCAGATCCTGACCGACGATAACCCGACCATCGTAGGTTTCGCTTGTGTCCAGTATCAATCTTTCCGAATCGTAGTCCTCATACAGGGCGAGGTGGGAGTAGGCTGCCAACCGGGGTTGGACCCGCGAGAATACTTCCCCAGCTTCGCGGGCATTGGTGTGGTGCTCATAGACCCGTTCACTGCCTGGTCTTGCTGCCATGAACTCGTCCGTCATTCCGACTACTTCGTGAATGATCAAGTCCACGCCGGTGGCGTGTTCAACCAGGTTCTCCGAGTAGCGGGTGTCGCCGGACAGGGCGACGGAACGACCGGCGAAATCGATTCTGAAACCGAACGCCGGTTCGACCGGTCGATGATCGACGGCGAATGCCCGCACGGAGACGCCCGCATTGCTCCATTCGTAACCGTCCTCAACCTCGAATATTTCGAAGGTGCTCCCACTTTCCGCCACACCGTCGTCCGCAATCCGGATTGCGATGTCGAAGCTGAACGCCCGGGTGAGATTTTCGAGCATTTCCCTTGTACCCTGCGGACCGAAGACCCGCAATGGACGCTCTCTCCTTGAAACCAGCCAGCCGGTCAACCACAAGTCGGGAAAACCGACGATGTGGTCCGAATGCAGGTGGGTGAAGAACACCCCATCGATCTGGTCGAATGTGATACCGAGCTGTGTCAGTCGCTGAAGCGCGCCCCGACCGGCGTCGAAAATCAATGTCTGGTCGGCCGCCTCGACGAGGATGCTCGGGCCGAAGTTGTCCATGACGGGTCTTGGGTCACCCGTGCCGAGAAGGGTGACCCTGATCTCCTCGCCATGCCCAACCGCTGTCAGGATCATCCAAAGCACAATGGTAACAAGTGTCAGACTGGGTTTATTCATGCTTGCTTGCATATCCTTCTGCCGTTGCTGCCATAGACTATACGATCAGACAACGAACTGGGGAGTTGTCGGTCACATCCAGCGGCCGAATCCAGCGGTCACATCCAGCGGCCGAATCAAGTGTTCGGTCATGGGCGGTCTGTTACCATGGTTGGGGATTGCTGATACACAAACTGAACAAGGAAAGGCAAATGAACCACACACACTTTTTACGCGTAACCTTGGGGGCTGGCTTTCTGGTGGCCGCGGTGGCGCTTTCCGCCGACGTTGAAGTGACACTCAAGGATCGTCTGGACGGCGACCTCAACGGCTATTGTCTGGACATCAGGGGCGGCGGCCAGAATATCGACCCCTCCCAGGGATTGCAGGCGCATACCTGCTATAGCTATCGCGGAGATTTGGGCCCGGATCAGGCGTTTGATCCGGAACTGATGGCCACCGGCGAGTTCAAGGTCATCGCCTTCGACGTGTGCGCGACCATGGAAGGTACGCAAGCCGGTGCGGAGGTGGCGCTGTCCGCCTGCGACGGAAGCGAACTGCAGCAATTCGACTTCTCGGCGGACGGCGGAATCAGCCCGAAGAGCGCCCCGGGCATGTGCCTGACGGCAGGCAACGAAACCACCTTCGGTATGGGTGGCACTTCTCCGCACCAGATCAAGACGCTGACGCTGCAACAATGCTCTGACACGCTGGCGGCGTATCAGGAGTGGTATGCGCGAACGCAGGAGGAATACAACACGGAGGAGGGCGAATGATCGTCAAGCATGTATTCGTGCTCCTACTTCCGGTCGCCATGTCGGTCGGCGCGGCACCTCCGGAGCTGCAAACGCCGGGGCCGGTCATTTACCTTGCCGACAATATCGACGAGCAGGATGAGTTGGGGTGGTGCATCGACACGCTTGGAAGAGGCTGGTCCGAGCAGTTGCAAGTGCATTCCTGCAAACCCCAGGGTGGCGACGTGCAATTTGCCTACGACGGCGAAACGCGCCGGATCATGTCGGTGGAATTTCCCGGCAAGTGCGCCACCCTCAACGAGTCGACTTCCGCCGGAGTCGCCTTTGACCTGCTGGATTGCTCCCCCGAGGCTGCGGCACAGTCATTCATCCATGACCCTGAAACACTCGAGTTCACGCCGGAGAGCGATCACAGCCTGTGCATCGCGGCCGGTGGCGAGAGCAGGGTCGCCGGGCCCTACATGGCCCGCGATCTTGTGCTTGCTCCCTGTGCCTCAACGGATGCCGCACTCAAACAGTGGGTTGTGAAGGGCGGAACTTGAGTCAGGAAACCGTCGGTTGTCCTATAGCGGTTGACCTATAGCGACAGGAGATGCTCTCTCATCCGCTGGCGGGTGGCCTCATCGGGAAGCCGGCCGAAGCCTGCGCGCATGTTGTCGATCACGTGTCGCACCTGACGGGTCTCGGTCACAATGCCGGTGACGGCAGGGTTGGACAGGATCCACTTCAGCGAATACTGGGCCCAACTCTCGATATCGTGTTCGGCCGCCCATTCCGGTAACGGCTGGCCGGCCACGATGGGGAATATGCCTCCGTCTTCCGTAGCCTTGAATGCCTCGACAATCAGCACGGCGATTCCCAGGTCCGCGGCCAGCGGCAGTGCGCTTTCCTCCGCCAGAGGATGATGAATGGAATATCCGGTCATGATGAAATCCGGCCGCTCTACCCGCATGAATTGTTCCAGGCCCACGTAGTCGCTATTCCTGGTCAGGCTGACGCCGATGTAGCGGGTTCTGCCCGATTCCTTCCACTCTCTCAGCGTAGGCCAGTGTTCATCCATGGTCCGCATGTTGTGAATCAGCAGCAGGTCCATAGGGTGCTTGTTCAGGTTCGCCACTGCCCTTTCCAGGTGGTCGATCCCGGCCTGCTTGCCGTTTACGGTGATCTTCGTGGTAAGGAACATCTCTTCCTGCAGGTCCATCTCCGTCAGGATCTCGCCCAGAATGGGGACGTTTGGGCGGAAGAAGGCGGGGGTGTCCAAAAGTCGGCCACCCTGGTCGATCATGGCCTGGAGAACGGCGATCGGAAGCTCCCGGCCTTCCGGTGGGATGTCGATGAAGATGTCCGGCGCTCCCAATCCGATTACTGGCAAGACTTCGTCCGTACCCGGGATTTGACGGGTCATCATGGAGCCCTGCAAGCCTTGCGCAAAAGCACCGGAGGGCAGTGTGCTCGTTGCGGCCAGCGCTGCACTGCCAGTCAGAAATCTACGGCGGTCCGATCCATGCACGATCATTACTCCCGTCCAATCCCGAAATCGTAACTCATACGAAAGCCGAAGCTGCGACCTTCATTCGGACTGAACCTGAAGGACGCCCACGGACCACCCTGGAAGGCGAACTGGTATTCCGCAGGAATCACAGCAGGTGCATTCAACTGGTTGAACCTGTTCAGACTGGTGGCGCCCCTGGGAATCATGGTGCGAACATCGAGCAGATTATCGACGTACAGGATGGCCGACCAAGCGTCCCTCGCAAGACTGAAATTCAGGCCAACTCTGGTCACCGCCGCGGCTTCCGTCGTGTTTGTGAACTCCCTGTAGTATTGACCCACATGCCGTATGCGGGCCGATGCTGTGAATCGGAGGCCATTGTCGAAAGTTGTCCGGTATCTGGGGATCACCGTCATTTGCAGTGATGGCTGGTTGGCCACCTCCAGGCCATTCAGCACCCAACAGGGGTTGCCGGCTTCGCTACTGCCAAGTTCCAGGCCGGCATATACACCCCTTTCGTTGGGATAGCCGAGATAGTCGTCCTCGGAACAGTACTCGGTAAACTCTCTTTGCATGAGGCTGACGTTGCCGCTGAGACTCCAATTGTTGTTTACCTGGTAACTGGTCTGCAGCTCAAGGCCGACCGTGTCGGACTCACCCGTGTTGGTGAACACGCCGGCGGAAGTAAAATCGGTTTCCGGTACGTAGTAGACGTTGGGAACAACCGGAGTTATGCCATCATCCTGCAGAACCAGGGTGCCCGCCAGATCATCATCTGCATAGGGATAGTCCCAATCGATGTTAATGTTCTGCAGCGCGTTGTCCCACTTCATGAAGTAAACGGCACCTGCATAAGTCAATCTGCCATCGAGTGCATCACCCTTGAAGCCAAACTCATAGTTTGTCAGCTCCTCTTCGTCAAAGGACAAATACCTCGAAGAATCATAGTTGACACTGATGATGTTGGTTGTCGAAGGATCGCCATCTGTCGGATCCAGGTCGATGGGAATACCGTTGTCCAGCGTCGCCTGAACCAGTGGATCTATCATGTCGGCGTTGATTCCGGCGGGGTTCACGCCAACAGAATATTGCACGTAATAGGTTGTGTTTTCGTTCGGAGTCCAGTTCAGAGCAATACGAGGCGTAAAACTGTTGGTGACCACGGATTCTTCAAGGCCGACCAGGGGCAATACCGCGCCCACATC
The DNA here is from genome assembly GCA_965221035.1 of Candidatus Rariloculaceae bacterium. Lineage (GTDB taxonomy): Bacteria > Pseudomonadota > Gammaproteobacteria > Steroidobacterales > Rariloculaceae > UBA6522. The sequence goes on from OZ244860.1 coordinate 373,859, forward strand.
ATCAGTGGCGTAGCGTCCTTCCAGAGAACCCGTCACGGTGTCGGAAAAATCATAGGACGCATTGAAGAATAGCGCCGTGTTAGTGGTCACTTCAGACTGAATTGTCGTGACTTCGACCGGGATTCCGGTCAGCGCTTCGAATTCTTCAGCGGTACCCGATGCGATGTTTGCGAATCCTGCGTTCCTGTAGCTGTTGAGAATGTATTCATAGTCATAGTAGGAAGCCCCGAATACATAACGCAGTCGATCTTCGCCCGGGGAAGCCCAACGAACCTCGGCATAGTTTTCGTCAATGGTTGTCGGGTCGGCAAAGGCGACTCTCCTGCCATTCATGGGAGCATAGTTGTCATATATGCCCGCGGCAGGATTCCATCGGAATGTCTGCAGCTCCTGTTCAGCAATTCGAGAATAGCGGCGACCAAGGTCTTCGGCGCTGTTCATGACCGAAAACTGCAAGGCGCTTCCATTGTCTAGCAGGTAGTCGAACTGGGCAGTAACGCGATCCCGCACGCTCTCGGAACCCGAATCACCATGTCGAACGGAGTAGCCGTCATAGACGATCAGAGCCTGTTCTTCCACTGTCAATCCCAAGTGCCCGTCCATTGCGCCCTGGGCCTTCAGGTTCGCTACAACGGCAGCCAGCTCATCCGGGTTGTTTTCGAGGTAACGCGGAATGTCGTTCAGCTGCTCCAGAACGGTTTCAGGATGCACTTCAAGTTCACACTCGAACACCCCATCGAAAGCGATGTTATTCGGTGGTCCGGGATTTCTTCGCTCGTTAAACGGGTTATTCCTGGTGTAACAGTCATAAGACGACTCCGCCGACGCATAGAAATCAGCCCGGGGGCCGTCGTCTGTCGTGTCGCGGGCAAAGGTCAACTTGGCTCGAAACTGATCGTTTGGCTCGAAGACGAAACGAGCGGAAAGATTCTCACCCGTTTCAGCCAACGCCTCCACGCCGTCGGTATAGGAGTACAGGTCAGTATCCGGAGAAGACGAATCCTCGATGCTTGCGCCTATCAGAAAACCCAGGTTACCTGTTATGGGCCCTCCCAGGCTGCCATTTACGATCCGTGTTCCATGGCTGCTCCAATTGAGCCCGACATCTCCTTCAAGCGTGTCGCCGGGATCCGCGGTGATGTAGTTAATCGCGCCGGCGAATGTGGAACGACCGAAGGCCGCGCTTTGCGGACCACTGTATACCTCTACCCGCGTCGCGCCACCGATATTGATGGCACCAATGGAGCCCAAAATCGGCATGCCGTCCACGAAGGAGGCCACCTTGGCCCTGTTCGTGGCAAGCTCCGTCGAACCAATTCCCCGAATACTGGGCAAGGCTGCGGTGCGGTCTTCACTCAGGCCGACACCCTGGTTGTAGTGATACCCTGGCACCAATTCGGCCAGGTCACCCTGTCTGATTACATTTTGCTCGGCAAGCAGGCTCTCTCCCAGCACCGCGACCGCAACCGGAACTTCCTGCAAGGACTCTTCACGCTTGCGGCCTGTGACGACGACTTCCTCCAGTGCCACAAACTCCCCGTCTTCATCTGTGGTCTGCGCAATCGTCGGTAATGGGCATGCCAAAGCGGCGCATAGCAAGCCGGTAGCAGATAAATTCGCAAATCCACATTGAGGCTGGTTCTTCATTTATCTTCTCCAATTCAGGATGTTGCGGGTAAGGACCGCATCCCGCGTGTTTTGCTGATCTTGGCCGATTCAGGCAGGTCCGGTGGCAGTGTATAGCAATCTGGCTGATGTGGCATTAGATACCGTTATATACGATTTCGCCACCGACCATGGTCATGACGGGTTCGATGTCCTTGATTTCATGTGCGGGAACGGTCAGGTAGTCGCGGTCAAGCACAACCAGATCCGCAAGCTTTCCGGCTTCAAGGGTGCCCAGGTCGTCCTCCTTGAACAGCAGGTATGCGTTCGAGCGCGTATGCGCCACGAGCGCGGCTTCCCGACCTACCGGGTCCGGGTGTATCTGTGTTCCGTCGATGCCGAGGCCGGTTGCGGCCCACATCAGCGTCACGAACGGCTGGTAATGGGAGACGACGCCCGTGTCCGTACCGAGGCCCCAGACCATGCCGCTGTCTTCGAAGGCCGCCATCGGCGGAATCGGCGGGCGTGTTGCGTCGCCTCGAGGAATAATCGGGCGCGCCTGGTGTACCGCCTGGCCGTGGACGGCAGCCGTCAGGCCCAGCTCCCTGGCGCGTTGAATGGTTTCCTCCGTCACCGTGAGTACGTGAGCCAGCGTCCAGCGAAGATCGGTTATCGGCACGGTCTCGTTGAGGGCTTCAAGTCGATCCAGAAAGTCGATGGTCGTCCGCTCGGCCATCACATGCTCGTGAATGTGCCAGCCGCCTTGCGCGGCGACGGTGGCGAGTTTCATGTACTCGTCCCAGATCTCGTCCGGGTACGACTCCACCGTGTTGGACGAGTCATGCATCGGGCCGTAGACGTGTTCGCCCAGGCCGAGCAGGCCGATCCGGTCATCGACCGAGAAGGGCGTCTGCGACCGAATCAGCTCGACCGCCTCATCCGCCTCTGCGGCTGTTTCGGCGCGGTACTTGAGGGTATGAAACACGCGCAGCGGTAGATGTCTTTCCGCCGAGGCGCGTTCGATCAGCGAGATGTCGCCGGCGGAGGGGCGGTCGACATCGTAGACGGTCGTCAGTCCCACGGCATTCAGATCGGCCGAGAATCGGTACAGGTTCAGCTCGAGTTGCTCCTCGGTTGGCGGTGGCATCTCCCGGAACATTCGATTGAAGGATTGCCTGCCCTGCTGCCAGGCGCCGTGTTCCGTATCGACGCCGACGGCGCTCAGGGCGAGGCTGTTGGCATAAGCGCCACGATAGCTCAGTTGAACGTAGACGGGATTGTCGGGCGCCGCGCGATCGAGTTCCTCAAGGGTGAATCCACCCTTCTGATCGGCAAATTGATCCACGGACCACCCGCCCTGGACCATGAACCACTCGCCGGCCGGAAGGTTCGCGGCATGCTCCGCGATGATTGCGAGTGCCTCGTCGCGCGATTCCACCCCATCGATTCGCGCCTGCTGATGCCAGCGCTGCACGGTACGGATGAAGTGCACGTGGTTATCGATAAGACCGGGAATAACGGTGCGGCCCTCCAGATCCATGATCGCCGTGTCCACGCCTGCGAGCGCGGCCATTTCGTCGTTGGCGCCCGTCGCGAGAATCCTCTCGCCATCAATGGCGATGGCCTCGACGACATTGAACTCGTTGTCGACGGTAAGAATCCTGCCGTTGGTCAGGATGCGGTCCGGTGCCGCTACAGGAGCGGTCGCAGTTGCGCTCTCATCAATGGACTCGACCGAACCGCCATTGCAGCCCGAGAGAATGATTAAACATGGCAGAGCCAACGTTGAACGCGTCTTCTCGTACACTGCTTGTCCTTGATGACTCAACGCGAACGGTCAACGGTCATTTGTCAGTTTGGATTAAACTTCACGCACACTTGGTAAGGCGGTGTTGCGGTCGGGTCCTTCGTCGTAGTCGATGCCCGGCACCAGCTGGAACAGTTCTTCCTGGAACTTCTGTAGCGTCGAAACAACGGGCAGACCTGCCTCACGTGCCAACATAACCAGGAATTGTGCAGGAATTATGGAGACAAGGCTTCACATTGGGCCCGGTGGCGTGATTTCGAGAGTCTGCGTACCGAGGAAGTTGGCATGGAAACTCATTCTTCCCCGACGGCAGCGCATTGGCCCTCGCAGCGAAAACTCTAGAATCTTGGTTGCGGCCAGCTTGCGCTGAGAAATCTTCCCATGTTCTGATTGGGCGACGAATAATCGAGAGGAGATGACGATGGGAAACGTGTGCCTCGTCATTCTGGTGGCAGCCTTGACCACGTTTGCGTTCCGTGTCCACAAATAACTCCCGCCGCCTCTCAGGAAAACTTCCCCTGCTGGCCGTGATTGGCCCGGGCCTGCTGCTGGCGGCAACCGGCGTCGGCGGTGGCGACCTGGCCACGGGATCCTTCGTCGGCAGCCTGCTCGGCACGGGCCTGCTGTGGGCGGTCGTGGTCGGGGCGCTGATGAAGTACTTCATCACGGAAGGCCTGGCGCGATGGCAACTGGCCACCGGAAGCACGTTTCTGGAGGGTGTCGCTCGCACGGGCGGTCCCATCGTCGTCTGGTTGTTCCTCCCCTACCTGGCGTTGTTCGCATTTTTCGTCGGCAGTGCCCAGATGAGCGCCTGCGGCGTGGCGCTTTATGCGTTGTTTCCGTATTTCGGAAATCCGGACAACGGCAAGGTGATCTTCGGCATCGCCTCCAGCGTAGTGGGCGCAGGGATGGTGCTTGTCGGGGGATACAGGCTGTTCGAACAGGTGATGCGGGTTTGCATCGGCGTGATGTTCATCACCGTTGTGCTGACCGCGGGATTGCTCTGGCCGGGAACGGGCGTTGTTCTCAGGGGCTTGCTGATTCCGGTGATCCCTGATTTCGCAGGCCTGGGACTGACCTGGACCGTCGCGCTGATCGGCGGCATCGGCGGTACCGTCACCATGCTGTGTTACGGCTACTGGTTGCGGGAAGAAGGCAGGACCAGCCGGGACGACCTTTGGTTCTGCCGGGTGGATCTGGGTGTCGGCTATCTCATGACGGCTCTATTCGGCATCGCCATGGTCATCATCGGCAGCACCATAGAGATCGAAGGGCAGGGCACCACGCTGCTGGTCAGCCTGGCGGACCGGCTTGAAGAACCGTTGGGGCCGTGGGGTCGATGGTTGTTCCTTGTCGGCGCGTTCGGTGCGGTATTCAGCAGTCTGCTTGGAGTCTGGCAGGCTGTTCCGTACATTTTCGCCGATTGCTGGGGGCTCGCGAGGAAACAGCTGGATCAGGGCGCGCGCACGACGGTGGACACCCGAACCTGGCCCTATCGGGTATTTCTGTTGCTGCTTGCGACGATTCCCATGGTGGGCTTGTTCCGTGGCTTCCAGGACGTGCAACGGCTCTATACGGTGACCGGAGCGATGTTCCTGCCGATCGTCACTCTTGCGCTGCTGATCCTGAATGGACGCGCGGAGTGGGTGGGCGCAAGATTCAGGAATGGCATGTGGAGTACAACGGCGCTGGTCGTGGTGCTGCTTTTCTTCTCCGGGTTGGCCGTGCGGTCGATGCTGTAACTGTCTTGGCCCCAACGCTCGGGTGGTTGGGCCCGATGGCTTGGTCGGTGCTCTGGCTTGGTCGAGGCGCTGGCTCGGTCGGGACCCCTCGGTCGGGACCCCCCCTTGCGCGGTCTTCCGCGCACCGGCAAGATTAAGGCGTCCCGTGGAGGACTCACCAGGCGCTGTGGAGCAGTCATCATGTCACGACGGCGATTTCTCAAAGGCTCGGCGGCTCTCGGGGCCGGTGCGGCGACTGCGGGTCTGACGGCATCTACCTTGCGCGCTCAGCAATCCCGCCCGACGGAAGGACCGATCCGCATCATCATGGCTGGGTACGGTCCGTCCACGACCAGTTTCAGCCTGGCGCTGAAGCGCGTGGGCGATCGCCTGGAGGCCCGCTTCGGCGATGATGTGGAATTACGCTACGTCTACAATATCCTGGATCTCGGATACCGGGGCCTGGACATCCTCTGGTTGGTGGAAGAGGGCATTCTTACGCTTGGCTATCAATCCAGCAGTTACCTCACCGACCGCGTGCCGGAACTGGGCCTGGTGGATCTGCCCTTCCTGTTCCGGGACAATCTCAGCGCCCGGGCGGCAATGGACGGTGAACTGGGACGTGTCCTGACCGCCGCCATCGAGGCACGGACCGACTACAGAATTCTCGGTTATTTCGAGAACGGCCTGCGACATATCTCCAACCGGGTCAGGCCCGTGCGGTCGCCGGCGGATCTGGACGGCATGTTGATGCGGGTCCTGCCAAGCCAGGTGCATGCCCGCACCTTCGAGCTGTTGGGTGCCGACCCGAGGATTCTAGACCTTTCCGAAGCCATCGAGCAGATCACGGCCGGCACGCTGGACGCGCAGGAAAACCCGTTTGCCAACACCGTGACCTACGGCGTTCACAATTTCCACAAGTTCCACACCGCCAGCAACCACTTCTATATCTCCCGCCCGATCTTCGTGCATCGGCCCACGTTCGACGCCTGGCCGGAAGAGCTGCAGACGGAAATGCGTTCGGCGGTATCCGATGCGGTGGACTTCCAGCGAAGCCTCAAGGATGGTGAAGAGGCCGCCGCGGCCGCGGCAATCAGCGAGGCGGGCGGAAACATCCTTGAGTTGACTCCCGAGGAAGCGGACGCCTTCATCGCCGCCGTTCAGCCGCTCTATGAGGAAGCCAGGGAGACGTATAGCGGAGAATTGCTGGAGCTCGCCGGGTTGTAGACAGGCCGGGCGGCGCTCAGAACCGGTCGATACGCCGCCAGTTGCGCGTGGGCGAGCGGCGTTGCCGCCAGCCGTGATAGGGATGGCGGCGCAGCAGTTCGCGGTCCTTGAAAAACGGAATGAGCGCGGCTCCTGCGACGAAACCGCCCACATGCGCCCAGAAGGCCACCCCACCGCCCTGCGCGCCGAGGGTCGAGAACCCGCTCAGCAACTGGACCAGCAGCCAATAGCCGAGCATCAGCACGGCGGGCACGGCAATCGTGGTGATGAAGAATCCGAAGAAAATCAACATGTGCACGTGCACGCGGGGATACAGCAGGATGTAGGCGCCCATCACGCCGCCGATGGCTCCGGAAGCTCCCACCATGGGCACGGCGGAATCCGGGTTCGACCAGACCTGTGCCGCCACCGCCGCCAGGCCGCAGAGTATGTAGAACACAGCGAAGCGGCCGTGCCCCATGGAGTCTTCCACGTTGTTGCCGAATATCCACAGGAACCACATGTTGCCGATCAGGTGGAACCAGCCGCCGTGCAGAAACATCGATGTCAATGTGGTATGCCACGCAGACGAATCGCCCAGAACGCAGACGCTGGCGGGCCCGACCTGGAACCGGGTGCCGGCCGGCACGGTCTGCAGCAACTCGCCGGGGATCAGCCCAAGCCGGCAGATGGATCCGGCCAGGGCCGGATCGGAGCCCAGCCCCTGGACGAAAATCCACGCCAATGCGTTCAGCCCGATGATCGCGTAGGTCGTATACGGCGTCAGGATCTGGGGGTTGTCGTCGCGTATCGGGAACACAGTCTCTGGCTCTCCGTCAGAATGGGGCAATTCCCACGTCTTCGGCGTATTGGTGCCACGCATCGCTCAGTTCCCGCAATAGTTCGGGGTGCCGAGACGACAGGTCGTTTCGCTCGAAGGGATCGCTCTCCAGGTCGAACAGCTCCCAGCGGGTCTGCGCTTGCTGGTCCGTGTCGGGCAGCCACAGCAACTTCCACGGCCATCGGACCAGCGCGCGTTGGCCATGAAGTTCCCAGCCGATGGCCTCGTCGGATCCGTGTACAGGACTTTCGCCGTCCTGAAGATGGTCGAGAAACGACGTGCCACGAATGGGAAGAACCGGCCGATGATTGTATTCGCCCGCCGGAGGTCGGGCACTCGCCAGCTGCAGCAGCGTCGGCATGACGTCCTGCATGGTCAGGTATTCCCGGGAGATGCCTCCGGAATCCGCGACGGAGCCGTGCACGGCAAAGGCAGCGGCCAGGACACCGCCTTCGGCCATGGAACCCTTGACGTCCCGATAGGGCGCGGTTGCTGCTTCGGCCCAACCCCTGCCGTATTCGACGAACGAATCCCGGTTGCCCATGTTCGCGAGGCTGTTGTCGTAGCCTTCGGCGAACGCGGCGGGTGCGCTGCCGGAGGCGCCGTTGTCCGACATGAACAGGATGAAGGTGTCGTCGAGTTCGTCGATGGAGCGCAGGTGTTCGACCAGGCGGCCGATGTGGTAATCCATGTTCGCCATCATGGCCGCGTAGATTTCCATCTGGCGGGCCCGCTCCGCGCGAACTGTAGGTTCAAGGTCATGCCATGGCGTCGACTGCCGCCCATAGCCCGCCAGATCGGAGCCCGCGGGCAGTATGCCCAGGTCGACGGCGCGCCCCACGCGCAGGTCCCGAATTACGTCGTAGCCTTCATCGTAGCGCCCGGCGAAACGGTCCTTCCAGTCATCGGGAACCTGCAGCGGCCAATGCGGCGCCGTCAGCGCCAGGTAGGCGAAAAAGGGCCGGTCGTCATCCTGGTTCGCATCGATGTACTCAATGATCTTGTCCGTGAACACTTCGGTGGAAAAGTAGTCCTCGGGCAGGGCCGTCACGACGTCCCGGTTTTCCCTGTAAACGAGCGGGTCCGCCCTTTGGATGCCGCCGTGTGCGCCGCCATCGGCCGGCCGAAGGTGCAACGCGGTGCCGGTTGTCTGCACGAACGAGGACTCGAAGCCCCGTGCCGCCGGATTGGTTTCATCGACCAGCGCCCGGCCCAGGTCCCATTTCCCCGCCATGTAGGTGCGATAGCCCGCATCGCGCAAGACTTCCGGCAAGGCCGCAACCCGGTAGCTCAGGTAGCCTTCGTATCCCGGCTGGGCGTACCCCGTCGCTGTCTGCACGGGTTCTGTGCCGTTGTCGAAGTACCGCTTGATGTTCATGGAGCCGATGCCGGCCTCGTGGTTGTCCATCCCCGACAGCAGCATCGCTCGCGCGGGCGCACACACCGGCGCGGCGTGAAAATTGGCAAGGCGGATGCCGCTGTACGCCAGGTTATCGAGATTTGGCGTCGGAATTTCGCTACCGAACGAGCCCAGATCCGTGTAGCCCATGTCATCGGCGACTATCAGGAGAATGTTCGGGCGCCGATCCTCCTCTTGCGCCCCCTCCAGACCCTGTGTGCCGGGTTCTCCCGTGCCACAGCCTGAGATGCCGAGCATTCCGAGACATCCCAGAATCCCGATTCCGCATGATGACTTCATGGCTCGCGGAGCCTCCGCCTGCAGTTGCATGGATCGATGCGGGCTACGCTAACACTGTTCGGGTTGTCGTGCACAGAACTCCTTGCGCGGTTGTGTTTACGCTGGCACCAGCATTGAGCGCCGGATCGAAACCGACCCTATTCACGGCATTCCAAGCTCCTCGACGAAGTCGAGTAGTGAAATGACACCGATGCTTCTGGCCGCCAGGTCGTGGGCGAAAACGCAGCTCCGCCGCTCCCGCTGCCAGCGTCTCCGCAGGCAGTTCCCCCGCCAGAATTCGCTCACGGTGTACGGCATCGCCGCCGTTACGCGCAATCGGTGGGCTTACGGCAGTTCGTAACCTGCGGCCGCGATGATTCCGCGAGCCTCGGGCCCGTTGAGATAGTCGACGAATGCGCGCGCCGCAGGATTGCCCCGTCCGCGCGCCAGCAGGATCGCGTCTTGGCGGACAGGCCCGTGCAACTGCGCTGGAACGTGAACATAGGCGGCCTCCGACGGGTAGGCGAGGGCGGCGGATAGGGCGATCAGGCCCAGTTCGGCGTTGAGGGTTTCCGCCATCACGAAAGCCTGGCCGACATTCTCGCCCAGCACGATTCTCGGTTGCATGGATTCCCACAGCCCCATCGCCGACAGCGCTTGCCTTGCCGCCACGCCATAGGGAGCGAGTCGCGGATTGGCGATGGCGAGGCGGCGGAATGGGGCGTTCGCCAGCGCTTCGACGGTCAGGTTTGCGGTGAATTCCTCGTGCCGCGTCCACAACGCGAGGCGTCCCAGCGCGTAAGTGAACGGTGCGTCCCCGAAGTTCGCCTCCGCAAGCAAGTGGGGTCTCTCGGAATCGGCGGCGAGGAATAGCTCATAGGGTGCGCCGTTGACGATTTGCGCGTACAGCTGGCCGGTGGCGCCGCTGGCGACCGTCAACTCGTGGATGCCGTACGCTTCGAACACAGCTTGAAGCTCGCCCATCGCCCCCGCAAAGTTGGAAGCCACCGCCACGGTCGCCTGTTCGGCACCGGCGCCGGATGCGAGGCACAGTGCCAGTAGCGCGGGGACGCGACGAGTCACTAGAGTTCCTGGAAAGGCCAATTGCGGCCCGTATCGCAGACCGCGACGAAGCCTGCGCAGCGGGAAGTTCTTCTAACCCAAGGCATAGCCCAGCTCATCTGCGGCGCCTTTGAGAACATCCAGTACCGCTGGATCGACAAGAGCGCGATGAAACTTGGGTTGCGATGGCAATGCGCCGGCCATTTCCGCACGATCAGTCAGCACGACAGCGGCTCGATTGGCGTGCATGGACGATGGGTATCGAAGTCCGTGAATTACTGGGTACGCATCGTAAAAGGCCCGCGCCCAGTTTCGGCTCACTGACCTCGGCCCTGACATCAGGCCCATCGATGCCCCGGTGCGGGTGGCGTAACCGCCCATCAGGTCCAGTAGCGCGGTATCCGCCGCCAGTTCGAATCCGACCAACCATCCCGCGCGGGTCGAGCGGTGGATCGTGCGAGTCTTCTGAAACGCCTCACCCAAACAAGTCACGGGACTCATGGCAGCGTAAAGTATGCTCCTGGCGCGATACGCAGGCTCGTCTCCGTCGTGGTGGTCGAAGCGGGAATCCAATGGGCCCACATGGCGAAAATCATTCCAGAACGTCGGGTGCCTGCCGCCCCGAAAATACACGCGCCAGAGTTCGGTCCCCGCAGCAAGCACGACGGCATCGGGCTTGAGCCCGCGCAGTCGCGCGAGGTTCGGCTGGCGGGGAACCTTCGGCACTACGCGTCGGGAAGTATCTTGATGACGGTTCGCGCATCGCGGCCTGTCTTGAGCCACTCCAGCGGAGTCATACGGTTGCCGGAACCATCCTCAAGTTCCGGATCCGCGGTCGTACACCATCGCATCATCGACACCGGGTCCAGTCCTGCCAGTGACTCGATGACCTGTCCAATATTCGGAATCAGGGCATTGCCGTCGAATTGAAAGACCGGCACGTGCCACCGGCCGTTGATCCGAATCGCGTACAGGCTGCGCTGTCGGATCATCTGCCGCACTCTGACGGGCGTCACGCCAAGCCGATTGGCAACCTCGACCGGCGTCATGCTCGTCGCCAGTATGGCGGCGTATTCCGTCGCGAACTGAATCACCGGGTCCGTGCGCCCCATTCGCTCGTCCACATCGACGCCCGCACGTTCCAGCATCTCTACCTCAGCCGACGTCAACTCCGACCGGGTGGGCCCGAAAAGACTGGCCTGAAGCCGCCCGATCGCATCTTTCAATGCCGCATTCAACGCTTCGGGAGGCCGGGCGTGAAGTCCATGCTGTTGAAAGTAGTGATGATCGGTCTGTTCGACGTTACTCATTGGCCGCGATTGGTTTCCTTTTCTATCGACGATAGATATTGAAAGTTTACCATGTCGCAACGCGCTTCCACCAAGCGCACGTGGCGCGCTACTTCGCCAACGGATCCGGACGCACCTGGAAGTGAACCACGAGCGGGCGGGTTCCCTGGCCGCCTTCCATCAGCCAGGGCGTGCGGTCGCCGCTGGGGACCCAAAGCCCGCGGCCCTTCCAGCCGGCGTCCGGGTCGTCGATACGCCCCTCGAAGCCCTTGGTGTAGAAGCCCAGTGGGTAGGGGATTCGCATCGTGACGAATTCACCGTCCACGAAGGCGTGCACGCCGTCGTAGAGGTTGGCGGTCGCGATGGGGGTGTTCTCTCCGAGGCCCGACGAGTTGTGCTGGTCGACCCAGGTGTAATAGCTGGACTCGATGCTGTATTCCGGCAGTTCGGGAAAACCCGGGCCGGGGAAGCGGTGGAACGTCCAGCCTTCGGGACAGTGGTCGCCGGTGGCCGTGGGGCCGTTGAGCGGTCCCTCGCAGTTGTCCCGGTTGAACTCCCCCAGGTGGCCGCTGCCGAGGGAGACCCAGATCACGCCGTCGCGGTCGATGTCCGCTCCGCGGGAGGCAAAGCCCGGCAGCGGAATGTTGTAGCGCTCCGCCAGTGCCGTGAAGGGGGGATTGTCGCCCGGGTCCAGCCGCATGATCGCTCCCGGGAAGGTGAAGCTCCAGGAACCCCACACGGTGCGGCCGTCCGCCGGGTTGGGCATGACCGCGTAGAAGCGCGCCGGTACGCGGGTATCCAGTTCCGGGTCCATGGGTTCGCCGGGTTCGACCCACTCGTCCTGTTGGCCGTTGCCGTTGGTGTCGAGGATGGCCGGCGCCCAGCCCTGGGAGACCACGTAGTCACCCGTCTCGTCGAACAGGTTGGTGTCCAGCCAGCCCACCACATCGCCGCCGCCGCTGGTCCAGAGCGTGTTGGCCTCGTCGTAGGCGAACTGCAGGTGATGCGTTCCGAAACAGGTTTCGATGGGCGTGTATTCCCTTGTCTCCTGGTTGTACAGCGCCAGGTGCCGGTTGACGCGCGTGGTGGGGAAGTGCCGCGCCGAAGGATGGTCCGATCCCTCGCGGCAGAAATCCGCGGTTTGCGGACGGCGGACCCGGGCCGTGTACCAGACCCGTCCGTGCTCATCCAGCATGGGATTGTGGGCGTTGGCCTGGCTGTCCCAGATCCGTTCCTCGCCCCAGTAGGGAGAGGGCATGCCGATCGGATCGCTGTTGGTGGTCGGAGTCTCCGGGTCCAGCACCAGTGCGCGGAACGTGGTGTCGGCATTGTTCACCGGATCGAGAATGGGGAAGTTGTCGGTGCTCAGTTCCGGCGCGCCGAAGATCCGGCCGTAGCCGTTGACGGTCGGATCACGCCGGTCGGTGGTGGATAGATCGTGCAGGTAGGACTTGGGATCCGCCCAGTCCCTTACGGTCGCGACCACGTTGCGCTCGACGCCCTGGGGCCGTTCCGGAATCCACGAGGGCGTCTCGCCGGCGGCGACCCGGTCGGTCCAGTCCGCCAGGTACCTGAAGGGCACCCCGGCGAGGCGGGACGCCAGCGGTTCGATCATCTGCCGCGCGGCCTGTCCGGACTGGACCCGGCGTATCCAGCGCTCCTCGGAGGATTCGATGTGCATGAACTCGTCGGGAAAGGTACGCGTGGACAACTGGCCGAGCTGATGGCAGCCCACGCAGGACTGGTTCTTCATGATGCCCAGGTATTCGTTCAGTCCGCCCGGCAGGTGCGCCACTTCGCTTTCGTCGGGGAGGTGCATCATGGAATACCAGGCGATGGCCGGGTAGACCTCCGCAGCTTCCGCGGCGTCAGCGGCCGTTCGGGCGGCCAGGTTGACTGCATCCCCGGGCCGCGCCCCGACCTTGTCCGTATCCGCCAGTCCGTAGCCGCGAACCCATACCTGGTAGTCCGCCTCGGGGAGGTCCGGCACCACGTAGCGGCCCGCCTCATCGGTGACGACGATTCGGGCGAAGCGTGTCTGGAAGTCATCCGTCTCGGCAATGACCCAGACGCCTGCTTCGGGCCCGTTCTCGCCGGTGACGACACCCCCAATGTCGTCCGAGTCGAGCGCCACGTCCTGCGCCGTCGCGTTGTTCGCCCACAGCGCCGCCGCGTACGCCGTGAGCTGGACAAGCCGTGAACCAGTCGACGTCCCCATGCTGTTTCTCCTTGGTACCCGAGTGTGTCGCCCCGTCGGTTATCGCGCTAACGGTGAAGAACGAATGCGTTTCGCATGCAAGCCCGAAAACTCAAGCCTCGATACGCAGCAGTTCCACCAGGTTGCCCCCGACAATGGCGATTTTCTCTTCGTCGCTCAGGTAGTCCGCTTCCAGGATCAGGTCAAGCGTATCCGGCCAGTTGAACGGCATATCCGTTCCATAGACGATCTGGCTTGCCCCGACTTCGGCGACAAGATGACGCAGGCCCTGGTGGGAGAACACCATGCTGTCCACAAGAATCTGGTCCCGCAAATACTCGCTGGGCAGTCGCGTGCTTGCGCAATCCGCGTTGGCGCGTACCTCGCACGCCACTTCGGTCCGCATGAGGTAGGAAGGCAGATAACCTCCGCCGTGCGCCCCGACCACCTTCAGCCCGGGGAACTTGTCCAATGTGCCGTCGAACATCAGCCGGGTGAGGAAATGGGCGGTCTCAAGGGGATTGCCGATGATGTTTCCGAGGTCGCCCCTTCCGCCCAGAGCGCCCTCCCTGATCAGGTTCGTGGCATTGCCGGGATGCATGAAGACCGGCGCGCCCAGTTCTTCCGCCTTGGCCCAGAACGGGTCAAATCTGGGTTCGGAGAGGTTTTCTCCGTTGCACGATCCGCCCACCGACGCGCCACGGTGACCGAGTTCGTTCACGGCGTATTCCAACTGTTCGGCGGCCAGGTCCGGATATTGCAGCGCCGGCGATGTCAGGGCGACGAAACGGTCGGGATGCGCGCTGACCCAAGCCGAAAGTCCCTCGTCGTGGATTCTGACGATCTCCGCCGCCAGATCACGGTCGGCGCCGTACCACCAATACCGGTTGATGCTCAGGGCCTGGTAGTCGATGCCGCGTTCGTTCATGTCGTCCAGGCGATCAGGTCCCAGCGCCTGCCAGGCGGCGAAACCGACATCCGCGAATTCCGTATCCTGCAAGATGTCGGCAACCTCCGGAAAGACGCAGTGCGCATGAATGTCCACGGTGGTGGCGCGCTGCGGACCCACCTGGATCTCGCGTCGGGCGCCTTGAGCGTAGCTGCTCGCATACGGTGTGAGAAACAGGGCACCGGCCGCGCCGCCTGCTGCCTTGAGAAAGTCTCTGCGGTCTGCCATTACAAACTCCTGAAGTGGTTTTGCAGAGGTCAGCGGATTCGGAGATACGCTGACCGCGATGATTTTGAAATTTCGAGCGTACGGTCAGAAGTATACAGCGTCGGACGCACTCGGACCCCAGCTGTCGGGGTCGTCGCGCGCAAACTTAACTTCCTGTAATGTCGCGAGGTTTTACTGGCGCGGCCCTGACCGATTCAATAGTGTTGGCGCGAGCCTTGCGTCTCGGCCCGGCTTTGACGCCGGAGTACGCAGCTGACGCCGGAGGTCCCGTATGCATATCCTGGTGGTCGAAGACGATTCGACCATGGCACAACACATTGTCAACGGCCTCACCGAGGCCGGCCACGATGTCGATCACGTGAGCGACGGTCGCGACATGCTGCGGGCGGCCGCCGACGATTCTGTCGATCTGCTCATTGTGGACCGAATGCTGCCCGGCATGGACGGGCTGAGCGCCATCCAGGCGGTTCGCTCCGCCGGCAACCAGACTCCGGTTCTCATCCTGAGTGCGCTGGGCGAGGTGGACGACAGGGTTCACGGGCTGAAGGCCGGTGGCGACGACTATCTTGTCAAGCCGTTCGCGTTTTCCGAACTGATCGCCCGTATCGAGGCTCTGGCGCGGCGTGCCTCGACGCACGAGTTCACCACCTCATTGACGGTGGACGGGCTGCACATGGATCTGCTGGCAAGGCAGGTTTTTCGGGAACGGGTAGAGATCGACCTGAAACCTCGGGAATTTCAGCTCCTGGAGTACCTGATGCGCAACGCGGGCCACGTGGTGACCCGCACGATGTTGCTGGAGGCCGTCTGGAATTATCACTTCGACCCGCAGACCAACGTGATCGATGTCCACATCAGCAGGTTGCGCCAGAAGATCGACAAGGATTTTACCCAGCCGCTGATTCACACGGTGCGCGGTATCGGCTATGTACTGGAAACACCTGAGTAGCGTCTGGCGCAGCACTACGTTTCACCTGGGCCTGTGGTTCATGGTGCTGTTCTCCGTGTCTGTCCTGATCATCGGCGGATTCGTATACCGTCAGACGATGGTGTTCCTGGAGCAGCAGTTGCGCGGCACCATCGAACTGGAACTGAACCAATCACGCCAGTTCTACCTGGAACGCGGTGAGGACGCGTTTCTCGGCGAAATTGCCACCCAGGCGGAACTGGACCCTTCCGGCATCTACATAATCCTCGACGACGCATGCCAGGCCCTGGCTGGCGGGTACAAGCGCCTGGACGACGATGAATCGATCCAGAAAATTTGCACGAACGCGCCGGCCACGGACGGCTGGGTGCGGTTCGAACTGCAGATTCAGCGCGGGTTTCGATCGCAAATTCCCGAATGGGACGACGACGTCTATGCCCGCGTCTTGCCCGTGGCGCCCAACCGTCAGCTGTTATATGGTCGCATGGGCGGCAACATCGATTCGGCCCGAGAGGTGGTGCGCGAGTCACTGACCTGGGGGTTGGCTGCCATGGCGGGCCTGGCGTTGCTCGGCAGCTACCTGATGGCCGGGATCATCGCGGGGCGGCTCGAACAGATCAACCGCATCAGCCAGGACATTCGCCACGGCGACCTGTCCAGGCGCATGCCGCAGGGCCGGGGCCGGGACGAGTTCGACCGTCTGGCCGACAATCTGAACGCCATGCTGGACCAGATCCAGTCCCTGATGGAAGGCGTGCGCTCGGTATCGGACGCCATCGCGCACGATCTGCGCACGCCACTGGCACGCCTGCGTACCCGGCTGGAACGATTGCGCGGCACGCCGCCGGCCGAACTCGAAGCGAGCATCGAACAGTCCATCGCGGAGGCTGACGGCATGCTCTCCACGTTCAACGCGCTGCTGCGGATCGCCCAGCTCGAGGCGGGGAGCCAGCGCTCGGTCTTCGGGAACGTGGATATGCAAGCATTGGTAGTCGACGTTGCCGAACTCTACGAACCCGTCGCGAATGAACGGAACATCGACCTGCGGGTGGAAAGGAGCCGCTCGATGAGCGTGCATGGCGATCGCGACCTGCTGTTTCAGGCGGTGGGCAATCTGGTGGACAATGCGGTGAAGTACACGCCCGAAGGGGGGCGCGTGCGACTGGAACTGCTGCGACGCGCCGAGTACGGACGGCTGGTGGTGAGCGATTCCGGTCCGGGGATTCCCGCTGAAGAACGCGACCGTGTGTTCGAACGTTTCTACCGTCTTGAGTCTCATCGGGATTCGATCGGCAACGGCCTGGGACTGAGCCTGGTGGCGGCCGTGGCAAAGCTCCACGATTCACACGTCGACTTGCAGGACAACGGGCCGGGCCTCCGCGTGGTCTGGAACCTGCCGCGCGCAGGTAACCGACGATGAATACGAATCGGGATCAGTCGAATCGATCCCGATCATGCGGGGCGCTGTAGTCGATCTCCGGACCCGCGGGCACGATGCGCGTGGGGTTGATCGAATCGTGGCTGCCATAGTAGTGCGCCTTGATGTGGTCGAGGCGCACGGTTTCCGCGATGCCCGGCTGCTGATACAGGTCTCGTGTGTAGGCAGACAGATTGGGGTAGTCTGCGAGTCGCTTCAGGTTGCACTTGAAGTGCCCCACGTAGACGGGGTCGAAGCGGAACAGCGTCGTCACCAGGCGCCAGTCGGCCTCGGTGATCGCGCCGCCGGTGAGGTAACGCTGCCTTGAAAGGCGGTCCTCCAGCCAGTCGAGCGACTCGAACAGCGGGCCGACGGCCTCTTCGTAAGCTTCCTGGGTGGTGGCAAATCCGGACCGGTACACGCCATTGTTCACCGTCTGGTACACGCGCTCGTTGACTGTGTCGATCTCCTCGCGCAGCGCCTCGGGATAGTAGTCCCCGGGCGTGGCGCCGATTTGGTCGAATGCGCGGTTGAACATGCGGATGATTTCGGAAGACTCGTTGGAGACGATCGTCCCGCGGCGCTTGTCCCACAATACCGGCACGGTGACCCGCCCCGTGTAATCCGGTATGGCCGCGGTATAGACCTGGTGCATGAACTGCGCCTGGTTCACCGAATCCGGGATTTCCGAATCCTCGAACGTCCAGCCCGATTCGCCCATGAACCAGTGCACGGCGGATAGCGAAACCATGTCCTGCAAGCCCTTGATGGCACGAAAGATCAGCGTACGGTGAGCCCACGGGCAGGCATAGGACACGTACAGGTGGTAACGGCCCGCCTCGGCGTTGAATCCCCCCGCTCCACTGGGACCGGGCGATCCGTCCGCAGTCACCCAGTGCCTGAATTGTGCTTCCTTTCGAACGAATCTCCCCTTGGAGATTCGCGTGTCATGCCAGCGGTCCTGCCACTGCCCGTCGACCAGAAGTCCCATTTCCACTCCGCACTGCCCGCCAGATGCTGCCGGCCATGATAGCGGTAGCGTCGTCGGTGGCAAGCCGGGCTGTGGTATGAAAATGGTGATCTGATATTCTTGCGGTCAACGACAGGTGCCCTTCCTCTGGTGATATGGCTGTTGCTGATATGGACAACCCGATTCCTATCTACCGAATTCCTTGTTCTGACGGGTGGGCGGCATTTTCTGCGCTGGCTGCGCTGGGTACGCTGGCTGCCGTGGCGGCCATGGGCCCGGTCCGCGCACATCATTCATTCGCGGCGGAATACGATGCCGACCTGCATGGCACCCTGCGAGGTGAGATCGTCGATGTTCGGTTCGTCAACCCGCATGTTCGCTATCGCCTTGACGCGGAACTGGATGACGGATCCGTGGAAGAATGGGAACTGCAGACCCACAACGTCCGGACCATGGTGCGAATGGGATGGACAGCGGAAACCATCGAGGTGGGAGACCGAATAGAAGTTTCGGGCGCACTGGGTCGGAACGGTGTCAGGAAACTTTCCATGGACTCGGTCGTACTGGCCGATGGCACGCGGTTCGAGCCACGCGGAGGAGAGGTCGCCGACGCCTATACCACGTCGGAGATCAACGCCGACCCGAACCGGTCATACGGCGTTGTCGCCAATACCTACCCGGTGGACATTACCGGACTCTGGGACAATACCTATCGCTTCCGGCTGACCGTGGACGACCTAGACCCCAAGCCGACCCCATTCACGCCCGAAGGCAGGGCTGCGTTCGAGGCGAATGAAAACTGGCGCGATCCCAGCAAGAGTTGCCGCTCGGGGGGGCTTCCCAGGTCTTTCGGTTCGCCCACCAATATGGAAATCCTCGACGTTGGCGATTATTACCTGATCACCCAGGCAAACCGACCCCGAAGAATCTGGATGGACGGGCGCACGGCGCCACCGACTGGTTCGGCCCCCAGTCCCATGGGGTTTTCGATCGGGCGCTGGGAAGGTGAGGTCCTTGTCATCGAGACCACCCATCTGGAGCCCGGCTGGCTGGACGGGTCCGGGCTGCCCATGTCCGGCGAAGGCACGCGTCTTGTGGAGACCTACACCATCAGCGAGGACCGGTTGAGCATGGAACGGAGAATGACCATCCACGATCCTTACTACACGGAACCGTTGGTGCGCATACGGGGATCCGCGCGCAACGATGACCTGCAATTCGTGCTGGACCCGGGGTGCGACCCCCGGGGCTACTATCGGGACTTGCAGCAACAGGGACTGATGGAAGCGCTTTGGAGCAATTGATCGCGCGTCGCGGGCCGCCCCCGTCAGACGCGTGGTTACCCAGGCATTGCCGGCGTGCGTGGACGCACATCCGTTGGTTTTCGCGCTGACCGTCTGAACGACTTGTCACCCGGCGATTTCTGTCACTCGCGGGAAACCGGCCTTGCTTGATTTCGTATTCAGCATATCGCCCATGCGGGTACGGTTCGGCGCGGGAAGCCGGCATCGGCTCGACGAAGAACTGAAAGCGCTGGGAATGGATCGGGTGTTGCTCATCGCGGATCCCGCGCAGCAAGAGTGTACCCGGAAATTGGCAGGACAACTGGGCGCCCGTTGCGTCGGGGTCTTTGACGGCGTTGTTCAACACGTCCCGATCCAGGTCGCGCAAGCGGGCAGGTCGATGGCTCGGAATCTGCGGGCGGATTGCTGCGTGACCGTTGGAGGAGGATCCGCCACCGGTCTCGGCAAGGCCATCGCCTTGGAGACGGACGTGGCCCTGGTGGCGGTCCCAACGACGTACGCGGGCTCGGAAATGACACCCATCTGGGGGCTTACCGAGGGAGGCGTCAAGCGCACGGGAAGGGATCCCCGCGTTCGTCCGAGGGTCACTCTCTACGACCCGGAGCTGACCGCCACCATGCCGCCAGGCGTCGCCGGACCCAGCGGAATGAATGCGGTCGCGCACTGCGTCGAAGCCCTGTACGCGCATGATGGGAATCCGATCATGTCCCTGCTGGCCGAGGAAGGCGTTCGCGCACTGGCCCGGGCGCTACCCCGGATCCTGGTTGAGCCGGATGATCCGGAAAATCACGGCGAGGCGCTGTACGGCGCCTGGTTGGCTGGTGTCGTCCTCGGATCCGTCGACATGGCGTTGCATCACAAGATTTGCCATGTGCTGGGTGGCACCTTCAACACACCCCATGCGGAGACTCACGCAATCATCCTTCCCTACGCCAGCGCCTATAACCTGCAAGCGGCGCCGGAAGCTGAGCGACGGCTGGCCGCGGCGTTGGGGACGGCGCGGGTGGCTCGCGGCCTTCGCGAGCTTGCGCTGGCAGTCGGGGCGCCAGCCACGCTCATGGACCTGGGCTTGAGTGTTTCCGACCTGGAGCGTGCCACCGAACTGGTGACCCGGTCACCCTGCCGTAACCCTCGGGATGTGACGCGCGACGGCGTCCGCAAGATCCTGCAGGACGCTTACCGTGGCGTCACCCCCGGCGTTGTTCAATTGCACACGAAGTTGGACGCAACCCAGTTCGACGGGTCATCCGGGTCGCCGCCACCCACATAGGCCGCTTGTTGCGGATAGGGGCAGACCTTGCGCTCGTTGTCTACGACGCCGTCGGCCAGACGCCGGACCGTCAGTGACTCGGGGGCGATGCCGTGTTCGACCCACTCCACCAGGGGCGCAAGCCGGTCCCAGGTGTCCGGGCCGGGACCACCGGCGCAATGCGCAACGCCTGGGGGCAGGAACAATCGCACGGCGTCGCCGGCGGCGGTGCGGTCGCCGTCGAAGGTTACATCCACGACTTCGTTGTAGTAATCGACCATGGGTTCCGCCGGTATCACTGCATCGGCCCAGCCATGCCAGATCAGCAGCTTGCCGCCCTCGTGTTTCAGGTAACGGGTCAGATCCGGATCGTCGGCATCCGTTATGGCGCGCATGGTATCTCCGAGACCTGCGGTGAAATCGTCATAGTCGAATTGCCACCAGGCGAATTCCGGAGGTTCCCGCGTGGGATCGGGCGCCAGCGACAGGTCCGTCGGACGGGTCGTGGGCACCCCCGGGTCCGTGTCGTAGAAGAGGAAATTCACGTAGTCCGATGCCAGGCTGATCTGTCCCGGAAGGTGATTGTTGCCCTGGTGGGGAATCACGATCAATGGCCAGCGCGCCTCGGAGCCGAATGCCTTTCCCTTGAAGATGGGTCGCCCCCGGGAGTCGTGGGGACCGCTGTAGATTGCCTTGATTGCATTGAGCTGTGTGGTTGTGAAGCAGTCGTCCGCATTCACGTCGTCGGGGCACATGGCGTCGGCCAGGTCCCGATCCGGGGAGAAGTCGCACGAAAGGGGATCATTGACCACGCGGTCGACGATACCGTCGTCCGCATCGCATTGGGCGAGCACCGATTCGGTCAGCAGGTTGGCCTTGGTCAGGCTGTCGAGCCGTCCGTCGCCGGTAGTGTCGAATGCCAGCGCGCCAGCGTAATTGTCCTTCAACATGATCTGCATGTCCCAGTTGTGGGTGACATTCAGTCGCTGCAGGAACGCCGCCGGTGCGCCGGCGACAATACCGTCGAAGACCGCCGGCAGGCGTTGGGCGGCCATCAGTCCCTGGCGTCCGCCGGTGGAACAGCCTTCGTGGTAGGCGTAGTCGGCCGGACGGCCGTAGTACGCGGTTATTGCCTGCTTGGCCGCCGCTGCCGTCACTTCAAGGTGGCGATAGCCGTAGACAATTTCCGCTTGTCGATTATTGAATGCCCATGAGGCTCCGGGCTGGGAACCGCTGTCGTGACCCATGTTGCTGTTGGCGACCGCATAGCCTTGCGCAACCCGATGGGGAGCGTAGTCCAGATCGCCGTCGTGCCCGCCATCTCCCCAGTGGAGAAACCGCCCGTTCCAGTTTTCCGGCGAGGGCATTTGAACGTACCACGTGATTCCCGGATTCACCTGGCCCTGGACATGGCAGTATGCAGGTCGCTGGTGGTCGGCGGGGCGCCATTCTGCCCGATAGAGGGTCAGGTTGCGGGTGTCGATCATGCCCTCGCAGTATGCGGCCCTGTCTTCCTGGGCCTGGCTGGCAACTACGCACGCAAAACAGCCAAGAATCAGCGTCAGTGGGGTTCCGGCTGTTCTCATCTTGTTGACTCCTGACAGAAAAAGGGCCAATTTGAGGGGTCTTCGGAGATTACCCGGCCCGATAGCCCATGTCGATTTTCCGCCCGTCGGATGACCGGGTTCGGTGCGACGCCACCGCGCCGTTTTACCTATACTGTCGTTGCCGCCAAATTGCCGGCGACGCGGCTTCGGCCCGGTTGACCTCCCACCAATGATGAAATGAAGACGGTTCCTCTGATCTCCGCAATCGAGGCCGCGCGCAAGGTCAGGTCCGGTGACGTGATTGTCGTCGGTGGCTTCGGCATGACCGGCACGCCGATCCACCTGCTGGATGCGATCGCCGAAACCGACGTCAGGGATCTGACGATGATCTCCAACAACATCGGTGAATCTGGCCTCGGGGGCGGGCGAATGCTGCGTAACGGGCAGATCCGAAAGGCGATCGGTTCCTATTTCACCAGCAATCGCGAAGCCGTAGAGGCGTACCAGTCCGGGGCAATCGAAATCGAGTTGCTGCCCCAGGGCAGCATGGCCGAGGCGATTCGCGCGGGAGGGGCCGGCCTGGGCGGGTTCTATACGCCCACCTCCGCCGGTACGCCGCTGGCCGAGGGGCGCGAGACCCGGAGCATCAATGGCATCGAATACGTATTCCAGCCGGCCCTCACCGCGGACGTGGCGCTGATTCGTGCCTGGCGGGCCGATGCCGCCGGCAATCTCGTCTATCGCAGGACCGAGAACAATTTCAACCAGGCGGCGGCGACGGCCGGGAAACTGGTCATCGCCGAGGCGGAAGAGGTCGTGCCCGTGGGCGAGCTGGACCCGGACCACATTCATACGCCCGCTTGCTTCGTCGACTACCTGGTCGAAGCGCACACTACCCTTGAAGAGTTGGGCAGTTCCGCATCGGTCGCCGGCAGTCTCAAGAAAGTGAGCGCGGCGCGCATGCGCATGGCGCAAAGCGCGCTGGAGGAACTGAAATCCGGCGACGTGGTGAATCTCGGAATAGGCATACCCACCCTGGTGGCAGACCTGATCACGCCCGGTCACGGCATCATCCTGCATACCGAAAACGGCATGTTGGGCGTCGGACCGGAACCGGAGTCCGGTGGCGCCATGGACTTCCCAGTCAATGCGGGGAAGATTCCCGTGACCGCCTTGCCGGGCAGCAGCTACTTCGACAGCGCAAGCTCTTTCGGCATGATTCGGGGCGGTCACGTGGACGTCGCCATCATGGGGGGATTGCAGGTGGACGAAAACGCCAGCCTCGCCAATTGGGCTGTTCCCGGAAAGCCCCTTCTGGGCGTGGGAGGCGCCATGGACCTAGCCTCGGGTGTCAGCAGGTTGATCGTGACCATGATGCACGCGAGCCGGGATGGGGCCGCCAAGATCGTTCCGGAATGCACCTTGCCGTTGACCGCCTTCGGCGTAGTGGACGTCATCGTGACGGAGTTGGCCAAGTTTCGCTTCGTTGATGAACGTCTGGCCCTGGTTGACATCATGCCCGGAGTGACGCTGGACGAAATCCGCGCCAAGACGGCGGCGCACTTCGAAGTTCAGGTATGATCAGCGCGGTTTGACAATTCCAGAATCTCGACGGGCACCGCCGGATGTCGGCGACCGGCAGTTTGGAGGACGAAGAAACAAATGAATATCAACGCGATATCGAGACGTTTGTGTATTCTGACGATGGGTGCCGCGCTGGCAGTTCCCCTCGCGGTTCAGCACGCGCGTGCCCAGGAGGCCCCCAATTTCCTGTTCGATCCAACCTGGCCGCAGCCGTTGCCGAACAACTGGAAGATCGGCGGCATTACCGGACTGGCCGTGGACGCCGAAGACAATGTCTGGGTGCTCAACCGGCCGAACGACCTGACGGCGCTGGAACTCAGGGTGGAACCGACGCCACCGATCGCGCTGTGTTGCGCGCGGCCGCCCTCGATGATCCACTTCGACAGGAACGGCAACGTCATCGGGTCGTTCGATGCGCCCCAGGGACACGGCATGGATGTGGACAATGAGGGATTCGTCTATATCGGCCAGGACACGGTCCGCAAGTATGACCCGGACACCGGTCAGGTGGTTGCCGAAATTGCGCGCGCGCCCGAACGCGAGGGCGGCGCACGTGTCGGGCTCCCACCGCCCGCCGCCCGCGAGCCTGGCCAGGGCAGCCGCGGTCCCGTCATCAATTTCATCACGCCCCGTCCGGCACCCGATCCAGCCGTGGCCGCCCAGCGGCGGGCGGCGACCGCGGCGTTCCGCGAGCAGTACCCTCCGGAGACGCCCATGATTGTGGGTGGGGTCGAGGAGATCCGGATCGTCGACCAGGACAACGAGGTGTACGTCGCCGACAATTACCTGGGCGGCCGGATTCTGGTCTTCGATCTTGAAACCCTGGAATTCAAGCGAGGTTGGGGAGCCTACGGCAAGCCTCTCGCCGAAATCAGCGTTGATGATGCCGACCGCGAGTACACGCCCAACGGACCCATGCCGCCGGATTTCGTCGGTCACCTGACGGTCAACGTCTCCCAGGACGGATTGGTGTATGCGGCCGACCGCAATGGGAACCGCATCCACGTCACCACCAGGGAAGGCGAGTTCCTGCAGGAATTCGTTCTGGCGCCCCAGACCGGCGCCGGTGGCTCAACCGGCGGTGTGGCGTTCTCGCACGATCCCGAACAACAGTATCTCTACATCTCCGATCTGACCAACAACAGGATATGGTTCCTGAACCGCGAAGACGGCGCCTTGGTGGGGCAGATGGGCACGATGGCCGACAACGGTGGGCAGTTCTTCGGTTTGCACATGATCGCCGTGGATACCGACGGGAACATCTACACGGGTGAAGTCTTCACCGGTCAACGGGTCCAGCGGTTTGTCCCCGAGGACAGCGAAAGGGGACAGCTGCTCACGGAACTGGCCCAAACGCAGTATTAGCGCAGTATTAGGGTATGCCGGCGGATGGACGCCGGGACGGGGAATGCCCGCGCCAGCCGGCTCGGAGCGCCCGATGATCCCGACGAGCCCGGTCGCGCGACGATCTGGTGCCGAGGAGAGGACTTGAACCTCCACGGGGTTGCCCCCACTGGCACCTGAAGCCAGCGCGTCTACCAATTCCGCCACCTCGGCCGGGGTAGCAAGGCGCCCGAATGTACTGGCTGTCCCCATGAGTGTCAATTGTGCATCGTAGCCGTTATCGACATCCCATTCCGTCGCGCAACGAGATCGTAAGGGCGATCGAAGATGCGGGGCGCCCGCTCACCCTTGTGTCACTCGCGGGACAGTTGCGCCTAAAGGGTTCTCGAACCGAGGCGGCCCTCGAGCGCCGGCTCAAGGTCATGTCCCGGGAGGGTCAACTGATTCGCAATCGCGCACGCGAATACTGCCTTGCGCAGCACCTGGATCTGGCAACTGGTCGGGTACAGGCGCACAGGGACGGATACGGCTTTCTGACACCCGACAGCGGTGACGAGGATATCTTTCTGCCTTCCAGGGAAATGCGGGGTCTTTGGAGCGGCGATCGCGTTACCGCCCGCATCAGCTCAACGATCCGTGGCATGGAAGGGCGGGTCGTGGAGATTCTGCAGCGGGCCGTCAATGAGGTCGTTGGCCGATTGGTTCGGGAGGGCGCACACCAATGGGTGGAGTCGGAGGGCCGCAAGAGGCAACGGGTGCTCATTCCCCGGGGGCAGGGCATGGGTGCCAGGACCGACGACATGGTTCGGGTCGAAATCACCCAGCATCCGACCAGGCGTACCAGTGCCGTGGGGCGAGTCATCGGTTTGCTGGGTCGTTTCGACGATCCTATGACGCAGACTCTTTCCGCCATGATGTCGCATGGAATTCCGCACGAATTTACTCCCGGAGTCGAGGCGGAATTGTCGCGGTTGCCCACGGGCGTCCGCGAGGCCGCACGGCAGGGACGCGAGGACCTGCGCAGTCTGCCCTTGGTGACCATCGACGGTGCGGATGCAAAGGATTTCGACGACGCGGTCTTTTGCGAGCCGTGCGACGATGGTTGGCGGCTGATCGTGGCGATCGCCGACGTGGCCCACTACGTTGCAGCGGACACGGAGCTGGACAAGGCGGCCCAGGAGCGGGGCACGTCGGTCTATTTTCCGGACCGGGTGGTTCCAATGTTGCCGGAGCTCCTGTCGAACGGCCTGTGCTCGCTGCAGCCTGATCTGGAGAGACTCTGTCTGTGCTGCGAGATGCGCGTGACGCGCCAAGGCGTCGTGAAACAGTCACGTTTCCATGAGGCGGTCATGCGTTCGGCGCGCCGATTCACCTACGACGAAGCCGACCAGCACTTGTCCGGCCATGGCCCTGTTGTGGCCGCAAGCGCGGGGAATGACGCCGTAATGCGCAGTCTGAACGCCCTGGCCGGCGTATATGAAGCGCTTGTTGCGCGCCGCCGCGCGCGCGGTGCGCTGGAATTCGAGGTGGACGAGGTCGAACTTCAACTCGATGACGATGGCCGCGTTGCATCCGTCGCGCCCCGGCAGCGCCTGGTCACCCATCGCATCATCGAGGAGTGCATGATCGCGGCCAACGTGGAAGCCGCCAAGCGACTCAGCAAGGCCCGGATTCCCATCCTTTACCGGGTGCACGACGGTCCGAGTCCGGAACGCGTGGAAGAGCTGACTCTGCTTCTGCGCAACCTTGGAATCAGGTTTGCCTCGCCCGACCGCCTGCGGGCCGGCGACATGAACAGGATATTGAAGGAAACGGCAACGGGCCCGGTGGCTGAAATGGTGCAGACCATGTTGCTTCGATGTCTGGCCCGCGCGGATTACAGGCCCAGGAATCGCGGACATTTCGGCCTTGCGCTGCCGGTCTACACGCATTTCACCTCGCCCATTCGCCGGTACCCGGATCTGCTCGTGCACCGGGCCATCAAACACCTGATCCGCCACGGCGGCCCGAAGGGATTCAACTACGAACTTGCCGTCATGGAGCGCCTCGGGAGGCATTGTTCGTACACGGAACAACGCGCCGATGAGGCCGTATGGGATGTGCAGGAGCGTCTCAAGTGCGAGTTCCTCAAGGGCTGTGTCGGCGAAGAATTTTCGGTGCTCGTCTCCAGAGTCGCACCCTATGGTCTTTTCGTGCGGATCCCGGAACTCCGGATCGACGGTCTGATTCATCGCACCTCCCTGCCGCGCGACTACTATCAGGTCGGCCCTGGAGGCAGCGCGTTGACGGGAGAAAAAACAGGCACCACGTACCGTCTGGCGGATCGATTGCAGGTGCGGCTGAAATCGGTAAGCGTCCGGGAGCGCAAGATCGACTTTGTGCCGGTGACCCAATCAGCCGCAACGAAGATCTGACGCCATGGGTGGCGAATCCCATTGTGTATACGGCCTGCACGCGGTGCGCGCGCTGGTCGAACGGCGTCCGGAGGCCATTCGCGGGGCGGTCGTGCAGAAGGGGTTGCGGTCGGATGCCCTGATGGCGCTGCGGCGGTCGCTGGAGGGCCAGGGCGTGCCCGTGGAGGAATTCGACAGGAACAGGTTGGACCAGATGAGCGGTGGTGGCCGCCATCAGGGAGTGCTTGTGCGGGCAACCGGCATCGGTGAAATGGGGGTGGCGGACTTCGAGCGTCTGGCGCTTGGGCGTGGTCGAGCATTTTTCTGCCTCGTGCTGGACGGGCTCCAGGACCCGCGCAATCTTGGGGCCTGTCTGCGCACCGCGGACGCGGCCGGGGTGGACGCGGTCGTTGTGCCGAAGCGCCGCGCGGCAAGCCTGACCGGGGCGGCGCTCAAGGCTGCCAGCGGCGCGGCGGTGACCGTCCCATTGGTGCGCGTAACCAATCTGGCCCGCACGCTTCGCTGGTTGCGCGACGTCGGCGTCCGGATTGCCGGGGCGGACGGCGGCGCCGACCGGACGATCCACCAGGCAAGTTTCGAATTGCCCTTGGCGATTGTATGCGGCGGCGAAGGCCGGGGGCTGAGACGCCTTACACGCAGCCTGTGTGACGAAGTGCTGTCGATCCCCATGTGGGGTGCAGTGGAGAGTCTGAACGTATCGGTGGCGGTCGGCGTGCTGCTATACGAGGTGCGGCGCCAGGCAAGGCGTAACGGAAGTGGCGAGGCACCGGACGCGCTGTAGCGGTTTCGGCAAGGGAACCAGCGGGATGCAGCGTGACCGGGAGCGACCGGGGAGCGACCGGGGTTGAGGCTGACCGGTAGCTGAAGTAGCATTCGGCGCTGGATGCCCGCAGCGTCCGATTGTTGCATGCGGAGCGGTTGGAGTCGCCGCCTTGGCGGAGTTTCGACCCCGGTCGCGGATGCAGGGCGGTCGCGGGCGGAAAAATTCGTTTCTCCTTGCCTCACCGGAGATCGGGGGGCTTTTACCGGAAGGAGCCTGCATTGAGACACTACGAAGTCGTGTTTCTGGTCCATCCTGACCAGAGCGAAAACGTCCCCGCCATGATGGATCGTTACAGGACGATGATCGAGGGTGCCGAGGGGATCGTGCACCGCGAGGAAGACTGGGGTCGCCGCCAGCTCGCTCATTCGATCAACAAGATCCACAAGGCGCACTATCTCCTCATGAATATCGAGTGTGGCCAGGAGGCACTCGACGAGCTGGTCGGTGCCTTCAGGTTCAACGATGCCGTACTGCGTTACCTGGTCATCAAGCAAGATCGGGCCATCACGGACATGTCGCCGATGGCCAAGGTGCGCGAGGAAGAGCGTGCACGCGAGGAAGCTGCCTCCCAAGCCGAAAAGGAACGCGCCCGGGCAGCTGCCAAGCGAGCGGCGGAGCGGGCCGCGGCGGAAGCAAGCGCTGAAAAGGCCGAAAAGGATCAGGCCGAAACAGATCAGGCAGAGGCGGATCAGGCAGGGGAGGATCAGGCGGAGGAGGATAAGCCTGAAGCGGACCAAGCCGAGGCGGATCAGGCCGACGCGGATCAGAGCGAAACAGATCAGGCCGAAACAGATCAGTCCGACGCGGATCAGGCCGAAACAGATCAGGCCGAGGCGGATCAGGCCGGTGAGGATCAGGCCGACGCGAACCGGGCTGAGAAAGATAAGCCAGAGACGAAGCAGCCAGAAGCGGACCCGCCGGAAGCGGATCAGCCCGAGGCGGAGTCAGCCGCCGAAACCGGCGGTGATGCAGCCGAAGACGGTGACGAGTCGAAGCAGGACGAGAAAGGGGCAGCCGGCGCTGCGGCCGACGAAAAGTAGGGAGGACGGACATGGCAAGGTACTTCAGACGCAAGAAATATTGCCGGTTTACCGCCGAGAATGTGCAGGAAATCGATTACAAGGATCTTGCCACGCTGAAACAGTACATCACCGAAACGGGCAAGATCGTACCAAGCCGCATCACGGGCACACGGGCGAACTACCAGCGGCAACTCGCAACGGCGATCAAGCGGGCACGCTTCCTGGCGCTGTTGCCGTATACAGATCAGCACTGAGTCGTCCTGTCCGCGGGGGCGGTTCGGATTCATGGCGGGTTTGGTGCGGTGGCTACTTGCGCGGCGATATCGGCTGGTATTACTGGCGGCGGCCCTGGCGCCGGTTCCCATCGTCGTCTTTGTCGCTTCGGCGTTGATGACGCTGGAGACGCTTCACCGCGGTTCAAGGGACGGCCTGGTCAGCGCGGCGGCGGCGGCAGTCGCGGCAATTCCCCTGGCCTGGGTCTTGGGAATCAGCCCCTCCGGTCTGGCGCTGGAGGCGGGCGCGGTGCTGGTCTGCGGCGTCGCCCTGGGTGCGTTATTGCGTCGCGCGGGGTCATTGGCGCTGGCTTTTCAGGGTGTGGTGCTCCTTTGCGCGGCAGGTTCCCTGTCGGCGGCGCTGATCTGGCCGCAACCCGGCGAGTGGGTGACCGCCATTCTCGATCGATTCGCCCAGGTCATGCGATCGGGAGGTGCCGCGGAACAGCAGGTAAGTGCGCTGGTCGAGAACCTGTTGCCGTATTTCACGGGCCTGATGGTCGCGGGCCTGTTTCTGCAACTCATGGTGTCGCTTCTGCTGGGAAGTTGGTGGGCTTCCAGAATGCAGCAGGAATCCCAGTTCGGTCGGCAATTTCGCGAGCTTCGCCTCGGTCGGGTTCTCGGCATTCCCTTGACATTGCTGATGGCGTCCAGTCTGCTGCTGGACGGACCGATCATGCGCAACCTTTTTCCGTTGGCGTTGTTCGCCTTCTGGTTTCAGGGTGTCGCCGTGGTGCATGCCTGGGCATGGGCGAAGCGCTGGAACGCGGGTTTTCTGGTGCCAATGTACCTGTTGTTGGTCATTCCGGTAACGGCCGCGGTCACCATACTGTTACTGGCATCGGTCGGATTGGTGGATAACTGGATCGAATTGCGCAAGCCGCTGAGCGGGCAAGTGCGGAAGGGGAATTGACGAATGGAAGTCATACTGTTGGAAAGCGTCGATCACGTCGGCAAGTTTGGTGAGCGCGTCAGCGTGAAGCCTGGTTACGCGCGCAACTACCTTTTGCCGCAGGGCAAGGCGACGGCAGCTACTCCGGAAAATATCGCCATGTTCGAGGCGCGCCGGGCCGAGCTTGCGGCCAAGGCCGCTGAGCAGGTCGAGCAGGCCCGTATCCGCGCCGAAGAAATCGGGGGCCTGACCATTACCCTGCACGCCAATACCGGGCCTGAAGGAAAGCTCTTCGGTTCGGTGGGTGCCGCGGACATTGCCGATGCGCTGAGCGAGCGCGGCACGGCCGTTGAGCGCGGTGCCATTCGCTTGCTCGAAGGGCCGATCCGAGTCACCGGCGAGTACGTCGTCCAGGTGCGGTTTCATGCGGAGGTCGACGCGGAATTGACGGTGATTGTGGCGGGCTCGTCCGACCAGGATGAGGTTGAACAGGAGACGATCGAACCGGAGACGATCGAACCGGAGACGATCGAACCGGAGGCGGGCGAACCGGAACCATCCGACGACAGCCAATAAGCGGCCGCAAAGGGCAGATACGCGGAGCAAAATGGATTGGTCCGTGTGCTAAGCTCATTCGAAGCAGATTCGCCTCCGGACCATGGCTGAAGTCCTGTCCACAACCACACTGGGTTCCCGAGTGTCGGCACCGCGCCGGCCGCCGCATTCCGAAGATGCGGAACAATCCCTGCTGGGCGGGGTCATGCTGGAGGAGCGGGCCTGGGACCAGATCGCGGACGTCGTCTCCGAGAAGGACTATTACCGACCGGATCACCGGCTGATCCACAATGCCATGGAAGAACTTGTCGACCGCAATCAGCCGGTCGATGCCATCACCGTGGGCGACCACCTGCAGCGGCAGGGCAAGTTGGAGGAAGCGGGTGGTCGGGCATACCTGGCGCGCCTGGTCGGGCATACGCCAGGTGCCGCCAATATACGCCGCTACGCTTCCATCGTTCGCGAACACGCCATGCTTCGCCAACTCATAGAGGTGGGAGGTGACATCGCCGCCAGCGCTTTCGACACCGAAGGCCGACCAGTTGCCGAACTGGTCGACCAGGCGGAACAACGGGTATTCGAAATTGCTGAACGGGGCCAACGGCGCGGCAGTGGCTTCGTCGCCCTGAAGGACATTGTTCAACACAGCATCGATCGACTCGATGCCTTGGGCAACAGCAAGGACGGCATCACGGGCGTGGCGACCGGGTTCGACGATCTGGATAAACGAACAGCCGGGCTGCAACCCGGCGACCTGGTCGTGATCGCCGGTCGGCCTTCCATGGGCAAGACCACGCTGGCACTGAACATCGCCGAGAATGCCGCCATCGGCCGCGAGCTTCCGACCGGCGTGTTCAGCATGGAAATGCCCAAGGAGCAGGTCACCCTCAGAATGATCGGTTCCATCGGACGTGTGAACCAATCCCACCTGCGCTCAGGCCGGTTGTCCGAGGAGGACTGGACCCGGATCCGCTCGGCGACATCAATGATGTCCTCTGCGCCGATCTTCGTTGACGATGCGCCGGGTTTGACGCCCACGGAAGTCAGGGCCCGTTCGCGCCGGCTCAAGCGCGAGCACGGACTGGGTCTGGTGGTGGTGGACTACCTGCAGCTCATGCAGGTCAGCGGAAGGTCCGAGAATCGCGCCACGGAGATATCCGAAATATCTCGCTCACTCAAGGGGTTGGCACGGGAACTTGAAGTTCCGGTGGTGGCGCTGTCACAGCTTAATCGCAGTGTCGAGCAGCGCAACGACAAACGTCCGGTGATGTCCGATCTCAGAGAGTCGGGTGCGATCGAACAGGACGCCGACGTCATCATCTTCATCTATCGTGAAGAAGTCTACGATGAGGAAACCATCAAGAAAGGCGTGGCCGACATCATCATCGGCAAGCAGCGAAATGGTCCGACCGGCATGTTTCCGCTGACGTTCAAGGGCGAGTTCACGAGGTTCGAAAACCATATCGCGGACGATTACAGCGAGGGCGTCTACGGCTAAAGGCAACCACTCGCCTGCCTCTTGGCCGGGCGCCTCGGTCCGCTGCCTGTATATGACCGGGTGAATGCGGCAGCAGGTGTTATTCTCCCCGGGTGGTCAAGCTCAAGCGAATCTATGCCTGTTCGTCCTGCGGTTCCCGGCAGCTCAAGTGGCAGGGGCAATGCCCTGACTGCGGGGAGTGGAACACCCTGACCGAATCCGCGCCTCACGGGCCCGGAACCGCCAGTCTCGGGCGTGGTTCGTCCGGCAACCCCGCTTTGACGCGATTGGACAGTCTCGAGGTAACCAAGACAAGACGCCGCAGCAGCGGGCTCAAGGAGCTCGACCGGGTTCTTGGTGGTGGCCTGGTGCCCGGCGCCGTGGTGCTGATCGGAGGCGATCCGGGGATCGGCAAGTCCACGCTTCTGCTCAGCGCGATCGCCAACCTGAGCCGGGAAGGCGGTAGCTGCTATGTGACGGGTGAGGAATCGCTCGATCAGGTCGGTCTTCGCGCGGACCGGCTGGGTGTGGGGCAGGCACCCGTGCAGCTGCTGGCCGAGACCTGCGTCGAGCGCGTTGTCGGCGCGTTGTCGCGGAAGCCGCCCGAGGTTCTGGTCATCGACTCGATCCAGACGCTGTACAGCGAGCACCTCGAGTCTGCTCCGGGCTCTGTCGCGCAACTTCGGGAATGCGCCGCGCAGCTGGTCAGATTTGCCAAGCAACAGGCCGTGGCCACGGTTCTGGTGGGCCACGTCACCAAGGAGGGGACGCTGGCGGGTCCCCGGGTCCTGGAGCACATGGTGGACACGGTGTTGTATTTCGAGAGCGACCTCGGCAGTCGATTTCGCATCATCCGGACCGCGAAGAATCGTTTCGGCGCTGCCGACGAACTGGGGTTTTTCGTCATGGGAGAGCAGGGCTTCAAGGAAGTCAGCAATCCTTCGGCCATCTTTCTCGCGCGCCGCGCACAGCCCGTACCGGGCAGCACGACCCTGGTGACGCGCGAGAGTTCGCGCTCGCTGCTGGTGGAAGTACAGGCGCTGGTCGATGTCAATTCAGGCCAGCAACCGCGCCGGCTTGCGCAAGGGCTGGACGGGCGTCGGCTCGGTCTGTTGCTGGCTGTGCTGAACCGCCATGCGGGCATTTCGTTCGCCGCCCGCGATGTCTTTGCGAATGTGGTGGGCGGTCTCAGGGTCGGTGAGACGGCGGCGGACCTCGCCGTGTGTCTGGCCGTGACTTCAAGCTTCAGGGCGACTGCGCTGGCTGGCGACCTGGTTGCATTCGGAGAGGTGGGGCTCACCGGGGAAATCCGGCCGGTTCCCTACGGGGAAGAGCGTCTGCAAGAGGCTGCCAAGCACGGCTTCAAGAGAGCGGTGATACCGGCGGCCAATCGCCCGCGCCGCGCACCCCCCCTGGACGTCATTTCGGTGGAGCGGCTGGACCAGGCACTGGCCCAGGGGTTTGACGGTGCCGGATAGTGGCGCCGGATTCCGGAAAAACAGTAGAATGCGCGATTGCTCGGGACATGGTGGCGTTCGCGCCCACCGAACTTGAACACAAGGGGCCAATCAAACATGGTCAGCATTCGTCTGTCACGGGGTGGAGCGAAAAAACGCCCCTTCTACCACATCGTCGTCACCGACAGCCGCAACCGCCGGGACGGTCGCTACCTGGAACGGTTGGGCTACTTCAACCCGATCGCGACGGGTGGGGAGACCGAGTTGAACATCAACCTGGACAGGGCCGACTACTGGATCTCCCAAGGTGCGTTGCCTTCCGACCGCGTGGCCAGCCTCATGAAGAGATTTCGACGCAGCGAGGCGTCCTGAGGGAACCAGTCGACAAGCCCGTGAGCGCAGGCCCGTCGAAACCGGTCCTGCTGGGTCTCGTGACAGGGCTTTACGGCGTGAAAGGATGGATCAAGGTCCACTCCTATACCGAACCAAGGGCGAATATCGTGACGTTCGGCCGCTGGACGTTATGCCGCGGGGATGGTCGGCTAGCGGTGACAGTCGAAAACGGAAGGCCGCAGGGTCGCACGATTGTCGCGAAAATCAAAGGCATCGATGACCGGGATCAGGCCAGGGCCCTGATTGGTTCGGAGATCGCGGTCGAGCGGGAAGATCTGCCGCCGTGCGAGCCCGGCGAATACTATTGGGCCGACCTTGAGGGGCTGGACGTCCTGACCGAGGCGGGAGACGAATTGGGGAAGATCGATTACCTGTTCTCCACGGGGGCGCATGACGTTCTCGTGGTCGAGGGGGCGAGACAACGGCTCATCCCTTTCGTGAAACAGACCATCGTTCGCAAGGTCGATCTGGACCGCGGCCTGGTCATGGTCGATTGGGACCCCGACTACTAGGGTCTGCAGGCAGATGTGAAATGTTCCGACTGGCGGTAGTCGCCGTGCTTCCTGAATTGGTCGAGCCGGTAGCGCGGGCTGGAGTCGTCGGGCGCGCCTGCGAGCGGGGACTGTTGTCGATCGAGTGGGTATCGCCCAGGGACTTTGCCTCCGACCGCCACCGTACCGTGGATGATCGACCCTATGGCGGCGGGCCCGGCATGGTGCTCAAGTATGAGCCGCTCAGGGACGCTGTTCGAGCGGCGCGGCGCAAGCTGCCGGCCCGCAGCGCCGAGTTTGTCCTCAGCGCCCGGGGCCGGTGTTTCGATCAGGACATGGCACGCCGCCTGGCCGCCGGCCCGGGGCTGTTGTTGGTGGCGGGACGGTACGGGGGGATTGACGAACGCATCGTCCGAGGCGAAGTCCGCGAGGAGCTCTCGCTGGGAGACTTCGTGCTGAGCGGGGGCGAACTGGCCGCCGCGGTGATCGTCGATGCCGTGGCGCGCTTGTTGCCGGGCGTGCTGGGTCACGAAGAGTCGGCCCGTCACGATTCGCACATGCACGGGCTGTTGGGACATCCGCAATACACCCGGCCGGAAGCCGCGGACGGCATGCGGGTACCGGACGAACTGCTGGGCGGACATCATGACGCCATCCGGCGCTGGAGACTCAAGCAGGCACTGGGAACGACCTGGCTTCGGCGACCGGAATTGCTGGAGAACCGGAAACTGGACGCCGAGGAACACGAGTTGCTGCGGGAATTCGCATCGGAGCACCAGGACAGTCAGGATTGAGCGAAATTTATGTGGCGGGCAGGTAGCGGGTTAGGGTACCCTGCGCACCCCAAGGTCGAACTGCACTCGCCCGGTTCTGTGGCGGTTGGCGCATGACGGGTCAACAGGCCGAACCGAATGTCCTCCGGCAGGCTGCACGGAGGCCAGGGAGGAATTCAAAGATGTCGAAACTCATCCAGGAAATCGAGCAGGAACAGCTCCGCGAGGATGTTCCGGAGTTTGGCGCCGGCGATACCGTCGTCGTTCAGGTGAGGGTGAAGGAGGGCAATCGCGAGCGGCTGCAGGCGTATGAGGGCGTGGTCATCGCCAAGCGGAACCGGGGGCTGAATTCCTCCTTCACCGTTCGCAAGGTGTCCCATGGCGAAGGCGTGGAGCGGGTGTTTCAGACCCACAGTCCCCAGATCGCCAGCATCAAGCGGAAACGCCGGGGCGACGTGCGCCGGGCCAAGCTCTACTATTTGCGTCAACGCAGTGGGAAATCCGCACGTATCAAGGAGAAGATCTAGGGTAGTGTCCACACGCCCTGGACGCCTCTCGCGAGCTTTGTCGGCGACGCTGGCCGTCCTGCCGATCTCCTTGCTCGGAGGATGTGCTTCCTACATTGGCGGCATCGCCGCCGACACGCTCTCCGCAGCCGTTCTCAACCAGCAGGATCCGTCGGTGGTGGAATCCGGTTTGCCGGCCTACCTGCTACTTCTGGACGGCCTGATTGACCGGAACCCCGAACAGCCGGGAATGTTGGCGGCGGGCGCGGAACTGTACGCGCTGTATGGTTCCCGCTTTGTGGACGACGCCGAACGCTCCGTGCTTGTCACGTCGAAGGCCAGGAACTACGGCCAGCGCGGCCTGTGTCTCGCCCACCGGCGCGCCTGCGGCTGGGAAGGATTGTCGTATGATGAGTTCGTGGCCGAATTGGAACGTGTTGGCACGCGGCAGGTGCGGTTCCTTTACGCCTACGCGGTGAGCTGGCTGAGCCATCTGGACGCCACCAGTTCCGACTGGGCAGCGGTTGGAGAGGTGCCTTGGGTTCAGGCTGCCCTGGAGCGCGTCGTGACATTGGACGACACTTACGACAATGGTGGCATTCATGTCTACCTGGGCATGCTTCATTCCCTGCGCCCGCCGGCGCTGGGGGGGCAACTCGACGTGGCCCGGGACCACTTCGACCGCTCCGTCGCGATTTCCGAAGGAAGGGACCTGTCGGCAAAAGTGGAATACGCGCGCCGATACGCGCGAATGGTTTTCGACAGGGAACTTCATGATCGATTATTGACCGAAGTCATGGAGGCGCCGGTGGAGGAACCGGGACGGACATTGTTCAACGCTCTGGCCAAGCGGGACGCGATGGCGTTGCTCGCGTCCTCCGGAGACTATTTCTGATGCAGGTCATCGAACGTGAAACCCGGGTGATGAAACGACGCGGCTCCGTTGCGGGTTCGATGGCGTGCGTGCGGCTGTTGTCTGCAATTGCGATGTTTGGTTTCGCCGCCGGAGCGCCCGCTTTCGAGTTCAAGTTGGCGACGGTGGCGCCGGACGGCACCGCGTGGATGAGGGAAATGCGCGCCGGCGCGGAGTTGATCGAGGAACGCACCGACGGCCGGGTCCAGTTCAGGTTCTATCCCGGCGGCGTCATGGGCAACGACGCCCAGGTGCTTCGCAGGATGCGTGTCGGACAGGTTCATGGCGGCGCGTTCGCCGTTTCGGGGATTCTGGACCGTTACGACGGCCTCGGTCTGTACGGCGTGCCGTTGCTGATCCGATCCCATGAAGAAATCGACCATGTGAGGGAACGGATGGACCCGCGCCTGCACGACGGCCTGGAAGACGCGGGTTTCATTTCCTTCGGGTTTATCGAGGGCGGGTTCGCCCTCATGATGGCCAACGAGCCGATTCGCCGTGTCGAGGACATGCGCCGGCGCAAGGTCTGGATTCCGGAAGGCGACCAGGCCAGCGCACTGGCATTGGAGGCGTTGGGGTTGTCGCCGGTCGCGTTGCCATTGACCGACGTGCTTACCGGGTTGCAGACCGGTCTTCTGGATATCGTGGCGGCCTCTCCAACGGTCGCGCTGGTCTTGCAGTGGCATACCCGCATCAAGTACGTCACCGATCTGCCGGTAGTGTATTCCATGGGTATCTTCGCGCTGGATGAACGGCCGTTCCGGCAGTTGTCCGAGGGCGATCAGCAGGTGGTGCGCGACGTCATGACGGATGTCGTCGGGCGGCTGGATCGCCAGGCTCGGGCGGATAACGCCCAGGCCCGGGTGGTGATGGAAAACATGGGAATCGAGTTTGTCCCGGTCGATCCGGCGGAAGTCGCCGGGTGGCGGGCCACCATTGTCGAAACGATGCCGCAGTTGATCCAGCGCACCGGGATCGATGCACGCCTGTATGACGAGCTGCGGGAAATTCTGGAACAGTATCGGCGTGGCGGAAGCGCCGATGCGGGTCCCTAGCGAAGCCGGACCATTTCGCTGGGCGCTTCGTGAGCACTGGGCAGGCGCGCTGGATTGAGCGGGCGGACCGTTGGGGCCGCCGATTGGAAAACATCGTCCTCGTCGCGCTGCTGGGCGGGCTGATTCTGCTCGCTGCCAGCCAGATCGTGCTTCGAAACATCTTTTCGGCCGGTTTGCCCTGGGCTGATCCCGCCGTGCGCATGATGGTCCTGTGGCTTGCACTGGCCGGAGGGATTGCCGCGGGACGCGACCGGAAGCAGATCGCCATCGACGCCGTGACCCGGCTGCTGCCGGGCCGTGCGCGCCGTCTGGCCGATACGACGGCCTGCCTGTTCACGTGCGCCGTCACCTCGGCGCTGGCCTGGCATTCGGCGCGCTTCGTGCGCGATTCCTTCGTCTTTGGAGATACGGTCTTCGCCGGTTGGCCGGCGTGGATGTTTCAGATCATCCTTCCCGTCGGTTTTGCGGTCATCGCGTACCGGTATTTCCTGCGCGCCCTGATGCCGGGTGCAGGCCGATGATTCTGACCGGACTGATGTTGCTCTTGCTGGTGCTGATGGGAGCACCGCTGTTCGCCGTGATCGCCGCCGGCGCCATGTTGGGATTCCAGCGTTCGGACATCGACCTGTCGGTTGTCGCCATTGAATTCTTCGGCATTTCGGAAATGCCCATTCTGGTGGCCATCCCACTGTTCACATTCGCCGGTTTCGTGTTGGGCGAAAGCGGTAGTGCAAGGCGCCTGGTACGTCTCTCCAACGCACTGCTGGGCTGGATGCCCGGCGGTCTCGCCATCATCTCGCTGGCCGCCTGCGCATTGTTCACGGCGTTCACGGGCGCATCGGGCGTCACCATCGTCGCCCTCGGCGCGCTGCTCTATCCGGCGCTGTCTCGCGCCGGATACCAGGATCGCTTCAACCTCGGGCTGATCACCACTTCCGGGAGCCTGGGTCTGCTGTTCGCGCCTTCGCTGCCGTTGATTCTCTATGGGATCGTCGCCGGCGTTTCGATCGATCAACTGTTTCTCGCCGGAATTCTGCCCGGTTTGCTGATGCTGGTCGTGCTCTCCGGCTACAGCTTCTGGAAGAACCGACATGTGCGGCACGCATTGTCGAAGGGGTCCTGGGCGGAAATTTCCGGCGCCCTGCGTGAGTCGGTGTGGGAACTGCCCCTGCCGGTACTGGTGCTGGGAGGCATTTACAGCGGGTATTTCGCGGTGTCGGAGGCGGCGGCGGTCACCGCCGTGTACGTCATCCTGGTGGAGATGGTCATACTCAGGGAGATTCCCTGGCGCGAACTGCCCAGAATCATTCGAGAGTCGATGGTGCTGGTGGGCGCCATTCTGATGATACTTGGGGTTTCGCTGGCCTCCACCAATTACATGATCGACGCGGGTGTGCCGCAACGCCTGTTTGAATCCATCGACAACCACGTTACCGGGCAGGCCACCTTCCTGGCGGCGCTGCTTGTTTTCCTGCTCATTCTCGGCGCCATCCTGGACATCTTTTCGGCGATCGTACTCGTGGTACCGCTGATTCTGCCGGTCGCATCACTATATGGCGTTCATCCGGTTCACCTGGGCATCGTCTTTCTGGCCGCCATGGAACTGGGCTATCTCACGCCTCCGGTGGGCCTGAACCTGTTCATATCCAGTTTCAGGTTCGAGCGCGACATCGCCGAAATCTTCAGGGCAACCTTCCCGTTTTTCGTCCTGCTGGCGGTCACCGTGGTCATCATCGCGTATTGGCCGGCACTTTCCCTCGTGCTATTGAACTGAGGGGCGCCAAGGCGTCAAACTGGGACCATGAACATCTCCATTCGGATGGGAAACCAATGAACCTACGACAGTTGACAAAATCATTGTTTATCGGCGCCTGGCGTGCAGCGGACGGCGCCAGAAAGATCCTGCATCTGATCATGCTGCTTTCCTTTGTGGGCGTGCTGCTGGCGGCAAGTGTCGCCCGCGACCAGTCGCGGATTCCCGAACAGGCCGCCCTGACGATTGCCCCGCAGGGCTTCCTGGTCGAACAGCTCTCCGGAAGCGTGCTGGAGCGCGCTCTTGCGGAGGCGCAGGGCGTGGACATCGTCGAAACGTTGCTCAAGGATCAGATCGACGCGATACGCGCGGCCGCGGACGATGACCGAATCGAGGCGCTGGTGCTCGAGCCGGGCGGTCTGAGCGGCGGCGGTCTGAGCAAGCTTCAGGAACTGGCGGATGAAATCGTGCGCTTCAAGGAGAGCGGCAAGCCGGTCATCGCCATCGGTGACAACTTCACGCGTGACCAGTACTACCTGGCGGCGCACGCCGACGAAATCTACATGAATCCCATGGGCATGGTGTGGATTTCCGGATACAGTCGTTTCCTGCCGTATTTCAAGTCGGCCATCGACAACCTGCTTGTCGACTTTCACGTCTGGACTGTCGGTGAATACAAGTCCTTCGTTGAGCCCATCAGCCGCGACGACATGTCGCCGGAAGATCGCGAGGCCTCCGGCGTCTACCTCGAAGCGCTTTGGGCCGCTTACCAGGCGGACGTGACCGCGGCACGCGAACTGCCCAATGACGCTCTGCAACGATTCGCGGACGAGACCGTGGAACTGTTGGAGGCCGCTGGCGGTGACTCGGCGCGGATGGCGCTGGATCATGGCCTTGTGGACGAATTGCTGACCCGCGACCAGGTTCGGCAACGGTTGGCCGCGCTGGTGGGGGAGGCCGACGACGATGACTACGAAAGCATCGGCGCGTCGCGTT
The DNA here is from genome assembly GCA_965221035.1 of Candidatus Rariloculaceae bacterium. GTDB lineage: Bacteria > Pseudomonadota > Gammaproteobacteria > Steroidobacterales > Rariloculaceae > UBA6522. The sequence continues at coordinate 414,577 of OZ244860.1, forward strand.
ATCTAGCCGCGATGGGTGCAGCTGGCGATGGTGATGCCGCGGGTGAAGGCAACGTCGCGGTCATCGTGGCTTCGGGAAACATACTCGACGGTTCCCAGCCGCCCGGAACCATCGGCGGTGACTCCACGGCCGACACCATTCGGCGTGCCACCGAGGACGACGACGTCAAGGCCCTGGTGCTCAGGGTCGACAGCGGTGGCGGAAGCGCGTTCGCCTCGGAAGTCATTCAGCGCGAACTGCAGGTCTTCCGGGAAAGCGGCCGGCCGCTGGTGGTTTCCATGAGCAGCGTGGCGGCTTCGGGCGGCTACTGGATTTCCATGGGTGCCGACGAGATCTGGGCCAGTCCCACCACGATAACCGGCTCCATCGGCGTGGGCGCCACGTTCCCCACCTTCAGCCGCAGCCTGGACCGGATCGGCGTTCACGTGGACGGGTTGGGCACTACGCGGCTTTCCGGGCAGGGCAGCTCGTCACGGCAATTGGGAGACGAATTCTCGACAATGATTCAACACTTGATCGAACAGGTTTACGAAGATTTTATAGGCAATATCGCTGATTTTCGTGACAAATCGGTTGAAGAAGTCGACGAGGTCGCGCGCGGGCGCGTGTGGATCGCAAGCGATGCCCGGGAATTCGACCTGGTGGACGAACTGGGGAATCTGGATGACGCGATCGCATCGGCCGCATCTTTGGCCGACCTCCCGGAGGACGAATACGCGGTGCGATACTACGGTCAGGAACTGACTTTCGCCGAGCAGATTGCGCTTGAAATGATTCGCTTGGCGAGTCCGCTGACCCGGGCGCTGCATTTGGGTTTCCGCGTTCCCGAGTCCGTGCTGCGTGTGCTTGAGACCGCCGCGGAACCCTTCCGGTTCGTGGATGGCCTGAACGACCCGCGCGACATCTATGTGTACTGTTTCTGCGATGTGCGCTGAGGGTTCCGGGGATAATCCCAGTACAGCAATCTGGCGGGGCAGTGGGCTATCGCTGCCCAATCGGTTGTCGGGAATTCCATGGCGACGCAACCTGTGGTGGGCAGGTTGTCCAGTCTCAGTTGGGGTAGCAGCAGATTGGCCAGATCCGTGAAACCGGGGTTGTGGCCGACAACGACGATTTCGCGCCATTCCGCCGGCTGTTCCGTAATGAATCGCAGGATATCTCCGGTTCCGGCCAGATACAGGCGGCGGCTTGATCGTATTTCTTCAAGGGGATAGTCCACCGCGTCGGCGAATCGCCTGGCGGTAGACAGGGCGCGGTTGGCGGTGCTGGACAGGATGGCTGCGGGGCGCGCTCCGCGGTCCGCCATCCTGCCGGCCATCAGCGGCGCATCCCGCTCGCCGCGTTTGGACAGCGGCCGGTCGTGGTCTGGAAGTCCCGGATGGTTCCAGCTGGACTTGGCGTGACGAACCAGTGTCAGGCGCATCGCCGGGCCGTGCTCGTTGCGAATCCTCGTGAGAACTCGGCCATCGGCCCTACATAAGTCCTGATTCCAGCAGCGCGGCTTCCGACATCATCGACTGGTTCCACGGGGGGTCGAAAACCAGTTCCACGGTTGCCGTCGCGATGGTCGGGATGATCTTGAGCTTGTCCCTGACGTCCTGCGCGAGGATGTCGCCCATGCCGCAGCCGGGCGCGGTCAAGGTCATTTCAACGTTGACGGCGCGCTGGTCCGGCGACGGCCCAGGTTGCAGCTCGCAGCTGTAAATCAGCCCCAGATCGACGATATTGATGGGGATTTCCGGGTCATAGCAGGTTCTCAGCTGGTTCCAGATGACGGTTTCCAGTTCCTCCTCGGTGGCGTTCGGAGGCACTTCCGGAGGCTTGATGGGTTCCTTGCCGATGGCGTCGGCATCCACTCCCGCGATACGAAACAGATTGCCCTCGATGTAGATTGTGAAACTGCCGCCGAGGGACTGGGTCAGGAAACCCGACACGCCTTCCGGCAAGGTGACCTCGTCGCCGGAAGGGATGATGACCGCGTCGCATTCCCTAGACAGCATGACCGGTTCGTTGTGTCCGTAGTACATCGGTCACTCCGTGGTGATGCGATCCTGCGAGCCGGAAATCGCGCCGAAAAGTGCATGCCATGCGAGCGTGGCGCATTTCACACGGGTGGGATAGGTACGCACGCCCGATAGTGCCGCGAGCTTGTCCAGATCGTCGAGATCCACCTCGGAACCGTTTCCGGTACCGGAGAGCATTGCGTGAACCCGGTCGAAAAGGTTCCGCAGTTCGCCGATGGAACGTCCCTTGGCCCGCTCGGTCATCAACGACGAGGACGCGACCGAGATCGCGCAGCCTGTTCCGGTGAATCGAATATCGCTGACACGGTCGCCTTCGATGTTTACGTAAAGTGTCATCTGGTCTCCGCATAGCGGGTTGACGCCTTCAACGACTCGGTCGGCATGTGCGAGCTCGCCGAAGTTCCGTGGCCGGCGGTTATGGTCGAGAATCACCTCCCGGTACAGTTCCTGCAACTCGTTCACAGAAAGAACTCCGCCGCCCGGTTCAATCCCGCCAGCAGCTGGTCCACATCACCGCGATGGCTGTACAGCGCGAACGAAGCACGTGCCGTGGCAGGGACCCCGAAGTGTTCCATCACCGGCATGGCGCAATGATGTCCGGTGCGTATGGCAACACCTTCCATGTCGGCGATCGTACCCAGGTCGTGCGCGTGAATGTCACCCAGCGTGAACGATACAACACCCGCTTTCTCGGCTGCCGTGCCGATCAGGCGTATCCCTGGCAACTCCAGCAAGCGCTCCGTTGCGTACTGAAGCAGGTCGGCCTCATGCCGGGCCAGATCGGCGAAGTCGATGCCGGAGAGGTAGTCGATTGCCGCGCCCAGCCCCACCGCCCCGGTGATGTTCTGAGTGCCCGCTTCAAACTTGCAGGGCAGGGCACCGTAGGTGGTTGCCTCGAACGTGACGGTGCGAATCATCTCGCCGCCGCCCTGGTAGGGGGGCATGGCGTCGAGCAGGGCCCGCTTGCCATACAGCACGCCAATGCCGGTGGGCCCATAGGCCTTGTGACCGGACAGTGCGTAGAAGTCGCAGTCCAGGGCCCGCACGTCGACGCGCAGGTGAGGCATGGCCTGGGCCCCGTCCACCAGGACCACCGCGTCGACCTCGTGCGCGGCGCGGATGATGTCCTTCACGGGGTTGATGGTGCCCAGGGAATTGGAGACGTGAGTCACCGCCACGATCCTGGTCCGCTCGCCAAGCAGGCGGTCGAACGCCTCCATGTCCAGTTCGCCGGTCCCGGTGATGGGCACGGCAACCAGGCGGGCTCCTGTCTGCTGGCAGATCAGTTGCCAGGGGACGATGTTCGAGTGGTGTTCCATCCAGCTGACCAGGACTTCGTCACCCGGTCCCAGCCGCATTCTCCCCAGGCTGGACGCAACCAGGTTGATCGACTCGGTCGTACCCCGGGTGAAGATGATTTCGTCCACGCCGGACGCATTGAGGTACTTGCGCACCTTGTCACGGGCACCTTCATACGCTTCCGTGGAGCGCTGGCTCAACTGATGCACGCCCCGGTGCACGTTGGCATGGTTGCGGCTTTCGTGGGCCACCATGGCGTCGATCACGGCCTGTGGCCGCTGCGCCGAGGCGGCGCTGTCCAGGTAGGCCAGCGGCTTGCCGTGGACCTGCTGGTGCAGCGCCGGGAAATCGCCGCGTCGGGCGGCGATTCCTGCGCCCGTCGCCGATCGTGGTCGTGCTATCTGGCCGGCCGCGCTCACGGCAGGTCTCCCCGGTGCTTGTGGTCGGGCAGGTTGCCGGCTACGGCGGTCACGACCCGCTGACGAAGTTCGGGGATCGCGATACGGCTCAGCAGTTCGTTGGCGAATGCGAACACCAACAGGCCCCTGGCCGATTCTGCATCCATACCCCGGGACCGGAGGTAGAAGAGTTGATCGGCGTCCAGTTCACCAACGGTGGCGCCATGGGTGCACTTGACGTCATCGTTGTAGATTTCAAGCTCCGGCTTGGTGTTCACTTCGCCGCGCGGGGACAGCAGCAGATTGTCGCTGGACTGGCGGGCGTCGGTGCCCCGCGCGCCGTCGTGGACCACCACCTTGCCGTTGAAAACGCCGCGGCCCCGCTCACCCACGATCCCTCTGAAGGCCTCGTTGCTGGTCGTGTCGGGTGCGGCATGGTCGATGCGTGTGTGGTTGTCCACGTGCTGGCCCAGGGCGGCCAGGAAAACGCCGGAAACATCGCAGGACGCGCCGCGTTCGGCCAGTCGAACCCGCAGATCGTTGCGGACGAGGCGCCCGCCCAGGTCGACATAGTCAAGCCTGGCCGTTGCGTCGCGAGCGAGTTCGATCTCAAGCAACTCCGTGTGGAAATGCCCGAGGGTGTGCTCCTGAAACCGATAAATCTCAAGCTGAGATCCCGCCTCCTGGGTTGCCTGCGTCACCGAGTTCGTCCAGCCGCCATCTCCGGCGACGAAGTGCTGGATGATGCGCAGGCGGCTGTTCCGTCCCATGTCGATCAGGACCCTTGCCTGCACGGCGCTGCCCGGATCCGTGCCACCAAGGAAAACCAGGTGAAGCGGCCGGGATATGTCCGCATTCGCACGGACACGAATCAGGGTGCAGTCTTGTGAGAAGGCGGTATTGATGGCGGTCAGCGGATGGTTCCGGAATTGCTCTTCGGACTGTGTTGAGCCAATGCACCGCCAGGCCTCGCGCTGATCGAGCAATTCCAGACCCTCGGGCAGCGGGGGTGGTTCCCCGACATCAACCCGGCGGCCGTCAATGAACGCGAGCCGGGTCGCATCGGCAATGAATGACAGACTCGAAACCCTGTCCATGGCCGATTGCCGGTCACCTTCGCCCGGGATCCCGGGCACGCAGTCGAATGCTCCCGCCACGATGGGCTTCAGGTCGGTGTATTTCCAGTCCTCGTTCCGGCGTGAGGGAAATCCCTGTCGGGCGAACGCATCCAGGGCATCACGCCGCATTTTCCATGAGCCGTCGGATTCGGACTGCAGCCGAAGCCCCGCTTCCAGGGCAGTCGTGAGTTCCGCGATGTTCATGACGCCTTGGAACCGTCGTCGAGCCAGTCGTAGCCGCGCTCGTCGAGCGCGCGAGCGAGCTGGCGATCGCCAGACCTGACGATTCGCCCCTTCGACAGGACGTGAACATGGTCCGGAACCACCAACTCGAGCAGCCGCTCATAGTGGGTGACGAGAATGGTCGCCCGGTCCGGGTGACGAAGACTGTTGATCCCCGAGGCAACCACCTTGAGCGCATCCACGTCCAGTCCCGAATCGGTTTCGTCAAGGACCGCAAGCGTAGGCTCAAGTACCAGCATCTGAAGTATTTCGTTGCGCTTCTTCTCCCCGCCGGAAAACCCTTCGTTGACACTCCGGTTGAGGAAATCCTTGGACATTTTCATGAGTTCCATCTTGTTTTTTATAAGTTTCATGAACTCGAAAGCGTCCACCTGCTCGTGTCCGCTGGAGGCCCGCCGAGCGTTGAGCGCGGCCTTCAGGAGATAGGCGTTATTGACGCCGGGGATTTCGACGGGATATTGGAAGGCCATGAACAGCCCTTGTCGGGCCCGGTCTTCGGGCGCCATGTCGAGCAGGTCCATGTCGCGGAATCGGACGGACCCCTTGGTCACCGCATAGGTGTCGCGGCCTGCAAGCACCTGCGCCAGGGTGCTCTTGCCGGAACCGTTGGGTCCCATGATGGCGTGCACGGTGCCGGGATGCACCTCCAGGTTCAGGCCGTTGAGAATGGCGCGGTCTTCGACCTCGGCGTGGAGGTTGTCGATCTTGAGCATCGGGGTTCCGTCCATGGTCAGCCTACCGCGCCTTCCAGGCTGACGTTCAGTAGCGCCTGGGCCTCCACCGCAAACTCCATCGGTAGTTCCTTGAATACTTCACGGCAAAAACCGTTCACGATCATGTTCACGGCGTCCTCCTCGGACAGCCCGCGTTGGCGGCAATAGAAGAGCTGGTCCTCGCTGATCTTGGAGGTGGTGGCTTCGTGCTCGACCCGGGCGCTGCGTTCGCGGGCTTCCACGTAGGGAAACGTGTGCGCGCCGCAGCGGTCGCCGATCAGCAGTGAATCGCATTGGGTGTAGTTGCGTGCATTTCGCGCGCTCGGCATGACCCTGACCAGCCCGCGGTAGGCGTTCTGGGCCTGGCCGGCCGAAATGCCCTTGGAAATGATCGTGCTGCGGGTATTGCGGCCGATGTGGATCATCTTCGTGCCGGTGTCCGCCTGCTGATGATTGTTGGTTACCGCGACGGAATAGAACTCACCCACGGAGTTGGCGCCGCGCAGCACGCAGCTCGGATACTTCCAGGTGATGGCCGAACCGGTTTCCACCTGGGTCCAGGATATCTTCGAATTGGCTCCCCGGCAGTCGCCACGCTTGGTCACGAAATTGTAGATGCCTCCCACGCCGTTCTCATCGCCCGGATACCAGTTCTGGACGGTGGAATACTTGATCTGCGCATCATCAAGTGCCACCAGTTCCACCACGGCCGCGTGCAGCTGGTTTTCGTCGCGCATGGGGGCCGTGCAGCCTTCGAGGTAACTGACATGACTGCCCTCGTCGGCGATGATCAACGTACGCTCGAATTGTCCGGTATTGGCTGCATTGATGCGGAAGTACGTCGACAACTCCATGGGGCAGCGCACGCCCTTGGGGACGTAAACGAATGAACCGTCGCTGAAGACGGCGGAATTCAGCGCCGCAAAGAAGTTGTCCCGCTGGGGCACCACGCTTCCCAGGTATTGCTCGACCAGCTCGGGATGCTCGCGCACGGCCTCGGAGAAGGAGCAGAAAATCACGCCGGCCTCGGCTAGCCTGTCCTTGAACGTGGTGGCCACCGAGACACTGTCGAAAACCGCGTCCACCGCCACGCCGGCAAGCCTTGCGCGTTCATGCAGTGGTATGCCCAGCTTTTCGTAGGTTTCGAGCAACTTCGGATCGACCTCGTCCAGGCTTTTCGGGGCGTCATCCTGGTTCTTCGGGGCCGCGAAGTAGGAAATGGCCTGGTAGTCCATGGCCGGGTAGCGCACGTGGGCCCAGACGGGTTCTTCCATGCTGACCCATTGGCGATATGCCTTCAGGCGCCACTGCGTCAGGAAATCCGGTTCCCCCTTCTTCCTGGAGATGAGCCTGACGACGTCTTCGTCCAGGCCGGGAGGCACGAGCTCCTGCTCGATGTCGGTGACGAAGCCATGCTCGTAGCGGCTTCCCACCAGATCTGAAATTTCCTTGGGTTGTGCTGACATCTCAAGACCGATTACTCAATGTTCAAGGGAAAGCCGTATTGCATGCTCCTGATGCTCCTGCGCGGCATTGGATGCGGCGGGCCGTTGCAGGTCCGCGAGGCTGACCTGGCGCAATGCCCGGCGAATGCTCACGTTGATACTCTGCCACGCACCGCCGACCCGGCAGGAGGACTCCAGTTCGCAGAGACCGGGCGCGGAACTGCATTCGGTGATGGCCACCGGTCCTTCCAGCGCGTCGAGAATTTCCGCGGCGCTGATTTCTTCGGCAGGCCGGGAAAGCGCGTAGCCACCGCGCGCACCGCGTTTCGAGACAGCAAGGCCGGCGTGGACCAGGGACTTGAGCAACTTGCTCACCGTCGGCAGCGACAGGTGGGTATCCGTGGCGACCTGGTGGGCGCTGGCGAGCCTGCCCTCGCTGGCGGCCAACTGGGCAAGCACCAAGGTCCCGTAATCGGTCAATTTGCTCATTCGCAGCATGGAAAGGTCCCTGCAAGGCAATTAGAACTATTTTAGTACTATTTTGCCTTGAAGTGGTGCCGCAGCCGAATTGAATGCGCCGGGGTCAAACTATCGGGAGGGAACTGGCGGATCGTGCGACTCGTCGTCGCGACTGGACGCGCGGGTCTGTAATTGTTCCTGCATAAAGGCTTCCAGTTCCTCGAACTCGGTACGGAACCGCTCCCTGTCCACGGGATTGACGCCGGGCGATTCCAGCGCCATGCGAATCTGGTTGAAGGCGAGGGCCGGGTTGCCGATGCTCAGGTAGTAGTGGGACATGTAGTGGTGGGCGTTGCCGATGTCGCCCTCGGCATTTGCGGCCCGGGCAATGAGGCGAAACTGTTCCGGTGTCGGGGCGGAATTGTTCAGCAGGTCGAGAAGCAGGTCGTGCGCCTTCTCGGGATAGCCGGCAGGGATGAGCGCTTCGGCGTAACTCAGCGTCAACGGAACGTTTCTTGGAGACAGCTTGATGGCCTCCTCGTACCGCTCGAGCGCCAATCCGGACTGGCGGCTCTCGATCAACGCCTCGGCTTCGCCGATTCGAAACGCGATGACACCCGGATATTCGTCGACCAGTTCCGAGAAGATCCGCTGCGCCTGGTCGTGGCGCCCATCCCGGTGCAGGGCGAGGGCATGTCCGTAGCGATCCCCGGTCCGCTCACTGCCTGCCTCTACGCGTTGCTCGAAGATTTCCAGTGCCGCTTCCTCGGAAGCTGCCCCGAACACTTCCAGTCGGGCCTTGATGACGTCGTAGCTGACACTGTCTTGCACGTCCACCCGGGGTAGCAACCGGGCCCTTTCCCGCGCCTCGCCGATGCGTTCGGACGTGACCGGATGGGTTTGCAGGAACGACGGCATCCGCTCGGAAGTGTACGCGTACTGCCTTGACAGTTTTTCGAAAAAAGTCGCCATGGCCGCGGGATCGAACCCGGCGGACGCCAGCGTTCCAATGCCGATTCTGTCGGCTTCGTGTTCGTTGGAACGGGTGTAGTTGATCTGTGCCTGGATCGCGGCCGCCTGGGACGCGCTGATGAGGCCCTGCATGGCCTGGCTGTTGGCGTCCGCCGCCGCGCCCAGCAGGACCGCCGCGATCATGGCGGCCATGGAGAGAATGCTGTTTCTCTGGTTGCTGTAGATGGAGCGGGCAATGTGGCGCTGGGTGACATGCGCGACTTCGTGGGCCAGAACCCCCGCGACTTCGCTTTCCCGTTCGCTGGCCAATAGCAGTCCGGAATTGATGCCGATGTATCCGCCGGGCAGTGCGAACGCGTTGATGGCATCGTCGTCCACAATGAAAAACTCGAATCGGTGGCCGCCGTCGTTGGCATGTCCGGCCAGGCGGGCGCCAAGTGTCTGTATGTACTCGGTGACGATGGGGTCATCCATGATCGCGCCGGCGCTGCGCAGCTGCGACATCACGCCGCGTCCCAGCTGGGCTTCCTGGCTGCGGTTCAGCACGGAGTCGGCCGGCGTGCCGAAGTCGGGCAGGTTGGGCGTTTGCGCGATAGCGCCGGCGCCGACGGCCAGCAGCAGGACGGCCGGCCAATGCCTCGCGGGACGCTCGGGCGCGCTGCAATGGCGCGATGTCTTTCGTAATTGTCGCATCACATCCATATCGCAAGGTGGTCACACAAGGTAAATCTCCGCATCAAGGCAGTCTCCATCAGGCGGTCTTGACGGGTTCCATGATGGCGTCCAGGTTGAGTCGGTCGCAGAACTCCATGAATTCCTCGCGGATGCCCGAAATGTGAATCCCCGCGGGGATGTTGACGAACATCTGGACCGAGAACATGGGAGTGCCCGTATGTACGGCCGGGTAACTGCGCGTCGTGACCTCGGCGATGCCGATCTTCCGCTCGGCAAAAAATCCGGAAAGGTGATGGACGATACCCGGTTGATCGAGACATACCACGTCGATCGCGTACGGCAGCAGGTCCGTGTTGAACTGCCTGGAACTGGTGCGGCGCACATGGATGGTCAGGTCCTTGGTGTCGGCATAGCGACCGAGTTCCTGCTCCAACCTCCCGATGGCGTGCCAGTTGCCCGCGACCAGCATGAGCATGGCAAACTCCGCTCCCAGCGCCGTCATCCGGCTTTCCCTGATGGAGCCGCCGAATTCCAGGATGATCCGGGATATGGTCCGCACTGTGCCCGTGTGATCGTTGCCCACGGCAGTTATGACCAGAAGTTGTTCCATTAGTGCCTGTTCTGATGACGCCAGTCGCCCAGTGTACCCCGATCAGACCGGGCCCGTTAGCTCCGCCCGATCCACCCTGGAGATGGGCTGCGAGAAATCGGGCTGACCGGGGACCGGAAAGGTTGCGTACCCGCAGGGGCAAACGTACCATCCCGGCCAATCGTATTTCGAGGCGAGTGAATGTCTGTTGGAAGTATCGTCGCGCTGGTGACCCCGATGAGCTCCGCAGGGGAAATCGACGAGACCCAGTTGGCCCGCCTCGTCGAATTCCATCTCAGGTCCGGCACGCAGGGCTTTGTCATTGCCGGTACGACGGGCGAGTCGGCGACGCTGACGCGCGACGAACATCTCGGCGTGATCGAGCGCGCCTGCGAGCTGGTGGATGGCAGGGTGCCGGTGATTGCCGGCACGGGTTCCAATTCCACGACGCAGACGCTGGAGTTGTCGCGCGCCGTGGACGAGTTGCCGGTTGACGGATTTCTTCTGGTCACTCCCTACTACAACAAGCCGACCCAGGAGGGCATGTATCGCCACTTCCAGAGCGTCGCGGACGCGGTGCGCAAACCGGTTGTTCTCTACAACGTCCCTTCCCGGACGGGGGTGGATCTCTCCTCGGATACAGTGGCTCGCCTGGCGGGGCACGGCAACATCACCGGCATCAAGGAGGCAACCGGAGAGCTGGGCCGGGTGAGGCGGTTGAGGCGGGTTTGCGGCAAGGACTTCGCGTTGCTCAGCGGCGATGACCTGACCGCATGCGAATTCATGTTGCGGGGTGGAGATGGTGTGATTTCAGTGACGGCCAACGTCGCTCCGGCGGGGATGAGGGCGCTCTGCGATGCCGCGCTGTCCGGGGCGAGGGCCGAAGCCGAGGGTATCGACAATGGCCTCGTTGCGCTGCACCGTGCCCTGTTTGTGGAGAGCAATCCGATCCCGGTCAAGTGGGCGGTCGAACAGTTGGGCTTTCCGGCCCCCGGGATCCGCCTGCCGTTGACGAGGCTCGCCCGGGAACACCGCGAGTCCCTTCGGGCCGCCATGGCCGCTGCCGGCTCGCCGGCGTCCCTGGCGCATGGCTCGCCCGAGGCTTCCGGTCCATGACGAACCGCGTGCTCGTGCTGGTTGTTGCCCAAGTGATCCTGATCAGCGGCTGCTCCCGCAATGCGGGGCTTCGCTGCGAGAACCAGGAGCGCTATGGCGATGCCAGGGAGGTTGCGCCATTGCTGATCCCCGACGACCTCGATCCACCCAGCGAGTTCGAGGCGTTGCGCATCCCCGCGGCGGCCGGTCCCGGCGCCGCCGTCGCATCTCAACCATCGGCGGGGGCATCGGCTGCCGGTGAGTCCGGCGAAGCGGGTGCCTGTACGGAAGCGCCTCCCGACTTCTTCCAGGAAGGCTTGCCCGGATAAGGGTCCGACCTGAGATGACGCTGACGAAATTGACTCTGGACAACCCGGTTGCGGCCGCGGTGGCCGTGCTGCTCGTGCTGCTGTTCGGCTCGATCGCGCTGACGCAGATACCGGTTCAGATGATTCCGACTGTCGTCATTCCGAGGATCACCATCACCACGGCCTGGCGCGCGGCGGCGCCCGACGAGGTGGAGTCGGAGATCATCGAGGTGCAGGAAGATGTCCTGCGGGGCGTGCCGGGCGTGGAGCAGATGGTTTCCACGGCCACCCAGGGGCAGGGAACCATCCAGTTGACGTTCGACGTGGGCGTCCCGGTGGAGCGCGCGGTCATCGAGGTAATGAACCGGCTCAACCAGGTCCCGCGGTACCCGGCCGATGCCACCGAACCGGTGCTGGTGATCGGCTCGCCCGGGGAACAGAATGCCGCCGCCTGGTTTGCCTTGCGTCCGGAACCAGGCAATCAGAACGATATCGATTCGTACCTGGACTTCGTCGAGGAAGTGATACAGTCGCGATTCGAGCGCGTCAACGGCGTGGCCAATACCGGGATATTCGGCGGCCGCGAGAGCGAAATCCGCATCACTTTCGACCCGTACAAGGCCGCGGCGCTGGATATCCAGCTTCCCGAAGTGGTTGCGCTGGCCGGCAACAACGTGGATACCACGGGCGGTTTCACCGACATCGGCCGACGCCAGTACACGATTCGCTACGCGGGTCAATACGCTGTCTCCGAGTTCGACGAAATGGTTCTCGCCTGGCGCGACGGAAACGCGGTGCGCCTCGGTGATGTGGCCGCCGTGGAACGTCGCCTTGTCGATCAGACGATAGTACTGACCCAGGACGGCGTATCTGCCATCGGACTGAACATCCAGCCCGAGGAAGGCGTCAACATACTCGAGGTACTGGCGGACGTGAGTGAGGCCGCTCAGGAATTGCGGCAAGGCCCCCTGGCACGGGAAGGCCTGATCCTGGAGCAGGTCTTCGACGAGTCCGAATACGTCCGGCAGTCCATTGCGGCCCTGAGGAACAACCTCCTGCTGGGCATCGCGCTGGCCACGGGAATTCTCTGGTGGTTCCTGCGCCGCTTCAAGGCCACCCTGGTGATCGCCGCGGCAATCCCCATATCGCTTTTCTTCTCGTTCTTCGCCCTGAACTTCGGCGGTCGAACGATCAACGTCGTGTCGCTGGCCGCGCTGGCCTTCGCCATGGGGATGGTTCTGGACGCCTCCATTGTCGTTCTGGAAAACATCGTTCGATTGCGGGAAAACGGCGAGCGCAGTTCAACCGCCTCGTTGTCCGGCGCGCAACAGGTCTGGGGCGCCTTGCTGGCGTCCACGGCCACCACGGTGGCGATCTTTCTGCCGATCCTCTTTCTGCAGGACTTTTCGGCTCAGCTCTTCGCGGATCTGGCGTTCGCCATTTCGGTGGCCATCATCGTGTCGCTGTTCATCGCCATCGGGATTGTGCCGACCGCCGCGCACAGCTGGCTGCGGCATGTCAACCTGCACGATCCGCACCGTTCCTGGTGGGAGGCCGGCACGCGATTCGTCATGCGCGCCACCGATACGCCCAGGCGACGCTACAGCTGGATCGCCGGCCTGGTCCTGACGGCCGCCAGCGTCACCTGGTTGCTGTTGCCGCAGGCGGATTACCTTCCGGAGGGCAGGCAGAACTGGATCTTCGCCATCATGCTTCCTCCGCCGGGACAGAGCGTGGAGGCAGCAAGGACGGAGTTGCTGGACGTGATTGCCGAACGCGTGGCGCCTTATCGGACTGGAGAGAAGGAACCTTCCATCAGCTATTACTTCGCCGCGATCATGAGCGGCTTCGGGTTTGTCGGTATCAGCGCGGGGGATGCGGGAGACGTTGACGACATCATGGCGATCTTCAACGCCGAGGTACTGGCAGGCCTGCCCGACACCATGGCCTTTGCCAACCGCGTCTCGATCTTCAGCAGGGTGGAGGGCGCCAGATCCATCGAGCTGAACATTCACGGCGAGGACATCGATACCCTGTTGACGGTCGCGCAGATGGGGATGGGATTGATCATGCAAGCCGTTCCGGGTGCGCAGGTCCGCCCGGACCCGGGCCTGGAGTTGGCGCAACCCGAACTTCGCCTCATACCGGACGAAAGACGTATCGCGCAGGTCGGATGGAGCCGCAACGTCGTATCGAACATTACCCGGGCGTTGGGCGACGGTCTGTTCGTGGGCGAGTATTTCGACGGAATCAAGAAACGCAACATCGTGGTCCGCGCGCTGGACTGGAACGATCCCGAGGAGTTGGCTGCCATTCCGTTGGCGACACCCCTTGGCGGTGTCGTGCCGGCCGGCGAGTTGATGCGTATCGAGCGCACGGTGGGTCCGGATCAGATTCGCCGCGTGGACCGGCGCAGAACCATCACCCTGATCGTGACTCCGCCCTCCGACATGTCGCTAGAAGAGGCCCTCGCCACGCTGAGGTCCGATGTCGAACCGGCGCTGCTGGCCCAGCTTCCCTCTGACGGGGAATTGAGCTACTACGGAAGCGCTGACGATCTGGAGATTGCCCTGGGCAACATGGGCCGGAGTTTTCTGCTGGCGATCGTCATTCTGTACTTGCTTGTGAGTGCGTTGTTCCGTTCCTTCAGGGACAGTCTGCTGGTATTGCTGGTACTTCCGCTGGCGACCGTCGGCGGTGTGCTCGCGCTGCGGCTGACCGACCTGCTGGTTTTCCAGCCCATGGACTTGCTGACCATGATCGGTTTCATCACGCTGCTGGGGTTGGTCGTCAACAATGCAATCTTGCTCGTCTATCAGACGCGGGTATCGGAACGGGCCGGTTCTTCCCGGCGCGACGCGGTGGAGAAAGCCGTTCGCATTCGCCTGCGGCCGATCTTCATGAGCACGCTGACCAGCCTTTTCGGCATGCTGCCGCTGCTGGTGATGCCCGGTGCGGGCACGGAACTCTATCGGGGCATGGCGGCGGTGATTGTGGGCGGCATGAGCGTGAGCACGGCATTTACGCTTATTCTGTTGCCGAGTCTGCTGCGCATGGGAGAGGAACGCACCTTGCCACGGGCCGTTTGAGGGACGCTGATGCGATGGAACAGGCCTTGGGAAGACCGCAAGGACGAAGGACCATGATGCACGCAACGACAATTGTTCGAATGGCGCTCGGTGGCGCGGCGACGCTGGCGCCATTGTGGGCAGGCGCTCAGCAGATGGGCTTCCCGCCCGCCACGGTGGTTGTGGACGAGGTTCGGCGGACGGAAATATCACCAACGATCGGCATTCCCGGAACGGTGGTGAGCCGCGCGGACTCGAGGCTGGCCACGGAAGTCGAAGGACGCGTCGTCTGGTTTGCCGACGTGGGGACGGAAGTCGCGCAGGGTGATCCCGTGGTGCGCCTGGAAAGTACCACGCTGGAAATCCAGCGGGATGAGTTTCGCGGTCTGGTGGAACGCGAACGTGGAAGGCTGACCTTCCTGGAGCCCGAGGTCGACCGATTGGAGATTCTTGCGGCCGAGAGCAACGCCGCCGAAAGCCTGCTGGATCAGACCCGCTCGAACCTGGAGGTGGCCCGGGGGGATTTGGCGGTTGCCGAGGCGCGCCTTCGGCAGATCGAGGACCAGATCGCCAAGATGACCATTGTGGCGCCATTTGACGGCGTCGTGAGCGAACGCTCGATCAACCCCGGCGAGATGATCAATCGACTCGATGAAGTCATACGCCTCGTGAATCCCGAGAGCATCGAGGTCACCGCGCGGGCACCGTTGAACGCGGTGGCGTTTCTCGATTCGGGCTCACGGCTTCTGATCCACAACGACTATCGCCGTGGCACCGGGACGGTGCGCGCCATCGTGACGTTCGGGGACCCCCAGTCGCACATGTTCGAACTGCGCATCGATGTGCCGGCCGAGCAGTGGATCGTGGGTGAGAGTGTCCGCGTCGATGTGCCGACCGAGGCGCCCAAGCAGGCGCTGGTGGTACCGCGCGACGCGCTGGTCCTCAGGCGGGAGGGCGCCTTTGTGTTTCGCGTGGGGCCTGAACAGCGGGCCCAGCGCGTTCCGGTGGTGCCGGGGATTGGAGACGGGGATCTTATCGAGGTGGAGGGCGCGATTGCGGCGGGCGATGTCATTGTGATCCGCGGTGCGGAGCGGTTGATGGAGGGTCAGCCGGTGCAGGTTTCTGGAGGTTAGCGGTGCGGGGGGGGGCGGGCTCGTGCGGACCGCCCTTCCCGGCTTAATCTCGCCCGCCATCCCTGGCGGGCTCGAATCGGGGCTCGGCGCTCCTGGCCATCCGTGGCCACGCACCGAGCCCACGACGCCGGGAAGGGCGGTCCGCACGAGCCCGCCTTTTGTCGCGCGTCCTTCTGGGGTCGGCGATCGTGGCGCGAGGAGGGAGCGGACCATCAGTTCCTGTAGCGGCTTTCGCTGACCTGGTGGGATGAGTCGAGCATCAGGGTAACGTCGGCCTTGGCGGGCAGTTCGGCCATGGCGACTCGGGAAAGACGTTCGAAGTGCTGGACGAACTCCTGAAGTTGTGGCTCGCTCATGATTCCGGACTCGCGGGCTGACGTTCGGGTGATGAGCTTGCGTTCCTGTTTGCTTCGCCATCGCAGCACGGCCTCCATGTCGGGCGCCTTGAGAAAGATCAGCCGGTCCAGCTGGGAGAAGACGTTCGGGTAGTCGTTGCGGAGCCGGTTGTTGACGTGGGTGCGCCAGCGGGCATCACCGTCGTGGCGGGCTTCCAGGTCGTTGATCGGTGTTGCGAGTGCCGCGTTTTCCTGCGCCGGCACGCCGAGGCACCAGCCTTCCAGAATGACCGCGTCCAGCGGACCCTCCGCCCGCGGCCAGGTTGTCGCCGGGGCACGGTCGTCACGGGCCTTGTCGAAGCGGGGCAACCTGATCGACTCCCCGTCGCCCAGGCGGCCGAGACGCTGAAGGCAACTGGCCATCATCTCGCAGTCATGGGTGCCGGGCGGTCCCCGGGTGGCCAGCAGCGGGTGGACCGTGCGGCTCAACTTCAGCCGCTCCGCGCGGGCAAGATAGAAGTCGTCCATGGACAGAACGGCCACCGACCATTCCGCCTGATCGTTCAATTCCTCGGCCAGAAACGCCGCCAACGTGGACTTTCCCGTTCCCTGCGCGCCACAGATGCCAATGATGGCCGGTCGGCTTCGGGATGTCTCGATCAACCACCGCGCCAGCGGTTGGTAGTGCGCGGTCGCGATTCGCCGGAATGAGTCAGGCAGCCTGTGCGCCTTTCGGAACGCCGAGAATCGACTTTCGTCCATCGGAGTATCCCTCGTTGTTGAGTAAACCGCAGAATTACTGTATAGGAACTTCTCCGGGAATGTGACGGCGAGGTGGCGATCATGGGCGTGGCGAGAGGATTTCTGGCGGCAGCCGCAGTGGCTTTCTTGGTCGTGGCCCAGGGCCACCACTCGGTATCGGGTGTCTTCGACGCCGAGAGGCCCTTCGAGATCAATGGTGTCGTCACTGAAGTGGAGTGGATCAACCCCCACGTCTACCTGCACCTGGAAGTCACCGGAGAGGACGGCAACCTGAGCCGTTGGCAGCTGGAGACCGTCCCGACGGCCTTCATGCGCAAGGCGGGTATCACCAAGGCGATGCTGCTCGGCGACGGTACGCCGGTCACGGTCATCGGGATCGAATCCCATACGCTTCCCAACGTCGGCTGGATTCGCAGAATCATATTCGAGGACGGGCGCTACTTTCAGATTTCGGCGAGTTGATTCGTACCGCTCGCCGGTAATGGAGTAATGGGGAATAGACCATGGAGATTGGAATGCGGGCCGCCTTGTCGTCCCTGGTGGTATTGATTGCCGGTATTGTCCTTGCCCAGGATGGCACCCTTGTACCGGTCGAGACGCCCCGGACAGCTGAAGGGCTCCCGGACCTGAACGGTACCTGGGACAACGGGTCGGGCATCGACTTCGTCCGACCGCAGATGATCGACGGTTCCATCTGCGTGACGGGTTGCC
Organism: Candidatus Rariloculaceae bacterium; assembly: GCA_965221035.1. Classification (GTDB taxonomy): domain Bacteria; phylum Pseudomonadota; class Gammaproteobacteria; order Steroidobacterales; family Rariloculaceae; genus UBA6522. The sequence goes on from OZ244860.1 coordinate 431,924, forward strand.
CACAGCCGGAGTCGGCGCCTCCGCCGGAGTCGTTCCGTCCGCCTCCGGACCGACCCACCTACCGGCCGGAATATATGGACAAGGTCAGGGATCTGGACGCCCGCCAGGTGGAAGAGGATCCGGTGCTGAGGTGCCGCAATCCCGGATTGCCCAGAATCGGTCCCCCGGACAAGATCGTGCAGATTCCCGGACAGATTGTCTTTCTCTACGATGATGTCAACGGCAACTACTTTCGGATCATTCCCACCGATGGCCGGGATTTTCGCTCCGACGTGGAAGAAACGTATCTGGGTGATTCCGTCGGTCGCTGGGAAGGCGATACGCTGGTGGTGGAAACGGTGAACCTGATCGATGAATCCTGGCTCACCGATGACGGATCATTTCACACGGCCGACCTGCGCGTGGTCGAACGCCTGACGCGGACCGGCGACACGCTGGAATGGCGGGCGACCTCTTACGATCCGGCGGTTCTCGCCGAACCCTGGGTTCAGCGGCCACGGATCGCGTACCTGACCGACCAGGAACTGGTCGAGGCGGCTCCCTGCTTAGAGCGCGACCTGTTGCACATGCAGGATCTGTCGCACCACGACAACCCGCGGTAGACCTGTCGACTCAGGTGCGGGAGGCGTCGAAAATCGACTGGATCGAGGCATCCAGCATGGCGTCGAATGCGTCATCCGACTGATCGGCATTGAGCCCTTCGGTCAGCGCCCTGGAGAAACTCGCCACCATGCCGGGATTCCGCGCCAGCCGGTGATTGGCCTCCTCCCGGCTGTAGCCGCCGGAGAGCGCGACCAGCCGCAGCAGGTTCGGGTGTTCCAGACAGGCCTGGTAATGTCCCGGTTCCTCCGGCAACGTCAGCTTGAACATCACGAGTTCGCCGTCGTCCAGACCATCCAGATGGGCCAGCAACCGTTCCCGCAACAGGTCTTCGGCTTCACGCTTGTCGGGCGCGTTGATATCGACTTCCGGTTCGATGATGGGCATCAGACCTGCCGCGACGATCTGCCGTCCGATCTCGAATTGCTGGCTAACTACCCGCTCGATGCCGGCCGCATCGGCTGATTGGATCACCGAACGCATCTTGGTTCCGAATACGTTTCGCTCGTTGGCCTTGTCCAGCAATACAGCGAGGTTGGGAATCGGGTTCATCACCTGCACGCCGTCATGCACCGGGGCGAGGCCCTTGTCGACCTTGAGAAAGGGCGCGACACGCTTCTCTTCCCACAGATAGCGGGCGGAATTCATTCCCCTGATATCGCGGTCAAGGGTGTTCTCAAACAGGATGGCACCGAGAATCCGATCTCCGTTGAATGCCGGGCTCGTCACGATCCGGGTGCGCATTTCGTGCACCACGTCGAACATTTCCTCATCGCCGTCATAGGCATCCTCGTCGATGCCGTACAGACTCAACGCCTTCGGCGTGCTTCCGCCGCTCTGGTCCAGGGCTGCGATGAACCCGTCCTGCGAGCGAACCTTGTCGAGTTGATCTTGCGAGATAGACATGGAACTGCATTGCTCCCCGTGAGGCTTGTCTTCTGAAACGGTTGATCGGAACCGGCAAGACAGGCACCGCCGAAACCGTTGCGAAGTATACCAGCAGGATCTATTCCCGGATGATCCTGTTGGTCAGCCAGGGTGGCTTGTACACAGTGCCGTCACCGGATTCCGGATCGAGCGGGGAGGCCGCTTCGCCACCGAACGGCGGGGCGGCGGACGCGGAAACCGGGCAGGTGGACGAGTCGCGATAACTCAGGGCGGTGGCCAGCCTGCTTTCCAGCGGGTCGCCCAGCGCATGGGCGAAGTCGTCCATGGCACGGCATCCGGGCACGTTCGCCCCGGTGCTCCCTGCGCCCTCCACGGGTACGAATCCGTCACTGTAGTCTCCGAACCCCTTGGCGTTGACGCCGCGGAACTGGATCGTGAAGTAGGTCGTGCCGCAATTGTCGGTCGGGTAGAAGCCGTAGGGCTTGCCGCAGGTGGGCTCGCCGATCTGGATCACGTCGATGTCGATGCCGCGCAGGCTGTTGATCAGCGATTCACTGGCGGAGCACGTGTTCGGTCCGGTGAGTATGAATACCCTGTCCAGGTCGAGTGTCGGCAGCGGTTGGCCGCTCGGTTCGTCTTCCGTCAAATCGTAAAACGGAATCGGTCGTAGCGGGAAGCCTGTCACCGGATTGGTTTCGGGGTGCTTGTCGTTGAATTGCAGGCGCTCGAAGACCTGCCCCGAGGTTGCCGCCGCACCGGCGACCATGTAGCCGAGCTGACTGGCGATATACAGGTACCCGCCACCGTTGTATCGCATGTCGATGACCAGGTCCTCGATTCCGTCGGGCACTGAATGGAACGTGCGCACGGCCTCGATAAGTCCCACTTCGGCGGTTCTGAGGTGATCCGTGAAAAGCAGGTACCCGACGGTGGCTCCGGCAGGCGAGGTCACCGTGCTCACGTTCTGAACCGGAGTGGACGTGATGATTTCCGAGGTCAGCTCCACCGTATAGGTCGACTGCGAACCCGCGTTTCGGAATTCGAACGTGTGGGTTTCACCGGATGCTTCCGGGTACAGGGCGCCATTCAGCACATCCAAGCTTGCCCCGTCATTCGTATTGACGAAATCGATGCCGTCGATGCTGACGATACGCGCCCCCCGCAGCACTCCCGCGTCGGTTGCCGGGGTGTTCGGGTCGGTGTAGGCGACGACCGCTTCCCGCGGTGGCGTGCGTTCGATAATGGTCCACGCGGCACCGTATCCGGCGGATTCTCCCGCCTGCGACAGCGCGATCCACTCATCCGTGCCGTATGTGAAATGAAATTGATCCTTGGGAGCCCCGGACGGCGTCAGTGCGGTGGTTTTCAACAAGTCGAAGTAGTCCAGGGGATCGTCGTACAGTCCGGGATCCCGGTCCACGATTTCGTCGTACCAGAGATAGGTGTTGTTGCTCCAGGATCGCAGCCAGTTGTTTTCGTCCACGGTACGGCCCTGGACATCGGGGTAGGGGCTATTGTCTGTGGGGTCTGTGTCGGTGCGTGGACTCTGGCATTGCGCGGCAAACGTGGACTCAGGAAGGAACTGGCCGCTGATCCATCCCGAACCGCCGCCCGTCATGTCGTCGTCGATGATCGTCAGCGCGGTGGAGTTGACTGGCAGCCCGGTGGCGGTGCCCGATACCGTGACCGTTTCATCCGGCTCGTCTTCGTGGTCGTCGGTCGGCGTGAACACAAAGTTGGCGGTGGCGGAAGTCGAACCGGCGGCGACGGTGATCGGGAAGCTGGGCGACGGAGCAAAATCATCGCCGCTTGCCGAGTTCCCCGCCACCGACACGGTGATGACGGTGTTGGACTGCGATGTGCCGCCCACCAGGGATGCTGTCACCTCCACTGTGACCGGCCCGGCGTCTTCTGCCACGGTGTCCGGCGATACAGCCAGATTGACCGAGGTGGCCCGCGGTGGGTCAGGGTCGTTGCCGCCGCTTGACGACCCGCCGCACGCGCTGAGGAGCGCAAGGGCAAGGCAACCGGCGATAGCGGCCGGGAATCCGACGCGCCACGGCGCCACCGGCCGCGACGCTCCGTTGGGAGTGTTTTGATTCGTTGGACTCATTGCGGGTACAGCGTTTTCTCAAGCAGTCCCCGTTCGTACAGGTCCCGGTAGTGGGCGTTCGGGTCGCAGGCGGGGCTTTCCATCAGGCCGTCTCCCGGGTCGGCGCGTTGGGAACCGCGAGTGCGAACCAGAGGCTCGGTATACATCTCGTCATGAATGGTCATGATGCGGTCCATTGTCAGGCCATCCGCGGCGACGGTCCAGCGCTCCACGATCCGCGTACCGTCGCCGCCGGACATGGGGTAACCGGAGCCGTCAAGCCAACCCGGTTCCAGATGGGTGGTTTCGATGATCAGCGTGCGGTCCTCCCAGCGTCCTGCCGAGAATCCCATGGACGTCAGCGGATGGTTGTCCTCGGCGGTACGCCCGTCCATCCACACCCAGCGCGGGCTGTTGTTCTGCAGGAAGATCATGAAATAGTGCGTTCCCCCGTCAAGCACCTCCATGGAGTACGGGGAGCCGAATATGCGTGGCAGGCCCGGAGCGAGGCAGCGCAGCACGTGGTCGTCGCCGAACTGGCGGGACTCGTAAATGGCGCGGCTCTCGGATGTCAGGGGCATCGGTCGGGGCTCGAAATCGTCTACCGTGGCGCGAAACCTGTAGCGATTGATCCAGTAGCCGCTGATGTCCACTTCATAATCGTTGGGCGTCACGGTGTAATCGATGCCTGGGTCGGCGATGATTTCCTCCACCGTGCCGGACGCCACGCAGCGGCCCAGCCGGCGACCGCTCTCAAGGTATATGCAGGTCGCGTACAGCCGCTTGATGCCGTCGCGGCCGAGATTGCCGGTCGCCCTGACGTGGTCGCCGACCTGTACCGTGTTCTCGAACCAGTTCTCCCGGCGGTAGGTGGGGAGGTTGCCCGGCGGCTGCAGGAACCACTCTTCGACGGAGCCGTCCGGCATCTGCATCTCGACGCCGTACCGGATGTGCGGATTGGCCCAGATCACTTCGGTGACGCGGCCTTCGACCGTTCCTTCAAGGTCGGGATCGAATTCGGTGACAAAGGCATGATGGGCCAGGGAGTGAGGGCTCGACGCCGCAACGGCTACCGCCGCCAACAGGAATGGGCACGTCCGGTTCATGATGTCGCTTCCAACGGGATCCAATACCGTCCTATCTTACTTCGCCCGCCGCTTGAGGCGATAATTCCGATCCCATATCGTAATGCCCATCCGAAACTCAAAGAGTTAACAAGCCGCACGCGGGAGGCATCGCTCAAGTGGAATACCGCAACCTCGGAAGAACCGGAGTGAAAGTCAGCCAGATATGCCTGGGCACCATGATGTTCGGTCGGAGCACCAACGAAGCGGAGTCGATCCCGATCATTCACAGGGCGCTCGATGAGGGCATCAATTTCCTCGACACTGCGGACATATATGGCCTCGGAGAGAGCGAACGCATCGTCGGCAAGGCGCTGGCCGCCCCGGAAACACGGCAACGAACGATTTTGGCAACCAAGGCCTGCCTGCCGATGGAAGCGGACGATCCCAACATGCGCGGACTGAGCCGCCGGTACCTGATCACCGCCTGCGAAGCGTCGCTGCGGCGTCTCGACACGGATTGGATCGATGTCTACTACCTGCACCGTTCGCTTCCGGACGTGCCCATCGACGAATCGCTCCGGGCCCTCGACGACCTGATCCGTCAGGGCAAGGTCCGCTATATCGGCTGCAGCATGTTCTCCGCGTGGAAGATGGTGGAATCGCTCTGGGTTGCCAAGGAACTCGGGCTGAATCGTTTCGTCTGCGACCAATCGGCATACAACCTGCTGGATCGGGCTGCGGAGCGTTCGGCGATTCCCGCAGCGCGAAACTTCGGTCTCGCATTTCTCCCCTGGGGTCCATTGTGCGGCGGCCTGCTGTCCGGCAAGTACCGGCGCGACGACACCAGTGCCGAGGGCCGCTGGCAGGGGGGAAGCGACAATTTGAATCGTCCGGCCACGCCGAAATCGTTCGACGTGATCGAACTGGTTGTCGAGCTGGCCCGGGAAGCGGACTGCACGCCGTCGCAGTTGGCGCTGGCCTGGGTCGCCGCGCAACCGGGCGTCACGGCGCCCATCATCGGCCCGCGGACCATGGAGCAGTTGGTTGACAACCTGGGTGCCGCCCGGGTGTCGTTGTCGGAAGAGCACCTGGAGCGCATCGGCACGGCGGTGCCGCCCATGACCAGCGCGATGCGCTACTACGACCAGGCGATCCGCTTTGACCGCGAGCCGAACGTCTATCGTTGACGGTTCGGTGCCGAGACTTCGCCCCGGCGACGCTCGGTGGCCATGTTTCGCTCGATTCCGGAATGGGCCCGGTTGTTGCAGACCCTAGTCTTCAGGAGTTTGCAGGGCGTGGTAGCCCAACTTTACTCGGGCTTCATCGAGGCGATGTCCCTGCTTCAGGAAGCCAAGGATTTTCTCCTCCGCCTCATTGATCCGCTCCGCAACGGCGAGGACTTCGTCCTCCCGAGAACTGGGAATGGCCACGACCCCGTCGCTGTCTCCCACCAGCAGGTCCCCCTGGCAGACGCGCGCCTGGCCGATGGTCACGGGCACCTGCTCCGCATCGACCTGCACGCGGTCCTTGCCCGTGCGCATGGAATAGCTCCGGCTGAACACGGGATAGCCCAGTTCGAGGCACAGGTGCACGTCGCGGCAGGCACCATCGATCACGGTGCCGGCCAGGCTGTTCTTGCTGGCAAGGTAAGTCATGATGTCGCCCCACACCGTGGCGTTTTCGCGCCCGCCGTTGTCGAGCACCACCACCGTCCCGGGCGCGAGGTCATCGATAAAGTCGCCGACATTGCCCGGCTCCGCGGTGTCCATGGGGCCGTACAGCACGGTGTGCGCCCGGCCCGCCATGCGGAAGGCGTGATCCCGAGGCTTGATCCCCAGGCATTGACCGGGTATCCGCAACTTGTCCAGTGCATCGCTGATGGTCGCAGTCTCCAGGCGTGCCGCGCGGTCTACGTTCGAGTCCGTCATGCGATCAGTCCGTCAGAAAGTGGTACATGCCGAGCACGTTCATGTCGAGCCAGTCGTACCCGGCCCAGTGGCTGTATTCGGGAATCTCGATGGTTTGCCGCATCTCTTCCAGCGGTTGGCCCGCGTCGATGGCCGCTGCCACCGCGGCCTCCAGCGCTTCGAAATACAGCCGCCAGTCCGTGATGTCGTCCACGGTCCCCACCGGACCATGCCCGGCCGCCACATGGTCGAAGTCCCTGGCGATTTCCTCGGTTTCGCGTATCGCCGCCATCCACTCGTCGTACATGCCCAATTCGAAATCCATCTCCATGTAGGGAAGGCGCCGGAAGGTGATGTAGTCGACGACGAACATCACGCTGGCGTCCGGAAAGGTGATTCGGCTCGAGTCCAGCGAGTGGTTCATCTCACCGACCCAGTCCAGGCGGACGCGCTTGCCGCCTAGGCTGATTTCAAGCCGGTCGGTATACGTGATTCCCGGAGGATGAACCAGGCTTACCGGCCCGCGCATCAGTTCCGCGCCGCTGACGGCCCCGTCGCCGTCCGCATCCAGGCCGGCGAGCACTTGAGGCGCCAGGGCGTCCGTCTCGGCGCCCGAGATGAGGCCGTCGGCGTCCGTGTCCAGCGCCGCGAGGGGAGCGTACTGACCTTCGACATCCGTCAGTCGAGTCGAATCGGGTGGAAGCGCCAGATGGCGCAACATGTTGGCGTGGCCGACGAATTGCGCCGTGTCGGAGAAGACGCCGCCGCCCGAGGCGTGATCCCAGTGATGATGGCTGTAAACCACATAGCGGACCGGAACGCCGAAGCGACTGTCGAACTCGCTTCTCAGCCAGGCTGCAAAATCGGCGTTGATCGGGTCTGCCAGGATGATGCCTTCATCGGTGACCATGAAGACAGTGCCGTGATTGTTGTTGGTGGCGCGATAAACGCCCTCCGCGATCTCGGTGATGGTCCGGCGCGGTTGATCCTGGGCGAATCCCGGGCCGGCAAGGATCAGTGGGGCAATCAACGCAATGGCCAATGGGGTCCTTGAGATGTTCCGCATGGCGGCCTCCTATGTGGGTTGATTGGTGGAGCGTCCGGCTGCACTGTTCGAATCATACCGCCTTCTCAGCAGATCGACGACGGCCAAGGGCGCATAGAGCAGTACGAGGGCGGTCGCCGCCATCGCCACCAGTGCCGGCAGATAGGACGGCCACGGGCCGAACCAGTCCAGCGGCGACGGCTGCGCGGGCTTTGCGATCAGAAAGAGATAGTTCGACCCGAGCAGCAGGTTGACCGGATACATCAGCAGCGCATAGGCGGCGGTGACTGGAAAGACGATCAACAGGGATTTTGGCCGGGGTCGAAATCCCATCACCAGGGTTGCGAACATCACCGCCAGAAGCGCCAGCCCGTGGCTCAGGAAGAACAGCAGGAAATCCGGATGCGGGAACGCCTGCAATATGTCCGGCGTGAGCAGGGCGATGATCGCACCTCCGGTTCCCCAGAAATAGAGCACTTCATACAGGCGGTAGCTTCGCCACCAGAGCATGAAGGCGCCCAATGTCGCCGACATGCCGCAAAGATGCAGCGGCAGGTGCTCCGCCAGCGGCAGTCCGTAGATGCCTGCCCGGACCGCCGGCCCGAGACCAATATTGATGAACATGCAGATGGATATGACTTTCCGGGCGGTTTCCTGATGCCGCGCGTTCGCGCGAGAGCGCAGGAACGCCGGCAAGAGCAAGACAATGGCCACCGTCACGCCCGTGCCCAGCCAGTGTTGAAGACCGAAGGGTTCAAATGTCGACATGGGATGTCCTGTTCGGTTGTTCCGCCCTGTTCGCTGGTCTTGCCGGCGCTGCATCCAACAGGCGCGAAATGGCCAGCCTGATGGCGTGCTGGATTCGTCGAGAACCCTGCCGGCGCCAAAGGCCGACATTACAACACAAGGGGCCTGAACCTTGCTGCGGTCCTGTTCCGCCAGCGTGGTATTCTTCCGCCTCGCAATCGGAGATTCATCACGTGAGAAGCATTTGCACACTGCTGGGTCTGGTGGGCGTTTCAGTTGCCACCGTCGTTGCCGGACACCACAGCGACGCGGGTTATGACCGGGATACGCTGGTCGCGTTCGAGGGTGTGGTGAAGCGTTATTCGTTTCGCAATCCTCATGTCGCGATCATTGTCGAAGCGGAGGAAGAAGGTGGCGGGAGAGTCGAGTGGGATATCGAGACCGGCTCGACCCCGATCATGATCCGCAGCGGTTGGACCGCCGATCTGCTCGCAGAGGGAGATACCGTCACCATTCGGGCCCATCCGGAAAGAAGCGGCCGGATGCGGGCCATACTGAACACCCTGCAGACCGCCGACGGCAACCTTTGGCAGCAGGTCGAGGAAGATCCCGTCGAGACCGCGGCCGCGACCAGCCTCGACGGCGTGTGGAGGGGCCTCAGCGCCTTCAGCCTGCGCCGGGGAATGAACGGTGTGCCACTGACACCGGTCGCCGAGGCCGCGCGGACCGAATACGACTACTTTGCCCAGTCCCCGGTGAGGGACTGCGTGGCGCCGCCCCCGCCAAGCCTGCTGGCGTCCACGACCTATCTGAACGGCATCGAGATCCTCGAAGACCGCGTGATCCTTCGCAACGAGTATTTCGACCAGACCAGAACCGTGTACATGGATGGACGCGGGCATCCGGAGACCGGCGAGCGAACGTCCTGGGAGGGCCATTCCATCGGGTGGTGGGAAGGCGACACGCTGGTGGTGGATACGACTCTTTTTCGGGATCATCCCGAGGGCAACGGTCAGGGCGTGCCGTCCGGGGCGCAAAAGCACCTGATCGAGCGGTACACATTGAGCGACGACGGCATGCGCGCGTTGATCGACGTCTACCTGGAGGATCCGGAATACCTTGCCGAGCCGTTCACCGGGCATACCGAGATGGTTTACGCGCCGGAACTGGAGCTGCTGCGCTACGACTGCGACCCCGTGCTGTCCAGGCAGGGCGGATTCGAATAGGGTCTGGCGTCTCTGGGGACCTCGCTTCCCCGGAAGCCGCAAGATTTGATATTGGATGTACGAAGTTCGAGCAAGGGGAGGGAGTATGGTCACGCGATCATTGACCGCCATGCTTTTCGGCTTGTGCCTGCCGGTCTCGCAGTCCGCGGTGGCGCACCACGCCTTCGCAGCCAATTACGACATGGACAATGCAGGAACCATCGAAGGAGTCGTTCAGGAGGTGGTCTGGGCCAATCCCCACGTTCACTACTACATCCAGGTAACGGGTGAGGACGGGACGACCGAGCTCTGGGACGGGGAGGCCGCCAACCTCAGCTTGCTGGCTTCCCGGGGCTGGGAGCGGAATACGATCCGTGTTGGCGATGCCATCCGGATCACCGGCGCGCTGGGTCGCGACGGCATTCGCCGGATCCAGATGAGGCATGTAGTGCGGGCGGACGGCAGCCCGCTGGTTCAACCGCCTGGTGACGGATAGGCATGCGAGGTTCTTCGTGCGCACGCCACTGTTTGTGTATCCGTCACTGACTGTCGCCTTGCGTGGTGCGACCGCACTGGTTATGCCGATGCTGTGCGCCGTCGCCTTCGCGCAAGCCCCGGGTTTCGCCGGCAAGTGGACTCTGGCCCTGGACTCCGGCAGTACCATCGACTACGGAATCCTCGAAATCATGGACACCAACGGGGAACTGGAAGTCTTCATCGACGGCGGTTCCGTAAACCTTCTGAACCGCGAAGGACAGTCCATCACCTTCGATCTCGATTGGACAGACTCGTTCGACCTGCTGCGAGTGACCGAACTCACGGGCGACCTGGAGGACGGTCGGATGGCCGGGACCATGGCCGAAGGTGGGGAAGTTTCCGGGATGTGGTCGGCAGTCCCTTGGGCCGAGCACCCGGACACGGGTGCCGATCCGGATCCGTTTGAATTGTCCGGGATGTGGAGGAGTGTTTCGAGAGGCACGCACAAGGATGCGTTCGAGCTGACGCCAGCCGGCAGGGCCATCAACGATGCCTACGACCGGACCCTGGACGATCCGCATCTGCGCTGCGTATCCGGAGGTGTTGTCCGAATGGAAGATGCGCCCCTCAACTACGAAATCATTGATCGGGGCGATCATTTCCTGATCCTCTACCAGTATTTCGAGGAATCCCGCCGCATCTGGATGGATGGCCGAGGGTTTCCCGAAGGCATCGAAGAAGCCTACCTGCCCATGGGTTACTCCATTGGCCATTGGGAGGGATCCATGCTCGTGGTCGAAACGCGCGGGATGAAGCCCACCGTCTGGGACGCGGCGGGCATGCCGGTCTCGGCTTCCGCCGTCATCATCGAGCGCAAGTACCTGGACGGATCTGGTCGGCTGCATACGGACTATGAGCTGAACGATCCGGCCAACTACGAGCGGCCGGTGTATCGCAATGCGTACCGAGAGCGAAGTTCCGAGACCGAGCTTGGAAGTTATGCTTGCGATCCGCACGCGTTCTATCGGAGTCTGGATCTTGAAGGAAAACTCGACGCTTACTGGCAATCACGCAGCCGGTTCTGAACTACAATCTAGACTTGAAGTGAGGGCGATCTAGAATCAGGTGCAAGCACGCTTGGCAGTAATTAACGTTTAGTGTTTCTTGTTTCTGGTGGGGAGGCATGACTAAGAAGCGCATTCGCATCGTTAAGAAACCGCCGGATATCGAGCGAAACCGCTCTCAGTAGCGTATCCGGAAATGAAGGGTATTCGTCTGCGTGGGCCGCTGCCGTCACGAACTGGCAGGCACTCCGGATGGATACGAGCAACTGGAAGCACCACAGGGTTCCTAAATCGTCGATCTGGTTTGAAGGTCGGTTGAGTACAGCAAGTAGTGATTGCCGATGGTTGTTGAGTAGAATTTTATCCACGCAGATCGCGTTAGCAAGGGCCTTTGCCCTCTTGGCCATCTTGTCAGGTGGAGTCGCGTTTGCCATGAACCATAATCGTTCGATAATGGTTTTGTTTCTTTTCGTGCTGGGTCTGAAATTTGCCGAATTCTTGATTGTATTCAGGGTTGCGCGAGCTTCGTCTATTGCGGCTAGGGCACTCTGTCCAGACTCTCGGCGTAGACTATCCCACAAGGCCTGACTGTAGCGATGGTCTGCATTGAGGCACTGTCGCAGGCGCTCTTCCAGTGCATTGTCGAACTCGTGCAGAAGCCGTTGCAAATCTGCCACCATTACAGTCCTGTCAGCCATCGATACATTGATATCCCATGTAAGGTCGGAACCTGTCAACGCCATTGAGACACCGTTGTTCATGATTTAGTGAGCATCGGGGGAGCTTCTTTCTCGTTCGGCGGGTTGATCCAGACCTTTCGTGGGAGTGTCTGGGGTTTCGGAGGGCCATGGACGAACCGTTCTGGATGTCGGGACCAGGCGTTGTGCAGGGTCCGATGGCGCTGTTCGAGGATGCGTTCGGCGCGGCCGTGGTGGACGTCGCTTGGGGTGAGCATGGCGATCCCGGCGTGGCGGTGCTCGTGGTTGTACCAGGGGAAGAACGTTTGGCAGAACGTGATCGCGGCCTGGAGGTCATCGAAGCGGCCCGGGAAGCCGGGATGGTACTTGAGGGTTTTGAACTGGGCTTCGGAGAAGGGGTTGTCGTCGCTGACCTGGGGCCGTGCGAGGGAGCGGGTGACGCCGAGGTCGGCGAGCAGTTGCGCGGTGCATTTCGCGGTCATGGGCGCGCCGCGGTCGGAGTGCAGGGTGAGCAGCTGGGGTTGGATGTCCTGTTTGAGGCAGCTTTCCTCGATGAGCCGGGCGGCGAGCGCGGCGGTTTCCCGTTCGGCGACCATCCAGCCGACGACGTATCGGCTGAAGATGTCGAGCAGGACGTAGAGGTAGAAGCCGGTCCAGCGCCGTGGTCCGAGCAGTCGGGTGATGTCCCACGACCAGACCTGGTTCGGGGCGGTGGCGAGCAGTTCGGGCTTGGCGTAGTGCGGATGGCTGAGCTGTTCGCGTCGTTCTCGAAGCGGCTGTTCGGCGGCCAGGAGGCGGTACATGGTGCGTTCCGAACACAGATACCGGCCTTCGTCGAGCAGCGTGGCGACGACCTCGCCCGGTGAGCGGTCGACGAAACGCGGTGAGGCGAGCACATCGAGGACGCGTTCGCGTTCGGTGTGGTCCAGGGCCCGGGCAGGCGTGTGGCGGGGCTGCGGGGTCCCGGAAGCGCGCCCTCGGCGACGGTAGAAGGTGGCTCGGGCCAGGCCCAGCGCCCGGCACGCCGGCGCCACGCCGACCCGTGCGGCCAGATCGGCGGCGGCCATCAGCAGTCCTTCCCGTCGTCGAGGTTCAATCCCAGCAGCCCGGCAACTTTTCCCTGCACATCGATGATCGTGTGCGCGGCGGCCAGTTCCTTCTCAAGCCGAGCCACCTTCGCTTCGAGTCGGCGCACCGTGGGACTCAGGGGATTGGACTTGGCGGGCTTGGCGCCGCGTTTCTTCGGCGCCAGCGCCTTCAGTGAGCCGTCGCGGCGCGCCTTGCGCCATACGGACAAATGCGAGCTGTACAACCCTTCGCGGCGCAGCAGGCGACCGATCTCGCCGGGTTGCGTGCACCGGTCGGCCTCCTCGATGATCCGCAAGCGGTACTCCGCGCTGAAGCGCCGCCGCGTTGGCTTGGCCACGACCTCCGGGTCGGGGACCCGCTCCTTCGGGCCGCCGCTGGCTCCGGGGGCCTCGTCGCTACGCTCCTCCGCCCCCGGAGCCAGCGCATCGACACCCCTCAACGTCATCGAATCACCACCGCCTCTCATCGTCCGTCACCTCCTCCGCCCTACACTAATTCCAAGGGTAGCCGATGTCTCAACGATGTTGGCAGAGAGGGGTCTTCGATTCGGGCGGTGACGGTGTGCCCAGGAGTGATTGGGTACCACTCAGGCAGTACGATGGGAGATGAAGTGCTCACCAAGCGGAGTTCGGTCCTGCTCAAGATTACGATTACTGCGGCATTGGGTGGCCTGATGGCTCTAGCTAGTCTCACAATTTCGTCTTGCGTTTCTTCTAGAATAGCTGCAACGTCATTCATAAGTGCATTCGAATCGCGAAACCTACCGTACGAACGCAAAATCGTTGGCACAAGAGGGAACGAGCCGCGCAGACTTCTGAGTGACTCGGCGAAGGCATCGCGATCACCGCTCAGAGTTACCCAATATACGAGCAATCCTTCCTCGACTAGGTGGCGATTGCTATGACGCCGGATCTCATTGATCAATTGTTCGGGATTCACGAGGAATTACTCACTGAGCATGAATTCTTCATTATCATATTTAGCCAACTTTTGGCTGGACTGCTGATGCGATGCGTCCAAGGGTTCGAACCTTGACTCTGACCTCGTGATCGTTGAAAGCAAGAAAGTTGCTATGGGCTGCGGTTTGGAGAATTTCGGAACTATCCACCGGGTTCTTTCCGACTGGAATCGGCACACGCTCCACGATGTCCTTGAAGTCCTTCCGGGCAACGGATTGGTTCTCTGAGTTCTCTTGTGCCAGAAGCCGCACGACCCAATACACGGAATACAGCCATGGATTGTCGTGGTGGCCTTGTGCTGAGAGTGCTGAAGACGCGGCTTCGCGAAAGAATTCGTATTCCTTGCTCAGTAGCATTCTGTCCGGGCATAGCCGGTTTTCCAAAAATTCGAGAAAGTCGTTTTCGCGCACTTGCAGTCCATGCTGCGGACGTTGCAGTTCAATCAGCCAGTCTACAAACTCGACCAGCACACTTGCGGTCAGAAACGGGTGCCCCGCCGTCTCTTCGAATAGCTGGTCAAGAAATCCTGCGGCACATTCGATTCGGTCGGTCAGTATCTTGTTCACAAGTTCCTTGAATTCGCCTGTGGCTGCGCCGGCAACATGTTCGAACAACGGAAACGAATCTTGGGTGACATATGGAGCAAGCTGGTTCTGATCCATCAGAATGAAGTGCGCATTAGGTTGCTGGCCAAGGAATACCAATAGATTCTCTCTGGAGAACTCAACCAGTTGATCGAGAATGGGTTGAACAGTTCGGTATCGGGCTCCATCGTTTCCAAGCACGGCGTTCTTAAGTAGCCCGAATAACGTTTCGTACTCATCAATAATCAACACGCCCCGCCGGTCGCTGATGTCGATTTGAGCACAGGCGGCGACCAATTCGTTGACGAACGTATTGGATATCATTCGATCCAGCTCGATGGCGTCGCGCACGCCTTGGTAGAACGCGTTGGCGTCTTGGGCGGATGGGTTGTTTGTTGAAACGCCACAGGTCTGCGGAATAGTTTTTGATTCTCCGCTGGTGGTCTCCATATTCAGGCATGCCATGGTTTTTCCACTCCGACGCACGCTACACCAGAGGCGCACACCATTGCGCCGCTCGAATGTGCGCAGTAGATCACGGACGCTGGACCGCTGCACGCGGTAATGAGAGGCTTGCTCGGGATGATGCAGCGGAAACTCCCGCGCGAAATTGTAGGTAATGGGCGAATTGCTCTTTAGCTTGCTGCGAAGCTCATACAATGAGTTGTCCAACACTTTGTAGGCTTGAACGGTGGTCCGAGTTAACACTCGCGGAGCGCTCTCTGCTCTCTCCGCCGCTACCTCCGCACGCACCACAATTGACTTGAGGTGTACCCGCTCAGCGACAATTTTGTTCACGTCAGGCTTCAATGGTGCGATGACGAGCACGGCATTCCGACTTAGGGATTCTTCTAGATCCTCGATGCTAACAAACGCCTCGTCCAGAAACGCGCACAGTTGAAGCAGACGCTGAACGGCTGCACTTCGAGGTGGGCGAAAGCTGATGTCCAAACGCCTTTGGTTCCAAGCAAAATGGCCAACACTTGGTAGAGGCCAATAATCTCCAGCGGTATCGTGGCGGCGAAAGAATTTCTGCAAGGTCTCCAACAGCGGAAGAACTGTCGCGCAAAGGGATTCTTGGAGAATGTCGGAGTCGATACATTCAGCCACTCGCCTCGCGTCGCCCGGGGTGAGAAACGCCAAGTAATGTATCCATTGCCGCTGGAATTTCGGTAGGATCGCCGCTCCAGATTGCCGACCGAAACGGACTTTGGAGTACCCGGCGAGGACTCCACTTGTCGCCGCTGAGAATAGAGTTCGTAGCCCTGCGGTGGAATGGAGGCTAGACACGAGTGAGGTGCGCTGTGAATAAAACTCAAGCAGCAGCGCGAGGAATTGTGTCAATCCGGCAAGAGACTTACTAATGGCGTGATCTTGTCCTTGAGTGCCACAGGCGTATTCGTAGCCTTTCGAAAACACCGAAAGCGTGTGTTCGGAGAGCAATGCTGAAATATCCGAAGCGCTTTCCTCTGGCGCAAGGTTTGCCGTGGCGAGCAACTGGTCAAAGCGTTCATCGAAGCAGTCTCTGTAGAAGGTGGACCATTGAAAAATATGGTGTTGTTGAAGAACATCCAGGTCGGAACGAAACGCGTCAAGAAAACGTGTGCTGATCGCCATATCCGATTGGGCCACCACAAGATCGGCATCGGCGACCTTGTTTGGCGAGTTCGTGAGCGATTCGCCGCCCGATTTAGCTTCAATCCCATCCTCGAGGCATCGTTCAAGTTCCCTGCGTCGCTTCCTTTGGAACGTCCTGATGATGCGATCAAGGTCGGGGCGCCATTCGTAAAGCGCATCAGCTCCCATCTGATTCATCAACTCCAGGAGTTGGCGCTGCGGCTCAGCGCGCTCACCCTTGGACATGAGGGCTTGGATATCCCTTAAGAGTTCTTCAACTTGCATTTGCGCCCCCTGTGCGCAGATTCTGCGTCAAGACAACTCGCGTCCGAAAGCATAACCCATGGACACCGTTGCCGCCGTTCTATTATTCGACGAATTATAGGCACGCGCCAATTGCATTTCTGACCAATCTCGTACGAAATTGACTTGCCATGGTCTCGTGTAGAATGATGTCGACATCAATGGACGGTCCTCATTCGACAACACTGCGGAAAGGAATTGATATTCGGTACTTACGTCACGGGAGACCAAATATTCACGCGAACGCGAGGTCTCATTCTTTTCGCTTTGGTCCTATGGGCATCATTGTTGGCGGCTGCACATCACGAATTTTTAAGTAGACGAATAGTGCGTCCAATAGATGCGCCACTCACGGCTCGGATTCTCGCATGGTTACTTGCAACATTGGTTTCAACCGGACTGTTAGCCCAATCAGTCGACCCCGGCTTCGAGCCGGTGACAGACGCGATGCTCAACGACCCGGATCCCGCCAACTGGCTGACGTGGCGGCGCACGCTTTCCGGGTGGGGCCATAGCCCGCTGGACGAGATTGACCGGAGCAACGTCGCCGCGCTGCGCATGGTATGGACACGGCCGCTTGAGGACGGAATCCAGGAGGGCACGCCGGTCGTATACGACGGCGTCATGTACTTTCCCAACCCGGGCGACGTCATTCAGGCCCTCGACGGGGCCAAGGGCGAATTGATCTGGGAACATGCGCGTCCGCTGCCCCCCAATCTGGGGGAGTACGGCAGTCTGGTGCATATCACCCGCAATATCGCAATCTACGGGCGCACGCTCATCGACACGAGCACGGACGGTCATCTGTATGCGGTGGATGTACAAACCGGAGAGCTCGCCTGGGAATATCGGATTGCCGATTTTCGAGAGCACTTCCGGCAACACAGCTCCGGCCCTATCGTTGCGGAGGGCACCGTATTCGCCGGAGCGAATTGCCAGCCCCGAGGCGGCCCCGAAGCCTGCATGATCACGGCCCACGATGCCAGGACCGGCGAAGAACTCTGGCGCACCTACACCATTCCGCGACCGGGTGAACCAGGCTACGAGAGCTGGGGAAACGTGCCCTATGAAGGACGCTGGCACGTCGGTACCTGGATGCCCCCCAGCTATGACCCCGATCTTGATCGGCTTTATATCGGCACGTCGGTGACGGCGCCGGCGCCCAAGTACATGCTGGCCGGTGCGGACGAGCGTTACCTCTACCATAACTCGACGTTGGCGCTGGACGGCGCGACGGGACGTATTGTCTGGTACTACCAGCACAATGTCGATCACTGGGATCTCGACCACCCGTTCGAGCGGATCCTCGTCGATTCGGTGGTGGCGCCCGATCCCGAGGCCGTGACGTGGATCAATCCGCGCATCCGTTCCGGCGAGACGCGCAGGGTCGTGACCGGCATCCCGGGCAAGACCGGTATCGTCTACACGCTGGACCGCGAAACGGGCGAATTCCTCTGGGCCACACCCACCATCGAGCAGAATGTCATCGCCGGCATCGACCCGGTCACCGGCGCCGTCAACGTCGAACCCGGCCAGATCTACACCGGCGCGGAGCAATCACTCTACATCTGCCCGTCCATGAATGGCGGCAAGAACTGGCCGGCGGGTGCCTACAGTCCCGAGACCAACACGATGTACATGCCGTTGCAGAACAGTTGCATGAACGCGGCGTCCACCGCCGAGGAACCCGATCCAACCCGACTCTATACGCTGGATTGGGACTTTGAGATCACGCCGGGCAAGGAGGGTGTGGGCGTGGTTCAGGCGATCGCCGTCGACACGGGCGAAACTCGCTGGGTCTACGAGCAGCGGGCCGGAATGATGTCGCTCGTCGCGACGGGTGGCGGGCTTGTATTCGGCGGTGACGTGAACGGCTACTTCCGGGCGTTCGATCAGACCACCGGCGAGGTTCTCTGGAAAGTCAACATCGGTTCCGAAGTCACGGGTTATCCGGTCACCTACGCCGTGGATGGCAAGCAATACGTTGCCGTCAGCACCGGCACTTCGAGCCTGACAGGCAGACTGACGGATCTGACTCCCGAGCTCAACCCGGGCACGGCCAACAATCTGTTCGTGTTCGCGCTGCCGAACCAGTAGTTTTCGGGAGCCGGACCAGCCTTTCCGGGGCGAGATCACCTGGCGGTATCAGGCGTATCCGGAATCTACATGGTACGCTCCGTTCATGAGCGCGGTGGAGCGCCTTCCGAACGGCAATACGTTGATCTCCAATTCCCACAACATGCGGGAGGCACAGGTTGAATGAACGCGCGTGGACTGGTTCCCTGGATGCTGGCATCGGGTTTGGTTGCGTGCGAATTCAGCGACGGGCAACACACACCCGCCGAAGACTCGGAGGCAGACGCTCGCAGCCCCAATATTCTCTTGCTGATCGCTGATGACGCCGGTGTCGAGCAGTTCGCCGGTTTCGATATCGGCACCGCGCCGGCGGCAACACCGAACCTGGATGCGCTTGCGGCGCGCGGCATGCGATTTTCGACCGTCTGGGCCCAGCCGATGTGCTCGCCGACCCGTGCGACCCTGCTGGCGGGGCGCTATGCCTTCCGCACCGGAGTCGGTTACGGCACGGCGGGGGCGGGCGTCACCGGGGACTATCCGGGGCCGCCGGAACCGCTCGCCGGCGCGCTGCCCGAACTCCAGGAAAGTCTGGACCGGGTCAGGGAGATTTCCGCGCGGATCCGACCACCGGATACGCCGGCCATGAGCTACGGGCTTCCACGGGACGAGATCGCGTTACCGCGGGTGCTGCGCGACACTGCGGGTTATGCCACCGCGGCCATCGGAAAGTGGCACCTGGCGGACACCAGGAACGGCTGGCTCGAACATCCGGGCAACGTGGGTTTCGAGCACTATTCCGTCACCATGCGCAATCAGCCGGAGAGCTATTTTTCCTGGTGGGAAAACGTGAACGGAGTGCTGGAGCATCGGACCGGCTATACGCCCCAGAGAAAGGTGGACGATGCCATCGCATGGCTTGCGGAACGGGATGAGAGACCGTGGTTCCTCTGGATGGCGTTCAGCCTTCCTCACTATCCTCAGCACCTGCCCGCAGTGAACGGAACCCGGACCCCGGGCAACGCCGCAGACGACCAGCGCGCCACGCTGGATGTGATGCTTGCGCGTCTCGACGAGGAGATCGGGCGCCTGCTTGCCTCCATGGGCGAGGACGTGCTCGACAATACGATCGTGGTATTCGTTAGCGACAACGGCACCACCGGCGAATCCATCGATCCGCCATTCCATCCGGACCGGGGAAAGTTCACCTTGTACGAGGGTGGATTGCGGGTGCCGTTGATTTTCGCCGGTCCCGGCATACCACAGGGCGCCTCGTCGGACGCGCTGGTCAACACCACCGACCTGTTCGCCACGATCATTGGCCTGGCCGGCGCTTCGCCGCCTGATGATCGGCCGCTGGATTCCGTGTCACTGGTGCCGTACTTCACGAGTCCGGAACGGGATTCCATCCGAAACTACCAGTTCGCGGAGTTTTTCCATTCCGGATACGGGGCGGACACCGGAACCTATGCCATAGGTGATGGAGAGTTCAAGTTGATCAGCACGCGCGCCGGGAACGAATTGTACGATGTTCGCGCCGACCTGTCGGAGTCGAATGATCTGCTCGCCGACGGCATTTCGGCAGCCGAGCAGGGCATGGTGGAGCGGCTGGAAGCAATGGTCCAAGACTTGCGTCGTTCCGAACAGTAGCTGCCGTCAATCAAGGTAAACGGAAATTAAAAACGTATGAAAATCATTAGTATATTTGTTCTTTCTCTAGTCATTTCGTTGCCTTCTATTGCCCAGGACGATCCCGTCGGTGGAACGGCCAACGATCCGAGAACCAATCCGCAACCGTGGGTCCGGCCATTGGACCGGATGGGCTTTCACCTGGGATTTCCGTTGGCCACCGTCACTCCCATGCTGACCGCGGAAGACACTGGAGGGCTATTTGAAGGCAGCATCGAGCATATCGAAACCAACTACTACGGTCCGGCGCACGTGCATGAAGAGTCGGACGAGACCATCATCATGATTGATGGCAGCGCCCATTTGAGGCTCGATGGGCGGGATTTCACGCTCACCAGTGGTGAGTGGCTGCACATTCCCAGGGGCACGATTCACAGTTTCAAGTCGACCGGCAATCCGGCCAAGTGGATCATCCTCAAGTCGCCGCCGGCACCGCCCCCGAGGCCCGTCTCGACGCCCGAATGCGACCGTTCCACCTTCACGCCGGAGATGAATGCGGACCCGGTGCGAATGAACCGGTGGTACAACGATTGTCTGGATGACTTTTTCATGGTCGCCGATGCGGACATACCGGGCACACCCTATACGCCGAGCAGTTATGAGCCGCCGTTCGAAGTTCGCCCGTGGGTCAGACCGCTTGATCGCCAGCCGTTTCACCTCGGTTTCCCGTCTGCCAGCGTCACCCCGATGCTGAGCGGCGAAGACACGGGCGGGGCGTTCACGGGGAGCGTCGAGCACATCGAGGACGACTACTATGGCCCACCGCACGTGCATTACACCAAGTCCGAAACGATCATCATGATCGATGGCAGCGTCCGGCTTCGAGTCAGCGGCACCGATTTCACATTGACCGAAGGCCAGTGGTTGCACATCCCGGCGGGCAACGTGCACAGCTTTGATTCGACCGGGAGTCCGGCCAAATTCATCATCCTGCAGGCGCCCGGGACGGGCGCAACGGTTGACGCCGAGGTTTCTGAAGCCTGCGACCGCAGCCAATTCACACCGGAAATGAACCGCGATCCGGAGGTCATGGTCGCCTGGTACCACGATTGCGCATACGACTTCTACATGGTTCCGGAGGCGGGGCTGCCCGGAGATGTGTTGAACTGAAAATTGCGGGGCAATCGAACCACGGCCCGCTGGACGCTGGTATAGAATCAACCAGTCAATTGAAGGAGCACCCTGATGGCATTACCGACCGGAGTATCGGAATCAGACTGGAGCGCCGCGCTGGAATCCCTTTCCGCAGTGGTCGGCAGCGATTGGGTATTCACCGAAGAAGAGCACACGTCGCTTTACCACGACGTGTATTCCATCTACCAGGGCGAGCCTGAAGATCCCGTCGTGCCTGCCGCCGTTGCGCCGTACACGGCCGAAGAGGTCCAGCAGTGCGTAAGCATCGCGAATCGATACAAGATTCCGATCTACCCGATATCGACCGGCAAGAACCTGGGCTACGGTGGCTCCGCGCCGGTATATTCCGGCAGTGTCGTGCTTGATCTCAAGCGCATGAACCGCATTCTCAACGTCGATGTCGAGAAAGCGACTGTGTTGGTTGAGCCGGGCGTGACGTTCTACGACATCGTCGAGTACTTCGAAAGCAACAATCTTCCGCTGACCCTGGACATGCCGGACCCGGCATGGGGCAGCCTCATCGGCAACGCGCTGGAACGGGGCATGGGCCACACCTACAGCCAGCACGGCCGGGACCGCTGGAGCGGGCACTGCGGCATGGAGGTGGTGTTGCCAACGGGGGACATGATTCGCACAGGTCCCGGCGCATCCGGCAGCGATATTCTTTGGCAGGACCAGAAATACGGTATCGGTCCCGATGTGCACGGCATCTTCACGCAGTCCAACTTCGGGATCATCACCAAGATGGGCTTCTGGATCCGTCCCGCCCACGAGGGCTTTCGACACGGTCGCATCCATGTGCCCAGGTTCGATGACATCCACAAGCTGATCGAGCTGGACACCCGCCTGCAGAACATGGAAATCTGCAACGGCATGTCCGTGGTGGCCAGCCCGCTGTATGGAAGCTTCGGGCCCATGTTGTTCGTGCCGCCGGTCACCGATCCGGAGCACCTGGCGCTGCTAGAAGTCCGTAACGGGGAGCGGCCGGACCCCGGTCCGCTGGCGCGCTACGGCGAGCGCAACGGGCTGGCCTTCTGGTGGCTGGAACTCAAGTTTCACGGCCCGAATTCGGTCACCCAGGCCCAGTGGGACTACGCCAAGGACCTGTTCAGCCGCGAGATTCCGGGTTGCTGGTTCGAGGAATACGATCCGCTGGAATTCCCGCTCAACGAGGAAGACAAGGCGGATCTCAACAGTTACGGCCATGTCGAGATGGTCAATCTGGGCATCCCCAGCCTGCATCGATTCGCCATGAGCATGCGTAACCAGTTCAACCCCGAACCCGGTGTCGGGCATCTCTGGTTCGCGCCCATGATCCCGAAAACCGGCGAGCAGATCCTGCTCGCCCAGGAAGTCCTGCAGAAAAACTGCGAGCGTCTGGGCATACCGCTGATGGCCAGCTACTACTCCCTGTTGCCGCTCATGTGGTACCCGAGGGCGGGTATATTCCTTGCGGGTTGGAATGTACGCCCGGACCCGGAACAGAACAGGCGTACACGGGAGCAATACGTGGAACTGAGCCAGATTTGTGCGGACCACGGGTGGACGGAATACCGCGCGCCGGCCCCGTTGCACGATCCCATCATGCGCATGTCGAATGGCTTCAATGACCATGCTCTGCTCAGGTTCCACGAGACCCTCAAGGATGCGATCGACCCGAACGGCATCCTGTCGGCCGGTCGGTACGGCATTTGGCCCAGGCACCTGCGAGAAGGGAGGCAGGGATGAGATTTCCAGGCTTCCTTGCGCTACTGGCTGTCCTGCTTTCGCCGACCGCACACGTTCCGGCTCAGGATGCGCCCGAAGACCCGCCGCTCGCGCGCGGCAAGGCCGTATACGATGTCTGGTGCATCATCTGCCACGGCGAGAACGACCATGCTTCCGGTGGGGGCACGGCCGCGCTGGAATTCCTGTATCAGGGCGCGCTTCCCGCGAAACTCGAGGACAGGACGGACATGACCGCCGACCTGATCACGGAGCTGGTGCGGCGGGGCCGTTTCGGCATGCCGAATTTCCGCTTGACGGAGATCAGCGAGCGGGAGCTTGAAGACATGATCGCCTACCTGCTGCGCAACAATCCCGACGAGGGAGCGGATCTCGACTCCGGAGATTGAGTTCGCGCTCACCGATTGCGTGGTGCGCGAGCAGGCGGGCTCAACCAGCCTTGCCGGACTCCTCGTCGATCATCCGCGCAAGATTGCGGCGAAAATGCAGCGCCGCCGCGTCCAGTCCCAGGTTGATGGGCCGGGTGGTCGCATTCGCCATCCCGATGTGTACGGCCTCCAGCACTTCTCGATCTTCATGGAAGGCTGCTCTCGCGGATGAGGCGATCATCGCCGTCACTTCCTCGTTGTCCGGATCGGTGTTGCGGTGCTGGAGCCAGTGGTAGCGCGTGTTGTCGGCATCTATCGGCGTCATGAAATGGTAGGAAATCATGACATAGGTTGATTCATCGCTTCGAAACCCGGGGCCGCCTTTTCCTGTTGGCACAAATATGGAGGTGTTTATGGCTGTGCATGGGTAATGCGCCTCATAGTGCTGCAGGCGGTCGCAATTCCCCTTGAATCTGACCAGGGGTGCATAGAAGGTTGGGGGCTTCTGATCGTACATCCAGCGATGAACGATCACACCGTTATCCGTTTCTTCTATCTCCACCGGCGTGTCCCTTGTGCCAGTGGACGCGAATGAAGCGCGGTGTACCCAGGCGACATGCGAAGGATCGAGCAGATTGTCCGTCAGAAACTGGTAGTTGCATGCGCATGTCAATGCGTCGCCGGTGGTGATCTTCCAGTCCGGATTTTCGTAGTTGCTGATATCGATGATTGATGCTTCGTCCGCAAGCTCAACGTCTCCCATCCAGATCCAGACCATGCCCCACCTGTCCACCACCGGGTAACTTCGTACGCTCGCCGATGGCGGAATCCGGTCCTGCGTCGGCGCGGCGACGCACTGGCCGGATGGATCGAATTGCAGCCCGTGATAGCCGCATTCGACCGTATCGTCGAGTAACCGGCCCTTGGACAAGGGCAATCGACGGTGGGGACAGACATCGCGCAGGGCAACCGGTTCGCCGCTCCCGGTCCGGTAGAACACGATGTTCTCACCGAGTATGCGGTACGGTCTCAGGTTCGACTCTATTTCCGAGGACAGTGCCGCGACGTACCAGCTATTCTTGAGAAACATTTCCTTCACGGGCGTCTCCGGCCATCTCGGGTCGTGTCAACTGTCCCTGGTCGTAATAGCCGATTGAATCGCCCTCCGTGGTCACACCCAAACCATTCAAGACGCGGTTCGAGTAGTTGAAATAGGCGGCGACCTGGTTTACCTCGAGTATTTCGCCATCCGTACAACCCTGCTTGCGAAGCACTTCAACGTCCGAGGCTTCCATGGTCGATACATCGGTGGTCAACTTTGCCGCGTAATGCAGTAACGCCGATTCCTTTTCCTGAAATTGTGTCTCCGGCGTTCCGGCATGAAGGCTCTGCAGGATGTCGTCACATCGCCCTTCGTCGCCGAGCAATCGCCGAACGTTCGAGAAATGGTGGGCCAGGCTGTATTCGCAATGGTTCTTGATGCTGACATAGGACGCGACGGTTTCGAGAAACCACACTGGCAGTCGTATATCCGGATGGTGCAGCACACTGCGGTAGAGCGTCACGTGCCCGTGCATCGTTTGTGGCCGCAAGGAATGCGCCTGCATGACGTTGTCGACCGTACCGTGCGGCGTCGTCGCCTCCTGGTAGAGCTTCCGCAAGTCTCCGGTCGCTTCATCCGGCGGAATCGTTCTGATCCACGCCGTCATGCGCCGTTCCCGGAGAGGGATGAGGAACCGGCAAAAACCCTGTGTACCATCGGTTCGAAAAACTCGATCGGCAGACTCTCGATACTTGGGTTGATAGCCACGATGTCATATTTTTCAACAAATTCCGCCGTCCAGTTGAAATAAGGATGTTCTCGCCACCGCTCCCGGGCATTGATGAAGTCCGAGCCTGCCGACCCGAAACACCCGTGCAGGTGTATTCGCTGAAAGATTTCATGGTGTTCGAGCATCCAGATATTCTTTTCGGAGACGAAAGGACGAAGCAGGTCCGCAGCCAATCTTTCGTGGTTCTCGGGGCAGACGATGAAGCCGACATCATGGAACAGGCCCGTAACCACCGTCTCCTCGTCGTGGCCGTCGCGGTACAGCAAGGTGGCCGTCTGCAGGCAGTGTTCGAAATTGTTGATCAGATACCCAAATGTGGGCGCGCTTCGTGAAGCCGTCAGCAGTTCCAGCGCCTGCCTCGCACGTTCCTCCGCGAGAAATTCGGCGCGTTGCCGATTGATGATTGCCCAGTCCTCCGGTCGGTAGTCGTCCAGGTTGTGATGCTCGATGTATTGCCAGTCGGGGCGAAGCAGGCGATCGCGCTCCCCGGCCTTTCGCCGCAATCCTTGAGCCGTCTTCGTTCCGCGCGTCATGGCCTTCCCCCTCCGTTCGGCATCGTGCCCGTGACCTGATTCGTGCCAGCGATCAACCGCGACTTGCCGAATTGGCCCATCCAAGCCCAAATTCTGGACAGGATCCGATTGATATTGTAGAACACTGCCCACGGCGAGTATCCGACAATGAATGCATCCACAGACCGGGTCCAGAAAATGGCGTCAGGCAGTTCGCTTCAGGGGAGGCGCCGACTCGCGCGAGGGCTACAGGCGGGATTGGCCCGGATTACCAGGATTGCCAAAGGAGTCTCCGTCGGCGTACTGGCGTCAGCTTTCACCCTTGGCCCGCCCGGTCTTGCCCACCACAGCTACGTTCGCATAGACCGCAACGTCATCGTCGCTTTCGAAGCCACGGTGGTGGACTTTGATTGGCGTAATCCGCATGTCTATTTTCGGATCGCGACCGAGGACGGGACCGGGGAACGAGTCGAATGGGAAGTCGAGTCGGGCAGCACACCGATCCTGGCGCACAGCGGATGGTCGGCGGATTCGCTCAAACCGGGCGATGTCATCCAGATTCGCATGCATCCGGAGCAGGGCAGCCATCGGCGTTACGCCCTCCTGGAGTCCCTGACGACCGCCGACGGCAGGGTTCTCCGACAGGGCATCCTTCCGTCGACGTCGGCGGAAACCACGGACGACATCGGCGGAATCTGGAAGTCGCGTCTCGAGCCGGATGCGCCGATCGAAGTCCTGAGCGGGCTGTTTGCCGAATTCATGACCGTACCGGTGACCGGGGCGGGCCAGGCATCCATCGATACCTACGATCATGACCGGGACAACCCCAACGCGGTTTGCTACGGCTATGATCTGGTGGCGGGATTGACTTCACCGCACTATCTCAACGAGATTGAAATACTCGATGACCGCGTCATCATTCGCGACGAGTGGTTCGACGCCGAACGTGTCGTGCATACCGATGGACGCGGGCACCCGGAAGACGGCGAACGCACGCGTCTCGGCCATTCGATCGGTCATTGGGAGGGCGAAACCCTGGTGGTCGACACGCGGCTGTTCGCGCCGCACCGCTCACCGTACGGTATCGGCCTGGCATCCGGCATCCACAAGCATGTCGTGGAACGCTACACGTTGAACGACGATGGTCGGAGCCTGACGCTGGAAGTGTTTCTTGAGGATCCCGAGTTCCTGGCGGAAAGCTTCACGGGCACGCTGAACTGGGACTATACGCCCGACTTCGAGTTCTACCGGTACGATTGCGACCCGGAGGTGGCCACTCGGTTCAGCCTGCCGTAGGCTCGCGCATCGAAGAAGCGGGGTGGTGCCCCTGTCAAGGCCCCAGGACGATCCAGGCACCGATCAACAACAGCGACGCGCCTACAAGGCCTCCTCCGACCTTCGCCGTGCCGCTGACGCGGCTCCACAACATCACGCCCGACAAGCTGAGAAACAACAGCATCACCGCGTAGGCGCTGATAATGAAGTGCCAGCCGCCGCCCTCAAGCCCGCGACCGCTATGCAGCCGGTTGACAATGCGGTTGAATCCGCGGTCCGACCGGTTGATGGCGATCTCGTTTGAGCCGACAACCCACTGGCCACTGAAGTCGCCCCCCGGCGCTTGCCAGCTAGCGGAAAGAATCGGTCCCTTGGGAGCCGCATTGGCGCCGCCGCGCCTGCCGCCTCCCCCCATGGCCTGTGCGGCGCCCGCCGAAGCCTGGCCCATCCCCATCCCCGTGGGCTGGGAGGTTCCGTCGTCGAATCCAAGCGTGGGGCTTGTACGCAACCCGAATTCGGCGTCGAGAAAGTCGGCCAGTTCCTGCGGGGAAGCAAAACCCTCGGAGGGTGCCGGGATGGTCATACCGCTGGTCTGCGCCGGTTCGCCCAACGTGAAGTGGGTGCGGTGGTTGAGCATGAATCCGGACCAGGCGAAGATCAGCGCCAGAACGGCGGAAAGGATCCCCGTCCAGGCGTGAGTCTTCTTTACCCAGCGCACGGCGATGGGTGTCGCTATGGGCGCGGGCATCAGCGGATGCGATGCCAGTCCGCGTCTTTTTCTAGCCGTTCCATTCATGGCGTAAGCGTCATGAAATACAGGGAAAAAAGGAACATGCCCGAAAACATTCCAATCCCCAGCAAGCGGCGACCGTGAAGGCGCGACCACATCAGCACGCCGGTGATGGCCAGCACGGCCAGCGCGCCGGTGTACGCATCGCTCAGGATACGCCACCCGAGGGGACCGCCCTCCGCGCGATGAAGCCGGTTGAGGGTGTCGATGAAGGAGCGATTCGTGCGCGTGGCCTGCGCCACTTGATCTCCGGCTTGAAAGCGGACATCTATCGCGTCGCCGGGAGAGTTGAAGCGGACCCGATAGTCGACCGGATCTTCGCTGGGTGTGAAGTTCCTGGGCGGGCTGCCCGAGCGGATGGCGCCCACCTGCTCACGGGCAAAGGCCCGAAAATCGTCATAGGACGCCAGGGCTGTTGAAGGGACCGCAAACTCTGTTACCGTGTTGGGGACGGCTTGGTCGTTCAAGCCGAAATCGTCGTACTCCATGAACAGCGTGGTAATCGAGAACAGGACGCCCGCAACGGCGCCGCCAAGACCGAGCCATGCGTGCGTGCGCCTTAGCCACTTGAGGAAAAAAGGTGTCTGCCAGGAGCCCGGCATAAAAGGATGTGCCTTGACCATCGATTGCATCCGAACGCAGCTCCCACTCATCGTGTGCGTCAATGGTAACGGCCAGGGGAGTTGAAATTGAAAAGAATTACTAAGATGGGGGCGCTTGTTTCGATTCCGGTGAGCAGCTTGAGGAGATCGCAATCGTTTTATGAGAAAAAGCTGGGATTCGAGGAAAGGCTGCGGGACGATCGGCTGGGCTGGGTGGAACTGGAGAGCGTTTCCGGCGGGGTGCGGATCGGACTCGCCGAAG
This sequence comes from Candidatus Rariloculaceae bacterium, assembly GCA_965221035.1. Taxonomy (GTDB): domain Bacteria; phylum Pseudomonadota; class Gammaproteobacteria; order Steroidobacterales; family Rariloculaceae; genus UBA6522. The sequence goes on from OZ244860.1 coordinate 460,528, forward strand.
TGCAGGAGGTCAAGCGTGGCGGCCCGGTTCTCGTGCTCGAAGTCGATGGCATCGAAGAGGCTGTTTTGGCCTTGAAGGAACTCAAGGTGGAAACCAGCACGATCACCAACGTGAAGGACATCGCCCGGGTCGCCACGTTTGAGGATCCTGATCGACACCAGCTGATGTTGCGGCAACGTTGCTGATTTCGCTGACGCGGTCGTATGGCCAGAATGCCGACGCGGTGGCCGAAAGTGAACCTTGGATCCTACTTCAAACGAATCGGATTCCGCGGCGATGCCCAGCCGACGATGGCCACGTTGCGGCTGCTGGTGCGGCATCATGTTCTTTCGGTACCTTTCGAAAATATCGATGTGCTGATGGGGCGGTCGCTCACGACCGACGCGGGCGAGGCGTTCGAGAAAATCGTCGACCGTGGCCGCGGGGGGTGGTGCTACGAACAGAACGGTCTGTTTGGTTCCGTGCTGGGGCAAATGGGTTTCGACGTCATCCGGGTCGCCGGGGCCGTGCGCAGCGATGAACGCGGACAGGCCGCCCGCAACAATCATCTATGTTTGCTGGTGCGTGAGCCGGAGCGCAAGCAGACCGCTTTCCTCGTCGATGTGGGTTTCGGCGGCAGCATGATCGCGCCGATTGAACTGGCCGAATGCGAACACAGTCAGGAACCGTTTCGCCTGGCACTTCGGAAGCTTGACGAACAGCATTGGCGTTTCTCCGAGGCAACGGCCGGTGACGATTCGATTTACTACGACTTCGCGGCGCGACCTGCCGACGAATCGTCCTTGGCGGCAAAATGCGAGCAACTGCAGCAGGATCCCCAGTCAGGATTTGTTCAGAATCTTGTCGTGCAGAGACGATTGCCCAGCGCACAACGGACCCTGCTGGGGCGCGTGCTGACGACGAGGACCATCAATGACAAGCAGTCCGTGGTGCTTGAGACGGCGGAGGAATTGGTGAATACCCTGTCGGAGCGTTTCGGTCTGCAGGTACCCGAGGTCGCGGACCTCTGGCCCAAAATCGTCCAGCGCCACAAGCAATGGTCGCAAGTCTGACGCCGATTTCCCTGCCTGGTCGCCATTGGGGATAATCCCGGTCTGGATTTCTCCAGCCGGTATCCAGGGCAGGTCGAGGCTGGCATGGCGATGGGGATAACGATGGACAGGCAGTTGGTTTCTCTGGCGATCGGGATGGTCGCCATCACGTGCGCGGATGCCGCGGCAGCCCGGACGGGACCGTACGTCCAAATGGGCTTGGGGGCGGCCTTGGCGCCGCCCCTCACCGTGCACGGCTCGGACGACGACTGGGGCACGCGGTGCGATCTGATCATCAACCCGTCGGGACTGGAAGTCGGCAACGAGTGCGACGCCGCCCCGCCGCGCTCGTCATGGACCAATGACTTCGATGGTGGCAGCGGTATCGCGGCAAGCCTGGCATTCGGATACGACCGGGGACAGGTGCGGATCGAAATTGAGTATTTCCACCGCGGCACCGTCTTTGGTGACAGCGATGACCTGATCATCCTCGACGATGTCACGCTCGACAAGCAGGACCAGGAAATCGAGTTGGCGGTGGGCACGACCGATGATCTGCGCTCGCATGGTCTGTTCGCGAACCTCTTCTACGACTTCGGGGCAGAAGAGGCGCGGTGGACACCGTATGTGGGCGCGGGTATCGGTGTGGAGCGGGCCACGCTGGATTACGGCACCATCTGGAAGCGAAATGACGACCCCGAGCGGATTACGACCTTTATGGATCCAGCCTTGCGCGCCAAGCTCGCCGGAACCACCACCATCGGCGACGCCCGGTTGACCGATACGCTGATGGGTTACCAGTTGCTGGCGGGCGTGGACTACCGCCTCCGCGATCCGGTCATGCTCGGTGTACAGTTTCGTTGGGTGACTTTCGGTGAATTCGAGAGCGATCCGACACCCTGGAACCAGCTGCGCAGCCACGAGTCAAGCGTCGGGCGGGGGGAAATGGTTCGCTACCAGGTGACCACGGACGACAGTCGATTCTGGAGCATCGGCATCAACCTCAAGTACGGGTTCTGATCTTGCGGAATCGGGGGGCCGGAATGGACCCTGAAAATGGTGGCGGAGAGGGTGGGATTCGAACCCACGAGACGGTATAACCGCCTACTTGAACTCCAATCAAGCGCCTTCGTCCACTCGGCCACCTCTCCGCAACATATTTTGGGGCAATGGATGCAACGCACCGCTGATCCGCGCCAATTATAGTGGTTGAATCAAGTGGACGCTTCCGCAAAATTGGCATCAGGCGGAGTGATGCAACAGGAATCTCCACAATTTCTTCATCGTCGATGCACAATCCGATTGCAGTATGGCGCCCAGTATTGGATGGGATGCTTACAATGACTCGCAAGTTGATTCGTTTTTATTTCACCTCGCTTCGCTTCGCTTTCGCTGCCAGGATCGTGCCGGAAGGGCGTTCCGCCAACCTCCCGCACCGATCATCCCGATTGGCTGGCGCGCCGATGCGCGGGCCATTGGGTCCCCGCCGGTCCACTTGCGTCGTAATTGGAGTAGTGACCGTTCTGTGCGGTTGCAGTGGCGGCTCGTCAAGCGTGGACAGCGAGACTCCGAACGACCCGGCTACGGGGTTATCCCCCCCACCCGACTCGCTGACGGCACCGGGAATAGACCCCAGCCTGTTCCTCTCCCTGGCGGACACGGTAACTACGGTCTCGTGCACACTTTCCGGCGGTACCCAGACGACGTGTCATCGCATTGTCGTTTATGGCGTGCCAGCGGACGATGGCGTTGGCCCGTTTTGCCCCAAGACGATCACCACCGGCGCCGATGACGCGGGTATCTGGTTCGACGGAGGTGGGGACACGTACGACCTGGACGGCGCGTTCATCACCAACCTGGCGACGTTTTACAACGACAGCAATTGGTTGCTCTACGATCCCGCGACCGGCATTGTGAATGTCACCGACACCTTGACCGCGTGCGAGGGCGCCGCCCGGCCGAACGTCGATCCGCAGTACCAGAATCATTGCGTTGAGTGTGAGCTTTCGTACGTGAATGGAGGCGTTTTTGCCACGTTTCTGCTTCCAACCACCCCGGTCCCGCTGCCCAGTCCGGACAATATCGGCAGGCTCGGCGTCGGCGTGAGCCTGAACGGGGTGGTATTGGCTGCCCCGGCGCCGTTCGACGCCATCCTCGGCGCCTACACCATTGCCGCATTCGACGACTGCGGTGGCCACATCAATCCGGTCGATGGCTACCATTACCATGCGGCCACCGGATGCACTGAACTTGTCGTTCAGGATGACGGTCACGCGGATCTATTGGGGTATTCGCTGGATGGGTATGCGATCCATGGTCTGTACGATCTGAACGTCAGTGAGCCAATCGGCCTCGATTCTTGCAGAGGCCACTCCGATGATGTCCGCGGATACCATTATCATGCCGCGAGCCCGGGCGAGAACTTGTTCATTGGTTGTTTCAGCGGGGAACAAGGATCGGTCCAATGAGGGTTGCAGTATTCCTGCTTTCTGCAGGGTTCGCCGGGATGTTCTTTCCCGTGCTCGCACATGATGGACAATATGACACCGCCCCCTGGCAAGCCTGCGAGACGAAACATCTGGACAGCCGATGCGCGTACCTCCGAGCCGACCAAGTGCACAGGGGGACATGCCGAAGCATGAACGGGGCCCTGATGTGCGTACGAAACCTGCCCTTGTTGCCTCCGGGGGCTGACGACCTCCTGTCTGGACGCATTTCTGCGCTTGACGAACAGGCCGCCGCGGTTGAAGACTGGCTAGCGTGTGGCCACATGTCTCCGCAGGGGATTGACCGGAAGGTTTGCCGATTGCTTGTACGCATGCGGCTTCGCATCCCCAAATCTGACGAATGATTGAACTTGAGGATTGCGAGGGCACCGGGTAGCGGGTAGCGGGCGAACAGAGCTTGCGGCGACTGGGCATCGCCCCGCCGGTGCAGGCTGATTATAATCGCTGGATGGAGGTTGCCCGGCACTCATGAGCTATACCGTTCTTGCGCGGAAATGGCGGCCGCGGCGTTTCGGGGAAATGGTTGGCCAACAGCACGTGGTCAGGGCCCTCGTGAACTCGCTGGCCGCGGAGCGCCTCCATCACGCTTACCTGTTCGCGGGCACCCGCGGTGTCGGCAAGACGACGCTGGCCCGCATTCTCGCCAAGGCGCTGAATTGTGCGGAAGGCATCGTTGCGGAGCCCTGTGGAGAATGCGACGCCTGCAAGGCCATTGATGGCGGTCGATTCGTGGATCTGATTGAAGTGGACGCCGCGTCCCGCACCCGGGTCGACGATACCCGGGAGTTGATGGAAAACACTCAATATGCGCCGGCGGAGGGGCGGTTCAAGGTATACCTCATCGACGAGGTGCATATGCTCTCCAATCACTCCTTCAATGCCCTGCTCAAGACGCTGGAGGAGCCTCCGCCGCACATCAAGTTTCTGTTGGCGACCACGGACCCTCAGAAGTTGCCGGTGACGGTGCTGTCCCGCTGCCTTCAGTTCAACCTGAAGCGGTTGACGGTGGCGGAGATCCACCAGCAACTTGAAAAAATCCATCAGGACGAGGAATTCGATGCCGACGACGCCAGCCTGAAGGCGCTGGCCAGGGCGGCCGACGGCAGCATGCGCGACGGACTGAGCCTGCTGGACCAGGCCATCGCATTCAGCGCGGGCGACCTGACGGCGGATGCGGTCAGCGCCATGCTGGGCACCATCGACCGCGATCACGTGATCCGCCTGGCGCAAGCGCTCGCCGCTCAGGATGGATCCGCCTTGATGGCCGAAGTGGCGGTACTGGATGAGCGGGCTCCGGATTATGGCGCCGTGCTGGACGAGCTGATGGGCATCATGCAGCGGATCGCGGTCTTGCAGCTCGTTGGAGACGGCAACGGTGAAGGTTCGCCGGAATTGCCGGAACTCGCTTCGGCCATGTCGGCGGAGGATGTGCAGCTCTACTATCAGATCGCATTGCAGGGAAGGCGTGATCTCCCCGTTTCCCGAGACCATCGTTCCGCCTTCGAAATGACGCTGCTGCGAATGCTGGCGTTTCGTCCCGACTCCGGGCAAGGGTCTGCTGAGCGGGCAGGACACCGGACCGTCAGGACAGGCGCGACCAAGGGAGCGCCGGCAAGGCAAAATCCACCTGGAACCGGCCCCGCCGCCAAACCTGCCAGGCCCGCTGATCACGGTGACCGAGCAACGCAGGCAAGGGCCGCCGCTGTGCATCTGCCCGACCCTGACACGTGGCACGAATTCATCAAGGAAATCGGGCTCTCCGGCGCACCACGTCAATTGGCCGAACACTGCGCGGTACAGACCGGCGACGGCGGGGAGCTGCGGTTGTTGCTGGCCGCCGACAATACGCACCTGAACACCGAACGCGTCAGGAACCGTTTGCTGAAACAAATCCAGGAGCGACTTCCGGGGCACATTTCGGTAGTGATCGAGGAGGGGGACCCTTCAGGCACGACCCCCGCCCAGATGCGGGCCGAAAGCGAGTCGAAACGGATACGCCGGGCGCGTGCGTCCATCGAGAGCGATCCCACGGTCAAGGCGATTCAGGCACAATTCGACGCGGTGCTTGAAGTCGACAGCATACGTCCGCGCGAGAACGAGCCAGCCAGGTAGCGCGACAACTGCAAGGACGGCGATGGCGGAGCGGGAAACAGGCGGAACTCCCTGAAAGGAGAGCGGCACGATGAAGGACATGTTCGATCTGGTCAAACAGGCGAACCAGATGCGCGGCGAAATGCGCAAGGCCCAGAAGGAACTCGCATCCCTGGAAGTGCAGGGCGAGGCGGGTGGAGGCATGGTCAGGATAGTGATGACCTGCACCCATCGCATACGCCAGCTGGAAATCGAGGATAGCCTGCTCAACGACAGGAAATCGATGCTGGAGGACTTGATCAAGGCAGCGTTCAACGATGCGATCCAGAAAGTCGAGCGCACGGTGAAGGAACGGTACACGAATGTCACGGGCGGAATGCTGCCGCCGGGAATGAAGCTGCCGTTCTGATGTCCGTAGCCTATTCTCCGCTGTTGGCGCAGCTCATCGAGGCCCTCAAGTGCCTGCCCGGTGTCGGGGTCAAGAGCGCACAGCGCATGGCATTCCATTTGCTGGACAGGGACAGGAGCGGAGCGGTCCACCTTGCGCGGTCCCTTGAGGATGCGGCAAACCGTATCCGACATTGCAGCCGCTGCAGAATGTTTACGGAACACGATGAATGCTCTTTCTGCACCGCTGCGCGGCGGGACGGAACACAACTCTGCGTCGTGGAAACGCCCGCCGACGTGATGGCCATCGAACAGTCCGCCGCGTACTCGGGCCGATATTTTGTGCTGATGGGCCACCTGTCCCCGCTTGACGGAATCGGTCCCACCGAGCTCGGCCTCGATCTCCTGGAAGAACGCCTTGCCGACGACGGCGTAACCGAGGTGATTCTGGCCACGAGCGTTACGGTTGAAGGAGACGCCACAGCGCACTTGCTGGCGGCCATGGCCCGCAAACACGGAATCGGAGCCAGCCGGATTGCTTACGGTGTTCCGGTGGGGGGCGAACTGGAATTCATTGACAGCGGCACCTTGTCCAGGGCGCTGTCGGGTCGTCGGGCGATCACGCTGGACGAGGAGTCGTGAATATTGACAAGCACCGGCGCCCCGACCGGGGCGGGGAGCTAACGTGACCCGCTCCTCCGATTGCCTGTTCTGCGATATTGTCGCGGGCAAGATTCCGATCGAATGCCTCCACGAGGACGACGAAATTCTCGTATTTCGCGACATCAATCCTCAGGCCCCGTTTCACGCGCTTCTGATTCCAAGGATTCACATCACAACGCTGAACGACCTGGAACCGGAGCATGCCGAGATGGCCGGACGATTGTTTCTGGTGGCCAAGTCGTTGGCGGAGAAACACGATCTGGCCGGTTATCGGGTCGTCATCAACACCAATCCCGAAGGCGGGCAGGTCATCTACCACGTTCACATGCATATGCTGTCGGGCAGGCAAATGAGACCGGGTCTTGGTTGACGGAGGAGGGTCGTCATCCCGTACCTGCTTGCCGAAATCGCCCTACGGTCGTGGCGGCGCATGGGGAACCGCGGGGGGCCGCGGAGGCCCGCGTTGTCCAGGCGCGGCACGGATTGGCCGCGTCAATGCTGGTGTGCGGAAGCCGTCATCTCGTAAAGCCTCTCATAGTTCTCGTAGCGTCCAGGGTCCATTGTCCCATTTGCAAGCGCCGACTTGACGGCGCAGTCCGGTTCGGCGCGGTGGGTGCAGTCGTCAAACCGGCATCCACCCCGGCGATTGACGAGTTCACGGAATCCGAACTGTACGTCACCGGCGCGCTCCACGTGGGGCGCGTAGTTGCGCACACCGGGTGAATCGATGATTTCAGCGCCGTTCGGATGACGGTGCAGCACGGAGGTCGTAGTGGTATGCCGCCCTTGGTGGAGCTTCCTTGAGAGGGTCCCCACGCGCTGAACGTCCTTGCCCAGGAACGCATTGAGGAGCGAGGACTTGCCGACCCCCGACTGCCCGATAAGGGCGCTTCGCTCTCCGCCCAGCAGATCGAGGAGCGGTACCAGCCCCGTCCTGTCCGTGGCGCTGGTTTGCGCCACTTCGTATCCGGCTGCGCGATAGACACCCAGTTCGTCCGGCATGTCGACATCCAGGTCCGCCTTGTTGAATGCGATGACCGAGGTGAGACCCGCAAGTTCAGCCGCGCAAAGGTACCGGTCCAGCAGGAACCAGTCGGGAACGGGATGCGGAGCCATGACCACGACAAGTTGCGAAAGGTTGGCGGCAACGACTTCGGGGCGGCCACGTGAGTCCAGCCGAGAAAGCGCAGACCGCCGTGGCCGCACGGCCTGCACAACTCGGGTCCCGTCGCGTTCCCGGCTCCATTCCACTTCGTCGCCCACGACCGGGCGCAGGCGGCGTCCCCGCATCTGGCAGTCGTGCAGTTCACCGGCCCGGTCCTCGACCAGCATCTGGCGTTTGAACCGTGCGACAACGAGGCCGGTTTCCGTTGCTGTCACGCGAAAATACCGACCGTTCCGAAAGCGGGCATTTCTGCGAGCGTCCTTCCGCAGCGTTCAGGATCGCGCCTGTTACAATGCGGACGCACGCGGTGCAAGCCGCATCGGGGGAGTGGGAGTCCGTGTTGAAATCCAGGCAGCACCTGATCTGGATCGATCTTGAAATGACGGGGCTTGACCCCGACAGCGACTTCATCATCGAAATCGCCACGGTCGTCACTGATCGGCATCTGCTCGTCCTCGAGGAGGGCCCCGTCGCGGCGATCCATCAGTCGGACTCGGTGCTGGATGCCATGGACGAGTGGAACACGGAGCAACATGGCAGTTCCGGCCTCACCGAACGTGTCCGGGCCAGCAAGGTCGACGAAGCCGAGGCCGAGCAACAGACATTGGCCTTTCTGCGCAGGTACCTGGACCCGGGTGTCTCACCCATGTGCGGTAATGGGGTCTGCCAGGACAGGCGTTTCCTGAGTCGCCACATGCCCGAGTTGGCCGCATTCTTTCACTACCGCAATCTTGATGTCTCGTCGCTGAAGATACTCGCCCGCCTATGGGCTCCGGCGCACTTCCGACCGTTCGAGAAACTCTCGACGCACCTTGCCCTGGCGGACATCTATGATTCGATTCGAGAGCTGAAGCACTACCGCGAACACATGATCAGATTCTAGCGCTTCATACAACCCATGATCATGGATCAGCTGGATTCTCCAGAGGGTCGCCGGGCGTGTCCGGCCAGGTGAAGCCAGGTATCGAGCACCGAATCCGGGTTCAGGGACAGGCTGTCGATACCCCGGTCCAGCAACCACTGCGCGAAGTCCGGGTGATCGGAAGGTCCCTGTCCGCAGATGCCCACGTACTTGCCTGTTGCACGACACGCGCTGATGGCCATGTCAAGGAGGCGCTTGACGGAATCGTCCCGCTCGTCGAACAAAGCCGCGATCTTTCCTGAATCACGGTCCAGCCCCAGCGTGAGCTGCGTCATGTCGTTTGAGCCGATGGACATGCCGTCAAAATGCTCCAGATATTGCGCTGCGAGCAACGCGTTGCCGGGAAGCTCGCACATCATGATGAGCTTCAGCCCATCCTTGCCGCGGGCCAGCCCGTTCTCGGCCAGAAGATCGACCACCTGGCGCGCTTCGGCAACGGTGCGAACGAAGGGCACCATGACCTGGACGTTCCTGAGCCCCATTCGGTTGCGTACCCGGCGCAGGGCACGGCATTCGAGTTCGAAGCAGGCCTTGAATTCCTCATCGATATATCTGGCGGCTCCCCGGAATCCCAACATGGGGTTTTCCTCGCGCGGTTCGTAGCGATCACCGCCGATCAGGTTGGCGTACTCGTTCGACTTGAAATCCGACAGCCGAACGATGACGGGCTCCGGTGCGAAGGCCGCGGCGATGGAGCCGATCCCCTCGCTGAGCTTTTGCACGTAGAAAGAGACAGGATCGGCATATCCGGCCATGTATTCCTTGATCAGATCGCGTACGCCGGGCTCCTGTTCATCGAACTCGATCAGCGCCTTGGGGTGAACTCCGATCATGCGATTGATGATGAATTCCAGGCGGGCCAGTCCGACACCGTGATTGGGAATGGAGGCGAACATGAACGCCCGGTCCGGATTGCCGACGTTCATGGCGAGTCTGACGGGTATCTCCGGCAGTTTCTCAAGCCGGATTTCGTTCTCCTCGTAACGCAGTTTTCCCTTGTAGACGAAACCCTCGTCGCCTTCCGCGCAGGAGACCGTGATTTCTGTCCCGTCGGGTATTTCCGTGGTGGCGTGACCGCACCCCACCACGGCGGGAATGCCCAGTTCGCGGGCAATGATGGCGGCATGGCAGGTGCGCCCGCCACGGTTCGTCACGATCGCGGCGGCCCGTTTCATGACCGGTTCCCAGTCCGGATCCGTCATGTCCGTCACCAGCACGTCACCCGGCTGGATCAGGTTCATTTCATCGACACTGGAGACGATCCGGGCGGTACCGGCCCCGACCCGCTGCCCGATGCTGCGTCCGGTGCTCAGCACTTCCGAGTGTTCCTTGAGCGAGAACCGCACGATCGTACCGCCGGTCCGGCTTTTCACGGTCTCCGGCCGCGCCTGCAGTATGAACAGCTCGCCCGTCCTGCCGTCCTTGCCCCACTCGATGTCCATGGGCCGTTGGTAGTGCTTCTCGATGGCCACCGCCTGACGCGCCAGCTCGTGAATCTCGTCTTCGGTCAGTGAAAACCGGTCGCGGTCCTCACATGGCACCGGCACGGTCGCAACCCGCTCGTCCGATCCATCGGCGTGAATCATCTTTACCGCCTTGCTGCCGAGGTTGCGCCGCACGATGGCGTGATGGCCGCTTGCCAGGGCGGGCTTGTAAACACGGAATTCATCGGGATTGACGGCGCCCTGGACGATGGTTTCGCCCAATCCGTAGCTGGAATTGATCAGCACGATGTCCCTGAACCCGGATTCCGTGTCCAGCGTGAACATGACCCCTGAAGAGGCCAGGTCGGTCCGCACCATGCGTTGAACGCCCACCGACAGGGACACTTGACGATGATCGAAACGGCGATGAACGCGGTAGGCAATGGCCCTGTCGTTGAACAGCGACGCGTAGATCCGGCGTATGCCCGCGATGACATTGTCCAATCCCGTGACGTTCAGCAGGGTATCCTGCTGTCCGGCGAACGATGCCTCGGGCAGGTCCTCGGCTGTGGCCGAGGAGCGGACCGCAACACTGATGTCCTCGCCATTGGCCATTCGATTCCAGGCTTGGCTGACGGCATCCTGCAGCGCCTGGGGCAGCGTCGTGGCGAGTATCTTCCGCCGGATCTGCGCTCCGGTTCGCGACAATGCGGTCGTATCGTCCACGTCCAGGCCATCCAGCAGGTCGTGAATGGAGGCAGCCAGTCCGTCTTGCGCGAGAAATTCGGCGTAGGCGTGCGACGTGGTCGCAAAACCGTCCGGAACCCGAATGCCGAGCTTGTCCAGATGCCCGATCATTTCTCCCAGGGACGCATTCTTGCCGCCCACCAGTTCAACGTCATCGCGACCGCAATCCGTCAGGCTGATGACATGTTTTTCCACGCTATACTCCCGTGCCACCGGGCCTTGGTGGACAGCGATGCCAGAGCGAATCATATATTTTGTGTCGGATCAGACCGGTGTGACTGCCGAGACGCTTGGGCACAGTCTGCTGACACAGTTCGACGGGGTCGAATTCCGAACCGAGACTGTGCCATTTGTGAATGACATTGACAAGGCGACTCAGCTGACCCGGCGAATCGATCGCACCGCCGAGCGTTCCGGCATGAGGCCGATCGTATTCACGAGTTTCGTGCAGGACGAATTGCGTGCGCCGCTGCTCGAATGCAAGGGCCTTGTGCTGGACCTGTTCGCCGCCTTCATCGGGCCATTGGAAGACGAACTGGGGATGAGCTCGTCCCATACGCTCGGCAGGGCGCACGGCATGACCGACGTCAATCGATATGACATGCGCATCAGCGCGATGAACTTTGCGATGGACGCCGATGACGGTCACGGTACCCGGCAATACGACCGGGCCGACGTCATCCTGACGGGCGTTTCGAGGTCCGGAAAGACACCCACTTGCCTTTACCTGGCGCTTCAGTACGGCATCTTCGCGGCAAACTACCCGCTTGCCGAGGAAGACCTGGAGTCGGGAGAGCTGCCAGGCACGCTGCGCAGCTTTCGGGCGAAGCTGTACGGGCTGACCATCGAGACCACGCGGTTGCGCCAGATTCGGTTGGAGCGCCGTCCCGAGGGGCGTTATGCGTCCGCCCAACAGGTCAGCTTCGAACTGCGTGGCGCGGAGCGCCTTTTCAAACGGCTCGGAATTCCCTTCATCGACACCACCCACTGCTCGATCGAGGAAATCGCCAGCACGATCCTGAGCGAAACCGGCATTGAACGCCGCGCAAACCCCTGAGGGGATGCGACCGAATTTTTGTCCGCACTTCGGCGTTGTGGCATGCTGACGATCCCATGGACATGAACGGGCACAGCGTTGGAAGCGGGTTGATGATCGCGGACAGCATGATCGTGCCCGAATGCGCGTACCGGCCAGGCAGCTTTACCGGGTTGATGAGCCTGTACGAGAGCAACTACATCAAGCTGTCCCAGCTCATCGACGACTTCGAATCGTTTCCGGAGGCTCATGCGAGTCTGGCGATTTCATCGTCGGACGAGGACTGCGACCTTCATCTGGCCGTGAAGCGGCGCCGGCCCTATACGACGACGCTCAAGCTCACTTACCTGTTCGCACCGGAAGCGCCGGAGGCCCCCGCAGCTTGTCAGGGTGAACCCGAGCCGGACCCCGATCTGTTGGTCAACATTTATCACGATGCGCGCCTGGTGGAGGCCAGGCGGGCCAGGGTAGGGCTCGTCTCGACCATGTTCGGCGCAAACTCGCCAGCCTGGTCAAGCGAACTGGATTGGCGGTGGCGCGACAACATGCTATTGAACAAGTGGCTGGACTACCTGATTCTGCGCGGCCACCAATTTTCGGTCCAGCCAACCTGACGATTCAGTTCGCGCGGACGGTCTCCACGCCCGTGAACGAGGACGGTGGTGGCGTTGGCCTGTCCAGAGCCGCCATGTCGGCGACAATGCGAGTGGCCTGGTCCAGCAGGATGTCCGGACGCTCCTCGTCGTCGAGCTCTTCCAGATCCGCCAATGGTTCCAGCCCAAGACCGGCCCGGCGCTCATTTTCCAGCTGTAGTCTTTCCTGGTTCCGGTCTTCGAATTCGGCCTTGCGCTGTTCCAGATTCAAGGAAACGATCTTGCGATCACTCAACGATCTCTGGACTTCAATGCTGCTGATCATGTAGTTGAAGTCCGGATCACCCAGCGCGCGTTCATTCTGCCGCGTGCGGAGCACTTCGACGGATGCGGGACCCTCCCGGGAAACGGAGAAGGGCGTTCGCTGAATTCGGTCCCAGGGCAAGGCCGTCTCCCGCGTGCTCTCGCCGACGTTTTCGACATCCCATGGGGACGGCAGCTCGATATCGGGTATCACGCCCCGGTGCTGGGTGCTTTCGCCCGTCACCCGGTAATACTTGCCGATGGTCAGCGTCAGCTGGCCGTAGTCCTCCGAACCGCGAATGAATCGGTCCAGGTCGAACAGATTCTGAACGGACCCCTTGCCGTAGGTCTGCTGGCCGATGACCAGCCCGCGCTGATAGTCCTGGATGGCCGCAGCAAAGATCTCCGAGGCGCTGGCGCTGTGACGGTCGACCAGCACGGCCAGCGGTCCATCGTAAATCGCGCCGGGGATCGGGTCGTTCAGCACTTCCACGTTGCCCCGCGTTTCCCTGAGCTGAACCAAGGGCCCCCGTTCGATGAAAAGACCGCTCAGCTCCGCGGCTTCGCTCAGGTGGCCGCCGCCATTTTGCCTGAGATCGACAATCAGCCCATCAATGTTCTCGTCGATCAATTCGTTGACCAGTCGCTCCACGTCCCGGGTAGTGCTGGTGTAATCGTCTTCGCCCCGGTTTCGGGCCGCGGAATCCAGGTAGAAACTTGGCACCTCGATGACGCCGATCTGCCTTGTGGCGTTTTCCCCGGGCACCTCGATGATCCGGCTCTTGGCGGCACGCCCCTCCATCTTGACCTTGTCCCTGACAATATCCACCATGACTTCCGGCGAGCCCGGCACCGCGCCCGCAGGAAGAATCTGCAAGCGCACCACAGTCCCCCCAGGACCCCGAATGAGCTGCACGACCTCATCCAGTCGCCAGCCGATCACGCTGACCATTTCGCCGGACGCACCCTGTCCGACCGCCGTGATTCGGTCGTCGCGCTTCAGCCGCCCGTCGATTTCGGCGGGTCCGCCCGCGATCAGGTTCTTGATGTTGACATAGTCAAAGTCGTCAAGTTCAAGCGTCGCGCCGATGCCGTCGTACAGCAGGCTCATGTGAATTCGCTGTTCCTCCGAATTGCGCGGCGTGAGATAGCTGGAATGGGGATCGATGGTATGGGTCACCGCGTTGAGAAATCTTTCGAACACGTCGTCCGCGTTCATCTGCGCGGTCCGTCTCAGACGTCGTTCGTAGCTGGTGCGCAGTTCGTCGGCGGCCTTATCCCAGGAGAGGTTTTTCGCCATCATCAGCGAAAGGCCTTCGTGCTTGACCTGTTTGCGCCAGATTTCGCGAATTTCAGCGTCGGTCTGCGCCCAACCCAGATCGGTACGGTCGAACCGGTACCACTCATCCACGCTGAAGTCGGGCTCTTCCTCCAGCAATTCGAGGGCGTGACCGAGGCGTTCCCTGTTTCGATTGCGCCAGAGGTTGAATATCTCGAAAACCGGCTGGAGTTCGCCGCTGCGCACACGGTCGTCCAGCTCGTACCGGTACCTGCCGAGACTGGTGTAATCGCTGTGGAGAAAGTACAGCCGGTTGCCGTCGAAACTGTCCAGATAACGGTCGAAAATCGCCGACGATAGCGAGTTGTCGATTCGCGGGCGGGAATAGTGAACGTCTTCCACGAACCGGCTGACCCTTTGGCTGATGGCCTTTTGATGATCGCGCATGACCAGATCGGCCAGGGGCTCGTCCGCACCGGTAGAGGTCGTGCTCGCGAGCGCCAGCCACAGCGCACCGAGCGGCCAGGTCCGTATTGCTTCCCTCACTCTCTCTCCTCTTCCGCAAGATGGCGGGCGTGTGCGCCGATTGCCGTATGACTATCCTAACGAATCAGCGGCGGTCTGACGATAGTGCGCTAGCGCCGCCACAAGTGCCTTGTGAGCCGCAGGAGCTGGACGATGCCGTAGGGACCGAGTATCAGTACCAGCGCCATTGGGCCTCCGCGGACCGCATCCCCCCAGATGTCCAACGCCAATGCCATGACCCCGCCGTCGGCCGGATATTCGCCCACGACGGTCTGGCCTACAAGGTAAACGGTGCCCGGCAAAATGAAGACGCCGAACCCGACCAGGGATCCCGCCAGTATCATTTCGCGCTTGATCGTAGCCCGCATGATCCACGCGATTCCTGCCGCGAAGAATTCCGCCTCACTGCAAGTCGGGCCCGGGTGCGTAACTTGTCGGCGATGTCAGGAAATCTCTCAGCTGCTCGGTCATTCCCCGGCAGGCGGCCGCGCGAGGGCGGGCAATGAGCGGAATGGGCACGACGATGGCCGGTAACGTGGAGCGGCCCCTGACGTCGGCGTAGATGGTCCCGGTGGAACTCAGTTCCTGAATATCCCAGACCGTGGCATCGTACTGGGCGTCGTCTTCCCACCACGCCAATCCCATGCATCCGGCTCCGCCCACGCCGGCCGCGCAGGTGATCCCGCCGCCGCTGGCGACGCGATCAGTGGAACCGTCGAGCCACACGAGGAAGCGTACGCCGGTGCCCTGGACCCGCTCGAAGACATCGGGCTTCTCGAGCAGAAGCGAGAGATCGTCGGTGCTGAGCGGGGCCCGGGAGGGTTCGAACCACGGATAGAGCTGATCTTCGAAGGAGACGGTGTCGTGCACCTCCAGTCCGTCGCTTCCGTGCGCGAGCGCATCGGCCACGCAATTGACAAAGGCGGCTTCCGTTTCGTGAGTGGCATGGTGCTTCCTGGCGAGCACGACAACCTGTTCACCTTCGGCTATGACCGCCTCGGTACGCTTGTACGGCTCCATGCGCGAAGTCACGCTGCAGCCCGCCAGGATGCTTGCGGTGATCGCCGACACCAGGACCCGGGCGGGGGTTCTAGTTGTTGCTGCCAGCCTCCGAAGGTAATGCGGACTCATTTTGCCTCTCCTCTAGCCAGTATCCGACCGCGGGCTGCGCTGAAAATTCCGTGGAAATCTCGGCGCCGGCATCGCGCATGGCAACGACGGCGGCCCGGTTCAGGGCCGCGCCCCGGTTTCCGTGCTCTGCCTTGCCGTAACCGGTCACCGGCCATTCCGCTATCAACTCGCCGTCGGTATCGTACAGGCGCATCTGATATTGCATCCAGACTTCTACGAACTGGTCCGTGCGCTGGATGGGCACGTCGAACTCGAATCTTTCCAGTTCGGGCCTGATTACCGCGTCGAGCCTCGCCTGGTCCGCGGCCTCCAGCGGCAGCGAGCCGACCGTCTCCGTGGACGAGAACATCGCGCTGAAGAGCTGGCTCAGCATGGAGACGTTCGCGTCGCCCAGCTGGATAGAGTAGCTCGCCTGCTGGGGAATCTTTTCCTCGTGCTCGTAAGTGGACAATGCTTCGTCGAACAGGACACCGATTCGGACGGGCAGGGGATCCACCAGCGGCTCCGGAAAGTTCGCGTTGACCACCAGTGAAGTCGAGCAGCCGGACGCAACGGCACAAGCCGTGCCTACAAGGCAACGCCGCAGCCAACAGTGATGAGATGCGCCTTTCATTTGCCTCATTGTACGGCCTGAATCGGTCAAACTCTAACGGAATTGGGCAATATGTGTGCAATCTTCGGATAACTTCCGATTGCGCGAACGCCTGGGAAATTACGCCTGTTTCATTTTCTTAAGGATTTCGTGAGGGTGTGTGTATCATAATTGGCCGAGATTTGGCTTGTCGCCGACCGGATGACATCATGGCGAAAGCAGTGGAGGCCGATATTGCGCTTCCGCACTTGGTTACGGAGGAATTCATGATCGAATCGCGAAACCGCATGGTCTTTCTGCTCCCGGTGCTGCTCCCTGCGGTGGCGCAGGGACAAGCGGAACTGCCGGACGGCGAGGGAAGGGAACTGGTTCAGGGCGCGTGCGTGGCCTGCCACGAAATCAACCTGATCACCGGCTCTACCGGTTACACGCACGAGCGTTGGAACTACGTCATCGACACGATGATCGAATTGCCGGACGAGATGGCCGCGGACATCACCCAGTACCTGGCATCGTCGTTCCCCGAGACCCATGATCGCCGTCCGACCCTGGTGGACGGCGACTTTGAACTGACGTTTCAGGAGTGGCTGGTGCCGACGCTGGGGCAGCGTCCCAGGGACCCCCTTCAGACGCCTGACGGCATGATCTGGTGGGTCGGAATGTATGCAAGCATCATCGGCCGTATCGATCCGGCCACCGGCGAGATGACCGAGTACGTGCTCGATCCCACGTCGAGGCCGCACAGCATCATCAACGATGCTGCTGGCAACATCTGGTATACCGGCAACAGCAACGCCACCATCGGCAGGCTGGATCCCGATACCGGAGAAATCACCGTGTATCCGATACCGGATCCCGAGGCGCGCGATCCTCACACGCCGATTTTCACGCGCAACGGTGACCTGTGGTTCACGCTGCAGAACAGCAACATGGTCGGTCGCCTGGTGGTGGACACCGGCGACATCCGGCTGGCGACCATGCCCACCGAAAACGCCAGGCCCTATGGGATCAAGGAAGATTCCCGCGGCATGATCTGGATCGCCAACCGGGGCGTCAACAAGATCACCAGCATCGACCCCGATTCCTGGGAGTTCCAGGAATACGAGACTCCGGGCCCTCCGCCGGGAGTGACGTACGGGGCCTACATCCGGCGCCTGGCGATTACCAGCGACGACATGATCTGGTATGCGGATTCGGGGCGCGGTTACCTGGGACGGCTCGATCCGCACACCGGTGAGGTCACGGAGTGGCCATCTCCCAGCGGCCCGCAATCCCATCCCTACGCCATAGAGGTTATCGACGACAAGATCTGGTACAACGAGTCGTTCCAGCGGCCCGACGCGCTTGTGCGCTTCGACCCGGAAACCGAGCAGTTCCAGAGTTGGCCGGTACCGTCCGGCATCGGGATCATTCGCCACATGCGGGCGTCGCCGGATGGCAACCTGGTGATCCATCAGAGCAGCACGAATACGGTGGGATTGGTCAACATTCCGAGACCCGGAAGCTGAACAACAGTCTTCAGGCGGCCATGAGCAGCAGCCAGGGCACGGGTATCGGAATGAACCGTCGCACATCGATACCTCGCTCCTTGCGCCGATCCATCTTCAGACTGGGTGTCCTGTGTTTCGCCCAGGCCACGGCCCTGGGGATAGCCGCTCAGACGGTCGTGGCAACGGACAAGGGCGGGCAGGACCCCTTCGGGCCTTACGCGCCCGTGCCCGGGTGGCCCAAGGACTTCTCCACGCTGCCCGGTTACGAGGATTGGACCTGGGGCGCGGCACAAGGCATTTTTGCCGAGAGCGCCGACCGTATCTTCATTCTTCAGCGGGGCATACTGAAGAAGGTCGACCGGCCGGAAAACCGACTGATCGAAGAACAGGGCACACGCCTGCGTTTCCCCGTCGGGCGTCAATACGCATGGAGGGACGGCACGCTGCCGTGGCGGGACGGGACGGTGGCGAGCCCGGATCACAACAACGAGGACGGTTGGCAGACCTGGGAGACGGCGGGCTATCGGCGTGGCATCGATGCGCGCTGGGAGCATTGTCTGGTGGTTGTCGACCGGGATGGAAACATCACCGAAACCTGGAGTCAGTGGGATTCGATGTTCATGAAACCTCACGCGGTGCACATGAACCCCTATGACCCCGAAAAACACGTCTGGGTCGTCGACGATTTCGCCCACGCGGTCTACAAGTTCAGCAACGACGGTGAGGAACTCGTGCAGACCCTCGGTACCTATGGCGAAGCCGGAGACGATGAACGACATTTCGGACGACCGACCTTCATGGCTTTCCTGCCCGATGCCATTTTCGTCGCGGACGGGTACGTCAATTCGCGTGTCGTCAAATTCAACAACGACGGGGAATACCTTCTGGAGTGGGGCCAGGAGGGTGTCCTGCCCGACGATACGCGGCCGGGGTATTTCAACAGCCTGCACGGCATCGACATCGACCCTGAAACCAGGCGAATCTATATTAATGATCGCCAGAATAACCGCATGCAGGTGTTTGATGAATATGGTAATTTCATTGACCAGTGGAGCTTTGGCGATCCTCCGACCGACGCCCAGTACCTGATCGTCGCCAACGGCGCCGTCTGGGTGGGAGACGCCGGTACGACCAAATTCATCCAGTACGATCTGCAGGGCAGGTTTCAGTACTCATGGGGTACGTGGGGAACTTTCCCCGGGGGAATGTGGGGCGTCCACGGAATGAGCGCTGACGAGGAGGGCAATTTCTACATTGCGGAGGTGAACAACGCCCGCGTACAGAAATTCCGGCCCCTGCCTGGCGTGGATCCCGACCGGTTGATCGGTCGCCTGATGCCTGAATGGCCGGAAAATTGACCAAGGCACGCCCCATGGCCGACCGAAATGCGAGCGACCGACAACAGAGCCTGGACCTTCAGGACGTCGCAGAAGATGCCTTTACCTCCGAAAAGCGCGAGGACATCTGGGCGCTCCTCATTACCCTGGCCATATTCCTCCTGAGTGTCGCCTTTCCCGCGCAGCTCCATCGTTTTTTCAGTTCGACGTTATATCTGTTCTGAATCGGGCAGATTGCGGTTCGCGCCGCGGACTTTGCGTGGTGACTAGAGTGAGACCATGGTAAAGAGAATCAAGAGTCTCGTCGTTCCCGGCTGGGGACGATACGTTCCCGGATTCCTGTGTTGCGTCGCGTTCGCCCTTGTCGGCAGGAATCTGGACCGGCTTGTTCGCAGTTACCACGAGGCGGGCATGGCCTGGGCCACCTTTCTCTGGGAAAGCCTGCAACTGAATTACGTCGTGATACTCCTGTTGGGAGGAATCCTGATACGCAATACGCTGCCGATACCGAAGATCCTGCTTCCGGGGATCGGCGTCGCCCGGCCCATCATCAAGCCCGGCATCATCATACTGGGCGTCCACTACGTCTGGTCCGATGTGGTCAGGGTCGGAGGCGTGGGCCTCGCATTGACCGTCGTCTTTATCTTCGGCACCGCGATCGCAGTCATGTGGTGGTGCAGGAGACAAGGCGTTTCCGATGGACTGGGCGGCATCATGGGCGCAGGAACGGGCATTTGCGGCGTCTCCGCAATCATTGCCACTTCGCCGGTCGTGAAGGCGAAGCCGTCGGAGATGGCCTATGCCATCGGTACGGTGCTGCTGTTTGGAACCCTGATGTTGTTCACGATGCCCTACATCGGCGCCGGCATCGGACTGTCGGAATCCCAGTTCGGCGCGTGGTCCGCCGTGGCGATCCTGAACACGGCGCAACTGGTGGCCGCGGCGGAGTGGTATGGCGCCGAATCGTTGAATACCGCGGTGTTGATCAACATCGCGCGCATCATGTTTCTGCCCCTGGTGGTGTTGTTCGCGCTGTGGTTCTACATCCTGCGCACGGGGAAGATGGGACCGGGCCAGGAGATCGACAAGTGGCAACTCGTGAAGGACAAGTTTCCGATCTTCATCCTCGGTTTCTTTGCGCTCGTGCTCCTGAACAGCCTGAATATCCACGCGCTGGGAAGCCCCGATGTCACCGGCTCGCCATTCTGGGCAATGGACTCGGCCTATACCTGGTTGTTCGCGGTCGGATTCGCCGGCATCGGACTGTCCATCTCGATCGGCGACATGAAAAAGGCCGGCGGCGCCGCATTCAGGATCGGAATGTCCGCATCCCTGGTGAAGATGATCCTGGGACTCGGCGCAGTGCTTCTGATCGGCAGCCAGATGCTGCGCGTGACCGGTGGTTGACCGGGCGATGCCGTGAGGATTCTCGTCTGCACGGACGGCGAACCGCATTCAAGGCAGGCCTTGCATCGGGCGATCGCCTTGGGCCTGTCCCGTCAAGCCCGGGTCACCGCCCTGCATGTCGTCGATCCCTGGCTGAAACAGTTCCACAACGAGATTTATGCCCAGGGGCGCAGGCGATACCTGGAGTACGTGGAGGAATGCCTGGAGGAGGCGGCGGAGCGCGTGCGACGGGAATTCGGCGAAATGTGCCGGGCTCGGGGATTGCATGCCGAATGCAAGTTCAGGCGCGGGGAACCGATGGAGGAGATCCTTGACGAAGTCCGCGTCACCGCACCGGATCTGCTAATGACGGGCAGCAAACGTTTGAGCGCATGGGCCAGGTTCCGGTCCGGAAATCTGCCCTTGCGGCTGAGAAAACGGGTTGGAGGACAAACCACCCTGGTGTCCGTGGGATCCGAAATGACCTGACCTGTCCTCAACGGGCGGAGATTGGACCATGGAAGCAACAGGCGAATACCGTTTGGGAGTGAGTCGCCAGACTGTCTGGAACGCGTTGCTGGATCCCGAAGTCCTGCAGCGGTGCATTCCGGGCTGCGAGGCGTTCGAAAAGCTGGCGGATGACCGTTACAAGGCAACGGTGAAGACGGCGATCGGCCCGGTCAAGGCGACGTTTACCAGTGAACTGAGGATCACCAGGGCGGTCCCGCCGGAGCGCTATCGCCTGGAAGGCGAAGGCAAGGCCGGGGCCGTCGGATTCGGCCGGGGTGGCGCCGACGTGACGTTGAAGGCGGAAGGCGCGGAAACCGTCCTGCGCTATGCCGCCGATTTTCAGGTCGGCGGGCGCCTGGCCCAGATCGGCTCCAGACTGGTGGCCGGCGCGACGCGCAAGCTCGCAGATCAATTCTTTGAACGTCTGGCCCGCACCATCGACGAACGTGCTGAAACGCCCCAACCGTCGCGGGAAGGAATTCGCAAGGAACTGGTCTGGGTGGCGTTGACGGTCGCGATGGTCGCGGGTCTCGTATGGTGGTTGACCACCCGGTAGCCGTTCGCCGCCGCGTTCCCGGGACGTTGGCGGCCAGCGCGGTACTGCGCTCCGTGGTGTCCGGTCCGCGCTATTGCGCTGCAGCCAGCCTTTCGCGGGTATCGGCGATCATCTCGTCCAGCCAGTTGTGGAAATCCTCCGGCGCGACCCACGGATGCGCCTCGCCGGCCTGCCGGTTGGCGAGGTGTTCGGCGCGTTCGAACAGGTTATCTGCGTCGGAGGCGTGGATGTCGAAGTGATTGATGATCTGGACTTCGATGTCCGGAATTTGCTGGATTCGTTCCAGGTCCGCCAGAAACTCCGCAATCACGGCGGGATCGTCGGTCCGCAGGGCGGTTCCGCCATGAAAGTAGGCCTCGTGGCGGGTGCCCTGGTCGTAGACCGGCAGACGGATCGAAGTCGTGCCCGGTGTATGCCCAGGCGTAATCTCGAAATGAAGCGTCGTATCGCCCAGGGTCAGTGAATCGCCCTCCTCGATGACGAAATCGCGGCGTGGTGACAGGTCGCCCAGGTCCGCTTCAATCATTCGCCAGTCTTCTTCCGCGGCACCGAACCGCGCGTCGGGAATGTACGTGTCCTGGAGCTCGCGGGCCCCCATGTAATGGTCCCAGTGGCCCTGCAGGATCAGCACATATCGCACATCCGCGATATCGAGGCCCAGTTGCCGCATGTTTTCCACCAGGTACGGGGTGTAGGGTCCGCCGTAAAGCGTGTCGATCAGGATGAGGCCGTCGCTTGTCGTGATCACGTAGCTCGCCACTTCACCGGTGCCGACAAAGTACAGGTTGTCGAAGACCTGGAACGGCTCCCGGGCCATCTCGCTCATGGGGGGCGGCGTGCGCTGCGCCTGCGCGGTTGCCGTCCAGCACGCAACGGCCAAGGTGAGGATCGTAGTCAAGGTCTTCATGGCGGACTCCCATTGTCGATTCATGGAACCGATTCTAACGGTTCCGATGTTCGCCGCGTCATCAAGGACGGTACTCGGCGTCGCATTCAAAAGGCCGGACCTCGGCTTCCGGTCGCCACGTCCAGTACTTGCGGAGCGTCACAGGCTCCGTGAAGGTCGCGGGATCGGTTACCGTAAGGGTGTAATCCAGGCGCGTCCCGTCGGCACTGGGCGCAAACCGCTCCAGTATCTCGGACGACGCGCTCTGCGGCACGCCGGATTGGTCGAAGTACGGCCAGCTCAGTCGGTTCGTACTCACCACCAGGTTGTTGCCGTCCCAGGTTCCATGGGAGTATCCCTGGCGTGTCGGCGGTACGCTGTCGCCGGCGGCTGCGTTGTCCGACATGTGGATCGTCCGGACTACGTCGTACAACTCGATCCGCAGTTCGATCCGGTCGCCTGCGTCGATGAATTCCATGGGGTAGGGCTGGCCCATGATGCGCGGCATGCCCACGGGTTCGCACGTCAGATAGGGATTGTCCGCCGCCGCGCTCCAATTGTCCCGGACAGTACGGGCGGCCTCGGTCAATGGATATTCAGGGGCCGCGCCGGCCACATCCAGGAACAGCGGAAAGCTGGCTGGATTGGCCATATTGGAACTCCAGACACGGAAGATGTCGAAACCCGGCCCCTGGGAGGCGGGAGGGCTTGTTCCTTCCATGGCCATGACGCCGGAGGAACCGAGAACATCGTCAGACCATCGCGCGGCCACGCCAGGCCAGAGGATCAGTTCCACACCGTCCGGCAGGAGCATGTTGAGCGCGAACAGGCGGTTGTTCCGTTGGCGCCCCGGCCAGCCCGCGACCTGCACCCGGTCACCGGCAAGGACCAGGTCGTCGGTCAGACCCATTCGCCGCAGGATGCTGACGGAGTTGCTTTCCACATTCCATCGGTTACCGTCAGCCACCTGAAGGGTGAAGTACACGTGAGGGTTGCGCCACACGACCCGGACCACTTCGCCCGACACTTCGACCACCGAATCCACGTCGTAGTAGACGCCCGCCGAATGGTGGGCAAGTGCCGCGGTGCAGAGCAGCGCGGCGGCCAGACAACCCGGTAGTCGCTTCATTGATCTTGCAGTACGAATGAGGCCCGCGCACAACGGATGAGGCAGGCGCACACGTGGTGCCTTGGTCAATGATGACAGAGTTGCGATGGGCCTGTCAGCAATGCGGTCGTGACAATTCCGTCGTGACAATTCGGTCGTGACCGGAATCAATCTGCCCTGGTGCACGAAGCCGGCTACAGGACTGGCGCCAGATCGGCTATTGGGATCAGGCCGATTTCAACAACGTCCCGGATCCGCTCTTGGGTCGTTCGGCCGGAACCTGCCAATCGGAAGGCATCCGCTTGAAATCGAAAAACGGCTCGGTGTCGCCCGCGTCGATGGCATTCTGGACCTGCCGGTAGAATTCGCCGCCGGCGCGGTTCGAGAACGTGATCTCCACGCGTCGAGCCTCGCTCGCGTCGCGCGGCCGCTGGCAATACTCGGGAAACGTGGCTTCCCCCGCGTGCCCCGTGGCATAGCCCTTGGCGAACAATTGCTTGAGGATGCCGAAGCCGTCGTCCTGCACCAGGACCTCGCCGCGGGGATGACCGCCCATGGATTTCATGTGTTCGATGAATCCGTCCAGATCGTGGCAGTCGTAGGCGACGTGCTGGCAGGCATGGTCGCCATGCTTTTCGACAAAGGAGGTGACCTGCGACTTCTCCGCCCGGTCGATACCCTCGATCAGCGCGATGCCGAAATCGCCGTAGTCGATGCACCATATCTTCATGCTGCTGTTGGGATCGCCCGGCCTCGCATCGTCAATCCGCTTGATCAATGTGCCGCCCTCGACTTCGATATGGAACCAGGCCCAGCGCTCGATCGCGCCGGATTCCACCGCATAGGTCACGTGGTCCACCTTCTTCAGATATGACATTTCGGCACCCCTCGCAATGCGTTTCCGGATGCTACAAGGATAGGTGAGCTGATTCGCAAGGTGGCCGCGTAATCAGGCATTAAGTATCCTGGTTGTGCAGTAAAAGTTATTATCTAGAACAAAATGCGCAGGATTCAATATTCATGGACAAGATTGACGCACGCATTCTCTCCGAACTTCAGGCCGACGGGCGGCTTTCCTGGTCACGCCTCTCCGAACGGGTGAATCTTTCACCGAGCGCCTGCCAGCGTCGCGTCGAGGCCCTGGTGGGTCGGGGAGTGATTCGGAACTTCACGGTGAACCTGGACGAAGCCTCCCTCGGACATGGCGTGACGGCATTTGTCGCGGTGAGCGTGGATCGCCAGGATACGGCCTCGGCGGAAGCGTTCAGACGGTGGGTTCGGGTACAGCCCCGAGTCCAGGCGTGTCACATGCTGACCGGTACCATCGACTTCATGCTCCAGGTGGTTTCGGCGGATATTGAATCACTGGGCAGGTTTCTTGAGGCCGAGTTGCTGAATCTCTCCGCCGTGAAGGATGCTTCCACATCCATCGTGCTGAAGGAAGTCAAGCCAATGCGGACCATGGTGGGCACCGGCTGGTAGAATCCTCGAAGCCGACGTTTGTGTCTTGCCCCCGGTGGCGACGGGAGGGGAGCGAGCGGGACGGCGCGCGGGCGCTGGGAAAACGGGCCAATGGATCGGGACGACGAAAAAATCATATCCATCATGGACACGACGCTCCGGGACGGGGAGCAGACGCCCGATATCGCCTACACTCCGTCGGAGAAGCTTCACGTGGCCCGCATGCTCCTCGGCGACGTGGGCGTGGACCGGATCGAAATCGTGTCGGCGCGCGCGTCCCGGGGCGAACTGGAAGGCGCGCGGCGGGTCACGGCCTGGGCCCGGGAGGCGGGGCTGATCGATCGGGTCGAGATGCTCGGATTCTGCGACGTGGAGCGGTCGGTGGACTGGATTGGCGACGCCGGCGGAGGCGTCATCAATCTCCTGACCAAGGGTTCGGAACGGCATTGCCGCGAACAGTTGGGGATGACGCCGGGGCAACACGTCCAGCGGATCGTCGACACCGTGAACTACGCCCGGGAGCATGACGTAAGCGTCAACGTCTACCTGGAAGACTGGTCCAACGGCATTCGCCACGGATTCGGCTACGTCAAGCGCCTGGTCGACGCGCTGCAGGCGCTGGATGTGGAACGGGTACTGCTTGCGGACACCCTCGGCGTGCTTTCGCCCGACGATGTCCGGCGCTTCGTCAGCCTGATGACGGTCACCTGGCCGGACACGACATTCGACTTCCACGGCCACAACGACTACGGCCTTGCGACAGCCAACGCCATGGCCGCCATTCAGTCCGGCGCCATGGGTGTTCACACCAGCGTGAACGGGCTGGGCGAGCGGGCCGGCAATACCTCCCTGGCCGAAATCGTGACAGCCATTGCCGACCACACGGAATTCCGCACCCATGTCAACGAATCCCGGCTCGCGGCGGTGTCGGAACTGGTCGAGACCTTCAGCGGCAAGAACATTTCGGCGAATACACCGATTCTCGGCGCCGACGTGTTCACCCAGACGGCGGGAATCCACGCCGACGGCGACGCCAAGGGGGACCTGTACGCCACGCGGCTGGCGCCGCAACGCTTCGGGCGCGAGCGCCGCTACGCTCTGGGCAAGCTCTCGGGCAAGGCCTCGCTGGACCACAACCTGCTGCAGCTCGGCATCAAGCTTTCCGACGCGAACCGAAGCAAGGTGCTCGACAGGATCATCGAACTCGGGGACAAGAAACACACGGTCGTTCCGGAAGACCTGCTGATGATCATCGCCGACGTGCTGAAGACGCCGGCCGAACACCTCGTCAAGATCCAGCGCTACCAGATCGATGTCTCATCCGACCGACCGCCCAGCGCTTCGGTCAGCGTCTCCTTCAAGGGACGCACCGGCGAGGCATCGGGTACCGGGGACGGCGGCTACGACGCATTCATGAAGGCGCTCACGGAGGCCGTTTCGCCGCACGGCATCGACGTACCCACACTCGCGGACTACAGGGTGCGAATTCCGCCCGGTGGACGAACCGAAGCCTTGGTGGAAACCCTCATCCAATGGAGCGACGGAACAAGCGGGCGCCGATTCGCGACCGTTGGGGTGGACACCGACCAGACCGCCGCGGCGGTCATCGCGACGGAGAAGATGTTGAACATCGTCGCCCATGACCGCGCCAGAGGCGAGTGACCCGCCCCGCGTCACGGCCGGTTGACGGGGGGCAACGACGCTGAATCATTCCCATGAGAAAAACGGTATTTTCTCAATGACAAGAACGGTATTTTTCCTTTGTCTCCTTCTGCCGCCGGCCCTGGCGGCCCAGACGACGGGCCCCAACTTCCTGATCATTGTCGCCGACGATGTCGGGATGGCCGAACTGGGCCCGTATGGAGGAGAAATCGATACGCCTGCGCTGGATGCCCTGGCTGACGAAGGCATTCGCTTCACGAGCTTCTACGCGCAGATGAACTGCTCGCCCACCCGCGCCATGCTGATGTCCGGCACCGACAATCACCTGGCGGGCCTGGGAACCATGGGGGCCGGGATGCGAAGCCCCAACCAACAAGGACAGCCGGGCTACGAGGGCGTGCTCAGCGACCGCGTGGTCACCTTTGCCAGGCTGCTGCGGGACAACGGCTATCGAACCTATGCCACGGGCAAGTGGCACCTGGGCCATTCCCCGGACAAGCTCCCGGTGGCGAGGGGATTCGACCGGTCCTTCATCCAGACGGGTGGGGGACCCTCCGATAGCCACTTCAACCTGAACGGCAGAGGGCCGGACGCTCGGGACGGATATTTCGAGAACCACGATGATGTCACCGGAATGCCTGTGGCCGAGGATTTCTTCTCCAACAATTTCTACGCCGACAAGCTGATCGAATACATGAGCGACGACCCCGGGCAGGACAAGCCCTTCCTTGCCTACCTGAATTTCAGCGCGCCGCACATACCCGTGCAGGCGCCGAACACCCACATCGACCTCTATCGTGGACGGTACGATGACGGATACGACGTCCTGCGCGAATCACGCCTGGCCAGCATGATCGAACTGGGCCTTTTCCCGCCCGGGACCGCCCTGGGCGAGCGCGCGCCGACAGTCACACCCTGGAACGAACTGAGCGAAGCCGCCAAGGCAATACAAGCCCGCCGCATGGAGGTCTATGCGGGGGTGATCGCCAACATGGACGACAACATCGGCAAGGTGGTCGAGTACCTGAAGCGGACGGGCCAGTTCGAGAATACCGTCACGCTGTTCATGTCGGACAACGGCGCGGCGGGTTTTTTCGGTTGGGACGGCCCGCAGGCCGCACGGTATGCCGCCGCGGACAACAGCATCGAGAACATGGGGCGTGAAGGTTCGATGATGTTTTACGGGCCAGGCTGGGGATCTGCCGGCAGCGTGCCTTTCAACCTGTTCAAGCGTCACGCGGCCGAGGGCGGCATCCGGGTGCCGGCGATCATTCGCGGTCCGGGCGTTGCCGAGGGAATGATCAGTCACAGCGTGCTGATGGTCAGCGATGTCGCTCCCACGATTCTGGAATTGGCGGGAGTGGCGTATCCGCAAGGCCGCTACGACGGGCGCGAAATACTGCCGCATACCGGGAAGAGCTTTGCGGGCCTGTTGCGCCAACCCGGCGCCACGGTCCATGGCGAGGACGAGGTGCTGGGTCTGGAGTTGTGGGGCAGGATCGCCGTGCGCAAGGGAGACTGGAAGCTGTTGCGGACCGAACCGCCGTTCCGCGAGGAGCGTTGGTATCTCTATAACGTGAGAGCCGACCCGGGCGAGACCATCGACTTGTCAGGCGCGATGCCCGGAAAGCTCCGTGAAATGGAGACGGCATGGGAACAGTTCCGGGAGCGTTATAACGTGATCCCGCCGGACGGCCTGCCGGACATGATCCGTCCCCTGTGGTTGATCGACGATTCGCCGCACCCGGACCCGATGCCCTAGTCTCGCCGGGCGCAACCCCGTCGCAATCTCGGGCGGCACTGGCCGGCCTCCGCCCCGGCTTTACCGAATCAGGCGTCCGGCTGCGGTGGAGCGATCCCGCCCCAGGCTTCCGACGTATCCGCCTCATGATCGTAGATGTTCCGACCCCCACGCACGAACGGGACCGCGAGGTTGAATTGTTCGCCGGTTTTCGAGTGGTGGAGCGGGGCGGACGCGTATTGGGGCAGATAGACGCGCCGCATCGAGTCGGTGGTATTGGCTCCGCTGCTGTGAAGGTTGAAACTGGAAAAGGCGACGATGCTCCCGGCCGGGGCGTCGATCGCGAGGCCGCGTTCGCCACCGGTGTAGCCGATCAGGTCATTGGTGTCGGGATCCCTGGTGTGGGTGATGATCTTGCCATTGGTGCCGGCACGGGAATGGGGCAACAGGTAGACCGTTCCATTGCTCTCGTCCACCGGGTCCAGCGTGCACCAGCAGGTGAGGTAGGGAGCGTGGCGAGTGCCCGGATCCACGAACTTGACGTAGCCGGAGTCCTGGTGCCATGAGAATCTCATGCCTTGTTCCGCGCCCTTTACGACCCACTGTTCGTTGAAAAGATAGGCGTCCTCTCCGATCGTGGCGCGGCATACGGCGGCCATGAGGTCGCTGAAGAGGAATCGCCACAGTCGCGTGCTGTATCGATACAGGTTGTTGATGAAGTATCGATTTCCGCGCCGCGACAGGGCGTCGGCGGAGACCAGCCCATGATCCATTCGTGCGTCCATGTAGCCAAGAAAGTACGAGCACTCCTCGCGCAACATCCGCATCTGGTCCTGCGGAATGACTCCCTTGAGGACCATGTAGCCTTCCTCGGCATAGAGCTGCCTGTCGGCTTCGGAAACAAGATCGGGAAATGGCGGCGACATGACTCGGACTCCGGCTTGATTTACAAGATTCGCGCCATTTATCAGCAGGTGTGGGGCATCGTCAATACCTGATTCCGGTGAATGCAAATTTGGCCCGCCCGAGGTGACGATCGGGAATATTCGCGGTTCACCGGTGCATCTGGACGATGGCACAGATCAGCCGACGATCTGGATCATGCGCCGCATCCCGATGACCGCGCTCAACGGCTTGTCACCACCTTCACGCAGGCGCTTGCGCATCTCGCGCGGACCATGGCCGTAGGTTTCCTTGAAGCTGCGGGAAAAGTGAAATTGATTACGAAAGCCACTCATCTCGCTGATTTGGGAGATCTTCAGATTCGTGCGGCTGAGCCAGCCAAGACTGTAGTCCAGCCGCAGGTATCGAAGCAGTTGCTGCGGCGTAATGCCGAGTTCCTTGCGAACGACCCTGGACAAGTGGCCCCGTGACACGCCGCTGTCGGCGGCCCATTGCCTGATCGAGGGCGGAATCTTGTATCCATCGCCCCAGCGGTTGCGTAGCGCGCGCAAGGCGCGCATGACCACGGGATGCAGATCCTGTTCGGTCGACGAAGCCGTTCGGGCCACATGTCCCGCCAGAAACCAGCTCAAGGCCTGCCGCAACGCCGTTGCCGCAAGCGCATCGGTGAAGTCGCTTCCCAGACCGGCGAGCCAGATCGTATGACGCAGCAGCGGCCGCAAGATGTCGTCGCCCCGGCAATCCCGGAGGTGCGGAAAACGCAGTTCGGACTCACCGAGTATCTCGAAGTGGACGTAGCCGTGCCGAGTCATCCGTGCCGGATCCCAGCGCCATGTATCCCGCATACCCGGCGTGCACAACGCCACGCTGCCCGCAGAGCACGGATGCGACTCGCCATCGAACTCCCAATGGCATTCGCCACGCTCGATCCAGACAATTTCAAAGTCGGGCATGGTCCGGGGACCCAGGACGCCGCCGCAAGGGTAGTCCACCAGACCGCAGTCGTTGATTCTCAGTGGTGGTACTTCGATCATGGGCGTCGTTGGTGCGATCGGAACGAATGCGTGTGCCTGACGCGAAATGTGCCCGCAGCAACGCGCCAGCCAAGTTTGTGTTACATGCACATATATGTTAGCTCAGATCAGGCATCACAACGCGACTTTTGGATATGTAAAATCGTGTTCTTTCCAGGGAAGAGCACGATGCGAACCAATCCCGTCATCGCCGACCGGTCGTCGATGGACCAGGCGGACTTCTATTCCAGAAACGGCTACCTGATCGTCGAGGACCTGCTGGACGCGGATGAATTGGCCGAACTGGAAGCGGACTTGATCAAGCTGGCCCGTGGCGGTTATTCGGTGAACGGCATCGGCACCGTTCCCGCGACCGTGAGCGATGCCGAAGCGCTGGAACGCATCCTGTGCATCCACATGCCGCACTTCGTTTCGCCGGTCATCAGGAAGTTCACCGCGCATCCGGGGCTTGCGCGGGTGCTCGGGCGGATCGTCGGGGCCCACCTGCGGCCCGGGCACTGGAATGGCGGCGTCAAGTGCATGCAGTCGATGTTCTTCGCCAAGCCGCCCGGCAAGCCCGGGCAGGCCTGGCACCAGGACGAAAGCTTCATCCCCACGCGTGATCGAAGCCTGTGCGGTGCGTGGATCGCCATTGATGATGCGACGCGCGAAAATGGTTGTCTTCGGGTGATCCCGGGCAGCCATCTGGCAGGCGTCCTGTACCCCCTGAGGACGCATGATCGGACCGACGAGTTTGATCCGGCGCCAGAGAGTCACGGCTTTGACGATGAGGGCGAAGCCACCATCGAGCTTCGCGCCGGTTCGGTGCTGTTCTTCAACGGCTATCTGCTGCACCGGAGCAGGAAGAACGCCAGCAACCGCTACCGGCGAGCCCTGGTGAACCACTACATGAGCACGCAAAGTCCGCTGCACTGGTGTCTGGACGAGAAGCTCGCGGACGGCTCGAAGCACGACTCGGACAACCGCAACGTGCACATCGTCTGTGGTGAGGACCCGTACGCCCATCTCGGCTACACGACCCCGGCGAATCCCGTATTCCTGCGCGAATACGGGCAAGGCAATGCTGTCTCCGGCTGCTGACACTCGGGTCGACAAGGCGGTTGCGCCAGGGTCAGTCGCCGTACCCGCCATTCCGGCCTTTGTGGCCCGGCTCATTGCTGTGGTGGTACTGGGCTGGGTGGCCGCGTCCGGGGCCGGGGCTCAATTACAGGGCCAGGAAGGCGCGCAGATTCAACCTCCTGTTGTCACCGTGATAGAGGCCGCGCAGCGTTACCGGGAGATTCGTATCGATGTGGCCTTCCTGCCGAGCGCGGCCGTCGGCGGATTCGAGATCTGGTTCTCTGGCAACTCTTTCGGGTCGGTCCGCGATGCGGAATTGCACTCGTCCATTCGCGTGGGCGAAACCACAGGACTTGAACGGGAGCCGGAGGGAGAAGCCTTCGAGGAGTGCTGGAGTGATGGCGTGCCGGTGGTGCGCGATGACGCCGGCATTCCCGTCGTGGGACGGGACGCGTCGAACTGGTCCTGTGCGCTGGGCGGCATGCTGCCGGGGGTCGAACAGTGGATCGCGGTTGTGCCGGTCGGGCTCGATGGGACCCCCCTGGTGGATACGGAAAGCTTGCAACCGGTGGTCGGGCGGACCAACGTGGCCGACGCTAGAACACCTCCTCCGGACACCCGACCGATCACCTACGCCCTGGGCTCTGTCGTGGTGTCGGCGATCGCGCTGCTGTCGTTCCTGTCCTGGCGGGATGCCCGGCGCGGCCGTTCACGCGCCCGACTCGCACACGTTTACGTCGCACCGGCCCTTGTCGCACTGGCGACGCTGACCTTCTATCCGATCCTCTACGGCATGTGGCTGGCGTTTACGAATGCCGATCAGACCCGTCTGGGCGACGAAGCCTGGGTCGGTCTGGCCAACTTCGTGACCGTGTTCGCGACTCCGGGGCTGTGGCGGGTGACGCTGTTCACGTTTGTGTGGGCGTTCAGCAATGTCGTGGCACATGTTTTTCTGGGGCTGGTCCTTGCGCTTGCGCTCAACAGGCCGGGGCTCAAGGGAAGGACGATCTATCGTACGGTGCTGCTGTTGCCGTGGGCGATTCCGGGGTACATCTCGATACTGGCGTGGAACGGAATGCTTCAGCCGGACGGCCTGATCAACGGGGTACTCGACGCCAGCGTCGACTTCTTCGCCGGACCGGCATCCGCCCGTCTCGTGGTGATCCTGGTGAACATCTGGCTAGGCGTGCCGTTCATGATGATGGCGCTGAGCGGGGCCTTGCAGGCGCTGTCGACCGATATGTTCGAGGCGGCGGAGCTTGACGGGGTGAGCCGCTGGGACCAGTTCCGACACCTGACCCTGCCGAACCTCAAGGGGACGCTGGTTCCCATCAGCCTGCTGAGCTTCATCTGGACATTCAACTCCTTCAACACGATCTATCTGCTGACGCGAGGCAACCCATATGTCGGATTCGGTGAACCCGGCGCGACCGATATCCTGGTCACCTACGTGTTCTCGGTCGCGTTCGAATACGGCCGTTACGGCGTCGCCGCGGCCTGGTCGGTGTTCGTTTTCCTGATGCTGGTCGGCTTTTCCTGGCTTTACCTGCGACAGACCCGGGTGACCGAGGCGGCCGCATGAGTGCCCACTCCCTGGCAGAGCAATGGTATGTGCCGGCCGAGATCCAGGCGCTGCGAACCTGGATACCGTTCGCAGCGCTCGTCAACCTGCTCATTTTCGGCGGCGAGTTACTGAGAGGGGGCGGGGACTCCCGGTCGATCGTTCTGGCGGGCGTGGTGATGTTGCTGTTGCTGCGCATTTGCCTTCCGGACGGCACCGCGGCGTGGCGGCGGCACACGGGCCAGCTGACAGGCGCCGCGGTCTTCGCGCTCGGTGTCTATTCCCTCATGGACGGACAGGCGACGCCATACGACGTGTGGGCGGGTTCGTGGCTGCTCGTACCCTCCGCGCTGGCCATCTACTGGCTGACTGCGGGGGTGAGCGGGAAATGGTCGGCGGGAAGCGCAGACAAGACTTTGGCTGAACGCGGGCTGGCGCGTAACAGGCTCGTGGCCCCGCGACTGGAGAAACTTGCCCTGCATACGTTTCTGATCCATGCCGTCGGGTTGGTGATCGTCCCTGTGGTGTGGATACTGGATGTGGCGGTCTCGCCCGGCAACATCCTCGGTGGCGCCATCGGCGACGCATTCACGCTGGACCACTTCCGAACAGTGCTTGGCGGAGGGTCGTTCTGGCTGTGGACCCGCAATTCGGTGGTGGTGGCGACCGGCACGACCATCGTCGGCCTGCTGCTGGCGATTCCCGCCGGTTATGCGTTCAGCCGTTATCAATTTTCCGGGCGCAAGGGTGCGATGTTCGTGTTCATGCTGATACAGATGTTTCCGGGCATCGTGATCCTCGTGCCGTACTTCATGGTGATGAAGACGTTGGGCCTGCTGAATACCAGCGTGGGGTTGATCATCGCGTACTCGGTGACGGCCCTGCCGTTCTGCGTGTGGATGCTCAAGGGGTTCTTCGATGCCG
The DNA here is from genome assembly GCA_965221035.1 of Candidatus Rariloculaceae bacterium. GTDB lineage: Bacteria > Pseudomonadota > Gammaproteobacteria > Steroidobacterales > Rariloculaceae > UBA6522. The sequence continues at coordinate 494,542 of OZ244860.1, forward strand.
TGCCGCGGGCGCTGGAAGAGGCGGCGATGCTGGACGGTTGCTCGCAGGCCGAAGTTTTCCTGCGGATCGTGCTGCCGTTGTCGCTGCCCGCGGTTGCCATCACCGCCTTGTTCTCGTTTCTCACCGCCTGGAACGAATTCCTGCTGGCGCTGGTCTTCAACACGTCCAACGACGCCTATACGCTGCCTGTCGGGTTATCCTCGATGATTCCCGCAACCGGCCAGCAGTGGGGCGATTTTGCGGCGGCGAGCCTCGTGGTCAGCATTCCCGTGGTGGTGTTGTTCGTGCTGTTTCAGAAAGCGCTCATCCAGGGCCTGAGCGCCGGCAGCGTCAAGGGATGAGTCCAATGCGCAGATTCAGCGGCAGGGGTCATTGAGTATTTGCCATGTCGGAAGTGGATTTCATCGGAGCGACCAAGGTCTACGACGACGGCACGCTTGCGCTCGATTCTCTGGATCTTAAGGTGAGGGAAGGAGAGTTCCTCGTCCTTCTGGGACCATCCGGATGCGGCAAGTCGACGGCTCTGCGCCTGCTCGCCGGTCTCGAGGACATTTCACGCGGCGAGATTCGGATCGACGGGGGAAAGGTCAGCGACCTTCCGCCGGGGGCGAGGGGGATCGGCATGGTGTTTCAGTCCTATGCCCTGTATCCCCACATGAGCGTAAGGGACAACCTTTCGTTCGGCCTGCGGCGCGCCAAGGGTCGCCGCAAGGTCAGCCAGGCAGAAATCTCCTCCAGGGTGGAAGAGGCGACCGAGATGCTGGACCTGGGCCTGGTTCTGGACAAGAAGCCCAGGGAGCTCTCCGGCGGCCAGCAGCAGCGGGTGGCGATCGGCCGTGCCCTGGTGCGGCGGCCCAAGGTACTGCTGATGGACGAACCCTTGTCCAATCTCGATGCGAAACTGCGCAATCGTATGCGTTACGAGATTCGAAGATTGCACGAATTGCATGGCACCACGACGCTCTACGTGACTCACGACCAGGTCGAAGCCATGACGCTGGCGGACCGCGTCGCCATCATCGCGCACGGCAGGCTGCAGCAACACGCACGGCCGCTCGACGCCTATCATCGACCGGCGAACTCCTTCGTCGCTTCGTTCCTGGGAACGCCGTCGATGAACCTGATCGAGGGCGTCGCTGATAACGGCGTGTTCCGCGCCGGAAAGCTCAAGTTCGCGCTGCCCGAGCATCTTGCCGCCCGCAGCGGACCCGGCATCTATGGCGTTCGCCCGGAAGATGTCCTGGTGGGTGATGGCGGGGAGGTGAACTGCACCGTCGCCGGAGTGGAACGACTCGGCAGCGATGCCATATACCACCTTGATGCCGGCGGGCACTCCATCCGGGCCTTGCGCCGCATGCCGAGTGGCGGCGTCGAACCGGCCGGAAGCAAGGAGCGGAAAACGCTGGACGTCACTCTGTCCGTACCCTCGGCGCTGATCTTCGATGACTAGCGGGTGCCAACCACCTTTCTGCGGGGCACCACGGTGAGCAAGGCATGACCGCATGGGACGCATCGGATCCGTTTGCCGCGCAGCGCCGCCAATGCGGCGTTCTCAAGGGAAGTTTTCTGGGCGAGACGATTCCGCTGATCCTGCGCTACGATGATGTGCGCCGGGCTGCGTCGGACTACCGGACGTTCAGTTCCGACGCGCCCTTTCGCGTGCCCATTCCGTCAGAAGAACGGGTGCGCAATGTGCGGCAGCTGCCCATCGAGGTCGATCCGCCCGAGCATGCCGACTACAGGGCCATCGTCCAGCCGTTTTTCAACGTGTCGCAACGTCGCGACATGGCTCCGCGCATCACGGCCCTCATCGACGGCCTGCTTGACGACGCGATCCACTCCGGCCCCGTCGAAGTCGTCAACCAGTTTGCGCTTCCTCTACAGTCGCGCGCGCTGACCGTCTTGCTGCGCATGCCCTTGGAGGAAGCGGAGGAATGGACCCGCTGGGGACTGCATGTCTTTTCCGGGTCGGAGGGGCATTGCGAAGCAAAGGGAGGCGTCCTCGACCGTTACCTGAACCGGCAGTTCGACCGGGCGCAGACCCGCCCCGGCGACGATTTTTTCAGCGCGTTGACTACGGCGTCCTTCCGGGGCCGCCCGCTGACGCGCGACGAGATGGTTGGGTTTGCCAATCTCGTCTTCGCCGGCGGCCGCGACACGGTGATCGCCACCGTATCGCTGGCGCTGGCGCATTTTGCCGAGCAACCGGAAGAACTCGCCGAAGTATGCGAAAAGCCCTTGGCGCTGCGCAATTGCGTCGAGGAGATTGTCCGCGTCGCATCACCGCTGACAATGATCGCCCGCGTGTGCCCACGGGATACCGATGTGGGGGGAGAGCACGTGCCGGCGCACCACCGGGTGGCGATCTGTTGGGCCTCGGCCAACCGCGACGAATCGATCTTCGAATCGCCCCAGAAGCTGATCGTCGGACGCAAGCGCAATCCCCACGTCGCGTTTGGCGCCGGTCCCCACCTTTGTCTGGGCGCCTCCTACGCCCGCCTGCTCCTGCGTACGCTGATCAGCCGGATCTACGACCGGGTGGGCGGCATGAAGGTGGTCACAAGCGAACCCCGCTACGAGGCGTGGCCCGCCTATCGCCGCCAGACGGGATACGAGTCGTTGGTCATTCGCTTTGACCGCCCGCGCGGCCGGCGGGCGGAACCAGCGACTCACAAGGCGGGGCCTGTAGGTTGTCGCGAAACCGGCGCATCGCCTGGAGGGGGTTGTTCGAGTGGAAGTTGAAGGGCTGGACCTGGCGCGTGGACCCAGGCCGGGAGAGCTGACATTGCACGAGGAGTTTGTGCTGCTTTGCCTGCATGGCAACAAGGGGGCGATCCGATACGGGAAGCGCCGTTACGGCCTCGCCGGTGCGCTGACAGCTGAACTTCTTCTGCAAAGACTGATCCGTGTGGACGCGTCGCGTCGTCGCAAGCCGATTGTGGCCCACAACTCCCGATGGGTGAACGACCCGATTATGAACGCCTGTCTGCGAAAGATCCGCGATGCGAAACGTCGGGCGCGGCTGACCACGTGGGTATTGCGCCTTGGCCTGTTCGAAAAGCTCGGTCATGGAGTGTCCCAACGGTTATGTTGGCGGGGCATCCTCCGCGCCGAGGAGAAAACGATGCTGCTGTACCGCGGGAGGATCTACCGGCAAATCAACCCGAACCCGGAGCGCTCCTTGATCGAACGTCTTCGGGAAGCGATCTTTACCGACTCGGACAACGTGTCCTCCCGAACCAGCATCCTGGTGTCCTTGGCTGACGCCTGCGATCTGCTGCCAACGATTTTCGGGCGTGACGAAACAAGCGTGCGCGAGCTTCGTATCAAGCAGCTTGCGAACGGGCAGGCTGTCGGGGAAAGGGTGAGGCAGGCTGTAAACGCCGCCCAGACGGTGGTTGGAACGGCAGGAGGAGTCGTGTCTGCGGGATTGGGCGCGGCGCTCAGCGGTTTGTTTTCCGTGTTTTGAGGTGTTGGGGGTGGAAGGGTGGCTCCCCGGTCCCCGGTCCCCGGTCCAGAGCGTGAGTAGACTCATAATATATTGTTTTATAGGTATTTTTTTGTCACAGCTCTGGCATATCCAACATTTTACCCCACACTCGCTTTTTTCTTGCCCGCTGCGTTCTACTAGCTGAAGCCCTAGTTCTAGTGTCCCTCACGCAACGGCGCTAGATTGGTGGCGCTTATCGACGAGCCACGCCGAGAAGCGCGACGACAAATTTAGGCATTTATCAAGATAGGTTGATGGTTACAACGCGAGAATGATATCGTGATGGGATGCGCTGGTTTTGTAAATGGCTTTTAGATATCGCAACTACAACTGCGTCCAATTGGGCATTCGCCATTTTTGTACCAAGCGTTATCGGTGCTGCCATGACTTAAGGGTATTTTTTGGCACAATTAATTTCGTCTGTCCTTGCGGTAGCGGCTATTCAGATGTTCGTTTTTTTGAAATTTTGGGCGAAGCCCAGAAGCATAGTGCGGCGACTGGCCAACACAGAACTGGAGTTTTTGCAACAATTCCCGTTTCATGTTGCGTATACGTTAGAAAGGGCGGCGCAAGTTGACGAATTGAGGAGGGCGTTATCAGGATTTAATATCCCTGCCCCACAAGGATTTGATGACGGTAGTATATGGAAGGGGTATCTAGGTAGCATTTTAGGCGAATTGGATTACGGATCTATTAGGAAAGCCAGAAAAAAAGCTACACAGTTTTTGGAATCACACAATGAAACCGATGCTTGATCCAGGTCGGGATCTGATCGGCGTGACGCCTGAGAACATGGTGCGCTCTATTGCAGCGCGATATGTCAACCTATCTCGAAAATTTCCAATAATCAGTCCTTCGTCGCTTCGCTCCGACCGGTGGCTGAAATGGTGTGTACTTGGAGGCCGGAATCTCGTGCATCGGGTGCTCGAAATGCGTGGAATATGCAATCCTCGCATTACTACTCGTGAACTCTTTTCAGTGGCTCAGCGACGCCCATATACGGACCGGTGTTGTGACCCACAATTTTGCGCCGTTCAAAAGCACACCTACTGTTCGAAAGACCAACAAAAGCGCTTCACCACCTGCGTCACATTAGATCATCACGACTCATCGTAATCTCTTTTGAGGGCTCTCAAAATCACGTCTTGAACATCATCGGGAAAGAAAGATATCCGATGACGTATGTACTCTTTGAAGTCCGAAGAGCCATTCGCTACACACCGTATTATAAAGCATTCGTCAATTGATTTCGCAAGCGACGCGCTAGAAATTGTAACGACAACCTTACCACCTGAAGGAGCGTTTTTCTCCTTTCGCAGGAAACAGGATAAAACCTGTTCCCTCCCGCCATGTCTAAAGCGTTCACACTCATAAGAGAATTCTGTAACGCCGCCGTCGAGAGTGGGCCCATCGTCGCTGTAGAATGCAAATTGGTCTAGATCATCGTGTGATGGTTGTCGGACGGCATTTATAGGGGCATTGAATTGTCGGTATGCGTAAGGAGGTTCCGGTACCTGAACGCCCGGACCGAAATAAAAGTGTAGCGTGTCGACGCTGACAAAAAAGAAACCCTGGGTGACTCGAATATGAACTTTGACGTCTTCCGCGAACGCGGTGCCATTGTTAGAGATAACCAACTCGAAGGGCGCGACAAAATGCAGATTCTCAAGCAACTGAGGTAGGCCCGTCGCCCACGATTTTACGCTACTTCGGTATCGCTCGCAGGTTTCAAGATACTGATCAATTTCATCATTCGTTACAGATAAGGAGCCCGGAAGTCGAAAAAGACTTGAATGACCGCCCTGAAACGGTAGCCGCCGCGTTAGTTGGTCTTGGCTTAGACACGGATTGTTGTCCAGAAAATCTTGCGCGACCCGTTCGCAAAACTCAATGGGAACACTTACCTTCAAGGGATTCTCAAATTGTACCGTGCGGATTCGTTCGTCGGATAACTTAAGCGAGAGTCTCGGTGTGGGACCTATCTGTGCTTCCAGTTCCCGTATGCGGAAGTCACGCGGATCCTCCGGCTCTGTAAGGCGCCAACTTTCGATAGGACGAGCCACAGGAATACCCATCTCGCGCGCAGTGTGCCGTGCAATACGGTCTTCGGAAAGAAAAATCACATCAGCGTGACTTTCTCGAAATGTGAAGGCCTCTGCGACGATTCTCTCGTCATTGTTTTCAAGTGAGAGTCCTTTGTGCTTCAGCTCTTCCGTCGAATATATCGGCATTAGTTCAAGTATCAATTTGACTGGGTTTTCTGTAAGCGCCGCACTTACTCCATCTCCGTCCTCGATGTTGTTCAAATGCTGGTTGAAGCTCAACGCTCGACGCCGTAGGCGTCGCTTCGTGCTGCTCTTGTGTCCGTCCATTTCCCTGATTACGGACTTCGGCACTACAATTTTAATAACGTCTGCCTTAGGACAAAGGTCTTTCCACTTGATGTTTTCAATAGGCTGAAACTCAACAAATAGATTACTATCTACAACAAATGTTATACAGTTGTACATAATCGGCTTGTCCGCCGTATATAATCGAGCCAACTCAGTCATCCGCACTCACACAAGATTCAAAAACCACTATAGCTGCTTCAGCGGATCAGATTGTTCAGATCCATTGCGCAACAAACTCTACCGGTTTTCACCAAGACACACGAGGCAATTATAATTCATTGTTCCCCGTTCGCAAATACAATCAAAGACCTGCGGAAGACGGTTCCGACCATAGTTGTCTCGTTTACGATCATCGTCTTTACAGCAGGCTCAGTAGAGCAAGAGTATTTTAAATGATTGACACGCTCGCGTGGCATTTCGGGAACTTCCCGATTCCCGCATAACAAGAGATGTTAGCACCTCTCGATACAGTGATCGGTCGGCGCCTATGGGTGAAAAGTTAAGACAGGTGGTTTCGGTTCGCTCGCGCATGGACCATTGGCATTACGAAACCCTTCAATACTTCGCGTAAGTCTAAGTTACTACTGCTGTTGCACTGGTTGGCATAGTGGTCGAACGCATTGGCATTGGTCAGATAGTGCGCAAGAGCAGAAATTGCAGGCTATCAGAGCGCTGACGGCCATACTCCGTACTCTTCTTGCATTACATACGCCGAACTGCCCACACGACCTTGCCGATGATGCGGGCTTCATCGGCGAGGCAGGTATACGAAGCATAGCGCGGATTGGCCGAGCTCAGGCGTAAACGGACAGGTTCAATGCCTCGGACGATTTCCACGCGCTTGACCACCAGTCCGTGCCCGTCCCACACGGCGCACAGCTCCCCGGTAGACGGGTGAGTGCGGGCGGTGTCGACCATCAGCCGGTCACCCTCAGAAAGAAGGGGCTCCATGGAATCCCCCCGCACGCGCACGATGCGCAGATCGGCCGGGTTGGCGCCACCCTCCTGGCGTAGCATGGCTTCCGGCAGGTACCACCTCGTGTTTTCCCGCGGGATATCCTCGTTGAGCGCAACATAACCGGCACCGGCGGCGACATCCATCTCGGGTACGGCCGCGACGGGCGCGCCGACGGGCGGGCGCCTTCGTGCGCGGCGCGCTTTGCGGCGCGGTGGCACCCGAGCGTGTCGGATATCCTCGGCGTCGCACTGGAGCAACTCGGCCAGCGATTCCGCGTCGCGATAGGCGAGTACACGCGGTTGCCCACGTGCAAGGTATTGCTGCAGATAGGTCGGGTTGCGCCCGATGGCGACGGACGCGCTTTTCATGGTGTGGTCGGCGCGCCGCAGGAATTCCCGCAGACGCTCGCGGTAGGGGTCGTCCGGCATCAGTCTGGCCTAGGCTTCAGTCGGCGATAGTATATTGACTACTGACGCCGATCATCAACCCGGTATGGACATCGACCCAGACCGATGAACCTTCAATCGGATTCCGAAAATCCTGGATTCGACAGTCTCAAACAGTAGAAATCAGGGGTGGCTCCTGCGGCCCGATGCGAATTCGGGCGAAGTCGCGCGAACTCGGCGGAAGCAATGTCGTAAACTGTAGGAACAATAATAACGATTCCTATTGCATGACCCTTAGCCCGTGCCTATGTTCGGCGCCATGAGCTTCGTGACCGCCGACGCGACCCCCGACCTGCAACGCCTGTTCAAGGCGTCGTTCGACTCGGGTCTGCGCGATTCCATCCGCCGGCATCTTCGGCGCAGCGGCATGAGCCGCACGGGATTCGGACGGCGCGTACTTAACGACCCGGGGTTCGCGCCCCGCGTCCTGGCCGGCAAAGCACGTGTGCGGCTCGACACCGCGGACCGGATCCGGATGTTCGTCGGTGATTTCCCCTATCGACCGGTGTTCATGGCCGAGGTCGAGACCTTCGTCGATTTGACGGGAGTCGGCCCTTGGGCGGTTGCGCACTACGCGGTCCACCAGTCCGGCTTCGTTGGACGGTTGCGAGCCGGTGCCTCGCCTTGACTGAGCACAATGGACCGGTTGCACGCCTGGATGCGCGCTCAATTGCGGTCGGACGACCGGCGGGCGCTACTGCACAGGCGGGAGTTAGGCATGGATGCCGTGCTTGAATCGCCGGAAGTCACGGCCCTCGACCGGCTTCACGCCGCCATCGCGCTGCAGGCGAGCGGGCGCGCCAACGCGTTGCGGTAACTGATCGTATCGGAGCAAGATTGCGGGCCGGACTTCCTGTGCCTTGCCAACGCCCTGTCCGCACGCTATCCGCGTGGCAGCCGCGAGAAGCGTGTGCTTGACGCCATGCTGTTGGCCGCGCCGAGGCGAGCCGCATGATCCGAACTTGGAGTGATCGAATGCCGGAAAATCTGTCAAACTTCTCGGTACGTCCGGCGCTCCGTGCCGATTGCGGATTGTTCCGCGCGAACGGGTTGCTGAACTAAGGGCCTGATGTCAGGAGGAAAAGGCCATGACCAAAGACACCCAACTTCTTGAACGTATTACCGTTCGCCAAGACATCTTCGGCGGCAAACCGATCATCCGAGACATGCGGATCGCCGTGGAGCATGTGCTGGCCAACCTGGCGGCTGGCGAGACCGTTGAGGATTTGCTAAAAAATTACCCCTTACTCGAACCGGAGGATGTGCAGGCGTGCCTTCTTTTCGCCCATCGCGCGTTGGCCGGCGAACAGGTGCATGACCGAATCTCGGTTCGCGAGGCGTCGTGAAGTTCTTGATCGATGTCTGCGCCGATTCATTGCCGTTGCGGGGTGCCTTTCAGGACCTTGACCATGACGTGCTTTTCGCTCGGGACCATTGCCCGCATGCGACGGACGGCGCGCGCAAGCAATGAATGATCGGGCGATCATAGTCGTCACTGGGAATCGAGTGCGCGTCCGGTCGGCAAAGGGTTCGGAGCGCCCATGACCCGGGAACCCTGGTACTAGATCGTTACGCCGCGACGGGAAGTTCGCAAGGGGCGCTCGTTCAGCCCGGACGAATTCGCGATCACGCTGGAGCAGGTGGTGGCCGGCACAGCACCGCTGGACCACCTCGAACCCGCCCAGTTCTTTTTCTGGACCTGCTCCACTCGCGACTTGACGGATCACGTCGGCATGGTCCTGCAGCGTCTCTGTGGCGACAGGCAGAACACTTCGCCGGTGCTCACGCTCGTCATCCAGTTCCGCGACGATCGACACGCAACCGCGAACATATTGGCGTGTGCAGCGGAAGATCGTCGAGATGTTGCGGCTACATCAAGGGTGCGCCGAAGAGCGTCCCGTGAAAACGCATCAGGAGGCCGGCGAGAACCAGTCCGCCGACCACTGCCGCCGCGTCCATAGTCAAGCGCGGCGCCGAGTCCGCCGGAGAGCCCTTATCGCGCGCCACCGCGCTGACCGTCTCCACCACCGCGAAGAGCGCAAAGCCGCCGAAGAGCACGACGGCGCGCGACTCACCGCTCGCGAAGAGGTGGACGAGCGCCCACAGGAAGAGCCCGAGCAGCATCGGATGGCGAACCAGGGCGCGGATGTGTGTGGGCATGTTGGCGGCAACGAAGAGCACCAGCGCGATCGGCACGACCGCAATCGCAGCATGCCGCCCCCAATCCGCGGGAACGTAGAGCAGCTCGACGGGCGCGAGCGAGTAGCCCATAACGATCATGACGAGGCTTGCCATCGCGACGATCGCGAACGCGCCTCGGTAGGGCTTCTCGCCCATGCGTTCGACCAGCGCGGCGCGCAGCGGTGCGGCGCTCGGGATCAGGTGAACCAGCAGGAAGAGTACGAGGCCGGCGGCGAGGAGGGTCATGGCATTGGCTCTTGGATGACATCTAGAGCATACAACCATTCGGCTCCCTTACAAAGTGCGTCTCGCGGGTCGACTGGCGATGCTCTTTCTGGTGTGCGATCTCACCGTCGTACGAACGTTGCCACCCCGCTTGCGGCATAGGTGAGAGTGGTCATGTCACCTCTCCTCCGTCGGGTTGCAGCTGTCACCTTGCGCTCCGCTGTCATTCGACACCCGAACGACGGCGGCGTCAGAGGAGGACCCAACTCTCGAAGGTGGCACCCCTGACTTCACCTGACCGCGCGGCGGTCAGGATCAGAAACCGCAGCGCGTCGTAGCAACCTGCTCCCGGTAACCGCAAGTGCATAATTTTAAACGGATCAATGCCCTGTCGGGCCGTGACGGCCCGGGGCGTTTGAGGAAGGGAAGAGGTGGCTCCCCGGGCCGGACTCGAACCAGCGACCAATCGGTTAACAGCCGACCGCTCTACCAACTGAGCTACCGGGGAACTCCGCTCAAGCCGGCGCATTCTGGAAGAAGCCCTTATCGAAGTCAAGAATGGAAATAGAATATTTATAATAATCAGTATATTAGAAGAATAATATAACCTTCGATAAGAATCGAAAACTACAGTCGACCATAGTCTGCAGAACAGCCTTGTCTAAAACCAAGAGCGGTCGCGCACTAGCGACGGAACGAGCCAGAGACTTTTTCAAGGTGTTCCGGCCAAATTCAAGGACCTGCTTGTACCCAAGGGAGCGTGGCGCCATTCCATTACATCTCGCAGGCCGCTATCTTTAGCGCGTCTCCCAGAGACTTTCACCACCAATGCAGGCCAAGCCATTTGAACTGATCGCAGACTTTCAGCCTGCGGGCGACCAGCCCGAGGCCATCGCATCCTTGGTGGAAGGGCTCCAGGCGGGGCTTCATCGACAAACCCTGTTGGGAGTCACCGGCTCAGGCAAGACGTTCACCATGGCCAACGTCATTGCCAAACTGCAGCGTCCCACGCTGATACTCGCCCACAACAAGACCCTGGCTGCGCAACTCTACGGCGAAATGCGGGATTTCTTCCCCCACAACGCGGTGGAATATTTCGTTTCCTACTACGATTATTACCAGCCTGAAGCCTACCTGCCGTCCAGCGACACCTACATCGAGAAGGACGCGTCCATCAATCGGCATATCGAACAGATGCGCCTTTCCGCCACCAAGGGCCTTCTGGAGCGGCGGGACACGGTGATCGTCGCGACCGTCTCCGCCATCTACGGCCTGGGCGATCCCGAGTCCTATCACGGCATGGTGCTGCACCTGGTGCGGGGGGAGCGAATCGATCAACGAAACATCCTTCGCCGCCTGGCGGAGCTTCAGTACACGCGCAATCCCATGGACCTGAGCCAGGGCACTTACCGGGTTCGCGGCGACGTGATCGATATCTTTCCCGCCGAGTCGGAGCGCGAAGCGGTACGCGTGCAGCTATTCGACGACGAGATCGAGGGGATCATGTACTTCGACCCGCTGACCGGCGCCATCGACCGGACGGTTCCCCGGGCGACCATCTATCCGAAGACCCATTACGTCACCCCCAGGGAGACCTTGTTGGCAGCCGTGGACATGATTCGCGATGACCTCAGGGAACGCCTGACTGACCTACGTGCGTGCGGCCAGTTGCTGGAAGCGCAGCGTCTGGAACAGCGAACGCGATTCGATCTGGAAATGATCATGGAAGTGGGGTATTGCGCCGGCATCGAGAATTATTCGCGCTATCTCTCGGGCCGGCAACCGGGCGAGCCCCCGCCGACGCTGTTCGACTACCTGCCGCCGGAGGCGATGCTGTTCGTGGATGAAAGCCACGCGACCATTCCGCAACTGGGCGGCATGTACCGGGGGGATCGTTCCCGCAAGGAGACGTTGGTTCAGTATGGCTTCCGACTGCCCGCTGCGCTGGACAACCGGCCGCTGCGGTTCGACGAGTACGAACGCCTGGCTCCGCAGACCATCTTTGTTTCGGCAACACCCGGACCCTACGAACGGGAACGTTCCGACCAGGCGGTGGAGCAGTTGGTGCGCCCGACCGGGCTGGTGGACCCGAGGGTGGACGTGCGTCCGGCCGGCACTCAGGTCGATGACGTCCTGTCGGAGATCACCGAGCGTGCCCGGCTCAGGGAGCGTGTGCTCATCACCACGCTGACCAAGCGAATGGCGGAAGACCTGACGGACTATCTTCAGGAACATGGAACGCGGGTTCGATACCTGCATTCGGATATCGACACGGTGGAACGCACGGAGATTATCAGGGACCTGCGCCTGGGTGAATTCGACGTTCTGGTGGGGATCAACCTGTTGAGAGAGGGTCTAGACATGCCGGAGGTGTCCCTGGTGGCTATTCTTGACGCCGACAAGGAAGGTTTCCTGCGTTCGGAAGGCTCGCTCATCCAGACGGTCGGCCGGGCAGCCCGCAACATACGCGGTACGGCGATTCTGTATGCGGACCGGGTGACGGGATCGATGGAGCGGGCAATGGCTGAAATGGAGCGTCGCCGAAACAGGCAGCTGGCCTACAACGAGGCACACGGAATTCAGCCGAAATCCATACTGAAGCCGGTCCCGGACATCATGGAAGGGGCACGTCCCGCAGGCAGGAGCCGCCGCCGTCGGCGAACGCCGGACACCACTCCTTACTCGCGCATGAGCCCGCAGGAAGTCGTTCGCCGAATCGACGCGCTGGAGAAACGCATGTATAGGCACGCCCGCGACCTGGAGTTCGAGGAGGCGGCGAAACTCCGCGACGAGATCAGCGAGGCGCGACAGGCGGGCCTGGCCCGAACGGAAGGACAGGTGCCCGCCATCCCGTCGGAAAGTCGAACTCCCTGACCAATCGAGACCATGCCGCCCGGATCGCGAGGCGATTCAGGGCCGGCAATCGCGATCAGACTTCACAACCCTTGTGCATCTGGACCAGAAATGGTTAATGTTCGCGCCACAGGCGCGTAGCTCAGCGGTAGAGCACCACCTTGACATGGTGGGGGTCGGTGGTTCGATCCCACTCGCGCCTACCATTTGACGGGATACGGGGGCGCACGCCCCCATCCCTTTTGCGTCGGCCAGGGTCCCCGGATTATTGCGTCCAGATGCCCTTGTGCGGTCCCAAGACGGGCCTTACAATCTCCGCCCGCCCCGAGTGCTAGAATGACTTGGCCACAAGGGGCGGGAATCTGACGTTCCTGGGCGTTTCCGGACGGGGCGCGACTCTTGGGTATCAGCAGGCAATAGGGAGCATTTGCTATCGTTCTAACGAAGCGTATTCGACGCAACGACGAAATCACCGCCGAACAAGTCCGGGTGATCGGAACTGACGGCGACCAGGTCGGGGTCATGGCCTTGGATGACGCGCTGGAGCATGCGCAGAACGAGAGTCTGGACCTGGTGGAAGTGGCGCCGAACTCGGACCCGCCGGTTTGCCGGATCATGGATTACGGCAAGTTCGTATTCGAGCAGCGAAAGAAGGCGCAGTCGGGGCGGCGCAAGCAGAAACAGATCCACGTCAAGGAGATCAAGTTTCGACCGGGAACCGAGGAAGGGGATTACCAGGTCAAGTTGCGCAACCTGATCCGGTTTCTCACCTCCGGAGACAAGACCAAGGTGACCCTGCGGTTCAGGGGGCGGGAGATGGCGCATCAGGAATTGGGTGTTCAACTGCTTGAACGGGTTCAGCAGGATCTGCAGGAATACGGCGTGGTTGAGCAGTTTCCGCAACTTGAACACCGGCAGATGGTGATGATTATCGCGCCGAAGAAGCATCAGCGCTGATCGATCGGCTCCTGAAGGAGGAGACAATGCCGAAGCTGAAGACCAATCGCGGAGCCGCCAAGCGGTTCAGCCGCACTGGAAAGGGAGGCTACAAGCGTGGCCAGTCCCATCTCAGCCACATCCTGACAAAGAAGAGTTCGAAGCGTAAACGTCAACTCGGGAAGACGTTGCAGGTCGCCGAAGCGGATACCAAGGCGGTCCGCCAGTTGTTGCCCTATAGCTGAGGTGAAACATGGCTAGAGTCAAGCGCGGCGTCGTCGCAAAGGCGCGCCACAAGAAAATCCTGCGCCAGGCCAAGGGTTACTACGGTGCGCGCAGCCGCACGTTCAAGGTGGCCAAGCAGGCGGTCATCAAGGCGGGGCAGTACGCATACCGCGACCGCCGACAGCGCAAGCGCCAGTTCAGGGCGCTTTGGATCACGCGCATCAACGCGGCCGCGCGCATTCACGGCCTGTCCTACAGCCGGCTGGTCAATGGCCTGAAGCGCGCAGATATCCAGGTGGACCGGAAGATTCTGGCGGATATCGCGGTCCGCGATCCGGAGGCGTTCGGCGCCATTGCGAAAGCCGCCAGGGACGCGTCGGCGCCCTGACCGCGCACCCGTTGTCCGGCCTTGTCCGTGGCCAGCCCGGCCCGACTGCTTGAGCAGGCGCAGGCCGCCGTGAACGCGGCGGAAGACCTGGCTGCGCTGGATGCCGCACGGGTCAAGTACCTCGGGCGGAAGGGCCTGATCACCGCCGAACTGAAGGGGCTCGGCAAGCTGCCTGTTGACGAACGCGCCTCGGCCGGTCGGGAGATCAATCGCATCAAGCAGGCTGTCATCGACGGGATCGCGGTGCGCCGGGAGCGGCTGGAAGCGGCGAAAATCGAGACCGAACTGGCCAGTCGGATCGATGTCACCCTGTCGGGCCGAGGTCAACCGGTCGGCGCCCCGCACCCGGTGAGCCGAACGCTGCGCCGCATCGTCGAAATCTTCGCGGTGGCCGGTTTCGGTGTGCGCAGCGGTCCGGAAATCGAGGACGACTATCACAACTTCACGGCGCTCAACATACCCGAAAACCATCCGGCGAGGGCTCTTCACGACACGTTCTATCTGGACTCCGGCCACGTCCTCAGAACCCATACGTCGCCGGTGCAGATACGCGCGATGCGCTCGGAGGGTGCGCCGATTCGGATCATCGCGCCGGGCCGGGTATATCGGCGCGACTACGACCAGACGCATTCGCCCATGTTCACCCAGGTGGAAGGGCTCGCCGTGGACATAGGAATCAGCTTTGCCAACCTGAAGTCGGTTCTGTACGAATTTGTCTCGAGTTTCTTCGAGCGTGATGTGGAATTGCGGTTCCGACCGTCCTATTTCCCCTTCACCGAACCGTCCGCCGAGGTGGATATCCGTTCGGAGTCGGGCAAGTGGCTGGAAATTCTCGGCTGCGGCATGGTGCATCCGAACGTGCTTCGACACGTGGACATCGACCCGGAAAGATACACGGGATATGCGTTCGGCATGGGTGTGGAGCGTCTCGCCATGCTTCGCTATGGCGTTGGCGACCTGAGGCGTTTTTTCGAGAGCGACCTGCGCTTCATCGAACAATTCCGTTGAAGATCGGGCCATGCGTATCGACATTGAATGGCTCGGCGAAATGCTGCAGCGTGAGCTGGACCCGGATCGGACCGCCGAAAGATTGACCCTGGGCGGCCTGGAAGTCGAGCCCGTGCGGTTGGCCGGAAATTCGTCGGACGGTTCCGTCGCTCCGGGCGGCATCGTTCTGGACTTCGACATTACGCCAAACAGGGGTGACTGCTTCAGCGTCCTCGGAATCGCCAGGGAACTGTCAGCGCTTGACGGAGTGCGCATGGACCCTCCGGTGATTCCGGAAATCGCGCCGGTCGTGGAGGACAGGTTTGCGGTGAAGCTCGATGCGCCGGCGGCATGTCCGCGATTCGCGGGCCGTGTCATCCGCAACATCGATCCCGGATGCCGCTCGCCCGAGTGGCTTTGCATTCGCCTGGAGCGGGCGGGCCTGCGCGCCCTGCACCCGGTGGTGGATGTCACCAACTACGTGATGCTGGAACTCGGTCAACCGCTTCATGGTTATGACTTGCGGTCGCTCAGTGGAGGAATTCGTGTTCGATTCGCCACGGACGGCGAGCCGCTGACCCTGCTGGACGGCAATCACGTCACCTTGCGGACCGATGTGCTGGTCATCGCGGACGATTCGGGCGCCATCGGCCTGGCGGGCATCATGGGGGGGCAGGGCACAGCGGTATCCGATTCCACCCGGGACGTCTTTCTGGAATCCGCCTTCTTCTCACCGGAGTCCGTCGCGGGTCGCGCGCGACGGTTTGGGCTGCACACGGACGCGTCCCTGCGTTTCGAGCGTGGCGTGGACCCGGCGCATCAGAGGCGTGCCATCGAACGTGCGACGGCGCTGCTGGCGGACATCGCAGGCGGCGAGCCGGGTCCGCTGGTCGAGGAACAGGTCGCGGAGGAACTCCCCGTCAGGCATCCTGTTTTCTTGCGGCTCAAGCGGCTGAACGCGATGCTTGGTACGCGGTTGGGTCCCCAGGACGTGGAATCGCAGCTTGACCTACTCCACATGGACACGAAACCGCAAGACGACGGTTGGTCCGTCCTTCCGCCGGAGTTCCGCTTCGACATCCAGATCGAAGAGGATGTCGTGGAGGAGATCGGTCGCATGACCGGCTATGACAATGTTCCAGTGACCGCCGAGAGCGGTCCCAGGCATGTGGGGCACGCAACGGAAGCCATCGTGGCCGAGGGACAGATGGCCGACCTGCTCTGTTCGCGCGGCTACTCCGAAGTCGTCACCTACGGTTTCGTCGATGAAGCCTTGGCCGACGCGGTCAATCCCGGCGCGCATCACCTGCGCCTGACCAATCCTCTCTCCAGCGAGATGGGGGTCATGCGCCACTCCCTCTGGCCGGGACTTTTGGTTGCCGCGCACCACAACTTGAGCCGCCAACAGGCGCGGGTGAGGCTGTTCGAAATCGGCTCGCAGTTCACCAGGGCGGGAGATGATGTCCGGGAAAGCCGCGTCCTGGCTGGTTTCGCGATGGGTGGAAATCGCCCGGAACATTGGGAGGGCAACAACCGCGAGGTGGATTTCTTCGACGTCAAATCCGACGTGGAGGCGATTCTGGCATTGACAGGCCGGGCGGCGGACGTGGCGTTTCAACCCGCGGCGCACCCGGCTCTCGCCAGCGGGCAGGGTGCGCGGGTGATGCTTGAGGATCAAGGCGCCGGCTGGGTTGGCGTGGTGCATCCCGGTCTGCGGGGCAGGATGGGTTGGAATCGATCGGCCATCCTCTTTGCGCTTCAACTGGACCTGGCGACCAGGGCCAATATCCCCAGGTACACCGAATACTCGAAGTTTCCCTCGCTGCGTCGGGACATCGCGGTCGTGGTCGACGAAGACGTGTCGGCCGACCGGCTGCTGGATTGCGTTCGGCGGGCGGCGGGAGAGGGGTTGCGCAGCGTGCAAATATTCGACATCTACCGCGGCAAGGGAATAGATTCAGGACGAAAAAGTGTCGCTCTAGGCTTGATTTTACAGGATAGATCGCGCACGCTAATGGACACGGAGGCAGATCGGATCGTGTCATCCACGGCGCGGAGCCTGGAGCGGGAACTCAAGGCGATCATCAGGGAATAGGCATCTACCAATGGCCTCATTGACCAAGGCGAAAATGTCCGAATCGTTGTTCAACGAGCTAGGCCTCAACAAGCGTGAAGCACGCGAACTGGTGGATGCGTTCTTTGAGGACTTGAGGGTCTCCCTGGCGAGCGGCGAGCAGGTCAAGCTGTCCGGATTCGGCAATTTCGACCTGAGAGACAAGAATCAAAGGCCTGGACGCAATCCGAAAACGGGCGAAGAAATCCCCATCTCGGCACGGCGGGTGGTGACCTTTCACCCCGGCCAGAAGCTGAAGACGCGGGTCGAAGTCTATGCTGGAACCAGGGGATAACGCCGAGCTTCCGCCGATTCCCGGCAAACGGTACTTCACAATTGGCGAGGTAAGCGAGTTGTGTTCCGTGAAACCGCACGTGCTCCGCTACTGGGAACAGGAATTTCCGCAGCTCAAACCAGTGAAACGTCGCGGCAACCGCCGCTACTACCAGCGCCAGGATGTGCTCATCATTCGCCAGATACGCAGCCTGCTGTACTCGGAGGGCTTCACCATCGGCGGTGCGAGGCAAAAGCTGGCTGGCGACGAGGCGCGCACCGATCTGAACCAGAGCCAGCAGATCATTCGGCAGGTTCGCACCGAACTGGAGGACATACTCCGGTTGCTGCGGCGATGACTGGATGGCGAGCCAGATGACATCAGAATTCCTGGCCGCGAGCAAGTGTCGGCGCGGCATCGGTTCGTTAGGGAATTCGGTTGGGGTGATGGTCCCTCAATGGCTATTGGCGCCGCTGGCGGCCTTGTTGACGGGTTTGATCGCCTCGGGCATGTGGTCACAAGCACTCGCAGAAGGCGACGGCCTTTGGCTACAGTGTCCATGCAAGATCGACGGCGATGGCACGAACCTTCAGATCACGACCGGGCTGCGGAATTTTTCCCAGAGCGAAAGGAGCGGTGGGCTGCGGCTTCGTGTCGGTATTTCGGAACGGGACGTGTCGTTCCATTCGAGTGCGACACGAGAACTAGCCGCTGTGTTGCTGGCCGAGCCACTTGTTCCGGGGGAGCAGCGCGACGCCAAGACCTATGACGCCGTATTGAACGCGACCTTTGACGGGCAGGGCTATTTGTACCTCTTTCTTGATGTTACGCGCGATGGCGTAACTTGGGACGCCATCGACTGGGTGCGAATGGAGTTTAGAGTTGATCCAGAGACCGATTTTTCGGTCGGGGACCTTGATTATCTCAAGGACAGTGATGGCGATGGAGTCGGCGACGCGAACGAGCGGCTGATGGGCACGGATTGGACGGACGGAGACGAATTTCCGAAACAGGATGTAGAAATCGACGTGCTGGTCATCCATGGTCCGGAATGGTCAGTGCTGTTTGAAGGTCGGCCTGAAGACCGAGTGGCACACTTGTTCTCAACCGCCAATGCGATGCTTGCCGACAGCGGGGTGCGTATGAGGTTTCGTCCCGTTAGCCTAATCGAGGTGATCGGCTTGGAAGACCCACATGCGATAGATCCATTTAACACGCCCGACTTATTGCAGGACCACTTCAAGCGATCCGGCGCGGACCTACGTGTGAATTTCGTCTCCGCACCGGATAGTGCGTTCTGTGGCGTAGCCGTACTCCCGGCCCAGAGACGACGCGGTCACCTCTCGGAAGATGAAACTCGTGGTCTACAGTCATTACATGGCGGTTATTTTGCTACCGTATACAACTATTGCGGTGCGAAAGTTCTCGCACACGAACTCGGCCACCTCATGGGCTTGGCGCATTCGCATTGGCAAGGTGAATGGGGCACTTGGCGCTTTTCCCGTGGGCACGCTGAGGCAGCCAAGTTCAACACCATAATGAGTTACGAACGGAATGGCAGTCAGTGGTTGCCCGTTTTTTCGGACCCGCAGGCGCAATGCCAAGGAGCGCCATGCGGTGTCAGCCGGGAGGAGGTGGCCGCCGCAGACGCCGTCACCAGCTTGAACGCCGCACGCTTTCAGTACTCGCTCATTCAGGGTGGCTTTCCCGACGACGACGGTGATGGGCACGTGAATCCCGTTGATGCGCTGCCTGATGATTCGACGGAGTGGCTCGACACCGACGGCGACGGGTTGGGCAACAACGCCGATCCGGACGACGACGGCGACGGGGTGAATGACGCTGCCGACGCCTTCCCGCTCGACCCGTCGGAATGGGCGGACACCGACGGCGACGGGTTGGGCAACAACGCCGATCCGGACGACGACGGCGACGGGGTGAATGACGCTGCCGATGCCTTCCCGCTCGACCCGTCGGAATGGGCGGACACCGACGGCGACGGGTTGGGCAACAACGCCGATCCGGACGACGACGGCGACGGGGTGAATGACGCTGCCGACGCCTTCCCGCTCGACTCGTCGGAATGGGCGGACACCGACGGCGACGGGTTGGGCAACAACGCCGATCCGGACGACGACGGCGACGGGGTGAATGACGCTGCCGACGCCTTCCCGCTCGACCCGTCGGAATGGGCGGACACCGACGGCGACGGCGAAGGCGACAATGCCGACATTTTCCCCGAAAATCCGGCCGAGTGGGCCGACACGGACGATGACGGTTTGGGCAACAATGCCGACCCGGACGATGACGGCGACGGGGTGGATGACGCGGATGATGTATTTCCGTTGGATTCTGCGGAATGGGCCGATTCGGATGGGGATGGAGTGGGCGACAACGGTGATGCGTTGCCGTACGATGCATCGGAGACCAGCGACACCGATGACGACGGCGTTGGGAACAATGCCGACCCGGACGACGACGGCGACGGGGTGGATGACGCGGATGATGTATTTCCGCTGGATTCAACGGAATGGGCCGATTCCGACGGGGATGGAGTAGGCGACAACGGGGACGCTTTTCCGAATAATCCACTGGAGGACGCGGATACGGATGGCGACGGCGTTGGCGATAACGCCGACGCGTTTCCAGAAGACCCCGGAGAAACGCGTGACCTGGACGGCGACGGGATAGGCGACAACGCGGATCCGGACGATGACGGAGATGGCGTCCCGGACGTAGCGGATCAGGATTCCGACAATGACGGCGTGCCAGATTCCGAGGACCGGTACCCTTCGGATCCCGAACGCTGGGACGCACTATATTCCTACCAGTTCATCGGAGAAACCAACAGGAGAACAGGATTGGGCGCCCGATCGCAGTTCCTTGACGCGGTGGGCACAGGCGGCGGTTTCATCTTTCTGGCGGTCCCGTATGAAAGAGATTATAGAGGCGTCGTTTATGTAGTCTCGCGAAGCGACTTTGCCGCGCTCGACATCGCGGACGGTCGACGGGACCGGGTAATACAGCTATCCAATATTCGGCAGGGTCAGGCGTCTTGGAAGCTGCTGGGTGACGCAGGCCAATCCTATGAACGGGCGGGCTTTAGCGTGGCTTCCACAGGCGACATGGACGGCGACGGGCGTGTGGACCTGTTTGTGGGAGGTCCGCGTTCGGGCGATAGCGGGGGCGTCGTCTATTTCGTGTCCGGTGCGGATCTGGCCGCGGCGGATGCCGAAGATGGCGTTGTTGACCGCAATGTCGAGTTGCGCTTGGTGGCCTCACGTCCCCGCTCCTACCAGATCCTTGGCGATAGTGAAGTAGGCTTGGGTACTGCTCTCGCGGTCGTGCCGGACCGGGACGGCGATGGAAGTGCGGAGATATTGCTTGGTGGGGGGGATGTTTCCGGTACAGCGCATTTGTTGGCCAGCGGTGATGTGCCGGCCCTGGATGCGGCGGACGGAATTGTGGACGGCCAGATTCAAGCTCAAAACATCGTCGCGGGGGCTGGCTCCTACCGCTTCGTCGGCGTGCAAGGGGTCGAGATAGGAATCAGCGTTGCCGTGGCGGGGGATGTTGATCGCGACGGGATCGCGGATTTGTTGCTGGGTGCGTCGGTCTTAAATAACTTTTTTCCCGATGGTGCGGCATACCTTTTGTCCGGTGCGGAAATTGACGACATGGACTTGGCGGACGGCGTGGCGGATGGGGTTGTCCTCACAACATCTGCGCCGAGTTACGAAAATTCGTACGTGCTGCGAGACACATCAGAGTCAATGTCGTTCGCTGGTACTGCACGCGTGTCCACGGCTGGAGATGTGGACGGAGACAATCGTTCGGATATCATTTTGGACGGATTTTTTGGTTATGATCGCTTTCTGCTGACTTCGGCGTCCCTTGTGCTGCTTGACTCTTTGGACGGCAGTGGCGATGGTCAAATCGACCTGGGCCGTGTTGATTGGCGGTCGGAAACGAAGGGCTCCGCCAAGATCTCCGCAGACTATGGTCAGTATTCTGAAATATTTGATTGGAAATTGACACCAACACTTGGAGGTGGTCCAACACTTTTTGTTGGTATAACACCACGTTGTAGCGCGGCTGGGAGAGCCTATTTGTTACCCCAGAATGGATACGATAGTACCAAACGAGATGAGGACGGGGTGATTAGCTTGGCGCGCCTCATGGAGTCGGGGAACGACGGCTACCTTCTGTATGAAGCCGACCGTGGGCTATTCTCGGATGGCTTGGCAGCCGCCGTTCGGGGCGGAACAGATATCGACGGGGACGGAATGCCGGATCTGCTGATCGGGGCCCGGCGAGATCGCGACTTTCCCGCCCGTGTACCCGGTGTCATTTACCTGCTCATGGGTGCGGATCTCGATCTCTTGGACGCGGCCGACGGATCGTCCGACAAAAGGGTGCATTTTGCGAACTTCGCTGGCGACACGGATGGCGACGGCGTGGGTAACGCAGTGGACACCGACGACGACGGCGACGGTGTGAGGGATGCGGACGATTTATTCCAATTGGATGCCACGGAGTGGGGCGACTGGGACGACGACTGTTTCGGCGACAATGTGGACACGGACGATGACAACGATGGCTGGCCGGACAGTGATGACGCCTTCCCGCGCGATGCGACGGAATGGCGGGACAGCGACGGCGACGGCATAGGGAACAACGCCGACCCGGACGACGATGGCGACGGGGTCGACGACGCGGTGGACGCGTTCCCCTTGGACCCGACGGAATCGGCGGACACCGACGGCGACGGGGTAGGCGACAACGCCGACGCGCTGCCATTGGATGCGTCGGAGACGGTGGACAGCGACGGAGACGGCATTGGAGACAACGCCGATCCGGACGACGACGGCGATGGGGTCGACGATGGATTGGACGCTTATCCTCTGGACCCGACGGAATGGGCGGACACCGACGGCGACGGTGTGGGCGACAACGCCGACGCGCTTCCGTTGGATCCGTCGGAGACCACGGACACCGATGGCGATGGGGTAGGCGACAACGTCGACCCGGACGACGACGGCGATGGTGTGCCGGATGTAGAGGACGCCTATCCTCTGGATCCGTCGGAGACGTTGGACACCGATGGCGACGGCATCGGCAACAACGCCGATTCGGACGACGACGGGGATGGGGTCGACGATGCATTGGACGTTTACCCACTGGATCCGTCGGACTGGGCGGACACCGACGGTGACGGTGTGGGCGATAACGCGGACGCGTACCCGCTGGACCCTTCGGAGACGTTGGACACGGACGGCGACGGCATTGGCAACAACGCGGACCTGGACGACGACGGTGACGGGGTCGACGACGCGACGGACGTGTTCCCGCTGGATCCGGATGTGTCGGACCTGACATCCTACCGCTTCATCGGGGAACGCCCCGGGGGCATTGACGGCGCGCTGTCCGGTGACCTGGTGGCGGTGGGCGAAGGCGCCGGCGCGGTGTTGTTGCTGTCCGATGCGGGTTGGGACGGTGAGCGGGGGGCGGTGTATTGGATCGGGCGGGGGGATTTCACGGCGCTGGACGGTGCCGACGGTGTGTTGGACCGGACGGTGTGGCTTGAGCATGTCGGGCTGGGTGCCTCGTCGTGGAAGTTGGTGGGCGGTCCGGGCCGCTCCCGAGCCGGATGGTCGCTGGCTTCGTGGGGCGACCTGGACGGGGACGGCGTGGTGGACGCGGTGGTGGGTGCGCCTTGGCGGGATGGGTATCGTGGCGCGGTGTATTTTGTGTCCGGTGTGGATTTGTCGGAGGCGGACTGGTCGGACGGCGCCGGCGACCGGACGGTGTCTTTGGAGGCGGTGGTGGCGGGAGCGCGCTCGTTCGTGATCCGCGGCGAGGTGTACCGGGACGAGGCGGGGGGCAGCGTGTCGCTGTGGCCGGACGCGGACGGGGACGGGCGGCCGGAGGTGCTGTTGGGGATGCCGTCGCGGTTGCGATTGCAGGGAGCGGCGTACCTGCTGGGCAGTGGCGACGTGACCGCGGTGGACGCCGGGGACGGCGCGGAGGACGGGGTGTTGCGGGTTGGTCAGTTCGGTTGGGGGGCGAACTCGTACGTGTTCAAGGGTCAGTTGGGCGGATTGACCGGCGACGGCGGTCCGGGCGGTGTCGGGAGCGCGGTGTCGGTGGACGATGTGGACGGCGACGGGGTGGCGGAGTTGTTGTTGGGCAGTCCGTCGTTGAATCCCTTTGGGGGGTCGGTCGAGGGTGCCGCGTACTTGGTTTCCGGTGCCCGGGTCGGCGAGTTGGACGCGGCGGACGGTACGGCGGACGGTGTGGTGTCGCTGACGGTGGCGGCGGGCCACGAGGGTCTGAGCCGTTTTCGTTCGGGGTCGGACCGGGAGGTGGGCCTGGGGGGGCGGCTGGAGGCGCTCGGTGACGTGGACGGGGACGGTGCGGCGGACTTTGCGATGGCGGGCGGGGGGGCGTCGCCCGCGCGTTTGATCTCCGGCGGCGCCTTGGCGGCGCTGGATTTGGCGGACGGCGAACTCGACGGGGACATCCGGGTGGACCGGTTGTCCGGTGTGTGGGGCGCGGCGGAAATCGGGCTGGAAGGGGCGTCGGTCGGCGGCGCCCGGGGCGCGGCCGGGCCGTGGCTGGTATTGGGCGCCGTGTCGGCGCCGGGCGGTTGCGGCGCGGGGGCGGTGTATTTGACTCCGGCGTCGGCCGTGTGGTCGACGGGCGGCGCGCTCGACGGGCGAACCCTCGGCGGCCTGCCGGGCGCCTACCGGTTGGGCGGCGCCGAGCCCGGGGATGGTTTTGGCGCGGCCACTTGGACAGACACGGACGTGGACGGCGACGGGGAGTCGGACCTGCTCGTTCGCACGCGCACGGCGCCGGGGACGTACTACCTGCTGTCGCGCCGGGACGTGGCCGCGCTGGATGCGGCGGACGGCGCGGCGGACGGACGGGTGCACCTGGCCAACATCGGCGGGGATACCGACGGGGACGGTGTCGACAATTTCCGCGACGACGATGACGACGGCGACGGCGTCGCCGACGTCGAAGACGCGTTCCCGCTCGACGCCGCGCAGTGGCTCGATCTCAACAACGATTGCGTGGGCGACAACGGCGCTACGAATTAGGGTCTGTGAACGACACCCGGTAGCGCCACGCGACGGGGACGGTAAGACACGGACAATGGTCTGTCCGAGTTTCGCTCCAGCAGTCCGGAATTGCGCCGGGCCCCGAATCGGCCCGGCTGAAGCGGCAGCGTGCAATCGCCATTCGCTTGGTGCATGCTAGCGGCAACTGCACCCGCGGCCACGCAGGTCTGGTTCGTCGAATCAGCGCCGTGGCGATGGGTGACGAGTGCGGAAATCGGTACAGGCGACGTAGCGAGGTTCGGTCATGAGGCGCTCGGTTTGGGTCCTTGGCATCGCGATGTTGGCCATTGTCGCGCTGGCGCTGCTGAGAATCGCGACGGTGCCGGAATCGGGCGAATCCGGCGAGGACGGCGCTGCGGATGTCGACGGCACGGCGCTGGATACTGAGCTGGTGGGTCCGGCGCGGGGCAACGATTCCACGGTTGGGGCGGCGGCGCAATCGTCGTGGCCACGCAACATCGGCGAGCCGCCGCTCGACTGGTCGCCACCGCCCGGGACGGTGGCTGCCTGGACGCCGGTGGACAGGGGCCAGGCTGTGGAGGCCTTCGTGCCCGAGCACGGGTCGGAAGTCGAAGAGGCCGTCTTGGTCGCGTTGCCGCGCGACATGTGGACGTGGGATGTCGGCACGCGTCTGTACCTGCCGGTGCCGCGCCTGGGTACCGCCTACCCGATCAGCATCGAGCGCGTCGAATCGCTTCTGGAGGGTAACCGCACCTACGTCGGCAAGCTCTCAGAGGACTTTCCCCTGTCGGTGGTGATCACAGTTGGGGAGCGCAATGTTTTCGCCAATTTCAGCACCCCGCGCGGCAGCTACGAGTTGGCGGGCAACCGGGACTACGGCTGGCTGATGCCCATGGAGAACATGGACCAGCACGTGGATCACAGCCAACCGGACTATTTCTTGCCCGGGGAGGACGGCTTGTTCGATGAGGAATTGTTCGCGCCGGCCGACCGCGATGCCGACCAGACGCCAGTGGTGGAGGGGCCGTAGCGGTGCGCCGGGCCCAGCATGCGCCGATTCCCGTGGTTGTCGACAAGGACACGAGCGGCGCCCGCGTATTTCCAGCTTGGTCATGAGCCGGGTTCCGGGATTGTCGGGCCGAGTACCAACGTGTCAGAACAGAGCGTGAGCCAAGTGACAGTAATACCGGACCGACTTTGCGAATTGCGTCAGGCGGACGTATTTTCGTGCGCCTGATTCCGAGTGGCGCCACGCAACATGCCTAGCCGCCCCCTGGTCTTCGTGTTGCTTGCAGTAGCGCTTGCCGTTGCGGCACCGTCACGAGCATTTGCCGAAACCGAAGGCGACGGGCTGTGGCTGGAATGTCCATGCACGGTCGAGGGAGACGGTGCAAGCGTCCGGATCAGTGTTGGACTGAACAATTTCTATCTTGACCGCGCGAGCGGCCAGTTGAGGCTGCGGGTGGGGTTCTGGGAGAAGGATGGCCACTGGAGCGGCAGTAGCGCGTTGGCCACCGTGACGCTTGATGTCGTTCTGGAACCGACCGAGCGGCGCGGGGCCCGAATCTACAATGCCGATCTTCTCGATACGGACGCGGAGGGTCCGGGCTACCTGTACCTGTCATTGGAAACTTCGTCAGATGGTATCAACTGGAGGGCGCAGGACTGGGTGCGGATGGAACACCGCGTGGACCCGGGCCAGGACTTCCAGGTCGGGGATCTCGATTACCTCAAGGACAGCGATGGCGACGGCGTCGGCGATGCCAACGAGCGCCTAATGGGTACGGACCCGGCGGACGCGGGTGACGCGCCCGTCCGGGATGTCGAGATCGACGTTCTCGCAATGCACACCCCTAGGTGGTCGGAATACTATTCTAGTCAGCCTGATACCCGCGTGGCGCACCTGTTTTCGGCCACTAATGCCATACTTGCCGACAGCGGCGCCCGGTTCCGCTTTCGTCCGGTGGGGCTGGTGGAGGCCCTGGTCTCGCCGGCCACACCGGGCGGTGAGGCAACGACCGTACGGGAGCAAGCCAAGCAGCAGACAGAACAGCACGGCTCTGACCTATCGGTAATGTTCGCATTTTCGTCGGAATTCGGGGGTCCGAGGAGATGCGGAACGGCCGCAATTCCGGCTTGGCGCAGCAGCGGTCATTTGTCTGAAGAAATGCTGCGCGACGAACACGATAACCCTTTTCTTGCGCTGGTATTCGGCAGCTGCGGTGCGAGTGTCTTCGCTCACGAACTTGGGCATCTCATGGGACTAGGCCATTCACAGTGGCAGGGAGACAAATCCGGTACTTGGCGTTTTTCGCGAGGGCATGCAGAGGAAGGCACGTTCCACACGATCATGAGCTATCGGTGGAACGGCAGTCGCCAATTGCTGGTTTTCTCAGATCCTCTGGCGGATTGTGAAGGAGCCCACTGCGGTGTCTACAGGAACGCCGCGGAGGCTGCGGACGCCGTGACGAGCTTGAACGCAGTCCGCTTTCAGTATTCACGCATCCGCGAGGGGTTTCCCGACAGCGACGGCGACGGACACGTGGACCCGGTCGACGCACTGCCGGATGATGCGACTGAGTGGCGCGATACGGACGGGGACGGCGTCGGCAACAACACCGACACGGACGATGACGGCGATGGCATCGCAGACCCGGACGACGCGTTCCCCCTGGACGCCGGCGAAACTCGGGACACCGACGGCGACGGTATCGGCGATAACGCCGACCCGGACGACGACGGCGACGGGAGGGAGGACGGCGAGGACGCTTTCCCACTGGATCCGACGGAATGGTCGGACACCGACGGAGATGGTGCGGGAGATCATGGCGACCCGGACGACGACGGTGATGGCATCGCCGACGCGCACGACGCCTTCCCGCTGGACCCCGCGGAGTGGTCTGACACCGATGGGGACGGCGTCGGAAACAACACCGACCCGGACGACGACGGCGATGGCATAGCGGACGCGTACGACGCCTTGCCCTTGGACCCGACAGAGAGCACCGATACCGACGGCGACGGCACTGGTGACCGCGCCGACGCGTTTCCCGAGAACCCGGCCGAGTGGTTGGACACCGACGGCGACGGAATCGGGAACAACGCCGACGATGACGACGACGGCGATGGCTTCCCCGACGCGGTAGACGCGTTGCCGTTGGACCCGGCGGAGCACGCCGATGCCGACGGCGACGGCATTGGCGACGGCGAGGACCGCGACGCCGACAACGACGGCGTGCCGGATGCGGAGGACCTCTTCCCGTCGGACTCCGGACGTTGGGACATACTGACTTCCTACAAGTTTGTTGGCGAAACCCCGTTGGATCTCCTTGGTAGCCAATCGAGGACATTGCACGCCGTCGAGGCTGATGGCGGTTACCTGTTGATGGGCGCTAATAGACATAATCGCCCCGGGCTGAACAGCGCCGGAGCAGTTTATCTGGTCGCGCGGCGAGATTTTGCGACGCTCGATACGGCGGACGGCCATAGAGACCGCGTGATCCACCTGACGAATCTGGGACAAGGCGCAGCCTCCTGGAAGCTGGTCGGCCACGAACGGGGACAGGGTGTGGGTAGGGGCGTAGTGTCGACCGGGGACATGGACGGCGACGGGCTAATCGATGTGGTGATGACAGAATGGGACAAGGTCGTGTATTTCGTATCGGGCGCCGACCTGCCCGCCGCGGACGCCGCAGACGGCACGGCCGACCGGGTGGTGGAGGTTCGTTTGGCGGTCACCCGTCCTCGTTCCTTCAAGGTGCTTGGGTATCTGTACTATGACTTGGCGGCACAAGGACTCGCCATTGTGCCGGACCGAGATGGCGATGGCCGTCCGGAATTGCTATTCGGTGCGCCGTCCCGAAACCGGGAGGCCCGAGGCACTGCCTACCTGCTGGCGAGCGGCGACATTGCGGCACTGGACGCAATGGACGGGCATGCGGATCGTGCGATCCTGACACACAACATCGCATCGGGTGCCGGATCCTACCGTTTCCTCGGCGCTCAGGACGGCGACGGGTTCGGAGAGGGCCTCGCAGTGGCGGGGGATGTGGATGGTGACGGGGTCGCCGACCTGATGCTGAGCGCAAGGTTTTACAAGCATGTAACCGTCGATGGCAGTAACCGTAACCGTGGCGCCGTTTATCTTGTGTCCGGCGCGCGATTGCGTGAGCTTGATCTGGCCGACGGCACGGTGGACGGTGTCATCGCCGTGACAGCCGTGCCCGCGCAAGAGGATTCCTATCTGCTGCGGTCTGAATTCGCACTTGGTTTGAGCATGTCCCCTGCAGGCGACAGGGATGGCGACGGTCGGGCGGATATCCTGATCGATTCCACCTACAGGCGCTACTTGTTGACGACCGCTTCTTTGGCGCCGTGGGATGCCTTGGACGGCGACGTGGACGGCCGCGTCGATCTGAGTCGCGTCGACTGGACGGAGGAAACCGCTGGCTCCGTCAAGCTAGAAACGGCCAGCGGCTATTTTTTGACGGTGCGTGCGGCCGACGGTCCGCTAGTCTTCCATTCTGGGTTTTGGGGTACTTGCGGGAAAACCGGCGTGGGAGCTTACCTGCTGCCCGTGAGCGCGCTCGAAAACGCGGAGCGTGACGCCGACGGAATGGTTCATTTGTCGCGCATGAGAGCATCGGGCAACCAAGGCTATCAACTTTATCAGGCTGATCGGGGACCGTTCTCGGATAATCTGGGCCGAGGCGCCTACGGCGGAACGGATATTGATGGTGACGGAGTGCAGGACCTGCTGATCGGGGCGAGCGGCACGCGCACTGGCCACATCTCGGAATGGCCACCCGGGGTCGTCTATCTGCTGATGGGACCGGACCTTGAGACGCTCGACCGCGCGGACGGGGCGGTCGACCGAAATGTGCATTTTGCGAACTTCGCTGGCGACACGGATGGCGACGGCGTGGGTAACGCAGTGGACATGGACGACGACGGCGACGGTGTGAGGGATGCGGACGATTTATTTCAATTGGATGCCACGGAGTGGGGCGACTGGGACGGCGACTGTTTCGGCGACAACGCCGACCCGGACGACGACAACGACGGGGTTGACGACGCGGTGGACGCCCTCCCGCTGGACCCGACGGAATGGGCGGACACCGATGGCGACGGCATCGGCAACAACGCCGATTCGGACGACGACGGGGATGGGGTCGACGATGCATTGGACGTTTACCCACTGGATCCGTCGGACTGGGCGGACACCGACGGTGACGGTGTGGGCGATAACGCGGACGCGTACCCGCTGGACCCGTCGGAGACGTTGGACACCGACGGCGACGGCATTGGCAACAACGCGGACCTGGACGACGACGGTGACGGGGTCGACGACGCGACGGACGTGTTCCCGCTGGATCCGGATGTGTCGGACCTGACATCCTACCGCTTCATCGGGGAACGCCCCGGGGGCATTGACGGCGCGCTGTCCGGTGACCTGGTGGCGGTGGGCGAAGGCGCCGGCGCGGTGTTGTTGCTGTCCGATGCGGGTTGGGACGGTGAGCGGGGGGCGGTGTATTGGATCGGGCGGGGGGATTTCACGGCGCTGGACGGTGCCGACGGTGTGTTGGACCGGACGGTGCGGCTTGAGCATGTCGGGCTGGGTGCCTCGTCGTGGAAGTTGGTGGGCGGTCCGGGCCGCTCCCGAGCCGGATGGTCGCTGGCTTCGTGGGGCGACCTGGACGGGGACGGCGTGGTGGACGCGGTGGTGGGTGCGCCTTGGCGGGATGGGTATCGTGGCGCGGTGTATTTTGTGTCCGGTGTGGATTTGTCGGAGGCGGACTGGTCGGACGGCGCCGGCGACCGGACGGTGTCTTTGGAGGCGGTGGTGGCGGGAGCGCGCTCGTTCGTGATCCGCGGCGAGGTGTACCGGGACGAGGCGGGGGGCAGCGTGTCGCTGTGGCCGGACGCGGACGGGGACGGGCGGCCGGAGGTGCTGTTGGGGATGCCGTCGCGGTTGCGATTGCAGGGAGCGGCGTACCTGCTGGGCAGTGGCGACGTGACCGCGGTGGACGCCGGGGACGGCGCGGAGGACGGGGTGTTGCGGGTTGGTCAGTTCGGTTGGGGGGCGAACTCGTACGTGTTCAAGGGTCAGTTCGGCGGATTGACCGGCGACGGCGGTCCGGGCGGTGTCGGGAGCGCGGTGTCGGTGGGCGATGTGGACGGCGACGGGGTGGCGGAGTTGTTGTTGGGCAGTCCGTCGTTGAATCCCTTTGGGGGGTCGGTCGAGGGTGCCGCGTACTTGGTTTCCGGTGCCCGGGTCGGCGAGTTGGACGCGGCGGACGGTACGGCGGACGGGGTGGTGTCGCTGACGGTGGCGGCGGGTCACGAGGGTCTGAGCCGTTTTCGTTCGGGGTCGGACCGGGATGCGGGCCTGGGGGGGCGGCTGGAGGCGCTCGGTGACGTGGACGGGGACGGTGCGGCGGACTTTGCGGTGTCGGGCGGGGAGGCGTCGCCCGCGCGTTTGATCTCCGGTGGCGCCTTTGCGGCGCTGGATTTGGCGGACGGCGAACTCGACGGGGACATCCGGGTGGACCGGTTGTCCGATGTGTGGGGCGCGGCGGAAATCGGGCTGGAAGGGGCGTCGGTCGGCGGCGCCCGGGGCGCGGCCGGGCCGTGGCTGGTATTGGGCGCCGGGACGGCGCCGGGCGGTTGCGGCGCGGGTGCGGTGTATTTGACTCCGGCGTCGTCCGTGTGGTCGACGGGAGGCGCGCTCGACGGGCGAACCCTCGGCGGCCTGCCGGGCGCTTACCGGTTGGGCGGCGCCGAGCCCGGGGAGGGATTCGGGGCGGCCGCCTGGACGGACACGGACGTGGACGGCGACGGGGAGTCGGACCTGCTCGTTCGCACGCGCACGGCGCCGGGGACGTACTACCTGCTGTCGCGCCGGGACGTGGCCGCGCTGGATGCGGCGGACGGCGCGGCGGACGGACGGGTGCACCTGGCCAACATCGGCGGGGACACCGACGGGGACGGTGTCGACAATTTCCGCGACGACGATGACGACGGCGACGGCGTCGCCGACGTCGAAGACGCGTTCCCGCTCGACGCCGCGCAGTGGCTCGATCTCAACAACGATTGCGTGGGCGACAACGGCGCTACGAATTAGGGTCTGTATACAACACCCAGCTTCGCAGGCACGCCAACGTCGATACGGACAGTGAGCCCAGCCCTTGGACCAACGAAAGGCTTGTTTGCACTTTTACCAATCCGGGGGTATCCCACTTGGCGGCGAATTCGCTAAAATTGCGTTTGGTCGGCGAACCTTTGGCGGATCGGGCGCAAGCAGGAGCAGCGCCGGGCCGCTCGGTGTAGCGGGCACCGGTCGGGGTGTGGCGCAGCCTGGTAGCGCACTTGCATGGGGCGCAAGAGGTCGCTGGTTCAAATCCAGTCGCCCCGACCACTCAAGGGACTGTCAACGCCATACCGGCTGATGTTTCATGCCGGCTGGTGTTGACAGGCCCGGACCCCCATTGATTCTGGCAGGGAAGCGGGCATGGCAGCAAAGACGCCGCACGAACGCGGCGAAGTGGACCCCAGACGGCATTCACGCGTGGTTGTCGACGGCCTGGAGCAGGCGCCGAGCAGGGCCATGTTGCGCGCCGTCGGCTTCAAGGACGAGGATTTCTCCAAACCGCAGGTGGGTATCGCTTCCACGTGGAGCATGGTGACGCCGTGCAACATGCATATCGACGGGTTGGCGGAACAGGCTGGCGCCGGCGCGGACGAGGCTGGCGGAAAGAGCGTCATCTTCAACACGATCACCGTATCCGACGGGATTTCCATGGGCACCCAGGGGATGCGCTACTCGCTGGTTTCGAGGGAGGTCATTGCCGATTCCATCGAGGCGGTCGCGGCCGCCGAAGGGTTCGACGGGCTTGTGGCCATTGGCGGTTGCGACAAGAACATGCCCGCTTGCGTCATGGCCCTGGCGAGGCTGAACCGGCCTTCGGTGTTCGTCTATGGCGGCACGATCCAGCCTGGCCCGAAACATCGCGACGTGATTTCCGTCTTTGAGGCGGTGGGCGGCGTGGCGGCCGGAACGCTCAGCGAGGCCGAACTGCACGAGGTCGAATCCACGGCCATACCGGGTCCCGGTTCGTGTGCCGGGATGTATACCGCCAATACCATGGCCTCGGCGATCGAGGCCATGGGCATGAGTCTGGCCAACAGCTCCGCGCAGGAAGCCGTCTCCGATGCCAAGCGGGTAGATTGCCGGCAGGCGGGAAAAGCCGTGTTGCGGCTTCTTGAACGTGGCATCACGCCGGCGGACATCCTCAGCAAGGAAGCATTCGAAAACGCCATCACCACGGTGATCGCACTGGGCGGGTCCACCAACGCCGTGCTCCACTTGCTGGCCGTTGCGCACGATGCCCGGGTGGACCTGACGCTCAACGATTTCACCCGGCTTGGCGAGCGTGTGCCGGTTTTGGCCGACCTGCGCCCCAGCGGTCGGCACATGATGTCCGAACTGATCCGGATCGGCGGTATTCAGCCGCTGATGAAGACGCTGCTTGATGCCGGCCTGTTGCACGGCGGCTGCCTGACGGTGACCGGCCGCACGTTGGCGGAGAATCTAGCGGACGTACCACCGTACCCGGAAGGGCAGGCCATCGTCCGACCGCTTTCGAATCCCATCAAGTCCGATAGTCATCTGGCAATCCTCTACGGCAACCTGGCGCCCGATGGCGCTGTGGCAAAGATTTCGGGCAAGGAAGGCACCGAATTCAGCGGGCCGGCGCGCGTATTCGAGTCCGAGGAGGATGCGCTTCGAGCCATTCTGGATGGTGTGGTCCAGGCAGGCGATGTTGTGGTGATTCGGTACGAGGGGCCGAAGGGCGGCCCGGGCATGCGGGAGATGCTCAGTCCCACCGGCGCCATCATCGGCAAGGGACTGGGCGACAAGGTGGCCCTGATCACCGATGGGCGATTCTCCGGCGGAAGCCATGGATTCGTGGTCGGACACGTGGCGCCCGAAGCCGCGGTGGGTGGGCCTCTGGCGGTGGTGCATGACGGCGATCGTATCTCGATAAACGCTGAAACCAAGAAGATCGATCTGGAAATTCCCGAGGAAGTACTCCGGGGCCGCCTCGGAGACTGGAAACCTCGTCAGCCGAATGCCACCCGCGGATTGCTGGCCAAGTACGCGAAGCTGGTCAGCTCCGCATCGCTGGGGGCGGTGACAGATCCGAGCCAGGGCCAGCAGCGCCATATCGAATAGCGTTGACGCAGTGTTGACGCGCCCCGGTTCAGTCACCAACATGCTTTCTTGACCTGTACCTTCATTGGCTATATGTTGCGCGCCATGTCAACGACCAGAGGCAGCGCAACCATGAAGATGACAGGCGGTAAACGCGCTGTCAGCGGGTTGGCTGAACCAATGGTCTAGCAACAGACAGACGATTTTCACCAATAGAACCCGCTGTGGATTGTCCCGGCGGGTTTTCTTTTGCATGGAGCAGCTCCATGAGCGACCAGACAGACACACAGGCGGACTTCGAATCCGTTGAATCCCCCTTTCCCGACTCACCCTTCGTGGTGATGAAGTTCGGGGGGCGAAGTGTTTCCACCGCGCAGAACTGGAGCCGAATCGCGGGGTTGCTGAAGGCAAGGCTCGATTCGGGGATCACGCCCGTGGTGGTGCATTCGGCGCTGGCGGGCGTGTCCGACCGGTTGGAGGAATTGCTCGAGGCCGCGGTCAAGGGCGATCCGGAGCCGATACTCACCGACATCCGCAGCGTCCACGAAAAACTGGCCAACCAGCTGAACGTGGACCCAGGCATCCTGGATGATCAGTTTGTCGCGCTGTCCCGGCTTGTCGACGGCGTGCGCCTGCTGGGCGAGGTGAGTCCGGGCGTACATGCAAGGGTCATGGCGACCGGCGAGTTGGCCGCCACATCGCTGGGCGCGCAGTTCCTTCGAGGCAGGGGGCTGCCCGCGCGGTGGTGGGATGCCCGAACGCTGCTCAAGAGCACGGAACGTCCAAACCTGTCCGAAAGGGCGCAGTACCTTTCGGCGGCCTGCGGTCACGCCGCGGACCGGGACCTTCAACGGGAGCTTGAAGCGGTCGATGGATTCATCGTCACCCAGGGGTTCATCGGGTGCAATTCACGCGGCGACACAGTGCTGTTCGGGCGTGGCGGATCGGATACGTCGGGTGCCTATCTCGCCGCAAAGTTGCAGTCGCGCCGACTGGAAATCTGGAGCGACGTGCCGGGTTTTTTCAGCGCCGATCCGAACGCCTTGCCGTCGGCGCGCCTGCTTCGGGAACTCACCTATAGCGAAGCGCAGGAGATCGCCTCGGCGGGGGGTAGCGTGCTCCATCCCAGAAGCATCACTCCCGTTCGTGCGGCCGGCATTCCATTGTTTCTCAGGATAACCGGCCACCCACGATGGGAAGGCACTGTCGTATCCGATTCACCGGGTGACGATACGCCCCAGATCAAGGCCATCTCCAGACGCCAGGGAATCACGCTGGTTTCGATGGAGTCCATGGAAATGTGGCACCAGGTGGGATTTCTGGCGGACGCATTCGACTGCTTCCGCAGTCACCGCCTGTCGGTGGACCTGATTTCCACCTCCGAGAGCAATGTCACGGTTTCCATCGACCCCGTCGCCAACCATACGGATTCCGCCGCGGTCGATGCGCTGGCGGCGGACCTGGGTCGTTTTTGCCGGGTGAGCGTGATTCGCGACTGTGCGGCGATCACGCTGGTGGGCCGGCGCATACGAACCATCCTGCATGAACTCAGTCCCGTCATGGAGGCGTTCGAGGAGCAGAAGGTCCACCTGCTCACGCAAGCGGCGAACGATCTCAACCTGACGTTTGTCGTGGATGGCGACAACGCATTCCGACTGCTGAAACGCCTTCATTCACTGCTGGTGGCCAGATTTCGTGAAGGTCGCGTGTTCGGGCCGACCTGGGAGCAACTCCGGGCACGGGAGGGTGCAATCGAAACCGTG
Source organism: Candidatus Rariloculaceae bacterium (assembly GCA_965221035.1). Taxonomy (GTDB): domain Bacteria; phylum Pseudomonadota; class Gammaproteobacteria; order Steroidobacterales; family Rariloculaceae; genus UBA6522. Next base: position 530,076 of record OZ244860.1, read on the forward strand.
CGGACGCCGTGGTGGGAGTTGCAGCGGGACCTTCTCATCCGGACCGCGCGGGAACGTGGTTCAGCCTATGTCTATCATCTGGACAGCGTCGCCGAGTCGATGTCGTCACTATTGGCGCTTGAATCGGTGGACAAGGTGTTCTATTCGGTGAAGGCCAATGCGAATCCGGAAGTCCTTCGGACGGTGGACAGGCACGGCGGAAATTTCGAATGCGTGTCACCGGGCGAAATCCGCCGTGTGTTCGAGACGCTCCCGGGAATCGATCCCCGACGCATCCTCTTCACGCCCAACTTCGCACCCAGGGACGAATACGAGTGGGCCTTTGAGCAGGGCGTCCGGGTCACGTTGGACAACGTTCACCCGATACGGCATTGGCCGGAGGCGTTTCAGGCCCGGGAGATTTTCGTTCGTATCGATCCGGGGGTGGGAAGAGGGCACCATGAGCACGTTCGCACCGCAGGTTCGCTTTCGAAATTCGGTATCCCGCTGGACGAACTGGAGGAGTTCGCCAACCTGATCGAGACGGCTCGGACGCGTGTCGTAGGCCTCCACGCCCATACCGGCAGCGGCATTTTCAACCCCTACAACTGGGAACAGGTGGGGCAATGCCTCGCGGGCTTGCTGGATATTTTTCCGAATGTCCGCTACGCCGATCTGGGCGGCGGTCTGGGAATCCCCGAAAAACCGGGAGAAACGCCGTTGGACATGGCCGAGCTCGACACGGCTATCGACCGCGTCAAGCAAAAAGCGCCTGAACTGGAATTGTGGCTCGAACCCGGGCGATTCATCGTCGCTGCGGCCGGTGCGCTCGTGACCTGTGTCACCCAGACCAAGGGCAAGGGCGCTGTTCGATACGCGGGCGTGGGGACGGGAATGAACAGCCTGCTGCGGCCCGCACTGTACGGGGCCTACCATGAAATCGTGAACCTCTCTAGACTGGGCGAACCCGGGACCGAAATCGTCAACATCGTCGGGCCGGTTTGCGAGACTGGTGACCGGCTGGGTTCCGACCGACTCCTGCCGGAAACGCGGGAGGGTGATGTCTTGCTCATCGCCAATGCGGGGGCCTACGGACAGGTGATGAGCTCCCGGTACAATCTGCGGGAGCCGGCTGACGAGGTGGTGATTTGACCAAGAGATGGTGCGTCATTCGAAGTAGTGCGAAATCAAGGACATGGACATGACTGCGTTGCGCAAGATATCCATTGAGGGGTTTCGAAGTATCGCTGAGATAACGAAACTGGACTTGCGGCCGGTCAACGTCTTGATCGGAGCCAACGGATCGGGCAAGTCGAACTTCCTGGACGCGTTCGATCTACTTCGTGTAACGGCCAACAGCCCAGAACGCGGGCGAGAATGGCTGCCGAATTATGTTCGTCGCGTTGGCGGGGCCGAAAGTCTGCTGCATTTCGGGTCAAAACATACTGACCAAATCGCTTTTTCAGTGCAGTTTGGACCCGAGTATTCAAACGGGCTTTTCAATTACAGCATACTGCTTAGGCCAGACAATAGGGATTTGCTGACCTGCGTGGTTGCCGGGCATCCCATGCCACTATCGGACCAGATCGAAGTTCATGCCATTGCGGAACACGGCACGGACCAAAATAGAGATCAGCTGCGGAAAAAAATGCTCGGCTGGCGCGTCTTCCATTTTCACGACACGGGCCCTGCTTCCCCACTGCACAAGACTTGCGAAGTGCACGACAATCGCGGATTGCGGGAGGATGGGTCCAATCTGGCAGCGGCTTTGTACTTGCTGAAACAACGATACGGGCAGGAATACAACCAGATCAAAAACATAGTGCGTCTGGCCGCTCCGTTTTTCGAAGACTTTGCGCTTGAGCCGCTGGAGCTGAACAAAGAAACAATCCGACTGGAATGGTCCCATCGAAGGTCGGATGCCTATTTCAATTCGCATTCGCTTTCCGATGGCACTCTTCGGTTTATTGCGCTGGCAACGTTGCTTCTGCAACCCACATCGCTGCGGCCATCACTCATTCTGCTGGACGAACCCGAACTCGGCCTGCACCCGTATGCCATCACGCTTTTGGCGTCGATGGTGAAGCAGACGTCCGAGACCTCGCAAATAATCATGGCAACCCAATCTCCGATTCTGCTGGATCATTTCGAGCCGGAGGATGTACTTGTTGCGGAGCGCGCCAACGGCGCGACGCAGCTAAGCCGGCTGAACCCGAAAGACTTGAAGGCCTGGCTGAAGGACTACAGCCTCGGTGAGTTATGGGAGAAAAACGAATTCGGCGGTCGTTCTCCAAGCTGGACCGAGACTACGGCATGCCGCAGTCAGGCTCTGGTGCATGGCCGGGACGCGCACTTGCCTTGAGCGTCGAGTTTACCGAAAAATCGCTCACAATCGAGAAACATGTTGCAGCCGACGTCCTCAATACGATGGGAACGGGCTTCGACAGCCGTCGGTTTGTCCCTTACGTTGCGATGCACGAATATGAGGCCATGTTGTTCAGCGATTGCGCGGCGTTCGCAGTTGGTATCGGGCAGCCGGAGGTTGCGGAGTCACTCCAAGCGATCCGGGATCGTTTCGAAACACCCGAAGAGATCAACGATTCAACCGAATCAGCTCCATCGGTTCGAATCGCGAAGCATATTCCGGGATACCAAAAGCCAATCATGGGATGTCTTGCCGCACTTGAGATCGGTTTGCAGAAGATACGGGGCGAGTGCCCGCACTTCCGAAACTGGCTCGAGCGATTGGAATGCTTGGTGGAACAGAAATAGCGAGGGGAATGGCCTTCTTGGATTACTGCGACGTAGTTGGCTATCCAACGCAGCACATGTACCACTCATCACGAGTGACGAAAATGGCGCCATTCATGCGGTGGGTCGATGGCGTCCTTCCAGTTCCGACACCACGGATTGCAGCGACAACCCCCGCATTCTGAGCAAAACCAGCAAATGGTAGAGCAGGTCGGCCGCCTCCTCGGTCAGTCGTTGCGGCGATTCCGCCACGGCCGCCAGGGTAACCTCCGCGGCTTCTTCGGCCAGTTTCTTGGCCGCCCTCAGTTCGCCGCCTTCCGCGAGGCGGGCGGTATAGCTATCCGGTCGGGGATCGTCCAGCCGTTCCTGAATGACTTGTTCCAGCGTGTCGAGGAAATCGATTGCGCCCACGTTCATTCCTCCTCCGGCGGTCGCATGGGAATCGCCGCGTCGATCAGGTATCGCTTCAAATCGGGTATGGGAATCGCGGCAGTGTGGAAGACACTGGCCGCCAGCGCGCCGTCAACGTCGGCGCGTTCGAAGACCGCCTTGAAATGTTCCATGGCGCCTGCCCCGCCCGAAGCGATCAGGGGCACTTGGCAAACGTCGCGAATGCAAGCCAACTGGTCGATGTCATAGCCATTCCGGACACCGTCCTGGTTCATGCAGTTGAGGACAATTTCACCGGCTCCCCGATCTTGCGCTTCGGATATCCACTCCAGTGTGCGGCGGCCGCTGGCGCGGCTGCGGTCGGGGTCTCCCGTAAACTGGTACACGACGTAGACCGGCTCCGCCCGCTGACCAGAGCCCGGTTCGGGCCCGTTTTCATTGCGGGAATCGCTCGTGGAGCTGGCCTTGCCGCGTGCACCGTTTTTGGAGCCGGCCTTGCCGCGTGAACCGCTTTTGGACCTGGCCTTCCCACCAGAATCTCCGGCGGGTTCGACCGCCAGACTGTCCACGCCGACCACCACACACTGGGAGCCGAACCGGCGCGCCAGGACTTCGATCAGACCGGGATTCTCCAACGCCGGCGAATTGATGGAAATCTTGTCGGCGCCCAGGTTCAGCACGGTTTCTGCGTCGGCCAGGTTTCGTATGCCGCCGGCGACGCAGAAGGGGATGTCGAGCACGGCGGCGACCCGATTGACCCAGTTTCGATCCACGGTCCGTCCATCCGGGCTCGCGGTGATGTCATAGAACACGAGTTCATCCGCACCCTCGTCCCGGTACCGCGACGCAAGATCGATGATGTCGCCCATCACTCGATGGTTGCGAAACTGTACGCCCTTGACGACCACGCCGTCCCTGACGTCCAGACAGGGGATTATCCGCTTGGCAAGAACGACCGTATCTCCTCGTCCGAAATCCGCCCTTCCAGCAGCGCCTTGCCGGAAATCGCGTAGGCCACGCCGGTGGTCGCCAGATCGCTCAGGTCGCGGCTGTCGCGCACGCCACCGGACGCCTGAAAGCTGATGTTGGGAAACTGATGCCTGCAGGCCGCATACAATCTGAGATTGGGCCCTTGCAAGGCGCCGTCCCGCTCCACGTCCGTGCACAGTACGTGACGGAGGCTGCTGTCCGAGTAGGCCGCCAGGGCGCTCCAGAGCGTCTCGGCTGAATCCCTGGTCCAGCCGTGTGTTGCCACTCGGGGCATATCGTCTTCATCCACGCGTACGTCCAGCGCCAATGCCAGGCGCTCCGCACCGAACTCCCGCAACCAGTCGATGACCCGCTCGGATGCATCGACGGCAAGACTCCCGATGACCACCCGGTCGGCCACTTCCAGGGCGCGTTCAAGATCGTGCCGCGAGCGTACGCCGCCGCCCAGCTGGATCCCGATATCGGCGTCACGCGCCATTTTCCGTACGATCTTGAGGTTCCTGGGCGCCCCCGCCGAGGCGCCGTCGAGATCCACCACGTGAAGCCATGCGGCGCCCAGATCCGCGTAACGTTGCGCCAATTCAACCGGATTGACCGGGTAACGGGTTTCCTGGTCAAAATCACCCTTCAGCAGTCGTACGCAGCGACCGTCGCGAATATCGATGGCGGGTAGCAGGACCATGACCGGATGAACCGCTAGACCTTCAGGAAATTCGCGAGTATTGCCGCCCCGAAACGGGCTGACCGCTCGGGGTGGAACTGTGTCGCGAAGAAATTGTCCTGTTGGACCATGGCCGAGAAGGGGCCGCCGTAGTCGGCCACGCCGCAGGTATAGGCGCCCTGGGGAACCGCGTAGCTGTGAATGAAGTAGGCGTAGCCACCGTCCTGCAAGCCGGCAAGCAGGGGCGTGTCCGCCACCCTGTGAACCGCGTTCCAGCCCATCTGGGGAACCGGAAGGCGAGCGCTGCGGGAAAAACGGCGCGCCTGTCCGGGAATGATTCCAAGGCATTCCGCATCGTCTTCCTCCGAACGCGTATAGAGCAATTGCATGCCCAGGCAGATGCCCAGCACGGGTTGCCGCAGCCCCCGAATGACATCCACCAGATCCGCGGCGCGAAGTCGTTCCATGGCATCCCGAGCCGCGCCGACCCCCGGAAGCATGACATGGCTGGCGTTCTGGATGAGTCCGGGATCTTCCGTGACAGGAGCGTCGCAACCCAGGCGCCCCAGCGCGAACCGCAGGGATGCCAGATTCGCGCCACCGCTGGCGATGATGACCGGTGTCGGCTTCACAATACCCCCTTCGTGGTGGGCAGTGTGGCGCCCTCCTGCCGAATCGCCTGTCTGAGGCTGCGGGCGACGCCCTTGAAACATGCCTCCACCATGTGGTGCGCGTTCTCGCCCTCAACGTCGATGTGAATCGCGGCACCGAGTTTTTCGGCCAGGGACCGAAAGAAGTGGGGGACCAGTTCAGTGGGCAATCCGCCCACGGAGTCGCGCGGAAACGTCCCTCGGAAGACGGCGTATGGGCGGCCGCCCAGGTCCACGGCGACTCGCGCCTGGGACTCGTCCATGGGCAACAGGAAACCGTAGCGGAGTATTCCGATCTTGCTTCCAAGAGCCTGTCTCAAGGCGTCTCCCAGCGTCAGCGCCACATCTTCGACGGTGTGGTGTTCGTCCACTTCCAGGTCCCCGACGCAGCGGACCCGCAGGGCAAACCCGCCATGCTTGCCGAGCTGCTCCAGCATGTGATCGAAGAACCCGATGCCGGTTTGCACGTCCGCGTCCGCTTCCCGGTCCAGGTCCACGCTGACCTGGATGGACGTTTCCCGGGTCTTGCGGACGACGTCCGCACGGCGGGGATCGTCCAGCAGAAGGCGGATGATCCCATCCCAGCTTTCCTCCTCCGCGCCGTTTTCGGCAACCCTGAATCCCCTGAGTCCCAGATTGGCTGCCAACTCCAGGTCCGTGTCCCGGTCGCCTATGACCGCCGAGCGAGACCGATCAAGTTCGTTGGTGGCCAGAAATTCGGCCAGCAGCCCGGCCCCGGGCTTCCGACAACGACATCCGTCGTCTTCAAAATGCGGACAGTAGAACTCTTTTGAGAAGCATATTCCTTGCGACAAGAAAAGGTTACGTATGTATTCTTGAGTTGATTCAAATTTATCAGTCGGAAAACCGGGCGTACCCAAGCCATCCTGGTTGCTGACGATCACGAATTCGAAACCGGCCGCGCTGGCCCTCAGTAATGACGGGATGACGCCGGGCATCAACCGCACCTTGTCGATGGCATCGACCTGCTTGTCCTCCGGCTCGACCACGAGCGTGCCATCCCGGTCGAGAAACAAGACCTTACGCATTTTCGCGTGCCTCGGTGCCGGAGTCCGGATCCATTCTGGCGATGGCCGCCAACAGCCGGTCATTCTGATGCGGAAGGCCCACAGTGATCCGAACGCAATTCCCGAGGCCCGCCTGACCGGCGAACGTTCGGACCAGGATGCCCGCCCGCCGCGCGGATTCCGCAAAATGCTTCGCATCGCGGGTCTCGACAAGGAGAAAGTTGCCGTCACTCGGCCAAACCGTGGAGATCGCCGGCACCGCCGAGAGCGACTCGGACAACCTGGCGCGTTCCCTGCGCACTTCCGTGATCCGGTCTTCGGACACCCCGAGGGCGCTCGTCGACAGCGATTCCAGAACGAGTTCAAAGGACGGTGTGGGAAAGGTGTAGGGCGGCAGCACGTTGCCGAGAAAACGGATCAACCGGGGCGATGCGATCAGGGCTCCGCAGCGAACGCCGGCCAGGGATACGAACTTTGAAAGCGTCCTGAGTCGTACCACGTCGTAGCGTCGCCGCAGGGCTTCGAAATCCGGCCCGGAGGAGAACTCCATGTAGGCCTCGTCAATGACCACGAGGGCACGGCCCCGCGCCGCCCGGCAGATCGATTCCACATCGTCCGGATCCATGGAGGTGCCGGTGGGATTGTTCGGCGAACAGAGGAAAATCAACTTGGAGCGGTCATTCAGCGCCGCCACGACGCTGGCGACATCCAGTGAGAAATCCCGGGAGGGATCGTCGTCACGGAGCAGCGGCACCTGAATCAGGCTGGCACCCTGGATGCCGGCATACAGCCGATACATGTCGAATGTCGGCGGGCAGATGATCACCGAGTCCCGGCGCGCCGCACAGAACGCCCGTATGAGCACATCAATGGCCTCACTGCTGCCGCGGGTTACCAGGAGTTCTTCGCGCGCCACGCCGTACTGCCTGGCCAGTCGGGCCTGCAGGGCGTCGGGACGCGGGGGCGGATAGCGGTTCAGTCCGCGCGTGGTCGCGTCGCCGGGTGCCCGGTAAGGGGACTCGTTGGCGTTCAGGCGAAGGCTGCCTGGCTCGTAACGTCCGGGCGTGTAGGGAATCAACGATCTCAGGTCCGGTCGAGCCAGTTCCAGGATGTCAGGGCGAGGCGTATCGGTCATGCCGGCCACTCGAGCCGCTTGCGTACCGCTTGCCCGTGCGCATCCAGCCCTTCCAGCGCGGCGAGCTGTTCGGCTATGGGGCCCACGGCCCGCAACCCGTCCCTTGTCAGCGTTTGAACCGTCATGGAACGCAGGAAATCGGTCACCCCAAGCCCGGAGCAGGCCCTTGCGGACCCGTAGGTGGGCAGGACATGGTTTGTTCCGCTGCAATAGTCGCCGACTGTTTCAGGCGCCCATGGGCCGAGAAATACGGAGCCCGCGGCAACGATCCGGTCCAGAATCCGCCTGGGACTCTCGATCTGCAGGATCAGGTGTTCCGGCGCGTAGCGATTGGTGATATCTACCGCCGTGGCGAGGTCCGGTACCAGAATGGCTCGCGAATGCGCCAATGACTGGCGAACGATCTCACGCCGGCCGAGTGGGCGCGTTTGCGACTCGATTTCAGCCTGCACCCGGCCGATCAGCCGATCACTGGTGCTCAGCAGCATGACCTGGGAGTCAATGCCATGCTCGGCCTGCGACAACAGGTCGGCCGCCACGAAGACGGGTTCGGCATTGCCGTCCGCGATTACCAGGACTTCCGAGGGTCCCGCGGGCAAATCCCTCGCGGCGCCCCTGGAGTCCGCGGCGACCTGTTCCTTGGCTTCCGTCACCCAGGCATTCCCCGGCCCAAACACCTTGTCGACCTTGGGCACGCTGTCCGTGCCATAGGCCATGGCGCCGATGGCTTGTGCGCCGCCGACGCGGACCACGGTGGAAATTCCGCAGACTCCGGCAGCGTATAGCACCGCCGGGTCCACCCGCCCGTCGCTACGGGGCGGGCTCGCCAGCACGCGCGTCGCACACCCCGCAAGGCCTGATGGTACGCCAAGCATGAGGGCTGTGGAGGGGAGGGGGGCACTGCCGGCGGGAACATACAGACCGACGCGTTCGATGGGGCGAACCAGCCTCTCGCAGACGACGCCCGGTGTGGTCTCGACCGACAGCGGTCGTGGCAATTGGGCGCGGTGAAAGGCTGAAATGTTGTCTGCCGCCTTTCGGATGGCAGCCCTCTCATCCTCTCGCAGCGAGGATTCGGCTTCCCTGAATTCCCGCGGTGCAACCAACAGGTTCGAGACTTCAACATCGTCGAGTTCGCGTGTCAGCCGGAGCAGCGCCGCGTCCCCCTCGGCACGAACCTGGCTCAGGATATCCGCGACCTCTCCGCGAAGACCACCAACGGTTGCGAACGAAGGACGCCGCAACAGGTTGTCCTGTTCCGAGGTAGTGAGATCCTGCCAGGTGAATCGCTTCATTGGACTTCAAACCAGCATCTTTTCCACAGGGATGACGAGGATGGCACTGGCGCCGACCTCCTTCAAATCCTCCAGCGTTTCCCAGAAGATGTTTTCGCGGCAGACCGCATGGACCGCCACCTTGTCGTCGCGGCCTTCCAGCGGAATGATGGTGGGCGACTCGCTTCCGGGCAGCAATTCCCTGACTTGCGCCAACGCGCTGCGCGGTGAGTGCAGCATGATGTACTTGCTTTCACGCACTTGCAAAACACCTTCAACACGCTGCAAAAGCCTCTGAATCCAAGCGTTTTTTTCCGGGTGCAATTCAATGGGCGTTTGAATGATCGCGGCGCGGCTCTCCAGGATGGTTTCGGCTTCGTAGAGGCTATGGGCCTTGAGCGTCGCGCCGGTCGAGACCAGGTCGCAAATCACGTCGGCCTTTCCCAGCCGGGGAGCGAGTTCGACGGCGCCGGAAAACGTCACGACAGTACCCGGTACGCGGTGACGATCAAGGTACTCCCGGACAATCCGCGGATAGCTGGTCGCAATCCGCCTGTCGGTCAACGACCTGGGCCCTTCGTAGGCCTCTTCGACGGGAACACCGAAGGAAAGCCTGCAATGACCGAAGTCCAGCAGGCGGACGCGGTTGAACAGCTTGTCGATGCCCTGGCTGCTCAGATCCAGGCGAGCCTCCTCGATGACGTTCAAGCCGACGATGCCGAGGTCACAGACATCTTCCTGCACCAGGCCGGGAATATCGTCGTCCCGAACCAGGAGCACGTCCATCGGCATGTTTTCGCCATAACAGATCAATTGGTCCCGCCCCCGAGAGTAACTCAATCCACAGCGGGCGAGCAGTTCCATGGAGTGATCCGTCAGCCGACCGGACTTCTGCACCGCGATCTTGATTCGAGGTTGTTCCATCATTTGGGGTTTCCGCAACGGGTAGTTGTTTCGGCAATCGGCGGTGAATTCCGATTGCGGGGACCATGGTTCACGGCATCGTCGCGTCAGTGTGGCGCAGCCGCTTCAGAACGGTCCGGTAGCCGTCATTCCCTGCTGTTAGGAAACGGGCCACGCGCCCGATCGTGGTCACCGATACGCCGGTCAGATCATGGATCTTTCGATAGGGCAGGCCGTTCGCCAGATGCGCAACCACGGCCCACCGGTCAACCAGTGCCTCCAGTTCCGCTGGCGTACAGAGGTCGGAAAAGAATTTTTCGCACTCCCGTTCCGTTCGCAGCGCCAGGATGGCGCGATACAAGCCGTCGCGGGCGCGGGCCTGCTGCCCTGAGTTCATCTTTCGGTGGGCCTTCATCGCTGCAACAGTCGATTAACGTATTAACATGATAATACATTGATTCGGCATTCAACACCCATCCCAGGATCAATTTCAGGAAAATTTCCTGACTTCGGATTATGCCGAACAATGCACCAAACCGTATGGACCCCGGTCTCAGTTGGATTCAGCTCTGACCTGCGGGCGGCCTGTTTCAGCGTTGGCCTGTGGAAACTTTCAGGCGGTCGAGCACCGCGTCTCCGAACTCCTCGGTGTCGACAGCCCGACACCCCTGTTGGCCATTGACCAGGTCGCGAGTGCGCAGCCCCGCCCGGAGCGTGTCGAACACGGCCGCTTCCACGGCGTTAGCGGCCGCCTCAAGGCCCAGGGAATGGCGCAGCATCATGGCGACGCTGAGGATGGCGCCGCAGGGGTTGGCGACTCCCTTGCCGGCGATGTCCGGCGCTGAGCCGTGAATGGGCTCGTACAGGCCCGGCCCGCCGTCACTCAGTGATGCCGACGGCAGCAGCCCGAGTGAACCTGCGAGCATGGAAGCCTCGTCGCTAAGGATATCTCCGAACATGTTGTCCGTAAGGATGACGTCGAAATCCGCGGGTCGGCTCAACAGGTACATGGCGGCCGCGTCTATATAGATGTGCTCCAGTTCAATATCGGCAAATTCGCTGGCGAATATGTCCGAAACCGTCTCCCGCCAGAGCCTTGAGGTGTCCAGAACGTTCGCCTTGTCGACCGACGTGACCCGGCTTCGCCGCTGTCTGGCCAGGTTCCCGGCCAGCCGGGCGATTCGGCGGATTTCCTCGACCGTATACTCGCAGGTGTCGAATGCCTGCGTGTCGGTCCACCCCCGAGTCCCGAAATAGATGCCGCCCGTGAGTTCGCGAACCACCAGCAGGTCGACGCCCTGGAGGCGTTCCAACCGTAACGGGGATGCGTCGGCCAGTGCCGGCTCGACGGTAACCGGGCGCAGGTTGGCATACAGTCCCAACGCCTTGCGCAGTCCCAGAAGCCCCTGTTCCGGTCGTCGTTCAACCTCGACATCGGCCCACTGCTCGCCACCGACCGCGCCCAGCAAGATGGCATCCGCACCCTTGCAACCCTCCAGGGTCGCTTCGGGCAGCGGGGTTCCAAGCCGGTCCAGGGCAGAGCCGCCGATCAACGCCTCCTGGATGTCGATTTCAAGACCCAGCTGCCGGGATACCGCGGTCAAAACGCGAATACCCTGGGACGTGACCTCCGGGCCGATTCCGTCGCCCGGAAGCGAGACGACCGAATGCATCAGCCGTGGGCGCGGTTCTCGAACCGCGAGATGGCATCGGAATGATTCAGCAGGAAACCAAGCTGATCGACGCCATTCAGCAGGCAGTAGCGGGAAAAGCTGTCCAGGGGGAATGCCGCGGTGCGTCCATCAGGGAGGGACAGCGACCGGGCCTCCACATCCAGCGTCAGCTCGACACCCGGATTGTCCAGCAGCCAGCGATGGATGCCGGCGTCGACAACCACCGGAAGAAAGCCGTTCTTGAGGGAGTTGTTGCGGAATATGTCGGCGATTTCGGTGCTGATGACGGCCCGGAATCCATAGTCCAGCAGCGCCCAGGGCGCGTGCTCCCTGGAGGAGCCGCAGCCGAAATTGCGCCCGGCGACCAGGATTCGCGCACCCTGTGACTCCGGTCGATTCAGTACGAAGTCCGCAATTTCACCACCGTCACTGTTGTAACGCCAGTCCGCAAACAGGTTTTCGCCCAACCCTTCTCGCACGGTGGTTCTCAGGAACCGCGCGGGAATGATCTGGTCCGTATCAATGTCTTCCAGCGGCAACACCGCCGTCCGCGATCTGATTTCAGCGACCGGTTCCATGGCTCAACCAACCAGTGGCCGCGGATCGCTTATCTTGCCGCTGACTGCGGAGGCCGCCGCGGTCAGCGGGCTGGCCAATACCGTTCGGGCCCCCTTACCCTGGCGGCCCTCGAAGTTTCGGTTGCTGGTGCTCACGGCGAGCTTGCCGGCCGGCACGAAATCGCCGTTCATGGCCAGGCACATGGAGCAGCCGGGCTCGCGCCACTGGGCTCCGGCCGCCTTGAAGACTTCCGGAAGCCCCTCGGCCTCCGCCTCGCGCTTTACCTTTGCGGAACCCGGCACGACCAGCATCTGGACGCCATCGGCGACCTTTCGGCCAGCCATGACGCGGGCGGCGGCCCTCAGGTCGCTCAACCGGGAATTGGTGCAACTGCCGATGAAAACCACATCGACCGGCGTGCCGGCCAGGGGGCGGCCGGGTTCCAGTTCCATGTAGTCCAGTGCCTTGGCGAAGCCGGGGTCAGAGCCGGCGGGGGAGGGAATCACGTCGTCCACCGGAATGACCATGCCCGGATTCGTGCCGAACGTGACCATGGGCCTTAGCGCGGAGACGTCGACGGAGACCTCCTTGTCGAATTGCGCATCCTCATCGCTGGGCAGGCGCCGCCACCGATCAAGCGCCGCGTCCCACTCCGCGCCCTGCGGGGCGAGCGGACGGCCCGCCAGATACTCGTAGGTGGCGTCATCCGGCGCGAACATCCCGGTTCTGGCGCCACCCTCGATCGCCATGTTGCAGATCGTCATGCGTTCTTCAATGGTCAGCGAAGCCACGGCCGTGCCGCGGTATTCGATCGCATGGCCGGTGCCACCGTCCACACCGATCTCTCCGATGATGGCGAGGATGATGTCCTTGGCCGTCACGCCCGACGGCAACCGGCCCCGCAGATTGATGGCAAACGTCTTCGGCTTGCGCTGCAGCAGGCACTGGGTCGCCAGCACGTGGGCCACCTCGGTGGTGCCGATGCCGAACGCCAGGGCGCCCAGCGCACCGTGGGTACTGGTGTGGGAGTCCCCGCAGACGATGGTTTTCCCAGGCTGCGTGGCGCCCAGTTCGGGGCCGATGACGTGGACGATTCCGCGTTCGTCGCTGTCCATGCCACGCAACTCCAGACCGAAGTCCTCGCAGTTGCGTTCCATCTGTTGAATCTGCTGGTAAGCGGCGGGTTCGCTGACGATTTTCAGTTCCTGCAACGATCCCACAGGCAGTGTCGGCGTGGAATGATCCATGGTGGCCAGGGTTCGGTCCGGTCGGCGCACCTTCAACCCGCCATCGCGCAACACGCTGAACGCCTGGGGGCTGGTGACCTCATGGAGCAGGTGCAGGTCGATGTACAGGACCGCCGGAGTTTCCGACGATTCCGGTACCACGACATGCTGGTCCCAGACCTTCTCGAACAAAGACCTTGCGTTCATGTCCTTCCCGTTCAAACTGCGATTTTCGGCCGTGCGGCCGACTGGGCGTCCTCGCCCTCCACCGGTTCCAGCCAACCCCATTCGTCTGGGGTCGAACCGTCGAACAGGCCGAAAAACCGTGCCTGCAGCCGGTCGGTGACCGTGCCCTTGCGTCCGTTGCCGATGGTGATGCGGTCGACTGATCGTACCGGGGTAATCTCTGCGGCCGTTCCCGTCAGGAACAGTTCATCGGCGATGTACAGCATTTCCCTGGGAATGTTCTGCTCGATGACATCCAGGCCGATGGAATCCGCCAGCGTGATGACCAGATCGCGCGTGAGACCGCCCAGAATCGAAGCTGACAGGGGCGGCGTGTAGAGCTTGCCCTTGTTCACAAGAAAGAGGTTCTCTCCCGCACCCTCGCTGACATAACCTTCGCTGTTGAGCGCGATACCCTCCGCGAATCCGAGGCGGCGCGCCTCCAGGGTGACCAGAATGCTCGACAGATAGTTGCCGCCGGCCTTGGCCATGGTCGGGATGGTGTTGGGGCTAGGCCGCTGCCAGGAAGAGATGCAGACATCGACGCCGCTGTGGATTCCATCCTCTCCCAGGTAGGAACCCCATTCCCACGCGGCGATGATGCATTCGGCGGGAGCGTCCGGATCGCCGGCCACCCCCATTTCGCCGTATCCCCGGAATGCCAGCGGTCGCACGTACGCGCCATTGTGGAGGCCGTTGCGGATCACGACCTGCTTGCATGCCGTGACGAGCTGCCCGGGTTCGTAAGGGATTTCCAGATAGTAGATCTTCGCGGAGTCGTACATGCGCCTGACATGGTCGGTGAGCCTGAGGCCCACGGGACCGTTGGGACCGCGATAGACCCGGATGCCCTCGAAGACCGACGAGCCATAGTGCAGCGCATGGGTCAGCACGTGAACCCTGGCGTCTTCCCAGCGAACCATTTGGCCGTCTTGCCAGATGTATCTGCTGGGTTGCATGGGCATGGCGAAACTTCCTCGCTGGTTCAGGGTTGGGCGAAACCGATCACCCTTCGGGGCCGCCGGTCGTCGGAATCCCGTCGCCGCAGAATGCGGTTGATCACCTCAAGGTAGGCGATCGCGGCAGACTCGACGATATCCGTGCTGACGGCATGACCGCGAAAACTCTGCTGATTATATTCGACAGTCACGGTGACCTCACCCTGCGCGTCATCGCCGGTGGTCACCCCGCGAACCTCGAAGTTCTTCAGGTCCAGTTCCACCCCCGTTGCCGCTTCCAGGGCCTTGAAGGCGGCCGCGACGGGTCCGTCGCCATCGGCACCCTGGCGAAGCTGCCGACCATCCTCGTGCGAAAGTTTCAGTGCCGCGGCGGCCACCGAACCGGTGCCTGCGGTGATATGCAGCTCGTCGATCATCCAAGGTCCCGCCTTGCCGACGTCCACGTTCATGATGATCGCTTCGATATCCCGGTCGTACATGTGTTTCTTGCGGTCCGCCAGGCGCTTGAACCTTTCGAAACAGCGATTCAGTTCGATATCGTCGAGGTGGAAACCCAGTTGTTCCACGTGATCGCGAAACGCGTGGCGGCCGCTGTGCTTGCCCAACACGAGGTTGGAACGGGGCAGGCCGACGGTTTCAGGCCGCATGATCTCGTACGTGGCCCGGTGGCGCAGCATGCCATGCTGGTGGATGCCGGCTTCGTGGGCAAAGGCGTTCTCACCCACGATTGCCTTGTTGCGCGGCGTGTGCATGCCCGTGACGTTCGCGACGATTCGGCTCGTGGGATAGAGGCGACTTGTATCGACGCCAGTCGAGACCCCGAAGTAGCTCTCGCGGGTCTTGATCGCCATCACGATTTCTTCCAGCGAACAATTGCCGGCCCGCTCACCGATCCCGTTGATGGTGCACTCGACCTGACGGGCGCCGGCGCGCACTGCGGCCAGGCTGTTGGCGACCGCCATGCCGAGGTCATCGTGGCAATGGGAACTCAGGCGGACGTTTTCGACACCTCGGACATTGGCGATCAGGTATTCGAAGACCTCCGCGAATTCAGCGGGCACCGCATATCCCACGGTGTCGGGAATGTTGATGGTGGTGGCCCCGGCCTCGATCACGGCCTCGACCACTTCCGCCAGGTATTCCAGTTCCGTGCGCGAAGCGTCCTCGGGAGAAAACTCCACGTTGTCGCAATAGCTCCTGGCGTCCGCCACCGATTCCACGGCGCTCTTCAGGATTTCCGCCTTGGCCATCTGAAGCTTGTGCTCCCTATGGATACGGCTGGTGGCCACGAACACGTGAATGCGTGGATTCGCCGAATCCCTTACCGCGTCCCAGACGCGCTTGATATCCGTCGGATTGCAGCGCGCCAGACCGCAGATGGTCGGGCCTTCGATGGTTCTGGCGATCGTCTGCACGGCCTTGAAGTCGCCCGGTGACGCGGCCGGAAAGCCGGCTTCTATGACATCCACCCGCAGGTCCCGCAGCGCGGTGGCGACGCGAAGCTTTTCGTTGAGCGTCATGCTGCAGCCAGGGGCCTGCTCGCCGTCTCTCAACGTCGTGTCGAAGATGACTACCCGGTTGTCGTTCATTGCGTTCACCTGCTTTCTCATTCCTTCAGCCAGGCCATGCGCCCCCGCAATTGGGCGCCGACCCGTTCTATCCTGCTGTTCAGATCCGCCTGGAGCAACCTGTTGTACTCCGGGAGTCCGGACTCGTATTCGGAAACCCAGTTGCGGGCGAACGTGCCATCCTGAATTTCCTTCAGCACGCCGCGCATTTTTTCGGTGGTGTGCTCGTCCACAACCTTCGGCCCGCTGGTCAGATCGCCGTACTTCGCCGTTTCGCTGACGAATTCGTGCATCTTGGCCAGCCCGCCTTCGTGCAGCAGGTCGACGATCAGCTTGACCTCGTGCATGCATTCGAAGTACGCCACCTCGGGCTGGTAACCGGCTTCAACGAGGGTTTCGAACCCGCGGACGATCAGTTCCGAGAGCCCGCCGCACAGCACGGCCTGCTCGCCGAAGAGGTCCGTTTCGGTTTCCTCCGCAAAGGTTGTCGTCAGCACCCCACCCCGGGTTCCGCCCAGGCCGTTCGCGTACGCCAGCGCACGCGCCTGGGCCTGGCCCGTCACGTCCTGGTGCACGGCCATCAGGCAGGGTACGCCGCGCCCGGCTTCGTATTGCCGCCTGACGAGATCCCCGGGTCCCTTAGGGGCGATCAGTACGACATCCAGATCTCCGCGGGGCGCGATACGCGCGTAGTGGATGTTGAAACCATGCGCAAACAGTATCGTCGCATTCTCGCGGATCTTCGGCAGGATCCTGTCGTACACCGGGGCCTGGACCATGTCGGGGGTCAGGAACGCGACCAATCCTGCGCCATCGGCCGCCTCCTCGAAGCCTTGCACCGCGAATCCGTCGTTTTCCGCCCTGGCCCAGCTGGCGCCTTCCGGGCGCAATCCCACCGCCACGTCATAGCCGGAGTCACGCAGGTTAAGTGCGTGCGCGCGCCCCTGGCTTCCGTAGCCCAGGATGGCGATCCGCTCACCGGCAAGCGCCTCCGGGTGGGCGTCCGATTCTTCAAACAATTCCATTGCAGCGACCTCTCAGTTTTTCCGACCATCCTGGCAACAAAAAAAACCCCGCAACCTTTCGGGTGCGGGGCTTGTATCGGTTTTCGTCGTTACGCCAAACACCCGCACCTGCGGCGGCAAAGCAGCGCGGGGAGGAGCAGGGCTTGTCGTGTCGCGGTCATGCCGGTGGTTCAAGAACACATGGCTTGGTTTAAGGATTGCGGATCATCCGGCATAGGCAGTTGATTGTCAATGCGGCCGGTGCATGCATTGCATGTGGCAACGGTCCGCGGTTTTACGCTATCCTTCGCCATCGGGCACGCACCGGCAGTCCACAGGGGTTGGTATGCGTACGCCTCCCGGGCAGTGAAAATCTGGATTGACGGCAATAGACTCAACAAGACGGATTCCATGCGGTCCGGTACCTAACATGGGGAATTCAGGGAATTTTAGGAGTGGGCATGAGAGCGAAACGTAGCGCAGAGTTGCTGACCTGCGCGCTTGGCGTGATTCTCGCGGCAGAGTTGGCTGTGGGTCAGGGAGTGGATCGGCTCATTGAAGCGGAGACCCTTCGAATACAGCAGGCGCAGGCGTCGCAGGACGAGATCGACGACATCGTGTCTCAAACACGGACGTTGGCCGAAGAGTATCGCGCGGTATTGAAGGAGGTCGAGGGCCTGCAGGTCTACAACACCTTGCTGGACCGGCAGATCGAGGATCAGGAAACCGAGCTGTCCAACCTCAGGACGTCCATCGACGAGGTTCAGGTGATCGAGCGCCAGATACTTCCGCTGCTGACGCGGATGGTGGACGGTCTCGGTCAGTTCGTCGAACTGGATGTGCCGTTCCTGCTGGAGGAGCGCATAGAGCGGGTGGAGCGAAACAGGGAGTTGCTGGAATCGGCCAATGTGACGGCAGCGGAGAAGTTTCGTGTGGTGATGGAGGCGTGGCAGATCGAGAACGATTATGCCCGCACGATTTCCACGTATACGGATGAGGTGGAGATCGATGGCGTGGCGCGTGAAGTCGCCATCCTGCAGATCGGGCGCGTTGCGCTTTACTACCAGACCCCCGACGGCGCCGAGTCCGGCGCCTGGGATCAACGCTCCCGCCAGTGGGTGTCGCTCGGCAACGAATATCGCAACGCAATCAGCCAGGGACTTGCCTTGGCGCGCAACCAGTTGGCGCCCATTCTGCTGCTGCTGCCCATGGCTCCGCCGGAGGAAGGATAATGAAAATCGACCGAATGTTTTTCCTCCCGGCAGCGGTCCTGGCGATGGCATTCGCCGCTCCGGTCCAATCTCAGGAAGACGACGCTCGCAGCCTGGATGAACTCCTTCAGATTGTCGAGGACGCCGGCGGGCGGGATGCCGCGGCAGAGGCGGAGCGGATGCGCGAGTTCGAGCAGAACCAGGCGAATCAGCAGCAGCTTCTGAACGACGCGAATGCCCAGAGGGTCGCGGAGGAAGCCCGCAGCGCACAGCTTGAGACCACATTCGAGGAAAACGAGCTCCTGATTGTCGACGTGACGGAGCAATTGAACGAGCGGCTGGGTTCGCTGCGCGAACTGTTTGGAGTGCTGCAGCAGGTCGCAGGGGACGCCCGCGGGCTGTTCGAGGCCTCACTCACCAATATCGAATATCCCGAGCGTTCGCAGTTTCTCACGGACCTCGCGGCAAAGATGGGCTCCGGCAGCCAGCTCGCGTCCATCGAGGAAATCGAGCGGCTGTGGTTTGAACTGCAGCGCGAAGCCACCGAGCTCGGCAAGGTCAAGCGGTTGCCGAATTTCGAACTGATCGCAGCCAACGGCGACATCCTGACCGAGGATGTCGTGCGGATAGGCGGGTTCAACGTCGTCGCCGACGGTCGCTATCTTGAGCACGATCCCGAAACCAATTCGGTCAGCGAACTGCAGCGCCAGCCGGAGCAGGGACGATTTACCAACAGCACTTCGGCCATGCTGAACGCGGGACCCGACGATGATTTCGTGCGATTCGGGCTTGACCCGACCTCCGGTCAGATTCTCGGATTGCTGGTAAGGCAGCCAAGCTTCCAGGAGCGCATCCAGCAGGGCGGCATCGTGGGCTACATCATCATTGCGCTGGGCATATTCGGCGTTCTGCTGTCCATCGAGCGAATCATCAGCCTGGGCATTGCCGGCAGGAAGGTAAAGGCGCAGCTCAACAGCGACACGGCGAGTGACGGGAATGCCCTCGGGCGCGTTCTGCAAGCCTACGAAGGCAACAGGGAAGTGGATACGGAGACGCTTGAGCTGAAGCTGGGCGAGGCAATACTCAAGGAAGTCCCGCCCCTGCAACGGGGAATCCTCATCATCAAGGTGATTTCGGTTGTTGCGCCGTTGCTGGGCCTGCTGGGAACCGTTACCGGAATGATCAACACGTTCCAGGCGATCACCCTGTTCGGAACCGGCGATCCGACGCGAATGGCCGGTGGTATTTCCCAGGCGCTTGTCACTACGCAGCTGGGGCTATACGTGGCGGTTCCGACGGTCCTTCTGCACACGGTCGTGAGCGGTCGCAGCCGCGGCATCATCCAGATTCTGCAGGAGCAGGCAGCGGGGATCGTGGCGGAACAGTCCGAAAAAGCGCACTGAAATGCAGCCGCTGATTGACGCTTATATCGCCATCCGGGACTTCCTGGAGCTGGGTGGTCCGGTGTTGAGAATGATCGGCGTGGTGATCCTGTTCATGTGGATACTGATCCTGGAGCGCCTCATCTTTTTCCGGACGGGCCTGAAGATCCTTACCAGGGAGGCATTTGACGCCTGGGAAAGCCGCGGCGAGAGGAAATCCTGGCACGCACATCAGATCCGTACGGCGATGATCTCCAAGGTGTCGGAGGCGGCCAACAGCGGATTGCCCATGATCCAGACCCTGGTGGCGTTGTGTCCGCTGATGGGCCTGCTCGGCACGGTGACCGGAATGATCGCGGTGTTCGAAGTCATGGCGGTTTCCGGTACCGGCAATCCGCGTTCCATGGCGTCCGGCGTCTCGATGGCCACCATCCCCACCATGGCCGGCATGGTGGGAGCTCTGTCAGGCGTATTTCTGGTGACCGTGCTGGCCCGGACCGCAAAGCGAAGGGTCCAGTTCCTGGAAGACGGCATGACAATGGATCATTGAGCAGGCATTGCGTATGCCTAGAAACATGAGGTATAGTGGAGCCATGTGCAAATGAGGAAGCGGCAGTGAAAAAGCGCATCGCCAACATCCGGGTCGAGAACGAGGAAAACGAAATCAACCTGACGCCGATGCTGGATGTGGTGTTCATCATGCTGATCTTCTTCATCGTGACAGCGAGTTTTCTGCGCGAGACCGGCCTCGACACCAACCGGCCCGATCAGGATCAGCCCCAGGTACTGACGGACGAAGACGGCGCCATTCTGGTGGTGATCGACGAAACCGACGATATCTGGATCGATAACCGCATCGTCGATCCCCGGGCGGTGCGCCCCAATATCCAGCGGCTGCACGCCGAGAACCCGGAAAGGCCCGTGGTGGTGCAGGTGGACAACGCGTCCCGGGCCGAGACGCTGGTGACCGTGATGGATGCCTCGCGGCAGGCCGACGTGTTCAATATTTCCATAGCCGAGGCGCCGTAAGCGCCTGTCGGAGATTCATCCATCCCCGAGGAGCAGTAGCCGATGCGCGATTCCGTTTCCGAGTCCATGGCCGAAGAAGAGGCTGAAATCAACCTCACTCCCATGCTGGACGTGGTGTTCATCATGCTGATCTTCTTCATCGTGACAGCGGTCTTCGTCAAGGAACCCGGTATTCTTGTGGAGCGCCCCGAGGCGGTGACCGCGGATACGCTCGAAAGCGCTTCCATCTTCATTGCGATCAGCGAAAGCAACGAATACTGGATCGACCAGCGTAACGTGGACCTGGCGGGGTTGAAGCCGGTCATCGAAAGAATGCACAAGGAAACCCCGGAAGGGGGCGTGGTGATCCAGGCGGACAACGAAGCACAGAACGAATACGTGCTGGCGGCGATGGATGTCGCCAAGGAAGTGGGAATTCAAGACGTTACCTTGGCGGCCCTGCAGCCATAGGTAACCTTGCAGAGCCGGGAAGGTACGGTGAAGCACTTGAGGTGGGTTTGCCGAGGACCGTGGCAGGTCCGTCAAGATACTGTGGAGGAGATGTCATGATTGCCCGATTTGCAACCGCAGTCGCCGCTGGTGGCGCCATCACGTTCGGTTTGTTGTTCGTCATGCAATTGCTGATAGCGACCGGTGAGGAAGCTTTCACGGATGAGGACCGCGTCAGGCTTGATGACTTCGTTCGAGTGGAGCGGAACGAAATCATCGAAACCAAGAAGCAGAAGCCCGAAAAGCCGCCCGAGCCGGAACTTCCGCCGGACATGCCCGAACCGCAGAATTCCAACCAGTTCGACAACTCCATGGCGGTATCGATTTCAGCCCCGACTACCCAGGTCAACCTCAACGTGTCGGGCGTCGGTTTCGGGGTCAGCGATGGCGAGTACCTGCCGATCGTCAAGGTGGCGCCGGTTTATCCCTCCAGGGCGCTTTCGCGGGGTCTTGAGGGTTATGTGATCGTGCAGTTCACGGTTACGCAGGCCGGGGCGGTCAAGGACGTATTTGTCGTCGAATCCACCAGCAGCCTGTTTGAACGCGCAGCGGTGGAGGCCGCATACAAGTTCAAGTACAAGCCTCGCGTCATCGACGGCGTCGCGGTCGAAGTGCCCGGAGTACAGAACAAGATCACGTTCGAGATCACCCAGTAGCGGAGGGTCCTGTTGATGCGTAGCGTTCGATATTGTCTAGTCCCGGTAGCGGCTTTCGCCGCCATGCTGGCGGCTCCCGAGGCCTTCTCCCAGGGAATGGGCGGCATGCAGGGCGGAGAGGGAAGCGCCGCCGCGGACGCTCAGACCCGCCGGACGCCGGCCATGAGGGAACGGGTATACGAGCGGCTTGCGGAAGCGCAGGAATGCGCCGAGATGGACGATCTCGAATGCGCCCAGCAAAGGCTGGCCCAGGTCCGGGAGATGGACGACCTGAACAGTTATGAAACGGCGCAGATGTGGAACTTCTACGCGTTCATCTACTTCGGTCAGGACAACTACCGGGAAGCCATACGCGCCTACGAAATGGTGCTGCAGCAGCCGGACCTGCCGCTGGGCATGGAAACCAACACCATGTACACGCTCTGCCAGCTGTACTTCCAGCAGGAGCGTTACGATGATTCGCTGGCCATGCTCGACCGCTGGTTCGCCATCTCCGAGGATCCCGGCGCCGAGCCGTATGTGCTCAAGTCGCAGATTTTCTATTCCCTTCAACGGTACCGGGACGGCATCGAACCCATCCTCGCGGCCATTCAGATCAACGAGGACCTCGACAGGGAACCCCAGGAGAACTGGTATCGATTGCTGAACGTCTTCTACTACGAGCTGGAGGACTACCCCAACGTTATCGACGTGTTGCGAACAATGATCGAGATATGGCCGAAGCGGGAATACTTTGTCCAGCTTTCGGCCATGTACGGTCAGGAAGGCAACGAAGATGCGCAGATCGCGCTCTACCAGGTGGCCCACGAGGCCGGATGGCTGACCGGCAGCAACGAACTCGTTCAGATGGCCCAGTTGCTCCTTCAGGCGGACGTGCCCATCAAGGCGGCACAAATCATCCAGGAGGGGCTGGACGGCGGCACGATCGAGTCCAACGAGCGCAACTGGCGGCTGCTGGCACAGTCCTGGCAACTCGCCCAGGAAGACCAGAGAGCCATTCCGGCATTGATTCGAGCCGCGGGATTGGCTGAGGACGGCACGCTCGACGTCAATCTGGCACAGTCCTACCAGAACCTGTACGAGTGGGAATCCTGTGAGGAGGCTGCCAGGGAAGGGATTCGGAAGGGCGACTTGCGCCGCGAAGACCAGGCCTACATGATCCTCGGCTCCTGCCTGTTCGAGCAGAAGGAATACGCTGCGGCTCGAAACGCGTTCGAAGAGGCAGCCGAGGATGATCGCAGCCGGGGCAATGCCCGAAGCTGGATCCAGTACGTCGACTCGGAGGAGTCCAGGGATCGGGAACTGGCGGCGGCACTTGCCCGTTAGGTAGTTCGCCAATCATCCGAATATCGACCGCCCGAGAAATCTGCGGAATATCCGGTCGTTATAGCCAGATTTTAACAGGGAGTCTTTCAGTCCATGACGATCAACGTAGGCGACTCGGTACCCAAGGGCACGCTCACCCGAATGGGCGACGACGGACCGGAGCCCGTCACCACTGACGATCTGTTCGCGGGAAGGAAAGTCGTCTTCTTCGCCGTACCGGGTGCCTTTACCCCCACCTGCGCGATCCAGCACCTGCCCGGATACCAGCGGGACGCCTCCGCCATCAGGGCCGCCGGCATCGATTCGATTGCCTGCATGGCCGTCAATGACGTGTTCGTAATGGACGCATGGGCGAAGTCCGCCGGCACCGGCGACGACGTTCTCATGCTGGCCGACGGCAACGGAGACTACGCGGCGGCGCTCGGGTTGTCCTGGGACCTGTCGGGGCTTGGACTGGGCACCCGCAGTCAACGTTTTTCGATGATCGTCGACGATGGGGTCGTCACCCATCTGAACGTGGAACCGCCGGGCGAGTTCAGCATCAGCGCCTCGGACAAGATACTCGAGCAGCTGGCCTGAACCGGACCCCTTGACCACCAGGCGCGCCGGGTCCATGGCGTCGCCATTGATCTCGCCGGCCGAGCTGGCGCAACGGCTCGACGATCCCGCCTGGGTGGTCGTCGACTGCCGGTTTGTCCTGACCGATCCCGACGCGGGCCGTACCGCCTATCGACATGGCCACATCCCGGGTGCGCGGTACGCCCACCTGGACAAGGACCTGGCCCGCACCCCAGGCCCAATGGACGGGCGCCATCCGTTGCCGCGACCCGTGGACTTCGCGGCGACCCTGGGAGCCTGGGGTATCAGCAATGCCAGCACGGTGGTCGTATATGACGATCTGTCGGGCGCGATTGCGGCGCGGCTTTGGTGGATGTTGAGGTGGATCGGACACGAGGCCACGCGGGTCCTCGACGGGGGGCTTGAGGCGTGGGAAGCGGCCGGACTTCCGATAGTCCGGGAGATTTCCAGATTCCCTGCGGCGAACTATGTGTTGAACGACGTGCGCGCCGACTGGGTGGTATCGGCCGATCAGATTCCGGCGGAACTGGCAAAGGGAGCGAGCCTGGTGGACGCGCGCGCGCCCGAGCGGTTTGAAGGCATCGCCGAACCCATCGACCCAGTCGCCGGCCACATTCCGGGCGCCGCCAACTGGCCTTTCACGCAGGCCTTGCGGCCTGATGGGCGGATGCATGCCGCCGTCGAACTGCGCCAGCGCCTAAGGAACCTCGCAGGCCATTCCGGCGGCCTCATCGCCATGTGCGGTTCCGGAGTGACGGCATGTCATCTGCTTCTTGCGGTCTCCGTCGCCGGGCTGGAAGACGGACGGGTCTACATCGGCTCCTGGAGCGAATGGATTCGCGATCCTGGCCGGCGGGTCGCGACCGGTCCGCCTTGACGGCGTTGGTGGCGCCTCTCGTTGCTCGGGCAAACCGGCCGTTACGGCGGATTTCGGTTGGCGTAGGGCGCTCAATGTGTTAAAGCACTCCCCCACAGTCTCCTTCGGGGTCAGCTTGTGCCGCATTCGTCCAAAAGATTCGCGCCCAGCCGAGCGCTAAGGTCCGTACGTTACGAGATTCGCGGCAGCCTCGCGCGCAGGGCGCAGGAACTGGAGCGCCAGGGCTACGAAATCCTGTCGCTCAATATCGGCAACCCGGGCATCTTCGGATTCCGGACACCGGAAACCATGCGTCTGGCCATGATCGAGAATCTGGGTTCCAGCGAAGCCTATTGCGGACAGAAGGGTATCTTTCCTGCCCGCGAAGCCGTCGTCATGCGCCAGCAAGGCCGGGGCGTCATGGACACTACGGCCGAAGAGGTGTTCATCGGTAACGGCGTCAGCGAGCTGATTGATCTGACGTTGCGCGCACTGCTCAACCCCGGCGACGAAGTGCTGATTCCAAGCCCGGACTATCCGCTGTGGACCGCGGCGACCGTACTGAACGGCGGCAAGGCAGTCTACTACCCCTGTCCCGAGCAAAACGGCTACGCGCCGGACGTGGATGCCTTGGAGGGCCTGATCACTTCCAGGACACGGGCCATGGTCATCATCAATCCCAACAATCCGACCGGCGCCGTGTACGGCAGGGAGTGCCTGAGCCGTTTGGCAGACATTGCCCGCAAGCATGACCTGCTGGTGCTCGCCGATGAGATCTACGACCAGATGATCTACGGCGAGGTGGAGTTCGTGCCCATGGCCACGCTGTGTTCCGACTCGCTCTGCGCGACATTCAGCGGGCTGTCCAAGGTGTACCGGGCCTGCGGATACCGGGTGGGTTGGGTGGCCTTCAGCGGTGCCCTGGACCGGTCCGGCGCATTGCTGGAAGCCATGGACCTGCTGGCGGCTCTGCGGCTGTGCAGCAATGTGCCCGGCCAGTGGGCGGTTCAAACGGCCCTTGGCGGCTATCAGAGCATTCGCAAGTTATGCTCCACGGGCGGACGGCTGTACGAGTCCCGCCAAGCCGTCGTTGCGGCCGTAGACGACAGCGAATTCCTGACCGTTGTCCCTCCCGACGGTGCCATGTACGCGTTCGTCGGTGTCGACACGCGCCAGTTACCCGGCTTTGACGATGAAGCGTTCTGCATGGAACTGCTGGAAGACCAACATGTACTGGTCGCGCCCGGATCCAGCTTCAATACCAGTTTCCGCGACCACTTCAGAATCACCACGCTCGCGGACCAGGACACGATTTCCGAAGTCTTCCGGCGCATCGACAACGTCCTGCGACAAATGGCAAGCCGCCCACCCATGCTGGAGTCCGCCCGCTAGCCGAAGATTCAGGTTGGATCGCATGTCTGATTCCCTGACGGATCTGGTGCGCAAGAGCGTATCCCTGGTCGGCGCCGGAGGGCTCGCCGCGCGGCAATTGGAAAGCTGCCTGGCTCGCGAGCAACTGGCCGCGGGCCGAGACGCATGGATTGCGCCAGCCGTCATGACGCGCCGGGAGTGGGCTACCGATTTGTGGCGCAGGCATCGGGACGACGGTCGCGTGCAACCTCTCGGCCCGGAACAGGTCGACGCATTGTGGCGCCGCGTGATCGACGAGTCCGATACCGGCTTGCAGGGCTTGCCTGGGTTTCGCCATGCTTCCACCTGGGCCCGGGAGGCATCGCAACGGCGGAGGGAATGGAACATACCCTCGGCCAGGTTGAGCGAATATTCTGACGATCCGGACTGCGGCGCACTGGTCCGCTGGGAACGCGCCTATCGCGAGGCGCTGCGCGAATCCGACTGGTTGGACCCCGCTGATATCGTCGACGCACTGGTTGCCGATCCTCCGTCGCCGGCATCCGGCACGGAAGCGTCTGTGGTGTGGGCCGATCTCGCGGAGACACCGACTCAGTCGGAGCTCGCCCGCCGGTTGCGGATCGCCGGATTCGAATTCTCGCAATGGGAGCCATCGCGATGCAATCGGTGCTGTCGCCGGGTGCTGCTACCCGAGGCTACCGAAGAGGTTCGGATAGCGACGACCTGGGCGGCGGGAAAGCTGGCGCGGAACCCGGACCAGCGGGTCGCAATTGTCGTGCCGGGACTGGAAGCGCTCCGGGACGATGTGATCGCCCTGATCGAGGAGTCGCTTGACCACGGACGCCCCTGGCGGGACGGCGAGGACGGTGACAGCGTGGTCGTATGCCTGCAAGGCCGAGCCGCGGCAATCGAAAATCCGGTGATCGGGGCCGCCGTGAATGCGCTGGAAATGTTTACCGATACCGGAGACTTCCGGGTTTTCAGCCGCTGGCTACGCAGTCCCTTTTTCGCGGCGCCCGAAGATGCGGATGCCCGCTGCATGCTGGAAGCGGACCTGCGCTCGCACATCTGTTCTCAGATGGACCTTGTTGATGCCTACAGGTCGGGCGGCCTGGCGAGGCGGGTTCGCCAGGCGTCGCCAACCCTCGCCGACGGGCTTGCCAAGGGTCTGTCTGTTCTGGGCGCCTGTTCGGGGCGCGAGACGCTCACGGGCTGGATTCCGGTGTGGCGACGGCTCCTGGACGCGCTTGGGTGGTGCGGCGGCGAATCGACCGGGCCAGAGGACTGGGAATCCGCGCTGAACGAACTGATGCTGCTGACTCCTATCCTGGGCAAGATGTCCCTTGGCGACGCCTTGGTCGAACTGGAGCACGCCCTTGGGCGGGCGCAACGGCTCGGGGCTGTGCCGCACCATGGAATATTTCTCCTGGCCGATCCCGAGGACGTTGGGCCGGGTTACGACGCCGTCTGGGCCTGTGGACTGACCGACGCGCGGTGGCCACGTGCGCCACAACCCGTGCCCCTGTTGCCGCTGGCCTTGCAGCGCGCCCACGGGATGCCTTCTGCCAGTCCGTCGGCGGCGCTCGAACAGTCTCAAACGATCCTGCGGCGTCTGGTGGACCGGACCCCCGACGTGGTCCTGAGTTCTCCGCAGGTCGTTCACGACCACGCCGTCAAACCGAGCCCGCTGATTCTCTCCCACCCCCTTGTGAAGGCTTCGGAACTGGTCGATGAACGCAAGTCCCGTCGCCTTTCCGGGGACGCCGACGGCAATCGGTTGGAAACGTTCGCGGATCCTGTTCCCCCTGTTGCCGACAAACAGGTCAAGGGGGGCATCG
This sequence comes from Candidatus Rariloculaceae bacterium, assembly GCA_965221035.1. Lineage (GTDB taxonomy): Bacteria > Pseudomonadota > Gammaproteobacteria > Steroidobacterales > Rariloculaceae > UBA6522. The sequence continues at coordinate 557,787 of OZ244860.1, forward strand.
GCGTGTTGTCGATGCAGGCGAAATGCCCACTGCGGGCTTTCATCGAAAGCCGACTTAAGGCAAGGCCCCTTGAAGCAGTTCGATACGGTGTCAGCGCCCGTCAGCGAGGGATCGCAGTCCATGCGGCGGCGCGGCGGTTGTTCGATGATCTGCCCGATCACCAGGAAGTGACGTCCTGGTGTCGCGATGATCGCTCGCGTCGGATTGAATCGAGCTGCCGTATGGCTCTTGAAGGAATATTCGGCCAGGCCGAAACTCCCTTGAGAGCTCTTTTCGCTCTGGAACTCGCGCGGCTCAATGCCATTTTGAACGGTCTTCTGGAAGCCGAGCGGACTCGAACTCCGTACCGGATCATCGCCACGGAGCGCTCCGTTCGGATCGGCGCCGGCGGCCTTGAGTTCCGTGGCCGAATCGACCGCATTGACGAATTGTGCCCAGACGGGGCGTTGGCGATCATCGATTACAAGACCGGGTCGACAAACAAGCCGAGCGCCTGGTTCGAAGAACGACCGCAAGATCTGCAGATGCCTTGCTACGCGCTGTCACTTGATGGTGACTTGCAGGCTGCAGTACTTGCCGTGCTGCGTCCGCGCTCTGCTTCCTACAAGGGCTACTGGGTGGCCGATGCAACGTTTCCCGGACGGACCACGCGACTACCCGGCGGGATCACCTGGTCCAGGCAACTTCAACGGTGGCGCACCCAGATTGACGACCTTGCGACGGAGTTCGCCGAGGGGGACGGTCGAATTCTCCGCGCCGGAATCCGGTTGGCCGACGGAGCCATGGCGCCCCTGACCCGCATTCACGGGTACACGGCGCGATCGCGGACGACGGAATCGCGGGTCGGCGGCGGCGAGCCATGACATGAGCGACGCGCAGCAGCGCGAACGCGCCCTTGAAACCGAACGGTCCTTCCTCGTTCAGGCGCCCGCGGGCTCGGGCAAGACGGAGTTGCTCATCCAGCGCTACCTGTCATTGCTGGCAACGGTTGAAATACCGGAGCAGGTCATTGCGATCACGTTTACCCGCAAGGCGACCGCGCAGATGCGCGAACGGGTCCTTGCGGCTCTGGCGGCAGCGGACCGGCAGGAACGGCCGTCGCGACCGCACCAGCAGCGCACGTATGAACTGGCCCGCGCAGCCCTGGACCGTGACCGGCGGCGCGACTGGTCACTGATCGAACAACCCGCCCGCCTCAAGATCGATACGCTCGACGCGCTCAATGTCTGGCTGGCGCAAAGGCTTCCGGTCTCCACGGACGGCATCGCTGGAGCGCGCATCGTCGAAGATGCCTCGGACTGTTACGAAGACGCCGGAAGGCGGCTGATGCGGCGTCTCAGAGAACATTCTGCCGAGACCCGCGCACTGCGAACCCTGCTGGAGCATTCGGAAGCAAGCGCCGAACGAATGGTCGCACTGATGGCGCGACTGCTGGCCACGCGCGACCAGTGGCTCCACCACCTGTTTGCTTCCGACGAAGCCCAGCTGCGGGCCCATATCGAACGTTCCCTGCGCCGTAGTTTCGAGGAGGAGATGCGCGAGGTGTCGAATCTGCTCCCTGCCTCGGCCGTCGGTCGCCTGGTGCCCCTGCTGCGTCATGCGGCCGAACATGCGTCCGACAAAACCGAAGTCTTCGGCGCGTGGTCGGCAATTGACGCGCTCCCGGCGCCCGGGATGGAGAACATGTCGGCCTGGAAGGCATTGCCGGAACTGCTGTTGACGATGCAGGGCACATGGCGCAAGCGGTTCCACGCCTTCGGATTTTCAGGTGAATTTTCCCGCTTGGGGGTCGAATTGAAGGAGTTGATTGCTTCCTTTTCCGAGTCGGAGGGGTTGCGCCTGGCGCTGATCCAGTTGCGCAACGTTCCGGAGTCGCTTCCGGGTCCGGCATGGTGGGACGCCGTATCGGCACTTCGAACGGCGTTGCGGCACATGGTCGCCGAACTACAAGTGCTGTTCGCGGAGCGCAATGCGGTCGATTTCCTCGAGCTGGCCCTGGCCGCGCAACGCGCCCTGGGTAGCGCGACCCGGCCTTCCGACTTGTTGCTTGCGCTCGACCATCGCATTCGACACGTACTGGTGGACGAGTTTCAGGACACTTCGCGTTCGCAGATCAGGCTTCTTGAACTGCTGACATCCGGCTGGGAGCCTGGAGATGGCCGATCCCTGTTCCTGGTGGGCGATCCAATGCAGTCCATCTACCGCTTCCGCAATGCCGACATGTCCCTGTTTCTGAGGGCCAAGCATCGGGGAATCGGCGACATTCAACCGGAAATCCTGCAACTGAACCGAAACTTCCGAAGTGCTCCGACGCTGATCGATTGGGTCAACGACATGTTCGCCGGAATATTTCCCGGCGCGGACAACCTCAAGTCCGGTGCGGCCCGTTTCAGCCCATGTGTGGCAGCAAGGGAGCCGTCAAGCGATCAGATCGTGCGGCTGCACGCGCTGCGAGGATCCGAATCAGCAGCGGAAACACGCCTTGTGGCGGAAATTGTCGCCGAGGAAAGGGCCCGTTCGGCTTCCGCGTCCGTGGCCGTTCTGGTTCGGAGCCGCAGCCACCTCGAGGGCCTGAGGGAGCACCTTCTTTCCCTGGGGATCGAGGCGCAGGCGGTCCAGCTGGACGCGCCCGATCGGCACCAGGTCACCCACGACCTCATCGGACTCACGCGTGCGCTGACCCATCGGGGTGACAGGATCGCATGGTTGGCGGTATTGCGCGCCCCGTGGTGCGGGCTGACCTGGCGGGATCTGCTTGCGCTGTGCCGGGGCGATTCGGACAGCGCGGTGTGGGCGTTGATGCACGACGCGACCCGGACCGCCGCGCTGACCGAGGATGGACAAACCCGACTCAAGCGGCTGCGGAGCATACTGCAGGCGGCCTTCCTGGCCCGATCCGACTACAGCCTGTCCCGATGGGTGCGGCGCACGTGGGTGGCGCTTGGGGGACACGAATGCCTGCTGAAGCCTGATGACTTTGACCGAGCCGGGCACTTCTTCGCAATACTGCGTGACAACACCGTGCGCGGCGATCTCGACGATCCGGCGGCGCTGCACGAACTGTTCGGCGATCCGTCCGCGATTCCGGAACGGCCAACCGGGAGCGGCATCGAAATCATGACCATTCACCGGGCCAAGGGGCTGGAGTTCGACACCGTCATTGTTCCGGGACTGGGGCGCGAGTCGAAACCGGACGAAAGCAGGGCGATGGTCTGGCATGAGCAGGCGCATGCCGACGGCGGTGAGTCGGTGGTGCTGGCTCCGTATTCGGCCAACTCCGACGGTGGGGACTCGTTGACCCGGTGGCTGAAGGGGATCGAAATGCGCAAGGCGCATTCCGAACGGGCCCGGCTACTGTACGTGGCCGCGACCCGGGCCAGGGAGCGCCTGCACCTGGTGGGGCAGCTCAGGGAGGGGCGGAGCAGTCCGCCGGCGAGGAGTCTGCTGGCGTTGCTCTGGCCACAGGTTTCCGACGCCTTCAAGTCGGCGAAACCGGCTCCCGACTCCCCAGGGAATCATGATGACGAGTTCGAACCGGTGCTGAGTCGGCTTGCGAAACCCGCGCCTGCACCGCAAACCGCACCCGCGCCACAGGAAGACGGCGAACGACGACCGCATTTCAGGTGGGCGGGCCAGGCCGCACTGCAGGTCGGCGTGGTGGTCCACCAATGGTTGCACACCTTCGCGAGGGACGGAATCGAGTGCTGGAACGCCGAGCGCGTCCGGGCCGCCAGGGACCGGCACCAGGCTGAATTGCGGCTGCTCGGCGTGGATGAGGCGGAACTTCCAGAAGCCTCCCGCCGGGTCATGCAGGCTCTTCTGGCCGTGCTCGACGATCCGACCGGAAGGTGGATTCTCAAGGGTCACGCGGAAGCCGAATCGGAACTGTCCGTCACCCGGGCAGTGGAAGGGCGCATCGAGAACCTGCGGCTCGATCGGACCTTTGTTGACGATACCGGGATCCGATGGATCGTCGACTACAAGACCAGCCGCCATGAGGGTGGATCGGTGGACGAGTTTCTGGATGCGGAAGTGGAGCGATATCGTGGACAGTTGGAGCGGTATGCCCGGACCATGGCCTCCATAGACGGGCGGCCGGTCAGATTGGGACTCTATTTTCCCCTCCTTCGCGCGTTCAGGGAGTGGCGGCCGCAGCTTGACGACCCGCTGGAAGACCCCGCCGGCTGATGCTGGGGCCGGGGAGCGCCGCCCAGGCGGATGCGAACTGGTATCATCGCCCGCCGACGATCAGAGAAGGACACGTTGGGCATGGCGATTAACACCCTGGATCACTGTTCCATTCGCACGCTCGACCTTGCGGCTAGCCGGAAGTTCTATGTGGACGTGCTCGGGATGGAAGTAGGGGAGCGGCCGGACTTTCCTTTTCCCGGCGCCTGGCTGTACCTGGAGGGTCATGCCGCGATCCATCTGGTCGGCGTCGACCCTGACGACTCCGGGGGATTGGTCGAGTATCTGGGCGGAGCCGTCGATCCGGAACCCCTGAACGGCGGCGGATCCCTGGACCACATCGCATTCCGTGCCACCGACGCGGCAAGCATGCTCCGGCGCCTGAAGGAGAACAACATTCCCTATCGCGAACGGCAGGTGCCGAACATGGACCTCAAGCAGATCTTTGTCGAGGACCCGAACGGAATCCGCATCGAACTCAACTATTTCGGTCCCGACTCTTCAGCGGTCAAATCGTTCCGGCAAAGCTGAAGGCACGCATGCCCTGAGCGTCGGGAGATCCCGACAGCAGATCAACGCCTCGCCTGAGCGCCGCGCCGGCCTCTGGACGGACGCGGACGAGGCCGCTGATTTCGTAGTCTCCTTCGACTGTCAGCATGGCCGACCCCTGAACCTGCAGCGGACCGTTCCGATCCTGGAAGGTGCCCCGCAAACCATCCGCACCGGACAAGGTGACGCTGTAGCTTCCCAGCGCTATGGGGTCACCACCCACCAGGGACGGAACCGTCAACCGGCCCAGGTTCAACTGCCCGCGGACACCGTCGGGCCGGCCATCCCTCATGACCAGTTCCGCGAGTTGCAGACTCAACTGCCCGTGGATGCCCGCGATCGGCAGCACCGAGGTCAGGGTGTGGAGACCGCATGTCGCTGTGACATCCGCTACAACGACCCGACCTCGTCCGATTCGCACCTCGCCCTGAAGGAATCCGTCTCCCAGCCGCGTTTCGATACGGGCCTGCGTGCGCCCGACCAACAACGGCCAGGGCGGCAACCGCCATTGGACATCGTGAAGTCCAAGCGGCCCCACCGATCCCAGCGCGGCGCCACCCGACCAGACCGTGCCGTGAACGCCGGACAAACGAACTTCGTCGGGGGCCAGCCAGCGATAGGCGGCGTTGGCGGGGAACAGCGCAATGGCAAACGCCAGATATGCAGCCACCCCAAGGGCGATCCACCGCACCGGCAAGTCACTGCCTCCGCAATTCCAGGGAGGCGTCCACCAGTCCGCTTTCCTGGATGCCGTCAACCGTGGCGGATGAAACCCGCAGTCCCTGGCCTTGTCTCAACGCTCCCAACCAGCTCACCAGATGTGCGAAGGACGCCCGTTGAAACGTGACCCTGATGACGTCCTCGCCGTCGGGCTGATTCCGTGACAGCGTGCCGCCCAGCCCGTGGGCGCGGTGGGTCCGGTCCACCACCAGAACGAGAGACTCCGTCGACACCTCCGGCGGGGGCAGCGGAACGCCCATGGCTTCCAGTCTCCGCACGTCCGCCAGCATCGCATGCCTGTCCGCCAATACGCTGTCCAGGTTCCGCGTGGCGTCGCGCAACGGCGTCCAGGCGAAACTCCATGCGAGAATCAGCACCGAGATCGTGGCACCGCCCACCACGACCATCCGCTCGCGTGCCTCAAGCCGCTGGAACCAGGCGCTCATCACGAACCCGGCTCGATCCGCAGGCGGCCCAAGATGCCGTCCTGGGCCGGGTTGGCCGACTGGATCGACGACTGGAACGACCCGTCATCGCTGAGGTCACGGGCAAACTCGTCCAGCGACGAGACATCGTCGGCGACCATTCGCAGGTCCATGACCCCCGACCTGAAGCTGAGCGCCTGCAGGCGCGCATCCTGGTTCCAGGCCTGCGCCACCGCGTCGAGCGCAAGCAGAAATCCCGTGCCGTCTCCGGCGGCCGCCGGAGCCAGCCGCCGTCGTATCTCTGTCTCGCAGGCCCCAAGGTCGGCCGTGCCGACATTGCGCCGGCAGGCCGTCTCGATCAACACGGTCACCGCGCGCGCCTCGCGGCTGAGCGTCAGGTAGCGCGCGCCTTCCGCAACCATCGCCAGGGCCAGGGCGCCAACCACCAGGGCCGCCGCGTAACGCCATGGCCGAACCCAGGATCGCCAATCCGGTTGCCGGTTGTAACTGCCCTGGAGCAGGTTGCATCCGGGCCGATCGATCAATGTCGCCCCCAGTCGGGGCAGAATACCTTCACGCAATAGCTGAATGTCCAGACGGACGCCTTGATCGCGCAGCCGTTCGACGTCGGCCTCGTATCGGGCATGCCCTTCGGTGTCGACATACAGAATCACGTGGGGAATCTCCGCCGGTTCACCGTCACGACCGCATGCCGCCCGCATGACTTCTTGCGGTGCCATGCCTTGCAGGGTGAACGGCGCCTGACCGGGTGCCCGTCCAAGGATGCAATCACCTTGTGCGACCAATGTGAGGCTTTCCGGTACGGTCGGGACGCCATCCGATTCGCTGTACATCCGTTCCGGTCGCAATCCGGCCCGTTCACAGTCCTCTAGCCATGCCTTCATCCGCTCCCGGGCGACCATGGTGACGGGAATGTTCCCCGAATCGTCTTCAGAGCCGATCGCGAAGTGCAGTCGTTCCACATCCTCCGCGACGGCTTCCTCCAACGAATAGGGCAACATCTGGCGCAGGCGCGCAGCGCTCCTGACGGGCAGACTGGATTGCATGCGGACCGCGTCCAGGCCCGAAACCAGCAACAGCACACGCCGATTCGAGGCGGCCGCGGCGGCTTCCTCCAGCGATCCCCGCTCGACGGCGGAAAGCCGGTGACCGGCGGAATCCAGCACGACCCAGGTGGCGTTTCCGGGTTCCTCGGGCAACCGGACAACCAGGTGCTCCAGCACGGTCATTGAACTCCAAGGCTGCGGAACACGGCACCCGAAATGCCGCTTCGGTGCCGCTCCAGAACAGAGTACAAGGTGAACTGGTGAGTGCCAAGCACCACGGTCGCGCTCAGCAGGAAGTACGTGCTGGTGCCGCCGATTCGTGCACGGGTTTCCGGCGCGATCCATTCTCCGAAGGCGCTGTCGATATCCGCGAACCCGTCCGTCCCCCTCTGCTCCAGCAGCGAGGCGGCCCGGACCAGGTCGATATCGTCGGAAATCGACGCCAGCACGGCAACGGAAGCGGTGTTGACATTCAATCGCGTCCCGGAGGGCAACGCGGTGACATGGGGCCGCAGGAGGTGGTACCCCTCCGACCCGATGCCCGACATGGCCGCCAGTTCGCTGGTGCTGGTGATCGGCCAGTTGGGCGTGCGGTACGGTGGGGTGGCGGCGGCGTAGGCATCGTCCTCGGCGCCGTTGGGAAAGCGGGTGTCGGTGTCCGCATCGATCCAGTCCACGACGGCTCCCGCCGCTGCCGGATCCAGTCCGAGCGTCGTCAGCAGGCGTTCGAACTGCGCCAGGGCATCGGTGTCCACGACGCCCTGGGAAGTGATCAGGTTGTTGAGGTTGAAACGGCCCTGCAAGTCTTCCAGTCGACCGCTGATGAAGCCGCCATCCACGGGCAGGGGCGGCAGTTCCATCGCCCAGGGTTCGCCGAGATGATCGACTTGCGGCGCATCCACCATGTCCTGGCGGAGCATGTCGCCGGCCCAGGCTTCGGCGCCCCTCAGATACGCCAGTCCCTGATCCGCCGCCAGACCTGCCGAGGCGCGGCGCTGCTCCAGGCTGGCGTTCCACATCATGTCGACAGCGATCACGGTGCCAATGGTCACTACCAGCATGGCCGTGAGGACCGCAACACCTCGTTGACGGTCTGGCACGTGGTTCATCCGCCGATCTCCACGGTGCGCCAGATGTGACCGAAGTCTTCAAGAAAGAGATTGAACTCCACCAGGCGGGGCGAAGTGAAGTGGGAATCCGGGGCGGGAGAATCCAGCGGCGGCCACTCCAGATGCCATTGGCCGTTCCGGTCCCGCAATCGAATCTGCACGTCATCAACGCCGGTAAGCAATTCCGTCCGAACCGGCGGTGTCGAAAAGGTGCGGTCCACCGCCGGCCAGTGGAAACGAACGAGTGTATTGGCGCCGTCTTCCCAGTCGTAGGCGACCCTCAGGACGTGCCCCCGAGGCAGTCCGGCGGGATTTGCCCACCCGCCACGGCTGAGTTCCACCGCGAACTGCTGGCGGGCACCGGCGGCGAAGCTGGGCATCCAGTCCCCACCGGATTCGTCCCGCGCTGCGCGGGGGTGAATCTGCGCCATGTCCTGGGCGATGATGTGCATGGCAAACTGGACTTCACGCCATCGCTGCGCCCGCTCCTCGGCGGCGGCCTGCTGCAGGAGCACGCTGGACAACCCGCTCAGGGCCATCACGCCGATCACGGCCACGATGGCCATGGCGACCAGCAACTCGATTAGGGTGAAGCCGCCCGACATTGACGGTCCGCAGCGGCGGCAGGGTCGAAATTTCGGCGGATGCGGCAGCATGGTCAGATTCCCGGATCCGTCACGCCCCGTCGCCAGATCGGCGCTGGAATCCCCGGCGGAGGAGGGGGCTCCAGCAGGCCGGAAACCGTGTGAAGCATCTGCTCGGGTTGATCCGCGAGCGCTACGGAGACGTCGACTCGCCGCAGGTTTTCCACAGGGGTTTCGGACACCTCGGCCGAAAGGACCCAGGTGCGACGGGCGAAATCCAGTTCGTCCCGGGTCAGGCCGAGAGGCGGCCATTGCGTCGCCACGCTGAGTTCCGCGATACGGTTGGAGGCAATCCAGCTTGCAAGGACCTTGTTCTCGATGATTGCGGCGCCCACGGCATACCGGTTGAGTTGCGTGTGCACGGCCATCATGCCAAGCGCCACGATGACCAGCGCGACCAGGGTCTCCAGCAGGGTAAAGCCCGGGAGTGATCTTTCAGGATCCGTCAAACCCACGGCGGGTGATCTCCAGGGAGCCGTCCAGCATTGCGGTCAGCACGTACCGCGCGCCGAAGGCGTCGCGGTAGATCTCGGCTTCAAAGGGCGTGATTTCGCCACTGGCATGCAGCACGACCTGAGGTTGGGGCGGTTCGGCGATATTCGGGTCAAATTCCGATTCGAGAACGACGTCCCGGTCTTCGAGGAACAACGACAGCGACAACGGGTCCACCAGTCGATGTTCGCCGAGAAAGGCGTCCCCCGCAGGCTCAAGCCATGACAGGACGCGGTAATCGTACACCAGAAACCGGTAGCCGCCCCGGGTGAACAGCACGCCGTAGTCTCGGGTCTCCAGAACGGCCTCGTCCATCAGGGTGGAGAGCAGCGTCTGCAGCCTGCGTGTTTCGCGTTCGATTTCGCGGTCGGCGCCGACCACGTTCAAGGAAAGTACCGCAGTGCCCGCAAACAGTCCGATGATGAACAGCACCACCAGCAGTTCGACCAGCGAGAAACCGCCGTGGCGGCGGGCCCTCAATTCAGGTCCCAGTTCCCGATGTCCGCGTTGGCGTCCGCGCCACCCGGCACGCCGTCGGCGCCGAGCGTGAACAGGTCGAACTCTCCCCGCTGACCGGGATAGGCGTACTGATAGGGCTGGTTCCATGGGTCCGACGGCAGGCTTCGCAGATAGGCCTTCCAGTTGGGAGCCGCGTCCTCGCCGGGATTGCTGACCAGGGCATCCAGCCCCAGGTCCGTGCTTGGGTAGCTGAAATTGTCGAGCCGGTACAGATTGAGTGCGGTTTCGATGCTGCGGATATCGGCCATTGCCCGGTTCACCGCGGCGCGGTCGATGTTGCCGATGAGGCTGGGCGCCACCAGTGCGGCCAGAAGCCCGATGATCACCACGACCACCATGATCTCGATCAGCGTGAAGCCTCGCTGGCCGAATGGTCCGCTACGCCGCCACGGCCTGTTTTCGGCTAGTCCAGACACCCGCTCGGACAAGCCGCAACAAGCGCAAGACCTGCGAACCGCGCTGTCACCGTACAACCTCTCCATGACGCCGAAGATATCATATCCGGTGGCCGCTTCAAGGCGGTGTCGACATGCCGCAAGGGGATGTCGACGTACCGCGCGGTGTCCTCGCGTGTTCGGAACGGGAAGTCGCAGTTGAAGCCCATGCGTATAATCGCGCCGGCAGTCACTACAGGGGATGCGTTTCATGGAATTGGCACAACTCGGGCGATGGCCCGGTATCGAAGGTCGCGTGGCGCTGGTTACGGGCGCTTCCAGGGGAATCGGCCGCGCCACGGCATCAGCGCTCGCCCTGCAAGGGGCGGTGGTCGTGGGAACAGCCACCACGGAAGCCGGCGCCGACGCTATATCCGAACGGCTTGGGTCGTCTTCGCCGGCAGGTCGGGGCCTGGTGCTCGATGTGTCCGAACCCGCGTCGGTCAAGGAGTTATTCGACCAGTTGGCTACATCCGGAATGGCTCCTGCGATCCTGGTCAACAATGCCGGCATCACCCGCGACAATCTGTTCGCGCGCATGAAACCCGAGGAGTGGGATCGGGTACTTGCGACGAACCTTTCGTCGCTCTATTGGGTGTGCAAGTCGGCCATCAGGGGCATGATGAAGGCCCGCTGGGGGCGCATCATCAATGTCGCATCGGTGGTGGGACTCTCGGGAAATCCGGGGCAAGTCAACTATGCCGCTTCAAAGGCCGGAATGATCGGTTTCGGCAAGTCGCTGGCGAAGGAGGTGGCTTCCCGCAACATCACCGTCAACACGATCGCTCCGGGGTTCATCGAAACCGACATGACGGAGGAAATGGGCGGGGACCAGCAAGCCGCGCTCAGGGAACAGATCCCGTCACGCCGTCTGGGGGCGCCCGAAGACGTCGCGGCCGCGGCGGTCTACCTGGCTTCGGATGCGGCTCGCTACGTCACCGGCGAGACGCTGAATGTCAATGGCGGACTTCTGATGAATTGACCTCGCATGCGGCTGAAACACCGGCGCGAATGCGGCATGGAAATTTCGTGGGGCATTGTGGATTGCCCCCGTTGTTACCAGTACAATACGCGCCACGCAGGCGCGGCCAAGGGCTTGGTCGGCTGGCCATTTAGTTAAGGGGTACCCCACGCATGAGTAGTGTTGAAGACCAAGTCCGGGCGATCATTGCTGAACAGCTCGGTGTCAAGGCGGACGAAATCAGCAACGACGCTTCATTTGTCGACGATCTGGGTGCCGATTCCCTCGACACCGTTGAGCTGGTCATGGCTCTGGAGGAGGAATTCGAGACCGAGATTCCCGATGAAGATGCCGAAAAGATCACCACGGTCCAGCATGCCATCGACTACGTCAACGCGCACAAGGACGGTTCCTAGCCGTCCGCACCTCTTGCGAACAGAACCCACCTTTCCGAAGGTCCGGCCGGGACCGCCGTGATGTCAAGACGACGCGTCGTCGTTACCGGGCTCGGCCTGATTTCACCCACCGGCAACTCGGTTGATCGAGGCTGGGGAAACGTTCGTGACGGTGTCAGCGGCATCGGACCGGTGGATTCGTTCGACACGACCGGTTTCAGCACAACCTTTGCCGGCGTCATAAGGGATTTCGACGTCACCGACTACATGTCGCTCAAGGACAGCCGCCGGGCGGACCGGTTCATGCACTACGGTGTGGCCGCCTGCACCCAGGCGTTCGAGGATTCGGGGGTGGAAGTCTCGGAGTCGGACGCCCATCGATTCGGTGTCATCATGGGGTCCGGAATCGGCGGGCTCGACACCATCGAGACGAATTACGCGAAGTTCAAGCGGGGAGGGGCCCGCAAGATTTCGCCGTTCTTCGTTCCCGCGAGCATCGTCAACATGATCTCCGGGCATGTCTCCATCAAGTACGGCCTGAACGGACCCAATCTGGCCCTGGTCACGGCCTGCGCCACGTCCGCACACTGTATCGGACTGGCCGGTCGGTTGATCAGTATCGGCGAAGCGGATGTCATCTTCGCGGGCGGCGCCGAGTTCTCCACGACACCGCTGGGAATCGGCGGATTCGCGGCAGCGCGGGCGCTTTCGACACGCAACGACGATCCGGTCGGCGCCAGCAGGCCCTGGGACCGCGACCGGGACGGTTTCGTGCTCAGCGACGGCGCCGGCTGCCTTGTATTGGAGGAATATGAGCGCGCGCGACGGCGCGGCGCAACCATCTACGCCGAATTGATCGGCTCGGCCATGAACGGCGACGCCCATCACATCACCGCGCCCATCGAAGACGGTTCGGGAGCGGATCTCTGCATGCGGCTGGCGCTTGAGGATGCCGGGGTGAACCCCGAAGATGTCGACTACGTCAATGCCCACGGGACATCGACTCCGCTGGGCGATGTGGCCGAGACGCTGGCCCTCAAGCGGACGTTCGGGGAGCATGCGAAATCACTGATCATCAGTTCGACGAAGTCCACCACCGGCCATGCGCTGGGCGCCGCGGGGGCGATCGAGGCCTTGTTTGCGGTGATGTCAATCAAGGATGGGGTGATCCCGCCGACCATCAACCTCCAGAATCAGGACCCCGAATGCGATCTCTACTACACTCCGAACGAGGCTCGCGAGCATGACGTGAGGATCGCGGTATCCAATTCCTTCGGGTTCGGCGGCACGAACGGCACCCTGGTCTTCAGGAAGCTCGACTGAGACGCCCGGCCGGACCGGAACACCCGGCAACTCGACGAACCGCCTACCGGAGCGATCTGAACATGCGACGCCGCGGTGTCGGCTGCCTAAGCATCCCGTGTAAGCGTCCCGCCGTCCATCTGCTCCCGTCCTGTTACCATGAACACTCCGGGTCTTCGAACCCACGACGGTAAAACGATGCGAAATGCGGTTTAGGACTTCGGGCTGGATCACGGTCGGCGTGTTGTGCGGCAGCATCGCCGCCGTCGCATGCGCAATCCTGGTTCTCGGCCTGCGTTCGCTGGAGGCGCCCATGAACGTCTCTGACGACGGCGACTGGCTGATTGTGTCGCCGGGGGCACCGCTGTCGCAGATCAGCGAAGACCTCGGGGGGAGAGGCATTCTCGAGGCCTCATGGGCCTTCAATGCCTACGCCCGTTTTTCCGGTGACGCGACACGGATTCACGCCGGAGAATACCTGATACCCACCGGGACCAGCCCCAGGCAGCTGCTGGAGCAGCTAGTGGCCGGCCGGGTGCACCTGTACGACCTCACCATAATAGAGGGGTGGACCTACGCGGACCTGATCTCGGCGTTGCGCAGCCATGAGGCGGTGGATTCCCGAGGGTTCGCCCCGGAAGCGGTGATGGCCGGGCTTGGAAAGCCCCGAATCCATCCGGAAGGACAGTTCTTTCCGGACACCTACCGGTTTCCGAAGGGCACACAGACCATGACGATACTGCGTCAGGCCCACATGGCGATGCAAGACGCGCTGGAAGGCGCCTGGAGACAGTATCGGTACACGGCAGTACTGCAAACGCCCTACGATGCGTTGATTCTGGCATCCATAATCGAAAAGGAAACCGCGCTGCCCGAAGAGCGCCGACGAATCTCCGGCGTATTTCACCGGCGGCTGGAGCGGGGCATGCGGCTGCAGGCCGATCCGACGGTCATCTACGGGCTCGGGGACGACTTCGACGGCGATCTGCGCCGCGCGGACCTCACGAGCGATACGCCGTACAACACGTATACGCGATCCGGACTGCCGCCGACCCCGATCGCCCTCCCGGGCCGGCACGCCCTGTCGGCCGCGCTGGATCCGGCGCCGGGTTCGGAACTGTACTTTGTGGCCACGGGGCTCGGGGACGGCAGCCATCACTTCTCCACCACGTTCGACGAACACCGGGAGGCGGTGGCTCGATACCGGTCGCGTACACCGTTGGCGGGGAACGGCGAACGGTGAGAGGAGCGTTCATCTCGCTGGAAGGAACCGAAGGCGTCGGCAAGACGACATGCCTCGAATTCGTGCTGGAGTTCCTCAAGGCGGCCGATATTCCTGCCCTGGCCACGCGGGAGCCGGGCGGTACGCCGTTGGGAGAGCATGTCAGGGACTGGATTCTTGACGGAAACCATGGCGAACTGTCCGCCGAGACCGAGACGCTGCTGATGTTCGCCGCCCGGGCATTGCATGTCGACGAGGTGATACGGCCGGCGCTCCAATCCGGCACGTGGGTGGTCTGCGACCGCTTCAGCGACGCCACCGTTGCGTATCAGGGCGGCGGCCGGCGCGCCGACCTGGGATGGATCGCTTCCTTGCGCGAGGTCGTTCACGCCGACGTGGAACCGGACCTGACATTGCTGCTCGACGCCCCGGTCAACATAGGCCTGACACGGATCCAGGCCCGCACGCCGGACCATTTCGAGCGGGAGGATGGGAATTTCTTCGCCCGCGTGCGCACCGCCTACCTGGAACTGGCGAGAAGCGAACCAGAGCGCATCAAAGTGGTTGACTCGGCTGCTGCACTCCCGGAGGTCAGACGCAGCATCAAGCGATTGTTGACAGCGTTCCTGAGCAGGTACAGGTCCTAGCCCATGGCTTTGTCCGCCTGCGAAATCCTCAGCAGCGGGGTCTGTCCATGGCTGCGGGCACCCCTGCGGAGACTGGAGTCCGCGCGGCAACTCGGCCGCCTGGGACATGGTTGGTTGCTGACAGGGCCTGTCGGCATTGGCAAGATCAACCTCGCGCTGGCCGCGGCACGACGGTTGCTGGAGGGTACGGAAGAAGACATCCGCGTTCTGAGCGCCGGCGACGTGATCACCGCCATGAAGGAGCGCCACGAACCGGCTGACCGCCATCCCGATCTGCACTGGCTGTTCCCGGACGCGAAACGGAACACGCTGACCGTCGAGCAGGTTCGGGAGGCCTCGCGGGCGCTTTCGCTGACAAGCCTGGCGGGGCAATCCAAGGTGCTGATCCTGGAACCGGCCGACGCGATGACCCCGGCGGCAGCTAACGCGCTCCTCAAGACCCTCGAGGAGCCCAGCGCCGATTCGTATCTGTTTCTGGTGGCGCATCAGCCGGGCAGACTGCCGGCGACGATCCGCAGTCGTTGTCAGACATTGCGGGTGCGCCGTCCACCCCTGGCTGAAACCGCCGCGTGGCTGAAAGGTGCTGAACTGGATTCCGAACCGGTTGACTGGACGCGCCTGCTGGAGGCGATGCAGCGGAGCCCGTTCCGTTCCATCAGCCACGATCCACTCTTGTTATTGAATAATTTCAATAGGTTGAATTCGAATATACACAACATTTCGACGAATCAGGTCGATCCGCAAACCATTGCCGATGAATGGATGAAGGGCGATCTGGAATCCACGTTGACCTGGTTCGTATCTCGACTGCAAACGGTCATTCGAATTCGTCTTGCACCGGAAAGCGTTGCGGACCAGGCGTCGAACGCCGAAGAACTGGAAAGTGCCTTGATGCCATTTTCCACTCGATTTCTATTCGAACTGGTGCGAAATGCGGAATTGCTCTTGGGCCATCTTGGCGGTGGAATCAATGTGGACTTGGCCGTCAGGTCATTGTTGCTCGAACTGCAGCCGGAGGAACAGCACGGATGAACGCCCCTGAAAGACTGGAATTGGAACTCAAGGACACGCAGTCGCTGCGCCGTGCGTTCATGCCCTTTGTTCGCAACGGCGGGGTATTCGTCCCCACCGACCGCCAGTATGCGCTAGGGGAGGAGGTCACCGTGTCGATCAGGATGTTCGATACGCCTGAACCGATGGTCGTCGAGGGCGCGGTAATCTGGGTGACACCGTTCCGCGCGCAGGGCAGGCGCACAGCGGGAGTCGGAGTCCAGTTCGGCCCTGATGAGCACTTTCGGTCACTGGTCGACGAACGACTTGGCAACTCGGCGTCAAGCGCAGACGAGCCCACCCACACGCTCTGATCCGCAGGTTCCGGCCGGTGGCGGCCTGATCAGGGACGTGGCCGCGCAGATCCCGCAGGATCGCGATCAGACCGAAGTCAGCTTCTCCCAATCGGGGTGGGGCGCCAGTCGGGCACCGAAAGTAGCGGCGAGCGTTTCCATTCGCCGTACGACCACCTCGATGCCGCGCACACGGGCATACTCAATGGGACCGCCCCGGAACGGAGCAAAACCCGTACCGAAGACGACGCCGGCGTCCACCAGATCCAGGTCCTCCACAATTCCGTCCGCGTGGCATCCCAGCGCCGCGTTGATCAGCGGCAGGGTCAGACGGTCCTGGAGATCCCTGTCCGGGGGCGCGTAGCGCCTTGACCTGAGCCGTCGATGGTTGCGGAACCGGTAGAATCCGGTGCCGCTCTTGGCACCCAATTCTCCAGCTTCAACCTTGCTGCGGAGCAGCCTGATCGCCTCGCCGCCGCCTGTAGCCAGGCTTTTGGCCGAATGCAGCACCACATCCAGTCCCACCCGGTCGGCCAGCTCGACCGGGCCCATGGGCATGCCGAAGTCCTTCGCCGCCTGGTCAATGGTTTCGGGCGCGTAACCGTCACAGAACGCGTACAACGCTTCTGCGAAGTAGGGCGCCAATACGCGGTTGACCAGGAAACCGGGCGCGCTTCGGCAAGGTAGCGGCAACTTCCCGATCTGATGGACGAATGCCGTCGCCCGGCTCACTTGCGCATCATCGGTGGAGGCGCAACGGACGACTTCCACCAGCGGCAACCGCGCGACCGGATTGAAAAAATGCAACCCCAGGAATCGTCGACGGTGCACGATCGACTCGGAGAGCTCGTCCAGATCGATGCTCGACGTATTGGTTGCCAGCAGGGCATCGGGACGCATCCGCTGTTCCAGTTCTTCGAACAAGGCCCGTTTCGCGTCCAGCCGCTCGACGATGGCTTCGATGACCAGGTCGGCTTCAGCGACACCGGACGCGTCGGCAACCAGCCTTTGACGGGCTTCAGCGGCTTCTCCGGATGCCTTGAGCTTCCCCCGGAACAGCGTTTCCGCCCGCTTCATCGCCGTTTCCAACTGCGCCGGCGAGCGGTCGTGGATCGTCACCCTGAACCCCCGCAGCGCACACCAGGCGGCGATGTCGCCGCCCATGACACCGGCACCGGCCACGTGAACGTGCCGAATATCGGTGGACCTGGATGCCAGGTTTCGCAGGCGCTCGCGGAGAAAGTACAAGCGTACCAGGTTGCGCGACGTGCGCGTCCCCAACAGCCGGCCAATCGATTGCGCCTCTGCCTCGAATGCCGCCAGGCCTCGAGCCCCGTGGCGCGCCCAAAGATCCAGGATCGCGAACGGTGCCGGATAGTGTTCGGGCCGGGCCCGTCGCCTCACCCGCGCCTCAAGCCGCCTTCGCAGCAACGGCCTCGCAACCCGCAGGCCGGCGAGCGATTGAAGAACGGGCGCGCGCCGTTTCCGCGGCCGGGACAGGACAAGCTCCCTGGCGGCCTGATCCAGCCGCGTTTCGGGCACGACCCGGTCCAGCAGTCCGATCCTGCGCGCGTCGAACGGGGAGATGGCCCTGCCCGACAACATGAGCTTCAGCGCCGGCAGGGGGCCACACAGGCGTATGCTGCGAACCGTTCCTCCCAATCCGGGATGTATACCCAGGCGTACCTCGGGAAACCCGATATTTCGCCCATGATCCGCCACGGCGACCCGGTAATCGCACGCCAGCGCGAGTTCCAGGCCACCGCCCAGCGCGAACCCGCGGATCGCGGCGACGGTGGGGCAAGGCAGCTGTTCCAGCCTGTCGAGAATTCCTTGCCCGAGGCGTACCAGTTTCCCGGCCTCGCCGGAATCGGCCAGCGCGCGAAACTCCGAAATGTCCGCTCCCGCGATGAATCCTGATTCCTTTCCCGACTTGAGCACAATCCCCGGCGGCGGTTTCTCTGCGGCTTGATCGACCAGTTCGGCCAGCTCCGACAGGACGGCTTGGGAAAGCGCGTTGACGCGCGTGTCCGCCTGGTCGATCAGCAGCCAGCGAATCCCGTCGGGGTCAACCTCGGTGCGCCAATGCCGGGTCATGGCGGATGATGGTCCCTGCCAAATGGCGCGGTCACCGGGTGCGCGCCGGTTCGCCTCAATTCGAGCACTTCCAGGACTTCGCTCTGACTCTTCATCAACGTCCAAGGTATACGCAATTCCGGTAAATTTCATCAGCAAATGCTGCCGTCATGGACTGCGGGGCAGAACCCGCATAGACTGTCCCGCAAGGGACCCCATGGACATGAATCGCAGTTTCCCGGTCGCAGCCATCGTGTTGATATCCGCGTGCGCGCCCAATCCCGACCGGCCCGTATCGCTACGCTGCGACCTTCTGGATGACTGCTTTGATCGCGACCGGGTGCGATCCTTCGAGTTCCTGGACAGGAACACCCTCATCGTGGAGGTTGGCCCTTACCGATGCCCCTTTCTGCTGGAGATCGACGGCTTCAACTGCAACTCGATATTCCCCGGCCAACTCGCGTTCTACGACAATGACCGCCGCATCTGCGCGCTGGACAACGCCGCACTCGTTACCGATCCGCTACTGAGAAGCGGGCCGCTGAACGTTTGCCGGGTACGAGACGTTCGGGCCATTTCAGAGGACGAACTGCTTGAACGCTATGCTTCAATGGGAAGAATTCCTCCACCACCGCCGACCGGATCGGGGGAACTGCAGGTGGAGGAGGACACCGAAGCAGACGGTTCGACTGCGGAACCGGTCGGCGATCCGAGCGCGGGCGGCACGGCTGCCGAACCGGAATGATTGCTACGGCGAGCAGGTCGCTCGTCCGTGTTCCTCCAGCCCTTCGTTGTACATCACCAGTGCCGGCGCCATCGCGGAAACGAGGTCGTAGATTCGGCGGTCGTCGGAAGGGTGTGTGGAGGCGAACTCGGCAGGCTGGTCGCCTTCGCGATTCTCCGCCATGTTCTTCCACAGCTCGATGCTGGCGCGGGGATCGTATCCGGCCTTGGCCATGTATTCCAATCCCTTGCGGTCCGCCTCGGACTCGTGCGCCCGGCTGAACGGCAGGAGCAATCCGAAGGCCGCGAGCGTGCGCCCGGCTTCCTGGCCGACTCCGCGTCCGTACCCCCCGTAATTTCCGTAATAGGGGTCGTAGATGCCGCGGCCGATCTGCTCGCCGACCGCCCCGGCAAGAATTTCCAGCATCTTGCCGCCCACCTGGCGCCTGGCCTGCTCCATGACGTGATTCTCGGTCACATGGGCAATTTCATGACCAATGACGGCCGCGAGCGAATCCACCGTGTCGGCAACCTTGAAGATGCCCGTGAAAACGCCGATCTGCCCCCCGGTCATGGCGAATGCATTGATGGCCTCATCGTCGAATACCATCACTTCCCAGTTCATGTCGGCGTAGGGCTCGTCCAGTACCTCGATGATGCTCCACGCGACGCATTCGACGAAGGGCTGTATCCTCGGGTCGGCCGGCTTCGGAAGATCCCGCTTCATGGTCAACCACTGAACACGGCTCTCGCGAAGGATTTCCTGCTTGTTCGCGAATTGCGCCCACGATGTGGTGACCGCGCTCAATGAAATACACGCTACGGATATGGCCACCAGGGGCTTCCGGGAAAACTTCAACGGCATGATACTTCCCCATGTCCAGAGAACATTCTGATCCCTTGGATTCCGCAGGGCACCAGAGGTTCAATCGCAATCGGCAAGATAGCATATGTGGATCGGAAAATCGCTTCGCGCCAGCCGGCGTTCGAAGATAGGGGGCCTTGATCGGAGGGGACCCGAAAGAGGTCCGTGGCCAACCGGTGAACCCCGCACCAATATGCGCATAATATATATTATGTTAAATAGAGTATCTAAACCGATATTGGCACCGCAAGGAAAATCGTGAGGAGTGATACAGGGGGAACCGTCGTTCCATTGATCAGGTTTCAGGATTGCGGGCCCTGGAGCGGGCCCGCAATCAAGCTAACGGCGATCGCCGTCTAGTCTTCGGTCAGCCTCTCGTACGTGATAACAGCAAAAACCGTCACGCTTGCGGCAGCCAACAACGCACCCGCACTGCTCAGAATGGCAGTCAGGTAACTCCCGATCGCGGGAATCGCGTCAAGTGCACCGTCGCCACCGGCACCCAGAAACACGGCAAGCACAATCAGCAAGATCCGATTGTCGCTGGCCGTGTAGTATCCAAGCACAAGTCCGAACAGCGCGAGCAAGAGACCTCCCATGGGTATACCACCCGGGACAATTCCCGCCGCGAGTACAAGGACAAGACTTAGGATTCGTACGATTTTAGCTTGGCTCATTTTCTATCCTCCCTATGTGGATATTTGCGTTCCGGACCCTAACTAACCCCCCCTGTTTCGAATTTGGTGCTCGGAAACGCAACTAGCTATCCTATCACGATGGACAAACAACGCAGAATCTGGGTCACCCATCCGCTCGACCATGGCGCTTGAAGTACGTTTCGACGACGTTTCGCTGGCGTTTGGCGACCAGGTCATCCTGCGGGAGGCGAGCATGCGGCTCGCTCCCGGCGAGCGTGTCTGCCTGATCGGGAGAAACGGCTCCGGCAAGTCATCCACCCTCAAGCTCCTCACCGGCGATGTCGAACCCGACGAAGGCCGCATCGAAATGCCGCCGCAACTGCGGCTTGCCATGCTGAATCAGATCCTGGACGAGCCCAGCGAGCGGCTGGTTCGTGACGTGGTGGCCGACGGGATGCACGCACAGCGGGCCCGCATCGATGCCTATCGCACCCTGTCGGACGCGGGAGCACCGAACAAGGCCACGCTTCGTGAGCTTGAAGCGCTGCAGGCGGACATCGAGGCCGGCGGCGGCTGGTCTGTCGACGTCCAGGTGGACGCGATGATTTCCCAGTTGCAGCTTCCGTCCGCGGAAAGGATGAGCGAGATATCAGGAGGCTGGCGCCGCCGGGTCGCCCTGGGACAGGCGCTGGTGGGCCGGCCGGAACTGCTCCTGCTGGACGAGCCGACCAACCACCTGGACATCAGTACGATCGAATGGCTCGAAGAACAAGTCAGGCGCTACGACGGTACGGTTCTATTTGTATCGCATGATCGCGGTTTCGTCGAGCGTCTGGCGACTCGAGTCGTTTCCATCGACCGCGGAGTCCTCCGGTCATGGCCAGGCGGTTACCGGGCGTACCTGCGTCAGAAGCGCAGGGCCGACGCTGAAGAGGATCGAACCAACGCCCAATTCGACAGGCTTCTGGCCGAGGAAGAGGCGTGGATACGGCGAGGCATCAAGGCCCGGGAAAGCCGCAACGAGGGGCGTGTGCGCGCGCTGGAGGCCATGCGCGAGCAGCGCAGCCAACGCATCAAGCGCCCGTCGACGGCGCGAATCCATATCAATGAATCCGAGCAGATTTCAGGCAAGAAAGTTATCGAGGTTAGAAACATAACTCACTGTTATGATGATAAAACCTTGCTGAAAAACTTCTCGCTGCGCATCATGCGGGGCGACAGGATCGGGATCATCGGCAACAACGGCGTCGGCAAAAGCACGCTGCTGCGCATCCTGCTGGGCGAAGTCAAGCCGGATTCCGGCTCGGTGAAGCTTGGCACGCACCTTCAGATCGCCTATTTCGACCAGCTTCGGCGGGAGCTGGATACCACACGTACCGTTGCGGAAATCGTCGGGGAAGGCCGTGATTACATCGATATACAGGGCCGCAAGAAGCATGTGGTGGGCTACCTGACCGACTTTCTGTTCTCGGCGAAACGGGCGATGACCCGGGTTTCCGCACTGTCCGGCGGTGAGCGCAACCGGGTCATCCTCGCAAAGCTCCTGATCCAGCCCGCGAACCTGCTGATCTTCGATGAGCCCACCAACGACCTGGACGTGGAAACGCTGGAAGCGCTGGAGTCGCGATTGCTCGCCTACTCCTCAACGCTGATCGTCGTCAGCCATGACCGCCATTTTCTCGACCAGGTGGTCACCAGCACGCTGGTATTCGAAGGAGACGGCGTGGTGCACCGGTACGCCGGCGGATACAGCGACTGGGAACGGCTGCGGAGGCAACTGGCGGTGGGTGATTCGCCCGCATCCATGGCGAAATCGGCCGGGCGATCTTCTGTACCCAACCCCTCCCCCACCAGGAAGCTCACCTACAAGCTGCAACGTGAACTGGATGGGCTTCCCAAGAGGATCCAGGCATTGGAACGGGCTGTCCAGGAGCTGGAAGAACAGGTCGGGACCGCGGAGTTCTATCGCCAGCCCCATGACGCGGTGCGGACGACGCTGGATGAACTGGAACAACAGCGTTCACGCCTCGAGGCGGCGGTGGACCGTTGGGGCGAACTGGAATCGCAGTCCCAGGCACTTCGTTGACGCGTGTCCCGCCCCTGCCCTCCCCCGGTGGACTTGGGGCTGCCGATAAAGCAGAATGCCTGCCGTCCGCCGGCTGCCATCGCAGTGCATGGAGGATGCCGTCCGGCGGATTGAGACCATCGTTGCTGCGATCACGCGGGGAAGAACAATGCTCGAACCGGGAAGCCAGAACCACCTGATCCCCCAAACCATCTGGCAGAAACTGTACCTGGGGTGGTTCCTGCTCTGCTTCCTGATGGTCTGGGTGGGTACCTGGGCGGTGAACGAGCCCGTGGCGGTTCTGGGAATGCCGATGGTCTACGTGTGGTGCAGCGGATGGGGACTGGCCTGGCTGCTGGGCTGCCTCTACCTGGGGCTCAAGATCGAAAGCGAACGCGAAGCGTCCAGGGAAGAATGACGATGGAATCCTGGCACTACACTGTCATCATCGTCGCCCTCTATGCGCTGCTCATCCTCTGGGTGGGCACCGGCCGCTGGACCAAGGTCGGCCGTGTGGCCATGGACGACTATTTCAAGGTCGCGCCCGGATTCGGGTTCCTGGTGTTGTACCTGGGCATCGCCGGCGGCTTTCACACCGCATTTGCCATTCCCGGTTCCATGGGGTTCTACCATGCTCACGGCGTCGCTTTCGCCGCCAACGTGCTCTGGACGGTCTTCACGCCCTTGGGGGTGATCTACTTCATCGGCTCGCGGATTACCTGCCTGGGCAGAAAATTCAACTACATCACGCCGGCGGACCTGCTGGTGGACTACTTCGGCGACGGCAAGTTCCGCGCATTCATCGCCGTCTATATCCTGTCCTGCTGCATCCCGCTGATGACGGCCAACGTCACCGGACCCGCGGTGCTGCTCTCGGAAGGAACCCAGGGCAACATTCCGTACGTCGGCGCGCTTCTCATCATGGGCGTCATGGTAATGATCTATGTCACGTCCAGCGGCATTCGCGGCGTGACCTGGACCACGGTGGCCCAGGCCGTGTGGATGTTCGTGGCGGTCTGGGCGGCGGCGGTCTGGTGCCTGAACCTGATCGACGGCAACCTTATGACGCTGTTCAACAGGGTCCTGGAGACCGAGCCGTCGATGCTGACCCTGCCGGGGCCCAACGGCCTCGCCACACCCGAATGGTGGCTCACCTTCCCGGTCTTCGGGTTGGCGCTGTACTGGGCGATCCTGCCCCGCGGCTTCATGTTCTTCTACTCCGCCCGGGACGTGAAGACCACCCGGCGCATCGGACTGACCGTGGGCCTGTACCTCATGACCCTGTACCTGCCCGCCATGGTGATCGGTTTCACCGCCTTCTACTTCCTGCCTCAAGCGGACTCCGACGGTTCCTTCCCGCTGATGCTGGCGATGTACGCGCCGGCCTGGTTCGCCGGGCTGATCGTGGCGGGCGGGCTGGCGGCGGGCATGTCGTCCCTCGACGCCGACACCAACGCCAATTCCGCCATGCTGACCAAGGATGTATACGCGAGCTTTGTCAGAAAGAACGCGCCGGATCGGCACTACATCACCATCGGCCGCCTGATCGTCGTCGGCCTGGTGGCGATCACGGTGGCCGCAGCCACCTATCGCTGGGGCCTGGTCGTGATCATGATCGGGGTGACGGCGTCCATGATCACGCAGCTGCTGCCGGCCGTGCTGGCGGTGACCGTTCCCATGGGGATTCGCTTCACCAAGGCGGGCGTCACCGCGGGCATCCTCGCCGGACTCGTCGTCTCGCTGGGATCGCGCTTCTTCGCGGCGGACTTGCTGCCTGACGGGTGGCGATTCGACCCCTCCTTCTGGGGGCTGGTCGTCAACATTCCCGTGACGCTCATCGTGAGCCGCTTCACCACGCCTCCGGACCCGGAGGCGGTGGCACGGATACGCGCCGCGCTCGACGAGGAATTTCGCCGCAAGCCCGCTACGTAAGGCGGCAGGCAACAACCTGAACACATTGTAAGCCTGTAACGAGCCGCGCAAGCGGGCCACAGGCCCGACAGGTCGCGCGTACCGGCGGGCGACCCGTTATAATTGCCGTTTGCGCTGGCCATTCATGAGGGCAATTGAAATGAGCGAACAACCGTGGAAGACCGATGACTGGTTCAGCAGCGCCTGGAACTACGACCAACAGGTCACCAGGGACCTCAACTTCCCCGAGTCCATCAGGATCCACGACGTGTCGTTGCGCGACGGCGAGCAGCAGACCGCCATCGCCTACACCTACGACGACAAGCTGCGCATCGCCGAGGCATTGGCCGAGGCCGGAATCCACCGCATCGAGGCGGGCCTGCCCGCCGTCTCCAAGGACGACTTCCGCGCCATCGAGGCGATCGTCAAGCGTGACCTGGGCCCGGACATCTATTCCTTCTGTCGCTGCATGAAGGCCGACATCGACGCCTCGGTCGACTGCGGCGTCAAGGGCCTGATCATGGAGGTGCCAGCCAGTCCGCACCTGATCGAGCACGGCTACAAGTGGCCCCTGCGCAAGGCCATCGACCTCTCCGTCGAAGCCACCGCCTACGCCCATGAACGGGGGCTCGAGGTGGTGTTCTTCCCCATCGATTTTTCCCGGTCGGAAATCGACTGGGTTCTGGACCTCATCAACACGGTGGCCACCGAGGGCCACATGGACGCGCTGGTTCTGGTGGATACCTTCGGCGTGGTCTCGCCGCACGCGATGAAATTCTTCGTCCGCGCCGTCAGGAACCGCTTCCCGGACACAAGGCTGGAAACCCATTTCCACCAGGATTTCGGTCTCGGCGTCGCCAATACGCTGCTGGCGCTGGCCGAAGGCGCCGAGGTGGTGCATTCCACCGTGCTCGGCATCGGCGAACGCGCCGGCAATGCGCCCACCGAAGACATCGTCATGGCCCTGCTGACCATGTACGGCATTGATCTCGGCATTCGAACCGAGAAGTTCTACTCCCTGGCCAAGCTGGTCCAGGAACTCTCCAGGGTGGAGGTGCCCAGCAACCGCTCCATCGTCGGCGACCGCCTGTTCCAGGTGGAGTCGGGAATCATCGCCAACTGGTTCTACAACTGCGGCATCGAGCACCAGACGGAACTGTTCCCGTTCCGCCCTGGCGTCGTCGGTCAACCGGAAGCGGAAGTGGTACTCGGCAAGGGCAGCGGCATCGACTCGGTGAATATCTGGCTGAGCCGCATCGGCGCCCAGGCCACCGAGGAGGAAGCTGCCGAAATTCTGCTTCAGGTCAAGGCGCTGGGGCTGCAGACGAAGCAGCTTCTCACCGAGGAACAGTTCCGGGAGATCGTCGTAAGGACGGTTTCCAGGGCGGCCTGACGTCCCATGCGGCCGATGGACTACATCGTTCCCGAGTCCGCCGAGGCGGCGGTCGCCATTTTGGCGAAACGGGGCGAGCACGCCTGCCCTCTCGCCGGTGGGACCGATCTGGTAGTCGATCTCAAGCATGCGCCCGGCAACATCAATGCCCTGGTCGACGTGTCCGGCCTGAAGGAATTCCGCGGGATCGAGGAAACCGACGAAGGACTGCGTATCGGCAGCATGGTGACTTACGGCGAGATCATGCGCCACCCGGTCTGCCTGGAGAAAACGCCCGAAGTGGTGGCGGCGTCCCACACGGTCGGTGCGGTACAGACCCGCAACCTGGGAACCATCGGCGGCAACCTGGTGACCTGCGTGCCGTCCGCGGACAGCGCACCGGCGCTGATGGTGCTGGATGCCGAGGTCACGCTGATTGGCCCCGGCGGCTGGCGGCGCATGCCCATCGACGACTTTTTCGTCGGGCCGCGAAAGACCATCCTCGAACCCCACGAGCTGCTCGCCGAGATATGGATTCCAAGGCGAACGCTCGGCAAGCCGTCGAGTTTCTACAAGTTCGGCCTGCGCAAGGGTCAGGCCCTGGCGCTCGTGAACGCCGCCGCGGCCCTTGAACTGGACGGTGAACACATCAGGGAGCCGCGTATCGCGCTCGGCGCGGTGGCGCCGACTCCAATTCGGGCCGTCCGGGCCGAGGCCATGCTGGACGGCGAGCGGGCGGATGAGGCGCTGCTGGACGAGGCGGCGAAAATCGCGGTTACGGAGTCCAAACCCATCGACGACTTCCGCGCTTCAAAGGGTTATCGGCAGCGGTTGATTCAAACCCTCACGAGACGGGTCCTGGATCGGTCCCTTGCGATCGCCCGGGAACGCCAGTCGAAAGGCAAGCCACATTAGCGGAGAACAGCACCCATGTTGGTTGAATTGACGGTCAACGGCGAATCCAGGTCGGCGGAAGTGGCGCCGGAAACGACCCTGCTGAAAATGCTGCGCGAGAGCCTGGGTCTGACGGGGGCGAAACTGGGCTGCGACGTCGGCGACTGCGGCACCTGCACGGTCATCGTGGATGGCGTGTCGGTCAACTCCTGCCTGATGCTGGCCGGCCGCGCCAACGGCTGTCAGGTAACCACCATCGAGGGCCTCGCCACCGCCGACGAACTGCACCCCCTGCAGCAGAAGTTCGAGGAATACGGCGCCCTGCAGTGTGGATTCTGCGGGCCGGGCATGCTTATTTCGGCCAAGAACCTGCTGGACAACAACCCGAACCCCAGCGTCTTCGAGGTCCGGGACGCCCTCGCGGGCAACTTGTGCCGGTGCACCGGCTATACGAAGATCATCGAAGCGGTGATCGACGCGGGCCAGTTGATGAGCCAGGAACAAACCAGCGTCTGAAGTACGTTCAATACCGGGAGACCCATCATGGCGACTCGAATCAAGGATGTTCAAACCAACGTAGAGGACCTGATCACCGCCCGCAAGACGCGAGCCCCCTCGAAGCGGCCCCTGGCGGTGCCCACCGAGCAGCCGGTCACATTTCCACTCGAACTTCCCGAGAACGAAGCCCGGCTGAGAACGCCGGCCGTCGGTCAGCGGGCCACCCGTCCCGATGGCCGACTGCACGGACTCGGCCAGACCCAGTACATCGACGACATCACCTTCCCGCACATGCTGCATGCGAAGATCCTGCGCAGCGAATACGCCCATGCGCGTATCGTGAGCGTCGACACCAGCGAAGCCGAAAAGATGCCCGGCGTCATCGCGACGTTGACGGGAGCCGAAATTCCCGAAAACTCCTTTGGGCCCACCTACCAGGACCAGCCAGTACTCGCCTACCCGGTCGCGCGGCACCGGGGCGACGGCGTCGCCGCGGTCGCCGCGACCAGCGAGCAGCTCGCCCTGGACGCGCTGGAAAAGATCAAGGTGGAGTACGAGCCCTTGCCGGCGGTCTATGACCCGCTGGAGGCACTGGAGGAGGATTCGCCCAAGATTCACGGCGATACCAACATCTATACCAGCAAGGTCATCAGGAAGGGCGACGTGGAGGCCGGACTCGCGGCGTCGGACCACGTTTTCGAGCGCCGATTCAGCACCCAGATGGTCGAGCACGTTCCCCTGGAACCCCACGCCACCATCGCGTCCTGGGACGGAAACGGCCGCGTCTCCATCTGGTCCAGCCTCGGTCGGATCACGCTGGGGCGCGAGGACCTGTCGCGCACCCTTCAGTTGCCCCAGAGCCGAATCCGCCTGATCGGCACGATCGTCGGCGGCAATTTCGGCGGCAAGAACGAGATCACCAACGAGCCCATCGTGGCGCTGCTTTCCAGGAAGTCCCGCCGGCCCGTCAAGGCCGTGTACAGCCGCGGCGACGAATTCGTGTCCTCCACCATTCGCCACCCCTTCATCATGGATTACACCACCGGCGTGGATAACGACGGAAAGATTCTGGCGCGCAAGATTCGCCTGGTTCTCGACGGTGGCGCGTATTGCTCGTGGACGGGCACGACCATCGGCAAGGGTTCCATCCTGGCGCCGGGTCCCTACAACATCGACAACGTCCTGGTGGAGGCCTACGCGGTCTACACCAACAAGACCACCACGGGCGCCATGCGGGGCTTTGGCGCACCCCAGGTCTGTTTTGCCTACGAGTCGCAAATGGACGACATCGCGAACGCCCTGGGCATCGATCCCCTGGAGATTCGGCTGCGCAACGGGTTCTCGGAAAACTCCCTAAGCCCCACGGGACAAAGCCTGCAGAGCGTCGCGCTGAAGGAGTCGTTGACCCAGGCGGCGGACCGCTTCGGCTGGAAGGAGTGGCGGTCATGAAGAAGCGCGGACGCGGAATGGCCTGCATGTGGTACCCCATCGGCTTCACGGTGGCCGCAAACCCCAGCGCGGCGACGGTGAAGGTGAATACTGACGGCACGGCGACGTTGCTCACCGGCACCGTTGAAACCGGCCAGGGGGCATTGACGGTGCTGGCGCAGATTGCGGCGGAAACCCTGGGGCTGGCCACCGACGACGTCCACGTGGTCTCCGGCGACACCGATGTCACGCCCATGGACACGGGCGCCATCGCCAGCCGCACCACCTACGTCACGGGCAACGCCATCGTGCGCGCCGCCGAAAAGGCCCGCGACATCCTGTTCGAGGCGGCGGCGCCCCTGCTGAACGTCAAGCCGGAGCAACTCGAGGTCAGGGACCGCCGCATCCAGGTGCTGGGATTTCCTGCCCGATCCATCGCAATCGACAAGGTGGTCCATCACAGCGAAACGGTGCTGGGCAACCCGGCCATCGGCAGCGCCTCCTACAACCCGCCCACCGTGGACATGGACCCGGAAACGGGCCAGGGCAAGCCGTTCAACACCTATGTCTACGCGACCCAGATCGCCGATGTGGAGGTGGATGACGAAACCGGCGAAGTGGAGATACTCAAGATCGTCGCGGTCCACGACTGCGGCACTCCCATCAACCCGATGCTGGTCGAGGGCCAGATCCAGGGCGGCATTTCCATGGGCGTGGGCTTCGCCCTGCAGGAAGAGATCCTGTTCGAGCAGGGCCGCCAGATCAATCCCAACCTGACCAACTACATCATGCCCACCAGCCTCGACATGCCGGAGATCGAGGTCGGCCTGGTCGACAACTACGATCCCACCGGACCGTTCGGCGCCAAGGGCGCCGGCGAACCCACCGCGGTGCCCACCGCGGCGTGCATCATGAACGCCATCCACGATGCCGTGGGTGTGCGGATCACCGCCCTGCCCGCCACGGCCGAGCGGGTGCTGGCAGCCATCGACGAGAAACGGGAAGCCGAACGAGCCGAGGCCGCATGACAGTCGACCGCTTTCGCGGATCACCTGAGACTCATTGCGGTCGAGACGGCCAGGATCGCAATACGCGTTGAGCCAACCCACCGACCAGGTTCGCTAGCGTGGCTCATTGACAATGACTCCGTTCGAAATTCCGCAGCGAATGAAGGCCTGGGTGCTGGGCGATCCGGACGAACTGAGTCCGGTCGAGAAACCCGTCCCGAAGCCGGGCGCCGGCGAGGTGCTGGTAAGAATCGACGCGGTGGCGATCTGCGCCACGGACCTGGAGATCATCAGCCACGGCTCGCCCGCGTTGATCGAAGGTGAACTGCCGTTCAACAAGAACTTCACCCCCGGCCACGAATACATGGGAACGATCATCGCGCTGGGCCCCACGGTGGACGAGTACGCCGTCGGCGACCGGGTCGCGGTGGAAATCCACGCCGGTTGCGGCCGCTGCCCGCGTTGCCGCATGGGCATGTACACGTCCTGCCTGAACTACGGTGCCAACTTCGGCGCCTTCCCGAAAGGCCACCGCGCCAACGGCTACACCACCGACGGCGCGTTCACCCAATACGCCGTCAACCACGTCAATACGCTGGTTCGCGTGCCGGACGACATGAGCGACGAAGTCGCGACGTTGATCGTGACGGCGGGTACGGCCATGTACGCCCTGGACGTGCTCGGCGGGCTGGTGGCGGGCAACAGCCTGGCCGTCACCGGTGCCGGGCCGATCGGACTGCTGGGTGTTGCGGTTGGCAAGGCCCTGGGTGCGAGCCCGGTGATCCTGACGGACATCGTCGACGACCGCCTGGACATCGGCATGCGGCTCGGCGCCGACCATGCCATCAACGCCACCCGGGAGCCGGCGGTGGAAGCGGTCCGACGGCTTAATGGTGGCGCTGGCGTGGACTTCGCCCTGGAATGCTCCGGGGCCGCCAACGCGGTGGACGATGCCATCGCCATGGTCAACCGTGGCGGACGAATCTGCCTGGCCGCATTCTCGGCGCGACCGGTGACCGTCGACATCAGCCAGATCGTCATCAACAACATCTATATTTTCGGGATACGGGGCGAAGGACAAAGCGCCGTGCGTCGCGCCGCCGCGCTCATGGCGCAGCGCAAGTTCGATGCCTCGCCCGTACATACGCACACCTTTGCGTTGAGTGAATTGCCCGAAGCCTTGAGGCACGCCAGGGAAAAGCTCGACGGCGCCATCAAGGTGGTCATCAGGAACCAGGAATGGTGAACCGGAACTCGGGTTGGCACCCGACACGGCTCTCACCGCCCGTAGCACCAGGAGGACAGCACTCATGCCCGCATATTGGCTCGCACGCTCGAAAATCAACGATCCGGTGGAGTACAAGCGCTATACGGATCTGGTACCGGATATTCTCGACAAGTTCGGCGGCAAGGTACTGGCGCGAGGGGGCCGGCACGAACACCTGGACAACGGGGGATACTACCAGCGCCACGTGGTGGTCGAATTTCCCACGTTCGATGATGCCGTGGCCTGCTACCGCTCACCGGAGTACCAGGAGGCCCGGAAATTCAGGCTGAACGGAGTCGGCGACAATGAACTGGTGATCGTCGAGGGCGGCGACGCCACCCCGAGGTGAGTCGAATCCGTTCCGAACCGGGAATCCGAGCCAGATTGACGGGACTATTCAACCACCCTGTCGACCACGATCTCCAGGCCTTCCACAGCGGCGCCGGCCCGATACTGGACCTCCCCATAGACGTCACCCGGCTGCTCGATGGGCTGACCTGTCAGGGATACTCGGGCGACCACCGTCAGGGCGTCGAAATCGGCCAGTGATCGTCCCGGCAGCATGTTGTTGGCATCGCTCAGGCGCAACTCGCCCGGGATCGCGGCAACGGATTCCCTGATCACCGCCACCGGCGGGCCCCCTTCGGGCGCGCGTGCAAACAGGAACAGCGCCGCGCCGGGTTCATTCAGCACGCCGGCGTCAATCCCCTCGCCCAGGCGGATTCCTATTCTGATTTCAACGCCCGGATCGCCCCCTGGATCCGAGCCGCCGGGCGCATCCACGGATTCAGCCGCGCCAACAGGCTCCGCATTGTCAACCTGGGCGAAAAGAGGTGACTCGAGCGACGATGTCCCCAGCGGTCCACCAAGGTCGTCCAGATGCTGCGATAGCACTTCCATCAGGTGTTCCGGCGGATTCAGCGCGTAAAGTCGCGACCAGCGGACACGGGCGACATCCGTTCGCTCCATCGCCATCGCCGCCAACCCGCCGTACCAAAGCGCGATGGGATTGTCCGGCTCGAGTTCGAGCGCGTCCTCGAAGATCCCTCCGGCCTCGCCCAGCAGCGATTGCGGATCGACCAGCACTTCCGCTTCTCCCAGCGCGAGCTTCAGTTCCAGGCCGGGTGCGGGATCCCTGTTCAGGGATTCGCGAAACGCGCGCCGGGCATCGGCGTAACGGCGCAACGACATGTAACTCTGGCCCAGCAGGTACCATCCGGCGGGATCATCAGGCTGTTCCCGCAGGCGGGCGTCCAGGCCTTCCACCAATTGGGCCATTGGCGGCAGCGATGCGCCGCGTGGCGTGGGCTGGCCGTCCCAGGTGCCGATCCCCAGATAGAGCACCAGGGCACTGGGCACGAGCAGGCCGGCGGCCACCGACCCCAGCAACGACCATCTGCCTCGACGTTGCCGCTGCCGCCACAGCGGCACCATCACGAATCCCAGCGCTGCGGCGCACAACAGGGCCGCGCCGATCCAGAACGCTACCATCATGGGGCTTGCTGCCCGTCGAGCGGTTGCGACATGCGCCTGCGCAGTATCCGCGCGAAAACCGCCACGCCGATCAGGACGAATATCGCCGGCGCGCCCCACAACGCCCAGGTCGAAGGCTGGAAACGGGGTCGGTAGAGCACGAAGTCACCGTAACGGGCAACCAGAAACTCGACCACATCGCCGCGGCTGGCGCCCTCCCCCATCATCTCGCGGATCTCGCGGCGAAGGTCCGCCGCCAGCGGAGCGTTGGAATCGGCAATGGTCTGGTTCTGGCAGACCAGGCACCGTACTTCCTTGATCAGCGCCTGGTATTGCGCTTCGAGTCGCGGGTCCTCGAACGGCGGCTCGGGATCGATGGCCCAGGCCGGGCCGGGCGTCAGTGCCCACCATGCGCCCAGGACCCATGTGACCAGAACCGCTGCCCGGAACGGCACGACACGTGCGACTCGCAACTCTCCTCGCAACCCTCCTCGCAGCCCCCGGATCACTCGCCCGACTCCAGCGGACACGGCAGGCTACCGCACTGCTCGACTATCTTCGGCAGAAAGTCCCGGGCCCAGATTTCCTCGTCCAATGGGGCGATATGCTTGTGGAGCACGGTCCCGTCACGCCCCAGGAGGAAGGTCTCGGGAGCGCCGTAGACGCCCCAGTCGATGGCCACTTCTCCGGTTCTATCGTATGCGGAAGCCACGTATGGATCGCCCAGATCGGTCAGCCAGCCGAGCGCCGCCTGCCGATCATCCTTCCAGTTCAACCCGTAGATCGGCACCGTTCCGGATTCGGCCAGGTCCACCAGGAATCCGTGTTCCTGGCGGCAACCCACGCACCAGGTCGCCCAGACGTTGAGCAGCGCGACCTGCCCGTCCATGTCGCGGCTGCCCAGCGTGGCAGCGGGGTCCTTGAGGCGCGGAAGCTCGAATTGGGGCGCGGGCTTGCCCAGCAGAGGCGAAGGCACGTAGCCGGGATTCAGGCTCAGTCCGCGCAGGAAGAATGCGGCCAGCACCGCAAAGATCGACAGCGGGATCAGGTAACGCCACATCATCCCGCCTCCGCCGCCCGCGGTGATCGCTGCGGTGACCGCTCCCGCCGCCGCTCAAGGCGATAGCGCGGGTCGGTGATGGCTACAAGTCCGCCCAGGGCCATGATCAGCGCGCCCATCCAGATGAATCGGATGAACGGCCTGTATTGCACCCGCAGGCTCCAGGCACCCTCCCCCAGCGGATCGCCCAGCGCGACCAGCAGATCGCGGCGCCAACCCGCGTCGATCGCGGTTTCGGTCATCGGGTTCTGCTGCACCCGGTAGATTCGCTTCTGGGGCAACAGAACGGAGACCAGGGCACCGTCACGACGCACCTCGAACTCGCCTTCCACCGCCTCGTAGTTCGGTCCCTGGACGTCACGCAGTCCCCTGAAGACGAATTCGTAGCCGCCGACTTCCCGCCGGTCGCCCGGCATTGCCGCATCGTCCGTTTCGATGCTGAAACTGGAGGTCACCGTGACACCCAGGACGAACACGCCAACGCCCATGTGCGCGAGGATCATGCCCCACTGGCCCCGCGAGAGCGGCCGCGTACCTTCACTGCGGCGCAATAGACGCCTTGCGGGATCGTACAGGGAGGCCGCCACCAGCCAGCAAGCCAGGATCAACCCGACAGTCGTCATCAGACCGGCCCCGCCGAAGAACAGCCACGGCAGGGCCACGCCCGCCACAAGCGCTATCGCGCCCGGCACGCGCAGCCGCCGAGCCAGCAACCGGGTCGACATCTGCTGCCACAGGCTGTGCATGCCGGCGCCGACGAGCACCAGCAGCGGCAGCATGGGGATCAGGAACGCGGTGTTGAAGTACGGCGGGCCGACGGAGGGCTTGCCCAGCCCAAGCGCATCCAGGAGCAGCGGATACAACGTGCCCAGCAAGACCACCGCCGTTGCCGCCATCAACAGGACATTGTTGATCAGCAGAAAGGATTCCCTCGACACCGGCCGAAAGCCGCCCTCGTCCTTGAGATGCCGCGCGCGAACGGCATAGAGCAGCAACGCCCCGCCGGTGATGACGCTCAACAGCAGCAGAATGAACAGTCCCCGGGCGGGATCGGACGCGAACGCGTGCACCGAGACCAGCACGCCGGAACGAACCAGAAACGTTCCCAGCAGGCTCAACGAGAACGCCGAAATCGCCAGCAACAATGTCCAGCTCTTGAAAATGCCCCTTCGTTCGGTCACCGCCAGGGAGTGGATCAGGGCCGTCGCGACGAGCCAGGGCATGAACGAGGCGTTTTCAACCGGGTCCCAGAACCACCATCCCCCCCAGCCCAGTTCGTAGTAGGCCCACCAGCTGCCCAGGGCGATGCCCACGGTGAGGAACATCCACGCGGCCACCGTCCAGGGGCGGGTCCACCGGGCCCAGGCAGAGCTGAGGCTGCCCGACAGCAACGCCGCGACAGAAAACGCAAAGGGTACGGAAAGCCCCACGTAACCCATGTAGAGGAGTGGCGGATGCATCACCAGCCCGGGATCCTGCAGCAACGGATTCAGGTCGTTGCCGTCCGCCGGCACCGGGTACAGGCGGTCGAAGGGATTGGAGGTCAGGAGCGTGAACAGCAGCATGCCCACGTTGACCAGGCCCAGCACGCCCAGCACACGCGCGGTAAAGGTTTCAGGCAACCCGCGACTGGCTGCCGCGACACCCATCGTCCATCCCGACTGGATCAGGATCCACAGCAGCAGGGAACCCTCGTGGGATCCCCAGACCGCGGCGATCTTGTATGCTGCGGGCAGCGCGCTATTGGAATTCAGCGCCACGTAGCGCACGCTGAAGTCGTCCACGTAGAAGGCGTGGGCGAGAGCCAGGAAGGCGGCAGCGGCGAAGACAAACTGGCCCACCGCCACCGGCCGGGCCAGGGCCATCCAGTCGGAGCGTTGCCGGGCTGCGCCCAGCAGCGGCATGGATGACTGGATCAGAGCCAGACCCAGCGCAAGTATGAGCGCCAGGTGCCCGAATTCGGGAATCATCGAGCCTCGCCCTGCCCCGCTCGAGCCAGTGCTTCGGCAATCTCCGGCGGCATGTAGTTCTCGTCGTGCTTGGCCAGGATCTCATCCGCGACGAACAGGCCATTGGTATCTGGCCGCCCCCGGGCCACGACGCCCTGGTCGTCGCCGAACAGGTCCGGCAACACCCCGGTATAGGTCACGGGCATCGAGGAGGTGTAGTCGGTCACGACAAAATTGACCGTCAGGCTGCCGGGATCGCGTTCGATGCTGTCCGGCAGCACCATGCCGCCAAGGTGATATGCACGGTTGTCCGGGGCCTCGCCGGCAGCCACCTGGCTGGGGGTGAAGAAGAACAGCAGGTTCTCCTGAAACGCCCGCAGCGCGAATCCCGCCGACAGGACCACGCCCGTGGCGACTAGCGAGACGAGCAACATTCTCTGGCGTCTTGGAGTCATAACTGCCTTACCGTGGGTTTCGCACGCGCCACCGACATCGAATCGTCCTGCCGGAGCCGGGCCAGCGCCCTGACATGATGCCGGTTCGCCGCCCACGCGTTGAACACCATGACCACAAGTGTAACGCCCCACGCCGACCAGACATAGGGTCCATGGCCGCCCATGCTCAGAAACTCCGCCATCATGCCGCCTCCAGAACCAATTGCCGCGCCCACCTGGTTCGACTCTCACGGCGCAGAATTTCTCCCTGCAGGCGCTTGCACAGCAACCACCCGAAAAACAGCGAGAAGCCGGCCAGCATGATCAGCAACGGGATCAGCATGTCCAGGGTGATGGACGGGCCGCCCGCCCGGATCAGGGTCGGGCCCTGGTGCAGCGTTGTCCACCACTCCACGGAATAGTGGACGATGGGCACGTTCACCACGCCGACCACGGCCAGCAGCGCACTGACACGGTCCGCCTTTTCCCTTTCGTCGAAAGCCATCCGCAGCACCATGTAGCCGAGATACAGGAACAGCAACAGCAGTTCGAACATCAGCCTCGCGTCGCCCCACTCCCAGTAGGTACCCCACGTGGGCTTGCCCCAGATACCGCCGGTGACCAGCGCCAGCACGGTAAACCAGGCACCCAGGGGCGCCACGCTCACCGCCACGCCGTGGGCCAGTTTCATGCGCCAGATGTAGCCGATGCCCGCGGCGACGGCCATCAGGACGTACCCTCCCATACTGAGGTAGGCGCTGGGCACGTGGATGTAGATGATCCTGAAACTGTTGCCCTGAAGATAGTCGGGTGGCGCCACCACCAGCCCCCAGTAAGTCCCCACCGCCAACACCAGACAGGAGGTCGCCGCCAGCCAGGGGGCGGTCCTGCCGGCAAGGCGGTAGACATGGGGCGGCGAGCCCAGTCGATGGAATGCTTTCCAAAGCCTGCCGCGCAGGGAGCCCGCGTTCATTCCAGCGTTCATTCCAGTGCCGTCCTTACCGCCGCCGCGGTGATCGGAGGTCCCAGTGAAATGGCCAGTGTCGCCAGCGCGGCGAGCAGATAGAGCGGTCCTTCCAGGGGCTCTCCCAAGGCGGCCAGCTCAGTGGCCCGCGTCCCGAAAACCAGCACCGGTCCGGTCAGGGGGAGAATCAGCAGGCCGATGATCGTGCCGCCGGCCCGCAGCGATACCGTGAGGGCCGCACCGATGGCGGCGAGCACGCTGAGCGTCGGCATCGCCAGGGCCAGCGCGGCGATCAGTCCCGGCAGGGCCGAAACCGGCAGGTGGAATGACAACGCCAGCACCGGCGCCAGCACCAGCAGGGGCAGCGCGCTCACCGCCCAATGGGCCACGATCTTCGCCAGCACCACAAGCCCGAGCGGCGCCGGGCCCAATATCAACTGCTCCATGCTGCCGTCCTGCGCGTCGGCGCGAAAAAGCCCGTCGAGGGCCAGGAGCGAGGACAACAGGGCCGACATCCACAGCACCGCACCCCCCGCACTCCTGAGCTGCGCCTCGTCGGGAGACGCCGCCAAGGGAAACAGGGAAGCGATGATAACGAAGAAAATCAGCGGCGTCGCCAATTCGCTCCAGCGCCGAAACGCCAGGCGCAGATCACGCTTGATCATGCAGGTGAAAGCGCTAGCCATCAGCGGGCGTTCGCAACCAGTGTCCCGTCACAGGTCAATCGCCAGCGAGCCGGCCAGGCGCTCCGGCTGATGCGTGCTGACCGCGGCCAACCCACCGTTCGCCGCATGCCTCTCAAGCCATTCGGACACGACCTCGCAGCCGTGGTCATCAAGATTGGTCATTGGTTCATCCAGCAGCAGCAGCTTCGCCGGCTTGAGCCACAAGCAACCCAGTGCCACCCGGCGGCGCTGCCCGGCCGACAGCCGGCGGACCTCGCGCTTGCCAAGAGGCCGCAGCCGCAATTCATCCAGAATCCGACCGGTCCTGTCCGGACCGTTCCAGAACTCCCGGACGAATTGGAGATTCTCCTCGACCGAGAGTTCCTTCTTCAGTCCGTCCAGATGCCCCAGATAGGCGATGTCCGCACGCTTCTCGGGCGCCAGGCGATGGACCGTATCGCCGCACCATTCGACGCGTCCGGCGGCCGGAACGGCCAGCCCCGCCAATACCCGCAGCAGGCTCGTCTTGCCCGAACCGTTGGGTCCGGTAACAAGGGCAGTCTGCCCCGGGCGCAGCTCGAATCCAAGGTCGCGTATCAGGCAGTGTCCGCCACGTCGAACTTCCAGGGACGTCACCGTCAACACAGGTTGCGCACGATCTTGGCCTCCGCGGAGATCAGCGGCCATTGTCGCCCTTGAGTGGGCGAATGCAAGCGTTGACGGTTACGCCAGATCAGAAAAACCACTTGCCGCTCAGACTGAAGCTGGTTCCCACCTTCTGGTTGATGATCCGAGCCACGTCGCCACGGCTGTTGATCTGCTCGAACAGCCGATTCTCATCCAGCATGTTGTCGGCCTTGGCCTGGATCTCCACGTTGTCGGTGGGGAAATACTTGTAGACGATGCCAAGCGAGTGGAAAGGCTGCTCATAGGCGTCGTCATTGCGCCCGGTTCCGGCGAAGTAGATTCGATCCCCAAAGGCGTTGTAGTTGAGATACGTGCTGTGCACTCCGTTGTCGGAGTCGTACCCCAGCGTGGCGTTGACCACCCACTCCGAATGCCCGGTCATTCGGCGCGACAGGTTGGTGAGAACGGTGGAAAGATCGGGATCGAGATCAATCTGCGAATCGCTCAGCGTCATGTTGCCGGTCAGGAAGAAACCGCCCGGCAGTTCCTTCAGGCCCTCGATCTCGACGCCCGAAACCTCACCCGAGTCCGCGTTGGCGAAGCCGAGCACCACGTCGTCATCGGATCCCGCCTGCCGAATCTGCTCGATTGGCGATTGTATTTCCTTGTAGAACAGAAGGATAGTGAAATTATCTCCATTGCTCCAGAAGAATTCCGATCGCAATTCAACGTTGGCGATGGGCGACGAGCGCAACGCCGGATTCCCGCGCACGCGAACGTTCAGTTCGGGGTCGATGTAGACCACATCGGCGACTTCGCGAAGGTCGGGACGCACCACGGTCTCACCATAGCTCAACCGCACCTGAAATTGATCGGTGCCGAAGAGCCCGTCGCCGTCGTAGGTCAGCGCCGCTGAACCGTGGATATCGTCTTCCTTGATCGCCAGACGCTGATCCGGCTCTCTCAGCTGCTCCTGCAGCCGCATGACCGACAGGGGCGTATTGTCCAGCAGGTTGATGGGCAGTACCGCCTGCTGATAGGCCTCATGGCGACCGCCCACCGTCGCGCGCCAGCTGTTGGTAAACTGTACATCCAGCATGCCGTAACCGGCATCGACCTTCTGCGCGCCGATGTAACTCTCGGTACCGAACTGGGTGCCCAGGGAGAGGTCGAATCCGTTTTCCACTGTCAACCTGTCCGGGACGAGGACATCGCCCGGAGCGCCCGAAAGCAAGTTCGACTGCACGCCCACGGAGTTGAGATTGATGTTGTACCCCCGGTAGTCGCGGTCCTTCTTCGATCCCCACCAACCGCCGGATACGGTGACGTACTGCCGGCCGATCTCGATCGGCAATTGCAGATTGCCGCCCCAGATCGTCTGGTTGTCTTCCAGGTCCAGGAAGGAAAACCGCCCGCTCGACGTCGTTGCCAGAAGCTGCGTGCTCGCAGGCCGACCCGTCGCCTCATCAAGCAACGCGCCGGCCTGGAAGGCGGTTTCGTTCGGAATGCCCGTGCTGGCCCGGCTTTCGGAGAAGAACCAGTCGAACTCGAGATCCTGCAGGTTCAGCCCATCCATCAGACCGGAGAGGACGGGAGTATCCAGGAAGTCGTGCTCGCCGGAGAGCTGGGTCAGCACCAGCTCGCGCTGTTCAATCCTCGTCGAATAATTCAGCTTCTGATCCGGGTACTCATTGTTCTGATCGAATCCGCGCGAAATGCTGGCCAGGGCTTCGTCATTGTTCAACTGGTATGCGGCCAGCTCGATGGAGTGTCCGCCCGCGTATTCCAGACCCAGGTTCACCGAGGCGACCGTACGTTCTTCCCTCACGGTCCTGTCGATGTCGACGAAGTTGACCCCGGGGTTGCCGATGCCTTCCCTGCGCTGGTTTTCGTTGCGGAACTTTTGGTTGGCGGTGGCGTTCAGCAGCGCACCAAGCTGCCAGTCTCGGCCGATGTCCCAGACGTTTCCGATGGCCAGCTTGCCGTCGAAATCCGGATCCAGCGCCTCCACGCTGGTGCCGACATTCATGTTCAGACTGTCGATGAGCGACTGGTGAATTCCCTGGGCGTCGGTCACCGTCGCCGACGCGTCCTTGCCGCGAAGGGAACCGAAAATGCTCGCCACACTGATATCGCCCAGATACGTGTCGATGGCACTGCCGATGGCGGCGGGCATGGGAGTCGCCTCCCCCGGGAAAGTGAGCCCGTCGCCGGCACTCTCATTGTTCGCGCCCAGACCGATCTGTGCCTCCAGCACCGCACCGTTGGGGACGCTGGTGGTGCGGATGTCGATGGCGCCGCCACCGAAACTGGCCGGATGGTCCGGCGAGGGCGATTTCTGGATTCGGATGGACTCCACGATGGACGTGGGAAAAAGGTCCAGCGGGATCACGCTGCGGGTCAGTTCCGGCGACGGCACCGCGGCGCTGTTCACGGTGACGCTGGAATAGCGTTCGCCAAGCCCGCGTACATAGACGAACTTGCCGTCCACCACGGTCAGGCCCGGCACCCGGCGCAGGGCGGAAGCGATATCCGAGTCGCCGGCACGCGCGATGACATCGGCGCCCAGGAAATCCGCCGAGAATGGCACCGTGACGCGCTCGGCCACCAGTGCCTCCGCGGCACTCAGGAACCGGCCAATGACCACTACCTCTTCGATTTTCGCGGTCTCGGATGGCTCAGGGACGTCCTTGTACTGGACGCCTTCCTGTTGCGCCAGCCCAAGCCCTGGCACGCCGATGGTCAGTAACAGAAAAGTGGGTAACTTGTTCATGGTCAATCTTGTACCTGCCTGTTGAGGGCTGCGTAATGTCCTGCTCCACATGTCCTGGTCTGCGAGGATCAGGGGTTCAACTGGGCATCCAGACCGACCGCCCATCCGGCAAGCCAGTCATCGTCCGTGCTTGCCCCACCCAGGTAGGTCGGGTTGCGGAAAATGCCTCCCAGGATGTCTCCGACCGGCGTGGTCAGCACCGATACCGCGGCACCCGTGGAATCCTGGATGCTGTCGAGGGTCCTGTAACCGCGGCTGCCGACGCCGCCGTCAAGCAGCATGACCATGGGCAGGTTGTCCACGACAAGGTTATTGCGATTCCGATTGTCGGCACCGACCGTTCCCGCCAGCCAGGCGCGCACGTCGAATCCGTCACGATTGCCGCCCGTGTTGTCACCTTCGATGCAACGGTTGCCGCCGGAGGTGTGCACCACCACCGCGTACTGGATGTCGCCGTTGTACCCTTCCGAATAGTCGATGGAGTCGTCGCCGACATTCACGGCCACGATGTGGTCCATGTTCACCGCGCCGCCGAACATCTCGAAGCCGTCGTCCTGGGAGGTGTAGGTCTGCACGTACTGGATGGTCGTGCCGCTGCCCACCGCGTTCAGCGTCAGCGCGTTCAGCTCGTCGCCGTCGACCACCTCGAAGCCGGCGTGCTTGATCACCACGTAGCGCAACACACCGGAATTCTCGGAATTGTTGTTTCCACCGTAGGTGGCCGGTCGGCCCTCCGCGGTGACGTGGCAGTTGTGCACGTTGTTGGATTTCGGTTCAAAGTCGCTGGCGCCCGAACCGGAACCCGTTGACGTGCCGTCGTGGCATTTGTTGGTCCGGCCGTTGCCGTTGATCTGCAGTCCGCCCCACAGACCTCGGTCGCTCTCGGTGGCCGTCTCCAGGATGACATCCTCGTCAGCCGTGAACATGATCGGTTCGGCCGCGGTGCCCTCGGCGAAGATCTGCGACCCCCGTGCGATCCGCACGTAACTGTCCGCAGCCTGAAACACCATCGTGTTGCCGGCCTCGATGATCAGGCGCGTGCCCTCGCCTTCCTGCGGGATTCGCTTGCCGGTGGCGGCCGCCTGCGCATTGACATCCTCACCGATATACAGGCTGTCCTCGAAAATGTGCAGACCGCCATCGTCCAGTGCCGGAAAGACAATCTCGTCCACGGTGATCGGCCGCGTGTCGCTTACGAAGGAGGAGTCGTACACGCAATTTCCGTTGGACTGATGGTCGCCTTGCCGCGCCTGGCCTGATATTTCATATGTGGCGCACGGATTTTCGACCACCACGAGTGTGTCGGTGGGGTTGTTGGTGGTCGAGTTGTCGACCGTCGTCGGGCTGAGGTTGATGTCGCCGCTGTCGCACGCAACCAGACCGGCGGTCAATGCAATGAGGGTCAGGACATGCCTGCTATCCATGGATTCAATCTCCTGTAGGGACAAATTTCGCTCTTGGGAAGTTGTAAAACTCAAGGATCGGCGAACTGTCCAATGGGTCAGGTTGCGATTGAGACCGCCCGCGATCCGTATGCGCACGGTAAGATCGGCATGTTGAGAAAAGTTGACAGAATAATGAAGGATAGGTTGCAGACGATGCCGTCACGCGGCGGCCTGCGGCGCTGGCTGGACGCGTTGCGCTACTCCATTGCCGGCATCAAGGCTTGCTGGCGCAAGGAGCCGGCCTTCCGTCAGGAGGTCGCATTCGCGGTGCTTATGATTCCCGGATCGTTCTGGTTGGGAACCAGCGCCGTCGAGCGGATCCTGCTGGCCGGTTCCGTGCTTCTGGTCCTCATCATGGAACTGCTCAACAGCGCGATCGAGGCGGTGGTCGACCGCGTGGGGAAGGATCCGCACAGCCTGTCCGGCTTTGCCAAGGACGTCGGGTCCGCGGCCGTCCTGCTGAGCCTGGTGATCGTCTGGCTGACCTGGGGCATGATCGCCTGGGAGCGGTTCTCCCCCGGCTAGGAATATGCGCCCGGCCGGTCAAATGTCCCCGAAGTCCGTTATTCCTCGCTGCGAAGAACTTCGCGACTGCTGCGTCAACCGAGCATCGGGGTGACGAGACGCTCCGCTATCTTCAACACGCCGATACTGGCGGATGCCAGAATGGCGCCGACCAGACCTCCAGCAAGGACG
This sequence comes from Candidatus Rariloculaceae bacterium, assembly GCA_965221035.1. Lineage (GTDB taxonomy): Bacteria > Pseudomonadota > Gammaproteobacteria > Steroidobacterales > Rariloculaceae > UBA6522. The sequence continues at coordinate 600,634 of OZ244860.1, forward strand.
TCGGTGGGATAGTGCAGCCCGAGCACGACCCGCGAAAGGGCAACCAGGATTCCGAATACCGCCAGCGGCAGGAGCCACACGGGCTCGTGCCACGCCGCCAACATGGTGAACGAGACCGCGTGCATGGTGTGACCGGAAGGAAAGCTGTAGCGGTCCAGCGGCGCGCCGGCAAGGTCGATGGAGTCGTGGGTGACGTAGGGTCGTTCCCGCGTCGCCCGTTGCTTGAGCCACTTGTAGGCGGCGACACCGATCAGGGCCATGATGCCCATGTGCAACGTGGCCCGGACTCCGTTCCAGCCGTGCAGGAGAGGAAACAAGGCCAGCAACGTGTACCAGCACATGCCGTCGCTGATCCTGCCGACGAAGCGGAAGAGCTCGTCCAGCAGAGGCCTGCGCCCGATTCTGTTCAACGCCCGGCACAGCCTGACTTCAGCCTGATCGAATCTCGCCAGGGCCGGCCGCATGCGCTCTACCATGCGGTCAACCCGAGAACGGTCGGTACCATGCGACTCTCCTTCGCCCATGGAGCGCCCGATTTCCGCGTGTGAGAGGTGGGGAACGCCGCGCCCATGGCCCCCTAGTCTCGCTTCCGTCGCAATCCAAAGTCAATCGCTTCCGGGGATGCCTGACGGACGGCGGATGCCCGAACGACGGCGGATACCGGAACGACAGCAGATGCCCGACCAACAGCAGATGCCCGACCGGCGGCAATTTTGTGGAACCCCGCCTTGACGATACAATGTGCCCGCGAAACGCCCGGGTGGCGGAATTGGTAGACGCAAGGGACTTGGCAAGTTGAGCGCTCAGGACGGAAACGCCTGTTTGAATGGGGTCAAATTCGGGGAAACCTCAGCGCGTAGAGGCGGTGGCAATCCCGAGCTAAGCCCTGATCCACAGCCGGATCAAGGGAAAGTGTAGAGACTTGACGGCTCCTGCCTAACCCGTACAGACACGGTACGGCAAAGAGAAAGTCCAGACCACAAATGCGCCGATCGGCGGCGCAGCAGCGAAAGCTGTAGCGGTAAGAAAATCCCTCGGAGGTTACTCCATGCCGGTTCGAGTCCGGCCCCGGGCACCAGGTACCCTTGTACCTGGCTTCAGGACGGTTGCCAGTGGCTCGCGATCAGGCGGCCGGTGCGACGCCCGATCGCGCACGCGCATCCGGTTCCGGCGCCGCTCAGGTAGTCCCCCACGTAATAGATGCCTTTCGGCCCGGCTTCCTGGGTGGCCAGAAAATTGCGAACCCGCCGAATCTGCCCGGTCCGGAATTCCGGCGTGATGTAACCGTCGTACTGGACGACGGTTTCGCGGATCCGCCGGTCGATGTCCGGAACAAACTCGCGGATGCATTCGGTCGCGAATGCTTCCAGATTGCCGCCATCCTCGGCAACGTAGTGCCGCAGACGGTCCACGGAGATGCTGACCCATAGACGCGGAGGCCTGCCTTCGGTGTCCGGATCGCCGGGATAGAACTTGAAGAAATTCAACGGCGTCTGCGCATGTCTTGTGAAATAGAGTCCGTCCACCTTCTCGACTTCGTGGTTCAGGACATATGTGACCATGCCGAACTGGCAGTAGGGCACTCCGGCTTCGAAAAAACGCCGTTCCCACCGCGCCTTGTCCTCGACGAGTCCCGACGCACGGTTGCCGGGTGCTGCCACCACGACGAGATCCGCCTCGGTGGACCGCGGCCCGTCCGGCGTGTCGTAGTGGACGCGCCTGCCGGGCCCGCTGTCGAAGCGGGCAATCCGGGTGACGCGGGCATTCAGGCGCACGTCCAGCAAACCGGCGAGTGAGCGCGTCAGAAAGCCGATACCGTCCTTGAAACAATAGCCGTCCTGCTCCCTGATGTGCGCCACCCTGGCGAGAAATACCGCCCTCGACAGTTGTTCCATGTTGTAGGCCAGCGCCACATTGAAAAGGGGGGACACGATGTATTCCAGAAAGTCCCTGCCGACCTTTCGCGTCAGGTACTCCGTCAGGCTCTCATCGTCAAAATCCGCCGCTGTGTGCAGCAGGCACGGATCGACCCGCCGGCGGGCCCTTCGGATGTCGGGCAACAGGGATGCCAGCCGCAGCCTGGATCGCACGCTCAGAACCGGGGAAGTGAGCAACTCGTATCGCGACGGGGCGTTGCTCATCGGGTACCGAACCTTGCCGTCCGTGGCCGTTCCGGTTCCAAAGCTCGACAGCTTCACGAGGCAGTCGCCGAGACCGATTTCATCGCACAGGTCGAACAGTTCCCGATACCAGGAATTCAGGCCGCTGGCGCCGGTGATGTTCATCAACGAACCCACTTTTTCTTCCGCCATGCGGCCGCCGGGCAGGTGTTTCTCTTCGAGAACCGTCACCGTGAACCCGGATTTCTGCAGTTCGTAGGCGCACGAGAGCCCGGCTATGCCGGACCCGACAACGACCACATGCGTTGGCGACCCCTGATTCAATCGAATGTTCCGTTCAGAGTGTTCCGTTCAGAGTGTTCCGTTCAGAGTGTTCCGTTCAGGGTGCGGCAGGCGGTGGAAGCCCGGGTAGCACCTGCTCGATCACCAATCCGATCGCCAGCAGACGGCGATCGCTCATGACCGGGCCGTCCATCTCCAGGCCCACCGGTAGACCCTGCGGCGTCAGCCCTGCCGGGATCACGAGTCCGGGGACCCCCGCACCGCTGCCCGGACTCGTATTGCGGGCGAAGGTCGGGAATGTGGGAGCGCGGCGCCCGTTCAGTTCAACGAAGTCATCCTGGCCGATTGGCCGCGCTGGCAGGGGCGTGGCCGGAAAGACCATGGCATCGACACGATTGCCGGAAAAATAGTCCGCGTAGGCGTTCTGATAGCGGGGACGGTGCACTTCCATGGCTTCCCGGTATTCGGCACCGTCGATGCCCGGTCCATCGAAAATGTCGGCAACGAAAGCCCGTACGTCCGGGCTTCCGATCTGTTCGATCAGGCTTTCCACACCGACGCCGGACCCGCCCTCCTCAAGGTAGCGGACCAGTTCGGCAGGTACCTCTCGCCTCGCGGCAGTCCCCATGGCGGTCCGCAGCTCCCGAAAACCCGGGATATCCGCCTCCACCAACTCCACGCCTGCGTCCACCAACGTACCCAGCGCCCGATTCATGACTTCAAGCGTCTGCGAGTCCAGATCTTCCCAGAAGTGTTCCCGGGGGACGCCGAGGCGAAGATCGGACAGTCGGACGGGCGGCAGAACCGTATCGTCACCGGTAATCACGCCGTCCAGCAGTGCCAGGTCGGCCACGTCCCGCGCCATCGGCCCCGGCGTGTCATTGGTCGATGAAATCGGCACGATGCCCGCGCCGGGGTAACGTCCCGAGCTTGGCCGCAGGCCCGCGATTCCGCAGAGCGAAGCCGGGATTCGCACGGATCCGCCGGTGTCGGTACCCAGGCCCGCGGCGGCGATGCGGGCCCCGATAGCGGCGGCGGTGCCGCCGCTGCTGCCCCCGGGAATCATCGCCGGATCATAAGGGTTGCCTGCGGGCCCGAATACGCCGTTGTTGTTCGTGATCCCCATCGCCAGTTCATGCAGGTTGGTCTTGCCGAGCAGCAACGCGCCGGAGTCGAACAACGCCTGGGCGACCGGCGCATTCCGTCTCGGTCGATGGCCGCGCAATGCGGCGGTTCCTCCGGTTGTCGGCAGCGCCGCGGTGTCGATATTGTCCTTGAGCACCACGGGTATGCCGTGAAGCGGTCCCAGCGGCGCGCCGGCGAGCCGGCGTTCGTCCGCCGCTCGCGCAGCTTGCCGAAGGGCATCGGGATGCTCGGATATGAAGGCATTGAGATGCCGCCACGCATCGGCTTGCGCGATCAACGACTCCGCGTAGGCTTCCGCCGACAGTTCGCCATTCCGGATCGCGGTGGCCGCCTGGGCGGCCGTCAGCTCCACGATGTCGGAATGACGGGTCTGGGCCAAGGCACGCCCCCGGCCCGGGCCCATCGTTGTGGTCAACAACGGCCCACCCAGCAGGACGCCGGCGCCCACGCCCAGTGTTGTCAACACATTGCGGCGGTCCAACATGGTGCTCGCCAGATCACGGTCCGAAACAGCTCATTGGCCGGTCGCCGTCAAGGACTCATGCCCAGGCCGTGCGGCGATCCGGCCATTGCGGCCTGGTCGTTCAGGCAACCGGATCAGGGCGTGTTGGAAGCCGGGTTGCCACCGGGCGGACGAACAGGATGGATGTCCATGTCGCGCAGCAACCTCATCATGTACTCCGGATCCTGTCTCTGCTCGTCCGTCAGCGCGCCGCGGGTCATGTAACCGCGCTCATAGCCGGCCGGCTCGTAGATCATCAGCGCGCGGACGGGCTCGTCGCCGAGCACGCGCGTGTGATGGACCCTGCCGGGAGGAATGTAGACCAGGTCCCCGGGGCCGAGCGTGTCGACTTCATCGTCCACCGTCCACTCCATGCTCCCGGAAATGATGTAGAACACTTCGCTGTGGAATTCATGCGTGTGACCGGGAGCGCTGTTCATCCCGGGGAAGAAGGTCTCGTCGACGATGCTGAACCGCCCCCGGGACTCTTCCGCCGTAAGCAGAAATTCGGTTCGCGAGTTTCCGCGCGAATAGATCTCCGTCGCGCCGGCCTTGTGAAAGTACGCGCTCGCGCCGCTGCCGTCCTGTGCCAAGGCGTAGCTCATGCCCATCAGTAGCGCGGCGATTCCCGCGGTTGCCAGGGGGCCCAATGTCCGATTCCTGATCATGGTCTTATTTCTCCGTCATTTGGGCGCCACCGGCGCCGTTGCATTCGGATGGATTGCACGCTCCGCAAACCCATCCGGTGCCCGATTGCCCATCCGTTGCCCGAATGCGTTTGAGCTGAACCGACGAGTCCTCCACTCGTCAATACTCCACCACTGACCCCTTGGGTTGCAACCTGCGGCGAAGCGATCTCGGACCTGGGATGTATTCTGCTGGACGTGCACGCTCGGGGTCGCATCCGGAATTCGTGATCGTTGACGCGGCAATCCCTGCTAGCATACCTGCTGTGACGGAATTCGGATGCTTGATGATCCTCATCCTGTATTGCCGCTCCCTTGGGGCAGCCGCATTTACAGCAAACGCATTTATAGCAACCGCATTAGTTGGCAACCGCATTGAACAGAACGCTCGACGACTGAGAACGTGGAGAAGCTGACAGGTCCCGTTCGCGGGCTGGCCGGGATCCGGTTTCCGCCACGGAAGCGCCGCAGTACACAAATCCCGCTGGAATCGGCAGGCCTGCCCAGGGAACTCGTCCTGCCCCTGGAAGGCGGCCTGTCGGCGCGGGAGATGCGTCCCGCGGTAATGCGCGGACAGCGCGTATTGCGCGGCCAGCCGCTGGTGCAGGGCGGCGGACCGCTGAGCCTGTGGGCGCATGCCAGCACTTCCGGCATTGTGCGCTCTCTGGAAGCGCACCCGGTGGGCCCGGTGCGGCGTCGCGAGGCCCTTTGCGCCGTGTTGGAGGTTGACGGTGAGGACGAGGTGTGGCCGGAACTTGAACCTCCCGATCCGGCACGGTGGGACGCCCCTGAAAAACTGGCGACGGCGTTGTCGCGGGCCGGCCTGGCGGGGCTTGGAGGGGCGGTATTCCCCACCGGGGTCAAGCTCGCGGCGTCCCGCCGCAAACCCATTCACACGGTGGTGGTCAATGGCGCCGAGTGCGAACCCCACATCAGCTGCGACGACATGCTGATGCGCACGTCCCCCCGCGAGGTGTTGGCCGGAGCGCTTGCGCTGGTCGCGCTGACCGGGGCGTCGCGGGGATGCGTGGCGCTGGAACGGGACAAGACCGAAGCCCGGAGGGCGCTGGACAGGGAACTCGCCCTGCTGGGTGGCGAGTCGCGGGTTTCGGTGGTCGCCGTTCCAAACATCTATCCCGCCGGGGGTGAGCGCCAGCTCATCCAGGTACTCACCGGCCACGAAGTGCCGTCCCGCGCCTATCCCACCGACATCGGTTACCTGTGCCAGAATGTCGGCACGGCGACCGCGCTATATCGGTTCCTCCAATCCGGAGAACCGATGATCCGCCGCGTCACCACGGTCGCAGGCCGGGGCATAGCGCGGCCGCGAAATCTGGAAGTGCGCCTTGGCACGCGAGTCGCCGACGTGGTGGCCGCTTGCGGAGGTTACAAACCGCAGGCCGCCCGTCTGATCTTGGGCGGCAGCATGATGGGGATACCGCTCGAGAGCGACTCGATGCCCGTCCTGCGCGCCGCAAATTGCATCTACGTGCCCACCGAATCCGAACTGGGCCTGCCGACCGAAGAGTTTCCGTGCATTCGTTGCGGCGATTGCGTGTCCGTCTGTCCAGCCAGCCTCATGCCGCACGAGCTGCACCGCGCAGTCAGCAACAAGCGGATGGAGTCCACCGAAGATCTTGGGCTGTTCGACTGCATCGAATGCGGATGCTGTGACGTGGTGTGCCCGAGCCACATTCGGCTCGCGGAGTCTTTCCGCGCCGGCAAGCAGGCATTCGTGCGGACCATGGACCGCGAAGCACGCGTTCGCTGGTTCGACCAACGCGAGCAGACCCGACGCCGGCGGGTCGGAATCTGGGAAGCCGCGCACGGCCAGGACTACGGACCGGAAACACCACCCGGTCAGTGCGCCGAAGCCGTGGCGGATGTGATCGAGCGGGTGAACCGGTTGCCCGGGCCAAGCGAGGCCTGACGCCATTGCAGGCGGCGACCGGCGGAACCAGCGATACTACACGCCATTGAAGGCGGCGACCGGCGGCACCGGCCATACTATTGATTGGATGGGAATTGCGACAGAGAAACGATGAGGGACGGCCATGCACACAATCCGTGACATCCTCGGCAATAAAGGAACCACCATATGGTCCGTCGCGCCCGACGAAACCGTGTACGAGGCCATACGCCGATTGGGCGAACACGGAGTGGGCGCCTTGCTCGTCATGAACGGCGACCGGCTGGCCGGCCTTTTTTCCGAACGCGACTACACGAGGAGGGTCGTCCTGAAGGGACTTCGCTCCCGTGACACCCAGGTCGGCACGGTCATGAGCACGCCGGTGCTCACGATCTCCCCCGACGCGACCGTCCAGCAGGGCTTGTCGACGATGACCGAAAAATTCGTCAGGCACCTCCCGGTGACCGACGATGACCGCGTGATCGGTGTGGTCTCCATCGGCGACCTGGTCAAGGCCGTAATCCAGGACCAGGAAGCCCTGATCGAACAACTGGAACGCTACATCGCGGGTTGACCAGTCGATTCCGCTGACTAGTATGCATTTGTGGTCGAAATACGCGAAAACGGAACTAACTGCGCCCTTTCCGACGTGCTATGGTCCAACAATGAACCGAACGGGCTTGGCTGTGGTTGGCTTCTTTTTCACGCTTCTGCTCGCCATTCTGGCAGCGATCGGCGGAATCTACTGGCAGCTGTCGGAAGTTCGCGAGCGCCTGGTCCGGATTGAAACGCAATTGGTATACGGGCTGCCGGCAAGTTCCGACCGTATCGTGGAATGATGGCCGGCGATAATGAACCAGACCGCCTGAAACCCGAATTTGGAGGCTAGGCCCGGAATCGAACCGAGGTCCGCGGCTTTGCAGGCCGCTGCATAACCACTCTGCCACCTAGCCTTGGGGGAAGGATAGCCTGTCGCGGGTTTCGATAAAAGGCGCGTGGACAAGCGCAGTCAGTCTTGCGGCGGAAAAACGTCCAGCAAAACGCTGGTGTCAACCGCCTTAATCATCGGCCACGAATCTCCTCAAGGTAGTCGTCCGTGTTGCCCTCTCGACCCAGTATCGCGTAAACGCGTTCCACGCGATGTTGAGCCGCCGTTCGTTTGTGAATGAGAAGACCGTCCCGCGTCGGGGTGATCTCGACCTCAACGTTGTGATTCATACCAAACTGATCCCGAAGTTTCTTGGGAATCGTGATCTGGCCTCGTTCGGATATACGCATGCTCATCTCAATATGAAATTCATATTCAGAAAATCATACTTCAATGAGCGGCTGTGGTAGCTGGCGGCTTGCGTCCATCAGCATTTCAATTCGCCGGGATATTCGGCTCGGCTCATGGCACTGTGCGCCCGGCCTCGACGATCGGAATATTCGCTTCGGTGGGGACGAATACAAGTTTCTCGATATTTCCGTTCTGCAGGGCCTCACCAAAAGCACCGATGAACTCCTGCACACGGTACTCCGGAAAATCGCGGGCGGCTGCGCCGACAATGGCGATGGCCTCCGCACGCAAGATCGCTGCATCCCGCTCAGCCCGTGCCTGTTCCACCAGTATCTGACGTTCCTGTTCCGCACGGGCGAGGCTTGCTTCGCCCCTCAGCCCCTGCTGCCAGACCCTATAGACAGGTAGTCCAAACATTAGTGCTGTTATGAGAAGGATTACGGCGACCCCCAGTGCCACTATTTGCGTCATCGGATTTGTTCTTCCCTTACGGGAAAGCGCCTCGCTGTTTCTCACCATCGGTTCTCTCCTGCATCCTTATCGAATTAACGTGCCCGTTGTTCAAACAGTGCGTCCGGCGTCGGTAAATCATCTCAATTTTCCATGCCCTGGGAAGGGTTCAAATCTGGTCGATTTGCACAGATTTGCGCCCTTTCCACGATTAGGGAACCCCTTGCACCGTCAGCCGTTAAATCGATGCGAGCCGCCTGGAAGAACGGCGGTCGCAGGCTAGGAAGTCCAATACCCCGTAAGCTGATACCCGATCAGCATAAACCCGGCCACCATTAGCAGAACATTGGCAGCATAGGCGTGGCGCAGGAAGCTGTCGGTCGAGCGCCAGGCGTTGAAGGCGATCAGCATCACGCCCAGGGCCACGAGCTGGCCTAGTTCGACGCCGACGTTGAAGGACAGCATGTTGGTGATGAGCCCGTCCGGGGAGATCGCCAGGTCCTGGAGCTTCGTGGACAGGCCGAAGCCATGGAAGAATCCGAAGATGAGCACCGCAGCCTTCATGTTGGGCTGGAAGCCGAAATGCCGGAATCCATCCAGGTTCTCGAAGGCCTTGTAGACCACGGAGAATCCGATCACGGCGTCGATGAGATAGGGATTGGCGTGGATGCCCCCGAGCACGCCCAGCAGCAGGGTCGCGCTGTGCCCCACCGCGAACAGCGTCACGTAGGTCACCACATCGCGCATTCGGTGAAGGAAGAAGATCACGCCGGCGAGAAACGCCAGGTGGTCGTAGCCGGTCACCATGTGCTTGGCGCCGAGGTAGATGTAGGGTCCGATCTGCGGCCCGACGCTGTTCAGCAGGAATGCCTGATCCGCGCCTTCGATTCCGTGGGCAAGGGTCGCGGAAGTGGCCGTTCCACCCAGTAGCAATGCTAGCAGATATCGTGTCATCTTCATGGTGGGCGATTGTACTACCGAGAGCGGCGTATTGACCGACGCGTCGACTAACCGTGACAATCTACGCGATGAAAAATATCACCTTGCTCTCAATCTGCCTGGCCGCCGCACTCTGCGTGACCCTTGGCGCAAGTTCGGCGCAGACCATCCTGCGAGCCTCGCATCAATGGCCTGGCGGCACCGGCGATGTCCGCGACGAGATGGTTCAGGTCATCGCCCGGGAGGTCGAGGCGGCCGACGTGGACCTGCTGATCCGGGTCTACCCGGGGCAGTCGCTGTTCAAGGCCCTGGACCAGTGGTCCGCCATCGTGCGAGGCCGCCTGGACATCACCGCCCTGCCCCTGGACTATGCCAGCGGGCGCCATCCGCAGTTCAGCGCGACCCTCATGCCGGGGCTGGTCGACAACCACGAACACGCCGCGCGGCTCAACGATTCGGAATTCATGCAGGACATCAAGGCGGTCATCGAAGACGCCGGCGCCATGGTGCTGGCCGATGCCTGGCTGGCGGGCGGCTTTGTCTCAAACCAGCGCTGCATCCTCTGGCCCGACGACATCCGGGGCCAGGTGATCCGTGCGGCGGGACCCGCCTTCGAGCGCATGATGGTGCGCGCCGGCGCGTCCATCACCTCGATGCCCAGTTCGGAAATCTACACGGCCATGCAGACCGGCGTGCTGGACGCGGCCAGCACCAGTTCCGCCAGCTTTGTGTCCTTCAGGATCCACGAGCACACGACCTGCCTGACGGCGCCCGGCGAGTACGGACTGTGGTTCATGTACGAGCCGGTGCTGATCAGCCGACGCACCTGGCAAGGGCTCGACGCCGAGCAACAGGCTGCACTGCTCGCCGCCGGGCAAGCCGCCGAGGATTACTTCTTCGAGCAGGCGCAACGCCTGGATGATGAACTGGAGCAGGTTTTCTCCGAAGCCGGGGTGGAGATTGTCCACATGACCCGGGAACAGGTGGAGGCATGGCGGGCGATCGCCCAGGAGACGTCCTACGCGGTGTTCGCCGAAGAAGTCGAAGGCGGAGCCGAACTGATCGCCAAAGCGCTGGCCGTGGAGTGAGGCGCCCCCGACGGCAAACACGGCTGGCCCGGCGGTGTCGGCGGCGCAGCCGGCCGCAACGACGGGTTGCCCGGTCATGTCGGCGGCGCGCGTGACGCCTGCCGACCGGTTCGTGGACGCCTTCGTTCGCGGCACGACCGCGCTCTCCAGGACTTGCGGCGCGCTGGCCGCGGCTTCACTCTCCGCCGGGTGCCTGGTGGTCTGCCACATGGTCCTGGTGCGCTATGTCTTTTCGCAGCCGACCATCTGGCAGACGGAGTTTGTCACCTTCGCGGTCGTGGCCGCGACCCTGCTGGGCAGCCCGTACGTCCTGTTGACCCGTGGCCACGTCACGGTGGACCTGGTACCGCACTATCTGACCGCCCGTCCCCGTCGACACCTGGCACTGGCCGCTTCGATCCTCGCGTGGGCGGCCTGCGCGGTGCTTGCCTGGACCGGCTGGCAATACTTTCACGAAGCCTGGGAATTCGGGTGGAGAACCGAGTCGGTTTGGGGTCCACCGCTGTGGATACCGTTGCTGACCTTGCCGGTCGGCCTTGGCATCCTCACCCTGCAGTACACGGCGGACATTCTTTGCCTGGCGACCGGACGCCCCCGGCCACGTGACGGCCATCACGATTCCGGAAGCCCTCGGCCTCGCAACGGCCAAGGCAATGAGGAACCCGGCTCGTGAGCCCACTGTTGATCGGAGCCTTGGTCGGCATCGCCTCGGTGGTCGTGCTGGCCAGTGGCATCCCGGTGGCGTTCGGTCTGGTGGTGATCGCTCTGGCGTTCCTTGCGCTGTTTGACGGTGTCGGCAGCCTCGTGCTCGCCGGAGAACTGTTCTTTTCGGGGTTGGCGGATTTCACGCTGGTGTCGATTCCGATGTTCATCGCCATGGGCGCGGCGGTGGCGGCCTCCCCGGCCGGTGGCGACCTCTACGGCGCACTGGACCGCTGGCTGTATCGCATCCCCGGCGGGTTGGCGATATCCAATCTGGGCGCCTGCGCCCTGTTCGCGGCGTTGAGCGGATCATCGCCTGCCACTTGCGCGGCAATCGGCAAGATGGGCATTCCGGAGATGCGCAAACGCGGCTACCCGGACGGCCTGGCCGCGGGTTCCATCGCCGCGGGCGGCACCCTGGGCATCCTGATCCCGCCCAGCGTGACCATGATCGTCTACGGCATCTCCACCGGCACCTCCATCGGCCGGCTGTTCATCGCCGGCATCCTGCCCGGCCTCATGCTCACGGGCCTCTTCAGCGCCTGGTCCATGGTGCATGCCTGGCGGGACGGGTTCGGTCGCATCCGGGAGCGGCGCCGGCTAAACCTGCTGGAAAATCTGCGGCATGGGGTCCGGGTCCTGCCGTTCCTGCTCATCGTGATCGGCATTCTCTACGTGCTGTATGGCGGCGTCGCGACCCCGTCGGAGGCCGCGGGCGTCGGCGCGATGCTGTGCCTGGTCATGGTGGCCGTGGTCTACAGGATATGGAATCCGGCCAGGCTGTGGCGAATCATCCGCAGCAGCACCCGCGAAAGCGTCATGATCATGATGATCATCGCGGCGGCGGCGCTGTTCAGCTACATGCTGTCGAGCCTGTTCGTGACCCAGTCCATCGCCCAGTGGATTGCAGACATGGAGGTCAATCGCTGGCTGCTGCTCGCGATGATCAACATCTTCCTGCTGTTTGCGGGCTTCTTCCTGCCGCCCGTGGCCGTCATCCTGATGACCGCGCCCATCCTGATGCCCATCGTCCTGCAGGCGGGGTTCGATCCCTACTGGTTTGCGGTAATACTCACCATCAACATGGAGATCGGCCTGATCACGCCGCCGGTCGGCCTGAATCTCTACGTGATCGACGGCATCGCGCCGGACGTGGGGCTGCCGAAGATCCTGCGAGGCGCCCTGCCCTACGTGCTGCTCATGGTGCTGGGGATCGTGTTGCTGTGCCTCTTCCCCGGCATCGCCACCTGGCTGCCGGAGAGGCTACTGGGTTAGACCAGTCTCCACCGTGCTTCAAGTTTCTGGTTGTTTTGTCCTGATATTCATGCTTGACGCAGAGTGGGGCAGTCCCCAACATGTGACCTAATGATCTCACTCACTCTTGACACCCTGAAGGCCGCCAAGGCTCTGCGGGCAGCCGGTTTTGACGATGCCCAGACCGAAGCCGTAATCGCCACGGTCAGCCATGCGGTTGGCGGCAACATGGCCACGAAGACCGATCTTCAGCAACTCGAACTGCGCATTACCCATCGGTTCGAATCGCTCTACAAGCACCTCTGGGCGATGTCGCTTGGCATTGTCATCGCCGTCGTTGCGCTTATGAGGCTGCTATCCTGACGATGCGCAACACCGAATACGGGCGTGGTGCCTCCCCGAGTCACGTCCAATTCAGGTCGTGCCGGTTGATTGGCGTCGAGCGAATCCGTTTCCCGGTGGCAAAGTAGATCGCATTGGCGACCGCCGGGGGTGTCGGCGGACCTCCAGGTTCGCCCATCCCGCCCCACCAGCCGTCCTGCGAAAGGGCAAAATGTACCTCGACCTCCGGCATCTGGTGCATTCGCATCAGTTGGTAGGTATCGAAGTTGCTGTTCACGAAACGCCCGTCCTCAAGATTCAGCCCGCCGTACAGCGCGTGCGAGAGTTCCCAGCAGACCGAGCCCTCGATCTGCTCGGCGCCGTTGTGCGGATTGATCATGTAGCCGCTGTTCATGACGAGTACGACCTTCTCCACGGAAAGCTGGCCGCTGCGACTCACCGATACCGTGGCGCAGGCGCCGCAAATCGAGCCGTGATCCTCGACGACCGCCACACCCATGCCCTCGCCCCTGGGCAGATCGGTGGTGAATCCGGAGACCTCCTTCAGCTTCAGGAGCACGCGCTGCCAGCGTTCCAGGCCCCGCGTCATCTCGATGCGCCACTCCAGCGGGTCCCAGTCACCGGCCAGCGCCATCTCGTCGACGAACTGCTCGATGATGAATCCGTTCTGATTCGCCCCCGGCGCACGATGCGTCGCTGTAGGGATGTGGACGGCGACGTTGTGCCGCTCGTGCCGCCTGTTGGCAACGAGATAGGGCATCGTGCTGATGGAATAGTCGGCCGTGGCAGGACCGATGCTCTCCACACCGCCGTGGTTGAACCAGACCGCGCGCGAGAAAAAGGCCTCCGGCAGGCCATTGTCTCCCAGCGAAGCCATGAGCCGCGTGTGCACCGGCGGCCGCTGCTTGTCCTGCATGATGTCCTCTTCGCGCGACCAGATCACCTGCACCGGACGGCCGACCTGCCGGGATATTTCCGCCGCCTGCCGGGTCACGGCGGTGGAGCCGCCTCCATTGCCGCCGAACGCACCGCCTAGAAAGCCGGTATGGACGAATACGTCACGGGTGTCGCGACCCAGGTGCTGCGCAACGACCTGCAGAGGCGCCGCCTGATTCTGGGCCGGTGACCACACGTCCACACGCGCGTCCGTGACGCTCACCGTGGCGTTGATCGGCTCCATGCGCGCGTGGGTCTCCCAGGGACGATGGTATTCGGCCGTCAGCGTCCGCCCGGAGGCGGCAATCATGCCGAGTGCGTCCCCGCCCGACTCATGGCTCACCTCGCCCGGTTCTTCCAGCAGTCTGCCGGCGTGCTCCGCCTGGGTCGCGTTGCTGACTTCGCCCTCCGGGCCGTAGTCCCATTCGACGGGCATCAGGTCCAGCGCGGTCTTCGCCCGGTACCAGGTATCGGCGACCACCGCGACGCCGTTCTGCATGTCGGTTGTGGACCTGCGGCCTTCGACCGCCTTGAGCTCGATCGCGGCAATGACGCCGGGACGGTCCCTGACCGCGTCAAAATCGTAGCTTCGGAGTCCGCCCCATGGGACCGGACAGCTCTTCACGGCCGCATACACCATCCCTTCCAGGCGCGTGTCAATGGTGAAATGCGCGCTGCCGTTGACCTTCGGCGGTGCATCCAGGCGCAGCGTCGGCTGGCCCAGCAACCACCACTCGCCCGGCGGCTTGATGGCCGGCTCCCGATCCAGTTCGATTCCGGCCGCCGCGCCGGCAAACTCCGCATACGCGGCGCTGCGTCCGCCGGCGCTCAGCATGCCCTGCTTCGCGACCACTTCGGAACGCTCCACGCCCCAGGCCTGCGCCGCCGCCGCCTTCAGCCGCTCCCGCGCCGACGCGCCCGCCTGCATGATGTGCGGGTGCTGATGGCGGACCAGTTGCGAGCCGTGGGTGGTCGTGACGATATACTCCTCGCCCTGGTTGACATGACGGTTCATGTCCGCGAACACGGCCTGGACGCTGTCCCAGGGCACATCGAGTTCCTCGGCGACCATCATCGAGACCGATGTCAGGGCGCCCTGACCCTGCTCCGTGTGGGGAACGCGAATCGTCACGGTACCGTCCACGTCGATCGCCAGCCACGCATTGATTTCCTCGCCGCCCGTAGGCGTCGTCCACGGCTTCGGCGCCACCGCTGCGGCCCATGCGCCAGGGATGCGAAAACCGAGCAGCAGGCCACCGCCGGCTCCTGCCATAGTCCTGATCAGCGTGCGGCGCGATAGCTTCATGTCCATGTCCACCCTGCCCCCTCAACCTTTCGCGATTTCGGCCGCGCGATGAATAGCCCGCCGAATGCGAAGATAAGTGCCGCACCGGCACAGATTGCCGGCCATGGCCGTGTCGATCTCGCTGTCGCTCGGATCGGGCGTCCGCGACAGCAGTGCCGCGGCCGACATGATCTGCCCGGACTGGCAGTAACCGCACTGCGGCACCGTGTCCTCGATCCAGGCCTGCTGCACCGGATGGCTGTTGTCGTCCGACAATCCCTCGATCGTGGTGATCTCGCGGCCGACCGCGCTCGCGGCGGTCGTGCTGCAGGCCCTCACAGGCTGGCCGTCGATATGCACCGTGCAGACCCCACATTGCGCGATGCCACAACCGTACTTGGTCCCGGTCAGCCCGATGTTGTCACGCAACACCCACAACAACGGCGTCTCGGGTTCGGCATCGACCTCGTGGGCCGTGCCGTTGACATTCAGTGTGAAAGGCATTTTTGCCTCCCTCCGAGGTAATGAACCTTGGTCCCCATACTAGCCGATTCAGCACGCGCCCGCCGTATTGAAACCCTGCAATTTGAATTTGAACCCGTCCAGTCAATCCTTGACTGATGCGTCGTACACCCTTTGACTGACGCGTCGTCTACCGGAGACGCCAGCAAACGGCAGGCTATTCTTCGTCCCTGACCGCGTTAACCAGCGTGCCGATCTCCGGAACCGAGACTTCAACCACGTCCCCGTGCCGAAGAAATTTCGGCGGATCGAACCGCGCTCCCGCGCCGGTGGGCGTGCCGGTGGCGATCACGTCCCCGGGCTGCAGGCGCATGAAGGTCGACAGGTAGCTGACCAGGTAGTCGAACGGAAACAGTAGGTTGGCGGTGGTATCGTCCTGCCGGACTTCCCCGTTCACCGTCGTTGTCAGGTGCAGGGCGTCCCTGCCTTCAAGTTCATCGCTGGTGACCATCCACGGTCCCAGGCTGCCTGATCGCTCGAAGTTCTTCCCCTGGGTGACATTGAAGCGGGCGTGCCGCAGCCAGTCCCTGACCGAACCCTCGTTCATCAACGTGAACCCGGCGACATGGTTCCATACGCGCTCCCGCGGGATTCGCCGACCCGGCTTGCCGATGATCAGCACGATCTCGCCTTCATAGTCCAGTTGCTCGGACTCCGGAGGCCTCAGGATCGGTTCCCTGTGCCCCACCAGCGACTCCCTCGTGCGAAGAAAGACGCTGGGGTATTTCGCCTGGCTCTTCTTTTCCCGATACTCCGCGTTGCGGTCACCGTAATTCACGCCGATACAGATGATTTTCTGGGGATCCGGCACGGTGGGCAGGTAGCGGATCTCCTCCAGCGCAAGGTCGGCATCGGCGCGGGCGATGATCGCCTCAAGTTCAGCCATGTCGGCCTCCCCGGCACCGTTCTCCAACCACCCGCGCAGCGTGCGCCGGCCGTCGCCCAGACGGCTGCCCAGGTCGACGATGCCATCCCCCTTGACCGCACCGAAACAGGCGGCTCCGGTGGAGGACTCGAAACTCAACAGGCGCATCGGGCCAGGCTCACCGTCTGCCGTGGCATGCGACAACCCTGCCGGCCGTGACCGTACGCACATGCCAGCGCATCAATCGCATCAGGCCGCGCTCGCGGGCAGCAATCCGGCTCGCTCGAGCACGCCGTCGAGGCGCCGCTCTAGCTCCGCGGTGGCCGGCATCATGGGCGGACGGTGTTCATTGTGGGTCAGCAGGCCCATGCGCCGCATCATGTACTTCATGGGAATCGGATTGGTGTCGTAGAAGACCGCCTGATTGAGCTCGAAAAGTGCGTGGTGCAGTTCCCGGCCCCGCACCAGGTCGCCGTCCCACACCGCCCGGCAGATTTCCGCGAGCGGGCCGGGCTTGAGGTTGCCGACGGCGTTCATGAGTCCGCAGGCGCCGATGGCCATCTCGGGGAAGCTCAATTCCTCAAGTCCCACGAAGATCTTGAAGTCCGGTCCGAAGGCGTTGAGGCATTCCGACACAAGTCCGAGATCGTTGACGGCGTGCTTCATGCCCACGAAGTGCTCGAACTGGTCCTTGAGCGCGCTGAACGTGTCCAGGGTGACGCTCACGGCGGCCCTGCCGGGTATGTGGTAGACCATCCACGGCGTGTCGTGTCCTGCGGCCAGTTGCCGGTAGTATTCCACCAGCCCGCGTTGGGGCGGTCTGATGTAATAAGGCGTCACGATCAGGAGCGCGTCCACGCCGGCCTCTACGGCATGGTCCGTGAGTTGGCGTGTTTCGGCCAGCGACTGGGATCCGGTCGCCGCGACCACGGGGATGCGCCCGTTGACCGTCTCCATCGCTAGTGTCACCAGCCGGTTTCTCTCCTCGACGCTCAGGCACGAAGGCTCTGCGCTGGTGCCGTTTACCAGGATGCCGTGGGAACCGTTGTCGACCTGGAATTCCACCAGGCGACGGTACGCGCCGTAGTCGACCGCACCGTCGCGGAACGGCGTGATGACGGGTGGAATCGACCCCTTCAATCTGTCATGTGGATGGTGATGAGTCACGGCAAAGCGGCAGTTCATGCGGCCAATGGCCGGGCGGGCAGAACGGGAACCTGGGCAGATTGTCTATATAATGCACGCGTTTTCAAGCCGAGCAAAACGCGTCGCCCGAATGCCGCACCTGATTGTGGAATATTCCGCAAACGTCGAAGACCGCATCGATCTCGACGGACTCCTCGACCGGCTCCATGACGCTGCCGCGGACTACGACGTGTTTCCACTTGGAGGACTGCGGGTCCGGGCCGCACGCCGGGACCATTACCGCGTCGCCGACGGCCATCCGGACAACGGCTTCGTCCACATCACCGCCCTCATCGGTCACGGTCGACCGCTTGAAGTGCGCGAGGAAGTCGGGCGAGGGCTGTTCGAGGTGATCTGCGACCAGCTGGATGCTCCGTTCAAGGAAAATCCCCTTGCGATCTCCTTCAACATCAAGGAGTTTCATCCTACACTTAATTTCAAGAAGAATAACCTGCATGAATACGTTCGTGCGCGTGCGGAGGAATCCGGTGCGCCGCCAGCGGCAGACCGATCATGAATGACCGACTGAAGAAAAACCTCGCGAAGGCGGAGGCCGCCCTGGAGCGGTTCAGGCGCGGCACGCTGCAGCACTGGATCGACGGAGAAGCCCGCGCATCCTCGACGGGCGAGACCTTCGACAACCACACGCCCGTGGACGACAGCCTGCTCGGCACAGTGGCTTCCGGCGATGCCAGCGACGTGGACCGCGCCGCGCAGGCGGCGACCAATGCCTTTGCCGACTGGCGGACAATACCGGGAAGCAAGCGCCGTGCGCTCCTCCACGACATCGCCGACGCCATCGAGGCCAGGGCCGAGGAGATCGCGGTGGTGGAGTCCATGGACACCGGCCAGCCGATCCGCTTCATGGCCGCCGCGGCCAAGCGTGGGGCGGAGAATTTCCGCTTCTTCGCCGACCGCGCACCGGGAGCGAGGGACGGACTGGCCTTGCCGGCAGCACAGCATACGAACTATACGGTCCGCCAGCCCATCGGGCCGGTGGGCGCCATCACGCCGTGGAACACCCCATTCATGCTGTCGACCTGGAAAATCGCCCCGGCGCTGGCGGCGGGTTGCACCGTGGTGCACAAGCCCGCCGAATGGAGCCCGCTTTCGGCCGCACTGCTGGCCGAAACCTGCCACGAGACCGGCTTGCCCTCGGGCGTATTGAATACCGTCCATGGCATCGGCGAAAAGGCTGGCGTCGCCCTGACCGAGCACGAAGCCATCAAGGCCGTGGCCTTCATCGGCGAGTCGCGCACCGGCAGCCTCATCATGGCCCAGGGCGCGGGCACGCTCAAACGGCTGCATTTTGAGCTCGGTGGCAAGAATCCCGTGGTGGTCTTCGACGACGCGGACCTGGACCGGGCGCTGGACGCGGCCGTGTTCATGATCTACAGCCTGAACGGCGAGCGCTGCACGTCGTCGAGCCGACTGCTCGTACAGAGCAGCATTTATGACAACTTTGTCGCACAGGTTGCTGAACGAATCAAAAATATCAAGGTGGGGCACCCCCTGGACCCCACCACCGAAATCGGGCCCCTGATCCACCCGCGGCATGTCGAGAAAGTCAGAAGTTACGTCGAACTGGCCGGTCGCGAGGGGGCCGAGGTCTCGACCGGAACCATTTCTGAATCTTCTGGCGGGAATTTCGTGCCTCCCACACTCTTCTCCTCGGCACGAAACGACATGCGGATTGCCCAGGAAGAGATCTTCGGCCCGGTGCTGACCGCCATACCCTTCAGCGACGAAGCCGAGGCGCTGCGTCTGGCCAACGACATCCGCTACGGACTGGCCGGCTACCTGTGGACCGGCGACGCCGGGCGCGCCCACCGCTTCGCGGAAGGCCTCGAGGCCGGCATGGTGTGGGTCAACTCCGAAAACAACCGCCACCTGCCCTCCCCCTTCGGCGGCATGAAATACAGCGGCATCGGGCGCGACGGTGGCGACTACAGTTTCGACTTTTACATGGAAACGAAAAACATCTGCATCGCCCATGGTTCCCATCGGGTACCGTCCCTGGGCCGGTAACGCGGCGGCACGATGAGCCTCTACTACGTCCAGAAACTGCTCTACCAACTGAACCGGGATCCCCAGACCCAGCAGCGCTACCAGGAGGATTTTGAAGGCCTGCTGAAGGACTACGACCTCGACGAAGAGGAACGCGATGCGCTCCGCAGCGGGGATATCGGGCTGCTCTACGTCATGGGCGTGAACGGACAGATACTGATGCACTTCGCGGCCCTCATCGGGCAGGAATGGCACGAGTACATCCAGGCCATGAAGGACGGCGTGACCAGGCACGGCCCGGTCCGCGGCGGCCTCTACACGCTGCTGGAGGAGCGCGATCAATGAGCCTGGTCTTCGCAGGCGTATGCAGCCATGCGCCCGGCATTACCGGCCGCGCAAAACTGGCAGACCCGGAACTCCGGGAAGAACTCTACACGAATTACGACAGGATGCGCCGACGCATCGAGGCCGCCAGGCCGGACGCGCTCATCGTCGTGGCCGCGGAACACTTCGCCAATTTCTTCATGAACAACATGCCAGCCTATTGCATGGGGATGGCGGAACAGTACGAAGGCCCGATCGAAGACGAAGAGTGGCTGGCGATCAAGCGCCGCAAGATCCCGGGCGATCCGGAATTGTCCCGACGGCTGATCCGTTCGATCATGGACGAAACGGACCTGGCGTACGCCGAGGAATGGAAATTCGACCACGGCATCATGGTGCCCCTGAATTTCCTCACGCCCCGCTACGACCTGCCGGTGATACCGGTCAACATCAACTGCCAGGGGCCACCGCTGACACCCCTGCACCGGGCGTGGCGATTCGGGCGCGCGCTGCGGCGCGCCTGTGACGAGCAGCCCGAGCGCATCGCGCTGGTGGGAACGGGTGGCATCTCTCACTGGCCCGCCACGCCGGACTCCGGCGTCATCAACGAAGCCTGGGACCATGAATTCCTTGACCGATTCCTCAACAACCGCAAGGACGAACTGCTGGGCTACACGGATGAGGAAACCTTCAGGGATGCGGGCCAGGGGGGATTCGAGATCCGCACGTTCATCACGGTCGCCGGCGCCACCGAAGGCTCAACCGGCGAGTTGCTGTTCTATGCGCCGATCCCGATCTTCGCCGTGGGTTGCACCGTGGCGGTCATGGCGCTGTGAATTCGAACCAACGCCATGTCTTCACTCCGTAAACCCCGTTGCCTCATCCCCGCCAATGCCGAGCACTGCATGTGTCTGCACCCATTCCCCGCTACTCGTGCCCTGCCAATAGCCTGCCTGGGCCAAACACCTCCACGATGAAGGAATCCTCCAGCGCTTCCCACTGGTGCTCGACGTACGACTCAAGCAAGAGTCGGTCTCCCGGTTCCAGAATGACGTCGAGTTCGGGTGTAACAACGCGCAGTCTGCCACGGATGAGGTACAGGACTTCTTCTTCCGGATGATTGTGCTTTATGGACTTTGCGCCTTTCTTTCCTCTGGTGTCGGAAACAGTCATTGTCCTCGTCATTATCGGTGCCGCAGTCACCAGCTCATTCACCAATATTACGGGAATGTCCGATTCCTTGTACAGCTTGGCCTTCGGAGGAATTGTCTGAAACATCCTGTCGACTTGTGCACTTCCAGTAACGGCGACACTCAATGGGAAAAGCAGGATGCAGAGACGAATTATTTTTACCATGAAACGCTCCTATGGTGTGCGCTTGTGAATTCCAACCCGTGTTCGAATGTGGAAGAAGCGAATTGCCACTCGGAGAGCCAATAGCACACTGACAGTTCCATGTCAGTGTCTCGAATTACGGTAAGCGGTCGGGCTTATCCCGTGTCTGCGCCTGAACACATGCCCGAAGTGGGAAGCATCCTTGAAGCCCCACATGTGTGCGATCTCCGAGATCGTGAGTTCTTGATGCTTGGCTGACCTGAGCATCTGTTCGCAACGTGCGAGGCGGCGCTGCATGATGTAGCTTGAGATCGTTTCTTCTTCAGCGGCGAACAACTGATGTGCATATCTTGGCGATATGCATGCCGCGCCTGCGACGGTTGCAGGCGCCAGGGATGTATCCGAGAGATGGGCGTCAATAAACCGTTTCATCCGCACCAAGTGCCCGGTACGCACCGAGGATCCCGAAGTTTTCTGAATCTCACCGCTATTGAAGGCAAGCATGACCAGGTCAATGATCTGGGTGCCCAACTGTTCTACGGCTTCGTCGTTGAGACCATGGCGACGTTCCCAGACATTGGCAATGAACTGGGAGAGCAAGGTGCCGAGATCGCTGCTTCCCGCCGCGAAAGCGCCGGCCAGACAATGAACGTTGGCGATTCGTGATGAAAGGAGCGCAACCGGGATCCTGACAACCAGCATTTCGTTCAATGGCTGACTGCGGTGCCCGAAGAGATTGAGTTGATAGGGCTGAGTACAGTCACAAATCTCGATGTCACCGGTTCTCAGCAGACGCTTGGAACCCGCATGCAGCAAAGTCGATCGGCCCTTGTATTGCAGGTGCAAAAGAAAGACTTCTTCCGTCGCTTCAGAAATCTCTCGCCGAGTAAGTTGGACTTCGTGTGCCTGCGCAAGGGCCGACGCGATTGATATCGGCCCAAATGAGCGTTGCGCGAGTTTGCCGACAAAGCCGTCGCGAACTGGGGAAACGTTGCTGATCTGCAGGCGTGTGAATGCGCGACAGACGTGATCTGCCCAGTAGTCCAGTTGCTCGCGCGAAGTCACCGAACCCGTGTCGAATAGCCGTTCAGCCATGGATACCCCCGCACCTTGACTGATCAATTATAGCCTGAACTCATTGGTATGAGGGGACCGTTGGTGTTGGACACCTCTATCCCCTGACAAGCCCTTGAAAATGGGGCCAGCCGGTCTTGGGCGGTCACCGAATCCAATGGACCGGATGCCCGAGTCGCGGTCATCATATTTCGTCAGTGCTGAGTTCGGCACTACGAACGGCCCAGTGATAGCAGAAGATAATGACCATGGCCGCCGTTAATCCATAAGCCATCCCCGCGAGCTGCAACGGATCATCATTGATGAGATGAAAGGTAGAGGCTCCAGACAGAATGACGAGCAGCCCCAGCGATCCGTAAATTGCCCAACGCTTAAGGAACAGGGACATGGCACCCAGGACCTCAGCGTAGCCGACGAAGAACATGAACCACAGTGGCAATCCGTATTTTTCCTCAAACATTAGCGCAATGATCCAAAACCCCTGAATTTTCAGCGATCCGTTGATCAGCAGTGCCGCTGCGCAGCCAATCGTCAACAGCAGCAACAGGTGATGCTTTCGGAAAATGTCGATGGCGAAGTATTCCTTCAACTTACTCATGGCGAGTCTCCCTGACCGAATCTTCGAAACCCACGGACACGCTCAGACGTTGGTCGCCAATGTAATAATGGACATGACGCATTTCCGTATCGATGCCCGGGTAATCCCAGTCAGGACCACTGCCTCCAAAGACGCCCATGGCGCCCACACTGATCAGGTCACCCACCTCCAGCCTCTCGCCGCGTTCCCGTAGGAATTGTGCGGCCAGAATCGCTGTGATGTAGACGTGCGTTTCATCCTCTTCCAGGTACTTGATCGGTGCCGAGACACCATTGTGATCGGTTGCAAGTACCGTCATCGTGCGTAAATTTTCCACGATATTCGGATCCGAAGCCGTGTCGATATGGTCTCCAATGATTCCGTATCGTGCGCTGAGGTTCAGAGCCTGCATCATGTAGAAGTTGGGCAGGAATGCACCGTGAATTTCGTCAGGATCGGCAAGATGTGCCGGTAATTCGATAAACGCATACACGCGATCGATGTAATTTGCCATTTCTTCGATCGTGGTTGCCTCATTAGCGCGTTCGTCGCCGATGCGTAACAAAAAGTCGGGTTCGAATCCGAGGTTTTCGCCCCTGGCATCAAGGATGGTGCCGCTCGGATGCCAAGTGTTTTCGCCATAGAACACGCCGAACACAGGGCCGTCCAGACCGAACATCTTCTGTTCCCTTGGCTCGTGTATTCCAATCTTGTAGCCTGTCCGTGGATGGCGGTCGGCAATCAGGTTCTCGAACTCTTGCTGGTATCGCCGAGCGAATTCGCCGTTCCCCTCGTTCTTGAACAATCGTTCGTAGCAGGCGGTGTGTGGCAGTAGCGTATAACCCTCCCAAGCAGCCGCGGCATCTGCCGCGAAATCTTCAAGATCGCACTCGCTGACATCGACATGGCTGTAGATATAGCTCTGCACGATAGACAGCAGAACGAGCACACCTATCGGAAAAAGTCCTAGCGTGAATTCGGTCTTCTTGAAGGCGTCAAGTCGAAACATGATTCCGGCCTCCCGAGTTCCCGTAGTTTACCCGCATCCGCTACGCACGCTCATGGACGAACTGTGCAAGCGCAGCAACAATCCAGCAATTGTACCCTCTGAAACCAGCCTCACTCCCAAGATCGCCAAATATCCTGAGCTTGCAGCGTTCTTTCAGCAGCCTTGGACGAGCCGGAGTAAGTGTAGAGTCCTCCCGGACCTCGGCGCAGGACGGACGCATGCGCCCGCCCTCCGATGCGCTTTTCCAGTCAAGATCCGAGGTGCACTAAAACACCAATATTTGTGCGGTCAGATACCAGTGCCTGTATTTTGATCACATTATGATCGATGTTCAAAAAGTTGGATTGAGGCAATACAGCCTTGGAGGAGATCAGTCTGATGAATCGCCATCCCACCCATTGGGTTCGCGCAACCAGTCTCGTCGCGAGCCTGTCGATACCTGCATTTGGGCTTGCTCAGAACATCCTGGAAGAGGTTGTTGTCACAGCTCAGAAACGCGAACAAAGCCTGCAAGACGTGCCCATTAGCGTCGCCAACGTCAACGGCGATGATGTTCTTGTGCAAGGCCTTACCCGCATGGAGGATATCGCGGCCATACAACCATCTCTACGTATTGTAGAGACCTATACCGGACAATCACTAAAAATTCGCGGTGTGGGCACTGGTGTGAGCAATATTTCCTTCGAGCAGTCCGTTGCCCAGTTTGTCGACGGCGTTTATTCCGGGCGTGGTCGCAGTTCGCTAATTCAGTTTCTGGATATCGAAGCTGTAGAGACCCTGCGTGGACCACAGCCGACCTATTTTGGCCAGAACGCCATAGCAGGGGCATTGAACACGCGTACCCGGGGTCCTGGTAACGAGTTGGAGGGATACATCAATGCCTTCTGGGATGTTGAGTTTGGCACCAAGAGTCTGGATTTTGCCTATGGTGGTCCAGTTAGCGACAGCCTTGGCATCCGAATTGCTGCCCGTCTCAATGATGACGACGGTTATGGCTGGGATACCCACAAGGGTGAGAAGGTTGCCCAACGTGAAGGAGAGGCCGGCCGCCTCAGTTTCAACTGGCTCGCAAGTGAAGCCCTGACTGTCAGTGGCAAATGGGAAGAGACCACGCTGGAGCAAGCAAGTTTCGCTCAGGAAAATGTAGGCTGTGGTCCAGGTTCCATCACCTGTCGATGGTCAGAAAACCTGGGAGCCAATATCGAGCACGAACTTGATCAGCAGCAATCAAACGGTGGAACCTTGCCCTTTCCAGCATTCACACGGCTTCCAGATTACACAACTCTCCCGGACATCTTTGATCGTGAGGGACGGGATACGGATTCTTCAGCCGGTCACCTGACGCTTGAATATGATCTCGACAGCTACCTGATGACGGCCATTACCGGTTATGTGGGCACCATTGGCACCGCTTGGAATGATGTAGATTTTAGCCCGCTACCGGGCTTTTCCGGCAATGTACTGGAAGAGTATGACCAATTCAGTCAGGAACTGCGTTTTCAATCAACCGATGGTGAAAAACTTGACTGGATGGCAGGCCTCTACTATCAGGATTCCACATTGCACTACAACGCGCGTCTGCACATTGGCCTGGCCATGGCGGGCCCCGCCAATCTGGGTGCAACACAGGGCAACCAGTACAACGAAGACGCCCAATGGACCAGTGCGTTTGCGGCTGCAACCTACCGAGTGACCGATGTCGTGAGCCTTGACGTTGGACTGCGATGGTCAGATGTCAAGAAAACGGGCACCAATCAGGCGCAGACAGCGGGCTTGATCGACCCGGTTTTCGGTCCAGGCGAGTGGGTCATACGCGACAGCAGCTGTTTGACAAGCCCAAACACAATTGTTGACGGCGCCTGCGCCAACGCAGACTACGACGATGACGATGTAAGCGGCAGCTTCGGAATTAACTGGTTCGCTTCGGATAACTCTATGGTCTACGCCAAGTATGCCACTGGCTTCAAGGCCGGGGGTCTCAATGTAGGTATGAGTGTGGCCGCCAACCTGGATGACTACATTTACAATGCTGAAGATGTTGCTGCTTTTGAGCTTGGCTTCAAGAACACTCTTCTTGAGAGTCGGCTTGAATTAAACGCGGCGCTGTACTCCTCAAAGTATACAAATCTGCAGGTTTCAACTTTTGATCCCACATCAGATGTCGCGGTCGCGGCTGAGTTTACTGTGGGCAACGTCGCTGAATCTACGGTCACGGGCATCGAAATCGTTGGTCGATTCGCCGCTACAGATCAGCTAATGCTCACCTACTCACTCAGCCTTCTGGACGCGACGTACGACGATTTCCCTGGCGCTCAATGCAACGATGAGGAGATTGCGGATCCCACTCTGTGCCTAGACGATCCAGCAACGCTTGCCGACGAAACCGGAACAACCAATCGTGCTGGTGAAGACATCGAATTTGCCGCTCCTGCCGAGTTAAGTGTCGGTGCCGAGTACCAGTTTCCACTGAGCAATTCGTTGGAACTGATGCTCTCAGGCAATGTCTATTGGTCTGATGGCTACGGACTGAGTACCGTCTTTGATCGGAGGCTGGTGCAGGATTCATATGAGCGCGTTGACCTGAGGGCCACCCTGCTCTCTTCCGACGGAACATGGTCTGGTTCATTGTTTGGAAGCAACCTGACAGACTCCATTACCTATGGGCAACTTGGTCCAGCGATATTCAATAATGGATATACAATCTCCTATTTTCGTGGTCGAGGCTGGGGGGTTCAGATGCGATATAACTTCTAAATGGACTTTCACTAACGGTGACAGGTGACCATGGATCTGGCAGGTAAAAAAATAGTCGTATCCGGCGTGGCGTCCGGTATCGGCAAGGAAAGCACTCGTGTACTGAAGGAGCGTGGCGCAACGGTCCTGGGTCTTGACAGGATAGAACCGGCGCGTGGGCTTGTGGACGCGTATATCCCCGTCGATCTGCTCTTTACCGAGTCAATAGATCGTGCGGTGGAGTCAATTGATGGCGACATCGATGGATTATGCAATATAGCGGGTTTACCGCCGACAGCACCCGTTACCACTGTAGTTACCGTGAATTTTATTGCGTTGCGATACCTTACTGAACGAATGCTCGACAAACTCGCCGACGGCGCATCCATCGTTAACATGGCGTCTCTCGCCGGCGTCGGATGGCGGGACTCCATTGAGGAGGTGAAGCGGTTCCTGGTAGAGGCAAGGTTCGACAACGTTACTTTGCTTTGTCAGGAATTCGGTATCGACGAACAGCGAAGCTATTTTTTCACGAAAGAGCTCTTGCGCGTTTGGACCATGCAGAATTGGGACACTTGGAGACAACGCGGTATTCGGGTGAATACGATCAGTCCCGGCCCCGTCGAAACACCGATACTTGGCGACTTTCTGGATACACTGGGTGAACGAGCTGAAGAGGACATGGGTGTGATGGGACGAGCGGGCACTGCGGAAGAGATTGCTCCTATCGTCGCTTTTCTCTGTAGCGATGACAGCATTTGGATAAACGGTGCAAATATCCCAGCAGACGGCGGCATGCATGCGCACATCATGAGAAAAATCCACAGGTTTTGAACAGATTGGAGACCTCCTGTAAATAGGGTGTTCGCGTGAGACAAGGCATTCTAACGGCAGTGGTGGCATACGAACTGCTGACAATCGTATTGGTGGGTATCTGGGTGGCTCGCATCCAGTCACACCGCGAGGGCCAGGAAAGCAACACGTTTACTCACGCTGGTCACGGCCTGCCAATGCCGGCCGTCGCGCTAACCCTGGCACTGACTGTTTTGGGCGCCGTACACGTTATCGGCGTTTTCGAGATGACCTGGGGACTGGGTGCGCCGGTTCTCTGGTTTGCCTATGCGCACGTCATAATGCTAAGCATTATCACTCTTGCGACCGGCCGGTGGGTTCGGCGACTCAAGATATCAACAGTACCGCAGTTCCTGGAGTCGGCGTATGGACTCGAGACTCGCTTGTTGGTTAGTTGCGCAATGATCGGTGTGATCTTCGGCATCATCACCCTGGAGGCACAGGGGCTTGGCGTTCTGTTCTACACGATGACCGAATGGCCCATCCATATAGGCGGAATAGTCGGTGGTGTATTGGGCCTCATGTACGTTTTGCTAGCGGGAATGCGTGAAATCAGTTTTCTCAATGTCATCAACGCGGTTATCATGTATATCGCACTAATCCTGGCAGTGGTTTTCATTGGGTTCGCTCTACCCGGCGACGGCTACAACACGGTAGCGGAGATCCATCGTGCTGCCGAGAATGGCCCGTCTCTTTCTCCGATAGGCGACGTTGGAGTTATTGTTGGTTTTGGTTTGCCTGTTATCCTGGCGATTGCAATCAGCCAGTCGGTAAGCCAGATGACGCTGCAGACCGCAATGTCGGCAAAGTCCGAAAAGACACTGAGGCATTCGATGTGGATTGCTGCACCGGTGAATGGGATGTTTGCTGTTTTCGCGGTAATTCTCGCCCTGGCGGCAATGTCCATGCCGGAGTTCGCTGACCGAGGACCTAAGGTCGCTACCACAGACATGCTGGTCGAACTGCTGCCGCCCTGGTTATCTGCGCTACTGCTGGCCGCGTTTGTCGGTGTTATCCTGTCAACTTTTGCAATGACGGCGCTCGCATCGTCCACTCTGTTTGCGACTGACATTTACAAGCGCCTGTTTAATCGGAATGCAGATGAGCATGACGTTACCCGGGTTACGCGAATCGGAATCATCGTGTTTGGTGTATTGGCCATGGGCATATCCGTATTCATGCCGCCAATCCTGAACGGTGTCGCCTGGTTGCTTGCATGGATGACGCCTGTGTTCTGGGTGTTGGTCTATGGACTATTCTGGAAGAGAAATCAGAACGTCGTAGTTGCGGGGCTTCTTGCCGCCTGGACTCTCAATTCGCTGTGGTCATATACGAGCATCTCCGTATGGGTCGGACTTGGAGGAGTGCACAATGCCTATGTCACGTTCATTTCCGGATTCGTTGTAATGACGCTCGGTATTCTTGTATTCGGTGGTAAACCGGGCATTATGAAACAAAGGAAAGCCACCTAGCTGGGAACAAGCATATGGCTTTGGAAATTATCTTCAAGAGCTTCAGCGTTATCGTTGTGATTATGCTCGTTGCGCAAACTCTGTACTGGTTGCTGGGCAGCGATGCGGAATCTGCCGAGGGAGAAGATAGATGAGTGACGCGCTCAAGGAGCTGCTTTGGATGGCCGGTTGTACAAGTGTTATGGCCGCGGTGGGACTGGTTGCCATCGTTGGCTATATTCGTTTGCGACAGTCGGCAAGAGACAATCCAACATCTGTAACAGACTGACCTGTGGTATTGGGCGCTCCCGCAGAAGCCTCACGCTTAAGTCACCCGCACGCCTCACCCAACGTTGTTCAGGATAGACATCGCCGTCTCCGAGAAGATCGAAGCCTTGTCCGAGTCGCCGGCTTCCATTTCCCGTATGGAACTTACGGCGCGGTCGACCGAACCGAGGAAGTGCGGGTAGTCGCTGCCCATGACCATGTGGTCGGCGCCGACCATGTCCCGCAGCATCCGCAGGGTATGCTTGCTGAAGGTGACCGTGTCGTAGTAGAGCCGCTTCAGGTAGACGCTCGGCAGTTCATCAATGTTCTCGCGGCACTCCGGAAAATCGCGGTAGCCATTGTCCAACCGCTCCATCAGCCACGGAATCGTGCCACCGGCGTGCCCGATGATCCATCGTATGTTCGGCAACTCCCGAAGCATGCCGGAATAGCAGAGCTTCGCCACCGCCAGGGTGGTATCTCCGGGAAATCCCACAATGGGGCCCAGGCAGTACTCGGCGAAGGGCTCGGGATCGGCCGGCAGGATCGGGTGAATGAAGATGCAGGCTTCGCGCCGGTTCGCTTCCTCGAAGAACGGTAGAAACCGCGGGTCCGTCAGAGGGGCTCCAGCCAGATTGCTCTGCAGAATGACGCCATTGAGCTTGAGTACGTCCAGCGCGCGTTCCAGTTCCCCGAGCGCGGCATCGGGATGATCCATGGGAATTGATGCAAATCCCTTGAAACGGTCTGGATATGCAGCGATCAGATCGGCATATGCGTCGTTCAGTCGAGCTGCGACCTCCGGCTGGTGCGCCGCGTCGGTGAAGTAGACATTGGGCGTCGACACGGAGACGACCTGGACATCGATCCCCACGCGGTCCATGTCCTCGATGCGCAGCTTCGGATCGGTCATGGGCGGGGTGATGCTGAAAAACCGGGTTCCCCGGTACTTCATCAGGCGATTGCCCGCCATCCCCTTGTCAAACGAGAAGTCCGTACCCAGGTCCCGGATCATGTCGAAGTAGTCGGGCGGGTAGTAGTGGGTATGCAGGTCGAGTTTCATCGCGAAATCCGTTCCCTTGCCAGGCGCTGTGTGGCGCGTCATCCTGCCCTTGACTGTGTTCGCCGTCAATCCGGTCGGTTTGGTGCCTCCAGGCACCAGACCGCGCAGTGGACCGATGATGCACACACATCAATTGACATCATGATGCATTAAGTCTAGCGTCACCGCGGTTCTCACCATACCAATTCCATGTGGAAAGCAATTCGAGCCGTAAAGGCTCTATCCTGCGCCCTGACGCTCTTACCAGCCCTCGCAACGCTTGCGGTGGCGCAGCAAACCGTGCCGGACACCGGGCTGGACGAGTCGACCTGTCTGCTCGAGGTACCCGGGATTTCCAGACGCCACGCACATTGCGCGACGCTGGCCGTCCCGCTGGATCCCGCTTCGGCCGAAGGGGACCTGTTCGATCTCTTCGTTGCGCGAATCCCTTCGCGGGTCGCGAATGCCCTGCCCGATCCCCTGCTACTGATCACCGGCGGTCCGGGACAGAGCACCGTCGACTTCTACATGCAGTACCGGGGCGTGTTCGCGCCCGTACGGCGCAACCGCGACCTGATTCTCGTCGATCAGCGCGGCACCGGGCGGTCGGCGGACGGGTTTCAATGCGAAACGCCCGCCGATCTCGATTTTCAGATCACCCGGCAGGAAGGCCTGGTCGAAAGTCTCACGGCCGACTGCCTGGCGGAACTGGAACACGATCCCGCGTTCTTCACCACGTCCGTCGCCGTACAGGACCTGGAGGCCGTGAGGCGGGCGCTGGGCGTCGAGCAGTGGAACATTTACGGCGTGTCCTACGGCACCCGTGTGGCCCAACATTACCTGCGACGCTTCCCGGAGCGCGTCCGCTCGATCATCCTGGACGGCGTGGTTCCGACGACGCTGGAGCTGGGGCCCGACATGGCGGCCAACGCGCAGGCCACGCTCGACGTGTTGTTCGAGCGCTGCGCCGAAAACGAGGCATGCGCCACACGGTTCGGCGATCTCGCCTCGGTGTTCGCCGACCTGATGGCCCGGATTGAGGAGTCGCCGGTCTCTGTCACGACGAGGGATGCGGCAACAGGCGAGACCAAAGAAACGCTGGTCACCGAGGAATACCTGATGGGCGTCACGCGCCTGTTCAGCTATTCCGACACCACCGCCGCGCTTCTGCCGTTGATCATCCACGAGGCCGCGAACGGTCGGTTCGAGATGCTGCTCGCGCAGGCCGAGATGATCACCAGGAACGTTGAACGGGAGATCAGCTTCCCGATGCACAACTCGGTGATCTGCAGCGAGGACTACCCTTTCGAATCGGTCGGGAGTCCCGGCGCGCCTGCTGATGGCTACCTGGGCACATCCATCGTCGATGCATTGACCGCCATCTGCGGACTCTGGCCCCAAGGCATCGTCGACACCGATTTCAAGAACCCGCTGGCCAGCGCCCACCCCGTCCTGCTGTTGTCCGGCGAGAACGACCCGGCGACGCCTTCCCGATACGCTGAAAACGCCATCGCCGACGGATTCAGCAACGCGCTTCACGTGATCGGTCCCGGAAAGGGACACGGCATGGCGCCCATCGGCTGCGTTCCGGAGTTGATGGGGGAATTCATCGACGCGGCATCGACGGAAGGGCTGGATGCGGATTGCGTCGACAGCCTGATTCCCATGCCGATCTTTCTCAGCGCCGCCGGCCCGGGTCCCTGATCCGAATTGGCGCCGAACGGTTCGAGATTGCGGTGATCGAAGTCCATTCGCTAAGCAAGTCATTTGGCGGGTTTGCGGCCTTGTCGGATGTCAGTTTTCGCGCCCGCGACGGCGTGATCACCGGGCTGCTGGGTCCCAACGGCGCCGGAAAGTCCACCTGCCTGCGGATTCTCTCCACCATACTGCGACCCAGTCGCGGCACCGCAAGCGTTGGCGGCATCGATGTCTCGGACGATCCCCTGGCCGTCCGTCGGATGATCGGCACCCTGCCCCACGGCGCGGGCCTGTATCCCCATCTCACGGCGGTGGAAAACATCCGCTACTACGGTCTGCTGTGCGGCGTAGAGCGCACGACGCTCTCGAAACGGATCGACCGGCTCGTCCGGCGGCTCGACCTCGGAGACATCGCCAACCGCAAGGCCGACGGATTCTCGCAGGGCGAGCGGACCAAGGTGGCACTTGCCCGCGCCCTGGTGCACGAACCGCCCCACCTGCTGCTCGACGAGCCGGCCAACGGACTCGACGTGATGGCCGTTCGCCAGCTTCGCTCATGGTTGCGGGAACTCGCCCGGGACGGCCACTGCATCCTGCTGTCCAGCCACGTCATGCAGGAAGTCGCGGCCCTGGCCGACGACCTGGTGATCATCGCCCACGGCAGGGTGGCGGCATCGGGAACGCCGGAGGAATTGGCGAACCGGTTCGGAAACCGGGATCTGGAGGAGATCTTCGTCTCCGCGGTGGGGGACGAGCCATCGTGATGTCGGCGATTCTCACCGTCTGCCGCAAGGAGATCCTAGACACGTCGCGGGACCGGCGCACGCTCCTGACGGCGACCCTGCTCGGCCCGCTGCTGGGACCGATCTTTTTCGTGTTCATCTTCAACATCTCCATTAACCGGGCCACCTCCTCGGCCGGGGGGGAGATCGAAGTGCCGATCATCGGCGCCGAACACGCCGAGAACCTGGTCGCATTTCTTGCCAGCCGGGGCATCGTCGAGATCGAGGAGCACGGTATAACGAGCATAAACGCCGGCATTCGTGCGGTCCGCGACGGCGACCGGCAAGTCATCGTCGCGGTGGATGATTCCTTCGGCGACGACCTGGCAAATGAGTCCGGCGCCCATGTTTCCATCATCTATGACGATTCGGACACGACCTCGAACCAGCGCGTCGCGCGGGTCCGCGGGGCGATCAACGCCTACTCTCAGCAGATCGGAACCCTGCGGTTGCTGGCCCGGGGGGTCAACCCCTCGCTGGCGCGCCCGTTGATCGTCGACAGCTTCGATGTCTCCACCGCGGACGAACGCTCCTCCATGATCCTCGGCATGCTGACCTATTTCCTGCTGTTCGCGACGCTGATGGGCGGACTGCACGTGGCCACCGACACCACCGCCGGCGAACGCGAACGCAAGTCGCTCGAGCCGCTCCTGGCGACGCCCGTTTCGCGTTCGAGCCTGATACTGGGGAAGATGTGCGCAACGACCGCCTACATGCTGCTGTCGCTTGCGTTGACGCTGGCCTGCTTCACGGTGGCGATACCCTACCTGTCCATCGACGACCTCGGCATGAGCACATCCTTCGGTCCCGCAACGGCGTTGTCCGCCTTGCTCGTGCTGGTGCCGTTCGCGCCGCTCGGCGCCGTGTTGATGACCTCCGTGGCATCCTTCACGAGGAGCTACAAGGAAGCCCAGAGCTACCTGGGTTTCGTCATCCTCGTTCCGACGCTGCCGCTGATCCTGGCATCGATTCTGAACGTCGAGCCGTCAATGGCACTCATGGCGGTTCCGAGCCTGAGCCAGCATCTGCTCATCACCAACCTGATCCGGGCGGAACCCATCGAGGTGCCCATGCTGGCCGTGTCCGTGGCAACCACGCTCCTACTGGGCGTGCTGCTGGCGCTCGTCGCCGTCCGCCTCTACCAACGGGAGCGCATTCTCGGCTGAGGTGGGTTCCACTTCCAGCACCAATCCGCTGACCGCGGTCACGCGGACCGATGCGCCCGGAGGCAACTCCGCTCCCGCCGCGGGTGTCGCGCTCCAGCGCTCGCCCTCGATCCGTACGCGAAGACGCGCGCCGCTGTTTTCCAGCACGGTGCCGAGCTTGCCCAGCATCGGGGCGTCGGTGGGCGGCGTATCGCCGAGGTCGGTGCCGGTTGAGCCGCCGGCGTAATCCGTGACCAGTTCCCGCGCGACGAATGCCAGGATGGCGAGCACCACCAGCGTGAGCAACAGGCCGCTGAGGAGTTCCACGACCCCTCAAAGCCCCCAGGCTCGCCTGGAGACCTCCGGGTCGCAGTCGATGCCGATCAACTCAAGCTCCGGCATGTAGACCCATTCCGCCGTTCCGCTGAAGGGCTCGGCCAGGTACTCGGGATCTTCCACCCGGAAATCGATCAACAGGCGCGAGCGGTCCTCGTTCAGGCGAAACCGCTCGTATACGCGACGCTGCGTCCCGGCGGGCGAACCGTCGATCAGCGACGATCGGTGCGCCTCCAGCAGGGCCGTCTCCACGTGCAGTTCGCCGTCCACCCAGCGGCCGACCGAATACCCCTGGTTGGTCAATTCGCCGTTTTCGGGAAGCGCGCGCCCATCCGTATGGATGGTCCTCACCGTGTTGTAGAGTTCGCCGGTGATGATGACGCGGTCATCGAGCACCTCGATCTCGTTGAGATACGGCACCGCCAGGAACGCCGGCGAGGGGTATGCGATGCAATGGCCCGCCGGGCTCTCGGTGGCGATGTCATAGGACGCCTGGAGTTCGGCGCCACGCTCGTTCAACCTCCTGACGGTGTCACGCAATTCCCAGATGTGGGCATTCGTGGACAGCGGCGTGGCCCACACGCCGGCGATCCCGTCGGCCCTGAAACCGGTGCCCAGGTCGCTGGTGGTGCCGGCGAACGAGGACCGGGCGGACCAGACCGAACCGTCATCCTTGGAGAGCGACCGCAGCCGGGCGTGGGTACGGCTGGTGTCGTGGACCGGATTGATGCGCGCCACCACGGGATCTCCCGGCCGCAGCGTGTCAGCACTCCAGCCGCTGCGCGTGAGGATGGGGGTGGCGTCCGTCTCGATTTCCCATTCCACGAGCGCACCCGCGGCGTTCAATGCCTCGACATGGATGTAGACGTGGGGATTGCCCCAGCGGAACCGGCTGACGGTGCCCTCCACGGCCAGCAGCACGTCGGTATTGAAGACCGATCCGCTGTGGTGTGCCGCGGCCGGGACGCCCGTCGCCAGCATGGCGATGACGAATATCGGCGTGAAACGGCTCTTGATCATGGAAAGTTGGAGCGGGTGAACGGGCTTGAACCGTCGACCTGCACGTTGGCAACGTGCCGCTCTACCAACTGAGCTACACCCGCGCATGGACAGGCTCCTATTGTAAAACAGTACGGCCAGACATTGCATCCGGACTTCCGGGGCATTGCGCCAAGTGCCGCGATGCGTCTGGCGGCGACACGCAAATGTTACCGCGCGTCCAGCAGTTCGGCCCGGAACGCTTCCACCGCGACCAGGGGTTCCTGCCGGTAGCGGCCGACTTCCTCGGCGGTGTAGGGGTCGAAGTCCGCGGGCATGTCTTCAGCGCTGAAGCGGTAGAGCATCCAGTTCATGAGTTCCGCCAGTTCATCGTCGGGAATGATGGACAGGGCCACGCCCGGCACGCGCACCAGGAATTCCCGGCCGCCTTCCACCGTCAGGAACCTGCCGGCACCCACCAGGGGAGGAATCTTGCCCGGAGTTTCCCGACCGTCGGCCAGATGGCAGCCTTGACAGTGCAGGATGTAATTGAATTCCGCCGGCGCCGCGGTTCCCGACTCCGCCATGGTCAACCCCAACGCAAGTGCAGACACCGCGAGCGGGGTCCGGAAGATGCCCGTGGCCCGGTCCATCCCCGCTATCCGAGCGATTCTCGCGGCCCGGTCCATCCCTGCTGTCCGGACCATCCCCGCGCCCCAGCCGAACAACACGCGACCATCGATCGAAAAAACACTCGCCCCGGTTCGCTCAGGCGTCAGCCCGCCCCACCACCAGCGCAACGGTGCTGTTGTAGGCCGTGGTGCTGTGGGCCAGGCACCAGTTGATGTTGTTGGACCGCCCCGTCACGTAGGCGGGCATGTCGTCTTCGTTGTTGTTGCAGAAGCACTGTCCGCACGGGCTCTTTCCGCAACAGTCGTTGTACGAGATCAGGTAATCGTGTCCGTCGGCGGGATTCCGGCAGGTGCCGATCCAGGTCACCGCCGAC
The DNA here is from genome assembly GCA_965221035.1 of Candidatus Rariloculaceae bacterium. Lineage (GTDB taxonomy): Bacteria > Pseudomonadota > Gammaproteobacteria > Steroidobacterales > Rariloculaceae > UBA6522. Next base: position 636,742 of record OZ244860.1, read on the forward strand.
ATTTCCGTTCCGGGCGGACAGGAGGATGTCGAACCTCCGCAGCAGGGCGACATGAACCCGTCGATGGAGCAGTACCTCCAATAGTCGCAGCTCGTGGGATCCCCCGCATCGCCGTCGATGTCCGGGTCCTTGAACCCGGCATCCGCGGCCTGGGCGGCCGCCCGGGACAACGGCAACAGCGGAATGGATCCCGCGCCCACCAGCAGTGTGCCCAGGCGCGTCAGAAAGCTGCGGCGCGACGTCATTCTGGCCAGGTATCGCGCTCCGGCTTCGAACCGGCCTTCCATCCAGTTTGATGACTCCATGGTCAGGCGACCTCCTCTTCCTGCGGCTGCTCCGCGGCCATGTAATCCTGCAAGGTTGCCACACCGCGCTCGTTGGCTTCAAACAGACTCTCCAGGTGTTCCCGGGAATTGACAAGCCCTGTCGATCGAATAATGCCCTGCGGATCGATCAACACGGCGTGGGGCAGGCGCCCGACCCGGTATCCCAGACCCAGTTCCGACGAAAGCAGGTAGGGGAACCGCTGCAACCGGTATTCCGAGACAAACGACTGGTGTTCCTTGCGCGCGCCGTCACTGGCCAGCAACACGTCCAGCCACTTGCGCTCCCCCCGCGCGATGGACTTGAGAGCCGGCAGCAGGGACTTGCAGACGGGACATGTCGGGGAAAGGAAAAACACCAGCGTGCTTCGCCCGTCCGGCCGTTCTCCGCCTACCTGATGCGCTTGATTCGAAAGATCGTCGACGGCGATGACGGGCGCCGCCTCCCCGGCTTTCGGGCCGTTGCCGACCACCAGCGCGCCCGCCGGCGCGACCCGCTCGTAGAGCACGCCGATCTGCCGCACCAGCGCCAGGATCACCGCACCCATGACCAGCACGACGATCCACAGCAGCAGGTTGGATACGGCCAGCGCGCCCGACACCGTCAGTTCCTCAGCCGCGCCAGGTCCGGCGCTTGCGCGACAAGGCGATTGATCGCCGCATAGAGAAACGCCGACACGCAAACCGCTCCCGCTACCGCAACAGCGTCGAACCAGACCAGCGCCCTGCCCTGCGCAGGAAGCGTCGCCGCAAGCGCCATGACCGCCAGCAGCAGATTGCGCGTAACAGGCCAGGCGCCCAGCGGTTGCCGACCGGTAAAGCCCGCGCACCCGCAGTCGATGAACCGCCGTCCCCTGAGCAGGTTCAAGGCGATGGCGCCCGCGTAGATGACGAGGACGATGGCGGAACCGGCAAGGGCCAGGTCTCGGCTGGCCTGCACCAGCAGACCGATTCCGATCCCAAGTTCGACTCCGACCACGGCGGCGGCAGAGACTCCGGTCATCCGTGCTGGGACCAATCGGTAGTCAGCCAGCACTTCCAGGAAGGCATCGAACGCGAGCAGCTTGTGCGCGCCGGCCACCAACCAGAGCGCGGCCAGCGACAGCACGATGACCAGCGGAATGACGGGGTCCAGCATCGGTCTCGGTATCGACCAGGGTTCAGGGCATGCGCAAGGTCAGCCATCCGCCGGCCGGGGCGTTGCGCAGCCGTTCGTGGAGGTATTCGCCGGTGACGGCATCGCGGACGGAAATCCCGGTGCCGGCGGCGGAGATCAGCAGCGGGTCATCACCCTGGGTGACGAGAATGTTGGAGGCGCCATCACCGCTGGTGGCGCCGATCATGGCACCCGCACCGCCCGCTTCCACACTGGCCGGACGGGCTTCCATTCGCTGCATGCGTTGGCGTGTGGCCAGATCGAAGGACCAGATCTCGGTACCGTCCCAGTCCGCGGGATCATCCAGCGGTTCGTCGTTCTGCCGTGCGAGCACGAACAATCGACCACTTTGCCGGTGGACGGTGAGCGGCTGGCGGCCGGTGATGCGCCAGTTCTGCTCCCGATCGGACTCGTTCAGCAGCGACCAGCTCTCCCCGACTTGCGGTTCCGCGCCCGAAATTTCCACCGTGCGAAGCATCCCGTCGAACGATACGAACAGCCATTGGTCGCCGTTCCGCACGCCCGACTCCCGGATCGGGTCGGTTTCGGGGTCGAAGAACCGGGCGACCCGTTCCTTGGAGACCTCGCCGCCGCTCTCGTCCAGCGTCACCGTGAGCAGATCGCCGTTGGCACAGATCATCATGTAGCTGAGATCGCCCGCCGTGAATACCAGGCTGCAGCCGGGTGTGGAGATTTCACCCACGAATTCGCGGTTTTCGATGTCGACCACGCTGATGGAGGTGGCCGGCGTCAGGTTGAACACGCCAAGATATCGACCGTTGTCCGTGAGCGCCAAGGTGCCGTCGACCACCAGCAGCAGGGCGCGCTTGGCCGGTATCTCGACCTCCCCCGCGACACCCAGCGTGGGGGTGTCGTACATCGTGACCGTGTCGGTCCGCGCTCCCCGGTTACCGCGGGTGTAGAAGGTCTCCACCAGGAAAAGCGACGAATCGTCCGGCGAGTACTGGATGGTCGCCGGGCGACCCGGCTGGGCCACGCCGATCTGTCCAAGGAAGTGATCTTCAGTGACGTCGACCAGGCTGTAGTTGACGAACACCCAATCGCGTTCCGGCGCGGGCAGCACCTCCGAGCGCCCGACCGAGTCGAATTCCTGGGAGGCGCAGACGTTGGCGACGGCGGCGAACGCAAGACCCGCCAGAGTCGCGAATACGGCTCGGCTGATCAAAAGCGTTTCGCCAACGCCTCAGTCACAGTCGTAGTCGTCGTAGTAGTCATCGTCGTCGTAATCGTCATAGTCATCATCGTAGTCGTCGTCATCGTAATCGTCGTCGTAGTAGTAGGCGCCATCCCGGCAGCCGGCGATGAAGACGAAACCAAAACTGACTTCATTGTCCAGGGGATTGGACGTGACCTTGGGGCTTGCCAACATGCGCATGCCAGCCCGCTGCAAGGCCGATATGGCGGCGGCACACCTGTCGCCTTCCTGGACCGAAGCGCCGACCGCAGAGGTCACGCTGGAGTTCCGCACCGTGATGGTTCCACTCGGGTTTGTCACGCATCGCAGCACGGCAACCCTGTCCGGGCTGAAAACCTGTGCGCCTGCCTCCGAGAGCGGCAGCGAGGTTAGTGCTGACAGCGACAAGACGGTAACCAGAGTGGACGCGACGGTCAGTATCGATTTCTTGCCCATTTGCATACTCCTGACTGGAATAGCCCTTGCAACAACACGCCGTCTATCTTAGCAAAAGTGCCCGCGTCACGCTGAGCGGAATGTTGGGTGGAAGCCCCCGGCGGCGGGTGGAAGCCCCAGGCCGCGGTCGGACGCAAGGCTGATACCGAACGTTGCTGCGGGCATGTCGCCTGATCCAGTAGGATTGGGGCATGTGCGGGAGACTGACCCAGAGGCTGACGTGGCGGGAGATACACTATCTCTACCGCCTGGCCACCGAAGTTCCACCGGACAATCCGCGCCCGCGCTGGAATGGCGCACCCACGCAGGACTTCGCCGCCTGCCGGCTCGGCGACGACGGCGCGCGCACCCTCTGCCGGCTTCGCTGGGGCCTGATTCCCTTCTGGGCCAAGGACGCGAAGATCGGCGCCAGGCTCATCAACGCCCGCGCCGAGACGGTGGACTCGAAGCCGTCGTTCCGAAGCGCGTTCAAGTCCCGGCGCTGCCTGATCCCCGCCAACGGCTGGTTTGAGTGGGTCCGGGAGGGCGGCGGCAAGTCCCCCCGGTTCCTCTCGATGGCCGATGGCTCCACGGCCTCCTTCGCCGCACTGTGGGAGCGCTGGGGCGGTGACGGAGATGCCATCGAGTCGTTCACCATCATCACCACCGAAGCGGCACCGGATCTCGCGCACGTCCACGCGCGGCAGCCCGCGATCGTCGACCCCAGCCGCTTCGATGACTGGCTGGACCCGGATGCGCCCAAGGAGGCACTGCTGGGCATCGTGCGGCCACCACACCCCGGACCCTACGATGTCAGGCCGGTCAGCCGGTTGGTCAACAATGTCCGGAATGACGGGCCGGAGGTGCTTGAGGCCCTCTGACGGGCGACAAAAGGGCAACCTCTCAGCTGGCCGCCACCAGGTGGCGAGCGAAGCTGCTGAGCTTTTCCCGCGTCTCCTCCAGTTCGCGTTCCGGTGTGGACATGTTCATGATGCCCGCGCCGGCCTGCAGCCAGGTCACACCGTCGCGCTGGTAAAAGCTGCGCAGCACCAGGGCCGCGTCGAGCACCCCGGTGTGGTCGTAAATCATCGCGCAACCGGAGTACAGCCCCCTGGGGTTGGACTCCAAACGGCCGATGGCGTCGATCGACTCACGCTTCGGAACGCCGGAGGCGGTGACCGCCGGAAACAGGGCGTTGAACGCGTACCAGGGGTTGCAGCTATCGAGCAGTTTCCCCTTGACGCGGGAAGCCAGGTGCTGCACTGCACCGCGCCGCGACACCAGCATGAAATTGACCACGGCAACGCTGGCGGGGTCGCAGGTCATGGTCAATTCGTCGAACCCCACATAGACTGAAATGGCGTGCTCGGCAATCTCCTTGGAATCGCTGAGAAGCTCCCCGCGCAGCTGTAGCTCCTCCATGATGTCCTTGCCGGTCGAACGCGTGCCGGCCAGCGGGGTTGTGAACACTTCGCGCTCGGCGTTGACCTCGATGACAGTCTCGGGACTGAATCCGGCCGCCTCCAGCCCATCAAGGCGCAGAAGGTAGGAACGCGCCGGCGTATTGGCCCGGCGCCCGGCAACGTAACTGGCTGCCATGTCCAATGTAAGGGGCAGCGGGATCTGTCGCGAGAGAATCACCTTGCGATACTGCTGCGCGTGGATTTCCTCCAACGCCCCCGCCACGGCCCGCTTGTAGGGCTCGGCATCGTGCGTCGCGATCTCGTCTTCCAGGTCGAGTGCGGACGGCGCCTCGAAGTCATCGTCCTCGCGCACCGCTTGCTCAACCAGCGCACCCAGGGCGGTGAGCCGATCGGTCTCGAAAGCGCGAATGCGGATGCTGGCCTTGTCGATTCGGATCTCCTCCCTGGGAACGAAAAGCGTCAGCAGCGGGGTGCCGTTGGAGACGGGCAAGCCGTAGTTCAAGCGGGCCAATTCGAACTCGGCCGTGCCGTACACGCGCCATCTCTCAACGGGCAGTTGGTCGAGCCCCCACTGGATCGCCTGATTCAGGTCGTCGTTTGGGATCGCGGCCAGTTGCCGTCCATCCCAGGTCACCACGGTTCGATCCGGATACACGTTCAAGCGACCTTGGGCGCTCAAGCCCAAGGACCACTCTCCCTGGTGCTCGTAGAGCATGTAATCGTCCCCGCCGGCTGACTGAACCATGCGGGTTGCCAGCGACAACGGATCGCCCTCGAAGGGGATGACCATTTCTCGGTAGGCGCAGGTTTTGGTCATTTGCAAACGGTCCTCAACATGGCTCAACACTCCAAGCTCTGATTAATCCGCACGCCTACCTCAAGCTGAACGACAGACGGTGTTGGCGCACGGATTACATCCCATCGACGCCAAATATACCGCTATTATATTGATATATAAGGCAGCATCGGCTACACGAAGAGTGGCGGCATGGCCGATTGTGGAAATTCTTTAGAACACTCTGACGTTGGTTTTCACGGGGCCGACTAGTCAGACTGCGTCTACCTCTGAGAACAACAGTCTAGGACCACATGGCGAAACCAGCAAAAAACAACGGCGCCAACCTCGGTTTCGAGAAGCAGCTGTGGGCCGCAGCGGACAAGCTGCGCGGAAACATGGAGCCGTCCGACTACAAGCACGTCGCTCTCGGCCTGATCTTCCTGAAGTACATCTCCGACGCGTTCGAGGCGAAGCGGAGTGAGTTGATTCAGGACGAACTCGCCGATGTCGAAGACCCGGAGGAGTATCTCGCCGAGAACGTATTCTGGGTTCCGAGGGAGGCTCGGTGGTCGCGCCTCCAGGCCAATGCGAAGCAGACGACCATCGGCAAGGACATCGACGACGCCATGGTGGCCATCGAGGCCAGCAATGCCTCGCTAAAGGGCGTTCTTCCGAAAGACTATGCCCGCCCGGCGCTCAACAAAGTCATGCTCGGCGAGCTGATCGATTTGGTGAGCGGCATCGGCATGGCCGAGGAGGCGGACCGCTCCCGCGACATCCTCGGGCGGGTCTATGAGTACTTCCTGGGCGGCTTCGCCGGCGCGGAGGGCAAGCGCGGCGGGGAGTTCTACACGCCCCAATCCGTCGTCCGGCTGTTGGTTGCGATGCTGGAGCCCTACAAGGGCCGCGTATATGACCCCTGCTGCGGCTCTGGCGGCATGTTCGTGCAGTCCGAGCGGTTCGTCGAGGAACACGGCGGGCGCATCGGCGATATCGCCATCTATGGCCAGGAGAGCAACTACACGACCTGGCGGCTCGCCAAGATGAACCTTGCCGTGCGCGGCATCGATGCCGACATCCGCTGGAACAACGAGGGCAGCTTCCACAAGGACGAGCTGCCCGACCTCAAGGCCGACTTCATTCTCGCCAATCCGCCCTTCAATGTGTCCGACTGGGGCGGCGACCGGCTGCGTGAGGATGCCCGCTGGACCTTCGGCGTGCCGCCAGCAAGCAACGCCAACTACGCCTGGTTGCAACACATTCACCATCATCTTGCCCCGAACGGGACGGCAGGCGTGGTGCTCGCCAATGGCTCGATGTCAACCGCAACCTCCGGTGAGGGGGACATCCGCCGCGCCATGGTCGAAGCTGATGTGGTGGACTGCATGATTGCGCTGCCCGGCCAGCTCTTCTACTCGACCCAGATTCCAGCGTGCTTGTGGTTTCTCGCTCGGAACAAGAACCCCGGCGAGGGCCAGCGCGATCGGCGCGGTGAGGTGCTGTTCATCGACGCACGCAAGCTCGGGCACATGGTGGACAGGACTCGCAGGGAGTTTTCGGATGAGGTTATCGCTAGTATCGTAGGTTGCTACCAAGCTTGGCGCCAAGAGTCGGACGCTGGCTCGTACCAGGACAAACTCGGATTCTGCAAGGTCTCCTCGCTGGCGGAGATTAGTGAACACAATCACGCTCTGACTCCCGGTCGCTATGTGGGCGCGGCAGCGACCGAAGACGATGACGGGCCATTTGCGGAGCGGTTGGCAGAACTAAAGGAAACGCTCGACAAACAATTCGCCGAGGCTGAGCTGCTTAGCGCGGTCATCCAAACAAAGATAGATGAGATCAGCATGTATGAGTAGCGCTTGCTTCTCGCAACCTCTTGAGGATGTAGCTGACCTGTTGTCTGGAGGCACTCCCAGTAGGTCAATCAACGTGTACTGGAACGGCTTGATACCGTGGCTGACACCAAAAGACATGAGTAATTGGGCTGGCGCTACTCAGGCGACCGTTTCAAATAAGGCCATCGGTAATGGAACGCGATTAGCACCTAAAGACACAGTGTTCATAACTGTTCGTGGGATGTCGCTATTCAAGGAAATCAGAGTAATTCACTCCAATCAAGCAATGACCTTCAATCAGGATATCAAGGCGATTATTGCAAAACAAGATATTGATCCTTGCTATCTATACTACGCAATTCTCTCTAAAACACCTGAGCTTCTGGAGGCCGTGGAAGCAGCTGGGCACGGCACCGGTCGACTTCCTACGGATTTGCTCAAGAGCATAGTGGTTCCTCGTTTCAACGTACTTGTGGAGTCAAAAATTGCAGCGTTCTTGGCTGCTCTGGACGACAAGATCGACCTAAACCACCGCATGAACGAGACGCTAGAGGCAATGGCGCGGGCGACTTTCAAGGACTGGTTCGTCGATTTCGGCCCCACGCGCGCCAAGGCCGAAGGGCGCAAGCCCTACCTCGCCCCCGAACTATGGGAGCTGTTCCCCGACGCGCTAGATGAACAGGGAAAGCCGATCGGGTGGGTCCTGTCCGAAATAGGTAAAGAGGTAAGTGTTGTCGGAGGTGGAACTCCAAGCACCAAAAAACCGTCATACTGGGTCGGCGGGGGAAATTGCTGGGCTACTCCGAAGGATCTCTCCAAGCTGAGGTCACCAGTCCTGCTTGGCACGGCAAAGAGAATTACTGACGCAGGCGTTGACAGAATCAGCTCGAAGCTACTGCCGACAGGGACAGTTCTTTTTTCCTCTCGCGCCCCGATTGGTTACGTCGCGATCGCCGAGGTGCCAACTGCTGTCAACCAAGGTTTCATCGCTATGGTTTGCCAGAAGCGTCTTCCAAATACCTTTGTTCTATTCTGGTGTCGTGAGAAACTTGACGACATCAAGGACAGGTCTGGCGGGTCTACCTTCGCCGAGATAAGCAAGAAAGCCTTCCGGCCCATTCCCGTTGTAGTGCCGCCTGAGAAAATTCTCACAGCTTACGATGGGATCATTCGGCCGCACTATAGACGCATCGTCGCAAACTCTAGGGAAAATGAATCTCTCGCCCAGACGCGAGATTTCTTGCTGCCGAAGCTTATGTCCGGCGAAATCCGCCTCTGTGAGGCCGAGGCCGCGATGGAGGCGGTCGGGTGATGATCCAGGACGAAGACATCCGCCGCCAGCTTCGCCTGGGCGAGGACAGCGGGTGGGAGTTCAAGGAGATCGAGTTCCATGGCGAGACGCCGACCAGCCCGCGCAGAGACGATCTTGCGGACGAGTTGGGCGCGTTCGCCAACGCGGCTGGTGGCATCGTGCTGTGTGGGGTGGCCGACGACGGAACGATCCAGGGCATGTCGCGAGAGCAGATGGCGGCTCTGGATCGTCTGGTGGTAGAGGTAAGCACCGACGCGCTCGATCCGCCCTTGCGTGTGGATGTCCATCATCGGAACCTGGATGGCAAGGCGTTCGTGCTGGTGACGGTGCCGCGCGGCGAAGCATTGCACGAACGTCGCGGACAGGCATTCATTCGGGTGGGCGCGACCAAGCGGCGGCTCTCCAGAGCCGAGAGCTTGAGGCTAGCGCAGAATCGTGCTCAAAGCCGCTATCTCTGGTTCGACAAGCAGGTCGTGCCCCAGACCGGCTTTGAGACGCTGGACGAGCGCTTGTGGGAGCCGTTGCTCAGCGTGCCGGGGGCAGCGGACCCAAGGCGTGGATTGCTGAATCTTCGGCTGATGGCGCGGGATGATGCCGGCGTGGACCGGGCCACCGTGGCCGGCATATTGCTTTGCGCCGCTTCACCCGAAGACTGGCTGCCGCAAGCGAGCATCACGGCGACGCAATATCGTGGGCTGGACCGGGCCTCGGGTCAGTTGGACGCGCAGGAAATCACCGGCCCGCTGCCTGCACAGGTCGCAGATGCGGTGCGGTTCGTCGTGCGCAACATGCGTGTTTCCGCGCGCAAGACGCCGGAACGGGTGGACATGCCCCAGTACAGCAGCGCTGCCGTGTTCGAAGCGGTGGTCAACGCGGTCGCGCACCGCGACTACTCCATGACATCGCGGAGGATCCGGTTGTCCATGTTTAAGGACCGCCTGGAGATTGAATCACCCGGGCAGCTTCCCAACGGCATGACCATCGAAGGCATGGAAGCCAGTCAGGCCACCCGCAACGAGGTGATTGCGTCCGTTTTCGGTCGCATCCCCGTGGCCGAGGTGGCAGGGTCGGGACATCGGCGATACTTGATGGAGCGCCGGGGGGACGGTGTATCGATCATTCGCAAGGAGACCGAAGAGGCCACGGGCATGCCGCCAGCTTACGAGATCGTCGATGAATCGAGCCTGGTTCTGCGCATCCCCGCCGCGAAGCTGGAGCTGGTTCCGGCCGACGCGACGGTCACGGTGCATTCCGCAGGCGAGCCTCTTGCCGGCATCGAGGTTCTCGCACTCTTTCCCAACAAGACCTGGGTGCGGGCGGTCACCGACGAAGCCGGCAATGCTGCCCTGGACCTGTACACAACGCACCTGCCGATGACGATCTATGCCGCCGGGCGGGGGTATGCGGCCGGACTGGAGCGTGCGTGGACGCCAAGCCGGGGTGGCCTGCTGCTCGATCTCCAACCGCTTGAATCCGGCGGCGGGGTGATTATCGCCCAGGATACCGGGCAACTTCCTGGTCTGGACGGGCGGCTGAACCCGATACGCGATACGTCCGACCGCACCTACCTATACGCCGACAACATCGCCATCGACAAGGGCCGGCAGCAACCGGTGCCGTTTCGGCCCGGCAAACCGATGCAGCTGACGGACGCCCATGGCACGGAAATGTCGGTCACCATTGCGGACATCTTCGGCAGGTCCGCTTTGGTCGAATACCAACCGCTCAAGCCGTAATGGTCACCCAAAGGTTCCTCCGCACTGGCATTCGGCAACGCGGATCCCGCAGTTGGCCATGGTGGGCTTTCAAGCGATGAACGACGACACCCCGAATGCCGCACCCGGCGGCGAGATCCTGGTCTATGAGAGCCCTGACGGCGACGTGCGCGTTGATGTGCGTCTGGAGCAGGAGACGGTTTGGCTATCGCAGCGGGACATGGCGATCGCGTTTCGGACCTCGATCGACAATGTGGGCCTGCACCTGAAGAACATCTTCTCCGATGAGGAACTGAGCGAGAAGGCAACTACCGAGGATTTCTCGGTAGTTCAAACGGAGGGACAGCGGCAGGTGCGCCGCCGTGTGAAACACTACAACCTCGACGCCATCATCTCGGTGGGCTACCGAGTCAATTCCAAGCGCGGCGTACGTTTTCGCCAATGGGCCACTGGCACCCTGCGCGAGCATCTGGTGCGCGGCTTCACGGCGAACGAGCGAAGACTGGCCGAACGCGGGCTCGACAACGCGTACGAGACGCTGGACCTTCTGGCCCGGACACTCAAGAGCCAGGCTCTAGTGGACGAAAGCGGACAGGCCATGCTCGACCTCATTTCCGGCTATGCCGAAACTTGGCGGCTGTTGTTGGAATACGATGAAGATCGTCTGCACGCTCCCTCCGGCGTGCAGCCTTCCACAAGCGCGCTGCAAATCCAGCAAGCCATGGACGCAATCGTCGCGTTCAAGCAAGACCTTGCGGCTCGGGGCGAAGCCAGCGCCCTGTTCGGCAACCCTCGCGGCGACGCGCTAGAGGGCATCCTCGGCAACATCGAGCAAACCATGTTCGGCGAGTCGCTCTATCGCAGCCGCGAGGAAAAGGCGGCGCACCTGCTCTACTTCGTCGTGAAGGACCACCCATTCACCGACGGCAACAAGCGCATCGGCACCCTGTTGTTTCTGCTCTACACAGAGCAGGAGGGCATCCAGCACAGGCTAGACCCCCGGGCGTTAACGGCGCTCACTCTCTTGATCGCTGAAAGCGCGCCAGCCAACAAGGACTTGATGATCCGCCTAGTCATGAATCTGTTGAAGCCTCCTGCGGAATGAGCGCGGTATCCGAAACCGAGGTCGAAGACATCGCGCTAGCGTGGTTTCGGGAACTCGGCTACACCGTGCTGCACGGGCCGGACATCGGCCCGGAAGGTGCTACGCCGGAGCGGGGCAGCCACAGCGAGGTGCTGCTGGACGGCCGGCTCCGCAAGGCGCTTGCAGCCCTCAACCCAAATCTGCCTGCCGAGACACAGGAGGAAGTGCTGCAAAAGCTGCGGCAGTCCGAAACCCCCGCGCTGGTCGAGGAGAACCGCCGTCTGCACCGTTACCTCATCGAAGGCGTTCCCATTGAGGTTGTGAGGGATGATGGCAGCATTGCTGGCGATGCGGCCTGTCTGATCAACTTCGACAACCCGGATTCCAATGACTGGCTCGCCGTGAACCAGTTCACGGTGGTCGAGGGGCAGAACAACCGCCGGGCCGACGTGGTGCTGTTCGTCAACGGCCTACCTCTGGCGGTGATCGAGCTGAAGAACCCCGGCGACGAGAACGCAACCCTCGAAGGGGCGTACAACCAACTCCAGACCTACAAGGCCGAGATTCCCTCTCTGTTCCGCACCAACGCGGCGCTCATGACTTCGGACGGGATTCAGGCGCGCCTAGGCTCGCTGACCGCCAGCCTCGAACGGTTCATGCCATGGCGCACCGTGGACGGCTCTTCCATCGCCCCGAAAGGCACGCCGGAACTCGAAACCGTCATCAAAGGCGTGTTCGAGAAGACCCGGTTCCTGTCGCTCATCCGCGACTTCACCGTGTTCGGAGACACGGGCAATGGGCTGGTCAAGATCACGGCCGGCTATCACCAGTTTCACGCGGTGCAACGCGCGGTCGCGTCCACTTTGCGCGCATTACCGGAAGTTGCCCTGGGCGTGCGCGAGGATCCGGCTGTGCACGGCTTGCCTTCGGTGGCATCGCAGAAAAGGGGCGACAAGCGCATCGGCGTAATCTGGCACACCCAGGGTTCGGGAAAGAGCCTGCTCATGGCCTTCTACGCCAGAGGGATCATCACCCATCCGGCGATGGAGAACCCAACCATTGTTGTCATCACAGACCGCAATGATCTGGACGATCAGTTGTTCGGCACGTTCTCGATGTGCCGCGACTTGCTCCGCCAGACTCCGCAGCAGGCCGCAAGCCGTGAGGACTTACAAATGGTGTTGAACCGGGCTGCGGGCGGGGTCGTTTTTACAACCATTCAAAAATTTGCGCCCGAGTCCGGCGAGACCGAATACCCGGTGCTCACCGACCGCCGCAATGTCGTCGTCATCGCCGACGAGGCGCACCGCAGCCAGTATGGTTTTCGAGCGAAGGTGGCGCGCCAGACCGGAGAAATCTCCTACGGCTTCGCCAAATATCTGCGCGATGCCCTGCCGAACGCATCCTTCATCGGCTTTACGGGCACGCCGATAGAGAAGGAGGATGTGAACACGCCCGCGGTATTCGGCCACTATATCGATGTCTATGACATTAACCGCGGCGTCGAGGACGGTGCGACGGTTCCGATCTACTACGAGAGCCGCCTCGCCCGCATCGAGCTTGACGAGGACGAAAGGCCGATGCTCGACGACGAGATCGCAGAGCTCACCGAAGACGAGGACGAGAGCAACCAGGAGCGGCTCAAACGCAAATGGGCAAACGTCGAGGCCGTCGTCGGGACAGACAAGCGTCTACGTCTGGTTGCCCGGGACCTGATCGAGCACTTCGAGAGGCGCCTCGCCGCCCTCGACGGAAAAGCCATGTTCGTGTGCATGAGCCGGCGGATTTGCGTCGCGCTGTATGACCAAATCGTGAAGCTGCGCCCCGGCTGGCACAGCGACGATAACGAGAAGGGTGAGATCAAGATCGTTATGACCGGCGCGGCGTCGGACCCGATCGACTGGCAACAGCATATCGGTGGCAAGGCGCGCCGGGAAATGCTCGCCAAACGTATCAAGGACCCAAACGACGCGCTCAAGCTGGTGATCGTCAGGGACATGTGGCTGACCGGATTCGACGCACCAAGCCTGCACACGATGTACGTCGACAAGCCCATGCGGGGACACGGGCTGATGCAGGCCATCGCTCGCGTCAACCGCGTATTTCGCGATAAGCCGGCCGGACTGATCGTCGACTACATCGGCATCGCGCATAACCTGAAGTCTGCCCTCGGCCAGTACTCACGCAACGATCAAAAACAGACTGGCATTGACGAGGCCGAAGCCGTCGCGGTGATGCTGGAGAAGTACGAGATCGTGAGTGCCATGTTCCACGGTTTCGACTTTCGCAAGGGGCTTGCGGGCACGCCGCAGGAACGGCTCATTACACTTGCTGACGCGATCGAATGGGTTCGTGCCATGCAGCAGCGCGAGGCCGCCGCGGAATCCACCGAGGACGGCAAGAAGCGTGCCCATCGCCGCTTCAACGACGCCGTGTTGGCGCTTACCAAGGCGTTCGCGCTCGTTGCCGCCAGCGACGCGGCGCGCGAGATTCGCGACGAAGTGGGATTTTTTCAGACTGTGCGAGCAGCGCTTGCCAAGCGCGCGTCTGGCACCGGCAAGTCGTCCGCCGAGCGAGACCTGGCCGTGCAGCAGATTGTCAGCCGCGCCGTCGTCTCGACTGAGATCGTCGACATTCTCGAAGCCGCCGGACTGGCGACTCCAGACATTTCCATCTTCTCGGACGAGTTTCTGGCCGAAGTGCAAGGGATGGAAAAAAAGAATCTCGCCATGGAGGCGCTTCGCAAGCTCATTAACGGCGAGCTGAGCTCACCCAGCCGTGTCAACGTCGTGCAGACCCGGGCCTTCTCCGAGCGGCTTGAGGAGGCGGTCGCCCGCTACCATAACAACGCTATTACTACAGCAGAGGTTCTCCAGGAACTGATCCGGCTCGCCAAGGACATCCGTGATGCACATCAGCGTGGCGAGGAGGAAGGCCTCAGCCAGGACGAAATCGCTTTCTACGACGCCCTGGCACAGAACGAGAGCGCGGTCGAGGTCATGGGCAACGACCTCCTTCGCGTTATCGCCCAAGAATTGCTGAACAGCCTGCGAGGCAACGCCTCCGTGGACTGGCAGCACCGCGAGCCGGCGCGCGCTCGCATGCGTGTCCTCGTCAAGCGTATCCTCCGCAAGCATGGCTATCCGCCGGACCTACAAGACGCCGCCGTGCGTACAGTCCTGCAACAGGCCGAGGTTCTTTCGGCGAGGTGGGCGGTGTGACGATGCTTCTCTTTCGCCGCCTTTAACGGCACTCCACCGAAGCTCCGATCACACCGGACACTTTATGTACTCTTATCGCGGACACTTTATTTACTCTCTACAGCAGCGCCGTCATAGCACCATTCTTAGTTGAATGACGGAGGCTCGCGCCGGCTCACGCGAGGGAAACTCTAGGTCCACGCCGCTCTGCGGCGCGATCCGGGCGCGTATGGCTTCCGCCAGATTGCGGGTACTCGAATAACCCGCAACCGCATCGTGACGAATCATCTGTGCCTCTTCCACCAAACGTATGGCTTATGTCAGTCTCTCATCGCCACTCTTCTCGAACCTGTCGATAAATGCCACATAACCGCCGGCCTCCATAAATTCTTGTTCTTCTGAACTCGATTCCCTGCCCAAAACGTCGTTTCGGAACGGAAAACGGCCATACCGTCGGATGATCTCCCGATGGGCCCTGGCGTGGAGCAGACCAAGTTCGAGATCCGGCATGCACCTGCTGAATCTTTCGTAACCGAAGTCCTGATCGGCGAGTAACTCGGAATGCTCGAAAGGAAGATAGAAGAACTGGCGGATCAGGCCTTTCACTTCGAGATCCTGACCTTTTTCGATCGCCCCTCGCGCGACATCCCTTGCTTTTGCGTCAGTGGCAAAAGAACGAGGGTCTCCACGAAACATGTTCCGCGGAAACTGATCGAGGAGCAGCAGCAACGCGAGCGAACCCGTCGCGTCATCTTGCCAATGGTCGAGCCTTCCGTCGCGGGCGGCCTCATAGGTTGTCATGAAGCGGTCAATGATTTCCTGATCGAATTCCGGTGAACCCATGTACCACTTTTGGACACCGACTTCGTCCCTCCAGAATGTCACTACGTCGAGTGCAGACTTTGTCATGTCATGATCCCGAGTTTTCTTGCGGGAGAGCATGGCGGTCCCGGCTGTCAATACTGCGGTAATTTCCCGTGTTCCTGTTGAAGTCAAAGTCCCCGTTGAGTAATTCGACGCCGACATCTCCGCATTCAACGCACAAATCGCGCCTTTATCGGTTACCGAACGCGTCCAACGTCTTGGCCGCAGCCAAGCGGCTCAAATAAGGGTGCGCGAATTGATTCCGATAGCTTCGTAGGCACCCGTAGCAACTCGAGTCACAGCCGCAAGACCCACCGACCCGCTCAAGCGCATCAGCTATGACACGTGTGAACACGGTCACGTCCTCAAGCTGCGCTACTAATCCCGCACCACCAGGCACCGCGTCGTAGAGCACGATCGCCATACAGCATAATCACCGACGACGACACGCCGCGCTCATCGAACCCTTCCACGGGCAGCCCATCCCCGCGACTATTAAAATAGTAGTGCGCTCGAAATTCAGAGTCTACACAAGGCTCTGGCTCCACAGGTACGTCGCCCAATCGCATCCATCCCGCTGGCGCAATGACGATAAAGTGCCCGGTGCCCACGCCGCCAACCTTGCGGCCCGTACCCTGCCAATCGGCATTCAGCCGGAACACCATTGGCTCGTCCAGGCATAGAGGTATGCGCTCTACCTGACCTCCCACCTCGTATTCGATCAGCACGACACTGCGAAATTTTGTGGGTGCGAACTCACCTCGCATGCCCGCAGAATGCCTTTCCGACTCGCCCCGTACGACGACGCCCGGTGCCGGAATCACGGCGATCTCCCACCTTCCCGTGCGCTTGTGGCATACGATCCGTGCCCGCGTAATCCGCGCCCCACGTGACTTACTCTGAGCATTGCGGTTTTCCGCGTTCCTTTTCAGAACACGCCGGGCACCGCCTCGTGCCGCTGGTTTCCGCCTCCGCGGTCGTCGAGGCTTCTGCGCACCGTTATCCACAACGACCACGTCTTCCGGCTCCACGCATTCGTCGTCTAGCCGTTGCTCGTTTACATTTTCCAACCGTTTCGGCGCACCACGAACATCCCGCAACACTGCTCCGTCCGTATCCATTCTCTGCGAGTCGTGCTCTGTGGATATTTCCGGGAGTTGGGTGTGCTCCAAATCCACGAGGGGAACCTCCCCCCCGGCCTGCACACACCAATCTCGTGCGCCCGCTCCGCTGTTGTTTCCGCCCGGACGACTGCCTTACCTTTCACGCCCTTAACTTCTGCAACGTCGGTATCGTCGCCGACCCTCCGCCCACGCTGCGGAGTCGCTTCGCAAGTTACTTTCCTCCGCGATCGTGCCGACCGAAACGATGACCACATCAGCCGCAGTCTTTTCCACTTTTTCGTCAGCACGCTGCCCATGGCACCCTCCATTCGGTACTCATCTCAGCCAGTCCTTGAGCTGCAATACCCACACGTCAGAGCCCCATCAAGTCAGCCCCGCTTCGGCAATCACCATCTCGCTCAGGACATTACGCATCCATTTCTTCGTGTAAGCCTGCTTCAGTTCCTTTCGAGCCCGGTGCCCGACCGCTTCCAGCAGTTCTTCAACGGACACGAGGCTCTCCCGGAACCCCAGTCGCACGCCCGCTCGCATGCTCGCCCGATCCGGGCCGGACAACAACCAAGTTCCCGACCGCCCCAGCGCGTGAGCCCATAGCGACTCCTCACCACGGTCCAACGCGATCCCACCGACGCGAACTGCCAATTCTGCGCGTTCTAAATCGGTTACTTCATGCACTTCAGCCAAGGACTCCCTTAACTCCGCGGCTTCGATCCATTGTTCCCGGGGCCGGTTCTGGTAGCCGGTCCGAGTTTCCGTCACGCAGTCCTCCACAGTCTCAATGCCGAATGCGCCCGCCAACGTGGCCCAAGTTGCTGTCCGATATCCTTCGATAATAACGTTCGCGTCCACGAGAACGACGCACCCGGGCCTAACACCTTCGTTCATATCTCTACTTCGTACTCGACGCCGTGGGCCGCCAATATCTCCGGCAGTTCCTCAACTTGCGAGTCCAACAGCGACGCCGCACGCCGCGCAGAAACATGCCCCTGCTCCAATGCCATACCGAGCACCTCCGCGAATGGCTTTGAGAACAGTGGGGGGTGCGACTCAACCTCCAGGCCGCCGTTGTTGCGCAACGAAGTGTCTGGAATGGCACGCGCTCTCGCGGCCGGTAACTCTCCGAGCGCTACAAGACGCCACCGCAGCGCCGACGACGTCACTTTGAGTTCGGATGCGACGACATTGAGGCTGTCAACTAACTCGTCGGAGTTCAGCTGTTGCCAACATCGTGCTCGCCGCGTGACCTTGGCCGGCATCAAAATTGCAGCCGCGAAGTTATTGGCAAGCTGCTCCACGCGGCTGCCCCCCCTTTCGTTAGCTTCCTCGACATGCTTAGGCGGCATCGCCTCCCAGGTCAGCACGTGGAACAATTCATGCGCCAAGTCAAAATGCCGACGCCCTTCCACCTCACGACGCGCAATGAGCACGGCGTCCAACTCCGGAAGGCGACACGCAGCTCCGGAAATCCCTTCCTCTGCCTCCACCATGAGCACCAGGATGCTCAGCGCGTCCTCCATCTTCTCGGCGAGACGCTCCGCAGGAACGTCCCCCAACCCGAATTCGACCGAGAAACGCTCGCCAGCCTTGATCGCTTCCTCAAAGCTTGATCGGCGGGTCAGTCCGAGCGATGGCCGCATCAACCGTGTCTCCCGCCCAACCTTTTCCGCCAACGTTCGGTACGCCGCGATCCATCGGCTTGCCGTCCTTTCGTACTCTTCGAGACGCTCCGACGGCACACTGCTCTGACGCCACGAGAACCGGGCTTCCCCTTCCAAGCGGAACGGGTCCGTGAAGTACTCCAATGGCGCCCCAAGTTGCTCGGTAGCACGCAGCAGCTCCTGCGCCGTGACTCGCCGCGTTCCCGTTTCGATCGTGGAAACCGTCTGCCTATCGTTGAACCCCAGCATCCGCGCGACATCGTCCTGCGACCAGCCCCTCGCCAGCCTCAGAGCCTTGATCCTGCTGCCGATGAGGTCCCTCATCTCACTACCTCCTATCCCCAAATCGATATTGCGTAACTCGAAACGCAAGAATTTTATGCGCACAGTCATTTGTACTCAAGTCCACTTCGGTCCATTTCGGGCCAAGCCTGTGCGAATCGGGCCTTTGCAAGCTCTGTGCAACGCAATTGCTTACCTGCGCACCATACAATGCCGTTCTCCAGCATCTCCAGCAGTACACCACTCGTAAGCGGAGTGCCGCCACCATCCGTCATTAAGACTGTGGTTCGTATATGGGCCCAAGGCAGGAGTTGGTCGATTTTCGCGGCCGGATGGTGTCTTCCATGATGTCGTTGCCCATCTCGACCCACCCTACGGTGAGGAACGGCGCATCGCCAACTTTGATTTCAAGCAAGCCACAGTGCGCGGTCTGGGTCTGAATTTCGGCGCTTCGAAGACGCACGAGAAGTTTTAACGGTCGTTGGTCACTCCAACCGTCGAAATTCTCCCGCAGAATCGCTTGGTGTGTCGTGAGCTGACAATACACAATCCGGTCCATTCCCGATAAGACTGACCGCGCCCTATGGCATCGCGCAAAGAGCGAGTCCATTGCATAGCATCAACGCCATGGTTTTCGAGTCGGTGGCTCTTGGCATGGAACTCGATATAAAGGTACGCTCATTCCAACAAATAATCAGTAAATCGCGCCATTAGCGGTCCAACACGATTTCGCATATTGCATACCCGATAGCCACTCCGGGCAATTGCCACGAGTCGTCACCCAAAAATTGGCCACATACAGATGTTTGCAGGTGCCGGAACTTTATGCCATGAACCAAGCCTAAGATAAATCTGAATTTCGGAACAATTGTGCAAAAAATGACCAACAGGTAGACAACGATGGCAGATTGGAAAATTCTTCAAGAATGGCAAACGTTAATAGCGGGTTTGATCGCGCTCATCGTCGGTTTCGTGACTGTTTGTACTATTAACCGCCAAGTTCGCCAAGCAGAAAAATTCGAAAAAGACCGTATTCTTCGACGCCGTGCCGGAGTATACGCAGCTCTACCACTTACATTAAGCGAGTTATTGGACTACAACCGTCAATTAACACAGGTGCTTAAAAAATTATTTTACGATGCTGAAGTAACTCCTATCCCACGCAGTGGAATAGAGTACTCATTTCCATTGTCCCCCATCGAAGTTATGGACCGACTTTCTGATGCAATAGAAGCATCTGACGATGTTGAAGTGCGCGAAAAGATTTCTTGCTTGCTTAACCTAGTTGCTATACAAACCAACAGGATCCGTAACATCAAAAGCCGCCCCGAGGCAGGTCCCCAACCAAGGTCGATATTTTTAGAAGACATTTCTACTTACATCTGGGATGCCGTTGAGATTTACGTGCGCAGCGACCTCCTTTTCGAGTACGTAAGCAACAACTCAGAAACAACCATACGAGATTTTACTTCGGAGGATTTATCAAACGGGTTACTTCGAATCGGACTGCGTGATCCAATTCTTACCAGACTCGGGCAAAATATTCCTAATCGAGGTCAGCCAAACTCTTGATGTCTTGATCTATTAACCGTATCGCCTACAGTCGTAATTTTGAGCCATACGCCCCCTCACCCACCACCAACAATAGTAGGCCAGGCAGCCTTCACATACTCCACCATCGACCACAACGTCAGCCCGGCCGCCGCCATCAGCAAAATCAACCCAACCGGGTAGACCGGAACGCCAAAAACCGGCACCTGATACAACATGAACCCGATTCCCACCATCTGCAGCGCGGTCTTCCACTTGGCGAAATAGGTCACCTTGACGATCGCGCTGGAACCGATCTGCGACATCCACTCCCGCAGGGCCGACACCGCGATCTCCCGGCCGATGATGATGGCCACGAACAGCGCCAGGTAGAGAGTCGGGTCGTTCTGCAGCAGCACGATCAGGGACGTGGAGACCAGGAGCTTGTCCGCGATGGGGTCCAGGAATTCGCCGAATCTGGAGGTCTGCTCCAGCTTGCGGGCCAGAAACCCGTCGAACCAGTCCGTCACCGCCGCCAGTACGAACAACAGGCACGCGCCCTGCCCGGACCAGGCCACCGGCAGGTAATAGACCAGCACCACCAGCGGGATGGCCAGGATTCGAAACGAGGTGAGCAGATTCGGTATGGTCAGGGGCATGGCCAAATGTCGGTAACGGGCACGCGAGGACGAAAAAACGGATCAATCGGAGTGTACATGCTCGTATATCAGCTTGGCCAGACGGCGGGAAATGCCCTTGACCCGCGCCAGATCGTCGACACCGGCGCGGGTAACGGCCTGCAAACCCCCGAATTGACGCAGCAGGTCGCGGCGGCGCTTGGGCCCCACGCCGGGGATGCCTTCCAGCGGCGACGCCATACGACGCTTGCGGCGCCGCGCCCGGTGACCCGCGATCGCAAACCGGTGCGCCTCGTCGCGCAGTTGCTGAACCAGATGCAGCGCCGGCGAGTCCGCCCCCAGTTTGATCGGCCCCTTGCGGCCCTCCACGTACAGCCTCTCTCTCCCGGGACGCCTTCCGGCCCCCTTGGCGACGGCCACGAGCCGCATTCCGCCCGAGCGCAGCTCGTCCACCGCGGCGGCGGCGGCGCCGAGCTGGCCCTTGCCCCCGTCGATCAGCAGCACATCCGGGGCGCTGGCGTCGGGCCCGGTGAGCCGCCTGCCCCATCGCTGCAGCGCCTGCGTCAGTGCCGCGTAGTCGTCGCCGCCGGTCACGCCGGCAATGTTGAAGCGTCGGTACTGGGACTTCATGGGACCCTCCCGGCCGAAAACCACGCACGAAGCGACCGTCGACTCGCCGCCGGTGTGGCTGACATCGAAGCACGCCAGCCGCTGGGGTAGTTCGGTCAGATCCAGACTGGCCGCGAGCGCCTTGAGCTGACGCCCGATCACCGTTCCCGATTTCTTCCTGGCCGCCGCCGCGTGGGCGGCGTTGGCCCGCACCATCTCCATCCACGCCCTGCGGTCCCCGCGCACGCGATGCTTGATCTCCACACGGCGCGGTGCCCGGGACGTGAACAACTCCATCAGGGCATCCGCATCGTCCACCGCGTGGCTGACCAGGATCTCCTGCGGCGGTTCGCGCCGGGCGTAGTACTGGAGCAGGAACGCCCGCATGATCTCCTCGGGCGTCGTGCCGGCCGCCGCCCTGGGATAATGGCTGCGCGAGCCCAGCAGCCGGCCGCCCCGGAACGACATCACCGCCACGCAGTGCACGCCGCCGTCGCTCACCAGCCCGACGGCGTCGAGATCACCGCGCGAGCGGGTCACCAGTTGCTGCGCCTCCACCGACTTGAGCTTGGCGATCTGGTCGCGGTACTGGGCGGCGCGCTCGAAATTCAGTTGATCGGCGGCCTCCTCCATCCGCTTCACCAGGATGTCGGTGATGGTGTCGCCGCGTCCCTGGAGGAACATCATGGCGTGCTCGATGTCGCGGCCGTAGTCTTCGGCGCTGACCAGTCCCACGCAGGGCGCGGTGCATCGCTGTATCTGGTACTGCAGGCAGGGGCGCCGGCGGTTGGAGAAATAGCTGTCTTCGCACTGCCGGACCTGGAAGAGCTTCTGAATCTGGTTGATGGCCTCGCGCACCGAGCCGGCGCTCGGGTAGGGCCCGAACAGGCGGCCGGGAGCCTTGCGCGACCCGCGGTAGAACGACACCTGGGGAAACTCGCGATCGGTTCGCACGCGAATGTACGGATAGCTCTTGTCGTCCCGCAGGAGCACGTTGAACCGTGGCTTGTGGCGCTTGATGAGGTTGTATTCCAGCATCAGCGCGTCGGCCTCGGTGCCGGTCACGGTCACCTGAACGTCGGCCACCTTGGCTACCATGGCCATGGTTTTCGCGTCCAGGGGCCGGCCGCCGAAGTAGCTCGCGACGCGGCGGCGGAGGTTGCCGGCCTTGCCCACGTAGATGACCTGCCCGCGGGCATCGAGCATCTGGTAGGCGCCGGGGCGCTGGGCGAGACCGCTGACAAGGGGCTTGGGATCGAACACGGCCATCCCAGGATCTGCGGTGGTCAGTGGCTGTTCAGTTGGCCGGCGATTCGCAGCGCGACTTCCATCGCCTGTTCGTAGTTCAACCGCGGATCGACCTGGGTCTTGTACGCCCGGAAGAGGTCGCCCTCCTTCAGCCCCCGGGCGCCGCCCACGCATTCGGTGACGTTTTCGCCAGTAAGTTCCAGGTGCACTCCGCCCAGGATGGTGCCCGCCTCCCGGTGGATTCGAAAGGCCGCCTGGATCTCCTTGACGATATTGTCGAATCGCCGCGTCTTGTAGCCATCCCGGGTGGACTCGGTGTTGCCGTGCATGGGATCGCAGATCCACAACACCCGCTTGCCGGTGGCCTGGACGGCCTCGATCAGGCGGGGCAGTTCCTCCTCCACCTTCGCCGCGCCGAGACGGGTGATGAGCGACAGCCGGCCGGGCTCGTCGTCCGGGTTGAGGCGGTCGATCAGCCTGTGCAGCTGCTCCTGGCCGACGGACCCGCCGATCTTGATGCCGATGGGGTTGGTGATTCCCCTGAAGTACTCCACGTGGGCACTGTCGGGGTCCGCGGTGCGCATTCCGATCCAGGGGAAGTGCGTCGTGAGGTTGTACCAGGCCTGCCGATGGGCCAGAAAACGCGTCTGCGCCTGCTCGTAGGGCAGATGCAGTCCCTCGTGGCAGGTGTAGAACTCGACCCGCTGGGTGTTGATCGACTCCCGGCCGATCATCTCGTAGAACTCAAGCGAATCCGACACCGACTGCACAAGCCTTCGATACTCGGCCGCCATGGCGGACTCGCCGACAAAGTCGAGATCCCAGTTCTCCGGGTGGTGCAGGTCGGCAAAGCCGCCGTCGATCAGCGAACGCACGAAGTTGAGCGTGAGCGCGGCCCGCTCGTAGCCTCTCAGCATCAGGGACGGATCCGGCTCGCGGTCCTCGGCCACGAACGGGCTGCGGTTGACCAGGTCCCCGCGGAAGCTCGGCAGCGACTGCCCATCCCGGACTTCCTCGTCGGCGCTGCGCGGTTTTGCGTACTGGCCCGCCATCCGGCCGACCCGGATCACCGGCACCTTCAGGCCCGACGTCAGCACCAGCGACATCTGCAGCAGGATCTTGAGTTTCTGGACGATGATCTCGGACTGGCACTCTTCAAAACTTTCGGCGCAGTCCCCGCCCTGCAGCAGGAAGGCCTCGCCACGCTGCGCCTTCGCGAGCCTGGACTTGAGTTCCTCGATCTCCCAGCTGGTGACCAGCGGCGGCAGCTTCGAAAGCGCGGACAGCGCCGTCTGCAGGCTCGCCGGATCCTTGTACGACGGCTGCTGGCTGACGCGCAGATCCTGCCAACTCGAGGGGCTCCAGTCGGTAATGGGTTTTGTGGCGGCCATGGTGGCGCGACTATACACCGCCAGGGCGCATGCGGAAAACCGCACACGCGTGAATTCCGCGGGAAAATTACGGTGCCGACGGTATGAATTCGGCCCGGACAATGCTGGTATCATGTCGCCATGTCCCGTCGCCACCCGAATCCCGCACACCCGCGCCCCTTCATCCGGCGCGTGTGGGCGCCGTTGTGCCTGCTTGCCGGTTTCGGTGTGTGGCTGCACGCCCAGGAGCCTGAAACGGAGGCCGGTGCCGCAGCGGAGGAGCCGGTCGCTCAGGAAGATTCCCTGGAGGGGATGGGCGGTGCCGATTCGGATTCGGATTCGGATTCGGATTCGGATTCGGAGCAGGATGATGACGAATCGTCCGACAGGGGGGGATCCGGCGGCGGAACGGTGACCCTGCTGCAGATCCAGGGCGCCATCGGGCCGGCCACCGCCGACTTCCTGACCCGCGGATTCGAGACGGCCGAGGAGTCCAACGCCGCCCTCATCGTGCTGGAGATGGACACGCCCGGCGGGCTGGACACGTCCATGCGCGAGATCA
This sequence comes from Candidatus Rariloculaceae bacterium, assembly GCA_965221035.1. Lineage (GTDB taxonomy): Bacteria > Pseudomonadota > Gammaproteobacteria > Steroidobacterales > Rariloculaceae > UBA6522. Next base: position 661,087 of record OZ244860.1, read on the forward strand.
TCCAGGGTATTCTCGCCTCGTCCGTGCCGGTGGCCACCTACGTTTGGCCCCAGGGCGCGCGCGCGGCAAGCGCCGGAACCTACATCCTCTACGCAAGCCACTTCGCCGCCATGGCGCCCGCGACCAATCTCGGCGCCGCCACCCCCGTCGCCATCGGCGCGCCCGCGCCGGCCTCGCCCGCCGGTCCGGCCGACGACGAGGAAGAAGAGGCGGAGGCCGACGAAGACTCGGATGCCTCCGATGAAGATGCGAGCGACACGGGAGACGATGCGGCGGACGGCGCGGACGCGGACTCTGCCGATTCGGATTCAGCCGACGCGGACTCTGCCGACGCCGACCAGGACTCGGCCGACGCGGACGATGCGCAGACCGACGACGCCGATGACACGGCCACCGACAGCGAGCCTTCGGACCTGATCCCGATGCCTTCCACCGCCACGGAACGCAAGGCCGTCAACGACGCCGTGGCCTATATCCGCGGGCTGGCGGAATTGCGCGGCCGCAACGCCGACTGGGCCGAAGCGGCCGTGCGGGCGGCGGAGAGCCTGAGCTCGCGGGAAGCGCTTGAGATGAACGTCATCGACCTCATCGCCGATGACCTCCCGGACCTGCTCGAGCAGCTGGACGGTCGGGAGGTGGAAATCGACGGCGAGACGATCACGCTCGACACCTCGGGGCTCATCCTCGAACGAATCGAGCCGGACTGGCGCACGCGCCTGCTGGAAGTCATCAGCAATCCCACGGTCGCCTACATGCTCATGTTGCTGGGCATCTACGGCCTGATATTCGAGGGCTACAATCCGGGCGCCATCGTGCCGGGCGTGGTCGGCGCGATCTCCATGCTGCTGGCGCTGTTCGCCTTCCAGGTGCTGCCGATCAACTACGCGGGGTTGGCGCTGATCGCTCTCGGGGTCATCCTAATGATTTCGGAATTTCTCGTGCCGAGCTTCGGCGCGCTGGGCATGGGTGGAATCGCCGCGTTCATCTTCGGTTCGGTCATCCTGATCGACTCCGATATTCCCGGTTTCGGCGTCGCGCTGCCCCTGATCATCACCATCGCCGCCAGCGGCGCGCTGGTCCTGCTGGGCATCGTGTGGTTCGCGGTCAGGTCGCGCGACCGGCCGGTGGTCAGCGGCGTGGAGGAAATGGTCGGCGCCCATGCCGAAGCGCTGCACGACTTCGACAGCCAGGGGCAGGTCTGGGTGCACGGTGAGCGCTGGACCGCCAGGGCTTCCGCGCCGGTAAAGGCGGGCCAGCCGCTCGAAGTGGTCCAGGTCGACGGGCTGACGCTGCATGTGCGACCCCGATAGGCCACGCTGAAGGTTTCCGCAATGGGGCCACAGGCCCTGGTCAATCCACTCAACCAGTAGGGACAAACCATGTTTTTCCAACTTTCCACTTATCTCATCGGCGCCGCCGCGCTGTTTGTCTTCAGCGCGATCAAGGTGTTGCGCGAGTACGAGCGCGCGGTCATCTTCCTGCTCGGCCGGTTCTGGAAGGTCAAGGGACCCGGCCTGATCATCGTCATTCCGGGCATCCAGAAAATGATACGCGTGGACTTGAGAACCATCGTGATGGACGTGCCCACGCAGGATGTCATCTCCAGGGACAATGTCTCGGTGAAGGTCAGCGCGGTGATCTATTTCCGCGTGCTGGACCCCGAGCGGGCCATCATCCAGGTGGAAAACCGCGTCGAGGCTACCAGCCAGCTGGCCCAGACCACGCTGCGGTCAGTGCTCGGCCGGCACGAACTGGACGACATGCTCGCCGAGCGGGACAAGCTCAACGCCGACGTTCAGGAAATCCTCGACCAGAACACGGAGGCATGGGGCATCAAGGTGACCAACGTCGAGATCAAGCACGTGGACCTGGACGAAAGCATGATTCGCGCCATCGCGGCGCAGGCCGAAGCGGAACGGGCGCGGCGCGCCAAGATCATTCACGCCGAAGGCGAATTGCAGGCCTCGAAGAAACTCGCCGAAGCGGCGAAAACGCTTTCCTCGGAATCCCAGGCACTGCAGTTGCGCTATCTGCAGACGCTCACCGAGATTTCCAGCGAGCGCAATACCAACACCATCGTGTTCCCGCTGCCCATGGACCTGGTGAAGCCGATCTTCGACAAGTTGCAGGTGAACGACTGACCAGTGGAGTCCGCGCCGCTGGCCCGCGTATCAGGCGGACCGCTCGGCGGGCTCCCGTGACCGGATGTGCTCGGCCAGTTCGCCCTGCTTCGTGTGCAGCGTGTGCAACCAGCGCTGGCCGCCCGAGGTAAAGCCGGCCCAGTAGCCGATTTCGACGATCTCGGGCTCCGAGAACTGCTCGTGCAGTTCCCGCCACAACGCGTCGTCCGCCCGCTGGGGGTCCCACAGGATGGCATCCGTGTAGCGCAGGGCGGCTTTTTCGCGACGGTTGAATCGCTCGGACTCTTCGAACCTGAGCAGCTCGCTCAGGCGGTTGTTCGGATCTTCCTTCGCCCCACGGGCGGCGCCCTGGTTGCTTCAGTAGTCGCAGTTGAGGCTGTAGGCGATGTAGGTGCGGACCAGTTCCTTCAGCTCGTGTTCCACGAAGCCGACTTCGGCCTGCTTGTCGAACAACATCTTGCGCGTCATGGTGAACGCGCGCATCACGTCCGGCTGATGCGCCCTTATGGACTGGTTCTCCGGGCCCGGACGACCGCGTTCGATGGCTTCCTCAAGCCAGCGCCGCACCTCCGGATCGGCGATTTCATCGGGCGCCAGGTAGCTTATGTATGCCATTGGACTCTATGTTTGCCGGGTACGTACCAAGTGTATTCGCCGGGAATGTGCCCAGTGCACTTGCCGGTTACGCCCCAAGTGTAGGCGGCAACCCGCAAAAATCAACCGCTAGCCTCTCCGCTAGACTTTGCGCGTTTCGCCTCTTGCCACAGCGATTCCAGGGCCTGAATGTCGAAACTGTCCCAATTTCCTCCCCGCTCCCGCACGAATCCCTCCAATCTCCGAAACCGGCCTTCGAAGCGCCCATTGGCCTCCCGGAGGCACCGTTCCGGGTCCAGCTTCAGGTGCCGGCACAGATTGATCAGTGAAAACAGCGTGTCGCCCATCTCCGCCGCCATCTCGGCGTGATCGCCGTTGGCGCATGCCTCGTCCAGTTCGGCCAGTTCCTCATCCACCTTTTCCCGCACCGACGCGGTGTCCGGCCAATCGAAACCCACCCGGGCGGCCCGATTCGACAGCTTGGTACCGCGCTGGAGCGCCGGCAAGGCCACCGGAACCCCATCCAGGGCACCGGCGAGAGCACCGGCTTGCGTTTCCGCCCGCTCCTTCGCCTTGAGCGCTTCCCAGGCCCTGGTTTGCGCTTCCGCCGTGTCGACTCGGTCCGACCCGAACACGTTGGGATGGCGCCGGACCATCTTGTCGCAGATGCCTTCCACCACGTCGCCGAAGTCGAACGCGCCGCCCTCCTCCGCCATTCGGGCGTGGTAGACCACCTGCAACAGCAGGTCGCCCAGTTCGTCCCTGAGATCGTCCAGGTCCTGGCGCGTGATCGCGTCCACCACTTCGTAGGCTTCCTCCAGCGTGTAGGGGGCGATGCTTTCGAAGGTCTGCTCAAGGTCCCAGACACATCCATGGTCAGGATCCCGAAGCTGCGCCATGATTTCCAGCAGATTCGAGATAGTTCGTTTATTGGTTTCTTTTTTCATCGGTTATTAGCGAAATAAACTGCACAAGAATGGATGCGGTCGCTCCCCAGATCCGATGTCCCTTGTAATCGATTTCGTACACCCGGATCCGGGTGCCGAGGCGTTCGCGATGGGTCAGGCGGATATTCCGCCCGTCCAGCAGGTACTTCAGGGGCACCTCGAAGACCTCGGCCACTTCGCGGCCGTCCGCCACGGGCCGGAACTCCGTGTCCACAAACGCCACCACGGGCGTGACCAGAAATCCGGTGACCGTCAGAAGGTCGTCCAGACACCCCGCGAAGGTGACCAGGCGGGGCTCCATGCCCACCTCCTCCTCGGCTTCCCGGACCGCCGCCGCCACGGGCCCGTCATCGTCGGCCCCGATGCGGCCTCCCGGAAAACTCACCTGGCCCGGGTGGTCTTTCAGGTCCGGCGAGCGCTCGGTGAACAGCAGCGTCATGCCGGCCGGTCGTTCGATCAAGCCCAGCAGCACGGCGGCGGGGCTGCGCCGCCGTTCCATGAACTCACGCAGGCCAGGGGAGATGGGTCCTTCAATGTCCCGCCGCAGACGGGCCAGCGGGTCGTCCGAACGTGGCGCATTCGCCAGCCGCGACCGAATGTGGGCGCGCATCGCCGCCAATGCGTCCGGGTCCACGGTTGGGGCTGCTGTGTGGTTCGAGCTAACCCTTGATCCCCCCACGTGTCAATTCCAGCGGGTTCAGCAGGGATTCCAGCGCCTCCCTGCTCAGGTCCGTCTCGTCCGCAGCCACGTCGATGATGGGCCGTCCTTCCTTATAGGCGCGCTTGGCGATGCCCGCGGCCTTGTCATAACCGATCACCGGGTTCAGGGCCGTGACCAATATGGGATTTCGCCCCAGGGCCTCCCCAATATGGGACTCGTTGGCCGAGAATCCCGCAATGGATCCATCCGCCAGAAGCCTGGAAGAATTGGCCAGCAATTCAATGCTTTGCAAGAGATTATGCGCGATGACGGGCAACATGACGTTGAGCTGGAAGTTCCCGGACTGCCCCGCCACCGTGATGGCCGCGTCATTGCCGATCACCTGCGCCGCCGCCATGGCCGCGGATTCCGGCAGGACCGGGTTGACCTTGCCGGGCATGATGCTGCTGCCGGGCTGCAGCGCGGGCAGTGCGAGTTCGCCGAGGCCCGCCAGCGGGCCGCTGTTCATCCACCGCAGATCGTTGGCGATCTTCATGAGGCTGACGGCGGTGGTTTTCAGCTGCCCCGACAGTTCCACCGAGGTGTCCTGGCAGCTCAGGGCCTCGAAATAACTGTCCGCCGGCCGGAAGGCGATGTCGGTCCGTTCGGCGAGGCGGGCGGCGATCCGTACACCAAATTCCGGATGCGCGTTGATCCCGGTTCCGACGGCGGTACCGCCCTGCGCAAGCGCGCTGAGCCGCGACAGCACGCCGGCGACCCGCTGATAATCCGCATTGACCTGCGCCGCCCAACCCGAGAGTTCCTGGTCGAAGCGCAGCGGCATGGCATCCATCAGGTGCGTGCGCCCGGTCTTGACGACGCCCGACAACTTGTCCGCCTTGCGCTCGATCACGCCCGCCAGGTGCTTCAGTGCCGGCAGCAATGTTTCCGTGAGGCCGAGCGCCGCGCTCACATGGATCGCCGACGGAATCACGTCGTTGCTGCTCTGCCCCATGTTGACATGGTCGTTGGCGTGGACGGCCTGCTCCGCCCTGCCGCTGGCGAGGTTGGCGATCACCTCGTTGGCGTTCATGTTGGAGCTGGTTCCCGAACCCGTCTGGAACACGTCGACCGGAAACTGCCCGTCGTACCGGCCTTCCGCCACTTCCAGGGCGGCGGACTGGACCGCGTCCGCCAGGTCCGCCGGCAACAAGCCCAGATCCCGGTTCACGGAAGCGGCCGCCCACTTGATCAGTCCCAGCGCACGGATGAATTGTCGCGGCATGCGCAGCCCGCTGACCGGGAAATTGTTGACGGCGCGCTGGGTCTGGGCGCCCCAGAGCGCATCGGAAGGCACTTCCAGCGCACCCATGCTGTCGTGTTCGATTCGAAGGTCGGTCGTCATCGCATCTCCATCTGAACCGGGGCCTCAGGTCTGCGATCCCGGATGAACGGTGTATGATGCGCACTCTGCTGCTGCTTGTATAGGGAAACCGAGCACGCCGGTGGATCCCGCCGACCTCTTCGCACTGTCACCGCTGGATGGGCGCTATGCGTCCAGGACGGCGCCGCTGCGCCCCTACCTCTCGGAGTCCGCCCTGATACGCTACCGGACGCTGGTGGAAATCCAGTGGCTGCGGCATCTCGCGGCGGAACCCGCCATCGACGGGCTCGCGCCCCTCGAAGAGGCTGTCGACGCTTCCCTGCATGAGATCCTGGAAGACTTCGACGGCAGCGACGCGCAGCGGGTCAAGGCCATCGAAGCCGACATCAATCACGACGTGAAGGCCGTGGAGTACTTTCTGAGGGAGCGATTGGCGGAGATTCCGGGGGCTTCCCAGGCCACGGGTGCCTACCTGCATTTCGCCTGCACGTCGGAAGACATCAACAACCTGGCCTACGCCCTCATGCTCGGCGACGCCCGCAAGGCCGTGCTGGTGCCTCGATTCGAAGCCCTGGTCGACCGGCTGCAGGCGATGGCGCACGAGCTTGCCGACGCTTCCATGCTGTCGCGCACCCACGGGCAACCCGCCTCACCCACCACCATGGGCAAGGAGATGGCCAATTTCGCGCACCGCCTGTCGTCCCAGCTGGCGCAGTTCTCGGAAGCGCGGATCCTCGGCAAGTTCAACGGCGCCGTCGGCAATTTCAACGCCCATCTGTCCGCCTATCCGGACGCGCCGTGGCCGCAGATCAGCCGTCGATTCGTCGAATCCCTGGGGCTTGAGAACAACCCCTGCACCACCCAGATCGAACCCCACGACTGGATCGCCGGGTATTGCCACGCGTTGCTGCGCATCAACACCGTGATGCTCGACCTGTGCCGCGACCTCTGGGGCTATGTCAGTCTGGGCTACTTCCGGCAACGCGCGGCACCGGGCGAGGTGGGATCCTCGACCATGCCGCACAAGGTCAATCCCATCGATTTCGAGAACGCCGAGGGAAATCTGGGCGTCGCCAACGCGCTCCTGGGGTTCCTGGCGGAAAGACTGCCCCAGTCCCGGTGGCAGCGGGACCTGTCCGATTCGACCACGCTGCGGAACCTGGCCGTGCCGCTGGGACACAGCCTGCTCGCGGTGGAATCCTGCCTGCGCGGCCTCGACAAGCTCGAACTGGACCGGGACCGGCTACGGGAAGACCTGGCCGCCAACCCCGAAGTGCTGGCCGAAGCCGTGCAGACCGTGATGCGCCGCCACGGCGTCCCCGACGCCTACGAACAGCTCAAGGCGCTCACCCGCGGTCAGGGCATCGAGCGCGGGACCCTGGACGAATTCATCGCGGGACTGGACATCCCTGAAGAGTCCCGTGCCCGGCTGGCTGCGCTGTCACCGGCCGACTATGTCGGGTTGGCCGTGCAGCTGGCCGGTGAAATCAATCGTTCGAACTCCGAATCGTGACAAGGGCAGCACCCGACGTGGGTTGGCGCGGTGCTTGCCGGCGCGTCGCGGACCAGCCTACTGCCTGACCCCATTGCTTTCGGCATACACCTGCCAGGCTTCGAGCATTTCCGCGTACTTCGCGGGTTCGGCGTCAGCCAGGTCGGTGGTTTCGCCCGGATCGTTGGCCAGATCGAAGAGATGCCACACGTCACTCCCCCGAAACGACATCAGTTTCCAGGCGCCGAGCCGTACCGCCCGGTTGCCGCTGGTTTCCCAGCCCAGTATTTCGTCTTCGGCATGAACTTGCGCGCTACCGCCTTGCAGCAACGATACGAAGGACTTGCCGTCGGGCCGATACAATGCATCCGTATCGCCAGGCAGGCTGTCCACGTCGGACCCCGCCAGTTCCACCACCGTCGGAAAGATATCGCGCACCGTCAGCACGGCATGCTCCAGCCTGCCCGAACCGGTCACCGCGGACCCCGCGACGATTGCGGGCACACGTATGCCGCCTTCCAGCATGGAACCCTTTGCCCCACGAAGCCCCGCCGAACCGGCGGCGGCCCACCCGGGACCGTAGAAGACGAAACTGTCGGGACCGCCAGGCTCGCCATCCATCCGTGACAAGTAGTCCGGCCAGACACCCAGGTCCCGTGACAGGTGCTCCGGGCCATTGTCCGACAGGAAAATGATCACCGTGTTGTCGCGCAGATTGTTGCGCGCCAGGTAGTTCAACAGGCGCCCGACGTTCCAGTCCAGGATTTCCACCATCGCCGCGTAGATTTCCATTGCCCGACGGTAGTAGGCCTTCTCCGGTTCCGGCAGCGAGTCCCAGGCGGGAACGGTGTCGGGGGGTGGCGCGACCGGGGCGTCTTGTGGCAGCAGTCCCGCTTGACGCATGCCGGCGATGCGCCGGGTCCGAAGCGCCTCATAGCCGTCATCGTACTGGCCTTCATATTTCAGGAAGGCGTCCGCCGGAGCCTGTAACGGCCAGTGCGGCGCCGTGAAACTCAGCACGCCGAAAAACGGCTTGCCCGATGGCTGGTTCTCGTGGATGAAACTGACCAGCTTGTCGGTGAGATAGTTCGAGGAGTAGAAGTTGTCCGGCAGGTCTTCAACCGGGACACCGTCCTGCCAGTGGATCGCCGTATGGCTCAGATACTCCCACAGGGTGGTGGGCGTTTCAGTGAACACGCCGAAGTGATTGTGCATCCCGGACAAGACCGCAAACGAACGGTCGAAACCGCGCGCCCAGGGTCCGATATCGTAGTCCTGGCCCAGGTGCCACTTGCCCGACAGCATGGTTGTGTAGCCCAGATCCCCGAGCACGGCCGGCAGGGACCATACGCGGTCATTCAAATACCCTTCGTAGCCTGATGGCCGATCACCGACCAGCGACATTCGCTCATTCATGTCGCCCAGTCCGGCTCGATGACTGTCGGCACCCGACATGAGCATCGCCCGGGTCGGCGAGCACATGGGCGCGGCGTAGAAGCTGGCCAGGCGCATCCCCTGCGCGGCGAGCGCGTCGAGATTGGGCGTACGCAGGTCGGTGCCGCCAAAGGCGCCGATGTCCGTGTAGCCCAGATCGTCGGCGATAATCAGAAGAATGTTCGGGCGGTCGTCGACCTCACCCGGTTCGCCTGAACCGGTCCCGGACGAGGGGTCCCGCGCCTGGCAACCGACAAGAACCAGTGTAGTCAGCGCAAGCAGTCGGATCATGTGACTCTCCCTGTCATTTGTCTCTCCCTGGATTATTCATTCCTTGTGGGCCCGTAATCCCTCGAGTGGGCCATCATCAATCAGCAGATGCCGGTTATCTACAATGTTCGGCACGCCGACGCGAAACGTGTATTCCTCGACACCGTCTCCGAACACGATGTGATAGACGCGACCATTGCCCGCCTCGTCCCGTGCGGCACGCAGCCGAACCACGGTTGCGTCGTCCGCTTCGACCACCTCGATGTCGGGACGGGACGAGTCTGCCGTTTCGTCCTGCCAGACCCCCGCAAGCGCCACCGGCATGAGCCGGCCATCCGGCTGCGAGGCCGTCGCGATTCGAATCTCGTGGAGGTCGCCATTCGCGTCCCAGAACTGCGGCATCGCTTCGGACACGGTCCAGGCGCCGCAGTCGCGCTCCTGCGGGCTGCCCTGCAGGCAATGGGGCAGGTTCGCCGGCGAGTAATTCAGGTCCTCGTTGTAAGTGCAACGGTTATCGGGCGTGCATGACCAGTGATCCTGGGCTTCCGAAGGAACCAGCGTGTAGAACGTGCGCGGTCGACCGTCGGGGTAAGCCGGCGCAAATACGGAGTCCGGCTGGTCTTCCTCCAGGGCGGCGGGAATCGGAACGCCGATTGAGGCGTATCGATCCGAATCAGGCAGGCCGAAAGGCACGAACGGCCCCATTGAAATGATCGCGCCGTTGCCGCCGGACTGCGGATCTCCCCACTCGTCTCCGGTGCGTCCGTGCGTATAGAAAAACGTTTCACCGTCACGAACAAGTTGACTCGTATACGGAAAATACACGCTCGTGTCGTACCCGATCGCCTCGTTGCCGCCCGGATGCCTGACGTGGCCAAACATGGACCATTTGAGCGGGGTCGTGTCCCAGTAGTAGCCGATTCGCCAGTCGCGGATGCCGGCGTACTCGAGCCGCTCGATGAATTCGAGCTGCTCGGGCAATCTCATGCCGAACATGTCCGCCAGGCGTGGATACCATATCTTGTCGAACCCCGCCTGATAGACGACACGTTCGCCGTCAATATCTACCAGGAAGAGCCGACCGGGATCGGTATCCGGTCCGAGTACCTGTGCAAGCGCGTTCGACGACAACAAAAACGCCGAAAGAATTACCTTGTTCATCGGTCTTGCTCCCTGGTTCGGCGACCACTCGGGACCGGTGTCCAGAGTGCGTGTTTCGGTATGATCCACGAACTCGCCCTACCCTATCAAGTTGCAATACAACTGAACCAGTCACCTGGGTCACATCCATGGCATTGCAAGCCATGACCTGCTATGTTCTCAATCAGCCCACATTCACGGACCGCTGCCCGAAGTACCGCCGGTTTACGTCCGGCATGAACAGTTCGTGAAAACCAGACTCTACGTTCGGAAAAATACGTTCGGAGAAACATGATGCACCTCAAGACACTGTCAGTTTTCGGACTGTTCGCGTCCCTTTCGATTCTGGCGTCCGCCCAGAGCATCAATCCGCCCAAGGAAATTGTTCTGAACACCGCCAACCTTGACACGCGCACTCCCTTCGAAGGCGTTTTCGTCAAGTCTGTATATACCGACACGACGCTATTGTTCTTTATTACTATCGAGGCGGGCAGTTCATCCGCGCACCACAATCACCCGGATGAACAGACCATGCTGTTTCATTCCGGCAAAGTTCGGGCAACTGTCGGCGACAACGAATACGAGGTCGGTGCGGGCGACATAATCATCGTTCCAGCCTATGTTCCCCATCAGTTTGTGGCCATTGAGGACTCGACATGGACGGAAGTGCATGGGCCGGGATTCAATAACAGCCGAAAATGGGAGATGGCCGGGAACAATTGACAGCGCGGCTTATTGAATCCTGCCTGTCGATTCATTATCCGGAGGAAAACGAGATGAGAAAGAACCCTGCGATCATCACGCTTGCGACCATGGCAATTGCCGGCATGGCCGCTTATGCACAGCAAGGCAGAATGGCCCAGATCCTGCCGCCCAAGGCCACCGTGTTCAAGGTATCGGAGATCAACGAGAATCGGGTCAACGACCTGATCCGGTCCAAGGCCGTTCAGGGACAAACGGTCTTGATGTCGCAGACCTGGCTCGAAGAGGGTGCCAAATCGCCGCATCACAATCACCCCGAAGAGGAATTGATCGTGGTGATCAGCGGTCGATTGCGGGCCATGACTTCGGAAGGCTATGTCATCATGGAACCGGGCGACATGTACGTGATCGAGTCCTATGCCGAGCACCAGGTGGAAGCCTTGGAGGACACGTTGATGATCGAGGCGTTTGGTCCCGGAAGGGTTGTGGGAGTCACGCCTCAATAGCCATCTATTCGCACACACGCCCAAATCAGGGCTTGCTGACAGGCCCTAGAAATTCCACCTGCCCTGCAAGGCAATCTGACGCCCCGGGGCAGTAAAGTAGAATGTCGGTCGATTCGGCGTCAGTGCCGGATCGGGCAACCGGTCCGCAACGTTCGTATCGTTGGCAAAGTTGGCTGTGGCCACATCGTTGAGATTCAGCCCGATCAGCGAGATGCGCCATCCCCCATCCGCATCTGCCACAAACAGGCTCGCGTCAGCCTTGCCGTAGGCTTCCTGAATGTCCGTCACCGGATGGTTCTTCGAGCCGATGAACTGGTCTTCACGCCAGTTGTATGCCACCCGCCAGCCCCATTCCATTGTTCCACCAACGGGGTACGCCCCATCCACGGCGAAGTTGTACTGGAAGTCGGGGGAATACTGAACTTCCTGGCCGCTCAGGCTCTGCACGCCGCCGATACATCCCTCGGCGACGGTCTGACCCGGCCAGCACGTGGCGCCTTCGTAGCTGTCGTACACGGCGTCAAGCAACGCAACCGCGCCAATCACGCGGTGGTTGGCGCCCGCCACCCAGATGAAGTCAGCCTCGATACCCTGTGACGTGGTTTCACCCGCATTGGTGATGTTCTGTGCCGTGACGGCCGGGTCCAGGGCCGACACCTGCAACCCGCTGATCTGGGTATTCCAGGCTGACCAGTTCAGCTGCAATGTCCCGTCGACGAGCGTATGTTTGCCGCCGACCTCAAGACTCTCGGCCTTTTCGGCGTCAAACTCGGTCCGCGCCTGTGTCAGCAAACCCGGCCCCACAGGCCACAGCTGATAGCCGCCACCCTTGAAGCCTTCAGACCAGCTCCCGTAAAGCATATGCTCATCGGCAGGTTGCCAGGTCAGTACCGCATTGGGCGAGAAATCGTCTTCAGACCGGGAAAAATCACCAGAATTGGAGCCTGCAAACAGCGGTCCGAAACAGCTGATCCTTCGACCATTGAGCATGCCGCCCAATGTACCGCAGCCGCCGCCACCGGCGTAGTCGGTACCAGGCACCGGTGTACCGCCACCGGTCTGGTGGGCGGCAAATCCGGATGAACCATCACCAATATCCGAAAGCCACTTGCGACCGACGGCGGACTTGTCCTCCGTCGTGAATCGACCGCCGATCCCCAGCGTCAACGAGTTACCGAGATGAATGTCGATCTGGCCGAATACCGATACGGTTTCCGAATCCTGTGTGGAAACATAGTTGCGCATCAGCCCCGTGTAGTCGGGTGCTGAAGCATCAACACAATTTGAACCCATACCGCCGCAGAAAGTGAAAAAATGTCTGGCAGCAACCGTGTTGTTGTTCAGGTACAGACCCCCGATAAAGTCCAGGTTGTCGGTTGGCGAACCCAGCAGGCGAATTTCCTGTGTAACCTGGTCGAAGTCATCCTGGATTTGCAGCAGTCCGGTATCGAAGCCTGTCGACAGGTTGCCCTCGGATATATCATCACCTTCATAGGTGGTGTAGTTCGTCAGCGAGGTAAGTGTCCAGCTATCGTTCAACTGCCAGTTCAATGTCACGCCAGCCAGGTGGTAAATGGTTTCCGTGTAGTAGTCATCCGCCCGCAGCGTGCCTGCCCAAACTGACTCTTCGAATTTCACGTTGTTGACGATACAGTCGTCCACAGGAGGCGATACCGTGCAGTTTCCTGCGAGCTCGCGCGCACGCGCCCCCCTGTCAATATCACCGTATTGATACAGGAACGTCGCATCAAGATCCGGCGAAATGTCCCATTCGAGGATTCCGCGAACAGACGCGCTGTCTTTCGCTCCCGCAGCGTCGGTACCCAGCACGGCCTCGTGAACATATCCATTCCTGTCCTCAATCCGTCCCGCAATGCGCGCTCTCGCGTTGTCGCTGAACGGAACGTCGACGGCGCCTTCCAGCGCGTAACCGTCAGCGTTATCAAAATCCACCGTTGAGGAGAGATACCCGCCAGATTCTTCGCCGGGCTTGCGCGTGACAATATTGATTGCGCCGGCCGTGTTGTTTTTTCCGATCAGCGTATTCTGGGGTCCCTTCAGAACCTCGATTCGCTCCAGATCGAGAAACATCGTCTGTCCAAACCGGCTGCGGCCGAAATAGAATCCGTCGATATTGAAGCCAACCGCCTGTTCAAAGCCGATGTTCGTACCGTTGGTGCTGATACCGCGAATGGCGAACCGATCCGAGGAATTGAAGGCTTCACCGAAAGCCAGATTGGGCACCTGCTCGGCCAGACCAATGATGTCCGACATGTTGGTTTCCTGAATGAAGTCGCCGGACAAGGTGGAGATGGCGATAGGCACGTCGCTCAGCCCTTCCTCTCTCCGCCGAGCCGTGACGATGACCTCGTCGATGACACGAACGGATTCCACCTCCTGAGAATCTGAGGTTGTGGTTGCAACAATGCCCGAGAGGCCAGTCGCTATTGCCAGAAGACCCGGCAGGAATCCGCGCTTGTTCATGTTGTTCTCCCTGTTTGCCAGCTTTCGAGCCTGGAATTATCGGTTGTGGTTTTCGCCAGATTCTTCGAGTTGGCAGAATACAACGTCCGGACGTTGACGGCCACGGCTAATCACGCCTCGAGACAATGTCGATATCGTTGCGTAACCCGAAGTCTCTCATGAACTCCGGGTCCGCGCGCTGGGCCTCGGTCAGCCCAACCGATTCAACCGCTCCCCTCTCCCATCCTCCAGGCTCCCTGATCAGTATCGCGTGCACTTCCTCGTCGCCGATCGGTGTGCCGACATGCACGGTGTTGGGCGGTATGTACACCAGATCACCCCCCGCCGACGGGGACTGCCCTCAACGGTGGACGTTTCGTGCCCGCGTTAGCCTTGGGTACAATTCCGGGTGGGCCGGACCTGCTCGGCACGGCCTGTCCGTCCCCGTTCGAGATCAATTCATGATATTCGTTGTTGATAGGGGTGAGGCTGGTTCCAGAGGGAACAATATCTGGCTTGTTGCCGCGCGTTCACAGTCATGTCCATGATCTCCCCCGTTCTCGATTTCCTGCGGTGCCGAACACCGGATCGCTGGGTCTCCCGTGCCGTCTCCGAAATTCCGACCCTGTTGCGGGACCATGCCTCCCTGGAACTCAAGGCGGCCCAGCAGGCCCAGAGCCTGATCCGCCGATATGCCGGGCGGCCCGGATCGAAGGGACTAAGGCTGCTGAACAAGCTGTCCCGGCTGGCCAGGGAGGAATTGCGGCATTTCGAACAGGTCCTGGGACTGATGGAAGCGCGCGGCGTGGAGTATCAGCCGATCTCGGCCTCCCGGTACGCCGCGACGCTTCACAGCCTTGTCCGCGGCCCCGAGCCGGCAAGACTGGTGGACACGCTGATCGTCGGCGCGGTCATCGAAGCCCGTTCATGCGAACGTTTTGATCGCCTGGCCATGGCGTTGCGGCCTGTCGACCGCCAACTCGCCGACTTCTACGGCACCCTGCTCAAGTCGGAGGCCCGGCATTTCACCGACTACCTGGCGCTGGCCGAAGGCGAGGCCGGAGCCGGGGCCGGGGTATCCGTGGCTGAGCGGGTCGACGAGTTTCTGGAATCGGAGCAAGCACTGATTCTCGAGCCCGATTCCCAGCTGCGCTTCCACAGCGGCGTTCCAGTCTGAACGATCCCGCAAGTCCGCGACCACGCGTAGAATCAAGCGCCATGAAACCTGACGGACTGGTCATCGTAGCGCTTTCCGGCGGCGTGGACTCCGCGGTGAGCGCCATGCTGCTTCGCGACGCGGGCCACGACGTACAGTGTCTGCACATGAGCAACTGGGAGGATGACGGCTACTGTGATGCCGCGCAGGACTTTCAGGACGCGCGGCGCATCTGCGGGCACCTGAACCTGCCCCTGCACCGGGTCAACTTTTCCGCCCAGTACAAGGAGCGGGTCTTCGCCGAATTCCTGGACGAACTGCGCCGGGGCCGGACGCCCAATCCCGACGTGCTGTGCAATCGGGAGATCAAGTTCGGGACGCTGTGGAAGTACGCAAGGCGCCTTGGCGGGCAGTGGCTCGCGACAGGGCACTACGCGAGGCTGCGGCACACGGAAAACGACCGGGTCGAATTGCACAAGGGCAAGGATCCAGGCAAGGATCAAAGCTATTTCCTGCACGCTCTGGAGGAACGCGACTTCCGGCAGGTGCTGTTTCCGCTGGGTGAATTGCAGAAGCGCGACGTGCGCAAGTTGGCGCGGGACGCGGGTTTGCCGGTCGCCGAGAAGAAGGACAGCACCGGAATCTGCTTCGTGGGTGAACGTCCATTCTCCCGCTTCATCGGCGAATACCTGCCCACCCGGCCCGGCGCCATCAAGGATCCGCAGGGCAGATCCCTGGGAACGCACCAGGGGCTGGCCTTCTACACGCTGGGACAGCGTCGCGGACTGGGGATCGGAGGCAAGGCGGACTGTCCCGAGGGCGCCTGGTACGTCGCCCGCAAGGAGCCGGACACCAACGAGCTGATCGTGGTCCAGGGGACGGATCACCCGGCGCTGTACCAGGACCGGCTCTCCAGCGGGCCGATGCACTGGATCAACGGGCCGCCCCCGGAATGGTCCGGGGACCTGCCCTTCACCTGCGGCGCGAAGACCCGTTATCGGCAACCGGACCAGGCCTGCACGGTCACCCGCCGGCGAAACGGCGGCGTGAGACTGGATTTCGAACAACCGCAGCGCGCCGTCACCCCCGGGCAGTACGTCGTGCTCTACCAGGGCTCCCGATGTCTCGGGGGAGCGACCATCGAAGCGGCTGAAATGCGGTTGGATGCTAACTGAAGCAGCGGAGACGCGGCCGGACACTCTCTGAAGCGGCTGAGACGCGGGCAGGCGCTCTCTGAGGCGGCGGAGACGCGGGCGGGCGCTCGATACGCGGTCGGACACTCGCTGAGCGGCGCAATGGGTGCCTTGCTATAATCCGCGCCGCCGCGTTGGTTGACGGCGGCGAACTCGCCAGACCGCCCCAGACTCGAGGATCCCGCAGATGACAGATTCCTTCGGAGCCCGTCAACGCCTGACGGTGGACGATTCCGCCTACGACATCTTTCGCCTCGACGCCGTTGGCGACGAGCGCGTTCACCAGCTTCCCTACACGCACAAGATCCTGCTGGAAAACCTGCTCCGCCACGAGGACGGATCCTCGGTCCCGGCGAGCGATATCCGGGCGTTGGCCGGCTGGGATGCGCAAGCCGACCCCGATACCGAGATCGCCTTCACCCCGGCCCGCGTGATCCTGCAGGACTTCACCGGGGTACCCGCCGTGGTGGACCTGGCGGCCATGCGGGACGCGGTGGTCAAGCTGGGCGGACGCGCGGCCGCCGTCAATCCGCTGTCGCCCGCCGAACTGGTCATCGACCACTCGGTGCAGGTGGACCACTTCGGCACGCCCGGCGCGCTCAAGCGCAACAACGCCATCGAGTTCGAGCGAAACAGGGAACGCTACTCGTTCCTGCGTTGGGGACAGCAGGCGTTCAGCGACTTCAAGGTGGTGCCTCCGAACACCGGAATCGTGCACCAGGTCAACCTGGAATACCTGAGCCGGGTGATCTTCGACAGCGAACGGGACGGCCGCCGCGTCGCCTACCCCGACACCGTGGTGGGAACGGATTCCCACACCACCATGATCAACGGTCTGGGCATCCTGGGATGGGGCGTGGGCGGCATCGAAGCCGAGGCCGCGATGCTGGGCCAACCCATCACCATGCTCATACCCCAGGTGGTCGGATTTGAACTGCGGGGCGAACTGGCGCCGGGCGCCACGGCGACCGACCTGGTTCTGACCGTCACCGAGATGCTTCGCGGCAAGGGCGTCGTCGGCAAGTTTGTCGAGTTCTTCGGCGATGGTCTGGATCATCTGCCCCTGGCCGATCGGGCGACCCTGGGCAACATGTCGCCGGAGTTCGGCAGCACTTCCGCGGTGTTTCCCATCGACGAGGAAACGTTGCGCTACCTGAGGCTGTCGGGGCGTTCCGACGAAAGGGTGCGCCTGGTGGAGGCCTATGCCAAGGAGCAGGGGTTGTGGCGCGGCCGGACCCCCGCACGCTACAGCGACACGATGTCCCTGGACCTGGACTCGGTGGAACCCTGCCTGGCCGGGCCCAAGCGGCCCCAGGACCGGATTCCATTGCGTGGTGCGGCGACCGCGGTATCGGAATTGACAAGCGCCGCCGCCCGCGACCGCGGCGAAGCATTGTCTCCCGGACCCACGGTGACCCGCGATGGAGAGGAGCATGAACTCGCCGACGGCGCGGTGCTGATCGCGGCCATCACCAGCTGCACCAACACCTCCAATCCGGTGGTGATGGTGGGCGCCGGGCTGCTGGCCCGCAACGCCGCCGCCCGGGGGCTGAAATCGAAACCCTGGGTCAAGACCTCGCTTGCCCCGGGCTCCAAGGTGGTCACGGAGTATCTGGCCAGGACCGACTTGCTGGACGACCTGGAAGCGCTGGGTTTCAGTGTGGTCGGCTACGGCTGCACCACCTGCATCGGCAATTCCGGACCCCTGCCCCCGGACATTGCCGAGGTCGTGCGGTCCACCGGGCTGATCGGTTGTTCGGTGCTGTCGGGCAACCGGAACTTCGAGGGCCGGATTCACCAACTGGTCCGCATGAACTTCCTCGCCTCACCCCCTCTGGTGGTGGCCTACGCCCTGGCCGGCAACATGAAGGCCGACCTCAACACCGACCCGCTGGGCGAGGATGCGGACGGAAACCCCGTCTACCTTAGGGACATCTGGCCCAGTTCCCGGGAGATTCACGAACTGATCGCCGAAAATATCGACGCGGGCATGTTCGCGGCCAGTTACGCCGGGGTCTTCGAAGGCGACGAGCACTGGAACGGACTGGAGGTGGCGACAGGCGAGACCTATGCGTGGGACGAGGCCTCGACCTATGTCAAGAACCCGCCCTACTTCGAAGGCATGGCGGCGGAGCCGGACGGCATCGAAGACATACGCGGCGCCCGCGTGCTGGCGCTGCTGGGTGACTCGGTGACCACCGATCACATCTCGCCGGCCGGCGCCATCGCGGCGGACAGTCCCGCGGGGCAGTACCTGCGTGGTCTGGGCGTGGAGCGCAAGGACTTCAATTCCTACGGCTCCAGGCGCGGCAACCACGAGGTGATGATGCGGGGCACGTTTGCGAACGTTCGCCTCAGGAACCGGCTCGCTCCCGGCACCGAGGGCGGATGGACGACTCACATTCCCAGCGGCGAACAGGTCAGCATCTTCGAGGCCGCGACGCGATACCGGGCCTCCGGCACGCCGCTGGTGGTCATCGGCGGCAAGGAGTACGGCTCCGGCTCGTCCCGCGACTGGGCGGCCAAGGGGATCAAGCTGCTGGGCGTCGAGGCGGTCATCGTCGAGAGTTACGAGAGAATCCATCGATCGAACCTGATCGGCATGGGCGTGCTGCCCTTGCAGTTTGCGTCAGGCGAAAGCGCCGAAACGCTGGGTCTGGACGGAACGGAGACCCTCGATATCGAGGGCATCGGCCAGGGCCGTCCCGAGCGTATCACCGTCCGGGCGAGCAAGACGGACGGCGGCACGATCGAGTTCCAGGCCGTGGTGCGCATCGACACGCCCAAGGAGTGGGACTACTACCTCAACGGCGGAATACTCCACTACGTGCTGCGGCAGCTCGCCGAAACCGACCGGGCCGCCTGAGACAACCCGCCCGCGCAAGGCGCCAGCCCGCGACGGGGCCCGGGCAGCGGGCGCCGGGACTGTGCGCCGGGGGGCCGAGACGCCGGGCGCCGGGACGAATACCGCTAGGCGTCGCGCTCCGCATCCGCCTTGTTGTCGGCGTATTCCGGGTCGGTCGCGTCCGACGGCATGGGGGCATCATCGGGCCAATCGCTGAACGGGAACGGCTGTCGCTCGTCGGCAAGGGTCAGATACGCCACGAGCTGGCGGACATACGCTGCAAGGCCTGCGCCGAACCCGGCGAGCCGCTCATTGCGCTGACCGCTGAACAGCAGGAACAGGACCTGCAGCACGATCACGGCGATCACAACGAATCGCGTAACGGTCCATAGCGCGAAAAAGAGGACCATGTACAGCAAACGCATCCACGAGTCCCGCGACTTGAGGTGATCGACGAAACTCTCTTCTGGCGACTGGACCCTGTCGCCCGGTTCCGGCGGCGTGTGGTCACGCGGCGTGTTTTCCTGGGGTGCGTTGTCCGGCTGCGCGTGGTCACGCGGCGTGTTTTCCTGCGACGCATGGTCCCGCGCCGCTTCGTCCGCCGAATCGCGACCCCGCCGGGGCTTCTCCGGCGGCACGTGGTCCAGCGGCGGCTTATCGGGCCGCTTGCGTTTCGAGGCGGCCGATTTCCGCGACCCCGCTTTCTTTACTCCCCCCTTGGGGGGTTGTCTGGTATCACTCACGCAGTCAATTCCTTTCTCGCGACCCTGCCTGTGCGAAGCGCATCCGGGCAGCCTCGCACGAGTCTTGTGGGCAGCCTCGCACGGCCCTTGCGCGAATCCTGCCCGACCACGAAAATCATGTCGGATTCATGACCTGTTCGCAACCTCAAGGCATCACCTCAAGGCATCACCAACATGACGGATCTGATCGATATCGGCGTCAATCTGACCCACGAGAGCTTTGACCGTGACCGCGCCGAAGTGATCCGCCAGGCCAGGACCGCCGGCGTGCGCCGAATGATTGTCACCGGCACTTCGGTTACACAGAGCGTCCGAACCCTGGAACTGGCGCAAGCCCATCCCGGCCAGCTGTTCGCAACCGCCGGCATCCATCCGCACCATGCCAGCGAGTTCGACGCGCACAGCGGTGACACGCTGACCAACCTCATGGCGCAGGAACCCGTCGTTGCCGCGGGCGAATGCGGACTGGACTTCTTCCGGGATTTCTCTCCCCGCGACGCCCAGCGGCAGGCTTTCCGCGAGCAGCTGGAAATCGCGGCCGATTCCGGATTGCCCGTATTCCTGCATCAACGCGACGCCCACGACGAGTTCGTGGAATTGCTACGCCCTGTCCGCAACCGCCTCTGCGGCGGTGTGGCCCATTGCTTCACGGGCACGGCGAAGATGGCGCGGGACTACCTGGACATGGACCTGCACATCGGCATCACCGGCTGGCTCTGTGACGAGCGCCGGGGTGCCGACCTTCGCGACGCGGTGCGCCACCTGCCCCTGGACCGGGTACTGATCGAAACCGATGCGCCATATCTCCTGCCCCGGGACCTGCCGGAGAAGACCCGGGGACGACGCAACGAACCCCGCTTCCTTCCCCATGTGCTGACGCGGCTGGCGGCCTGCATGGATCAGCCCGTCGAGGCGGTTGCGCAAGCCACGCGGACCAACGCGGAGAGGCTCTTTCGCTTGCCGGCAGAGCAAGCGAAAACGCCTCATGGCCAAGCGTAAGCGCTTCACGGCGCCGGCCAGTCCAGCACCTTCGAGAATGCCGCCAGGTCCGGATCGACGGACTCCCACCGGCTCGGCAGCTCCAGCAGGGCCGCCAGGGCTGGTGGAACCGGCACCGACGTGCCCGTCGCAGGCTCCACGATGTTGTCGAACTTGGCCGGATGAGCCGTTGCCACAACAATCCAGGAGGCGTCCGCACAACGCGGTTGGGGCAACTGGTCGTAGACGTTGAATCCGGTGGCCGTGTGCGGGCACCAGACCCGCGCCAGCCGCTCGTGGTCCCGGGCAATCTGCTGTTCGATGGCGTCATCGCTGACCGGATAGGCTTCCACCGAACTGCGCAGTTCCGCGAAGTCGGGCAGCAGGTGCCGAAGCCGTTCCATGTTGCTGGGATTGCCGACATCCATCGCGGAAGCCAGTGTCCGGACGCTGGACCGGGGCTGCCAGTCACCGGTCGCCAGAAATTCCGGCAACACCCGGTTGGCGTTGGTCGCCAGGATGATATCCCCGATGGGCATGCCCATCGCCCGCGCCCAGACACAGGCCAGGGCATTGCCCAGGTTTCCGGTGGGCACGATGAAATTGGCCGGTCGGCGCTCGGCCCGCCAATGCCACAGGCTGGCGGCGGCATGGTAGACCACCTGGGGCAGCAGCCGGCCGAGGTTGATGCTGTTGGCCGCGCTCAGGCGATGGCGGGCGTTCAGCGACGGGTCGGTGAACGCGCTCTTGACCAGAGCCTGGCAATCGTCGAAGGTCCCATTGACCTCGAACGAGCGCACGTTGTCCGACCAGCAGGTCAGTTGGTGCCTTTGTCGCGGCGAGACCTGGCCGGCGGGGAACAGCACCCCCACCCGCATGCCCCGGCGGCGATGAAACGCGGCGGCCACCGCGCCACCGGTGTCGCCGGAGGTGGCCACCAGTATGGTCAGCGGTCGCGGGTCCGGAGGGTCCTGCAGCGGCAGCGCCTGTTCCATGACCGCGGCCAGGAACCGCGCCCCGACATCCTTGAAGGCCGCCGTGGGACCGTGGAAGACTTCCAGCACCCAGAGCGGCCCCCTGCCCTTGTCCACCGGCACCAGTGGAATGGGAAAATCAAACGCCTGCGCGCACAACGACTGCAACTTGGGCTCCAGGGGAGATCCCGCGACAAAGGGCGCGAGCAGCTGGGCGCCGATGTCCTCCAGCGTATCGCCCTGGATTTCTGCCGGGTCGAAGCGGGGTAGCTCCTCGGGCACGTACAGGCGCCCGTCAGGCGCCAGACCCCGGCTCACGGCGCCGATGAAGTCGGTCTCGTGCGCCCCCCTTGTGCTGAAATACCTCATCGCATCAGCCGTGATTGGCGCCGAGCATGCTGCACAGCCGCAGGATGTCGGCGAAGACCCCGGCCGCGGTGACGTCGGGGCCGGCGCCCGGCCCGCGCACGATGAGCGGATTGTCCCGGTATCGACGGGTCACGAACTGCACCACGTTGTCCGTCAGGCTGATGCCCGCGAACGGATGGTCCTTCGGATAGGTTCGCAGCGCGACCCGGGCCTGCCCGCTGGCCAGGTCCACATCGGCCACGTAACGAAGCACGCCTCCGTCCCGCTCCGCGGCCCGGCATCGCTCCGCCATGGCGTCATCGAACTCCGCCAGCCGGTCAAGAAACTCGTCAATGGAGCTGACCACCGAACTCGACAACGACTCCGGCACGAGGCTCTCCACCTGGATATCCTCCAATTCCAGATCCAGTCCGGCCTCGCGGGCCAGAATGACCGCCTTGCGGGCAACGTCCATGCCGGAAAGGTCATCCCTGGGGTCCGGCTCGGTATAACCCTGCTCGCGCGCGTCGCGCACGATCGCCGAAAACGGCCGGGTGGCGTCGAAGACATTGCAGAGATAGGCCAGGGTCCCTGAGAAAATGCCGCTGATGCTGACGATATCGTCGCCGGTCTCCACCAGGTCCCGCAAGGTCTTGATCACCGGCAGGCCGGCGCCCACCGTGGTTTCGTACAGGAAATGGGTATTCGCGGATCGGCAGATCGACTGGAGCCGGTGGTAGTACGCCATCGAACCGCTGTGTGCGCGCTTGTTGGGCGTGATGATGTGGATGCCCCGATTCAGCCAGTCCGCATACCGGGAGGCGATGTCCGCATTCGCGGTGCAGTCCACCAGCACGGTGTGCGGCAGGTGATCCGCCTGGACGTGGTCGACAAACCCCGCCAGGTCCATTTCGGTTCCGCCCTCGAGCGCCGATCGCCAGTCCTCCAGGCCCAGGCGGCGGTCGTCCTGGACCATGCGCCGGCTTCCGCCCACGCCCCGCACCCGCAGATCCAGGTTGAAATCCTCGCGAAGCCGGTCGACTTCCCCGGCCATCTGGTCCAGTAGCGCGCCGCCCACGGAACCCGGCCCGATCAGGCCGATGGAGACCGTCTTCGCGGAAAGGTAGAAGCTGGCGTGAACCGTGCGCAGGGCCCGGGTCATGTCCGCGGAGGAAATCACCGCCGAGATGTTGCGCTCGGACGCCCCCTGGGCGATGGCCCGCACGTTGATTCCGGCCTTGCCGAGCGTGGCGAAAAATCGTCCCGACACGCCCGGGGTTCCGGCCATGCCGTCCCCGACCACCGCGAGCACTCCGCACCCCTTGGTTATTCCGACTTTCTGCACCTGCGCCCCGGCCAACTCAAGGGCAAACGCCTCCTCGACCACCGACTTCACCCGTTCCGCCGATTCCTCGGGGACCGCAAAGCAGATGGAGTGCTCCGAACTGCCTTGCGAAATGAGCATGACGGAAACTCCCGCCTCGCGCAGGGCGCCAAACAGCCGGTCGGCGGTGCCCGGCACGCCGATCATCCCGGAGCCCTCCAGGTTGACCAGGGCGACGCCGTCGATCCCGCTGATGCCCTTGACCACGGTCC
This sequence comes from Candidatus Rariloculaceae bacterium, assembly GCA_965221035.1. Lineage (GTDB taxonomy): Bacteria > Pseudomonadota > Gammaproteobacteria > Steroidobacterales > Rariloculaceae > UBA6522. Next base: position 684,633 of record OZ244860.1, read on the forward strand.
CCGTTCCGTCGGGAGTCGAAATGATCCGGCTGCCGGGAGCCTCCGGGCTGAACGTGCTGCGGATTCGGATCGGGATCTGGTGCGACACCGCCGGCGCCATGGTCTGGGGATGGATCACGCGGGCCCCGAAATAGGCCAGTTCCATGGCTTCGTTGTAGGAAATCTCCTTGATGACGGTGGCTTCGGGCACGCGCCGCGGGTCTCCGCTCATGACACCCTCGACGTCGGTCCAGATGTGCACGGCATCCGCCTCAAGCAGCGCCGCGAAGATGGATGCGGAATAGTCGCTGCCATTGCGTCCCAGCGTGGTCTGCAGGCCGTCGAGGTTTCTGGCGACGTAACCCGTAATGACCGTCACGCCGCTGAAATCTGACGCAAGCACGGTCTCCAGGTTCCTGCCGGACTCTTCCCAGGCCACCACGGGACCCATTTCCCCCGGTTCCACCCGCAGCACGTCCCGCGCATCGATGAACTGCACCCGTCCGGACGGCTCATTGCCATTCGCCAGCAGCGCGGTCAGCAGCCTCGCCGACCACAGTTCCCCGAATCCCGATATCATGTCCTCGCTGCGCCTTGAGGTGGCCTTGACCAGGGTCAGCGCTTCGAGAATCCGCCGGATGTCCTTGAGGTCCGCATCGAACTGTTCCATGCAGGCGGCGGCAGCGTCCTCGTCCAGCAGTTCATTGGCGATCGCCTCATGGCGCGCGCGCAGGGCGTCCACGGGTTCGTCCAGCGGCGCCCGGCGGGCGGCCCGGTCGATGAGGTCGAACAATCGGTCGGTGACCCCGCCCACGGCGGAGACCACCACGGCGAGATTGCCGGCCGGCTGGTCGCGCACGATGCCGGCGACGCGCCGAAAGCAGTCCGCATCGGCCAAACTGCTGCCGCCGAACTTGTGGACGGTCCAGTTCACGTTTCGCCTTCGCCTATGCGCCGCGGGCCGCGGCCAGTTCGTTTCTCATTCGACCGATAATGCCGGCATAGTCGTCGGTTCCGAATATCGCGGAGCCCGCCACGAACGTGTCGGCGCCGGCTTCGGCGATCCTGCGAATGTTGTCGGCCTTGACGCCGCCGTCCACCTCCAGGCGGATCGACCGACCGGAGGATTCGATCAGGCGGCGGGTTCGTTCGACCTTCTCCATGGTGCTTTCGATGAACTGCTGTCCGCCGAACCCCGGATTGACCGACATCAGCAGGATCATGTCCACCCTGTCCAGCACGTATTCCAGCCAGTGGAGCGGCGTGGCCGGATTGAAAACCAGCCCGGCGTGGCACCCGGAAGCGCGGATGAGCTGCAAGGTCCGGTCCGGGTGTTCGCTGGCCTCGGGATGAAAACTGATGTAATTGGCGCCGGCCGCCGCGAATTCCTCCACCAGACGATCCACCGGACTGACCATCAGGTGCACGTCGATGGGCGCCTCGATGCCGTGGTCGCGGAGCGCCCGGCAGACCATGGGCCCGATGGTGAGATTGGGCACATAGTGATTGTCCATCACGTCGAAGTGGACCAGGTCGGCGCCCGCGGCGAGCACGTCTTCGACTTCCCTGCCCAGGCGGGCGAAATCGGCGGAAAGAATCGATGGCGCGATCCAGTAGTCGTTCATTGGCACGGCCCAATCCGCAAAGCAATTTCGGCGGCTATTCTGCCCGTAGTCAGTGGGATGTGCCAGCCGGCGCTATCCGGCCTCACGGGCGGCCGCGGGATGGTCCCGCTTGAGCCTGAAACTCAACAGGATCAGCAGCGCGATCAGGACGCTGACGGTGACCAGCGCCGCCCGATACCCTTCGGCGGCGCCCTGCCCCGACGCGGCGAACCCTCCCAGGGCCGACGCCCCGGCGATGCGCCCGACGCTCAGGCAGATGGTGAGCAGGCCCTGGCCGGCACCCCGCTGCCCTTGCGAAGTTTCACGAATGACCACGTACCTCAGCGGCGCGCCCAGCAAGGCCGACAGCCCGAGTCCGACGAGCGCGCCGCCGACATAGAACGTCCCGACCGTCAGCGAGGGCAATCCGAACACCAGCAGGCCACAGACCACCAGGGACATGCCCGCCTGGATAACCTGTCGGGCGCCACGGCGGGTCAGCAGCGCGCCGGCAAGTGGCGCGCCGAGCATCATGGCCAGCACCAGCGGCACCAGCATGAAGCTGGCGGTGAAATCCTCGACCCCCAGGGAGGCCACCGCCAGTGCCGGCAGGAAAACCATGCCCGCTTCCGCAAGGCCGGTGCCCGCCGCGATGCACCCCACCAGCCTGAGTTCCCTGGAGCGAAACAGGTCGGGGTGCAGCACGGGATCCTCGGCGCGGATTTCCACCTTCCAGAACAGCGCGGCAACCATCAGGCCCAGGACGAGAAACGGCAGCACGCTCGGGGACATGAGGCTGTACGTCAGCTCCGAGATGTCCAGTGCGCTCACCGTCCAAGCCATGCACGCGAGCCCGATGCACAGCAGCGCCGCGCCCGGCGCGTCGAATGGACGGCGATCCGGGTCCCGGTCGCCGGGCAGGACGGTCGCGGCCTGCCAGAACACGATGGCGGCCACCGGAAGGTTGACCAGGAACAACCAGCGCCAGTCGAACTGCAACAGCACGCCGCCAATCAGCGGACCCAGCAGAAAGGCCAGTCCGAATACGGCTCCGATCAATCCCAGCGCGGGTCCCCGCCGCTCGGGCGGAAATGTGTCGCCGATCACGGCGCTTGCAACCGGCAGCAAACCACCGGCCCCGAAAGCCTGCACCGCCCTGCCCACCAGCAGCATGGCGAAGCTCGGCGCGGTCGCCACCAGCGCCGAGCCCAGCGCGAACAGCGCGACGTCGGCCAGGTAGACGGACCGCCTTCCGTAGCGGTCCGACAGCTTCGCCATCAATGGAGCGCCCAGCAGGCCGAACAGGATATACAGGTTGAAGACCCAGGAAATCGCCCGGCTGTCCACCGCGAACTGATCCTGCAGCGCCGGCAAGGCCGGACCCACGATGGCGACGTCCAGGGCCCCCATGAACACGCCTGCGAACAGCACGCCCAGAATGCGCAAGGAGCGGCCGTCGCCCAATGATGCTGGTGACTTCATGCTCCCCCGGTTCGTCCCTGTCGACCGCCGCCGCGCGTCGGGCGCCGGCCTTGCGCCGGCAACCGCGTGAACTATACACAATTCATGGAGCCGAAACCCTTGGAGTCACACGGATCTGTCGGGATGGAGTTTTAGCCGACCACGCCGCCCCAGATCGCCTCGGCCGTCGCGACTACCAGTTCCAGTTTGCGCTTCTGCTCATCGTCCGTGAGCGCGTTGCCTTCCTCGGTGGAGGCGAAACCGCATTGGGGCGCGATGCCGAGCTGGTCGATGTCGGCGTACCGGGACGCCTCGTCGAAACGGCGCTTGAGGTCGTCCAGTGACTCGAGCTGCGGACTCTTCGTGGTGATGAATCCGGGCAACACGCGTTTCCCGCCCCTGGGTAGCAGCCGCAGCGGTTCCAGGCCACCGGCCCGTTCCGTGTCGTACTCCATGAAGAAAATGTCGATGCCGGTCTCGTTGAAGACCGCGTCGGCGGCCGGGTCGTAGGCACCCTGCGCGCTCCAGGTCGAGACAAAGTTGCCTCGGCACAGGTGCATCGCAATGACCATGTCGGATGGGCGGTCAGCGATGGCCTCGCGCATGACCCGCGCATAACGGCTGATCAGCCAGTCGGGATCGAAACCTTCCGCCTGCTTCTGTTCGCGCTCCCTTGGATCGCACAGGTACGCAAAGAAGATGTCGTCCATCTGCAGGTACCGGCAGCCCGCCTGGTAGAAGGCGTCGACGGCCTTCGCGTACGTGCGGGTGAGGTCGTCGAATAACACCTCGACATCGGCGTACTCCGGCGGCGCGATGTCCTCGGGCGCGACGCGGAAGTGGCACGCGCTCGGGCCGGGGATCGAGATCTTCGGTTGCACGTCCGCGATCGAAGCCAGGTGCCTGAAATGGTCCAGCATGGGGTGATCGTCCGGAAAATCCAGTCGTGCGGTAATGGTGGGAAAGATGGGCGGCAGGCGGACACCGTGGAATTGGATGCCCTCGTCCCGTTCGACCAGCGTCAGGCCGGACAGCGCTCCCATGAAGTCGTAGTGCCAGAACCGTCGCCGGTATTCGCCATCGGTCACCGCCATGAGACCCAGGTCCTGCTGCATGCGCACCGCGGCGCCGATGGCTTCGTCCTCGACATCCCTGAGGTCGGGATGGGCCGTAAAACCGTCGGGGCCGACTTGATCCGCCTGAAACGTCTGCCGGGCCTCGTGCACCGACTGCGGCCTCAGCAGACTCCCCACGTGATCCGCGCGAAACGGTGCTGTTGCGGTCATTGCCCGACCTCCATCCAGAGTGATTGTCCGAGTGTGCTATTGAAACACCGCTTGAGGTATATTGGGAGTGCCGACTGGAAATTCACGCTGCGAGGCTTTCAAAGATGGCCAAGATCGGACGCAATCAGCCCTGCCCCTGCGGAAGCGGCCTCAAGCACAAGAAGTGCTGTGCTCGGCAGAGCAAGAAAACGCCCATCGGGATGCGCATTGTGGTGGCCGTGGTGGCCGTGTTCCTGGTCGGCGGACTCATGGTGTTCCTCACCAATATCGGCGAGCACGACTTTAGCACCAGCGCCACGGCGGGCCGCGTGTGGTCGGAAGAACATGGCCACTGGCACTAGCGCCTGCTGACACTACCCGGGATGGCTCTGTAGCGTTTCACACCCTCTTGGCAAGTGACGTCAGACAGCTACGGCGCACGTTCCTAGATTCGCCGCAGCGTTGATACCGGCGGCTCCCTGACCACCGATCGCGCGGCAATCGTGCCGCTGGTGCCGACAACCAGAGCGCCTGCCGCCATCCCGAAGCCTACGAGCATCGGCCCCGGCAGGTAGGCGAGCTCAAAGAGTTCGCTGGCCACAAAGTAGCCGATCAGGCCGGCACCCGCGGCGGCCAGCGTACCCGCCAGCACGCCAATGGCGGTGAACTCGGCGGCGATGCCCTGGAGGATGACGCCCTTGCCCGCGCCGAGCGTTCGCAGCACCGCGCTCTCGTACATGCGCTCATCGCGCGTGGCCTGAATCGCCGCGAGCAGGACCACGATGCCGGCGGCAAGCGTGAACAGGAAGACGTACTGCACGGCGGACGCGGCCCGGTCCATGGCGCGTCGGACCTGGTCCAGCAAGGTGTCGATGTCGATCACGGAAATGCCGGGCAACAGGGTCACCAGTTCAAGCATGGCGGTTCGCTGATCCCGCTCCAGGTGGAGGCTTGTGATGTAGGTATGCGCAAACTCCTCCATCACGCCGGGATTCACCACCATGAAGAAGTTCGGCCGGAAGGAATCCCAGTTGATGTTGCGAGTGCTGGTGATGCGCACCGTGGCGCTCTGCCCGGCGATGGCGAAGGTCAGTTCATCTCCGAGTTCCAGTCCGAAATCCAGCAGCTCTTCCGCCTCGATGGAGAGCTGCGGTTCCGGATCGTCCTCCCCCCACCACTGTCCGGCCGCGATTTCGTTATCCGGGCCGAGTGCCGCGCTCCAGGTGACATTCAGGTCGTCCCGCAGTTCGCGCTCCGTGCGGCGGTCACGAAACTCGTACTCGTTCAGGGGAACGCCATTGACATGACTGATTCGCGCCCTGGCAAGCGGCGCGAACTGGGGCGTTTCAATCCCATGACCGGCCAGGACCTCCGCCACCTGACTGCGTTCCTCGGGTTGAATGTTGATCAGGAAGTGATTCGCGGCGGTTTCCGGCAACGTCGACTGCCACTGGGACAGCAGTTCCGTGCGCACCAGGGTCAGGAGCAACAGGACCATGAGGCCGATTCCGAAGGCGACCACCTGCACGCTGCTCTCACGACCGCGCCGCGCCACGTTGGCGATGCCGTATCGCCAGGCGATGCCGACCCTGCCCCGGAAACGCTGCAAGCCACGCACCAGCACGTGGCCGGACAGGTAGAGCGCCGCGAACGTCGCCACCGCCCCGGCCAACAGGTAGGCGATGAGTTCCAGGTCCCGAAACAGCCAGTACAGCATTGCCGTGACGGCCGCCGCGGCCGTACCGTACACCGCCGCATACCCGAGCGGAGGCGGCTCGAGATCGCGTCGCAGCACGCGGGCAGGCGGCACCTTGCGCAATTGCAGCAGGGGCGGCAGCGCGAACCCGAGCGCGATCGTCAAGGCGGTGACCGGACCGATCAGGAAGCCGTCCGGTCCCGGACGGGGCAACTGCGCCTCGACCAGATCGTCCAGAAGCAGAACCAGGCCGTGCTGTGCGGCGAAACCGACCAGCGTGCCCACGATGCCGGCCACCAGGGCGAGGGTCAGCAACTGCGTCAGCGTAAGCCGCAACACGTCCCGGTGCTGCGCCCCCACGCACTTCATCAATGCGACGCCGTCCAGGTGCCGGGCCAGGAAACGCCGGCTCGCCATGGCCACGGCCACGCCGCCCAGCAGCACGCTCACCAGGGCGGACAACATCAGGAAGCGCTCGGCGCGCTCGATGGAGGAACGCACCTCCGGACGCGCGTCGCGGATATCGTCCAGTTCCTCCTCCGGGCCCATGATGACTTCCAAGCGCTCCCGAAAATTCTGGACCTGGCGCTCGTTCCCGGCGAACAACCACTCGTATTCGACCACGCTGCCCGGCTGGATGAGCCCGGACGCCTCCACGTCGGCGATATTGAGCAGCACCGTCGGCGCCAGTTCCATCAACCGCCAGCCTTCATCGGGGCGAAACTCCAGGGTGTGTGCGACCCGGGCGGCCAGCTCACCGATCCGGAGCGTGTCCCCGACATCCAGGCCGAGTCGTGCCAGCAGCGCCGGCTCCACCCACGCCTCGCCGCGCCCGGGGGCGCCGGATGCGGTGCGCGGGTCGCCCGCCAGTTCATCGGCGACACGGACCTCGCCGCGAAGCGGGTACTCGTCCGATACCCAGCGAATGTCGGACAGGGAACTGGCGCCGTTGGCCATCAGGACGCTGCGGAACTGGATCACCTGGGCGGTGTCCAGCCCCTCGGCGCGGGCGGCTTCAGGATAGTCGGCGGGCAAGGGATAGTTGGACTCGACCCGCAGGTCCGCGGCCAGCACTTCCCCGGCCTCCTGCCGCACGGCCTGCGCCACCCGGTCCGTGAAGAGCCCGACCGCAGCCATGGCCGCCACGGACACCACCAGCGCCGTCAGCAGAACCGGAGTTTCACCTCCGCGCCAATCGCGAATCAACAGGCGCGCAGCCAGACTTGTTTTCATCCGCGGGATCCCTGGTGACGTCAATCAGTCCGCATCAGCCGGTCGGCAGATGATGGACGAACACCGCGCCGGAGTCCCGCACGGAGTTGTCCGACTGTCCGCCATCGATCCCGCCCTCACCACCGTCCTCTACGCGAACGCCCACCGCAATGGTCCCGCCGGTATCGTCCAGCGCCACGTTGGCGCCGTATTCGTCGTAGATTTCCGCGGCGGGCGCTTTCAGATACGCCGTCTGGCTCCATTCGTCCCCGACGCGACGGAACAGGTATACCGCCCCGGCCTCGTCCGCCAGGTCGTCCTGGGGCCCGTTCACGCCGCTGGCACTGCCGTCCTCCAGCGGTGCGCCCACCGCCAGAACGCTGCCGTCCCGATTCAGATGCAGGCGCGTGCCGAATTGATCGAAGGGGCTGGTATTGGACGGTTTGACATAGGCGGTCTGCGCCCAGCTCCGACCTTCCCGGGAGAAGACATACACTGCGCCGGCATCCTCGGCCGAGTTGTCCGCCTGGTCCGCCCCCACACCCGTGTCGATACTGTCTTCATCGAAAGCAGCCACGCCGAGCGTATTGCCGTCGCCGCTCAACGCGACCAGGGAGAAGGCGTCGTTGATGGAGGCATTGGACGCTTTCAGATAGGCCTGCTGTCGCCACAGCGCGCCTTCGCGGGAAAACACGTAGACCGCCCCCGATCCCCTTGCGTCGTTGTCATCGGGCCCGTCGACGCCGCTTGAGGAGCCATCCTCATCCAGCGCGCCGACGACCAGCGTATTGCCGTCATCGCTGATCGCGAGCGAGATGCCGAACAGGTCCGTCGCGTCGGCATTGGAGGCCTTGAGATACGCCTGCTGGGACCAGTCGCCGCCTTCCCGCACAAACACGTACACCGCGCCGGAACCTCGGGCCGAATTGTCGTTTTCGTCGCCATTCGTCCCCACGCCGGAACCGTCCTCACCGGTTGCGCCCACTGCCAGGGTGTTGCCGTCGGCGCTGAGCCCCAGAACGTACCCGAAATTGTCCCCGTCCTCCGGCTCGCCGGTATTGGATGCCTTCACATAGGCTTCTTGTCGCCACTCCCCGTCGCCGCGGCTGAAAATGTAGACCGCGCCGGAATTCTCCATGGAATCGTCGTGCTGATCGCCGTTTACGCCGGTCGCCGCGCTGTCCTCAAGATTCGCCGACACCGCCATGGTGGCGCCGTCGTCGCTGAGCGCGACCGCAAAGCCGAACTGATCGCCCGGGCCGGCATTGGACGCCTTGAGGTAGGCTTCCTGCCGCCAGGCGCCGTTTTCAACTCGGCGAAAGACATAGGCGGCTCCGGCGTTGCGTGCGGAATTGTCCTGTTGATCACCCCCGACGCCGGTCGCGGCGCTGTCCTCAAGCCGTGCTCCTGCGGCCAGCGTCGAGCCATCGCCGCTCAACGCGAGCGAGACGCCCAGCAGAACGCCGCCGCCGCCGAACTGGTCGTCCACGCCCGGATTGGAAGCCTTGATGTAGGTCGCGGTCGATTGCGCGTTCACATTGCCTGCGAATAGGGCGGCCATTGGCAACCCCAGCCATGCCAGACGAAATCCGGAGACGCGCAGATCAGTCGCCCACATAGATTTCGTTGCCTTCGGCGTCCCACAGGCGGGATTTTTCCGACAGCGTCATGTATGCACCACCGTTCTTGAGCGCGCGGCCGGTCATGGTGATCACGTCACCCACCTGGAATGTATGCCTGTCCCAACCCCACCTGTTTTCCAGGCTGTTGGGCGGCCCGAGTTCGCCATGCCACTCCACCGTGTCGCCGTTCTCGTCCACCACGGCGATGGTCAGCAACGAATGCGGATTGATGAATTGGAACTCCACCACCGTACCCGTCACAGTCGTGACCGTTTCGGTGTAGCGACCGGCATCGCCATGGTGCGCCAAGCCGGGAATCGACAAGAAACAGATAGCGGCGAAAGCCACCGGTTTGACGGGCAATTTCGATCGCATGCGCAGTGGCTCCCCATTGATGGCCGACGACAACCATTGTATCCGCAGGAACATCGGAATGGCGTCCAGGGATTTCGACGATAACATAGCCTGTCAGGCTGGGAACGTCCGGAGTGTGACTTCGTGTTAACGTGCGCACGGTGATTTGAAGTGCCGCTTGGCTTAACGTATGCAGCGGTACGGTAAGGCATCTTTCGGAGGGACAAATGCGCCGATCGAACATCATGCTCGTGACGAGTACCCTGCTGGCCCTTGCGACGTTTTCCGTCCAAGCGGACGTGGAGTGGGCCTACCAGGTCCTGGACGAATCACTGCTTCCGCAGCAGGACCTTGAGATCGACCTGCACGCGCCCCGGTCCGTACCGGGCAGTGACCTGCAGCGCAGTCAGGAACAGATCGACGACCACTGGAACCCGCCGGACTGGTTTCCCGACGACCACTACGCGCCGGTGCCGGAAGTCGTGGCCCATGGCGACGGCCCCATGGTGCGCGCCTGCGCCGCATGCCACGGATTCACAGGCGCGGGGCACCCCGAGTCTTCCCACCTGGCGGGCCTGACGGCCGCATACATCGAGGCGCAGATGGCCGACTTCAAGAGCGGCGCGAGGAAGGAGCGGTTCTGGATGAACAGCTTCGACGTCTCCGAGGAACAGTCCCGCATCGCGGCGCAATGGTTCGCAGGCCTCGAAGTCATCGACTGGATCGACGAGGTGATCGAAGCGGATATCGTGCCGCGGACCTACATCGGCGACGGACGCATGCGCCACATCCACCCCGACGGCGGCACCGAGCCCATCGACAACCGGATCATCGAAATTCCACAAGACCGGGATTTGGCCACCGCCCGCCACCCCTACTCCGGCTTCACCGTCTACGCGCCGGAAGGCAGTCTGGCACGCGGCGAAGCCTTGGTGACCACAGGCGCCGGCGGCACAACGATACAGTGCTTCATCTGTCACGGCCCCGACCTGAAAGGGCTCGGAGACATTCCCCGGCTTGCGGGAGTTTCGCCGCTTTACACGGTTCGCCAGCTCAACGACTTCAAGAACGGCGATCGAGCCGGCAGCCTGGCGCCGCTGATGACCGCTACGGTCATCAACCTGACTGACGAAGACATGGTTGCGATCGCGGCGTACCTGGCTTCGCTGGATCCGTAGTCGTCCCTTGGGTCAGGCTCCTATGGAGCGTGCCCGGCGGCCTCGCCGCCCATCAGCTGTTGCCGCACGGTGGCCACGCGATCCTCGGTGATCGGCGAAGCCCTGTCGCCGAACTCTCGCCGGATGAAGCTGAGAACGGCGGCCATTTCAGCATCGTTGAGGTAGTCGAAACGGCCCATCAGCACTTCGGAACCGAACCCGCCCGTCAGCAAGTAGCCGATCAACGCGTCTTCGCCACCGGTGACCCAAGAACTGGCGATGAGCGTCGGAGTCATGCCCGGAACGCCCCGCCCGCTGGACATGTGGCACGCAAGACAGTCGCGCGCGTAGACTTCACTGCCGTCCACGGCAGCGCCAGTCGCGATTTCCCGAACTGCCGGCTCTCCGCCGCAGGCTGCCAGCAACAGGCTCGCCGACAGACAAGGGGCGATGCCGCTGAACGAAAGATTCAATTCATGCAGACCTGAGCGTAATGCGGACCTGGACGTCGCCCGTGCTCGATCTCGCAAGGCCGCACTACTCGCCCACGTAATCGATCCGCCAGACGCGGCCGCTGACGGTGCTGGAGATGTAGAGTTCGCCATCGGGGCCCTGCTCGATGCCCGTGGGACGGTGTATCGCGTCGTTCGGGTCCTCCAGGACATCGTGGCCCTCGAATCCGTCGGCGAACACTTCCCAGTCCTCGCCTGGCATGTCGTCCTGAAACGGCACGAACACCACGTTGTACCCTCCCTGGGGCAGCGGTGCGCGGTTCCAGGAGCCGTGGAAGACGATGAATGCCCCGTCGCGGTATCGGGGCGGCAACGCGGCGCCGGTATAGAACATCATGTCGTTCGGCGCCCAGTGGGCAGGGAAGTTTGCGATGGGTTCTTCGTAGAGGCCGGCTTCGGCCTCCTGCCGACCGTCACCGCCGTATTCCGGAGCCAGTATGCGTGCACCCCTCAAGTGATCGTAGTACGTGAAGGGCCATCCGTAGTCGCCACCCTCGACCAGGACATGCATTTCCTCGGAAGGCAGTTCCGCGCTTTGTTCGGCGCTGAAGAGTTCGGGATAGAGGGTAAACAGCGCATCCCGACCGTGGCTGAGAAAGTACAACCGCTGATGCGCCGGGTTCCACGTCATGGCCATGGCATTGCGAACGCCGGTGGCATAGCGTCGGCCGTGGGTCGCCTGGGTCTGGTTGGTCGCGCCCGCGTCGTACTGCCAGATGCCGCTCTGCAACTCAAGCTGCGGGCAGGGCCGCTGACCGGGTGAGCCCCGGGTTCGGAACTCCTCCATGCAGGCGTTGGATGGCGCTCCGACGTTGACGTAGAGGTTGTTGTCGTCATCGATGGCGAAGGTCTTGGCCTCGTGGAGGCGCTGCTCGGGAAAACCGCCGACCACGACCTCCGGCGGTGCGGTCGGAACCATTTCATCTCCTTCGAAATCAAACCTGTAGACCGCGGTCTTCGAGCCGAAATACAGGTATCCGTCGTGAAACTGCAGGGCCGTGCCGGGGATGTCGGTGGCGAACCGCTCGATGATGTCGGCGTGCCCGTCCCCATCGGTGTCCCGCATGGCGACCACGCCCATGTTGGAACCCCTGCCGAGCCGCACCGTCAGCGCGTAGTAGAGCGTGCCGTCGTCCCGCATGGCCATGTGCCGTCCGTAGCCTTCAATGTCGGCGAACACGGTGGCGGCGAATCCGGGCGGGAGCCTGATCCCCGTATCCGGATCGACGGCTTGTGCCGGGTCGACCGAATACTCATTGACCACCTGCCCGGTTGCTGCCGTGGCTGCCGCCAACCAGCAGACCACCGCCGCGGAGAGACCCGAAATTCGAATCGCGTTCATGTGCTTTCTTTCCTGACCCATCTGCAATCGTTCCTGCCCCATTTGCATTCCTTTCTGATCCCTTGGGTAAGAGCTCGATGCCGAGCACTGCCGGGAGTAGCGGATTGTACCCAAACCTATCGCAAGTACCGCACCTGGGTCATCTGCGCCAGGATCGCCACCGCGATCTCTGCCGGGGATCGACCGCCCAGGGGCAATCCGATGGGACCGTGTATCCGCGCCAGCGCTTCTTCGTCGAACCCCCGCTCCGCCAGCCGCCGCAGCCGCCTGGCGTGGGTCTTGCGGCTGCCAAGCGCACCGATATAGAAGGCATCGGACTCAAGCGCGCAGACCAGGGCCGGTTCGTCGATCTTGGCATCGTGACTCAACGTGACCACGGCGGTACGCGCGTCCGGTGCCAGCGACGGCATCTCATGCTGCGGCCAACCGTGGTTGATTTCCACATCGGGGAAACGCTGTTCCGACGCGAATGCCTCCCTTGGGTCCAGCAACAGCTCCCGATATCCCGCCAGGCGGGCCATGGGCAGGAGATCCTGCGCAATGTGCACGGCTCCGACGACGATCAGCCGCGGCGGCGGAGCGATGGTCTGAATCAGGTAGCGGCCACCCTCCACCTCGACTGTCCGCGCGTCGTCCCGCGCCAGCGCGTCGCGGCAATATTCGAGCACTTCGTCGGGAATGGTTGCGCCATGCGCTTCATCGGTCGCTCCGAAGGCCCTCACGCGGGTTCCGTCCACCAGGAAGTCCGCCCCCGTGAAGACTGGGGAGACCGGGGAGACCGGGGAGACCGGGGACACCGGGCGCACCAGCACCACGGCTTTTGACCGGGACAGGGAATCGCCCAGCGCGCGTAACAACGCGTCCCTCACTCGATCCGCACCACCAGAACCTCTATCCGGCCGCCGCAAGCCAGGCCGACTTCCCAGGCCTCGTCGTCGGTCACGCCGAACTCCAACACTTGCCGTTCACCGGTGGCGATGACTTGTTTCGCAGCCTGGATCACGGCGCCTTCGACACAACCTCCGGAAACGGACCCCTTGAAAGCCCCATCGGCATCGATGACCAGGTGGCTGCCCACCGGACGAGGAGAGGATCCCCAGGTAGCGACCACTGTCGCCAGCGCCACCTCCCTGCCCTCTTCCCGCCACTTCAGCGCCGCTCTCAGGATATCCCCGGGGCGGGCGGAGGAATCCTCCGTCACGGCTGTCGCCACGCCCTACTTCCTCCGTGCGGATTGGCGATCTTCACCGCGGGAACCCTCCAGCGCCTCGCGCGCCACCGACTTGGACCAGCGCACGAAGTGCCAGAGCTGGTCGATCAGCCGGGTCGAATTCGCCTGTTCAAAGCTCCGGTCGCGGATCTGCTCCAACGCGCTGCGACAGCGCAGCAACTCCCCTTCCAGCCGCCGGACTTCCGCTTCCAGCGTGCGCGTGGACTCGCCGACGCCCTTGGTCGCCGTCAGACCGGCGCGGGAGGCCGTCACGGGCTGTTCATCCATAACCTTGGTCCAGAAGCGCTTGGGGGGGATATACTGACGCATTCTATTACAAGGACCCGATGCCATGGACCGTCGCTTCAGTTCTCGGAATTTCAAGGTAGTCGTTCGCGCGATGGCGATGTTGTCGATGTGCGCTTCCGTGGCGTTCGCCCATCATGGGTTCGATCCGCACTATTATCGGGACCGGCCGGTACTCGTCGAGGGGACGATTACCGAGTTCGAATACGTCAATCCTCATTCATTCGTGCACGTTCGGACAACGGACGAGGCCGGGGAAGAAGTGGTTCGCTGGTGCGAGATGCAGGCCAGTTCGCAGCTGCGGATCAAGGGGGTCGGCGCGGACGCGCTCAGGGCAGGGGATCCGATCCGCATCGAGGGGTTCCAGGCCAGGCGGGACCCGCTGGGATGCGAGTTTGCCACCGGCTACCTGGCCGACGGAACGGTACTCACGCTGCGAACCAGCGGCGGCCAAAGCCTGTTCGCGGCGCCGTGGGAGCCCGACGAGTCCGCTTCCGTCTTCGGCGTGTGGTTTCGCAAGGCCTTCCCCGGGGCCGGCGTGGACCCCGACCCCATGGACTCCTATACCGAGGCCGGAGCGGCGGCCCACGCCGCCAACGATCCGCTTCTCGCCAACCCGGTCTACCAGTGCAGCCCCGTCAGTCCGGTTCGCGCCTGGTCCCAGCCGGGACTGCCCACCGAAATTCGCGATGAAGGAAGCCGAATCGTCATCCACCATGAATTCATGGACACCGAACGCGTCATTCACCTGGACATGGAAGAACGCCCGGCGGATACGCCACGCACAACGATGGGCCACTCCATCGGCCGATTCGAGGACGGAGACCTGATCGTCCACACCGCGCTGTTCTCGGAAGGTGTGCTCAGGTCGGATTTCGTCCGCACCATGGACCTTGAACTGACCGAGCGCTTCCACGTCAATCCCGACAACGGCGACCTGGAACTGACCTGGACGGCGACCGACCCTGCATTCCACAACGGACCGGTTTTCGGCTCCCGGACACTCATGCGAACGACGCTGCCGATGGGAACCTATGGCTGCACGCCCGGGGTCGGGCACGGCGAGCAGATGGAGTGAGCACGCTCCGTCAGCGGCGAAACCACCACAGGAGCAACGACAGCAAGGCGCTCAACAGGATCATCGTGGTGATCGGAAAATAGAGCCTGAAGGACGGCCGATCAACAATGATGTCCCCCGGCAACCTGCCCAGCGGGAGCTTGCCGAGCCAGGGCCACGCCAGGCCGACGACGAGCACAGCGAGTCCGATCAGGATCAGGGTTCGTTGCATCAGTGCCCGTGAAGTGGCGGAGCGGGTGCCTCAGTGCCAGTGAAGCGCGAGTGGGTGCCTCAGTGCCTGTGGCGCGCCGGGGATCTGTCGATCCGTGCCTATTCCTCCGGAGGAATCTGCGCTTCGATCGTGATCAGCAGGTGCACTTCCGGAAAGAAGCCATTTTCCAGATCGTAGTCGATGCCGTAGTCCGCGCGGTTGATGGTCGCCGATGCATCGGCGCCGCAGACTTCCCGCTGGTGCCTGAAATGGGGTTGGCACCGGAACTGGTTGATCTGGAGATTGACCGGCTGACTGACACCATTAAGGTTCAGGGTGCCCTCGACCGCGGTCGGCGCGCCGTCCTGGAAATCGGCCAGCGTGCCCGTATAGGTCGCCGTCGGGAACTCGGCCACATTGATGATGTCCGACTTCGTTCTCTCGTTCATGCCGTCGTGGCCAAAATCGATGGACTCCATGTCCATGACCACTTCCACCGACCCGGTCCCGGCCTCCTTGTCGAGCACCACGGTGCCGGACGACCGGTTGATCTTGCCCCTCCAGATGGAAAGCCCGCCCCAGTGGTCGGCCTCGAACGCCGGGAAGGTATGACCGGGATCGATGACGTAGGTGACGGGCTCGGCCATGACGACCCCGCCTGCGGTAGTCCCGACAAGACTCAAGGCGATGATTGATGTCTTTCTGATGCCCATTGACCTGATTCTCCCTGCTTTCATTGAGTCCGGTTGATTACCGGACTGTAGATATACGGCTGCGCCCACGGCGAGGCAAGAGTGTAACCGCTTGTCCGCGCATGGCTCCAGCGCATTTCGCTAGTTCTGCTCCGGTGGAGCGTCGGCAGGCGCTTCCTCCATCGTCCCGTCCAGGGAGAACAGCCAGACGCTGTCGCCCCGGCGGGAGCCGGCAAACAGGTTCCCGGCGGAATAGGCGACCAGGTGCTGGCGGCCGTTGTATTCGAACGCGCTCACCGGCGCGTTCATCCCGGCACCGGTCTGGAATTCCCAGAGCAGATCGCCATTGCGCGAATCCAGCGCCGTCAGACGGCCATCGTTGCGGCCCACGAAGGTCAGTCCGCCGGCCGTCGCCAGCATCCCGCTGTAACAGCGATCGACGAGCCGCTGCTGCCAGACAATGCGGTTGGTGCGCATGTCCATGGCGGCAATGATTCCGGACACGTGAGCCGGGATGGCATGGAAGACTCCGCCCAGGAAGCGTTCGCCCATCGGGGGCGGGAGATCCTCGTCCATCTCTCCGCCCCTGAAAAACGACATCCGGTCCGTTGCGCAGACGTAGAGGTAACCCGTGCGCGGGTCGTATGCGCTGCCGGGCCAGTTGGCGCCGCCGTTGTGGCTGGGCTTCATCACCGCGCCATCCGTCCAGAAGGGGGTGAAAATCCGGCCCTGGTTGACCAGCGGCGGGTAGCCCTCCGGAACGATATCCACATGCTG
The DNA here is from genome assembly GCA_965221035.1 of Candidatus Rariloculaceae bacterium. Lineage (GTDB taxonomy): Bacteria > Pseudomonadota > Gammaproteobacteria > Steroidobacterales > Rariloculaceae > UBA6522. The sequence continues at coordinate 701,090 of OZ244860.1, forward strand.
CGGCACGAAGGCATCGCCGATGGGGTATGGCTGGGTGGCCGCCGTCGCCTGGCGCGGCTCCTGGGGCACGGGCCGCTCCTCGATACCGATCAGGGGTTCGCCGGTGACGCGGTCCAGGATGTAGACCCAGCCGGTCTTGCCGGGTTCGGCCACAGCCCGCCGCATCTCGCCCTCGATCTCGATGTCGAAAAGCACCACGGGACTGGGCGCGTCGTAGTCCCAGATGTCGTGGTGAACCTGCTGGAAGTGCCAGCGATACTCGCCGGTGTACACGTCCACAGCCACGATGGAGGTGGAGAACAGGTTGTCCCCGGGACGGATGCTGCCGTTGAAGTCGGGGCCGGGGTTGCCGGTTGAGAAATAGAGCAGCCCCAGCGTCGGGTCCAGCGCGGGCGTCTGCCAGACGGTCGCCCCGCCGTAGAGGTAGACGTCATTGTCCTGTGGCCAGGTGTCGTGACCGATTTCTCCCGGTCCGGGAACGGTGTAAAAGGTCCACGCCAGCGCCCCGTCCTCGGCCTGGTAGGCCTTGACACGCCCGCGCACACCGTATTCCGCACCGGCAAACCCGGTGATCACCAACCCGTCATGGTAGAGCGGCGCGCTGGTGATGCTGAAGCCCTCCTGCCAGCGCTCGGCCTGCGTGGACCACAGCACGTCGCCATTCCGCTGGTCGAGCGCGACCAGCTTGCCGTCGAGTTGCCCGACGAAGACCTTCCCCTCACCCAGGCCGACGCCCCGGCTGGTCCACCCGCAGCAGATGATATCGATGGCCGGGTCCAGGTCGGCCTCGTAGCTCCACAGGATTTCGCCGCTCTCGACGCTGACCGCAAAAACGTCATCGGCACCGGTGACGACATAAACAACCCCTTCGTAAACGATGGGCTGGGCTTCGCCCGAGTACTTGCTGTCCAGCCCCGAACCGTTCAGATGGGTCCGCCAGACCCCTTGAAGCTGCGAGACATTGCTCCGGTCGATCTCGTCCAGGGGCGAGTAGCGCTGGTTGTAGACGTTGCCTCCGTTGGTGATCCAGTCCTGCCTTGGCAGGGAGGCCAGCCGCTCGCCGGAGAAGGCGGGTGCGGGTTGAATGCGGGGCACGGCGGTCGGCTGTTGCGCAGCGGCGTTACCGCCCAGTACCAGCGCCAGGGCGACCGACCACCGGTTCTCGACAAAGGCAACCGTCAACCGGTTACCGATACGGATTTTCGTCATTCCCGGAAGACGTAGTCTGAACATCTGTCGTTCCTCCACAAGACGGCGCTTGCCGAAGCAGGCATATGATAATCGTTTTGGTCGTCTCAACCCGGTACCGTGAGCTGGTACGGCTTGCGGGTACTGCAAGCTGGTACCGGTATCTGGTACCCCGAGGTGGTACCCCAAGGTATTACCCCGAGCTGGTACCGCCAGCTTGAGAAGCCCGTGTTTTCAGCGAATAATGGCCCGTCTCGTTCCATCATTCGCACCGGAGAACATGATGCGCATTCGACTTGTCGGAGCGGTGGCGCATGCCGCAGCCATCACCGTCGCCGGCTTCAGTTCGGCAAGCATGGCCCAGGACGAGGCACTCCCGGTCAACTACGTGATCGCCAGTGAACGGTTGCACACGTCCGGGCAACCCGACAGCGAACAACTCGCCGCCCTGCCGGACAAGGGTTTCGGCCTGGTGATCAATCTGGCGACGCCCACCAGTCCGAACTCGATTCCGAACGAGGGCAGACTCGTCACTCAGGGCGGCGCGTCCTACGTGAATATCCCCGTGGACTGGCGCGCACCCACGTACGAGGACTTCGAATTCTTCAGCGGCATTCTGAACCAGTCGAGCCACGACCGGGTCCTGGTCCATTGCATGCTGAACTACCGGGCGTCGCTGTTCACGTTCCTCTACCGAACCGTGCACCAGGGCGCGGAGCCGGAGGAGGCCTACGGGGCGGTGGCTGCCGTCTGGGAGCCCGAGGACCAGTGGCTCGATTTCGGGCAGATGATCCTCGGCCGCCACGGAATCGATTATCAACTTCCCCTGACGCGAGAAAATTGAGGAGATAAACTGATGAATTCCTTACCGATGCTGATTGGCACAACCGCTGTGTTCATCATGGGCATTGTCCTTTTCGCCCTCGCGACCAAGGCCGAAAATTCGGACGACCAGAAGCCCAAGTGATGGACCAGCCTTGTTGGTGGGGGCACTAGGACTCGAACCTAGGACCAGCGGCTTAAAAGGCCGATGCTCTACCACCTGAGCTATACCCCCGATCACAAAATTGGTACCGCGGTGCGCCACCTGCCGCCGTGGCGGACGGATGATACCGGAAGGCGGCACGAGAACAACCTGTATTTGCCCCCAATGGGTTGTCATCCCTGATAACGGGTAGGATCCGCAACCCCCGCCTGGCTGAATCCCTGAGCTCGAAACCGGCAGGCATCGCAACGCCCGCATGCCCTGCCCTCCGGGTCGGCCCGATAGCAGGATACCGTCATCGAATAGTCGACGCCGAGTTCGGTTCCGCGCCGGATGATCTCGGCCTTGGTCATGTTCACCAGCGGCGCAAGAACTTGCACGGGCGCCCCCTCCACCGCCTGTTTCGTGGCCAGGTTGGCCAACTCCTGAAACGCCGCCACGAACTCCGGGCGGCAATCCGGATATCCCGAGTAATCAACAGCGTTGACACCGATGAAGATGGCACGCGCCTGAAGAACCTCCGCCCAGGCCAGCGACAGCGCCAGAAACACGGTGTTGCGCGCCGGCACATAGGTCACCGGAATACCCTCTCCTCCCTCGTCCGGTACCGGAATGGAAGGATCCGTCAACGCTGAACCGCCCAGGCTGCCGATGGGTATGTCCAGGATTCGGTGTTGCACTTCGAAATGGGTGGCCACCCGCCGCGCGGCAGCCAGTTCGGCGCCGTGGGTCTGGCCGTAGTCGAAGCTCAGCGCGTGGCAACGGAAACCCTGCTGCCGCGCGATGGCCAGCAGCGTTGCCGAATCCAGGCCGCCGGACAGCAGGACCACGGCCGGCACGCCCACCGTCGCAGGCTCGGTCCCCGACAATTCGCCCGCGTGCGCCAAGGCTCAGCGGCCGGGCACGTCGCCCCACAGGACCTTGTGAAGCTGAACCTGCATCCGTACCGGCAAGCGGTCCGCCAGAATCCAGTCCGCCAATTTGCCGGGCGGCAATTCCTCATGACTTGGTGAGAAAAAAACCGGGCAGTCGACCCTGATCCGGTCCTCCAGGACGCGCCTGGCCCAGTCGTAGTCCGCGCGATCGCAGATCACCAGCTTTACGGAATCCGTCTCATCGAGGAGCGACAGATCGTCCCAGCGATTGCGTTCGACCTCTCCGGACCCCGGCGTCTTGACGTCGACGACACGATGCACCCGGGGATCGACCACGCTGATATCCATCGCGCCGCTGGTTTCCAGGGCGACCCGATAGCCCTGGTCGCAGAGCCGGGTCAGAAGGTCCGGGCAGCGGTGCTGCGCCAAGGGTTCGCCACCGGTCACGCACACGTAAGGTGTGGAGAAGCTCGCGACTTCCGCGACGATACTGTCGATGCCGCGCCACTCGCCACCGGTGAAGGCGTATTCAGTATCGCAGTAGCCGCAGCGTAGCGGGCACCCGGTCAGGCGTACGAAGACCGTGGGCCAGCCACTGAACTGGGCTTCCCCCTGGATCGAGTGGAAGATTTCCGTGATGCGCAGCCGACTCCCAGGCCGTGTCTCAGGCGATTTCAGGCTGTCGGACCTGGTCGGGCCGACGACCGGGTTCGACGCCAGACCGGCGGGCTCGCAAGTACTGGCGGTCGGTTCCGGCGTCAGCCCGGTGGACTCCGCGGCCACATTCAGCCCTGCTCCTGCACGATGCGTTCCAGCCGCTGGGTTGCCAGTCGCGCCGCGGTCGTGGCGGGAAACTCCCGAATGACCCGTTGCAGGGCCTCCCGCGCGGCCTCCCATTGTTGTAGCTCGTAGTTGCAGAAGCCGATCTTCAGCAGCGCGTCCGGAAGCTTGCTGGAACCGGGATAGTCGTCCACGACCACCTGGAACGCCGGCAGCGCCGCCATGAACTGGCGCTGAACGTAGTACGTCTCCGCCAGCCAGTACTGGGCATTGTCCGACAGCGGGCTGGAGGGAAACACGGCCAGGAACTGCTCGAAGGCGCTCGCGGATTCTTCGAAATTGCCATCCCGTAGCAGGTTGAAGGCCGACTGGTAATTGTCCTGGTCGCTGCCCGGAAGCAGAATCGGCGGCGGTGGCGCATCTTCCTCCGCCTCCATCTCGTTGAGAGCGATTTCCAGCTGGGCCTGCATCAGCTCCAGTTCCTGCAAGCGTCCGTCGATATCCACGTAGAGATCGCGCTGGCGCTCCCCGGCGTTGTTGGTCTGAAAGGCCAGCGTCTCGGTTTCGCCGCGCACACCCTGAATTTCCGATTGCAGCTGGTCGACACGCGTCGCAAGCTCAATCAGGCTCTGGTTGTCGATGACCCGCTCGATGCGTATCAGCCGGGCTTCAAGATCGGTGAGCTTCAGGAAAACCGGGTCTTCCTCGGGAGGAGTCGTGGTGGCGCATCCCGCCAAGATCAGCGCCAACAGCGGAATCCGAAGGGCGTTTACGGCATTGCGCATTGCAGTCTCCCTACCTGTTGGGGAAACCGTTAACGATACACCAGTTCGACCCGACGGTTGAGGCTGTAGGAGCTCTCGTCGCTACCCGTCGCAGCGGGTCGTTCCTCGCCGTAGCTGACCGTGCCGAGTTGGTCGGCGGACGCGCCCTGGAGCATCAGCACGCGCCGCACCGATTGTGCCCGCTGCTCGCCGAGGCCGATGTTGTATTCACGACTGCCGCGTTCGTCCGCATGCCCTTCGAGGAGGACCTGCCGACCCGTGTTGTCGGCCAGAAACGAGCCGTGGGCCTGGAGCATGTCGTTGAAATCGGAACGAATCTCGCTTTGGTCGAAGTCGAAGTAGATGACCAGCCGGGAAAGCGGCCCTTCGCCCTCACCCGGCTCCTGCCGGGTGACCTGCAGGTCTCCGCCCGCGCCGATACCGCTGGTCGATGCGCCGTTCGCGTCGCTCGCCGCGCCGCCCGCGGAGGAGCCCGACGCATCGCCGGCGCCCACCGTAGGTATGGTCGACTGGTTGCCATTGCATCCAGCTAGCCCCAAGCCCAGCAAGATCGAAATTGTTAGTATGCGTACCATTTGGTGATTCCTTGATTTTAACAGTAAAAACGATGGCCTACGACCTTTTATTAGAAACAACTCTAGATCCTGGGAAACGGCGACCAAACCGGTTCCCGAACCTGCCCCTCAACGGAAGCGATCTGCTGGCGAATGCGTCCGTCCGTACTTACCGACGCCAGCACCCCCCGACCGCCCTCCTGGGTGGCGTATATGATCAGCGCACCATTGGGAGCAAAGCTCGGAGATTCGTCCAAGCTGCCATTACTCAGAACCTGAGTCAACCCGGTACCCGGATCCACCAGGGCGATCCGGTAGTTTCCGCGGTCTTCGTGGACCACGGCGAGCTGTCCGCCATCGGGTGAAATCCTGGGGCGGGCATTGTAGCTGCCCTCGTAGGTGATGCGCTGCACTCGACCGCCGTATCGCGCCTCGACTCGGTAGATCTGCGGCCCGCCGGCGCGGTCGGAAGTAAAGTAGAGGGACTGGCCGTCCGGCGCCCACACGGCTTCGGTGTCGATAGCGGAATGCCGGGTCAGGCGCGTCAGGATCTGTGTCGCCAGCTCCAACATGTACACGTCGAGATTCCCCTGGTCCCGTGAAAGGGTCAGGGCCAACCTCCTGCCGTCGGGCGAAAAAACGGGCGCCCCGTTGATGCCCTCCCGGGAGGAAACCCGATCCCGAATGCCCGAGCGCAAGTCCTGTACATAGATCGACGACCGGGAGCCTTCGAATGACACATACGCCAACTTGCGTCCGTCCGGCGACCACGCCGGGGACATGAGCGGCTCGGGCGACTCCGCGACCACTTGCGGATTGGCGCCGTCCGCATCGGAGACGATCAGCGAGAAACTTCGTTCACCGCCGATGCGCTGTTCGTTGACGTAGGCAATCTGGGTCCCGAATACACCCTGGATGCCGGTCAATTCCTCGAAAATCATGTCGGCCACACGATGGCCGGCCACGCGCAGGTCGGCGGTGCCGGCTCCAGTGGAAAGGCGGTAGCCGACGATCTGCTCGCCCCTCAGCACGTCGAACAGCTGAAACTCGATGGTATGGCTGCCGGCGGCGTTTTGCTGCAGCTGGCCGACCACGAGATAGTCCACATCGACGATCAGCCAATCCTGGAAGCGGACCTCGGCAGGCTGGACCGGCCTCGACACCATGTCTTCAACCGCCATGGGAGCGAACCGGCCGCTGTTCGCAAGGTCGGAAGAAACCAGCGCCGCCACGTCGAACGGTGGCTGCGAACCGGTGCCAACCCAGCCGAAGGGCACCACCGCCATCGGCACGGGTCGTTCCACGCCCCGGGTCACCTCGATGACGATCTGCGCATCGCCACGCATGGCGCCCAGCAGCATTACCACGCAGAGCGGCGCTACCCGCGCCAGCCGTCCAAACCGATTTGCCTGCCGCATCCGCCCTTCCTACACCTCGGGTCTGAAAATGACTTCCAGATTACGATCGAACAGCGAGGGGATCGACGGCCTCGGCAACGGCGAGGATCTCAAGACGGCCGCCTCGATGGACCGCACGACCGCCTCATCACCGTTGCACTCGCCGATACGCACATCCACCACGTCGCCGCTGGGTATCTGGGTGACGTGAACTGTACACTGAATTCCGGCCTGAACGCTCGCCGGCGGAATCCAGTTCTGCTGAATCCGGTTGTGTATCAGGCGGACGTACTGGTCCATGGCCTCCGCCTCTTCGCGCCGTCGCGCCTCCTCTTCCGCCGCCAGCGCCCGCGCCAATTCCGCCTCCCGCTCGGCCTGCCGGCGGGCTTCCTCGGCGGCCTGGCGCTGCCGTTCCAGTTCTTCCTGGCGGCGGCGCTCTTCCTCCTCGCGCTGTCTCTGTTCCTCCGCGAGCCGCTGCCGTTCCGCTTCACGGGCCGCCTCTTCCTCGGCCAGGCGCCGACGCTCCAGCTCCGCCAGCCGCAGCGCCTCCTCACGCTCCGCCTCATCGCGCTGCACCCGAAGCTCCTCCAGCCGCTGACGCTCCTCATCCAGCTGCCGGCGCGCCTCCTCGGCCTGTCGTTCGGCCTGGAGCTGCGCCTCCCGTGCCTGTCGCTGTTCCTCCTCCCGGCGGCGCAACTCCTCCTGTTCGAGCGCGTCGAGCCGGGCCATTTCCAGGCGGATCAGTTCCTCGTCCACAACGGTGGCCTGGATGGCCACCTGTTCCACCGGAGCCGGCGAGGACAGGCGCGCCGGCAGTTCCAGACCCGACGTCAATACCACGATGAGGGCCCCGTGCAGCAGCACGGAAAGCGTGACCGCCATCGTATGCTCCCGCAGGAATTGCATCCGGTCACACCCCGCCCGTTCAGGGCCGGCCGCCTTGCGCCTCGACCGGGTCGGTGATGAATCCGACCCGCTCCGCCCCGGCCTGCTGCAGGATGACCATGCCCGTCACCACGCGCCCGTACGCGACCGCCTCGTCGGCCTTGACCAGCACCGGTGTCTGGGCGTTGCGCCTCAGCACCGCCGCGGTGCGGGTCAGCACCGTTTGCTCGTCCACAGGCGTTTCCTCGTCGCCACCGATGTTCAGGAACAGCTCGCCTTCCCGGTTGATGCTGAGCACCAGGGGCTCGTTGTCGCGCAACAGCTCGGGGTCCAGCGGTTCGGCGGCCGCCCGGGGCAGGTCCACCTGGATCCCCTGGGTCAGCAATGGCGCCGTGATCATGAAGATGATCAACAGCACCAGCATGACGTCGATGTAGGGCACGACGTTGATCTCGCCCATCAACCGCTTCGACCGGCCGCGTCTCATGGGGCCACCCGGTGCTGGTGTGCGGCGTGACGCTGCAGGATCGCCGAGAATTCCTCGGCGAATGTGTCGTAGCGGACTTCCAGCCGTCCGACGATGTCGGCATAGCGATTGAAGGCGATCACGGCGGGAATGGCCGCAAACAAGCCCATGGCGGTCGCCACCAGCGCCTCGGCGATACCCGGCGCCACCAGCGCGAGCGTCGCGGCCTGCACGTTTCCGAGGGCCTGGAACGACGTCATGATGCCCCACACCGTGCCGAACAGCCCCACATAGGGACTGGTCGAGCCCACCGTGGCGAGAAAGGCCAGATTCTGCTCCAGGCGTTCCACTTCGCGAACCTGCGAAATCCGCATGGAGCGCCTCGATCCCTCGACGATCTGTTCGGCATTGATGGCGTGCTCGTCCTTCAGCCGGCCGAATTCGCGATAGCCAGATTCGAAAATCCCGGCCATCCCCACCGTTGACTCTTCGGACCGTGTCAGTTCCCGGTATATCTTCGAGACGTCGCTTCCGGACCAGAAGGATTCCTCGAAATCATCGGCCGCCCCGGTGGCCCGCTTCAGCAGCCGGCTCTTTTCGATGATGATCGCCCACGAGGCAATGGAGGCCAGCAGCAGTATCAGCATGACGGCCTTGACCACCAGGCTGGCATCCAGAATCAGGGTGATCAGCGAGAGATCGGAATTCATGGGTTGCCCCCCGTCAAGCCCAGGCCAGTCAGAAAATCCGTCGGAAGCCGCCGGGGTCTTCCGCTTCGCGAATCCACACAGGCCACTTCCGCCCTCGCCAGGCACAGCGCCTCGCCGTCGCCGGGCGCGCGGCGGATGCTCTGCTCGAACACAAAGCGCACAGCGCTCAAATCAGCCACCTCCGCACTCACCTCCAACATCTCGTCCAGTCTCGCTGGAACCCTGAACCGAGCCTCGATTCGGGACAGCACGAGCGCAAGATTCGCCGTTTCACGCAGCGCATTATGATCGATTCCCCTGGCTCGCAACCACTCGGTCCGCGCCCGCTCGAAAAAACGGAAGTAGCTGGCGTTGTAGACCACGCCCTGCGCATCCGTATCCTCAAGATAGACCCTGACCCGCAATGTGCAGTTCCCCTTCATCCAATCCACGCCTCGGTCATCCGGTCCACGCCTCAGTTATCCGGTCCACGCCTCAGTCGAACAGCCCGGGCGCCGCCGGCGGGGTCTTCAGCCCGAAATGCAGGAACGCCTTGCGCGTGGCGGTTCGACCGCGGGAGGTCCGCTGCAGGTATCCCTCCTGGATCAGGTACGGTTCCACCACATCCTCCAGCGTGCCGCGCTCCTCGCCCACGGCCGCCGACAGGCTCTCGATGCCCACCGGCCCACCATCGAACTTTTCGATGACGGTCAGCAGGAATTTCCGGTCCATGCTGTCGAAACCGTGCGGGTCCACCTCCAGCAGGTCCATGGCGGCCTGCGCGACCTGCTCGCTCACCCGGCCGTCCGCCTCGACTTCTGCAAAATCCCGAACCCGGCGCAAGAGCCGATTGGCAATTCGCGGCGTACCTCGCGATCGGGCCGCAATTTCCCGGGCGCCGGCCGCGTCCACCGGCAGGTCGAAAATGGAAGCGGTCCGCTTGACGATCCGCGTCAGGTCGTCGATGCCGTAAAACTCCAGCCGCTGCACTATGCCGAACCGGTCGCGCAGCGGCGAGGTCAGCAGCCCCGCGCGCGTGGTCGCCCCCACCAGCGTGAAGGGCAGCAAGTCGAGCTTGATCGAGCGGGCGCCGGGACCCTCCCCGATCATGATATCCAGCCGGAAATCCTCCAGCGCCGGATAGAGCACTTCCTCCACCACGGGGCTCAGGCGGTGAATCTCGTCCACGAACAGGACGTCCTTGGGTTCCAGGTTGGTGAGGATCGCCGCCAGGTCGCCCGGCCGCTCCAGCACCGGCCCGGAGGTGGTGCGCACGTTCACGTCCAGTTCGTTGGCCACGATGTACGCCAACGTGGTCTTGCCCAGGCCGGGCGGACCGAAGATCAGCGTATGGTCCAATGCCTCGCCCCGGTTGCGCGCCGCGGTCATGAAGATGCGCATCTGCCGCTTGACCGTGGACTGTCCCACGTAATCTTCCAGCGTACGCGGACGGACCGCCCGGTCGAACACCACATCTTCATGGGTGCCGGCGCCGTCGAGCAGTCGCGCTTCCTGGGTCATGGCGGTCATCCGGCGTGAACGCGCTTGAGCGCTTCACGAATCACCTGCTCCGCATTCATGCCGGAGGTGTCCCAGCGCTCAAGCATTCTGCGCACTTCGGCGGGCTTGTAACCCAGTGCGAGCAAGGCACCGCGCGCCTCCGATTCGGCTCTCGTGCCGGTTTCGCCCTCCAGCTGGGTATCGGTGTCCGCCGGTTCCAGCCGATCGGCCATCTCGACCATGAGCCTTTCCGCGGTCTTGCGGCCGATTCCGGGAATGCGTGTCAGCGATGCCGTATCACGCTCCATTACGCTACGCCGGAATCCCTCCGCGCTGATGCCGGAAAGGATACCCAGCGCGATTTTCGCGCCGACTCCCGACACCTTCAGCAAGTTGCGAAACAGGGAGCGCTCGCCTTCCGAGGCAAAGCCGTACAGCTGTTGGGCATCTTCGCGCACCAGCAGGTGGGTCAACAGCGTCAATGGTTCGCCGACCTCGGGCAGCCTGTAGAAGGTGGACATGGGCGCCTCCAGTTCGTATCCGACGCCGGAAACCTCCATGACCAGCTGCGGCGGGCGTTTCGTCACCAGCCTGCCCTTGAGATGCCCGATCATGTGCGAATCGCCGCAAGGTTCGCGACCGACGGCGTGCTGCGCGCGTAGGCGTGACACAACGCCAGCGCAAGCGCGTCGGCCGCGTCGGTGTCGGGCGCCTCGCGCAGGCCCAGCAGGATTTTCACCATGAGCTGCACCTGCGACTTGTCGGCATTGCCCCGTCCGACCACCGCCTTCTTGACGTTCCTGGCCGCGTACTCGAACACGGGAATGTCCGCCTCGAACGTGCCGCAAAGCGCGGCCGCCCTGGCCTGGCCGAGTTTCAGTGCGCTGTCCGCGTTCCGATGCACGAACACGCGCTCGATGGAGACTTCGTCCGGCCCGTGCCGCCGAATCAGCTCCTCCATCTCGGAGAAGATGCGTCTCAGGCGCGCACAGTGGTCACCGGTGGTCGCGATCACTCCCGTGGCCACCAGTCCGGAATCGTTGCCCGCGCCCTGAACGTCGATGATGCCGTAACCGGTACGCCGGGAACCCGGGTCGATGCCGAGAATGCGGACGGGATCCCTCATGCGGTCGACGCCAGCAGCTCGTCCGGGATATCTCCGTTCGAATGCACCTGCTGCACATCGTCCAGTTCATCCAGTGCGTTAAGCAGCCTGAGCAGGCTTTCCGCCTGCTGTGCCCGCACCTGCGCCTGAACGCTGGCGTGCATCGTGATCTCGGCGCTCTCCGGGGACAGGCCCAGCGAATTCATCGTGGCCTTGACCGTATCAAACTCCGCGGGCTCGCACAGCACGTCAGCCGAACCGTCGTCATTGGGGACGACGTCGCGCGCACCGGCTTCGATGGCCGCCTCCATGAGTTCGTCGGGATCCTCGCCGGGCGGATAACTGAGCAGGCCGGTCTGCTGGAACAGGTAGGCCACCGATCCGTCGGAGCCCAGATTGCCGCCGAACTTCGAGAACGCGTGGCGGACTTCAGCGACGGTGCGGTTGCGGTTGTCGGTCAGGCAGTCGACCATGACCGCCACGCCGCCCGGCCCATAGCCCTCGTAACGGACTTCCTCGTAGGACACGCCCTCCGCATCGCCCGTGCCCCGCTTCACGGCGCGGTCGATATTGTCCTTGGGCATGCTTTGCGCCCTGGCCTTGTCCATCGCGGCCCGCAGCCTCGGATTCGCAGCCGGGTCTCCGCCCCCTTCCCTGGCGGCGACGGTGATCTCCCGGATCAGCTTGGTGAACAGCTTGCCCCGCTTCGCATCCTGGGCGCCTTTCCGAAACCGGATGTTGGCCCATTTGCTGTGGCCAGCCATTCACACGCTCCCGGTCGGTGACCGGATTGGCTGTTCAGGTACAGCCGACAGCGCCCCCCCCAAGGGACTGTCAGTCCGTAATTTCACTCCGCAACTCCACCGGCAGCAAGCCGCAAGTCCTCTGCCGCCCCCCATGATAGCCGGAAACCCCACCGTTGTGGGCACCCTGGACGGAAATCTCCCCCAGTGCCGCCCCGGACGTACGTGATCACACCAAAGAAGTGTGCGACCCCGCCACGGGCGTGCGTGATCGCGGCGCGGGCGCGTCGTGGGCTCGGCGCGAGGCCATGGATGGCCAAAAGCGCCGAGCCCCGATTCGAGGCCGCCAGGGATGGCGGCCGAGATTGAGCGCCCGCGCCGCGATCACGCACGCCCGTGGCGGGGTCGCACACGCCCGCGACAGCAACAACGAAACCCGCATGACTTCTTCGCCGGGATTTACCGGTTGATGGCATGAATAGCCCGCCCGTCCGCGCTCAACGAAGCCTCGTGGATCGCCTCGGTAAGCGTAGGATGAGCGTGGATCGTCCGTTGCAGATCCTCGCCCGAGGCGCAGAATTCCATCGCCAACACCGCCTCGGCAATCAGTTCGCCCGCAACCGGTCCGACGATGTGCACGCCAAGCAATTCGTCGTCTTCCCGCGCACAGAGCACCTTCACCAGACCCGCCGTCTGTTCCATGCCCTTTGCGCGCCCGTTGGCCGCGAACGGGAAGGTACCGGCCTTGTAGTCGATGCCGTTGGCGCGAAGCTGGGCTTCGGTCCGTCCCACCCATGCGATTTCCGGTGAGGTGTAGATCACCGACGGCACGGCATCGTAGTTGACTTCCGCCACCCTGCCGGCAATCAGGTCGGCCACCATGATTCCCTCTTCAGTGCCCTTGTGGGCCAGCATCGGACCGCGCACGACATCGCCCACTGCCCAGACGCCGGACTCGGTGGTACGGCACTGCGCATCCACCTTCACGAAACCCCTCTCGTCCAGTTCCACGCCGCTGTCGTCTGCCAGCAGACCGTCGGTGAACGGACGCCGGCCGACGCAGACGATCAGCTTGTCCACTTCCAGCCGCTGGTCCTCACCGCCCTGGCGGTATTTCACTTCCACGGCGCTTCCGTTGACCGCGGCCTCCTGAACGTCCGCGCCGAGCTTTATGTCCAGGCCCTGGCGGCGGAATTGACGCAGCGCATCTCCGGCGATCTGCTCATCGGCCATGTGGAGAAAGTCTTCCAGGGCTTCGAGAATGACCACGCTGGACCCCAGACGCTGCCAGACGCTCCCCAGCTCGAGCCCGACTACGCCCGCGCCCACGACTCCCAGGCGCTGTGGCACCTTGTCGAATTCCAGGGCTCCCCAGGAGTCGACCACGGACTCGCCGTCGAAGGGCGCGACGGACAGTTCCACCGGCGTCGAGCCCGTGGCGATGACCACGTGCCCGGCCGACAGCTCCGAAGTCTTGCCGTCCGGATCGGTGACTTCCACGCGGCCGCCTCCGAGCAGCCGCCCGTGCCCCCGGACTCCGGTGACCCGGTTCGACTTGAACAGCGCCTCGATACCCTTGGTCAATTGTCTGACGATGCGTTCCTTGCGGGTCTGCATCGTCCCCACATTCATGCCCAGCTTGCCGACGGAGATGCCGTGGGCCTTGAATTCCGAGGCTGCCCGATGATAAAGCTCCGAGGATTCCAGCAGTGCCTTGGACGGAATGCAGCCGGCATTGAGACACGTGCCGCCGAAGGCCCGGCTGCCGTCCGGGTTCTGCCACTCATCCACGCACACGGCGCTGAGGCCGTTCTGCGCCGCGCGAATGGCCGCCGGATATCCTGCGGGTCCGCCGCCGATCACGGCGACATCGTAGTTCTGTTCGGTCATGACCGTCATACCTGCAATAAAAGCCGCGCAGGATCCTCCAAAAGGTCCTTGAGGGCAACCAGAAACTGGACCGCCTCCCTGCCGTCGACGATGCGGTGATCGTAGGTCAGCGCCAGATACATCATCGGACGGATCTCGATCCCGCCATCAACGACCACGGGACGTTGCTGGATGGCATGCATCCCCAGAATGCCGCTCTGAGGCGGATTGATGATGGGCGTGGACATCATCGATCCGAAAATGCCCCCGTTGGTGAGGGTAAAGGTGCCTCCCGTAAGGTCCTCCATGCCCAGTTCGCCGCGGCGCGCGCGGTCGCCAAAATCCACGATGGCCCTTTCGATCCCGGCGTAGCTCAACCGTTCGGCATTGCGCAGGATGGGCACCACCAGTCCCTTGTCGGTGGACACCGCCACGCCGATATCGAAATACTCGTGGTGAACGATGTCGCCACCGTCCACCGAGGCGTTCAGCACGGGGAATCTTCTCAGGGCCTCGATGCTCGCCTTGATGAAAAACGACATGAAGCCGAGCTTGACATCGTGCTGACGCCGAAAAGACTCGCCATGGCGCGACCGGGCAGCCATGACGCTGCTCATGTCCACCTCGTTGAACGTCGTGAGCATCGCCGCCGAATGCTGGGCCTGCACCAGCCGTTCGGCGATCCTGGCGCGAAGCCGGGACATGGGGACGCGCCGTTCGGTCCGACGGCCGGCAGGTGCGGTGGTTGCGCCCGGGGAACCCTGTGGACTCGCGGGTTTCGGAGGATCCGATCGCTCCGGCAACCCCGCCGTATCCTGAGATTTCGCGGTAGCGCCAGGACTCGGCCCTGCACCGTTGCCGGCGTCCCGGGAACTCCCGCCGACATGGTCCAGCACATCCGACTTCGTGATCCGACCCCCCCGGCCCGTACCCCGGATCGCGCCCGGGTCCACCCGATGTTCGCGCATCAATCGCCGTACGGCCGGACCCGCCCGTTCAAACTCGTCGTTCTCGACGGGAGGCGGAGTGGGGCTCGGTTGCGACATGGGGCTCGGTTGCGACGAGTCGGTCGAAACGGAGGCCTGCCCGAATTCCGGAGCGTCTGCCACCGGGTCGTCCACTTCGGCCTCCGGCCCGTGGGTGGCGTCGGCTTCCGCTCCCGGCTCCAACAATGCCAACACCTCGCCCGACGTCACCGTGGCGCCGTCGGCCACGCGGACTTCGCTGAGAATACCGTCGCCCGGTGACGGAACCTCCAGTACCACCTTGTCCGTTTCAAGTTCAACAAGCTTTTCGTCCCTGCGCACGGGATCGCCCGCGGCACGATGCCAGTTCACCAACGTGGCGTCGCTCACCGACTCCGGCAATTGCGGAACCCTGATTTCGATTGTCACGCCTCTGGTATCTCCATCTATTTATAAGAAACAAACTTCAACGCATTGAATAATAACGCCTCTTGTTTCAGGGAATGGAGCCCGTACACCCCCGAAGCAGGCGCTGCGGCGGCCGGTCGGCCAATGTATGCCAGCCTTTGACCGTCCTTCAGGGGTGCCTGCAGCCGATGGCGGATCTGAAACCAGGCGCCCTGGTTCCGCGGCTCTTCCTGACACCACACGATGTCCGTCACGTGCCCGTACCGGTCGATGGTCGCGGCATATTCCTCGACAGGGAACGGATAAAGTTCCTCAAGACGAATGATGGCTATGTCCTTGATTCCATTCTCGCCACGCAGCCTGGCCAGGTCGTAGTACACCCTGCCGCTGCAAAAAATCAGCCTTTGCACATCCTTTGGCCGCGGGCCGTCATCGCCGATCACCGGACGGAATCGGCCCTTGGTGAGGTCGGTCAACGACGACACCGAGGACCGATGTCGCAACAGGCTCTTGGGCGTCATCACGATCAGCGGCTTGCGGGTCGGGCGCAACGCCTGCCGACGCAACATGTGAAACATCTGGGCCGGTGTCGATGGTACGCATACCTGCATGTTGTTTTCCGCGCACAGTTGCAGAAAGCGCTCCAGGCGCGCGGATGAATGTTCCGGGCCCTGCCCTTCGTATCCGTGGGGCAGGAACAGCGTCAGTCCCGACAACCGTCCCCACTTGGATTCGCCGGAACTGATGAACTGGTCGATAACGACTTGTGCGCCATTGGCGAAATCGCCGAACTGTGCTTCCCAGATGACCAGGCAATCCGGCGATGCGGTGCTGTAACCGTATTCGAAACCAAGCACAGCCTCTTCGGACAGCAACGAGTCGCCCACGGTGAAGTCGCCGCTGCGCTGGGTGACGTGCATCAGCGGCACAAACACCTCGCCGTCACCCTGGTTGACGAAGGACGCATGGCGATGAAAGAACGTCCCCCGGCGGCTGTCCTGGCCGATGAGGCGAACCTTGTGACCGGCGTCGAGCAGACTGCCATAGGCCAGGCACTCCGCGAAGCCCCAGTCCACGCTCAAGTCTCCAGCCGCCATCCTGGCCCGGTCCGAAACGATTCGCTGGACACGCGGATGGAGCTTCCACCCCTTTGGCACGGTGTTGACCAAGGCGGCGAGGCGCATCAATTCACTCTTTGAAATGCGTGTATCCGCGGCGGTATCCAGGGTGCCCGAAAAGCCCTCCCAGTTGACCGTGAATTCGTTGCCGATCAGGCCGAGGCAGTCTTCATTCGGGCTGCGGCCCTGGTCGAGGCACTCCCGGTAGCCTTCCTCCATGGACCGGAATTCCGACTCGCTCAGTTCACCGCGGGACATCAGCCTGTCGCCGTAGATCGACCGCGTGGTGGGATGCTTCCTGATCCTGTTGTACATCACCGGCTGGGTGACGGCCGGCTCGTCGGCCTCGTTGTGCCCAAGGCGCCGATAGCAGACCAGATCGATCACCACGTCCTTGTGGAAGGCCTGCCGGTAACGCAACGCCAGCCGGACCGCGGCGATGGCGGCTTCGGGATCGTCTCCATTGACATGGAATACCGGCGCTTCCACCATCTTGGCGATATCCGAGCAATAGGGTGTCGAGCGGGCATCCTGAAGATCGTCGATGGTGAATCCGATCTGGTTGTTGACGACGATATGGATCGTCCCTCCGGTGTGAAAGTGCCGGGTGTGTGACAGTTGAAAGGTTTCCGCCACCACGCCCTGCCCGGCAAAGGCCGCATCACCGTGAAGGAGCACCGGCAGAACCTGGGTACCCTGGATGTCGCCGCGCCGGTCCTGCCGCGCCCGGACGGATCCCTCCACAACGGGATTGACGATCTCCAGGTGGGACGGATTGAAGGCCAGCGCCACGTGGACGTTGTTGCCGGGGGTGCGCACGTCGGCGGAAAACCCCATGTGGTACTTGACGTCACCCGAGCCGCGGAGCTTGCTCAGGTCCCGGTCGATGGCAAATTCCGAGAACAGTTCCTGGGGCGCCTTGCCCAGCACGTTGACCAGGACATTGAGCCGCCCGCGGTGCGGCATCCCGATCACCACCTCCTGGACCCCCCTTTCTCCCGCGGTGCGGATCAGATCGTCCAGAATGGGAATCAGCGTCTCGCCACCCTCCAGCGAAAACCGCTTCTGACCGACAAATTTCGTGTTGAGGTAGCGTTCCAGTCCCTCGGCGCGATTCAGGCTGGCGAAGATCCGGCGGCGCGCTTCGCGATTCAGGCCGTCGCGGGCCCGATCCTCCTCGAATCGCTGGCGCAGCCAAAGCCGTTCGCGTGCCCGGGAAATATGCGCGAACTCCATGGCGACCCGGCCGCAGTAGATGCGCTTCAGGACGCCGAGGATATCCCGGAGCCTCATCCGCGCGTTGTCGATGCCGGCGAGCCCGCCGGCGAAGAACTCAGAGTCGAGGTCGTTGTCATCAAGGCCCAGGAAGTCAAGCTTCATGACCGCCGGAGTGGTCCGTTGCCACAGGCCGAGCGGGTCCAGATCCGCGACCTGGTGGCCCCGCAGACTGTAGACCTGGATCAGGCGCGAGACCGCCGCCTGCTTCGCGCTGGCCTGCCCGGTGGGAGGAGTTCCCTCCCAGCCGATTCCGGCGGCATCGGCAAGCGACTGCCGCGGCCTCTCGACTCCGGAGCCCACGGACGGTTCATGAGGCACTTCGCGCGGCGGATCTCCGAACGCGCCAAAGTAGCGCCGCCATTCCGCCGATACGCTGTCGGGGTCGCGCAGGTAGGAATCGTACAGCGCTTCCACGTACGGTGCGTTGGACCCCTGGAGGGGCGAAGACTCGTATTGTCGTTCAAGAACGGCGCTCATGATGCTCGCTTTCCGTGCCGATCAGCGTAGTGTAGCCAAATCGTCGCCCCAAGATGCCGCCTATTGAGTGACGGCGCTCGATTCGGCCGTCGTTTCACGCAGCAGGTAGGCCAGAAGATCGGTACGGTCGGAGATGGAGTAAATACCGGCGAAGACCATCAGATTGCCGGGCACGAAGTCGTCAGGGCGCGCAAGCCACGCATCCAGTTTTTCGGGAGTCCAGACGAATTCCGCCGCCCGCAACGCTTCCGAATAGGCGAAACCCGGCGCGCTCGCGGCGGGCCGGCCGAATATCCCGTGGAGGTTGGGACCGATCAGGTGCCCTTCGCCCGAGCCCAGTGTGTGACATGCGACGCAGGCGTAACTCAGCAATTCGCCGCGCTCGAAATCCGCCTCCGGGAACCGCGTCCGTCCCAGATCATCCGTGGCAATGTAGCCGGGCCCACCGGTCTCCGCCCCCCCGCTGGGGAATGCTTCGTATTCAACGGTTGTCGGAGCGCGGATATCGGTCGGTTCTTCCCGGGGCGCCTGATTTTCCCTGGGCGCATCGCAGGCGGCGGGCAAGGCGGCCATCACGACGGCGAACAGGCGGCAGGCCAGGCGCCTTGGCCCCCGCACACGGGAGCGTTCGGGGTTCTGATGTGGAGCGCATCCCGGCACCATGGGTGGCGACATCTTCAATAGTTCCAGCCGACGCCAACGTGAATGCCGAAGTCAGGCGCCGACTTGACGATGAGGTCCTCGCTCAAGGCCAGCGTCAGCGTGCGGCCCGATTCCGATTCCCACCAACCGCCGACACTGGCCTGCAAGGCGCTTGACCCAAGTTCATCCAGCGAACTGGAAAAGTAGTTCGAATGCATATCCAGCTGAAACTTGAATCCGACATGGCGCCATGGCCGCCAAGCGGCACCAACGACGCCGAATGCGACCCATTTGCGGCTGACCAGCGAAAAGACCTCCGAACGGCCGGGCCGGAGCGCGCCCGCACCCCAGTAGACACCCGCCGGGGCCCCTCCGACAAACCGTGGATGGCGTATGAGGAAGCTCAAGGCGAGGTCCGTCGCTCCGCTCCCTGTCAGGGCGTCGGGATCTCCGGTGGGGACCTTCAGGGAAGCCATGAGCGTTGCGTTTTCTCCGGCTCCGACCGCGCGGGACACGTCGATCCGCACGTCTCCGACACCATGGCGGGTCTGGTCGAACAGGTAGCGGTTCCGTCCGCCGGACTTGTAGAGGTAGAGCAGTTCATTTGCTGCTCGCAGGTCACGGTTGCCGTCAGGCAGGTTGAAGGTGCCGTGCCATGCGTCGATTGTGGCATCCAGGAATCCGCCCGAATGCCGCATCCACGGAACCCCGATGCGCACACTCCAGTTGTCGCCGAAACGACGCCGATATCGCAGGTCCAGACGCCAGGTTTCGCCGTCGATCAGCAATTCCTCCCAACCGTCCCCTGCGAGCACGTAATGGTTTCCGATCCCCACCGCGACATCCAGGCCGCTGCGGCCGCCGCCCGTGCGTCCATCCCAGGCGGGTTGCCCGACCACGGCCACCGGCGGAATCAGGTTGGGTATATCCATGGGCAGGACATCCCCGGCGTTCGCCGGGCCGAAGGGAGCAAGCGCTCCAACGCCACCGATCACCGCGACCGCGACCGCCGCTGAAACTGTCCGCATCGCGTTCAGGACGCGGCGCGCCGCGGGTTCGCCGGAATCAACGGCACCCACCTGCCATCCGGCCCGACATGCAGGGTGGTCGCGACTGCGAGTCCGGCCATGAAGATCCAGCCGGTGGCCGCGGCCGGCGCGCCGCTGATCGCCACGCGCTCGATGAACATCGCCAGAAGAGCGACCACCACGCCGTTCATCGCCAGCGACAGGCCCCATATCGCACTCAAGCGGAGCGGCATCCGGTAAAAGACAACGGCCGTGCGCGCCAGTCCGTTGCTCAGGCCCACCGCCATGGCGCAGACCGACCAGGCGAAACCGCCCCGGATGCTGAATCCCGGCACGATCGTGACGATCAGCCACAGCGCCAATACGCTGCATGCGGCTCGGAGAATGAATCCCGGCATGCCCTCACCCACTGTGTGCGCCGAGTTCGGAATGGTACCGTACGGTGTACGCAAACGAAATTGACCGATGAAACAGGCATCAACGGAAATTGTCCGCGGCGACGCGACCTTTTCCGACTGCGGTCGCTACCGCTACCGGCTTGAACGAATCTGGAATCCGCAGGTTCCCATTCTCCCCTGGGTGCTCCTGAACGCGTCCAGGGCGGATTCACATCGTGACGATCCCACGGTCCGAAGGGTGACCGGTTTCACCCGCCGATGGAAGTTCGGCGGACTCCGGCTTGTCAACGCGTACGCCGCCGCCGCGACGAAACCCCGCGACCTGTTCGCCATGGAAGACAACATAGGGCCCGACAATCAACGTTTCGTTCAGGAAACGATTCGCGACGCCTGCCGGCATGCCCGGTCCTGCGCGGGCATGGCACGGCTGCCGGTCATCGTCGGTTGGGGAAACCATGGAGCGCGCGACGGACACGACCATCGGGTGCTGGACTGGATCCTCGGCGCCGGCACGCCGGTGAGCGTCGAGTGCCTCGGCCTGACGCGCCTCGGATGCCCCCGGCATCCGCTCTATTGCCGCTCCGACGCCACGCGCCACACCTACGAACTCGTCAGCCGGGCTCGCCGACATTGACGGCAACGGTCAGCTCAAACTGGAAAAGTCGCCCGGAGGCTGTACCATTGCGCTTTCCCGCTGGGACGTGACATGAATTTCAAACCCCATTCCGACGCGATTTACGGGGGCGTGGCCGACAAGTCGCGCCGCTCCGGGGGCGTGGACGACGCGCCGCGGTGCTCCGGGTGGTTGCGCCGGGCCATTTCCGTCCCGGCAATCGGGCTGGCGTGCATCGCGCTGGCGGCATGCGACTCCGAAGGCGGCCGCGTTCGCTCGCCCGCGACCGATGTCAACGTCATCCATGTCGCGGGCAGCTTCGGCAATCTCGAGTTTCGGCGTGTCGAGCGGCTGGAAGGCACGCTCGGCTACCGCTCGTCCTCGGTATTCTCCTGGGACAGCGATACCTATACCTTCAACATCGACGCCACAATCCCCGGCCTTTCGACGCCGCTACGGCTGTACACGTTCACGGCCGATCTGGCGGCGGGGAACGACTACAGCATCGTCCTCACCGAAGCCGACGGCTGGCTTCAGGAGCTGGTGGTCGGGGAACCCGTGAGCGAACTTGCCGAGGGCGAAGCGGAAATCATCATCGTCAATACGGCGAATGGCCTTGAGGGCGCCGTCGATGTCTATCTGGAACCGCCCGAAACTGTGCTGGCGGCCGCCACACCCCGGGGCGCGGTGGGCTTTCTCGAATCGCTTCCGCTGGCGCAGATCGAGCCAGGTGAATACGAGTTGAGCCTGACTCAGGTGGGAAACCCCACCAGCGTGGTCATGGCGTCAAATCCATTTCAGATCGCCGCCGGAGCTCGAACGACGCTGACCCTGATCGACGGTCTGAGCGCGGCTTCGCCGGTGGCCGCCCTGGTCAGTGGCGCAGGCATCGACATACCCCTCACGGACCGGGAGCTGCGTGCCGGAATCCGGGTGCTCAACGCGATGAACAGCAGGGAACCGCTCGACGTCACGGTTGACAACAGCTTTTCACCTCCGCTCATTCCGGGCGCCCAGTTCGCCGAACCCACCGCGTTTGCCCTGCTGCCCCCCGGAGAGTACATGCTGCAGGTGACGCCCGGCGGAAATTCGGGCGTCATCGAAGTCGAAACGACCTACAACGCCTTTCCCGGACAGCGCGGCACATGGTTTGTCCGCGGCGCCCCCGGAGCCCTGTCGGCCGCGTACTGGCCGGACGGCCAGCGCCTGATCCGCGATATCGCGGAAGTCACCATCTACCACGGCGGGACGACCATCAACGAGGTCGACGTGTACATCGTCGCGCCGGACACGGACCTGGGCACGGTGGCTCCCACAGCCTCGCTGTCCCAGACAACCGTCATCTCGCACCAGTTTCTGGGATTGGGTCCTCACACCATCACGGTTCGCGAATCCGGCACAGAGACAGTGCTCGCCGGCCCCGTCGACGCGAACATCGGCGTTGAAGGCAACTACGGGATTCTGCTAACCGACGGCGCTTCCGGATCGGGTGCCGACATCACGCTGTTCGACGGGTTCGACCCGCAGTAGGCATCATTCCGGCGGCCCCACGGCCGCGCGCCGGTTGAGTGACTGCTCCCGCTCCGCCGCGTCCACCACGGCCACGGCAAAATCCGCCATGGTGATGGCGCTGTCCCCGGATGCGTCGTGGAGCACGTCTTCGCCACCCAGCCTGTAGGCGCCGGTGCGCTCGCCGGGCGCCGCGGGGCTCATCGCGCCGGGAGGCGGCGTCAGCACCGCCCACTGCACGCCGTCCGCCGCGCTGTAGGCTTCGATGGCGCGCCAATGGCCGAAGGCATTGCCGTGTTGCGGCGTGCCGGGCTCGATTTCCGGGTTGTCGAAGCCGTACTCGCCATCCACCCGAAGCGTCGTGCCGCCCCCCACCTGGATGACGCGGGGTGCCTCCGCTCCAAGCGTTTCGGCAGCGCGGATGAACGTTTCGGCGGCTATGCTGGTCACAGCTTCTTCGGGCGTGTTGCCGGGGCCGATTCCGCGTACGGTGATAACCACGGCGTCGACGCCGGCGATGATTTCCAGCATCGAGTCCAGGTTGGTGACATCGCCCTGCACGGCGCTGAAATTGGGTGCCTCGATGTCCAGCGAATCCGGGTTCCGGGACACGCCGATCACTTCATGCCCCCTCTGCAGGGCTTCTTCCACAACGACTTCGCCCACCCGGCCGCTGGCGCCGTACACCACGACAGTCTCAGCGCTGGCTGCGGAAACCGCCAGAACGGCAAGGACAGGCAAGGCCTTCGTCCAGTCGGGCAATCTGATATTGGTTGCATTCATTGTCTGCTCCTTGAGGTTGCGCAAAATTGCGCGAGTCATGGCGTGGATTATGCCTGTGATTTATCGTGCGGTACGGCCGAAACGACGAGGACTGACCCAGAACCAGCTGCCGACCACCACGGCCCCGAAAGCGGTATAGCAAACGGCGAATACCCAGAGCGGCGCCCGATAGTACAGGATCGCCTCCAGCCAGTGAGCCACGAACGACCCCGGATATACGGTATCGCCACCGCGGGATCGGAGTGTCATTTCCAGCGTCGTCAACGGGCAAATCGCCCCGAACCAGGATTGCACAACCACCACGCCGATGGCCAGGAGATGCGCCAGTCTGAACCAGGGATTCCGGATCCACCCCCAACGAAAGGCCCGGCCGACGAAGATCAGAACCAGACCGAATACGACGAAGGCGACGAACAGCACATGCAGCAGCAACACAGCGTCCGCAGCCAACTGAAACCACAGGGTTGATTGTGTCCTCTCCACTTCCTGCACACCGCGGGGCGGTTCAACCGCGATAAAGTTACTTCGGTCCGGCTAGCGTCGTACTATAAACGTCACCACCGACTATAAACGTCGCCACCGAGGTCGGCACCTTGAGGAGTGGGCCACTGATGATCGACTTGAGAAGCGATACGGTCACCAGACCGACCCGGGCGATGCGCCAGGCCATGGCGCGCGCCGAAGTCGGTGATGACGTGTACGGCGAGGACCCCACGGTCAATCGGCTTGAGGAGGTCGCGGCGGAACTGTTGGGTACCGAGGGTGCGATCTTCTGCACCAGCGGCACCCAAAGCAATCTCCTGGCGTTGCTCTGCCATTGCGGGCGAGGTGACGAATACATTACCGGTCAACGCGCCCACAGCTACAAGTTCGAGGGAGGCGGTGCGGCGTCGCTCGGGTCCATCCACCCTCACCCGCTGGAATTCGAACCCGACGGCACCCTGGATCTTGAAGCCGTCGCCGCCGCGGTCAAGCCCGACGACGTGCATTTCGCGAGGACGAGGCTGATCTGCCTGGAAAACACCCAGGACGGGCACGTGCTTCCGCTCCGCTACCTGAACGAGGCGCGGCAGCTTGCCGATGATCTCGGACTGCGCATGCATCTGGACGGAGCGCGGATCTTCAACGCCGCGATCAAGCTCGATATTCCCGTCGGCGAAA
Organism: Candidatus Rariloculaceae bacterium; assembly: GCA_965221035.1. GTDB lineage: Bacteria > Pseudomonadota > Gammaproteobacteria > Steroidobacterales > Rariloculaceae > UBA6522. The sequence continues at coordinate 725,291 of OZ244860.1, forward strand.
TGGCCCGGCAGTTCGATTCGACGGCATTCTGCCTTTCAAAGGGCCTCGGGGCGCCCGTGGGATCCCTGCTGTGCGCCAGCAAGGACCAGATCCGCGAAGCCCGGCGCTGGCGCAAGAAACTGGGCGGCGGAATGCGCCAGGCCGGCATCCTCGCGGCCGCGGGACTCTACGCCATCGAAAACAACGTCCAGCGACTGCAGGACGATCACGAGAGGGCAGCGAAACTGGCCCGTGGCCTTAGAGAAATCGACGAAATCACCGTCGATCATGCCGATACCCAGACCAACATGGTCTTTGTCGAGCTGGGCGGCATCGACCCGCGCGAGATCACCGAGCATCTGCGGGGTCGGGGCATTCTGGTCCGCGTACGCAAGAGGATGCGTCTCGTCATGCACCTGGACATCCGGGATGCCGATGTCGATCGGGTTGTGGCGTCCTTCAAGGCCTACTTCAACGGTAGTGCCTGAACGCCGCGTGTACCCGGATAGCGCCCCATGTCCCTGGCGCCCCGAAGAGGATTCGAACCTCTGACCTTCCGCTTAGGAGGCGGACGCTCTATCCGGCTGAGCTATCGGGGCGATCCGAAACGTCGCATGATAATAGCAGGGTGATCCGACGGGGCGATCAGAATCCTTCCGTTGACGTGAACAGTCCGACACGCAGGTTGGTGGCCCGGTAGATGGTTCGGCCATCCACGCTCATGACGCCGTCGCCCAGGCCCATGACGAGCTTGCGCCTGATGAGCCGCTTGATCTCCAGGCGATAGCGAACCAGCGTGTGGGTCGGCAGGACCTGTCCCTGAAACTTCACCTGGCCCACGCCCAGGGCCCTGCCGCGGCCCTGGGCTCCGGTCCAGGCCATCCAGAACCCCACCAATTGCCACATGGCGTCCAGCCCCAGGCAGCCCGGCATGACCGGATCGCCGGTGAAATGGCAGTCGAAGAACCAGAGGTCCGGAAGCACGTCGAGCTCGGCGACTATCTCGCCCTTCCCGTACTTGCCGCCAGTGTCGTCAATGTGCGTGATGCGGTCGAACATCAACATGTTCGGCAAGGGAAGCCGGGCATTCCCCTCGCCGAAAATACCTTCCCTCCCCGAGAGCAGCAGTTCCTCCCGGGAATAGCTGGACTGCGGTGGCCAGCCGCCGGCTGCCCTGGTAACGCTCACCCTTCCGATACCGCCTGATTCAACGAAACGGGGCGAGCATACGCGTATCCCGCCGAAATTACACGGACCCGCTCCGATGCCTGGGTCAAGGCGAATCCGCGCCGGTATTGCCAGGCGTCCCGCTGGCATCCCGCTGGCGTCCCGCTGGCATCCCGCTGGTGTCCCGCTGGCATGGCTACACCCAGGGCATGCTGTTACAATTCGCCGTCCTCCGCCCAGGTCCCCCACATGTCCGCCAACGTAGACTCGCATGCGCCCACGCTGCCCGATGCCCCGCTGGGGCTTGCGTCCGTCAGGGAACCCGTCACCGGCCGCATCGTCTCCAACGATTCGTGCCTGAAAGGCAAGTCGGCAAGCTTTGTCCGGCACACCGCCATCGACGTCAGCGGCACGCCCCTGGAAGGGCAATGCCTTGTGGGCCAGGCGTTTGGCGTCCTCGCGCCAGGGGTGGATGAAGCGGGCAAACCGCACAAGGTACGCCTGTACTCCATCGCCTCCCCCGATGACGGCGAGGACGGTGCCGGTTGCGTGATCTCGACCACGACCAAGCGGGTCATCGACGAGCGGTACCCTCAGAAGAAAGGCGACGACCCGCGCGATCACGGCCTCTTCCTCGGCGTCTGCAGCAACTACATGTGCGACCTCGGGCCAGGCGATCCGATCCTGATTTCCGGACCCAACGGCAAACGATTCCTGCTGCCTGAACCCGGTTCGCGGGAGCGTCACGACTATGTCTTCGTCGCCACGGGCACGGGCATCGCGCCGTTTCGCGGCATGGCGATGGAACTGCTGCGGCGCAACCCCGTCACCAGTCAGATTCACCTGGTCATGGGTGCGCCCTATACCACCGATCTCATCTACGACGACCTGTTCACGGAACTGGCCGCCGAGCATTCCAACTTTCATTACCACACGGCGATCAGTCGGGAGACACGCCCGGACGGTCGCCGCGGCCAGTACGTGCACCACCTGATGGACGAACAGATGGATTTCTTCGGTCCCGTGCTCTCCAATCCGCGTACATTGCTGTACATCTGCGGGCTGGCCGGAATGCAGAGCGGGCTGTTCCAGTCCATGGCGCGGCATGGCGTGGGCGACGGGTACTTCACCGTCAAGAAATCCCTGGCCAATGTGGACCCTGCCGACTGGCAGATGAGCCAGGTGCGCCGCGGCGTGCGCACCACCCCGAGGTGCATGGTCGAGGTGTATTAGGTACTTGGGGGCCCGGCAGGAGCCCTAGGCGGAAGTTCCCCCTGATTCTCCATGGATTTATTGGCCAAGCGTTTGATATGGCGGGGTTTGTGTGGCCTTCCAAGGGGGAATGTGTAGCCATGTAATAATCGCTCATGGCCGCATATGGTCATTGACATAACGGATATATATGGCTAATATCAGTAGCCATGTATATCGAGTCCGTGCCCAACCGCAACTCCCCGCCCGCCGTGTTGCTGCGCGAGTCCTACCGACTCAACGGCAAGGTCAAGAAACGCACCCTGGCCAATCTCTCCAAATGGCCCCCAGCCCTGATCGAGGGCTTGCGCGTGCTGCTCAAGGGCGGCGCCGCCGTGGCGCGGCTGCAGGAGGCCTTCGACATCGAGCGCTCCCGCCCCCACGGGGCGGTCGCCGCCGTGCTCGGCACGCTCAAGCGGTTGCGCCTGCAGCGGCTCATCGCCCGGCAACGCTCGCCCGAACGCGACCGCGCGGTGGCGATGATCGTCGCCCGGGTGCTTCAGCCCGGTTCCAAGCTCGCCACCGCGCGGGGGCTGGCCGAGGCCACCGCGACCGACACGCTGGCCGAGACGCTGGGGCTGGGTCGGTTGGACGAGGACGATCTGTACGCGGCCATGGACTGGCTGCTCGGGCGCCAGGACCGCATCGAGCGGGCCCTGGCGAAGCGCCACCTTGAGGAAGGCGCGCTGGTGCTCTACGACCTGACCTCGGCGTACCTTGAAGGGCGCCGGTGCCCGCTGGCCAAGCGGGGCCATTCGCGCGACGGCAAGCGGGGCAAGTTGCAGATCGAGTTCGGCCTCTTGTGCGACGCCGAAGGGCGGCCCGTGGCCGTGGAGGTGTTCCCCGGCAACACCGCCGATCCGATGACCGTGGGCGCTCAGATCGAGAAGCTGCGCGAGCGCTTCGGGCTGTCGAAGGTGGTGCTGGTGGGCGACCGGGGCATGTTGACCGAGGCGAGAATACGCGAGGAGGTCAAGCCGGCGGGCCTTGACTGGATCGGCGCGTTGCGAGGGCCTGCGATCCGCAAGCTGGTGGAGTCCGGGGCGGTGCAGTTGTCGCTGTTCGACGAGAGGGACCTGGTGGAGGTGCGCAGCGACGCCTACCCCGGCGAGCGGCTCATGGTGTGCCGCAATCCGCTGCTGGCGGCCGAGCGGGCGCGCAAGCGCGCGGAACTGCTCGACGCCACGGAGAAGCTGCTGGCGCCCATCGCGGCGGCCACGCGGCGCAAGAAACGGCGCCTTGAGGGCGAGGACAAGATCGGGGAGCGGGTCGGCAAGGTCATCGGCCAGTACAAGGTAGCCAAGCACTTCGAGTGGTCGATCGACGAGAACGGGTTCTTCGGCTACGCCAGAAACGCCGAGTCCATCGCCGCGGAGGCGGCGCTGGACGGGTTGTACGTCATCCGCACCAGCTTGGCCGAGGCCGAACTGGACGCCCAGGCCACGGTGCGCGCCTACAAGCGCCTGAGCGCGGTGGAGCGCGCCTTCCGCAGTCTGAAGAGCGTGGACCTGAAGGTGCGCCCGGTGTTCCACCGCACCGAGCAACGGGTGCGCGCCCACGTGCTGCTGTGCATGCTGGCCTACTACGTGGAATGGCACATGCGGGAGCGGCTGGCCCCGCTGCTGTTCGACGACCAGGACCCGGCCGCCGCAGAAGCCGCCCGAGCGTCCGTCGTGGCGCCCGCCCGGGTGTCGGAATCCGCCCAACGCAAGGCGGCGCGCAAACGCACCGACGACGGGCGGCCCGTGCACAGCTTCCGCACCCTGCTTCGGGATCTCGCCACCGTCACCCAGAACCGCGTGGTACCCCGTCTGCCCGGCGCCCAACCGTTCGATCTCCTGGCCCGGCCCACCGAACTGCAGCGCGAAGCCTTCCGGCTGCTCGGCGTGCGGCTACAATAGTGTACCCAGTAACGAACCGCTGAAAATCCGTGCTGCCCCGAAAAATCAATACGTTAGCTCGGATCGACTCGGGAAGTTCAGCCTAGGGACCAGCCCCGCCGTCTCGGGTAAAGTCATGACGGGCCCTGGCGTTTTTCGGGCAGCAGTTCCTTCGCGCGCAACAGGTAGATGGCGACCGCAGCGAGCACCAGCGGGATGGCGAACACCTGAAAGCTCTCGCCCATGCCCAGCCCGCTGGCCACAAGCCAGCCGGCGAAAATGGGACCGATGATCGCACCGGTGCGGCCCGCACCGATGGCCCAGCCGACTCCCGTATTGCGAATGAGCGTGGGATAGATACGCGCCGCGGCCACGTAGATGCCGATGAACCCACCTTCCATGGTGAAGCCGATGAGTCCGATGGCCACCATGATCATCAGGGGCGAGGCGAACGCCTCGAAACCCCACATGAGCACGGCCGCGAGCGCAAGCCAGGCGATGATGATGTGCTTCAAACCAAATCGGTCGGCCAGATACCCCAGCGAAATCATGCCCAGGAAGGCGCTCAAGTTCAGCACCACGCTGGCGTAGATGGCGCGATCCAGCGGCAATCCGGCATTGCGGCCCAACTGCGGCACCCAGCTTAGCAGGAAATAGAGCGTGCCGAACGAGGCGAAGAAGGCCACCCACAGCAGCAGGGTCGACCGGCGGTGTTCTGCCGAAAACAGCGCCGCGATGCCGGACCGCATGTCGGCGAGGCCGCCCTGCGTCTGCCGCGATTGCGGCAGTGCGGGCAACTCGTCGATGGTTTCGTGCCCCATGCGACGAAGAATCCGATTTACGTCGTCCAGGGCCCCGGGCGGCTGGCGCCTCAGAAGGAACTCCAGCGACTCGGGCATCCAGAATGCCACCACGGGGAGCACGGCGGCGGTGAGAATGCCGGCCAACAGGAATACCGACTGCCAGCCGAAGGTCGGCAGCATCTGGCCCTCGACGACGACGATGCCGAGTACGGCGGCCCCCACCGGATAGCCGGCCTGGACAAAGGTGACCACCAGGTTGCGTCGCCGCCGGGGCGAGAACTCGGCGGCCATCGTGGCCATGCTGGCGAGGATTCCGCCCACCCCGAGTCCCGTGGCGAATCGAAGCAGGTAGAGTTGGGGCACGGTTTGCGCGAATGCCGTCGCAATCATGCCAACCGTGATGACGGACAGGCAAAGCATGATCAGTTTTCGCCGGCCGATCAGATCGGCCAACGGAGCCAGAAAGATCGAGCCCAGGGCCATGCCGAACAGGGCCGCGCTGAATACCTGACCCAGCTGGGTCGCGGGAATCTGCCAGTCCTGCGAAAGCACGGGTGCCGCCAGAGAAATCGCCAGCACGTCCATGCCATCCAGCATGTTGATGAAGAAACACAGGCCGATCACGAGAAGTTGAAGCGAGGTGATCGGGCTTTCGTCAATGGAGTTGCGAACATCCATGATCCTACCGCCGTACTTCGATTCCCAGCAGGCGCGCCGCATTGCCGCCCACAATGGCTTCCTTGTCGGCATCGGTCAGCGCAGCCGCGCCTTCAACAAAGCCCACCGGGTCAACCATGCCCATGTCGAAGGGGTAATCCGTGCCGAGCACGAGTTTGTCGCTGCCGTAGAGGCCCGCCAGATACTCCAACTGGTGCTCGGTAAAGACCACCGTATCAAAATACAACCGCCTCAGGTAATGGCCGGGCGGCTTCTCGATGCAACGCCGGCAATCCTCCCGGGCAGCGTGCGCGTGGTCGAACCGACCGGAATACGCCGGCAGGAAACCGCCGCCGTGGGCTACGCAGATCTTGAGGCCCGGGAACCGGTCGAGAACGCCGCCGAAGATCAGGTGGCTTACGGCCACCGTGGAATCCAGCGGGTTGCCGATGACGTTGATGAAATAATGATCCGATAGACGTGCGCCATCGGAAAAACCGTTCGGGTGGAGGAAGATCAGCGCGCCGAGCTCCTCGGCCCTGGCGAAAACGGACCGAAAGCGCTCGTCGGAAAGTTCCTCACCGTTCACGTTCGTGCACAGTTCGATGCCCTTGAACCCCAGATCGCCCATCACCCTTTCAAGTTCCGCGACGGCCATTTGGGGATCCTGCATGGGCAGCCCACCCAGGCCGACAAAGCGGTCCGGATGCGCTGAGGCGACGTCGGCGATCTCGTCGTTGATGAGGCGCGTCGCCGTTCGGCCCAGATCCGGCGGCAGCGCATGGTAGTACTGCAGCGGAACGGGCGAAACCGCCTGCACGTCCACTCCCATCCGGTCCATGTCCGCCAACCGCCGTTCCACGTTGGTGAGCTGTTCGTGAATGGTCTCGGCCTGGCGGGCATTGACCTGCCGCGTCGCGTCGTTGGAGAAGCGGTGCAACCCGTCGGTCTCCATGTCGAATGCGCCCGCCACCGCGTCGGCGGCGGAGGGAACGTACATGTGGCAGTGGAGGTCCACGGTCAGGGTTCGAGTCCGTTTCCGCTCGCCAGGTTCACGGCTGGCCTCGACCGTACCGACCGCACCCGGAGCACAGGAATAGAACACCGTCAGTCTCCGATGTCGGTCAGGATCAACCGCCTCTAGCGGGCGTTCATGTGCTGATCGAAGAACGCGATGGCCTCCGCCACCGCAGCCCGCTGCAGGGCGTCCGGTTGGTAGGCACCGTCCGCATTACGCTGCACGAAAATGAACCCGTGACGGTCATGGTCGTAGGAACGCCACTGCGCGCTCTTGCCGGCCTCCCGCATCAGCTCGTAGGAAAGCCTGAAGGTCGCCTGGTTGTGGTCCCGGTCCCGGCCGACCACGAATATGGGCATCTCGATCCGCTCGATCCGCGCCATCGCCCGCTGCCGGTCGATCCGGCCCCGCAGCGCCTGCACGGCCTCATCCTGCATCTCGGGCGTATTGGCTCCCATGGTCTCGGGTTGCGGCGGTTCGGGCGGCGCATCGGGATCCGGCGACAGACTGGCCAGGTAGTCCATGGCGGCGGGTTCGCTTGCCACCCCCGCCCGCAGCCCCTGGTACTCCGACGCCACCTTGAAGAGCATTTCCCCGCCATGGCTGACTCCGAGCCAGCCTACGCGATCCCCGTCCACGTACGGCAGATCCTTCACGTAATCGACAATCTCGATGGCATCCTCGTACTCCAGCGGGCCGCGGCTCCAGCGGTCCCGTCCCTGAAACTCCCGCACGGTGAGTTCGGTGCCGTAGGGCGTATCGACTTCGGCCCGGTAGCGCATCCAGACCACTGCATATCCGGCATCGAGAAAGGCCTCCAGGGTACCGCTGCCGTACTGGGTCCATTCACGGATCCAGCGCAAGCCGTAACCGCCGTTCATGTGGGCGAAGACAACGGTCGGAAACGGACCTTCGCCAGCCGGTTTTCTGATTCCGATGGGCGCGTAGACGCCGTCCAGGAGTTCCACGAACCGGAGTTCCACGGGGAGTTCCGAGCCCATGACCGGCTCGACCAGAACCATCTCCTCGCCGGTGACCTCCTGGGGCACGAACAGCCAGGCGGGATCGATCCCCTGGTTTTCCTGTGCGACGGCACCCGTGGCGGCAAAAGCCGCGAAGGCGACCCGAACTATGCTGCGCATGGTCCGGATCGCCACCGGGCACCGGATTCGGCTTCCGCGGTCATGGGCACCGCGACGAGTCAGGCACGAGACTCAACCGCCGCCGAAGCGCATCGTGAACTCCGCACCCCACCATGCGGGCGCCTGATGCAGCGTCTTGTAGGTGCCGGCCCGGTTGTTGCCGCAACGCAGGAGGATCCGCTCGTCGGTGATGTTGTTGCCGTAGAGCGCGGCCTGCCAGCTTCCGTCGGACGGTTCGTAGGTCACGCGGGTACGCCACTTCGCATAGCTGTCCTGATGGCAGTGCGGCGACCGCTCGCCCGCATCCAACCCGCTCAACCACTCGAATTCGGCCTGGGTGTAGACGCCCAGCTGCGGCGTTACCAAGGCGCCGTTGGCCATTTCGAAGGCATGCTCGAGCGTGCCCGTCACGGTCCAGTCCGGCGTCCGGTTGGCGATGGAGGAATTGGAGACGTCCACCAGCGGACCGCCGATGTTGTCGAGATCGGGCACCATGAAGTTGCTGTACTCGGAATTGAGCACGCCAACGTCCAGGGAGACGAATCCGCCTGTCCACGGGCTCGCCCGCAGTTCCAGCTCGATTCCCGTGATCTCGACATCGGCCGCGTTCTGCGTGTACTCCACCGCCGGGTCGGGACCGAATCGACCGTCGCCGTTATCCACCTCGATGGCTTCCTGCTTGTCGGTGTAGTCCATGAAGAAGACGGCCGTCGCCATCCGCAGGCGCCCGTCCAGCAACGTTCCCTTGAAACCGAGTTCGTAATTGGTGACATTTTCGGGGCCGTAGGGAATGATGTCGAGCACGTTCTGGCGCTGGTCCGGGCTGAATCCGGGATTGTTCGGATTGATCTCGTCGTTGAACGCGCCGGTCAGATAGCCCTCGGACATCGTGGCGTAGACGATACCGCTCTCCAGCGTGCCGCCCGGAGTCAGATGCCGGGTAAGACTGACCGTCGGGGTCACTTCACTGAAACTTGCCGCAACATTGGCATGAATTCCGCTGTCGATGATGGTGCTGCGATTCATCACGTAAACCGCTTCGCAGAACCCCAGCGGGGACGGGTCACCCGGATTGTTGTGCGTGCAGGTGCCGCGCTGAGTGGGGTACTCGATATGCGCCTGGCCTCGGTCGTCCTGCATCCATCTCGCACCCACGGCCAGATCCCAGTTCTCCGCCATGGAGTAGACCGCGTGAGCGTAGAGGGCGGTAGAAAGCCCCGTCGTACGCCCTGCGTTCGTCGCCGAGCGGCGGTCACCCACGCTGTCCGGAAGCCGGTGGAAGAACGTGCCACCCTCCGGATCGCAGATGACGTCATCGTCGTGCATGCCGTTGATGGTGCCGACGGGCGCCCCCGTTTCAGAACTGATCGGGCCGGCATCCGGGTCCCAGGCCGCGATCCAGTCGCGCAGGCACGCACCCGTGCCGGCCTGGGCGAGATCGTCGAACCAGTAGAGTCCGGTGGTGACATTCGTCCGCTCGCCGAGCTGGCCGTTGAAAATCAGCTCGAATTCGTCTGTCCAGCGGGCGATTCCGCGACTTCCCTTGGGATTGTTGCCGATGTGGTCGATGATGCCGGGACCGAAGTCACGATCCTGGTAGTAGTTGTACGACGTATACCGCCAGGCGCCCTTGATCTGCAGCGTGGCGTCCTCGAACGCCCCAAACTGGCCCGGCGCCCAGGTCGCGTCCAGCGTGAACATGTCATTGTCCACGTGCGAATAGGTGATGGCGTCCTGGTAGGTCTGATAGACGTCGCCAGAATTTGCGTCATCCCAGCAGGAATTCGCCAGGGTCGCGGCCGCTCCCGGATACAGCGCGTCGGCCCGCATGTTCGACCCGCCGACCAACGACCCGCCGGCCGAAGGCGGCCGCAGCGACCGGTCATCATTGGCGCTGCCCCAGCGGTCGTGCCCGTACTCGGTGAACGGCCCCGGACCCCTGTACACCACGTCGTCGGCGGTACCGAGGACCAGATCCGGACCAGTGAACGTCCCGGGGTTGCCCGGCGTGCCACCGTCCGCGGCGCCGATCAACAGGTTGTAGGTGCGCTGATTCGGTCGCGGCCGGCATTGGCCGCCCTGGTTGTCGTCGCGGTCCCTGGCCAGTGCCGCGCGTGCGTCGATGGTCCAGTTCTCACCCAATTCCCAGCGCAGCGCCAGGCCCAGGCTCTCCTGGTCCGTGCCGCCGGTGGGTTCATTGAAGTAACGGTTGTAGTAGTAGCCGTCGTTGATCTCCGAAGCGTAGTTGCCGCGGAAAAAGACGTTGTCGCTGAGAGGGATGTTGACCATGGCCCGAACATCCTGCTGGCCGTAGTCACCGGCTCTCACGGTGACGTAGGAGTCGAATTCCGGCGCAGGCTTGGCGCTGACCCAGCTCATCGCGCCGCCGGTGGTGTTCTTGCCGAACAGGGTGCCCTGCGGGCCGCGGAGGATCTCCACCCGTTCAACGTCAAGCGTGCTCAGAAACGCGCCCAGGCTGCCCGACATGTAGTGGCCGTCGATGTACATGCCCACACCGAAAACCTGGGCGGGATTTGAAAATCCGCCGCCGATGCCGCGGATGTACATGCGCGTATCGTTCTTGCGCTGGTCCTCGGTCAGGACGACATTGGGAACGAAGTCGCTGATCTGCTCCATGTTGTAGATGCCCTGCGCCTGCATGGCGTCCGCGGAGATGGCCTGGATGGACAATGGCAGTTCCTCCAGGTTTTCCTCCCGCCGGCGCGCCGTGACCACCACTTCTTCCAGGAAAGCGGCGGCGGATGCGGACTGCGCTTGCGCGAGCGCGGAACTTGTCGGCAACAGCAGGACACTGCCCGCAAGGCCCAGAGATCCGTAGGCGATCTGCTTCAGGTTCATGTCGTTCCTCCCATATTGACTCTTGTTGACCAGGACAAGAAAACCATGGCCTAGGTTAACGGCCCTGGCCGGTACTCGGCAAGTACATTATTTATAGTTGCATAGACGCAACATCAAGGATGCCCACACGATTCAACATACGTGCCTGCAATTCCGAACACCTCTCATGAAGGCTGATGACAGGTTGCGCGCGCATGCGGTTGACGAATCCTTCTCTTGGGGTATTGTGGCTAACCCGATTTCGGCCCGCACCCCAGGGAGGCACCCTTGACCGCACGCTGGACCCAAGTTGACACGGACGTCCTGGTGGTCGGAGGCGGCGTGGCGGGCTGCATGGCGGCCATCCCGGCCCTCGAGGCGGGACTGGACGTGGTGGTCTGCGAGAAAGGCAAGGTCCTGGACCACTGCGGCAGCGTCGGTTGCGGCGTCGATCATTACCTGACCGTAATGGAATCCGGCCCCGAGTGGGACACGCCGGAGTTTCTCCTCCGCCACGTTCCGGAACTGACCGACGGCATCGTCGACATGGAGGTGACCGGTCGAGTGATCCACGAGATGCCCAGGGTCCTGCGCAGGATCGAGAGCTTCGGGGTGGACTTCAAGGACCCGCGCCATAACGACTACTACAGGCTGCGGTCATTCGGCCTTCCCGGCACCTACCACATCAACTTCGACGGCACCGAATTCAAGAAGCACATCGGCCAGCAGGTGCGAAAACTCAAGGGCACCGTGCTGACCCGCACCATGGCGGTAGAGCTGCTTGCGGTCGACGGGCGCGTTTACGGCGCATTGGCGTTCAACTTCCGCACCGGGACGTGGTTTGCGGTGCGCGCCCGCGCGGTGGTGCTGGCGGCCGGCGAGGTCAACCGCATTTCCCTCAACGCGTCGGGGATGCCGTTCGACAGCTGGCACTGCCCCTACAACACGGGCGACGCGCAGGCCATGGGCTACCGGGCGGGCGCGCTGCTGGCGAACATGGAGTTTGTCGAAACCACGCTCACCCCCAAGGGGTTTTCCGCCCAGGGACTCAACGCGCTGGTCAGCGAGGGCGCTCACTTCATCAACCGGAGCGGCGAGCGCTTCATGTTCAGGTATGACGACAAGGGCGAGAATGCCCGCAGGGCGGTGATCGCCGACGCGGTCATCAACGAATACCTGCTCGGCAACGGCCCGATCTTTGCCGATTGCCGCCACCTGCCCGAGGATGTCCTGGACCACATGGAAGCCACCCTGCAGGTGGACCGCTACACCATGCCCGCCTTCTACGAGCAGAAACAGCTGAACTTTCGGGAGGAGCCGGTGGAGGTCTCCATATCGGAACTCAGCATTCGCCGCAGCGGCGTCTATTTCCGCGGCAGCGGGCTGGCGGTCGACACATCCGGACAGACTTCGGTCCGCGGACTGTTCGCCGCGGGCGACTGTGCCACGGTCAGCGGCGGGATTGCCGGGGCCTCGGTGGTGGGGCATATCGCCGGAGAAGGCGTGGCGGCGTTGCTTCGGAAAGACTCCGGGCCACGTCCCGCCATCGACCTCGACGCCGCCGAACCGATCCGTCGCCGGGCAATGGCCCATATGTGGGTGGATGAAGCCCGGCGCATCACCTGGAAGGCGTTCGAGGACCGGGTCAGGCGGACGGTGACAGACTACGTGGGGGTGCGCCGCAACGAAAAGGGACTGCGGTTGGCCTTGCAGACCCTGCAAGCGCTCGCGGTCGATGAACAACGGCTCAAGGCCGACGATCTGCATGAACTCATGCGGGTGCACGAGAGCACCAGCATCCGACTCAACGCCGAGCTGATGACCGAGTCGGCCCTGGCCCGAAAGGAGACGCGCACCGGATCGTCGCACCGCCGGCTGGACTACCCGAAACCGGACAATGAGAATTGGCGCGCATTCGTTGTCATCGGAAAGGCCGGTGACCGTCCCGCCGTCCGCACGGTGCCGGCCTCCGAACCGCTGTCTTCCGCGTTCGCACGCAACACCGGTGCTAGCGGCGGGAAAACCCGTGAACCCGGCATGGAGGTCGCTGATGCCGTCTGAAGGAAAAGTCCGGAATCCTGCGGCGACCGACCCGCAGGCTGCGCACAATCCGATCCGCATCGACGCGGAAACCTGCGTGAAGTGCGACCTGTGCGACTGGATCTGCCCCGGCGACCTGATCTACAAGAAGCCCGAAGATCGCGAAACCCTTCCCGAAGTCCGCTACCCCGACGAATGCTGGTACTGCGGCCTGTGCCAGTCCATTTGCCCGGTGGACGCCATCACCATCATCTTCCCCCGGCAGATGATCCGCTGCCAGACCGACGTGACCACCCTGCTGGGCAAGGTCATCGAATAGCCGGATCGGACCGCACCGGTTCATGCTCGAAGCCATCGTCTCCGGACTCGCCGCGCTGGCCACACCCCAGGCGGTGGTCTTCATGTTGATGGGCGTCAGCTACGGTCTGGTGATCGGCGTCCTGCCCGGGTTGGGCGGCATCGTCGCCCTCGCCCTGCTGCTGCCCTTTACCTACGGGCATGAACTGGCGGCGACGCTGGCGCTGCTGCTGGGCGCCCACATCGCCACCATCTGGGGAGGCTCGGTGACCAGCATCCTGTTCAAGGTGCCGGGCGCCGCCAAGAGCCTGGCGCTGGTATTCGACGGCCACCCCATGACCCGGCAGGGCCATGCAGCCCGGGCGCTGGGCGCCTCCGCCACGGCAGCGCTGCTGGGCGGCCTCATGGGCGCGGTGTTCCTGGCCTTCAGCATCCCGATCGTTCGCCCCGTCATGCTGGCGCTGGGCCCGAGCGAATACCTGCTGATGGCAATCTGGGGACTGACCATCATCGCCACTTTCAGCGAAGGCTCCCTGCTCAAGGGCCTGGTGGCCACCTGCCTGGGCATCATGGTGGCCTTCGTGGGCATGGACCCGGTGAGCGGCACGCCCCGGTTCTGGTTCGGAAACGTCTACCTGCTGGACGGCATCTCGTTTCCGGTGGCGATGATCGGACTGTTCGCCGTGGCGGAGATGCTGCGCCTTTATGTCAAGGGCGGCGCCATGGTCGACCGCGTCCGCGGCGAACAACGCAGCACGGTGCTCGACGGCGTGAAGGACACCTTCCGGCATTGGGGGCTGGTGCTTCGATCCAGCCTGCTGGGCCTGTGGGTGGGCGTGCTGCCGGGCGTGGGCGCCAGTGTCGGCGGAATCGCCGCCTACGCGCAGGCGGCGCAGACCTCGCGGACTCCCGAGCGATTCGGCAAGGGTGCCGTAGAGGGCGTCATCGCCCCGGACGCGACCCTGGGGGCCAACGAAGGCGGCGGCCTCATGCCGACCCTCGCGTTCGGCATCCCAGGCGGAGAAAGCATGGCCATCCTGCTGGTGGCCTTTCTGGCCATGGGCATCGTCCCGGGCCCGCGCATGCTGACCAGTGAACTGGATCTGGTGTTCAGCATGGTCTGGATCGTGGTGATCGCCAACCTGCTGACGGCGCTGATCGGGCTGGCCATCTCGTCCCGGCTGGCCCGGCTGCCGGCACTCAACCCCAACGTCATGATCCCGCTGGTGCTGTCGGTATGCCTGCTGGGCGCATTCGCCACCCGGGGATTGGTCGAAGACATCGTGGTCGCCGCCGTATTCGGCATCATCGGCTACCTGATGGACAAGTACAGGTATTCGCGTGCAAATTTCGTGATCGGCATGGTCCTGGCGGAGATGATCGAGCGAAATCTCCACATCTCGCTCGGCCTGTACGGTGAGTATTTCCTGTTCACCCGCCCGATCACGGCCGCCATGCTGGCCTTCATCGTCGTGACCACGGCCCTGCCCTTCATCCGTCGCCATCGACGCCGCAAGGCCGCGGCCGCGGGGGGTGCGCCGTGAGGCGCACGGCGCAGGAAAACGTGATCGCGGGACTGCTGGTCGCGGTGTTCGCCGCCTACCTGCTGCTGACGCTTGATCTGGGACCGAACGCCCGGCTCGTACCGGTGCCGATCGCCCTGCTGGGACTGGGGTTCCTGCTGGTCCAGATCGTGGTTCAGAACCGACCCGGCAGCGCGGAATTCCAGCTCGACATGCTGTCGTCGCTGACGGGGGGCGTCGCCTCGGAAACCCAGGACAAGCCGAAGTCCGGGCAGGCGCCCGCCACTTTCCCGCGCGAATTGCGGGCCGTCGGTTTCCTGGCCGCGTTCGTGGGGCTGATCCTGGTCCTGGGACCCGTTGTGGCGGCATTCCTGTTCACCACCGGATACTTCGTCGCCACCCGGCATTTCTCGCCGGTGAAGGCCGTGACCGTCGCAAGCCTCTGCACGCTGGTGCTGTATCTGCTGTTCGCGGTCGGACTGCGTCTGCAGATGTACCACGGGATCCTCGCGCCGCTGTTCGAGCCGCGTTGAGCGCGGAGCTATAATCCGGCCCATGCGATCACCTGCGACCGGCTTGCTGTTGATCCTTTTCGCGGCCATCGCCGGCGGCGGCACGAACGCCCACGCGGACGGCGTGCGCGGCGAGATCGTGACGCTGCTGAGTCCGAACAGCGCCGGCGGCATGATGACCCGCTACGCGCGCATGATCGCCCCCTACATCGCCCGCCACGCCGGCGCCCGGGAGGTTCGCGTGCGAATCATGACCGGAGGCGGCGGCATCCGCGGAGCCAACGCGCTCTGGTTCGCCGAACCGGACGGCAGGACCATCGCCTTCACCAGCGTCACCACGCTGATCCTGTCCCAGCTTGCCGGCAGCGAAGCCGCCAGGTTTGACGCCACCCGTTTCGTATATCTGGGCCGCGCCGCCACGGAGCCGCGGGTGCTCACCGTCGGTGCGGGGTCCGGGATCACCAGCGTCCAGGATGCCAGGGCGCTGGGCCGGCCGTTCGTGTTTCCTTCCCAGGGCACGGACGAGGACTTCTATTCCATGGCCGTGCTGGCGGACGTGCTGGACATCCCCTTGAAGGTGATCAGCGGTTACGACGGCAACGCCGACACGGCGCTTGCCGTGATCCGGGGCGATGGCGATGGCCACATCACGGGCTGGTCGGCGTCCCAGGCGGTGATCGAAGCCGGCGACGAGGTACCGATACTCACCCTCGGCCAGGACCGGTACGCGGACTATCCGGATGTACCCACCGCGCTGGAACTGGTGGACGGCGCGTCGAGGGAAGCCGTTCAGGCCATCGTGAACATGCTGGACATGCGCCGCGGATTCTTCGGTCCACCGGGCCTGGACCCCACCGCGACCTCTCAGCTACGCGCCGCGATCACTTCGGCGCTGGACGATCCGGGGCTCATTGCAGAGTCGGTGGCCCAGGGACTGCCGCTGCAGCCTTCCCCCGGTGAAGCCGAACAGATCAAGATCGAGCAGATCACCGAAGCCAGTCAGCACCTGGTGCCGATGCTCCGTACGGCGCTGGAAGCGATTCGATAACGGTTTTCTGCCACGCGGCAATCTGCTACACGGCGCGGCCGATGTGTCTTGAAGTGCGACCCGGGCCGGTCAGCACGCCCGGGTCGCGGAACCGTCGGGCAACCGCCGGCCCGTTCCGTCAGGGTCCATGCGCAACAGCGATGAACCGTTCTGCTCGAACTCGTCGTATATCCGCACGAGCCTGCTGACGAAATGGGCGTCGCCGAACCTCAGGGCCGCGTCGACGCTGTTGCCGTCGAACTCGATTCGCACCGCTTCGCGGTCCATGATGATGAAGTGGTACGGGAAATCCTTCCACTCGCGGAGGTCTCCGCGCGAAACGCATACCGTTCCCCTGATGCCCTCGGCTTCCGATATGGCCGCCAGCAGCGGGTGGGATTCGAGTGGTTGACCGGGGTCCACGTCGGGTGCGCCCAGGATGACTATCGAAAGACGGGACTCTTCCCGGCGCAGGAATTCGACTGCCGCTGCCACGATCTCCGGGTCGGCGTAGGCGCGCACGTTGCCGATGGACCGTGACAGCCGACCGGTGTAGATCCTGACGTCGTTCCGGGCGCACTCGAAGAACCTGCGCAACACGTAGACGGCATGGGCAGGCTTGCGGTTGATGATTTTACGGTTGACCTTGTATCGCAGGGCGTCGTCCACGAGCCTGCGGTAAGCCCGTTCGTCCGTTTCGTCAAGTTCTTTCGGAATCAGACTGGCAGTTCCGGTTCCGCCTTGACTCCATGCCATTGCCACTTCCCTGCACACCGAGTCCAGCAAGATCACGCCTAACATTTTCCCGCACACCCCTTCATCAAGTGAATTGTCCGCAAGCGCCCGTTGCGGCGCCAGCAGTCGACCGCAGCGACGTGCGTTCATCGCCGCACGGGCACTGAACGCCCGAGCCGTCACGCCACCGCACCAAGAATCACCCAGTCAGGCGCTCAGGTCCAACTCCAAAGGTGCACGAAACGTCAATATATTGGGCATGGCGCCGGCCGCTAGGCGCCGGGCGAGGAAGCTGCGGAACCGTCCCTGAAGGCCCTGTCGGCCTTGGCGGCGAAGAAGAAGTCGCTCTCGGTCAGGCCCTGAATCTTGTGCGTCCAGATTTCCACCACGCACCTGGCCCAGGCGATGTGCAGATCCGGGTGGTGGTTCTCCTCCTCGGCGATCTCCGTGACCCGGTTGGCGAAGTCCATCGCCTCGACAAAGTCGCCGAAGCCGTACTGGCGTTCCAGATGGCCTGCCGCGTTGAGCGCCCAGCCCTTGTCCAGTTTCGTCAGCAATTCGCGCGCGCGATCCATCTCCATCGGCGGCACACCGCCCCTGCAGGGGATGCACTTGTTGTCGGCAAGTTCCATGACGGCCTTCACTCCAGTTCGAATATTCCATGACCGCCCTGAACGTGAGGTATTCAGGGCGGACGATGCTCAGGCTAGCCGGACCACCGCTCCGTTGCAACCTCCTTCGGCGGCGGGGAGATTCCGGGATTGTGGCAAGATGGCGGCTTCCAGGTGAGATTGGCTGAGGGCCCGGCGCCCACGGCCCGGGAGTCGATTTGAGCCAGGCGGACAAGGACAGGTGGGACGCCCGCTACCTGCGCGGTGCCTACGAGGAACGCACGCACCCAAGCGCCTTGCTGACGGATTGGATCGACCACCTGGACGTGGCCGACAAGGCGCCGAGGGCGATCGATTTCGCCTGCGGACGCGGGCGGAACACGCTGTTTCTGGCCCGGCGCGGCTGGCGGGTGGACGCCGTGGATATTTCCAAGGTCGCACTGGAGCGGCTTCGAACTGCCGCGGATGCGGAACGACTGGCTGTCCATTGCACGCAGCAGGATCTGGAGACTGTTGCGGACGCCCCGGATGAATTCGGGAACAGGCACTACGACCTGGCGCTCCTGATTCGCTACACCGACCTCCGACTTGCCGGAGCCATACCTCTCGCGCTCAAGCCCGGCGGCTATCTCATCGCAGAGATGCACCTGCGGACCCACCTCCAGGTAGCGGGGCCTCAAAATCCCCGGTTCCGCGTGACGCCGGGCGAGCTTCGCGAGTCCGGCGCCGAGCTTGAACTGCTTCACTACCGTGAGGGCCTCGTGACCGACCCGGACGGCCGCGCTGTCGCGCTGGCGCAAATGGTGGCACGCCGTTACGGCAGATAGCGACGCCGCCAGCGGGTCCCGAGCCGCGTCAGTACTTCGTACCCGATCGTGCCGGCCGCGCGGGCGAGATCGTCCAGGCGTACGTTACGGCCGAGGAGTTCGACCGAATCGCCCGGCTGCGGCGCCCCCCGACCGAGCGCGCTGACGTCGAGCGTCATGAGATCCATGGAGATGCGGCCCACCACCGGGACCTCTGTGCCGCCAACGAAGGCGACTCCTCGATTGCCAAGCGAGCGCGGGTAACCGTCCGCATAACCGACGCCCACGGTCGCGAGCCGGGCACCGGGCCGCGCGGTGTGGGTCGCGCCGTATCCTACCGTCCGCGTTCGCGCGACCGTGCTGGTTTGCAGGACAATGCCTTCAAGGGTGGCCACCGGTTCCAGCGGGCTGCCTCCACCGGCGAACGGGTCCTCACCGACCCCGAACGGGCTTCCGCCGTACAGCGCGATCCCGGGACGCACGAGATCGCCTTGGTAGTCCGGACCGAGCAATGTTCCCGCCGAGGCGCCAATGGACGTTTCGACCCGAGGCAGGTGCCCGAGCAAGTCGGCGAAATCTCCCACTTGCCGCGCATTCAAGGGATCGGACGGCACGTCCGCGCAGGCCAGGTGCGTCATCGCGAACCGTAGTTCCATACCGTTCAGCAACCCGGTCCGCCTGACTTCGCGCACCTCCCCGTCCGTCAGTCCCAGCCGCGACATGCCGGTATCCAGATGGATCGCGGCCGGATGGCCGGGTTTCAACGTGCGCCAGTACCGAATCTGCGCGATGGAGTTCAGTATAGGTACCAGTCCCGCGTCGATCAGCGGCGCCGCCGCGCCCGGGCGCACACCCTCGAACACGTGGATGCGCGCGCCCGGCAGCAGCGCACGCAACTCGACTCCCTCCCCCGCCGTGGCGACGAAAAAATCCCGGCAACCCTCGTTCCACAACCGGTCCGCGACCGGCCCGACTCCCAGGCCATAGGCATTGGCCTTTACCACGGCGCCGCAGGACGAGCCCGCCGCCGCCTTGCGCAGGACTTGGTAGTTGTTCGCCAACGCATCCAGATCGACCGTCAGGAGGCCAGGCGACAGCGCTTCGGCGTGGGCGGTCACGCGATTTAGGCTACCATACTCCCTCGCCAACCCATGGTCGCCCCCGGCCAGCTCCGCGAACCCATGTCAGAACGTTTCACTGCACTTCGCATTCACCGTCGCGACGGCGTCGTACGGACCGAATTGGAAGAACTCACGCTGGACGACCTGTCGCCGGGTAACGTGCTGATACGCGTCGAGTACAGCGGCATCAATTACAAGGACGCGCTCGCCGCCACCGGCTCCGCGCCCATCGCACGGAAATTTCCGTTGGTGGGCGGTATCGATCTCGCCGGCGAAGTGCTGGAATGCGCGGACGGACATTGCCGCCCCGGAGACAGGGTGGTCGTGCTCGGGGGCGGGCTTTCGGAAAGCCGCGACGGCGGCTACTCCCGATACGCGCGGGTCGACAGCGGTCAAGTGGTCCGTCTGCCCGAGGGCATCGGCACCCGGCGCGCCATGGCCATCGGGACCGCAGGCTTCACCGCGGCGCTGGCGATACACCGTCTTGAACGCAATGACCAGCGGCCCGAATTGGGTCCCATGATCGTGACCGGAGCCACCGGCGGCGTCGGCACCATCGCCATCGACCTGCTTGCCGGGCGCGGCTACGAAGTGACGGCGATGACCGGCAAGACCGACCGGCGCGGCTACCTGAGTTCGTTGGGGGCCACAGAGGTCATTGACCGCCGGGAGATCGAACCAGTGACCAAGCCCCTCGGGCGCGGCCTGTGGGGTGGCGCCGTGGACAACCTGGGCGGCGAGACTCTCGGCTGGCTGACCCGCACCGTGCGGCCCTGGGGCAACATCGCCAGCATCGGCCTTGCGGCGGACGCCGGGCTCTCCACCACGGTCATGCCGTTCATCCTGCGCAGCGTGAGCCTGATCGGCGTCAACATGGAGGTGGAACCGAAGCTTCGGCAACGCGTATGGGAACGCCTGGCAACGGATCTGCGCCCGCGGCACCTGGATGCCATCAACACCCGCGAAGTGCGGCTCCCCGAGCTGCCGAAGTGTTTCGACGAGTTCCTTGCCGGTTCCGTTACCGGCCGAACCGTGGTCAGAATCGACTGACCATCAGCAAATCAGTCCTCCGACGGGCGACGGAAGTAATAATCGAACGGCGTGCCGGCGGCTCGCGCATTGATCCAGATGGCCAGCATGCCCTCGACGATGTGGGCGGCGCTCAGCGGTCCCACGTCCAGGGCTTCCAGTCCCATGCCTTCCACCAAGACCGCTACCCGCGCCTTAGCGTCGGCGTCATCGCCCACCAGCGGGATGGTCACCGGTCCACCCGGTTCGATCATGGTCATGTAACTCAGCGCATTGAACGCCTTGACCACGCTGGCCCCGGGCGCCGCGGCCTGAATCAGCTCGGCGTTGGACGTCTCCACCGTGTAGTGCATGAAGCCATCGTCCCCCCTGGTGATCCGGTTCGTCGGATCAATGATGATTTTCCCCGACAAGTCACCGAGGCTGCCCGCAACTTCCGCGGCGACCTCGCCAGGAACAGCCAGCACGACCATGTCGGCTCCAACCACCGCTTCGGCCTGGGTCGTGGCCGAAGCGTTGCCCCCGGTACGTTCGACCAGTTCCGCCACGTCTTCCCTGTCAGGCTCCCGGGAACCGTATACGATGTCGTGCCCCTGGGCGGCGAACTCGGTCCCCAGGGCACCGGCAACGTTGCCCGTTCCGATGACCGCGATGGTATCGGCGCCGGCAGGGGTATGAAGCGCGACGCCCATCACGAGCGTTGTCAAGCCTGATAGTATTGTCCTGAACGACGGCATGATTCCTACTCCCGGTAATCTACTCAAGTAATTGTTCCGATTCCCATTCAATGGTACCGCAATTGCCCGATTCGATTGAAGCGCCGCGCAGGAGGTGGGCGTATGAAGCGTGAGCACTCCACAAGCGTCATGCCGACGACGCGGCGCGAATTCATGCAGGGCGCGGGCATCACCCTGGCCGTGGGCGCTACGGGCGTCATCAGTGCCTGCGACATGACACAGGGCGATTCCTCCGCCCCCACGAGCGTCCCAGCCGTCAATGACGCCGTCACCCCCAATGCCTGGGTCAGCATCGGCGCCGATGACTGGATCACCATCCAATTCGGCGCCACCGAAATGGGACAGGGATCCATGACCTCCGTTCCCCTGGTGCTGGCGGAGGAGATGGATGCCGACTGGCAAAGGGTGCGGGTGGAAACGGTGCGCCGCCACGACCCGGCCTACGGCAACCCGGTGGAGTTCGGATACTATGGGTTTCCCATCCTGTACACCGCCGGCAGTGCGGCGCTTCGAGGTTATTTCAACGCCATGCGCCAGGCCGGCGCGCAGGCCCGCAAGTTCCTGCTGGATGCCGCCGCGGCGCAGTTGGCGGTACCGGTGGAAGAGCTGTCAACCGAACCCGGCCGGGTGGTCCACGCCGCCAGCGGGCAAGGCCTGAGCTACGGAGATATCGCGGCTGCAGCCGAGGTGCCCGAAAGCCTGCCGGAAGTGCCCGAAAGCGAGTACAAGCCCCGGAGTGAATACCGCTACCTGGGCAAGGACGTCCCTCGCATCGACGTACCCGCCAAGACCGACGGATCGGCCGAGTACGGTATCGATGTCCAGATTCCGGGCATGGTCTACGCTTCGGTGCTGCGCGCACCCGTGGAAGGCGAGCAGCCTGCGGAGGTCCAGGACAGCGCGGCGCGTGAGGTGCCGGGCGTCATCGATGTGGTCACCCTGCCCTACGGCGTCGCCGTCGTGGGCGAAACCGTGGAAGGCACCGTCTGGGGCAAGAATGCGCTGCAGGTGAACTGGAGCGGGAACTCCCGATTCCGCGAGGTTGAACAGGAGCGAGACCTTGACGACTACGAGGCGCGCGCCCGCGACCTGAGCTTCAACACGGACAATCCGCTCTGGCAGGACGTGGGCGACATCGATCAGGCGTTCGAATCGGCGGACCGGGTCGTGGAGGCCGTGTACCGCTCCGATCCCGCCTATCACGCCCAGTTGGAACCCATGAACGCGACAGCGAACGTTTCCGCCGACGGCCTGTCCGCCGAGATCTGGGTCAGCACCCAGACCCAGAGCCTGACCGCCATGGCGGCGGCGGAACTGCTGGATACCGATGTCGACCGCATCACGGTGAACGCGATGTACATCGGCGGCGGGTTCGGGCGCCGGGCCGAATACC
The DNA here is from genome assembly GCA_965221035.1 of Candidatus Rariloculaceae bacterium. GTDB lineage: Bacteria > Pseudomonadota > Gammaproteobacteria > Steroidobacterales > Rariloculaceae > UBA6522. The sequence continues at coordinate 747,857 of OZ244860.1, forward strand.
GGCAAAGGAATGTCGAGGACGCACTGCTGCTGTCGCGGGAGCTCGGCCGGCCGGTCAAGGTCATCTGGAGCCGGGAGGATGACGTACGCGACGGGGTCTTTCGACCCATGGCCGCCCAGTATCTCCGCGCCGCACTGGACGCCGACGGACGCATTACCGCGCTGCGGCAACGGGTAGCGACTCCGAGCGTCCTGAGTTACGTCAACGAACCACGCTGGCGACTTTCCGGAAACCGCGACGGCATATCCATGTACGGTGCCCAGATCACCCGCTACGCCATTCCCAACATCCGCGCCGAGCACGTCATGATGGAAAGGTGTTCGCGGTTGGCCGCCTGGCGCGGCGTGGCGACCAGTTACACCCAGTTCGCCAACGAATCGTTGATCGACGAGATAGCGCATCGGGTGGGTGCGGACCCGCTTGAGTACCGTCTGGATCTGACCCGGGACGATCCTGAGGGCCACTCGGTATTGCGGGAAGTGGCGGGCATGGCCGAGTGGTCGCGCCCGCGGCAAGGCACAGCCCTGGGCGTGGCCATGTCCGACTTCGGCGGTATGGCCGTGGCCGCCGGCATCGCCGAAGTGTCGGTCAATGAATCAACGGGCGCGATCACCGTTCACCGCTACTGGATGGCCATTGACGCCGGGTTCATTATCTCGCCCCGCAACACCGAGGCTCAGATGGAAGGCAATATCGTCTTCGGCATCAGCAGCGCCCTGAAGGAACGCATCAGCGTCAACGCCGGGTCCGTGGACCAATCGAACTTCCACGACTATCCGGTGATGCGGATGAACGAGATGCCGGAACTTGAGGTCAGGGCGTTGCCCAGCGACAGGCCGCCCAGCGGCGTGGGCGAACTGGGGCTGGCGGCCACCGGTCCCGCCATCGCCAACGCGGTGTTTGCGGCTACCGGCGTGCGGTTGCGTGAATTGCCGATGACGCCCGAGCGGGTGCTGGCGGCATTGAGGGCCTGAGACGTCCTGCGGCGGAGCCTGACTCGGGGGCGCGCCCCGAAGTTTCAAGGTCGATCATTCCCGGACCTCGATTTCCTCGACACCCCAGATCGGCCGATAGTCGAGAGGGGCCTTGTAGACCAGCATGGCGTCCAGATTGATCCGATCAAAACCGGTGACTTCGTATAGCGCCTCAAACGCCGGTGCGGCATTACGGCCGTCCCGCGCCACCGCTCCCATCACGTCCTCGAGCTGGCTCATGTCTTCCAGCGTCGAGATGGCGTGGGCGGCATGCATCAGCCCGGAGTCCCTTGTCCCGGCCACGATCAGGAACTGGTTGCCATCGGGTCCCGGGAACGTCGACACCAACCCGTAGTCCTCGTAGTTGCCCGCACCGGGTATGCCGGCGCCACTGGTATAGCTTTCCCCTGTTCGCACGTTCCGCAGTTCGTCAAAACTGGCCCCAACCCGCAATCCGGAGGCCGCAAAGACAAAATCCATCAACGTTCCCAGGGCGCTGATGTACCCCACGTACAGGACATGCTGGTCCTTCAGGTCCGCGACCCGCAGTTCGGTCATGGTGGTGATCCGGACATCCTTGTCCTCGGCGTAGACGATACGGAGCAACTCGCTGAGGGCGAAGGCGCTGCCCTGCGGCAGGTAGGTCAGGTCCAGGTCCATGTAGTTCGCCAGTAATTCCGGTTCGTTGACAAACAGGTCGTCAAGATCGTCGCCGGAATTCACGTCGAACTCGCGCACCAGCCGGCGAACCATCCCGTACTCGTCCAGCTCCGCGAAGATGAAGTAATCCCCAACCACCACCAGGAGCGGCAGGTCATCGTCGAGAAATTCTGCCCAGACCGGGGTTCGAGTCAGCTCCCGGGCGGTATCCGAGTCCGACGATCCGGTGCGCCAGCCCATCATCACGACGAGATTGACCAGCAGCAAGGCGGCGATCGCGCCCATCCACAGGGGCGACACGACCCTGCCAGGACGTTTTGCGGCGGATTCGTCCGGGGTGGCCACGGCCAGGCGATATTCTCCCCGCGGGATGTAGAGACGCTCGCCGTTGCCGGGCGGATGTGACGTGTAGTACCTGTCGAGCTTCTGGCGCAAATTGTGAACGTAGACTCGGACAAAGGCGTCCTGGCCGGGATCGAAATCACCGTCCTTGCCGAAAACGTCGGCGGCGATCTCCATTTCCTTGGGCGGCGAATCGCGCTCCGAACGCTCGACGAGGTATTCCAATAGCCGCGCATAGGAACGCGAGCGGCCCAGGGCGCCGCTTTCGGCAATTCGGCGAGCCTCCTCGGCAATGACGTTGGCTTCCGGCATCCCACACCCTTGCGGTCGTCCCAATACCGAACGACAGAGTCAACACTGGCAAATTTTAACCGTTAATAAACCGTTTGTAACTGATTGTTTTGATGCAAAAACACTAGCATGCATCGTTGATTGGCCGGTGGCGGGCCACCACTTGGCAGGATTTCGACACGCATTGATGCCGGTTGTGACCGAGCGGCTCCGCGTCGCGTAGCATGCTGATACCATAGAGGCAAGGCGAGTGTCTTATGATCAGATTGCTGTTCCTGGTCCACAGGTATCTGGGCATCGCCCTGGGCGTGGTGATCTCGCTGTGGTGCCTGTCCGGTTTCGTGATGATGTACGTCCAGTATCCGGAACTGGATGAAGGCGAGCGGCTCGCCGGCCTGGAACCGCTGAATCTGGCCGGCTGCTGCCGCCTCCCCGACGACTTCGGCAACATCCCGATCGACCGGCTGCGTGTGGAAATGATGGGTGGCAGTCCGGTGCTGCGGCTGGTCGACGGACTCCGGCAGTACGTGATCGATCTGCACAGCGGCGAATATCTCCCTGAATTCGGCGAAGGCCAGGCTTACACCGTCGCGGCGAGCACGGCTGCCAGTTACGGCCTCGCGGGTCGCCCGCGGTTGCTCGACCTGATCCACCAGGACCAATGGACGGTTTCCGCGGCCTACCACGTCCATCGACCCCTGTATCGCTTCACCATGGATGACGGGGCGGGCACGCAACTGTACGTATCGAGCACCACCGGCGAAGTCGTCCAGATGACCGACTTCGGCCAGCGTTTCTGGAACTGGATGGGCGCCGTGGTTCACTGGCTTTACCCGACCGTGCTGCGCCAGCATACCGCGCTGTGGCTTCAGGTGGTGATCTGGCTGTCCATCGTCAGCCTGTTTCTGACCGTCGTCGGCATTTATATCGGGCTGCGGCAATACAAGAGACGGCGCAACGGCCGCAGGTCGCCGTACCGCGGCTGGGGACTCTGGCACCACTATGCCGGTTTGTGCTTCGGGCTGCTCACGCTGACCTGGCTGTTCAGCGGCCTGTTTTCGGTCAACCCGTTCGGGGCGTTGGAAGGTCGCGGCTTCGGCATGGAAAACCAGCGGCTCAGGGGTGAAATTGTGGATTTCGCCGGGGCCCGCGAATTTGTTCGCGCGCTTCCGGTCGAGCGGATTCCGGCCGACACCGTGCGCCTTGAAATGTCGGTGGCGGGAGGTGAGCCCTTTGCCGTTGCCGCGGACGGTGATGCCCGGCTGGTGCGGCTGGATCCGCGCACGCTCGATCCCGTTCCCCTGCCGGACGAGTACTACGCCAGGGCGGGATCGCTGATGCGGCCCGACATTGCCGTGGCGGAAGCAGGATGGCTGGCCGAAGATGACGCCTACTATTACGACCACCACGAAAAGAGGCGTTTCCCCGTATTTCGGATTCGCTACGAAGACGGTGAACGATTCTACCTCGATGGCGTCACCGGAGAACTCGCCTACGTGGCCGATCGCGACCGTCAGTGGCTGCGATGGATATTCCTCGCGCTGCACAGGGGGGATTTCTCGCAACTGGTCCGCACCCGGCCGATCTGGGACCTGATGATGTGGCCGCTGATGCTCGGCGTCACGGTGGGCGCGCTCACCGGAACCTGGCTGGGCATCAGGCGCCTGGTTCGGTCCTCAACGATGTCGGCGCGGGCGTCTAGAGTTCGTCCGACCAGGCCTTTGTCTCGATCAGCTCCTTCAGCCGGTTGAGGAACGACGCCGAGTACGCTCCGTCGATGGCGCGATGGTCGAAGGACTGGGCGAGAACGCCCACCGGGCGGATCGCGATGGCATCGCCGGTGGACGACTCGACCACCACCGGTCGCTTTGCGATGGCATCCACCGACAGGATCGCCACCTGGGGCTGATTGATGATGGCCCCGGTCATCAGGGTCCCATAGGAACCATTGTTGGACAGCGTATAGGTGCCCCCGGCGTACTCCTCCGGCTTGAGGCCGCCCGAACGCGCCCGGTTGCCGATGTCGTGGATGGCGCGCGCCAGGCCCGCGACGGTCAAGCTGCCGGCATCGCGGATCACCGGGGCGACGAGGCCTTCGAAGTTCAGGTTCACGGCGATGCAAAGGTGCACCTCCGGATGCAGCAACAACCCGTCGCCGTCCACGCTGGAATTGATGTTCGGGAAATCGTGCAGCGCCAAGCAGGTGGCCCGCGCAATGAACGGCAGGTAGGTGAGCGAAAATCCTTGCCGTTCGCGCCAGTCCGCGCGCAACGGCAGCCGCACCCGGTCAACCCCGGAGAAATCCACCTCGACCGCCTGCATGACGTGGGCGCTGGTCGCCTTGGAATGCACCATGCGCTCGGCAGTGACCCGGCGGATCCGGTCGAACGGAATGCGTGTGCCCTTTGCCGGCATCTCGCCGGCGGGCTTCGCGGGAGATCTTCCCGGTGCCGGACCGGTGCTCGTGCCGGTTTCGGCGGGTGGCGCCTTGGCCGAATCGCGCTCTTCTACGAACGTCAGGACATCGTTGCGAGTGATGCGGCCGTCCCGACCTGAACCGGCGAGCTCACCCGCGTCCACCTCATGTTCCGCCAGCAAGCGGCGCACGACGGGAGACAGGCGCAATCGCCCGCCCCTGGGGCCACCGCCCTTGGCCTTTACGGTCTTCCCGGCGGTACCGGTACTTGCCGACCTGCCGGCCGGGCGCCCGGCCTTGGCCCGCTTGCCGGAAGGCCCGGACGAGGTCTTCGCCGTCACTTTGGCTCCAGGCGCTTCAACCCCTTCCGCCGCCGCTGCTTCGGAAGCCGCCGCCGCTTCGGATTCTATGACGGCCAGCACCGTGCCCACATCCACCGTCTCGCCTTCGGGCACCAGCACCGATGCGATGATCCCGGCCACGGGCGCGGGCACCTCGGTCGCCGCCTTGTCGGTCTCCACGTCCAGGAGCACCTCGTTTTTCTCGACCGTGTCCCCCTGCTTCTTGTGCCACGCGGCCACCGTGCCTTCGGCAACCGTCTCTCCGAGTTGGGGCATCAGTACATTCATCGACGATCAATCCACCAGACGTACGACATTTTCGACAATCCGTTCGGCGCTTGGGAGCATCGCGTCCTCCAGCGCATCGGCCGACGGCAGGGGAATGTGCGGCGTCGTGACCCTGACGATGGGCCCGTCGAGGTCCCAGAACAGTTCCTCGGCGACAATCGAGGCGATCTCTGCGCCCCACCCGCACAGTCGCGGGTTCTCTTCTACGGTGACCAGCCGACCGGTGCGGGAAACCGAGCCGAAAACCGTCTGCGTATCGAGCGGCACAAGGCTCCGCACGTCGATCACCTCGGCCGACACGCCGTGCTCGGACTCGAGCGTTTCCGCGGCCCTCAACGCACGGGGCACCATGGCGGCGAGCGCGGCGATGGTGACATCGTCCCCGGCTCGAACCACACTGGCCTTGCCCAGCGGCACCACGTGTTCGCCTTCCGGAACGTCTCCCTTGACGGCGTAGAGCGATTTCTGCTCGAAGAACATCACCGGATCCGGATCGCGCACCGACGCGGCCAGCAGGCCCTTGACGTCGGCCGGCGTCGAAGGAGCCACCACTTTCAGGCCCGGCACCGCCATGGCCCAGTTCTCGACGCTCTGGGAGTGCTGGGCGCCAAACCGGCTGCCACCGCCATTGGCGCTGCGAAGCACCAGCGGAAACGAGCACTGCCCGTCGGTCATGTACCGCGTCTTGGCGATCTGGTTGGCCACCAGATCCCAACACACCGCGAAAAAGTCCGAGAACATGATTTCCGCAATGGGCCGAAGCCCGGTCATGGAGGCGCCCATGGCCGCGCCGATGATGGCCTGCTCGGAAATGGGCGTATCCCTGACCCGGTCCGGCCCGAATTCCTCGAGCAACCCGACCGTCGTCTTGAACACGCCGCCGGCGGCGGCCACGTCCTCGCCGAGAAATACGACGTTGTCGTCACGGCGCATTTCCTGGGCGATGCCGTCGCGAACGGCCTCGCGATAAGTCAGTTGCGCCATGTCGCACTCCCGTCGGCCCAGACGTCGATGTGGGCGATATCCACCGGTGGCGGCGGGCTGTTGCGGGCTTCCTCAGTCGCCTGGTCGATGGCCGCGTCGGTCTCCGATTCGACGGATTCCAGGTCAGTCTCGGGAATTCCCAGGTCGATCAATCGCTTGCGATACATCGGTATGGGGTCCCGCTTGAGCCACGCCTTCAACTCCTTGTCCGGCCGGTACTTGCCGGGGTCTGCCCGGGAATGACCGCCGTGGCGGTAGGTCTGCGCCTCGATCAGCGTGGGTCCCTCGCCGCGGCGCGCCTTTTCCAGGGCGGCGCAAGCCGCCTCGTACACCGCATCCACGTCGTTGCCATCGATGACGATGGACGGCAGGCCGTAGGCGCCGGCGCGGTCCGCCGCCGGATTGCTCACCGCGGTGACTTCACCGATGGGCGTATATTCCATGTAGAGGTTGTTCTCGCACACGAAAACCACGGGCAGCTTCCAGATGACGGCGAAATTCAGCGCCTCGTGAAAGGCGCCGATGTTGGTCGTGCCGTCCCCGAAGAAACAGACCGACACCTGCCCGGTTCCCTTGTACTGGGACGACCAGGCGGCGCCCGCCGCCACCGGCAGATGCGCCCCGATGATCGCGTAGGAGCCCATGGCGCCATGCTCGACGCTGGTCAGATGCATGGAACCGCCCTTGCCGCGCAACAGGCCGCACTCCCTTCCCATGAGTTCGCCCAGGATGGAGGTCATGGAAACGCCCCGGACGTAGGTGTGATTGTGGCCGCGGTAGGTGCAGAACGTGTAGTCGTCTTCCCGCATGGCGGTTCCGAACCCGGCCGCAACCGCTTCCTGCCCCAAGGCCAGGTGACTGGTCCCCTTCACCAGATTCTGCATGAAGAGATCGTAGGCGCGCTGCTCCAGCACCCGGCACTCGTACATGATTCGATAAAGCTTCAGGCGGGTCGCCTTGTCGATTTCCGACCCTTGCGCCTTGCGGGATTTCCTGGCTGCCGCAGTGCTGCTCATGGTTTCGGGTCTCCAAACACAAAAAATCGCCCCCGCCGAGTAGGCGAGGGCGAGCGCAATAGCTTAGCAGCTAGCGAACGTCACTAGAAGCTGTAGCTAAGCGAAACACCAAATTCCCTTGGATCCCGAGGCAGGACGTGGAAGTTCTGATTGGCGGGCACCTGGTTGTAGTCCGTACCCGACTGGACGATTCTGGGGGTATCGTCGTCGGTCAGGTTGCGGCTCCAGAGTCGCAGATCCAGGTTTTCGTTACGGAAATTCAGACTGGCATTGAGGGTCTGGGTCTCCGGCAGCGCCATCAGGTTGACATCGTCCAGCCATTGCTCGCCAATGCTGCGCCAATCCAGCCGACCTACCCAGTTCCAGCCGCTGTCGCCCAGGGAACCGCGATAGGTGGCAGAGGCGTTGTAGGCCAGATCAGGCTGGCGGGAAAATTCATTGCCCACCGCGCTCACGCAATTGAACAGCACGCCGGGATCCGTGGCGACCCGGTGCGTGGGCGTCAAGCCGATCTGCTGCACGGCGTTCGGGTCGCAGAACGTCTCGTACTCGGTGCTCTGCCAGGTGAAACTTCCGCGCAATTCCCAATGGTCGTCTACAAACCAGACGGCTTCGCTTTCCAGGCCCTGCACATTCGCGGAACCCAGATCGAGCTGCGCCCGCAGCATGTAGTCGCCGCCCCCCAGTCCCGGCAGGAAGCCGGGGCTCGGTTCACCGCGTTCCCGAGCGAGCGTGTTCACGTTCCAGTTCAGCGTATAGGCCTGGTTGTAGTGTTCCCATTCCATGGCGTAAATCGCCGCCGACAGTTGAACGCGGTTGTCCGCCAGTCCCGCCTTGAGGCCGGCTTCCACGTTGATGATTTCTTCCTGCTCGTAGAACAGCACGCTGTCCAGCTCCCACTCGATCCAGCCGAGTCCGAATACCTGGTCGTGCGCCGCAACGACTCTCGGGCTTCTGGCCGCAGGAATGACCCCTGCAGGATTGACGCCCTGAGCGACCTGCGCATAAACCGTCACGCCGTTGTCCATGCTGTGGTTGATGGCCAGCCGGGGAACGAATGTAGTGGTCGTATTGGTGAACGCTTCACCGGTAACCTGGTTGACGTTGGTCATGTCTTCCGTCTGGTAGCGGCCTTCCAGCGAAACCGTGGTGCGTTCCGTGACATCGTAGGTGAGATTGGCGAATACCGCCGTGTTGTCCGACATCTCCGAGATGATGACATTGGGCTGCGGTTGCTGTGCCGCCGGGAACTGATCCGCCGTGCCGTCCACGATCGCTCCGTATTGGGACCAGACCAGGGTGAGAAATTCGTAGTCGTAGTATGAAGCCCCGACGGTCCAGCGCAGCCGGTCCTCCTCGGGAGACAGCCAGCGCACCTCCACCATCACCTCTTCGATGTCCGTGGGATCCGCCATGTGATTCACGCCCATGGTATTGAGCATGCCGTTGATCACCATGAGCGGTGAGGATCCCCGGTCGCCGTCCGCCCAGCGCAGGTAGGACTCTTCGGAGTAGAAGGTCAGGAACTGCAGATCGCCGTTGTCCAGGCCGATATTGAACTCGCCCTGCAGACGATCACGCGTGTTCAATACCGTGGGTTCGAACCTGTAGCTTGAGGCCAGCAGTTCGAAGTCCGTGCCCACGAACGGTGCGGCGGTATCCGAGTTGGTTGGAATGCCCCCGGCCGGAGCCGAAGGATCACAATCGAAGGTACCTTCGATCCAGCGCACGCCCATCGCATTGGGGCTCGCGAAGTTCGTGCACCGCGCCCACTCTTCGGGGTTGATGAAATAGCGAAGCGTCATGTCGTCGTCCGTTCTCAGGCTCATGGCACGAACCTCTCCGTCGAACCGGTCGCTGGGAGCAAACGTGAGTTTTCCGCTGACGTATTCGGTGTTGGTCCCGCCGACATCGAACCCCTCGATGGACACCCAGTCGTCCGGCCCGTCGAACTCGTCCACATTGACGTCGATGGTATAGCCGAATACGTCGTTTATGGGACCGCCCAGTTCGAGCTGGATGGAATTGCGTCCCAGATCGGACGTGCTCAGACGCAGGTCACCCACGAATTCCTCGCCGGGGTCGCGGGTCACGTAATTGATGGCGCCGGCGAAAGTCGACCGGCCGAACGCCGCACTCTGGGGGCCGCGGAACACCTCCACGCGCTCGATGCCCGTGAACTGCATGGTGCCCTGGGCGCCCACCAGCGGCAGGCCGTCGATGAACGACATCACCTTCTGGCGCGTGGTCGCCGTGGCTCGCGCCTGGATCCCCCGGACCGCCGGTGTGGCGTTGTTGCGGTCACCGTTCGTGTCGAAGTCGACGCCGGGTGTCAGCTCGAAAAAGTCGCGCGGCTCGATGATCCCCGCCTCGTCGATGAGCGTATTGGAGATCACGGAAATCGAGACCGGCACCTCCTGCAGGTTTTCCTCGCGTTTACGCGCGGTCACCACGATTTCTTCCAATGTGGTCACCTGGCTGTGAAGCGGCGGGGCGATCAACGCCACCGACAATGCCGCGAGCATCAAGTGTAGCGATCTGCTCATGAGTTTATTCCTCACCTGGCCTGAATGAAGGGTCGAATCTCGCCACGCCCGTCTCGCATTTCGTTTTCGAAAAACCAGGCTACAACGAGCGAATGCCGATGATAGGGGAACCATGTTGTCGTTGTCGAGCAATCTGGACTGAATGTTGCATAACCACAACATAAATTACGGGCGTGTCAGTCCGACCCGCCTTTCGCCGGACGCATTCGGGCCAGGTGCTCCGCGGGCAGCGGCTTCGTCACAAGCGAGACCAGAACCGTCACCAGCGTTGCGGTGATCCCGGCCAGCGTCGCCGCCGAATACGGACTTGTTGCGTAGAAGTCAAACCAGCGCCCGAACGATTCCAGTGCCGTTCCGGACGGCCACCAGCCGGAGAGGGTTTCGCTGTGGATCAGCACGAACAGGATGGCGCCGCTCCAGAATCCCCACAGCGCTCCGGCCCGGCTGACACCGTCCCAGAGCGAACCCAGTACCAGCGGGCCCGCCAACGCCGCGGTGAAGCCCCCGATCCCGACCCAGACCAGCAGGACGATATTCATGTCCATCACCGACCAGGCCAGCCAGGCGGAACCCAGCAGGACCAGAACGGTCACCAGCCGGCTGATCAGCAGCACCCGGCGGTCCAGCACCGAGGGTTGAAGGTGCCCCAACCACCGCGAAGCCACGCTGCGCCTGAAAATGTCGTTCGCGAACACCTGCGAAGTGGAAATCACCAGTCCGTCGGCGGTGGACATGACCGCGGCCAGGACGCCCACGCCCACCAGCGCGGCCAGCCAGGTGGGAAAGATTTCCAGGAACAGCGCGGGCAGCGCGGAGTTGGCTCCGCCACCCCCGTCCGCCAGCAGGCTGTCGCCCAGCGCGCCCCGGGCCAGCGCGCCCCCCAGAGTGATCGCCGGCAGAATCAGGCCGAACGTGAACGCCAGGACAACAAAACGGTTGCGGGCTCTCTCGTCCCGCAGCGCCCACAGCTTGTTTCCGATATGCGGCAGCAGCCCCAGGGGAATGTGGGCGATGACCAGACTGACAAACGACCAGACCGACGCGGTGATGGCCGCACCGGGATGCACAGGCTTCAGCAGCAGCGGGTCCTGCGAAGCCAGGTTTTCAAGCAGCCCCGAAAATCCGCCGCTCCCAGCACCCAGGAAGAACAGGACGAGAATGGCCACGGCCAGCACGATCATCAGCAGGCCCTGCGCGAAGTCGGTGAGGATGTCGGCATGCGCGCCGCCCAGGGTGACGTAACCCAGCAGCACGACCGTGGTGACCGCCAGGGCCGGACCTTCCGCCAGCCCGAGCATCATCTCGAACATCACCAATCCGGCCACCAATTGGCCGGCAAGGTAAAACAGCAGGATCAGCGACAGCACGGCCGCGGAAATCCGCAGCGCTTCGGACTGGTACCGCTCGCCAAGGTATTCCGGAATCGAGCGCGCGCCGGCGACGTTCCCGTAGCGGCCGATGGTTCGCTGGCAGATCAGGATGCCCAGATACAAGCCCACCGCGTAAAGAAAGGCGATCCACAGGGTCGACATTCCATAGGTGTAGGTCAGCGCCGGCAGTCCCACGAACGTAGCGCCGCTGACCGCCGTGGAAGCGAATGCCACGGCGAGCACCACCGGTCCGTAGCCGGCCCGCGCCACGGCATAATCGTCCGCACCGCTCACCCGACGGTTGCCCAGCACGCCGAATGCCACCATCATTAGGGTGTAACCCAACAGGAACAGCCATGACCAAGTGTGAAGTGACATATACTTGCGCGGACTCTAGCGGATCGCGCTCCGGGTGGTGGCGGACCGAGTCATTCTATCGATAAAAGTTGTAATTCTGTCATTTTAGCGAAATAATCCGCCCGCGTTTTAACGAAAGCGCGACATTTCGGGAGCCTGATGATGATCAATGCCGCCATCGTGGGTATGGGCTGGTGGGGACAGACCCTGGTGGAATCCGTGTCCGGCAGCAGCGACAGGATCCGGTTCGTCACCGGCGTCGCGCGGCGCGCCACCGAGCAATTGGATGCCTTTACCCGTGAGCACGGACTGTCTTTCGTTCATGACTACGACGAAGCGCTCGCCGACCCGAAAGTGGACGCCGTGGTGCTGGCCACCCCCCACTCGGCGCACGCGGATCAGGTCGTGGCGGCGGCCGCGGCCGGCAAGCACGTTTTCTGCGAAAAACCGTTTGCCCTGCGCAAGGCGTCCGCCGAGCGGGCCGTGGCGGCCACCGAAAAGGCGGGCGTGACCCTGGGCCTGGGATACAACCGCCGTCTGCACCCGGAAATGACGAAGTTGCGCGAACAGATCGGGTCCGGAGAGCTTGGCGAAATCCTGCACTGCGAAGCCAACATGACGTTTCCCAATGCGCTTTTCCTGTCGCCGGACGCCTGGAGGGCCAGCCGGGACGAGACGCCATGCGGCGGCCTGACGCCCATGGGGGTGCATGCCGTCGACGGAATGATCGACCTTTGCGGGGAGATCGACGAGGTGTATTGCCAGAGCTTCCGGCGGGCCGTGGCGGTGGACGCCGACGACACGACCTCGATGCTGTTCCGGATGAAGGCGGGCATGTCCGGGTACCTTGCCACGATGACTGCCACAGGCGGTGGTTTCAGTTTCCAGGTATTCGGTTCCAAGGGCTTCGTCCGTTTGGAAGGCATGACGCACATCGCCGGCGCACCGTCCGAGGAACGCCGCAAGCGGTGCTTCGGAACCTGCTACTTCAAACCGGTCAAGGGGCCCCTTGAGTCGTGGGAAGCCGAACAGGTGGATATCGTGCGGGCCGCACTGGAACAATTTGCCGACGCCGTGAACGGCGTCCAACCGTTCATCATCCCCACGCGGGAAATGATTCACGGCGCCGCGGTGACGGAGACCATAGTGAAGTCCGCGGCATCCCATCAAATCGAGAAGGTCATCTGACCAACCCAGGATCAAACCAGCCATTCAACCCAAGAAAACGATTTTTCGACAACGGATTTTTCAAGGAGACACGCAGTGAGAGAAGGCACAGTTGGCATGATGCAGGTGGATTACGAGCAGCGGATGGACATGGACCGCATGCGAGAACACCGCGTGTCGCGAATCAAGAAATACATGGACGAATTCGACGTGGAATGCCTGCTGCTGTTCGACACCAGCAACAAGCGCTACGCCACCTCCACCGCCGTGGCTTCGCCGGAAGTGGACAACATGGGGCGTTACGCCATCGTGCCGCGGGACGGGTATCCGCATATCTTCGGATTCGGCTCCGAGGTCGCCGCCGAAAAGCTCTACTGTCCATGGGTCGCCGAAACCACTTTCCCGGCCCACGGCACCATGCACGGCGCCCTGCCCATGGCCTGGAAGTGCTACGAGGGTTTCCTCAAGGATCTCGACATGGTGCTGGACAATCACGGCATGGACAAGAAGAAGGTCCGTATCGGTGTGGACATCGTCGAGTCCCAGATCATGCTGGCGCTGCTGGAAAACGGCTACAACATCACCGACGGCCAGGGCGTCATGCAGTATGCCCGCGCCATCAAGAACGAGGACGAGATCATGTGCCTCAAGCACGGCGCGGCGATCGTCGATGCCGCGTTTCACAAGATCGCGCAGACCATCGCGCCCGGGGTGAAGGAAAACGATCTGCAGGCCGTCGCTTCCCACGAGATGCACCGCCTGGGCGCCCAGTGGGTCCATAACGTGCAGGTCACCACCGGCAACCGGACGCATCCGCATCCCCACCTGAGTTCGGACCGGCTGATCCAGCCTGGGGACATGATCTTCATGGACATCGTCTGCATGTTCAACGGCTATCACACCTGCGTGTACCGCTGCTTCTGCTGCGGCAAGCCCAACCAGAAACAGCTGGACATTCACCAGCGATGCTTGGAGTACCAGCTTGCCGGAATCGAGGCGGTGAAGCCCGGCGTCACCAGCGCCGACGTCGCCGCAGTCTGGCCCGACCACAAGGCCATGGGCGCTCGCACCGAGCACGAAGTGTTCGGCCTGCAGTACGGCCACGGCCTCGGTGTGGGGCTGTGGGAATTTCCGATCATTTCGCGGGCCTACAGCTTCGACCACCCCGTTGAAATCCAGCCCGGCATGGTGTTCGCGCTGGAAACCTACGCCGGAATCGGCTACGACGGCGTACGGCTGGAAGACGAGGTCGTGGTCACGGAAACGGGCATCGAAGTCATCACCAAGTTCCCGACCGATGAGCTCTTCGGCTGCGGCATGAACTATTGAACGTCGCGCCGTGAGCACGCTCAAGATCGCCCTGATCCCGGGAGACGGCATCGGCAAGGAAGTCATGCCCGAGGGCGTGCGGGTCCTTGAAGCCGCGGCGGCCGGCAATGGCATCGAATTGCAGTGGCAGGAATTCGACTGGTCCTGCGAGCGGTACCTGCGCACCGGCGCGATGATGCCCGAGGACGGCATCGAGACCCTTCGCGCCTTTGACGCGGTATATCTCGGCGCGGTGGGCTTCCCCACGGTGGCCGACCACGTCTCGCTCTGGGGCCTGCTGATCCCGATCCGCCGCGAGTTCGATCAATACGTCAACCTTCGTCCGGTGAGGCTCTTCGACGGCGTGCCCTGCCCGCTGGCGGGCAAGAAGGCCGGCGACATCGACTTCTACGTGGTCCGGGAAAACGTCGAGGGCGAATACTCGGCCATAGGCGGCGTCCAGTACGAGGGCACGCCAAACGAGGTGGTCGTTCAGCAGAGCGTATTCACCCGGCGCGGCGTTGACCGGCTGGTCAGATACGCCTATGAACTGGCCGACTCACGTCCGGCGAAACACCTGACCTCGGCGACCAAGTCCAACGGCATCATCCACTCGATGCCGTACTGGGATGCGCGCGTCAAGGCCATGGGTGAACGCTACCCGGATGTCGAAGTGGACCAGTTCCATATCGACATCCTGACCGCGAACTTCGTGCGCATGCCGGAACACTTCGACGTCGTGGTGGGCAGCAACCTGTTCGGCGACATCCTTTCCGATCTCGGCCCCGCCTGCACCGGCACCATCGCCATCGCGCCGTCGGCCAACATGAATCCGGAGAAGGCGCATCCGTCCATGTTCGAGCCCGTCCATGGCTCGGCTCCCGACATCGTGGGCCAGGGCATCGCCAATCCGATCGGCACCATCTGGGCCGGCGCGATGATGATGCAGCACCTGGGCCATCCCGAAGTGCATGACAGGGTGCTGGCGGCCATCGAAAACGTTCTGCGCGAAGGCCGCCGCCTGACCCCGGACATGGGCGGAAGGGCCACCACGGAACAGTTGGGCAAGGCCATCGCGGCGGCCATCTAGCCCGCGACCCGCACGACGCCGGCTGCCGACCGGGTGGTGTTGCCAGTCCTTGATGGTTGAATCCGGACGGCCTGGATGCAGATGCAACGGCGCCAACTCTGGCTGATCCTCCTGGTGGAGACCGCATTCCTCGGCATCTTGGCGGTGTGGGTGCTGGTTCGCCTCGACCGACTGTTCGAACCGGTCAGCGTGCTGGTGGCGCTGTCGATCATCGTCATCGGCGACGTCATCGCCGTCATTCTGATGCAGGCATTCGCGCCCACGCGAATCCTCTTTTCGCCGGGCGAGCGAGAGCTGCAGGGGCAGGTCCTTGACGGATTCGGCACCAGTGACCGCGGGCGCATCCTGTTGAGGGGCGAACAGTGGTCGGCACGGCTTAAGGGATCAGAACCCATCCATCCCGGGGACCCGGTCCGGGTAGTCTCCCGCAGGGGACTGAAACTGATCATCGAACCGGCGCCCAAGACGAAGGCCTCCGAATAACGGCATGGGCCGTTGTGGACGGCGTGGCTCGGCGCTTCGTTGTTCTGCTATCCTGCGGGCAGGCAGACAGATCGAGCCGAAGATGGCACGCAGGAAATTCACTCCGAAAAACGTCGGCCTGTTGGCGGTGGTTGCGACAATGGCGGCATCCAGCCCCGCGCTTGCGCAACAGACAAGTGACCCGGCCCTGCCCGACTGGAGCGGTGTCTGGCAGATGACCAGCAACACCGTATTCGACCAGGCCACCGTCGATCCGCCCGGAGGCAGTTCCAACGCCCCCGGGACCCGGGAATATCCGCCCTACAACGAGGAATGGGAGGCGAAATACGCGGCGAACCGCGAGCGGGTGCGGCGCGGGGAGTTTCCGGATCCCATCACGACCTGCGGCACACCGGCAGGGTTTCCGCGAATGTTGAACCTGCCCGCCGGGGTCGAGTTCGTCGTCCGTCCGGAGCAGGTCTGGATCATCACCGAGGACGGCCCCAACATCATGCGCATCTACACCGACGGTCGAAGCCATCCCGCTCCAGAGGACCGTTGGCCCACCTACAGCGGCGAATCCGTGGGCCGGTGGGAAGGCGATACGCTGGTTTTCGAGACCATCAGCCTGAAGGGTGACGGTGACACCATCCTCGATCGAACGGGACTTGTCCTGAGCACCGAAGCCAGAATCGTCACCCGATTGCGTCGGGTGGAAGGCGAACTCATGGAAGCGCAGTTCACCATCGAGGACCCCCAGGCGCTCACGGCGCCCTGGCACGTTGTCAAGCAATACCGCAAGCTGGAACCCGGCACGCGAATGATCGAGTTCGCCTGCGCGGAGAACAATCGCAACCCGGTGGATACGAGCGGAAGAACGCTGACCCTCGACCGGGAGGGCAACGTTCTGGACGATCCCTGAACGCCGCCGAGCGCGCGTGTGGAATTGGAGCGAGAGCAATGACTGTCAAGACAAAGGCGATACTGAACGTGGCGGGATGCATCATCGCGGGATGGGGGCTCACGAGTTACGCCCATCACGCCGCAACCATGTTCGATCGTGAACAGACCGTCGAATTGTCCGGCGAAATCGTCGAATTCCAATGGACCTCACCCCATGTCTGGATCCAGATCAACGTCGAGAACGAATCCGGCGAGCGGGTGGAGTGGAGCGTGGAAGGCAGCGTACCCAACAGGCTCTACCGCGCAGGATGGCGGCCGACCACCTTCCAACCCGGCGACCGGGTCACGATTCACGCGGCTCCCATGCGCAATGGAGCGCCGGCCGCGCTGTTTGTCGGAGCCCGACTGGCGGACGGCTCCACGCTCGGCCGATTCGAGGAATCAACCGCGAACTAGCGGACTCGAACCTTGACCGCTATACCTGAATTCGCAACAGCTCGATCAGGTTACCGCCGAGAATCGCCACCTTCTCCTCGTCGCTCAGCGAGGGAGACTCCACCACCAGGTCGATGGTATCCGGCCACGGAAACGGCATGTCGGATCCATAGACCACCTGGCTCGCGCCGGCCACGGCCACCAGGTGCCGCAGCCCCTCCTCGTTGAACACCATGGTGTCGACGAGGATCTGCGTTCTGAGGTACTCGCTCGGGTTTTTCGTATTGACGCAATTGGCGTTGTTGCGGGCGCAGGCGACTTCCGACCGGCCCAGGTAGGACGGCAGGTAGCCGCCGCCGTGGGCGGCCACGACCTTGAGGTTGGGGAAGCGGTCGAGGGTACCGTCAAAGATCATCCTGGAAAGGAACAGCGTCGTTTCCAGCGGGTTGCCGATCACGTTGCCCAGTCCGCCGGCTCCATCCAGCACGCCGGGCTGGATGATGTTCCTTGAACCGTCCGGGTGCATGAAAACCGGGACGCCGAGTTCTTCCGCCTTGGCCCAGAACGGATCGTATTTCTCCGTCGTCGGCAATTCACCACGCGCATGCCCGAGGATGGACGCGCCACGATGCCCGAGTTCGGTCACGGCGTACTCCAGCTGTTCGGCGGCCATTTCCGGAAACTGCAGCGCCGGAGAGGACATCGGCACGAAACGGTCGGGATGGGTCGCGCACCACTCCGCGAGCCCCTCGTCATTGATCCGCACGATCGCCTCGGCCTGTTCCTCGGTGGCCTCGTACCACCAGAACCGGTTCACGCTCAGCGCGGCGATGTCGATGCCCCGCTCGTCCAGCGCGTCGATCCGGTGCGGTCCGAGCACCAGCATGTCCTGGAGGGGCGCGTTTTCCAGCGGTGTGCCCTCGATGATGGGCCTCACCTCCTGAAACAGGCAGTGGGCGTGGATGTCCACCACGATCACCTCGTTTCCGCCCACCATGACCTGCTTGCCTCGGGACTGCGCCATGGCCCGCAGGGCCGGATTCATGACCAGGGCGCCGGCGGCGACGCTGCCGGTGGCCGTCAGAAAGGACCTTCTATTCATCATGGCTGCGCTCCCTTTCGTTGTTGTGCTGGAAACCGGCTATTGGCTGGCGTCCTCGGCCAACGCGTAGCACTCGTATTCGAGGATGCGAATGTCCTCTTCCTGGCGGCGGTACAGCGGCATCCGCATCTGCCACGGTTCGGTGAAGACTTCGGGGTCGGTAATGGTGGCCTCGTACATCAGGTGGTCCGGCCCGACGGGCGTGTACCGCTCGACCACGTGCAGCGCCTCGCTGTGGAAATTGCCGGCCCGGTCGAACCAGGTCTCGTCGGTAAAATGAACCACGTCCACCACCAGGGTATCCCCTTCCCAGTGACCGCGGGAGTCGCCCATGTACCACTGGATCGGCCCTCCCGGATGCTCGCCGGTCATGAAGACATTGCGGATCGTATGCGCCCATTCGTAGATCATCACGATCTGGTCGGCAGTCTGGATGATCTGGAACGGATACGGCATGTACGTGATCCGGGGCACTCCGACCATCTTGCAGTTGGCCTCGGTATCCAGACTGTCGCGATTCTCGTAATTCCGCTGCCGCTGTTCCAGCGCCCAGGGCTGATACGGCAGACGATTGCCGACCACGACCCCCTGCCCCGCGGGAACGCCGAACTCCGCCGAGTGGTCCTGGATGTTCCAGACCGCCGTGTTGACCGCCTGCCAGATGCCTTGCAGATCCGGCTGACCGTCCGGGGTCCGGGGAACGACATGGTCCTGCGCGGCCGCACCGGGCAGTACGCAAGCCAACGCCAGCAGCACAAGCGAGCGGCCGAAGCGCGCGCCGGTACCGTTTCGGAGAGCGGCTCCCGTCATTGATTGGGCCCGCTGCCGGAGAACAGCGACCGTCCGTCCGCAAATGTCACTTCGTTGCCCTCCACCTGCCGCGACCCGTCCCGGGAGGGAAGTCCATGCACCGTGATCTCGGCGCCCACCGGCAGATCATTCTGACGCCAACCCCGCCGATACAGTGAATTGGCGCCTCCGAATTCCACCCGCCACAATTCCGGCCGGCCGGAATCCCCCTCCACTTCCACACTCAACCAGGAGTGGGGGTTGCGCCATTCCATCTCCACGATCCGGCCGGAGATGGTGATTTCCCGGGTCATGTCGTATTGCAGCGCGATCGAATGGTGCCCGAACGCCGGTAGCGCGACCAGTGCCGCACCGAGGCCGATACCGAACAACGCGCGAGTGTTTTTCAAGGTTGCCATCGCAGTTCACTTTCCTCCAGTTCCCAGGCTGCCCGCAATCGCCTGGCTTCGTCCCCGGAAATTCCGGGATAGATCCTGTAACCGACGTTGCGGAACGTCTCGGACGCCAGCTCGTTGTCCTCGTAGCAGGCCTCCTCCCAGATCTCGAAGCCAGGGTCCTGAAGCCGCCTGAACGCGATCGCCATGGTGAACGGGCGGGTGTAGACGTTGGGATCTTCAAGCGTCGCCTGCCAGTGAAGCGTGTCGGCGTCGATCAGCGTAAACCGCTCGACCACATGGGCTTCGTCGGTATAGAACCGGCCACGCTGGTCCAACCACGCGCGGGCGTTCTGGTTGCGGGTCTCCACGACCAGCGTGTTGCCCTCCCAATGCCCGTGGGAGTCGCCGTTCCACAGCAGGATGTCACCACCGAGGGGAGCCCGTTCCCGCAACTCGATGACACGGAAGGCGTGCGCCTCCTCACCCTGTATCAGCAACGTGGCCGCGTTCTGGTTGAACTGCAGGATGCCCGTCATGTACATGGTCAGCGGGATCCCGTCCAGGCGGCAAATCGCGTTGTGGTGGACGTAGGCGACGCGATTGTATCGCCGCTGCGCCTCCGCCCAGGGCTGTATCGGCACGATCCCGCTCGGGGGATCCACCACCACGCTCGGCGCTTCGCCGTCATCCAGCGTTTCGGGGTGTGCGTGCAGGCTCTCGTGAGCGCGGGCGCGACGATTCCATATCCCCGCCAGATCCGGATATCCGTCCAGCGTGCGCGGCGGATCGAATGCCTCCGCCGCCTCCCGCGCGCAGGCGTGAAAGGCGGCATGATCGTCGTCGGGGCAAACCGAGTCGGCCCACTGCTGGGCGGATATCGGGAATGCCGCGAGTATCAGCACCCATGATGCGCCCAGTGCGGGAAATGCAATCCGTGGATTGTTCAGAACCGTACTCCTCTTGTGTGCGGGTCTGACGTCAAATATCCACGCGCAGCGCCGAGGTGTCAACAACGCGACTGTGCGGCGACCGCGTATCCGGTTGGCGGCGAACGTTTCAACCGAGCGTCACGCCTGGCGTCATGCGCCGACCGCCCTCATGGCGGCCGGCGCGTCGGCCCGAACGGTCAACCGTCGTTTACTGACCGCCCAACCGGTACGATAACCGCACACCGAAGGCGCGATCCCGTCGCGTCGTGTAGTAGGGGACGCGCGCGAACGGCGGTGGTGCGGGAGTGCCCGCGGGCGTCAGTATGCGACCGTCGAAGAAGTAGCCGATTCCCTGCGGCGTATCGTCGTCGAATACGTTGCTAATATACAACTCCGCGCGCCAGGCGTCCCGGCTCAACCCGGCGCGGACATCGCTCACAGAGAATCCCGCCAGTTCGGTCAAGTTCATTTCAGTGGCGTACTGGCTGGACCGGAAAATCGTGTTCCAGCGGGCAAACCACTCCATGCCGTTTGCCAGCGGCCTCGAGTATTGGAGATTGAAAGACCCGGACCACTTCGGCTGCGTGCGAATCTCGTTGCCGGTCACCAGGACGCAGTCGAGGCCCGCCGCCGTAGTCGCATTGGAAGGCACGCCGAAGTCGATCGGGTAGGTCGAACAGGCACCTTCGTCGTAGGTGATGTCAATCAATGAAGCCGCAAGTCCGAACGTGAAATTCTCGGAAATCAGATAGCTGCCTTCCAATTCGACACCGACGCCGGTCACGTCTCCGGCCTCCAGGAAGGATCGGCCCGGCCCGAAATCCAGGCCTTCGTAACGGGTGCCCGGATCCCCGAGGCCATCGTCGTCGTTGTCGATGAAGTCGCTCGGTTCGAAGTTGAGGTTGAACGGTTGGACGTATCCTTCCCAATCCAGTGCGAACAGGTTGGCCGAATAGGTGGCGCGGTTCGCGACCGTCCCCTTGATTCCCACTTCGAAACTGGTGACCTCCTCCTCCTCGAAGAAGGCGATCGCATCGTTGTCGAAAACGTCGGGGAAGGCAGCCGAAGCCGCGGCCACGTCACGGTCCAGCGCCCCGGTATTCACTCCGGCGGGGTTGTTGCCCTTCGCCACCTGCGCATACAGCGTCGTGTTGTCCGCGGGAGAGTACGTCAACGAGAGGCGTGGCAGGAACGCGGTGGTCTTCTGGGCAAGTCCGAATGTGCTGCCATCGCCTTGTATGCTCGTTCCGGAAACGTCGTCGTTCTGGTAACGGCCCTCAATCGACAGCGTCGTCCGTTCGGTCGCATCGTAGGTCAGGTTGAAGAACAGTCCGGTATTGGTCGCGGACTCCTGGATCTGGCGGCCCGCGGCCGGCCCACCCTGGAATTGCGCAAGACTTCGATATACCACCGTCAGGAAGTAATAGTCGTAGTAGGAAAGACCCACGCCGTAGCGGAACCGTCGGTCACCGGGGGAAGTCAGGCGAATCTCGGCATATGTCTCCTCGATATTCGTGGGGTCGCGCTCGAATCCGAAGGCGTCGTTGGTCAGGTTGGCGTCGGTCTGCCGCTCATAGTATTCGTCGGAAACGAATCCAAGGGCCTGCAGTGACAATTCGTTGGCCAGATCGAACGTCGCATCGATCTCGAAGCGGTCGCGCTCATTCCTGACAAAGGGGTCGGTAATGCCGGTTGCGCCGTAATTGTAGTCGTAGATCTCGTCGATGCGCTTGAGTTCGCCCACGTAGGCGCACGAGGGTTCCGGCGGAGGCACGATTCCACCTCCGCATCGCAGCCCCGGCGGCACCGCGTCGGGATGCGCAACCCGAATCGGGTCGTCCAGATTCAGGAACACGCGTGGCGTCTGCTCGTGGTCGGTTTCCAGCCACTTGTAACGCAACTCGATGCTGGCGGAATCTCCGGGCGTAAACAGAAGTTTGCTCAGAATGGACCGGGAACTCTCACCGCCCAGGGTAAATCCCTCCTCGGCGGTGCGCCAATCACTCTCGCCATCACGTTGGTTGCTCATCACGGCGATCAGACCGCCCACATTCTCCCCCAAGGGGCCGGACACCAGACCATTGAAATTAAGCAGGCTGTTGCTGCCGACATCGAGATCGAAATTGGCCGCCATTTCGTCACCGGGGTCCACGGTGATGAAGTTGATTGCTCCGCCGAAGGTCGAGCGGCCGAACGCCGCGCTCTGGGGACCGCGCAACACCTCAACCTGCTGAATGCCCAGGAATGGTGCCGTGCCCTGCTGGCCCAGGATCGGCATGCCGTCCAGGAACGTCGTCACCTTTTGCCGGTATGTCGCGATTTCCTGCGAGACGACTCCGCGAATGGCCGGCGTGCCGGCGTTCTGATCAAAGCCGGTGTCATAGTTGAGGCCCGGCGTATTCGCATACAGGTCCCTCGTGGAAAGTATGCCCCGCTGCAACAGCACGTCGCCGCTGAACACCGAGATCGCGACCGGAACCTCCTGCAGGTTCTCCTCACGCTTTCGTGCCGTTACGACGATTTCCTCAAGTTGAAATTCGACGCCGTCCTGAGAATGCGCCGACGTGACCGGAACCAGTGGAACGATGGCTGCCAAAATGCAACCGGAAACAGTTCGAATCATCGATTTCTCCCGTTGATCGAAATTCCTCTACAGTTGTCGGTTATCCACAACAACTGATATGGATCGTATCAGCATATCATGGAGGAAATATGGAGAAGACACCCCCGATGCCACACCCCCGATGCCTGTCTCAAGCGATACACACCAAGCGTGAATGCACCAAGCGCGAATGCGGTCGCCCCTGACAGATCAGTGGCAGGCCGGTCTGGACTCAGCTCTGGTCCGCTTCGTCCGCTTCGTCGGGGTTGTCGACATAGACGAGCCCGGCACGCGCCAATGGCTCACGCATCCCGTAGATGTCCAGCGACAATTCACCGGAAGCCAGGCGTTGGCGTTTGTCGGTCTCATTATCTTCCCGCGCCCTTGCGGCCGCGTGCACGCGTTCGACATCGTCACGCGGAACGATCACCACCCCGTCATCGTCGGCCACGACGACATCGCCCGGGTTGACCCGCTCGCCTGCGCACACGATCGGCAGGTTGACGGAACCTGGCGTGGCCTTGATCGTTCCCTTGGCCGATACGGCGCGGCTCCAGACTGGAAAGCGCATCTCGGTCAGGGTCGCCACGTCGCGGCAACCGGCGTCGATCACCAATCCCTGAATGCCCTGGGCGCGGTAGCTGGTGGCCAACAGGTCGCCGAACATCCCATCGGTATTCACGGCGCTGAGCCCGACGACCACGATGTCGCCTTGTTGCGCCAGTTCCGGCGCCACATGAAGCATCCAGTTGTCCCCTGGGTGCGCCAGCACCGTGACGGCACTGCCCGCGATGCGCGCGCCGGAATAGATCGGCCGCAGGTAAGGCTGCATCAGCCCACTGCGCCCCTGGGCTTCGTGCACCGTTGCCGTGCCCATTTCGGCCAATCCTTGTATCAGCGCGGGTTCCGCGCGCTCGATATTTCTGACAGCTACGTTCTTCAAAACCTTTCTCCAAGGGAATCTCCCGTATCGACCGGGCGCAAAGCTTAATGGAACGGTGCCGGGCTGTCATGGCGTAGCGCTCCGCTGCCTCGGTGCCCAGCCACACGGCAGTCGGTGCGAATCCTGGCGGCGATCGGTACCGCAATCAGCGTGGAAGGCGTTGCACCTCGACCGTTCTGGCAGTAGCGTACCGCATCCCCGTCCGAATCCCGGGAGGTGACATTGAACTCGAACGCGCCGCTGCGGCACTTGCGTGTCGTGGAAATGGCGGAAGCCCTCGCGGGGCCCTACTGCGCCATGCTGCTGGGCGACATGGGCGCCGATGTCATCAAGGTCGAACGGCCGGGACGCGGCGACCAGTCGCGCGGCTGGGGACCGCCCTTCGTCCAGGGCGAAAGCGCCTATTTTCTTTCCGTCAACCGCAACAAGCGCAGCGTGGAACTGGACATCAAGGAACCGGAGTCGAACGCGCGCCTGCTTCGCCTGTTGAAGACGGCCGACGTATTCATCACCAACGTGCCACGAATGGCGTCGCTTGAACGCGCCGGCATCGATCCCGAGTCGCTGCGACACCTCAACCCGCGCCTGGTCTGCGCCGCCATCAGCGGATACGGCCATTCAGGCCCCAAGGCGGGGCGCGCCGGCTACGACATCATCGCCCAGGGCGAGGCCGGGCTCATGGCCATCACCGGCGATACCGCGTCCGCACCCATTCGCTTCCCAACGCCCATGGCGGACATCACGGCGGGCATCTACACCCTCATCGGGATCCTGTCGGCGCTTTATGCCCGCGACGACCGCGCGAGCGGGACCGGACTTGGTCAATTCGTGGACGTATCCCTGGTGGACTGCCAGGCCACCTGGCTCGCCAATCTCGCGGGCAGCTACTTTGCCGCCGGCGAGCACCCGAGGGCGCTGGGTAATGTCCATCCCACGGTCACGCCCTACCAGCCGGTCCGTGCAAAGGACAAGATGTTGATCATCGCAGTGGGAACCGAAAAGCTCTGGGCGCAGTTCTGCGAGGCGGCGGGATTGGGGCGGACGATCATGCAGGATTCAAGGTTCGCGACCAATGCCGACCGGAACCGGAACCGGGAGGCGCTCATCACGATCATCGAGTCGAGATTCGAAACCGCGGACGCCGACGTCTGGGTGGAAAAGCTGGTGGAACGGGGCGTTCCCGCCGGCCCCATCAACTGTCCGGACGAAACGCTCAATGATGAGCAACTGCGCGCCAGGGGGATGATCGTGGAACTGGACCATCCGTTGCTGGGCACGGTGAAATCGCTCGGCATTCCGATTCGCATGTCCGCAAACGGTCCCTGCTACAGGCGCTATCCGCCGCGTCTGGGGGAGCACAACGACGAGATTTTCGCAGAGCTTGCGGCGGCGGAGGGATAGGTTGGTCACGCGGAACGGCACGTAACGATCAGCCTCGGCGTCAGCAAACCGAGTTACGCCTTCGTTTGAACCTTCTCGTCCAGGTAGGTGCCGAACGCCTGACCGACATCCCGGTCCCGCAGCCCGTACTCCACCAGGGCCTGCAGGTATCCCAGCTTGGTACCGCAGTCGTAACGCACGCCCTCAAATGCCAGGGCGTGAATCTCTTCGTCCGCCATGAGGCTCGCGATTCCGTCGGTCAGCTGAATCTCGTTGCCTGCGCCGCGCCGTGTGGTACGCAACTTGTCCAGGATGCCCGGTGTCAGCAGGTACCGGCCCACCACAGCCAGATTGGAGGGGGCGTCTTCGGGCCTCGGCTTTTCGATGATGCCGGTGATCTTGCGCGCACCCGACGGCTGCTCCTGCACCGCGACGATACCGTAACTGGCGGTGCGTGCCTTGGGCACGGTTTGCACGGCCAGAACGCTGCCGCCATGGCGTTCGTAGTGCCTGCGCATCTGCTCAAGACAAGGGGTGGCGCTGAAAATCAGGTCGTCGGGCAGGTGGACATAGAACGGTTCATTACCAACCACCGCGCGGGCGCAAAGCACGGCGTGCCCCAATCCCAGCGGAACGCCCTGGCGAATGATGATGCAGCTCGCCGAGGCCGGCAGAGTCCCACGGACCGAGGCCAGCAAATCCGCCTTTCCGGACGCCTCTAGCGCCTGCTCCAATTCGGTGTCGATGTCGAAGTGATCCTCGATTCCCCTCTTTCCGGCGGAGGTGATGAAGATCAGTCTTTCGGCGCCCGCGGCCACCGCCTCCTCGACCGCGTACTGAATCAGCGGCTTGTCGACGATGGGAAACAGTTCCTTGGGCGTCGCCTTGGTCGCCGGCAGAAAGCGGCTGCCGCGTCCGGCGACGGGGAAAACGGCAGTGCGTACCTTGGAAATCAGCGAAGGATCCTCCCTTGAGGGCCGGTATGGAATCATACCGGAGAATCGAGAAAAAACGCCCGGCCGGGGCGACCTGTCCGGCCCACTTGTCGGTTTCACCGGCATGGGAACCGGTGAAGGCGACTTCGAACGGGTGAACAGGCAGCCGTCGACCGGGCAAACTCGACCGGAGCTATTCGCCCGCCTGCTCGTCCGAAGTCGACACGAGGATATTGCCTTCGTTGGCCTCCAGGACATGGCTGCCGATGCCCCTGACCCGAGTGAGTGCGTCGGCGGAAGGAAATTCACCGTTGATCTCGCGGTCGGCCACGATGGCCGCGGCCAGCGCGGGACCTACGCCGGTCAATTCCATCGCCAGGGTCTCGGCGCTGGCCGTGTTGATGTTCACCGGCCCGGCAAGCAGCAGACTCGGCGCCAGACTCACCAGGAGCACGGCCACGGCCCTCTTGAATATACCCTTCATCATTCTCTCCTTTGTAAACCGTCCGAATGGGACAAGGGAATCGTATGACTCGGGAATGGGCCCGGCAGCCTTTCAATCCGGCGAATTCGACTACTTTCGCGTGTTACGCCGCCAAATCGGCAAATCGGAATGCCTGAACGGGACGAACAGACTCCCACGCCTTGCAGCTCGGACATTGCCAGACCAGCCTGTTGGCGCTGTAGCCGCAACCGGTACAGCGGTACCGGGACCCCGACATGACGAGACGCCGCAGCCCACTGCAGATCCGTTGTATCGATGCCAGGCGCCGGTCAGGCGGCAGCGACCTCAGGTGATCGGCATCGATCAGCGGGGCGAGCGTGTCGCTGTCCAGCAGGTAATCCTCGACGCACTCGCGCAGTAGTGCGACCTGTTCCAGACCGTTGCCGATCGCCGCGTAGGCAATGTCCCGCCTGATCGACGGGTCCTTGCCGAGCAACCCCTTGAGGAAACGTTCCATTTCCGCCTCCCGGCCGATCTCGCGGCAGGCCGCCACCAGTAGCGGCAGGACTTCCGCCATCATGCTTCGGTCCGCTGTCAACAGTCGCTTGTAAAGCGTGACCGCCCGGGAATGGTCGCCCTCCTCCTCGGCGAGAGCGGCGCCGATCAGGGTGCCCCGCAAGGTGCCGGAAGCACTGCGCCGGGAATGATTCAGGAAGTGGCGCGCCGACTCCATGTCCCCGTCCTGCCGAGCCCGTTCGGCCAGTTCGCAGTAATAGTGCGCGATCTCCACGGACTTGTCTCCGGAGCGCGAATCGAGCCTGCGGCGCGCTTCGATGGCCTTGTCCCACTCCTGTTCCCGCTCGTAGATGTCCACCAGGTTCCGTAACGCCGGCATCGCCATGGTCGGGCTGGACCGCAACTCGGTGAACAGTTTCTCGGCCCTGTCGAACAGCCCCGCACCGAGGTAGTCGCTGGCCAGGGAAAACAACGCCTGATGACGCTGCGCGTCGCTGAGATTCGGCCGGGCCAGAAGATTCTGATGCACGCGGATGGCACGGTCCACCTCGCCCCGTCGGCGGAACAGGTGCCCCAGCGCGAAGTGTGTTTCCAGCGTGTCATCATCCACCTTGGCCATACGGACAAACAGTTCCAGAGCCTCGTCCGTCTGCCGGTTGAGCACGAGATTCAAGCCACGAAGGTAGTCCGCGCCGATGGACGGCTCGCGCGGCTCGTCACGCCGGATCTCCGGCAGACGGGCGAAAACCCAGCCGATCGCGGCGGCGACAACCAGCAATCCGGCCAGCAGGAATGTCGACTCAGTCGGCATCTTGCAGCGGGAGGCTGCGCAGGCCGCTGACCTCGGCCTCGGCCAGCGTGAGTTTCCTGCGCAACCGTCGCCGCTCGCGTGCCATCCGAAGCACTACCGCCGCGGCGGACAGCAACCCGGCCAGCCATCCGACGGCAAGCGCGACGGCGAATGCCAGGGGCATGGAGACATCTTCAAAGCGGGTGAAGGCGACATCCACGTCGATGGTGCCCGGATTGTTCCAGGCAAACACCGCGGCGGTCAGTACCAACAGGAGCAACGCGAAAAAAATTCCGATCCTTCGCACGGCGGCCAATCTCCCATCGGTAGCCCGATACCTGCGTCAGCACTCCGGACAGCGACCCGGGCCAGGCGGGCCGGCATACCCGTCAGCTGCGTACGGGCAGATGACGCCCTCCGTTGACACGCTCCCGCAGGTCCTTGCCCGGCTTGAAATGGGGCACGTACTTGCCTGCGAGCGCGACCGGTTCGCCGGTCTTCGGATTGCGGCCCGTACGCGGAGGGCGGTAGTGCAGGGAAAAGCTGCCGAACCCCCGTATTTCGATCCGCTGGCCATCAGCGAGGGTTTGGCTCATCAATTCCAGAATGTGCTTGATCGCCAACTCCACGTCCTTGGCCGGCAAATGCTTCTGTTTGCTGGCGACCGCTTCAATCAACTCGGACTTAGTCATGACCAGGCACCCCTTTCGAAGGCATCGGTGATTCCCTGCGCAGGTTCAAGTTTCCGGTTGCTGATCCGAGGTCATCTGCTCCTTGAGCAAATCGCCCAAAGTCGTTCCCGCCGCGGGTTTTCCGGCCTCGGACTTGTAGCTCGAGATGGCTTGTGCCTCTTCGCTGGCCTCCTTCTCCTTGACGGAAAGCGTCACACTCCGGTGCCGCCGGTCCATCCCGGTAAGCTTGGCCTGAACCTCGTCTCCCGGCTTGAGCACCATCCTGGCATCGTCGACACGGTCGCGTGATATCTCCGCCGCCCGCAGATTCCCGATGACGCCGTCCGCCAGCGCCACCTTGGCGCCCCGGGCATCCACTTCCTGAACGATGCCCCGAACGATGGAACCGGTTGCGTTTTCGGCAATGAACTGGGACAGCGGATCCTTGTCCAGCTGTTTGACGCCCAGGGATATCCGCTCCCTGTCCGGGTCGATGGCAAGCACCGTCGTCTCCAGTTCCTCGCCCTTGCGATAGTTGCGCACGGCCACATCGCCCGGCAGATCCCAGGACAGATCGGACAGGTGCACAAGTCCGTCTATACCCCCCGGCAATCCGATGAAGACTCCGAAATCGGTGATCGACTTGATCTGCCCCTCCACCCGGTCGCCCTTGCGGAAGTTCTGCGCGAAATCGACCCACGGGTTGGGCTTGCACTGCTTCAGACCCAGCGAGATGCGCCTCCGGCCCTCATCGATATCGAGCACCATGACTTCCACTTCGTCCCCGATCTGGACCACCTTGTGGGGGCTGACGTTCTTGTTCGTCCAGTCCATTTCCGAGACGTGAACCAGGCCCTCCACGCCCTCTTCGATCTCCACAAAACAGCCGTAGTCGGCGATGTTGGTCACCTTGCCGAACAACCTTGTCTGGTGGGGATAACGGCGCGCGAGGTCCGTCCAGGGATCCGCGCCCAGCTGCTTGAGCCCGAGGGAGACGCGGCTGCGTTCCCGGTCGAACTTGAGCACCTTGACGTCCAGTTCGTCTCCGACGTTGACCACCTCCGAGGGATGCTTGACGCGCTTCCAGGCCATGTCGGTGATGTGCAGCAAACCGTCGATGCCGCCCAGATCGACGAACGCGCCATAGTCGGTGAGGTTCTTGACCAGGCCCTTGAGCGTCAGACCCTCCTTGAGGTTCTTGAGCAATTCCTCCCGTTCGGCGCTGTATTCCTCCTCCACGACCGCCCGCCGCGAGACGACCACATTGTTGCGCCGCTGGTCCAGCTTGATGACCTTGAACTCAAGCGTATTGCCCTCAAGGTACGCCGGATCGCGCACCGGCCGCACATCCACGAGGGATCCGGGCAGGAAGGCCCTGACCAGGTCCAGATCCACCGTGAAACCACCGCGCACGCGTCCGCTGATGGTTCCCGTGACGATCTTGCCGTCCGTGAACGCCTCCTCCAGGCGGCTCCAGGTGCGCGTGCGCTTGGCCTTTTCCCTGGACAGCCGGGTCTCGCCGAAGCCGTCCTCCACGGCGTCCAGCGCGACCTCGACTTCGTCGCCTACCGCGACCTCGAGATCGCCATTTTCGTCGAGGAACTGGTTGGCCGGGATGACGGCTTCAGACTTCAATCCGGCATTGACGATGACCACATCCTGGTTTGCGTCAACCACCGTCGCCTGCAGGATGGCACCCTGTTTCATCTGCCGATTGGCAAGACTCTCCTCCAGCAATTCGGCAAAGTTCTCACTCATGCATGTTCTTCCGCTTTCGCGGACCTCCGGTCTAACGTCCGCCCATCCTGGGCCGACGGTCATCTTGCTCTGCGCCGGCATCCTGCCGGCACCCTTGGAAATCACTCCGGAAGCAAGCCCGCTTCCCCTAGCCAGCCACGGATACGCGCCGTGACCTCCTCCGGCGTCAACCCGGTGGAATCCACAACGCGAGCGTCCTCGGCTGGCACGAGAGGCGCAACCACGCGTTTGGCGTCGCGCTCGTCCCGACGGGCGATGTCCTCCGAAAGGTTCGGCAGGCTAACATCAATACCCTTTTGTATCAACTGCTTATAGCGCCTCCGGGCACGTTCGTCAGGGCTGGCGGTGAGAAAGACCTTCAATGCCGCATCGGGGAAAACCACCGTGCCCATGTCACGCCCGTCCGCAACCAGTCCGGGCGGCCGCGCGCAGGCCCTCTGCCGAGCCATGAGGGCCTTGCGCACTTCGGGGAACGCGGCGATTCGAGACGCCTGGTCGCCACACTCCTCGGTCCTCAGCAGTGCGGTGACGTCTTCGCCGTCGAGACGCGTCACTCCGGCACCCGCAGCGGGCGAAAATTCGACCCTCATGCGCGACGCCATCCCGGCCAGCGCCTCCGGCTCGGTCAAGCCTGGCCCCGCGAGGCTCGCCTTCAGTGCCAGGCAGCGGTACAACGCTCCACTGTCCAGCAGATGCCAGCCCAATAACGTCGCGAGCGACCGGCTGATGGATCCTTTTCCGGATCCCGTCGGACCGTCAATCGCCACGACCGGCACCGCGTTGCCCGTCACCCGTCTTCCCCCGCCCAGGTCGTCTCGATGTCGAGACCGCAACCGGCCGCGACGTTACCGAAGTCGGGAAACGACGTCGACACCTGGTCCGTGCCCAGAATCCGTATGGGACCCCGGGCCACCGCGCCGGCCACTGCAAACGCCATGGCGATGCGGTGGTCGCCTTGCGCGTCCACACACCCACCGTTCAACCGGCCTCCTTCGATGACCATTCCGTCAGCTGTTTCAACGACTTCGGCGCCCAATCTCCTGAGCCCGTCCGCCATGACGCCGAGTCGGTCGCTTTCCTTGTGGCGCAGTTCTTCGGCACCGCGTATCACGGTCCTGCCCCGGGCCATGGCGGCCGCGACGAAAACAATCGGAAACTCGTCGATGGCCAGCGGCACCCATTCGGGCGGGACCTCGACTCCGCGCAAGTCGCTCCGGGAAACATGGATGTCGGCAACGGGCTCGCCTCCGAGCGACGTCGCGGCGCGGATTTCGACGCGCCCCCCCATGGCCTCGACGATGCTCAACAGCCCGCTGCGCGTCGGGTTCACGCCCACGTTCCGGATCAACAATCCCCGAGGGGCCGCGAGCAGTCCGGCGACCAGGAAAAAGGCTGCCGAAGAAAAGTCGCCCGGAATCCCCGTCCGCACCGGCTTGAGCCGCTCGGGCGCGCGGATCGACACGACTTCGCCGTGGTTGACTTCATCCTGCGTGATGTCGACATCGACGCCCATGGAACTCAGCATCCGCTCGGTATGGTCGCGACTGCCGCCCGGCGATCGGACCACGGTCCGGCCGCGGGCACGCAGGCCGGCCAGCAACAGCGCGGACTTGAGCTGCGCGCTGGCCACCGGCAGCGTGTAGTCGATCGCCTTCAACGGATATCGCCCATGGAGCCGAATCGGGGCGGTCCCCGACCGCGTCTCGACGGTCGCCCCCATGGCGCGAAGCGGTGCGGCGACCCTTTCCATCGGACGGGCCCGCAGTGATGCGTCGCCTGTCAGTACGCTGGGGAACGGTTGCGACGCCAGGACCCCCGCCAGCAGCCGCATGCCGGTCCCGGAGTTGCCCATGTCCAGCGACTCCTGGGGTGCCCGCAGGCCATCCAGACCGACCCCCCGCACGAACAGGTCGCTGTCCTTCAGGTCGGCCTCCACGCCCATGGCGCGCAACGCCGCCAAGGTGGCGAGACAGTCGTCGCCGGCAAGAAAACCGCTGACGCTGCTGTCTCCCTCGGCCAGCGCGCCCAGCAACGCGGCACGGTGGGAGATCGACTTGTCGCCCGGCACCTGCAATTTGCCACCCAGCTCGTCCACCGGGCGCACCACGAAGGCTTGCTTCTCACCACCCCGCGAATCAGCTTGCATGATTGGCTCTAGGACTGCCGGCGGTTCCGGCAGAATCCGACCGGCCGCTACAGCACGGCCTTGGGATAGGAGCCGAGTACACGAAACAGATTCGCGTGGGACTTGACCTGATCAAGCGCCTCGCGGACCGGGTCGTCCTCGGCATGGCCCTCGATATCCACAAAGAACACGTAATCCCAACGCCGACGCCGGGACGGACGCGACTCGATTCGGGTCATGCTGATGTCTCCCCTGGCCAGCGGATCGAGCAATTGATGAAGCACGCCCGCTCCCCTGGTGCCCGCCGAGGAGAGCAGCAACGAGGTCTTGTCGTCCCCGCTCGGCGGAAACAGCTTGGGGCCGATGACCAGAAACCTTGTCGTGTTGTCGTCGGAATCCTCTATGTTCGGAATGACGATGTTCAGCCCGTAGGCCTCCGCCGCCACTTCCCCGGCAATGGCGGCCGTGCCGTCTTCGTCTCGGGCGCGTCGGGCCGCCGCGGCATTGCTCGAAACCGGAATCGTCTCCAGATTCGGCAAGGATTGAGCGAGCCAGGCACGGCACTGCGCCAGGGACTGGGGGTGGGAACAGATTCGCTCGATCTTGCGTATGTCCTGCATTCTTCCCATCAGGTGCTGCCGAATCCGCAGTTCCACTTCGCCGCAGATCCAGAGCGGGGAACTCAGGAACATGTCCAGCGTATGGGTCACGGTTCCCTCGGAGGAATTCTCGACCGGAACCACGCCGAAGTGGGCGGTCCCGCCCTCGACTTCCCGGAACACCTCGTCGATCGTCGGCAACGGCAGCGCCCGCACGGAGTGGCCGAACTGCTTGAGCACCGCCGACTGGGTGAAGGTTCCCTCCGGACCCAGGAAGGCGACGGTCAGGGGCTCCTCCTGGGCCAGGCAAGCGGACATGATTTCGCGGAACACGCGAACCATCTCCGAGTCTCCCAGCGGACCCTGGTTGCGCCGGACCACCTCGCGCAGCACATGGGCTTCGCGTTCCGGGCGATAAAATTCGGACGAATCGGAATACCCCTTCGCCTTGCCGACCTCGCGGGCGACAACCGCCCGCTCCGAGATCAATTCCTGAACCCGGGCATCGATCTCATCGATCCGGTTGCGCAACTTCACCAGCGCGGCGTCGCCGTCCGAAGCGGGCTGATCATTCATTCCGAAACCCTCACCGGCGAAGAATCGCTAGCCGTCCATCAACAGCCGGGCGCAGAGTATGCCATCGATGGAAGCAATACGCTCCATGGTCGCCTCGTCCACGGGCTCGTCCACGTCGATCAGGGTATAGGCCAATCCGCCCCGCGAAACATTCAGCAGATCGGCGATATTGATGCTCGCCTCCGCCAGCGCGGTGGAAATCTGACCAACCATGGCCGGTACGTTGGCGTTGGCGATGGACAGCCGGTGAACCCGTCGACGCGGAAGGAGCGCGTCCGGGAAGTTGACGGACGAGCGTATTTCGCCGTGTTCAAGATACAACTTCAGGTTCTCCGCCACCATGACCGCGCAGTTGGCTTCCGCCTCCGTGGTGGACGCCCCCAGGTGGGGCATGCACACCACCCGGGGCTGTCCCAGCAGGTCCGCCGTCGGAAAATCCGTGACATAGGCACCGATGCGGTCCGCCCGAATCAGGTCCAGGACCGCAGCGTCATCCACGACACCCTGGCGGGAGAAATTCAGCACGATGGAGCCCGGCGCAAGCAGCTCCAGGCGGGCCCGGTTGACCATCGCGCGGGTGTCGCCATTCAACGGCACGTGGGGGCTGATCACGTCGGCGCGCTGGAAGATTTCTTCCAGCTTGTTCGCTTGCTGGACGCCGGAAGAAAGCTGCCAGGCACGGCGAACGGTCACCTTGGGATCGTACCCCACCACCTGCATGCCAAGGGCCAGCGCGGCGTTGGCGACTTCCACCCCGATGGCGCCGAGGCCGATGACGCCCAGTGTCCGGCTGGGCAGTTCGAACCCGGTGAACCGCTTCTTGCCGGCCTCCACCGCCGCGCCGATCTGCGCGTCGTCCCCCGACAACCCGCGCACGTACTCTCCCGCCGCCGGCAGGTTGCGGGCGACCATCAACAACGAGCCGATCACCAGTTCCTTGACCGCATTGGCGTTGGCTCCGGGGGCGTTGAAGACGGGAATTCCACGCCCGCTCAGGGCGTCCACCGGGACATTGTTGACTCCGGCACCGGCACGGGCCACCGCGTACAGGCTCCGCGGCAAGTCCGCATCGTGCAGATTTTGGGAGCGGAGCATGATCGCGTTCGGCTCGGACACCTCCGGCCCCACCTCGTAGCGCTCCGCGGGCAGCCGGCGCAAGCCTTCTTCGGCAAGCTTGTTGAACGTCAGGATCCTGAATCTGTCCATTGATACTCCCGTGCTCCCGGTTGATACTCCCGTGCTCCCGGGTCCGCCCAATCATCAGGCGTCATCCGGTGGCAATCGCATGTCGTTCGAGTGGAGGTCTAACCGTACCTGGATTCGAATGCCGTCATGAATTCGATCAACGCGTCCACGCCGGTCTCGGGCAGGGCGTTGTAGATGCTGGCCCGCATTCCTCCCACCAGGCGGTGCCCCTTGAGGTTGGCGAGGCCCGCTTCGGCCGACTCCCGCAGGAACACCGGGTCCAGATCCGAGTCGGCCAGGGTGAACGGGACGTTCATCCAGGACCGGCAGGAAGGCGCCACGGGATTGTTGAAGAATCCGCTGCGGTCGATCGCCCCGTAGAGCTTGTTCGCCTTGCGTTGATTGCGTTCGGCCATGGCGCCAAGACCGCCCTGCTCCGCGATCCATTCGAAGACCAGCCCGGCCACGTACCAGGAAAACGTCGGAGGCGTGTTCGACATCGAATCCGTCTCCGCCATGACCTGGTAGTTGACGACTGTCGGGGTCTCGGGCCGCGCCCGGCCGAGCAGATCGTCGCGCACGATCACCACGGTCACGCCGGGCGGACCGATGTTCTTCTGGGCGCCCGCGTAGATGACCCCGAAGCGGCGCACATCCACCGGGCGGGACAGCAGGGTCGAGGACATGTCGGCGACGAGCGGCGCGTCGGTGACGTCGGGAATCTCGTGATATTCCACACCCACCACCGTCTCGTTGGTCACAAGATGCAGGTACGCCGCATCGTCCGACAGGCGCCATGACGCCGGGTCCGGAATGCTCGTGAAGTTGCCGTCGCGCCCGGAAGCCGCTTCGTTGGCCCGCAGGTATCGTTTCGCCTCGCCGATCGCCTTGACGCCCCAGTTGCCCGTGGTCACGTAGTCCGCGGAATCACCCGGAGCGGCCAGGTTGAGCGGCACGGCGGCAAACTGCAGGGTGGCGCCGCCCTGCAGAAACAGGACTCGGTAATTGTCCGGGATGTCCAGCAGCGCGCGAAAGTTGGCTTCGGCCCGTTCGGCGAGATCGATGAACTCCTTGCCGCGATGGCTGACCTCCATCACCGACATGCCAGTGCCGCGCCAGTCGAGCAGCTCGTCCCTGGCGCGCTCGAGCACCGCCGTGGGCAACGTGGCCGGACCCGGTGAAAAGTTGTAGATTCGTTCCATAACCCGCACTTGACCTGCGCGCATCCGCGCCCTAATCCGTCGAAAGCGTCTCCTCGAGGCTCTCGATGCGCTCCATGCCGACGAGTCTCGCGCCTTCATCCAGCCGGATCAGGCGCACTCCCTGGGTGATTCGGCCGAGTATGGAGACCTCCGAAACCATCGTGCGGACCAGCGTGCCGCTGGAACTGATGAACATGATTTCGTCGTCGTCTCCCACCTGGAGCGCACCCACCGCCGGGCCATTGCGGTCCGACGTCTGAATAGCAATGGTGCCCTGTCCGCCGCGCTTCTGAACCGAAAAGGCGTCCACCGCCGTACGCTTGCCATACCCGTTCTCGGTCGCCACCAGCACCAGTTCATGGTCCGGGATGCACAGGTCGATCACCGCGTCGTCGTCGCCGCTCAGCTTGATGCCGCGCACGCCGGCCGCCGTGCGGCCCATCGGGCGCACGTCGGATTCGGAAAACCGGATGGCCTTGCCGGCGCGCGTAAACAGCATGATGTCCTTGCTGCCGTCGGTGATTCCGGTACCGATCAGGTGGTCGTTGTCGCGGAGGCCCACGGCGATGATCCCGGGCGCAAGCGGCCGCGAAAACGCGCTCAATGGCGTCTTCTTGACCGTCCCGAGGCTGGTGGCGAAGAACACGTACCGGTCGTCCTCGAACTCGCTGACGGGCAGCACGGCGTTGATCCGCTCGTCTTGCTCCAACGGCAACAGGTTGACCACCGGCCGGCCCTTCGCGCCCGGGCCCGCCTTGGGAACCCGATAGACCTTGAGCCAGTAGACCTTGCCGCGGCTTGAGAAACACAGCAGCGTGTCGTGGGAATTGGCGACGAAGAGCTGGTCGACAAAGTCCTCTTCCTTGACACGGGTCGCCGCGCGGCCCCGTCCTCCCCGGCGCTGCGCCTGGTACGTTGTCGCCGGCTGCGCCTTGGCGTAGCCGCCGTGGGACAGCGTCACCACCAATTCCTCCCGCGGGATGAGGTCCTCGATGGTCAGGTCTTCATAGTCCTCGACGATCTCCGTGCGACGCTCATCTCCGTACCGGTCCCGGACCTCGGGCAACTCCTCCTGCATCACGGCAAGCAGCCGGTCCGGGTCGGACAATATTTCACTTAGATCATTAATTTTATCGACTATATTGCCGTATTCATTGGTAATTTTATCCTGTTCAAGCGCAGTCAGGCGATGCAGCCTCAAGTCGAGGATGGCTTGCGCCTGGACTTGCGACAGCCGGTATCCGCCGTCTTCTAGCCCGAATTCCTCCAGCAGGTCCGGCGGCCTGGTGGCGTCGGCGCCCGCCCGTTCCAGCAACGCCACCACCGGGCCGGGCGGCCAGACGCGCCCCACCAGCGCTTGCCGGGCTTCGGCCGGCGACGGGGACCGCCTGATCAGCGCGATCACTTCATCGATGTTCGCGAGCGCCACGGTCTGGCCTTCCAGGACATGGGCCCGTTCCCTGGCCTTGCGCAGCTGATACAGCGTTCGTCGCGTGATGACCTCGCGGCGGTGGCGGAGAAACGCTTCCAGCAGGCTTTTCAGGTTCAGGAGCCGCGGTTGGCCGTCCAGCAGGGCCACCATGTTGATCCCGAAAACGCTCTCCAGTTGCGTGTGCTTGAAGAGGTTGTTGAGCACCACGTCGGAAATTTCGCCCCGCGCCAACTCGATCACCACGCGCAGACCGTCCTTGTCGGACTCGTCGCGCAGTTCGGTGATGCCCCCCAGGCGCTTCTCGCGCACCAATTCGGCGATCTTTTCGATCAGCCGGGCCTTGTTGACCTGGTAAGGCAGTTCGGTGACGACGATGGCTTCGCGTCCCTTCTGGTCCATCGGCTCGATATGGGTGCGGGCGCGAATATAGACCTTGCCGCGCCCGGTCTTGTAGGCGTTGTAGACCCCCTGAACGCCGTAGACCAGTCCCGCGGTGGGAAAGTCCGGACCCGGAACCAGTTCGATAAGTTCGGCGACGCCCATTTCCGGGTTGTCCAGCAGCGCCAGGCAGGCGTTGATGATTTCGCCCAGATTATGGGGCGGGATATTGGTGGCCATGCCCACCGCGATACCCGAAGAGCCGTTGATCAGCAGTTGCGGCAGGCGGGTCGGCAGGACCGAAGGTTCATGTTCCGTCTCGTCATAGTTGGCGACGAAATCGACGGTCTCCATGTCGATGTCGGCCAGCAGTTCCTGGGCGATGCGGGCCATGCGGACTTCGGTGTAGCGCATCGCCGCGGGGGCATCGCCGTCGACGGAGCCGAAATTGCCCTGCCCGTCCACCAGGATGTAGCGCATGGAGAAGTCCTGGGCCATGCGCACGATGGTGTCGTAGACCGCGCTGTCGCCGTGGGGATGGTATTTGCCGATCACGTCGCCCACCAGGCGCGCCGATTTCTTGTACGGACGGTTGTACTCGTTGCCCAATTCGCGCATGGCATGGAGCACACGCCGATGCACCGGCTTGAGACCGTCCCGGGCGTCGGGCAGCGCCCGGCCCACGATCACGCTCATGGCGTAATCCAGGTACGACTGCCGCATCTCGTCTTCGAGATTGACCGGCAGGATTTCCTTTGCCGCCTGCACCATGGAACTTTCTATCGACTACCGATTCGGGTCAGACAATGTGGATGTGACTACGCTTCGGGATTGGCAACGCGGTCCGAAACGGCGTGGGATGCGGACGAATCGAGCGACCGCAAGACCTGCTCGGCCCGGCGGTCCGGGTTGCCGAATTTCACTTGGGGAAACCGCAGTCCATGCGTTCGGGAAGACTGCGTTATTTTAGCACAAGCGGGGCCTGTCCCGGGCCTGAAAACCGCTCAAGCAGCGCGGGTTTCAACCACGATTTCCTTCCCCAATATCCGCAGCGCCTCATCGATGCCGTCGATGGCGGAACGATGCCGGGGATTCAGCATCCGACGGATGCGTTTCTCTTCGACCCCGAGCCGCCGCGCCAACTCCGCGAGACTTAAACCGGAATCGCGCATCGCGAGCCACAAAGCGGCCTTGGCGGCCGTGATCGGCGGTACCGCCACGAGATACTCCCCGGCGCGACGGGCGCTCGGGACCGGCAGTTCATCGGTCCGGTTAAGGCGGCCCGCCACCGCCTCTTCCAGCGCATCAGCCGCCTCGGCCAGCGCTTTAGCCTCGTCCGCACCCGAGGTGAGGCACTCGGGCAGGTCCCGGAACGAGACAAGGACCTCATCAGCGGAACAACGTTGCAACCGGGCTGGATAGGTAAATCTCATCGTGAACTCCAACGTGCAATGGCTGCCCTTGCCTCGCTCGGTATCGACATGAACCTCTACGCCGCGTTCACGCCCGATCTTGCTGATCTGCTTGATGAACTCGTTTCCTGTCATCGAGCATACCATAGGGCACCTTCGGCGGAATCAGCAGCGATATTTCCAGTCTTTTCGGCCAGAAATCGGGCCCCGGACTTGTTCCGGCGACGATGCGTAATCCCATACCCCGCTATACTTCGCGCCTGTTACCGCCGTCGCGCCCAGTCCACCATGAGCCAACCGATCGATGCGCTGATCTGCCCCCGCTGGACCGTCGCCATGGCACCCGACGCGGTGGCCCGGGAGGGACTCTGCCTCGCGATCCGGGACGGGGATATCCTGGAACTGCTTCCAAGGGAGGAAGCGCTTCACCGATACGCCCCCCGCGCCGTGCATGAGCGGCCCGACCACGCGCTGATGCCAGGACTGGTGAATGCCCACACCCACGCGGCCATGGCGCTGATGCGCGGCTTCGCGGACGACCTGCCCCTGGAGAAATGGCTCAACGAGAAAGTCTGGCCGACGGAAATGAGACTCGCGGCACCGGACTTCGTCCGGGATGGGGCACAGCTGGCCGTCGCGGAGATGCTGCGCGGGGGCATCACCTGCTTTGCCGACATGTACTTCTATCCGCTTTCAACCGCCCAGGTAGCCTCGGAAAGCGGTATCAGGCTGGTGGCCGGCTTGATCGCCCTGGAATTCCCCACTCCGTGGGCGGCCGACGCCGCCGAATGCCTGCGCAAGGGCCTCGCCGTTCACGACGCGCTCCGCTCCGAGCCGCTGGTGAGCACGATGTTCGCGCCCCACGCCCCCTATACGGTCGCCGACTCCACCCTCAAGCGCATCCGTCAACTCGCCGACCAACTCGACGTTCCCGTGCAGATGCATGTCCATGAGACCGCTGGGGAAGTGGATGACGCCCTATCGGAGACCGGTCGACGGCCGATCGGGCGGCTCGACGGCCTGGGGCTGGTCAACCCGGGTCTGATGGCCGTGCATGCGACCCAACTGACCCCCGAAGAAATCGACCTGCTGGCGTTGAACGGATGCAGCGTGATCCACTGTCCGCGCTCCAACCTGAAGTTGGCGAGCGGGGCCTGTCCCGTGGCCGACTTGCTGGCAGCGGGCGTGAATGTGGCGTTGGGGACCGACGGGGCGGCCAGCAACAACCGCCTGGACCTCTGGTCCGAGATGGACACCGCGGCGCTGCTGGGCA
Source organism: Candidatus Rariloculaceae bacterium (assembly GCA_965221035.1). Classification (GTDB taxonomy): domain Bacteria; phylum Pseudomonadota; class Gammaproteobacteria; order Steroidobacterales; family Rariloculaceae; genus UBA6522. Next base: position 788,247 of record OZ244860.1, read on the forward strand.
AGTTCGTCGCCGGAGACGCGACCGCCCTGCCCGCGCCCGAACTGTTGAGGATGGCCACCATCAACGGCGCCCGGGCGCTGGGGCTTGAAGACACCATCGGCTCCCTGGAGCCGGGGAAGAGCGCAGACGCGATCTGCGTGCGCCTGGACGGACCGGAGACTCGGCCTGTGCACGACCCGGTTTCGCACCTGGTCTATGCGGCCGGCCGGGAACACGTCACCGATGTCTGGGTGGCCGGCGAGCACCTGTTGAACAACGGCTCGTTCACACGTATGGACCCGGCCGCCACGTGTGACAGCGCCGAACAATGGGCGAACAGGATGCGCTTGCAATGAACCGGTCAAATACCCATGCGGAGCCCTCGGACCGGGATGCGCCCCCTATGAGCTCCTCGGAACTCAACGCGGACCCCGCGGAATTGGCCAAGTTCGAGGCGCTGGCCCAGCGTTGGTGGAATCCAGAAGGCCCGATGCGGTCCCTGCACGAAATCAACCCGCTGCGCGTCGACTACATCGACCGCCGCGCGCCGCTCAAGGGCGCCCGCGTGCTGGATGTGGGCTGCGGCGGGGGGCTGTTGAGCGAAGCGATGGCCCGGCGGGGCGCGCACGTCCTGGGAATCGACCTGGCTCGGGCGGGACTGGAGGTGGCTGCCAGCCATGCCCGGGAGCAAGGCATCGAGGTGGAATACCTCCGCCGGAGCGCGGAGCAGCTGGCCGCCGAGCGGTCCGGCACGTTCGAGATCGTGACCTGCCTTGAGATGCTGGAACATGTGCCCGATCCCGCCAGGGTCGTGGCGGCTTGCGCCCGCGCCGTGCAACCGGGCGGCACGGTGTTCTTTTCCACCATCAACCGCAACCTTAAGAGCTTCCTGCTGGCCATCGTCGGCGCGGAGCATGTGCTAGGCATGCTGCCGAAGGGCACCCACGAATACGAAAAACTCATACGCCCGTCGGAGTTGGCCGCATGGTGCCGGCAAGCCGGGCTTCAGGTGCTGGATGTCACGGGCCTTCACTACAACCCCCTCACCCGGAGCTTCCGGCTTGGAGGGGGTAACGTGGATGTCAACTATTTCGTCGAAACGCGGCGCGGGGCGGCGGAATGAACGTCCAGGCGGTCCTCTTCGACCTGGACGGGACACTGGTGGACACCGCGCCCGACCTGGTGGGCGTGCTGAACGCGCTCCTGGCCGACCGTGGCCTTCCGCCCGTACCCTACGCCATCGCCCGCAACGAGGTTTCGAACGGCGCCCTGGGGCTGCTCCGCCTGGGTTTTCCCGAACGGTACAGCGATGAGGAGCTGGAACCGCTGCGCCTGGAATTTCTTGAAGTTTATACGCGTAACGTATGTGTATATTCTCGCTTGTTCAGTGGTTTGGAGTCTATTCTTGCAAGTCTTTATGAAATATCGATGCCATGGGGCATCGTCACCAACAAACCGGAGTCCATGACGACACCGTTGCTGGAAGCCCTCGACCTGTCTCATCCGCCGAGTTGCGTTGTCTGCGGCGACCGGCTGCCACAGCGCAAGCCCCATCCCGCCCCACTGTTGCTCGCCGCCGAGGAACTGGCCGTCGAAGCCGAGGGCTGCGTCTATGTCGGCGATGCCCGGCGCGACATCGAAGCGGGACGTGCCGCCGGAATGGCCACCGTCGCGACTTCCTACGGTTACATACGGGCCACCGACGATCCCTCGCAATGGGGCGCCTCGGCGGTCATCCGCCGCCCCGGAGAAGTGCTTGATGCAGTAAATGGCCTTTCGGCGGACCGTCCCATGGTGAGCGCACTTCAGTGAACAGACCTACCTCGTTGCGCGCCTACCGGCCGAGCGCCGGCCTGCTGGAGGGTCGGGTCATCCTCGTCACCGGCGCCAATCGCGGTATCGGGCGGGCTGTGGCCCGGGATCTCGTACGCCATGGCGCCACGGTCGTCCTGCACGGGCGTGACGCCCAGGCACTGGACGCGGTGTATCAGGAGTTTCGCACGCTGGGACCTGAACCCGCCGTCGCGGCGCTGGATCTCGAACTCGCCCAGGGCGAGGACTACCAGAACCTGACCACCCGGATTGAATCCCGATACGGCAAGCTGGACGGACTGCTGCACAACGCGTCCATACTGGGTGACCGAAGTCCAGTCGAGCACTACGATATCGGCCTGTGGCAGCGGGTGATGCACGTCAATTTCAACGCCGCCTTCATTCTCACGCGATGCCTGCTGCCCCTCATGCAGCGCTCCGAAGACGCCTCGGTCGTGTTCACGACCAGCGGTGTCGGCAACCAGGGGCGGGCCTACTGGGGTGCCTACTGTTGTTCGAAGTTCGCCACCGAAGGGCTGACACAGACCCTGGCGGACGAACTGGAAAACACCAACATCAGGGCGAACTGCGTCGACCCCGGCGCCGTGAGGACAACGATGCGCCAAGCGGCCTACCCCGCGGAAGATCCCGAGACGCTACCGACCCCGGAATCGCTGACTGGTGCCTACCTGTACTTGCTGGGTCCGGACAGCCGTCGCGTCAATGGGGAGCGGGTGCGGGCGCAGGGTTGAGGTTTGAGTCGCACACCTACCGGCGCGACTGGAAGGATCCGCCCACGGCGTCGTCAACTCCGTCGCCGTCATCGTCCGGGTCCGCGTTATCGCCTATGCCGTCACCGTCCGAGTCCTGCCATTCCGTCGCGTCCCGCGGGAAGGCGTCTTCGCTATCCGGCACGCCGTCGTTGTCATCGTCGGTGTCCGAGTTATCGCCGAAGCAGTCACCATCCCAATCGCTCCACTCCCCTGCATCGAGTTGGAAGATATCCGCGTGGTCTGGAACGCCGTCGCCATCGTCGTCGGCGTCCACTGCGTTGCCCAACCCGTCGCCATCGGTGTCGCCCGCGAAGTTGGCGAAATGCAGCTTCCGGTCAGCCAGCCCGTCTGCCCGGTCCAACGCGTCGAGGTCGGAGCCCATGAGCAGATATACGACGCCTGGGGTGGGAATGTTTGGGCCGATGCCACTCGGGCCGACCCCCCAGCGGTTCTCACCGAGCAGCACGTCCGACGCCCCGTCGCCGTCGATATCGGTGCCGCCCGAAGCGATCAATCCCAATCTGTCAGTGAAAGGCCCTCGTTCGGCTTCGAACAGGCGATAGCCGAGCGTGCCAGAGTCGATCAGGTGCGACAGCCGGATCGAGCCGTCGGTGTCCCGCTCCGCGTCGTCGAGAACGTTCAAAGGCAGGAGGTACGCCCTCGCCGTGACATCGTTGCAGCTCGTTGGCTCGTAATTGTAGAACACAAGCGGGCCCTGGGCCGTTCCGTTCACCGACGCAAACGGATACTCAGGGCGTTCTCGGAAACGGAGCCTGGCGGAGCCTGCAGATTCCGCCGCCCAGAAGGCTCGACCCAGGTCGATGCGACCGTCGGCCCTGCCGTCGGCAGCATCGCTCGATGGCAGTGAGGCGGCGGTCAACAGGTAACGTACCGAAAAGGAATCGATCATGAGGTCGGCTCGACCGTCGCCGTCCACGTCGCCCGTAGCGGATACGCTGCCACCGAATGCGATTGCTGCTTTGCCATCGTCCCTTGATGTGTCACGCAGGAGGTACGAATTGCGGCGCGCCGGCACGGCGGCCAGGCCTATGACTCCGTCTGCCGCGCCGTCCGCCAGATCCATCGTCTCAAGCTCCGAGCCGGACAGCAGATAGGCCCTGCCCCTGCCGTCAGTTTCGCCACCAGAGCGCGCGCCAAGCAGCAGGTCCGCGACTCCGTCGCCGTCCAGATCACCTGCCGCGGCGACGCTTTCGCCAAGTCCGTCCTCCGCCTGCTCGCTGACCAGGCGCCAGGAAGCGGCGCCCGAAGCGATTCGGTTCGCTCGCAGCACGCCGTCGCGCTCCCCGTCCGCTGCGTCCAACTCCGCCACATCACCGCTTGCGAGCAGGTAAGCGGACCCGTGTGATTCAGATCTATGTTCCGCCGTTGCACCGAACAGCAGTTCCGGGAGTCCGTCGCCGTCCCTATCCGGCACGACCGCGAGACTGTTACGGCCCAAATCTTCGCCTGGTTCCGCGAGAACCATGAAGGAGCGGGAACCAGCTGTCGCCAAGCTCAATTCAACCACATGGTCGACCGAACCGTCCTTGGCGTCCGCGGCCGGCAGATCCGCGCCAGACACGAAGTAGGCCGCGGTGCCTTGGAATCCTCCGACCACGACATCCACCCAACCGTCGCCGTCCATGTCGCCGGAGGACGCCAACGCGGTTCCCACAGACTCCCGGGATTGCCCGACCAGCTTCCAGGAGGAGTCGCCGTGCCCCACGTTGGCCAGATGAATCACGCGGTCCCGTTGCCCGTCTGCCACATCGAGAACGGCAAAATCGCGCCTCGCGATAATATAGATGGCTCCCGGAACGATGCGCTTATCACTGTCCCCCACCGCCGAATATCTATGGATAGGAGCTCCCATAATCACATGACCGCCGTCCGCCGTCACCGCGTGTATCGATTCGCCTGTACCTCCATATTCATAGCCCAGATAGTCGGCTAACTGCTCGGCAACAAACTTGTAGGACATTGACGCCTCCCAGTGTGCGGCGTCCGTCCCATCGACGATGCCGTCGCCGTCGGTGTCCCGATCTGCATTGTCGCCCACGCCATCCGCATCCGCGTCCGCCCATTCCGACGGGTCTAGCGGGAAGGTATCGTTGTCGTCCTCGATCCCGTCATTGTCGTCGTCGGTATCGGCGTTATCGCCCACGCCGTCACCGTCAGCATCCGCCGTTTCCGCAGGGTTTTCCGGAAAAGCGTCGGCGTTGTCGCCGACGCCGTCCCCATCGGTGTCTGCCACCTCCGACGGGTCTTCGGGGAATGCGTCGGCATTATCGCCGACGCCATCGCCGTCAGTGTCGACTGTTTCAGTCGGATCGAGCGGGAGGGCGTCGTCAGCATCGTCGGTCCCGTCGTTGTCATCGTCCGGGTCGGCGTTGTCGCCAATACCATCGCCGTCGCTGTCAATCACCTCCAACGGGTCTTCGGGGAATGCGTCGGCATTATTGCCCACGCCGTCACCGTCGGTATCCACCGATTCCGTAGCGTCCAGCGGGAAGGCGTCCTCGGCGTCGCCGACACCGTCGCCGTCGTCGTCGGGATCAGCGTTGTTGCCAACACCATCGCCGTCACTGTCCTGCCATTCCTCCGCGTCGCGAGGGAAAGCGTCGTCCGCGTCCGCCACGCCGTCGTTGTCATCGTCGGTGTCCGAATGGTCACCTAGGCAGTCTCCGTCCCAGTCGCTCCACTCGGCGGCGTCGAGTTGAAACGCATCCTCGCTGTCCGGCACACCGTCGCCGTCGTCGTCCGCGTCCACGGCGTTGCTGGTGCCGTCGCCGTCGGTGTCACCGGCGAAGTTCGCGAAATACACATTTCGGTCGGCCGCTCCGTCCGCCTCGTCCAGTTTCTCAAGGTCCGGTCCCATTAACAGATACACAACGCCTGGTGGGCTGTTCGAGGAGCCACCAGTGCGAGTGCGGCTCGCCCCGATCAGCAATTCCGCCACCCCGTCACCATCGATATCCGTTCCACCCCAAGCGCCCTCACCCAGACTATCCGTGAAAGGTCCCCGTTCGGTTTGGTTAAGGCGGTAGCCTTGGTTTCCCGATACCCTCAAACGCGACAGATGCACTATCCCGTCGGCGTCCCGCTCCGCGTTTTCGAGCGCACTAAAGGGCAGCACGTAAGCCCCCACTCTGTTTTCCGTGCAAGAACCCGAGAAACTGCCAGAATTAAACATAAGCGGCCCGCCAACCGCTCGCGCCGTCGAAAAGTAGTCGTAGACCCTGTTGAGTTTGACGGGGCCAGCGGTGTTCTCCGCCCAGTCGACGCGACTCAAATCGACGCGACCGTCCAAGCTGCCGTCGAGCGCATCCCAGGACTCCAACGAGGCGGCCGTCAATAAGTGGCGCGCGCGAAAGGAATCGATCAGGATATCCGCCCGACCGTCGCCGTCCACGTCGCCTGCCGGGGACACGCTCCGACCAAAAAACAGGTCGCGTCCAGAAGATGCCCGAATCAGGTAGGAATCGCTTTGCGCGGGAACAGCCGCCATACTGATTACACCTTCCGCCGCGCCGTCGGCCAGATCGAGCTCACGCAATCTCGCGCCGGACACAAGATAAACGGCACCACCAATACGGCCGTCGACGGAAACACCTTCGACGTTCTCTGCACCCAGCAACAGGTCGGCGACCGCGTCACCGTCCACATCTCCCACAACTGCGACGCTGTTTCCGAAGCCATCGCCATTCTGAGCGCCGACGAAACGGTATGAGCCTGCACCCGACGCGATGTTGTGAGTCCTGATCGTGCGGTCCGCATGTCCGTCAACCGCATCCAGAGCCTCCATATCGCCGCTCGCCAAAAGGAAGACATCGCTCGCGCTCTCCGAGTTTCGGGGCGGAGCGCTGAGGAGCAATTCCGGAAGATCATCGCCATCCCGGTCCGGCACGATAGCGAGTTCCTGGGTCGCCAAGTCATAGCGTTGATCCCCAAGAATCTTGAAGGACCGAGGACGGGCAACCGCCAAACGAACCTCAACCACCCTGTCGACCGTGCCGTCCGCGGCGTCCGCGGCGGGCAAATCCGCGCCGGAAACGAAATTAACGGCCTTCGAGTACTGCGATATCGCCACATCGATCAGTCCGTCGCCGTCCATGTCCCCGGTCGATACTACGCCCAGACCCACCCCCTGTCCGCGTTCGTGCCCGACCAGCTTCCAGGAGGCCTCGCCTTGTCCAAGATGCGACAGGTGGATCACGCGGTCTCGATGCCCGTCCGCCAGGTCGAGCGTCGCAAGATCACGCCGCGCGACCAGGTAAACTGTGCCGACATTCATCAACCCAAGATGGTCATGTCTCCTAGCGCCCATCAGAAGGTAACCGCCGCCAGCCTCGACCGCGTGCAAGGCCCTCGATTCGCTACCGAGGCCGTCCCTTGGCTGTTCACCAACGAACTTGTAGGAGGCTAGTACATCCCACCGACCGGGGTCCGACGGGAAGCGGTCCTCCACATCCGGCACGCCATCGTTGTCGGCGTCGCGGTCCGCTCTGTCGCCGATGCCGTCTCCATCGGTATCCGTGTGCTCTGCTGGGTCCATCGGCAAGGCGTCTACCGCGTCCGGGACGCCATCGCCGTCATCGTCCGTGTCGGCGTTGTTTCCCACGCCGTCCCCATCCGTGTCCAACCACTCGGCCGGGTCATCGGGAAAGGCATCAGTCCGGTTGCCAGCGCCGTCCCCATCACTGTCTGTCCATTCCGTCGGGTTCAGCGGCAACGCGTCCTCGCTGTCACCCACCCCGTCGCCGTCGTCATCCGCGTCGGAATTATTTCCCAATCCATCCCCATCGGTATCCGCCCATTCCGCAGGGTCCAACGGGAAGGCGTCCTCGTCGTCGTACACCCCGTCGCCGTCGTCGTCCGCGTCGCCGTGGTCTCCCGCGCCATCCCTATCCGTGTCCAGCCATTCCGTCGGATCCAGCGGGAAGGCGTCTTCGCTGTCTTCCCTCCCGTCGCCGTCGTCATCCGTGTCGGCGTTGTCCCCGATACCGTCGTCATCGGTGTCTCGACTCTCACCGGCATCCGAGGGGAAGGCGTCGTCCGGGTCGGCAATGCCATCGCCGTCGTCGTCCGTATCGCTGTTGTTGCCGACGCCGTCTCCGTCCGTATCGCGCCACTCCGTCGCATCTTCCGGCAGTGCATCGACCGGGTCCACGTGTCCGTCGCCATCGCTGTCGCGAAATGCCTCGCGTATACGCGAGAATTGATACCGCACGGCATTGAGACTCGTCACCGCGTCAGCAGCCGCGGGGGCTTCCCGGCTAACGCCGCAGGGCGCACCTTCGCAGTCCGCCGACGGATCGGAGAAAACCAGCAATGGGCGACTGCCGTTCCACTGATAGCTCATGATCGTGTGAAACTCGCCTTCCTCCGCGTGCCCGCGGCTGAAACGCCAGGTACCGACAAAATCTCCCTGCCAATGCGAGTGGACCAACCCCATTGAGTGCCCCAGTTCGTGGGCGAGTTAACTCGCTCCGCAACGACCAAACACTGACGCATAGATTGACCGCTTGCGTTCAGCGGCAAGGAATTGATCCGACAGGTGGCCGCGGTGAGAGTTGATGCTAGCCAATCCGCAGTATCCCCATGTACCTCGGGTGAACAACACCGCGAGGTCCGCGCCGTGTCGCTCCGCCTCTTCGCCCAGGGTCGTCATCACGGCAGTCGCTGGGGCGCTCAAGCCTGTATTCTCGTCGAGTCCTGTCTCCGACAAGAGACCCACCGGGCGAAACCGTAACCGGGCGCCGCTGTCGGCAAGCATGGCGTTGGCCAGCGAAAACATATGCGCCACCCGAGTCTGGGGCTGGTTTTCCCACAGCAGTGACCATTCCGGGTAGTGCATCGCCAGCACGTCGATTACGACTTCATCTTCCGGCCGGTCATCTGCGTCCGTCGGGTCCGTACCCATCAGCCGCTCGTTGGCATCGCCGACGCCATCGCCGTCGCTGTCCTTGAGGTAATCAAGATCCCCCACCTCGAAGGCTTGAGCAGGGTCCACGCGGAGCTCCATCCGCACCCAGTCCTGAGCAGACCAGGAACCATCCTCCCAAGCTTCCAATGACAGGTACAGGTAGCCCGAGCCACCCGCGTCCGCGTCGAGAAGATCGGCAATGTAGATTCGGGCCTCGCGCCGCTCCGCCGGTTCCAGATCACGATCAAGCGTCACTGTGGCCAACTCGCGGCTGCCGCTCCAGTGGCCATCCTCCTCCCAGATCCCCACGCGCAGCCTCAACCGACCGCTCGCTCGATCGCTGAAAAAGTTGCTCAGCCCGGCCGTGATCTGCAGGCTTGCTCCGTCGCCTTCGATTGTGCACGGACACTCAAGCCATAGCCCGTCCCCATCGGATTGAGCCAGCGCCCGCGATGGTCCGGCCACGGCCAGCAATACAGCGAACAACAACGTCACGCAGCGCATGCTGCCGCAGCGGTTACCGGACCCTCGGACGCGGCCGCTCATTATTGAACTTCATCCGGCAGAAAATAGTCGGGCTGGCTGTGGTCCACATGCTGGTCCATGTTCTCCATGGGCATGAGCCAGCCGTAGTCGCGGTTGCCCGCCAGCTCGTAACTGCCTTGCGGCGTGCTGAAATTGGCGAAGACGTTGCGCTCGCCCACGGTGATCACCACCGACAGCGGAAAGTCCTCCGACAGCTTGCCGATGTACGTTCGGTTGCCCGCCAGCAGCGATTCCACGCGCTCGACGCTGATCGGGTAGCCCGTATCCAGACGGGGCACCGGCAGGTACAGGCGCGTGCCCACATCCCACGACCACATGTCCCGTGGCAGCGCGACCAGCACCGCCCCCTCGATTTCCGAACCGTGGTCTGGCACGAACGCCTCTACCGCCTGTCCAGGGCCCACCGGAGCCCAGGCGGCTACCGTTCCGGGCGGCGGTGTCCAGTCTCGGGGCGAATCGGCGCCTCGCAGACCGGGATCTTGCGTCACCGCCTCGTCCGTGGCGGCATTGCCTGGACGCGAGTCCGAGGAAACTGAGTCCGGCTCCGAATCGACGCCGTCTCCACCGGTCTCCGTGCCCTGTCCGACCTCATCGACCGGTTCAGGGCCCGGCGGCGCTGTCATCCTCAGCACCGCCAGCCCCAAGACCGCGACCGCCACGATGCCCAGCACCCAACCCAACCGTTTCATCTTCGGGTCCCTCTTGCTTGTCCGCCGCCACCTGTCCCCCATCCTTCATTGACTGGCGGCATCCGCCAACATTCCCGCCAATGCCTATCCTGTCACGACGCCTCACCGTTTTCCAATCCCACGGCTTCGTACAGGGAGCCGAGTTCCGCACCGGTCAGGAACCTCGTCATCCCGCGATGCATCTCGCCGAGCGCCACCGGGCCGTAGTCGGTGCGCAACAGGCGACTCACAGGAATGTCGAGGGCCGCGAACAGGCGCCGGATCTCGCGGCTGCGGCCCTCGTGGAGCGCAACCCGGTACCAGGCGTTGGCGCCGGTTCCGCCCTGGGCGGCGATGCTGTCGAATTTCGCAACGCCGTCCTCGAGTTCGACGCCTTCCTGGAGCCGCTTCAATTGCGCTGTGGTAAGCCGCCCCAGGATGCGTACGGCGTACCGCCGCGGGACCTCGTAACTCGGGTGCATCAGCCGGTGCGCGAGTTGGCCGTCGGTGGTGAGCAGCAACAGGCCGGCGGTATTGATGTCGAGCCGGCCCACTGAAATCCACCGACCTTGCCTGGGCGGCCTGACCTGCTGGAACACCGTCGGGCGGCCTTCGGGGTCGCGGCGCGTGGTCACTTCGCCCACTCGCTTGTAGTAGGCGATGCACTGCTCGGACCCGGCCGTCGCGCGCAGGCGCACCAGGCGCCCGTCGAGATAGACCCGTTCGGTACCCGTGATCCGGTCGCCCAGCGTGGCCGGAACGTCGCCTACGACGAGGCGTCCCTGACGGATCCATCGTTCCACTTCACGGCGCGACGCCACACCGGCGTTGGCGAGCACCTTCTGTATCCGCTCAGCCACCGGAAGGGGTCGAATCCGCATCCTCGGCAACCGGCTCGGAGGGGATCTCGGCCTGCAGTTCGGGATCCGGGAGTTCCAGCGCCACGTTGAGATCGTCCAGGTCCTTGATTTCCGACAGTGGCGGCAGATCGTCGAGTTTCTCCAGGCCGAAGTAGTCGAGGAACTCCCTTGTGGTGGCGTAGAGGGCGGGCCGACCGGGCACGTCCCGATGGCCCACGACTCGGATCCAGTCCCTCTCCACCAACGTCCGGATCATGTTGGTGCTCACCGAAACGCCGCGAACCGTCTCGATCTCGCCCCGGGTCACCGGCTGGCGGTAGGCGATCAGGGCCAGCGTCTCCAGCAACGCACGGGAATACCGGGGAGCGCGCTGCTCCCAAAGGGGTGCAAGGCGGGACGTCATGGACTGGCGGATCTGGATCCGGTAACCGCTTGCAACCTGCTTGAGCTCGATGCCGCGGCCCTGGTACTCCCTGTCCAGTTCTTCAAGGGCCGCCCTCAGCTCGCCGCGCCCGATCTTGTCGGCATCCGCCGCAAACAGCTCCCTGAGCTGATCCAGGCTCAACGGCCGCCCGGCGCCCAACAGGGCGGCCTCGATGACGTGCCTGATCTGGGCGCCTTCCATCGCGGTCGCTCAGGCGCGCTCTTCTTCCGGCCCGGCACCGCCCGGTTCCGGCTCACCGGCAGCGGCGCGCAGGTAGATGGGTCCGTAGAGTTCGTTCTGGACCACGTCCACCGTGGCTTCCTTGATCAACTCCAGAATGGCGAGAAACGTCACCGTGACGCCCGGCCGGCCCTCCGCAGGGTCGAACAGCCGGCTGAATTCGGTGAAGCCGGAATTGCCGATCTGGTCCAGAATCTGCGCCATGCGCTCCCGGACCGAGAGGCGTTCCCTCTGGATATGGTGATGGGAGTGGAGGTCCGCCCGACGCATGGCCTCGTGGAAGGCCAGCAACAGTTCCCGGAGATCGACTTCGGGCGGTTTGGTGACCCACTGCATGCCCCTGACGGCCGCCATTGCCTGGGCGGTGTCCCGCTCCATGCGCTCCAGCGCGTCCATGTCTTCGGCGGCGGTCCTGAATCGCTCGTACTCCTGCAGCCGGCGGATCAGCTCCGCGCGGGGATCCTCCTCTTCCTCGCCATCCGCCGGTGGTTTCGGCAGCAACATTCTCGACTTGATCTCCGCCAGTGTGGCCGCCATGACCAGGTATTCGCCCGCCAGTTCGAACTGCATGTCCTGCATGAGCTCGATATAGCGCGTGTACTGCTCGGTGACTTCGGCGATGGGAATGTCGAGGATATTCAGATTCTGCCGCCGGATGAGGTACAGCAGAAGGTCCAGCGGCCCTTCGAATGCCTGCAGAAAGACCTTGAGGGCATGGGGCGGGATGTAGAGGTCCCGCGGCAACTCTGTGACCGGCTCGCCCTCGACCACCGCGAAGGGCATTTCACCCTGAAGCGGATCGCCCGCTTCGCCGGAGACGGGCGGCGCGGTGGGAACCAGCTTGAGCGCAGGCCTGGGTGGGCTGGTAGGCTCGGGCATTCAGGCGGTACCGGCTACCGTCCGCAGGAAAAATCTCAACAGGGGCAAGCGTACCGGGTCCACCAGCACCCTCAGCACGCCGGTGAACATCAACGCGATCAGGATCATGAACCCGAACGGCTCGACGTGCTGCAGGGCACGCGCGAGCGGCGGCGGCAGCAGGCCCGCCAGCACCCGCCCGCCGTCCAGCGGCGGGATCGGCAACATGTTTAAAACAGCCAACAGCACGTTGATGACCACCCCGAACACGCTCATCTGCACGATCCAGTCGCTTGCCAGGTCCAGGCCCGGATCGAATGCCATCCGCTGCGACAGCAACAGCGCCCAGCCGAACGCCATGGCCAGATTGACCGCCGGGCCGGCGGCGGCCACCAGGATCATGTCGCGCCTGGGTCTTCTGAGGTTCTGGAACGCTACCGGCACCGGCTTGGCCCAGCCGAATGCCCACGCGCCGGAACTCAATACCACCATGACAAAGGGCACGATAACAGTGCCGAGGGGATCGATGTGCTTGATCGGGTTGAGCGTCAACCGACCGGCATGCTTGGCGGTGGGATCGCCGCAATACAGCGCCACCCAGCCATGGGCGACTTCATGCACGGTGATCGCAAACACCATCGGGATGGCGGCCGTCGCCACCAGGGTCACGATGCTCATGATTTGCGCGTCCGGCATGGGCGTAGCATAGCCCGGTTGGCGTCCCCGCGGCTATATCCGTCCGGCAATGCCCTGCCGGGGGGTTGCCTCCTGTTGGTTACCTCCTGTCAGTTTGCCATCCCCGCATTGTTTCGCTACCGTAACGTGCCTTGTTCCAGATGCGCGCCCGGACGCGTCGCCACCATCATGCAGGCCCTGATCGACTTTCTGCCCATCATCGTTTTCTTCGCGGTCTATCAGGCTGCGGACATCTACGTCGCCACCGGAGCGCTGATCGTCGCCATGGCGTTGCAGATGGGGTATCAGTGGCTGCGCACCCGAACCGTCAACAGGATGTTGCTCATCTCCGGGGGGCTGGTGTTCGTGTTCGGCGGCATCACCCTGCTGTTCCGCAATCCCATCTTCATCCAGTGGAAACCCACGGTGGTGAACTGGTTGTTCGCGGCGGCGTTTCTGGGCAGCCGCTATATCGGCTCAAGGACACTGACCGAACGGCTCATGGATCAGGCTGTTGAACTGGAACCGAACATGTGGCGGCAGCTCAACCTCATGTGGGTCGGCAACTTCACTTTCCTCGGCGCCGCGAACATCTACGTCGTGTACAACTTTTCGGAAGCCTTCTGGGTGAACTTCAAACTGTTCGGCATGCTCGGTCTCACGTTGCTGACAGTGATCATCCAGGTCGCCTGGATCGCCTCGAAGACCGCCAGCGGGCAGCGTCAGGAGAGCTGATCGTGCCCTGCCGCATCCTGACCCGCGAACGGGCCCAGTCGGACCCGTTCATCAAGGCGCGCGCCTACAAGTCGGTGGAAGTGTGCCCCTTCACGCAGGCCCTGCCGTGAGCGAGGAGCGGCTCCGCCTGATCCGTTCCCGCCTCCAGACCGCATTCGAGCCGGAACAGCTCGAACTGGTGGACGAGAGCCATCGGCATGTGGGCCACGCCGGCGCCGCGGACGGCAGGGGGCACTTCAAGGTGCGGATCGTTTCCGACCGGTTCCGGCACGTCCACCCGCTGCAGCGGCAAAGAATGATATTCGAGGCGCTGGGGGAGCTGATGCAGACCGATATCCACGCCCTGAGCATTTCCGCACACCCGCCGACCGCCGGTGAGCCCGGCGGCAACTGAAGAAGAGACCACCATGAGAAAAAATCACGCGAGCGCCGGTTTCCTGGTCATGGCTTGGGTGCTTGGCGGCTGCGCCGAGCAACCGGCGCCCCCACCGGAAGAGAATCCCTTTGGTGACGAAACGGTCGCTTCGATCGACGGTGCGCCAATCTACGCCACCGTCTTCGACACCTACGCCACGGCGCGGCTGCAGAAGTCCGCACAGGACCTGTCGGACGACGAGCGCGACCTGCTGCTGGAGGAGCTGATCCAGTTTCAGCTGCTGGCGGCAGCGGCCGTCGATGCCGGCCTGACGATGGAACTGGACATTGCCATCGACCTGGAGCTGCAGCGGCTGCAGTCGCTGAGCCGGCTGATGGCCAGCCGCTATCTGGACGAGAACCCCGCGACTTCGATCGAACTCCAGGATGCCTACGAACAGAACATCAACCGCTTGACCGGCCTGCAGTACAAGGCGCGGCACATTCTGCTGGACCAGGAAGACGAAGCGGCAGCCGTCATCGAGGAACTTCAGGGCGGCGCCGACTTCGCGCAACTGGCCATGGAACGTTCCACCGGGCCCTCCGGACCCAACGGCGGCGACCTGGGCTGGTTCTCCGCCGACACCATGGTGGCACCCTTCTCCGAGGCGGTGCGCTCCATGGAGGTGGGAACGTATTCCAGCGAGCCGGTGCAGACGCGTTTCGGCTGGCATGTGATCCTGCTGGAAGACTCCGAGGATCGACAACCTCCGGGGCTTGAGGCCGTACGTGCCGACATCACCTCGCTGGTGGAACAGCAGAAGGTGGAGGCTTTCCTGAATTCGTTGCGGGAGGAGGCCGAAATCGTTATTGGGGACGCCGACGGAGACGACGCCGGCTGAAGTCGTGCCATCGCGACACCGGGGTCGGATGATCACGGCGCCGGGCTCAAGCGATCACACCGCTGGCCGCGACTCGGGCGTCGCGATCAGGTTGGGATGCTGCCCGTCAGTTCTTCCAGGGCGGACTCGTCCAGCACCGGGACACCGAGTTTCTCCGCCCGGGCCACCTTGGATCCCGGCCGATCCCCCGCGATGACCGCATCCGTGGCCCCGGAAACGCTGCCCGTGACCTTCGCCCCCAACGCCACCAGGCGCTCTTTCGCCTGTTGGCGGGTCATGCTGTCCAAGGTCCCGGTGAGCACGTAGGTCTTTCCGGCAAGCGGCTTCGCGTCCGCGTTCTCGTCCACGTCCTGCGGCTCCGGCCAGCGGATGCCGCTTTCCAGCAGCCTCCGAACGATCTCGCGATTGCGCCCTTCCTGAAAAAAGGCCCGAATCTGGTCCGCCACCACGGGACCGACATCGTCCACTTCCTGCAACTGTGCCTCGTCGGCGCCGATCAGCTTGTCGACCGACCCGACGTGGGCGGCGATCGCCTCGGCGGTGGCTTCGCCGACACCGCGAATACCGAGCGCATGGAGAAAACGGCCCAGCGTGGTCTTCTTGCTCTTCTCCAGGGCGTCAACCAGGTTCTCGGCGGACTTCGGCCCCATTCGTTCGAGTTCGGTCAATTCCTCCACGCGCAGGTCGTAGAGGTCCGCGGGCGACTTCACCAGGCCCGCTTCGATCAGCTGTTCCACGCGTTGCATGCCGAGCCCCTCGATGTCCATGGCCAGACGCGAGGCGAAATGGCGGATTCCCTCCCGGAGTTGCGCCCTGCAGACCAGCCCCCCGACACACCGGGCGACCACCTCGCCTTCGGGGCGCACGACTTCCGAGCCGCAGTCGGGACAGGTTTTCGGGAGTTCGACCGGCCGGGTTCCTTTCGGCCGGCGGTCCGGCAACACCTTGACCACTTCGGGGATCACGTCGCCGGCGCGTCGGACGACGACCGTATCCCCCGCCCTCACATCCTTGCGCGCCAGCTCGTCCATGTTGTGCAGCGTGGCGTTGCTCACGGTCACGCCGCCGACAAAGACGGGCTCGAGCCGCGCCAGGGGCGTCATCGCGCCGGTGCGTCCCACCTGGAAATCCACCGCCTGGACCACCGTCAGTTCCTCCTGGGCGGGGAACTTGTGGGCGATGGCCCAGCGGGGAGCGCGTGAGACGGCGCCCAGGGCGGCCTGGTCCCGAAGCGAGTTGACCTTGTAGACCACCCCGTCGATTTCGTAGGGCAGCTCGTTGCGCACTTCCCCGGTCCGGGCGTAGTAGTCCAGGCACCCGTCGATGCCCGACACCACGGTCCACCGCGGACAGGTCTTCAATCCCAGTTCCCGGAGCCACGTCAGCGTTTCGCCGTGCGTCGCGATCTCCGGACCGCCCTGCACAACTCCGACGCCATAGAAGAACACATCCAGGGGCCGCCGGGCTGTGAGCTGGGAATCCAGCTGGCGAAGGCTCCCCGCCGCGGCGTTGCGGGGATTGACCAGCGTCTTTCCACCGGCCTCCCGGGCGCGTCGATTGTAGTCTTCAAAGCCGGCCAACGGCATGAACACTTCGCCCCGGACTTCCAGCACGTCCGGCCACCGCCGGCCGCGCAACTTCAGTGGAACAGCCGGTATGGTGCGCACGTTGTGCGTGATGTCCTCGCCGGTCCGGCCGTCACCGCGTGTGGCCGCCTGCGCCAGCACCCCTCGCTCGTAGCGAAGACTGACGGCCGCGCCGTCGAGCTTGGGCTCGGCGACATATTCGATGTCCCCGGTCTTCGCTTCGTCCGCCCCGAGACGTTCGCGAACACGCCGGTCGAAATCCAGCAACTCGGCTTCGTCGAAGGCGTTGTCCAGCGACAGCATGGGCGTCCCGTGACGGACATCGGCGAACTCGCCCACCGGTGTCGCTCCAACCCGACGGGTGGGTGAATCAGCCGTTACGTATTGCGGAAACGCCTCCTCCAGTTCCCGCAGGCGGCGCATGAGCCGATCATATTCGGCATCCGGTACGGTCGGGTCATCGAGCACGTAGTACGCGTGGTCGTGGGATTGAATGCGGGCGCGAAGCTCCGCAAGTTCGCGGGCGGCGTCCTCGGAAGCAGCGTCGCCCAAGGTCAGGACCCAGGTTGACCGGGTCGATATTCGGCCAGTTCCTCGCGAAGATACCGTTCGCCCTGGATGCTCCACGAATTGCCGGCCTCATCCAGCATTTCGGCATCGAGCGACCGGCAAAGATCGCGCGCGGTCTCGACCATCCTGTCAAATCGCTCCACCGGGCCGCGGGTGCCCGGCAGGACCATGAAAAAGGTCATGCCGGGGAGGGTCGAACCCGCCAGGTCCGTCAGGTCGAAGGTACCGGGTTCCACCAGGTTGGCGACGCTGAAACCGCTCTCGGGAACATCCTGGTCCTCGCAATAGTGGAAAATGTCGAATGGTCCGTGTTGCAGTCCGGCCTCCCGCAGCGCCTGCAACGTGCGGTTCGCATCCAGCTGCCGACCCTTTCCGGCGACAAGGCGCAGGCTGACCACCCGCTCCGCCCCCTCCGTATCGTCAGCCATCCCGGCAGCCGCGCCCGAGGTGCCGAAATTCACGTCCAATTCCGGACCGGGCGGGGTGCGTTCCTTGACCGCCGGCGGCAACGCGCCTTCGACCTCGACCTCGACCTCGACATCGTCCTCGCCCTCGTCCCCGTCCTCCGCGGCCGGGCGGTCAGCCGATCGCGCCGGAACGAACGCGGGACGGGCCGCCACCGGTTCAATGGTCCCGAGCTTGGGTTCCGAGCGGCGCTGTTCGGTTACGCGAGAGCGCGGCTTGAGCAATCCGAAGAGCAGGACGGCCAGGATGACCAGCAGGCCAAGGCCGAGAACCACCCAGCGCAATTCCAGTTCCGGCCAGGACATCAGACGGCGGCAAGTTGCACAGCCTCGTCGATGTCGACGGCCACCAGCCGGGAAACACCCGGTTCGCTCATGGTCACGCCCACCAACTGACGCATGGACTCCATGGTGGCCTTGTTGTGGGTGATCAGGACGAACTGCACCTGCTGCGACATTTCGTTGACGATTTCTGCAAAGCGGCCGACATTGGCATCGTCCAGGGGCGCATCCACCTCGTCCAGCAGGCAGAACGGCGCCGGGTTGAGTTCGAATATCGAAAAGACCAGCGCTACCGCCGTTAATGCCTTCTCGCCGCCCGAGAGCAAGTGAATCGTGCTCACGCGCTTGCCCGGAGGACGCGCCATGATCGTGACACCGGACGTGAGCAGGTCATCTCCCTCAAGTTCCAGATAGGCGTGCCCACCGCCGTACAGCCTGGGGAACAGGCGCGCCAATCCCGCATTGGCCGCCTTGAACGTTTCGTCGAACCGCGTTCGCGTCTCGCGGTCGATCTTGCGGATGGCGCCCTCCAGGGTGGCCAGCGACTTGCTCAGATCCTCGAACTGATCATCCATGTACCGCTTGCGCGCCAACTGCTTTTCGAGCTCGTCGATTGCCGCCAGGTTGACCGATCCCATCAACCGGATACGCCGTTCCAGCTTGTCAAGGCCGGACTCCCAGGACGAAACCGACGCGTCATCGGGGAGCGACTCCTGCAGATGGTCCGTTTCGAAACCGGTCCTTGCGATTTCGGTGCGCATCGACTCCATTCGCACCTCGACCTCGCGCAGGCCGAGGCGGGCCTCCTCGACGGCCTGCCGGGCCGTATCGACTTCGCGTTCCTGCTCGGCGTGGCCGAACTTGGACTCTGTCAGGCGCGATTCCACGTCTTCCACCGCGCTGCGGGCCGCACGCAGCTCGTCCTCAACGCGCAGTTTTTCCTTCAACCGTTCTTCGAGCAGCCTCTTGTCTTCGGCCACGGGCTCGACGGACGCCTTGATTTCGGATTCCAGTTCGTCGCGGCGCCGACGCAATTGAACCTGCTGGTCCCGCACCCGGTCCAGGGCGCCGAGCGCCGCCTCTCGGGTCTGTTTTCCCGACTCGATCTGAAACGACAGGGACTGCGCCGCAGACCGGCCCCGCTCTTCGACGGCCCGCGCCTCCTCGAGCCGACGCCGATGCTCGGCACGGCGAGCCTCCAGTTCCGCCCGCGTGACCGCGAGTTTCTCCCGGCGCTCCTTGGCTCGGCCCAGCTCGGCCGCGGACTCGGCGCGCTGAACCCCGAGGGACTTCAGCTCCTCATCGATTTCTTCCATGCGGCGCTGTGCGGCCCGGTTACGCTGTATCAGCTCTTCCAGCCGCAAGCGGCCCGCCTCGAGTTCGCCGCTGACATTCATCCACTTCTGCTGAAATTCGGCCGCCTCCGCCTGCGCCCGGCTCCGGCCATCTTCAAGATGCTCCAATTCCTTGCGTGTCTCGCCCAGCGCACTCCGCAGCCCCTCCTTGAGTTCGGCATGCCGCTCGACATCCGCCCGAAGCTGCTTGATCTGTGCCGCACGGGCCATCACGCCCGCCTGTGGATCGGCACCCCGCCTGATCCTGATCCACTGGGGTCCCATCCACAGCCCGTCGCGTGTGACCACGGACTCATGCGGCTTCAGCCGACCGCGGATGGCCAGTGCGTCGGTGACCGATTCGGCCCAGAAGACGCCCTTGAGCAACTGGTCCACGCCGGGCCCCTTGACGAAATGGCCCAGCAACCGCCGGGAACCGCCCCCGGCCGGGTCATCGCCGATGCCGCCTTCCCAAAGGGTCAGTTGACCCGTGGTCAGTCCCGAAAGGCTTTCGGCCACATCGTCGATGCGATCCATGCACACCGCCTGCAGGTAGTCGCCCAATACCGTTTCCACGGCCGTTTCCCAGCCCGCTTCCACCTCCAGCCCGTCGGCGTAGCGGGGGTTGGAATGCCAGTCGCCGGAACGCAGCCATTCCCCGACCTCGCTCGATGCGGGTTCCGCCGCCGCCTCCTGCAAGGCCACAAGTGAAGCCAGCCGCCCTTGCTGCTCGTGCAGGGTCCGACCCGCCTCGTCCAGTCGCCGCGCGATGTCCGCCTCGGTCTCGCGCAGGCCCTGAAGCTGTTCCCAGGCGCCTTGCAGCGTGGCGGTGGCGCCTTCGTATGCCCGTTTCGACGCCTGCTCGTCTTCGGCCAACGCGTCAAGCCGCTCGCGAATCCGTGCGGCGCGGCTGCCTGAGCGCTCCTCTTTCAGCTGTTCGCGTTCGTCCTGCAGGCGCTTGCAGCGGTCGTCCAGGAGGCGCACACGTTCGTCCTCGATCCGTTCCGTGCGTTCGGCGCCGGCAAGCATTTCCACAATCCGTCCCCACTCTTCCTGGGATGCCTCCCAATCCGCCTCGGCTTGCCGAAGGTCATCGAGCGAGACCCGATGCGCGCCGCGGGCGCTCGCCAACTCAGGTTCCAGTTCGGTCAACAACCGCTCAACCCGCCGAATCGACTCGTGGTCGCTTTCCGAGTGAGTCCGGCTTTGCGCCAGCTGCCCGGAGAGTTCCTCCAGATCCCGCTTCCGTCGCGACTCAAGCCGCTTGCGGTGCTCGAGCGACTGCTCAAGCCGGCTGATCTCCGAATTCAGTTCGAGCGCCCGGCCGCCGACCTTGCCGTGGGCGCTGTTGCACTCGTCCAGTTCCAACCGCAACGTCTCGATCCGCGCCTCGGTGGCGCGCTGCCGGGCCAGCGCCCGCTCCAGATGTGTCTGCCGTTCGTCGCCGAGGGCGCGCCGGGCATCATGGTCATCACGCAATTCGGCCAGCCGCAGCGCCAGCAACTCGGCCCGCATCCGGCGTTGCTCTGCCTTGAGCGACTTGAAGCGCTCCGCCGCTTTCGCCTGGCGCTGCAGCAGGCCAATCCCCTTGGCAACTTCTTCCAGCAGGTCGGTGAGCCGGTTCAGGTTGTCGCGGGTTCGACGGATTCGGTTTTCGGTTTCCCGGCGCCGCTCCTTGTACTTGGAAATGCCCGCGGCTTCCTCAAGAAATGCCCGCAATTCCTCGGGTTTGGCTTCCACCAGCCGTGAGATCATCCCCTGCTCGATGATGGAATACCCATGGGAACCCAACCCGGTGCCCAGCAGCATGTGGGTGATGTCCTTGCGCCGGCAGCGGCTGTTGTTCAGAAAGTACTTCGAAGTACCGTCGCGCGACACGACACGCCGCACGGCGATTTCCGCATAACCCGAATAGGCCCCGCCAAGGGCGCCGTCGGCGTTGTTGAAGAGCAGCTCCACGCTGGCGCGACCCACGGGCTTGCGCACGCTGGAACCATTGAAGATCACATCCGCCATGGAGTCGCCGCGAAGCGTCTTGGCGGAACCTTCGCCGAGCACCCAGCGAACCGCGTCGATGATGTTGGATTTGCCGCAGCCGTTCGGGCCGACAATCGCCGTCAGATTTCCGGGGAAGGCGATCATTGTGGAGTCCACAAAGGATTTGAAGCCCGAAAGCGTAATCTTGATCAGGCGCATATATGGTTTTGACAGTTGAGCAAAGCCAAGCCGCGATCACCGCTCCAACGCGGCTAGTGTAATCGAAAAACCCGTTCAAGACGATTCCAGGGCCCATCGGCCCCGAATCCTGTCGCCCCCTGCCAGTCACTTCCGCTTGACATCCATCGCGGTATAATCGCGCGTTTGTCGACCACAGGCAGATTTGGAATCATGGCAGAAACACGGGCCGCAAAAGGAGCCTCGCCACGCCGCAGAACCGGTTCGCGCGCCGCGAACGCCAGAGCCAGCGTCTTCGCCGGACCGGTGCGCGGATTCGAGCCCTATCGGCCAAAACGCGGCGAAACCTATATGAGCGAGGGCCAGATCGACCACTTCCGCAAGTTGCTCAACGCATGGAAGCAGGAGCTCATGGAAGAGGTCGACCGCACCATGCTGCACATGAAGGACGATGCCTCCAACTTTCCCGATCCCAGCGACCGCGCCACCCAGGAATCGGATTTCGGACTGGAACTGAGAACGCGGGACCGTGAGCGCAAGCTGCTGAGAAAGATCGACTCCGCGCTGCTGCGAATCGAAGAAGGCACCTACGGCTACTGTGAGGAAACGGGGGACGAGATCGGCCTGCGACGCCTCGAGGCGCGACCCGTGGCGACCCTGTGCCTGGAGGCGCAGGAGCGGCGAGAATTGGCGGAACGGCAATTCCGCGACCGGGAAGACCGCTACCGCTGATTCGCCTCCCCGCCCGCAAGGCGTACCCCTCGGCCAAGCCGTAGAATGGCTCGAAATTCCGCCGAATGAATGGTGACAACCGGAATGGCGCTGTCTATAATTCGCGCCGGCAGCGTGTTACTCCCCCAGCGCGTTGCTGCCGGTCGGAATTCGACCGGTTTTTTTAAAGCCCCCGTTCTGCGGGGGCTTTTCTTTTACGGGCCGTTTTCGGGCCTTTTCGGGCCGCGCCCATCTCCCTCTCAGGCGGCGTCCAGATCCCTCATGCTCAGCCGAATCCGTCCCTGACGGTCGACCTCCAGCACCTTCACCTTGATGACATCACCCTCGGAAAGCTTGTCGCTGACCTTTTCGACCCGCTCGTTGGAAATTTGCGAGATGTGCACCAGGCCATCCTTGCCGGGCAGTATGGAGACGAACGCACCAAAGTCCATGAGCCTCACCACCTTGCCCTGGTAGATCCGCCCGACTTCCACATCGGCGGTGATCATCTCGATCCGCGCCTTGGCGTCCCGTCCGGAACTGCCGTCGACCGACGCGATGCGGACTGTGCCGTCGTTCTCCACGTCTATGGTCGCACCGGTTTCCTCGGTCATGGCGCGGATGACGGCGCCGCCCTTGCCGATGACGTCGCGAATCTTCTCGGGATCGATCTTGATGGTGATGATGCTTGGCGCCCAGTCGGACATCTGCTCCCGGGGGGACTCGATCACGGCGTTCATCCTTCCCAGGATGTACTGCCTCGCATGGCGCGCCTGCTCCAGGGCATCGGTCATGATCTCCGCCGTGATACCGTCGATCTTGATGTCCATTTGCAGCGCGGTGATGCCCTTTGCCGTGCCGGCCACCTTGAAGTCCATGTCGCCCAGGTGGTCCTCGTCTCCGAGAATGTCCGTCAGCACCACGTAATTGTCGCCTTCCTTGACCAGGCCCATGGCGACGCCCGCCACGGGAGCCGAAATGGGAACACCCGCGTCCATCAATGACAGGCTGGTGCCGCAGACGCTGGCCATGGAACTGGAGCCGTTGGACTCGGTGATCTCCGAGACCACGCGAATCACGTAGGGAAAGTCGTCGGGGTCGGGCAGTACCGCCTCCATGCCGCGGCGGGCCAACCTTCCGTGACCGATCTCGCGGCGCTTCGGCCCGGTCATGAAGCCGGTCTCTCCCACGCAGTAGGGCGGGAAATTGTAGTGGAGCATGAAACGGTCCTTGCGCTCGCCTTCCAGCGCATCGATGATCTGCGCGTCCCGCCCGGTCCCCAGCGTGGTGACCACGAGCGCCTGGGTTTCACCCCGCGTGAACAGCGCCGAACCGTGAGTCCTGGGCAGCATGCCAACCTCGACGTTGACGGACCGGACCCTTCCGGAATCGCGTCCGTCGATGCGTTTGCCTCCCGAGAGAACGCGACCCCGGACCACCGACTTCTCCAGGCGGCCAAATTCGGCCCCGATCTGTGCGGCGGTCCAGTTCGAGGAATCGCCACCCGCCAGCGAGTCCACCAGGTCCGACCTGATTTCCGCCAGCCGCGCACCTCGGGCCTGTTTCTCGACGATCCCGTACGCGTCGCGCACGGCGTCACCCGCCGCCTCCTCCACCGTCCTCGATAGCAGTTCGTCCGTCTCGGGTTCACGCCACTCGAACGGCGCCCTGGCGACCTCGGCCACCAGCTCGTCGATCACCCGGATGACCACCTGCATCTGTTCATGTCCGTAGAGCACCGCGCCGAGCATGACCTTTTCCGGAAGCACATTGGCTTCCGATTCCACCATCAGCACGGCATTTCTCGTGCCCGCCACCACCAGGTCAAGATCCGATTCCGCAAGGGCCGACAGGGTGGGGTTGGGCAGATACTCGCCATTGCGGTAGCCCACGCGCATGGCGCCGATCGGCCCCTTGAAGGGCAGTCCGGAGATCGCAAGCGCCGCCGATGCGCCAATCAGTGAAGGTATGTCCGGATTGATTTCCGGATCCACCGACAGCACGGTGGCGATCACCTGGACTTCATTGCGATACGACTTGGGAAACAGCGGCCGGATCGGTCGGTCGATCAGCCTTGAGGTCAGCGTCTCCTTCTCGCTGGGCCGGCCCTCCCGTTTGAAGAATCCGCCGGGAATTCTGCCCGCGGCGTAGGTCTTCTCCTGATAATTGACGGTGAGCGGGAAGAAATCCCTTTCGCCACCGGCGCCCTTCTGGCCTACCGCGGTGACCAACACCACGGTATCGCCCATGGTGACCAGGACCGCGCCGTCCGCCTGGCGCGCCATGACCCCGGTCTCCAGGGTGACGGTCTGATCACCGTAATCGAATGTTCTGCTTGCCTTCACTCTTTCCTTCCCTTCACGGGCGCCCGCTGCCCGCAACGCGGACAGGATCGAGGCGCACCAAAACGAATCAGAGCCGTCGACGCGGCTCTGAACAAACGAGGACTCAACGTCTCAAACCCAAGCGGCGTATCAACTCCTGATAGCGCCCCTGATCATTCTTCTTCAGATAATCCAACAGCTTTCGTCTCCGGTTGACCATCTTGAGCAACCCCCGGCGGGAGTGGTGATCCTTCTTGTGGTCGGCAAAATGCCCGGTGAGCTGGCTGATTCGCGCAGACAGCAACGCCACCTGGATTTCCGCAGAACCCGTATCGCCCTCGCCACGCCCGTACTCAGCGATGATTCCGGATTTCTCCGCCGCACTTAGCCCCATGAATTTCACTCCGCACCGGTTGCCGCAGCTGCCCTGGCAATCGGATCGCTCAGGTTCGGCCTACCGGAAAAACCGCGTATTCTACTCATACATTCCCGTTCGTTCCACGCTTTTTCACCATTCTGTCAATCGGCCTCGCGCGAGGCGGCGAACACGCGCCGCGGCGCCAGCCGTCCGGGGGCCGTGACTTCGCCGATACCCAGAAACTCCCCGGCCGGCGAATAGGCCCGCACCTGCCCCTTCGGCCAATCCCCCTCCGCGGGCAAGTTCCGGCCGTTGACGAAGGCGCCGCGCAACGCCGCTGGAATGACGACGCGCGGCAACGCAGCCAGGGCGGTATCCGCCGGCAACAGGCATGGATCCAGCGCGTCCAACCCGTCCCGCGCCAATTCCTCCAGCCTCGGCAACGACACCATCCGCGGCTCGTCGAAAGGGCCCAGCGAGGTCCGGCGCAACGCCCGCACGTGGCCGAGCGACCCGAGCGCTACGGCCACATCCTCGACCAGGGTCCGCACATAGGCCCCCTTGGAACAGGTGACTTCAAACTCAAGATCCGGCGGTTCCAGACGCCGCAGCCGCAGTTTGAAAATCCGAATGACACGCGGCTTGCGGGGAACCTCGATACCCTGGCGGGCCAGCTGGTAAAGGCGCCTGCCCTTGTGCTTCAAGGCGGAATACATGGGCGGAACCTGTTCCCGCTCGCCAATGAAGCCGGCGAGGACATCTTCCACCGCCTGCCTGGTGAACTCGACCGAGGAGCATTGGTCGACGACGGCACCGTGAGCGTCCCCGGTGTCGGTCGACGTGCCCAGGCGGGCGGTCACACAATAACTCTTGCGGGCGTCGAGCAGGTAGGAACAGACCTTGGTGGCGGTGCCCAGACAGACGGGCAACAGGCCGGTCGCCAAGGGATCCAGGCTGCCAGTATGCCCGGCTTTCTCGGCCTGATAGAGGCGCCGCACGCGCTGAAGGGCCCGATTGGAGGTCCAGTCCGCCGGCTTGTCGAGCAACACGATGCCATTCACGGCCCGCCCGACCGAACGCCTCACCCGCGCGGCTCCCCGGGACGCGGGCTTGCATCGCCGCTTGCGGATTCGCCGCCTGCGGATTCGCCGCCTGCGGATTCGCCGCCGGTCGCGCCCTTCGCGGCCGAGTCGATCAGGCGAGTCAACTCGATCCCCCGTTTCGATCCCTCATCATGGAAGAATCTCAGTTCGGGCGTATGTCTCAGGCGGAGCAGTCCGGCGACCCGGGACCTCAGGTAACCGCTGGCCCGTTCCAGGGACGAGGTCACGCGTTCCGCGCCCTCTTCCGGATCCAGCGTACTGAAAAATACGCGCGCCACCCCGACATCGCGCGACACCCGCACTTCGGTCACGCTGACTCCCCGCAGGCGCGGGTCCTTCACTTCACTGCGCAGCAAGTCGTTCAGTGCCCGCTGCAACTGCGATGCGACCCGCAGAACTCGAGTGTCCTGGCTCACGCCCTGGAACGCTGTCCGGCGCGACCCCTCAAACCTTGCGCTCGACTTCCGTCCGTTCGTAGCACTCGATCTGATCGCCCACCTTGACGTCGTTGTAATTCCTGACGCCGATACCGCACTCGGTTCCGGCCCGCACCTCGTTCACGTCGTCCTTGAAGCGGCGAAGCGATTCCAGCTCTCCCTCGTAGATCACCACGTTGTCCCGCAGAACCCGGATCGGCTTGTTGCGCCCCACGTGGCCGTCCACAACGAGACATCCGGCGATGTTGCCGAATTTCGGTGAACGGAATATGTCGCGGACTTCCGCGAGGCCGACGATCCGCTCCTTGATTTCCGGCGCCTGCAGGCCGCCGACCGCCGCCTTCACGTCGTCGATGGCTTCATAGATGATGCTGTAGTAACGCACGTCCACGCCGGTTTCCTTCAGCGCTTCCCGCGCCGAGGCGTCCGCGCGGACATTGAAGGCGATGACGATGGCGTCGGACGCCGCCGCCAACTGTATGTCCGATTCGGTTATGGCGCCGACGCCGCTGTAGTTGATCCGGACCTGAACGTCGGAGGTGGCGACCTGTTCCAGCGCTTCCCGGATCGCCTCGGCGCTGCCGTGCACATCGGCCTTGATGAGCAACTGCACGGACTCCATTTCGCCCTCGGCCATCTGACTGAAGACGTCGTCGAGCTTGACCGCCTGCCGCTGCGCCAGCTTGACGTCCCGTGTCTTGGTGCGGCGCATGGCGGCAACTTCCCGCGCCTTGCGTTCATTCGCCACCACCAGCATGTCGTCACCGGCCAGCGGCGTGCCGGAGAGCCCGACCACCACAGCGGGAGAAGACGGCCCGGCTTCCGAGATCGGCGCACCGGCCTCGTCGAACATGGCACGAACCCGGCCGTATTCCTGACCCGCCAGCACCATGTCGCCCAGCTTCAACCGGCCCTGGCTGACCAGAACCGTGGCCACCGCGCCACGACCCCGCTCCAGACTGGATTCGAGCACGGCACCGGAGGCGGGCCCGGTTTGGGGTGCCTGGAAGTCGAGCACTTCGGCCTGCAGAAGGATCGAGTCCAGCAATTCATCGATCCCGGCGCCGGTCATGGCGGAAACATCCACAAACAGGTGTTCGCCGCCCCATGCTTCGGGAATCACTTCAATCTTCGAGAGCTCCTGTCGAACACGCTCCGGGTTGGCATCTTCGCGGTCGATCTTGTTGACGGCGACCACGAGCGGAACACCAGCCGCCTTGGCATGCTTGACCGCCTCTTCGGTCTGCGGCATGACGCCGTCGTCCGCGGCCACCACCAGCACGACGATGTCCGTCACCTGGGCGCCGCGGGCGCGCATCGCGGTGAACGCGGCGTGCCCGGGGGTGTCGAGGAAGGTCACCCGGCCCTTGTCCGTCGCCACCGAATAGGCGCCGATGTGCTGCGTGATGCCGCCGGCCTCGCCGGCCGCCACGCGGGTCCGGCGAATGTGGTCCAGCAGCGAGGTCTTGCCGTGATCGACGTGGCCCATCACGGTCACCACGGGTGGACGCGACTGGAGCTGGGACTCTCCGGTCGCCTTCACCAGCGATTCGAGCAGCTGATCTTCCAGCGCCGATTCCGTGATCGGTTTGGCGGTGTGGCCCATTTCCTCAACGACCAGTATCGCGGTGTCCTGGTCGATGACCTGATTGATGGTCACCATCATCCCCATGTTCATGAGCGACTTGATGACTTCGCTGGACTTGACGGCCATCCTCTGCGCCAGGTCGCCGACGGTGACGGTGTCGCCGATCGCCACCTCACGCACCACGGGAGCGGTAGGTTTCTCGAAGCCATGCTGGCTCTCGACACTCAGATGCACCGGCCGGCGGCGCGGCCGTTTCCGCCGCCGCCGGGCGGCGGTCCCCGGCGCGACGTGCAGCGTGCTGCCAGTTGCCGGTTTCGCCGCCTGGCGCGCGCGCCGCATGTCCATTTTTGCCTGAGCGACCTTCTCCTGCGCTTCCCGTTCCTTGTTGCGACGCTCCTCCTCGGCCTTGCGGCGGGCCTCCTCGTCCTTGCGCCGCCTGCTTTCGGTCTCCGCCTGCCGCTTGGCCTCAAGTTCCTGCTGCTCGCGTTCAAGACGGAGCCGGGACTCTTCCGCCGCCTTCCTGGCTTCCTCGGCGGCCTGGCGCTCGCGTTCCTCGCGTTCCTCACGTTCCGCCCGGGCGAGCTTTTCGGCGTCGGCACGCTGGCGCTCCAACTCGGCCGTGCGCTGGGCATCCAGCTCTTCCTGCTGCTTGCGGGCCCGTTCTTCCAGCACGTCGCGCTTGATATAGGTGCGTTTTCGGCGTACTTCCACACTCACGGTCCGCGAACGGCCCAGACCGCCGGGCAGCCTGATTTCGCTTTGCGACTTGCGCTTGAGCGTGATCTTGCGGGGCGCGGAGCCACCGGCATCCTTGCGTCCGTGGGCGCGGCGCAGATGGGTCAGCAGTTCGAGCTTGGCGTCGTCGCTGATGGTGTCGTCAGCCCCCGACACGTCGATGCCCGCCTCTCCCAACTGGGACAACAGGCGCTCCACCGGGACCTTCAGGACCTCAGCAAACTGTGTAACCGTTACATCCGCCATACGGTTCTCCCGGGATCCCTTACTCTTCCCCTTCAAACCAGTGGGCGCGCGCCGCCATGATCAGCGTCGCCGCCCGATCGGGTTCCAGGGACTCTATGTCCTCCAGGTCGTCCACCGCCTGTTCGGCCAGGTCCTCCCTGGTGACGATGCCCCGGCTTGCCAACTGGAACGCCAGCCGGCGGTCCATGCCGTCGAGCTCCAGCAAGTCGTCCGCGGGCTCGGACTGGTCCAGGACCTCTTCGGTGACGATGGCCTGCGTAATCAGCACATCCCTGGCCCGCGCCCTGAGCTCGGTGACGATCTCCTCGTTGAACTCCTCGATCGATATCAGTTCGTTTGCCGGCACGTAGGCCACTTCCTCCAGGGACGAAAAGCCTTCCTGCACCAGGATCGAGGCCACGACTTCGTCCACATCCAGCTCGGTCATGAACTTCTCCAGCAGCTCCCGGGCCTCCTGCTCGCTCTTCTCCTCGGCGTCGGTCTCGGTCATCACGTTGAGTTCCCAGCCCGTCAGTTCGCTCGCCAGGCGAATGTTCTGCCCGCCGCGCCCGATGGCCTGGGAGAGCTTCTCCTCGTCGACGGCGATATCCATGCTGTGGGCTTCCTCGTCCATGACAATGCTCACCACATCCGCCGGCGACATGGCATTGATGACGAACTGGGCCGGGCTTTCGTCGTACAGGATGATGTCGACCCGCTCCCCGGCCAGTTCGTTGGATACGGCCTGCACGCGCGAGCCCCGCATGCCGACGCAGGCGCCGACGGGATCGATCCGCGAGTCGTTGCTCCGAACCGCGATCTTGGCCCTCAGACCCGGATCTCTCGCCGCCCCGATGATGTCGATCAGCCCCTGGCCCACCTCGGGCACCTCGAGATTGAACAGTTCGATCAGAAACTCCGACGAGGTGCGGGTCATGAACAGCTGCGGACCGCGCGGCTCCGGGCGTACTTCGCGAAGCATGCCCTTGACGCGATCCTGGGGCTTGATGGGCTCCCGGGGGATCAGGTCCTCACGCGCCAGGAATCCCTCCGCGTTGCCTCCGAGATCCACATAGGCGCCATTGCGGTCCACCCGCTTGACGATGCCGCCGACCAATTCGCCTGCCCGGTCTTCATAGTCTTCGATGACCTGCTTGCGTTCGGCCTCGCGAACCTTCTGCACGATGACCTGCTTGGCGGTCTGCGCGGCGATCCTGCCGAACTCCACCGACTCCATGGGCACTTCCACGTATTCCCCGGGCTGAGCGTCCGAATCAACGTCGATCGCGTCCTCCAGCCTCAATTCCCGAAGCGGCTCCTCCAGTTCGTCGGAGTCGTCCGCAAACACCATCCAGCGCCTGAAGGTTTCGTACTCGCCGCTCGTCCGGTCGATGGAAACGCGGACATCGATGTCCTCGCCGTGCTTCTTTCGAGATGCGGAGGCGAGTGCGGCTTCGATGGCCTCGAAGATGATCTCCTTGTCCATCCCCTTTTCGTTGGACACCGCATCGGCCACCATCAGGATCTCTTTGCTCATCGCCCGGCCTTCTCCACCAACTGCATCACAGATCCGAAACCAGTCTCGCGGAGGCGATCTCCGCCGGTCGCAACCGCCAGATCTCGCCATCGACGTCCATCATGATCGATTCTTCGCGAATGCCCAGCAAACGACCGTTCAGCAGGCGACGGCTGCGCGCCGTTTCCTTCAGGCGCACCTTCGCCCGGCAGTCGCGGAAGCGTCGGAAATGTTCAAGCGTGCGCAACGGACGGTCCAGTCCCGGGGACGAGACTTCAAGAACGTAACGGCCGGGAAGCGGATCCTCCACATCGAGAAAGGCGCCAAGCTGCCTGCTGACGAGTTCGCAGTCGGAGAGATTCACGCCTTCCTCCTTGTCGATGAATACACGCAACAGGCCCTGACGGCCGACGCGCACGTCCAGATCCACCAACTCATAGCCGAGCGCCTCCACCGGAGGCTCCAGCAGTTCGATGAGTCGCCGCTTGCGAGTCGCGTGATCCATTTCCCTCAGCAGGTACAAATTTCCCCAGGCGGGTACAAAAAATGGGCCTGCGGCCCATTGATTTTCCATCGCCCTCCGCAATGTGCCGGGTCGGCGGCGCCAAACAAAAGGCCCCGCACGGGGCCTTCCAAAAAAGGCGCTACCTTAAAAAAGCACACCAACTAGTTGAATATCAAGCCAAACAACCAGCGATAAAACGTTTGACATCCCGCCAAATCCAGCGGCATTGTACCGTAATTCCTGCGCTGGGGATAGACTGGCGTGGGACTGGCATGGGAGCTGCTAAAGGCATGGGAGGCGCTCCGCGCCAGCCGGCGGCGACAGGCCGCCAAGGCGGCATTGGACGACGATCCGACCGGCCGACTATGCCCGCAGCGCGGCGAGCACCCGTGCCGGCGTCAACGGAATATGGCGCAGGCGCGCACCCGTCAACGCGAACACGGCATTGGCGAGCGCCGCCGCGGTCGATGCGAGCCCGGTCTCACCGATCCCGGTGGGCGGATTGTTGGTTGAAATCGCCCTGACCCGGATGTTCGGCAGCTCGTGCATCCGCATCACCGGATGGTCCTGGAAATTGTTCTGCCGGACCTGGCCGCCAGTGATGTCGATTCGCTCGCGCAGCGCGCTGCTGATCCCGAAAACGACGTTGCCCTCCAGCTGTGCTTCCGAATTGCCGGGTTGCAGCAGATAACCCGCATCCGCCGCCAGCCAGAAGTTGTGCACGTTCACCACGCCGTTGGACTCGTCCACCGAGACTTCGGCGATGCCCGCCGCGATGGTGGCGCTATAACCCGCCAACGCCAGTCCCAAGGCGGTACCGTCCCTCGGGCGGGTCCAGTCGGCCATTTCGGCGACAGCTTCCAGCACGGCCTGCGCCCGTGGTTCGTCGCTGCAAAGCCGCAGGCGATACTCCAGCGGGTCCGAACCATACAACGCGGCCAGTTCGTCGATGAAACACTCGGAGGCAAACTTGGTGTAGCTGGTCGCCACGCCGCGCCACGCGCACACCCTGGAACAACGCTCGGTGTAAATATGCTCCGCCCTGAAATTGGGGATGTCGTAGTAGGCGCTCTCCGCTCCCAGCATGGCGATGACGTCGCGGCCGGCCGAAACCTCCCAGCGGGGCGGATTCATGTACTCAAGCACCTTGGGCGCCGCGACCCGGTGATTCCACGCGACCACGCGGCCGTCCTCGTCAAGCCCGGCGCGTACGCGCTGGGCGGCGGCATTTCTGAACGCGCCGTCCTTGAGGTCGTCCTCCCGCGTCCAGATGACCTTGACCGGCTTGCCCACGGCCCTGGACACCAGCAGCGCGTCCTCGACATAACGTTGCCGGCGAAGCGTGCGCCGGCCGAAGCCGCCGCCGATCTGCATCGGGTGCAGGGTAATCCTGTCGGGCGTGGTTCCCAGAAACTCCGCGGCACCCAGTATGGAGAGGCTCTGAGTCTGCGTGCTCACCCAGATCTCCGCCGCCTGGCCGTCCTCGGTGACGTGCGCCGTCGCGCTCATGGGCTCCATCTGGGCGTGGTACGCCGGGTCGCTTCGATAGGTGGCCTCGACGATCCGCGCCGCGCCCTCCATCGCCGCCGCGACGTCACCCGCTTCCCGCCAGGCGGTGCCCGCCTGTTCAAGGTCTTCCGCCTGCGCCACGCAGGCTTGCAGATCGGCTTCCGTGTCGGCCTCGCGAAACCGTGAGGTCTCGCTCCACGTCACGTCGAGCGCCTCCTTGCCCCATTTGCTCGCCTCATAGCTGTCGGCGACCACCGCTACACCCCAGGGCAGGGGAACGACGTCGGTGACGCCGTCGACCGCCAGCGCCGCGGTGTCGTCGATCGACACAGGCTCTTCGTCTTCCACGGGAGCCCTCAGCACCGACGCGTACACCATGCCGGGCACCTGGGCGTCGATGCCGAATTCGGCGCTGCCATCGGACTTCGAGAGCATGTCCCTCCTGGGGATGTCCCTGCCGAGATAGCGGTGCTCTCCGTAGGCCTTCAGTTCATCGTCGCCGACTTCGGGCAGGTCCTCCGGCAGTTCGGTGAACGCCACGATTTCGCCATAGCTCAAGCGATTTCCCGACGCCGGGTGGACCACCACGCTCGGCTCGGTGACGAGTTCTCCCACGGCTACGCCCCAGTGGGCCGCCGCCGACTGCAACAGCAACTTGCGGGCCTGCGCGCCGGCCCTGCGGAGGGGTTCGAAATAGGCCCGCACGGTTGCGCTGCCCGCGGTATAGAGCATGTTCTGAAAGAACGGATTGCCAAAGGCTTCGTCGTGGAATGCCACGGTCTCGACCTTGACCTTGTCCCAGTCCGCGTCGAGTTCATCGGCGAGTATCAGCGGCAACGCCGTGGAGGATCCCTGGCCCATTTCCGTGGCCGGATACTGGATGGTGACGGTGTCGTCGGCGCCGAGCGTCACCCAGATATTCGGCGTGAGGTCCGCGGAATCACCGCCTGCAGACGGCCCAGTCGGGGTGGCCCTATCCGAATTGCAGGCCCCGATCAGGCCGGTCGAGCCGACCACCAGGGTGATGCCACCGACGCCCTGCAGGAATTCCCGGCGGCTGGGAGTGCGGGTGCCGGGTGCTCCCGTGGTCTTCACCTCAGACCTCCTCCGCGGCGCGTTCGATGGCCCTGATGATGCGGCTGTAGGTACCGCAACGGCAGAGAATGGTGCTCATGTGGGCCACGATCTCCTCACGGGTCGGATTGGAATTCGTCGCCAGCAGGTCCGCCGCGCGCATGATCTGGCCGGACTGGCAATAGCCGCACTGGGGCACCTCCTCTTCCACCCAGGCCCGTTGCAGCGGGTGATCGGAATCCGGCGACAGTCCCTCGATGGTGGTGATCTCGCGGCCCTCGATGGCGGATACCGGGGTCAGGCAGGAGTAGGTCGAAGCGCCGTCCACATGCACCGTGCACGCGCCGCACTGCCCGATACCGCAGCCGAACTTGGTCCCGGTGTGCTTGAGGTGCTCCCGGATCACCCACAGCAAGGGTGTCCTGGGGTCGGCGTCCACCTCGACTGCCTGTCCGTTGAGCGAAAAACTGGCCATGAAGATTTCCTCGGATTCAACAGCGCGATGCCAAGCCTGGGGTTGTAGGTTAACCACCGCCGGCCGGGAATTCCAGCGGACCGGAACCTTCATCCCCCGGCCAGCGCGCAGCGGTAGTGATGCCAGACCAGGCGGGCCGCCACCGCCCGCCACGGGCGCCAGCGCGCGCCGGTTCGCGCCAACTCCGCGGTATCGGTTCCCGGCAAGAGGTCCTCGATGCCCCGCTGGAGCGCCAGATCGCCGGGCGCCCAAACATCGATACGCTTCAACGCCGACATCAGGTAGATGGCAGCGCTCCACGGTCCGATACCCGGCTGCGCACACAGCGTTTCGATGGCCTCCTTGTCGGGCATCCTGGCCAATCCGGCGATGGACAGGCGCCGCTCCCCCACGGCACCGGCAAGCTCATGGCAGTAACGGGCCTTCTGGCGGCTCAGCCCAAGTGACCGCAAACCATCCATTCCGGCGCCGTGCACCCGGCGGGCCGTCAACCCTCCCAGCGAGTCGCGCACCCTCCGCGCCAGGGTATTCGCGGCGGCCACGGAAATCTGTTGTTCAAGGATGATGCGAAACAGGGATTCGATGCCTGCGCCGCGGCACCAGAACCCGGGCATCCCCCAACGACCCAGTATCCCGTCCAGTTCGGGGAACCGCGACGCCAGAATTTCCGCATAGCGCGGAAAGGTTCTCGCGTCGAGGGCACCGTAGGGTTGCGCCTTCACTTCAGGCCGATACCGCGCAACCGGCGCGCCGGATTCGCGGTCCTCCCGCGCCTGCGCCAGCGGATGCGGTCAGGTGGACATCCGGGTCGCCAGGTACGCCTGTTCGGAAATCGCCTGCCAAGGCTCGGATATGCCCATGAAATCCCGCACCGAGTGCCATACCCTGGCGAACAGGGGATCGTCGACGGCAAGCTCTTCAACCACCGTATAGGTCAGTTCCCTGAGTCCGTCCAGGACATCATCGGGAAACTGTCGGACCTCGACATTCTCATCGGCCCGCAGCTGCGCCAGCGAGGTGGCGTTGCGCGCCATGAACTCCGAAATCATGTCCAGCGTGGTGGCCTGGCAGGCCACGCGGACGATGGCCTTAAGGTCGTCCGGCAGGGAATTCCAGGCGTCGCGATTGACGATGCATTCCAGAGTCGGCCCAGGCTCCTGCCAGCCGGGGGAGTAATAGTAACGGGCAGCCTGATGCAGACCGATCGCCACGTCGTTGTAGGGGCTGACCCACTCCGTCGCGTCGATGCTGCCGGTCTGCAAGGCGGTGAAGATTTCCGACAGCGGCAGGTTGACCGGCGTGCCTCCGGCGCGCCTGAGGACTTCGCCGCCAATGCCCGGGATACGCATCTTGAGGCCTTCCAGATCGGACATGCTGTCGATGGACCGGTTGAACCACCCACCCATCTGAACGCCCGTGTTGCCGGCGGGAAACGGCACCAGGTTGAACGGTTCGTAGACTTCTCGCCAGAGGTCCAGCCCCCCGCCGTAGTACAGCCAGGCATTCTGCTCATGGGCATTGAGGCCGAACGGAATCGTCGCGAAGAATTGCGCCGCCTCGGACTTTCCGCGCCAGTAGTACGCGGCGCCATGGCCCATTTCGGCCGATCCTTGCGACACCGCGTCAAACACCTCGAACGCCGGGACCAGTTCCCCCGCGGCGTAGACGGTAATATCCATGCGCCCGCCGCTCATCTCGCTGATATAGCGCGCCAACGTATTGACACCGGTACCCAAGCCGGGAAAGTTGGGCAGCCAGGTGGTCACCAGCTTCCAGGAAAATCGCTCCGCGGAGGACGAATCGCCCTGCTGCTGGGTCTGCGGAGTGCAGGCCGCCAACGCAGCGCCTCCTCCGAGTCCGCCGATAAATTCCCGTCGTTTCATCGTAGCAATCTCCTCTGCGGCGGCGACCTCCGGGCCGGAGGCTTCCGTCGTATCAACGTCGAGTGATCCTTCGCTAATCGCCGTGGACGATCCCGGTGGCGATGCCCAGTTCCTCGGTCACGCCGTAGAAGTCTACTACGGGTGTTCCACCCACGCCCGCGCGATAGGCCGCGGCCGCCGCAATCCAGGTCTGCAGTTCCATGAAGCCGATGCCGCCCTCCTCGACCGCCTGACGCTGATCCCACGTGTCGAAGGCGGCCAGGTCGTCGGCTGTCAGGACATCGAGAAAACGCTGATCGATCTCCGGGTTGAGGCGCATCTGCTGCGGTGTACGGACACCGTCCACGATCATGCGGGCACCCTCATGATGCATGACCTCCAGGCGCTCGAGCCACTCGGCTTCGTTGAGGGAATCGGGCCGGGAGCCGCCCGAAAGTTGCCACGCCGAAACGCCGTCCTCCGCGGTATGGAAATCCGGGTAGTAGCGGGTGGGATGGTGCGACATGCCGCCTGACGCAAGAAACAGCACGCGACGGTCGAGCGTTGCGGCAAACCGGCCCATGGCCTCGCCCAGCAGACGGGTACGCCTGAAGGGAACGAACGGCTCGGTGACGCAGTTGACGAACACCGGAATGGTCGGGTACCGGTCAAGCTCGCCCAGCACCCGGACCAGCGTCTGCGAAAAGGCATGATCCACCGTCATGTCGTAGGAAACGGCGGGATCCAGTCCCGATTGCCGAAGCGATTTCACGCATTCCAGCGCAGTCTCCCGGGGCACTTCCAACGGCCCGGCAAATCCACCGATGTCGGCGGCTGCCTGGGCGGCCACACCGACGCAAAACGCCGGCATGAGTTTCATGAAGAAGCCATTGAAATGGTCGGACCCGAAGGCGATGACCAGTTCCGGGTCGAACGCCTTCAACGCCGTCCTTCGCTCTCGGTAGACCTGCTCGATCTCGTCCCACTGCGCGGGTTTGCGCGCATAGCAGTAGTTCAGCGGACTGTGGGAGGCGCAGAGCAAGGCGGCGTTCATGGGATGCGGCGGAACAGTGCGACGGGGCGCCCAGCGGAACCGGATGTACGGCCCGTTACTGGTTGCGTGCCCTGCATGTCGCGATTCTAGCGCCTCGCCATTCGCGATTCCATAGAATCCGGCCCGGGAATCCGATACCCTCCGGCCAGGTTCGCGAGGCTCGAATCCATGAGACTTGGCTCCATTCTCCTCGACGGTCGGGAAACCGTGATCGTCGACTCCGGCGGTGGCAATGCGACCACCCTGAGGGCGCTTTATTCCGCAGCCAGCCTGCCGGCTCCACCGGCCACCATGCAGGACTTCATCGACGCCGGTCCGTCTGAATGGAACACAGCGCGGCGAGCCGCGGACTTGATGCGCGGAGCGCAAGGGGAAATCGCAATCACGAACAGGCTGGACTGGCTGCCCGCCCAATCCCGCGCCAGCAAGATTCTTGGGGTAGCGTTCAACAACCGGGCGCTGATGCGCACGGCACACAAGGACCCGGGAGTACCCAATTTCTTTCTCAAGCCGCCCTCCTCCTTGCTGGGGCATGGCAAGGCCATTGAAGTGCGCGATGACTACGGTGCCACCATCCCGGAGTGCGAATTGGCTGCGGTCATCGGCCGGCGCTGCAGGAACGTGGCCGCTTCGGACGCGCTCGACCATGTCTTCGGCTACACCATCATGAACGACGTCACGTCCCACGAGATGAAATTCGCCATGGACAGCGTGGCGGTGACGCGCCCACCCGAAATCTGGTCACCGTACATGTCCGCGTGGCGAAACACCCATGGAGACGACGACCGCGACCTCTACTTCGTCTACCATGCCCGCTCCAAGGGCGCGGATACATTCGGACCGTGCGGGCCCTGGCTGACCACGGCGGATGAAGTGCCGGACCCCAATACGCTCGAGATCAGGGCCTGGATCGACGGCGAGCAATTTGCCGTCGACAACACCTCGAGCTACCGCTTCACGATCGAGGAGGTGATCGCAGAGGCCAGCCGTTTCTTCACGCTGGAACCGGGCGACCTGTTCAGTTTCGGCACTGCCGCCAGGGGCGTCGGCAGGTTTCCCCACGCGCACCGCAACGTGGATCTGTCCCGTCGCACGGGTACCATCGAGATCGAAATTGAAGGGCTGGGCCGGCTGGCGAATCCCGTGGTCCACATCCCGACGCGGGACGGCTCGTAGCCCGGCTTCCCGCCTGCCCCAGCGTGCAAATGTACATTCTTCAGGCATTTGAGCTATATTTCGAAGCTTGGAATCTGGAGCGAAGGCATGAACAGGAAGGGGTTGGTTTCTGGGCTGGGGCTGCTGACCGCGGCATGCCTCGTGGTGACCGCGGGTTGCCGGCAGGCGGCGGAGGAAGCCACGACGCCGGTCACCGAAAACATGCAGATATTTGGCGATTACACCCTTCATTTCAATGCGCTGACCACGGACCAGCTGACCGCCGAGGTCGCCCAGCGCCACGGCATCGTGCGCAGCAGCAACCGCGCCATACTCAACGTCAGCATCTTGCGCAACCGGGAGGACGCGGTCGGCGTGCCCGTTCGAGGCACGCTGGAGATATCCGCCGCCAACCTGACCGGCCAGCTCAAGCCCGTGTCGCTACGGGAGATCACGGAAGCGGAAGCGATCTATTACATCGGCGAAAGCAACGTGGCGGACGGCGAGACCCTGGTCTACACGATCAATGCGATGCCCGAAGATGGGACCAGCCCGATGTCCGTCCGCTACATGAAGCAGTTTTTCGCCGACTGACGATCCGGAACCGGGCGGCGAAGCGCCGGAGGGGCCAACGGTCATGAGTGCGACGAAGGAATCACCGCTGCGTGCGGCGGCCTTGCTCGCTGGCCTCTGGCTCAGTGGCGCGGCCTTCCCCGCACCGGTCACCACCACCTATTCCACCGTCGAACTGATCGCCGAGCAAGCCTCGCTGCCCGCCGGCGGCGGCACCGTCTCGGCGGGATTCCATATCGAGCCCAACCCGGGTTGGCATACCTACTGGAGCAATCCGGGAGATGCCGGCCTCGAACCCAGGATGCGCTGGGAACTTCAGGAAGGATTCGAAGCCGCTCCGTTCGAGTTTCCGGCTCCCCATGTCCTGCCTTTCTTCGATCTGGTCACCTACGCCTACGAGGAACCGCTGCTCCTGATCAGCGACATTACCGTTCCGGCCGGCCTGACGCCGGGCGAATCGGTGCAGCTGAGCGGCCGCGCGAGCTGGGTGGTCTGCGACGACGAACTTTGCGTTCCGGAGAACGCCACGCTGACCCTGACGCTGCCCGTGGGGGACGGCGGCCCGGACGCGGCGCAAACCGGCCGCTTCGCGGAGGCGCGTGCCAGGTTTCCGGAAACAGTTGACTGGCCGGCGCAGTTCGAGCGCCTCGACGACACCGTGAGAATCGCCATCGAGACGCCCGATGCAGCCGCCGAGGCGAGGGATCCCTACCTCTTCGTCGCCGAGCGCAACCTGGTCGAATACGGTCGGCAATCGATCTCCTTCACTCCCCGCGGGGCGGTTGTCTCCATGGACGCGGCCAGACGGATGACCGACGCCACCGAGTTCGACGCGCTGCTGACGTTCACCGACGACGACGGCGCCTTCAGGGCGTTCTCGTTCAACGTCCAGGAAGGCGGCGGAGTCGCCGCCGGCCTGCTGGGCGAAGGCGGACTGGTTCCCGCCGCAAGGAGCTATTCGGGACTCTCCTTCGGGCTGGCGTTGCTGTTCGCCTTCATCGGCGGAATGGTGCTCAACCTGATGCCCTGCGTGTTCCCCATTCTCAGCATGAAGGCGTTGAGCCTGGTGCAGATGTCGCATGGCGACCGGCGCGCCGCCTCGCAGAGCGGCTGGCTCTACACGGCCGGCATCCTGCTGGCTTTCGCCCTCATCGGCGGTGCGCTGGTGGCGCTGCGCGAAGCCGGACAGGCGGTCGGCTGGGGATTCCAGTTGCAATCGCCCCTGGTCAACCTGTCGCTTGGACTGCTGATGCTCGGCATCGCGCTCAACCTGTTCGGCGTATTCGAGATAGGCACGCGCATCGTGGGCGTCGGCCAGACCCTCACCGCGGGCGGCGAGCGCCGGGCGGCGTTCTTTACCGGCCTGCTGGCGGTGGTCGTGGCCACGCCCTGCACGGCGCCCTTCATGGCCGGCGCGCTGGGTTACGCGCTGGTTCAACCCGCGGCGGCGGCCTTGAGCATCTTTCTGGCGTTGGGATTCGGCCTGGCTTTCCCCTATCTGCTGCTGAGCCAGGTGCCGGCGGCCGGACGCGCGCTGCCCAAGCCGGGGCCGTGGATGGCCGTATTCAAGAATGTGCTGGCGTTCCCGATGCTCGCCACGGCCGTGTGGCTGTTCTGGGTGATCGGCAAGCAACTCGGCGTGGACGCCATGACCGTCGGGCTGGTGGCAGCGCTCTGCTTCGCCTTCGGCGCCTGGGCCTACGGGCGCGCGGGACACTCCCGCCGACCGTACGCCTGGGGCGCGGCGGCGGTCGTCGGGCTGGCCGGTTCGGCGCTGGTCGGCCTGCGGATCGAAGACTATCGAGCGGCACCGGTATCCTTGTCCGGTACGGACGCGGGCACTCTCGGGCAACTGGAACTGGAGCGCTTCACTCCGGAGAGGGTCTCAGGCTACGTCG
Source organism: Candidatus Rariloculaceae bacterium (assembly GCA_965221035.1). Taxonomy (GTDB): domain Bacteria; phylum Pseudomonadota; class Gammaproteobacteria; order Steroidobacterales; family Rariloculaceae; genus UBA6522. Next base: position 828,512 of record OZ244860.1, read on the forward strand.
ACGCCGGCGAGCCGCTGTTCCTGTACTTCACCGCCGACTGGTGCGTCAGTTGCAAGGTCAACGAACGTGTGGCGCTGGCCACCGATGCCGTCGGCGATGCGTTCAACGAACGCGGCATCAAGGTCGTGGAAGGCGACTGGACCCGCGAGGATCCGGTCATCACGCAGTGGCTCGACCGCTACGGCCGCGTCGGCGTGCCTCTCTACCTGTATTTTCCCGCGGGATCATCGCTCGACAATCCCACCATCCTGCCACAGATACTGCTGCCGGAGATCGTGATCGATGCAATCGGGGCAGCGGATGCGGGGAACGCGTAACGGCGGGTGCGGGTTACCCGTAGCGGCGGTGCGGGGAACGCGTGGCGGCGGATGCGGGTAACGCAGAACGCGCTTTGCCAGGTCCGCGTTCGGTTGCCGTCAACAGGCACTCCCGATTGACCTCGGCGAGACACGGCTTAAAGGTGGTGGTAGCGGGGGTAGGATTCGAACCTACGACCTTCGGGTTATGAGCCCGACGAGCTGCCTGACTGCTCCACCCCGCAACAGGGGCGCAAGATCATACTAGCGGGTCCTGTTGGACGCAACAGCGGTTCACTCCGTATCATTCAAGACTACCCGAGGTTCGATGGATACGGTTGGCACCGTCGGCGCTTCCCCAAGGGAACGCGCTGGTGGTATCGATTTCGTCCGGTCCGCTTCGTCCGATCCGCAGCCATCTGAAAGCCCATTCGAAATTTTCTTGATCGAAAACGCCCAGGAACTGCTCCGCAGCGTCTACGGATTCGCCGACTTTCGCGGTCGGCAGGAGGAAGTCGTGGCCGCCGCACTCGCCGGCCAGGACGCGCTGGTGCTCATGCCCACTGGTGGCGGCAAGTCGCTGTGCTACCAGTTGCCCGCCATGATCCGGCCCGGGGTGGGCGTGGTGGTTTCGCCGCTCATCGCCCTGATGCACGACCAGGTGTCGGCGCTCAAGCAGCTCGGTGTGCGGGCCGAGTTTCTCAATTCCTCCCTCTCCTGGTCGGACCAGTGCACGATCCTCGACGCCCTGGCCGCGCAGTCGCTGGGACTGCTGTACCTGGCGCCGGAGCGGTTGCTGCAGGACGACATGCTCGAACGCCTGGGCCGGGTCAATATCGCCCTCATCGCCATCGATGAAGCCCACTGCGTTTCGCAGTGGGGACACGACTTCCGCCAGGACTACCTGGGACTCGACGTGCTGGCGGAACGGTTTCCCGGCGTGCCCCGAATGGCGCTGACCGCCACCGCCGACCGGCTCACGCGACGGGAAATCGTGTCGCGGCTGAAACTGGAAGACGCCCGGGAATTCGTCAGCGGCTTCGACCGGCCCAATATCCGCTACACCGTGCAGGCCAAGGCGGACACAACCTCCCAGCTGCTCGGCTTCCTGCGCCGGCGGCAGGGCGAATCCGGAATCGTCTACGCCATGACGCGCAAGAAGGTCGAGAGCCTGGCCGAACTGCTGGCAGACCGCGGCCTGACCGCCCTGCCCTACCACGCGGGCCTGCCCACCGCCACGCGCAACGCCCATCAGGCCCGCTTCCAATACGAGGACGGCGTGGTGATGGCGGCGACCATCGCCTTCGGCATGGGCATCGACAAGCCGGACGTGCGCTTCGTGGCCCATGTCGACCTGCCCAAGAGCGTGGAGGCCTACTACCAGGAAACGGGCCGGGCGGGCCGTGACGGGGAGTCGTCCGAAGCCTGGATGGTCTACGGCCTGCAGGATGTGGTCCGGCTGCGCAAGATGCTGGACCAATCCGAGGCGGAGGAAGCGCACAAGCGCATCGAGCGGTCGAAACTCGACGCCCTGCTGGGCTGGTGCGAGGTCACGACCTGCCGCAGGCGGGCCTTGCTCGAATACTTCGGCGACAGCCTCGCATCGGATTGCGGCAACTGCGACATCTGCCTGACGCCCCCCAGGACCTGGGACGGCACGGTGGACGCGCAGAAACTGCTCTCCTGCGTTTATCGAACCGGCCAGCGCTTCGGCGGCGCACACGTCATCGACGTGCTACAGGGCAAGGACACCGACAAGGTCCTTCGCAACCGGCACGACCAGATCAGCACCTTCGGCATCGGAGAGGACCGTTCCGCGATCCAGTGGCGCTCCATCGTCCGGCAATTGATGGTGCAGGGCTACCTGCACTCGGACGCGCAACGCTACGGCGCATTAACCCTCACCGCCAGGTCGCGTCCGCTGCTCAGGGGCGAGGAACGCATCCAGCTGCGCGAGGACCCCTCCGCCAAGCGCGTCACCAGACGGGCGGCAAAAGCCGCAAAACCGCCACCATTCGACATCCCGCCAAAGGACATGCCCTTGTGGGAGGCGTTGCGCGAACTGCGCATGACGCTCTGCCGGGAAGCTGACGTACCGCCCTACGTCATCTTCCACGACGCCACACTGAAGGAGATGGTGCGGCTGCGCCCCTCATCGCCGGAAGAGCTGCTTTCCATCCAGGGCGTCGGCGAAAAGAAACTCGAGCGTTACGGGGAACCGTTCCTGCGGTTGCTGAGGGAGCATGCGGAAGTTGCCGGCACATCGGTAATTGTTGATCGCGAACAGGATCAAGGCCCATCGGTAGTTGATGATCACGAGCAGGATCGAATGGTAGAGTAGGCGCAACCGAATGACCGTGCGCGACGCGATGGATATTTTTGGTACGACAGCCGGTGGTACGACAACCAGGTCGCTGGCGATCGCAGTGGGCTTGATGTGTGCCTGCATGTCCACGGTTTCCGCCCAGCTGCAACCGCCGCACGTTCCGGGTTTGCGGGGCGCGCCGTTCAGCGCGATCCACCCGCCGCCCGATGTCCGCAGTCATGGCGACGGCCCGGAGTGGGACGGCCGAGCGCCCGAGCATGTCGAGCCGTTGGAAACAGATCTCTTCACGAGCCACGACTTCTACCGCGACCGGGAACACTGGACGGATCCGCGCTACTGGCGCTGCAACAGCCCCAGGCAGGTCACCGACATGCGCAGCGGCGGTCCGGGCTACGTCGTGGCCGACGCGCGCATCGGCGCCAATCCGCCGGGCTCGGCGCGGTGGGGCGACTGCGCCATGGATTGGCCGCGTGAGAACATCATCAGCCCCTACCCCTTTGCAACCGCCCAGGCGCACTACGAGTCCTTGCTTGCCGACGCCCGTGCCAGGGGCGGACCGACCGAACACACCTACCAGACCATGCCGAAGTGGGACGGCATCTACCAGGAATACGTCCCTGAGGGGCGGCGCATCTGGAACTACATGCGGGCCAACCAGGTCCCCACCATCCTGTCGCTGCTGACGCCAGAATACCAGGAACGCCTTGTGCAGCAGCTCTATCACGAGGGCGTGACCGCGGCCCACCAATGGAACGCATCGTATTGCCGTCCGGAGGGGTTCATGCGCCAGTGGGCCACCGGGCCCACGCCCAACCACATGGTGGTGACGCCCGATGTCGTGCTCCTGCTGGGCTCAACCGGCGACAATGTCAGCCGCACGATCCGCATCGGCCGGGAATTCCCGCTTGGACCGGATGTGCCCCAGTGGTATGGCGACACGATCGGTTTCTGGGACGGCGACACGCTCATCGCCTGGACGGCGAACGTGCAGGCCTGGGCGCAGCACACGAGCTGGGAGTTCAGCTACGAGCTGGAGGCGATCGAGATCTTCACCCCGGTACACGACGAAGACGGCGCGCTGCTGGGAATCGACTGGGAAACCGTCATATACGACCCCGAAGCCCTGCAGGAACCGGTTCGGATTCTCTGGCACAGGACCTACGTGGAAGGATGGGACACCTCGGAACGGCTGACCTTCGTGGAGTGCGCCTTCAGGCTGTATCCGGTGGATGGATTCGCGACCCAGGTGCCCCCGGGGAAAGTGATCGAATACCGGGTTCCCGACCTGCTGGACCGCCCGTGGGCGCAGACCTGGGCGGAATACTTCGAGCAGAACATGGAACGGCCCGCAGAGGAACTGGACCTGGGCTTCGAGTGATTGGATTGGCTTTGTTGGCTCGGCTACAGCTGCTGCTGGCCTTGCGGCACCGCGATTGTCCTGCATGATGCGGAGGTGGACTGGAAAATGACCCGGAAATTAGTTAGCTACGCGGCGTCTACAGCACCAGGATGCCTGGCAACCGCCCTGATGCTGTCGACGGCGCTGATGGCCGACCTGGCGCGCGCCCACCATTCCTACGCCATGTACGACGGGGCCGTGTACAAGGTCATCACCGGTGTCATGGTTCGTATCGTCCCCAACGCGGCCCATTTCGAAATGCACATCGTTCCCCTGAATGAAGAGCGCGACGCGTTGACTCGCGACGAGGCCGGCGAGCCGCTGGTCTGGGTGGTGCAGATGGAGCGGGCCCGGGAAGCGGCCGAACAGGGGATCACCCGGGAGACCTTCCCCCAGGGAACCGTCCTCAGCGTCGGACTGCATCCGCGCCGGGATGGCCTTCCGGCGGGAGACCGAGGGGAAGCGGGCCTGTACCGGTGCCCCGAGGGAGAAGCGCCCGGGCCGGGGCTGCACTGTGATTCCGTCCAGGGCGGCACATCCTTCGGACCTGGAGAGATTCCGTAGGATCGCGAATTTCAGGACGTTTTGTACTGAAACGAGACTGGTATTCCGCATGCGGAGCGGTAGGCTGGTAGCGATGTACCGTCGCCGACGGCGACTCATGCTCCAGAGGCCAAGCGGAAACGACAAATGACCGATACCGCATTTGATACACTACGCGCTTCCCGAGTGCTAAAAGCTGCGGGCATGGAGGCTGAACACGCCGACGCCATCGTGAATGTCATGGGGCAACCCCTCAACAAACTCGTGACCACGGAACGATTCGATGCGGGACTTGCCGCGCAGCAGGTTCAAATTGAAGCAATCAGCTCTGGCCTGTCGACCCGGATCGACTCGCTCAGAATCGAAATGCGAGCCGAGATCGTGCGTTCCCACCTGATTTCTGTGGTCATCACCATCAGCGCCAATGCGTTGATGATGGCGATCTTGGGCATTGTCTTGACACGTGGTCCGGGCACGTAACGTCGTTTCCGGCGCTTGAGGGGGCAGAGTGACTGCTACAGATCCCCAAACCATGGCTCCACACCCCACCGTCTCCAAAACCCGCTTACAGACTTGCGCACCTCAAGACAACACCCTGCCGCACAACTCCAGCAACCCGCCCGGAAACAGCCCCAACGCGAGCAACAGCAACGCATTCGCGCTCACCACGACCCGCAGGCCCGCCGAAGCCTGCAACGTTTCCGCTGAAACGCCCTCGGCCTCTTCGTCAGGCTCGGCGAAGTACATGAACCAGATCACCCGCAGGTAGTAGAACGCGCCAATGACGGCAAAGAAAACCCCGAGCGCCGCCAGCCAGACCATCCCCGCGTCCACCACGCTCTCAAGCACCACCAGCTTCGCATAGAAGCCCACGAACAGCGGAATCCCGGCCATGCTGAACATCACCATGAGCATCATCAAGGCGAACCACGGTTCCCGCGCGTTGAGGCCCTTGAAGTCGGCGATGTTTTCGGCCTCGAAACCCTCGCGGCTCAGCAGGATCATCATGCCGAAGGCGGCCGCGGCCATGATCGCGTAGGCGATGGTGTAGAACATCGCCGCGCTCAGCCCCAGCGGCGTCCCGGCGATGAACCCCATGAGGATGAAGCCCACGTGGGCGATGGTCGAATAGGCCAGCATCCGCTTGAGATTGGTCTGGGCGATGGCGGCGATGTTGCCCACCGCCAGCGACAGCACCGACAGCACGATGACCATGTCCTGCCAACTGCCGTGAAGGCCGCCGAGGCCTTCCACCATCACCCGCCACGCCAGCGCGAACGAGGCCAGCTTGGGCGCCGTGCTGATGAACAGCGTCACGGGCGTGCGCGCGCCCTGGTAGACGTCGGGCAACCACATGTGGAAGGGCACCGCGCCGAACTTGAACGCGACGCCGACGACCACGAAGACCAGGCCCAGCAAGGCGGCCACGTGAGGCCCCTCCCCGCCCGAGAAATACGCGCCCAGCTCGCCAATTTCCACCGTTCCCGTAACGCCGTACAGGACCGAGATCCCGTAGAGCAGCGTCCCGGACGCGATGGCGCCGAGCACGAAGTACTTCATGGCGGACTCGGCGGCGATGCCGGACTCGCGGTCGAACGCCACCAGCGCATACAGCGCCAACGACAGCAGTTCCAGCCCCAGGTACAGGATCAGCAGGCTGTTGGCGGAGATCATGACCATGATCCCCAGCAGCGCGAACAGGCCCAGAACGAAGTACTCGCCCTTGAAGAGGCCCTCCCGCTCCAGGTAGTCGCGCGAATAGAAGAACACGACGGCGACGATGGCGTAGGCGAACAGCTTGAGGGCGTTGCCCGCCGGATCGGACACGAACGCGCCGTGAAGGAGCGTGATTCGTCCGTCTCCGCCGAAGTACGCCGTACACAAAGCGGCGCCGAGCAGCGCCAGCATCGACAGGTGGAATGTGGCGCGGCGTCGCGCAGGAGGCAGGAATACGTCCACCACCAGGATCACGCTGATGGCGCAGACCAGGAATATCTCGGGGGCCGCCCTGATCCATTCACCCATTTGAATTCGCCCCGTTCATAGTTTCGACTGCTGTACGTGTTCGAGCAGGTTCGCCAGCGTCGCCTCCATCACTTCCAGCAGTGGCGCGGGCCACACGCCAAGCAGCAGCACGCCCAGCGCCAGCACGGCCAGGAAGAAGAACTCCCGAGAGTCGATATCCTTCAACGATGCCACACCATCGTTGGCCACATCCCCGAAAACCACCCGCTTGACCAGCCAGAGGGTGTAAGCCGCCCCAAGGATCAGCGTCGTCGCCGCCAGGAATGCCAGCCAGAAGTTCGCCTGGAAGCTGCCCAGGATCACCAGGAATTCGCCGACGAAGCCCGACGTCCCGGGCAGCCCGGCATTGGCCAGCGCGAAGAAGACCATCAGCGCCGCGAATCTGGGCATAGTGTTGACCACACCGCCATAGTCGGCGATCCGCCGGCTGTGCAGCCGGTCGTACATGACCCCCACGCAGAGGAAGAGCGCCCCCGAGATCAGGCCGTGGGAGATCATCTGCGCCATGCCGCCCTGCAATGCCAGCATCGCGCCATCGCCGCCGATCAAGGGTGTCCCGCCCGGGCCATCCGGGACGACGCCCGCAACGCCCGCGCCCATTAGAAAGATCACGAAGAAACCCAGCGTCACGAATCCCATGTGCGCGATGGAGGAATAGGCGATGAGCTTCTTCATGTCCTCCTGGGCCAGGGCCACGAAGGCGATGTAGATGATGGCGATCAGCGACAGCGCGATGATCACGCCCGCCAGGGCCGCGCTCGCGTCGGGCGCAACCGGCAGGCTGAAGCGTACGAATCCGTAGCCGCCCATCTTCAGCAACACCGCCGCCAGGATCACCGAACCGCCGGTAGGCGCCTCCACGTGGGCGTCCGGCAGCCAGGTATGCACCGGCCACATGGGCACCTTGACCGCGAAGGCCAGCAGGAACGCCACGAAGATCCACTGCTGTTCCCCCATCGACAGTGGCAGGTCGTGGAACGCGAGAATCGAGTAGCTGCCGGCCTGCAGGTACAGGTAGACCAGCGCCACCAGCATGAAGACCGAACCCAGGAACGTGAACAGGAAGAACTTGACGGTGGCGTAGATGCGCCGTTCGCCGCCCCAGACGCCGATGAGCAGGAACATCGGTACCAGCATCGCTTCCCAGAAAACGTAGAACAGCAGCCCGTCCAGCGCCGCGAAGACGCCGATCATCAGGCCTTCCAGGAACAGGAACGAGGCGAAATACTGGGCCGGACGCAGCTGGATCACCCGCCAGCCGGCGATCACCACCAGCGGCGTCAGCAGCGTGGTGAGCAGCACCAGGGGCAGCGAAATGCCGTCCAGCCCCAAGTGGTAGTAGACGTTGAAGCGTTCGATCCACGACACCCGTTCGACGAACTGCATCTCGGCGGTGGTCGCGTCGAAACCGAAATACAGCGGCAGGCTGAGGACGAAAACGGCGCTTGCGGCCGCCAGCGACAGCAGCCTTGCCCGGCGCGCGCCCGTGTCGCCGGACCCCAGCGCCAGCACGGCGATGCCCGCCGCGATGGGCAGCCAGATCAACACGCTGAGTATCGGGAAACCGCTCACGGCCCCGCTGCCCGCCACGCAACCGGTTGCACCTTCTCCACCCGCGTCCGCGATTCCACCGTCCGAGCCGCCCGCCGCCTACCCACCGAACGTCAGCCAGACCAGGAACGCGGTCAGCCCGATGATCATGGCGAAGGCGTAGTGGTACAGATAACCGGTCTGGAAGGTCCGCGCGACGCCCGCAAGGTAACGCACGCCCCGGGCGCCGCCGTTGACGCCGACGCCGTCGATCATGCCCGCATCGGCGACCCGCCAGAGCGATCGGGCCAGCGTTCGCGTCGCCGCCGCCACCACCTTCTCGTTGAACCAGTCGAAGTAGTACTTGTTGTCGAGGACGCGGTGCAGCACGGCGAGTCGCGCCCGCAACACCCCCGGCAGGTCGGGTCGGCGAAGGTACAGGAACCATGCCGCCAGCGCCCCGGCGGCGGCCAGGTACAGCGCCGCCGAATGCGTCGCCGCGTGGACGATGAACGCGGCCGCGCCGTGAAACTCACCGCCCACCCGGCCCACCACGTCCTGGTGCGCGAGCACGAAGATGGAGTCTTCGAAGAAGTCGCCGAAGAGCACCGGCCCCATGGTGATCCAGCCGATGACCACCGACGGCACCGCCAGCGCGACCAGAGGCGCGGTCACCACCATGGGCGACTCCCGGAGGTGTTCCCTGGCGTGGTCGTCGAACCGTTCCTCGCCGTGGAAGACCACGAACAGCAGCCGGAAGCTGTAGAGGGCGGTGACGAACACCCCCAACAGCACGCACCAGTAGGCGTAACCCGCGCCGGGCGTGGTCGACAGATGCACCGCCTCGATGAGCGCGTCCTTGGAAAAGAACCCGGAAAAGCCCGGGAAGCCGACCAGCGCCAGCGTTCCGATCAAGGCCGTCCAGTACGTCACCGGCATGTACTTGCGCAGCCCGCCCATCTTGCGGATGTCCTGCTCGTGGTGCAGCGCGACGATCACCGAGCCCGCGGCCAGGAACAGCAGCGCCTTGAAGAAGGCGTGGGTCATCAGGTGGAAGATGCCAGCGGCGTAGGCCGAGGCGCCCAGCGCCACGGTCATGTAACCGAGCTGGGACAATGTCGAATAGGCCACGATTCGCTTGATGTCCTGCTGCACCACGCCCAGCAGCCCGGTGAAGAATGCCGTGGTGGCGCCGACCACCAACATCACGCTTAGCGCGGTCTGCGAATATTCGAACAGGGGCGACATCCGGGCCACCATGAAGATGCCCGCGGTCACCATGGTGGCGGCATGGATCAGCGCGGAGATGGGCGTGGGACCCTCCATGGAATCCGGCAGCCAGACATGCAGCGGCATCTGCGCCGACTTGCCCATGGCGCCGACGAAGAGCGCGATGCAGGCCACCGTGAGCACCGACCACTCCATGCCGCCAAAAAGAGAAATGCGCTCCTCGGCAAGCCCCTCGGCGGCGGCGAAAACCGTCCGATAGTCCAGCGAACCGGTGTAGGCCAGCAGCGCCGCGATCCCCAGCAGGAACCCGAAATCGCCTATGCGATTGACCAGGAAGGCCTTCATGTTGGCGAAAATCGCCGTCTCGCGCTTGTACCAAAAGCCGATGAGCAGGTAGGACACCACGCCGACCGCTTCCCAGCCGAAGAACAGCTGCAGGAAGTTGTTGGACATCACCAGCGTGAGCATCGCGAACGTGAACAGCGAGATGTAGCTGAAGAACCGCTGGTATCCGTCGTCTTCGGCCATGTAGCCGATGGTGTAGACGTGCACCGCCAGCGACACGAATGAGACCACAGTGATCATCAGCGCCGTCAGGCGGTCGACCAGGAATCCGATCTCAAGACTCAGCCCGCCCACCTGGCCCCACCGGTAGACGGCGCCGTTGTAGACCTCCGCACCGCCGAGCACGTCCGCGAGCACCACCAGCGACAGCAGAAACGAAACGCTGACGCCGATGATGGTGATCCAGTGGGCCCCGGCGCGCCCCACCCGCTTGCCGAACAGGCCCACCACGGCCGACGCGGCCAGGGGCGAAAGTACGATTCCGAGATAGACGCCTTCCACGATCAGCCCTTGAGCGTATCCATTTCTTCCACGTTGATGCTCCGGCGGGTCCGGAAAAGCACCACCAGGATTGCCAGCCCGATGGCCGCTTCAGCCGCGGCCACGGTGAGGATGAAGAACACGAACACCTGTCCCGTTTCGTCGCCGAGCATCCTCGAGAAGGCGATGAAGTTGAAGTTGACCGCCAGCAGCATGAGCTCGATGCACATCAGCAACAGGATCACGTTCTTGCGGTTGATGAAGATGCCCGCCACGGCCATGCTGAACAGCACCGCGGCCAGGATCAGGTAGTGCGAGATGGTGACGGTCATGGGTACGTCACTCCCCGGATTCCCGTCGGGCGTCGGCTTCGGCCTCGGTGGCCTGGTCCGCGGACGGACCGGCCCCACCGCCGGAACCGGTGGCCGCAGCCGTCTCGACCACCGCGTCGACCCGCACCAGCCGCACCCTGTCCTCACGCCGCACCGCCACCTGCCGGGCGATGTCCTGCACCTTCAAGCCCGGCCGCCGGCGCATGGTCAGGGTGATCGCGGCGACGATCGCCAGCAGGAGGATCACCGCCGCCAGTTCGAAGGCGTAGACATGCTCCGTGTAGAGCACGGCGCCCAGCGCCTGGGTATTGCTGTACCCCGGTGGATAGGGCTCGGGCATGCCCACCGCCAGCACGTCCCGGCTCCTGAACCAGATCACATGACCGATCTCGAGCACCACCACGAAGGCCACCGCCGCGCCGACGTGCAGATAGCGCGTGAATCCGGTGCGAATCTCCTCAAGGTTGATGTCGAGCATCATCACCACGAACAGGAACAGCACCATGACCGCGCCCACGTAGACCAGCACCAGCACGACGGCCAGGAATTCGGCCTCGAGCAACAGCCACAACATGGCGCTCTGCACAAAGGCGAGCACCAGGAAGAGCGCGGAATGCACCGGGTTGCGGCTGGTGATCACGCCCAGCGCCGAGAGCACCAGAATCAGCGCGAAGGCGTAGAAGAGGAGCGAGGTGATCACGGGTCAGGTTTCTTTCACCGGTCGGAGGCTACCTGTAGGGCGCATCCGCCGCCTTGTCCGCCGCGATCATGGCTTCGTACCGGTCGCCCACGGCCAGGAGCTTGTCCTTGGTCATGATGTTCTCGCCGCGGGCCTCCATGTGGTATTCGTGGATCCGGGTCTCGACGATGGCGTCCACCGGACAGGCCTCTTCGCAGAAGCCGCAGTAGATGCACTTGAAGAGGTCGATGTCGTAACGGGTGGTGCGCCGGGTGCCGTCATCGGCCACGTCGGACTCGATGGTGATGGCCAGCGCCGGGCAGACCGCCTCGCACAGCTTGCAGGCGATACACCGCTCCTCCCCGCTGGGATAGCGGCGCAGGGCGTGCAGCCCCCGGAAGCGCGGCGACTGGGGCGTCTTCTCCTCCGGGTAATTGACGGTGACCTTCCTGACGAACAGGTTCCTGAGCGTGAGCCGCAGCCCCTTGCCCAGTTCCGTCATGAGAAACGTCTTGATCAGATTTCGAAACACACGCACCTGCCTTGATTCATCCGATCCTCCCCGGTCTACCGGCTCAGGCCGACCACGGCCCCACCTGCGCCACCACCATGACCCCTTCCACCGCAATCCAGACGATGGTCACCGGAATGAACACCTTCCAGCCGAGGCGCATGATCTGGTCGTAGCGGTATCGCGGAAACGTCGCCCTGAACCACAGGAAACAGAACCCGAAAAACGCCATCTTCATCGCCAGCCACGCGAAGTGCGGCTCGGCGAGAAACGTGCCCGCGAGCCCCGGCACGCCCGCGAACGGCGACAGCCAGCCGCCCATGAAGAGCACCGACGTGAGCGCAGTGATCAGGATCATGTTGGCGTACTCGGCCAGAAAGAACAGCCCGAAGGCGATGCCCCCGTATTCCACGTGGAAGCCCGCCACGATCTCCGACTCGCCCTCGGCCACGTCGAAGGGCGCGCGGTTGGTCTCCGCCACGCCGGAAATGAAATACACCACGAACAGCGGCAACAACGGCCACACGAACCAGCCGCCGACACCGATGCCGGCCTGGGCCTCGACGATCCGCCCCATGTTGAGGCTGCCGCCGGCCATGAGCACCCCCACCAGGGCAAAGCCCATGGCGATCTCGTAGGCGACGATCTGCGCCGCCGAGCGCATCGCGCCGAGAAAGGCGTACTTGGAGTTGGAAGCCCAGCCGGCCAGGATCACGCCGTACACGCCGAGCGAGGTCACCGCGAGCACGTAGAGCAGCCCGGCGTCGATGTCGGCGATGACAAACGACGGGTCGAAGGGGATCACCGCCCAGGCGGCAAACGCTGTCAGCAGCGAAAGTACCGGCGCCAACAGGAACAGCAGCCGGTTGGCGTTGGCCGGCACGATGACTTCCTTGAGCAGCATCTTGATCACGTCGGCGAAGGGCTGCAGCAAACCGCGCCAGCCGACCCGCTGGGGGCCGATCCGGTTCTGAATGAAGCCGATGATCTTGCGCTCGGCATAGGTGAAATAAGCCACCGCCAGGATCAGCGGCACCAGCACGATCAGGATCCTGCTGGTCGTCAACGCCAGGTAGACGGCCCAACCGGGCAGCCCGAAGAAACCCAGCAGGCGCTCGATCAATGCCAGCAGTTCGGTCATGGGCGATCCTGCCCGGCGTCCGCCTCCGGGGTTGCGGCTTCCCGCGCCGCCGCGGTCTGTTGCAGGGACCGGCCCCGGCGCACAATTCCATCCACGGCGTAGATGGGCACATCCAACGCCGCTTCTTCGCAATCCACACGCTCGCAGGCGGGAACGAACGCGCCTTCGTACACGGTATCGGCATGACACTCGCCAAGCGTGGCGGACAGTTCTTCCGCGACCTCCGCCGCCGAACGGTACTCGCATCCCGGCAGTTCCAGGTGGTTGCCCAGCACGCGCAGCACGCGCCAACCTTCCCTGGACTCGCCCACCGCGTCGGCTGCCGCCTCGACGCTTTGCCAGGCGCCTTCCACGTTGACGTAGGTGCCCGCGGTCTCCGCGAAGGTGGCGATGGGCAGCAGGATGTCGGCGACCCGCTCAAGGGCCTCTCCCGCATATGAGGTGAAACACAGCACCTTGTCGGCGATCCCGAGCGCATCCTGCGCCAGCAATGCGTCCGACAGGTCGTGTTCCGGTTCAAGCCCGAATAGCACATACACCTTCCGCGGCGCGGCCAGCATGGCTCCGGCGTTGAGTCCGGGCTTGTCCAGCACCCGCCCGCCAGGCCCCCGGTGGGGCAGCACGCCCGCGAGCGCGGCGCCAGCGGCGTTGGCGCCCTCCGGCAGATACCCCAGACTCGCGCCGGTGACCCTGCAGACAGCCGCCGCAATGGCTCGAATGTCCGCAAGGCGCGGATGGCGCATGACGATCTGGCCGAGCAGCAGGAGGGAGCGGGACTTGTTCAGGAGCACATTCGCCGCGGCGCGCTCCGGCCCGCCCGGCCGCGCGGTGCCGAGCAATTCGCGCCATTCGTCTTCCGGCGTCTGTCCGGTGGATTCGAGCGCCGCGGCCAGCACCCCGGCCATAGCTGACGCCAGCGCCGATAGCGGCGCCTTGACGAACGCATCGTAACGGAAATGGTATTCGTACTCGACCGGGTTGACGAAGCCGACCCTGGCGCCCCGGGTGGCCGCCTGTCGAATCCGGTGCGCGATGATCGGCACCTCCCGGCGGAGGTTGGAACCGACCACGAGTATGCCTTCCAGGTCATCGATCCCGGCGATCGATGTGCCGAGGGCGGGCCACAGCGGATCCGCTTGCTGGTCCCGGAAGTCCCGGGCGCGCAATCGGTGATCGATGTTGTCGCTGCCCAGGTGCCGGGCAATCCGGTTGAGCAGGTGCATCTCCTCCAGGGTCGCGTTGGGCGACACCAGGAACCCGATCCCGTCACCGCCCTGCCGCGCCGCTTCGCGCAGCACGTCAGCGGCCGCTTCCAGGGCCAGGGACCAGCCGACATCGGACCACCCTTGCGGGTTCCTTACCCTGGGCAGCGTCAGACGATCCCCGGCGTAGACCCCTTCGTAGCTGAACCGGTCGCGGTCGGAGATCCAGGTCTCGTTGATGGCGTCGTTGTCTCGCGGTACCACGCGCTTGAGCCGGCCGCGCAGCACGTGTCCGTAGAGGTTCGAGCCGGCGCAGTCATGGGGAGAAACCATGGGCCGCGCGACCATCTCCCAGGCGCGGGCACCATAGCGATACGGCTTGTTGTTGAGGGCCCCGACCGGACAGAGATCGATGATGTTACCGGAGAGTTCGTGGTCCACGCTGCGTTCGACCCAGGTGCCGATCTCCATATGCTCGCTGCGGCCGGTGGCGCCCAGCTCCTGGATGCCCGCGATCTCCTCGCCGAAGCGCACGCAGCGGGTGCAGTGGATGCAGCGCGTCATGTCCGTGGAAACCAGCGGCCCGAGATCCTTGTCCTTGACGACGCGCTTTTTCTCCGTGTAGCGGGACACGCCCCGGCCGTAGCCCATGGCCAGGTCCTGCAATTCGCACTCCCCTCCCTGGTCGCAGATCGGGCAGTCCAGCGGGTGGTTGATGAGCAGGAATTCCATGGTCGCCTTCTGCGCCGCGACCGCGGCGGGGGACCGGGTGAACACCTTCATGCCGTCCGCCACCGGCGTCGCGCAGGCCGGCAGCGGCTTGGGCGCCCTCTCCACCTCCACCAGGCACATGCGGCAGTTCGCCGCCACGCTGAGCTTGCGGTGGTAGCAGAAGCGCGGCACGTAGGCATCCTCGCGGTCGGTGACCTCGATCAGCATCTGCCCCGCCCGCGCCTCGACCGGGACGCCGTTGACTTCGATGGTGACGGTGTTGTCGCTCATGTCTGTCGTCTTGTGCTCAGGCCGCGGCATCCAGGCGTCCGACGATGCTGCGTCCGCCGTGCTCGACCATGTACTCGAATTCGTGCCGGAAATGTTTCATGAAACTCTGCACCGGCCAGGCGGCGGCGTCGCCCAGGGCGCAGATCGTATGCCCTTCGATCTTGTTGGCCACATCCACCAGCATGTCGAGATCCGCCAGGCGCCCCTTGCCCTCGGTGATCCGTGTCAGGACGCGATAAAGCCAACCGGTGCCTTCCCGGCAGGGCGTGCACTGGCCGCAGGATTCAGCGAAATAGAATCTGGATATGCGCCGCAACACGCTCACCATGCAGGTGGTTTCGTCCATGACGATGGCCGCGCCGGTGCCGAGCCCGGAGCCGGCCTTCTGGATGGTATCGAAATCCATGGTCAGGTCCATGATGATGTCCGCGGGCAGCACGGGAACCGACGAACCGCCCGGGATGACCGCCTTCAGGCGCCGTCCACCGCGCACGCCGCCGGCGATGGCGAGCAGTTCCCGGAAGGGGATGCCCAGGGGCAACTCGTAGTTGCCGGGCTGCTCCACGTGCCCGGATACCGAAAAGATCGCCGTGCCGCCGGAACGCTCCACGCCCAGGTCCGCGAACCACCGCGCGCCGTTGCGCAGGATCGCCGGCACCGACGCCACAGTCTGGGTGTTGTTGATGGTGGTGGGCGCCCCGTAGAGGCCGTGGTTGGCCGGAAACGGGGGCTTGAAACGCGGCTTGCCCGGCTTGCCTTCCAGCGACTCCAGCAGTGCCGTCTCCTCGCCGCAGATGTAGGCGCCCGCACCGACAAAGGTATGCAGATCGTAGTCGATCCCCGAGCCGCGCAGGTCGCGGCCGAGCCAGCCGGCCTCGTAGGCCTCGCGCACGGCGTCGTCGAAGCGCCGCACGGGATCGCCCTGGAATTCACCGCGAATGTAGTTGTAGCCCACCGTGGCGCCCATGGCATAGCCGCCGATCGCCATGCCCTCGATGACCGCATGGGGGTTGTAGCGGAGAATTTCCCGGTCATGGCAGGTGCCGGGTTCGCTCTCGTCGGAGTTGCAGACGAAGTACTTCTGAACGTCCTTGTCGCGGGGCATGAAGCTCCACTTCAGGCCCGTGGGAAAGCCAGCGCCGCCACGGCCACGCAAGCCGGAGGACTTGATCTCCTCGATGATCGACTCCCGTGTCCAGCGGCCTTCCAGCACCTGCTGCCAGGCCTGGTAGCCACCACGGGCCAGGTAGTTCTCGAGCGTCCAGGGCTCGGCTGCCGGGTCCATGGACGGCAGGCAGATCCGGTGGTCTTCGTTCGCGGCCATGTTACGCCAGCTCCTCCAGGATCGCGTCGACCTTTTCCGGGTCCAGATTCTCGTGGTAGGTGTGGTCCACCATCATCATCGGCGCTCCGCAGCACGCCGCCAGGCACTCCTCCTCGCCTTTCAGGTAGAACCTGCCGTCCGGCGTGCTCTCGCCAAGCCTGATGCCCAGCCGGCTTTCGAGATGCTCGACGATTTCGTCCGAGCCGCGAAGCATGCATGAAATGTTCGTGCACACGGAAATGCAGGTCCGGCCCACGGGTTCGGTCTCGTACATCGAGTAGAAGGTGGCCACCTCGTAGACCTGGATCGGCGGCAGGTCCAGGTATTCGGCCACGGCGTCCATCCGCTCCCGGGTCAGGTGTCCCTGGTTCTCGTGTTGGACGGCCGTCAGCGCGCCGAGCACGGCCGACCGCTGGCGACCCTCCGGGAAACGCGCCACCCAGCCGTCGATTTCGGCCCGCACGCGCCTGGACAGCACCTGGGCACTCACCGGTCGACCTCCCCGAAGACGATGTCCTGGGTGCCGATCACCGCCACCACGTCCGCCAGCATGTGCCCCGCGACCATCTCGTTCATGGAGGACAGGTGGGCGAATCCGGGCGCCCGCACCTTGATTCGATAGGGCTTGTTGGCGCCGTCCGAGACAAGGTAAACGCCAAACTCGCCCTTGGGATGTTCCACCGCGGCGTAGGCTTCGCCTTCGGGGACACAGTAGCCCTCGGTGAACAGCTTGAAGTGGTGGATGAGGGACTCCATGTCGTCCTTCATCTCGACCCGGGCAGGCGGGATGATCTTGTGGTCGTCGAGCACCACCGGACCGGGGTTGGCACGGAGCCACTCCACGCACTGCCTGATGATGCGTGTCGACTGGCGCAACTCCTCGATCCTCACCAGGTAGCGGTCGTAGCAGTCGCCGTTGACACCCACGGGAACATCGAAGTCCATCCGCTCGTAGACCTCGTAGGGCTGCATCTTGCGCAGATCCCAGACGATCCCGGAACCGCGCAACATGGGGCCTGAAAATCCCAGTTGCATGGCGCGTTCCGGCGACACCACGCCGATGTTGACGGTGCGTTGCTTCCAGATACGGTTGTCGGTCAGCAGGGTTTCGTACTCGTCGACGCGGCCCGGGAAACGCTCCGCGAAGGCGTCGATGAAGTCCAGCAGCGAGCCGCTGCGGTCCTCGTTCATCCGCTTCAGTTCCCTGGCGCTGCGATTTTCGCTGCGCTGGTATTTCGGCATCTCTTCGGGCAGGTCCCTGAAAACCCCGCCCGGCCGATAGTAGGTGGCGTGCATCCGCGTGCCGGAGACCGCCTCGTAGCAGTCCATGAGGTCCTCGCGCTCGCGGAAGCAGTACAGGAACATGGTCATGGCGCCGATGTCCAGCCCATGAGCGCCAAGCCACATCAGGTGATTGAGAATCCGGGTGATTTCATCGAACAGCACACGGATGTACCGGGCCCGGACCGGTGGCGCGATGCCGAGCAATTTTTCGATGGCGAGCACGTAACCATGCTCGTTGCACATCATGGACACGTAATCCAGCCGGTCCATGTAACCGATGGACTGGTTGTAGGGCTTGGACTCCGCCAGTTTTTCGGTGGCCCGGTGGAGCAGGCCGACATGCGGGTCGGCCCGCTGGATGACCTCACCGTCCATCTCCAGCACCAACCGCAACACTCCGTGCGCCGCCGGATGCTGAGGTCCGAAGTTCATGGTGAAATTCTGAATCTCGGGCACGGTCTAGTCCTTGCCGAGATCCGGCCGGTAGCGGTTGTCGTCGCGGATCGCCTTGGGCACCAGCGTGCGCGGTTCGATGCTCACCGGCTCGCGGACCAACCGACCCTTCTTGGGGTCGTAGCGCAGCTCGGTCTTGCCGATGAGGGGGAAATCCTTGCGGAACGGATGGCCGATGAAACCGTAGTCGGTGAGGATGCGACGCAGGTCCGGGTGACCGACGAACAGGATGCCGAACAGATCGAAGGCTTCGCGCTCGTACCAGTCGGCGGATGCCCAGATACCGGTCACCGAATCCACCATGGGACGCCTGTCGTCCTCGCAGGCCACCTTCAACCGTAGCCGGACATTGTTGGTGATCGACAGAAGATGGTAGACCACGGCGAAACGCGAAGACGGACGGTAGGCGGTTTCGGCCAGGATTTCCTGCTCGCCAGGGCCGCCTGCCGCTGCACCGCCTGCCGCTGCACTGCCTGCCACTGAACCGCCCGCCGCCGAACCGCCCGCCACTGAACCGCCCGCCGCCGAACCGTCCGTCGCTGCACTGCCTGCCGCCGAACCAGTTGCCGCCGAACCAGCTGCCGCCACGCCCTCACTGACGGCATCGCTCCGGCCAAGCACGCCGCGGCTGAAACCGGTCGAGGTAGCCGATGCCGTATCCCATTCGGCGCGTCCGTAGCTCAGGTAGTCCACGCCGCACAGGTCCATGAGCATCTCGAACTGGAGACCATCCGTGTCGCGAAGAATGCGGCAACAGTCCAGCAGATCCGCCGGCGCGACGGCGTATCCCAATTCGCCGGCGGTGTTGGCAAGCCTCCGCGCGCGTTCGCCCAGCCGCGTTTCCACCGTCTCGGCAACGTTGACATGTTTTGCACTGAGTTTCATCCGGGTCGGACAGATCCTGCGGTGGCCGTTCCGGCCGAGTCGATCACGAAGCGTTCAGCGGGCAATGGTGTTGGTCCGCCGAATTTTCTGCTGCAATTGCAAAATACCGTAAATCAGCGCCTCCGAAGTTGGGGGGCAGCCCGGCACATAGACATCCACCGGCACGATCCGGTCGCAGCCCCGGACCACGGAGTACGAATAGTGGTAGTAACCGCCGCCGTTTGCGCACGAACCCATGGAAATCACCCAGCGCGGCTCCGGCATCTGGTCGTAGACCTTGCGCAGGGGGCCCGCCATCTTGTTCACCAGCGTGCCCGCCACGATCATCACGTCGGACTGCCTCGGACTCGGCCTGAAGATCACGCCGAAGCGGTCGAGATCGTAACGCGACGCGCCGGCGTGCATCATCTCGATGGCGCAGCATGCCAGGCCGAAGGTCATCGGCCAGAGGGAGCCGGTTCGCGCCCAGTTGACCAGGTTGTCGATTCCCGTGACGACGAATCCCTTCTCCATCACGTCCGGAAGATCGAAGGGCATTTCCCGGCTCAGTCCCATTCCAGCGCCCCCTTGCGCCACTCGTAAATGAAGCCCACCACGAGCAGGGCGAGAAAGATGCCCATGGACAGGAGACCGAACAGGCCCACGGCGTCGAGGGAAACCGCCCAGGGGAAGAGGAACGCGATCTCCAGGTCGAAGATGATGAACAGGATCGCCACCAGGTAGTAACGCACGTCAAACCGCATGCGGGTGTCTTCGAAAGCCTCGAACCCGCACTCGTACGGCGAGCGCTTTTCCGCGTCATCCCGACCCCGGCCCAGCGCCATCCCGAGCAGCAGAAGGACGCCGCCGAGAGCACCTGCGATGATCAGGAAAATCAGGATCGGGGCGTATTCGGCGAGCATGGCTTGGGGAATCCGGTTCCGAGGCGCGGATTGTACCAGCCGCCGGCGTGGTTGTGGCAAAAGGGCGCTGCGCGTTCGCGCGTGCCAACCGGGACCCGGACGGACGGAAGGTGTACACTTGATCCAAGGCAATCAACCATCACGGACATCAGGAGCAAGCCATGTGCGATGATCGAACATTGAGGGAATCCACCAGATACCTGACCGACCGGGACGAAGTCACACGGCGTGAGTTTGGCGCGATTTCGGCGGGGGCCGGGCTCGCGATGCTCCTGCCCCGGGCAGCTGACGCGCAGGCCGTGACCGAGCAGGACGTGGAAGTCACCACACCCGACGGTGTTGCGGACTGCTTCTTCGTGCATCCCGCCACCGGCACCCATCCCGGGGTGGTGGTCTGGCCCGACATACTGGGCCTGCGTCCGGCCTTCCGGCAAATGGGCCGTCGGCTCGCCGAGTCGGGTTATTCGGTACTGGTGGTCAATCAGTTCTACCGCTCGGCTCGCTCGCCGGTGGTGCCGGAAGGGGCCACATTCCAGGACGAATCCATTCGCAACATCGTGATTCCGCTCGCTCGCGCACTCAACCCAGAAACCCACGTCACCGATGCCCGAGCCTTCGTCGATTTCCTCGACTCCCAGGAGGCCGTCGATCCGGACCGGAAGATGGGCACGACCGGATACTGCATGGGCGGACCGATCACGATGCGCACCGCGTGGGCGCGTTCGGACCGCGTCGGTGCCGGCGCTTCATTCCACGGCGGAGGGCTCGTCACCGACCAGCCTGACAGCCCGCACCTCCTGGTCGAGGAGATGGACGCGCACTACCTGTTCGCCATTGCAGAAAACGACGACACGGAAGACCCGGAAGCCAAGAACGTCCTGCGCGAGACTTTCGACGCCGCCGGACTGCCCGCGGAGATCGAGGTCTACGAGGGCGCCCTGCACGGCTGGTGCCCGCCGGATTCCGCGGTCTACAACGAGGCGCAGGCGGAACGGGCCTGGAGCCGGCTGCTGGTGCTGTTCGAGACGGCGCTCGCCTGAATGCTGTTCGAGACTGCGCTCGCCTGAATACGGGGGCGTATGCCTGTCGCGCGATTCCGCGCGGGTTGTCAGCCCGCGCGGGATTTCGGCCCGGATTCGAGATATCGGGAATTCGTATCTACTTCGACAGGCTAATCAGCTCAACGAAGAGATCCCCCGAATCGTGCAGGTTCACCGTATATTCCAGGCACTCGCGTCCGGCCAATCCCCAAGATCGATTCCCGGACTGAAACGCGTGGTTGGGTTGATGGAGGATCTCAGGGCCGGCAGGACATCTTGTCCATTCCGTGTCAGCAACATGCCCAGCAACGCCCTTGTGCATGCGTTGTAATAGCCAACAGCCAGTCGCTGCAGTTCCTTGCGCCTGGCCGGCGAATGGTCCAGTAATCCCTTTCCCAATACCTTGAGTACGCGTCCGACCTTGGCGTCCGGAATCTTTTTTGCGTCACGCAAGGCATCCAGAATTTCGAGCAGTGGCACCGTCGAATTGTTGATCGGTGCCCGCCTTGGCACCAATTTGATTCGTATCGATCCGAAATCCTTTATCTGGGCGGCACGATTCGTGGCAACCGCAATCGTCTTCGGGATTTGCGTAGTAAGGCCCAGGCGATTGTAGAGAGCGGGTCCGGTGATGTATCCGAAACGCCGCCCGTTACGATACAGCACGTCACGCAGCAGCACCGCGTCGCTGACGGGTATGTATCCGAGCACACCCTTGCGGGGCCTGTAGAAGCGTCCCTTTTCCACTCTCTTCAACCGCCCGACCTGGACACTTCGAGTGACGGCGCGCACCACCGCTCCAGGCGCTTCCTTGTACTGCGGAAACACCTCATAGCCAAATATCCGCCCATTTGTGGCCTGGTCGATGATCTGGTTTACGGCAGCTGCGACGCTCATGGATCTCCTCCGAATCCCACTCTGCACTTCTGTTCCAATTAGTCAAGTTTTTCTAAATAAAAAAATGACAATATATTCCTCAGGAAGTTCGAGCGAGTCCGATGGATTACAAGTTCCAACTCTGCGCAGCCGTCCCCGAATGATGGTCAAACCGCTTTCAATGTCCGCGCATTGCGCATATCCTGACTGTGACCTCAACAAGAGAGCGAGTCGTTCTGATGACATCAATAAAGGCCAACTTGGCCATTCTGGCCACGGTTCTCGTGCTTCCCCAGGTCGGTCAGGCCCACCACTCCTTCGCTCCCTATGACATCCGAACCAAGATCGAGTTTTCGGGTGTCGTGGAAAGCTGGCGCTTCATCCGGCCCCATCCCATGCTGGAGCTGAAGGAGGACGGCGCTGAAGGGCGTACCTGGCGCATCGAAGTCGCCACAAGGCAATGGGAGCGGCAGGAAATTCCCACCGACGCCATCCAGGCGGGAGACGTCCTGGATGTCGTCGTCTGGCCGGCCAGGAACGGTTCGCCCGAAGGCGTCCTGAGCGCCTTCACCAACGACGGGGTTTACCGACTCATCCATGAAGAAGTTCGACAGGGGTCCGCAAACGAGGCCGCCGAGGCCATCGAAGCCGGTGCATCGCTCGAATCCGTGCTGGAAGGACTGGACGAGGGCAATTGAAGGCGATTTCCACAAATGCGAACCGGCTTGACGCTGTGCGGGTTGGCTCTCGGCAGCTTGTTCGCCGGCGCGGCCGGCGGCCAGGAGCCGCCACCTAACGTAGTTCTGATATTGATGGACAACCTCGGTTACGGCGAAATCGGGGCATACGGTGGCGGGGAACTGCGGGGCGCACCAACTCCAAGAATCGACAGCATTGCCGCTGAGGGCATGCGCCTGACCAATTTCAATGTCGAGGCCCAGTGCACTCCGTCACGGGCCGCCCTGATGACAGGACGTCATCCGATACGCTCGGGTCTGCACTCGGTTCCCGGTTCCCTGGTGGATTATGGCTTGGCGGACTGGGAAATCACCCTCGCGGAGATCGCAAGTGACGCCGGTTACGACACGGCGATCTTCGGAAAGTGGCACCTGGGGCAGGTCAACGGCCGTTTCCCGACCGATCATGGGTTCGACGAGTGGTTCGGTATTGCAAACAGCACGGACGAAGCGCTCTGGATCGATAACCAGACCTACGACGAGAACGCGCACCCGATGAACGCCGTGCCGCACACGCTCCAGGCCCGGCGGGGTGAGGTCCCGGAAAGGATTGACCCTTACGACCTGGAGGAACGTCGACAAATCGACAGGCGAATCACAGAAAGAGCCGTCGAGTTTATCGGCCAAAGAAGCGCGTCCGGCAACCCGCCATTCTTTCTTTATCTTCCGATGACCCAGCCACATTATCCGATTCTTCCGCATGCCGAATTCGACGGCACATCTTCGTCGGGATACTGGGGCGACATTCTGGCGCAGATGGACGCGTACACGGGGCGAATCATCGACGCCCTGGAAGCAAGCGGTTTGACGGAAAACACGATTCTGATCTTCACGTCGGACAACGGACCGGACATGCAACCGGAATGGGCAGGGTCGCCCGGCCCCTGGCGTGGCACGTATTTCACCGCGCTCGAAGGCTCACTGCGTGTACCGTTCCTGATTCGCTGGCCACGGGCAATCGAGGCTGGACGCGTCAGCAACGAGATTGTACATATCGTGGACTTGCTGCCCACCTTCGCCGAATGGTTCGGCTCGGAGGCGCCAATGGACCGAATGATTGATGGAATCAGCCTCGTCGCGTATTTCCGCGGCGAGGAGAAATCGGGACGCGAAGGATTTCCCGTCTATGTCGGCCCAAGATTGCAGGCGATCAAGTGGAGAGACTGGAAGTTGCACTTTTTCGAACAGGATACCGGTACCAGTTCGCCACAGCCTGTCGGGTTCCCGTTGTTGTACAACGTCAAGCAGGATCCACGCGAACTCCGCGGCACCGCGCTTGTCAATTCATGGACACGGTATCCGATGCGTCAACTCCTTGAAGATCATCGCGACAGCTTGAGAAGGGAAGAGCCCATTCCGATGGGTGCCGATCGGGCCTTCGTTCCGAAGCGAATGCAATAGGCGGGCGTTCCTGCCTGCAGTGGTTTCCGCATGCCTGACCTAAAGCGTATTCGTGAACTGGCCGGATCGCCGAGCGGCCAGTCGGGAATGTTCGTACAGGTGCGGATGAACAGCGGAGACGAGAACCCGACAAGCAACCTGTTGCCGCCAACGAAGCAGCTCGACCTGTTCCGGGATGGCAGATCCGCGCGGCTGTCCAATGCGTTGCGACTTGCCCTGCTGAATGAAGACGCCGAAGAAGCGGCGAATGCCTATCACGAACTGGCCGATTTCGACGCAGACCACCACTGGCTGCCGCCCGCGAAGACGTTGATCTCGGCGTTGCGAACGCCCGCTCCGATCAACGAAGAGGAAGGGCTTACCGTAATGGCGCACCTGGAAGCAGATTGGCAAGAAGCGGCTGAAGCCATTCTCGGCGACGACCGTCGCGACATGCTGTATCGGAAGTGGCGTGAACTGGCCGACGCCCTGGCAGAAAGGCCGTTCGACCCCGAGTCTCCCGAGCATCACGCGAGTCACGCCTACGCAATGTGCGAGGATTGGCCCGCGGTGGAACGCTGCATCCTTGCCGTGCCGGATTTCATGTCCAAACCCGACCTGCTCGCAAGGATGGCAGAGGCCGTTTGGCACCAAAAACGTCCGAAGGACGCGGTGACTTGCTGGTTCTCACTTTGCTGGTCCGCTCCGGACTGTTTCCGAAATTTGTCGGAAAGCGGCGGTATCCCGTATTCCGACCTTCGCGAAGGCTGGGAACGATGGCGGGATCAGGATCTGGCCGCCGAGACCTCCCCCTCGTGGTTTCCCGCGTGGATGCTGATCCACAACCCGAACATCGCCGAGTGGGTTCCGGTACCCCCGGCGGGCGGTGACCCGCAGGCAGCTTTCGTTGTACTGCGCGAATTGACCATAGGCACCGGCGAGGATGTGGAACTGCGAAAACAACTGCAGCGCCTGCATCCCGGGCTGCTGAAGAGTTTTTTGAAACATCGACAAACGGAGCGGCGATGCGCACGACCACCGGGTTCTCTCCCCAACGGCTGCGAGTGAATTGCGGCTACGGGTAACCCGACAGGCGCGTCAGGCACGACTCAGTCCAGATCAAGGCCGCCAAGCACGATAAGGTAATAGCTCACGATCCCGACCACCGTCTCGTCCTCCATCACCAGCGCGTGGCTGATGCCGAAACGCTCGAAGAGCCGCGCACAGTTGCGCAGGCTCATGTCCGGCCGCACGGAGATCACGGGCTTCGCCATGATCTCGTAGACATTGACCCGCTCGGGTGACCGGTCCTTGGCGATGACTTCCTTGGCGATGTCCGAGAACAGCACCATGCCGTACTCGTCGTGCGCGTGCCGTTTTTTCACGACAAGGCAGGTGGCGCCGACACGTTTCATGATCCGCATCGCCTCCTTCACGTCGATACCGCTGTCCACTTCGGTCACGGATGCGCGCATGACTTCCCGGACGGTTATTTCGGCGTGCTTGTTCATAAGTCTTCCTCCACGAATTCCACGAGTTCTTCGGCCTGGTGAATGATTCCGACGGCATCCTCCACATCGATCTGGAGCGCAATGCCCGTGCCCGGTTTGGCGTCGAATTCTCCTACCTTTGCGATGTGTTCCAGAATTCGGCGGCTCAGGTGTTCCTCGACCAGCAGCAGCATCATGTCCCTTTGCGTGGTCAGCGACAGACCGAAGAAGGTCGTGTGTTTCGATATGCCCTCGCCGCGGGCGTGGCTGATCACCGTCGAACCGGTCGCTCCGCTCGCCCTCGCGGCCTCAAGGACAGCCTCCGTCTTGCTTTCGTCGACGAATGCGATGAGTAGTTTGAAGTGCATCTCAGTCCTCCATGGGTGGTTGGCTGTCTCTACGCCAGGTCCGTTGGCGCGCCGTACGACGCGCCTCGAGCAACGCGGTGATCTGCGCATAGGCGAGCACCGTCATGATCGGGAACAGGCACGTCAGCGCGATCATTCCAAATCCGTCAAGCAGGGCACTGCGGCCCGGAACGCTCGCCGCAAGGCCTAGCCCCAGCGCCGTCACGAGCGGCACGGTGACCGTCGATGTCGTGACACCACCGGAGTCGTAAGCGAGCGGAATCAACTGTCGCGGAGCGAAGGCCGTCTGAATCAGGACGACGGCATAGGCTGCGGCGATATACCACTGCAATGGCGTCCCGGTCAGTATCCTGAAGCAGCCGAGCGCGACGCCGAACCCGACTCCGATCGCGACCACGGCCCGAAGCCCCCAGACATGGACCGCACCGCCCGAAACCTCGCTTGCCTTCAGCGTGACCGCCAGTAACGCGGGTTCCGCGACCGCGCTGCCGAAGCCGATCGCAAACGCGAACACGAGCACCCAGTAGTAGCTGTACCAAGGCGCCAGCCCTGCAACGCCCGAGTTCGACCCGACCGCCGTCAACTGCTCCGCAATCAGTCTCCCCAGCGGGAACAGGGCCCGGTCGAGTCCTATCAGGAAGAGTCCAAGACCGACAGTGACGAAACCCAACCCCAGCGCGATGCGGGAAATATGGCTGAAGCGCCGCTTCAGAACGATACGGTGGAAGAAGATCAGGAACACCGCGATCGGCAGTACGTCGAGCGCCGTCGACAGGATGGTTCGGAAGATGCCGGTAATCAGATCCACGCGACTCCCATCCCGTAAGCCATGACGAAGACCATGGGCGTCAGCGACGCGAACGCGATCAGTCCGAAACCATCGGTCATCGGATTGCGTCCACCGATGGAGGATGCGAGCCCGACACCCAGTGCGGCGACCAGCGGGACCGTGACGGTCGAAGTGGTGACTCCCCCGGAATCGTATGCGATACCGACGATCTCGGGCGGGGCGAAGAACGTGATCACGACGACCATGGCGTAACCGCCGATGATGATTTTCACGAGCGACCAACCCATGATGATTCTGAGCACGCCCAGAATCAGCGCGCAGCCGACCGCCAATGCGATGGAGATTCGAAGCCCCAGGGCGAACAAGGCCCGCGCTTCTTCGCCGCTGGTGATGAAGCCTGCCGCGGCCGAAACCTCCGCTGCCTCGCCGGCAACCGCCCTGACGGCAGGTTCGGCGATCGTGCTGCCGAAACCGAGCAGGAAGGCGAACACCACGAGCCAGGGGACGCTGCCGCGGCGTGCAAGCGCATGGGCGAGAGTTTCACCCATGGGAAAGAGTGCGAGCTCGAGACCGTAGGTGAAGAGCGTCAGGCCCAGCACGACCGCCACAACGCCGTCGATCAGTACCGCGAGTTCACCGATGGGCCGGTCCAGAACGAACAGCTGAAAGAACAGGATCACGAGGACGATCGGCAACAAATCCCTGATGCTGCCCAGAGCGATGGTGGAGAAGCGGCGCACGCGTGTCACTGGACCAAGATGGCATTGGAGTTTACCCCTGTCATGTAGAGGTTGGTAGCCCGCAGTGCGCGGGCGGAGCGACCGGTCCGGATGGAGAACGCCCGATGCAGGGTCGGATCGCTTCCAATTTCCGCACTGCGCGCCTATGCTGATCGGGATTTCAACATGACCGGCCAATGGGGAACGCTGACGAACTCCAATTTGCCGCCGTCGCGATTGGCATGGACGGGGCAAACGGCCATCCCGCTGTTCGTACAAATGGAGAGCTGTTCCGGTGAATATCAAACTGACGACTCTTGGTTTCTGCTCCCTGGTGGTCGCAGGCGCCGCATCCGCCCATCACTCCTTTGCTCCCTACGACATCCGCAACCCCGTTGACATAACGGGCGTTACCGTCGACTTCGTGTACAGGCGTCCCCATCCCATGCTCACCTTTCTGGATGAAGACAACGTGGAGTGGGAAATCGAGGTGCCCATAATGTTCTGGGAACGGGCCTCGCTCCCGCAGGACGCGATCGAGCCGGGCGATGAACTCGTGGTGCGCGGATTCCCGGCCCGCACGGGGGTCGCCAAGATGGCCCTGGCAGGTTTCGAGAAGGAAGGGACGTTTTACAGCGTCCACGAACGGGTGGGTCAAAGATCCGCCAACGAGGCCGCAGACGCCATCGAGCGCGGTGAATCGCTCGAATCCGTGCTGGAACGATACGCCGAAGAAGAATAGCGCCCCGAGTCGGGGCGCCTCAGCTTGATTCGTGGTGCCGATGGCCGGACTCGAACCGGCACGGCTTGCGCCACTGCCCCCTCAAGACAGCGTGTCTACCAGTTCCACCACATCGGCATGGTATTGGGTTCGTCCGGGCCGTGCCTGAACTTTCCGCAGCCTAGGGCTGCGACGGCGGATCGGCCGGCGTGGCCGGAGGCTCCTCGACGCCGGGCAGTGTCGGCAACTCGGGGAGTTCTGTCGGAACCGCTAGGGGTTCCGGCTCGAACGCCTCCGGTTCCGGCACGGTCCCCAACACGGATTCGTCTTCCAGCAGGCTCGTGGGCGCGGTGGTCTGCCCGGCCAGATACGCCAGCGAAAGGCTGGTGACAAAGAACAGGGTCGCCAGCACGCCCGTCGCCCTGGAGAAGAAGCTTGCGCTGCCGCGGGCGCCGAATACCGTTCCCGAAGCGCCGGCCCCGAAACCGGTTCCGGCCTCCGCGCCCTTGCCGCGTTGCAGCAGCACCAGGATGATGATCATCAGCGCCACCAGCAAGTGGAAGTAGAGCACTATGGATTGAATCGTCATTCGCCGATCTCCGTTCGCCTACGCCGCCGCCGCTTGGAAGATTGCCAGGAAGTCGGAGGCATCCAGCGATGCGCCGCCGACCAGACCGCCGTCGATGTCGTCCATGGCAAGCAGTTCCCGGGCATTGGAGCCCTTGACGCTGCCGCCGTAGAGGATTCTCAAATCGGCGGCGATTATATCATCCTGCGTTGCGATCAAGTTCCGGATGAAGTGGTGAACCTGCTGCGCCTGCTCCGGGGTCGCGGTATGCCCCGTTCCGATGGCCCAAACGGGCTCGTAGGCCACCACCGCGCCGGCGAAAGCCGCCACGCCGGCGGACGACAACACGCTGCGGACCTGCCGTCCGACCACGTCCTCGGTCTTTCCGGCCTCGCGTTCCTCCAGCAGTTCACCGACGCAGAGGATCGGGATGAGGCCCTGCGCCTGGGCCGCGATGAACTTGGCCGCCACCGTCGCATCATTCTCGCCGAACAGCGCCCGCCGCTCCGAATGACCGACGATCACATACTCGCAGCCCAGGTCCTTCAGCATTCTTCCGGACACCTCCCCGGTGTAGGCGCCCGTGTCGGCGTAGGCGGCGAGGTTCTGACCGCCCAGGTGGATCGGGCTGCCGACGAGCCGACGCCCGACCGCGTCAACGTAGACCGGTGGCGGGCACACCAGCATGCTCGCCCGGGAAGTCTCACCGCTCCCTTCCGTCAATGTCGACACCAGCGCCTCGCAGGACGCAAGCGAACCGTGCATTTTCCAGTTTCCCGCTATCAACGGAGTTCTATTGGCCATGGGTGTCGTCGCCCTGTGGTGGCAGGCCGGTTGGCGGGCGCAGAGCTTACGAACCGACGGTCAAGGAATCAACACGGTTTCGAACCGAGTCAGCCAGCCGTTGGGCGATCGCAAGAACGGCTTCTTCGTCTTCGCCTTCCACCATCACGCGTATGACCGGTTCGGTTCCGGAGGGGCGAAGAACCACCCGCCCCCGGTCCCCGAGCGTGGATTCGGCTTCGGCCACCGCGTCGCGAATGGCCGGTTCATCGTTCACATCGACGGGCCTGGCAACATCGACGTTGACGATTCGCTGCGGGAAGACGGGCATGTCCTCGACGAGTTCCGCGAGACCGGCGCCTGTACGCCGCATCACCGCCAACACCTGCAGCGCGGTGACGAGCCCGTCACCGGTGGTCGCCTTGTCGAGGCACAGCACGTGGCCGGAGGATTCGCCGCCCAGTATGCCGCCCGTGGCCTTGAGCATCTCCAGCACGTGGCGGTCGCCGACCCGGGCCCGGCCAAATTCGACGCCGACATCGGCGAGTGCCATTTCCAGGCCCAGATTGCTCATGACGGTGCCCACCACCGGTCCCCGCAGCGCACCCCGGTCGAGCCGGTCGCGCGCAAGGATGTACAGCAAGCGGTCTCCGTCGATCAATTCACCGCCCTCGTCCACCATCACCACACGGTCGCCATCCCCGTCGAGAGCCAGCCCGGCGTGTGCGCGCACGCCCTTCACCGTCAGCTTGAGCAAGTCCGGCCGCGTGGCGCCGCAGCCGTCGTTGATGTTGCGGCCGTTGGGCGAGCAACCCACCGGCACCACCTCGGCGCCAAGCTCCGAGATCACCCGGGGTGCGACCTTGTAGGCCGCCCCGTGGGAAGCGTCCACGACCAGCTTGAGCCCCTCGAAGTTCATGCCGTCCGGGATCGTGCGTTTGCAGAACTCCTGGTAGTCCACTCGCGCGTGGGAGATATGCTTTGCTTGTCCCAGCGCGCTGGAGGACCGCGTCACGGCCGGTGATTCCAGTTGCCGTTCAATGGCTTCCTCGATCCCGTCGGAGAGTTTGGCGCCGGCGCGGTCGAACAGCTTGATGCCGTTGTCATGGAAGGGATTGTGCGACGCGCTGATGACTACGCCGAAATCCGCGCCCATCTTGCTGGTAAGAAAGGCGATCGCCGGAGTGGGCACCGGCCCGGTCAGCAGCACGTCGACACCGGAGGCGACGAAGCCCGCTTCCATGGCCGACTCGAACATGTAACCGGAGACGCGGGTGTCCTTTCCGATGACTACCGAGCCGCCGTCGGGGGCAAGCACGCGGGCGGTGGCGCTTGCCAGGCGCAGCGCGAATTCCACCGTCATCGGAGGCCGGCCGACCTCCCCGCGAATGCCGTCGGTACCAAAATAGCGCTTGCCCGTCATGTCAATCGGCAAGCGGTTTCGCTCGACCGGTTTGTGCGATCAATGCTGGCCGGCCGGACCGCCCAGCGGAGGCGTACCCTTCTCCTCGGCGGGCCTTGGCTTGGCCGGAATCCCCTCGCCGGGGCCGGAGTCATCCCAGTCCTCCGGTGCACTGGGCTCGCGGTTCTCCATGACTTCCTTGATCTGGTTCTCGTCGATGGTCTCGTACTTCATCAGCGCGTTGGCCATCAGGTGCAGCTTGTCCATCTCGCGCTCAAGAATGCCCTTGGCATCCGAGTAGCACACATCCACCAGATTGCGCACTTCCTCGTCGATGGCGTGCGCGGTCACATCGGAGACCTGCTTGTGGCGGGTGACGCTGCGGCCGAGAAAGATTTCGCCGTCATCTTCGCTGTAGGTCAGCGGACCGAGCCGGTCCGACAGTCCCCACTTGGTCACCATGTTGCGCGCGATTTCCGTGGCCCGCTCGATGTCGTTGGACGCGCCGGTGGTGACGTAGTCGGCGCCATAGATGATCTCCTCGGCGATGCGACCGCCGAACAGGCTCTTCATCTGGCTCAGCAGACGCTGCCTGGAGTAGCTGTAGCGGTCCTCTTCCGGCAGGAACATGGTCAAGCCAAGCGCCCTGCCCCGCGGGATGATCGTCACCTTGTAGACCGGATC
Source organism: Candidatus Rariloculaceae bacterium (assembly GCA_965221035.1). Taxonomy (GTDB): domain Bacteria; phylum Pseudomonadota; class Gammaproteobacteria; order Steroidobacterales; family Rariloculaceae; genus UBA6522. The sequence continues at coordinate 859,959 of OZ244860.1, forward strand.
GTGCTCCGGCACGTGCAGTCCGACGATGGCGTGCCCGGCCTCGTGGTAGGCCGTCAGCCGCTTGTCGTCCTCGCTCATGACCATGGAACGGCGTTCCGTGCCCATCATGATCTTGTCCTTGGCGTTGTCGAACTCCTCCATGCCGACGGTCCGACGGTTCGCCCGGGCGGCAAGCAGGGCTGCCTCGTTGACGAGATTGGCGAGATCCGCCCCGGAAAAACCGGGCGTTCCCCGCGCGATCACCGACGGCCTGACGCTCTTGCCGATGGGGACCTTGCGCATGTGCACCTTGAGAATCTGCTCCCGGCCGCGCACATCCGGCAGCGGCACCACCACCTGGCGGTCGAACCGGCCCGGGCGCAGCAACGCCGGATCGAGAACGTCCGGCCGGTTGGTGGCGGCGATGACGATCACGCCCTCGTTGCCCTCGAAGCCGTCCATTTCCACCAGCAGCTGGTTCAAGGTCTGCTCGCGCTCGTCGTGACCGCCGCCGAGGCCGGCACCGCGATGGCGCCCGACCGCATCGATCTCGTCGATGAAGACGATGCACGGCGCATGCTTCTTCGCCTGTTCGAACATGTCCCGGACGCGGGACGCGCCCACGCCCACGAACATCTCCACGAAGTCGGAGCCTGAGATGGTGAAGAACGGCACCTTGGCTTCGCCCGCGATGGCGCGCGCCAGCAGCGTCTTGCCGGTTCCGGGCGAACCGACCATGAGCACGCCCTTGGGGATCTTGCCGCCGAGACGCTGGAACTTGGCGGGATCCTTGAGAAAATCGACGATCTCGACGACTTCCTCCTTGGCTTCCTCGACGCCCGCCACGTCCGCGAAGGTGACGCTGACCTGGTCCTCGCCCAACAGCCGGGCACGGCTCTTGCCGAACGACATGGCCCCGCGGCCACCGCCCGCACCCTGCATCTGGCGCATGAAATAGATCCACACCGCGATCAGCAGCAGGATCGGAAACGAAGAAAGGAACAACTGCAGCAGAATCCCCTGCTGTTCGGGCGGCTGCGCCTGAATGCGCACGTTGTTTTCCTGCAGGGTGGTGATCAGCAGGGTGTTGTCGGTCTCGGGGTTGTAGGTCACGAAGCCTTCGCCATTGCGATCGTATTCGATGGCTTCATCGGCAAACGTCACCGAGGAAACGGAACCATCCTTGACCTGGGAAATGAATTCCGAATAGGGCACGGTCTGGACGCGCTGGTTCGCCGGTCCGAAACTGCGAACCACCGACGCCAGCACCACCGCGATGACGATCCAGAGAATGGCGTTCTTTACCAAGTCGTTCAAGCGCTTGCCCCCTTCGGTATCCCCGCCGGATACGGCGGATGCCGCATACTGCGGACCCTACTACATCCCATGGCTTCCCGCCAGCAGGTACATCTCGCGGCTTTCCGGCCTGGAAGCCGCCGGCTTGATGATCCTTACCTTTCCGAAACGCCGCCTGGCGCTGTCGACAAACGCGTCGAAGCCCTCGCCCTGGAACAGTTTGACCAGAAAACGCGCCTTGCGTTCAAGCACTTCGCCGGCGAACTCCAGCGCCGCCTCTGCCAGGTGCATCGCCCGCGGCTGATCCACCTCCCGACGACCCGTGATATTGGGCGCCAGATCCGACATTACAAGGTCCGCCCGCCCGCCATCCATCGCCCCGACGATCTGCCTGCGGAATGACGCCTCGGTGAAGTCCCCCCGGAAGAACCTGACCCCGTCGATGGGGTCCATCGGCGCCAGGTCCACTGCCAGCACGCGTCCCGTGGGACCGATTTTTCCGGCTGCATACTGGCTCCAGCTCCCCGGGCAGGACCCCAGGTCCACACAGACCTGCCCTGCCTTGAACAGGCGTTGCCTGGCGTCGATCTGCTCCAGCTTGTAGACCGCGCGGCTTCGCCAACCTTCCCGCGCGGCGCGCGACACCCATGCGTCGTCCCGCTGCCTGCGGCGCCAGTGGCCGGAAGGCCTGGATCGACGGCTCAATGCGAAACACCATCCCGGTCGTGCGAAAGATATTCCACGGCGACGATTTCGTAAGTCTGGCGCCCCTTCGGCGCGACGACATCGATTTCGTCACCCTCCCACTTGCCGATCAGGGCGCGGGCCAGCGGCGACCCGATGGAGATCAATCCCGTCCTGATGTCGGCTTCGTCCTCGCCGACGATCTGGTAGCTCCTTTCGGTGTCGTCATCCGCGTTGACCAGACGCACCGTCGCGCCGAACACGACCTTTCCGCCGGCATCGAGCTTCTCCACGTCGATGATCTGCGCGTGGGACAGCTTGGCTTCGATGTCGCGGATGCGCGCCTCCGCCAGGCCCTGCTGTTCCTTGGCGGCGTGATATTCGGCATTCTCGCGCAGGTCTCCATGGGCCCGGGCGGCGCCGATGGCGGCGCTGATCTGCGGCCGTTCGGCCTTGAGGCGACGCAACTCCCCGCGCAGCAGGCGGGCCCCTCGGGCTGTCAGGGGCACCTTGTTCACTGGCTCATCTCCCGGTGCAGGTCCAGCAGGGGATGCACCACCAGATTGTCCAGGTGGTCCAGTGCCTCGCAGGTCGCCGCGGCCGCCGGAAGCGAGGTGTAGTAGGTCACCTTCCTGTGCACCGCCGCCACCCGGATGGAATGCGACTCCTTGATGGCCCGCTTGCCCTCGGTGGTGTTGACGATGAGGCTGATCTCGTCGTTCTTGATCATGTCCACCACGTGGGGACGGCCCTCCCTGACCTTGTTGATGCGCCGGCATCGAACGCCGCCGTCCGCCAGCGCCCGGGCCGTTCCCCCGGTCGCCACGATTTCGAATCCCCGGCCTGCAAGGACATGGCCAAGCTGCACCGCCGCCGGCTTGTCCGGGTCGCGGACGCTGATCAGCGCGGTGCCACCGCTGGGAAGCGCCACCCCGGACGCGGCCTGGGCCTTGGCGTAGGCCTCCCCGAAACTGCGCCCGGTCCCCATGACTTCACCCGTGGATTTCATCTCGGGGCCGAGGATGGGATCCGCGTCCGGGAACTTGATGAACGGAAATACCGACTCCTTGACCGAAAAATACGGCGGCCGCCCGTTGAAGTCCACGCCCTGCTCCCGAAAGGTGATCCCCGCCATGGCCTTGGCGGCGATCTTTGCGAACGGCTGTCCGGTGGCCTTGGAAACGAAAGGGATGGTGCGCGAAGCCCTGGGGTTGACCTCGAGCACGTAAATCGTGCCGTCGTGGATGGCGAACTGCGTGTTCATGATGCCGACCACGCCCAGGGCCCGGGCCAGGGCGGTCACCTGCTCCTTGAGGGCATCCTCCTGCTCGCCGCTGAGCGTGAAGGGCGGCAGGCAGCAACCGGAGTCGCCCGAGTGAATGCCGGCCTGCTCCACATGCTCCATGATGCCGCCGACGATGACCCGTTCGCCGTCGCACACCGCATCCACGTCCACCTCCGCGGCCAGGTCCAGGAACCGGTCCAGCAACACGGGACTCTCGTTGGACACGCTGACGGCCTCTGCCATGTATTGGCGCAAGTCGTCCTCTTCGTAGACGATCTCCATGGCGCGGCCGCCGAGCACGTACGAGGGCCGCACCACCAGCGGATAGCCGACCTCCGACGCCATCGCAACGGCCTCCTCCACGGTCCGCGCGGTGCGGTTCGCCGGCTGCCTCAAGCCCAGCCGCTCGATGAGCCGCTGAAACCGCTCGCGGTCCTCCGCCAGGTCGATGGAGTCCGGACTGGTGCCGATGATCGGCACGCCAGCCGCCTCCAGCGGCCGCGCCAGCTTGAGCGGCGTCTGGCCGCCGTACTGAACGATCACGCCCAGGGGGTTCTCCTTGTCCACTATGGCCAGCACGTCTTCCAGGGTGAGCGGCTCGAAGTACAGCCGGTCCGAGGTGTCGAAATCCGTGGACACGGTCTCCGGATTGCAGTTCACCATGATGGTCTCGAAACCGGCTTCCTTGAGGGCGAAGGCGGCGTGGACGCAGCAGTAGTCGAACTCGATCCCCTGGCCGATCCGGTTCGGCCCGCCGCCGAGGATCATGATCTTCTTCGCGTCGGTGGGATCGGACTCGCATTCATTCTCGTAGGTGGAATACAGGTAGGCCGTGTGGCTCGCGAATTCCGCCGCGCAGGTGTCGACCCTCTTGAAGACGGGTTTCAGGCCGATTTCGTGACGCCTCGCCCTCGCCTCATCCTCCGTCCATCCGATCAGGTCGCCGATGCGGCTGTCGGAAAAGCCCTTGCGCTTCAGCCGCCGCATCCGCCCGGCGGTGAGACCGTCGGCCCCATCGGCCTTCAGCCGTTCCTCCTCCTCGACCAGGTCCCGGATCTGGTACAGGAACCAGGGGTCGATTCCCGTGAGCTCACCCACTTCCGCGAGCCCGAATCCGGCCCGGAACGCATCGGCGACGTACCAGATGCGCTGCGCGCCCGCCATGCGCAATTCACGCTGAAGCGCCTCGCGCCGCTCCACCGTGCGCACCTCACCGCACAGCGGGGTGAGTCCATCCGTCCCGGTCTCCAGTCCGCGCAACGCCTTCTGCAACGACTCCTGGAATGTGCGCCCGATGGCCATGACTTCGCCGACGGATTTCATCTGCGTGGTGAGCCGGTCATTGGCCTGGGGAAATTTCTCGAACGTGAACCGGGGCACCTTGGTCACCACATAGTCGATGCTGGGCTCGAACGACGCAGGCGTCGCGCCCCCGGTGATTTCGTTGCGCAATTCGTCCAGCGTATAGCCCACCGCCAGCTTTGCCGCCACCTTGGCGATGGGGAAGCCGGTGGCCTTGGACGCCAGAGCGGACGATCGCGACACGCGCGGGTTCATTTCGATGACGATGAGGCTGCCATCGCGGGGGTTGACGGCGAACTGCACGTTGGACCCGCCGGTTTCCACGCCAATCTTGCGCAGCACCGCGATGGACGCGTCGCGCATCAACTGGTACTCCTTGTCGGTCAGCGTCTGCGACGGCGCCACGGTGATGGAGTCACCGGTGTGTATCCCCATGGGATCGAGGTTTTCTATGGAACACACGATGATGCAGTTGTCATTGCGGTCCCGGACCACCTCCATCTCGAATTCCTTCCAACCCAGCACCGACTCTTCCAGCAGGACTTCCGTGGTCGGCGACTGGTCCAGGCCGCGGGACACGATCTCCTCGAACTCCTCGCGGTTGTAGGCGATGCCGCCGCCGCTGCCTCCCAGGGTGAAAGAGGGCCGCACGATGGTGGGGAATCCCACCTCGGCCTGAATCTCCCAGGCCCGTTCGAGATTCCTGGCGACATCCGCCCTGGGCACGCCCAGGCCGATTTCGCGCATGGCGTCGCGAAAACGCTCGCGGTCCTCGGCCATGTCGATGGCGTCGCGGGAGGCGCCGATCAGTTCCACGCCGTACTTTTCGAGCACCCCGTGGCGAACCAGGTCCAGCGCGCAATTCAGACCCGTCTGCCCGCCCATGGTGGGCAGCAGGGCGTCGGGCCGTTCCCGCTCGATAATGCGCTCCAGGGTGCGCCAGTGAATCGGCTCGATGTACACCGCGTCCGCGCTCGCGGGATCGGTCATGATCGTGGCCGGATTGGAATTGACGAGGATGACCCGGTAGCCCTCCTCCCGCAGCGCCTTGCAGGCCTGGGTTCCGGAGTAGTCGAACTCGCACGCCTGGCCGATCACGATCGGCCCGGCGCCGATGATCAGCACGCTTTCGATGTCGTTTCGACGCGGCATCTACCCGGCCCGCCGTGCCACGCGCCCGTGCGCCCGGTGGTCTTGCGCCCCGCCCTTGCTCGCGCCGCGCTTGAGCATGCGCTCGCGCATGGTGCGGACAAAGCGCGCGAACAGCGGATCCACGTCGTGGGGACCCGGACTCGCCTCCGGGTGGCCCTGGAACGAAAACGCCGGCCGGTCGAGCCGTTCGATGCCCTGCAATGAACCGTCGAACAGCGACCGGTGGGTGGCCCGCACGGTGGCCGGCAGGGTGTCCTCGTCGACAGCGAAGCCGTGATTCTGGCTGGTGATCATGACCCGCCCGCTGTCGATGTCCAGCACCGGGTGGTTGGCGCCGTGGTGCCCGAACTTCATCTTCACGGTCCGGGCACCGCTGGCCAGCGCCAGGAGTTGATGCCCGAGGCAGATACCGAATGTGGGCAGGTCCGAATCAACCAGCCTGCGGATCGCGCGGATCGCATAGTCGCATGGCTCGGGGTCGCCCGGCCCATTGGACAGGAATACGCCGTCGACCTCCATCGCCAGTACATCTTCGGCGGGCGTTGCGGCCGGCAACACGCTGACACGGCATCCCGAGTCGGCCAACCGCCGCAGGATGTTTCGCTTGATTCCGTAATCGTAGGCCGCCACGTGCAAGGGACTGGAGCCCCCGGGCGATGGTGGCCGCCGCGATGATTCCGGTGTGGCCCGCTGCCATTGCTTGGTCACGGGCCCTTCCGGCCAGAGGCTGCCTTCGTCCCATTGGTAGGGCACATCCGTGGTGACATCCCTGGCCAGATCCATCCCCTTCAGGCCGGGAAACTGCCGGGCGGCATGGACCGCCCTGGCGGGATCCGCCCCCGGCCCGGCCAGGATGCAACCGCCCTGGGCGCCCTTGTCCCTGATGATGCGCGTAAGCTGACGCGTGTCGATATCGGCGATCGCGACGGTTTCACCACGGCGCAGGTAGTCCTCCAGGCTGATTTCCGAGCGCCAGTTGCTGACCGCCATGGAGAGGTCGCGCACGATCAGGCCCGCGGCGTGGATCCGCGGGGATTCGAAGTCCGTGGCGTTGGTGCCGGTGTTGCCGATGTGGGGATAGGTCAGGGTGACAATCTGGCGAAAGTAGGAGGGATCGTTGAGGATCTCCTGGTATCCCGTCATCGCGGTGTTGAAAACCACCTCGCCGACGGTCTGCCCGGACACGCCGATGGAACGGCCCTCGAATACCGTGCCGTCCTCCAGCCCGAGCACCGCCGACTCCGTCATTCGTGTCTCCCGGGCCATTCCCATGCGCCCCACATAATCGAAGCGGGACAGCCGCAAAGCGCGCGGCCCATCCCGCCAGTCTCCGAATACGCCTGATGTCCCATCCAGCCGACCCTGCCGCATCCGCCGGAAGGAGCGCTATTTTAAGCCGAGAACGTCTTCCAGCGTATAGAGGCCCGGGGGCTGGTCGACCACCCACTCGGCCGCGCGCAACGCGCCACGCGCGAAGACCGCCCGATCCGCCGCCCTGTGCGTCAGTTCGATCCGCTCCTCCGGCCCGGCGAACCAGACGCTGTGATCGCCGACGATCCGACCCGCACGAACCACGGAAAACCCCACCATGCCACGCTCCCGGGGACCGGTCTGACCGTGGCGCCCGTACACCGCAATCGCCTCAAGCGACCGACCGCGCGCGCCGGCGATCCGCTCGCCGAGTTCCAACGCCGTACCGGAAGGCGCGTCCACCTTCTGCGCATGGTGCGCATCCAGAATTTCCGCATCGTACTCTTCGTCTAGGGCGCCGGCCGCCCGGGAAACCAGGTCCCTGAAGACCGCCATCCCGATGCTCATGTTGCGGGCGTAGACGATGGGTATTTCGTCGGCAGCGGACTCGAGCGCTTCCATCTGTCTGGATTCCAGCCCTGTGGTGCCGACAACCAGGGCTGTCTTGCCCTCGACCGCGGCGGCGACATTGGCCACCGTGACCGACGGCAGGGTGAAGTCCACGGCGACGCTGACATTGCCCATGGCCGCGAGTGCATCGTCTTGCAACGGCACGCCGATGGGATCCAACCCGCAGAGCTTGCCGGCATCGCCACCCAGGTTCGGATCAGTCGCTTCGGTCACCGCGGCGGCGAGGCGCATCCTCTCCGAGCCGGCCAGGCAACGCACCAGCGTGCGGCCCATTCGACCGGACGCGCCGATCACCGCGACGTCAAGCACCGGCAATCGGCCCTGGCATCCGCACGAATTCGGTAGCGGGTACCTCCGCACGATGCCACCGGCACCTGATGGCCCGTGGCCATCTCCGTCTTCGCTGCCCGTCCACAACGGCATTTTATCAACACCAAGAGGCACCTGGACGAGTATTTTCCCTACACGGGCGGAATCGTCGCCATCCGCGACAGCCGCGCCAGCCGCGACAGCTTGCAGGCCGCACCGGAAAGTAGCAGACTGGAATCAGCTGCTTGCAGAGGCACATGACTCAAGCGATGCGAATAGTAGTGGGATGGCTGGCTGCCGGTTGCGTTGTGTCGCTTGCGGTTGGTCTTTGGCTCGCCGTCGATCCGGGCGACCAGCCTTCCGGGCCAATCGGCGATATCGATCCCGAGCGAGCATCAATCGAACGACTGATCGAGCGCACGCTCAGGGAAAGCCGGACGGGAGTGGAAGCGCCCTCCACGATACCGGCACCCTCCGGCGATGCCCCGCCACGGGCGGAGACGCTCCCACCGGAGGAACCGCTGCAGGCTGAATCCCTCCGGACCGCCGCAATGCTGGACGCGCTGCCGGAAGGCTATACGCTGGGTACGTACCACGGCGACATGCAACGCGCCGCCCGGACGGCGGTCCCCGTTACCGCTCACCCGCCCAATCCTGACTGGATGGGAGCCGCCCCGGCACACGAGGCTATCCTCGAACTGGCGGCCGCGGCCTCGCGTGAATACTCGTTCGCGGTGCTTCGCGTTCTTCCGGCTACGGACCTGCAGGCCCTCAACCGTTCGCTGGCGGCCTTGAACTCCCGGATCGAGGGAAGCACCGGCGAATACGTGCGCGTACGGGTACCGGCGGAGCGGGGTCGGCTGGAAGACATTGAGGCACTAGAGGGCGTGCTGGGCATTGGCGCGGTCCCGCCCCAGATGAAGGCCGACACGGCGTTTGTGCGGGAAGCGGCGGCGCTGTCGGCCAGCGAGCCGGTTCCAGTCTACATCACGCTGATGGCCGCGGACGCGGCGGGCGAGTGGCGCCAGGCGTTGACCGAACTCGGAGTGGTTGTCGGCGCTTACGACCGGGATCTGCGCAGCTATACGGCGAACATGCCGGCCGCGGCGCTCGGGCCGCTGCTGGCGGCCGATTTCGTGCTTTCGGTGGAGCGGGTCCCCATCGTGGAAGCCCACCACGTCTCGGCGGTGCCGGTCATGGGCGTGGACGGCCTGCGCAGTTACGATGCGGCCACGGCGCAGTTCTCCGGCTGGACCGGGACGGGTGTCGCGGTGGGCGTCATGGACACCGGTCTGAACACCGGCCACATGGACATCGCCCACGGTCGATCGAGCATCTGTGGGACCAATTTCGTCGGCGGGGAGAACTGGGATCTCTGGCTCGACCTGCACGGTCACGGCACACATGTCTTCGGCACCATTGCCGGGGCGGGCCGCAGCTACCCCGCGCTGGCCGGCATGGCGCCGGAAGTCAGCCATCTACGCTTCGCCAAGGTGCTCAGTACTGGGGGGAGCGGAATCGACGAAAACATACGCCGGGGGATGGACTATCTCGCGCAACCGTCGGGCTGCGTTTGGCAAGGCGAGCACACTGAAGCCATCAAGCCCTTGATCGTCAACATGAGCCTGGCGGCGGTCGACCTGGCGTTCGCGGGCCGGGGCCTTGGGGCTCGCAAGCTCGATTCTATCGTACAGTCTCACTCCCAGCTCTATGTCGTGGCCCAGGCGAACAGCGGAGACCAGGGCTTTTCGAACTACGGGGCGGCGAAGAACTCGCTTTCGGTGGGGGCCGTGCACGATTCCGGCCTCGTCGCCGACTTCAGCAGCCACGGGCCCACCGCGGACGGCAGGCTCGCACCGAGCGTCGTGGGCACGGGCGTGAACCTCACCTCCGCCGCAGGCAGTGGCTCGCAATTCGGCAACAGAACATTTTCCGGCACCAGTATGGCGTCTTCGTCGGTGTCGGGCGTGGCCGCACTGCTGATGCAGGCGCGACCGGAGTTCCAAAACCGCGCCGCGCTGGCCCGGGCCCGACTCATGGCCAGCGCCATACGGCCGGATGTCTACCTCGAAAGCCGCGCCGCGTTGCCGGAGGACAACACCGACGGTCCGGGCACATTTCAGAATCAGTACGGACTGGGCCTGGTGTCGGCGCGCACCAGCCTGTTGTCGAATGACGAGCCCGGCGGCTGGTTCATTGGCAGCGCGAGTTCGCGGCCGGACAACGACAGCTACGAGTACATCGACATCAAGGTGCCGGAGGATGCCACGCGGCTGGACATCGTGCTCACCTGGGACGAGCCGCCCGCGGACATCCTGACGAGGTCCGTGCTGAACAACCTGGACCTGTGGGCCGACCGGGGCGCGGACTGCGGCGAGGGAGCATGCGGCGAATACTCCTCGCGGTCCGAGGTCGACAACGTGGAATGGTTATTGATCCAGGACCCGGCGGCGGGCACCTACCGGATCAAGGTGGTGCCGGTGGAGGTGTACGGGGAACCGAGCACAGCCGCCGTGGCCTGGAAGGTGCTGCGCGGGAACCCGACACCAGAACTGAAGTTGGAGGTCGAGGACACCTCACCCAGCGACGACAGTGAGTACCTGACGCTTGATGTCACCGTGGATGCGAACCACCACGTCGCCTCCGGAACCACCGTGCATCTTGGTTGCCGCGGCGATTGTGCTGGATTCATTTATGGCTACCGAGCGTACCGCACCCGCGTGCTCAGAAAAGACGACGTGACTATTCCGGAGGATGCCCCACTGCGAAGAGACCACTTGGAATCCACGAGCGGGACCGCACCCCCTGTCTCGATCGGTGAGGTTCTTGCGGGCCAGCCCCGACGCTTGCAGCTTCAGTTGGAACGGGAAACTCTGAGCAGAGTAGCGCAGTCCACAACTCGTGATTACGTTTCGATCATTGCGCGCTCATGGAACGCTGAAGCCGCAAGTCGGTGCCTGGAATTCGGCACAGACAGCGAGATCGCAGTCCAGGAGGATTGCGACGCTCCGGTCAACGATGACTTTTCCGCCGCAACGCTCCTCGTGGGCGGTGAGGGCGAGGCATCGGCAGATTTTTTCCTCGCATCGCAAGAACCGGGAGATCCGGGAGTCACCATTGACTCCAGAACCCTGTGGTATCGGTGGCGTACACCTACGGATGGGCTCTACCGCTTCCGGCTCCAGGAATCGGATACCGGCGACGCTGCGAGCGCCGATCTCGCGCTGTTCACGGGCAACAGTCTTGCCGGCCTCGAGATGGCCGTTGAAAAACACGATGCCTCGGAACTCAGCTTCCCAGCGCAGGAAAGCGCCGAATATCGGCTGCGAATCGCGTCGAACAGTTGGCGGATTCCGCCGCCGATTACACTCCAATGGGAATCGGCAGACTCGCGGCCGGGAAACGACGACTTTGCCTTTGCCCGAATGATTGAAGGAGTACAGGGCCAGGTCGAAGGCACCAACGACGGGGCGACCATCGAGCGAGGCGAATTCCTCGGCGGCGCGGCGGCGAGCGTCTGGTACCGCTGGACAGCCCCCGATGACGGCGTGTGGACATTATTCACGGATGTAGGCCCATTGACAGTTAGAGTGTTCGAGGGTGCGAGCGTTAGCACACTTCGACTGCTTTCCTCTCCCGTGCAAACAAGTCGAGCGCATCTGGTAGCCAAGAAAGGTGAAACGTATCACGTGCTGGTTGGGACCCGGTCTGCTGACGCATCCTCGCACGACTTCACACTGAGCTGGGACCCCATCACAAGCGCAAGCTTTGGCAACAGTCTATTTGAAGGGGCGATGGACATTGGCGGACGGGAGGGAATCGCAGCTGTCTCCGAGGGCGAACTTGTGGAACCAGGAGAGCCCCAAGCCACCGGTGCAGGTACCCGCTGGTGGCGATGGACGGCGCCTGCGGACGGCCGATTCACATGGAGAATGGACCAAAGTTTCAGCGTCAGCATATCTGACCGGACTTCGACCGCCTTCAGGCTTACGCTGTTTACCGGAGAGTCGCTGGAAAATCTGGAGGTTCTTGGCACGCTGAAGAGCGGAGGGGGTACATTCGTCCTGGACGCGACCGAAGGAGTCCGCTATTGGATCGCCGTTGGTCGCAGCGCCGAATTGATAGGTTCCTTGACACCGATCCGCGGCCGACCGCCAACGGAATTCACTTGGGGCCCCACGCCAGCAAATGACGACCGCGACGCCGCGTTTGCGATTGCTGGCGCCACCGGCTCTGCGCTGGCCATGCTGGGTTACGCTACGCGGGCCCCGAACGAGCCATCGGAGCCGGTGGGTGAAAACTCGGTGTGGTGGCGTTGGAGCACGCCCGACGGCGGTTGGCACAGATTCTGGGTAGAAGGGAATCAACTGTCCAATGTGCTCGCCATATATCCAAGCGGCGTTGCGATGCGGCCCGTTGCCGACAGCGAACGAACGCTGCATGCCAACGGACGTGCCGAGCTTTTCTTGCTCGCCGAGCCGGGGCGGATCTACGAAATCCGATTGGCAACGCGGCCGGGCCTTTTCGATTCTGTCACAGGTCCAAGAGAGGCGCAGTCGGGGACGCTTCGATGGAAGGCAGCCACTGCGCCCGCGTATCTGGGCTACAAGGGCGCCGTCACCCGCGAATCCTTGGCATCCACCCCATTGCCCCACGGCCTCCTGCAATGGCCGAATGGCCTTGCCATCAGTGAAGACGGCGACTACCTTTTCAGTTCTTCCAATAGCGGGATTCTCGTGTTTCTCCGGGACTCCGAGTCTGGCGAACTCGTGTTGGCCCATGCCCCCGAGAGATCGGGGGAACCGCACAGAAATTACGCGACATTGATTTGGGACGCTCAGTTTAATCGTCTGATCGGAATGAGCCCCAGCGACTCGTCGAACCTTGGTTTCGAAGCTTACAGCTTGGATCTGTTCAAGAACGGGGCGCTAGGCCCGCCCGACAAGATTACCTTGAGCGGAGGCTCTGGGAGCTTCTCCACGGGCGGAAAACTGAGCCCAGACGGACGGCATTTCTACGTCCAAAGTTATCAGGATCGTAATGCCCTGTTCCTTGAGGCCTTTTCCGTCGACGCGCCAACGAAATGGGTGCTTGTACAGACAGTCCAATCGCAGGGTGTGCCAAACGAAGATGTCTTGGTTGTCGACGGCATCCACCGCGCAGTTGACATGACGTTTTCCTCCGACGGTGGTTATCTATACGTTGCGACCGAAAACGCACTACTAGCGTTTGAAAGAGACAAATCGTCAGGAAAGCTTCAATTTATACAGCAGATTCAGGGTCTGCTTGATCCCGAAAGCCCCCTTTCCGTGCTTCGCAATATCCGATACGTGTCGCTTGGCGGCGACGGAACTACGCTGTTCGTTTCAGGAAAACCTGGCCCCTCGACGGGGTGTTCTACAGGATATAACGAACTCGCGATCGTCGCCTTCGACATTGAAGAGAACTTGTCCAACCCCGTCCATCTGACTACATTTTCCGGACTCGCTTGGCAGAAAGACAAAACCCTATGTTTTTATTTGGCAAGTCATTTGGATGCTGGACTCGATCCATTTAGCGATTGCGAGCGTCCTGTGCCGCATGCCGGTCGCGCCGCAGTAGACGTCGTTTGCCGCGACGGATATTTTGTCGTCGAGTGGCGACCGGACGAAGGTGAATATGAAGCTGTTGATTGGAGCAAACTTGGCGAGATGGATAGATTCAGGGCAATGCTCCCGCAAAACGTCCATACGGGACCTTGGATTCTGCGGTGGCCCCGTGTGGTGCAAAGCCCAGATGGTGCACATGTCTATATTGCGAGCAATACAACGGCGATACGCTGGGGGCACGAAGATGCGATTCACATTATTGAACGTGCGGCCGCCATGACCCAAGAAGATGCCCGGAATCTTGCGTTGCAATAACTTGAATCATGTGCACAAACGATCTCCGAGAACCAAGACACATGAAATCACGAGATATCAGCAAGCATGCTGGTTGCGGTAGCGCCACAACGCAGTAGTCCGGTATTTTCTGGTCGCACAACACATGAGACAAGCGATGCGAATAGTAGTGGGATGGCTGGCTGCCGGTTGCGTTGTGTTGCTTGCGGTTGGTCTTTGGCTCGCCGTCAACCCGGGCGGCCAGCCAATAAAGCCAAACGGCGATATCGATCCCGAGCAAGCGTCCATCGAACGGTTGCTTGAGCGCACGCTCAGGGAAAGCCGGATCGGTGAGGAAGCGCCCTCCACGATTCCGGCACCTTCCGGCGATGCCCCGCCACGGACGGAGACGCTCCCACCGGAGGAACCGCTACATGCGGAATCCCGCCAGACCGCCGCAATGCTGGACGCACTGCCGGAAGGCTACACGCTGGGTACGTACCACGGCGACATGCAACGCGCTGCCAGGACAGCAGTACCGGATGTCGCTCACCCGCCCAATCCTGACTGGATGGGAGCCGCCCCAGCCCACGAGGCAATCCTCGAACAGGCGGCCGCGGCCTCGCGCCCGTACTCGTTCGCAGTGCTTCGCGTTCTTCCTGGCACGGACTTGCAGGCCCTCAACCGTTCGCTGGCGGCCTTGAACTCCCGGATCGAGGGAAGCACCGGCGAATACGTACGCGTACGGGTACCGGCCGAGCGGGACCAACTCGAATCGGTTGCGGCTCTTGAGGGCGTGCTAGGCATTGGCGCGGTTCCGCCCGGGCTGAAGGCCGACACGGTGTTCGTGCGGGAGGCGGCGACGCTGTCGGCCAGCGAGCCGGTTCCAGTCTACATCACGCTGATGGCCGCGGACGCGGCGGGCGAGTTGCGCCAGGCGTTGACCGAACTCGGAGTGGTTGTCGGCGCTTACGACCGGGATCTGCGCAGCTATACGGCGAACATGCCGGCCGCAGCGCTCGGGCCGTTGCTGGCAGCCGATTTCGTACTCTCGGTAGAGCAAGTCCCTATTGTGTCAGCCAACCACGCCTCCGCCGTGCCGGTCATGGGCGTGGACGGCCTGCGCAGTTACGATGCGGCCACGGCGACGTTCTCCGGCTGGACTGGATCGGGTGTGGCGGTGGGCGTCATGGACACCGGCCTGAACACCGGCCACATGGACATCGCCCACGGTCGATCGAGCATCTGCGGGACCAATTTCGTCGGTGGGGAGAACTGGGATCTCTGGCTCGACCTGCGCGGTCACGGCACACATGTCTTCGGAACCATTGCCGGGGCGGGCCGCAGCCATCCGGCGCTGGCCGGCATGGCGCCGGAAGTCAGCCATCTTCGCTTCGCCAAGGTGCTCTCTGCTCACGGGGGCGGAATCGGCGAGGACATACGCCGTAGCATGGACTATCTCGCGCAACCGTCGGGCTGCTTCTGGCAAGGCGAGGCTACCGCAACCGTCAAGCCCTTGATCGTCAACATGAGCCTGGCCGCGGTCGACCTGGCGTTCGCGGGCCGTGGCCTGGGGGCACGCAAGCTCGATTCGGTCGTCCATACTCACTCCCAGCTCTATGTCGTGGCCCAGGCGAATAGCGGGAACCAGGGGTTTTCGAACTACGGGGCGGCGAAGAACTCGCTTTCGGTGGGGGCCGTGCACGATTCCGGCCTTGTCGCCGACTTCAGCAGCCACGGGCCCACCGCGGACGGCAGACTCGCACCAAGCGTCGTGGGAACCGGCGTGGACCTCACCTCAGCCACAGGCAGTGCCTCGCCATCCGGCACAAAAACCCTGACCGGCACCAGTATGGCGTCGTCGTCGGTGTCGGGCGTGGCCGCACTGCTGATGCAGGCTCGACCTGAGTTCCAAAACCGCGCCGCACTGGCCCGGGCCCGACTCATGGCCAGCGCCATACGGCCGGATGTCTACCTCGAAAGCCGCGCCGCGTTGCCGGAGGACAACACCGACGGTCCGGGCACATTTCAGAATCAGTACGGATTGGGCCTGGTGTCGGCGCGCACCAGCCTGTTGTCGAATGACGAGCCCGGCGGCTGGTTCATCGGCAGCGCGAGTTCGCGGCCGGACAACGACAGCTACGAGTATATCGACATCGAGGTGCCGGAGGACGCCACGCGGCTGGACATCGTGCTCACCTGGGACGAGCCGCCCGCGGACATCCTGACGAGGTCTGTGCTGAACAACCTGGACCTGTGGGCCGACCGGGGCGCGGACTGCGGCGAGGGAGCGTGCGGCGAACACTCCTCGCGGTCGGAGGTCGACAACGTGGAATGGTTATTGATCCGGGACCCGGCGGCGGGAACCTACCGGATCAAGGTGGTGCCGGTGGAGGTCTATGGAGAGTCGAGCACGGCCGCCGTGGCCTGGAAGGTGCTGCGCGGGAACCCGACACCAGAACTCAAGTTGGAGGTTGAGGACACCTCACCCAGCGACGACAGTGAGTACCTGACGCTTGATGTCACCGTAGATGCGAGCCATTACGTCGCCTCCGGAACCACCGTGCATCTTGGTTGCCGCGGCGATTGTGGATTCAGCAGCTCACGGGGCTATCTTCCGGCCCTCACGCGCGTATATCGCCTGGACGGTCTCACTGGCCCGCAGGTACCGGGCCTGTGGAAGGTATGGCCTCAAGGCGCTCCCCCGGTCCCGATCGGAGAGCTGTCGCCGGGGCAATCCCGGCGTGTGCGGCTCCACTTTCGGCGGTACGAGCTTGAATTCTACAGCAGCGATGTAGTGTCAATTGTTGCGCACTCGTGGAATGCCCAAGCCGCTGGTCAATGCGTGGAAATCGGTCCCGACGGGTTTGAAGACAGCACTTGCGAGCCTCCGGGCAATGACCGTTTTTCGGACTCCGAACTCATTGAGGGGAGCACCGGCGATGCAAGGGTGGATTTACTCCTTGCATCGCGCGACCCGGGTGATCCGGGAGTCTCGGCCGACAGCCGGACATTGTGGTACCGGTGGGTTGCGCCGACGCAAGGTATTTACCGGTTTCGGCTCCAGCAATTGGACGCCGGTCATCCGGCGAGCGCCGATATCGCGCTGTTCACAGGCAAACGTCTTGCCGGCCTCGAGATGGCCGTCGAAAAACACGACGCCTCGGAACTCAGCTTCCCGGCACAGAAGGGCACCGAATATCGGCTGCGGATTGCGTTGGGCTATTGGCACATTCCATCACCGTTTATGCTGACATGGGAGCCGGCCGATACGCGACCAGCCAACGACGATTTTGCGTTTGCCCGGATGATCTACGGGGTGAAAGGCGAGGTCGAAGGCTCCAACCTCGGAGCGACGGTCGAAAAGGGCGAGTTCCTGAGCGGCGCGGCAGCGAGTGTCTGGTATCAGTGGACCGCACCCGAAAGCGGTCTGTGGCGACTAGGATTGTTTAACCCTTACGGCTCTTACGGGTTAACTCTGCAGGTGTTCGAGGGTTCGCGAATCGACTCGCTGCGACCGCTTTCCAAGCCTGCACCGAGCCCTCGTGCGTACTTGGCGGCCGAAGCGGGCGAAACCTATCACGTGCTTGTGGGGGCCCAATCGGCCGACGCCTCCGCGCAAGACTTCGGTCTGAGCTGGGACCCCATCACAAGCGCAAGCTTAGGCAACAGTCTATTTGAAGGGGCGATGGACATTGGCGGACGGGAGGGAAGCGCAGCTGTCTCGGAGGGCGAACTTGTGGAACCAGGTGAGCCCCAAGCCACCGGTGCAGGTACCCGCTGGTGGCGATGGACGGCGCCTGCGGACGGCCGATTCACATGGAGAATGGACCAGAGTTTCGGTTATAGCAATAGAACTTACCGGACGTCTACCGCCTTCAGGCTTACACTGTTTACCGGAGAGTCGTTGGAAAATCTGGAGGTTCTTGGCACGCTGAAGAGCGGAGGGGGTACATTCGTCCTGGACGCGACCGAAGGAGAACGCTATTGGATCGCGTTCGGGCGTAGCACCGATCTGACCGGAAACATTAAATGGCACCCACATGCCATAATGCCAACCGAATTCACATGGGGCCCCACACCAGGAAATGACGACCGCGCCGCGGCGGGTGCGATTGCTGGCGCCACTGGCTCTGCGCATGCCAGGCTGGGTTACGCGACGCGGGCCGCGTACGAGCCATCGGAGCCGGTGGGCGAAAACTCGGTGTGGTGGCGTTGGAGCGCGCCCGGTGGCGGATGGCACAGATTCTGGTTGGAAGGGAACCAACTGTCCAACGTGCTCGCGATATATCCGGACGGCGTTGCGATGCGGCCCGTCGCCGACAGCGAGCGAACGCTGCTTGCCAACGGACGTGCCGAGCTTTTCCTGCTCGCCGAGCCCGGGCGGGTCTACGACATCCGATTGGCGACGCGACCGGGCCTTCTCGATTCCATTACAGGTCCACGAGAGGAGCAGTCGGCGACGCTGCGATGGGAGACGACCACCGCGCCCGCTCATCTGGCCTACAAGGGCGCCGTCACAGTCGAGGCATTGGAATCCAAGACGTTGTTTCTTGGTCTTGCCATGAAGGACGACGGCAACTACCTGTTCGGTACGTCGAACAACGGAATTCATGTCTTTCTGCGGGATTCCAAATCGGGGGAACTTGCGCTGGCCCACTCTCCCGAAACAATGGAAGGTATGCCACGAAGTCTCGTGAATTTGTTCTGGGACACTCGTCACGATCGCCTGATCGGAATCGAGAACGCTCGAAGCGCCTACAGCTTTGTGATATCCAACAATGGGACGTTGAATTCGTCCGAGAAAACTACCCTGAGCGGAGGCAATGGGCGTTATTTGAAACGAAGTTTGTTGAGCCCCGACGGGCGTAATTTTTACGTACTGGACGACGACCACGAAGGCCTTTTCCTGGAGGCCTACGCCGTCGACAACCCTTCGCAATGGTCCCACGTTCAGACGGTTAAGGCGCAGGGTGCCGCGGGCGAAGATGCCTTGGTTATTCCCGGCATCGATGCCGCCGTTGATATGACATTTTCGCCAGATGGCCGTTTTCTCTACGTGGGAACCAAAGGAACGTTATTGGTGTTTGAAAGAGACATCTCGACTGGTCGGCTAGAGCTTGAGAAACAGATTCATCAGCACGCCAATCCCGAAAACTCTTTTTCAATCCTAGAGGAAATTCAGTACGTTTCGCTTGGCGGCAACGGAACCACGCTTTTTGTCTCGGGATTTAACAATTCCATCGAATTTCTTAGGGGAAGCAATAGAGAGCTTGCGATGTACGCCTTCGATATCTCGAAAGACCCGTCCGATCCCGAGTATATCGCCACATTCTCCAGATCCGCTTGGCAAACCAACCCCGACATTTACTTTAGTGTCCGTAGTCACCTGCATCCAAGGACCCAGGTAACCCGCTTCTTTACTTATAGCATTCCAAAATTTTGCAGCCGCCCTGTGCCGCATACCGGTCGCTCCGCCGTGGACGTGATTTGTGACTCAGGATTTTACGTTGTCGAGCGAAACATGGCTTCGGAGACGCTTGAGGTCACCGACTGGGCTTACCCCAACATGAACGATCGCTATGGGAACCGGCTTCCCTACCCCTTCGACGCCTATTCTCGTTACGGCCGCTTGGTGCTCGCCCAAAGCCCAAATGGCTCGCATGTTTATGTGGCAAATCATACGCGTACGGATTGGGGACATTCCGAGGCGATCCTCATCTTCGAACGCGCCAGCGCCATGACCCACGATTGAGCTTGAGATCGTTTTGCAAACCAGGCCAGGACGCGGCACAGATCAGCGTCCAGCCAACAAAACGCTCGGCATCTTGCAAGCGAAGCGCCGCCCATCACACAGGGGCGCCACCCCAATCAAGCCCCCAACCGATCAAAAAACTTCTTGACTCCATCGAGCCACGACCGGGCCCGCGGACTGTGGTGGGAGCTTCTGGACTGAAGCGAGGCGTCGAACTGTCTCAGCAACTCCCTCTGGTCTTCGTTCAGGTTCACCGGCGTCTCCACCTGAACCTTGCAGAATAGATCGCCGATACCCGTGCCGCGCACCGGGCGCACGCCCTTGCCGCGCAGCCGGAATACCCTTCCGGACTGGGTTTCGGGCGGAATCCTGAGTACGACGTTGCCGCCCAGCGTGGGTACCTCCACGGAACTGCCGAGCACAGCGTCTGCGAAGCTGATCGGCACTTCACAGCTCAGGTCCTGGCCGTCCCTGGCGAAGATCGGATGGCGATTGACGGCGATGTCCACGTAGAGATCGCCCGACGGGCCGCCATTGCGCCCGGCTTCGCCCTCACCGGCGAGCCTGATGCGGTCACCTGTGTCGACCCCGGGCGGCACCTGCACGGCCAGGGTCCGGACCTTGCGGACGCGGCCTTGCCCCGAGCACCCGCCGCACGGTGACGAGATGATCGTGCCCTGCCCCCGGCAGCTGGGACAGGTCTGCTGGATCGAGAAAAAACCCTGCTGAACGCGGACCTGTCCGCTGCCGTTGCAGCGGTTGCAAGACGAGCGCTGGGTGCCGGGCTCGGCCCCCGCGCCCCGGCACCGTTCGCATTCCACCTTGGTGGGCACTTCGATATTGACCGAGTCGCCCGACACGGCCTGCTCCAGGGACAGGGCCAGTTCGTAACGCAGGTCGGCGCCGCGAAAGACCTGGGTGCGTCCGCGTCGGCCCCCACCGCCGAAAATATCGCCGAAAACGTCGCCGAATATGTCGCTGAACGCTTCGGCACCGCCGGCGCCGAATCCGCCACCGGCCTGGCTGGCCTCCACGCCAGCATGGCCGAACTGGTCGTAGGCGGCCCGCTTGTCCGCGTTGGAGAGGACTTCGTAGGCTTCCTTGGCTTCCTTGAACCGGGTTTCGGCCTGCTTGTCGTCGGGATTGCGGTCCGGGTGGTACTTCATGGCCAGACGCCGGTAAGCCTTTTTCAGTTCGGCTTCCCCGGCGTTTCTGCCGCATCCCAGCACTTCATAGTAGTCCCGCTTGGCCATGCCCCATCCTCCGAGAGCCACGGGCTTGCGCGCAGGCGCCTTCCTCCATCGGCGTCAGCGCGCCGGTCGCAGGGGCGAACACTGCCTGCCGACGTGTCATGCAGACCGCTTGTCTTCGCCGTTGTCCTTGACCTCCTCGAACTCGGCATCGACCACGTTGTCGTCGTCGCCCGCACCGGCCTGCGACTCCGGTTCCGTGGCCTGGGCCTGCTCGGCGTACATCTGCTGGGCAATCGAGGCGGAGGCTTCACTGAGCGCGTTGATCTTGGTTTCGATGGCCTCCTTGTTGTCGCCGGAGACCGCCTCCTTGAGTTCGGACACCGCTGCCTCGATGCGGCCCCGTTCGCCGGCCTCCACCTTCTCGCCCATCTCGGCGAGCATTTTCTCGGTGGCGTGCACCAGCGCGTCTCCCTGGTTGCGCACCTCGACCAGCTCGCGGAAGGCCTGGTCTTCGGCTGCATGGGCCTCGGCGTCGGCCACCATGCGCTCGATCTCGTCGTCGTTGAGACCCGACGACGCCTTGATGACGATTTTCTGCTCCTTGCCGGTGGCCTTGTCCTTTGCGGAGACGTTCAGGATGCCGTTGGCATCGATGTCGAAGGTCACCTCGATCTGGGGCATGCCACGCGGCGCGGGCGGGATATCCGTCAGGTCGAACCGGCCCAGGGACTTGTTGTCCTGGGCGCGTTCCCGCTCGCCCTGCAGCACGTGGATGGTGACGGCGGTCTGGTTGTCGTCCGCCGTGGAGAACACCTGGGTCGCCTTGGTGGGGATGGTGGTGTTCTTGTCGATCAACCGCGTCATGACCCGGCCCAGGGTCTCGATGCCCAGGGACAGGGGTGTGACGTCGAGCAGCAGCACGTCCTTCACGTCGCCCGACAGCACGCCGGCCTGGATGGCCGCGCCCATGGCGACGGCTTCGTCCGGATTGACGTCCTTGCGGGGATCCTTGCCGAAGAAGTTGCGAACTTCCTCCTGGACCTTGGGCATGCGGATCTGTCCGCCCACCAGGATCACGTCGTCCACGTCGGAAACCTTGAGCCCGGCGTCCTTGAGCGCGATCCGGCAGGGCTCCAGCGTGAGCTTCACCAGGTCCTCGACCATGGATTCGAGCTTCGCCCGGGTCAGGTTGATGTTCAGGTGCTTCGGACCGGTGGAATCCGCGGTGATGTACGGCAGGTTGACCTCGGTCTGCTGACGCGTGGACAGCTCGATCTTCGCCTTCTCGGACGCCTCCTTGAGCCGCTGCATGGCCAGCGGGTCGCGGCGGATATTGATGCCGCTTTCCTTCTCGAACTCCGACGCCAGGTAGTCGATGATGCGCTTGTCGAAGTCCTCGCCGCCGAGGAAGGTGTTGCCGTTGGTGGCCAGCACTTCGAACTGGTGTTCGCCGTCGATTTCGGCGATCTCGATGATGGAAATGTCGAACGTGCCGCCGCCCAGGTCGTACACCGCCACCTTGCGGTCGCCGCGGCGCTTGTCGAGCCCGTACGCCAGCGCCGCCGCCGTGGGCTCGTTGATGATGCGCCTGACCTCCAGACCGGCGATGCGTCCCGCATCCTTGGTGGCCTGCCGCTGGGAGTCGTTGAAATACGCCGGCACCGTAATGACCGCCTCGGTCACCGGCTCGCCCAGGTAGTCTTCGGCAGTCTGCTTCATCTTGGTCAGCACGCGCGCCGACACTTCCGGCGGCGCCATGCGCTTGTCGCCGGCCTGGACCCAGGCGTCACCGTTGTCCGCCTCGACGATCTGGTAGGGAACCATGTCGACGTCCTTCTGGACCACGTCGTCCCCGAAGCGTCGGCCGATCAGCCGCTTGATCGCAAACAGTGTATTGGTGGGATTGGTGACCGCCTGGCGCTTCGCCGTCTGGCCCACCAGCACCTCGCCATCCTTGGTGAACGCCACCACGGACGGCGTGGTGCGGTCGCCCTCGCTGTTCTCGATGACCTTGGCCTGGTCGCCGTCCATGACGGCGACGCAGGAATTGGTGGTTCCCAAGTCGATACCGATCACTCGTCCCATGATTGCCTGTCTCCACACACGGTCAATTGTCCTGCCCTTCTATTTGGGGTGGCATTCAGGCAATTCAAGGCGCTCAAGGCTCTGAGCGTCGCAATTCGAAGGCGACATCCCAGGGCGCCATTCGAGGGTCAGTTTCGAGGGTCAAATTCAAGGGCGCCATTCGCGGGCGCTATTCGAGGACTTTATTCGCCGCCGTCGTCCTCGGTCCCTTTCGCCACCACGACTCGGGCGGCGCGCAGCAGCCTGTCGTGTATGGAATAACCCTTTTGAAACACTTCGAGCACCGTGCCGGGCTCCGCCGATTCCGAGGGCGCCACCGCCATCGCTTCGTGCAGGGCGGGATCGAACGGCTCGCCGTGCGGATCCAGTTCCTTGATCCCGACCTGCTCCAACGCCGCGTTCAGCAGGCGCATGGTGGCCCGCTTGCCATCCAGCAGCGACTCCGCACTGGCCTTTTCACCGCTGGCAAGCCCCGCTTCAAGGCTGTCCAGCACCGGCAGGAGCGCTTGCGCCAGCCGCTCGAGGCCGTAACGCCTGGCGTTTTCCACGTCACGCGCCGACCGTCTGCGGACGTTTTCCAACTCCGCCACGGCGCGCAGGTACCTGTCGTGGTTGGCGGCCGCCTGCTCCCGCAGGGCCTCCAGTTCGGCCAGCCCCGCGTCTTCGGCACCGGCAGCGTCATCCTCCGGCTGTTCGGCCGCCTCGCGCCCGTTCCCGGAGTCCTCGGAACCCGTGTCCGTTTCCGTGTCCGTGTCCACCCTCTCGTCACCATCCTGGGCCATAAGAATCCATCCCTCCACTGGGGTATCCGTCACGGTCGCCATACAGGTACCGTGCCCAACCGCGGCCGCCGGAGCGCGCTCGACCTGTCCTTTCGAAATATGGGCGCTAGTTTCTGGAGTTCAAGGCGCTGCCGAGCAGCTTCGCGGTGACATCGACGATGGGGATCACCCGCTCGTAGGCCATGCGGGTTGGTCCGATGACACCGAGGACGCCCATGGCGTGGTCTTCCGTCGCGTAGGGGGCCGCCACCACGCTGCATTCGTCCAGGAGCTGATAGCCGGATTCCTTGCCGATGAAGATCTGGACACCGTGGGCGTTGAGCGTCTGGTCGAGCAGGTGCAGGATGTCGTGCTGGCGGGCGAAGGCCTCGAACAGACGCTTCAATTTCGACATGCCTCCCATCCCGGACAGCCCCATCAGATTGGTCTCCCCGGCCACCACGAACTCGCCTTCGGATTCGGTGTCCGCAAATGCCTGCTGGGCCATCTCGATGGCATCCAGCATCACGGAGTTCATGCTCTCCCGCGTGTCCCGCAATTGCTCGATCAGGCGGTTGCGGACATCGTCGAGGTCGCTTCCTCCGAACTGTTCGGTGAGGAAATTGCCGGCCTTTCTGAGCTCATCTTCCGTGAAATCCCGATCAACATGCAGGATCTTGTTTTGAACGTCGCGATCATTGAGCACCAGTATAGCCAGGATGCGGTTCTCGGAAAGCGGCAGGAACTCGATCTGCCTGAGCGCCGTCTGAGCCCTCCTGGGAACCGTCACCACGCCGGCCAGCCTCGTCATCGCCGACAGCAGGTTGGAAGCCGAAAGAACCAGGGCCTGCGGGTCGGTGTCCCGCAACGCATCCTCGAACAACTGCACCTCGGTGTCGCGCGGCGGCCGCAACTGCACCAGGGTGTCGACGAAAAACCGGTAGCCCTTGATGGTGGGCACACGGCCGGCGGAGGTGTGGGGCGCGGCGATGAAGCCCATGTCCTCAAGGTCAGCCATGACGTTGCGGATGGTTGCCGGGCTGAGATCGAGGCCGGATTGGCGCGACAGGGTGCGCGAGCCCACGGGGTGGCCCTCGCGGATATAGCGGCTGACCAGCACCCGCAGCAGATGCTGGGCACGTTCGTCCGGAACTTCCGCAATCCGCTTCGCGCTCATGCACCAACCTTCTTTCAAACTGATGGAAGCAGTCGAAAGGAAGCTAGCAACCGCATCCTTGGACTGTCAAGAATTCCAGCCCGTCATTTCGCCGTGTTTTGCCCCGAGCACCGCTTGGGCGACTCAAGTACAATTCCCGGCGGCCGATTTCATACCCGATGACAACCGCATTCAACAGGATAGGGCTCTTCTGGGGCCGCAAGAACAAGCGGGGTTCCGTCGCGCTGGCCCGCGACATCACGTCGCAGCTCGGCAGCCACGATCTCGACGTGTATGTCCCGGAACAACGTGACCTGCCCGAGGCATTCGGGGTCTGCCACAAGGTCCCCGCCAAGCGGCTGGCCGCGCACGTGGACCTCATCATCGCCATCGGCGGAGACGGCACCATGCTCCACGCATCCCGCGGCGCGGCCCTGCATGGCGTGCCGCTGCTGGGCGTAAACCGCGGACGGCTGGGCTTCCTGAACGACATTTCTCCCGAGAACCTGTCGAATGCCATCGATACACTTCTGCGGGGAGATTACGTTACCGAGAAACGCCTGATGCTCGAGGCGCGGATTTTCGGAGGAGCGGCCGCCTGCCCCCGTCTGCTCGCCCTGAACGACGTGGTGCTCAAGACCGTCGACACGGGTCACATGGAGGACTTCAAGACGGTCGTTGACGGCGACTACGTCAACACCCACGGCGGGGACGGACTGATCGTGGCCACGCCGACGGGTTCCACCGCCTATGCGCTGTCCTGCGGCGGACCCATCATTGAGCCTGACGTGGATGCGCTGGTCATCGTGCCGATCGCGCCCCATACGCTTTCCGACCGACCGCTGGTCGTAAAATCCTCCAGCACCATCCGGGTGGCCGTGGACCTCCGTCCCGGCAGCCAGGACGCGCAGGTCACCTGCGACGGCGACATTCTCGGAACCGTGGGCACGGACGAGACCGTGGAAATCAGGGCGGCCGCGGAGACGGTTCAATTGCTCCATCCGCGGGGACAGAACTTCTATCAGCAACTGCGCTCAAAGCTCAGCTGGGGACACTCCAACCGGGTGCCACGGCGCGAACCGGAAGTTGAATAACGCCCGTGACGACAGTCGCTGGCAGCGTCGTCACCGGCATTGCGCGGGCGATACGCAGTCAAGGCGCTGGCGAAGCGCAAGGCGGGCGCTGGCGAGTCGCAAGGCGAGGCGCAGGCGGGCGCTGGCGAGTCGCAGGCGGGCGCTGGCGGGCACAGGCGAGGCGCAAGGCGGCAGGCTTCCGCCAGATGATTGACCGATGCTCAGCCTGATCACAGTCACGAACTACGCCGTCATCGACGAGGTCGAAGTGGAATTCGACGCGGGGCTGAGCGTGCTGACCGGAGAAACCGGAGCCGGCAAGTCCATCCTTGTGGACGCCCTGGGGCTGGCGCTCGGCGACCGTGCCGATGCCGGGGCGGTTCGAAAGGGCTGCCGGGAAGCGCAGATCAGCGTGTTGTTCGAGTGCCCCGAGGATCATCCGGCCCTGGACTGGCTTAAGGGGCGCGGCCTCGACCGGGAAGACGCCTGCCTGTTGCGGCGCGTGGTCAGCGCACGGGGAAGATCAAGGGCGTTCATCAACAACCAGCCGGCAACGCTCCAGGACCTGCGGTCCGTGGGCTCCAGACTGGTCAACATCCACGGTCAGGGCGCCCATCAGGCGCTGCTGCGCGCACCTTCGCAGCGCCAGATCGTCGATCATCATGGCGGTCATCCGGCGCTCGCGACGAAGGTCGCGGAAGCCTTCGAAACATGGCAGTCCCTCGAGGCGGCCTACGAGTCGCAACGGCAACGGGGCGCGGACCGCGCCTCGGAACTTGAAATGCTGCGGTTCCAGGCGCAGGAACTGGAAAACCTGGACTACCGGGAGGGCGAACTGGAAACGCTCATCGAAGAGCGTGCGCGCCTGGCCAATGTGGACCGTTTGTCCAGCCGCGTCGAGAGCGCCTTGAACGGCCTGTACGAACGCGACCACGGCTCCGCCCAGGAACTCATGGCCCGGGCGCAGCGGGAACTGTCCGACGCCAGTGGCGTGGACCCGTCGCTGGGCGACGCCGCCAACATGCTCTCGGAGGCCGAAATCCAGGTCCAGGAGGCCGTCCGCGTCCTGGCCGGTTACCGGGACAGGCTGGAACCGGATCCGGAACGCCTGGATTTGGTGGAGTCGCGCCTTGCGGCCATACGCAGCCTCACGGTCCGGCACAACGTGAAGGAGACGGAACTGCCAGG
Organism: Candidatus Rariloculaceae bacterium; assembly: GCA_965221035.1. GTDB lineage: Bacteria > Pseudomonadota > Gammaproteobacteria > Steroidobacterales > Rariloculaceae > UBA6522. The sequence goes on from OZ244860.1 coordinate 886,919, forward strand.
GCTGCTGGAAGAGCTGCGCGCGCGAATCGAACAGCTTGGCGATGCCGCCGGGTCGCTTGAAGCGGTGCGGCGAAGGGCCCGTGAGTCACGACACGCTTATTTCGAGGCCGCGGATCGACTCAGCGCCGCGCGACGGCGCTGCTCGGAATCCCTGAACAAGTCGGTCGAGGCGCAAATGGCGGTTCTCGGGCTTCCCAAGGCAAGGTTCCGGGCCGAAATCGACCGAAAATCCAGCGACCGGGCCGACGCCACCGGCCTGGACCGCATCGAATTCCAGGTCTCCATGAACCCCGGACAGGAGTTCGGACCACTGTCCCGCGTGGCATCAGGCGGCGAATTGTCCCGAATCAGCCTGGCGCTGGAAGTGGTGGCCGCGGGCGCCACATCCATCCCGACGCTGGTCTTCGATGAAGTGGATGCCGGGATCGGTGGCGGTGTGGCCGAGATCGTCGGCCGACGGCTCGCCGAGATCGCCTCCAGCCGGCAGGTCCTCTGCGTCACCCACCTTGCGCAGGTCGCGAGCCAGGGGCGCCACCACTACCGTGTCCTAAAGCAGGCCCGCGACCAGTCGACACGCACCGGCGTGCATTCGTTAACTCCGGAAGACCGGGTCGAGGAATTGGCGCGCATGCTGGGCGGGGTCGAAATCACCGCGCGCACACGCGCCCACGCCCAGGAGATGGTCGAGCGGGCGGCCTCCGCGAATCAGGAGGACTTGGGCCGAACGTAGAGCACGTGGCTGTGGTCTTCGATCGTGTAGCCGTGGCGGTCGGCGATTTCCTGCTGGAGCCGCTCGATGCGCTCCTCGACAAATTCGATGACCTTGCCCGTCTCCAGGCAGACCATGTGGTCATGGTGGCTGCGGTCGGCGAGTTCGAACACCGAGGTGCCGCCTTCAAAGTTGTGCCTTTCCACCAGTCCCGCCCCCTCGAACTGCGCCAGGACCCGGTAGACCGTGGCGAGGCCGAACTCGTGCCCATTCTCGATCAGCGCACGATAGATCCCCTCCGCGCTCAGGTGCCGCTCGTCGCTGGTTTCCAGCACCTCGAGAATCTTCAGGCGCGGAGAAGTCACCTTCAGCCCCGCCTTGCGAAGGTCCTGTCGTTGCTGCACGTTACTTCCGTCCTTCCCAGTAGGGTATGATTCCGGCCTCCGCAGTTGGAACTTGACCGCTACGGACCATGCCTTTCGCGCCACCCGCGAAACACGGTGCGCCGAGACGGCGGTCCGGTTCGCCACGACGCGCCCGAAGGCCAGCCGTGCACAGGATTATATCCCACCGTGAAGACGCAAAGGCCGATTGACAAGACGCTTCGCAGATCGCCAATGGCATCGGGACTCGCCATGCTCCTGCTGACCCTCGGTGGATGCGTCTACCGAATCGACATCCAGCAGGGCAACCTGCTGGAAGAGGATGTCATCGATCAAGTGGAACTTGGCATGACCAGGAGCCAGGTCCAGTTCCTGCTCGGCACGCCCATGATCGCGGACAGCTTCCACCAGGACCGTTGGGACTACACGTACTACTTTCGGCAGGGACGATCACGCGACATCGATCAGCGATGGTTCATCGTCTTTTTCGAAGACGACCTGGTGGTTCGGATCGACCGGGATCCCACCGTATTTCCCATCGGGCGGTAGCCTCCGGAATCAGGATTCCCGCTGGCCCATGTGCCGGCCGTCCGCGACGGCGCGGCGTCTCATCTCCCTGGGGTCCAGCCTCAACGGCCTGCAGATTTCAACCCGGTCGCCATCTTTGAGCTCGTGGTGATGTTCCACTGCGTCGCCGAAGATCCCGAGCGTCAGCGGGCGGCCGCGGATCTCCGGATGGGCTTCCATGAGGCCGGAACGTTCGGCGGCGTCACGCGCGGTCATGCCGTCGGTGTACGGGATGCCCACAATCCACTGCTTGGTGCTCAGCGCGTAGACAATTTCAATCATCGGCGGCGTTGCCATGGACATCGTCCGCGCGGCTCACGAATGCCACCAGTTGCGTTTGCACCAGTTCTTCGAACAGCGAGGCGAACAGACTGTCCAGCGGGGTAGTCGAAACTTCGAAGGCAAGGTTCAACCCGATCGTGCAACCACCATCGGGCGATGCCGCGAAGGTCCAGCTGCCGGTCAGCGAGTCGAACGGCCCCGCAACCAGTTCCATCCTGATCTCGCCGGGGCGTTCCAGGAAGTTCCTGGTGGTGAAGCTCTGGCGCATGGCGCCGATGCCGACTTCAATCGTGGCGACCACTTCGGTGTCGCTGACCTTCTCGACCGCACTGTCCCTGCACCAGTTCAGAAAACTCGGATAGGCGTCCACGTCGTTGACCAGATCGAACATCTGCTCCGGCGTATGGGGGACATGGTGCTGCCGTTGTATGCGTCTCAACCGCCCATTCCCAGCCATCCGACCATGCGCGGCAACACGTTGATGGCATTAAGAAAAATGAACAGGACCGCAATCGGGGCGATATACCGCGAGGCGATTCGCCACAGTCCGTAGGCGGTCGGATTCGCAAGGCGGAGTTCTCCCGCCGTCGAGCGTCGGCTCATGATCCAGCCCGCGAATATGGCGATGGCGAACCCACCCGCCGGCAGCATGATATTGCTGGTCAGGAAATCCGCGCTGTCGAAGTAGGTGCCCCACATGAAGTTTGCGCCGGACATCAGGTTGAACGACAGCACGCTGAGCAGACCAAGCGCCCAGATCGCCGCGCCCAGCCACATCGCGGCGGCCGGGCGCGAGATGCCGCGGCTCTCGGTCATCCAGGCAACCACCGGTTCCAGCAGGGCAATGGCCGAAGTCCATGCCGCGAATGTCAGCAACAGGAAGAACAACGTGGCGACGACCACTCCGCCCGGGATGTTGCCGAACGCCAGGGGCAGGGTGACGAAGATCAGCCCCGGACCCTCCGCAGGATCCAGACCGTTGGCGAACACGATGGGGAATATGACCAGTCCGGTGATCAGCGCGATCCCGGTATCCATGCAGACCACAATGGCCGAGGCCGACGAAATGGAGACATCTTCGGGCACGTAGGCGCCATAGGCCATGACCGCGCCCATGCCGATGCTCAGCGTGAAGAACGCGTGCCCCAGGGCCGACAGCACGCCCGTCGGGGTGAGTTCATCGAACCGCGGCTCGAACATGAAGACCAGTCCCTCGACGAAATTCCCTTCGACAATGCTGTAACCGAGCAACAGCAGCAGCAGCCCCAGAAGCACGGGCATCAGGGTCTGCACGGCGCGCTCCAGACCCTTGACGACACCCCTGACGACGACGAAAACGGTCATTCCCATGAACACCGTATGCCAAAATGCCGACGTCACCCAGTTCCCGGTCAACCCATCGAAGATATCGGCGATCTGGTCCGGGCCGGCCCCGGCGAAGACGCCGGAACCGCTTTCGAAAATGTAGGCGACCGCCCAGCCGGCGACCACGCTATAGTAGGAGAGGATGATGAAACTGGCACCGACGCCGAGCAGGCCCAGGAGAAACCATTTTCTGTTACCGCCCTCCTCTTCGCCGAGCAGGGCCATGGTCGCGACGGGATTGCGCCGACCGCGCCGGCCAATGAGAATTTCCGACATCATGATGGGAAATCCCACCGCGAACACGCACACCAGGTAGACCAGCACGAATGCTCCGCCCCCGTTCACACCGGCGATGTAGGGAAACTTCCAGATGTTTCCCAGCCCGACGGCGGCGCCGGAAAGGGCGAGAACAAAGGCCAGACGCGACGTCCAGCTTCCCTGCGGCGACCGGCGCCGGGCCTGATTTGCAACCACTAGTAACTCCCAACAAGCGTATTATTCGCCGGGAATTCTAGGATCATTGCGCAGCGATGGCAAAGGCTTCAAAACAACCGCGCGCCAGCATTGCGAGGAACAGGAAGGCCGCGTTCAACTACTTCATCGACGAGCGGTTCGAGGCCGGCCTCGCCTTGCGGGGATGGGAGGTGAAGAGCCTGCGGGCCGGCAAGGCCCAGCTGTCCGAAGCGTATGTGACCGTGCGCGATGGCGAAGCGTGGCTTTTCGGCGCCCACATGTCTCCGCTGAGTTCGGCTTCGAGTCATGTTGAGGCCGATCCGGCGCGCACGCGCAAGCTGCTGCTGCACCGCCGGGAGATCGACCGGCTCACGGGACTGGTCGAGCGGCGCGGGTTCACCCTGGTACCGCTCGAACTCTACTGGAAGTCGGGACGGGCCAAACTGGCCGTGGGACTGGCCCGCGGGAAACGCAAACAGGACAAGCGCGCGGCGGAGAAGGATCGCGACTGGGCCCGGGACAAGGCACGCTTGCTCAAGCACAAGTCGCTCTCGTAGCGTGGAGGCGGGGTATGCGGTTAAACTTGGCGCCATGGGGGCGATCGGCTTCGACGTGGGCCGTGAAACCCTGTGTGCATGCCGAGGCGCAGAACACCTCGTTAATCCATCTGCAAACCAGATAGTTGCCAACGAAGACAACTACGCGCTAGCTGCCTAAGAGCCAGTATGGCGCCTTCCGACCGGTTCGTGCTTGCGCGTCCGGACCCGGGAGTCATCATCGCAAGCTCGCCGGAGGGTACGTTCGGGACCCGAAGGTCAAAACTGCACCGGACTGGCTTCGGGTTTTCCTCTTTCGCCAGGATGCCCGAGGCGAGAACAAGGGCGGAATAAGCATGTAGAGCACAGGTCGGATCGCTTGCGGACGCGGGTTCGATTCCCGCCGCCTCCACCAACACCAGCTCGTCCATGCGGTACGCGACCCCAACGGCCGCGCCTACAACCGCACCGCCCACCTGCCGGACCGGCGTAGCCCGGCGCGACGCTTGCCGCACAGCTTGCAAGCGGCGTGACGGTCGGTCATAGGGAATCCGGACTCCTGTCAGTCCTTGTACTCTCGGAAACCGGAAAGCAGCGCGGCAATGGTAGACGATAGTCTCCAGCGCCTCGCGCTGGGCAAAGAAATACTGGAAGGTCGCCATATTGCCGTCGCCCCTGATCCACTCTGGGGCATCAGGTGCGGCTCCTTGAACCACCAGTTCAGCAGGCTTTTGCTGGTATCGGAAGCGTCCACATAACCGCTATCACGGAACTCTTTCACCTCACGGCGCAGTTGATGCACCAGCGGCGGCATCAGCTTGTCCGCGCTGGTCTCCCTGATTGCTTCGTCCGCCGGAAACCAACGGATTTCCGGGTCTAAATGGCGTGGGGCGAATCGGGAAAGTCGGGATGCAGCGCCATTACTTCTCCTCCAGGCGTTTGATGCCCTGGTCTTCCACCAGTACGCGCATCTGTTGGATGGCAATCCGGTTCAGCCGGATCAGACGCTGGGACTGGGCGACGCCTTCATGAATGAAATGGGCGTTCAGACCCTCCATATTCGCCAGGCAGACCAGTTGCGCTCCGTTGGCGAAATCGCGGACATTTCCCTTTTCTTCTGGATTGGCGTCGCGCCACTGCTTCGCAGTCATACCGAACAGAGCCATATTGAGCACGTCCGCCTCGCTGGCATAGACGATTGCCACCTGTTGCGGGGTCAACTCGGTCGGAATCAGGTTCTCCTTGATGGCGTCGGTGTGGATCCGGTAGTTGATGCGCGCCAGATTGCGGCGGATGTCCCAGCCCAGTTGCGCCTGCTCGGCCTCCCTGAGGCGCTGGAATTCCTTGATCAGATAGAGCTTGAACTCCATCGACACCCAGGCGGCAAACTCAAAGGCGATGTCCTTGTGAGCGAAGGTGCCGCCGTAACGTCCCGCTCTGGAGACTATACCCACAGCCCCCGTGCGTTCGATCCACTGCTTCGGCGTCAGGGTAAAGCTGTTCAGACCCGCCTGCCTTCTAAACCCGTCGAATTCGACGGGATTAAATTCCGGGTTATGAATCTGCTCCCAGATACCCAGGAACTCGACCGTATTGCGGTTGCGAATCCAGTTCCGCACCAGGTCATCGGTCCGATCCGTATCCCGGTGGCGGGCAATATCGGTCAGCGAGATGAAATCCTCTTCCTCGATGCGCGATACCTTGACCGGGGTGTCCAGCACCTCGATTTCGCGGTTCCTGCGGCTCACACCGACACCTCCACAATGGTCATGGTGTCATTGCCGAAGATGTCCACCACTTTTACCGCCAGCTTGCGCCTTCCCGGCGCGCATTCGTGGGCGACACTGGTCAGCTCCAGCGAGCGGTCCTTCCTGGTGCGGAAGCTCTGCCACTCGTTCTCAAACACATAGTCGTCGGTCCACTGCTCCTCGCTCTCGTCGGTCTCGGGGTTCAAAACGCGGATGATCTCGCGCTTGCTCTCGAAATCGAAATCGACGCACCAGTAATCGATCCAGTCGGTCCAGTGCCGGGTCAGTTGTTCGCGGGTGATCACACCGTCCTTGTCCCGGCTCACCTTCACGATCTGGCCACGTTCCACCACGATGCGGCTACCCTTCTTGTTCAAGCTCGCCTCGCTGCTCTTGCCGTTCCACACCAGTTCCACTTCGCGCTTCTGGTCGAACAGCAGGAAGCGGTACTTGTCCGGCAGCGGCCGGTCCGCCTCCAGGTGTTCGAGGATGTCGCGCTTCTCGTTGTCGCTGAGTTACAGCGCACCACGCCCGACGGCACCGTCACCTTTGGCGTTGACTTTTGCTTTGGCTGCTTTACCGTTACCCGACATATCCGGCCTCGTCATGCTGGTTGTTTGTTGCTGAACCGCTCAATTCACCGCCCCTTGCGCCCCGTGGGCGTTTCCATTTCCAGCGGAATATCGTTGCGCTCGCAGTAATCCATGATCAACACCGCCACCATGTTGGCGATGGAACGATGCTCCCGCTCCGCCGCCGAGCGCAGCGCCTGTTTCAGTTCCGGTTCGATGCGAAAAGTCAGCGTGGTGGTCTTGGCTGTGGCCATGGCTCCTCTCTGTTATGTCCGGGGTTCTGGTGTTCTACTGTAAATGTACTGTAATGTACTGCAACATCCCATATAGTCCAATGGATTTCAGATCAATACAGCTCAGGAGGGACGCATGGCCCGGCACTACTCCACCAAGAACTTTTTCCGGCGGATACCCAATGCCCTGCTGGCCCGCTATACAGTGGGAAACCTGGGATGACCGGGATGGCGGCAAAGCTGAACCGGCTGGGGGAATCGCTGGATGATTGGGTGCAGTAGTTTTTCGGTAATCCCCGCCTCCACCAATTTCAACCGCAAAAGGCGTCAGAAACGGAACGTGCGGCTGTACTTGATCGCGAATTCGGCTTGCCTGGAATGCAGTTCGGAGAACGCGGCCAAAGCGTCGAAGTCATGGTTCCAGACGACGTAGAGGTCTTCCCCGGCGCGGGGATTCCAGCGCAGGCGGCTATTGATTCCGACGCTGTCGGATAGATTGTCGTACTGGACCAGGTTGACCCAGGACCACTTGACGTTGAACGCCAGGTTCGCGCGAACCTGAATCAGGCGCGTCACGAAGTGGCTGTGCGGCAGTTCCACGTCGTTGTACTGGTACGAAAAGCGGGCATACAAACGGCTGCTGGGGCGCCAGTCGAGGCTCCCCGTCAGGGAAACCTGGTCGCCGCCGTAGTAGCCAGATCTTTCCAGCCCGACCGATGGCGCAAGCACGCGTTCCGTCGCCCATTCCGCTTCAAGCTGATAACCGCTCTGGTGGTATTCCCCGGCGGGAATCACGATGCCGCGTGCCACGGTGAACGGTTCCGTCAATACTTCCCGGTTTTTCATTACCGACAGCATGTACTGGTCGCCACGATGGTTCTCGATCTGAATCGGACGCCACCAGTAGTTGACGGACTCCACTTCGCCGGTCGAGTACGTGTGGTAGCGATGCAGGGACAGGATGGTCCCGAGGCTTCGGATCCAGGGGTGCCCCCGGGGGCGATACCGGTAGGTTCCCCAGAACCGCCCGCGTTCGTAGTTGCTGCGATTCACGAAACCCAGCGCCGGGTTGAAGTTGGGCTGCATGACCTCGTATTCGACCCTTCCGGAAAACCCCTCGCTTGAGGTCACGCCGATCTGCGCGCCCCAATTGGACTGGTCCGCAACCATGCCTTCGCTGTCGCTACGCTGTAACCAGACCGCGCCTTCGGTGATCCGTCCCGGTAGCAGCTGTCGGTTTCGGTACCGGAAGTCGGCGCCGGCCAGCGAATTGTCGGCGTTGGATCGGGGGTCGCCGCTGGTCACGATCATGCCGACGCTGGACTCATCCAGAATGTTGGCGGAGACCCGGCCGACAAAGAGGTCGCTCGCCTCCACCAGCCCGCCACGTCCCTGGAAACCATCCTGGTTCACGCCGAGCACGCCCACGTTCAGGCGTCCGACGCGCCCGGTCAGCTTCGCGCCGCCATTGATATCCACCGCCTGTCCGGCATCGCTGAGACCGATTCGGCGCGAGAAGTACGGCAAGCCGTTGGGGCCCATGGATCCCTGCATGGCCGTCGGCCCGAACGAAAAGATATCCACGTCCTGGAGGAAAAAATCCCGCTTTTCCGGAAAAAACGTCGAGAACCGCGTGAGGTTGACCTGCCGGTCGTCCACTTCGGTGGAAGAAAAGTCGGTGTTGAATGTCAGGATGCCCGTCAACGACGGCGTGACCTTGTAGAAGACATCCACCGACGGATCGGTCCGGGTCGCCTGCGCCTGCGTCCGGAAGTCCTGGTTGCTGGCGAGACTGACCGATGGGGTGATGTCCAGCCCCCTGCCCTGCTGCAGGCCGGAGAAACCCGAAAGGATTCCGGCCGAGGAGGGGTCTACGTTGCGGTCAAAGGACGCCCAGGCCATCCTCTCCTGCTTGCGCGGAATCACCCTGGCCACGGTGAACCCCCAGTCCGGATTGTCGGGATCGAAGTTCAATGTCTTGAAGGGGATGGCGATTTCCGCCGTCCAGCCCTCCTCGTCGATCACCGCTTCGGCCTGCCAGATGCCGTCCCAGTCCTCGTTCACGTTCGTTGCGCCGTCGAACAGGCCCTCCCGGCGCACGCCATTCGGGTTGAGCTGGAACCGGTACCCCGTGCGCATGTTGTTGAACGGGTCGAGCACCACCTCGATCCGGTCGTCGACGTCCACGGTCTGTCCCTGGATCATCTGCCGGGCGGCGATCAATGACGGATCGCTGTCCAGGAGACGCGCGCCCAGGTACAGATTGTCGTCGTCGTAGAACACGCGAAAGACGGACGACTCGCTGGGTTCGCCCTGGTCCAGCGGCTCGTATTGATGCAGGTCGGTGATGACGGTGGCACCGGCCCAGACCGCCTCATCCAGCCTGCCGTCCAGTTGGGGCGGCTCGGAGGCGCGAACGATTTCCGCCGCCTTCCTCACCAGGCGCTCCTGGGCGATGCTTTCCACGCCGCACAACGAAAGGGAAGCGCCGAACGTGGCGGCGAGCGCAACCACCGACCGGCGCCGATCAGACAAGAACCAGACTCAACTGCGGATATACGATCAACAGGATCAGCACGATCAGCATGATCACGGCAAACGGAAACGCTCCGGCGAATATATCGAACAACGAGATGCGGTCCTCGTCCGACAGGGTTGCCTTGATCACGTAACAGGCGATGCCCAGTGGTGGTGTCAGCAGCCCGATCTCCGCGCCGACGATGGTCACGATGCCGAACCACACCAGGCTCACGCCGTAGGGTTCGATGATGGGCAGGAACAGCGGCACCATGATCAGGATGATGGAGGTGGTGTCCAGGATCGTCCCCATCAGGATCAGGATCACGACGTAGATCGCCAGGATCCCGTACAGCCCGATCTCCGCCTGGGAGATCCACTCGCCGAGATCGTTCGGAAGGCCCGACAGCGCCAGCATGCGGCTGTACATGGTCGCGGCGACGATGAGCATCAGTATCGATGCCGTGATATGCCCGGTCTCGACCAGCACGCGCCACAGCGTCGCGCGATTGAGCTTTCGCTTGACCAGCGCCACGACCAGGGCGCCGGCCGCGCCCACCGCGCCGGCCTCCGTCGGCGTGAACAATCCTCCGTAGATGCCACCCAGCACCAGCAGCACGAGGATCACGATGGGCGCCGTCTTGGACGTGGCTTCCCTGGCGGACATGCCGGCGTTAGCCGCCGCCTTGCCGCCGGCGTCCTGTCCCCCGACATAGGCCGGGAGGAACTGCGCCATGGCCACGATCGCGACGGTATACGCCAGCGACAGCAGGATGCCGGGAATGATGCCCGCGGTGAACAGGTCCGCCACCGACTGTTCGGTGATCAGCGCGTAGATGATCAGCATGACGCTCGGCGGAATCAGCATGCCGAGCACCGAACTGCCCGCGACCACGCCCACCGCGAAGCGCGGCCGGTATCCGAACCGCAGCATCTCCGGCACCGATACCCGGGTGAACACGGCCGCCGAGGCGATGCTCACGCCGGTGATCGCCGCGAAGGCGGCATTGGCGGCCACGGTCGCCACGCCCAGCCCGCCCTTGAGGCGTCGCAGGGCCGCGTTGGCCACCTGGTAGATGTCACGGCCGAGTTCGGCCTGGCTGACCAGCAATCCCATGAGGACAAACAGCGGGATGACGCCGAAAATGTAGTCCTCCAGACTGTTGGAAGCCGCAAGCGTTAGCAGATAGATGGGTGCTTCCAGGCTGCCGCGCAGAAGCCAGACGCTGATGAACGACACCACGCCGAGAGCGACCGGCACGTACATCCCGGAGTAGATCAGCACCAGGATGGCCAGCACCGAGAGCAGGCCGATTTCAAAGCCCGTCATGGCGCCGACCCGCGAAGCGTACGGACCGTCTGAACATTCCGCCAGGCCAGCAGCGCGAACTGTATCGCCACCACGATGCAGCCGATGACCAGAATCAGGCGGATCGGCCAGACCGGCACGACGAACAGACCTTCGTTACCGGCGAAATAGCCTCGTTCGTAGGCTTCGATCAACCGGGGAATCGCGCCGAACAGAATGAAGATGAAGAACATCGCGCCCGCCAGGTCGAACACAGCGCCCAGCGAGTGGCCCAGCGCCGGACGGCGTTTCACGATTTGCCGGAACAGCCCGTCGGAGCGCGTCAGCCGACCCGCCCGAACCGCATCGCTGATCTGCAGAAAGACGATGCCGACGATGGACAACTGCACGATTTCAGCGACCCCCTGGATGGGTGCGTTGAACAGGTAGCGGGACAGGACGTCGGTGTTGATGATCAACATCAACGCGAATATCCAGGCCGTTCCAACGCTGTTGAGGCCGGCCACCAGGCCCGAAAATGCTCGACTCAGCGCATTGCCCGGCTCAGGCCCTGCACCCGCATCCGAACTCACAGTTCCCGATCCCAGTGGCGCACGATCGGCTGGTTGTTGGCGCGCATGATGTCCATGTAGTCGCGCAGGATCTGTCGGCCGGGGATGCCCCGTTCCTCCAGATCCTCGGCCCACTCCCTGGCCATGTTGGGCAGGCTCTCGGCCCAGACCCGGCGCTGTTCGTCGGTCAGCGGCTGGATCGTGCCCCCGAGTTCGACGAATTCATGGCGGCTGGACTCCGCGCGCCGGTCGGTCTCCAGCGCCAGTTCGTCCCGGTAGTCGATGGCCGTCTCCGTCAGCACGCGACGCACCTCGTCGGGCAGCCCCTCCCAGGAGCGCCGGTTCATGGTGACGACCTTGGAGGTCACCGCGCCGAGACGCACATCGATCATGTAGGGCGCGACTTCATAGAGCTTGTAGGCCACCGCGGCTTCCGCCCAGGCCACCGTGCCGTCGGTCAACCCGGTGGAGATGTTGTTGTAGAAGTCGCCCAGGTTGCTGCTCACCGCGGCCGACCCGAGCCCCTGCACGTAGCGCAGGTTCAAGCCGACGCCGCAGATCTTCGTACCCCTGAAGTCCTCCAGCGACTCGATGGGATCGCTCATCAACACCTGGTACGTGTCGATCGATCCCGCGGCGGTGAGAAACACCTGGTTGTAGTCGTTCCACTGCGCCTGCAGCTCAGGATAACGCTCGACCAGTTCATCGACGGTGCGGGCCACAAGGCCGATGTCCGCGGTCACCAGCGGCGTCACGTAACTGATGTTGAAGAACGGAATCTTGTCCGGGTGGAAGGGCGAGGTGATGATGCCGATATCCGCCAACCCGTACTGCAGGGCCTCGAGCACACCGCCGGTCTTGGCTACGGTGCCGCCGAACGCGCGGTTCCAGTCGATTTCGTAGTTGCCGGTCTCCGCCAGCCGGCGGTCCACTTCGGGCATGTAGTAGTCGAGGAACACGCGCACCCACAACGCGGTCGGCGCATAGGCGTCGATGACCGTCAACGGAACGACCTGCTGCGCGCGCGCCGGCTTCCCGGCGCCCAACAGCGCGGCGAAGATGGCCGCCGCCAGCAGCGGTCGGGCGCGGCGGAGCGGCTTAAGGGAGGGGTTTGGGCTCATGGTGCTTCCCTGTTTCGTGCGGGTGGACGATCCGCGCCAGCGTACCATCTCCCCGGCCGCAGGCGAGTTTCGGCTGGTCAATTTCCAACGTATACTCACTTCCTGCAAGACGGTTTGGTGAATATTAGCGATATTATCGCCGTTACGGAAATAATTTCGAAACCCGGTTCACCGGCCCGTACAGAGGCACATCCATGGCAGGAACAACAACAAACGGTCGGGAAACACTCGCATCTGTCGCCTACCAGCGGTTATGGGACGACATCGTGGGCGGTGCGCTGCGGCCGGGCAGCAAACTCCGGCTTCACTCGCTGACCGAACGTTACAACGTCGGCAACAGCCCGCTGCGCGAAGCCCTGAACCGGCTTTCCGCCAACGGAATGGTGCAGCGCGAGGAGAACCGGGGGTTCCGGGTGTCCCCGGCGTCGTCCGAAGAGTTGCAGGAACTCATTCGGACGCGCTGCTGGCTGGAAGAGACCGCGCTGCGCGAGTCCATCCGCCGGGGCGACGTGGTCTGGGAAGAGGGCGTGTTGTTGGCATTCCACCGGCTGGCGAGAAAGATCCGGCTCCAGGATGGACAACACATGCGGGTCGACGGGACGTGGGAGGATCTCCACCGCGCGTTCCACCTGTCCCTGCTGTCGGCCTGCAATTCGAACATCCTGCTGGAATATTGCGCGCAACTTCATGAGCGGACCCTGCGCTACCGCAATCTCAGTTCCATGACGGCCTACCGGGACCGCCACGAACTGGACGAACACCGCGCTATTCGCGATGCCGCGCTGGACCGCGACGCCGACAAGGCCGTGGAACTGCTGCGAGCCCACTACAGAATCACCGGCGAGATCGTCCTCGCCAGCGGCAACCTGTCCTGAATGCCGGGCACGCCCCGCCCACCTCGCGCTTGACGCGCACAACTTGCGGAGGAAATCAATGAAAGTCGGCTTCATCGGCCTGGGACGCATGGGCCAAGGGATGGCGGGACGAATCCTGGAGCATGGCCATGATCTGGTGATCTTCGACCTGGTGCCGGCCTTGCTCGAGGACCTCGGGGCGGCCGGTGCCGGCGTCGCGGACAGCGTGGCGGAGGTCGCCGCCGGCCGGGACGTGGTCATCTCCATGCTGCCCCACGACGAAGCGCTGGATGCGCTGGCCTTTTCTCCCGGCGGACTGCTGGAATGCCTGCCCAAGGGCGCGATACACATGGTGTGCGGCACCCACGGCGTCCAGGTCATCCGCAAGCTCACCGCCGCCCATGCCGAGGCCGGCCAGGTGCTGGTGGCCGGCCACGTCCTGGGCCGGCCGGATCTCGCCGCGGAGGGCAAGCTGACGCTGGTGCCGGGTGGACCTCCCGAGGCGTTGCAGCGGCTGCGGCCCCTCTTCGACATTCTTGGCGCGCGTACCTTCATCACCGGGGACGAGCCCGTCACCTCGACCGCCGTCAAGATCGCCAACAACTTCGTGCTCGGAAGCGTGATCGAAATCATCGGCGAGAGCATGTCGCTGGTACGCAAGTACGGTGTCGATCCGGCGCTGTTCCAGCAGGTCATGACCGAAGGCCTGTTCGGAGCGCCCGCGTTTCGGGTCTACGGACAGATCATCGTCGAAGAAGCCTACGACCAGGTCGGCGCGTCCGTGGAGATCGGACTCAAGGACGCAAACCTTGCGCTCGCAGCCGGCGAAGCGGTGGATGTCCCGCTGCCCAGCGCCAACGTCTGGCGGGACAGGCTGTTGGGCGCCAGGGCTCACGGAGACGGCGACCTGGACTGGGCGGTGATGGCTCGGGAACAGGCCCGGGCGAGCGGTATCGAATAGCTCCCTTGGCGCCTCTCATGACAACAGCCCCCGGGGCGGACCCATGCCGGAACTGCTGACCGATCCCGCGTTCGTCGCCATCGCCATCGTCGCGGTCCTGGTCACCGGCATCTCCAAGGGAGGCTTCGGCGGGGTCGCCCTGCTGGCCGTTCCGCTCATGTCGCTGGTCATCTCGCCCATCCAGGCGGCGGGCATCATGCTGCCCATCATGATCCCCATGGATTTTCTCAGCATCTGGTTCTACCGGCACCGCTGGGATGCCAGGAACCTGGCGTTGCTGATCCCCGCCGCTACCGTGGGAATCACGATCGGCGGACTGACCGCGGGCTATGTCAATGACCAGATCGTGCGCTTGCTGGTGGGCATCATCGCCGTGGTCTTCACGCTGCACCGGGCCCGCGGCCTGTACCTGCGCCGTTCGGCCAAGACTTCCGCAAGCGAACCGCGCAAGCCTCCCAACAGGGTCTGGGGCGCGTTCTGGGGCACCTGCGCGGGATTCACGAGCTTCCTGGCCCACGCCGGCTCGCCGCCCTATCAGGTCTATGTGATCCCGCAGGGCCTCAGCAAGGAAATCTACGCCGGAACCAGTGTCATGTTCTTCGCCGCGGCCAACGCCATCAAGCTCATTCCGTACGGCATGCTCGGCCAGCTCTCGGTCACGAACCTTTCCGTCTCCGCGGCCTTGCTGCCGCTGGTGCCGGTGGGCGTCTTCCTGGGCGTGTGGATCAACCGCCGTCTGCCCGAAAAGACCTTCTTCGCGATCATCCTGGCATCCATCTTCCTTGTGGGGCTGAAGCTGATATGGGATGGTGTATTCAGTCTGGTCGCGGGATAGCGCGTTTCGCGGTCCCGGAGCCGTCAGCCGACAGGAGGATCATCGTGGCGAAACCGGCAAGAGCCTGCTTCCTGGCCCTGCCGTGGATACTGGGCGCCTGTGCGCAATCGGTTCCGCCCCCGGAGCCCGGAGACGCGCCGGCCTCTCGGCCCAACTTTCTGCTGATCGTCGCCGATGATCTTGGCTACACCGACATGGGCGCTTTCGGCGGCGAAATCCGGACCCCGGTACTCGATGAACTGGCGTCGCGATCCGTCACCTTCACCAATTTCCACGTTCTGCCCATGTGCGCACCGACCCGCGCGATGTTGCTCTCGGGAACCGACCACCACGTGGCGGGACTCGGCACCATGTTCGGACCCGACATGCTGCCGGGTCTGGAAGGCCGCGCCGGCTACGAAACCTACCTGCACGAGCGGGTCGCTTCGCTGCCCGAACGCCTTGCCGAGGTCGGTTACCGCTCCTACATGGCCGGCAAGTGGCACCTGGGCCCCCGGCCCGGGCAGTGGCCGGTGGACTGGGGATTCGATCGATCTTTCGCGCTGCTGCCGGGCTCCGGAAACCACATGGTCATCGGAGAACACCAATACGCCGAAGATGCCGAATGGGTCGAACCCGCGCGAGAGGGATTCTTTTCCACCCGAACCTACACGGACAAGCTCATCGGTTACATCGACGAACATCAGGAAGACGGTCAGCCGTTCTTTGCCTACGCGGCCTACACGGCGCCTCATTGGCCCCTGCAGGCCCCACCCGACTTCATCGACCGATACGCCGGCGAATACGACCAAGGGTATGACGCGCTCCGGGCCGCTCGCATGGAGCGGGCCTCGGCCCTCGGCGTCATCCCGGCCACCGACCCGGGCGAGTTCGAACCCCTCGGTCCGGCCTGGGAGGAACTGAACGCCGAGACCCGGGCCCACTATGCGCGGCGAATGGAAATCTACGCCGCCATGGTCGAAAACCTGGATTTCCACGTCGGCCGGCTTATCGACCACCTCGAAGACATCGGCGAATTGGACAACACCATCGTGCTGTTCATGTCGGACAACGGCGCCGCCACCGAGCAGATGGAGTACAACCCCATATTCGCGGCCCGGATCGAGCGGGAGAACAGCGACAATTCACTTGAAAACCTGGGCGCGGCCAGTTCCAGCATCAGTTACGGCGCCAGCTGGGCCGAAGCGGCCACCGCGCCCTTCAAGCGCTTCAAGGGGTTCATCACCGAAGGTGGCACACGCGTGCCCGCGTTCGTCCTTCACGGAAACGGCACCAATCCCACCATGATCGATGACCAATATCTGAGCGCCGTCGACATCGCTCCGACCCTGCTGGACCTCGCGGGCGCAAACATCGACAGCACGTCGATCCGGGACCGCGAGGTGGCCGCCATCACCGGCCGCTCGTTTGCCCGAGTGCTTGGCGGCGCTGCGGCTCCGGTCTATCCCCCAGACCACGTCTTCGCGCTTGAAATGCACGGCAGCCGATCCGTGCGCCAGGGTCGCTACAAGCTTGTATGGGAGCAGCCCGCCGTCAACACCTGGTGGCCGTTCACGATTCCCGAAAGCTGGTACCGCTGGGAGCTGTACGATCTGCAGACCGATCCCGGGGAAACAACCGACATCAGTGCGGAGCACCCGGAAGTGATGCACCGGCTGATCGACGCGTGGGAGGGCTACGCCGATGCCCACCAGGTAGCGCGAGATGTGCGGATCAATCAATTCGAACGATGGCAAGTGATTCCGGAAAACTATCCGAACCGTTGACGGCGGACAGCGGCCGGCAAGGCGCGAGGACGGGCCGGCGGGTCGCGGAAGGGTCTCGGCGGGGCGTGGAAGTGTCTCGGCGGGGCGCGGAAGGGTCTCGGCGGGGCGCGGGAACCAGCGTCCTGTGGATGATGGTGCTTTCGGTGCTGGCCGCCCCGGCATGGTGCGAAACCATCCGCCTGACCGCGGGAGGCCCCCAATCCGCCAGCCTGCCCTGGATCGGCATCATCGGCACGCTGGTGGTCCCGGAATCCAACGCCCGCCTCGAGGCCATGGGCAGCGCACACCGCATCCAGTGGCGGGAAGCCTACGGAGGCTCGCTCTACAAGTGGCAGAATTCGCTGGAGGCCATCGAGATCGGGCTGACGGATATCGGCTGGGTAGGCGCCCTTTGGGAAACGTCCAAGATGCCGCTTCAGAACGTGACCTACTACACGCCGTTCGTCACCGACGACCTCGAACTCCTGCTGGACCTTTTCAACGATCTTCACGAGACGGTCCCGGCGCTGGCCGACGCGTGGCGCCGGCAGAACCAGATCCTGCTCGGCGCAAGCGGAGTCGACACCTACCATCTGATGACCACCTTTCCCGTCTCGCGGGTCGAGGATCTGCGGGGCCGCAAGATACTCGCCCCGGGACCGTCGGCGACCTGGCTTGCGGGCACCGGCGCGGTGCCGGTCAACGGCGGACTCTCGACCTACTACACGCAGATCAGCACTGGTGTTGCCGATGGGGTGCTGACCATCCTGAGCGGCGCCTACCCGTACCGGATTCACGAGGTGGCGCCCCATGTCACGCTGGTCGGTATCGGCGCCCAGTTCAATGGCGGCATGGCCATCAACGAGGATACCTGGGAACGCCTGCCGGCCGATGTGAAGGCCGTCCTGGCGGCACTCGGACGGGACTACAGCCGTACGCTGGCTGACGTCGTCAACCGAAGATACGAAGATGCGCTCGCCGCCGTGGAACGGGAGGGCGCCGAGGTCACCACACTGCCCGAAGCCGAAAAGCGCAAGTGGATCGACGGGCTGCCCGACATTGCCGGCCAGTGGGCCCGGTCCGCCGAGGCCCGGGGCCATCCCGCAGGCGAAACGTTGCGCGCGTACCTGTCCGCCCTGCGCGCCCGGGGCGAGGAACCGCTGCGAAATTGGGACGAGCCCCGCTGAACAGGATCACCCCGCTGTACGAACGGCTCATCCAGTGGATGAACGGCGCCGGCGTAGTCTGGGTGTTTGCCCTGACGTTTCTCATCTGCGCCGACATCACCGGCCGCACGCTGTTCGACCGCCCGCTGCAGGCGGTGCCCGAAATCGTCGCGCTGTCGCTGATCGCCTGCGTCTTCCTGCAACTCGCTTTCGCGGTGGACGGCGGCCGACTGACCCGGGCGGACATCCTGTTGAGCCAGATACGGCGGCGCAGCGCCGGCACGGCTGCCGGACTCGAACGGTTCTTCGCCGCCGCCGGCGCGCTGGTGCTGCTGGCCATGGCGGCAGGGGCGTGGCCGGACTTCCTGCGGGCGTTTCGCACCAGCGAATTCGTTGGCGTGGAGGGGATTTACACGCTTCCGATCACGCCCATCAAGTTCATCGTCGTGCTCGGCGCGGTGACGGCGAGTCTGAGCTTCCTGGCTTCCGTCATCGGCCGGGGCAACGGATCAGCGGCCTCGACCGGCGCTTGGCGGACCGCCGGTGTGGCCGCGGCGGTCATGGCGGCCCTGGTCGCGACGGCGTGGGGACTCGAACTCGGCGACCGCGCCATCGGCGCGTTGGCCATCGCCGCCGTGCTGGCGTTCATCGCCCTGGGCATGCCCATCGCCATCGCCCTGCTGCTGGTCGGATTCGCCGGACTCGGCCTGCTCAAGCGCGACTTCGGCATCGCCACCGACGCGCTGTCACTGGCCGCGCAAGGCACCATTTCCGAGTACGTATTCGCCACGGTGCCGCTGTTCGTGCTCATGGGGCTGTTCGTGGGCGTTTCGGAGATCGGCAGGGACAGCTTCCGGGCGGCTCAGCAGGTATTCGGGCGGATCCGCGGCGGGCTGGGCGTGGCCACGGTGGCCGCCAACTCGGTATTCGCCGCCATCACCGGCATTTCCATCGCCTCGGCCGCCATCTTCTCGAAAATTGCCGTTCCGGAAATGGTCAAGCGGGGCTACACGGCCAAGTTCGCCGTCGGACTGACGGCCGGATCATCCGTGCTCGGCATGCTGATCCCGCCCAGCCTGCTGTTGATCATCTACGGCGTGATCGCCGAGGTGTCTATCGGCGGCCTGTTCCTCGCCGCCATCGTGCCGGGAGTGATCCTGGCCTCGGCCTTTGCGATCGCCGTGCTGGCCATGGCGCGTTTCTGGCCGGGCTTTGTCGGAACCATCCAACCGGGAGAAGCAGGTGGTTCGGGGACCGGGCGATGGGACTCGCTGCTCGCGGTGTTCCCCGTCGCGGCCCTGATCCTTCTGGTGCTCGGCGGTATCTACGGCGGCATCTTCACGCCCACGGAGGCGGGCGCAGCGGGTGCCTTCGCGGCGCTGTGCATCGCCTTGATTCGCCGGCGCCTTACATGGGCCGGGCTGTGGGAGGTGATGCGCGAAACGGGCCAGGTCACCGTCACGATCCTGTTCCTGATCATCAGCGCCAGCACGTTCAGCCGGATGCTGGCGCTGACGGGCCTGCCGGGGGACATGGCCCTCTACGTCGCCGGTCTGGGACTGGGCCTTGCGGGATTCCTGAGCGGTTACCTGGTGTTGTTGATCGTGCTGGGGATGGTGCTCGATTCCACTTCCATCCTGTTGATCCTGCTGCCCCTGGCGCTGCCCGTGGTGACCGAACTGGGCGGCAACCTGATCTGGTTC
The DNA here is from genome assembly GCA_965221035.1 of Candidatus Rariloculaceae bacterium. Classification (GTDB taxonomy): domain Bacteria; phylum Pseudomonadota; class Gammaproteobacteria; order Steroidobacterales; family Rariloculaceae; genus UBA6522. The sequence goes on from OZ244860.1 coordinate 906,529, forward strand.
GGCGTGGTCACGGTCATCGGCGTCGAAATCGGGCTGATGACGCCTCCCCTGGGCCTGAGCGTCTACGTGGTCAAATCCAGCCTGAACGACCCGGAAATCAGCCTGGGAGCGATATTCGCGGGTTCCTTCCCCTTCGTCGTCATCACCTTCGCGGTGACCGTGCTGTTGATGGCTTTCCCGGAGCTGAGTCTGTTGTTCGTCAATTGAGGCGAGAATCTGACAGTTCGGCCGGTAATTTGCCCGGTGCGCTGAAACTATCCCGGTGCGCCAAAACTTTCGCAGCGCGACTCGAAACAGTCACGGCGTGCCCATCGTGCCTCGATAACAGACTCTCAGGGACCGACAGCCGTCCCGTCTTCAAGCGTCAATGAGTCCCATCCAATGGTGTTGGAACCGTCTCGTGACGGATTCCCCTCGATGGTCAACCTTGTTCCGGGCAGGATCGTCTCCTCCGACCAGCCGCGGCGAGCCAGGACATTGCGGCCACCGCCCTCGGCCATCCATTCCTCAACTTCGCCGTCCTCGTTGGTGACTTCGAGGTAGATGCGCGTATGCGGATTCTGAAACCACCATTCCGTGACCACGCCCTCGATGGTGATGGTTTCGTTGATGACGAAGTAAGCCGCGAAGGAATGGTGGGCGGGCGCCTGCGCGGCGAGCAACGGCAGCGCGGACACAAGGACGGCAGCCAAACCGTTCCTTACGCCATGCCGCGCCTTGCCTGTCATTTCAGTCGTCTCATTCATCGGTTTGATAGCTCCGGTGTGCAGTTGTAACGGTTCACGGGATGCAGGGACGGCATGTAGTAGTTGGTGCCCGCAAACGACTCGGTGAAGTATTCCGGATCCTCGGCCGTCCATTCCAGTCTGAGCGACAGTTCTTCGGGGTCCACGGTCAGCCGCTCGGTCACATGCAGGGCCGCGCTGTGAAGAATGCCCGGGTGGGGTGTCAACACGCCCGGCTCGAAACCCGCCGTGTCGATCACCAGCGTCGCGCCCTCGTACCATCCGATGGAGTGCCCGTAGGGCTGCGGCGCCAGCGCCGGATCGTGCTCCCTCGCCAGGCGAATGGTGCGTTCGGTGTCCATGTATTCGTGGCGGATCACCACCCTGTCGTCGTACTGCTCGATATCCGTCGGTGTGCCCGGCTCGCTCCAGGCGCGCGTGATGCTGGATGCGCTGCACTGGAAGGACGGATCGTCAAACCGCTCGTCGTAACCCTCGGCCGCCGCCAGGCCCGCGGGCGTGAGGCGGTCGGCGCCCGGTCGCGCCGAACCGGGGCCGGGACCACCCTGCCCCCGGCTTCGGTCGCGCATCCAGGGACCGGCCAGATTCGGGATGCCGCCTTCGAGGAATGCGGCCCTCGGCGCGTCACCAGAAGCGCTTTCGGGTGGCGGCACCACGGCGCCGGAGCGGGCCACGGTAGTCCCGTCCGCCAGCTCCGCCGAAGTGAACGAACAGCCCAGGGGATCGCGCCGCGCGGCGATGCCGTTCACGGTGACCGCCTGCCCGGGCCCAAATCGTTCCTCCGTCCACCCTTGCCTTCTCAACGTATTGGCGGTCTGCATCTCGCAGGCCCAGACCACCGGCTCGCCGTTCTCGTCCTCGGCGCGAATGTGCAGAAACGCGTGCGGGTTGACGAACTCGAACCGCTCCACCACGCCCTCTATGGTGATCGGTCGTTCCCGATCGTAGTGAGGGGCGTTGGAGTGGTGAGCGGTGGCTGCCGAGCACGCAAGCCAAAGGGCCGCGCCGATGGCTGACGCGACGTGACTACGTGTGGCGATGGTTCCGACAGGCTCTCGCACCACTCTGTAACTTGTTGTATTGAAAATGGTTTTCATGGCGGGCCACCCTCCCTTTTCAGTGCCGTCATCCCCGAACGCTTGATGTAGAGGCATCAATGCAATGGTCGCTAAAGCCTCTCGCGAAGGATGCAGTCGAAGCTCAGCAGTTCCTGGTCGTAGGGGTTCCACGTCTTTTGCAGCGTCCAAGGTTCGTCCAGCATGACCGGATCGGTCAATTCCATGTCCATCACCAGTTGGCCGCGCTCCGTCAGCGAATAGGTCTCCAGCAAGCTCGCACCGTCGCCGGTCCAGAAGAACCCCTGGCTCATATTGAGACCGGGCGTGAATCCCGTTGTGCGCACCACCAGCGTTTCCTGGTTCAGTTCGCCCAAGGAGTAGCCCATCGGCGCGGGTTCGAAATCTTCCGGTGGCGGAGCGTTCAGGTGCACCACCCGCTCGACCTCCCACTCTTCGTAGCGGATGCTCACGGTGGCGTCCCGGTACTCGATCTGTACGGGATAGGGACTGAGAACCTGGCGCACCAGCCCCGGCTGCTCACAGCGAACCGCCGGATCGTCTGCCGGGTCAAAGTCCGCCATCATTTCCTGCGCGTGGCTGTTCAGCGCAGGTGGAGGTCCGGTGATACCCATGCCTCCCATGCCGCCCGCCATGCCCATTCCGGGCGGCTGGGATTCGCCGGGCAGCAAGGGCACGGGGGCACCCTGCCACCAGGTGCCGGTCAGGTTGACGGTTTCATCCTGTCCATGCGCCGGGGCGAATGCCAGGAGCGCTGCCGCGACTCCGGCAGCAAACAGGCGGGCTAAGGGTAAATCGTTCATCATGGCCTCCGACCGGTTCGGGGACAGTCTACACGAAGGTGTCCGGAGGCGTGGGTCCATGTCAGTACGCTGCCTGTGATGATTCGAATTCATCCTCAAGGTAGATCGGCCGATCCGCCACCTGCGCGAGAGCTTTTACTACGGGCGGACGTTCGTCAACGAAGCCGAACTCAACGAGCAGGCGCAGCGCTGCTGGACGGCACGGCCAACTTCAGGTTCGGGCGAACGTCCGGTGGACCGCTTCGAGCGCGACGAGAGGCGGGCGGCCGGCCCGCTTATGAGACTGCCCTACCGACGCCTCGGCGCTGCGCAGTCCCCGGCGCCGGCGCCGCGGCCGAGTCCGGGCGCCGCGTCTACTACGGCACCCTCGCCAACTTGGTCGAGTCGCTCATGGACGCAAAAACGTCGGGCAACTTGGCGCGCCGCCTCAGGATGCTGACCCATCCCCCTCTGGGGGTTTTCTAAATCGGCTAGCTGCTGGTCAACCAGGACGGCGCGATCCTGTTCTTCCAATTGATCAACGCGCGCCACAAGCGGGCCTCCACGGTGCTCACCTCAAACAAGGGCTTTGAGGAGTGGGGCAGAGTCATCGGCGATGACGTGATGGCGTCGGCGTTAATCGACCGGCTGCTCCACCACTGCCACATCGTCAACATACGCGGCAACCGCCACCAGATGCGGGAGCGCCAGGACCTGCTGCGTACCAGAGGGCCGGAGGAGTCCAACGGCCAGGGTCAGTCGAGGTGATTCACTCTGCTTCCTTTGGCGTTGCGGACCGGACGCAGGGAGCGTAGCAACCGGAGGCCGACCCGCAACGCCTAAGGAACTCCAGCAGTAACCAATGCGAAACCCGAGGCGGTCTTCCCGGAGAAGTGTGCAATTTTAGGTTGCCATTGACAAAGAAGGCAGCCTTGTCATATTCCCTGGTCTTTATCCCTTCTTCATCAGGTTGTTCATTCAATTCGGACCACGCGCCAAATAAAGGCCCGCCGAAGTGGGTCCATATGATTTTGGCGGATGATGGTCAGTCGTCCGGTTCCTGCTCTTCCTGTCGCTCCAGTCGTTCCAGTCGTTCCAACTGTTTCCACTGGCGCAAATGCCAGACGTACACGGCTGCAAGCAGCGCGAAATACAGCAGTAGTTCTTTCATGTCCTAATCACTTCTCCATAAGGTCTGTCATTCAAATCGGCCTGCTCGGAGTATTCACGCAACCCGTCCAAGGTCTTAATCCCTTCTTCATCAGGTCTGTCATTCAAATGGATCGCGAATTACCAATATGTCCATTACAGCGGTCTTAATCCCTTCTTCATCAGGTCTGTCATTCAAATCGACCAACGTGATTGAAATCGCACGGACGATTGTAGTCTTAATCCCTTCTTCATCAGGTCTGTCATTCAAATAGAAGCCTTTTTCGATAACGTCCATCATTGAGCGGTCTTAATCCCTTCTTCATCAGGTCTGTCATTCAAATATTACGAGCCGAGAACGTGAAGCGGCTCAAGGCGTCTTAATCCCTTCTTCATCAGGTCTGTCATTCAAATCAAACGCGGGCCAAGTATGTTGGAAACAACATGTCTTAATCCCTTCTTCATCAGGTCTGTCACTTGACTTCGACGGTTCGAATTCATAAGTCATTGATATGCTTGAATATCACAAATTCACTAGGCACAACTTCTGGGATTTGAGCGGGTTGTCGTCGGTTCAGTTCAACGCATAGGGGACGTCCGACAGCGTCAGGCCGAGGGCCTCGTAGATCAGTTGGGCTTCGGCCGTGGCCGAAGAGGGAATCGCGTAGCGTTGGCCGGTGCCGGTGTGGCGCAGCACCGAACACTGGCGGTGCAACAGCGCGTCCCGGATCGCCTGGGGGGACAGGTTGCGTTTTTTCTGCAACTTGACCCGGTAGGCCAGGTGTCTGACGCAGGCAAAGGCCATGTAGGCGATGGCCAGGTGCGCGCGGATGCGCCTCGGGGTCCAGTGATAGATGGGCCGGACCTTCAAATCGTGCTTGGTGATGCGAAAGCTTCGCTCGACCTGCCACAACCCCCGGTAGCGCTGCAGTATCTGTTCCACGGGCATCCCGCGCACGTTGGTCGCCACCCCGTGCAGCCCGTCCCAGCGGGCGGCCTCGGCGATGCGCTCCGGATCGATCTCCCAGCGCCCCTTGCCCCTCATCCGCACGAACCGCGCCGCGCCCTTCGGCAGAAGGGGCTTCGGGCGGCCGCTTCGGTGGAGCTGCTTCAACAGCTTGCGCACCGCGCGTCGGCGGTCGGCGGCGTCCTTGCGGGCGCGGCGGGGACTGTAGGCCACGAGGAGGCGCCGGCCGCGGTGACGGAACACGCCGACCTTGCGGCCGGCTTCGGCCCCGGGCAGCGCGCGGTAGCGCTCCACGTTCAGGATCCGCGCCTTCAGCGCCCCGGGCAGGCTGCGCAACCGCGCCCCGACGATGTATCGGTGCCCGGCGGCTTCCAGTACCGAGAGGTTCCGGTGGTCGAACATCGCCGCGTCGGCCACGCACACCGCCTCCGCCGCCCCGTGCCGGCGCCGCAGCGCCTCGATCGTCGGCAGCAACGTGTGCCCCTCGTAGGTGGCGCCGGGAAACACCTCGTATCCCACCGGCAACCCCTCTGTGGTGACCGCCAGCGCCAGCACCACCTGGACCCGCTGCGCCTTGCCGTCCTTGCTGTAACCGAACGCCCTCAACGCGTCGGCGTCCCCGTCCTCGACCACCGACTCGAAGTACAACGTCGTGCAATCGAAGAACAACACCTCCAGCGGCTCGCCCAGCAACGCCCCGGTGGCCGAGGCCACCCGCGACTTGAGCCGCTCGATGAGTCCGTCGTCCAACCGGTCCATCATCCGGTACACCTTCTCCAGCGCCAGCGACACCCCGAAGTCCCGGCCCAGACGGCGCACCGTGGCGCGCTTGGAATCGGGGTTGGCGATGCGCGCCAGCACGGTGTGATGCAGCGCCGGGGCCGAAGCCCGGTGACGGGACGAAAGCAACCGATCGAAACCCAGTTCCCGGTACACGACCCCGTAGGCTTCGTGGATGCCGGTGACGATGCGCTGTTCTTCGCGCAACGCCTTCAGATCCACCGCCAGCGGCGCCGGATCGGGCGCCCGCTCCGAGGCCCGCCCGGCCTCGATGACCTGCTCGGCGACCTGCTCGGGCGGGAACAACCCCGGCTGGCGGTCCTCGGCGATGCGCGCCTTCAGGTACTGGCCCAGTTCCTTCAGCCGCCGCAGTTCGGCCTCGTCGGAGGCCACGCCGAGGTGGCGCACGATACGCTGGCGGACCTTGCCCTCCACGCGCACGCCCTCGACCAGTTGCACTGCCTTGCGGGGGCTGTTGGGCGTGGTTTTGACGCGCACGAACATGGCGGTATTGTACCACCGCACACCCACTATACAAACTGCTAGGCACAACAAAACGCCTTCGCCAAAGCCGCGAAAAAACAGGTCCCAAAATCAATGGGATAGTCGAATCGACAAAGACGATCAGAGGGGCAAACCGTCGAAGTCAAGAATGGTTCGTGCTGGGCGCATGGGCCGTGCTGGTGGCGTCTTAATCCCTTCTTCATCAGGTCTGTCATTCAAATATTACGAGCCGAGAACGTGAAGCGGCTCAAGGCGTCTTAATCCCTTCTTCATCAGGTCTGTCATTCAAATAGGAGGAAATCGTCAAGGCTGGACACATGGTCAGTCTTAATCCCTTCTTCATCAGGTCTGTCATTCAAATTCAATCAGCGTATGGGATGGGCACCAATTCACGGTCTTAATCCCTTCTTCATCAGGTCTGTCATTCAAATGGATTATGGAAGCTAACCAGTACGTCGCCGTCAGCGTCTTAATCCCTTCTTCATCAGGTCTGTCATTCAAATTCGGCGAACGCTTACGAATCCAGCGTACTGGTTGAGTCTTAATCCCTTCTTCATCAGGTCTGTCATTCAAATCATCGTCCGGATCAACAACTTGAAGTCCGGCGCCGTCTTAATCCCTTCTTCATCAGGTCTGTCATTCAAATAAAGGCAACTCCAAGCCCAGTTGCACCACTAAGGTCTTAATCCCTTCTTCATCAGGTCTGTCATTCAAATTCACTGACGGAAGACAGGGCGGCGACCAGCCTTGAGTCTTAATCCCTTCTTCATCAGGTCTGTCATTCAAATCTGAGACTGCCTGGACAGGCTGTTGCGACGGGTGTCTTAATCCCTTCTTCATCAGGTCTGTCATTCAAATTTAAAATGTTGGCAATCGTGACAAGCAAGCACGTGTCTTAATCCCTTCTTCATCAGGTCTGTCATTCAAATTGGCGGCTGCTCGAAAACAACCTGATTAAAGCGGTCTTAATCCCTTCTTCATCAGGTCTGTCATTCAAATGCGTCCTTGGGGCGCACATCAGCGAAAACAAATGGGTCTTAATCCCTTCTTCATCAGGTCTGTCATTCAAATGCAGCCGCCTCGAACACCGACACGAATGCGAGTCTTAATCCCTTCTTCATCAGGTCTGTCATTCAAATAGATCGGAGGTGCATCATGCTAACGGCTGAATGTCTTAATCCCTTCTTCATCAGGTCTGTCATTCAAATGAAAGCCCGTACGCACATCCAGCGTGCCATGGGTCTTAATCCCTTCTTCATCAGGTCTGTCATTCAAATGAATCCCTAGAAGATTTAGTGCTGGCGCTAGCTGGTCTTAATCCCTTCTTCATCAGGTCTGTCATTCAAATAGCCGCCAAAAATATTCCTCCTTTTGTCAGTCGGTTACAACGCCGTTTGTGGGCCTTGAATCCGATTTGAAGTCTAACACCATGCATCCACCACATGTCAGTCCACGCTCCATTGCTCATCGACACTATGATTTTTGACCAGAACATGCCATTTGTCCAGAACGGACACGCCGTCCGGCACACTTCCTCGACCGAATACTTCGGGTTTGGATTGCGACATCAGCGGATAGGCTCGAAGGTCGTCGAAACGTGAATCGATCAGTGGGCGGATTTTACCCTTCAAACGCTTTGTCAATGCCTTGCGCGTGGCGCGTACAAGAAAAACGGAATACTGCACAGGAACACCGTATCGCTTCATCTGCCGATGCACGCGGACCAGACGGCGTGGATCAGCTATGTCGTAGCACACGATCCATGCAATTTCGCGGTTGTACGGCATTACTGCAGCGACGCCATGTAGCGCTGGAGGTGTAACAGGACGTCGCGAATATGGAAGTTGACCGCACTTGAATGCTTCTCGACGAAGAATATGGCGGCCTTCAGGTCGTCGCGGGGCATTATTTTCCGCCCCCTAAATTCACCATCTCGGGTTCGAAGCCAGTTAACGAGCTCTGGCTGCAAACCCCACTGGACCCCAGTGGCGAGAACCGGAATCAGCTGCGTCGCCGTTTCTTCGTCCGCCCGAAGACCCAGCTTGGCCAGTTCGGCGATTGCGAAAGTCCGGGCCAATCCATGAATCTGCTTTCTCAACGCGCAGACTCGGCGGTCGTTGCCGTCACTCTCGTCGGGCTTGAGCACGATTCTCACCAGATCGGCCAAATCGAGTCGACATGACCAACCCATTCTCATCGCACAGAATCGAATAGCGCGGCGACGAACAGCCGTTCGCCATTGAAGAAATCTTTCCTCCCAGTCCGGGCGATCGACAAAATCGTGCCAACGCTGGAGAAACTCGCTGCGCGCAGACGGACGACCGGTCAATCGCGCCCGCGGAACGCCATCGCTACGAAGAAAACACACGGTTATACCTTCGTCCGCGCAGGCCAAAAGTGCCTCCGTTGACCACGCGACCAGGTTGCTGACAACCACACGCGACACACGCTCCAACGGGAACCGGCGGTCCGCCACACCTTGACCGGCAACCTTGAGCGCCGGGCCGTCCAGCGAAACGCTCAGGGGTTCAGTCCCTCGCAAGTACAGTGGTCTCATGGTTGCCATTTCCGCGACTCGACCGCATCGGCACTCGCGCCCCGCGCGGCAAAATCACGCGCCACGACGGACAATTGCCTGCGCAGAATCCGCCTCAACCCCCTGGCAAGCGGTTCGAACTTTTTGTAGAAGCGCTGTCTGCCCGCCTTGCCAAGCAGAACCGCACCCTTGTCTTTGACGAAGGATTGGCTGGTCAACGTTCGGTGGCGAAACAATTCCCAGACCCATTCGTCGACATGTGGCCGCAATGGTTCTATAACGTCCGATGCGAGCGACGCACGTCCGAATGCCGGTTCATGATACAGCCCGAGCATCGGGTCGAGCCCCGCCGCATAACATGCGTTCACGGCGTCGAAGTGAAGCAACGTATACCCAAGCGACAAACAAGCGTTGACCGGGTCCCGCGGAGGACGGCGGTTACGGTGCGTGAAATCCACCGAGGGTGGAAACAACTCCCGGAAACCCGAGAAATACGCCACGGATGCCGCACCCTCGACGCCGAGCAAACGAGTCAGTTCAGGCAGTCTACCGGCAATTGAGAGACGTTCTATAGTCGTCGCGAGCCGTTCCGCCGCCTTCAGGAGGAGTCGACGCTTGTCGGGCCGACATTCCAGCCCACGCCGGAGCAGACGATGTTGCGCTTTGATTTTTGCGAGTATTAGCGCCTGTGACCAATCTCGACGTACGCGCATGTTGCGAAAGGCATCGAATTGTCCGAGCCGCCTCACGACATCGTTATGGGGTCGGCCGAGGCAGACGGCCAATTGCCGGTTGTTCCGTCCGCTCAGCATCAAGACGCTCGCCCCGGCATCAACCATTGCCCCAAGAACGGAGGTCGTCAGTCGGACGCGTCCCCGAATGACAACCCGTTGCAGCGGGGCCAATGGTGCCGTGCCGCGCAGTCCGTCGGGCGCATGAAACTCCAGGGCCCCGCCACGGGCACGAAGCTCGATATCCTTTCGGTCGATGTAAAGCGTGGTCATGCGGATTTTCCTACGACTGGTCTCAATCAACCAAATAAAAGTCCGGGTCCACTACAGGCGTGGCGATGCCGTGCAGAATCGGCCGCGCCCGTTCCTCTATCCGCAGCAGCGCCAAGCGGTCCTCCTCCGCAGCGATGATCTCCCGTGTCTCTGCGAGCAACCGGCGCCGTTCCGCAGGAGTAAGAAAACATTCGAAGACGGACTTCTGCCCGCCGGTGGCAAAGCGCTTCACCGCCTTGTGTATCTTTCGAAGCCGCTTCGGCTCGCAAACATCATAAGCAACAAGGTACAACACGCGCTTGGGCATGAGTGCTTCCGATCTCCAGACCGGTGCGCATTGAAGCATTCCGGCCAGCGGCACGCACGGCCCGCAAGGTTGCCGCAATGACAACCCGTCCACGTTAAGTGGTCTGAACTACGAAGTGGGAAGAATGAAAGCCGGGACTTGCGTGGGCAATTGTCTGGGCAGGGACTTCAATCCAGCATCTGAAGCCAATTCGCGAAACATTGGTTGGAAACGATCTTCGATGAATCCGTTGAAGCACTGCCATTCATCCGCGCCAACGGGCTGGAATCCATGCGCCAGAATCGACTGGTTGCGAACTTGGAGGCGGTCGAGCAGTTCATTCTCGTGTCGGAAGATGAATTCGCCCGCAGGTCCGTCGACCCGTTCCCGAACGACCTGCCACGCCTGCCGCAAGCCAATACGGATCTTCCCGTCCCGATCCGGCATCGAGCGCGAATCTGGCGGAAGCCACTCGGCCGGAATATTGCCAGTGTCCACACTGAGCTTGGAGCGCAACTGCCATTGCGCCGTCCACTCCATCAGCCGGTACACGCGTGCCACCGCGTCGTCGTACCGGCCTTGGGCCGCCCGACGCTTGGCATTAAGCCAAAGATCGTAGATGCGGGCAGGCTCATTACGCGAGTCTCGCGTTTTCTGGAGTAGTCGCAGGTCGGGGATCACTGCCGGATGATCGAGAGTAATCCTCGCAGCAAAAGGTTCGATTCGCGCAAGTGCTTCCGTGTGGTTGAAGTCGTCCCATTGTGCCAACCCGTGGCTCAGTGCATGGGCCACCTGCAGCCTCGGCAAGTCTTCGGAGGCGAATGCCACGGAGTTGCGTTTCAACAACCGGTCCAAGCCGAACGCGGCCTCCCGATAGGCGAAGCGCTCCCAAGCATCCAAGAAGGGCGCCATCGCACGTTCCAACCGTAACCGGGCCATATTCGTGGGTGTCGCGTAAGTGGTCGATGGCGCGACGCCGAGGCCAAATCTGGCACCACGGATCAATTGCAGATCAACGCCATCTGTCTCCAACACCGCGCAAACCAGCGCCGCGGACATTGTCTTGGTGCCGCCGGTATAGTCGGCGACGAACTTCGCTTCGGGGTGCAGTTCCGTCAACCTGAAAATGGCGGTGCGCATCAATTGAAAGCAATCATCAAGGTCGTCCGCGGGAACTGTTGAAACCTCGAAACTGCCGGGCTTTAACTCGGCCTGGCTGGGAATGTTCGGTAGCGTCTCCGTAGCAGAGTCAGGCCCCTCCCCAATTACGTTTCCCTTCCCCTTAACCTGCCGAATGGACCCCACCTTTCCCGTGGCAGGGTCTCGACCGGTGCAGAAAAAGCAGACGAAGTCCGGTGCGACCGACCGGATCGCCTTCAATATCGGCTGGTGGCTGCCACCGACCGTGCAGAGCAGGATGGTCCTTGGAGTCGCCACCGGCATCGATATAGTCCCAATTCAGTGTAAGCTGAGCCGCAATTCGAAGCGAACATCAACCATCCTGCTTTTGTACGCGCTCCAACATTCGGTTGACCGCCGTTGACAACAAAGGAAAGTCGAATTCGATCACACTCCATACGACATTGAGATCAACACGCAGGTACAGGTGAGTGAGGACGTTGCGAAACGCGGAAATTTCATGCCAAGCTATTCTTGGCTCCGTCTTCTTGATTTCAGCACTCAACCGCTGCGTTGACTCCGCCAACGTTTGCATGTTGCGCAGAACCGCGTCCTGAACCATACGGGACGAATCAAACACCGCGCGCTCACTACCCGTGAATTCATTGATCCTATCCATACAATCGCAAATATGCTGTAGATGCAGTGCGTCGCTGGCGGGTCTTGGCTTCACAGGGGCAAAGCCTCCCTGAGAACCTGCTCAAGAATCTTCGGATGAAGGCATCCTTCAGTCAGTACGTCCACCTTGCGTTGCAGAAGATCTTCAGCGTCCATGAGCAGCCCGCCCAGCGCGAGTCCGGAGACGCCGGGGGGCAACGTCACCAACAGGTCCACGTCGCTATCGTCATCGGCGTCGTCTCTTGCCATAGACCCGAAAACGCGTACATCCCGCAAACCCCGCCGCTCGGCCAAGGCACGTATTTCGGCTTTGTGTCGTTTGATGAGTGTATGCATCTAATTCCTCAAGCGTGCTCCAATCCAATCTAGCGGAATGCGTTCTAATCCCACCTATGAAGCAATCGAACAGGCATGCCCATCGTATCGAATATTGATCACCAGTGCCTGGTCCTATTCGCCCCGCAGCCAATTCTTGACACGAAGCGTTTTCTGATAAGCCTTGTCCTTGATCGGCCTTCGCTTTTGCGAAGACTCCTTCCAAGTTCCCTCGTCCCTCATCCTGTCCTTAAGCCTTTTCGCCGCCTCGATTTTGCCGTCGCCGGACCAACGGCCATCACGAATAGCGTTGAAAATTGCAGTCGTATCAGTCAGTCCAGGGTGCCGTGCTTCAGCAAGAAGCCGCTCCATGTCCCGATCCATCGGTTCCATTCGCGCGAGGCGATCCTCGCGCTCCTGATCCTCCCTTTGCTGACGATCACGAGCTTCCGCTTCAATTCGCATCCTGTCCTCGGTCACCGTGTCGCGCCGCATCGCCCCGTAGCCCACCGCCGTCTTTGCACCGAAACCCAGCCACTCGAATGCGTGCTCCAAGGCTGCAGTGAGCAGCTTCTTCCATTGGCCATTATCGGCAAGGTCCGGCGCTACTCGCCGCAGGCGGGACAAATCACAGCGCACGTGAAATGTAAACTCCGAATTCGGCGGCACGGTGAGAAAGCTAATCGGAGTAGGCGATCCGGAATCATGCGGAGTCTTGCTGCCTAGATGCTCCTTTTGCTGATAGTAGTGCGATTGATGCGGCGTCATGATCTCGACGTCTAGTTTGCCGTCGGGAGGGGATGGAATGACGTCCCAGAATTCCACCGCACCCCGCAAGTGACGCTTGTCGCCCGCAGAAGGCTCTCGACCGAAAAAGGCATCGATCATGGAGAGCAACGTATCTTGAGCCTTGTCCTCGACACTGTTGAAGGTGCCGGGGAAAGCGTAGCGCTTCTCACAAGACCAGCCACTCGACTCTCCCCAATCGCCACTCGCCAGTTCCTTGGCGGCGGTGCGCACAGTCCCTTTGACGCCGCTACCGGGAAGGTACGGCAATCCGTAGGGATTCAAGAATGCGAACCCGTTCTCAAGTGGATGTTCATTGCCAAGACCGGTTGCAAACGGCGCGACGGATGATGCCACCAACGAAAGAAACGCCTCATCACTTGATGACATTGAGACCGCGGAATTCTGCCGAATGCGCAAACATTTCAAAGCTTTGCAGTAGGGGTCGGTCAATGTTGCGGCGGTCGCCAGCGCGGATATCTTATTCTCGTTATTGAATTTAGACCAAGAAATCTCTCCGGTGCTCTTATTCTTACCCCAAAGCTGAAGAAACATGCCGAAGCGAAGCCCGGGTGAAGCCGATTTGAAATCGCTCCCAAGGTACTCCGGTATAGCCGCAATCGGCATTTCAACTCTCCTGTTGCCTTGCTGAGGCCAACTGGCGCAACCACCTGAGCCAAGCAAACGCCTCGTTTGTGACGTTCTGGTAGTGGCGAGGCGAAGCTGACAACATGGCCTCCATGAAACCTTCGAATTCGGCGGGGCTGTCATGTCCGAATTGACGATTCAACCATTTGCGCAAATCGCATGCGATACGTTGGTGAACACTGTTACCTTTCTTCTGTTGCAGAAACGCCATCACCTGCATGAGGCCACTGTTCATGATTAGTGCGGGAAGACTTTTCGCCAGATTGACGTAGTCCTTTCCATGCGCAATCACGCCACTCCCGCTCCTTTCCCACGCATCCTTGGCGCGCTTCTGCTCAAGCGTTTGCATTGCCGCCCCCAAGCAACCTGACTGTCACCAGGCCCCGCCCGGTTGTTACGTCACCACCAATTTGCAGAAGATGTCCGTCAATGACGTTCTTCATCTTCAACATGACGCTGGCGGCATCGAGTGTTTCTTTGCCGCCTAGCCGCTTGGTGTCACGCGCCGCACTCGTGAAGATCGGTGCAATCAACAACGACTCGGGCGGTAGATTCTCGGTGTAGAACAGGCCACCATCATCAGCGGTACCGGTCTCGTCGTTGATACGGACATGCGGTTCCACCAACGTGGCATGCTCAGAAAAGTACCCAAAATCCGTATCCGAAAGGACCACCAGATCCGATCTAAGCTTGCTGCGGAAGAAATCGAATCCGTGATCCTCCGGTATCGCGAATTCCGCGATACGGGCGGCAACCGCCTCGACAGCCCCCTCGGCTTGGCCATCGTTCGCCCGCTTATATTCAAAGGCTTCCAGGTGAAGTTTGCCGTCCGTTAGCAGATCGCTGTTTGGCACCAAGCACTCGCCTTCGACGGTTTGCGGCACTGGCGGCCAATCCGCAGCTGCGCTGCCCGACACGTTCAATAGGCGTTGCGCCCTTGCCAATGCCTGGGGACAGGTGGCGTAGACGTAACCGTTCTTCAGGCTTCGCACCGGAAGGGCAACCAACTGAGCATCGCCGATGCTGACTGCGCCGGCATGCAGGTCGGCGCCTTGCGGCTTCGGCCCGAACAGCCGGGCAAGCAGTTTCCTTTCACCTCCAAGGGCCTCGAACCCATGTCGGATTGCCCCTTTGATGCCGGATCCCGCGAAGCACGGATGCCCGGTGTGCCGCTCGCGCTGGATAGGGTTGTCGATGATGCCGGTCGCGCTCCCCGCCCCCATATGAACTGGGCTGACAGCGTATAGGAACATCACGGCCTTGTTTTGAAACATGTGGTGCCTCTGCTTCCTGTGTCTCGGAATTGCTTGAATTCAGTTCGATCTCAATCGCTCCACGTGGCGAAAGCGAGCCGATTGAACCCTTCGGCCCGACGAGCCTCATTCTCAGCCGGTTCGGACCAAAGTCCGTGCTCCGCAAGCTTGCGGAGAGCTTGCGGCGAGGCTCGCAGGTCGTCCAACCAGTAGACGCTGCCGGCCGGCGCAACCCTCTGTGCCGGTTTCGGGCGCCGCCGGGCGATGTCGAAACCGGACACAACCTCAGCGCGTGGAACTGCTGCGCACACCAGCCGACCCTCGACGCCATGCAGTTCGAAATGGATGTCGGTACCGGATGCCTTGACGCCCGTTGGTAGCCACCCATCTGCGAACAGGCCAGGCGTGATCAGTATCATCCGGCAACGCCCGGCTTCAGAGATGGCGCCATAGTGGAAATCCGTCGTACCACCAGAATCTTCGCGCTTGGCGATCGCCGCACGTCCATCCCCTCCGAGACGCAAGGTCAAAGAGTCAGGCAGCCGCTGCTCGTCCACACCCGATATATCGACGACAAAGCCAACAGTTCCGTCCGAGCCGTCGCCGGACCAATTTGCGGCATGTTCCGGCTTGCGCAGCGCCACCGCTTCACTCGTAAAGAGCGCCCCATCAGATGCGCTCCGTTCAGTGGGATCCAGCGCTATTCCGGTTCGGTTGTCCAGTGCCCAGAGATCGCTGTTTCGGCGCAGATGTCTGACGGGATCTACATCACTCTCGCCGAGGTGTGCTCGCCAGCCTTCACCAGTCAACCAGTGCCCGGGGGACAACTTGCCGCGCGTGGATTGAGGCAGTACAGCATGCTGCGCCGTGCTTGCCGATGACGATATTTCTTCCTCAATCGTAACCGGCCCAATGCGGCGAGCATGAATTTTCCCGGATCCGGATTCCCACACGGCGAGATCGTTGGGGACGGGGTGCAACTGCTCGATTTCGACGACTGCGCATTCAGCATGTCTCTGCGCCAGTGTGAATCCGGTTACGGTGAATGTCCCGGGGGCACTCGGGGTTCCGAGTTCCGAATCGCTGTCGATTTCGCCGCGTGCAAACGCTTCTAAATCGTATCCCCGCTCCACCATCAGCGCGGAACGGAACGCCCCAGCCGCGACGGACGGCCACGGCGGAACGTAACTCTCCCCAAAACTACCCGGATCGCCAAAGAGCTTGTTGCCTCGCAGCACCAGCACGTCCAATGGCTCGACGAAATACCGCACGGTCATCCCGGCACCACTTCCGTAGAATTCGCAGAAGTACTGACGATAGGTCCGGTTGACATGTCGTCTTCGCCCGGCAACCGCGCCTCTCTTGCAAGAAACTCCGCCACGGAAAGGAAGTTACCGAGAGTCCGCCAAGGCGTTCGTTGCCCGGAATAAACTCCCGAGGCCGATCTTGCCACTTGGCCGTCCGCTGGGTGGTCCGTGTTATGCGCCTGCGCGAACTCGGAAAGCCGGTGGGCAAGATTGTGGAGATCGTACTTGTGGTCGATCCGTTTGTCCGAGGCCTGTCTCCTTAATTGGAAGGCGAGCATCGTTGACAGCATTTCACTCCCCGCATCGGAGGGCATGTCGCGAAGCCACGTTAGCGTATGGTACACGGCACGGCGGGAGACACAGCTTTCGCCAAGAAAGTTGCGTACATCGAGCAGCAGCGGCACATGTTCCCATAAAGTGGTCAAGGTCAAGTCTCCGCCAGAGCGTTTAATCACCTTGAGACTGAAGCGGTCACGCCCTGAATCCTTGGCCAGTCGCTCCGCCGACCGAAGCTCTCGCAGAACAGTGGCCAATGGCGCTTGGTGGTGCGCGACCACTGCACCGCAACTCGCTGTGGCACCGCTACCCATCAACCGCATCAATCGACCACCGAGCATTGCGAAGCCATCCTTGCAAACCAGTCCTTTCGAATGTTTCGCGTCGCGCCAATGGCCATCGGTGTTATCGGGGTCGGCACCGCAGTACGCATAACGCAGCCGGCGCATAGCGGGCATCAGGTCGGCAACCGGCAGCATTGCGAGCACGTCGTCTCCGCCCGCATACAATACTCGGCCCAAGAACTCGTTTTCGATCACTTCCGGTACAACACACAAAGCGAAATTGTTGAGCGCAGCTGACACCGCCAAGTGCCGGTTTGGCGATACAGCCCGTTTCTCGGCGAGGTATCGCTCGATCTCTGGATGCGCCGATGCGAAGGATGTGAAACCTCGTGCGATGTCCGGGTGAAAGCTCTCCTGATAAGTAATTTGAAACTTTGGGTCGGTGCCGGACAGGATGCGGCCCATGCGGTCTCCATCCATCATCAGCAATCCATAATAGGTCTCAATGCTTCCCTTGATGCCCAAAGCACGCTTTATGGCACATTCGACTTTCGCCTGCTCGTCCCCTTCTTCCGAGTCGCGAGCTACAGCTAGCAGTTCCGGCAGTTTCTTGGCGGTATGGAAGTCTTGCTTGTCCCCATTCAGTCGGCGAGGCAGAGGAACTGCCGAGGGTTTTAATCTCTTGATCAGGTTGGAAAGCTCATCGGTGACGAAGTCACCCTGGTTTAAGGAACGCTCGATTTGCGCCGCGAGCGCCATAGTATGCGTGGAGACAACAAATCGATCAGCTGTTCCGGCTTCGTCTGTCGCGCGTCCCACTTCCTTTGCGAAAAGTGATGGCCAAAGGCGCTTGACAGCCGCGAGGGCACCCAAGTGCTCGTTGCGCTTTGCCCACGCCGGTTTTTTTTTCGCGATGCGACCCCACAGCGTATCGTCTCGGCCTCTGTAGGAACGTTCGACGAGCTGGGTGGCGTCTGTCGTGAGCCACTCGGATTCACCCGTGAGGGAGCAACGCCATCCGTTCTGTTCGCATTGCTCGAATGGCCTGACGGCCTTGGCCGCTGCGAGCACGCGCTCGGCAAGATCGTAAACGGCCGGGTAGAGCACGCCGGGATTCGGCAGATAGAACGCGCCGGCATCCGCAGACCCTATCTCGTTGCGTAAGACCTTCCAAGTCGGTGAGTCGAGGAATCCGCATCGTTCCCCCGGCACAGCCCCGAAAAACGGCGCCATCGAATCGGACAAGCGCGACACATCCAGATCTGTCTGGCGGTCAGTATTTCGTGGCCGAACCAGCGAGAAAGGAACTGCGGCCCAGTGAACTTCCGGAAAGCCATTGAGCTGATCCTTAATCTGCTTGTACGCGTACACGGATTTGTCGCGCGGCTGGTCAAGCCGACTGATTTCGGCGGCATCCAGAAGAAGATCTACCACCTCGCGCCCCGTATCCTGTAGCCAGCTTCTTGTGCGTTGCTCGATAGCCTTCCCCAATTTGTGCGCATCTTCAGCGGGAACCACGGCGACGAAACGATTGGGCAACGCCGCAATGAATAGCGGATTGGCGTCTGTGGAACGATGCGTCCAAGTGCAACCATTAAACAGCGTGCTGTCGAGCCCGCAGTCGTCACGCAACCAGAGGTCTACCTGCGGTACTCCACGCAGACGCGGAAACAGGATCGCGTCAGGGCCATACCGCTCGCAAACGACCCTCATAGCTTCCCACGACAGGCGCGCCAAAAGATGCGAGCCTGCCCATAGGTCGGACGTTGAGCGTGCAGCGGCAATAAATGGCTGCACCGGCCCGATTGAGAGCGCGAGTAAGGCACACGCGTCATTTGAATCCGCTGCGAATGCACCGGCGAACGCGGAAGTAAGGTCGAGATGGTCCCAGATAGTATGGTCCGGGATGCGCGTGTCGGCGGGCAAGTGTTGCCACAGATCACCGAGCTTGCCGTCGTCGTTCTCGTCGTCATTTCCGAGCTCAGGCCCAAACCGCCAATAGGCGAGCAGCGTGCGCCACCAGTCCACATCCGCGGATTCGTCGCCCGTATCACAATCGCGCTCTATCAGGCGCTCGAAGTGAGCGAGGCTGCGCGCCTTGATGTCGCCAATCTCCGTGTCCGCCAACGAGTGCAGATCAAACTTCTGGCCTGTTAATGGGTGCAGCAACACCGGGCTTCTAGTCCACCGGAGTTGCGCCCAAGACGCGTTCCTGGGAAGCTGCGGTCGGTCCGCCGCCGACGCCCACCAATCGGCGCGCTTGACATGACGAGCCATATCTCCCTTAGGTTGACCCGAAAACAGCAGCGAATGCAGCGTTTTCGAAGTTCCTCCCTCGTGCCCGGCCGGGTCACGAAACAGCACCAGCGCTTTTTCCGCTGGATCATGCAACCGGGCATGCAGCTTAGTCTGCCACAGAGTGTCGTTGCCGTAGCTGTTCATCGCGGGTAGCGCTCAATGCGTACAGTGTCCAGTTGCTTCCGCATTTTCTCGCGAGGCCCCTCGGGGATCATGGGATAGTCACGCGACTCTTGGCACAGTACGTCAAGATAGTCATGCACACTATTCCAGACCCGCTTTATCGCACTGCGGTCTGGGTTTAGGCCCGGTGGCGGGAGGCAAGGCATGTGAAAGATAAAGGCTCGGAGCTTGCCCGCATTTTCCGGGTCAGGCCTAACCTTGAACCGCAAGCTGTTGGGTAGCCGGACGCTGTGCCATTCCCTAACTTTGTGTTTCGTGATGGGATACGAAAGCCAGTGACGGTCCTCTGGTCCGGGCGCACGCTGAAACTGGAACATAGTCCGAAACCCGATCTTGACAATGGCGAGGTCGCGCATGAGTAACCTCCAATCGTTGTAGGACGTCGCCGAGCGCCACACGAGCGGACCATGATCGTCCCGGCCAATGGCGTGCGGCCAATCATGACCGAGCGCTTCCTCCCATGGCCGGGAATACGCATCCGCAACATTTTGTTGTAGACGCGTTCCTTGGATCGGTTTGAGTGACAACGAACCCCAGCCATTGCGACTGCGACCGCCAACCGTTCCGTAAAGGTCAGCAAGGAATAGCGCCCGCCGGATATCCTCAGCGTCTGGCGTGGGCGCGGCGATCTTCAGCTCAGCCCGCTCGTCATACTGAATGGCGGTCCTATGTGTTTGCCGAGTACCGTACTGGCCCCTGACTGTGGTCGTTCCCGACCGTCTACCGGAGTTGAGCAGACCATAACCGAGATACAGCAGCGGTCCGATAGGCTGACGAACCTCTGGGTGAAGGACCTTTGCGGCGTTGCCTGAGTCCTGATCTCCCCATTTGCCCTGTTTGACCTTTCCTTGACTCCACTTATCCAGTCGTATGCGCACTCTACTCTTGGAGAATTTCCCATCAAGCCAAGCGTTTCCAAAGAGCAGTCCCTCGGCCTCCCGCATAGCCAGCACATCAGACGGATACCCGTTTCCCGCGGACCAGACAACCCGCCACCATTGCCGTAGAAGCGCTTTGAACGGCGGTGTGCGCCACTGGCCCGCTTGATAGGCGTTTCCGAGGAATGCGGGCGTGAGAAACTGAACGTTGTAGTGAAGCTGTTGCATTTTCTACTTGTACTAAGTCTTTCGGCGCACTTGATTTTTCCTGCAGCGCACACGTACCCCACACACCATGCACGACCGTCCATCCATTGTCACGCGCCGCAACCTTGCCGCCTCGCGGCAGAACTGCACGACCGACCAATCCGGCCCGAAATCAGAAGTTCGACCACTTGTTCAGTTTTCCAGACCACCGTCCAGCAGACGCTTCATTTAAGAAAATGACCAGCGGATGAGTCAAGAGGAAACAGCGACGCCTAGCCGACCCGAGGTAACGGAGACAGCAGCGCCGCCCTCTTGAACATTTACGACTTCCGGCGCGAGCGTCATCCCGATGCGCCGGTACCGCGTTCCGGCAATTCGCTCGCCCGATGCGATGAGGTAGGGCACGGCGCGCCGGCGACCCAGCAATCGTTTCAGTTCACGGTTGATGTGTGCCTTGTCCGGGTTGATGTTTTCGCCGGTCAGTCCACGCCGGAATGCCTTTTCCGAACGTTCGTATTCGCCGGAATGTTCGCCGACGATTTGAGCGTAGAAAGACAGTAATTCTTTGCCCGCGTCTTCTTCGCTCCAGTGAAACCCCGGAAGACATCGGCGCGCCCGCTCCGCCAACATCCAGTAGAAGGCGAACCGGCGTGGGGTCATGACTAGCGACTCCCCGCCCGCAACCATCTCACACCGAGTCGGGATCAACACCAAGCGCACTGGCGGCATTGCCCGCTGTGCGTCGGCCACCACGGACGAAAAACTCGCCCGGCCTTCCAGCAAGTCACCATCCAGGCCCTCCCTCATCCGCACGAAGGGGATGTCTGCGAGGGCAACCTCGGCATCCCGCGTGTCGAATGGGCGCCCGTCGGGCGTCCGACGAATGACGCGACTTCGCGGTGTCGGGTAGTAGAATTCCGGGTGGGACTCGAAGGGCGCGTTGACCAGCACATGTGAAAGCCGGTCCTGGGTGCGCCCGTACAATGAAAGGGCATAGCCAAGGTAAAACCCCATTGACTTGCGCCCTCCGGCGATAGATGCGTGCAGTGCGCAATCGCCATCCTGGCTCAGTTCGCGCACGATTTCGGTAATGTAGTCCGCTGCGACGGTATTGTCGTCAGGTGTACGAATATCGGTAAGCGCACGGCCAGCGCCATCCTTTAAGACATGTATCCTGTCCGCCCGGAATTCGATGGGTGACAACGCGTAGTCGTCGCGTAAGCGGTGGAACTGCCCAGTATCCTCGTGTAGCAGTTCCAACCGAGCTCGGTCGGCACCCTCAGCAGTGGTGATCAGGCGCACCTCCGACGGCAAGAACGCAGGCTGGAGTCGCACCGCGAGACAGTAGACCGTTTCGGTCACGATCTGAGGGGAAAGCCCGGTGACGGCCAGCAAAATGCGGCGAGGATAATCTTGTGGTACCACTATGACAAACTATATTCGGACCTAGAAGGCGGAATGTTACGGGATTGCCGCCCGTATGCGCCGGTCGCAAGGTTGCGGCATCTCACACATCCTCATTTTTCCTGGGGGCCGAGTTTGATCTTAGCCATTGTCCTGGCAGTTACAGCCGTGCGGGTTTGGGCCACTCCCGCTCCGCGCAATCAAGTCCATTGATGGTGCCGGTTATAGCGCGGGAACAGCCAGCAGTGTCATTTTTGCCCTGGACTGAGGAATGTCCAGCGGCCTCATTTCCGTCCGCGGCGCCGAAATTCTGCAACTCGTACCGACCGAGTCCCATCGAAGTGCCCTTACCTACGTGCGTCCACTGGCCATACCACAGATAGGGCCAGAACGGATTGAGTTCAGTTCCAATCAGATCGAACCGGCCAACGACGCCGTCCATTCGAAGTTTTGTGTCCTGACGAGACGAAAACCGAGTCCATGTCTTCCAGTGCAATTCGGCATTGGTCACTGGGACTGATGACGCAAGCTTCAGCAATCCAGAAAAATCGGTTTCCAGAGGAGTATCGGTGAAAAAATAGGTCAACAGCGAAATACGTCTGAGCAGACCGCCAAGAAATGTACGGAAATCAAATTCAGAAGGCCCCGCCAACTGGCCTTGGCGCTTGATCCTGAGTGGCGTTATCAAGTGAACGCGAACCTCTGATGGAGTTTCGGGTGGAATATGGTCTTGAGCGACGATTGGCATTAGGCTGGAACCGGGCGTGTAGATGGTCGACCAGCGTCGCTCTTCGGGCTCCTGCGTTTCGTTCTGCACATCAAACAGTTCGAGCTTGATCCGCTTGGACGTAAGTCCGCGACTGGCGGCTCGCTCCAGAGCGTGCACAACATAGGGTAACTGATCGTTTGCCTTTCCGAACAGCGTGACGCCAAGGCGGACGGACGGACATCGAGTCCTATGCGAACTTTGGGTCCCGCCTACGTCATGGGTTCGATCCGCAGCATTGTCCAGACTATTCGCGGGCTCAAACACATACGGTCCGGGCGTGCGTGGATAACGACTGAGTTTGGCAGCGCCCGGCGGCGTCCGGCTCTCGAACAGGTACGGATATGGACATGATCGCAACAACACGCACGGGTCACATGCCGGTAGCCTGGTCACGCACACGGTCTTGCGGAGTGCATGACCGAACGCACCGCGCCACGCGGAACCCAAGTAA
This sequence comes from Candidatus Rariloculaceae bacterium, assembly GCA_965221035.1. Classification (GTDB taxonomy): domain Bacteria; phylum Pseudomonadota; class Gammaproteobacteria; order Steroidobacterales; family Rariloculaceae; genus UBA6522. The sequence continues at coordinate 929,215 of OZ244860.1, forward strand.
CCGCTTCGAATCAATTGCTCCGCAGAATCTTGATCGGGCTTGCTTGCGCAGAACCGAAACCTGTATCGTGCCAGCGGCAGCGAGGGCACGGTCCATCGCGCATCTCCGCTGGTTAGCTTCGAACCCGCCACTGGTGGCGGCTCCCGGCTAAACCGCTTGCCAGATTTACATGCTGCCAATGTCTTGTTATCGCATCGTCAGTTTGAGTCACAAACCATAACACCGATACCGGGGAATGCCGTCACGCGAGTCGCGGAAACAAGCAGAGGACTACTCGCCCGCATTTCTGCACATTTCGACCAGATTTGCTCAGGCCGCTCCGAACAAAGGCATGCTAACCTCACCTGCACAAAGGCGAAATTCATTAACGTCATCGGGGCGGGCATTATGCTCAAAGGATTGAGGAAATTGTTTTGACTGGAAGCTTCAAGCACCATCGTCGCCCGGCCCAGCGATCGAGCCTCAAGCGTAGGATAGGCAGCCCAGATGATCGATTCGAAGATACTCGACTCCGTTTCGACGAAATTGACGCCCAGTTTGAAGAAATAAGCGTTAAGTTCACCGAGCTTCGGGCACACTTCGACATTGGCCTTGCCAAGCTCAAAGCGGATATATACCGCGCCCTATGGATGCAGGGCGGCAGCATCATCGTGACCTTGTGCGCACTGTACGCGATGTTCGGACCAAGGTAGGCCAAGCGAACGGTGCCGCGTTCGGACAAGGAGAAGGATCCCCAGGTTCATTCCGGCTCTCGGCGCCGCTGGACGAAATACCCCCAAAGCAGCCACAGACCCGCCCCGGTCAGGCCCATCAGGTCGGTCGCCAAACCCTGATCGAGTAGCCCGACCCCAGCCAGCGCGATCCAGGCGCGCTCGATCGCAGAGAGGTTGCCCCGCAAGTGCCCGACGATGGCGCCCGCCAGCAGGAATACCCCCGCAGCGCCGCTGGCCGCCGTGAACCCGATCTCCAGCATCGTACCGTCGGCGAGCAGCGCCGGCCCGAAGAAGAACGCGAACGGCAACAGATAGCAGACCAGCCCGTAACGGAACGCCGTCCACCCCACGCGGTTGACGTCCGCGTCGGCCACGCCCGCGGCCACGAAGGACGCCAGGGCGACCGGCGGCGTAATGGTGGACACGCAGCCGAAGAAGAAGACGAACATGTGCGCGGTAAGCAACGGCACGCCCATTTCCGCCAGCGCCGGAGCCACGACAGTCGCCAGAATCAGGTAGGCCGCGGTGGTGGGCAGGCCCATGCCGAGGATGATGGCGGCCACCATGGTGAGCAACAGTCCCACCAGCGGAATGCCTCCGGACAGCGAGATGATGAAGATGGACAACTTCGATCCCAGGCCGGTAACGGAAAGAATGCCGGAAATGATCCCCGCAGCGGCGCATGCGGCCGAAATCGGCACGGCACTTCGCACGCCCGCGATGAGGGCGCGGCCGATCCTGGCGAAGAGTTCCCTTGAGACCGCCCTCGTCCACAGCAGATGCAGTCCAAGCAGCATGGCGATGGCGTAGAACGAGGCCTTCACCGGCGAATAACCCGCGATCATCATCCCCACCAGGGCGATGAACGGGACCACGAAGGGAACACCGGCGAGAAGCGTCATCGACATCCGCCCGGCGTCCGCGTCCGGTTCGCCGGGCCGAATGCCGCTCTTCAGCGCCTGCAAATGCACGACCACCAGTACCGAGGCAAAGAACAACAGGGCAGGCATCAGCCCGGCCTTCATGACATTCACATAGGGCGTGCCGACGATCTCCGCCATGATGAAGGCGGCCGCGCCCATGACCGGGGGCATGATCTGCCCGCCGGTCGAGACCACCGCCTCGATGGCCCCGGCCTGATGCGGCCGGTAGCCCTCGCGCTTCATCACCGGGATCGTGAACGAACCCGTGACGGCGACATTGCCCGCGGCCGAACCGGAGATCATTCCCAACATCGTGCTGAAGATGACGGCGGTCTTGGCGGAAGCGGCGGTCATGCCGCGCGTCAGCACCGTGGAGAACCTGAAGAAAAAATGTCCCGCGCCGAATTCCGACAGAAAGGCGCCGAAGATGGTGAACAGGATGATGTAGGTCGACGCCACGCCGATCGGAATCCCGTAGATGCCCTGCCCGGAAAGGGACAGGAACGAAACCACGCTCTCCATTCTCACGCCGCGGCCATAAAGCACGCCGGGCAGCCAGGGCGAGACCGCGGGATAGGCCAGAAACACCGCGGTGATCACCGCCAGGAAGTTGCCGGCCGCCCGTCGCGCCGCCTCCACCACCAGGAGGATGATCATGACCCCCACCGCGATGTCCACCGTGGTGGCGGCGCCGCCGCTGAACGCGATGTCATCCCAACGGGCCAGCAGGTAGGCACCGGTGCCCATCGCCGCGCCAAACAGCACGCCGCTCAACCACGATCCGCCCGGCCTCCGGCCGCTCCCCTCGGAGTCACCTGCCAGCAGAAAGACCAGGCCAAGCATCACCGTCAGGTGGACGGCGCGCACCACCATCGTCGAAAGCACCAGGAGTCCGGAGACGTTGGCCAGGTGGAACAGGCCCAGAACCAGGGCCAGCGAGCCGGTCAATCGCGTCCTCAGCGCGTGCGGGGATTCAGGGCGCGGCATTGCCGGCACGGGTCGCTACTGTTCGGCGAAATATCGGGCCGCGCCGGGATGCAACGGCAGTGGAAGCTCGACCGACCGCGCCGCATCGATCTGCCCGGCGATCGCGTTGGTTTCTCGCAGTTCCGCCAGATTTCCATAGATCGACTCCACCACTTCGTACACCGTGTCTTCTGGCTCGCTGCCCCGCACGATCAGGACATTGGCGATGGCGAGCACCGTGGAGCCGGTTTGGGTGTCGTAGACGGTGGGTGGAAGGTCCACCGGATAGTAGTAGGGATTGTCGGCAACGAACTGTCGGATGACGGCATCATCCACATGAATGAAGGCCAGCTCCTGTGTGGCTCGGGTCTGCATGACAGCTGCCGCGGGGTACCCGGCCAGCGCGAACGCGGCGTCCACGTTGCCGTCGCCCAACTGGGTGAACCCGTCGGAGTACGACAGGAAGCTCGGCACCACGTCATCCAGCGTCATGCCGTGGGATTGGAGCAGCAGGTCGGTGAGTGTCACGGTCGGCCCGCCGGCCGGGCCGATGGCAAGCCGCTTGCCGCGCAATTCGGCGAACGTGGGCACGTCGCCCCCTGCCCGGGCGATCAGGTGCAGCACGCTGGGGTGCAACGCGCCCGCGGCGAGGATATCCAGCGGAGATTCGTACGGCCCTTCCCCCCGGTGGGCAAAGTAAGCCAGGTCGGCGTTGGTCAGGGCCATTTCCAGTTCCCCGCCGGCCACCAGCCTGGGGTTCTCCAACGCGCCCCGGGTGACGATGGGCACCATGGAGATGCCGTCGGCGTTCCGGGTCACAAGGCTGGCAATTCCCTGTCCGAGCGGATAATACGCCCCGCCCAACGCCGCGGTGCCCAGACGGAATTCCTGCCGGTCGGCGGGCGGCGCGCAGGCCGTCAAGACCACGGCGGTGGCAAACGCGATGATGACTTTGATGGTTGCGATGGCGAAATCCCTAGCGAAGCACTTCCCGAAAGACGCGATGCTAGCACGCCATGTAGCCTGGTCCATCCCCGTGGGCGAAATCCCCCGTTGCCGTCGGAGAATTGCCCTCCATCACCGTGGCCGAATTGCCCTCATTCCCGTCGCCGAATTGACACTCCCGTCGCCGCTGATCGATGATGCCGCAACGCATCGCAACGGCTCGGCGCGAATTCCGCGCCGGCGACTGGACCATGAGCAGAAAGCGCCGCAAGCACCAGCCGGCCAGGACCGGTTCCCCGTCAGGCGAACGCCGGCCGACTGTTGTCCCGGACGGCGCGTCCGATCTGGGCGCGCTGCTAGGCGTCGGCGCCTGTTTCGTGCTTTCGGGTTTCGCCGCCCTGCTCTACCAGACCGCCTGGATGCGCCAGTTCTCGGTGGTATTCGGCACCTCGGAGCTGGCCGTGGCGACGGTGCTTTCAGCCTACATGGCAGGGCTGGCCCTGGGAGCCGGGATCGCCGGACGATACGTGCACCGGATCACCCGTCCCGTTCTCGTGTACGGGATCCTGGAGGCCGGCGTGGCGGTTTCCGCCCTGGCCGTTCCGCTGTTGCTGGCGCTGGCGAACCTTCTGTACGGCGGCATGCTGGGCGGGCAGCCGGAACCCGCCGACGCCAGCGGGCTGGGACAGTCCGCGTTCTACCTGGTGGTGGCCTTCATTGTGCTGGCGATCCCCACCGGCTGCATGGGCGCCACGCTGCCCATGCTGACTCGGCACGTGGTCCGGTCGAAGGACCAGATCGGGCCCCGCGTGGGATGGCTCTACGCGTTGAACACGGTGGGTGCGGTCGGCGGCACGGTGACCGCGGGATTCCTGCTGCTGCCCGTCCTGGGCCTGTCGGGAACCGTTTGGGTGGGCGTTTTCGTGAATGCCCTGGTGTTTCTCATCGCGGCCTGGATCGCCCGAGACATTTCGCCACTCGCAGCGGCGGCGGAAGGGACCCAAGCGGTCGCCGCTGAGCCCACCTTGGCAGCGAATTCCTCACCGACCACGATGGGCCCGGCCCGCCGTCTCGCGGGCCCCCACTGGATACTCCCGCTGATGCTCGTCTCGGGCGCCAACACGTTCACTTATGAAGTGCTCTGGACCCGCCTGCTCGGCCATGTCCTCGGCGGCAGCATCGCCGCCTTCTCCACCATGCTCGCCGCCTTCCTGGGCGGCATCGCGATCGGCAGCGCACTGGCCGCGCGGTACGCCAGGAGCGTCGGCACGGCGTTGACGGGATTCGTGGTGACGCAATTCGGCATCGCGGTCACGTCCATCCTGATCTACGAATTCCTCCACCTGCTGATACCCGAAACCGCCGGCCTGCGCGGCAACGCGCCGCTGGCGATGGTCGTGCTTCTGCCGGCGACGCTGTTCATCGGCGCGACGTTCCCGTTCGCGGTGCGCATCCTCGCCACCGGCGAGGCGGATGCCGCGCCGGCGTCCGCACGCGTCTACGCATGGAACACGTTTGGGGCCATCGTCGGCGCGGCCATCGCCGGGTTCATCCTCATCCCGGCACTGAAGTACGAGGGCGCGATTCTGATGGCGGTGACCGTCAACGCGGCCGTGGCAGCCGCCGCCAGCCTGGTGATCATCGCCGGCCGTCATCGCACCGCGGCGGCCGCGTGCGTCGGCCTCGCCGCCATCGCGCTGGTCTACCGGCCGGTGATTCCGGAGGAGGTCTTGCGGACATCGCCCCTGACCGGTTACGGCGAGGGAGCGATCCGGTACTACGAGGTGGGCCGGTCCGCCACGGTGCTGGTGCTGGAGGAAGACGGATTCCTCAACTTGAGAACCAATGGCCTGCCCGAGGCCTCGACCAACCTTCGGGGCGCGCCGCCCTACCAGCACAATCAGCACCTGCTCTCCACGGTGCCGGTGCTCGCCCGGCCCGACACCCGCGACATGCTCATCGTGGGTTTCGGGGGCGGCGTCGCCGTGGAAGGGGTTCCGCCCTCGGTGGAGGCCGTCGACGTGGTGGAGCTGGAGCCGAAGGTGATCGAGGCGAACCGCCTGCTGAGTCCCGAACGCGAGATCGATCCGTTGGAGGATCGTCGCGTGCGCGTTTTCGTCAACGACGCCAGAAGCGCGTTGCGGCTCACGTCAAAGCGCTACGACGCCATCGTCTCGCAACCCTCGCATCCCTGGACGGCCGGCGCATCGCACCTCTACACCCACGAATTCATGCGGCTGGCCAGGGAACACCTGAATCCCGGCGGCGTATTCCTGCAATGGATGAACTCCCAGTTCGTCACCGAATCCCTGCTTCGGAGCCTGTGCGCCACCATCCTGGACGTCTACGAACACGTCCGGGTCTACCAATGGAGCACCGAAGTGCTGTTCTTCCTGGGGTCCGATGAACCGCTGGACATCGAGCGAAACCTCGCCACCACGGGCCGGCCCCTGGTGGATGACCCGATTCATTACCTGGAAAAGGGCATCGGCTCGGTGGAGGATGTACTCACCGCCCTGTTCATGGACGAAGCCAACATCCGGCGTTTCGCGGACGGTGCGCCGCTGGTGACCGACGATTTCAACCGCATGGCCACCGAATCGGCCGTGGCGATGGAGCGAAACGAGACGCTCGCGTTCGGCGATCTGGTCGAACTCTCGCTGCCCTATGATCCGCGATTGCAGGCCGGCAGCTGGGTCCACAGGAATTTCCCCTTGGACATCAATTTCGGATACATGTCGGAAAGGCTGGAACGCAGCGGGTACAAGCGCCACGCCGTGGAGCTGGCCGAAACCCTGGAGGAACTGAACTCGCCGGAGTCCCTGCTGCTCATCGGCATGGGGCTCAAGCGGCAGGGAGAGGATTTCGAATCCCAGCGCGTCCTGCTGTCGGCGATGCTGGCGGACCCCCAGGACGACCAGGCGCGCTTCGCGCTGCTTAGACCCTGGCTGAACCAGCTTGAACGTCCAGATGTTCCGGGCTATGTCACCGATATCGCAGGCCGCCTCTCCGGGTCGCAGGCGGCGGTGGTGGAAGGCTGGCGCGCCGCGTCGGAGCAGGACTGGCAACGGCTGGTCGAACTCGACGCCGAGCTGGCCCGCACGCGCCCGACCGACCAGTGGTACCTGGAGGCCGTCAAGCTGCGCGCCGACTGGCGGATCAAGGTCACCACGCCGGAGTACCAGCCCAGGCTTGCGAGGGAAGCCAAGCGGCTCATCGACAACGCCATCGCCATCTTCCAGGACCCGGAGTTCTACAGCATGCGGGTGGCAGCCGCGTTCGTGGCCGACGACGCCATTGACGTGATCGAGACCAGCCGAAGGTTGCTGCACGTGTTCGACAACGAAGTGAACAATGCCGAGGCAGGCCGGCTGGACGTGACGCCGGCGGCCATCGACCAGAAATTACGCCAGATCGAGACGGTGCGGGTGGTCGTGGACCAGGTGCGCCGGGACCACGACATACCGGGCTACAAGACCGACCAGCTAGACCGGGAACTGGGCAACATCATTCGGCGGTTGGAGCAACTGAGGGACGGGTGAGGCCACAACCGCGGCCGAATCTTCCGAGAGGGGCGTGCGACGCGGCCCCCCGTGCGGGTAAACGCGACGGCGACCGGATCACCGCCGTCGGAGCACCTCTATCGCGGCTCCCCGTGCGGGCAAACGCGACTCCCTGCGTGGGCAACCGTGGGGAGCGTGATCCCGCTCAGCGGCGCATGCCGGCTGGACCACCCGCCGGCGGACCCGTCCGACAGGGATGCTCGTCCCGGCCCGTGTCGCAGACGTAAACGCGGTTCATGTAATTCATCCACTGGGTCCACGCACGGGCGGGAGGGTCCTGCTTCCAGATCATGCTGAGGATGTGCAACCGGTCATTGCCGAGCACGGTCTTGTTCAGGGACGCCAACGTCTGTCCGCCGGCCAATTCGCATACTTGCCGCCAGAGCACCATGGAATAGCCGTTCTCGGGGCCCTCGCCCAGAATTTCGGAACTGAAGGAATCGCATTGGTTTACATCGCTTTCCGTGCGCAGTTCGTAGACGCGATCGGCAGCTGCAATTCCGACCGCGGTGCGGTACGTCTCCTGGCGCAACGCCTCGCGCCAATCGGACGGCTCCTGCCCGCCGGGGAAGACATACCGCTCATCCTTCTCTTCTGCCTCACGGGCATAGGGCGTCCAGCCATTGGGCAGCGGCACCAGCATGGTCTCGCCTTCCGGGCTTTGGAGCACAACCTGGCCGCCCATACCCGCCGCCCCGGCGCGACCACCCATCTGTGCGGTCGCCGACTCGCAGACCACAGAAAAAATGAAACAAGCAAGCGCCAACACGTTTCCGTTCATGGAAAATCCCGCACCACCGTCCTTGACTGGGAAGCCGTACGGTATGATAAGCGCCCGAATGTTGGCAAGGCCAGCGCCCGCGAAACGGGCCCCATGGCCCCGGTCGAGCGAAATGCGCCCTTGCCTGCAGTGCCGAGGTGGATGATGGGCGTAAGGCGGGTGGTCACGGGCCAAGACGAGAACGGCAAGGCCATCGTGGTGTCGGACGGGGACGCTGCCAATGTCGTCCGTCCACCACACCGAGGGGGCGTTGCCATCCACAATCTCTGGCTCCTGGACGGCGCCCCGGCAAGAGTATTCGGACCGGAGGAAACCACCGACTGCGAGATCGGCCTCTTGCCGCCCGCCAACGGCTCGGTTTTCCGTGTGATCGAATTCCCTCCCGAGAAGGGCTGGATCGACAAGGTGGACGCAGACGCAGTAAAGGCGGCCTGGGATTCCATCGGCGCCGGCCACGTCCGCGACCGCAGCAGGCCTCCGCATCCGTACATGCACCGCACCGAAACCGTGGACTTCGCGCTCTGCCTTGAAGGCGAAATCCACCTGGTGCTGGACGACTCCGAAGTCCTGATCCGGACCGGAGACACGGTCATCCAGAGGGGAACGAATCACGCCTGGAGCAACCGATCCGACGCCGTATGCAAGATGATGTTCGTGCTGGTCAACGGGACCTTTGGAGGCGAGACGGGGTAACAGGGCGTGATCGTGGGGGCGCGTTAACAGAGCGCGATCATTGGTGGCGCGGTAAAGGAGCGCAATTTATGAATGCTCGGCTCTGAGGCACAATGGATGTCGGATCACATTGAAGGAAACAGGATGAACGAAATAAATCGCTTGAGCACATTGGTAGGCTCGTTGCTGTTGGCCGTTGGGGCTTACGCTGAAACACCCGTTGAAGTCACCCTGGTGGAGAAACACGACGAACCGCGGGGATTCTGTCTGGACACGCTTGGTTTCCAGCAGAACGCGCGGCCCGAGGAAGGCTTGCAGACGCACAGTTGCTACAGTTACCAGGGTCAGCTGGGGGTCGACCAGGCATTCGATGCGGAAGGCATCCCCGATGCGATGTTCCGGCTGATCGAATTCGATCTGTGCATGACCGCGGAGGGACTCTCCACCGGCAGCGAGTTTGCGCTGGAGCCCTGCGACGGAAGCGAGAACCAACGGTTCGAGCATCGCGCAAACGGGGAAATAGTGGCGCTCGCGGCACCTGACAATTGCGTCACCGCCGGCGACGGGCCCAGCCGCCACGGTGGTGGTGGCGAACCGGTGCACCTGATCCGTGATCTGACGCTGGAAGCCTGTGACGGCGGCCTTGAAGACCGCCAGCGGTGGCGGCTACGCGAAACGGCAGACTAGATTCTGGAACGAGTTCCCGCAAGGTGGGGCCCCAAACGTGGGCCCCGCGCAAATTCAGGAGACGGGGATTCTTTCCGTAGACAACATACCCTGTAGATCGGGCCCAATGGGTGTACCCGAACAGTGCTTACAGGGCTTACAGGCAGGCGATCACCCTACAGGTAGGCGATCAGCCGTCCGCAAACCACGGCGAGTGTCCAGAACGCGATCGAACTGATCGCCAGCCCGGTTCCCATCCGCGACACGGCTCCCGACGCCTGCCATGCGTCGGCTTCCTGACGCAGCACGCGCTGGGTCAGATGAAGATTGGCGATTCCCAGGATGACGAACGTGATCTTGAACAGGAAAGGGGCGCTGGTGACGTAAAACGTCGCCTGCGCCATGAACAACGAAAGCCCGGAAAACACGTTGACGGTAATCCCGACCCAGCCGAAGGCCAGCAACGGGCTCAGACCGGTAAACGGAATCGGCTTGAAAAATCCGAGCATGCGCAGGTTGATCGCGAACATGATGCCGACAATGGCCGCAAGGCCGAGCGCGTGCATGGACAGCATCAGCGGCCAACCCAGCAGTCCGGCGACGATCCACTCGGAATAGGCCGTGCCCTCCAACCAGCTTAGAAAGCCCATAACATCTCCAGGTTAACCGCTATCTTTTGCGTCAGCTTCCGAGTCGATGACGTAGGTCAGGACAAGGACGACCACCAGAGCCGAGACAACGATGGACAGCGCGACAAAGAAACCACCCATGGCCTAGCCTCCTTCCCCGTAGTAGGGCAACAATCGGCCGAAGACCAGCACGGCGGCCCACGAGACCATGGTCAAGGCCGCCATGACCTTGGCCCTCGGCGGCGCGTCCTGATCCGACTTGACGGCCCAGATATCGTCGAAAATCGTGAAGTAGACGATGGCCAGACCACCGATCAGCAGCCAGATGATCTTCGGGGGGAACCCATCCATGGCGACGTAACGGCCCGAGTCGGCGATGAAGAAGAACATCCCCGTGACGATGTTGACCAGCAGCGCCAATGCGCCCAGCGGCAGCAGTCTGTGCACTGCGGAGTACGGCACGTTCCTGGCGACTCCGAGCACGCGCAGCCCGACCAGCAACACCACACCGAAGAGAACCGCCATGCCGACGAAGTGCGCCGCCTCCATGGAGGGCCAGGCCCAGATGAAGCTCTGGATGGCCGATTCGATCCAGCCCGTCAACCCGGTGGGTTCGGCCATCACGCCCTCGCGCAGCTCCGGCCGCAGGATGGTACCGCCGAGACTGCCGGTTTCGATGATCGTCAGCAGCGACACCAGCCCCAGCGCCACCACCGCGTAGAATCCCGCATTGGACGCGCGTCCAAACCGGCGCTCCCGCCACAGCACGAGCCACGAAACGGTGCCGGTCAACCCCAGGAACACGAATGTCAGCAACGCGGCGTCGCGGTGTGCGTCCAGTAGCTGGACGGACATGTCCGGCCGGCCCTGATAGGCCCAGCTGGCGGCCGAGCCGGTGATGTAGGTGGGTATCGCCAGAAGTCCCAGGACCACGAACAGGATCAGGCTGACCCTGCGCATGCCGTCGTTCTTCATGTAGGCCGAGGCGATCAGCAGCCCCAGCACGAACAGGCTCCCGATCAACGGGAAGTGGTTCAACACGATGTGCAGGTGCGGGCCGGTACTGGGGAATACGTCCATGGGGATTTTTTCTCTCTAGGAACGGCGTCAAACGGCGAACGACTCTACAGTACGGGTATTGCCAATGCAATGTATGATGCGTTCCTTCTGGTTTACGGAGTATGAAGAATGGTCAAGGTTCTGGTTGCCGGGTACGGCGTCATCGGCCAACGACTCGCCGACGGCGTGGCTCTGCAGGAAGACATGGAACTGGTGGGGGTTGTCGATGCGGCGCCCACGCTGACGGTGCAGGCGCTGCGTGACAGGGGCATGCCCTACAGGCTGTTCGCGGCCTACGACGAGGCCCGCGGTTCGCTGGAGGCGGCCGGAGTGCCGGTGGCCGGCACCATGGAGGAGATCCTGCCCGACGTGGACGTTGTTCTCGATGCGGCGCCGGGAGGGATCGGCGCCAGGAACAAGGAACTGTATATCCGGCACGGCAACAAGGCCGTGTTCCAGGGCGGGGAGAAGGACGATGTCGCCGATGTCTTCTTTCATGGCTACGCCAACTACGAAAAGGGACTCAACGCCCAGTTTCTCAAGCTGACCTCCTGCAACACCACCGGACTGATCCGCACCATCGACTGCCTTGACCGCGGCCCCGGGGTGGAGCGCGTGGCCATCACCATTGTGCGGCGCGTGGCGGACCCGGGCGACTACCACCGGGGGATCGTCAACGCGCTCAAGGTGGACAAGGCGCCGAATCACCAGGCGGTGGACCTGATGACGATCATGCCCCACGTGGACGCCACCGGGCTGCTGGTGCACACACCCATCACCCATGGCCATTTCATATCCGTCCTCGCCACACCCACGCTGGACCTTTCGGTGGACGAGGCGAAGGAACTGTTCCACGCGCATGACCGCATTCGCGTTGTGTCCACCGATGAAGGCTTCCTGGGCAATGCCTCCATTTTCAAGTACGCCCGCGACATGGGCTTCCCACGGGGGGACATTTACGAAGTCCCGGTTTGGGAAGACACCCTGGTGAAGTCCGGACGGGACATCCTGTTCGGTATCCACATCCCGCAGGAGTCGGTGACGATTCCCGAGTCCATCGACGGCGTGCGCGCGGCCATGGCCATGGAGACGGACCGGCTCAAGGCCGTTGGGGACACGAATCGGTATCTCGGCCTGCCCTACTGGAAGTGATCCGGGACCGGGACTGCGATAGCGTGGCGAAAGCGCCCGCTGGCTCGCGGCGCATCGGGAGACACCCGTGGCGAACATGATCCCCCTGGACCGTTTCTCCTATGACGGCAAGACCGTCCTGCTGAGGGTGGACATCAATTCGCCCATCGATGCAGGGACCGGACGCATCGTCAACGAGAACCGCATCCGCAAGAGCCTCCCCACCATCCGGCACCTGCTCCATGCCGGCGCCAGGCTCGCCCTGATCGCGCACCAGGGCGACACGCTGGACTACCAGAACCTGGTGCCCATGGCCGAGCACGCCGAAAGACTTGCCGGACACCTCGGCAGGCGCGTGGACTACATCGACGATGTGGCCGGGCCGGCGGCCCAGGATGCGGTGAAGTCACTGCGACCCGGGGAAGCCGTCCTGCTCGGCAACCTCCGCTACCTGAGCGAGGAAATTTCCACGTTCGAGAACGCGGTCAAGCTGCAACCGGACCAGATGCTGGACACCTACCTGGTGCGCGGTCTGGCGCCGCTGGTCGACTACTACGTCAACGACGCCTTCGCCGCGGCCCACCGCAATGCGCCTTCCATGGTGGCCTTCCAGGAACTCAAGCCCACCGCGGCCGGCCTGTTGCTGGCGGATGAAGTCGCCGCACTGGACCGCGTGATGCGCTCACCCGAGCACCCCTGCGTGTTCGTGCTGGGGGGCGCGAAGATTTCCGACGCCTTCGGAATGATGGAACCGGTGCTCGCGTCCGGCACCGCCGACCGCATACTGACCTGCGGAATCACGGGGGTAGTGATGCTTCTGGCGAGCGGCCGCCGCCTGGGCAATCGGCAGGAGGACTTTCTCGCGGATCGGGGCCTGGACACATTTGTCGACCCGGCCCGGGAGTACCTTCGCGAGTATCCGGACCGGTTCGTCCTCCCCGAGGATCTGGCTTTTTCCTCGAACGGCGCTCGACAGGAAGTTCACGTGTCGGAACTGCCGGCGGAACACCTTTTTCTTGACATCGGGGCCGGCACGATGGCGGCCTTCGCAACCGAACTGCTGGCGGCGAAGACCATTTTCGTCAACGGGCCGCCGGGCGTCTACGAGCAACCGGAATTCGCCGCGGGCACCCGCGCCATCTGGCAAGCGGTGGCGGCATCGCCGGGCTATTCGGTGATCGGCGGCGGCGATACGGTCACGGCGGCGACCCGGTTCATCGAACTGGACCAGATCGACTACGTGTGCACGGCCGGCGGCGCCATGGTGAGATATCTCTCCGGCATCCGGCTTCCCCTCATCGAGGCCATGGAGAAAGCGCACGCCCGTGACCGGGCATGATCATTCCAGCTTGTATCCGACACCATAGACCGTACGAATCACTTCCTCGCTTGGCAGGAACTCCCGTATCTTGCGCCGCAGGTTCTTGATGTGGCTGTCCATTGTCCGGTCGCTTACGCTACGTCTGTCCCTGTAGATGCGGTCCATCAACTGGTTGCGGGAGAATACCCGGCCAGCGTGCCCGTGCAGCACGCCCAGCAGGCGGAATTCCACCGGAGTGAGGTCCAGCACATGGCCGTCGACATGGGCGCGGTGGCGCTCCCGGTCGACGACGATGCCAAGATACGCCCCGCCCCGAACGTTCTGGGTTGCCACGCGGCGCATGATCGCATGTACCCGGGCGACCACCTCGCGCGGGCTGAACGGCTTGCAGATGTAGTCGTCGGCCCCGAGCTCGAGGCCCAGCAAGCGGTCGATCTCTTCCACCCGCGCGGTCACCATGACGATGGGGACAATGGAAAACTGGCGGATCTCTCGGCAGATCGACATGCCGTCCCTGCCCGGCAGCATGATGTCCAGCAGGATCAGCCTGGGATTGTGGTCGCGAACCCAGGGCACGACCTCGTCACCGTTGCCGATATGGTGCGTCGGATAGTGCGCCCGGGCCAGGTAGTCCACCAGTAGCCGCGCGATCTTCGGCTCGTCCTCGACCACCAGGACCCGGGAGCCGTTGACCACCTTGGCGTGCGGTTCGGTCATTCCCCCGCGCGGACGGCCGCCGGCAACCGGACCACCAGTTTCAGCCCGCCCAGTGGCGACGGCGACGCGCTGATGCTTCCGCCCAGCGCGTGTGCGATCCGCTTGCAGATGGCCAGACCCAGCCCGGCCCCACCCGTCTGGCGCCCCCGTGAACCCTCCACGCGATACAGCCGCTCGAACAACCGGGGCAACGCGTCGGACGGCACGTCGGGCGCGGAATCCTCGATACTGACCTCGATGTCCCCGCCCCGCCGTGCGCTGGCGACGCGGACGCGCCCGCCCCGGTCGGTGTAGCGGACCGTGTTCTCCAGCACGTTCGTGAACAGTTGCCCTAGCCGGTTGACATCGATCAACGCGTTCAGCGGGACCCTGGAGCAGTGCGTTTCCAATTCGAGCCCCGCACTGTCGAGGCGCGCCTCGAACAATTCCACCGTGTCGTCCAGCACCCGGCCCACATCGGCGATCTCCTTGCGGTAGCGCAGCGCACCCATGTCCGCAACGGAGAGCTGGTATATGTCGTTGACGAGCTTGGTCAGGCGGTCGACCTCGCCGCTGAGCGACTTGCGCGTCGACTCGTCGAATGGCCGCACACCGTCCTCCACGGCCTGCAATTCGCCGCGCAGAACGGATAGCGGCGTGCGCAACTCATGGGAAATGTCGGCGATCCATTGACGCTGCGCCTGCTGGTTTCGCTCCAGCGTCTCCGCAAGGACGTTGAAATTCCTGGCCAACCCGCCCAATTCGTCGGAGGATCGCACGGTGAGCCGTTCCGTGAAGCGCCCGTCGGCAAGCGCTTGCGTGCCGCGAGTCAGTCGGGAGATGGGCGAGACGATCTGCCTGGAGAATACCATCGCGAGGACACCCGCCAACGCCAGCGCGAACACCGTCGTACCGTAGATCCATCGGGTCTGTTGCCGCGAAAACTGCTGATCCAGGTCACGGGCCAGCGTGTCCAGGGGATTGAGGTGCAGGTTACCGACCACGACACCCTCAAAGACGATTGGCTCAACACGTTGCGGTATTTCGCCTGGAGGCGGTCCGAACAGCCGGTCCCCCGCGGCGTCGAGCACGGCGATTCGCGGAGACACAGCCAGCGGGTCCCTGGAAACGGCGGAACCGTCGTGCGACGGCACGATTCGTCGCGACGACAAACCGCCGGAACCTGTCGTTCTGGGCGGGGACATGAGTTCCAGCCAGCGGTCCCGATCACTGCCGACGGATTCCCATCCGCCCTCGTCCCCATAGGCCTCGGCCAGCCTCAAGGCGAAATGGCGCAGCGTTTCGGCCTCGTTCTCGTTGACGTAATTGAGAAACCCGCGATCAAAGCTCCAGCGCGTGATGCCGGCGGTCAGACCCAGCACCACCAGGGCCGTCAGCAGGAAGCCCAGGAATATTTTCTGTCCGATGCCGATGCGCATGACTCAGCCCTTAGCCGCCTTGCGAACTCCATTGCGACCGACCCTACCTCCGGTAATGGCGGCGCGACGAAACCTGACTGCAACATAACACAACGTGAATCGAAGTCATTCTGCTGGATACAATCGAGCGACCTGTCTCCATAATCCCTGCACAATTCTTGGTTATGTTTCGTGCGTGGGACTGGATTTCACGTTGTTTCGACGCTACAGATGCGGCAGGAATGGCGAAAACAGAGGGAATCAAATGAATCGACTCGACCGAAGCATCATGTTGGGGATTGCGCTCGGCCTTTCCGTGAGCGCGCCGCTACCCGCCCAGGAGGCCGACGGCTTCCAGCTCGAGGAAATCATCGTCACCGCGCGGAAGCGGGAAGAGAGCCTGCAGGAGGTGCCGGTATCCATCAGTGTGCTCAGCGACAACCTGATCGAGGAAACCGGCATCCTGACACAGGAAGAGCTGTTCCAGCTGGTGCCAGGCATCTACTACGACGAAGGTCCCGACCGCAACGCCGCATTCCCCAGCGTGCGCGGAGTCCAATCCAACGAAATCGCCACCAACCGCACCAAGGTCACGGCCTTTGTCGACGGCATGCCCATCCTGGGATCCCAAGGCTCCCTCGGATTCGGCAACCTGCAGCAGGTCGAGGTCTACCGCGGCCCGCAGAGCGCGGCCTTCGGCCGTTCGACGTTCGGCGGCGCCATCAACTACGTGACACGGGACCCGGGTGAAGAGTTCGAAGGCAACGTCAGCGCCGACGTGAACGGCTACGGACGCCGGTTGCTGCGCGCGGGCGTCTCCGGACCGATCAGCGACACCGTGGGCTTCATGGTCAATGCGGAATATGAAGACAGCACCGCCCCGGACGACTACCTCGCTACCAACATCACCGGCGACAGCGTCCAGTACGGCGAGCGCAACACCGAGTCCGTCTCCGGCAAGCTCACGTTCTCGCCCACGGACAACCTGAACGTGGAGATGACGCTCAGCAACATCGTCACCTTCGACACGCCCGGCGTGCAGTACTACATCAGCGAGGAATCCCGCGACGCCTGTTTCGCCGGAAACGGTATCACCTACACGGGCATGGGCACCTCCCTGTACGTCGACGGCACCTACGACTGTCCCGACTGGAGCCAGGGCGCGCCGCTGTACCAGCAGAACGACCGTTCGCTGGTGCTGGCGCAAGCCTTCGACAACCCGGCGTATGCGGATCAGTTCCCGCAGTACCAGGGGCTCACGGCGCAGGAACAGGACGACCTGCTGTTCCTGGCGCGGTCGCAGTCGGTGTTCGGCGACTACTTCTCCGCCCACGACGAGCGCAGCCGCTTCTCCCTCCAGGCCGACTACCTCATGGACAACGGCCACGCGCTCCAGTTCACGGCCTTCACGGGCGATGAAACCTATATCCGCGGCGCCGATGGCAACCGCGATCCGAGCACGCCGATCACGTTCACCCGGTCCATGGGGGCCATGGGGGCACCACCACCCCCCGGCAGCCCCGACTGGGTGCTGCAGGGCATGGGGCCCTTGGCCACCATCGGCACCATCATGTCCGACCCGACCGACATCGGCGAATCCTATGCCGAGGTGCGTTGGGTGTCCCCGGCCGAGGACCGCCTGCGCTACGTGGCGGGAGTTTCCCACTACAGCTACGATTTTCTCACCACGCTGTATTTTGGCGGCTACGATGCCTTGGTCCGTGGGGACGAGGCGATTCAGCGCTATATATCGCTCACGGGCGACGACCCTTCGGTTCCCGACCAGCTGCTCGGCGAGTCGGCCTCCAACACCGCTGTTTTCTTCAACGCCACCTACGACGTCACCGGACGCCTCGCGGTTTCGATCGAGGGCCGCTATCAGAACGACGAGGTATCAGGCGAGGATACGATATCGGGGAATTCCGGCGCCGTGGACACCAGTGCGTTCGTGCCGAGGCTGTCATTCAACTACAACGTGAGCGAGGATACGTCATTCTATGGCCAGTTCGCCAGGGGCAACAACCCCGCCGGTGTCAACGTCGGCTTCTTCAATCCGGCATTGCAGGCCACACTTGCCGCGGCGAACGCCCTCTACGATGCGACGGGTGGGGCCGAAGGCGTGGCGTACTCTCTTGACGACGTCATCAACTTCGACGAGGAACAACTCACGAATCTCGAATTCGGCTTCAAGGGCAGCGCGCTCGACGGCCGCCTGCAATATGCCACCGCCATTTATTTCATGGAATGGGAAGGCAACGTCGCGCCGCTGAATCTCTATTGGGGCGACCCGTCCCTGCCCCCGCCCCTGCGGGACCCGAACGAGGGCAACCGCACGTTTCTGAACCAGGGCGATCAGGAAATGAAGGGGGCGGAGTTCGAGGGCAACTTCCTGGTCACGGACAGCTTCAGTATCCGGGGTGCGATCGGGCTGCTCGACGCCAAGTACACCAACTTCTGCGATGTCAACATCGCGGCGAACAACGGATTGGGTCAGTACGCCGTGGCTACCGGCCGGGCAGTTACGTTCGAGACCGACGGCGATTTTGCTGCGTGCTACCGTGTGGACGGTCTGGATTCGCGTGAGCAACCCACGGTGACCGGATCGGTCAGCCCGAGCTACCGGGGCGCCCTCGGCTCCGGCTTGAGCTGGAACGCGCGAGCGGACGTGCGCTTCGAATCGGATCAGTGGCTCGATTCGGCGAATATCGCCAAGACTCCCGGTGTCGTCAGCGTCAACGCGTCCGCAGGTCTGACCGGCGACAACTGGCGCGCGACTCTGTACATCAACAATCTGCTGGACGACGACACCCCGCGCCGACTGGCCTCCGGAGATGACGTGACCATCAATCCCGCGAGCCCCGGGAGCCTGGCGATCGCCGCCGCCGTCCCGTCTCCGGGACCGATTGAAAACTGGCGGGTCACCCCGCGAGCGCCACGAACCGTCGGCCTGCGATTGAATTACGATTTCTGATCCGGTTGCCTACTGCGTCGCGCCGCCCACCCGTAAGGGGGTCCAGGCCATGCCGTCCGGATCACCGAAATCGGACGCCAGCAGCTCGTGATCGTTCAGGCCATCGAGGTCGAACATCAGTATCGCGCCCGCGCCACGGTCGCCGACGAAGGCCACGCCGTCATGTATCAACACGCCGAAGGCATTTGCCCGCGGTTCCTCGCCCAACGGTACCTCGGTCAAGAGCGACCTGGACTCCACGTCCCATAGCCGCAGATACTGGGGCACCGGCCCGCCGCCACCACCGCCGTTGGGCGAAATGGCGTAACCATTGGGGCCCATTTCGATTCTTCCGGTAAAGCGTCTGGAATCCAGCGTCTCGACGATATGCAGCGATTCCGCGTCCATGACGGAGATGGTTTCCACCAGGCGGTTTGCGACCCAGATCTCGCCGCCATCGGCGGAAACATCCAGCCCCTCGGCACCCGGACCGGTCTCGATCACGACCGGAGCGCGCTCTTCCTCCAGGAAGATGACCGAAAGCGTCCCGTCGCCTCGCCGGCTCGTGACGTAGGCCCTCGACCCGTCGGGACTGAGGCGCACCATGTGGCCTGCACTGCCCCCAGTGGCGTACGTCCGGATGACCGCCCGGGACTCCAGGTCGATCAATGCCAACTGGTCGGAGTCCTCCATCGTCGCCACGGCGCGGCTTCCGTCGGGGAGGAAAAGGGCGGTATGGGGCCTTGAGCCGGGACCAAGATCGATCCTCGCGATCGTGCTGGCCGTGGCCACGTCCATCAGGACGACGTGACGTCCGGGCTCATCGTTCGACCCGTATTCGGAGGTGAGCGCCATACGGCCATCGGGCGACACGTCCACCTCGTGGGGAATGATCTCGCCAACCGGGACCCTGGCGACCTCCGCGCGGGTCGCGAGATCGATGAAGGCGATGCTGCCGGAAGCCCGATCGGTCACGAGCAATGTGCCGTCCAGCGACCGACCGCTGTCGGAGCAGCCGAAACTCCACACGGCAGTCGAAAGAATGCAGGCCAATCGCCCGACGAGGCGCATGTTGCCCATCGTCATCTCCTCTCGATGATTCGTCACTCAATCAGAACATGGGAGGATTTATCGGCGCAAGGGTGGTGCAATTCGAAGCGAATCAACGTTTCACGACCACCGCGCCAAAATGAGTCATGCCGTTCGCATATATTTCCACAATATGACAATGTGGTTAGAACTGAAGAAACGGGAGAATTAAATTTTTCCCATTATTTTGTCGAATTAGCATACACTGATGCGGGAAATACATTCGGCAGTAGAGACAATTTTGGAAACGATCATGTCCACCAATAACGCAACCTCCGGTCAAGGCGATACCCGAAGCGGATACGAATTCGACACAGCCGTAAAGCGACGAATCGATGACGCTGGCCGCGTTCTTGTTCCGGCGAAGTTTCGAAAAGCCCTTTCAGTTGACGCAGGCTCGGAAGTCTTGCTCGTCCTTGGTCGCGGCGTGCTCGAAGTGCACACTATCGAAAATTCAGTTCGCGACGCCCAAGCTCTGGTTCGCCGCCACGTCCCTCGCGGTACAAGCCTCGTGAGGGAACTCATCGAAGATCGGAAACACGAGGCGATTCGTGAGTGACGGCAGCATGATACTCGATGCTTCAGCCATCCTGGCGCTCCTCAACGCGGAGTCCGGCGCAAACGAAGTTCAAGCGGTCGTCGCCAACTCGGCTGTGTCTGCAGTCAATCTCGCGGAAGTCACTGGCAAGCTCGCCGATTATGGCATGACCGACAACATGATCGAACAGGCGCTTCGCATTGGGTTTGAGACAATCGCGTTCGGACCGGCCGAAGTGAACATGATGCCGAAGTTGAGACGTGAAACGACCAGACTTGGCCTATCTCTCGGGGACCGCTGTTGTTTGGCGACTGCCCTTGTGCGGAAGCGTCCGGTCCTGACCGCGGATCGAGCGTGGGACAACATCAGGGTTCGAGGATTGGAGATTCGCATGATCGGTGAACGCGTTTAATCCAATTATTCATTGTCGCGGTTTCAGTTCAACGTATTCTTGAGGATCAGCACCGACTGCCCCGATTCGACCAACTGGTCGTAGAGATCCGGGTGGCCGAAAAGGCCGATTTCCAGGTAGCTGCCGCCCAGGACCACATCCACGTCAGCGTCGCCGTCCACGTCGCCAATGTCCATGGTCATCCAGCGGCCTTCGTTCAGTTCGTCGCTGGTCGAAGGCAGAAACTCCAAATCTCCCTGGTTTTCCAGGTAGGCGAAAGACTCGCGGGATGGGTCCGTGAAGTCGGGATAGAACGACACCGCGGCGATGTCCAGGTCACCGTCGGCGTCGAAGTCGGCGGCCCTGGCGATGAAGGCGCCGTACATGGGGTAGAACCAGGCTTCCTCGAACCGCAGATCGCCCTGATTGAGGTAGATGCGAAGGCCATGGTAGTTCTTCCGCGTGTTATAGGGATCCGAATCCACGTTGTCTCCGTTGACCACCAGGGCATCCATCAGGCCGTCTCCATTGAAGTCGTTCAACTCCAGGAAGGTGTGACCGTAGGCAGAGTGGGTCTCGAAAACAGTCCGCAATTCGAATTCTCCGTCGCCCTCGTTGATCAGCAGGTGCAGGCCCTCGCGGGCATCGGAGACCAGCACCATGATGTCCATCCGTCCGTCGGCGTTGAAATCGTGGGTTCTCGCCTTGACCGCACCGGGCAGCGGCAACAGCACATGCTCCCTGTAGTCACCGCCTTCGAGGGCTTCGTACCACGCCACGCTGCCGGTGATGGACCCGAACCCGCACACGATGAAATCCAGACGCCCATCGTTGTTCAGATCGGCCACCTCGATGTCGGCCATGCGGAACAGGTCGTCCAGCACGACCTCCGAGGTTGCGTCGGCGATGCTCCCGTCCACCAGCGTCAACGCGCTGATATGCGCCGGGCGGGCATTGGCCTCCCGCTGCGCCAGCAGGTCGCCGATGGAGCCGAGATAGGCGGTCTCGCCGACGAATTGGAAATCCACTGGGGAGACCGCCGGGCGAAACTGGCGGGATGTGCGAATCCGGCCGTTGCCATCAAGCACGGTCAACGACTGCGCCAGGCTGTCTCCGATGTAGATTTCCTGAGCCGAAGGCCGCACGTGGACCATCGTGGTGATGGCGAGCGACTGGCGATAGCTTGTCCTGATGACCTGAAAGCGCTCCAAATCCCGGCTCAGCACGGGCTTGACAGCCTGGGGCAACGGCTCCGAGGGGGCGGCCCGCAAGTAGTGGCGGCGCAGCAGCGCCCAGTCCTCGTCGTTCAGCAGAGGGGCGGCCGGATAGACCCCATCGCGTTCCAACACCTCCAGGCGGCTGCTGACATTGATACGTACGAATTCGGGCGCGTCGTCCAGGTAGTCGATATTGTCGATCCCGAGCCAATAACCCATGTAGCCCAGGGCCGCGGCCCAGCTGCGCCTCGGCAGGATATCCGGCGCCGGCTCGACGTGACAGGTGGAGCAGTACAGCTCGGCCAGTTCCGCACCGCGTCGGAGGGCGCGATGATCCTGAATCTGCCAGACGGCCACCGCGACAACGGCGATCAGCCCCAAGGCGACCGGGACGGTTACCCGGGCATGATAAACAGACGCTGATCCCACCATACCGGAATCTCCAGCCCTGCCGAAATCCGCGAGAATTCCGAATGCCGGCTGTTGATGACGATGTTGCGTTCCATTCGCGCCACTACAGATGGAACGATCAGAATCGCGCTTCTATTTTCCCGGTACCATCCACGACCGAAGTGGCGGGCGGTCGTACTGCCGGGAGTGGACCATGCGGGGAGCTTATCCCGCGTGACGACCTCATGGCTCGTGCCCTCGGGAATGGTGATCTCCACGAAGTGTTGGTTCGGCGGCAGGACCCCGTTACAGTGAACGAGTTTTTCCAGCAGCGCGGTGGAATAGTTTTCGGACGCGTAGATGATTTCGGCTCCAGCTTCGTGCCATCTGCCGGAGGTATACTTGGCCCCTTCCGCGCTCCACACCGGAAATTGTCCAGCGGGGTCGCCAATGCGATACGCGAGCATCGTCTCCTTAAGGGTCCTCAACCGCATCAGAGAACCATGCTGGTCTCGATCCGGCGTACGAGATTCAAAACCGCCTGCGCGCCCGCCGAACTGGACCTGGCCATATCGAACGGCGTCTCTCCTTCCAGCAAGGGGTGTGGCCGGTTGAGAAACGCATCGATCCATTCCCGGTCTCCGTGGTAAACGACGCTGACCGCATCGACGACCCGCCCGACTTCATAGAGCCGTTCGCTGATCCCTCTGGACAGCGATTTTCCAGTTTTGCGGACCCGCCTCAGCGTCGCTTCGGGGATAATGGGACCGACCACGCGGCGTTTGCCAAGCACGTCGGCGAGGGCCGCAACCGCCCTGGGGCGAAGGCCGTCGGCCACACACCGGGCCAGCTGCACCTCACTCATTGTGTCGAACCCGTCTATCGCCAAGAGTCTGGCGACCCGCGACGTTTGGCTTGCCGGCAAGTGAGCGGGGTCGGCGTAGGCTTGAAGGTTCATCGCAGTTTTCCTCAATGGCCATAATCGTCACATGGCGATTATATTTCGATCATGTGACGGGCCTCAAGGGGATGAGCCCGGAGACTATGCAGTCGCTTCGAGCGAGCCAAGCCCGCCGGACCCGCCAATCGGCGAATCCGGCGACCAGTGCGTCGAAAACCTACTGCCCGACTATGGCGGGCCCTGTGGCAGGGATGTCGAGCCGGACTTCAATGCGCGCCACCCGCTCGCCCAACTGTGCCATTTCGGAGCGCAGGTTCGTCATTTCCGTCCGTAGAACCGCTATTTCACCTCGAAGCGACGCTATTTCTTTCGCCACATCGCTGCGGAGCGCCGCTTGTCCGGTTTGAATTTCCTCGCGAAGCACCGCCTGACCGGTTTGAATTTCCTCCCGAAGCGCCGCCTGACCAGTTTGGAATTCGTCACGAAGCGCCGCCTGCCCGCTACGCAATTCGTAGCGGACATCCCCTATTTCGGCCCGGATGGCATCATGCGCTTCCCGCATATCGGCGCGCAATCCGCCAATTGCCGTTATCTGGACGGCGGCCAATGCGACCCCCACCCCGATCACGGTATACATTTCTTTGTTCATCAACGCATCACCCAGCATACAAGACTAGCATGAATATGCTTCGGTTCGGCGTTGACTTCCATGCCAATATCTGGGTAAAACGTGGCAATTTGCGAGTGGCGTCCTAGGGCGACGGCTCCTATGAGATGAATTCCTGAGATTGCGCCCCAGTCGACACGAACGCCCTTCCAACTACCCGCGCAATGAACACGGCGCCTCATTGAGGCGCCGTGCTTCCTTCCTTGGCCCTGAATTGCGCTGCTATAACAAACTAGCGGCGCGCATTTTAACGGGTCTATAAATTCCCTATCCGCCCCAATCCGCAGTGAACTCCAGGCCCCAGTATGCCGGACGCTCATGGCGATAGCGGTATACGCCGCGGCTGTCGCCGCAGAATTCGTATATTTTCTCGTCGGTGATGTTGTTGCCGATGAGCGAAGCGCGCCAGTTACCGGCGGCCGGCATGTAGGTCACGCGGGCCCCGACCTTCGAGTACGATGGCTGATTGCAAACTGTGGCCGGCGCTCCGCTGACCTCGGCAGCCCAATCGTATTCACCCGACGAGTAGATATTTACACGCGGCGTGATGGACGCACCATTACCCAGATTGAAGGCATGTTCAAGGCTAAGGTTCATGGTCCAGTCCGGCGTGAGATCGCCAATAACGTTTCCAGACTGATCGATGGTCTGATCGGGATTCTGCGGATCCGGATACTCGAAGCTGGCGTATTCGTTGCTCAGCGTACCCAGGTCCAGCGAAACGAAGCCGTTGTCCCAGGGCGAAGCCCGAAGTTCGAATTCGATGCCGCTGATATCCACAGAGGAGACGTTCGTGAGAATTCCGAGTGCCTCGTCAATACCCAATATCCCGTCGTCATTGGGAACGGTGATGCTTTCCTGTTTGTCGTTGTAATCCATCATGAAAATATCGGCCATGATCTGCACGCGGCCACCCGCAAACGATCCCTTGAAACCGAGTTCGTAATTGGCCACATGCTCCGGACCATAGGACAGGAACCTGCCGATTCCCGGAAGATTGGAATTGATCTCCGTGTTGAACCCACCGGTAAGAAAGCCTTCGGAATAAAGCGCATAAACGATGCCACTGTCCAGCGAACCACCGCCCTCCAGATTGCGGGTGATACTGATCATTGGCGTGACTGCGCTAAATGAATCTTCGGCGGAGTTGTAGAAGCCTTCACGGACAGTAGAATCGAAAGACACGCCCCACGTGAACTCGCACATCATGGAACCGTTGGCGGCGAGGGGTCCACCCAGCCTTCTGTTCTGCACATCGGCGTCGTTGGCTTCTTCGATTCCGCAACCCTGGATTCCGGCTTCCATGTTCCAGAACTGGCGGTCATCCCGTGTCGAACGGGCGCCAACATCCAGGGTCCAGTTGTCATTCAGATCCCAGGTGATGTGCCCAAAGACTCCCGTGGACTCGTTTTCTATGCGGGACGTGTTGATGAATGGCAGGAATTGACCGGGCAACAGGTCGAAGGTCAAACCGGAGATGACATCCGTGCAATCGACAACATCACTGCCATCACCCCTTGCCGGATTCAGACTCCCGTCCGGATTGACAGGCGTCACAGGATCGAGATCCGCAAAACCGCTGGCCTCGAGCCGGTTTCGGCATGCGCCATCGCCGTTTCTTGCCAATTCGTGGAAGTAATTCACACCGAAAGTGAAATCCAGACGGTCATTGGCGGAACCTTCCACCAGAAATTCCCAACCCCTGGTATCGTTGTCCTGACCGACGTCCCCGCCTGCACTGGTGGCCCATACCGGCATCCCGATGTTGTCGATGTCGTAAAAGACACCATCGCGATCCTGCAGATAATCGTAATCGGTCTCGCGAAATGATGTGTTGAACTTGACATTCAAGTCATCGAGTGAACCGACCTCCCCGCCGGAGGCCCACTGTAGAGTAAGGAATCCGGAATCCACACGCAGATCCGCGAAATGGTACTTGTCGGACGATGTCACGTACGTGCCTGCCGCTGCATCCGACGCACAAGCATCCCGATGCGCCTGGGTGTACAACCAGCCACCCGGCCAAAGGTCGGGTGTAGGCGTGTTCGGATCACGCCAATCGTTCTGCACGTCTCCCCACAGGGGGCTATACGTTCGATCCAGGTGCGGCGGGCGCGACCGGGGGTTGTCGTCGCCCGGATTTCCGCGCGCACCCCAAGCTCCGGCGCTGCCGTCAAACGGGTTGCACTGGATCGGTTTATTGTCGTCCTTGCGATCCTGCAGGTTGTATGCCAAATCGATGGTCAGGCGATCCGTGGGCGCGAAGCGAATCGCAGCATTAAAGGCCGTCAGGTCTGTGCCACCCTGATCAATGCCCAGGTTGCGATTGTAGTAGTAGCCGTCCATGCTCTCCTTGGCAACGCCGAGCCGAGCATAAACGGTATCGCTTACCGGAAGATTGAGCATGCCCCGCAAATCCTGCTGGCCATGATCCGCCGCCCGCAGCGTGAGACTGGAGCCGAACTCCGGAGCGGGCTTGGCGGTCACTATGTTGACCAGGCCGCCTGTCACGTTCTTGCCGAACAGTGTCCCTTGTGGACCGCGCAGAATCTCCACTCGCTCGATATCCATGGTCGTCATGTAGCCGCCAAGGGAGTTCGGGATATAGTGCCCGTCAATGTACATGCCACTGCCAAACGGAAAAACCGGGTCAGGATGCCCGCCACCGATACCGCGAATCACGACGCGCGTGTTGTTTGCACGGTCGGATTGCGTCAGCGTGACGTTTGGAATGAAATCACCGACATCCTCCACGGAGTAGATGCCCGCTGCTTCCATCGCATCAGCGTTGATCGCCGCGATCGACAACGGAAGATCCCGAAGGTTTTCCTCGCGCCGCCTGGCAGTGACGACGACTTCTTCCAGCATGGCCTGGGCCGACGCGCTCTGGGCCGCAGCCTTGTCTCCTGCAGATGCGAAAAGGAGTGCGCCTCCCGCAAGTCCGACCACACCCCAAATACCCCTGTGCACTTTCATGATTGCCTCCCTTGAGCAATGTTGGAGAGCTACAACGTAAACCAACCTATATAAGCCAAGCATTCTGGTTAGTCAACGCGCGAAAATTAATTCTCGGCAAGCCGCCGTGATTCTAGTCGCCCGCAGCCCAGCTTGCAATTTATGGTAAATTCGATAATCTCCCGACTGCGCTCAACATTTCGAACATTTTGTGCAGGCGTGATCGAGATCAATCCGTGAGTGTCGCATACGGGCAACAGAAAAGTAGGGGTGTAGAATAATGAAGACTAGTAGCATTTCACCGCATGTGCCGGTAGCGATGCTGGCAATATCCACGCTGGCCGTTTTTTCCGCAAGAGCCCAGGACGACCAGGGCCAGGAACTGGAAGAAGTCGTCGTCACCGGTTCCTACCTCTATTCAGCGGTCGATTCTCCGTCCCCCGTGACGGTGGTCACCGGAGAGGACCTGATCAGCTACGCGCCGCCGGATCTCAGCAGCTTCTTCTTCGACAACGTCACCCAGAATTTCTCCAGCGCCAACATCAACCAGACCGAGAATGATGGCCAGGGTCGGGCGCGGTCCATCCGCAACGCGTCGATCAACCTGCGTGGACTGGGCGACGAGAACTCCCTCGTGGTGCTAAACGGCCGCCGCACCATCAACTATCCGGTGGCAGACGGCACCGGTTGGTACCGCACCGACATAAATTCCATCGTGCCCCGCATCGCGGTGCAGCGCACCGAGCTGCTGCTGGACGGCGGTTCGGCGACCTTCGGCTCCGACCCGGTGGCCGGCGTGGCCAACTTCGTGACCCGGAACAACTTCCGCGGATTCGACTTCTCGATGGACAACCGCGCCCTGGAAGAGGCCATGGACGCGAAAAACGTCACCATCGCGGCATTGTGGGGCGCGGGTGACGACAACACCAGCGTCATAGCAGCGCTTGAGTTTCACCAGGAAGATCTGATCGAACTCATCGACATTGATCCCACCTACACGGAAATCCCGGACGTCACTCCCGAAACCGGTGTCGGCCTTGAGCCGCAACCTCATCTGGAGTATCGCCCCAGCATGGGGGGCGCCCGGTACGTGGACCCCGACTGCGGCAACCCGGCCTTCGGCACCCCGATCCGGGCTCATTGGCTGGCCTACGACGCCGACGACGGTACCGTTCGCGAGGCCGCCGACTGGGCGAGCGCCGACCAGTGCGCGCGCCCCGCCAATTTCAATTCCGCCGGCACCCTGATCAACAACAATGTCAAACAGTTGATCGCCTTCATACGTGCCGAGCACAGTTTCAACGAATCGCTGCGCGTCAACGCCGAGGCGAACTTCAGCCGCCAACGTTTCGACGACATCGATCAATGGGGCGACAACGGTTCCAACAACTGGAGCCCGCAGCCGCTGTCCCTCGGCGCCGCCTACTCCATCCCCAGGGACAACCCCGGACTGGCCAGGGCGTTGCAGCTTCAGCCAATGTTTGGCCCGGCGCCCGGCAACGATATCTACCAGATCGGCGAGACGCTGCCCTTCCAGCATGAAATGCCGGCTTTCAACAAGAACAACCTCTTCAGGGCGGCATTCGGCGTCGAGGGCGACATCAACTCCAATTGGACCTGGCTACTGGACACCTCCGCCGCCTACAGCGAAGTGTCGAACGGGGTCAGGGACATCCTGACCAGCCGGTACCCGCTGGCCATTTCCGGGCTGGGCGGACCGGACTGCGACCCCGAGAGGGGTACGCCGGGACAGGGGAACTGCTTCTACTACAATCCGTTCATGAGTTCGGCGCTGCCCGATGCCGAGGCACTGGGCGTCGCCAACGATCCCCGGCTGCTGGAGTGGCTGATACCGCTCCGGGTGGACGACTTCCTGGGAACCTTCTTTCACTTCGACGCGCGCATCACCGGGCAATTCGGCGAACTGGCGGGCGGACCCATCGGCTTGGCCGCCGGCGTCTCCTACCGCGAGGAATACGTGGAGCGGGATGCGGACACTCTGGCGAATGGTGGCAATTTCGCCAGCCTGGGAGTATTCAACGACTTCTCGGGCAAGCAGCAGGTGGACTCCGTCTACGCCGAGCTCGCCCTGCCCGTCCGTGACGACCTCAACGTGCAGCTGGCCGCGAGGAACGAGAGTTACCAGGGCGGTTTCACCGAGCTGTCCCCGAAAATCGCGGCACTCTGGACACCCACGGACCGGCTCGTGGTGCGCGGCTCCTGGGGCACCTCGTTCAAGGGCCCGTCAATCAGCCAGGCCAACGCCGCGACGATCTTCAGCGGCATGGGCCCGCCCCGGTTGACCGTGGCAGGCACGACCTATGGCCGCGGGGGAGGCGCGCCGACATTCACCTATGAGACGACGCCCAATCCGGACCTGCTTCCGCAGACGTCGGACAACCTGTCATTCGGGTTCGACTACGAGGTCAACGAACGGGTCAGCGTGGGTGCCAGCTTCGTGCAGATCGAATTCAAGGACCTGATCACGGCGCAGACCGCCAACAACGTCCTCTCCAACTGCGTGGTCAAGGACGCCGACGGCATCCCGCTCACGCAGACCGGATCGGCCATGAGCAGCCTGATGTATCCACTGAACCCGGACGGTTCGTGCGTCAAGGCCGTGGTGGAGATGGACCCCTCGATCGTTTTCGACGTCAATGGCGACGGCATTCTGGACACCATCACCGACAATATCGGCACGCTGGCGAACAAGCCCACCAACATCGGTTTCGTCGACACCCAGTTCCTGGACGTCCGGGCCAACATGCGGTTCGACACGCCGGCCGGGGCGGTAAGCTTCACTCCACAGGTGACCTTCACCCTCCAGTACGACTTCCCGGTCGGCGGCGTGGCCGGGCGCGACGACCTGTGCCCGCCCCCCGAAGGCGTGTGCAGCGCCATCGGCCGCAACCTGGGGATGGGTTTCAACGGTGTGACCAACATGCCCCATTGGCAGGGCACGTTCTCCGTGGCGCTGAACAGGGGCAACCACCGCGCCCGGATTACGCCGCGCTACCGCGATTCCCTGAACACCGCGTACGGCGACCTCTCGGACGACGCCCGGATCGGCTGGACCCATGAAGAGGGCCAATGGACACTGGCGGCGAACTACAGCTACCAGTTCCCCCAGGGGTCGAGCGTTGCGCTCACCATCAACAACCTGTTCGCGACGGACCCGCCGGAACAGTCCGGCGCGCGCTTCGACCGCCGCAGAAGGGAGTACGGCCTGCAGTTCAGGCACTCTTTCGAGAATTAGGGGCCGTTGCGAGAATCAGGAGTCGTTGGCACGACCCCGGAAAGCTACAACGCCTCGTGGACGATCCGCCCGTCCACCATGGTCAGTACCGAGTTGAGGTCCCGGATCTCGTCCGCCGGTATGGTCATGTAATCCCGGTCGAGCACGACGAGATCGGCCAGCTTGCCGACCTCCAGCGAGCCGAGCAGATCCTCCTTGTGCATCAGCCAGGCATTGGAGCGCGTGTGGGCGATCAGCGCTTCCTCGCGGGTCAGCGTGCCGTGACGGAAGTAAGGCTGCCCCGCGGTATCCTTGCCCGAAACGACCCAATAGAGCGTGAAGAACGGCGAGTCGTGGGCCACCACCTGGGCGTCGGAGCCGAGGCCGAAGGGGATGCCGATTTCCTGGTACCAGCGGATCGGCGGCGCGTCCTGCTTCGCCAGCAACGCGGCCCGAGTGGCGTTGGCATTACGCGTCTGCGGTGAACTCATGGCGGCAGAACTGTGCAGCGCGACAGCCATGCCCAGCGCCTTCGCCCGTTCGATGGTCGCCCGCGACAGCCCCTGGGCATGCTCGAAACGCCAGCGCAGATGGGTGATGGGATAGGTCTCGTTGATCTCCTCGTAGATGTCCAGCATCTGATTGACGGTGATGTCGCGGTTGACGTGCTCGTTCACCTGCCAGCCGTGCTGCGCCGCGGCGGTGGCGATCAGCCGGAACTGTTCCATCAGGTCGTCCGGATAGGGCCGCTCGCCCATGCCGTAGGTGTCCGACACAGGCAGGTAGACATGCTCCCCGAAATGCAGCATCTGGTACATCTCGGGACCCGAAAACGGTCGGTGGATGCCAAGTCCCGCAACGATCCCCGGAACTTCCTCCGGTGTCCACGCGCTCACGTTCCTGCCGAAGTGCGGCGGGTAGTAGATGCGCATGTCCAGCTCACCAGTGTCCACCAGGTGCTCCCGGATGTACTCCAGGGCCTCCTCCGGAAACTCCGGCCCGTTGTAGGTCATGGAGGTGGTGACGCCCAGCTTGAGGTAGTCCGCGATCTCGGCCTTGAGTCCCTCCACCACCGTTTCGCCGGTGACTTCGGGGAACAACGGCCGCAATTGCCACTTGAGGAAAATGCTGCCGGTGAACTTGCCGGTGACGTTTCCGTCGGCGTCGCGCCAGATGCGCCCTCCCGTCTCCGGCCCTGGTTCCGGCATGTCGTTGGTGATGCCGCCCAGTTCCATGGCCTTGGTGTTCAGCACCGCCGTGCCCCAGCTGATCTGGGTATACACCGGGTTATCCGGCGCCACCGCGTCTAGTTCGTCCCGGGTGAACTCGCGCTGGTCGTCCGTGAACTGCACAGGATTCCACCCGCCGATGGCGAAGACGATATGCCCAGGCCCGTCTCCGGGTCCCAGTTCCGCCGCCTTCGCGGCGATGCGCTCCAGCGCCTCCGCGCGGGTCCGAACGCGGCCCAGGCGCACGCCGTTCGGCCAGGTCGGGGCGTTGAAGATGAGATGGTTGTGGTTGTCGATCAATCCCGGAATGGCCGTCCTGCCATCCAGGTCGATGACCCGGGTGCCGTCGCCGGCCAGGGCCCCGATTTCGTCGTTGCTTCCTACGGCGGCGATTCGGTTCCCCGTAACCGCCAAGGCCTGCGCGACCGAAAAATCCCCGTCGACGGTCAGGATCTTGCCGTTCACGAAGATCGTCTCCGGATCCTCCTGGCTCATGACCGGCAGGGCACACGCTCCGACTGCCAGCGCGACGACGACGCGCGCCCAACGACGATGCAATGAATGCATGGCGATTACCTCCTTCGGAATCTTGCCGTAGCTTATACCTTAAACCAGATATCGCTCCTGAAATCGCCTTGCGTTACGCTCCTGGTGCGTTATTTGAGCCTGAATGCACTCACAGATTTTGCTGACGAGTCAAACTTCCGATATCCTCAATTACCAGTACTTTCGCGTCCGACGCGAAGGGGGGAAGCCATGGCTACAAGAAAAATCCTCTCTCTGAATGTTACGGGGCTTGTTTCACTCACGTTCATTGCCTGCAGTTCCGAGAACGGGCAAGCGCCAGACCAGCCGGATTCCAGTCTTCAATCACCGCCCGCCAGCGGAGTTCAAGCAGAAGGTGACGATATCGGCGGCACCGTGATCGGCCCGGGCGGTCCTGAAGCCGGAGTATGGGTCATTGCCGAGACCCATGATCTCGGGACGCGCTACGCCAAGATCGTGGTCACGGACGACCTGGGCCGTTTCCTCATTCCCGATCTGCCCCAGGCCGATTACGATGTCTGGGTGCGCGGTTACGGCCTGGTGGATTCCGAAAAAACCCAGGCCTCTCCGGGTGGCAATCTGGACCTCATGGCGGTGCCTGCCCCCAGTGAAGCAGCGGCAGCGCACTACTACCCGGCCGGCTACTGGTTCTCCCTGCTGGAAATTCCGGCCAGGAGCGAATTTCCCGGCACCGGTCCGGCGGGTAACGGCATCAGCCCGGAAGTCGAGCACCAGGCGGACTATATCCGCCTCATCACCTCCGGCAGCTGCCTGAGCTGCCACCAGATGGGCAATCAGGCAACGCGGGAAATACCGGCCCTGTTCAGCACTTATGAAACCTCCGCCGATGCCTGGTTGCGCCGCATCCAGTCCGGTCAGGCGGGAGCCTGGATGGTCCGCACCCTGACCGGCCTGGGATTGGAAGGCACCATCCGCATGTTCGCGGACTGGACCGACCGCATCGCCGCCGGCGAACTGCCGCCGGCGCCGGCCCGCCCCCAGGGATTGGAACGCAATGTGGTCATCACCCAATGGGACTGGGCCGATCCCACCGCCTATTTGCATGACCTGGTCTCCACCGACCGGCGCGATCCCACCGTCAACGCCTTTGGCAAGATTTACGGAGCGCTGGAAGAAAGCGCCGACTACATACCGGTGCTCGACCCCGTCAATCACACCCTGGATCAGATTCCATTGACCATGATGGACCCCGAAGCGGGCCCTGTCTCCAGTCCCTCCCTGGCGGAATCCCCTTACTGGGGCGATGAGGCCATCTGGGATTCCAGGGCCAACGTGCACAACCCCATGCTGGACGAACAGGGCCGAGTGTGGATCACCGCCCGGGTGCGTGGCAGGGACAACCCCGACTGGTGTCGGTCGGGCTCGGATCATCCCTCCGCCCAGGTCTTCCCCTTGCAGGGCTCGGGACGCCAGTTGGGCGTGTACGATCCAGCCAGCGGGGAATACACTCACATCGATACCTGCTTTGGCACCCACCACCTGATGTTCGCCGAGGATGCAGACAACACCCTGTGGACCAGCGGCGGTGGCGAGGTGATCGGTTGGCTGAACGCGAACGAATTCCTGGAAACCGGTGACGCCGCGGCCTCCCAGGGATGGACACCGTTGATCCTGGATATCAACGGCAACGGCGTGCGAGACGCGGAATACGTGGAACCCGGCGACGCCGTGGACCCCACCAGGGACAAACGCATCGATCCCGGCAGCTTCTACGCCGTGGCTCCCGCGCCGGACGGTTCCGTGTGGGGGTCCATGCTCGGCTACCCCGGCAGCGTGGTCAGGCTGGAGCCGGGCGACAACCCCAGCGAGACCGCCCTGATCGAGTACTACGAGCTGCCGGTGGATGAGAACGGCGACCCCATCGAGGGGTTCACCCCCCGAGGCATGGACATCGACCGCGATGGCGTAGCCTGGGTGGCCCTGGCCAGCGGCCACATGGGCAGATTCGACCGCCGCGAATGCGAAGGCCCCTTGAACGGTCCCCAGGCCACCGGTCAGCACTGCCCCGAGGGCTGGAGCTTCCACACGGAGCCCCTGCCTCAATTCAGGAACCTGGACGGGTCCGGCAGTTCCGAAGGCAGCTACTATACCTGGGTAGACCAGTTCAACACCCTGGGTCTCGGGGATAATATCCCCATCAACACCGGCAACCAGAGCGGCGCCTTGCTGGTGCTCAGAGACGGCGAGTGGGTGAGAATGCGCGTGCCCTACCCCTTGGGCTTCTATACCAAGTGGATGGACGGGCGCATCGACGATCCCGACGCCGGCTGGAAAGGCCGGGGCATCTGGGCTTCCTTCAGCGGCCGCGCACCCTTCCACATGGAAACCGGGGAAGGCACAACCGGCCAGGTATTCCACTTCCAGATGCGGCCGAACCCGCTAAGCAACTGACGATTCACACCAGAGGTACTGAGATGAACAGAATTCAGCACGTCGCAGCATTGATATTCACCTAC
Organism: Candidatus Rariloculaceae bacterium; assembly: GCA_965221035.1. Lineage (GTDB taxonomy): Bacteria > Pseudomonadota > Gammaproteobacteria > Steroidobacterales > Rariloculaceae > UBA6522. The sequence continues at coordinate 963,283 of OZ244860.1, forward strand.
TTGTTCCTGACGGTCGGCGCCCAGGCAAACGACTTCGTTCTTCGTGAATTTGAAAAACAGGAACTGACCCCCGCCTATTGGTCGGAAGGTGCCGATTTCGGCGACTTCAATCAGGATGGTCACCAGGATGTCGTCAGCGGACCACACATATTCCTGGGACCCGATTTCAATCACCGTTACGAATACTATCCGGCGGTGGCACCGACCAAGCGGCTTCCAAACGATCATTCGATTTACTCCAATGACAATTTCTTTTCGTGGGTCCTTGATTTCAATGCGGACGGCTGGCCCGATATCCTGACGGTGGGACTTCCCAATACCGAGGCTTTCTGGTACCAGAACCCGGGCTACTCCTTCAGTGGGCCGGCCCCGGACCAGCCGGACCACTGGGCGCGCCACCTGGTAATAGATCGTGTTGCCAACGAAGCGCCTGAATTCGTGGACATCACCGGTGACGGGGTGCCTGAACTTTTGATGGCCTACAGCAGACATTACGGCTATGCCTCGCCGAACCCGGTAGCTCCGACTCTACCTTGGATCTTCCGCCCGATTTCGACCAGCGACGAGGTGGTTCATCACTACACGCACGGCCTGGGCTACGGGGATGTCGACGGCGACGGACGCACCGACGTTCTGCACGGGGATGGATGGTTGCAACAACCCGACTCCCTGCAAGGCGACCCGGATTGGGCTTTTCACCCCTTCCCCTTCGCCGATCGTGGGGGAGACGGGCTTTTCGATGGTTTGAGGGGGGGAGCCCAGATGTACGCCTATGACGTGAATGGCGACGGGCTCAACGACGTCATCACGAGCCTGGACGCTCATGGTTGGGGCCTGAGCTGGTTCGAACAGAGCCGTACCGGAGATGCGATCACCTTCCAGGAGCACGTTATTCTGAGCAAGGAGGAGACGAATACCGACAACCCTTATGGTGTTCAATTCTCACAGCTCCACGCGGTAGAGCTTGCCGACATCGATGGCGACGGCCTGAACGACATTGTGACCGGAAAGACCTACCGGGCTCACGACTTCGGCGACCCAGGGTCCCGACAGGCCCCGGTGATCTATTGGTTCCAGCTCACGCGCCAGGATGGCCAGGCAGAATTCGTTCCTCACCTGATCGACGACCAGGCGGGCATCGGACGGCGGCTGGTAAGCGGAGACCTGAATGGAGATGGGCTGATCGATCTGGTGGTCGGCAACAAGTTTGGGACGTTTGTATTTACCCAAACGGTTCGAAATGTCGACCAGGAGGAATGGGAACAGGCACAGCCTGTCCGCAGCCAGGACATTCGGCCGCTATGAATCTGCCGCAATAAAGCGGTAGCGCGTCGTCTGGGAATAGCGCTCTCCCGGCACAAGCAGGGTGGCGGGAAAGGCGGGTTGATTGGGTGTATCCGGAAAGTGCTGGGGCTCAAGGCACAGGCCAAGGTGCGGCGCGAACGGCGGTCCAAGTTTCTGCCCGCCGTATACCTGAAGCCCGGGGCACGTTGTCGTCACTCGCAAGCGCAGGTCGCCGTTCGGGCTCTCGAGCTCGGCACGGCCTCCGGATTCGCCCAGAACATAGTTGAAGTCCATCCCGTCGGCGCGCACGACCAACGGGTGACGCGACCCGATGACATCACGCAGCGCCGCCGGCTGGCGCAGGTCCAGTCCGGATCCGGTGACATCAAGGAGTTCGCCGGTCGGCAGCAGTTCGTCGTTGACCTCAAGTATCTGGTGGCTGGCAACTTGCAGCCGATGTTCGAGTACATCGGCACCGCCGGCCGCGAGATTGAAATAGGCGTGGTTGGTCATGTTGACATGTGTCGGCCGGTCGGATTCAGCTTCGAGATGGATCAGCAGCTCGCGTTCATCCGTCCAGCGGTATGTGACGCTCGCCTCGAGCGTTCCGGGGTAGCCCTGGTCACCATCCACTGATTGGAACCGAAACCGCCCCGTATCGTCAGGGACCGCCGCATCGATCGACCAGTACCTGTTGTGAAAGCCGCCCGCACCGCCGTGCAGGTGGTTTTCCCCCTCGTTGGCATCGAGCGGATATTCGACACCACCGAGGTTGAAGCGCGCGCCGGCGATGCGGTTGCAGGTACGCCCGACGGTGGCGCCCATGAAGTAAGGGTCGGTGAGGTTACCAGCGCGATCTTCATAACCGAGTATCACGTTGCGCATGCCACCGGGCAGCCGCAGTTCGATGCGTGTCAGTCGCGCGCCGTAATTCAGCAGCGTGACACGGTCGCCGCGGGCGTTTCGCAGAACACGCTCCGTCAAGCTGTCCGTCGCCATCGTGTCGCTTGCCTGGTGCCTGTACAGATTACGATACCCGCTTCACCAGACGCTCAGGGATTTACCCGAAACATGAAGTCATTGATGACGTTCTCGACCCATTCCTGCCGGCCGCTTTGCTTGCGCGGCTCTCCCTGTCTCGCGGCATGTTCGCGGAGATCCTCCAGGGATAGCCGGCCTTGGGCAAATGCCTGGCCCTGTCCTTTGTCGAAACTGGCATAGCGCTCGCGGCGTAAATCAGCCAGCGAGGAGTTCTCGAGGATCTCGTGGGCGATGAGCAGGCCGCGTGCGTAGGAGTCCATGGCTCCGATATGCGCGATAAACAGGTCTTCCAGGTTGGTCGATTCACGCCGGACCTTGGCGTCAAAGTTCAGACCACCGGTCCTGAAGCCACCGTCTTCGAGTACGACAAGCATCGCCTGCACCGTGTCGTACAGGTCGGTCGGGAACTGGTCCGTATCCCAGCCGTTCTGGGGATTGCCGCGATTGGCGTCGATCGAGCCAAGCAAGCCGGCATCAGTGCACATTCTGAGTTCGTGCGCGAATGAGTGGCCCGCCAGCGTGGCGTGATTGGCTTCGACGTTGACCTTGAAATCGTCGTCAAGTCCATGCTGCCGGATAAAGCCGATGACGGTCTGGGCGTCGACGTCGTACTGGTGGTACATGGGTTCCATCGGCTTGGGCTCGATCAGGAACGTGCCGTTGAAGCCGATCGAGCGGCCGTAGTCGCGGGCCATGCCAAGGAACCTCGCCATGTGTTCCAGCTCGCGGCCGGTATCGGTGTTGAACAGTGTGGAATACCCCTCACGCCCCCCCCAGAATACATAGTTCTCGCCGCCGAGTTCGACCGTCGCATCCAGCGCCGCCTTGACCTGGGCCCCCGCGTGCGCGACGACATCGAAATCCGGGTTGGTGGCTGCGCCGTTCATGTAACGCGGATGCGAGAACAGGTTCGCGGTGCCCCAAAGCAACCGGATTCCGGTTTCCTCCTGCCGTGCCTTGGCACGCCCGACCATGTGCTGCAGGTTTTTTTCGCTTTCGGTCACGCTCGCTCCTTCGGGAGCCAGGTCGCGGTCATGAAAGCAGAAGTAAGGCACCGTCATCTTGCTGAAGAACTCGAACGCAGCGTCAAGCCGTTCCTCTGCAGCCTGTAGCCGGTCGGAGCTCTCATTCCAGGGGTGGGGGCGCGTGCCGGGACCAAAGGGATCCGCACCGTCAGCGCAGAACGTGTGCCAGTAGCAGATGGAAAAACGCAGATGCTCGCGCATGGTCCTGTCGCCGACCAAGCGATCCGCATCATAGGCCTTGAATGCCAGACGGTTATCGGACTCTGGGCCTTCGTAGGCTATACGTGAAATGCCGGGAAAGTACTCGCGGTTGCCAATCCAGGGTCGCGAACTCATGGTCTTGCTCCGTCTGTTTCGAATAGTGGTGCCATGCCCGCCACCGCGCGCCGGTAGGCCGCGTAGCCGTCATCGTAGCGATCGGTCGTGGCTTCATCGGGCACGCAGGCGAGATCCGGCCGCTGCACGATGTGCTCGCGGGTTACGTCGCCGATCCCTCGCCCGGAATCATCCTGGCGTTCCAGTACCCACAGGGCATGCAGCGCGGCACCGAACGAGGCACCTTCGTCCTGCGCGAGCCGTGCCACCGGCAGCCGGCAGACATCGGCCACGATCTGGCGCCAGGTTCGACTGTTGGCGCCGCCTCCGGTCAGCACAATTTCCGAAGACTCGATGCCCAACCGGCGCAGTTCGTCGAGTCCGAAGCGCAGCCCGTAGGTCGCACCTTCGACAGTCGCCCGCAACAGGTGCCCTTTCTCACAGTTTTCCGGGTTTAGCCCCAACACGCTCGCGCTGGCGCGCGGCAGGTTTGGTGTACGCTCGCCGGTAAAGAACGGCAGGACGATCAGACCGCCGGAACCAGCCGGCACGGCGTCGATGGCTGCGTCGAAACCGGCATTGTCGATGGCAAGTGGCTGTTTCATCAACTCGGTGGCGAGCGTGCAGTTCATCGTGCAAAGGAGAGGCAGCCATCCGCCGGTGGAACTGCAAAACGCCGCGATATTGCCTTGCGGGTCGACAATCGGTCGATCTGCATAAGCAAACAGCGTTCCGGACGTGCCAAGGCTCATCGTCAGCGGGCCCGGCACGACGTTACCGGTGCCGATCGCTGCCATCATGTTGTCGCCGCCACCCGGTGCCACCGGGATGCCGGCCGTCAGGCCGAACTGTTGTGAGAACGAAGCCGTGGTATGCCCGATGACTTCCCCGGGTTCAACCAGTTCCGGCAGGCAGTTGGCCAGGTCCCGCGACGGCTCGACCGCCCGCAGCAGCTCGCGGCTCCAGCGACGATTCCGCACGTCCAGCAACGCCGTGCCCGATGCGTCACCGTACTCCATCACCGCTCGGCCCGTCATGAGGTAGTTCAGGTAGTCGTGCGGCAGCAGCACCTGCGCCATTTTTTGGTACTTGCGCGGATGATGTTTCCGCAGCCAGCGAATCTTCGGGGCAGTGTAGCCGGTCAGTACGGGGTTTCCGGCGAGTTCGATGCAGCGCTCACGGCCGCCGCAATCCTCCATGATCTCGTCCGCTTCCTGCTGCGTCGATGTATCGCACCACAGCTTTACCGCGTGCAGGACCTCGCCATTGCCATCCATCGGAACGAAACCATGCTGCTGCCCGGAAACCGCGACCGCACGCGCCGACATGCGAACGCTTGCGCTGACCTGCCGCAGTGCCTTTTTCAATGCCACCAGCCACCAGCTCGCCTCCTGTTCGGCCCGGCCGGTTGTATCACGCATCACTTCTAGCGGCGCGGATGCCGAGGCGACGACTTCGCGAGCCTTGTAGTCATAGAAGACCACTTTCAGGCCCTGTGTGCCGAGATCTATGCCGAGTGTCGTGTCCATCGTTTCGCGAGGGATAGGGGCGACCGGCCGGCCACGCCGCGACAGCCGGTACGGATTCGCCGACTCGAATTATGGGTAAGGGCTATTGTTGGCAGTCGCACAAGAATAACAATAGCCGAATATAGCCTTGCTCTACTTGTTATCCGGCAATAGGCGAATCATCGGGTTCCGAAAGTAGACACGGCTGTCGGGGCCTACGGACTCCAGCCCGATCGTGCCCCGGTGGAGTCTGGCCGGTCCACCTACACTTGCAGGCTCGGTGAATTCGTTGACCGTCTCATCATTCACCTTGACCGTTACGTTCCTGCCGTCCACCTTGATGTAGTAGCTGAACCATTCGTTATCGCCGTGTGGGGCGGTCTCCACCTCGCTAGCCCCAATCAGGCTGCCGGTCTTGCTCTCACCGGCCCGGCTGGCGTTTATCTGAGCTTCATAACCAAAGGTAGGAGGTCCCTCTTCCTTGTAACGGGTATGAAAATAGATCCCTGAAGCTGACCCAGGGTAGGTATAGACGTCCACCTTGAATTCAAAATTCCTGAAATCACCACCGTCAATGGGCCCTGCATAGAACAGGGAGCTCTGCGGACCCTCCACAACAATGGCATTTGAATGCACTTCATTGGGGACAAGTTGAAAGGCTACGGTACCCATGTTCATTCTTGTGGGCCAGACATCCACTCCTTCAAACCACTCCATTTGAGCGTAATTCGTTGTCTCGGTGTCACGCCAGCCGTTCAGGGTCCCACCATCCCGCAGGGAGTTCCATCCCAACCCCCGTTCCCCGGAATAACCTTCCGACGGGTGCCCATTGTCGTCAAGCTTGCCGGCTGCCCACAGCAGGCCGGCCGCCACCATATTCAAATTCACGTCCGCGCCCATGGTTGGAGTGTGGTGACCCAGCGTGCTGGCAAACACCCGCACCCCTTCGTATTCGTGCGTCCAGGCTATGGGGAAAAATTCAGCGGCCTCCGTGCTGTAGGCACGTGCCAGCGGCGTGGCGTTGTCCTTCAACTCGATCGGCATGTACAGTTCTCCCTCGGGAGTCCGCCAGGTCCCGGGGAAATTGACCATGATCGGATGATTCGGTTCGAGCACTTCTATGGTAAACGGGAGCCGCTCGACTTCGTGCTGATAGGAGACGGCTCCTGTAAAGTCGTACCATGCCGTGGTAGTCGTCCGATGCAAGTGCATCGGGCAGTGCAACAGTACGGCTGGTACCTGGTACTCGGCATGGGCGTTCATGATCTGCTCAACATGTTCAGCATCGCCCATATCAAGATTACAGTTATTGTATAACACCAGATCGAACTGCCGCGCCCACTCATCGTTTAACAGGCTTTCGTGCTTGAAATTCATATCCTGTTTACTTTCACCTTCGTTATGGTCAATGGTAAACACGATATTTCCGATGCGATCGGTCAGCCCCTCCTCCAGCTGTCTCTTTTGGGTATAGTAGTCGTGGAAAGGCCCCCCACCGGTAATCATGAGTACTTCGATTGGATCGTCACTCTGCGAGGCGGCGATACCATGATGGGCCACAAACCCTACAGAAAGCAGTGCCACCATAATTGCACGAGCTGTGTCTTTCTCCATATGCGCGAACTTGTTCATTACAGAACCTCCTCGAACCATGGTTCGTTCCTTACCTCTGAAGCCAGCTCACCCACATGTTCAAACCATTGCACCGCAGTGTAGACAATGGTCCCGAACTTCTGAGCACGGATCCGGATCATGAGGGGCCTAATATTCTGAAATACCGCTCATCATTATTGGACCATCCCTTCTGGCAGGGCAAACGCATGAACCCTCCTTCCAATATCCTGTGTTACAGGCGAACGAAAACGACCGCCGCCGCCGCCTGCCACTATCACAACATATTGTCTGCCATCAATCTCGTAAGTGGAGGGAGTTGAAAAGCCTGGTGAATCCATCTCAAATTCCCACAATAGCTCACCGTTGGTTTTGTCAAATGCTCTGAACCGGTTATCTTCTGTTGCAGCGATAAAGATCAACCCACCGCTTGTAACAGCCATCCCGCCGAAGTTTTCAGCGCCCGTCTGTCGAATACCCATTTCCACCAACCCGGGGTATTCTCCGAGTGGGACCGACCATTTTATTTCACCCATCGCTACATCAACCGCTACGAGTTTTCCCCAAGGTGGCTTAATTGCATGGTAGCCCATATGGTCAGTGAAATAGTCCAATTGAGGTATGTACTGCGGTGTTGACGTGGACCACTGTAATTCGCCCTCGCCTCCACTCCATGTCAAACCTTCGTTACTTAAATCGATATCGGACGTAGACGTTGTTTCACCAGGTTCACTTTCAAGATAGGCTACGATTCTGTCCAATTCCTCTTCCCCATAGGAAGGAAAGGCGGGCATCGCATTGACACCATTTGAAATGACATCTCTCAGTTCTTCAGAGCTGAGAGATGAATTATCAAGAGCGACAGCTACCCCTCCCTCTCGTTCAGCACCATGACAAAACGCACAATCTGCCATGTATATTGTCCTGCCTTGGTCCGTCACACCCGCGACCTGATCAGGTGGAATGAGATCCAGCGTCAGTATAAATGGGAAGTCATTCACGTTTACATAGGCTATATTTGTTTCCGGATCAAATGCCGGACCACCCCATTCATTTCCTCCGTGAATTCCGGGTTGTACGATAGTACCTTCAAGACTAGGAGGCGTGTACATCGGTCCGGCTCTCAGTGTCTTGAATTTCTCCAATGCGGATTGATGAGACTCCGGTGTAATAGTGGTCAAGTCAGATTCATAAAATGACGTTCGTACCAGCGGATCAGGTTTTAAAGGCCATGGTTGAGTCGGATAGGCAACCTCACCGGGTGCCGCCTCTGTCGGTACCGGCTTCTCTACAATGGGGAACAGAGACTCTCCGGTATCTCGGTCAAATACAAATACCTTTCCCTGTTTCCCTGTTTGCACGACCACATCTCTTTGTTCGCCATTTTGCGTAATGGTAGCCAACATTGGTGCAGGAGCTATATCATAATCCCAGATATCGTGGTGCATCGTTTGAAAATGCCATTGCAATTCTCCAGTCTCTGCATCAATGGCCAAAACGGAGTTCGAAAAGAGGTTTTCACCGGGCCTCGCGCCACCACCACCATGAATTCCACCAGTGGCCGAACCTGTAGCGGCAAATACCCAGCCTCTTACCTCATCAACGGTAAACCCACCCCAGGAGTTGGCGCCACCGTAAATCATGTTGTCTTCCCAGTCCCACGTCTCATATCCTTGCTGCCCCTCCAAGGGAATGGTGTGGAAACGCCATTCGAACTCCCCTGTCATTGTGTTGAAGGATCTGATGTTACCAGGGGGTTCTTCCCTGCCCTCCGAAACATTTGAATCCAAAATCAGGTGGTCATCATAGACCACGGGAGGTGAGGTGTTTGTTATCTTGTCAACCAGCAAGTGAGCAGGCCATACATGGTTCTCCTTAAGGTCAATGTACCCGCCGTTACCAAACGACTCGATAAGAGAACCGTCATCTGGGTTAACTGCCCACACAAGATCCCTTGTAAGGTGGAAGATTCTCGAGTTGTTGCCTTCCTCATCTTCCCAATACACCGCCCCCCTCATAATTCCAGTGGAGAGACCATCTCCTCTTGAATGGTGTTCAGACGGATCGAACAGCCAGAGTTCTTCTCCAGTTGCCGCATCCAAGGCAACAAGATTCAATTCTGAATCAGCAAAATACATCACTCCATTTATGATGATTGGGTTGGATGACATCCCCGGCCGTACAAGATTCCTTGTATCATAAGTCCATACTTCTTCCAGCAACTGAACATTTTCAGTTGTAATCTGGCTCAGCGATGAGTATCCCGTTCCTTCCTGGTCACCACGATATGTAGCCCAATCGACAAAATTATTCAGTCTGCTTTTTTGACCAGAGGATTCGGTTTGGGCCGATGTGACGCCATTCAGGCAACCGAATGCCATCAGGACAGAAAGGAGGGTCAGGGAAGAAGACAAATGGGATTGTTTTTTCATCAGTTCGTGGCCTCGTTCCGTTATGCTCGAATAACAGATAATTCCAAATTTCTATGTTTCTGACAATGTGAAGTCAGGAAGTCTTTTTATGACTCCACCTTCCATGGCTGACTCATGTGCCAACAAGCCAACACATGTCCAGTTTGCCGATTGGACCGCATTGGGGTAAGGATCGCGATCGTTGACAATGGAGTCGACAAACTCATTTACCAAGTGTGGATGAGAGCCTCCGTGGCCGGCCCCCTGGATGAATGACAGGTGTGCATGCTCATCTGCATCATACACCCCTTCTTGCGTAAACTCGCGGATCTCTTCCGGTAACAGATGTCCATAATCCGGTACCTTGACGCGTTCGGGTATTTCCGGCTCGGGTTTCTTTGCCGTATGAAGAACCGGGTCCTCCCCTTCAACAAGCGGCCATTCAAAGGACTTCCTGGATCCGTAGACGTCGAAGCTTTCTCGATACTGACGCGCCGTATCAAACAACGAACGATATATATGAGCGGTCAAGTCAGAATTCCTTAACTTGATATGGCATGTTTCCACCGCAAATGGGGAACCCGACTTTTCGGCAAGGTCATTACTGATTGTTCCCGAACCGAAACACGACACGTATTCTGCCTCCTTGTCAGTAAGCGCAAGAACGGGACTGACGACATGAGTCGCGTAGTGCATGGGTTTCATATATTGCCAATAGTCAGGCCAGCCCTCCATGTCCTGGGGATGGCTGGCCTGCAGATATTGAATCTTCCCCAATTCCCCTTTTTCGTAAAGCTCCTTTACAAACAGATATTCGCGGCTGTAAACAACCGTCTCTGCCATCGTGTACTTCAATCCCGTCTCTGTGACCGTTTCCACAATTTCCTGACAATCCTCAATGCTTGTTGCCATGGGTACCGTACAGGAAACATGTTTGCCCGCACGCAGAGCCATCAACGTGTGTTCCGCATGGAGCTGAATGGGCGTATTGATATGAACAGCATCTATCTTCGTATCTTCCAGTAGCTGCTCATACGAGCCATACCGATGACTCGGTTCGATATTGAAAGCATTCCCCACTTCATTAAGAGCTTGGTCCGAACGTTGGCAGATTGCATACATATTCGCATGAGGGTGCTTTTGGTAAATCGGAATGAACTCCGCTCCAAACCCCAATCCTACAATTGCAATATTCACTATACGGCCCGCCTTCGTTCCAGGTGCTCTACTCTATACCCACCCTTACGATAATCCCTGATAAACCACACTATAAATATAAATCCTACTGCAATTGGTATCGGCGATATCCATCGAAATGCCATACGCCCTCCATAGTTGTCCGCAGGTCGCAATGTCGCGGAAGCCTGCTGAATAAGCTGTGCTTCCTGAGGCATACCGGAATTTATCAAAGCCCGAAGCGCATTCCCTGTTGCGGCCCCTTGAAACTGGTCATTTTGACGATAGTAATCAAGAGCGCTCTCTGTTCTTTCCAAGATATTTTGAATATCGGCTTCCCGATACCCCAATTGCGCAACCGCCTCCGGATCACCCCTCGCTTGACGCGCGGCATCCAGATACTCCGGGAACTGCTGTTCCACTTCCTCCAGTATTTGAACCGTAGATTGTTCGTCCAACGCATTGGGAAGGTACCCATCAGCAACCACTCCCATGATGGCATTGGTAATTCCTCCCCCCACAAATCCCATTCCGATCAACAACACGATACCCAGCGACCCTGACTTGGGGAAGCGCTCACTCATCAACCCAATCATGTTAGGCACAAAGAAAGCGATGCCGATGGCAAAAAAGGCACCGGCAATCATCAACGTGAGAATGTTTGTTTCTACATAGCTGAACAGCAAAAGGCTGATGAAGGTCAAAAAGGACCCTCCCAAAAGCATTCCTGTGGGAGAGAATTTCTCTACAAAGGGCTCAGCATACATTCTCAAGACAAACATCAATCCACTAATCCAGACCAACACCAACATACCATGTAGTCCGGCCGCCTGAAGCACATCGGGTATCCAGCGCATGGGCCCCATCTCCATACCAAGCGTGAACACCATCAGCGCAATGAGACCCAGTACCTTGGGGCTGGTAAAGGTATAGTGAAACATCTCTCTGACAGGAACACCTGCTTCCGCGATTTCTGTTTTTGGGAATTTTCTTGGAAAAAGCAACCATCCATAAATGAGTATGGGAATATATACAATTGCTATTTGCGCGGTCCAATGGCCAATATTGATGGATCCTATCGACCCAATCTGGGACATTCCCCAACCAATTAATCCCCCAAGGACAAGCCCCCCCATGTAAAACCCATGGAAGTGATTCAATTTTGTCGTTTTGTTGTCCGGGTACAGGGCGGCGGTCAATGGATTGCCGGCAACCTCAATCATTCCATTACCGAACCCCATTCCAATGGCTCCCAGGAATAGAATCCAGAATGCAACAGGATCTCCGGCAAAAAAGTAACCGATCAGAAACAGGGTCACACCGGAAAGGTGCCCCACAAAAGCACCTACCGTCGCTTTTTTCAAGCCGATTTTTTCCAGAAAGGGGCCAATCGTCAACAGGGAAACGGACATCCCCCAGAGTGCCGCTCCACCAATGTACCCAACATTCGCATTGGTAAGGATGAATTCGGTCTTGAGCTGGTTCAGAATATTGCTTACCAGAATAAAGGAGAACGCGGTTGGCAGCAAAGCCATGCAGATACCCAAAAACAATTTATCCCGGTCAACATTCGTTGTAGATTCCGCATGCATAGATTCTTTCCTTTTGATCTTGCGGGAAACAGGAGAGGAAGCATCAATTCAGATTGGCGCCTGATCGTCGACAAAAGCGAAGAATTGATTGAGCGTCGCCTTCCAACCGCGAATCGACTGGTGGTTCACTCGCGCTCCAGCGCCATAATTTGCGCTTCTCCATCGGCCATCAAGCGCTCGTCCCCTCAAAACGAGAGCACCCACCGACATGAAATGCCGGTGGGTACCCAAGTACCTGCGCCTGCTTCTGGTCTCGCCGACTGCTATCTCGCGAAAGCGTACCGCGCACCCAGGTAGAGGCGCATGTCGCCTTCCTGGTAGGACTGCACTTGTTTATTTGTACGGCCACGGAAGATGATCGGTTCGTCCGTAAGGTTGATGCCCTCCAGGAATATGGTCAGATTATCCATGGCAGCATAGCTGGCACTGAAGTCAAGCTGCGCGAACTCGTCAACAAACCGCGGAATGCGTTGGCCGACGTTAGTGTTGGCCAGAAATCTACCGCGGTTGTTGAAGTGAAAACGCACACTGAACCGATCATTCTCGTAGAAGGCTCCGAGATTCCAAGAGTCCGACAAGCCCGTCAGAGCAAACTGCTCCTCTTCGTTCGGGTTGGCATACACATCGTAGCCGATATCTCCGTCGACAAAGGTCGCGTTGGCCTGGAAACCGAAGCCATTGAGGTTACCGGTGAAGAAGTGCACCCAGTTCAATTCCAGGCCGTTGATATTGGCGCTCGCCTGGTTCGTGGGCTGCTGGACGATAAAGTCCAACAATGGATCGTCTGAATTGGGTTGGATATCATACCTGCTGGCGACGTCAGATGACAGGTCGGCACCCCCAGGCTCAGTGGGATCGATGTATTCATCGGCACCCCCTGGAAAATCCTGCGGATTATCGAGGATGGCGGTCATAGTGAAGAGGTTTGTCTCGGTCCTGCCGTAACCACGTGCCTCCAATTCCGCTACGGCCTGGCCCGAGCGTGTGCCCGGACGCCCGCTGGTAACATCACGCAGGCCGAACAGGTTTGTCGTTACCTGCTCGTTACCGACAAAGTTCTTTACCGACTTGTCGAAGAAGGCGACCGTAAAGGCACTGCCCTCGCCGTAGTAGTACTCCAGCGACAGGTCGAAGTTGTCGGACTCCAGCGGCAACAGTTCCGCGTTACCCCTGCTACCGGTGGCGACGGCACCCAGGTACGTCACACCGCCCGGATTGCCGGCATTGGTATCGACGAACATGCTGCCATACGGCGCGCGCGCGATGGTTTTGCTGAACGAGGCGCGCGCTTTCAGGTTATCGGTTGCATCCACCGAGAAATCGAGGCTCGGCAGCAAGTTGTTATAGCTGAACGTCTGCGTCACAGCCTCTGGTTCCGTGCTGAATACCGTGGCGTGGTCGTTGTCCGATGTCCATTCCTTGTACAGAGGGATCGACTGCACCGCTATGGATTCGACCTCCGTCTGCTCCCAACGCAGCCCGGCCACAACCTGCATCGGCCTGCCGGCGATTTCGCCATCCAGGATCCCCTCGCCGTAAAGCGACACGACGTCTTCGCTGATGAGGTTATCCGATCTGCTGTTGAAGCCTCGGTTGTCTTTGTCGAATCTTCTCCCGCGGACTTCGACGAAGCCGTCATAGGCCTCCGCTAACGCCAGCGGGTCGACAAAGAACGCCTCCTGACCCACGAGCCGCAGACTGGCGCCCGGGGCTACGGTTCCGCCGGCGGCGGTGAAATCCGCGACAATTTCGTCTGTCGACAGGATTAGATTGTCGTGGTCATCAAACTGGCAGCTGATGCATACGGATTCGATGGCATCTTCTCCCAGCAGCGTTACGACATCGCCAATGTAGAAAGTGTTCCAGTCACCGATTGCGTCCCGGTAATTCTCGATGGTCCTGTGCATTTCGTGGTCGACAAAGCCCGCGCCGAAATTTGCCCTGACCGGACCGCCGTTGTCGAACTCAAGCTTTATCTGGGCCTGGTCGATGTTGGTTTCCTGTTCACCAAATTGTTGCAGGATCCACTGGGCACCAAGATCCGACTTTTCCATGATGCCGTTCGCATTGCCGCCGGGGAAGGTAACCAGCCTATCACCGACCATGGCGCTGGTGGGGCCCGAACCATCCGCGATGGCCTGGATGACGTTGGGTATCTCAGTGCGGTAGTCCACGATGTGGGCAGCGACCGCCTGACCGCCGAGGGAGACTGCTTCATAGATAGAGCCACTCGGGTGATTGCCGCCGGCGGACGTACTGCCATTGGACACGTCGACGTTAAACGTCAACGAGTCATTGATCTGATAGTCGAAATTGAGGCCGAACGAAGACAACTTGTCTCGCAACTCGAACAAGCCATTCCGGAAAGGGAGCTCCTTGCCCGACTGGCTTAAATCACTGCCAGCGCCGGCCACGAGCGGCTCGGACAACCAGTCCGGGAGGCTGAGCGCAGGGTGGTCATCGAAGACGACAAAATCGAACTGGCGGACCCAGAAGGGTAGATCGCCAATATTCCATGTACTCTGATCATTCTGTGCGAACATTCCATCCGCGGTTATGGTCATGCGGTCCGAGGGCGCCCACTGCAGGGTCACCATGCCGTTGGTGCGCTCGCGCGATCCCTCGCTGTACGTGTAGGTCGCGGAATTCGGGAAGCCGGTCAGTTGATCGGGGCCGGGTGGGTTGATCACGGTGGCGTTCTGGTAGGCGCTGATGTTCTGATTGAAGGGGAACCTCCATTGGATCCCGCCCGAGCCACCGGTAATCGCCGTGCGATTCGAGTATTCGCGTTCCTGGACGGAACCGAAGGCGGACACGCCGAAGGTTCCCGCATCGTTCGTCCAGCTGCCCAGACCGCTTATTTCCGGCGTCACGCCGTCGCGGCCGGAGTCCTGGAGGGCCTTGGCGCCGAAGGAAAACTGGTTTGCCGATTCCAAGGGCTGGATGGTTTCTATATTGATCGTTCCGCCAAGTCCGCCGGACGGCACCCCGACACGGCCCGATTTGTATACCTGCAGGCCCGATACCCCCTCGGACGCCAGGTTCGAGAAGTCGAAGGAGCGCGACTGGCCGCTGCCACCACGGTTGTTGTTGAGGCCGAAGAAGCCAGGCGTGGAGTTGGCCGCAGGCATCTGGCGGCCATTCAGGGTCACAATGTTGAAGGCGCCACTGAAGCCGCGAATGGTGACCTCGGACCCTTCGCCCTCGACGCGGTTGATGGACACACCGGTAACGCGCTGCAACGATTCCGCCAGGTTGGTGTCGGGGAACTTGCCGATATCTTCCGCGGAAATGGCGTCCATCACTCCTGAAGACTCGCGCTTGATATCCATGGCCGCCTGCAAACTGCCGCGTATGCCCGTGACCACGATCTCCTCGATGCCGTCACCGCTCTGCTGCGCACTCGCCTGGCCGGCCATAATGGACAGGGCTGCCGATACGGCGGTAGCCAGTTTTGTCTTTTGCATCGTGGTTTTAATGTCACCCATCTTTGGTTCTCCTCCAGTCGTAATCAACGACACGCCCGCCGCACGCGCCAGCATGCATAAAGGCGAAATCGAATCGATCTGCTGAATTTAGCACACTTCCGCATGGTCAGGAAACCCTTGAGCCGTGGAAACCCGTAGACAGATGAAACAAGCTCCTGGCAACTGCCAAAATTCGCACCCAAATTTGTAGCATATACGCAACAATACGTTCCGTCCGTGTACCACCCACCCAGCGTTACGGCACCCTGCCCGCGTGATATGCTCACTTCAAGGAAGACCGCTCATATGACCAGCATCGCTCTGATTCAGCCCCCGTTCTCGGGCACCGCAGACCTGATGGGTCTGGTCGGCGCGCAGGCTGCGCGCAGTGGCAGCAAGACCTGAATCGTTCACTCTCCAGAGAATCATTGATGGAGGAAAAAATTCGCGTAATCGTCTCCGGTGGCGGAACGGCCGGTTGGTTGACGGCTTACAGCCTGGTCACGCGACTTGGTAGCTTGCTCGAAATCACCCTGGTCGAATCCGACCAGATCGGTACCGTGGGTGTCGGCGAGGCGACTGTTCCCACTATCCGCAACTTTCACCAAATATTTAAAGTCGACGAGCGAGAGTTCATGCGCGCGACAAAGGCAACCTTCAAGCTCGGCATTTTTTTTGACCATTGGGGCGCGCAAGGTGATAGCTACATTCACTCGTTCGGCAACTCCGGACAGAGTACCTGGATGGCGGGGTTCCATCAGTACTGGATGGAAGCGCATGCCAATGGCTTTGGCGGCAGCCTGGAGGACTATTGCCTTGAATTGAAGGCCGCAAAGGCCGGCAAATTCGCAGTAAAGGTCGGTGAGACGCCACTGGCGTACGCTTATCACCTGGACGCAACAGCCTACGCCGGATTTTTGCGAAAAAAAAGCGAATCACTCGGCGTCCGGCGAGTCGAAGGCAAGATCAGTCACATTAACGTTGATCCGGTGACGGGCTATATCCGATCGCTGGAGTTGGAGCATGACAGACGGGTCGCCGGTGATTTCTTTATTGATTGCACCGGCTTCAGAGGTCTGCTCATTGACGGTGCATTGGATGTCGAATACGAGGACTGGAGCCATTGGCTGGCTGCCGACCGCGCTGTGGCAGTGCAGACGACAAGTACCGAGCCGCCTCCCCCCTATACACGCGCCATTGGACACTCCTCCGGGTGGCAGTGGCGTATCCCCCTTCAAAGCCGCACCGGCAATGGCCTCGTTTTCAGCAGCCGATTCTGTTCCGACGACAATGCCCGTGCAACCTTGCTCGGCAATATCACCGGAAAGACCATCACCGAACCCCGCCTCCTGAGATTCAAGACCGGCTTCCGAAAGAAAGCGTGGCACAAAAACTGTGTTGCCATTGGCTTATCGAGTGGCTTTCTTGAGCCGCTTGAATCGACCAGCATTCACTTGATTACCACTTCACTGATACGCCTGATGAAGCTCTTCCCGTTTTCGGGTTCAATGACACCGCTGGCCGATCACTATAATCGTGAAGCCCGGATTGAGTGGGAGGCAGTGCGCGATTTTATTATCCTGCACTACAAGCAGACGCAACGGGATGACAGTGAATTCTGGAATTATTATCGTACCATGGATATCCCGGACAACCTCGCTCACCGCATGGAAATCTTCAAGGAAAATGGCCATGTGTGGCCGGATTGGGTAAATTTGTTTCGCTCGCACTCCTGGGTTCAGGTGATGATTGGTCAGGGTTTGTTCCCGAAACATCGACACGGTGCAGGCCGTATATTGCCACCGGAAGCATTAAAGCGAGAGCTCAAGAAGCTGAGTGATTTCGTAAACCACAATCTCGCCAGGCTGCCGGATCACGAGAACTTTATCGGGCAGTATTGCCAAGCACAGAACTGAGTGGCACCGAACAGAAGATAAGGTATAAGGTAGCTTACCCCGACAAAACCGGAAGCATGACACCGCAAGCTGTTGCCGCATGGGCGGCAGGCCGCGATGTCGATGGCAAATACACGCGCGAGGCGTTGCGCCCCACGACATCGCCCGTTGCCGATCGATGGCCGATGCGTTGGCATGCTCCGCTGAAGCGGCGTGGCGCGCGTAGTGACTCGGATTGGCGGATACGGGTTGCGTGTAACGCCCTAGCTGTGTATTTTGTGAACTATCAGAAATAGACGAAGATGTGACTCAATTCTACGGTACAAGATCGAGGACCCAATAAATGAATACGCCTACAAGTATATTTAAAGGAATACTCCTTTCCGGTATTTCGCTGCTTGTTTCCGGCATCTTGCCTCAATACGCCGGAGCCCAGAACACAGATCCTTTGCGAATCTTGATGATTACCGGCGGAGGTCCTTGGCACGATTATGCAACACAAAAGGACCAGATTGAAGTTGGGCTGTTGGAACGCCTCGCAAACATCGAAATTACGACGGACTATGAAGGCGCGGACACGATCACCATGGAATCAACCGATTTCCATTTTTCCCGCCATTTGGAGGATGACTGGGCGGCAGAGTTCGACGTTGTCATCTACAATCACTGCAACCTTCAAGTAAAAGATGGAGCCTATGTTAGAGGAATAATAGCCGAGCACGTCGAGCATCAAGTTCCTGCCGTGATGCTTCATTGCCCCATCCATCTTTATCAATATGCAATGGACGGTGCAGCGGATGACTGGTGGGATTTTACCGGTGCTGTTTCATACGTTCACGAGAAAGAAAATCATCCCAATACCTCTCCGTACACGATAGAGGTACTGGAGCCGCACCATCCGATCATGAGGCACTATCCTCCTTCCTGGCGGACACCTACAGGCGAGTTATATCTGATCGTTGATTTACATGACAATGCCACACCGTTGACTCATGCCTATTCGGTGGAGACACACTCCTATACTGAAACAGCCTGGATACACGAATATCAAGGCGTTCGAGTTTTCACCAGCTCACTAGGGCATCATAATGATTCGATGGGCTCGGATGCGAATTTGAATCTTGTTGCATCGGGCGTGCTCTGGGCGGCTGGACACCTTGAAGAGGATGGTTCGCCTGCCACGGGATACGAAGGAGAAAGGGGACTTGGGTGGATCTCTCTCCTGGACAATACACTCAACGGTTGGATTGAAAGCGGCGGTGTTGTCAATTGGACGTCGGCCGCCTGGTATGGGCGACTTGATACGGAGATGGACTGGCCGACCGTCGACAATACCTCGGCCGGAGAATCGTTCCGACTTGACGGCAACACCCTGATTGTCGAGGGAGATCAAAGAAATCTGTTCTATGACGGTCCGATCGCTGGCGGATATTACAAGAACTTTGAATTCAAGGTGGATGCCTATACCTATCCGGGGTCGGCTTCAGGGGTCTATTTCCATACCCGTTACGAAGAGGAGGGAACTCCCGCCTCTGGATATGAAGCTCAGATTAACGCCAGCAGGGCTGGTGAGAGCAGGACCGGTAGCCTGGTTGGGGTGAACGAGGTAGAGACTGCCCCACACGGCGATAACGAGTGGTTCAGCTACTACATCAAGGTTGATGGCAAGAACGTAACGGTCAAAGTGAATGATGAGACGGTCAACGAATTCACCGAACCTGCGGATGTGGAAGGACCGGCCAGACTCCAACGGGGCACGATCGGCCTGGAGGCCGTGGGCCCTGACAGCCGTGTCTACTTTCGGAATCCGATGATTCGTCTATTGCCGGATTAGGTACTGGCAGTTTGGGCTCATCCGCAGAATCTATGGGTGGTTCGAGGGCAGGTTCGGCAAATCGCTGAACTGCCCCGCTCACGGCATTCCAAGTACACGACAAAAGGTCCCGAACGGCAGCACCCGGACCCCGGACGAAACATGGTCTCGTGTTCCGAGGTGGACCTGGTAGAAATGGCTGATACCGGTGCGTTGCCGGAAGTAGGCGATGGCCGGACTCGGCGCTCGGTCGCCAGCCTTGGATTCAACCGCGAACTGCGGGTCGCCGTCGAGCAGGACGACAAAGTCCACTTCGCGCCGGTCGGTGTCGCGAATGAAGCGAAGTTCCATTCGGTGCCCTTGCGTATCTTCAAGGTAGTGGCAGTACTTGAGCAACTGGCAGGCCACGAGATTCTCGAACCGTTCGCCGCGCCCCGGTACCTGTGACCAGTCCCATAGATACAGCTTGTTCTCCTTCTTGACGGCGCGGATGCGAGGCGCCCCAAATGGTGGAATTCGAAAGCAGACGTACAAGTTCTCGAGAATGCCGATCCAACGGGCGACGGTCTGGTGCGCCACCTGGAGATCTTCGCAAAGGCTCCGTATTGAGAGCGGTGAACCGACGCGTTCTGGGAGGGCCTCCGCCAACAGTTCGACCAGCGAAACGTCGCGCACCTGCTCCAGATCGCGCAGATCCTCGTACACGACCCTCGACATCCTCTCCCGCTGCCAACGGCGCCAAGTCCTCGTATCCCCGGCAAGAAGCGGCTCGGGAAAGCCTCCGAACCGGAGCAACGCTTCCAGGTCATCCGAAGACGTCGATGCCATTTCACCCATGGAAAAGGGGTGCAGGCGATAGTTGTGATAGCGGCCCTGGAGCGAATCGCCCCCCTTGCGATAGTGGTCAAGGCGCGCGGAACCGGTGACCAGAAACGCAGTTCGGTCGCCCTCGGTGTCATAGAGTCCCTTCACGAGATTGCGCCAGCGGGAATACTTGTGGATCTCGTCCAGCACCAGCAGGGACTCTCCGCCCGGCAGTTCGCCGCGTAGAAGCGAGTGGCGGGCACGCGGGTCGTCCCAGTTCAGGTACCCTCGATGCCTGATCCCGCCGGCTCCCAAAAGGCCGAGCGCCAGCGTGGTCTTTCCGACCTGTCTGGGCCCGCCGAGAAACACCATTTTTCGCAGGAGGTCATCACGAAGCGGCGCCTCGACGTAGCGGGGTATCGGTCCCTTGTCACGCCTCATGATCATGGCTCCAGCCGCAGGGCCAACGCTGCAAGCGGCCCGGCGATTATATTAGTAAAATCACCTTTATTTCAAATTACTCATGAGTAATTTGTAGTTTACATGAAAATACCAACGCGCATCATCCCGTCACCCCTCTCGAACACCCCTCTCGAACACCCCCTCGAACAACCTCTCGAACACCGGATTGGTACCATAACGGCGTGAACCCTCTCCGCCCGACATCGACATCACCGTCGCCCCGATTGACCTGCCTGGCGGTCCCACTGTTGCTGGCCGGCTGTTCCGCCGGGCCCGAAACGATCGAACTGCGCGGCCAGACCATGGGGACGTCGTACTCGATCAGGGTCGTCGAGCCTCCCAGCCGCTCCGGGATTTCTCCGGAAGTGCTGAGGCAACAGGTGACAGCGCGGCTCGACGAGTTGGAATACCTGTTCTCGACCTACCGTCCGGATTCGGAGGTCAGCCGGTTCAACGCAAGTACGGGAGAAGACTGGACCGGCGTGTCGCAGGACTTCCTGGAAGTGCTCGAATTGGCCGCCGCGGCCAGCGAACTCACCGGCAGCGCGTTCGATCCCACGGTGGGACCGCTTGTGGAGCTGTGGGGATTCGGTGCCGGTGGCGAGGGCGGGCAGGTCCCGGAGCGGACGGAGTTGGAGCGACATCTGCAGGCCACGGGGTTCTCGCATCTCGGTTGGCGGCATTCGCCGCCTTCGGTGCGGCGCACGCGGCCCGGCATTCAACTGGATTTTTCCGGCATCGCGAAAGGGTACGCTGTCGACGAAATCTGGGACTTGTTGGCCGCAGCCGGCTTCACGGCTTTCCTGGTGGAAATCGGCGGAGAAGTGCGAACCCGCGGTCGACGGGCGGATGGGCGGGACTGGACCGTCGGTGTCGAAAGCCCGGACGCATCCGGCATCGCCGGGGTTGTCCCTATGCGGGACTCGGCCATCGCAACGTCGGGAGACTACCGAAACTACTTCGAGCATGAAGGCAGGCGCTACTCCCATGTCCTGGACCCACGCAGCGGCTGGCCCGTATCCCATGACTTAGCCGCGGTCAGCGTCGTGAATTCAACCGCGGCCATGGCCGACGCCCTGGCTACCGCGCTGCTTGTGCTAGGCCCGGCGAAGGGGTACGAGCTGGCCGAGCGAGAGGGTATCGCCGCGCTCCTGGTGGTGCGTTCCGCCGAGGGTCTGCAGGTGACCCGTACCCCCGCCTACGAAACCGTCATCGGCGATCCAATATAATTCGGATTCGTTCTACCTGGCACCGCACGGCGCAACCCATGGGCATCATCACACCGAAGAACAAGGACGTCACAGAATTCCGCGGGCTTCACCTGTACCATTTCAGCCAGTCCAACTGCTCCATGCGTGTGCGGATGACGCTGGAGGAAAAGGGCCTGGCCTGGACCAGCCATCACCTGAACCTGCACGAAGCCGAAAACGTCACTCCGGAATATTTCGCCATTCACCCCAGGGGCCTGGTGCCCACCCTGGTCCACGACGGCGTGGTGATCATCGAATCCACCGATATCATCGAATACCTCGACGAGACGTTTCCCGAGCCGCGCCTCAAGCCCACCCGCGACGCGGCGCGCATCGAGACCGTGGCGCGCTGGATGCGCACCGCCGCCGACAACCACATCCACGTAAAGACCTACATGTTTGCCCACCGTCTAGGCCAACGCATGGCCAAGAGCGAGGCCGAACTTGCGATTTACAAGGGGTTGCAGGACAACGAGGAACTGCTCCAGTTTCACGAGGAAAATTCTTCCGCCGACGGCCTTTCCCCTGACCGAGTGGCGAACTCCACGCGGATTCTGGAGGACTGCTTCTCCGGTATCGACCAGGTGCTGGAAGGGTGGAAGTGGCTTGCCGGCGACGAATTTTCGCTCGCAGATATCACCTGGATTCCCTTGCACGTGACGCTGGACAAGGCCGGTTTCGCGTTCGACCGCTACGCGAACTTGACCAGATGGAAGGATGCGGTGCGCGCCCGTCCCAGTTTCAGGCGGGCGGTGCTGGACTGGTTCGGCTAATCCGGGCCCGTTGACCCAACCCGAGACGGATGCTCAGCCGAACAGCGCGGACGGATGGAACAACAGCCCCATGAGCTGTCCGTAGAAGGCCCACAGCACGACCCACACCACCGCTCCATACAGACACGCGGTCCGCCAACCATACCCGCCCCATGCCAACAGATACGCGGCAACGAAAAGCGGCAACGCCACCAGTTGCCCCGCCAGATAGGTGATCCCCACGATTGCGAGCAACAAGGCGATGAATCGTGCGCTGGGAGCCAGTTCCGCCTTGTCCACAGCTGCCCTCAGCGAGCCTGGGAACCCATCATTTCCTGCAACGATCCGGGCTGCGCGCACATCCCCATAAAGCACCCATGCCGTCAGCGGCAACGCCGCAAGCAGGATCGCATTGGGGAATTGCGCGGTGGCCGCCTGTTCGAACCCCCGGGAAATCCAGTAGGCGACGGCGAAGGCGGCAAGGAGTCCGCAGGCCAGGGGGACCGAAATCAGGGGGTTCCGCTTCGCGCCCTCCCCCGCTTCCGGCCCACCGCCTGCAGACCTGCGGCCACGAATCGCGAACAGTACGGTCGCGACGATGAGCAGTTCGATGACGACGACCACCGGACGGTTGTAGAGCCATTGGTAGTCGCCGTAGATCTGCGTGGTGAGCTGGAAATTGTTCTCCATCAACCCGCCGAGCACCAGGGCGAGTATCAGCGGCGGCCGCGGCCAGCCTCCCTGCTTCATCCAGTACCCCAACACGCCGAAGCCAAGGCACGCCCACCAGTCGCCCATGGAGTTGGTCGCCACCCAGGTGCCCATGAGCAGCACGGCGATCACGCCCGGGACAACAAGATGGCCCGGCACGAACGCGATCTTGTGTACATGGCGGGCGAGGAACATCAACAGGACCGCCGCCGCCAGGTTGGCCACGACAATCGCCCACACCATGCTGAACGTCAACGGCAGATTGACCGTAAGCATGTCCGGGCCGGGCCGCAGCCCCTTGATCACCAGGGCACCCAGCAGGATGGCGGTACCGATGCTGCCGGGAATGCCGAAGGCCACCGTCGGGATCAGCGCGCCGGCCTTGTGGGCATTGTTGGCAGACTCGGGCGCGATCACGCCGCGGATGTCCCCCTGGCCGAAGCGCGACTTGTCCTTGGCGCTCTGGACCGCGTGGCCATAGGCGATCCAGTCGACGATTGCCGCGCCCAGTCCCGGCAACATCCCGACATAGGTGCCCAGGAGTGTGCAACGAAGCGCCAGCCAACGGTATCGGATCGCGTCCCGGATGCCGCGCATCAAGCCGCCACCGGGGCCCCCGCGATCCGACACGCGGGCGATGGACGTGTTCCTGACCGCCAGCTCCATGAGTTCAGGCAAACCGAACAGGCCCAGCACGATGGGAATCAGGGGAATGCCGTCGAGCAGGTAGTTGACGCCGAAGTAGAATCTCGGAATACCGGTGGCTTCGGCATATCCCACCGTCGTGATCAGCAGCCCCAGCAAGGCGGCCACCAGTCCCTTGGCCAGCGAGCGCCCGGACAAAACGCCCACCATGGTCAATCCAAGCACGGCCAGCATGAAAAACTCGGGCACGCCGAAGGCGAAAATCACGGGCATGATGACGGGCAACGACGCGGCGAGCAGCAACGCGCCGAGCACGCCGCCGAACGCCGAAACCGCGTAAGTGGCACCAAACGCCCGTGCCGCCTGCCCCTGCTTGGCCAATGGGTAACCGTCCAGGATCGTGGCCTGGGAAGCCACGGTGCCGGGTATCCCCAGCATGATGGAGGCGATGCTGTCGCTGGTGGAGGTCACCGCGTACATGCCCAGCAGCAGCGCGAATGCCGGCACCGGGTCCATGCCGAAGGTAAACGGCAGCATCAACGCCAGCCCCACCGCGCCGCCCAATCCGGGCACGGCACCCACCCAAAGGCCCAGGAATACCCCCAGCAGCAGGTAACCGACAGCCGGCCAGGTCAACGCCAGGACGAGACCCGAGAGCATTCCGTCAATCACCTGGCATGGACCTCTTTGAATGTGCCGATATTGGGCGGGCAGTGTACTCCAACCGGTACGCCGGGGGACGGTTCGAATTTCAGCGCCAAGGCAACGACGATTGGCGAACCGGTTTCCTTGCAATTGTGGTCAGGTGGCGACAACGGGACGGACCCGTATAGAATGGCGGCAGCGACTGGATCGGCATCCTGGAGTATTCAATCATGCTGAGAATTGCGACCCTCTTGCTCGCCGTCGGGCTCGCCGCGTCGGCCGCGCTGGCGCATCACGGGCGGGCATCCTATACGACGGACATCATTTCGCTGGACGCGACCGTGACGGAGTTCAGGTTTGTCAATCCGCACGTTCAGATCTATTTCGACGTCACCAACGAGGACGGCGAAATCGAAGGCTGGCAGGGCGAGTTGACCGCGCCCAACAAGCTTGCCCGTGGCGGCTGGACCAAGAACACGCTGCAACCGGGAGACCGGATCCGTATCACCGGTCGTGCAGGGAGAAACGAGGGGCACTCCGTGGCGATCAACGAAATCATCATGCCCGACGGTCAGGCCATCCCACTCTGGGAAGTGCTGGACGCGCCCACCCGCTAGGGTCTGGCGGCAGACCCGGGAAAGCAACGCTCGCGGGAGGCAAGTCATGGAACGGACGATCTGTGCGACCTTGGGATTGATCGCCATGCTGGGAATGTCGGGCATTGCCAGCGCGCAATTCGGGACCGGCATCCCGGTCTCCGCGGAGCCCCTGGAAAACGGCCCGGCGCCGGCTCGCGACCTTGCGGGCGTGTGGACGCGCATCAGGCCCGAGGGTACCTTCGGCAGCGGCGCGACGTGGACTCCGGACCCGCCCCGACTGACCGCCTGGGGCGAGGAACGCTTCGCCACCGCGAGGAATTCCAACGCCGGCGGCTTTTCGCTTGCCGAAACCAACGACCCGGTCCTTACGCGGTGCTATCCGCCCGGGACTCCGCGAGTGTACTTCCATCCCTACCCCTTCGAAATCGTCTATACGGATACGCAGATGATCATGCTCTACGAGTACGATCACACCATCCGCAGAATCTTCACGGACGGGCGCGTACATCCTGAAGACCCGGTGGCCCTCTGGATGGGTCATTCCGTCGGACGCTGGGAGGATGACACCACCTTCGTGGTCACCACGGTGGGCATCGACGAGCGCACCTGGATGGACCGGTCGGGCTACCAGCACAGCGATCAGCTCAATGTGACGGAGGTCTTTCGCCGCATCGACCGGCTGAATCTGGAAATCGACATCACGCTTGAGGACCCGATTGCCCTGGCGGAGCCCTGGGTAGCGGAGACCCTCTACTACCGGCTGGCACCACCCCACTGGGAATTGAGCGAGATCAGTTGCTCGGGCGACTATCTCGACTTCAGTTCCTTCGAGAGTTTTCTGGAAGACGGCGCGGAATAGGCGCAAACGTAGCGCGTGGAAGCATGATGCCCAACAGGTCCTCCCGGTCGGTCACGATGCTGGCGGTGCTGGTTTTCCCCCTGGCGGGGCCACTCGCGCAGGTGCCGGAAGGTGTGCCTGACCTCAGCGGGATGTGGAGCGATCCACCCCCGAGAGCGGAAGACAACTTCTGTCACGTCGGCTGCACGGTCGGCGCCCGGGATTACCTTACGCGGCTGCTGGAAGACCCCGGCAACCTGGACCGCACATACGCCGAGTTGCGCCGGGAGGCGCAGCGCTTCAACGCCAGGGAGTGGGTTCCGGGCCACCTGACGGAAGGGGCCCTCGCCAACTATCCTTTCGACAATCGCGCCGACCCGTCGCTCACCCAGTGCAGGCCGTGGGGATTCACCCGCCAGGTGCTGGCGCCCCATGCCATGGAGCTCACCCAGTTCGACGACCACGTCACGCTGTACTACTCCGAGTGGACGGCCCTGCGTACCGTCCATACCGATGGACGGCCGCTGCCGGAAAATCCCGCCCCGAGATTGCTGGGATATTCGGTGGGTCACTACGAAGGCGACACCCTGGTGGTGGAGACGATCGGGATCACCGCGGATCACTCCAACGCCGGCTTCGCCCACAGCGATGAGCTCACGGCCGTCGAGCGATTCGTCAGGTCGGCCGACGGCAACCGTCTCGAAGTCGAGATCACGTTGACGGACCCGCAGACCCTGGTCACACCTCTCGTCATGGCGCGCGCCTGGGGCTGGGCGCCGGGCGAGGAAATCTACCCTTACGAAGACTGCGTCATTCCTGGAGGCTGAGCATCATGCCGAGCGACAGGGGCCGAACACCCACGCGCCCGCCGTCCATGCGATCGCCCTGGCCAGCCTGGCCAGCCTGGCTGGGCGTGGCGGCGGTGCTGGTTTTCGCGCTGCCTCCTCCGGGCGCGATGGCCCACCATGCCTTCGTCGCGGTCTATGATCCCAGCGAGACCGTGTCCATCGAAGGTGAATTCGTGCGCCTCGAATTGGTCAATCCCCACGCCCGGTTGTACATCGATGTCACGACGGACAACGGCGACACCGAGCAATGGACCGTCGAGGCGGCGGGAAAACTGTCCCTGGCCCGGCGAGGATGGACCGACGACCTGTTCCGGCACGGTGAAACCGTCGCCGCCGTCGGCCACCCGGCATTTTCCGGAGAAAACGCCCTGTGGTTGGTGAGCATCGCCAAATCGGACGGCAGCGAATATCTTGCCCCGAACGTCGAAGATGCCAACGCCATTGAAGCGGAGCGCCGTGAACGGGCCCGCCGGGCCCGGGAACAACAGTAACCGTCGACCGGAGATCGACGGCTACCGTACTTCGTTGACGTAGTCGGCCAGGAAGGCCGCGATGTCTTCGGGCACGTCGTACAGGCTGCGGAGGATCTCCGTGCCCTCCTCGGCACCGATCAGCGGCAGGCTGAAGCCGTACATCGTCCGTTCCTCCGCCTGGTATCCGGGGTCGCGTGTCACCTGGACAAAGCTGTCGCGCAACTCGTTTACGTGCGCTTGGGGCGTGCCCGGAGGAAGCAGAGCGGCGTAAACGATGTTGTTCACCCGCGGCAGTATCCACTTGTACAACTCGTAGTACTCGCCCGAGGGTTCGGTGCCGGCCACCTGGCGGTAGAAGTCCATGTAGCTGGGAATATCCCCTGCCACTTCCAGGGGAGTCACATTGCCCGCGATGTCCGCGGACGGGTTGTGCCACAGCGGGATGGCCAGCCCTTCGGCGACCAGGGTGGGCTCGATGGAGAATCGATAGAGCCCCAGCGAAGCCACCTGGATGTCCACTTCGCCTCGGCGTACTGCGTTGAATACATCCGCAGCGCCCTGAAACCCGGTTATGTACCGGTATTCGGCGCCAAGCGCATCCAGTGTGAGCCGGCCCAGCAGATCGAAGCGCAGTGCCGGATTCTGACCTCCGAAACGCAATCCGGTTGCTGTCAACAGATCCTCGGGACGAGCCACCTTGTCCGTGCGCACGTACGCCATATTCGGACTCAGCAGCCCGCCGACGAAGGGCATGGTGGAGAAGTCGGCCCGCAGACCGGGTTCCCGTAACACCGCCGCGGCGCCATTGGTCGGCGAAAACAGCACGTGCAGGCCATCGGCCGCCGCTACCTCCGCGCCGTAATTCCAGACCCGCGTGCCCCCGCCTCCCGGCAGGTTGCGCACGACGATGGTGGGCCCGCCGGCAATGTGCCCGGACCAGAACCGGGCAAAGACGCGGGCCGCCAGGTCGGCGCCGCTTCCCGGCGTGCGACCCACATACATCGTTATGGTCTTGCCCTGGTAGTAGGGTGCCGCTTCCTGGGAATGGCCGGATTCCCAAATCGCAATCCCGGCGATCACCAGAAGGGAGGCCCGCCAGGCGCAGCCGCGACCGGCGAATTGTCCTCGATGTGTCATCTGTTCTTCTCCTTGCAGGCCGACATACGCTTTTTCCGATCGACTCCGACTCCGCGCGCAGGTCCGACCGCTAGTACACCCGATTCCTTGGTGGCTCGCCGCGCACGATGACCCGCACCACGTTGTCCCATGCGCTCGCGAACAGATTCGCGGAGGCCTGGCGTGTGACGCCGGCGATGTGGGGTGTGAGGATCAGCCTCTCCGCCGCATCCCCCTGAAGCGCCAGCAGCGGGTGCGTCTCCCCCGGCGGCTCCTCGGCATAGACGTCCACCGCGGCGGCGGCGATCTCGCCGCGCGACAGGGCATCCGCCAACGCCCTCTCGTCAACGACACCGCCCCGGGCCGCATTGATCAACACGGCAGTGCGCTTCATGACCGCCAGTTCCGAGGCGCCGATCATGTTTCTCGTCGCCGCCGCCAGAGGTACGTGCAGCGTGACGACATCCGCTTCGGCGAGCAGTTCGAACAGGGGCAGTGGCCTGGCTCCCAGTTCGGCTGCACCTGCCGGGTCGACGACACCGGGATCGCAGTACACGATCTGGCCTCCCATCCGCTTGAACGCGCCCGCCACGGCCTTCCCGATGTTGCCGAGCCCGACAACACCCACGGTAAGGCCTTCAAGCCCCGTCAGGTTGGTTGCCAGCATGCGCGCCCGGGCCGCGGAATACTCGCCGCGGCGAACCTGCCGGTCCGCCCAATGGATGCGACGCAGCAGCATCAGCGCACAAGCCAGCGCATACTCGGCCAGTGCTGAATTGGAACCGCCCGGTACGTTGGCAACCGGAATGCCGAGCGCTTTCATTGCCGCCTCGTCCAATCGGTCCACGCCCGCGCCGGTAAACTGCGCCAGTCGAATCGAACCGCCTTCGAACCATGCCGCTGGAAGCGGCGTGCCGACGGCGGGGATCACCACCGCGCTGGCCCGCCCCAGACGTGACGGTATCGAGCGGTCATTCGGCGAAACGAAGGAAATGTCCAGTTCCGCCGGGGGTACGACGCCGACCCGGAGAAAATCGTCCTCCGGGCGCAGGCACAAGACTTCAGGAACCGCCACGTTATTCAACGCCGAACACCGCGCTCCGAAGTATCCAGCCTCGCGACGGGAAAGAAGCACAGCAGTTCAAGCGGTTCCCCGCCCGTGTTGCGCGTATGGTGACGCTCGCCCGGCGGAACCAGCACGGTGTCGCCCGGCTTCAGTGGGCGTTCCTGGTCCTCCGTGCAGAACAGCCCCTTCCCGGAAAGCACGTGGATGCACTCCTCGCAGTCCGGATGCGAGTGATGCGTCCGCACCGGGCCGCTGCCGGTCTCTACGGGAATCTCCACCCTTCGCAAGGTGACGGCGCGGGAACCCCTGGCACCGGAGACGATTTCGCGGGAAATCCTTCCCGGCAGTCCGAGTTCCGTCGCGTCTTCGGCTGAAAAGATCAGAGCCATGGAACGAGCCCGGTCAACCGACCTGCCGCAATTCCCGTACCTCGGCCGTTCCGCCCTGCACGGCGTCAAGCCGGTCGAAGATATCGGCCGCCTCCGTGGCGATGGCGTCGGCGATGCCGGTGAGCATCCGCCGGGCCTTCTCGACCGTGGCATGCTCCGGCGAGCCGTACCAGCCCGTAGGCGCGATGGAGCGAATGTCCGTCAACACCGGCTGATAGCTGTGGGTGCGCCGCAGCCGGTCCATCTCCCGCCCGCGTTCCGCGTTGGAGGAATAGTCGATGCGCTCCAGGTGGACCAACTCGGGACGGTGGGCCAGCACCGCCAGGACCTCGATCTCGCCGCCGTGCGTCAGGCCGCCGAATTCCCCTCCGAACAGCTCGGCGGCGACGTAACACGCCTGAACGGTGATCACCGAAAGGCCATGGTCCCGATGCAGCGCATCGGCGATGATGGAGAGCGACGGGATGTTGCCCTCGTGCCAGTTGAGGATCAGGCAACGACGCGCGCCGTGATTGGCGGTGGATACGCAGGTCTCCCTGACCACCCGCATGTAGGTTTCCGGCGTCAGCGTGATGGTGCCCTCGAAGGGCGCGTGCATCGGGGTGACCCCCAGCGGACCACCGGGCAGCACCAGGCCGTCCATCCTTTCCGCCACCGCATGTGAAACGACGTTGGCGGCGTAAATGTCCGTGCCGGTGGGCAGGTGCGGGCCATGCTGTTCCACGCTGCCGGCCGGAAAGATCACCAGCGGATTGCGCCTCAATTGCGCCGCGATCTCGGGCTGGGTCAGGTCGATGAAATAACGGGTTGGCAAATCGCTCATTTGGGCGCTCCCCGCGGACTCGTCCCGGTCCGCCCGGTCCCCGCAGGCATCAGGCGGCCGCGAGCCGCGCCCGGGACGCTTCCATGACGTCCTCGAGCCGGATCAGACCGCCGTCCCGTTCGACGGAAACCAGCGCGGCGTTCACCACGGCCAGCGCAACGTTGCCACTGCGCGCCGTCAATTCGGCCGGTTCGCCGCTTGCGCAGACGCCGGCGAACATCTCCAGTTCGTCCTGAAACATGTCACCCTGGGGCAGCTCGATCACTTCCCGCCGGGCGTATCCATCCTTGCCGCGTTGAATGTACAGCAGGGAGGTTTCGTGGAGCCTTTCGGGCGTATCCCAGGTTCCGAAATCCAGTTCGTAGTGCATCAGCCCTTTCTGTCCGAACACGCGAACGCAGAAGATTCCCGGCGACGTCCAGCTGGAACCCACGTAACCCAGCTTTCCGTCCGCGAACCTGAGCACCGTCATGGATTGATCGTCGACCTCGGCCCCCACCGGAGACAGTTTTGAGGCGACGGAGGATACCGACTCGATCTCGCCTCCGAGAAAATGCAGCGTGTCGAACTGGTGGATGGCCAACTGGGACAGCGGGCCGCCCGGCGCCTTGTCGCGGTACCAGCGCCAGGTGTCCGGGGTGATCTCGAGGGCGCGCTCGTTGGAGAAATTCGCCTCCATGAAGACCACCCGGCCCAGTTCGCCGGCGTCCATGGCTTCGCGGATCAGGCGAATGCCCTTCAGAAGCCGAGCGCTGTGCCCGACCATCACCTGCACACCGTGGCGTTGTTGCAGGGCCTCGATGGCGAGACCGGATTCCAGCGTGTTGGCGATGGGTTTTTCGGTGTAGACGTGCTTGCCCGCCCTGGCAACCCGTTCGGCCACGGGCAGATGCTGTTCGTTGGGAACCGTGAGTATCACGCCGGCGATGTCGGGATCCTGCAGCATCAGGTCAAGCTCCGGCACCGCCGAGATGCCGAATTCGCCCTCGTAGGCGCGCCTTTTTTCCGCCGACCGACTGTAACCGGCCACGATCTTCAGGCGGTCCGACTTGACCGCGGCACGGGTGAGAACCCGGGACCAGCGACCTAGTCCTACGATCCCCACCCTGACCGGAATTACACTCATTTCACGTCGCTCCCGCCGTTTTCGGCAATTCTCCCGCCGTTTTCGGCAATTTGAAAGGCGCAATATCGTAAACTATCGCGCCCGCGTTCGCAGCGGGAATCAGGAATGGATTACCGGGAGGATCGACACGTGAGCATTCCGCATCTGTTGGTGCATGACCGGCGCGACAATGTCGGTGTGGTCGTGGTTGAAGGCGTGCGGGCGGGCATGGAATTGCTGGCCGTGGTGACCGAAGATGACAGCGATTTCACGATCACGACCCACCATGACGTGCCCATCGGCCACAAGATCGCCCTCACCGACCTCGCCAGGGGCGATGCGGCGATCAAGTACGGCGTGGACATCGGCCTGGTGGTCGCCGACACCTGCAAGGGCGAACACGTCCACACACACAATCTGAAGACCAAACGATGGTAGGTTCCGAAATGACAGCGAATGGCACATTCTTTGGCTACCGGCGCGACAACGGGCGCGTGGGCATACGCAACCACGTGGCGATCCTGCCGGTGGACGACATCTCCAACGCGGCCTGCGAGGCCGTCGCGAACAATATCCACGGCACCATCGCCCTGCCCCACGCCTACGGCCGGCTGCAGTTCGGCGAGGACCTGGACCTTCACTTCCGGACCATGATCGGCACGGGGTCGAACCCGAATGTCGCCGCCTGCGTGGTCATCGGCATCGAGCCGGACTGGACCCGGGAGATCGCCGATGGCATCGCCGCCACGGGCAAGCCCACGGCGAGCTTTTCCATCGAGCAGCACGGCGACATCAACACCATCGCCGCGGCGTCCCGGCAGGCAAAGGAATTCGTGCACATGACGTCCGGGCTGCAACGCGAGCCCTGCAAGGTTTCGGAGTTATGGATCGCGGCCAAGTGCGGCGAGTCCGACACCACCACCGGTCTGGCGTCCTGCCCGGCGGTGGGCAACCTCTACGACACATGGATTCCGGAGGGAATCTACGGCTGCTTCGGCGAGACCACGGAGATCACCGGCGCCGAGCACATCTGCGCGGCGCGGGCGGCGACCCCGGAAATCGGCAAGAAGTTCCTCCAGACCTGGCAGGCCTACCAGGACGAGGTGGTGGAGCCCTACAAGACCTCGGATCTGTCCGACAGCCAGCCCACCAAGGGCAACATTGCCGGCGGGTTGACCACCATCGAAGAGAAGGCACTGGGCAATCTGGAGAAGATCGGCAAGAAGGTCAGCTACATCGATGTGCTGGAACCGGCCGAGGCGCCGACCAGCGGACCGGGCCTGTACTTCATGGACACCTCGTCCGCGGCAGCCGAGTGCAACACGATTCAGGCGGCGGCGGGCTA
Organism: Candidatus Rariloculaceae bacterium; assembly: GCA_965221035.1. Taxonomy (GTDB): domain Bacteria; phylum Pseudomonadota; class Gammaproteobacteria; order Steroidobacterales; family Rariloculaceae; genus UBA6522. The sequence goes on from OZ244860.1 coordinate 996,292, forward strand.
CGTGGTGCATTGTTTCCCCACCGGACAGGGCAATATCGTCGGCAACCCGATCATGCCCGTCATCAAGATCACCGGGAATCCCCGGACCGTGCGCACCATGGGCGAACACATCGACGTGGATGTATCCGGTGTCGTGCGCCGGGAGATGACCATTCCCCAGGCCGGACAGGCGCTGATGGACATGGTCATCCGGACGGCCAACGGGCGTCTGACGGCGGCAGAGGCCTTGGGACACAATGAATTCGTCATGACCAAGCTGTATCGCAGCGCGTAGGCGCGGCCCCGGAAACCGCCCGTAGACCGTTCGCCCTGAAGCCCGAATGAAGAGGCTGCGCAAATGGATGGCCCTGCGTACGGCGCTGTCGGCGCTTGCCTGTTTGGCCGGTGCGGGATGGAGCCCGTTCACGGCAGCGCAGCCACCCAACCTGCTGGTGCTCGTCGCCGACGATCTCGGAACGGAAACCCTGGCCGCCTACGGGTTCGGCCATCCCACCGCCGTCACGCCGAGCCTGGACGCGCTCGCCCGAGACGGCCTGCTGATCAGGGATTTCTGGGCGCAACCCACCTGCTCGCCCACCAGGGCGGCGGTGATGACCGGTCGATACGCCTTCCGAACCGGCGTGCGAACGGTGTTGGGGGCCGACTGGGCCAGCCTGGGCATCAGCGAATTCCCGCAAAAGGCCAGGACCGCGCCACGGGAGATCGACTTTTCGCCATTGGGCCCACTACCCGAGGGGCAATTGCTGACCCTGCAGCGGGTGGCCTTCCCCGGCGGCGATGCGACTGCGCCTCCCGCAGGCCCGAGCCTGGACGAATACATGCTGCCGCGGGCCCTGAAGGACCTCCCGACACCGTACAGCACGGGCGCCTTCGGCAAATGGCACCTGGGCACATCGGCGAATGGGCTGGCCCGGCACCCGAACCTGGCCGGATTCGACCACTTCTCGGGATATCTCTTCGGCGGACCGGGCAGCCATTTTGCCTGGCACCATGTCGTGAACGGCGAAATGAGCGAGCGTAGCGGTTACGCGGACCAGGACACGGTGGATGAAGCCGCTGAGTGGATCAACGACCGGCGCGGCGAACCCTGGTTCGCGTGGGTAGCCTTCGCCAATCCCCATACGCCCATTCACCTGCCGCCGGTCGATCTGCTGGCGAGCGACGCCAGGAACCTGGATCCCGACGCGGTCGCCATCCACAACACCCAGCCCTATTTCCTCGCCCAGGTCGAGGCCATGGACACGCTGATCGGTCAACTGCTCGACCGGATTCCACGACAGGTTCTGGATAACACGTATGTGATCTTTTTTGGCGACAACGGTACCGTCGAGTGGGATGATCCCCCGAGCCCGCGCGACCGCAACAAGGTCAAGGGCACCCCTTACGAAGGTGGAGTCAACGTGCCGCTGATCGTCCGTGGCCCCGGTATTCGCGCCGGTCGGGAAAAACGGATTCTCGGCCACGCCGTGGACCTGTTCGCAACCATCATCGAACTGGCCGGAGGGAACGTTTCGGATCTGGTGCCGACGCGGACCCGACTGGACTCGTTCAGCCTTGCACGCACGCTGCTTGATGCCGACGCCACCGGTCCGAGAACATGGGTATTCGCGGAACAGTCGCTCGGCCCGAGCAACCACGACCTGATCCGCAACGACGAATACAAGCTGATACTCGACCTGAACTCGGGCGACGAGGAATTCTATCACCTGGCCGAAGATCCCCACGAGACCGACCCGCTGCCGGTGGACGGGTTGAATGACTCCGGGCGCCGGAACCATGACGAACTGAAGCGCGCCTATGCAGGGTTGCTGGGCTCCGAAGACGCCGAAGCCGTCACGCGCTGACGCACCAGGAGATTCATCAGTTCATCCACCGTGGTGCCTTCGAATCGTTGCTGATCGGACGCGATCGCGGAGAGCCGCGCCCAGGCCTTCTCCTCAAGACACGGGCGGACGCCGGATTCGAACTTCCGCATCAGCACCGGCAAGGCCTCCTCGCGTCGCTCGCGGTGCCCGGCGGGGCACGAAACCTCGACCCTGTCGGTGGCCGTCCCATCCCGGAACCTGACCTGCACGGCGTTGCCTATGTAGCGCTTGTCGGGATCGTAGTAGTCGCTTGTGAACCGGGGGTTCTCCCGCACGTTCATCCTGGAGCGTAGCGCATCGATGCGCGGGTCGCCCGCGACCGCCTCCTCATAGTCATCCGCGGTGAGCCTGCCGAATATCAACGCCACGGTGACCATGTATTGAAGGCAGTGGTCCCGGTCCGCCGGATTGTGCAGCGGCCCGGTCTTGTCGATGATGCGGATGGCTGGTTCCTGGGTTTCGATGATCACTTCGGAAACGTCATCGAGGCGGTCCTTGAGCAGTGGATGTAGCGCCATGGCGGCTTCCACGGCCGTTTGCGCATGAAACTCGGCGGGCCAGGAGATCTTGAAGAGGATGTTCTCCATGACATAGGTGCCCAACGGGCGCGCCGAGCGTATCGGCTTGCCGTCGAACAATACGTCGGAAAACCCCCATTTCGGGGCGCTGAGCGCCGACGGATAGCCCATTTCACCAGCCAGGGTCAGCAGCGCGAGTCGGACCGCCCGGCTCGTGGCGTCGCCAGCCGCCCAACTCTTGCGGGGGCCGGTATTCGGAGCATGCCGGTAGGTCCTGAGCGCACCGCCGTCGATCCAGGCATTGGAAACGCTGTCGACGATCTGCTCGCGGCTGCCTCCGAGCAGGCGCGTGGCCACCGCCGTGGATGCGATCCGGACCAGCAGCACATGATCGAGCCCGACGCGGTTGAAGCTGTTTTCAAGACTCAGCACGCCCTGGATTTCGTAGGCCTTTATCATCGCGGCGAGCACGTCGCGCAGGGTCGTGGGCGAACGCCCACCGGATTCACGCCGACGGTCCCGGTAGTCCGCCACGGCGAGGATCGCGCCCAGGTTGTCGGACGGGTGGCCCCATTCGGCAGCCAGCCAGGTATCGTTGAAGTCGAGCCAACGGACCATCGCGCCGATGTTGAAGGCGGCGGTGACCGGATCGAGCTCGTACGAGGTTCCCGGCACACGCGCTCCTCCGCGCACTTCAGCCCCGGGGACCACCGGTCCGAGCAGTTTGGCGCATGCGGGCACGCGAAGCGCCATGAACGCGCAGGCCAACGCGTCGAGCAGGCAATACCGGGCGGTGGTGTATGCCGCGGAGGATTCCGGCAGATCCGCGACCGTGTAATCGGCTATCGCCGCAAGGATCGGGTCGGGGTCCGACCGCGCCGCGGAGCGGAGATCGTAGTTGGACATGGCGCGCGATTTTACGCGCCCGCGGTGTGCAGCGACAACCGGGGCCAGCGACAACTGGGGCCAGCGGCAATCAGGCGCAGCGGCAAACAGTTGCAGTGGCAACCAGTTGCAGCGACCAAGGGGACTGAAACCGACCGCCGGCGTGCCGACGGCGGCGATTCAGTGCGTCATCGAGTAGATCAGGTAATTGACGGCGAACCGATAGGCCAGCGCGGTCATGGGCTCCGGATACCACGGGTCATCTGCATGCTCCCAGGCATCACCCATGTCCATGTTGAAGTTGATCGCCACCATGAGCCGCCCGTCACTGTCGAAAATTCCCCGCCAGTGGGGCACCGTACCCTCCCTGTTGCCTCCCCGACCGGGTATCTGGGTGCGTTGGTCGAGGTCGTAGAGCACGTGCAACAGCGGATGGTCTTCCGCAAGCTCGAGTATCGGGCGGTCGGGGAATACCAGCCGCATGGACTCGTTGAAGATGTACCACTCGTATTCCCCCCAAAAATCGTCGACCATCAGGAATCCGCCCCGGTCGAGATATTCTCGCAGCAGCGTGGCTTCGGAAACGCTGAGTTCCCACTGCCCGACCTCGACCGCGTACAGCCACGGGTAGTCGAACAGCCGGTCGTCGTCCAGGGTAATGAGCCGGCCACCGTCGCCGTAGTAGTCAACGGGCTGCCCGTCCACGCGGGTCAGGCGATTGACGCCCTGCATGAGGTGGTATTCCGCGTCCGCGTAGTCCGTGCTCCACGCGCCTCCGCCACCCCAACCCCGGCCGCGGCGGCTGGACGGAGAGTTTCTGTACACGAGTCGGGCAAAGTGAAATTCAGCGGTGGGGCCTCCCTCCAGTCGGGAATCCCCGCCGCCCTGCCCGGCGGCCGTTCCGACCCACAGGAAAGCCGCCAGCACCGCGACGCCCGTACCGAACGCGGCGGAGGATGTGCACCGCCGATTTGTTGCCACGTCGTCTCGCCTCCCGATGCCCCCAAGAAACCAGACGATTATGACACTCAACCCCTTCCGTGCCAAAGCGCGCAAACCATTGCGTATAATGCGACCCGTGACGTCACCCCGCTCCACCCTTTTCCTTCTGCTCGTACTGGCCACGCCGGCCGGGTGGCTCCACGCGCAACCGGTCACGTCACCCGACATCCTCTTCATCGCGATCGACGACCTGAACGACTGGGTCGGGCCGCTGGACGGGCATCCGCAAGCTAAGACGCCCAACATGGACCGCCTCGCCGAGCGGGGCATGGTTTTCGCCAACGCGCACACGACCGCCCCATTGTGCAACCCTGCCCGGACGGCACTCATGACCGGCCTGAGCGCCGCGACGACCGGCGTGTATGTGAACCAGCCGGACTGGCGCACGATGGACATCTTTCGGGACATTCGTACGCTACCGGGACACTTCCAGGATGCCGGCTACGCCACCCATGGCGCCGGCAAGCTGTTCCACTCCAGCACGTTCAATGCCTGGGCCTATTACGGCTACAACGACACCACCGCCTGGGATGGCTACTATCCGTCGCTGGATCGGCAGCTCCCCGACGAAATCAGGCCCCACGATATTCCGGCCAACGGCAACCCCCATGGCGTGAGGTTCGACTGGGCGCCGATTTACGCCGACGACCGGGCCATGGGCGACGGTCAGGTCACCGCCTGGTCCACGCAACAGCTCCTGACCGAAATCGACGGTCCCCGATTCGATGCCGTGGGCATCTATCGCCCCCACCTGCCCTGGTACCTGCCGCAGAAGTACTTCGACCTGCACCCGCTTGACACCGTGGAACTTCCACCCGTACTGGAAGACGACCTCGACGACGTCTCCGAGATCGCCAGGATGCAGGGCCACACCACCCCGGGAGGGCCGATGGAAGTCCACCAGTGGGCACTGGAGGCCGGTGTGTGGAAGGATGGCGTTCAGGCGTATCTCGCCAGCGTCAGTTTCGCCGATGCCATGCTGGGACAGGTGCTAGACGCGCTCGAACAAAGCGGGCGGGGGGACGACACCATCATTGTGATGTGGTCCGACCACGGCTGGCATCTGGGTGAGAAGGCGCGCTGGCGCAAGCACTCCCTGTGGCGCGAGTCCACACGCGTTCCGCTGATCGTGGTGGCCCCGGGCGTGACCCGGCCCGGTAGCCGCTCGAATACGCCCGTGTCGCTGCTGGACCTCTACCCCACGCTCACCGAACTGGCCGGGTTGCCAACGCCGGACCACGTTGAAGGGCTGAGCCTGTTGCCCCTGCTTCGGGACCCGTCATCGACCCTGGAGCGAATGGGCGTCGTCACCACGTTCGGTTACCGTAATCACGCCGTCAGCAGCGGGCGCTACCGGTATATCACCTACTCCGATGGCTCCGAAGAACTCTACGATATTGACACCGACCCGCACGAATGGAGCAACCGGGCCGCGGACCCCGCGTTGGCGACAGTCAAGGCCGAATTGACGGATTGGCTGCCGCGGCACAATGAACCCGACGCGCGCACGGTGCAACCTTGACTCGGGAAGTTGGCGGAACGGAAGATGGCAGCGCCCTGCCGGATTTCGTGGACGTATCCTTCAGGAGATTTCAGCAGGATTTCGACTGGCGGCGTTTGCGCGTCATGCGCACGGCGGTTCTTTTTGGCAGAATACCTTTTGATCCCGATGCACCAGGAGATTCGTCATGTTCGCTCTGCGGCTGATCTCACTCGCGACGATTCTGATCTTCAGCAGTTCGGCGTTCGCCCAGCGGTGGGCGCCCTATACCAGCGAGGACGGCGAATTTCGGATCATGGCGCCCGGCGGGCAGTTCGAGATCGAAACCGTCGACTTCGAAACGGAATACGGGATCGTAGTGCCCGCACGCGTGCACAGGACGGAAGACAGGCACGGCACCTACACGCTGACCGTCGTTGACTACACCGATTCCATGGCGTTGCACCGGGAGCGAATCGCCGAACTGGATGACATCTATCTTGATGTCTACGGCGAGGTGGACGTTCGCGGGTCCGTGGCGTATTTCGCGAGAATGATTCGCGAAAGAGCCGAATCCGTGGAGTATGACAACTATCACTACATCGGCCGGGTCGATGGCCACCAGCTGCATACCACCAATCCCGACGGCACGCGGACGTTTGCAGGCTTGTATCTGCTCGAAAGCAAGCTGTACGCCATCGACGCGACGATCGCGCCGAGGGCTCCGACCGGCGGGATGTTCCAGCAGTCGTTCGAGTTTCTCGACGAGAACGGCGACAGGATCATGTTCCCGAGCTTTCACGACGTGCGGAAAGTCAAGCTCGGCAGTGAATGGCGCCCGGGCCAGTAATGCCCCGGCGGCGCGGATGGAAATTCAGTAATTCAGGAATCGGGAGCCACACATGCAATTTAAACGACTGGCCCTTGTCTTCATTGCTGCCCAGGCCGTCTCAACGACCGCCTGGGCGCACCACTCCCACGGCAACTACCAGATGACCGAGTACATCGAGCTCGATGGGACAGTCACGGACCTTTATTTCATCAATCCCCACGTCTGGCTGTATATGGATGTGGCAATGGAAGACGGGGAAACCGTGACGTGGGCCATGGAAGCCGCCGGCGCATCAACGCTTTCCAGAGCCGGGATCGCCGAGGACGAACTCGAGCCCGGCGATGAGATTCACGTGAAGTGTCACGCGCTGAGGGACGGTTCGCCCGGTTGCCTGCTGGGATTCGTCACCACCCCTGACGGTGTCGTGAAAGAGTGGGATTGACGCCCGCCGCAACTCAAGACCGAGTGCGGGCAGCCCCGGCCCACATGTTTGGGCGTTTTTTGGGCGTACGACAACGCCAAGGGCATCGTTTAGAATAGGGATCGGACCGGACGGAGAATCGCAAATGACCACCAGGGTTGATTGGTACTACCACCGCAACGGGTGAACCGGTTGTACCCGGGCTTCCAAGTTTCTGGAGGCCAATCACATCGAGATCGGCGAGCGGGTACCCGCAAGCAGGAAGCTGCAGGCGGCGGATGCCTCAGCCATTTTGGAGAACGCATCGCTTCTGATCGTTTCCATGGGCAGGAAGGTCAGCGAGTTTTCCGGCGACGGCCTGTCATCGGATGAAGCGGTAGCGGCCATGCTCGGGCGGACGGGCAATCTGCGTGCGCCGACGGCCCGGGTGGGCGAGACGGTGCTGGTGGGATTCAACGAAGACGTTTATTCGAGCGTATTCGCCTGAGGGGCAAGAGCGAGCCGGCGGAGACGTCGTCCGCAAGACCCCCGGCAAGCCCAAAACCATCAGCCCGCCAATCTGGAACCGCCCGCCTCGCCAGCGCGCAATTCATTCGCGCTGGCGCACCGACCGACGACCACATTCTGTCGAAACACGCGACACTCAGGCCGAACATGGTTCAACGTAGGCGTCAGCTTGCAGAAAAAAGATATAAATCTATATAGTATGCTAGACATTATGTAATAAAAGGTATAGCTCGGTGGAGCACCGTAGACAGCTCCCCAAGGAAATCCGCACCGAAATTCGACGGGCCCGAAGAGCCCAGGGACGGAGTCAAGGCGATGTCGCCCGAGATGTCGGTTTGTCGCAAAAGCACGTTTCCAACATAGAGACGGGAAAGGTTGTTCCGCGAGTCGACACTCTGCTCGAAGTCGCGTGGGCGCTGAATCTGGAGTTGGTTCTCGTCCCACGCAGCGTCAAGGCAGCGGTCAACTCGCTTGCCCGCGGTCAATCCGGTCCCGATTCGCCAAACACCTCGGAAGCACCGTGGTTCGAGGATCTGACCGAGGACAAGGGCTAGCAGACCCATGGGAGGGGTACTTGAGGTCCTGCTGGGCGACGTTCGTGTCGGGATACTCGCCCGCGAAGCCGGCGGGAGACTCCGATTCCTGTTTGACGAGCAGTATTCGGAGATGTCGAACCGCCCCATACTCAGTCTCTCCTACGAGGCCGCGCCCGGGCAACTGATGGGTATTGCGCCCAGGGCATACGCCGGACGCCTCCCACCCTTCTTCTCGAACCTTCTGCCGGAGGGCCCGTTGCGCGACTTGTTGATCCAGCGGGCCGGGGTACCGCGTTCGGATGAATTCGCCCTGCTTTGCGCACTCGGAGTGGATCTGCCAGGGGCTGTCAGGGTTGTCGATCCCGGTGCTAGTGCCGCCACCACCACCGATCATCCCTCCCGTCACCAACAGAACCGGCCGGGCGAGTCCCCGCTGCGCTTTTCGCTGGCCGGTGTACAGCTCAAGATGTCGGCGGTGCTCAAGGCGGGGGGCGGGCTGACGATCCCGCCGTCGGCAGGCGTCGGCGGCGACTGGATCGTCAAGTTGCCGGCCATGACAATGGATGCGCTTCCCGAAAACGAATTCGCGATGATGACCCTGGCTTCCGAAACCGGCATCCCCGTACCCGAAGTCGGGCTGATCGCGCTCGATGACGTGTCAGGCCTGCCGGACGAAATGCGTGATGGGTCGGGACGCGCATTGGCGGTTCGGCGTTTTGATCGACCGGTGGACGGAGCGCGGGTGCATATGGAGGACTTCGCGCAAGTATTCGGGAAGTTCCCGGAAAGCAAATACGAGGGTCACAGCTACGCGAACATCGCCGCCGCATTGGCCGCCACAAGCTCCAACGGACGGGAAGAAGCAATGGCCATTGTGCGTCGGGCCGTATTTTCCGTTCTGATCGGCAACGGAGACGCGCACTTGAAGAACTGGTCCGTCCTGTACGAAGACCCGGTCCAGCCCGCGCTCAGCCCCGCCTACGACCTCTTGTCGTCGATCCCTTATATTCCGCACGACCAGCTCGCGTTGGGGTTCGGCGGAAGCAAGGATTTTCTTCCCTTCGACGACCGGCGTGTGGCGCGGTTCGCGAGGGCCGCGCGACTGCCCTTCGAAGCCGTTCGAAGGGAATGCTTGGAGACCGCGGAGCGCACGCTGGCCGCGTGGGCACGGCACGAACAGCGAGACGTGCTGCCCCGGAAGATCGACCAGACGGTTTCAACGCACATGGAGTCGGTGGCGCTTGGCATATCGAAGTCGGTGGCTTCGCGAACCCGGCGCCGCAAAAGCAACCCGAAGGGGATATAGCTGATGGCCCGGTTTGGGCGGCACCGCGGACGGGCGACGACGGCATCGACAAGGTCAGGTTGCGGGGTGCGTCGCAAATCCGTCTATGACTATTGGTGGAGCCGAGGAGATTCGAACTCCCGACCTCTGCATTGCGAACGCAGCGCTCTCCCAACTGAGCTACGGCCCCACCGTGCGGTGCGGGCGGAATTATCCCGCATTTGGCGCGGCGTAGCCATATTTACGCAGTTGATGCGGCGCGCGCAGGGTCGCATCGAGCATCCCGCATACCTTGATCCGTCGCCCTTGGCAGAGGTAGTGTCTTGTCAGCGCCGACCAATCTGAAATCAAGCCTTGCGGCGCACGGCTTCGGGAGGATGATCATGCGCAAGCAGTTGACAACACCGGCGGCCCGGCTGGCGACGGGCCTCGCGGGAACGCTCGCGGTCTCCGCGACGCTCGCGCATCACTCGGCGCGTATCACCTATGACATGGATTCCGTCATCGAAATCCGGGGCGAAATTACCGAAGTGGTTTGGCGCAACCCCCACGTGCGCTTCACCCTTGCCGGCGTGGACGAAGGCGGCACGCTCGAGACCTGGAACATCGAGAGCATTCCGGTCACGCGTCTGGATCGCGTCGGCATCACGCAAGGCATGCTTGCAATCGGCGACACGGTGACGGTGGCCGCATACCCCGCCAGACGCCCGGTACACGACGCCTATGCCATCAACATGCTGTTGGCCGACGGCCGCGAGGCGCTGCTGGACACCCCCGTCGCCCGCTGGACGGACAACACCGTGGGCACGGGCCTCGACGAGACACCCGGCACCCCCGGCGCCGATGCGTCCCTGGGCATCTTCCGGGTCTGGAGCACCGATGGTTCCTTCCTGCGCACGGAGACGCGCTTTCTCACCGAAGGCGGAACACTCGACTACCCGCTTACGGAAGCGGCGCTGGCCGCGCAGGCCGGGTGGGACCCGCTTGCCCCGGACAACCCCTTCCTCACCTGCACGCCCAAGGGAATGCCGACCATCATGCAGCAGCCCAATCCCGTGGAATTCATCGACAACGGGGATAAGATTGTCTTCCGGATGGAGGAATTCGACACCCGGCGGATCATCCACATGACCGAGGGTGCCGGAGACCCCGACGCACCGCCATCGGCGCTCGGGTACTCCACAGGCCGCTGGGAAGACGGCTCGCTCGTGGTGCGCACGACCCGTATCAATTGGCCCTGGTTCGACCAGAACGGCCTGCCTCAAAGCGAGGCCATGGAAACCCTGGAACGCTTCACGGTGAACGGGGAAGGCAGCCGCCTGGATTACGAAGTCGTCGTCACCGATCCGTGGCTGTTCACTGAACCGGTCACCCTCGCCAAGTCCTGGCGATGGATACCCGGAGACGAGGTGCGGCGTTTCGATTGCACGGACGACTGAGCATTGCGGACCGAAAGTTCAGCCGACACTCGACATGACTGACGATCCTTCCCGCTATCACCGCCAATCGCTGCTTCCGGGCTTCGGCGAGCAGGGACAGCGGCGGCTGGGCAGGTCAAAGGCATTCATATTGGGGTGCGGAGCGCTGGGCAGCATGGCCGCCGAACTGCTGGCTCGCGCCGGCGTCGGGCACCTCGTGATCGTCGACCGGGATTTTGTCGAGATCACGAACCTTCAGCGGCAGGTGTTGTTCGACGAGCAGGACGTCGACAGCGCGGTGCCCAAGGCGGAGGCCGCCCGAAGCCGGCTCAGGAAGATCAACTCCGCCGTGCGGATCACGGCGATCGTCGACGACCTCAACCACGGCAACATGGCCCGGTACGCGTCCGGCGCCGACATCCTCGTGGACGGCCTGGACAATTTCGAAACCCGCTACCTCGCCAACGATTACGCCGTGAGGCACGGCATTCCCTACATGTACGGCGGCGCCGTCGGCACCGTCGGGGCGGCGTTCCCGATTCTGCCCCACACGCCGCACGGCGATGCGCCCTGGGAAAGGGAAGCCTACGGCGGCCGGCCGACGCCATGCCTGCGCTGTCTGTTCGAGGAAGCGCCACCACCCGGCGCGACGCCGACCTGCGACACCGTGGGCGTGCTGGGCGCCGCCGTCACGACGATTGCGAGCTTCCAGGCCGCCGAAACGCTCAAGGTGCTCACCGGCAACTTCAGCCATGTCTGCCCGACCTTGCTCAACATCGACCTGTGGACCAACACTATCACTCAGCTCAAGGCCACCGACGCGTACGACCGCGGAGACTGCCCGTGCTGCAAGCGGGAAATTTTCGACTACCTGGATGGCAGGGTTGGATCCGGGGCGACCACACTCTGCGGTCGGGAGGCTGTTCAGCTGACCCACAGGCAGAATTCGAATGGGCTGGATATCGAGAGGGTCGCATCCCGACTGAGCGAACATGGTAATGTGATCGCCAACCGGTATATGCTCCGCGCCAATATCGTCGACGGTGGCCACGCGTACCGCCTCAGCCTGTTCCCGGACGGGCGCGCCATCATACATGGCACCTCCGAACCGAACGTTGCTCGAAGCCTGTACGCGAAGTATGTCGGCATCTGAATGAATCCCGCCGAAGGAGATCGACATGACCGCCATCCGAGTCCTGGCCGGAACCAAGAAAGGAGCGTTCATCCTCACGTCGGACGGCGCCCGGGAGAACTGGACTGTCCTTGGGCCGCATTTCGCCGGTTGGGAGATCTACCACGTCAAGGGCTCTACCGTCGATCCCGACCGCATCTACGCCTCCCAGACCAGCGATTGGTTCGGCCAGGTCATTCAGCGCTCAAAAGACGGTGGCGCCACCTGGGAGCAGCCCGGACCGGGTCCGAAATTGCCTGAATCGCCCCCCGGTTCCGAAGACGGCGAATCAATGCCCCAGGGCAAGAGCAACCTGTTCGCGTATGACACGTCGGAGAGCACCGGCAAGCCGTTGACCACCCACCAGTGGTACGACGGTACCCAGCATCCGTGGGAATTCGCCCGAGTCTGGCACCTGGAGCCCTCGTTGACCGATCCCGATGTCGTCTACGCCGGTGTTGAAGACGCGGCGCTGTTTCGGACCACCGACGGCGGCGAATCCTGGCACGAACTCGCGGGACTGAGGGGGCACAAGACCGGGGCCTCGTGGCAGCCAGGCGCGGGAGGCATGTGCCTGCACACGATCCTGCTCGACCCCGCAAACTCCGAACGGATCTTCGTTGCGGTCTCGGCGGCGGGATCGTTTCGCACGCTGGACGGCGGCAAGACCTGGACGACGATCAACCGCGGGCTCAGCTCCAGTTTCATGCCCGATCCGACCGCCGATATCGGCCATTGCGTGCACAGTCTGGCGATGCACCCGTCCAGTCCGGACAGGTTGTTCATGCAGAAACACTGGGATGTCATGCGCAGCGACGACGCCGGAGCCAACTGGTACGAGATCAGCGGTGACCTGCCGAGCGACTTCGGATATCCCATCGAAGTGCATGCCCACGAGCCGGAAACCATCTACGTCGTCCCCATCAAGAGCGACTCGATACACTTCCCGCCCGAAGGCAGGCTTCGCGTCTACCGGAGCCGGTCGGGCGGCCATGAATGGGAAGCGCTCACCAACGGGCTGCCCCAGAGCAACTGCTACGTGAACGTGCTGCGGGATGCGATGGCCGTGGATTCGCTCGATCCCTGCGGAATCTACTTCGGAACCACGGGCGGACAGGTCTACGTGTCGCCGGACGGTGGCGATCACTGGACCCCGATCGTGAGGGATCTGCCCAGCGTCCTGTCGGTGGAGGTGCAGACTCTGCCGTGATCCGCGTCGAGCTCCCCTTCCATCTGAAAACGCTGGCCGGTGTCGACGGCGAAGTGGCGCTTACCGTGCGGGGCGAAGTCACGCGGGCCTCGATCCTGGATGCGCTGGAGGAGCGCTACCCGATGCTCCGGGGCACGATCCGCGACCACACTAGCGGCAGGCGGCGCCCGCTGGTCCGGTTTTTCGCGTGCCAGGTGGACGTCACCCACGACCCGCCGACCGCGCCGCTGCCGGCAACCGTGGCGACCGGCGCGGAGCCCTTTCTGATCGTCGGCGCGATCGCGGGAGGTTAGTGCCCAGCTAACCCGTCAGGTGCTCCGTAAAGAAGTCGATCGTTCGGCTCCACGCCAGATCGGCCGCCGCTTCGTTGTAACGCGGCGTCGAATTGTTGTGGAAACCGTGATTGGTGCCCTCGTACATGTGCATGCGGTAGTCAACCCCATTTGCCTGCAGCGCCGATTCGTACTCCGGCCACATGGCATTGATGCGCTCATCGTTCTCGGCGTACTGGATCATCATCGCCGCGCGAATGTCGGCCACGTCCTCGGAGGCCGGCGCCGCGCCATAGAAGGGCACGCCGGCGCTGAGATCTTCGCCCAGCGCCACCGCCAGACGATTTGTCATGCCGCCGCCCCAGCAGAAACCGGTGGCGCCGAGGCGACCGGTGGAAAGTTCATGGGCCTGAAGGAAGCGGGCGCTGTTGATCATGTCCTGGCCCAGTTCGGCCGGATCAAGGCCTCGCTGCAGCGTGCGGCCATCGTCGTCGTTTCCGGGATAACCACCGACCGGCGAGAGCCCATCCGGCGCCAGCGCCAGGAAACCCGCGACGGCAGCGCGCCGGGCGACGTCTTCGACGTAGGGGTTGAGGCCGCGGTTCTCATGGAAGATGACCACCGAGGGAAAGGGTCCCTCGCCGGCGGGCTGGACGAGGTAGCCGCGCATCATGCCCGAGGTGCCGCCCGGCGACGGGTATTCCACGTAGAGCCCCCGGATGCGCTCGTCGGTAAAGGAAATCGTCTGCGCCTCGGCATATCTCGGCATCAACGCCTGGGCCATCCAGAGGGCGGACACGCCGCCGATCGTGATGGCCGCCGCCTTGCTCATGAATTCCCGGCGATCAATGCGCCCATGACAGTACTCGTCGTATAGGTCAAAGATTCGTTGGTCGATTTCCTGTGCCATGGATTGTCCCTCCTCGATATGCATTTGATTCTTCGCTTGTACTGCGTGGCGCCAAATGGTGCCGGCCCGCGCCGTCTTCCCGGATAATACAGCATGTACCGAAGCCGTTAGTGCTTGAACTGCATGACAATTGCGTAACAGGTTGTCACGACGCTGGGATCAGCCGACCCGACAACGCATAATGGGAATTCTTGCAACGCAGGAAGCACACGCATGCTGGACTCGAACGCAGGTCGAACGGGTGGACGGCGGTTGAGCGCCACGGCCGTGCTGCTGGCCCCGCTTGCGGGCATGACCGTCGCCGGGTGCGGCGGTCCGGCGGCGCCCGTTGAAGAACCGGCCATGCGCTGGCTCGCCGGCGACCATCACGTGCACTCGCGCTATAGCGTCCTCTGGGACCAGGAATCCGATCCGCCGGAACCCCGCATCGGCGCGCACGGCGTTTACCCCATAGCCCTCAATGCGCTGATGGCGAAGCATTATGGGCTGGCCTGGATGGTCACCACGGACCACGGCGGACGCCTGCACAGCAAGCTCTACCTGGAAGAGGCCTACCCCAACCTTCAGGTCGCGCGGGAAGTGGTTCCGGAAGTGATCCACTTCTACGGACTGGAATTGAACGTCCCCGGCGGAGATCACGGCAGCGTGATCTTCCCCCACACCCACGACGAGGCCCAACGCCTGTATGAATTCGAATCGACGTTCGACCGGCGCAATGCCGATCCGTCGGACCCCGGTCGTGACTCCGAACCCCGCATGCTGGAGGCGCTGCGATCGCTGGATGCGCTTCCGGACAAACCGGTGGTCATCGCCAATCATCCTTCAAGAACGGCCATGGGTGGAGCACCCTACGGGAGGTACACGCCGGAGGAATTTCGGGCGTGGAACGATACCTCCCCGGAAGTGGCGATCGGGATGGTGGGATCGCCCGGTCACCAGGCGATCTCCATCAACCGTGACGGATCCCTGCGCGAAGGCGGCACACGGGGTCAATATAGCGGCGTGAGGACGCGTGGCGGATTCGACCCGATGACCTCCGTCCTGGGAGGCCTCTGGGATTCCATGCTCGGCGAGGGCCGCCGGTGGTGGATCACCGCCAATTCGGATTCCCACCGGCACTGGAGCGACGGCGGCCCCGACTTCTGGCCCGGCGAATACTCCAAGACCTACGTCTACTCGCGGGAGAACAGCACCGATATCCTCGAAGCGCTTCGGTCAGGCCGCATATTTGTCTCCACGGGCGGCCTGGTAACCGAACTGTACGTGAACGCTGCAACCACGGGCGGCGCCGTGGCGGACATCGGCGGAACGCTTCGGTTCGAGCCTGGCGAAAGCATTGTCGTGATGATTCGCCTGCGCGACCCGGAAGGGCAAAACGCCCACGGCGCGACGCCGAGCGTGCGTCGCGTGGACTTGATCGCCGGCGACATCGCCGGCCCCGTGGTTGACAGAAGCCGGGACACCAATCCCACTACGCGGATCATCCGGCGATTCGAAGAGGGCGACTGGAGCCGCGACGGCGAATTCATCTCCATGACGGAGCGGTTGGAAGACGTCGGCGACAGCCTGTACCTTCGAATCAGAGGCACCAATACCACCGAACTGGAACCGGCGGAGGATACGCGCGGCGAAGACCCGTGGACCGATCTCTGGTTCTATTCCAATCCCATCTTTGCTGAAGCCAATTGAAGGCAACCGATATCGGGCAAACCAGGGGCCTCGATCCGTCCATGGCCGAATCGTCGCGAAGGGCTTGCTATATAATCCGCGGCGTATTTTGACCGATTAGCGAGGGGATGGCATGGCATCGCATCACAACTGGTTCATTCCGGGTCTGATTTTCTGCGGGCAAGTGGTTTCCGCCGCGGAATGGACGACAGTCGATTCGGCCAGCTCCGTGAGCTTCCTGGCCATTCAGCAGGGATCGCCGTTCGAAGGGGAATTCGGCTCCTTCACTGCTGAAATAGACTTCGACCGCGACAACCCTGCCGACGGCAGCATTGTCGGCGTCGTTGAGATGGACTCGGTTCGTACCGGAGACAGCGAACGCGACCGGACGTTGCTGGACCGCGAGTGGTTCGATCCGAGCAATCACCCGGAGTCACGTTTCGAGTCCGATAGTATCGAAGCCACCGGGACGGGATTTCGCGCCAACGGTCAACTCACGCTCAAGGGCGTCACGCAGCCCGTGGCAATGGACTTCACTTTCGAGGATACCGGCAGCGGCACCGCCGCACGATTTTCCGGCAGCTTTGATCTGGAGAGGCTCCAGTTCGGCGTGGGCGAAGGATTCTGGAGCGACACCAGCTGGACCAGCAATGAGGTCACGGTAACCGTTGAACTTGACCTGGAGCAATAGGCATTCCCGCAGGATTCAGGCGAGATCACCGTATCGTCGACCTGCTCTCATCGCCAGCCGCTCAGGCCTGCCGGCGGGACTCTACGTCAATCTGAAGTAGAGGTAGATCGGGAATATCACGGCCAGCGTCGCCGTTCCCGCAACGCTCCACCGGCGAACCCATTCCGGCGGCTGACGGTCTGGGGGGATATCCCCGTGGAACATGATGCGGTGATTCATGAAGGCGACCACCGGCCCAGTAAGGAATCCCAGGGCCGTAATGAAATCGATAAATGCCCCGAAGCTTCTCGGCAAGGCATAGAGCACCACGCCCGACGCCACGATCTGAAACCAGAGGAATCCGCGATAGATACGCTCCTCCGAAGGAACGCCCGCGCCCTTGACCAGCTTCTTCGCCACATTGGCGTACACGCGGGGGAAGCCGTCAACCACGGCCAGCACGGTTGACAACATGACCGTAATCGCCGCCACGCTCACCAGAATCTCCGTCCACTGACCGATCACCGACGCAAAGATCCCGACGAATTGCGCGGCGAACCCGACCGACGAGCCGGCCAATTCGACGTCCCGCCCGAGGAGCACAATCGTGCCCATGACCAGGAAACAGAACGCCAGCACAACACTCGTCACATAGCCGACATGAAAGTCGAACAGCGAGACACGGGCGGATGCGGCCTGCCCCGACGTCCTGGCGCGGGCGACCACCCAGGCGGAAAGAAAGATTGCGCCGCCCATGCCGATGGGCATCCAGCCGGCGACCGAAACGGCGAAAAACAGGTTTGCCTCGTTGAATACGAACGGCACCGCGACACGATGACCCGGGTCCATGCCGGCGATGGCGGCCAGCGTGGCCAGCACGGTCAATATCGCGAAAAGCGCCACAAAGACCCGGGTGATGTTCTCCAGCACGCTGTAGCGGCCTAGCAGGAGCACGATGCTTGCCGCGAAAACCGTCGCCATGGTGGCGACGGTCGCGTCCACCTGCATCCCCAACAGGTTCATGCCGAGTCCGACGGTTACCAACGTCACCGCCGGGACCACGCCGACGCCCTCGATCAACGTCGCCAGGAAAATGAGCGCAAGCAGCCAGCGACCTTGCCGCTCGTAGCCGCTGAGTACCGTCCTGCCGGTGATGGCAGCATATTCGGCGCCAAACCGGAAGGCGGGATACTTGATGGCGCACGCGGCGAAGATCAGGACAACGAGCGTAAGTCCGAATTCAGCGCCGGCGCGGGTCGACTGCACCAGGTGTGAAACGCCCACCGCCGTGGCGGCGAACAACAGCCCGGGTCCAAGCCTCTTCAGCCGCGAGACGACCAGACCGGCTCCCCCCGAATTCTTCATAGCCGACTCCCTGCGCGCGTCTCCCTGCGCGCGTCTCCCTGCGCACGGCGTACCACCCATTCCGATCTGTTATTATAGTTTCGCGGTCATCGAAATCGCTCCTCGCCGCTTGTGGCGGGAACTCAAAACGCGAATTTGGAGCGCCCCCATGAGGAAGTACGCTGCCAGCGGCCTTGCTGCCGCAATTCTTGTGATCGGTTCGGCAAGCTGGGGACACCACTCCGCGTTCATGTTCGATTTCGAAACGGAGGTCACTCTGGATGGCGTCGTCAAGGAGTTCCAGTACACCAATCCGCATTCCTGGTTGCTGGTCGACGTCACCGGTCAAGACGGCACCGTTACGACCTGGGGGTTTGAAGCCGAGGGTCCGAGCACACTGATGCGGGCCGGCATACGTAGAAGTGATCTCTCTCCCGGCACCCGGCTGAGCATTACCGGCAATCCAATGAAGGACGGTCGACCGGCGGCCGCCTGGATCACCGCAACAAGGGCGGATGGCGCTGTATTCAATCCCCGCGCCGGATTCGCGATTCAGTAATCGAGTCCGGCGACGCCCGAATCGGAACAGGTCCATTCATGAGTAGCGACACACCCGTACTTGAGGACCCTTACGTGGTCGTATCCGTGCGCCGGTCCGAAGCTCCCCCGGGAGCCGAAGGAACGGGCTGGCACCGGTACGAGATCGTCCAGGGCAAAAACACGATCAAGGGCTACCGGCAGGGCAGCCGCGAGGACGTGACCGAAGCGGTGTCCGAGATCGCAGCACGCCTCAACGAGCGCCGCGCCGGCAAACGCGGACGAGTCAAGCTGACGGCGCCACAAAAGAAGAAGAACTAAGGCCAGCCAACACGGCCCAAGATGGCTCTGCCGGGGCCACACTTCTGTCCGGCAGTGCCGCCTGCCGTTCCTCCGGAATCAATTGCTCTTCCAGGTTCGGCGACGCTTCTTCCGGCAGTTCCCAGGGTGGGAGTTCGCCGCCGGGCTGTTCTTCGTCTTCCGGGTACTCCGCCTCGGGCCGTTGGGGCGCCGTTTCGGGCACGACCGGGATGTCGGGCAGTTGGCGGCCGCGGTCGGGCGCGGGAATATAGTCCGTGATTCTGAAGTAGCTGGTGGGATCCCTCAACAAGTACCGGCTGGTCACGTCATCCATCAGCAGCAGCAGGCCGATGGTGATCACCACGGCTCCGAGAACGGCAAGCAACACCCGGGAAAACATCATAACGTCTCAGCGACGCCCAGGAACACGGCGCCACGCTTGAACGCCTTCTTGCCGCAAATATCCATGGGCCCTTTCCGTCATCCGGCGTCTATCGCCCCCTTGGGGCGCAACACCGGAAAGTTCACTACCGTATCCGGCACCACTCTGTCCAGGTCCAGATCAGGATTGTATTGGCGCACAAGCCACACCGGCACCCGAAAGTCCCGCAGCGCGAGTTCCCACAACGACTCTCCGCGCTCGACCACGTGATGCTCGACTCCGGTGACGTCGTAGGCCTGGAAAAACTCCTCCTGGGTTTCCCGTTGATAGGCGACCCGCCTGACCTCGAACTCAGCTGCGGACACAACGGAAAAATCCAGGCTCAATCTCCGCCCGATCACCACGGGTTCCCGGAAGGGCATGCCGTTGATATCCCTCAGCCGTTGCGTTCGTATCTCCAACCAGTCCGCGTAATGGCCCAGGGTTTCCAGAGCCTGGACCTCAATGGTCCCATCCGCCCGCACGAGGTAGTCGCTGGGGTCCGCTGCCATCTCCGCCTGGTCACTGGCCAGCACATTGATGTCACCCCCCATTTCCGTGTTGCCCTCGGCAGTGCCCTGCAAGGGCACTTCGGCAACGGCTTGCAACTCCGGTTCCAGGTCTACCGCCGATGCCGCTTCCGACTCCACCACCGTTGCCGACTCAGACGGCGTGCCGGCAGCCATCGCCCGAGCCGGCTCCGCTTCGGGCTCCGGCTCCGGCCGCCGCGCCGCGTCAACCGTGGCCGCCGCCGCGCTCAGCGCCAACTCCTGCCCGACGTAAATCCGGTCGGCATCCACGATCGCATTCCTGGCCAGCAGGTCTTCCATGCTGACGCCGAACATGCGAGCGATTCGATCAATGCTGTCGCCGGGACGGACGATGTAGGTTCCGCCGTCGCCGGACGGCAGACCGTCCCGCTGGGCCAGCGTGATGGGGAGGGCGCCATTGCCGCCCGGAAGTCTCAGTACCTGACCCACGCGAATCAGGTTTCGGCTTCGGAGATTGTTCAGGTCGACCAGCGCACTCTGCCTGACCCGGTAGCGCTCCGCGATGCCGGACAGAGTCTCCCCACGCTGCACGCGATGCAGCACGTCCGGACGCTGCGCCGTGTAGCGCAACGAGGCGGGTATCGCGGCCATCCGCTGATCCGCGTTCGGAACGGCGTCCGTGGGCACTCGAAACCTGAAACCGCTTGGCACGAACTTGTCTTCGCTCCAGACGGCCGACGTCAGCGCTGGATTCCAGTCGCGAAGCAAGTCATGATCGACATCGAATGCATCCGCGAGCGTGGAAACGGTGACGAAGTCGGGAACGTTGACCACCCGCGTGTCGGCTTCGGAATCGGGATCGAGGGGACCGAAATACGCCTCCGCTTCGGCATCGACATCCACGGCCGCCAGGAACGCCACGTAGAAGTTCCGTGATGCGAATCCGAACAATCGACCGTCGTATTCCCGCAAGATGACTTCAATGCGGTCGGTTCCCGTACTGCGCACCGCATTGCGCATGCCGGCCTGGCCGTGGTTGTACGCGGTAATGGCCAGCGCCCAGTCCTGCAATACCTCGTAATTGTCGCGCAGCAGCCGCGCCGCGGCCACCGTCGAGAAGAACGGGTCGCGCCGGTCGTCGACGACGTGGTCGATTCTCATGTAGCGCAAGCCGGTCGAACGGGTGAATTGCCACATGCCCGCGGCTCCCGCCCTGGAGTAGGCCGTTGGATCGAAGGAAGATTCCACGTGGGGCAGCGCGGCCAATTCGATGGGCACCCCCTCCTGGCGAAGCACTTCGTGGATGTACGGCTTCCACCGGCCGGAACGGATGAGGCCGGCGCGGAACCGGTCCGACTGCCCGCGCTGAAAGCGCAGACGGTCCACGGCCGATGCAAGCATCCGGTTGCTGACATCCTCGGGCCAGAGCGACAAGACGCGTTGTTCCTCCTGGCTCAGGTTGTCCCGCTTCCCGCCGGCGAGCGTTCCGAGCGTCCCGCGAAGGGACTCGAAGGCGGCGTTGATCTGGTTCTGCCGGGTCCTTTGGCTGGCATCCTCGTCGAACCGCACGGTCCGATACACAACATCCAGATGACGGTTGTCGTGGATGAAGCCGGCGTCGGTGCTGATCTCGGTATAGACACGCGTCCAGAAACGGACATCGGGCTCGATTTCCGGAGGTCTCGGCAATTGTTGGGCGACTGCATCGCCCGCCAGGCACGCTAAAGCCAAGCACGCCAGCCCCGCCAACAAGCCCGCGCGACCGGTGCCATGAGGCGCAAGGGGTGATGAATTTCGAATGGGTCCCTTCGCACACCCCACCCCAGGAAGCGTACGCGATCGAAACAAGAGATTCAGGCATGCGTCCATAGTTCGTGCTCCCTTCAACCTTGCCCAGCCTGTTTGTTCATATCAACCGCGGCGCCACCCGCAGAAAGGCGAGCGCGGTGACTGGCATGATCACCGCGTAAAGCAGCGAAGTGATGGCGAGCGCAGGGTCCTTTAGCAACGTCAGGGTGACCAGCAAGGCCAGTGAAATATTCTGCACACCGATTTCATAGACCAGTGTGACCTGCTGCGCTCCCGGCAGCCCCGCCAGACGCGCGATCCCGTACCCCATGCCCATGGAGAGCAGATTCAACGCGGCCACCAGAAGCCCTGCCTGGACAAAATTGTCGAGCACATCGCGCCAACTGGAGACCGCCGCGGCCACAATGAGCACGATCAGCACATAGACCGTGACCTTGCGAAGTCCTTCCACCAGCCGTTGCGCAAGCTCGGGACGGAACGCCCTGAACAGCATTCCGCATGCGATGGGGATCACCGTGATCATCGCCAGTTGCCGGACCATGTCGCCCGCGGGCACTTCCGGTGCCGTTCCCTGGCTCATGAAATAGCCCAATGCGAACAGTGCAAACAGCGGAATGGTGAAAATCGTGACTGCGCTCTCGATGATCGTAAGCGTTACCGACAACGCCACGTCGGCGCGGGCGGCAAAGGTATAGGCGTTGGAGGTCACTCCGCCGGGGCACGCCGCCAGCAGGATGGCGCCCGCTGCGATCGCGGGATTCGGCGCAAGCAACAAGGCTAGCCCAAAGGCCAGCAACGGCAGGCATACCAATTGACCCAACAGTCCGACGGACACGGCCTTGGGAAAGATGACGACTCGCTTCAGATCGCCCATTGTGAGCGAGAGCCCCATTCCCAGCATCACCGTGATCAGCGCGGCCGGTATCGCGCGCGTGTAGAAGAAGTCCATGATGCTCATGCGTCCGGCGTCCTTGCGCCCTGCTGAACGGGCACCGGCAAGTCGAACGGATGTCGCCGAATGATGACTGCATCGCGTCCTGGGCCTGTGGAAACGACATCCACGGGAACTTCCACTTGCTCTTCTATTTCGCCCAGGAATTCCTGGGCCTCACGGGGCAGGTCGGCAAACTCGGTCTTGTTCGAAGTCTGTCCACGCCAACCCGGCATGCATTTGTACACCGGTTCGCACTCTCCGTAGCGGTCCATCAACAACGGCGGCGTCTCCAGCAGTTCGCCATCCAGGCGGTAACCCGTGCAGATCTTGACCTCATCCAGGCCGTCCAGGACATCGAGTTTGGTCACGCACAAGCCGGTTAGCGAGTTGGCGAAAGCCGCCCGGCGCAATGCCACCGCGTCGAACCAGCCGCACCGTCGCGGTCGACCTGTTGTGGAACCGAATTCAGCGCCGGCCCGGGAAAGGTGACTCCCCGTGTCGTCGAACAGCTCCGTCGGGAACGGTCCCGCGCCAACGCGCGTGGTGTACGCCTTGACAACGCCCAGCGCGCAGTCGATGCCTCCCGGGCCCATGCCCGTGCCCGTGGCGGCGCCGCCGATGGTCGTATTGGAGGAAGTGACGAACGGATAGGTGCCCAGGTCGATATCCAGCAGGGCGCCCTGGGCGCCTTCAAAGAGCACCGCGCGACCGGAGCGCTGCATCTCCTGCAGCAGTTTGGGCACGTCGGCGACGAGCGGCGTCACCCGTTCGGCGAGACCGCAAAGACGCTCCCACTCCTCATTGAGGGAAATCGGCTCGGCGGAATAGTACTCCTTGAGCAGGAAATTGTGCAGATCAAGCAGATCGGCCAGGCGCTCACGCAATTGGTCCGGCTCGAACAGGTCCGCCAGCCGCAGCGCCCGCCTCGCCGCCTTGTCCTCGTAGGCGGGGCCGATACCACGACGGGTGGTGCCGATGGCCTCGGACCCGAGTGCGCGTTCCCGCGCCAGGTCCAGCGCCTTGTGCGAGGACAGTATCAGGGGGCACGCCGGCGAGAGCCTGAGGCGGTCTTCCACCGGCACGCCCTTCCGCGACAGCCGGTTGATTTCCTCCACCAGCGCTTCGGGACAGAGAACGACGCCGTTGCCGATCAGGCACACCACCCCGGATCTCAGGATACCGGATGGAATCAGGTGAAGGACGGTCCGCTCCTCTTCGATGACCAGCGTGTGTCCCGCGTTGTGTCCTCCCTGGAAACGAACCACGGCATGGGCCCGTTCGGCCAGCAGGTCCACGATGGCGCCCTTGCCCTCGTCGCCCCACTGCGTGCCGATCACGACGACGTTCCGGCTCAACGGCTATCCTCGGACGAAATTGAGCATGACCAGGCCTGTGATGGCCAGCGCGAACCCGAGAATACGCAATTGCCGGTCGCTCATCTGGCCGATGGCGGCCACCCCCCGGCGCCACGCGCGAGGCGCCGCGAAGGGGAACAGACCCTCGAGGATCAGCAGGAACGCAATGCCGGCAAGTAGGTCCGAC
Organism: Candidatus Rariloculaceae bacterium; assembly: GCA_965221035.1. GTDB lineage: Bacteria > Pseudomonadota > Gammaproteobacteria > Steroidobacterales > Rariloculaceae > UBA6522. The sequence continues at coordinate 1,020,320 of OZ244860.1, forward strand.
CAGGCCACAAGGTCACGCGGTGTCCGTCTGTGCGAATCAGGGCGTGGTGCCCATCTGCTCCTGCAGGAACTGGAAGAACTCGCTGTCGGGGCTCAACACCAGCACGTCCTGCTCCTTTCCGATGGCCTCGCGGTAGGCCGACATGCTGCGATAGAACGAATAGAACTCCGGATTCTGCGTGTAGGCGTTGGCGTAGACTTCGGCTGCCCTGGCGTCGCCCTCGCCGCGGATGCGCTCGGCGTCCCGATATGCCTCCGCCAGGATCACCGTGCTCTGGCGGTCCGCATCAGCCCGTATCCGCTCGGACTCCTCGGCGCCCTCGGCGCGGAGCTGTGCCGCGACGCGGCCTCGTTCCTGCTGCATCCGCGCGAACACGGACCCGCTGACCTCATCCGAAAGCTCGATTCTCATGACCCGCACGTCGACGACCTCAAGACCCAGCTCCGGCGCCTGCCGGGCAGCTTGCACCAGCATCTGCTCCATCAGTTCCGAGCGTTCGGCCGCGACCACTTCCTGCACGGTGCGGCGCGAAAACTCCGCCTTGATGCCCTCGCGAATGATGGCGGACAGGCGTTCCGCCGCGGTCACCTCAAGGCCGCCCGCAGCACGGTAGTACTGCGCCGGATCCGCGATGCGCCAGGTAATGAAATAATCGACGATCAGGTTCTTCTTTTCGCCGGTCAGGAAACGTTCCTGGGACTCTTCATAGGTCAGGACCCGATCCGGAAACCGCCGAATGTTGTTCACGAACGGAATCTTGAAGTGAAGTCCGGGCTCGTAATCCGACTTGACGATCTCGCCGAACCGGAACTTGACGACGTGTTCACGTTCATCCACGGTGAATACGGTCAGCCATATCGTCACCGTGGCGATCAACGCCAGCGCAAACACCAGATTGAATCTCGAACTCATCGTTCGCCCCCCGCCCTATCGGCTTTCGCGCACGCGCGCGCTTGAACTCAGTCCCCCGGATAGCGGCGTCATTGCCGGCGGCAGGACTTCCTGCGAACTTTCCGAACGCCTCTCCACCAGTCGGTCCAGCGGCAGGTAGATCAGATTGCCGCCGCCATCGGCATCCAGAAGCACCTTGGTTGAATCCGCCAGAACCTGTTCGAGCGTCTCCAGGTACAGTCTCTGGCGAGTCACTGCCGGCGCCTTTTCGTATTCGCGCAGGATCTGGACGAAACGGTCGGCCTCGCCCTCGGCATCGGCAATGACGCGTGCCCTGTAGGCCTCCGCGTCCTGAAGCTCGCGAGCCGCGGCGCCCCGGGCCCTGGGCAGGATATCGTTGGCGTAGGCCTCGGCCTCCAGCCCCATCCTCTCCCTGTCTTCGCGGGCACGGATGGCGTCCTGCACACTCTCTTCCACGTCGGCCGGGAAGTTGGCGTCCTGGAGGTTGACCTCGTACACGGTGATACCGGTTCCATAGGAATCGAGCGTGGCCTGGATGAGCGCCTGGGTCTCCACCGCCACCTCGGCACGACCTTCGGTGAGGATGAAGTCAAGCAGATTCTTGCCGATCACTTCACGGATGGCGCTGCTGGTCACATCCTGCATCGTATTGATGGGATTGCGGACGTTGAAGAGATAGGCCTGCGGGTCCGTCCTGCGGTACTGCACCACGAGATCCACGACCACGATATTCTCGTCCTCGGTGAGCATGCTGCCCCGGTAAGAGTAGCGTTCGGTCGCGTTGGTATTGATCTTCTCGATGCGGTCCACCAGCGGTATGCGCCAACGCAGCCCCGGCAGGGCAATCGCGTGAAACTCGCCGAAACGAAGCACGACACCCCGTTCCGCGTCGTCCACCATGTAGAGCCCGCGCAACGCAAACGCAGCGACGACCAGCAGAATCACAGTCGTCGCGATTCCCTTGCCGCCGTCGCGCGGCCTGCCGGTGCCGTTTCCGCGGCTTCCACGACCGCCGCCGCCGAACAACCCGGCCAGCTTGCGCTGCAAGTCCCGCACCATCGCGTCCAGATCACCCGGCGCCCGGTTGCGGTCACTCTGCCAGGGATTACTGTTGTTGTCGTCATTCCAACTCATAGCTTCACACCTGCTCGAATCGCTCGCCGGAAAATCCCTCCCGGTGACACAATTCACGCCAACGTTTCGAGGTCAGCGAAATATCCAACGTCCAGCCACCCGCCTCGCGAAGGCGTTCTCCGCGGACGGCCCGAAGCTCAAACAACCTGGCGCGCAGCCGGCTGTCGCCTGGACCGAGCTTGAGCCGGCCGGTCATCGGCTCGCCCACAGCCCGCTCCCGAATCAGATTTCCCAATTCCCCCACTCCGCTGCCGGTGACCGCCGACACCCATACCTTGGGCGATCTCCCGGCGCCGGTCGAGCCATTGAATTCCTGAAATGGCGGTGCCGACAATCGATCCACCTTATTGTACACCTGAATGCAGGGAACGTCGGCCACCCCAAGCTCGTCCAGCACGGCTTCAACCTGGCGCCTTCGGTCGACGTGGTGGGGGTCACTGACGTCGATGACGTGAATGAGCAGATCCGCCTGCCGCGTCTCCGTCAGGGTGGCCCGAAAGGCCGCGATCAGTTCGTGAGGCAGGTCCCGCACGAAGCCCACCGTGTCCACCAGCAGAACCTCGTCCAGTTCGCCCGGCGACAAGCGCCTGATGGTCGGGTCGAGCGTGGCGAAGAGGGTATTGCGCGCCCGAACGCTCGCACCGCACAGCGCATTGAAGAGCGAGGTCTTTCCCGCGTTCGTGTAGCCGACCAGGGCCGCTGTCGGCACCCCCGCCCGGCGGCGGCCCCGGCGACCGAGATTTCTTTGCCTGTCGACCCTGTCGAGACGACCCTTGAGGTGCTTGATTCGCTGGCCGAGCAGCCGGCGGTCGGTCTCAAGCTGAGTCTCGCCGGGGCCTCTCAGGCCGATGCCGCCCTTCTGACGTTCCAGGTGGGTCCAGCCGCGAACCAGACGCGTCGACAGGTGTTCGAGCTGGGCCAGTTCGACCTGGATCTTGCCTTCATGGGTAGCGGCGCGCTGGGCAAAGATATCAAGAATCAGGCCGTTTCGGTCCAGAACACGCGCGTTGAGCAATGCTTCCAGGTTTCGTTCCTGGCTGGCGGACAGGGGCTGATTGATCAGAACCAGGTTCGCCTGGTTGGCACGGACCGCGACGGCGAGTTCATCCGCCTTCCCCTGGCCGATGAACAACCGGGCGTTCGGAAATCGGCGCCGCGCCTTCAGTTCGTCGACGACATCGGCGCCGGCCGATATCGCCAATGCGCGAAACTCCTGGATTTCGTCGCTGGAACAGGCCCTCTCAAGACCGACATGCAACAGAACGCAACGCTCCCCCGACCCCGCCGCCATCTGTCAGAAACCTGCGGGACCGGCCGCCGAACGGCCCGTCAGGGCGACGGCGTCACTCATTCTGTTCCGGGTCGTCCGACGTAACCCGCACCACGCGTCCCGGCACCACCGTGGAAATCGCGTGCTTGTAGACCATTTGACTGACGCTGTTGCGCAGCAAGACCACAAACTGGTCAAACGACTCGATCTGACCCTGCAGCTTGATCCCGTTCACGAGATAGATCGAGACTGGCACCTTCTCCCGGCGCAACGTGTTCAGGAACGGGTCCTGAAGCGATTGTCCCTTGGGCATGCTTTTGTCCTTGAAATTGGCGACCGCCGCAACGCGAACTCCGATTGACCACGCTGCTCGACGGCTTCATTGATCCCACAGCTTCGAGATAGTAGCACAGGCGCCAGATTTCAACCCCCGGAAAATTTCTCCAGAAGCCGTGCCACAAGACTCCTCGCCGTCTCCGGATCCGCGGGTATCTGCCGGGTCGCCGAGTCCGAGCGCAACCACGTCAGTTGCCGTTTCGCCAGCTGGCGGGTAGCCGCGATGGCCTGCCGGCGGGCCTCCGGCCAGTCGCATTCACCGTCCAGGTGCGACCAGATCTGCCGATACCCGATGGTACGCACCGACGGCATGGCCGGGTCGAGGTCACCGCGGCCCCTCAGCGCCTCGACTTCGGCGACAAGCCCGGCATCCACCATCGCATCAAAGCGTCGCTCGATCCGCTGCACCAACCGCTTTCGGTCGGCTTCAACCAACGCCACCGCCGTGACGGGCCAACCCGGCTCGACTTCCTGACGGGATTGCAGGACCGAGATGGGCTTTCCCGTCAGCTCATGGACCTCAAGCGCCCGTTGTATGCGATGCCTGTCCCCCGGAGATATACGGCCGGCCGCGGCCGGGTCCACCTGCTTCAGGCGGTCATGAAGGGACGCCCATCCAGACCGTTCCGCCTCGCGGTCCAGGCGTTCGCGAATTGCGGGGTTGGCTGCCGGCAGCTCCGCCAGGCCGTCCCGAAACGCCCGCAGGTACAACAGCGTCCCGCCGACCAGCAGCGGCAGGCGCCCGCGGGATCCGGCACGAGCAACGGCCTCCCGCGCGTCAGCGGCAAATCGCCCGGCCGAATAGGTCTCGGTCGGTTCCAGGATGTCCACCAGGTGGTGCGGTACCTCGGCCATGACCTCCGGAGAGGGTTTGGCCGTGCCGATATCCATCCCGCGATAGACCATGGCGGAGTCCATGCTGATGACTTCCACCGGGAATTCAGCCGCCAGCGACAGCACCAACCCTGTCTTGCCGCTCGCGGTGGGACCGGTGACGCACAGGCAGGCGGGCAGTCCGTCGTTCACGGGTGTTGCGTTTACTGACCGCGCAAGAACAATCGATCCAGTTCCGCCACGGAGACCTGAGTCCAGGTGGGCCGTCCATGGTTGCAGTGATCTGCGCGCTCGGTGGCCTCCATTTCGCGCAGCAGCGCGTTCATTTCATCAAGTTCCAGCTGCCGGTTGGCGCGCACGGCGCCGTGGCACGCCATGGTGGCCAGAATTTCGTCGACCACCGATTCGACCCGGTGGGCGCCCGCATCGTTCAGCAGGTCCGCGGCCACATCGCGAAACAGCGGTTCGACCGAGGTGCCCTCCAGCAACAGCGGGATCGATTCGATGCGAATCTCGCCAGGCCCCCGGCGGGTCACCTCGAAGCCGAGCCGGCTCAGGTCCTGCCGCGAGGCTTCCACCGCCTCCGCCTCGCTTTCGGAAACGTTCAGGGAAACCGGGATCAACAACGGTTGCGATGCAAGCCCGCTGGCCTTGAACTGCCGCTTGAACCGTTCATAGGTGATGCGTTCGTGAGCCGCATGCATGTCGACGATCACCAGCCCGTCGGCGTTCTGAGCGAGAATGTAGATGCCCAGCAGTTGTCCGACGGCGAAACCCAGCGGGGGCGTGCCGTCGCCCGTGGGTGGCATCCGGGCCTGCGAGTGAAGCATTTCGTACAGCCGCGCGCCGTCGCGGATTTCGAGTTGCCGGGAGTCATGCCGCACACCGCCCGACCGTGGCAATTGCCGGTGTGGCGTACCGCCTTGCGGGCGTTGCACCGGGGTGCCCGGCAGGCGCGCCGGCGGTTGCGGGGGCTCTCGTTTTTCCGCGTCCAGGCGGCTGCCCAGCGCGGACTCCACCGTATGGTGAACGAAGCCGTGCACATGGCCCGAATCCCTGAACCGGATCTCCAGCTTGGATGGATGCGCATTGACGTCGACCCGACCGGGGTCGAGTCGCAGGAAGATGACGTAGGCGGGCTGGCGACCGTGGAACAGCACGTCTTCGTACCCCAATCGCACGGCATGGCGCAGGACCTTGTCCCGCACGAAACGTCCGTTCACATAGGTGTATTGCATGTCCGCACGGCTGCGGGTAAATGTCGGTTCCGCCAGCCACCCCATGATCTTGAGGTCATCGGCGGTGTGCTCGAAGTACCGAGCCTGCTCCACGAATCGTTCTCCGCAGACCCGCGCCAATCGCGCCTCCTGCTGCTCGCGGTCCGTCGCGGGCGGGAGCGACAGCGTGGCGCGGCCATTGTTGACCAGGCGCCATTCCACATCGAACCGGCCAAGCGAAAGACTGCGCAGCACCGAATCCACGTGGGAGGACTCGGTACGCTCGGATTTCAGGAACTTCCGACGCGCCGGCGTGTTGAAGAACAGGTCGCGCACTTCCACCGTGGTACCGGGCGGATGCGCCGCCGGTCGAGGCCCAACCGCAGCCGCGCCATCGCACTCAAGGCTCCACGCCGAAGTGGCCCCGCGTGCACAGGACACCAGGCGAAACCTGGAGACCGAGGCGATGCTCGGCAAGGCCTCGCCGCGAAACCCCAGGCTGGCGACACGTTCCAGTTCATCCAGGTTGGATATCTTGCTCGTGGCGTGTCGCGACAACGCCAACCCAAGCTGATCCTTCGGGATACCGGCGCCGTCGTCGCGCACTCGAATCAGCCGTGTGCCTCCTCCCCGGATCTCCAGTTCGACACTCCGTGCGCCGGCATCCAGGCTGTTTTCCACAAGTTCCTTGACGGCGGATGCCGGTCGCTCGACGATTTCCCCGGCGGCTATCTGGTCAATGAGTTCCGTCGGCAGGACGCGAATGGCCATGGACGTATTCTAGTCCGCCAATCAGCCCACCGGAATGGTCAGCACCTGGCCGATGAGGATGGTGTCGCCCGAAAGCCTGTTGAAGCGCTTTAGCGAGGCAAGGCTGACTCTGTATCGCTGGGCAATCTCCGAAAGGGTCTCGCCGCGGGAGATGACGTGCCGAACGGCGCTCTCGCGCCTGGGCGGCGGGTTGGCCGCCAGATAGCTGCCGGGCGGAGGATTGTCGCGGAAATAGTCGACGATGCCATCGTGTATGGCCCGCGCCATCGCACGCTGGTATTCCGAACTCTTCAGCGCGGTCTCCTCGCGAGGATTGGAGATATACGCGGTCTCGATCAGTACGGAGGGTATGTCCGGCGACTTGAGAACCAGGAACGGCGCGTATTGCACCTCCTGCTTGCGGATCTTCGCGACCGAACCCATCCGGCTGATGATGCTTTGGCCCACCTGCGCGCTGGCGCTGATGGCGGCGCTCTGGGACAGGTCGAGGAGCACGCTGGCCAGCACGTCGTCCTTGTCCGCCAGCGATACCCCGCCGATCATGTCGGAGGCGTTCTCGCGCTCGGCAAGCCGCTTTGCGGCCTCGTCGCTGGCGCCCTTGTCGGACAGGATATACACGGTTGACCCGCCCACTCGGGAGTCCCGGAACGCGTCGGCGTGAATGGATATGAACAGGTCCGCGCCGCCCTGTCTGGCGCGCTCCGTGCGCGTGCGATGCGCAACGTAATAGTCGCCGTCCCGAACCATGACCGGTTCCATCCCGGGCTGAGCGCGAACCTCGTCGGCAAGATACCGCGCGATGGCCAGCACGACATGCTTTTCACGCGTTCCGCCGGGTCCGGTCGCCCCGGGATCTTCGCCGCCATGACCGGCGTCGATGGCGATGATCACCGGCCGCTCGCCGGATGCGTCCACCTGGGGTGCGCGCCCTGCGACGGCGGGTGGCGCCGGCGAGTTGGAGGTCAGGTCCACGACCAGCCGATAGCCATACAATTCGTTGGGTTCGAGCACGAAGCTGTCCGCCCGCGATGGCTGGCTCAGGTCGAGCACCACGCGCAAGACGCCGCCGGTACGATTCCCGGTGCGGACATTGGCAACCAGTCCGCGCGCTTCGGCGATGTCTGCTGAAGCGGACATGCGGCTGTCGTCGAGATCTATGACCAGCCGACTGGGGTTTTCCAGACCGAAGATGCGGTGGACCGTGGGCCGGTCCAGGTCCAGAACCACTCGCGTCGACTCCGGGCTCGCCCAGAGCCTCACACCTTCAACTTCGTTGGCCCAGGATGGGGATGCCAGACAGCTTCCCCCGAGCAACATGACCGCCGCCAATCGTAATGCCCATCCAAGCATTGGTGCACGCCTCTCCCACAGACTGCCCACCTATATTTGCAAATCGATCGGGTAAATTCAACATTTTTGTTAAAAGAAATAGCGTATTAGATACCAAACCTAGAGCACTGGGCAGAAAATGCCCGTAGGTGCATACGGCGGGCGATGCGCTTGTTACCCGGCGTCCGAATCGGCCAATATCGCAGTACCGGTCGGCGAGTTCGGCGTGACGGTGATTCGCCGGGTGGCGGTGCCGGTGATTTCGAATTCAACGAGAACATCGCACCGTGCGGCCAGCTTCGTCGATCGCCCCGGCCACTCCACCAGCAGCCATGCATCCGGACGGGAAAGCCAGTCGTTTACACCGATGGCCTCGAGTTCGAGCGCCTGACGCCCGGAGGCATCATCCTCCGGCAACCGGTAGAGATCGATGTGGACCAACGTCACATCGCCCAGGTCGTAGTCTTCCAGAAGTGTGTACGTGGGCGAGGGAACGCGGCCGAGGTGGCCGAGCCCCTGCAGCATTCCGCGAACCCAGGTCGTCTTTCCGGCTCCGAGGGGGCCTTCGAGTCCCACCAGCAACCGGCACGGCGCGTGGCTGCGCCACTGGCGCGCAAGGCGCGACGCCATTCCCCTGAAGTGCGCCTCAGACTCCACCAAGGAGGCCACGGCAGACCCCCGCCCGTTGCCGCCGGTCAAAGGAGTCAGTCGATGGGGGAGAGAAGCTCCGGGGCGGTTACCAGCTGACGCACGCCGTGCGAACCCGACTCGTTGAACACGTTCCCCTGCTCGGCCCAGCGATGCAGCGAGTTGATGTCGAGCTTCGCGCACTGCGGCCGCACGCTCCAGGTGACCTGGGCTGCCGAACACGTGGTCTGGTCGTAAGACGGACCGGTGGTGGAGCCTCGAAACAGCACCGGCTCGCCGGTATTCGCCGGAATCATTCTGGCCTGATGCAGGCCGTCGATCTGGTTTCCGCCGTACGCCATCTCAGTGAAATCGAGTGCTTCCGGGTCATTGACGACGAGAAACACCTGCGCCTCGACACGCAGCAGGGGGTCGGCGCAGGCTTCCGGAACGCAGCCACCGAGTCCCTCCCCCGGCGTGGCGGGACAACTGGTATGAACCCAGTGCACTTCGATCGTTTCGCCGGGCTCCACTCCCTCGTACGCACCCTCCGCCGGAGCGAGTTCGGCGGCGCTGAGGTCGGACGTGGCGTTGCAGGCATATCCGCCGTCGTCGGCATCACTCACAAAGACGCTGAAGTCCGGACCCTTGTGTTCGGCGTTGGTATGGGTGTGAATGTTGCAAAGGTTCATTTCGCTGGCCGGAGGCGCCAACGGAAAGCTGACCGTGTTCAGACCTTCCCGCGCGGTGATGTCGCGTGGAGTCTGCGGTCCCATGTCCAGGCAAAGCGCCTCGCCGGCCTGCTCCGGAGCGGCGTTGGCGGCCAGGTCGGCTTCCGGTGCGCTTTCGCGTCCGCAACCGGTCATCGACAAAATGAACGCAATGCCCAATCCGCATGTAATTCTCATCTGTATGTCTCCTGCTGCTGTATGGCACCTGCTGCGAGGTCCGGTCTCTTGCGCCCGCCGATCCCTCCATGATTTGCCGCGCGCGCCCAACTGGCCCGCTCCCGTCATGCTCGGTTCGCCCACTGTCCTGGTCGAACCGGAGCGACAGCCATTGGCGATGATACTATGAGAGAGGTGGTACGTCGTCAAAGCCCACCGCGTTTAATAACGGACTGATATGAGTAAGCAGAAGACACCATATCCTGTCGTCGATGTATTTGCGGGGCCGGGAGGGCTGGGTGAAGGTTTCGCATCACTTATCAGTGAAAAGGAAAATCCCCTGTTCCACAGCGTTGCCTCTATCGAGAGAGACGAACACTCACATAAGACGCTACTACTCCGGCATTTCTATCGTAGCTTCCCTAACGGTGAAGCCCCTGATGAGTATTACAACTATCTTGCGGGGAAAATTGAAGCTGAAGAACTTTTCAGCAAATTCAAGAAACAATACAGTGAAGCCAGGAAGAGCGCCCTGTGTATTTCCTTGGGGCCGGAAAACCATGATCGTGTAAGGAGAATAATAGGAAGCCGTATTTCGGGGAAAAGGAAGTGGGCGTTGGTCGGAGGCCCGCCCTGCCAGGCATACTCCCTGGTTGGAAGGTCTCGGATGATGGGAAATCCCGATTTTGAAAGTGACGAGCGGCATTTCCTGTACCTTGAATACCTGAAGATCATTATTGATCATCAGCCGCCGGTTTTTGTCATGGAGAATGTGAAGGGGCTGCTTTCAGCCCAGGTCAAGGGCGAGCCGATAATAAACAGGATTGTTTCTGACCTTGGTAAGCTCAAAGTCGCCCTGGGAAAGAAAACAAATGGGCTCGGTTACAATCTCTATTCCCTGTCTGAAGAGAATGCGGTAGAAGGCGAGATTGACCCGCGTCAGTTCCTTGTCCGGGCTGAAAATTATGGTGTACCTCAAGCCCGACATCGGATGTTTATTGTTGGAATACGCAGTGACCTAAAGATTGAGCCAAGAACCCTCCGACCCCTGAAATCACCGACTGTCGCGCAGACTATCGGCAACCTTCCTTCCATACGTAGTGGTGTTTCTCGTGGTCGGGATAACCTGGAGCGATGGCACCAGGAAATTGCGGCGCTTGCTGACAGCAGCCTCATAAAACAACTTAATGGAGTCGAGTATGCCCGGGAGATAGTCTCCAGCATCAAGTGGCAGGCCCGGGATGAAATTCATCCTGAAGTACGCTCTTCAAAAAGATATCCCGGTCGTCCGAAATCCAAGCATGACAGTCTGGTCAGCATCTACGATCCGCGACTGAACGTCCTGACAGGTCACGAGGCGAGAGCCCATATGCCTTCCGATTTACGGCGGTATATGTTCGCTGCAGTGTTTGCAGAGGAAACCGGAAGGAGTCCTAAGCTGGCAGATTTCCCGAAATTTTTGCTGCCTGATCATAGAAATGTAGAGAAAGGTCGATCAGGGGGAATGTTCTCAGACAGATTCAGAGTTCAGTTGCCGGGGCAGGTTTCAACCACAGTTACTTCTCACATCTCGAAGGATGGTCACTATTTCATCCACTATGATCCATCGCAGTGTCGCAGCCTGACCGTGAGAGAGGCCGCGCGATTGCAGACCTTTCCGGATAACTACAAGTTCGAAGGGCCCCGCACCTCACAATACCATCAGATCGGCAACGCCGTTCCGGTGTACCTAGCCAGAAAAATTGCAGAGATTATCGCCGATGTTCTGGATTCCATGAAGGGGAAATCCTGATGGCGGATAGAATCTCGAAGGAGCATCGAAGCTGGAATATGTCGCGCATCAAGGGCAAAGACACCGGCCCTGAAAGGCAGTTGCGATCAATGCTGCATCGAGCGGGATACCGCTATCGGCTCCACCATTGGGAATTGCCAGGCCGTCCTGACATCGTGCTACCGAAATACCATGCAGCCGTTTTCGTTCACGGATGTTACTGGCATCGTCACAAGGGCTGCTCCAATGCGACAACGCCAAAAACACGGAAAGAATTCTGGCAGAAGAAATTCGGTGACACAGTGAGGAGAGATAAGCTTAAGGCGGACCAACTGGAGAAACTTGGATGGCACGTTATCACTGTCTGGGAATGTGAACTGAAGAAGAACCCCCAAGCGGTTCTTGAAAATGTCGCAGACCAGCTTAAGGATGTTTCTGATGCCTCGTGAACAACGGCTTCCTCCAAGTGCAGCATCGCTGTCAGCTTCGATGCGTGACATTGGCTATTCTCTGGAAACCGCGATTGCGGATCTGATCGATAACAGTATTTCCGCCAAGGCCACAACGGTGGAAATCTACTGCGATCTGACCCACTCCGAACCGACGCTGGCAATACTGGATAACGGCGAGGGGATGACACAGGACGGAGTGGTAGCAGCAATGCGTCACGGTGCAACCAATCCCAAAGAAGAGAGAAGCCAGGATGATCTGGGGCGTTTTGGGCTGGGATTGAAAACAGCATCATTCTCACAGTGCAGAAGGCTGACCGTGGTGAGTACTCAAGATGGCATCGTATCGGGGGCAGAGTGGGATCTGGACCTCGTTGACGAAAAAGACGACTGGATTGTGACGATCCCTGAAGAGGGTGAGATTTCAGAAATCCCATTCATAGATCAACTCGGCGACAACGGAACTGTCGTCATATGGCGTTCTCTGGATCGCTTGTTCGAAGACGAAATCGGGAAAAAACGAGATGAAATTGTGAACGAGAAACTGGATGTTGTTGAAAAACATCTGGCGCTCGTATTCCACAGATTTCTCTCTGGAGAGGTAAAACGCAGAAAGAAATTATCGATAACAATCAATGGCCACAATGTTGAGCCTTTCGATCCGTTCTGCCGAAAAAATTCCGCTACTCAGATGATGCCAGAGGAGATTTTCCGTATCGGCGATGCAACAGTACGGATGCAGCCTTATATTCTCCCCCATCACAGTAAACTTTCGGCGTCAGAATATGATTTCTACCAAAGCCGCAGCGATTTTATTTCAAATCAAGGCGCCTATATCTATCGGAATGGCCGTCTTATGGCCTGGGGTGACTGGTTCCGATTGGTGTCCAAAGGGGAAGCCACAAAGCTTGCTCGTGTTCAGATCGACTTTCCAAGCAGTCATGATGACTTGTGGACAATTGATATCAAGAAATCCCGTGCAAGACCGCCGCACGCAGTCCGAGAGAGATTGCGCCAGGTAATCACGCGGATCACCGGAAGGAGCACATCTGTCCACCGGGGGCGCGGGAAAAAGCTGTTTGAAGAGGTTGAAGCGCCGGTTTGGGAACGGTATGCGGATCCGGGCAGTATCCGCTACGCTCTCAACGAAGAGCACCCTTTGATCGAAGCGCTTAATAATAATCTGGATGCTTCTGAACGCCGAAAGCTGGAGTTGCTGCTTCGGGCTGTGTCGACAGCCCTGCCGGTAGAAATGATCTACTCGGACTTCTCAACGCACCCCAGAGATGTGAAGCAGTCAGAGACCGACAAAGATGCGGTTATGGAAAACCTCCGAGAACTGAGAGACAGCCTTTTCAAAGGTTCGGAAGGCGGTGCGGAAAGTTTCCGACAGGTGATGCGATCAACGAGATTGTTTGAGAAACATCTGGATGTCGCGGAAGATTTTATACGTGAGGAGTTTGAATGAGCACCAACCACGTGGAAAACGAGAAGAACTTTGCAAGTGCACTGATCTCCGCTCTTTCAATCTACCAGGAAGCTCCGACACGAGCCGAGGTGGAAGAAAAGGCGGAAGGTCTGGCAAAAATATTCGGGTATGCCGGAAGCCTCGACACGATTATAGAAGAAGCGATGATTGCCGTTGATACAAGAATGGGGACTGGTGTTTCTCTTGTCGATGTGGAAGCGGAGCACGACGAAGAATGGGTGCGTAAGCGTGATGATATTTCCTGGACATACTCAGACGCTTACGAGGCATTTCTCAAACAGGAGCGGTGGCATCCGAACGTAGTACAGTCATTAAGCGACGTTGGCGCTCGAATTCTCGGACATCTGCAAGACCCGTTGAGTGAAGGTGAATGGGATCGGAGAGGCCTTGTTATTGGTCATGTCCAGTCAGGCAAAACCGCCAATTATATGGGGCTAATCGCCAAGGCGGCAGATGCCGGTTATAAATTCATCATTGTGATCGCAGGTATTCACAATAATCTTCGAAAACAGACCCAGGAGCGCATTGATGAGGGGTTCGTTGGTCGTTTAAGCGATCCTGAAAACCGTGCGCCTGTAGGTGTGGGCCTGGCCAAAGGTTATCCTCATCCAGCGACGCTCACCAATATCTATGATGATTTCAACAAGAAGACCGCAGCTCAAAGTGGTTGGAAACTGAATGATTTCAGTAAGCCTATCATTCTGGTGATCAAGAAGAACGTAAGAACGCTAAATGCACTACATACTTGGCTGAGCGAAATGAATGTACAGGGTGGTAGAATTGCAGACGTACCCATGTTGATGATTGATGATGAGGCCGACAGTGCGTCAATCAACACCAATAAAGAAGACCTGGACCCGACCAAAACAAACGCGATGATAAGAAAGGTTTTGGGCCTATTCATGAAGTCCTGTTATGTCGGCTACACAGCTACACCGTTTGCAAACATCTTCATCAATCCTGACTCATATGATGAAGATGTACGGGAGGAGTTGTTTCCTCGTGATTTCATCTATTGCCTGGATGCCCCCAATACGTACTTCGGTCCGGAAAAGGTTTTTCTGGACGACACTACAAGTGCCACGATCCTGGAGCCGATTGGAGATTGTGAAGAGTATCTGCCATTCACGCACAAAAAGGATCATGATCTTTTTGAACTGCCGCCATCTCTATATCGGGCAATAAATCAGTTTGTTCTCGTCAGAGCTATTCGCAACCTTCGCGACCAAGCGAACAAGCATTGCTCCATGATGGTCAATGTATCCCGCTTCGTGGACATTCAAATGGCTATAAGAAGTTTCGTAAGCGTCTATGAAAAGAGGCTGCGTGAGGCCGTAAAAGCCAACTATGCAATGCCAGACGATATTGCTGACAAAAACGAATATATGCGCGCCTTAAAGGACGTATATCTTGAAGACTTTTCCGGTTGTGGATTTCAGTGGCCTGAGATCAAAGCAGCGCTTTACGAAGCATGTGAAAGCGTTCGTTTGTTTGTTGTGAACAGCAAGTCAGACGAAGTGCTTGATTACAGGAAGTATGAGCGCGATGGTCAGAGTCTGACTGCCATAGCTATAGGTGGTTTGAGCTTGTCTCGTGGTCTGACAATAGAAGGCCTGAGTGTCAGCTACATGTATAGGAATACACGCATGTACGACACTCTCATGCAGATGGGGCGCTGGTTTGGCTATAGGCCCGGTTTCGAGGACATCTGCAGGGTACACCTGTCTCTGGACTCCATAGACTGGTATTCTCACATTGCAGAAGCATCAGAAGAATTAAGACAGCAGATAAAAAGGATGCGTCGAGACCGGTTGAGCCCAAAGCAGTTTGGGCTTTATGTGCGCGCACATCCTGATCGTCTGCTTATCACTGCGACAAACAAGATGCGTTCCGGTGAGAAAATCAAAGTAAAACAAAACTTTAGCGGGCGTTTGAGGGAAAGCTACATAATCCCCTCAAACAACAGAATAAATGAAGCAAACGAAGGTCTCATTGCGGAATTCTGGCGTGATGGATTTGGTGGAGCACTCAGGGAAACAGGTAAGGGGTGGATTGCCGATAACGTACCTGTTGAGGCTATTCAGAGTTTCCTGAACCGTTTTCAGACTCACCCTGATTTCGTAGAGCAAAAATATGCCGTTGTCGCTTATCTTCAGAAGATTGCCGATAAGTATCCCGAGGGGGATGTGTTGCTCATTTCAGTAAAAAAGAATGGTGAGGATGCATCAGGTTTTCGTTTGGGTTCTCAGGAACGCGCCAGTGCCAAACAGGTAGGTGATGCCTGGCGAACAAGTAAGGACCGCGTTGCAAGCCGGGGAGATGAGAAGCTCGGGCTTACAGAGGGGCAGAAATCAGAGGCTGAAGCAATCGCTCACGAATCCGGTGCTTATAAACCCTCGGATTTCCATTATCGTAGTGTCCGTAAAAAGCCTCTTCTTATGATCCATATTCTCGGTCCGGTTGGCTCAAAGAAAGGAACAAATAGAATTCCAGCATTCGGTGTCAGCTTTCCGCCCGGTGACTACGAAACTGAAATTAAAGTGGTTGCAAACATCGTTTGGATAGAGCGGATGCTCGGCGCTTCTGTGGACAGCCCTGACGAAGAGGATGACTATGACGAATAGATCGACTCCTTGGGATGAGATTAAGTCTCCCAGCGCGGATTACAATGTCCGCCTGATCAAAAGCACAAAGGTCGTGCCCCTGTTCTGGGGAAAGGATACTGACGGACACTGTCTGTTCATTGTCGAACTCAAAGGCGATCACAGCGAGCTGTTTCAAAAGATCCGTGTCAGTATTCGGGGTGTGAAGGTTGATCTGAGACAGATGTCCTCATCAGAAAACCAGAGGCTTGTCCTGGCGCTGGAACAACACATTGATCGCGATCTGTTCTTTGGACTTTGCGAAACGCTTGCTGACAGCCTTCAGAAGGTTCCGGATTCAGCAACGGCGATGTCGGTTACTCTTGTACATCTACAGCGATGGAAGGCCTTTCTATCAGGAAGGAACGCCCGGCTCCTATCACCAGAGGAGATTCGCGGCCTTTTTGCAGAGCTGTATTTTTTGCGTGGCTTGTATAATGATCACCTGACTGAAGAAGCGGCATTATCCGCCTGGTGCGGCCCGGAAGGTGGACATCAGGACTTTTTCTTTGGAAATACGGCAGTTGAAATAAAGGCGCTCTCCGGGAAAGAGCGCAGCACGGTAAACATATCTTCGGAAGATCAGCTCGAAGCCGTTTGTGACAATCTGTTTTTAAAGGTTGTCCGGCTGGTCGATCTCCCCGAATCGTCAGGCTCGGCATCGCTCAATGAGGTTGTTCAACTCGTAGAACGTGAGCTTACTGATCCCGCTGCTCTTGAGCTGTTTGCCGAAAGACTGGCCGCGTACGGCTACGTGGAGATGCTTGATTATGATGAACCCAGGCTGGCAGTTACGGGTCAGCAGGCGTATCGGGTGGAAAACGAGTTTCCAAGGCTGATCCGTTCGCAGGTTCCACAGGGGCTGACCCGCATAAGTTATGAAATAGAACTTGAAATGATCACGCCATTTAAATGTGATGAAGCGGACATCTGGAAGGAGGACTGAGTGGAGCTCACTGCAGAGGAATTTTTCCACGATTTCAGACAGGAATTAATGGCTGGGGCAGAAGCGAACAGCGCTTTTCAGCTCGCCGAGTTCATGGAAGCCATTTCAGATGAACTGACCGAAACTGGTTTTATCGAGGGGTTCGAGTTCTGTCACTATCGAGCGCAACGAGGTATGCGCGTTGATGGTTATTGGTTCTCGGAAGAAGACACCCTTGACCTGTTTGTGGCTGATTTTGAAAGCAGAGATGAACTCTCATCCCTGACGCAGACTGATACAACCTCTACTTTTAAGCGCCTGACGAGCTTCTTTGATGCGAGCCGTAACAAAGAACTTTTCCGGGAGCTTGAGGAAACCTCACCGGAGTACGGGCTTGCCCGTCAGATTTCCGACCGGAAAAATCTGATACGCCGCGTGAACTACTACCTTGTCTCCGAACGCATACTTAGCGACCGACTTCAGACGATCGAAGATAATGAAATCGGCGGTTCGCCCGCAACTTATCACATCTGGGATATTTCAAGGCTCCAACGGCAAAGAAGTTCTCGCGGTCGCAAGGAGGCTCTTGATCTCAACCTTGTTGAGATGTTCGGAGAAGGAATTCCCTGTCTTCGTGCACACCTTGGTTCAGACGCATACCCCTCGTATCTGGTGGTAATGCCAGGGCAAGTGCTTTCCGAACTGTACGGAAAATATGGGGCGCGGCTGCTAGAGCAGAATGTACGATCATTTCTTCAGGCGCGCGGAAAGGTGAACAAGGGCATTCGGACCACTATTCTGACCGAGCCAAATATGTTTTTTCCCTTTAACAACGGGATCACAGCTACGGCTCAGGAGATAGAAGTAGAGCCTACGCAGGAAGGATTGCAGATAAACCGCATCAGGGATTTGCAGATCGTTAACGGTGGACAAACAACGGCATCACTCTTTCATACTGCACGTCGGGATAAGGCTCCAATGGACGGTATTTTTGTGCAGATGAAGTTGTCAGTCGTTGACAGCGAGGATAGCGAGACCATCGTTCCGCGTATATCAGAATACGCGAACACACAGAACAGGGTTAATGCAGCGGACTTCTACTCGAATCATCCATTCCATATCAGGATAGAGAAATTCTCCAGGCGTATATGGGCACCGGCACAACAGGGTGCACAGCGAGAGACAAAGTGGTTCTACGAGCGCGCGCGCGGGCAATATGCAGATTCGCAATCCAAGCTTACGCAGGCCGAGACACGAAGATTCAGGGCGGAATATCCAAAACCGCAGATGTTTACGAAGACGGATTTGGCAAAATTCGAAAATGTCTGGGATGAGCACCCGAGATGGGTAAACCTGGGTGCACAGAAGAACTTTGCACGATACGCAGCCAGGATCGGTAAGGAGTGGGTCAAATCAACGGAGAGTTTCAATGAGTTCTATTATCGAAGAGCAATTGCGCGGGCAATTGTATTTCGAAGAACCGAGAAACTGGTGTCAGACCAGCCCTGGTACAACGGGGGCTACCGAGCGAACATAGTCGCGTATACCATAGCGGTGTTAAGCGAATGCTCTAGACAGCGTAAGAAGTCTATCGACTACAGCAGAATCTGGAGCAATCAAAAACTGCCGGAGTCTCTTGTTGACGCCCTAGCGATAGCCGCAAGGTTCGTGAACGGCGATATCGCGAATCCCCCTTTAGGAATATCCAACATATCTGAGTGGTGTAAGAAAGAAGGTTGTTGGCAGAGGATTCTGAATAATATATCTCAGTTGGAAGATGATTTGCCGGAAAGGTTCTGGAAGGAGCTTGTTTCTATAGAAGAAGAAATGGAAAGGGCAAAAGCAGCCAAGAAGACGCAAAAAATTGATGACGGCATTGAAGCGCAGAAACAGATTTTTGAAGTGGACTCTAAGATCTGGGCCAAAATTTTGACCGAGGGCAATGAGAAACAACTTTTTTCGGCTAAAGACGTTGGAATCCTGAATATTGCAAAGAGTATTCCATCGAAAATACCTACCGAGAAACAGAGCTTCATACTGCTTGAAATTCTTGAGAAGGCAAGGTCAGAAGGGATTCAGGTTGACTGAAGAAATATGAAGTTTTGAGATGCTGTATAAATTCGCGCCACCCAATGAATATACGTTGAAAAATCTGAAAGAACGAAAATTTATATGCCGACATTTTTCTGAGTTTAATGATCCATTTGAATTCTGGGGAAATCTGAAGAGAAAAATCCCATCTGCTGAAAATGAAGAAGCGCGATTTAAAGATGCTCTTAAAACATGGGGGTTCACACCTGAGAGCCTTAATGACTTGAATTTGGAACACGAGGAGTATTTTGAATCTCTGGCGGATGGCGCACCTGATTTCGGCGCGATGTATGACTATACACGTATTGCCTGTTTTGGATCTGACATAGGTAATCTGTTGATGTGGTCTCACTACGCTGATGGCCTTCGAGGTTTGTGTCTGGAACTGGACTTTGACCTGGATGTGATAGGCGGGCTCAACAAGAGCCGCGTTTATATGACATCAGTTCGATACACCAACACACCTCCTGTTGTCGATGCGTTCAATTTTGCTGTGGCGGAGGATCAGATTGATTATCACGTAATGGCGATTGAAGAGGCAAAACAACTCGGAGATACGCGATGGGTGGACCAGTACAAGGAAGTATTGGAGGAGGAGTCCCGGAAGATACGAGACTCCATCTGGGATGATGCTTTCGCCACAAAACCTGTGGAGTGGGAATATGAGCAGGAAAAGAGACTGCTAGTTTACATGGACAGTGACAACGGCAAACCAGAATTTATGGAGTACCCGAAAGGGGCTCTAAAAAGAATCGTCCTTGGTGAGAAGATGCCTGAAGAGTTCAGAGAAGCTGTTATGGAGCTTGTAAAAAAATATTGTTCTGATGTTCCTGTCTGGGTTGCAACCAGATCATCAAAATGCTTCCAGATCAAGCTAGAACAGTTTGATCCTCAGTAATTTCATATCTTACCCCTCGGCACATTTTCGCTACAAGGAGGAACCCGCCGCGCTTATTTACTTATGAAGTATCATGCTGGTGAGCAACTCTAGGTTGCTTGCGTGAGGTGGTCCCACATCTTTGTACAGTCCGTTAAGGTGTACTCCAATGTCGACAGGAGGCACTGGGATGGCGAAGAAGAGGCGTCGTTTCACTGCGCGTTTCAAGAAGCGGGTGGCGTTGGAGGCGTTGCGTGAACGTGAGAAGATTCAGGAGATTGCGGCGCGTCACCAAGTGCAACCGAGCCAGGTGACCGCTTGGAAGCGCAAGGGGCT
Source organism: Candidatus Rariloculaceae bacterium (assembly GCA_965221035.1). Classification (GTDB taxonomy): domain Bacteria; phylum Pseudomonadota; class Gammaproteobacteria; order Steroidobacterales; family Rariloculaceae; genus UBA6522. The sequence goes on from OZ244860.1 coordinate 1,040,217, forward strand.
GGAGGACGTGTTCTCTGGCTCGGGATCGAAGCGCGCGGCGGACCATGAGGCGACGATCCGGGAGCTTCACGCGAAGATTGGCGAGTTGACGGTGGAGCGGGATTTTTTCTTCGCGGGTTGGAGCACTGAGGCGTTCGCAGCGGGCGGCGATGATCGAGCGCACCGGTCCGTTGTCGTTGTCGCTGTCAATGCTGAAGTAATTTTCCCCAGTAGTGCTGAAGTAAATTTCCCCATCTTTTCTTATTTGGTTATTTTATTTCGATGTTTTTTCGAGGCCGGCCACGGCGTCGTTTGGGCTTGGTCATGGCCGAGACGGGGGGCAGCCGCAGGCTGTCGGGAACGAGCTTGGCGTGTTCTCTGAGCCGGTAGCTGTTGCCGGCGATTTCGATCACGATGGCATGGTGCAGCAGCCGGTCCAGGAGCGCGGCGGCCACCACGGTGTCGCCGAACACCTCGCCCCACTCGCTGAAGCCGCGGTTGGAGGTCAGGATGACGGCGCCGCGCTCGTAGCGGGCGTTGACGAGTTGGAAGAACAGGTTCGCGCCGCCTTTTTGCACGGGCAGATACCCGACTTCGTCGATGATGAGTAGCGCCGGGCGGGTGATGAAGGCGATGCGCTGGGTGAGTTTGCCTTCGCGTTCGGCCTTGGTGAGGGTATCGATGATTTCTGCCAAGGTGGCGAAGTACACGATTTTGCCGGCCTTGACGGCTTCCACGCCCAGGGCGACGGCCAGATGGCTCTTGCCGGTGCCGGGCGGACCCAGCAGATGGATGACCTCGCCGCGCTCGATGAAGCTCAGTTCGGCCAGGGCCAGGATGCGGTTCTTGTCCAGCGAGGGCTGGAAGCTGAAGTCGAAGCCTTCCAGCGTCTTGATGCGGGTCAGCCGGGCGGTCATCAGGCAGGACTTGATGCGGCGGGTCTCGCGCGTGGCCCGTTCCTCGCCGAGCAGCTCGTCGAGGAACTCCAGCGCCGAGAGTTGACCGTCCTCGACCCGGCGCACGCAGTCGTCGAGCACTTCCAGGGCCCGGCTCATCTTCATGCCCACCAGGTGCGCGCGCAGGCGCTCCAGCGGTGTCTGCGGCAGCGCGTTCATGAGCGTGCGCCGCCGGCCAGGGCGTGGCCGATGTGCTCGTAGACGCTCAGATCCCGGCGCCGCACGGTGTGCCCGGGAGGCATCAGCACGACTTCATCCGCCTGCCGGGGGGGCACCGGAGCCCGGCGGCGGCCAGCGCCGGTGACCGGGTGCCAGTCGGCGCAGGCCGCGACCGTGCAGCAACGGGTGCACCGCCACCAGGCGGCGGCCTTCGTAGATGCGCACTTCATCGGCCAGGGTGTGCACCTCCACCACCCGCCGACGGGTGCGGTCCGGCACACTGTAGAGGTTGCCGTTGACGCTGACCATGCCGTCGTGGCTGACCCGGCGCTGCAGGCTCAACACCGCCTTGAACGGCGTGACGGGCAACGGCAGAAGCTGCGGCCGCTCCTCGGCAAAGGCCTCGCCGACGACCCGCCGCGTGGTGCCGTGGCAACGCACGTTGGCCACACCAGCCCGCCACTCGGCGAACTGCGCGTTCAGATCCTCAAGGTTGGCGAAACAACCGCCGAGGAAGAAGTCGTCGCGGATGTAACTGAACGGGCGTTCCACCTTGCCCTTGGTCTTGGCCCGGTACGGGGCGCAGGCACGGGGACGGAACCCGTAGTGTTCGGCCAACTCCAGCAGTCGCGGATGGTAGACCACGTGGCGGGCCTCGTCCTCGCCCAGCACCGCGGTCTTCATCCGGTCGTAGAGGATCTGCCGGGGCACCCCGCCGAGCTCCTCGAATGCCCGCATGTGGCAGCGCAGCACACTGGCCAGGTGCTGCCCGAACACGAACTGACCGGTCAGCAAACGGCAGTATCCGAGCACGAGGGAGAACAACCACACCACGCGGATCCGGCCCGGCTGCTCGGTGAAGTCGGTCTTGAACTGCGCAAAATCCACCTGCGCCTGTTCGCCCGGAGCGGTCTCGAAGCGGTGCTCGAAGCCCCGCTCCGGAGCTGGACGGACTTCCCGCAGGTACGCCGTCAGTTGCGAGTAACAGCCCGGACATCGAGCACAGCAAGGCGCGGCGTGCGGTGCCCCGCCGTCTACGAGGACGGATTCACGGCATGTCGGATGTGCGCCATCAGATCCCCCGCCAGCAATCCCCGTTCGCCGCCGTTGGCGGCGGCGTCGCCGCACATGGCGTGGATTCGCACGCCGGCTCTGGCGACACCCGCAAGGTCGCCGGATTGCACCAGCAGCCCTCCCAGCAGCCCGGCCAACACGTCGCCCATGCCGGCCGTCGCCATGCCGGGATTGCCCAGGTCGCATAGCCCGATGGAGGCATCATCCGACACCGCTACGAGCGTGCCCGCCCCCTTGAGAACCGCCACTCCGCGATATCGGTCCACAATCTCCGCCGCGGCGCGCAGCCGGTTCACCTGAATTTCCCTCGCGGTCGTTCCCAGCAATCGGGCCGCCTCGCCTGGATGGGGCGTGAGTATCCACCGTCCCCTTGCCCGGCCATCCGCGACCAGCAGGTTCAGGCCGTCCGCATCCAGGACAACGGGCAATTCACTGGCCAACACCTGGTCCCAGACCGCGCGCGCCCAGGCCGACTGGCCAAGCCCGGGACCAAGCACGACGCCATCGGCCTCCCGCAGCCAGGATCTCAGCTGCGAGGCATCGTCGATGGCCACGCACATGGCCTCGGCACGACCGGCCATGACCGACGCCACGGACTCCGGATGGGTGGCCACGCGCACCAGTCCGGCCCCGGACCGAAGCGCCGCCTCCGCGGCAAGCCGTATGGCGCCGGACATGCCCGGACAGCCGCCCACCAGCAAGAGGCGACCCGCATCGCCCTTGTGCGCGGTCCGTTGTCGAGGCGGCAGGACGGCTCGCACATCGGCATGGGTCAGCCTGCGCAATGGCGGCTCGAACCGGGCGTGGACGGCGCGCGGAATGCCCAGACCGGCGAACTCCAGGGTTCCCCGGAAGTCCGGGCCCTGACCTACGAACAGGCCCTGCTTGAGCCCAACGAAAGTCACGGTGAGATCGGCGCGGACGGCGGCCCCCAATGGCAAGCCGGAATCGGCGTGAATCCCGGTGGGAATGTCCAGCGCCAAGACCGGTCGCCGGGCGGCCTCGATGGCCGACACGGCGGCAAGAAAGTCACCGCCCAACTCCCGGTCCAGACCGCTCCCCAGGAGCCCGTCGACCAGGACATCCTCTTCGGGATCCCGGCCCGCGCCGAACGCCTCGATTTGCCCGCCTTGTTGCCGATATTCGTGCCACGCGCTCGCCGCATCCCCGCTCAGCCGGTCCGGCGGCACGACGGCGATGACCCTGACGCCAAGCCCCAGGGCCATGGCCAGGCGAGCCACCACATACCCGTCGCCGGCGTTGTTGCCCGCCCCGCAGTACACCGCCACGGACCGGGCCCCGGGCCAGCGCCGGCGCAGCGCCGCCAGCGCCGCCTCACCGGCACGGCACATCAGGGCATATCCGCCGATCCCCATCTCCTCGATGGCGATTCTGTCCAGGGCGCGAACCTGGTCGGCAGTGTAGATAGCCGTCGGAAGTCGGGAACGGGCCGCATCCATGGCGCGATATACTAACGCGTATCCTTGGACCCGCCGCCAAGGCCCCCGCCCAAGCGCCCGAGGAGATGGTCCGGGTACCGGCTACGCGATGCAAACACCGCAACTCCACGATCTGGCCCGCGAAAGCGCCGGCCCGGCCGGCCTGGACGAGGCACAGCTTGCCGACCTGTCGACCGCAATCAAGCGTCAGGGCCAGGAGCTGGGCTTCCAGCAGGTCGGCGTCGCCGGCGTGGAGCTGGGCGAGGCCGAGTCCCGCTTCAGGTCATGGCTGGCACGCGGATTTCACGGCGAGATGGGCTATCTCGCACGGCACGGCAGCAAACGCACCCGACCGGCGGAGTTGGTTCCCGGAACCGTTCGGGTCGTCTCGGCACGGATGGACTACTGGCCGGAGGACAGCGCCGACGCGGAGGGAATGCTCGACAATCCCCCCCACGCCTACGTGTCGCGCTACGCCCTGGGGAGGGATTACCACAAGGTGCTGCGGGCCCGCCTGAAGCGGCTGGCGAGCTACATCCGCCGGCAGGTCGGAGGCACAGGCTACCGGGTGTTCGTGGACAGCGCCCCGGTAATGGAAAAGCCCCTGGCGCAACAGGCCGGCCTGGGCTGGATCGGCAAGCATACCAACCTGTTGAACTCGAACGCCGGCTCGTGGTTCTTCCTCGGCGAACTCTTTACCGACATTCCCCTCCCCGTGGACGCGCCGGCCAGCGACCATTGCGGCAGTTGCGCGGCCTGCATCGACGTCTGCCCCACCGGCGCCATCGTCGAACCCTACCTGCTGGATGCCCGCCGGTGCATTTCCTATCTGACGATCGAATTGCGCGGCAGCATTCCCCTGGAATTTCGAAAGGCCATCGGCAATCGGGTCTTCGGCTGCGACGATTGCCAGTTGGTCTGCCCCTGGAACAAGTTCGCAAGGCCCAGCGACGAACCGGATTTTTCCGCCCGAAACGGCCTTGACGCCGCGCGGTTGGTTGACCTGTTCCGATGGAGCGAAGCCGACTGGGATGCGGGAACTCGGGGCAGCGCCCTGCGCCGCGCGGGCTACGAAGGCTGGTTGAGAAACCTGGCGGTCGCGCTTGGCAACGCGCCGCCTTCCCCCGAAATCGTGGCGGCATTGCGCGAACGGATCGATCATCCCTCGGACGTGGTTCGCGAGCACGTATCATGGGCCATGGAGCAGCATCAATCGGCGGCCGGCGGAACCCAGGCCTGTCAACAGGCTCCAGAATCCGCTGGCAACTGACAGGCCCGAGCCTGGGCTAGACTCTCAAATTGTCGATCAACCGCGCCTTGCCCAACCACGCCGCCGCGAGAACGATCAGCTCGCCGCCGCCGGACTGAAGACCATTGGGCCTCGTAAGGTCGCCGGCGCGGCGCACTTCGACATAGTCGGGATCGAATCCGGCCGCCCGCAACGCCCGCGCGGCCCTTGCTTCCAGGGCGGCGATATCGCCGTCGCCCCGGCGCAATGCCTTTTGGACCCGCTGCAGCTCGGAATGCAGCCTGGGGGCGATGCTGCGCTCGGAGGCGCTGAGATAGCGGTTTCTGGAACTCATCGCAAGCCCGTCACGCTCCCGCCGGATGGGTCCGGCGACCACCTTCACGGCCAGCTGCAGGTCCCGGACCATCCGCCGAAGCAACACCAGTTGCTGGTAGTCCTTTTCACCCAGCACAAGGATGTCCGGAGCCACAATGCCGAGAAAACGCAGCACCACGGAAGCCACGCCATCGAAATGCCCGGGACGGCACGCCCCGCAAAGATCGTCGTTCAGTCGGGGAACGGAGACCCTCACCGCCGACTCCACGCCATGAGGGTAAATGTCCTTTTCTTCCGGTGCGAATACCAGGTCGACCAAGCCCTGTTCGGCCAGTCGCGACTCGTCCTCCGCAAGCGATCTCGGATAAGCGTCAAAGTCTTCGTTGGGGCCGAACTGGGTGGGATTGACGAAGATGCTGCAGACCACTCGATCGGCATGCTCTCGCGCCACCTCCATCAGGCTCAGGTGCCCCTGGTGCAATTGCCCCATGGTGGGGACCAGGGCCACGGTCTGATGCGTCAGCCGCCAATTGCCGACCAGCTCGCGAACCGCAGCCGCAGTGTAGGCGCCTTGCAAGGGCACGTGCCGCCCATCCACGTCGAAGCACTCCCGCCGCCAAAACGGGCGCAATTCTAGCAGGAGCCCGGCAGTGCCGGCATGTCAGGAGAAACAGTGCTCGCTGGACGGATAGTCACGATTGCGCACCGCGCTTACATACGCTTCGATGGCCTTGAGCGGCGATTCCGCGCCGTCCATGAAGTTCTTCACGAAACGTGGGGTACGGCCCTGGGTGATGCCCAGCATGTCGTAGAGAACGAGTATCTGGCCATCCACGAACGGACCCGCGCCGATGCCGATAATGGGCAGCCGGATCGACCCGGAAATCATTTCGCCGACTTCGTTGGGGACGCACTCCAGGAGCAGAACGTCGGCACCGGCGCCCTCCAGCGCCTTGGCGTCCTCCACCATCCGTCGCACGGCCGAGGGTTCCCGCCCCTGGACCCTGAAGCCGCCGATCTTGTGCACCGACTGCGGCTTGAGTCCCACGTGCGCGCAAACGGGAATATCGTGCTTCGCCAGGCACGAAACGACATCGACCTGGCTCTGTCCACCCTCCAGCTTGACCATCATCGCCCCACCCTCCTGCATGAGCCGGACGGCGTTGTCCAACGCCTGGACGGGCGAGGCATAGCTCATGAACGGCAGGTCGGAGACCAGGAACGCCCGGCTGATGCCCCGCGCCACGATCCGGGTGTGATAGACCACATCGTCCACCGTGACCGGCACGGTCGTCTCATGCCCTTGCACGACCATGCCCAGGGAGTCGCCCACCAGAATGAGGTCGACTCCGGCCATGTCCACAAGCTGCGAAAAACTGGCGTCGTAGGCGGTCAAGCAGGCGACGGGAACGCCCTCCTCCTTCATCCGCCTCAGGGAGGAAACGTTGACCGGCGGCGACGGCATGCCTCGCTGTTGCAGCTGCTTGTACATGGTAAACCCCGGAGCAGACGCGTCAGGCCAGCGTCGTTGCGGCCGGATTGAAGAATTGGCGTCCGCGCCCAGCGCCACTGATCGCCCCCAGCAATTCCTGGTAGTCCGGCTCTCGCTGGACCGGATCGATTTGCGCCGCATTCACGATAAGCAACGGTGCCTCGACGTATTGGTGGAAGAAATCCGCATAAGCTTCGCACAATCGCGCCAGCAAGGGCAGATTGACTGCCTTTTCCCATTCGAAACCGCGTTCGGTGATCCGCCGCATCAGAACATCCGGCGGCGCCTGCAGGTAGACCACCAGGTCCGGCGACGGAGGGTTCAGATCCAGTGTCTGGTACACCTGCCGATACAGCTCGAATTCGCTGGCATCCAGAACACGTTCGGCGAACGCCCATTCCTTGTCCATCAGGAAGTCGGTGACGTGAACGCTGCGGAACAAGTCGCTCTGACGCATGCGGTCTAGTACCCGCGCACGTTGAAAGAGGATGAACAGCTGGGCCGGGAGCGCGGCCTGACGATGGTTTTCGTAGAAGCGCGGCAGGAACGGATTGTCCCTGGGGTCTTCGACCATCAGTTCGCCGTCGAGGCTCTCGGCCAGCCGGCCGGCGAGCCCGGCCTTGCCTGCCCCGGGCGGTCCTTCAATGACGAAATGTCGCGGTGCATGCGGAGAGGCCACCACTTGCCTCACCCGGATTTGCCGCGGCCCGGCTCCGCCGCAGTACCGCGCCGTGATGCCCGTCGACGCCGGCGCGGAGACCGGCGGCGCCCGGCTGCAAAGGCCCGGTGCTGGTCCTCCTCGGAGAGCGTCTGGATCTCCGTCCACCACTGTGCGAGTTCCCGATCGGCATCCCCGCACTCGGCCCGCAACACCAGGAAGTCGTAGGCGGCGCGAAACTGCCTGTGCTGCAGGAGCCTGCGGGCGCGGGCACCGCGACGGTTGTGAAAGCGTCGCTGCATGAGCAGCATTTCCTTCATGGGCGAACTGAATCGCCGCGGCATGGCGGTGAAATTCCGCTGCTCCCCGAGCACTTCGTCGCAGGCGTCCAGAAACGCCTCGATCTCGGTGCCGCCGTCTTCCCTGCGGATCCGTTCCGCGGCTTCCCGAATCGGGAACCAGAGCAGCACTGCGAACAGGAACATCGGTGTGACCGGTTTGCTCGCCCTGACCCGCCTGTCGGTATTCTCAAGGCCCGATCCCACAAACTCGAGGACCGCCTCGCCGTTATCCGACCGAATCAAGCGGTCCGTGTGCGGAAAGAGGTATTCGAACAGGCCGAGTTGCCGCAAGCGCTCGAGGCTGGATGCGGCGTGCCCCGCATGGAACAGCTTGAGGGTTTCCTCGTAGAGTCTCGCAGCGGGAACTTCCCGCAACAACGCCGCCAAATCCCCGATGGGCCCCACTGTTCGCTTCGCGATACCGAAGCCCAGCTTCGCCGACAGACGCGCTGCCCGGAGCATCCGTACCGGATCCTCGCGGTATCGGGCCGCCGGGTCACCGATCAGCCGAAGGGTGCGGCCGACGATGTCATCCATCCCCGTGGTGTAATCCCGGATAGTGAAATCGGCGATGTTGTAGTAGAGCGCGTTGACCGTGAAATCGCGGCGCCAGACATCCTCGTCGATGGTCCCGTAGACGTTGTCCCGGAGAATGCGTCCGCTGTCGGCGTGCTCCCGGTCGTCATCGACGCCACTCTGTGAGGACCTGAAGGTGACCACTTCGATCACCTCCCTTCCGAAGCGGACATGTGCCAGGCGGAAGCGCCTTCCGATCAGGCGGCAATTGCGAAACAGCGCCCTGACCTGTTCGGGCCGCGCGTCGGTGGCCACATCGAAATCCTTCGGACTGAGGCCGAGCAGAAGGTCGCGCACGCCACCACCGACCAGGAACGCCTGGTGCCCGCAACTCTTGAGCCGGTACAGGACCTTGAGCGCGTTGCCGGAAATATTGGATCGGCTGAGCGTATGCTGCGGCCTGCCGATGACCACGGGGCCGTTCAGGACTTGATCTTCCGCAGTGTTCAAGGCAATTCAGGGTTTAAACCGCACGGCAAGACGTTCGCCCGGCAAGGCGACCGCAGCGGTGAATTCGGAGACAACCGAATGATTTCGAGCAGGCCAAGTTTCACCGTTCCCGAAAGACCGTTATGATACCAGCCCGTCTACGCCGGAGCACGGCGCTCCCTTCGTCTAGCGGTCAGGACGCGGCCCTCTCAAGGCTGAAACAGGGGTTCGATTCCCCTAGGGAGCGCCACCGGCGCGGTGCCATCCTGCCCGGTTGCGGAACGGTGCCGGACTATCCGGAGAATCCCCGCCAGATTCCCCACAGCGACGCCAACAACAGGACGAGCACCGGCAGGACCGTGATGGCCACGCCGGGCTGGCGCGCGGCGGGATCCCTGGTGTACGCCCGGGCGTAGACCACGCGACCGACCACCCAGACCGCACCCATCAGGCCCGTCACCGCGTCGCCCAGCACGTTCAGGGCAAGCCACAGCAGCGGCAGAAACAGCACCAGCTGCTCGATGGTGTTCTGGTGGATGCGGTTGGCGCGCTCAAACTCCGGATGGCCCTGCATCGCCGGCGCCTTGATGCCATGTTTCTGACGCATCCTGCCAACCTGAAGACTCAGCACGAACGTCACCACCAGGGCGGCGACAGTTGCCAACGCGGTATATTTCATCGCGATCATTTGTCGCTCCTCATGCGGTGGCCCCGAGCTGCCTGGCTGCCCAGTCCTGGTCCGTGGGCAGGCGCAAGTCCCTCGGCCCGCCCGACTTTTCGTCATGATGCGGATGGCCGGCGCCCGACCACATCTGGCGGTCCGAATTGACCGCGGCCTGATACAGCCTGAAGGCGCCTTCCGGGTCCATGATCCTGTCGGTGGGTCCGTAACCGATGAGCATCGGGCATTCGATCTTGTGGGCCACATCCTCCACGGTGTAGTCGACGAGTTTGCGGCGCGCGTCGGCGAGATCCTCGGCGCCGATGATCCAGCGCACGCGGTCCTGGATGGGCGGGTAGAACTCGAACAGGTCCCTGAGAATGTCATGGGAACCGGCGGACATCCACACCGCCTTGATGCGGCTGTCCCCGCTGGCTGCGCGGGGTGCGGAATACCCGCCCATGCTCTGCCCCCTGAGGCCGATCCTGTCCGGGTCGACATCGGGCCGCGACTGCAGGTAATCCACCAGAGGGGTGACCAGCCGTTCGGTGTCGGGCGGCATGTACAGATTCCTGAGCCGCTTGGGCGCACCCTGGCCGGGAAGGTCGAGCACCAGGAACGCCATGCCGCGAGCGACATAGGCGGCTGCGCCGTTGAGGGTGTTCTCCGCCAGTGAATCGGCGCCCTGATAGGCGATGACCGCCGGGTACCGGGTCCCCTCCGGGCCGCTGGGCTTGCGGAAGTAGCCGTCGAGATCGTTGCCGTCCACGTTGATCGTCACGCGCTCGAAGGGCGGGTCGCGCAGTTCCCACGCCTTGTCGAAGAATTCCAGGTATTTCATGTATCCCGGCATCATCGTCTCGTCGGTGTCCTCCTGGTAGACGATGGACAGCCGATGGAAGCGGCTCGCACGAAGGTAGAACTGATGGGCCGACGCGTTCAATCCCTGCTCTTCGTATCCGACGGCGATTTCCTCGTTGATCTGCGCCACCCGGTTCCACTCGGTGTACCAGGAAAGCGGATCGAACGGACGCATGCGGCGAGCGACTTCCAGTTCGTGGGGATCGCTGGTGTGGATCGCCTGGTTGAGACGAATCTCCATCTGACCGCCGCCGACGATCGGTTCGCCGGTATAGAGCCGTTCCGGGTCCCGTCCGCCCACGTCGCCCACGTACGCGTTGCCCGGACCCAGGTCCTGAGAATAGGCCGGAGCGCGCAGCGCGCAGGCCATGGCTGACGCGCTTGCCGACAACATGCTCCATTGCATCATGGCGCGCCTGGACAGTCTCGATTTCCCGATCATGACCACTTCTCCCTTGTTTTGCTTGTTCAACCGCGACCGTCCCGTTTCGGTAGGGACGGCGAAAACGAAGCCGCTGCAGGCACCCGGTCCGTGACAGGAGCCCCGCGTCAATCGCCTCTGGCGGCTAGAGTATCATGCGATATTCCGTCGGTAAGATTACGGCGAATTCAGCCAGATCATGTCTCGCAACGAAGCGCCTTCCGCAAGCCTTCTGCTCCGCGCCGCCGCAATCTTCTACGACTTGCTGCTGTTCGCGGGACTGGCCATGGTATTGACGCTATTGCTGATCATGGCGCGCGGCGGCGAGGCCATTCCACCGGAGTCGTGGTGGTACAGGACCTTGCTCCTGGGCGCGAATTTCGCCTACTTCGGCTCGTCCTGGACCCGCGGCGGTCAATCCCCCGGCGCCCGGGCCTGGAGATTGCGTGTTGCCGACCGGGGCGGCGACAACTTGAGCTGGCGCCAGGCGGCGCTTCGGTATGGTTCCGCCTGGCTGCTGCTGCTGCCGCCGGGATTGGGATTCCTGTGGGCCTGGTGGGACCGTGACGGTCTGTGCTGGCATGACAGGCTCTCCGGTTCCCGGGTGATCCGCTTGCCGCCGCACCGCTAACCGGGTCCCCTCCGGACCGTACGGGCGAAGTTCCTATCGAACCCTTGAAAGCGCCAGCACGTTGACCAGCGCCAGGGCGGCCGCAGGCAACCAGGCGACGACACGCGGGTCCAGATCGAACACCTGGCCGCTGTTGGCGAAGACCTGCGCCGTGACGTAGTAGGCCAGCCCGATCAACAGGCCGATGAGGACCCGTACCCCCGTCCCCGACGATCCCATGGCGCCGAGAACGAACGGCAGCGCCAACAGCGTCATCAGCGGCACCGACACGATGTCCGCCATGCGCGACCAGAAGGCGATCAGATAGGCGGTCGCGTCCAGGTCGTTCGCCCGCAGATAGGCGACATAGCGCATCAGTCCGTTGGTATCCAGTAGATCGTGCCGAATGACCGAGAACTCCAGCAGGTCCTGGTTGAGGCCATAGTCCTTGACGATCTGGCGCGCCGCGTTGGCGGTCACGCCGGCTGGACCCTCAAAAACCGTCTCCGCGTAATTCTCGAGAATCCAGCGGTTGCTTTCGTCGATGGCGGTGGTATCGGCGTGCGCGACGTGAGTCAACCCGCGATCACCACCCAGTTCGAACAGGTACACACCGCCGTAGCCGAAACCGTCCGCTTCCCGATGCAGGTTGACAATCCTGTCGCCGCTCTTCAGCCAGGTCGAGGAACTGCCCGACGCCACCTCGTCCGTATTCAAAAGTGCCCGAGCCCGCATGTCCCGGGCGTAGACGCTCATGGACGGGGCCAACGATTCGCCCAGCAGGGCCGTGACGACCATCAATACCGCACCGGCCGCCGCGACCGACGCCATGAGGCGTGCGCGGGAAACGCCGCTGGTGCGCATCACCACCAGTTCGCGCTGCACTGCGAGATTGCCCAGGCCAAGCAAGGCGCCGATCAGGGCGGCGGCCGGCATCAACCGCACCAACAGGCGGGGTATGCGCAGCGCCACGAAGGCCAATGCGTCGCCGACCGAGTACTGTGCGGTCCCGACGTCGGGCAACTGGCCCATGAATTCGAATACCGTGCCCACGGAGATCAGCACGGCGAGCACCAGAAAAACACCCTTGAGCACGGCCACGGCGACGTAGCGATCCAGTACGTTCATGCCGGAGCGGCTCCCGCCGACGTCACGGCGCCGCCCCGCTTGAACCATCCCGACTGGCGGCCCAGCAGCACGATTCCCAGCGCACCGAGCAGCAGGTGCACCCACCAGACGCCCAGCCAATACGGAACCTGTTCGCGCTCGACCCAGGCCCGTGCGATGGACAGCAGGTTGAGATAGGTGATGTATACGAGGATACCCGCGCCGAGGCGCGCGTAGCGGCCGTCCCTGGGACGCGACCGACTCAGAGGCACGGCGAGCAGAGCCAGCACGAACAGCGACACCGGGGACGAGATCCGCCACTGTAGTTCCGCGCGATCGGCGGAATCGGAGGAACTCGCCAGGGCCGCCAGCGACTTCGTCGCCACCGGCTGCTCCCCGTCGCCGCGCTCGAGTTGACGGACGGGCATTCCATGTTCGGCAAATTCCACGATTCTGAAATTTCGCTCCCCGGGCACGCCCTCATAGCGGCGTCCGTCGTAGAGCACAAAGGACAACTGGCCGTCCGCTTCAAGCCGCCGTTCTCCCCGGTCCGCCAGGATGACCACCACGCGGCCGCCGTCGTTCCGCTGGATGAAGACATCGTGAATCTCGTTGCCGGTCACTTCCTGAGCGTAAACGATCGTCCTGCCGGAGTCCGGACTGTTGAAAGCCCCGGCTTCCAGCACCCCGATCTCCAGCGATTCCCGGGCCTGCAGACGAATCTGCTCCACCTGGCGGGACGCCTCCGGCGTACCGACCAGGGACAACCACGCCACCAGCGCCGAGAGAACCACGGTCAGCAGTCCTATCGGTACCAGGAGGCGGGCGGGCCCCACTCCGCAGGATTCAAGCGCCACCATTTCCGAATCCCGGTTCATGCGGGCCAGGGACAGCAGTATGCCCAGAAACAGGCCGATCGGCGCGAGCCAGGTGATGTACTGAAGGGACGTGAGGCCCAGGACCGCGAACACGGCGCTGCTCGGCAGTTCGTTGCCGGCGGCGTCGTCAAGCGTCTCGGCGAGCTGATTGCTCATGAAGATCACGATGAGGACGGTGGTCACGATCAACCACGAGGAGAACGTTTCTCGGAGGACGTAGCGGGAAATCAGGTGCACGGCGGAACGGGTTCAAAGTGACTGGGGCAACGAGTACACTTAGCGCGCCTTCGGGCGGCCTTTCAAAACGATAGCATAACCCCGCGTCAGGGCGGCGGGCAGATCGCGTTCATTGTGCGTCCGTTCCCCTGCCCCCGACGCTCTGGAGAAGTTGACATGCGGTATTCCGTCACGACAGTTTCGCCAACCGTTGAAAAGACCGGTTGCGCGATCCTGCCCCTGTTCGAGAACGACATGCCGGCGGCCACCCGGGCCGTGGACGACAGCTCCGGCGGTGCGCTGAGCCGTCTGCTGGAAACCGGCGACGCGTCCGCGAAGCCGGGGCGGACGCTTCTGTTGCCGGGGCTTGACGGAACCAGTGCGGAACGGGTGCTGCTGGTGGGCTGCGGCGAGCAAGACGGGTTCGACGCGAAGGCGCTGAATCGGGCCGTTGCCTCCGCGACAGCCACGTTGAATCGAACCGGCGTCAAGGATGCCGTGAGCTACCTCTGCCATGGCGGCGCGCGCGGCGTGGACGCCTACCACGCCGCGCGAATCTCCGTCGCGGCCGCTGACAGCGCCCTGTATCGTTTCGACGAACTCAAGAGCGATGCGCCGAAACCCGGGGTTCTGGCCCAGTTCACGGTCGCGGTGGCCTCACCCGAAGAAGCGGCCGAGGCCGAACGGGGAGCAAGGGATGCCCAGGCCATCGCCGCGGGTGTCAGGTTGGCCCGGGACCTGGGCAATCGACCGCCGAACGTCTGCACTCCCTCCCACCTGGCCGATGAAGCCCGTGCGCTGGCCGACCGGTACGAGCAAGTGGAAACCGAGGTCATGGACGAGGACGACATGCGGCGGCTGGGCATGGGCGCGCTGCTCTCGGTGACGCACGGGGCCGAGGAACCGGCCCGCCTGATCGTCATGCACTATCGGGGCACGGGCGACGATGTCGCGCCGGTGGCGATCTGCGGCAAGGGCATCACCTTCGACACCGGAGGAATCTCCCTGAAACCGTCCGCCAAGATGGACGAAATGAAGTTCGACATGTGCGGCGCCGCCAGCGTGATCGGTACCATGGCCGCGCTTGGCGAACTGCAGCCGCGGATCAACGTCGTCGGCATCGTGCCCGCCTGCGAGAACATGCCGGGCGGGCGGGCCACCCGGCCCGGGGATATCGTCACCAGCATGTCGGGTAAGACCGTGGAAGTCCTCAACACCGACGCCGAGGGCCGATTGATCCTCTGCGACGCGCTGACCTACGCCTCCCGATACGAACCCCGCTGCCTGCTGGACGTGGCGACCCTGACGGGCGCCTGCGTCGTCGCCCTCGGCCATCTGTACACGGGCCTGTTTTCCAACGACGAGGAACTTGCCGCGAACCTGCTGGACGCCGGCAAGCGATCCCTGGATCCCGCGTGGCGCCTGCCCGCGGATGACGAATACGGCGAAGGGATGCGAAGCAATTTTGCGGATTTCGCCAATATCGGAGGCCGTTACGCCGGCGCCAGCATCGCTGCGCAATTCCTGTCCCGGTTCGTCGACGGCAAGCCATGGGCGCACCTGGACATTGCCGGCGCCGCCTGGCATTCGTCCGGAAAACGCAAGGGCGCGACGGGCCGGCCGGTGCCACTGCTGGTGGACTTCCTGCTCAACCTGCAATGACGGGGCGCCAGGACCGCAGCCAGCGCACCACCGCCCGGACCAGCACATCGTGACCCGGATCGATTTCTACATCCTGACGACCGACGGCCTCGACTCAAGGCTGCGGATCGCCTGCCGAATCGCGCAGAAGGCCGTGCAACGCCGGCATCATGTGTTCGTCAACGCGGCCGGCGAAGCCGACGCCGACAGGCTGGACGACCTGCTCTGGACGTTCTCGCAAGGCAGCTTTATTCCCCACCTGGTCGCCGGACGGGGGTTGCCGGCGGACGGCGACGAACCGGTGGTGATCGGCACGTTCGATCCGGACGCCGCCGATGATCCGCCCGCCGAGGCGGGCGAACAGTGGGACGTCCTGATCAACCTGGCCGGAGATGTGCCGGGATTCTTCAGCCGTTACGCCCGGGTCGCCGAAATCGTCGATGCCGATCCGGACCGCAGGAAACAGGGACGCCGGCGCTACCGCTACTACCAGGACCGCGGCTACGAACTTGAGACGCATCGCCTCTGACACCGTCATGAACGACTCCCGAAAAGGCTATCAGCCCGACGAAATCGAGCGACGTCATTACCGGCGCTGGGAGCAATCGGGTTACTTCCGCCCCGGCGGGAAGGGCGAGAGCTACTGCATCGTGATCCCTCCGCCCAACGTGACCGGCACCGTCCACATGGGCCACGCGTTCCAGTACACCATCATGGACGCCCTGATCCGCTATCACCGCATGTGCGGCGCCAATACGCTCTGGCAAATGGGAACCGACCATGCGGGCATCGCGACCCAGATGGTGGTCGAACGGCTGCTGGATGCCGAAGGCCGGTCGCGGCGCGAACTCGGACGGGAAGCCTTCTTGCGCCGGGTATGGGACTGGAAGGCGCAGTCCGGAGACACCATCAGCAGGCAGATCCGGCGCCTGGGCGCCTCTGTGGACTGGTCCCGCGATCGATTCACGATGGACCCGGAGCTGTGCGAAGCGGTCACGGAGGTCTTCGTTCGTCTCCACGAGGAGGGGCTGATTTACCGGGGCAAGCGACTGGTCAACTGGGACCCTGTGCTGCATACGGCGATATCCGACCTGGAGGTGCTGGCCTCGGAGGAGGCGGGGAAGATCTGGCGCTTCCGGTACCCGCTGGCGGAAAGTGGCGCTCACCTGACCGTGGCTACCACCCGGCCCGAGACGATGCTGGGCGATACCGCTGTCGCGGTCCATCCCGATGACGAGCGCTATCGACGCTTCGTGGGCCAGGAAGTGCTCCTGCCCCTGGTCGGTCGCAGGATTCCGATCGTCGCCGACGACTACGTGGACCCCGAGTTCGGCACCGGGTGCGTGAAGATCACTCCGGCTCACGACTTCAAAGACTTCCAGGTGGGGCAGCGCCACGGCCTTGCGGCCATCAACATATTCGATGAATCCGCCGCGCTCAACGATGCCGTGCCGGAGCGGTTCCGCGGGCTCGACCGGTTCGAGGCGCGGCGGCGGGTCATCGAGGAGTTGCGCGGCCTGGGACTGGTAGACGGTGAACAGGATCACACCCACGTGGTGCCGCGCGGCGATCGCAGCGGAGCGGTGGTCGAACCGCTGCTCACGGAACAGTGGTACGTGCGTACGGGTCCGCTGGCCGAGCCGGCGATCGCGGCGGTGGAGGACGGCCGCATCCGGTTCGTTCCCGAAAACTGGTCCAAGACCTATTTCGAGTGGATGCGGAATATCGAGGACTGGTGCATTTCCCGCCAGCTTTGGTGGGGGCACAGGATTCCCGCCTGGTACGACGACGAGGGTCGCGTTTACGTGGGCCGAAGCGAGGCGGAGGCCCGCGCAAAAAACGGTCTCGGGCCGGAGATTCCGCTGCGCCAGGACGAAGACGTGCTGGACACCTGGTTTTCCTCAGCACTTTGGCCGTTCTCCACCATGCATTGGCCGGCGGGCTCCCGGGAGCTTGATTCCTTCTATCCCACCCAGGTTCTGGTCACCGGATTCGACATCATCTTTTTCTGGGTGGCGCGGATGATCATGATGGGCCTGAAGTTCATGGGCGACGTGCCGTTCTCGGATGTGTACATCCACGGGCTCGTGCGGGACCAGTCCGGACAGAAGATGTCGAAATCCAAGGGCAACATCCTCGACCCGCTGTTCATCGTCGACGGTACGGACCTGGAGACACTGGTCCAAAAACGCACCGAAGGCATGATGCAGACCCACCTGAAGGACCGCATCGAAGCGAGCACGCGCAAGGAGTTTCCCGATGGCATCGCGGCCTACGGAGCCGACGCGCTGCGCCTGACCTTCGCCTCCCTGGCGACCACGGGGCGCGACGTCAGCCTGGACATGGGCCGCGTGGAGGGCAACCGCAATTTCTGCAACAAGCTCTGGAACGCCGCTTCGTTCGTCTTCCCCCACACGGAGACGCCTGTTCCGGACGAGGAAGTCTCATACACGGTTGCGGACCGCTGGATTCGCTCGCGTCTGCGCGAGGTCATCGAACGCTATCGGCAAGCGATCGCCGAATATCGATTCGATCTGGCCACCCAGGCACTGTACGAATTCACGTGGCACGAATTCTGCGACTGGTACCTGGAGATGACCAAGTCCGTGCTGAACGATGCGGACGCTCCACCGGAGAGCGTTCGTGCCGCGAGGCTGTGCCTGACGGATGTCCTCGGCGCGCTGCTGCGGTTGCTGCATCCGATCATTCCCTTCGTAACCGAGGAACTGTGGCTTGCACTGTGCGGGCGCACCGGCCGCGACAGCGCCACCATCATGCTGGAAGCGCAACCGGCGCCCGAGGCTTTTGAAGCGGACCCGCAAGCCGATGAGGAAATCGAATGGCTCAAGGCGTTTGTCATGGGTGTTCGCCAGATTCGGGGTGAAATGTCCATCGCGCCGGGCAAACGCCTGCCCGCCCGGCTGGCCGGTGCCACGGACTCGGACCGCGCGCGCGTCCAAAGGCACGAATCGCTGCTCAAGCAACTGGCCCGGCTGGATGACATCGGCCTGGTCGACTCCGCCGACGATGTGGCCGGCGCGGCCATCGCGCTGGTGGGGAGGATGACCGTCCTCGTGCCGCTGGAAGGGCTGATCGACATGGAGGCCGAACGCGCCCGGCTCGGCAAGCAGATCCAGCGGGCCATGGACGAACGCCGCCGCAGCCAGGGAAAGCTGGACAATCCGCAGTTCGTCGCCAACGCGCCGGCTGCGGTGGTCGAACGCGAACGACAAAGGGCGGCAGCGCTCAAGCAGCGGCTCGCGCAGCTCAACGAACAGCTATCGCGTCTATCTCCCTGAGCGCTGCACCGACATCGCCCGCGAATATGACCGCGTCCTCGCGTCCGCCGTCGGCTTGGTAATAGGCTGGCCGCACACCGATCCGCTCGAATCCGGCCGAACGGTAGAGATTGATCGCCGCGTCGTTGGAAGGCCTGACCTCGAGAAAGGCGCGTTCCACACCCATCGCCAGGGCGCGTGCACACAACGAGTGGAGCAGCTGCCGTCCGAATCCCTGCCGCTGAAGCTCAGGGTGCACGCAAAGATTCAGGATATGCGCCTCTCGCGCGGCCACCGACATGATCGCATACCCGCTGATGTCGCCATCCACAGTCAGAACGAGGCATTGATATCCCGCCAGGACGCAATCCCTGAATATGCCTGGGCTCCAGGGAAACTCGTAGCTGGCCCGCTCGACCAGGGCAACGCCTCGCAAGTCCCTGCTGGACATTTCGCGGATTTCGGTCCGCGGCTTCATCGCGGCGTTCATTCCGGAGTCCGCAGAAGACGCTTCACGACTTTCAGATCCTCCCACGACTTGGATTTCGCCAGCGGGCTGCGCAACAGGTAGGCCGGGTGATAGCTCACGACCAGGGGTGTCGCGCCATCACCGTACTCGAATGTGCGTCCGCGAAGGCGGCCGATGGGCGCGTCGGTCTGCAGCAACCATTGGGCGGCAATCCTCCCCAGGGCCAGGATGACCCGGGGTTGCAGCAGATCGATCTGCCGTTGCAGATAGGGCGTGCAGGTCGCGGCTTCGTCGCGATTCGGATCGCGGTTGTTGGGAGGTCGGCACTTGAGGATGTTGGCGATGTAGACCTCTTCGCGCGCCAGGTGGATCGCGGCGAGCATGGCGTTGAGCAACTGGCCGGCCCGGCCCACGAAGGGCTCGCCCCTGCGGTCCTCTTCGGCCCCGGGGGCTTCGCCTATAACCAGCAGGTCCGCCGTCCGGCTGCCGACGCCGAACACGGTCTGCGTCCGGCCGCTGTGCAATGCGCACCGGGTACAGGTGCGCACGGCCTCGTGCAACGCATCCCAGGTGGTTGACGCCTCCTCAACGACGCCGACCGGTGCCCCGCCCGCACTTTCGGCCGCCGGTTCCGCACGATCGGCTTCGCGCAGGACCCACACGGGGATGCCCATGGCGTCCAGATACTGTTCACGCAAACCGGGCGGGGTCATCGGGATCCTGGAGGGTCAGCCATGGCTCCGAGCTTAGCATGTAACCAGGATGCAAGATTCAAGCGCCCATGGGCTTCGACGCGTGCGTCGACGCGCATTCACGGGTCGGCGCACACGGGCCGGATGCCCTACAATGCGCGGGTCTCGAACCGGCCAGGGAACAGCATGCGGCTTTCTCGATTACCGCTCACGACCTTCAGGGAAGCGCCCGCGGATGCGGAGGTGATCAGCCATCAGCTGATGCTGCGCGCGGGTATCGTGCGACGGCTCGCATCGGGGCTCTACAGCTGGCTGCCGCTGGGCGTTCGCGTGCTGCGCAGGATCGAACGGATCGTCCGCGAAGAAATGAACCGTGCCGGAGCGCTCGAGGTCTCCATGCCCGGCGTCCAACCGGCGGAGTTGTGGCGGGAGACGGGACGCTGGGACGATTTCGGTCCCGAGCTGTTGAGGCTCAAGGACCGGCACGACAGGGCGTTCTGCCTGGGACCCACCCACGAGGAAGTCATCACCGACATCGCCAGGATCGAGATCAAGAGCTACCGGCAGCTGCCTGTCAATTACTACCAGATACAGACCAAGTTCCGGGACGAGATCAGACCCCGCTTCGGCGTGATGCGGGCGCGCGAATTCGTCATGAAGGATGCCTATTCGTTTGACCTGGACGAAGAAGGGCTTGTGGCTGCCTACCGGATCATGCGGCGCGCCTACTCCAGGATCCTTGACCGCCTTCAATTGAGTTACCGGATCGTCCAGGCCGACTCGGGCGCGATCGGCGGCAGCCAGTCGGAGGAGTTTCATGTGCTGGCCGAATCGGGCGAGGATGCCATTGCCTATTCCGAGGCCGACGGCTTTGCCGCCAATGTGGAAACCGTTCCCCTGCCGTTGACTCCAGCGACGCCACCCCCGGAGCCAGGACAGGACCTGCGCCGCGTCGCCACGCCGGGAGTGCGCAGCATCGCCGAGCTGTGCGAGTTTCTCGACACGACACCGGAACGATGCCTGAAGACCCTGGTTGTCGCCGGCAAGGAAGCACCCGCCGTGGCGCTGCTGCTGCGAGGCGATCATGAATTGAACATTCACAAGGCCCAGGCGCTGGACGCCGTCGCCACGCCGCTGCGCATGCTGTCGGCGGCCCAGGTTGAAGCGGCGGCGGGCGTGGCCCCCGGATCCCTGGGTCCGCTGGGCATGGAGTTGCCCGCCTATCTCGACCCGTCCGCGGCGCAGCTTGGCGACTTCGCATGCGGCGCCAACCGGACCGGATACCATTACACGGGCGTCAACTGGGGTCGGGACCTGCCGCCGCCGCCGGTTGCCGACCTGCGAAACGCTATCTCCGGAGATCCCGGTCCGGCCGGAGGCGGACCGCTGACTGTCGCCCGGGGCATCGAAGTGGGACACATCTTTCAGCTCGGCACCAAGTACAGCGACGCCATGGGCGCCACCGTGCTGGACTCCGGCGGCCGCCCCCGCAGCATGCACATGGGTTGCTACGGACTCGGCGTCACGCGGGTGGCGGCTGCGGCCATCGAGCAGAACAACGATTCGCGCGGCATCATCTGGCCCGACGCGATCGCGCCGTTCGACATCATCATCATCCCGATCAACTTCGACAAGTCCCACCGCGTACGCGCCGCCACCGACGAGGTCACCGCACTTCTGGAGGACGCGGGGCTGGAAGTGCTCGTGGACGACCGCCGTCAGCGGCCCGGATCAAAGTTCGCGGATGCCGACCTGATCGGGATTCCGCACCGCCTGGTGATCGGCGAGAAGGCCCTCGACCGCGGCATGATCGAGTACAAGTCGCGCCGCAAGGATGCGGTGGAGATGGTCCCGCAGGACTCGCTGGTGGAGTTCCTCAAGGCCGCAAGGATCTGACGCCCGCCGATCGCACGATTACAGTATCCGGAACCCCGGTGCGACGGGATCGGTCCACTCCTTGACCTCGACTCCAGTCACCCTCGCCTCGGGGGAGCCTTCCCATAACCAGGCGCAGATTCGGGCAACCGAAGCCGGCGCGCCCGCCGCGATGACCTCCACCGTACCGTCGGCCAGATTCCTGGCCGAACCCCGCAACGCCCACTTGCCTGCCTGATGCGCCGTGCCAGCCCGGTACCAGACACCCTGAACACGCCCGGTCACGATACATCGAACGGCACGATCATCCACAGCGGTATCGTCGGGCACTGGACTGACGGCGTGCGGGTCCGGGTACGGAAGTGTCCGCGGTTATTCCCGACTGTCGGCCTGGCTGGCCTGCAACGCTTGCACCGCGCGGCTTCTGGCGCGTATCGCGGTGGTTCGTGCCGACGCGTAGGAACGTTCGCGGAGCTGGGATTCCGCCATTTCGAGCAGGCGCCTGGCTTCGCCGAGTTCGTCCGGCGCACGCGTGGCCGCATCCGACTCCTCCGCCGCGGCAATCGCCTGGCGGGCATTGCTCATTTCCTGAACCGGGGGACCCGCGACACATGACGCGACCATCAGCGACAGGAGTATGATAGCGCCTCTGTAACTCATCAATTGACCTTGGAACACCTTGGCGGAAACGTATCAGGCCCGCCGGATTCCCGTCAAGCCGGTTCGGGGAGAACTCGCGTGAAGGCCAGAATCTATCACAATCCACGTTGTTCCAAATCCCGGGCGACCCTGGCGCTGCTCCAGTCCAGGGGCTTCGATCTGGATGTCGTGGAATACCTTGAGACGCCACCCACTGCGGCGACCCTGCGAAGTCTTGTGGCGAAGCTCGGCATGCCAGCCCGCGATCTCGTACGAAAGGGGGAACAGGCCTTCAAATCCGCGGACGTCAATCTGACAACCGCAAGTGAAGCCTCCCTTGTCGAATTGATGACGGCCCACCCTGTGCTGATACAGCGGCCGATCGTGGAAACGGCCGATGCCGCGCGAATCGGGCGGCCGCCCGAACAGGTCCTGGAACTGTTTTCCTGACGCGCGAACCGGCGGCCAACGGCGTATCCGGCGGGAGTAACACAGGACCATGTCCACAGACACCAATATCCTCGTTCTCTATTACTCCCTGAAGGGAAGAACAGCCGACCTGGCGCGTCATGGCGCACGGGGGGTGGAATCAGCCGGCGCCGAAGCGGTTGTCCGAACCGTACCACGGGTATCATCCGCAACCGAGGCCGTCGACCCCCCGATACCGGACGCCGGCCCGCCGTACGCCACTCTCGATGACCTGACCGGCTGCGACGGTCTGCTGCTGGGAAGTCCGACGCGGTTCGGCAACATGGCGGCCCCGCTCAAGTACTTCATCGATTCCACTTCCGAGCTCTGGCTGCGGGGTGCCCTCGCGGACAAACCCTTCGGCTTGTTTACCAGCACGGGTTCGATGCACGGGGGACAGGAGACCACGCTGCTGACCATGGCCCTGCCCCTGCTCCACCACGGCATGCTGTGGGCGGGAATCCCCTACACGGAACCGCAGGTCAACGCGACGCGCACCGGCGGCGGGCCCTACGGTGCGTCCCACGTCCATGCCGACTGGAACCGGACGCTCTCCGACGACGAGCGGGCGCTCGCCTCATCGCTTGGACGGCGGGTCGCCCGGCTCGCCGGAGCGCTCAGGTCCCGGCCCTGCGGCAGGGCGACCTCCTCGAATGGTGCTTAAAGGACCTGGTTGCGGGTCATCAGGAAGCGCTTGGCCTCCTGCAGCCCGGTAAACGACTCCCGTCCGTCCCAGATGGTGTTCAGAAGCCGGTACTGCTCGGCAGCGCCCTCCTCGTCGCCGACCTGCTCCAGGGCCCTGGCCAGGCCCAGTACCGAACGAGGCCGGTTCGGCATGCGCTGCAGCGAGGTCTCGAACCTGGCCACGGCGTCCTCGGCCCGCCCGAATTCAAGCAGGATCTCGCCATACAACTCGTATGCCGGCTTGACCGGGTCGGCCGCGCCGTTCGGCGGCCTGATCCGGGCGACAATCTCAAGCGCCTCGTCCATGAACTGAATGGCGCCGGACTCATCGCCCTGAGCGGCGCGAACCAGCGCCGCCACCTGCTTGTGCATGACCTGCACCCAGCGTCGGCCCTGGCGGGCATCGCCGCCGTCGCTTCCGGCGGCCACCAGGCGCGCCAACGCCTCTTCGGCGCGACGCGCGGTTTCGACGTCGCCTGTCCTGACCGCGCTGAGGCCCGTGGCGAGCAGCGTATGCGGTGAAGTCCCGTCGGTGATTTCGTCGATCCTCCACTGTTCGGTCTCGACCACATAACGCGCTTCCATCAGCGGCAAGGTCATGACGGCGCGGGCCTGACCTTCGCTCGCCTGGATGATCTCCTCCAGACGGTCGATCCACAGCCTGGCCTTCTCGTAGTCGCCGCGCTGCAGGTCGCCGTACTGGCCCCAGTCCAGCGCGTGTACGGCATCACCGACGGAGTCCCCGGGCTGCCAGAGGTCCTGCGCGGCGTCAAACGCGGACTGGTTGCCGCCTGATACCAGGTCCCACATGCCATGCTGAATGAAGATGTGGGTGGGCATGTGGCGGGCGTGGGAAACCGCCGGAGCGATTTCAGCGAAGACGTGCGCGGCCGACAGTGCGATGGGGGCATGCAGCGGATCGTCAAAGGCGTGAATAACGAAGTGGGCGGCGCCGGGGTGGTCGGGATTCCGCTCCAGCACGCCGAGCGCGATCGCCCCGGCCCGCATTTCCAGCCTGAGGCTGTCGTCTCCAAGGGCGCGCGCGCCGCTCAACATGGACAGTGCGTAGAACGTGGCGATTTCATCATCCGCCGGATATTGCTCGTGCAGGCGGGCCATGGCATCCATGTAGGCGACTCGACGTTCCCTCCAATTGCCCTTGCCCCAGAGCATTTCGACCGCTTCGAGCAGCCCCCTCTCCCTGGCGGTGGGCGCCTTGGCCAAACGTGATTCAGTGGAAGCACCAAGTCGCGCAAGCGCGTCCCGCGGCGATTCGGCGTCGGCTTCCGGCATCAGCGGATGGTTGTAGGAAAGCGATTCGCCCCAGTACGCCAACGCAAAGTCCGGGTCGATTGCCTGGGCAGCGCGGAATTGCTCGATGGCCTGTTTCCAGCCAAAACTGTGCAGGATCGCCACGCCGCGCAGGAAGTGCTGTTGCGCCTCCGCCGTGGCGGATGTGGGGAAGTCGATGGTGCCGACGTTTTCAAACTGGGAGTGGGAGGGGCCGCCCGCCGTCAGCGCAAGCGCCGCGGCGGCGCCGGCGGTCAGGTTTCGTATCGTCGCTCTCATTGTGCTTTCTCCTCGCTCGTGCACCAATTGTCTGCCTGGTACGTCGCTACTTGCCGATTTGAATGTCGTGTGTGAAGGGATTATACGTCCGGCAAGACATCTTGCGACCCGTCTGCCGCCGGCGGCCTGCCGGACCCGGCGCTACACGCGGGTTCCGCCATGGGCTGCCGAGGCCTTTTTCGGCCAGATTTGCCTGCTCCAGTTGAGCGCGTAGTCCAGGCCGCTGGTGATGGTCGTGAAAACGACAGCGGCACCCGCAACCACCACGACGATGCCCGGCGGCCACTCGAAGGCGGAAGCCGTCAGCGTCAGTCCCACAAACACGAACTGGCAGGTGGTGTTGATGCGGCTGATGCGCGTCGGCTCTCCCTCCAGAGGCCCTACAAGCCACTGGTACGCCGCGGCCCCGCCGACGATGACCGCGTCCCGCAGAACCACCAGCAGGGCCAGGCTCAACGGGATCAATCCCAGGTACGCGAGGGTGAGAAAAACACTGATCGCCAACGCCTTGTCAGCCGCGGGATCAAGCAGGCTGCCCAACCGCGTCCGCCACTGAAATCGCCTCGCCAGAAAACCGTCGACCGCATCGGATGCGCCGGCGATCCCGATCAGCACCACTGCCATGAGGTATTCCTGCCTCGACAGGTAAACGATGATCGGCACGACCAGAACCACGCGTGCGATACAGATCGCATTGGGAATCCAGTTGAGCCGCATGGGAAATCCGTTCCTTGGAATGTTCAACTCGGTAACTGGAAACAGGGCTTGCAAGAAGGACGCCGGGGGTCGGCCGATATTTTCGCGCTAACGCGTCAGTGTGTAAATCAGTTCACCGCCGAAATCCCCGCTTGCGGACGGCGAATTCGATAGAACCTCGCCCAGGGCCAGGACCCGGTTCAGGACCGGGGCACCTCCTCGGGATTCAACGCGCAGCGTCATCTCGGTTCCCGTGAATTGTTCCAGTTTCACCACCTCCAGAACGCTCAGGCTCTCGAGGTAACTCATCACCCGACCGTAGTCGTCCAGCGTTTCGATACCGGTGACCTTCAGGCGGGCACTCGCTGTGCCGCCGATACCGCTGAAATCCTGCGCGTAGAGATCGGCGATTCCATCCAGCCCCGACCGTACGGTCAAGCCGGGAAGATGGCGCAGGTCTCCGTCGCGAAGCAGGGTCCAGCGCGCGGCTTCGATCCCTGCCTCCCCGAGCTGGACGCGACCGGCAAGGACCGCATCGGGCCCGTACCGCACCGATGCCTGTTCCAGACGTTGGGGAAACAGGCCCCAGACATCGATAAAGTCCACAGTGCCAAGGTCCCGAGCATCCATCAGCGGCAGGGAAATGGGCAGGCCTCGTTGACCGGCCACCGCGAGCAGTTCCTCGCGCAGCGCCGTGGCCGCCGTCTCCACCGCATCGCCGCCAGCAACCGGCGAATCACTCGCCGCCACCATGCCGCGTTCGCCCGGGCCGCCGTCGATGGCGACCCAAAGCAGGGTCAGCGGGCGCTCTTCGCCCCAGAATGGCTGGTTTCTCGCCGTCAGCGCTCGCTGCAATCCCGCCGAATCGAAGACGATCAGCAGACTGTCCCGGTCGGGGTTTCCACGCTGTACAACGTATCGACTCGCGTCACGCACCAGATCAACCAGGGCGGGATGGGTGGGAGCGTCAATTCGGCCGGTCAGGCGGATCAGCAATTCGCCCATGGCAAACCGGTCGAAGTCCTGGTCCGTTCGCAGTGTCGACCGCCTCGGTTCCGGGGAATCGAGCGCAACAGTGACCGTGTAGAGATTCTCTAACAGGGCCGAATGGGCCGAAGAGGCCATGACGGCCGCGGCGATAGCAAGGCTGAGAAGGCCAATCCGGACGAAACCCGCCCGGCCAATCGATTTCCTCATGGATACACTCGGGATGCGGTACTCCCGTATTATAGCGATGGGCGACCCGGGTCCGAGGGCGCCGCTTTGAGGAGAGCGCAGCGGGTGCGTGCCAAACCACCACTTACCTACAAGGCCGCCGGCGTCGACATCGACGCCGGAACCGCCCTGGTGCGGCGGATCAAGGGCGCGGTGGCCAAGACGCGGCGAGTGGAGGTACTGGGCGACCTTGGCGGATTCGGCGGGCTGTTCAAGTTGTCCGACGAGCGATACCGGACACCGGTCCTGGTCGCCGGCACCGATGGAGTCGGCACGAAGATCGAACTGGCCTCGCAATTCGACGGCCACGAAGGCACCGGCATTGATCTGGTCGCCATGTGCGTCAACGACGTGATCGTGGTCGGAGCCGAACCCCTGTTCTTCCTGGACTACCTCGCCACGCCCCGGCTGGATGTGGACATTGCGGCA
Source organism: Candidatus Rariloculaceae bacterium (assembly GCA_965221035.1). Lineage (GTDB taxonomy): Bacteria > Pseudomonadota > Gammaproteobacteria > Steroidobacterales > Rariloculaceae > UBA6522. Next base: position 1,067,293 of record OZ244860.1, read on the forward strand.
CGTGTCATCGGCGGTATCGCCAGGGGCTGCGAACTCGCCGGAGCCGCCCTGATCGGCGGAGAGACCGCCGAACACCCGGGACTGAACATGTCGGTGGACTACGATCTGGCCGGATTCTGCGTGGGCGTGGTCGAGGAAGACCAGATCATTGATGGGACGGGCATCCGGGCGGGCGATATGATCATCGGTCTGGGCTCCTCGGGCGCGCACTCCAATGGTTACTCGCTGATCCGGCGAGTGCTAAAACATACTCGCGCGGACGCAAACACGCTGGCCGGCGATCGACCCCTGATCGAGCAACTCCTGACGCCCACGCGCATCTACGCGAACACCATTCAGAACCTGATCCGCGACGTGCCGGTCAAGGGGATCGTGCACATCACCGGCGGAGGTCTGGTCGAGAACATTCCAAGGGTCCTGCCTCCGAGGCTCGGAGCCAGGCTGGACTCGAGCACCTGGCCGTCACAGCCCGTATTCGACTGGCTGCGCGACTCCGGCGTGGCCGAATCGGAAATGCTGCGCACATTCAACTGCGGAATCGGCATGTGCGTGATCGTTGCGCCGCCCGATGTCGAGGAAACCCTCGCGATGCTGCGGGATTGCGGCGAAGACGCCTGGGCGATCGGGACCGTCGTGCGGGACAAGGACGAAGGAGTGCGGGTCAGTTGATTCGAAGCGCGCCGTTCAACATCGTCATACTGAGTTCGGGTGAAGGCACCAACCTGCAGAACCTGATCGAATTCGCCGCACGTAGCGGGGATCGTATTCGAATTTCCGCGGTGTTTTCCGATCAGCGCAGCAGGAGCCTCGAACGGGCGCGAAGTGCGGGCATCCCGGCGACTCACCTGTCGGCCAAGGACTACCGGGACCGCAGGGCCTTCGACGCGGCGTTGGGCGATGCAGTCGGGGACTGTCAACCCGACCTCATCGTGCTGTCGGGATTCATGAGGATACTCGGCGAAGAGTTCGTCTCCCGCTTCTGCGACCGCATCATCAACATTCACCCTTCCCTGCTGCCGCGGCATCGGGGGCTGAATACGCATCGCCGCGTACTTGATGCCGGCGAGACGCATCACGGCGCCACCGTCCACTTCGTCACCGAGGAACTGGACGCCGGTCCGGGGATCATTCAATGCCGAATTCGCGTCCGCGAAGGCGACGACGAGGCCAGTCTGGCCTCACGGGTCCACCAGGTCGAATACATGATCTTCCCCCGTGCCGTGGAGTGGTGCGCCAAGGGCCTCGTACGCTTCTCCGGCGGCGCGGCACGGTTCGACGACATGCCCATGACAGGGCCGGTGAGGGTCGAGCATGTCGGTTAGTTGCCACTCCACCGCATTGCTGCTCATCGCTGCCGGAGCCTTGTCCGGCAACGCCCGCTCCGCGGACGACCCACCCGGCCACCACGCCATCTACAAGGTCTATGATCGGAGCCGCGCCGTCGGCGTGGCGGAGTTTTCCTTGACACCGCCCAGCGACGGAAGCGGCATCTACGAGTTTCGCTCCACAACGCGCGCCAACGGCATTTACAGATTGTTCCTGCCCAGGCCCCTGGAGGAGTTCAGCGCCTTCACGCTCGAAGGCGGACTGGTCCGGCCCCTGGCCTACTCGCTGCGCGACGGCACCCGCAGGGAAAGGGACAGCTTCAGCATCGAATTCGACTGGGAACGCGGTCGCGCGGTCATCGCCGCCGGAGAAGACCGCCTGGAGCCGGAGTTGCTGCCAGGCACGCTGGACCGGGGGAGCCTTCAGGTCGCACTGATGCGGCTGGACGACGGTTTCTCCGTGACGCAGCTCACCCTTCTCGACAAGGACGGTCCCGAAATCCACGAGTTGCGAGCAGTTGGCGAGGAAACGCTGGACACGCGGCTGGGCCAGTTCCGAACCCGCAAACTCATCCAGCAGCGGCTTGGCTCGTCAAGGCGGACGCTGATCTGGCTCGCCCCCGACCTGCATGGCCTGCCGATCCGTATCGAGCGCCAGAATGATCTCGAAACGCGTGCGGCTTTCCATCTGGAGGAGGTGCGCTGGATCGAGGAGCCCTGACGGAGATCCGGGCGACCACCGGCGCCGAGCGACAGCCCGAGAATTGTCCGGAGAACTGTCCACCGGGGCCCGGGCAAGCGACAGCTTGTCTGCGGCGTTGTCGGCCGATCATCCCTTGGGCAACGTGACCCCGGTTTGCCCCTGGTACTTGCCGTCACGGTCCCGGTAACTGCGTTCGCAAACCTCGTCCGCAAGGAAGAAAATCATCTGGGCAACCCCTTCATTGGCATAGATCTTCGCGGGCAGCGGCGTGGTGTTGGAGAACTCCAAGGTCACATGGCCCTCCCATTCGGGCTCCAGAGGCGTGACGTTGACGATGATGCCGCAGCGCGCGTAGGTCGACTTCCCCAGGCAGATGGTCAACACATCCCGCGGGATGCGAAAGTATTCCACCGTTCGTGCCAGGGCGAACGAATTGGGTGGCACGATGCAGATTTCGCCCTGCTTGTCGACGAAACTGGAGGCATCGAATCCCTTGGGATCGACGACGGCCGAATTGATATTGGTGAAAACCTTGAATTCCGCCGCGCACCGCACGTCGTAGCCGTAACTGGAAGTGCCGTAGGAAATCACCCGCTGGCCTTCAAGGTGCCGCACCTGCTCTTCCTGAAACGGTTCGATCATCCCCCGCTCAAGCGCCATCCGCCGAATCCACTGATCCGAGCGAATGGTCATGCGTCCTCCTCCACCGTGATGGTGGGAAACACGCGGCTGTAGTCCTTGCCCCCCGCGGCGAGTTGCGCGCTCGCCGCCAATGCCACCTGGCGGTAACTGCGGGCCAGGGCGCCCTCGGGTTCGGCGACTACGGTGGGCTCGCCCCGGTCGGTGGTCTCCCGGATACGGCTGTCCAGCGGCAGGCCTCCCAGCATCGGCAAGCCGTATTCTTCGGCAAGCCGGTCGGCGCCGCCCCGGCCAAAAATGGTTTCCTCATGCCCGCAACTTGAGCAGATGTGCCGGCTCATGTTCTCTACTATCCCCAGGATCGGAACATTCACCTTCTGAAACATCTCCAGCCCCTTGCGCGCATCCGCAATGGAAATCGCCTGGGGCGTCGTCACGATGATGGCCCCGCTCACCGGCACACGCTGCGAAAGGGTCAGCTGGATGTCGCCGGTGCCCGGCGGCATGTCCACCAGCAGGTAGTCGAGACCGCCCCAGCGGGTATCGTTCAGCAACTGGTTCAGGGCGGACGTCACCATGGGGCCGCGCCACGCCATCGGCTGGCGTTCGTCCACCAGGAATCCGATAGACATGGCCTGGATGCCGTGCGCGCTCAGCGGTTCCAGCGACTTGCCGTCCTTGCTCACGGGCCGCTCACCCGTCAGTCCCAGCATGCGCGGCTGGCTCGGGCCGTAGATGTCCGCATCGAGGATTCCCACCCGGGCGCCCTCCTGGGCCAGCGCCAGCGCCAGGTTCACCGCGACGGTGGACTTGCCCACGCCGCCCTTTCCCGATGCCACGGCGATGAGGTTGCTGACACCCCCAAGGGGTTTGAGCCCATGCTGCACGGAGTGGGATTCCACCGCCCAGTCCACCGTGATGGCCACGTTGCGCTTGATCCCGAATTCCGCCACATGCGACCGTAGCGCGTCGGTTATCTCCCCTGCGCCAAGCCCGGCGGGAAAACCCAGTTGCAGGTCGATGCGACAGCCATTCGGATCAACTTCAAGCGTGAAGCGCGCGCCGGCGCTGCCCAGGCGCACCTGCGCGTGGGGTATGGTGAATTCGCCAAGGTGTTGTTCCAACGCCTCGAAGTCCGGTTGCTTCATGCCGCATCCTTCCGCTGCCGGCGCGGATTATAGCGCGGGAGGCCGCGGTACCTTTGCAACCGTGATGCGGCGCGTAGAATCTCTCGGGAAGAGGCAGAAAGGCTTGATCGGATCGCGCTTGAGTTCCGGCGTGACTCAAATTCGGGGCGACTTGAGAATATGAACCAAATGCCGCCAATGGCATAATTCCGGGCGGTATGTGCAAGGCTGCGGAAGGCGGGCGCGGCAAGTGCCGCGATCAACTGTCTCGGCGGCTGTGCGGCGATTCGCCATAGCCTTCGCCTGAATTCCCAGGATTCCACCGAATGACCGCCAAACGCAACATTCTCGTTACCAGCGCGCTGCCCTACGCCAGCGGACCGCTGCACCTCGGGCACCTGGTGGAATACACGCAGACCGACATCTGGGCGCGGTTTCAGCGCATGCGCGGCCACCGCTGCATCTACATCTGCGCCAGCGACGCCCACGGTACGCCGACCATGCTGCGGGCCGACGAGGCGGGGGTCGCTCCCGAGGCGCTGGTGGCCGACGTGGCCGAAGGACACCGCAAGGACTTCGAGCGATTCCGCATCAGCGTCGACAACTACCAGACCACCCACTCGGCGGAGAACCTGGAACTGACGACGGAGATGTATCGCCGCCTCAAGGAAAACGGATACATCGACCGGCGGTTCATTACTCAGGCTTACGATGAGCGCAAGCGCATGTTCCTGCCGGACCGTTATGTGCGTGGCGAGTGTCCCTCCTGCGGCGCGCCGGATCAATACGGCGACTCCTGCGAGATTTGCGGCGCCACCTACGCGCCGATGGATCTCAAGAACCCGGTTTCCGTGGTTTCGGGCACCACGCCCTCGCTGCGCGAGTCGGAGCATTTCTTCTTCCGCCTGAGCGCGTTCGAAGAGGAACTGCGGGAATGGGTGCCGGCACACGTCGACGCGTCCATGGTGAAAAAGCTCGACGAATGGTTCCGTTCCGGGCTCAAGGACTGGGACATTTCCCGTGACGAGCCCTACTTCGGCTTCGAAATCCCGGGCGAGAAGGGCAAGTACTTCTATGTCTGGTTTGACGCACCCATCGGGTACATGGCCAGTTTTCTTCAACTGTGCAGGCGCGCCGATTCGGGACTTGCGTTCGACGAATACTGGTGCGAAGACGAGTCCACCGAGCTGTATCATTTCATCGGCAAGGACATCGTCTACTTCCATACCCTGTTCTGGCCCTCGGTGCTCAGCGGGGCGGGATACCGGAAACCCTCCGGCGTCTTCGTGCACGGATTTCTCACCGTGGACGGCAAGAAGATGTCCAAGCGCAGGGGGACTTTCATCATGGCCTCGACCTACGCCGAGCATCTGGACCCGGACTACCTGCGTTACTACTTCGCCGCCAAGCTCAATGCCTCGGCGGACGACATCGACCTGAACCTGGACGATTTCATCGCCCGGCTGAATTCGGATCTCGTCGGCAAGGTGGTCAACATCGCCAGCCGTTGCGCGGGATTCATCGACCGGCATAACGGAGGGCTTCTCGGCGGCACACTCCACAACGAGGCGCTTCACCGTAATTTTTCCGAAGCCGGGGCGCAGATCGCGGCCGATTACGAACAGCGCAACTACGCCGGCGCCCTCAAGCGCATCATCGGCCTCGCCGATCAGGCCAACCGCTACATCGACGACGAGAAACCGTGGGTTCTTGCCAAGGATCCACAACAGGAGCGACGCGTGGTCGAAGTGTGCACACAGGGCATCAACCTGTTTCGCACCTTGATGGTCTACCTCAAGCCCGTCGTCCCGGGGCTTGCGGAACGGGCCGAATCGTTCCTGAATGCAGGTCCGCTCGCCTGGAGCGACGCGTCCACCCCGCTGCTCGTCCACCGCGTTTGCAAGTTCAAGAGCTTGTTGGAGCGCGTTCCACCCAAGGAGGTTCAAGCCATGGTTGAAGAAAGCCGATCCGGTCCTGACACACCCCGACCCGAATACAAGGAGGAGATCGATATCGAGCTGTTTTCCCAGGTCGATCTGCGCATCGCCCGGGTCGTCCAGGCAAATCACGTGGACGGCGCGGACAGGCTCCTAGAGTTGCGGCTGGACCTGGGCGGAGACGAGCGGGTGGTCTTCGCGGGCATTCGCTCCGCCTATCGCCCCGAGGATCTGGCCGGACGGATGGTGGTGGTGGTCGCCAACCTGAAACCTCGAAAGATGCGCTTCGGCACCTCGCAAGGCATGATATTGGCCAGCGGCCCGGGGGGGAGCGACATCTTTCTGCTGAGTCCGGACAGCGGCGCCAAACCCGGCATGAAGGTCACCTGAGCAAAAGGTCGCCTGAACGACATGACGGAACTGTTGGTCATTATCTTCTCGGCCGCCCTGGTCAACAATTTCGTATTGGTTCAATTTCTCGGGCTTTGCCCGTTTCTCGGCGCCTCCCGAAAACTTGAGGGCGCCCTGGGGATGGGACTGGCCACGGGCCTGGTGCTGACACTGGCATCCGCCCTGAGTTACCTGGTGGAGCGGTTCGTACTGATACCCTTCGACGTTGGCCACCTGCGCCTGGTGTCGTTCATCCTGGTCATCGGCGCAGCCGTGCAATTCACCGAACTGGTGTTGAGCCGCGCCTTTCCCCTGCTGCACAAGGTCCTCGGCATCTACATTCCGCTGATCGCCAGCAATTGCGCCGTGCTCGGCGTGGCGCTGCTGAACTCCAACGCCAGCCGCAGCCTGGCGACCGCGATTTTCTACGGCGCGGGCGCGGCGCTGGGTTTCGGTATCGTCCTGGTGCTGTTGAGCAGTCTGCGCGAACGCCTGGAAGACGAGGATGTGCCGGCTCCGTTTCGAGGGTCGGCGATCACGCTGGTCACCGCCGGCATCCTGTCGCTGGCGTTTTTCGGATTCAGCGGATTCTCCCGCGTCTAGTGCCCCTTCCCACCGACCATGCCGCATCAGCCGCCACGGTGAACAGATGATCGCCGGCACCGTTGTCCTGTCGAGTATCGCGGTCGCCTTGGCCATCGGGCTGGTGGTGTGCGGCCGCTTGATGCCCAGGTCGAAGGATTTCGTAGTCGAGGAGGTCGAGCGGATCCTGCCGCGGATCCAGTGCGCGCAATGCGGTTACCCCGGTTGCCGTCCGTATGCTGCCGCGATCGTCTCCGAATCGGCACCGCTCAACCTGTGTCCGCCGGGAGGCCAGGAAACGGTGCGGAGGCTGGCAAGGTTACTGGGCCGCGAATCGGCCGAACCGGCAACGCCGGCGGGCGTTGCGGGAAACGCCGCCGTTTTGGCAAACCTCGACGAGGTCGCCGTCATCGACGAGAGCTTGTGTATCGGCTGCAATCTCTGCGCCCGCGCCTGCCCCGTGGACGCCATCGTGGGCGTTCAACAGATGATGCACACGGTCATTTCGGAGCACTGCACCGGATGCACCCTGTGCCTGTCACCCTGCCCGGTGGACTGTATTTCCCTGAAGCCTCGACATGTTTGAAAGCCACCTCCAGGGCAGGTTCTCAGGTGGCATCCGCATCAAGGCGCGAAAGGCATTGTCGACGGGTTCGCCCATCGTCCGGGGGCTACTGCCGCGGCGGCTGGTTGTCCCGATGGCGCAACAGTCGGGACCCGCGGCCGTTCCGGTCGTGGAGGTTGGCCAACGCGTCAAGAAGGGGGAATTGATCGGCCAACACCGGGGGCAGCGCTCGGCGGGCGTGCACGCGCCCACGTCGGGCACGGTCAGCGCCATTGGGGAGTGCGCCGCACCGACTGGCAACGGATTCACCACGTCGATTGGCGTGCAGCTGGAAAGCGACGGCCGGCACGAGGCGGCGGCGCCCTGGGTGTGGCCCAGGGGGCGGGAAGAGCGCATCGACGCCATCCGAAATGCGGGAATCGTGGGCCTCGGCGGCGCGGTCTTTTCAACGGCGGACAAACTGCGCGGCAACGCCGGCTGCGAGCTGTTGATCCTCAACGGCGCGGAATGCGAGCCCTACATCAGCTGCGACGACATGCTGATGCGCGAACATCCGCTGGAGATCGTTCGTGGCGGCCTGGCGATGATGGACATGATCGGCGCGACCTCGACCGTGCTGGTGGTTGAGCGGGACAAGCCGGATGCCCTGGGGGCTCTGCGCGGGGCGATCGCGCAATTGGGCGATACGCGCATCAAGACTGTTCGGGTTCCCACGGTCTATCCCGCCGGCGGGGAACGCCAGTTGGTCGAGGCGCTGACCGGGCGCGAGGTACCCAGTGGAGATTATCCGCCGGCGGTCGGGTGCGTCTGCCAGAACGTCGGCACGGCGTATGCGCTGGATCGCCTCATCCGCCGCGGGGAACCGCTGACCAGCCGCATCGTCACCGTCGCCGGCAACGGTGTCGCCAACCCGGCCAACGTGGAGGTCCCCATCGGCACGCCGGTTCGTGACCTGATCGAGTTCTGCGGCGGTTATCGGGGCCGAGTGACACGTCTGATCCTCGGCGGAAACATGATGGGTTACACGCTTCCCGGCGACGACGTGCCCATCACCAAGGCGGGCAACTGCGTCGTCGCGGCCTGTTCGGACGAGGTCCGGGAATCCACTCTTGAGTGGCCGTGCATCCGTTGCGGCGACTGCGCCGACGCATGTCCTTCCCGGCTGCTGCCCCAGGCGCTCTTGCGGGCATCCGCGGTCGATGACTTCGACCGGCTCGGCACGTTGGGCCTGAACGACTGCATCGAGTGTGGCTGCTGCGACATCGCGTGTCCCAGCCATATTGCGCTGACCCAACGATTCAGACTGGCAAAGCGGGCACGGTTGGCGGCATTGAGACGCACCGAAATGGCTGACCAGGCCGACCGTCGCCACCGGCGAAAACTCGCCCGCCTGGCGGCGCAGGCCGAGACCAGCCGACGGCAACAGGACGATCTGATCGCCGCGATCGGTGGGAACGACGACCCCAGGGCGATGGTTGAAGCCGCGGTGACGCGCGCGGCAAGGCGCCGCGACGATGGCGAGCCGACCCGCTGATGCAGTTCGAACTGAAACAGCCGCCGCACGCGGTTCCCGCCACCAGCGTTCCGAAGGTGATGCGCCATGTGATCTATGCGCTCGTGCCCGCGGCGATGGCCCACGTGTGGTTCTTCGGCTGGGGCATCTGGATCAACGCGCTGATCGCCGCCTGCGCGGCCCTCGGGGCGGAAGCGCTCATGCTCAGGCTTCGGGCAAGACCCGTAATGCCTTCCCTGCTGGACGGTACGGCGGCGGTCACGGCAGTGCTGCTGGCGTTTGCGATTCCACCCCTGGCGCCCTGGTGGATTCCGGCGATCGGCGCCGTCGCAGCGATCGTGTTGGCCAAGCACCTGTACGGCGGACTGGGATCGAACCTGTTCAATCCCGCGATGGTGGGCTACGCGATACTGTTGATCTCCTTCCCCGTGGAAATGACCCTTTGGCTGCCGCCACGCAGCTTGGAACTGGGCCTGCAGCCGATCGGCGCCCTGGACAGCCTGCGATTCGCATTGACCGGCGCACTGCCGCAGGGCATGGCCATCGACGCGATCTCCCAGGCCACGCCGATGGACACGCTCCGTGAAGGACTGACCAACATGCAGACGCTGGAGGAAGTGCGAGCCGACCCCCTGTTCGGCGGCATGGGCGGCCTGGGTTGGGAGTGGATCAACGGACTGATCGCCCTGGGCGGGATCTACCTGCTGTTTCGCGGCATCATCCGCTGGCACATCCCGGCCTCGATGCTGGTGTCCTTGATTCTTGTCGCGGCGGTCTTCCACGCGCTGGACGCCGACCGGCACGCATCGGCAGGCTTTCATCTCCTGAGCGGCGCGAGCCTGTTGGGCGCTTTCTTCATCGCCACCGATCCCGTCTCCGCGGCGACGACCCGCCGCGGCCGGCTGATTTACGGCGCGGGGATCGGCATACTCACGTACGCGATCCGCACTTGGGGCGGCTACCCCGACGGGGTCGCTTTCGCGGTGTTGCTGATGAACGCGACGGTCCCCCTGCTGGACCGCTACACCCGACCGAGAATCTATGGCCGAACACGATAGTCAGGGCCTGCGCGCCATCCTTGCGGTTGCCGTGATCGCCTTGGGCGCGACCGGGATCATCTCCGCCACCCACCGGATCAGCGCCGAGCGGATCGAACGCAACATGGCCGAACGGTTGCTGGGATCGCTCCACGAGGTCGTGGACCCTACCCTGTATGACAACGACCTTGTGCGGTCACAAGTCCTGGTCACGGAGCCCGACCTTCTCGGCACGACGGATCCCGTGCGGGTGTTTCTCGCTACCAGGAACGGCGAACCGGCCGCGGCGATCATCGCTGCAGTCGCCCCGCGGGGCTACAACGGCCCCATCCGCCTCCTTGTGGGGGTCGATGCCGCGGGCGTGGTCCAGGGCGTGCGCGTCACGGCCCACAGGGAAACGCCGGGACTGGGAGACCCGATAGAGCATACGATTTCAGACTGGATCGAGGGATTCGAAGGCACCAGCCTGGCGGACCCGCCGCTGCCTCAGTGGGCGGTCACCGTCGACGGCGGTCGTTTCGACGCCTTCACCGGCGCGACCGTGACCCCCCGCGCCGTGGTCCAGGCCGTACGGGACGCCCTCATCTACCTGGACGGGCACCAGACCGAACTGTTCGAGCGCGCCGCCTTCGCCAATGATGACAGCGACGGCACGGATCCGGAACCGTCTCAGGGAGCTCTGCCGTGAACGGCGCGGGAACGCTCTTCGCCGACAGTTTCTGGCGAAACAACGCCGCCTTCGTGCAGTTGCTTGGAATCTGTCCGCTGCTGGCCGTCACCACCACGCTGATCAATGGCCTCGCGCTGGGGGTCGCGACCACCCTGGTACTGGTTGCGACCAATTCCGTGGTCTCGCTGATCCGTGGAGCGCTTGCGCCGAACCTCAGAATCGTGATCTTCGTGCTGATCATCGCCTCCCTGGTGACCACGGTCGACATGCTGATCAACGCGTACTACCACGACCTGTACCGCGTGCTCGGTCTCTTCATACCCCTGATCATTACCAACTGTGCCATCCTGGCCCAGGCGGAATCGGTGGCCAGCCGCAGCCGCATCGACCGGTCGGCGCTTTCCGGACTCGCGACCGGCCTCGGTTTCACCGCAGCCCTGGCGCTGCTGGGCGCACTGCGGGAAATCGTCGGCCACGGCACGCTGTTGTCCGGCATGCAGCTCCTGTTTGGAGAAGCCGCCCGCGACGTGTTCCTGGATTTGCCCCATGAGGGGATGCTGGCGGCCATCCTTCCGCCCGGCGCATTCTTCGGGCTCGCCGCGCTGATCGCGCTGCGCAATTGGCTCACGGCACAAATGCGGACCGCGCCGGCGAGGGAGGCGGAGGCGCAGGCCCGGACATGAACGGAGCCCCTGCGAAATGAACGCGGCCAAGCGCCGCCGGATCTACGAGCGGCTCGCCTCCGAAAATCCTGAACCGACCACGGAACTGAACTACCAGTCGCCGTTCGAGTTGCTGGTCGCGGTGATCCTTTCGGCACAGGCGACCGACGTGGGCGTAAACAAGGCCACGGCCGGGCTCTTCAATGCCGCCAGCACCCCGGAAGCCATGCTTGCGATGGGCGAAGACGCCCTGCGGGAGCACATCAGGACTATCGGCCTGTTCAACACCAAGGCGAAGAACATCTACCGCACTTGCGCCATCCTGGTGGAGCGGCACGGAGGCGCGGTCCCGACCGAACGAAAAGAGCTCGAAGCGCTGCCCGGCGTAGGCAGAAAGACAGCCAACGTGATCCTGAACACCGCCTTCGGAATGCCGACCATTGCCGTGGACACGCACATCTTCCGCGTCGCCAACCGCACGGGACTGGCGCCGGGAAAGGACGTCCGGACGGTGGAAGAACGGTTGCTGCGCGTCACCCCCCGCCCCTTCAGGAACAACGCCCATCACTGGTTGATCCTGCATGGCCGCTATGTCTGCAAGGCCCGCAAGCCGGAGTGCCCACGGTGCGTCATCGCCGACCTATGCGATTTCAAGGAGAAAACGGTGTCGACGATGACAACCGATGCTCATGTTCGTGGAAAGGCTCGTCGCCAGGCAGCAAGAACACCGCCGCGCTCATGATAAGATCGCCGGCGGTTGCCCCCATGCTCCCGGAGAACAAAATGAAACCGTCCATGCCCGCCTGCTTGCCGGCTGTCGCGCCGCCGGCCCTGGTCGCATCGGCCATGCTTCTGTCGGTCGGTCCGGCCGACGCCCACCATTCCTTCGCGGCATCGTTCCTTGAGGATGAAATTGTTCGCGAGGGAGTGGTTGAACGATACGTCTTCAGGAATCCGCACGTGCTGATCTACATGGACGTCACCGGCGAGGACGGCGAACAGACCGAGTGGATGGTCGAGGGCGGGTCCGCGACCGGCTTGAGGAACCGGGGCTGGTCCGCCGAAACGATTCAACCTGGTGAACTGGTCCGCATCACTGGCATGGCCGGCCGCGACGGAAAACCGATGATCTCCATGGAACACGTGGAAGTGCTCGATCCGCAATCGCGCGCCGTGCTGCGCAACCCGTCGCTGGAACGAAACCAATACCAGGCGGCCCCGGCGGAGATCATTTCCATTCCTCTGCGTCTGGCCGATGGCCGGCCGAACCTGACCGGCGCCTGGGTGCAGGGCCGCGACGGGCCGGGTTTCAGAAACCACCGGCTGCCGCCATTCAACGAGGCCGGCGCCGCGCTTCAGGCCCAGTGGGACCCGATCAACGACCCGCAAGTGGCCTGCGAAGATCCTGGCCTGATACGCCAGGCCGGCTTCACGCCGCACCCCGTGCGCATCGAGCAACATGACGACCGCGTGGTGATCTCCTACGAGGAATACGGCGGCGTGCGCACGATCTATTTCGACGACCGGGACCTCAGCGACGAGTACCGGCGACTGGGCCAGTCCGTGGCCCGCTACGAAGGGGACACGCTGATCATCGAGTCGACCCACATTCCGGCCAACCCCACCGGCACGCCCGGTCACTGGCTCAGCGACCGGACCACAACCGTGGAGACCTACCGCCGCCTGGACGATCCGACCCAGGGTCCCATGGTCGAGATGGAGATGATCATTCGAGACCCGGGCTACCTCACCGAACCGTGGGAAATGGTCTGGAAGAAACTCTACCGGGAAGACTACGAGTTCATCCCCGTGGAATGCCACGCGCCGTATTGATCCGTTCGTATTTCGCATGACCTCGGCGAACCAGGCTGCCGACACGGCGCCGGGTCTGACCCCGGGCATCGCGGGCCGCTTCCGCGGCTTCCTGCCGGTGGTGGTGGATGTGGAGACGGGCGGTTTCAATCCGGCAACGGACGCGCTGCTCGAAATCGCCGCGATCATTCTGCGGCTGGACCAGGACGGTTGCCTTCGCCCGACGGACTCCGTCCGCCATCATGTCACACCCTTCCCCGGCGCTCGGCTCGACCCGGCCTCGCTGGAAGTGACGGGTATCGACCCCTTCCATCCTTTCCGGCTGGCGGTGGACGAAAACGAGGCGTTGCGCGGAGTGTTTGAACTGGTCCGCAAGGAAGTCAAGGCGCAAAAGTGCAACCGCGCCATTCTCGTCGGCCACAATTCCTTCTTCGACCTTCAGTTCGTCCATGCCGCGGCGGAGCGAAACAAGATCAAGCGCAACCCGTTCCACCCGTTCTCCAGCTTCGACACGGCAACGCTGGCGGGCGTCGCCCTGGGCCAGACGGTGCTCAGCCGCGCCGTCGCCGCAGCAGGCTGGAAGTGGGACGAAAGCCAAGCCCACTCGGCGGTATACGACGCCGAGATGACCGCGAAACTGTTTTGCGAGATCGTGAACCGGTTCCGACCGGTATACGATGGCCTCGCGAATACCGAGGAGCCGGCGAAGCGGAGCCGTCAGCCCTCCCCAGCCTCCGCCTCCGTGGACGCCGCCGCAGACTCCACCACCGTCTTGAGTTCCCCCGAGTGATACATCTCAAGGGCGATGTCGCAACCGCCGATCAGTTCGCCGTTGACATACAGCTGGGGGTACGTGGGCCAGTTGGAATAGGCCTTCAGTCCCTCGCGGACCTCAGGGTCCTCGAAGATATTGATGAAGGCGAACGGCTTGCCCACTGCCCGCAGGGCAGCGACGATCTGCGCCGAAAAGCCGCACTGCGGAAAGTCCGGAGTACCCTTCATGTACAGCAGCACCGGATGGCTGCGAAGTTGGCTCTCGATCCTTTCGTTGACTTCCATTGCTCCCGTACACCTCCGTTGGCGGGCAGCCCGCTGCCATCGGCCCTGCGACGGCACAGGCGAATGACCGGGCGGGCCAATCATTGAATAATGCGGGTCCCTAACCTATTCTTCAAGTTCTGTCCGGCGGCAGTGATCGGAGCTGCCGCAACACGGCATATGTGAAACTGAAGCGCCAGCAATCACGCGCAGGCGCAAGATCATCGGAGAAGGAACCCACCAATGAATCCCCTCAATACAGTTAATGGCACCATCGGTGCAGGCGTAGTGCTGGCTATCGTGATCGGCCTCATCACCATGGGAGTTGCGTTCAACACGGCGAGTTTCCTGGTCTGGATACACGTGCTGGCCGGCATCACGTGGATCGGCCTGCTCTATTACTTCAACTTCGTCCAGGTGCCGGCCCTTGCGGAGGCCGCATCCGACGAGGGCGGTCCGGGCGGCGCGGGCATCACGAAGTACGTCGCGCCCCGCGCGCTGTGGTGGTTCCGCTGGGGCGCGGTGGTGACATGGCTGTCCGGCGCCGTTTACCTGCTCCACCTGGGAATATTCGACGACGCATTCCTGCTACGTGGAAGTTCGCTGGTAATCGGAGTGGGCGCCTGGCTCGGCACGATCATGCTGTTCAACGTCTGGGTGCTCATCTGGCCGAACCAGAAGAAGATTCTGGGCATGGTGGAAGCGTCCGCCGACGAGGTCGCCAAGGCGCGACGGGTGGCGTTTCTCGCCTCGCGCACCAACACCATGCTGTCCGTGCCCATGCTGATGAGCATGGTCGGGATGGGCCACCAAGGCTTCATTATCTGATCGGACCGGCCGTCGGCGGACAGATGAAGCCCGGCGCGGCAAGTTGACTGTCCGCTTGACTTCGCGCCGTGCGTCCTCCCGCCGCGCCGGGCGGGACGCGCCCTCGGTCGAATGCCGCGGAGCGCCAGCCACGGCTAGCTAGCTTGGCCAATGACTGTCCCTCCAGTCCCGGCGGATGTGATCGCGCGGGCCGTTGAGGCCGCGCTGCGCGAAGATGTGGGCGCGGGCGACCTGACTGCCGGCTTTATCCCCGCCGATGCGGGTGGCAGCGCACAGGTGACTGCCCGCGAAGGCTGCGTCCTCTGCGGAACCGCCTGGTTCGACGAAGTTTTCCGGCAACTCGACGCCCGCGTGACTCCGCGCTGGCGCCGCTCTGACGGAGAACCGGTGTCGCAGGGTGCCCTGGTATGCAGCATTGAGGGTCCCGCGACCGCGCTGCTCACCGGCGAGCGGACCGCACTGAACTTCCTCCAGACCCTTTCGGCCACGGCAACCGTCGCGCGCCGGTATACGGACGCCGTCGCGGGCACTGGAGCCACGATTCTGGACACGCGAAAGACCCTCCCCGGACTTCGCGACGCCCAGAAATATGCCGTTCGCTGTGGAGGCGCGGACAATCACCGCCACGGCCTGTACGACGCCATCCTCATCAAGGAAAACCACATCGCCGCGGCCGGCGGACTTCGGCGGGCCGTGGAAACCGCCCGGCAAGGCGCGCCCTCGGTGATGCTGCAAGTCGAAGTGGAAAACCTGGACGAGTTGCGCGAGGCGCTGGCCTGCGATGTCGACAGGGTGCTGCTGGACAACTTCGGCATCGAGGACACGCGGTTGGCCGTGAAGATACGCGATGGTTGGGATAGCGCCCCGGTGGCTCTGGAAGCGTCGGGCGGCGTAGACCTGGACGACGTTCGGGACCTGGCCCTTGCGGGGGTGGACTACATATCGGTCGGCGCGTTGACCAAGAACGTGCGCGCGGTGGATTTTTCCATGCGGTTTGTCCGGCCAATACATGAGCCGGGCGTCCAATCCACCCTATAATCCCCAGTCAGCGCATTCGAGAGCTTCAAGCTGCGCGGCGCGGGACTGCAGCCGCCTATAAGTCGTGCATTCGTCGACGAGCTGCAGCGTGTCGATCAGTTCCCGGCAAAAAAAGCGCCGTCGAACTGACGCCACGCGTCCGGAGGAAACGGTTCGCCAACGATCCGCTACGTTCCGACCTCGGCCAACTCGGCGCCTTGTCCAATGACACATGAGCCTGTAGGTGGGTTGGTAATCCAATGAGACATGAGCCTGTAGGTTGTGGTCTTGGATCATCGAAGGATGATCGTGACGCTACAGACGCAACGGGTGCGGACGTAGGAACAGGTCCGTGCCCTTTTGGAGGGCAGCGAGGCGGTGGATTTTACCGGGGGCGACCGCGAGGGCGTCTACGAGTTGGTACGGTGCACGCTGGTAAAGCTGGGGTATCACCGATTGGGCAAGTCGGACAAGGGTCTGGTGAAGCGTTATCCGGGCAAGGTGACGGGGTTTTCGCGGGCGCAGCTCACGCGCCTGATCGGCCAGCACCGGGCCACCGGAGGCATTGTGGACCGTCGCGGCCAGGGTCCCTCGGCGCCGTTTGCCCGCCGCTACACGCAGTGGGACATCCGGTTGCTGGCCGAAGTCGACGCGGAACTGGGCCAGATGTCGGGGGCGGCCACCCGCGCGGTGCTGCGCCGTGAATGGAGAGTGTTCGGCGACGCGCGCTTCAAACGCTTGGCGAAGCTTTCCAACGGGCACCTTTACAACCTGCGCAAGTCGCCCACGTACCGCAACCTGCGCACGGTCTGGACCCTCACCTGCCCCACGGCGGTGCGGATTGGCGTGCGCCGCCGTCCCGATCCGCGCGGCCGACCGGGGTACGTGCGCGTGGGGCAGTTCACCAAGTCCCGCGCCCGGCACACCAACGACAACGCGCTGGTGGAGAGCAAGAACGGCTCGGTGATCCGCAAGTGGCTCGGCTACGACCACATTCCGGCGCACCTGGCCGAACCGGTCCACGCCTTCAACCGCCAGTGGCTCTTGCCGTTTCTGAACCACCACCGCCCGTGCCAGTTTCCCACCGAGGTGATCGACCCCAAGGACCGGGTCCGCAAGCGCTACCGGGACGCCGATGTGATGACGCCGTACGAGAAGCTGAAGTCGCTGCCCCACGCCGCGCAATACCTCAAGCCTGGCGTCACCTTCGGGCCACTGGACGCGGCTGCACACGCGATGAGTGATCTGGAGGCGGTCAAAGCCCTGAACCGGGCGCGCGAGGAACTGTTCGCGTTCATCGACGCACACAAAAACGCCGCGGCCTGAGCGCGTGTCGCACGCCCCAACCCCCCTCCTGTGGAGTTGTGGACGAGTCCTGCGGACCGTGGGGACAGCCCGTGGATCACGCGGGCGCGCGATCCACCGCCTGTCCCTACTCGCGGACCTCTCGCCCACGAACACCACTGGACCCGTCACAGATCGTTTCACTCGAAGAAAAGACCCGGACCCAGACCTTGAATCCGTCCCGCCCGTGCCCCAGGATGAACGCCCTTTCACTACCGATCCCAACACCGCTACCGGAGTTACGCTCGGATCTGGTGTATGAGCTGAGTTGAAGAATGCGGCGCATTCCTGCTGGAATAAGGGTTACGACAACCTGTTATTCAGCAACGAGGAGACGCGCCACAATGGACCACGATACGATGGTTTCCTTTGCCGATCCAAGCTCTCGAGATAAGTTGAGCGTCTTGGTTCGCGTCGGCGCTCGGCGGATCATTGCGCAGGCGGTGGAAACGGAGTTGGAGGATTTTCTCAATGTGCACGCCGAGGCGCGAGACGCCTTGGGCCGTCGATCAGAGGTGGACCCCAATCCTTGGACAGGTTGGCAGCGAATTTAAGGTGGTATTTGCTGTCCATCATATGCTGCCAGATTGAACCGTCTTCGTCTCCTCTTTCTTCATCGAAATCCTATTGATGATGCGGTGGAGTTCGTGGGCGAGAGGCGCGAAAGTGTGGTCAGGCGGTGGGCAACGCCTTGGCGTTGCCCAGGGGCTGTCCACACGGCCCGCAGGGTTCGCGCCGGTCCGTAGGACTCGTCCACAAATCCACGGCACAGGGCGCTCGACGCGCACCGAGCCCCTGGCCAGCGGTCCGATATGCGCGGCGATCCCGACATCGATGTCTCAGGCCGCCAAGTCCAGGCATTGCACGCCGGCGTGCACCTCCGCCGGCGTCAGACCACCGAACGCCGAGTGCGGGCGCTCGCCGTTGTAGTAGCTCATCCAGGCGCCGATCCCGTCGCGAGCCTCGCCGAAATCGGCAAACGCCCGCAGGTACACGCACTCGTACTTCAGCGAGCGCCACAGCCGCTCGATGAACACGTTGTCCCTCCACTGGCCCTTGCCGTCCATGGAGATCCGGATGCCGTGCGCGACCAGTTCCCCGGTCCACTCCGCGGACGTGAACTGGCTGCCCTGGTCGGTGTTGAACACCTCCGGCGCACCGTGACGATCGAGGGCGTCCAGCAGCGCATGCACGCAAAACACCGTGTCCTGCGTCGTGGAAAGCCCCCAGGACAGCACCTTGCGCGAGTACCAGTCCATGATGGCCACCAGGTACAGAAAACCATGCGCCATCGGCACATACGTCAGATCGGCACACCACACCTGACCGGGCCGGCGCACCTCAAAATCGCCCAGCAGGTACGGATACACCCGGTGCCCCGGGCCGCGGCGCGAGGTGTTCGGCCGCGGCGCCAGGGAGCGAAGACCCATCACCCGCATCAATCGCCGTACCCGCTTGCGGCCGACCCGGTGACCTCTGCGCCGAAGCATCCGGGCCATCTGCCGGGAACCGTACCACGGGCAGCTCAGGTGCAACTCGTCCATCAGCCGCATCAGCCGAAGGTTCGTCTGCGACTCGCCCACGGGCCGATAGTAGAAGCTCGAGCGGGCGATGCCCACCAAGGCGCACTGACGCACCAGGCTGAGCCCTCCGTCTTGCGGATCAATCAATCCTCGCCTCCGATCCACGCTCAGCGATCGAAGGCCTTGGCCAAAAAATCCCGCTCCACCCCCCAGCTCCCCGATCTTCGCCTGGAGCCGCGTGATCTCCTCCTCCCGATCCAGGTCCGTGCGCACCGATCCGCCCCGGGTGAAGGTTGTCTTCAACCCATCCACGGCCGTGCGCTTCCAGTTACCGACCACGTTCGGATGCACCTGGTACCGGGCCGCCAGCTCGGCAATCGTGCCGTCCCCCCGGATCGCCGCCAGCGCCACCCGGGCCTTGAAATCAGGTGAAAAATTGCGTCGCTTCGCCATCCTCGTAACGTCCTCTCGTCAGCGCAAATACCACCTTACTACCCTGTCCGAATTTTGGGGACCACTTCTATCAGTGGTGCGCAACGGATACCAGCCGAGGCGGCAGGTTCTGACGGGTGTTGGGCCGGTGACGGTTCGGTTGCCGAAGACGCGGGATCGCGGCGGCGAGGGCCGCTGATTTTGCTCGCAGTTGTTGCCGCCATACCTGAATAAGACTCGGCGACTGGAGGCGGTGATACCGTGGTTGTATCTGAAGGGGGTGTCGACGAACGACTTCGACGAGGCGCTTGAAGCCTTGTTCGGCGAATCGGTCAAGGGGCTGTCGGCGGTGACGATATCGAGGCTCAAGGGCGGCTGGGAGGCCAAGTACGCCCAGTGGCGTGGGCGGGGTTGGCAAGGCCACGAGTTCGTGTACCTGTGGGCCGATGGGATCTACACCAACGTGCGCGCCGAGGAGCGGCGCTGCATCCTTGTGCTGGTGGGCTGCGATGTGCACGGCCGCAAGCATTTCCTGGCCATCGAGGACGGGTTCCGCGAGTTCACAGAGAGCTGGAAGGCCCTGCTTCTGAGCTTGAGGGACCGCGGCCTTGATCCGGCCAGGCTGGCCATCGGCGACGGCGCCTTGGGCTTCTGGACGGGGCTCTCGGAGGTCTATGTCAGCGCCAAGACCGGGCTCAGCTTGATGCATCAGCTCGCCATGAGCGCCCAGAAACGATAGCGACGACTACACGGCTTCCGACAACTGGCCGATGTGGCCGATGTCGTCGCCGGTGTGACACTTGTCGATGGAATCGATCACAGAACCACCCGCAAGAAGGCCGCCCTACTCACTCACCAAATACACCAGATACAACAGATTTGACAGTAGCCCATGTTAAGCTCACAATAGTATAAACTCTTATAGGTCAAATTTGGGAACACCATTGATCGATCGCGCAAAACTCTTGTTTTCCACATCAGGAACAAAGGGTGATATCTTCCCATTGGTAGGTATCGCCTCCGAACTGTCTAGACGAGGATATCAAATAGTCTTTCTTGTGAACGATCATTATCGCGACTTGATTCAGGAGTATGGATTTGATTTTCGTAGTACTGGAACCAAACGGCAACACATTGATTTTCATGGCGACCCGGCCATATGGAACCTCGAATCGGACATAATTGAAATTGGTTTTGAAAATTACTATAAACAGGCGATGAAAAGTTCCTGTCGCCATGTATTCGATCAATATGAAAAGAGTCAAATATTAGCTGTGGTTGGTACATACCCACTATTGAATGGTGCAACAATGGCAGCCGACGCGCTTTCTATTCCACACACAACGATCACGCTTTCGCCCAGGTATATTCCGTCTTTCGTGGCACCACCGGCACCATTGAAGTGGTTGCTCCCAGACTGGATTCCTCTATGGATAAGAAAAAAAATATTTCAGGGAATGAGCCACGAGTCGGCAGCCCATGTAATGCGCAAAACATACTGTAAGTCGATAAATGATATGCGAGTTTCTATTGGGCTCGATCCCGTAAATGTTGCGCAGATTATAGGGACCCTTAGTGAATCTCATCTTCAAATTGCAACTTTTCCTGACTGGTATGGAATGCGGCAGCCGGATTGGCCTAATAGGGTGCACACTGTTGGTTTTCCTTTATTTTCTCAGGTGACCAAACTCGGTCGTAGAGTGGTTGATAGATTTATCAGTACGCACGGTAGTCCATTGGTTTTTACTTGCGGCACCGGAATGGAAGACTCAAGCACACTCTTTATTGAGGGAAAAGACATTTGCGACGCGCTCGGATTGCCTGGCTTGTTTGTGGGCCGAGTAAATGAGCAGGCAAGATTTTCTGAGGACCGGTTTTTACATGTTGATTATGTCGATTTTAACTATGTACTCGTCCGCTGCCGGTTAATATTACATCATGGCGGTATTGGAACGTTGGCAGAGGCTGTGAAAGCTGGCATTCCACAGATAATCAGACCACTTGCATTTGATCAATTTGACAATGCCGATAGAGTTCATAGACTTGGGTTAGGTACTTTTATTCTACCTGAGCATTTTCATCGAGAGAATGTCACTCAATCCATAAAAAAATTACTAGACTTTCGTAAATCAAGCAGGATAATTGACGAATTTTCATCCAAAGTCAATGGTGATACTGCCATTCAAGAGGCTTGTAACTTGATTGAAGCGTTTCTCTCGGAGCAGCGACGAAAAAGATGAGAATTTTAGTCTGATTGTCGCGCTGAAGTTCGCCAACCGTCACCTCCACCGCCCTACACTAATTCCAAGGGTAGCCGATGTCTGGCATCGCCCGCTCGAGCTTCTACTATCGGCCCGTGGGCGAGTCGCAGACGAACCTTCGGCTGATGCGGCTGATGGACGAGTTGCACCTGAGCTGCCCGTGGTACGGTTCCCGGCAGATGGCCCGGATGCTTCGGCGCAGAGGTCACCGGGTCGGCCGCAAGCGGGTACGGCGATTGATGCGGGTGATGGGTCTTCGCTCCCTGGCGCCGCGGCCGAACACCTCGCGCCGCGGCCCGGGGCACCGGGTGTATCCGTACCTGCTGGGCGATTTTGAGGTGCGCCGGCCCGGTCAGGTGTGGTGTGCCGATCTGACGTATGTGCCGATGGCGCATGGTTTTTTGTACCTGGTGGCCATCATGGACTGGTACTCGCGCAAGGTGCTGTCCTGGGGGCTTTCCACGACGCAGGACACGGTGTTTTGCGTGCATGCGCTGCTGGACGCCCTCTTGACTTCGACGGTTTGCCCCTCTGATCGTCTTTGTCGATTCGACTATCGCATTGATTTTGGGACCTGTTTTTTCGCGGCTTTGCCGAAGGCGTTTTGTTGTGCCTAGCAGTTTGTATAGTGGGTGTTCGGTGGTACAATACCGCCATGTTCGTGCGCGTCAAAACCACACCCAACAGCCCCCGCAAATCTGTGCAACTGGTCGAGGGCGTGCGTGTGCAGGGCAAGGTCCGCCAGCGTATCGTGCGCCACCTCGGCGTGGCCTCCGACGAGGCCGAACTGCGGCGGCTGAAGGAACTGGGCCAGTACCTGAAGGCGCGCATCGCCGAGGACCGCCAGCCGGGGTTGTTCCCGCCCGAGCAGGTCGCCGAGCAGGTCATCGAGGCCGGGCGGGCCTCGGAGCGGGCGCCCGATCCGGCGCCGCTGGCGGTGGATCTGAAGGCGTTGCGCGAAGAACAGCGCATCGTCACCGGCATCCACGAAGCCTACGGGGTCGTGTACCGGGAACTGGGTTTCGATCGGTTGCTTTCCTCCCGTCACCGGGCTTCGGCCCCGGCGCTGCATCACACTGTGCTGGCGCGCATCGCCAACCCCGATTCCAAGCGCGCCACGGTGCGCCGTCTGGGCCGGGACTTCGGGGTGTCGCTGGCGCTGGAGAAGGTGTACCGGATGATGGACCGGTTGGACGACGGACTCATCGAGCGGCTCAAGTCGCGGGTGGCCTCGGCCACCGGGGCGTTGCTGGGCGAGCCGCTGGAGGTGTTGTTCTTCGATTGCACGACGTTGTACTTCGAGTCGGTGGTCGAGGACGGGGACGCCGACGCGTTGAGGGCGTTCGGTTACAGCAAGGACGGCAAGGCGCAGCGGGTCCAGGTGGTGCTGGCGCTGGCGGTCACCACAGAGGGGTTGCCGGTGGGATACGAGGTGTTTCCCGGCGCCACCTACGAGGGGCACACGTTCCTGCCGACGATCGAGGCGCTGCGGCGCCGGCACGGGGCGGCGGAGGCGGTGTGCGTGGCCGACGCGGCGATGTTCGACCACCGGAACCTCTCGGTACTGGAAGCCGCCGGGCACCGTTACATCGTCGGGGCGCGGTTGCGCAGCCTGCCGGGGGCGCTGAAGGCGCGGATCCTGAACGTGGAGCGCTACCGCGCGCTGCCCGGGGCCGAAGCCGGCCGCAAGGTCGGCGTGTTCCGTCATCGCGGCCGGCGCCTCCTCGTGGCCTACAGTCCCCGCCGCGCCCGCAAGGACGCCGCCGACCGCCGACGCGCGGTGCGCAAGCTGTTGAAGCAGCTCAACCGAAGCGGCCGCCCGAAGCCCCTTCTGCCGAGGGGCGCGGCGCGGTTCGTGCGGATGAGGGGCAAGGGGCGCTGGGAGATCGATCCGGAGCGCATCGCCGAGGCGGCCCGCTGGGACGGGCTGCACGGGGTGGCGACCAACGTGCGCGGGATGCCCGTGGAACAGATACTACAGCGCTACCGGGGGTTGTGGCAGGTCGAGCGAAGCTTTCGCATCACCAAGCACGATCTGAAGGTCCGGCCCATCTATCACTGGACCCCGAGGCGCATCCGCGCGCACCTGGCCATCGCCTACATGGCCTTTGCCTGCGTCAGGCACCTGGCTTACCGGGTGAAACTGCAGAAAAAACGCAACCTGTCTCCCCAGGCGATCCGGGACGCGCTGTTGCACCGCCAGTGTTCGGTGCTGCGCCACACCGGCACCGACCAACGCTACGCGATTCCCTCTTCGGCCACGGCCGAAGCCCAATTGATCTACGAGGCCCTCGGCCTGACGCTGTCGGACGTCCCCTATGCGTTGAACTGAACCGGCGACAACCCGCCCAAATCCCCGAAGTTGTGCCTAGTGAATTTGTGATGTTCAAGCATATCAATGACTTATGAATTCAAACCGTCGAAGTCAAGATGCGGGTGATGGGTCTTCGCTCCCTGGCGCCGCGGCCGAACACCTCGCGCCGCGGCCCGGGGCACCGGGTGTATCCGTACCTGCTGGGCGATTTTGAGGTGCGCCGGCCCGGTCAGGTGTGGTGTGCCGATCTGACGTATGTGCCGATGGCGCATGGTTTTTTGTACCTGGTGGCCATCATGGACTGGTACTCGCGCAAGGTGCTGTCCTGGGGGCTTTCCACGACGCAGGACACGGTGTTTTGCGTGCATGCGCTGCTGGACGCCCTCGATCGTCACGGCGCGCCGGAGGTGTTCAACACCGACCAGGGCAGCCAGTTCACGTCCACGGCGTGGACCGGGGAACTGGTCGCGCACGGCATCCGGATCTCCATGGACGGCAAGGGCCAGTGGAGGGACAACGTGTTCATCGAGCGGCTGTGGCGCTCGCTGAAGTACGAGTGCGTGTACCTGCGGGCGTTTGCCGATTTCGGCGAGGCCCGCGACGGGATCGGCGCCTGGATGAGCTACTACAACGGCGAGCGCCCGCACTCGGCGTTCGGTGGTCTGACGCCGGCGGAGGTGCACGCCGGCGTGCAATGCCTGGACTTGGCGGCCTGAGACATCGATGTCGGGATCGCCGCGCATATCGGACCGCTGGCCAGGGGCTCGGTGCGCGTCGAGCGCCCTGTGCCGTGGATTTGTGGACGAGTCCTACGGACCGGCGCGAACCCTGCGGGCCGTGTGGACAGCCCCTGGGCAACGCCAAGGCGTTGCCCACCGCCTGACCACACTTTCGCGCCTCTCGCCCACGAACTCCACCGCATCATCAATAGGATTTCGATGAAGAAAGAGAAGACGAAGACGGTTCAATCTGGCAGCATATGATGGACAGCAAATACCACCTTAAATTAGCTGCCAACCTGTCCAAGGATTGGGGTCTACCTCTCTCAACGGTGTTGACACCATGGGAAATTTACAGTTGCCCGTAACATTGCCCGTAACACAAATTGACATTTTACCCACTATTGAGTGTAATGCTTATCAGTTCGTCGCCCGTCCTCAGTCACCGACTGTATGAAGGGGTTTTGCATCAAGGTGATCTGTCGACCCCCCCTCT
The DNA here is from genome assembly GCA_965221035.1 of Candidatus Rariloculaceae bacterium. GTDB lineage: Bacteria > Pseudomonadota > Gammaproteobacteria > Steroidobacterales > Rariloculaceae > UBA6522. Next base: position 1,092,227 of record OZ244860.1, read on the forward strand.
CTGCCAACATCGTTGAGACATCGGCTACCCTTGGAATTAGTGTAGGGCGGTGGAGGTGACGGGCGATGAGGGGCGGTGGTGATTTGAAGATGTTGACGGGTGTCGATGCGCTGGCTCCCGGGGCGGAGGAGCGTAGCGACGAGGCCCCCGGAGTCGTCGGCGGCCCGAAGGAGCAAGTCCCCGACCCGGAGGTCGTGGCCAAGCCGACGCGGCGGCGTTTCAGCGCCGAGTACCGCTTGCGGATCATCGAGGAGGCCGACCGGTGCACGCAACCCGGCGAGATCGGTCGCCTGCTGCGCCGCGAAGGGTTGTACAGCTCGCATTTGTCCGTATGGCGCAAGGCGCGCCGAGACGGCTCTCTGAAGGCGCTGGCGCCGAAGAAACGCGGCGCCAAACCCGCCGAGTCCAATCCCCTGAGTCCCACGGTGCGCCGACTCGAAGCGAAGGTGGCTCGGCTTGAGAAGGAACTGGCCGCCGCGCACACGATCATCGATGTGCAGGGAAAAGTTGCCGGGCTGCTGGGATTGAACCTCGACGACGCGAAGGACTGCTGATGGCCGCCGCCGATCTGGCCGCACGGGTCGGCGTGGCGCCGGCGTGCCGGGCGCTGGGCCTGGCCCGAGCCACCTTCTACCGTCGCCGAGGGCGCGCTTCCGGGACCCCGCAGCCCCGCCAAACGCCTGCCCGGGCCCTGGACCGCACCGAACGCGAACGCGTCCTCGATGTGCTCGCCTCGCCGCGTTTCCTCGACCGCTCACCGGGCGAGGTCGTCGCCACGCTGCTCGACGAAGGCCGGTATCTGTGTTCGGAACGCACCATGTACCGCCTCCTGGCCGCCGAACAGCCAGTTCGGGAACGACGCGACCAGCTCAGCCATCCGCACTACGCCAAGCCCGAACTGCTCGCCACCGCCCCGAACCAGGTCTGGTCGTGGGACATCACCCGACTGCTCGGACCACGGCGCTGGACCGGCTTCTACCTCTACGTCCTGCTCGACATCTTCAGCCGATACGTCGTCGGCTGGATGGTCGCCGAACGGGAAACCGCCGCGCTCGCCGCCCGGCTCATCGAGGAAAGCTGCCTCAAACAGGACATCCAGCCCCAGCTGCTCACCCTGCACTCCGACCGCGGCGCGCCCATGACCGCCAAATGCACCGCGCAACTGCTCGCCGACCTCGGCGTCACCCGCTCCCTCGCACGGCCCCAGGTCAGCGACGACAACCCCTTCTCCGAAGCCCAGTTCAAAACCCTCAAGTACCATCCCGGCTTCCCGGGCCGCTTCGATGACCTCCAGGCCGCGATCACGTTCTGCCAAACGTTCTTCCCCTGGTACAACCACGAGCACCGCCACGCCGGGATCGCCATGCTCACCCCAAGCGACGTCCACCACGGCCGCGCCGAACGTATCCTCGAACAGCGCCATCGGACCCTGCACAACGCCTGGTCCCGACATCCAGAACGGTTCGTCCATGGCCCTCCGAAACCCCAGGCACTCCCACGAAAGGTCTGGATCAACCCGCCGAACGACAATAGAGCTACCCGAATGCTCACTAAATCATGAACAACGGTGTCTCAATGGCGTTGACAGGTTCCGCTTCTTCTGCCTTTACCAATACTTTGCTTGTGCTGGCGCCATTGGCGGTCAACCGCATTGCTGCGCTCCTTTTCATTAAACTTGCACGTTAGGGCTTGCCAAAATCAAATGAATAGGGTGGAGGTCCAGCCGTTACACTGGCTCGTTGAGGATACCTTAGGAGTCATCGAAACTAACTCGAAGCCTACCTGCTCTTCCCAAGCCTCGGCGATGCAACCAGCGCCTTCGTAGACGACCGCACGATGCAGCTTTTTCGCCGAGAAGCAATGGAGGCTCGATCCGTTCGATTACACGGTGATGTTTTGATCGTCCCTAGGGTGTCGCATCGCCTGATCCTATGCCTCTTTTTGCTTTGGCTATCTGGCGTTCTTTATTGGTTAACGCACAGCACTTACGCTCGAAAGGAAACTGTACAGGGTTGGTTGCAGCCACCCTCGGGAATTACGCGTGTCTATGCGGGCATGGACGGCATTATCGAGCAAGTTCTGGTCGAGGAAGGAGAACGAGTGTTCGATGACCAAGCGTTGATTGTAATCGAAGGCGTCAATGTTCTCGCTAACGGACAACGCTTGGAATCCGAATTGATGGACGAATACGCAATACAACAGTCCGTATTGGCGGAGCAACTGACTCGTAGTAGGGGTACTTTCCGCCAACAAGCGCAAGACATTGCGCAGCGTATTGAGACTGCTGAGGACGACTTAGCGCTGTTGGATGAGCAAATCGCAATATTGAATCAACATCGCTCACTGCTCTCTGGACAAGTTACCCGTTACCGGGACCTAAGCCGTGCCGGGCATGTGTCATCTGCAGACCTAGAAGCTGTGACAAATCAGGAATTGGCCCTTAGAAGTGAAATTCAGGCGTTGCGCCGTAACCGCGTCAATCAGCAAAATCGGATCGAGCAATTGCGAATTGAGCAGTCTATTTTACCTCGCGAACACGCAGACGCAACCGCGACACTGACGATGAGACTTAGTGACATTTCCCAGCAGATAACACGGCTTCGCGGTCAACAGGCGAGGACGATCACCGCAACGCGAGACGGTATAGTTCACAATTTGCAAGCCGTCCCTGGACAAAGAACAAACGCTGTTGGCGTGCCTCTCATGTCGCTTACACCGCAGGATGAAGTGTTTTCGGCTCAGCTCTTGGTCCCGGTACGAGCCGCAGGATTTATCAGCGTTGGCCAATCCCTCAACATTCGATACGATGCGTTTCCTTACCAGAAATTCGGATTGTACAAGGGGACAGTTACGGAAGTCTCCCAGACTGTGCAACTCCCCCACGAAGTATTGGACACACCATTCGCGCTAAGGGAGGCAGTGTTCCGCGTTTCCGCTACAATCAACTCTCCCACCGTTCAGGCCTATGGCCAAGAACTCTCACTAAAAGCTGGTATGACGCTTTCGGCGGATATTGAACTGAGTGATCGAAGCCTACTTCAATGGCTATTGGAACCGCTGTATACCTTGAAGGGACGGCTTTAATGAACGACCTTGGGTCTGTCCAGCGCCCGGAAGAGTTGTTGAGGCTAAAAGGTGGTCGGAGATTACCGGTGATTCTGCAAACCGAAGCTGCTGAGTGCGGGCTCGCTTGTCTCGCAATGATTTCTGGATATTACGGATTCGACACCGACCTTACCTCGTTGCGGCGACGTTATGCCCTGTCGGGACATGGATTGACCTTAAAGAACCTGATGGATATCGCTAGTCGTATGCAATTAGCGTCCAGAGCCTTACGCGTCGAACTTTCAGAACTGAAGTCGCTTCAAGCACCATGTATTCTCCACTGGGATATGAATCATTTTGTGGTGCTCAAGAAAATTAAACGTGGAAAGGTCACATTTCACGATCCAGCCGTTGGACTGCGTGTGTCTGCAGTCCAAAACCTATCCAAAAATTTTACAGGCGTGGCACTTGAGCTGACGCCTACTGAAGAATTTCGGGTAGGCCGTGACCACCGCAAACTCAAGATTCGTCAGCTATGGAAGCGAATCGTCGGTCTTAGACGTAGTCTTGTCTCAGTACTGCTGCTTTCATTGTTGCTGCAAGGATTTGCAATAGTTTCTCCATTGTTTCTACAGACAGTAGTCGATGATGTATTGCTACGAAGCGACTTTAATTTGCTCGTAGCACTAGCACTTGGATTTGGACTATTAATAGTTATTGAAGCTGGTGTGAGTGCCCTGCGGCAGTTTGTTTTGTTAGATCTGTCAAGCCGACTCAATATCCAGATGGCTGCCAATGTTTTTCGCCACCTTATCCGCTTACCGCTAGACTATTTTCAGAAACGACATCTTGGCGACATTTTGTCGAGATTTGCTTCCTTGGACAGTGTCCGAGAGATGTTGACCACCGGGTTGGTTATGGTCGTGGTCGACGGAATAATGGCCATTATAATGCTTGTCGTGATGTTCGTTTACGACGCACGGTTAACTTTTATCGTCTTGGCGACATTGATATTGTACGGGGGTGTGCGTCTTGTAACCTACCCTTTACTTAGGCGTCTTACGGAAGAGAGCGTTATAGCCGGAGCTCAAACCGAGACCAGTTTTATGGAATCTGTACGTGCAGTTCAAACCATCAAGATTCACCAAATGGAAAATGATCGACAAAATGATTGGCAGAACAAATTAGCCAATACTACAAACAAAAATATCACCGTCTCGAAGCTAAACATAGGTTATGGTGTGGCAGATACACTTTTGTTCGGAATCGGAAATATCGTGATTATTTCTTTTGCAACAATTGCAGTTATGCAGAGTGTGATGACTCTGGGAATGTTGTACGCGTTTGTTAGTTTTCAACAGCGTTTTGTGGGCGCGATGCAGAGTTTAATCGATCAATCCATGCAGTTTCGCATGATCAGTGTACATCTCAATCGCTTGGCGGATATCGCCTTTACAGAAAAGGAAAAAAGAATTGAATCAGTTTACGGAATGGGATTGAGCACTATTGACACATCCACGCAGATTGAGACATTAAATAAGAAAGTACTATCTACAGTCGAATTGTCTTTCAGATATAGTACGGTAGAAGATCCTGTCTTTGAACATTTGTCCTTAAATATAAGGCCTGGTGAAAGCGTTGCGATAGTGGGTAAGAGTGGAGTCGGAAAGAGCACGTTGCTAAAATGCCTAATGGGGTTGCTGCAACCGACCCAAGGAACTGTTGAATGGGGTGGACAGTCTATTGCAAATATCCCTGAGTACAGACGTTGTATAGCAGGTGCAATGCAGGAAGATAGATTGTTGAGTGGAAGTATCGCCGACAATATCGCTTGTTTCGACGCGCAACTAGACTTTAACAGGGTAGTTGCGTGCGCAGAAATGGCCGCGATAGAGGACGATATAAGGTCTTTACCGATGAAATACGATACACTCATTGGAGATATGGGTTCAGGTTTAAGCGGCGGGCAAAAACAAAGGGTTATTTTAGCTCGTGCATTGTATCGTAACCCATTGATATTGTTTTTGGATGAAGCGACTAGTCATTTGGATAGCGATATGGAGCGCACCATTGTTGAAAATATTTCAGGGTTGAACCTTACTTTAGTTGTAGTGTCACACCGCGAAGAGACAATAGCGAAGGCGGTAAGAATTGTTGAGTTGACGCAATAGGCAAACAATCGTATGTGCGGTTAAAAAGTCTTTCGCGTATGTCAAGTTTATTTTGGATGTGGGTTATACATCAGTCAAATTGTTGTGGATAAACAGATGATCTCGAAACGTATGAAGGAAATGTTAAAAGATGAAATTTGATGCAGAGAAGACATCGACCAACTGATCGTGTACGTCGCTTCACAGTTGTTTTGGGGCAAAAGAGTGAAATTGGGTATTGCGGTAAGCACTATCTTACGATTGAGTGTGTATTCTACAGACATCAAGCGAAAAGAAGTTGCAAAAAATCTGGGAAAAAGTGAGCGACAGTTGACACTCCGCGCCCTCGCCCTTCGCCGCGTAGTGCTGCGACGACCGGCTCACGCCGAGCAGACCGCACTGCCGCGACAGCGACAACGGGCCGCCGCGCTCGATCATCGCCGACCGCTCCGAACGGCTCAGCGCCCCAACCCGCGCAGAAAAAAATCCCGCTCCACCGTCAACTCGCCGATCTTCGCGTGCAGCTCCCGGATCGTCGCCTCGTGCTCCGCGGCACCCTTCGATCCCGGCCGCGCGAACACCTCGTCCAGCCCGTCCATCGCCCGCCGCTTCCACGCCGTCACCTGGCTCGGATGCACCCCGTGACGCGCCGCAATCGCCTGCACCGTGTCCCGCTCCCGCAGCGCCTCCAGCGCCACGCGCTTTTTGAATTCCTTCGTGAATCGTCGCCTCTTCCTCGCCATCCCAGTGCCTCCTCCCTCTCTGCCAACATCGTTGAGACATCGGCTACCCTTGGGATTAGTGTAGGGCGGTGGAGGTGACGGACGATGAGGGGCGGTGGTGATTCGATGACGTTGACGGGTGTCGATGCGCTGGCTCCGGGGGCGGAGGAGCGTAGCGACGAGGCCCCCGGAGCCAGCGGCGGCCCGAAGGAGCGGGTCCCCGACCCGGAGGTCGTGGCCAAGCCGACGCGGCGGCGCTTCAGCGCCGAGTACCGCTTGCGGATCATCGAGGAGGCCGACCGGTGCACGCAACCCGGCGAGATCGGTCGCCTGCTGCGCCGCGAAGGGTTGTACAGCTCGCATTTGTCCGTGTGGCGCAAGGCGCGCCGCGACGGCTCACTGAAGGCGCTGGCGCCGAAGAAACGCGGCGCCAAGCCCGCCGAGTCCAATCCCCTGAGTCCCACGGTGCGCCGACTCGAAGCGAAGGTGGCGCGGCTTGAGAAGGAACTGGCCGCCGCGCACACGATCATCGATGTGCAGGGAAAAGTTGCCGGGCTGCTGGGATTGAACCTCGACGACGCGAAGGACTGCTGATGGCCGCCGCCGATCTGGCCGCACGGGTCGGCGTGGCGCCGGCGTGCCGGGCGCTGGGCCTGGCCCGAGCCACCTTCTACCGTCGCCGAGGGCGCGCTTCCGGGACCCCGCAGCCCCGCCAAACGCCTGCCCGGGCCCTGGACCGCACCGAACGCGAACGCGTCCTCGATGTGCTCGCCTCACCGCGTTTCGTCGACCGCTCACCGGGCGAGGTCGTCGCCACGCTGCTCGACGAAGGCCGGTATCTGTGTTCGGAACGCACCATGTACCGCCTCCTGGCCGCCGAACAGCCGCTTCGAGAACGACGCGAACAGCTCAGCCATCCGCACTACGCCAAGCCCGAACTGCTCGCCACCGCCCCGAACCAGGTCTGGTCGTGGGACATCACCCGACTGCTCGGACCGAAGCGCTGGACCGGCTTCTACCTCTACGTCCTGCTCGACATCTTCAGCCGATATGTCGTCGGCTGGATGGTCGCCGAACGGGAAACCGCCGCGCTCGCCGCCCGGCTCATCGAGGAAAGCTGCCTCAAACAGGACATCCAGCCCCAGCTGCTCACCCTGCACTCCGACCGCGGCGCGCCCATGACCGCCAAATGCACCGCGCAACTGCTCGCCGACCTCGGCGTCACCCGCTCCCTCGCACGGCCCCAGGTCAGCGACGACAACCCCTTCTCCGAAGCCCAGTTCAAAACCCTCAAGTACCATCCCGGCTTCCCGCGCCGCTTCGATGACCTCCAGGCCGCGATCACGTTCTGCCAAACGTTCTTCCCCTGGTACAACCACGAGCACCGCCACGCCGGGATCGCCATGCTCACCCCAAGCGACGTCCACCACGGCCGCGCCGAACGCATCCTCGAACAGCGCCATCGGACCCTGCACAACGCCTGGTCCCGACATCCAGAACGGTTCGTCCATGGCCCTCCGAAACCCCAGACACTCCCACGAAAGGTCTGGATCAACCCGCCGAACGAGAAAGAAGCTCCCCCGATGCTCACTAAATCATGAACAACGGTGTCTCAATGGCGTTGACAGGTTCCGAAACTCGGACAGGGTAGAAAGGTGGTATTTGCGCTGACGAGAGGACGTTACGAGGATGGCGAAGCGACGCAATTTTTCACCTGATTTCAAGGCCCGGGTGGCGCTGGCGGCGATCCGGGGGGACGGCACGATTGCCGAGCTGGCGGCCCGGTACCAGGTGCATCCGAACGTGGTCGGTAACTGGAAGCGCACGGCCGTGGATGGGTTGAAGACAACCTTCACCCGGGGCGGATCGGTGCGCACGGACCTGGATCGGGAGGAGGAGATCACGCGGCTCCAGGCGAAGATCGGGGAGCTGGGGGGTGGAGCGGGATTTTTTGGCCAAGGCCTTCGATCGCTGAGCGTGGATCGGAGGCGAGGATTGATTGATCCGCAAGACGGAGGGCTCAGCCTGGTGCGTCAGTGCGCCTTGGTGGGCATCGCCCGCTCGAGCTTCTACTATCGGCCCGTGGGCGAGTCGCAGACGAACCTTCGGCTGATGCGGCTGATGGACGAGTTGCACCTGAGCTGCCCGTGGTACGGTTCCCGGCAGATGGCCCGGATGCTTCGGCGCAGAGGTCACCGGGTCGGCCGCAAGCGGGTACGGCGATTGATGCGGGTGATGGGTCTTCGCTCCCTGGCGCCGCGGCCGAACACCTCGCGCCGCGGCCCGGGGCACCGGGTGTATCCGTACCTGCTGGGCGATTTTGAGGTGCGCCGGCCCGGTCAGGTGTGGTGTGCCGATCTGACGTATGTGCCGATGGCGCATGGTTTTCTGTACCTGGTGGCCATCATGGACTGGTACTCGCGCAAGGTGCTGTCCTGGGGGCTTTCCACGACGCAGGACACGGTGTTTTGCGTGCATGCGCTGCTGGACGCCCTCGATCGTCACGGTGCGCCGGAGGTGTTCAACACCGACCAGGGCAGCCAGTTCACGTCCGCGGAGTGGACCGGGGAACTGGTCGCGCACGGCATCCGGATCTCCATGGACGGCAAGGGCCAGTGGAGGGACAACGTGTTCATCGAGCGGCTGTGGCGCTCGCTGAAGTACGAGTGCGTGTACCTGCGGGCGTTTGCCGATTTCGGCGAGGCTCGCGACGGGATCGGCGCCTGGATGAGCTACTACAACGGCGAGCGCCCGCACTCGGCGTTCGGTGGTCTGACGCCGGCGGAGGTGCACGCCGGCGTGCAATGCCTGGACTTGGCGGCCTGAGACATCGATGTCGGGATCGCCGCGCATATCGGACCGCTGGCCAGGGGCTCGGTGCGCGTCGAGCGCCCTGTGCCGTGGATTTGTGGACGAGTCCTACGGACCGGCGCGAACCCTGCGGGCCGTGTGGACAGCCCCTGGGCAACGCCAAGGCGTTGCCCACCGCCTGACCACACTTTCGCGCCTCTCGCCCACGAACTCCACCGCATCATCAATAGGATTTCGATGAAGAAAGAGGAGACGAAGACGGTTCAATCTGGCAGCATATGATGGACAGCAAATACCACCTTAAATTCGCTGCCAACCTGTCCAAGGATTGGGGTCCACCTCTTCTCCAAATTGCTGAGTACCAGGTTGTCGTAAACCCAATTCCAGCAGAAATGTGCCCCTTCCTTTAACTCAAATCATGCAGCAGATCTGAGCGTAACTCAACCTTCAAACGAATCAATGATACTTAGTTTAAGGTAAAATAAAGGGTGAAATAATATTCTTTACTGATTCACCAAAGAAAGTGGAAATACCTATGGCTAAAAACGCATAGTATTTTACCGTACTATCCGGTGGTGCGCTCCACAAAACAAAATCCAAACCCTTAAATGGAACAATCAATAGATGAAGAAAAAAAAGTACGATTAGGCTACCAGTAAGCCACATCAAATTAGCAGCGATACTTGGCAAGAAGAACGAAAGAAGAGTGAAGAGTGCCGCCAAACCAGCGTCAAGTAGTAAAATAGCTTTAATACTCAGTTTAAGCGACACTCAAAACTCCGCAAAACCCCAGATAATCATCGGAACTAAATACCGATGCCGTATGCTGCACCTCCAACCGCAGCAGCCTTGGACATAAAGTATACTCTTGTGATTCCAACGGGCCCCGCAATCGCACCAATCCCGGCGCCATTGCCTGTGGCAAATGCTAAACCACCCCAGCTAAACTGCCCGGAAGTCGCCGCAGAATACAAATAAAACATGGCACCGGTACTGGCACCAACAACTGCGCCGGGTACCAACGCTCCCCCTCCTACCTCTTCAGTTTCTTGAACGGTCAATACTCTCATTTTTTCCTCCTTAAGAATTCCTATACTAGGCATGATCTCTCCATGCCCCTTTGATCTTATCATCCTCCAGCCCTCTCTGCCAACATCGTTGAGACATCGTGTTACGAGTAAATAGATCTGTCCGGTTTTAGCCGGAACTTCACGCTCCTCCCAACCGGTCTGAGTCTCATATCCCGTTGATTTCACGTTGGTTCCTGCCGTTCCGGCGGGATTACTGCCTGCAAAGTGTTTCCATGTAAGGCCCGCCCCTGTCCTACCACATCGAAACCATCCCCAACCGCCACAGCCCCCCGGCCATCCTGTTGCGAAAAGCCTGGCGGGAAGGCAAGCGCATCCGCAAGCAAACCCTGGCCAACCTCACCCACCTGCCCCCCGATCTCATCGAGGGCATCCGCCGGGTGCTCAAGGGCGGCGCGGTGCTGACCTCGGCGCACGAGGCGTTCGTCGTACAACGGTCCCTGCCACACGGCCACGTGGCCGCCGTGCTGGGGCTGTGCCGGCAGCTGGAGTTGCCGTGGCGGCTGCACCGCACCGCCAGCCGAACGCGCGAACTGGCCCTGGCGGCGCTGCTGCCCGCTGGCGAAGTTCGGCCACAACCGCGACGGCAAGCGCGGCAAGAAGCAGATCGCCATCGGCCTGTTGTGTACCGGGGAGGGTTGCCCGGTCGCGGTGGAGGTGTTCGATGGCCACACCGCCGATCCGGGCACCGTGGCCGCGCAGGTGGCCAAACTCAAGCAGCGCTTCGACGTGAGGCGCATCGCCCTGGTGGGCGACCGGGGCATGCTGACCACGGCGCGCCTGCGCGAGACGGTGGCCCCGGCGGGGCTGGACTGGATCTCGGCGCTGAAGAGCGCGGATCTGCGCACGCTGCTCAAGCCGCTGCAGGACGGGCGGGCCGCGCCGCTGCAACCCGACGCCCTGCAAGCCGACGCGGTGGCCGAAATCGTCAGTCCGGACTTCCCGGGCGAGCGCCTGATGGTGTGCTTCAATCCGCGTCTGGCCGAGGAGCGCGCCCGCAAGCGCGAGGCGCTCCTGCAGGCCACCGAGGCGATCCTTCGGCGCATCGCCGGGATCGTGCGCCGCAAGGGGTCCCGGCTGCGCGGTCTGGAGAAGATCAACCGCCGGGTGGGGCGCGAAGCCAACCGGCGCAAGGTGGAAAAACACTTCCACATCACGGTGACGGACGAGGACCTTACGTTCGAGCGCCGTGCCGGGAAGATCGCCGCCGAAGCCCGGCTCGACGGCATCTACATCGTGCGCACCAGCCTCGATGCCCAGGCCATGGGCGCGCACGAGGCCGTGGAAGCCTACAAATCGCTGGCCCGCGTCGAGCGGGCGTTCCGCACCCTGAAGACCGCCCGGCTCCAGGTTCGGCCGGTGTACGTCTACAGCCCCGAGCGCGTACGCGCGCATGTGTTCCTGTGCGCCCTGGCCTGCCACGTGGAATGGCACCTGCGACGGCGGCTGGCCCCCTTGCTGTTCGAGGACGACGACCCCGAAGGCGCCCGCGCACAACGGACCTCGCCCGTGCAACCGGCCCGAACCTCCGAACGGGCCCGACGCAAGAGCGCCTCCAAAACCACCGCCGAGGGCCTGCCCGTGCACAGCCTGCCCACCCTGCTGGAGGACCTGGCCACCCTGGCGCTGAACACCGTGCATCTGCCCGACAATCCCGAAAACCGCTTCGCCGTGGCCACCCAGCCGACCCCGCTACAGCGCCGCGCCTTCGAACTGCTCGACGTCGACCCGGCCAAAATGTTCCCAGTACGCGTCCAGGTTGAATAACGCTAAATCAATGAAACCATTAAACTATCCGATAAATCGGCGCGTGAAATTCCGATTAATCCCCCACCCACTCCACCACTGTACTCACCCCCATCCCCACCCCGACACATAGCGTCGCCAGCCCGTAGAACGGGCGCGGTTGCGTGTCAGCGCGCCTCTTCATTTCATGAATAAGCGTGACCAGGATTCGGGCGCCCGAGCAACCCGTGGGATGGCCGAGCGCGATGGCGCCGCCGTTGACGTTGGTGATCTCGTGGCGCAACCCCAGCTTGCGCATACAGGCCAGAGTCTGGGCCGCGAACGCCTCGTTGATTTCGACCAGGCCGATGTCGTCCAGGGTCAGGCCCAGGCGGTCCAGCAGCTTCCGGGTGGCCGGTACAGGCCCGTATCCCATGACGCCTGGATCGACGCCCGCCACCGCCGATCCGACCCAGCGGACCAGCGGGCGCAGGCCAAGCTGTGCCGCCCGCTCCGCCGTGGTGAGAACCAGCGCCGCGGCACCGTCGTTGATGCCGCTTGAATTGCCCGCGGTCACCGTCCCGCCCTTCTGAAAGGCCGGCCGCAACCTTGCGAGTTGCTCCATGCTGGTATCCACCTCGTAGCGGCCGTCGACTCGCCGGTATCTTGGATGTTCATCTGTGTCCACGAGCAGCGGGTTGCCGCGCCGGCGGGGGACCTCGACGGGGACGATCTCGTCCTCGAACCGGCCATCGTTGATGGCAGCGATGGCGCGCCGCTGGCTCTCGAGCGCGAAGGCGTCCTGATCCTCGCGGCTGATCTGCATGTCCTCGGCCAGCGCCTCCGCCGTCTGCCCGAGGCTGATGATGGGATGGAGCGCATCCAGTTTCGGATTGTTGTAACGCCAGCCGACCGTTGTGTCGTACATGACAGGCGGCTTCGTGGTCGGGGTCCGTTCAGGTTTCGGCACGCTCCACGGCGCCCGGCTCATGGACTCCACGCCGCTGCCGATGCAGATGTCGCCCTCCCCGGCGAGAAGGGTCTTGGCGGCCAGGTTGACCGACTCCAGCGCGGACGAGCACAGCCGGTTGACCGTCACCCCGGGTACGGTGCTCGGAAATCCGGCGAGCAACGTCGCCATGCGCGCCACGTTGCGGTTGTCCTCGCCCGCCTGGTTGCTGCAACCTGCAAAGACATCGTCGATGGATGCCGGATCGATCCCGGTCCGGCGTACCAACGCCTCGTAGGTCAGTGCCAGGAGATCGTCCGGCCGTACACCCGACAACCCGCCGCCGTAGGCCCCGATGGGCGTGCGGACGCCGTCGACGATAACAATGTCATTCATTCAACCAGACTCCCTTGGTGGTTTTCGACGCTTATCGTGACGCAAGCGCGGTTCAGGCCAGCTCACGGCCACGTCGGACCGCGGCCCGTACCGCCTCCTGAAGCAACGTTTCGAGGGCGCGCGACTCGCCGATCAGCCGATCCAGCGCGGCTTGAGTGGTCCCCCCGGGGCTCGTTACGCGGCGCCGCAGTTCGGCCGGTTCCGCATCCGAATCCATTGCATAGGCCGCAGCGCCGGAAACTGTCGCCAATGCCAGCCGCTTGGCCAGACCCCGCTCCAGGCCGACATCCACCGCCGCCGCTTCGAGACATTCGATGAGCAGGAACACGTAGGCCGGACCGCTTCCGGAAACGCCGGTCACGGCGTCCATCAGGTCGTCGTCTTCGAGCCAAGCCACCTGCCCTACCGCCGCCATGAGCGATTCGCAGAGTTCCCGCTGTTCCGCCTTCGCGGCCTTGTTGGCCACCAACACGGTGATTCCCTTGCCGATGGCGGCCGGCGTGTTGGGCATGCCCCGAATGATCGCCGTCCGTGATCCCAGCCGGTCTTCATAGAACGCGACGGTCTTGCCCGCCGCGATACTTAGCAATGCCGCCCGACCTTCGGCCAGCTCGTGATAGTCCCGCAGCGCATCCTCGACCAGGTGCGGCTTGACGGCCAACACGACCACGTCGGCCTCAACTGGCTGCGGCGGCGACGGTGAGACTCCGATCCCCAGCGATTCGACAGCGGCGCGCGCCCGCTTGTCCGGATCGACCACATGGATGGACTCCGGCACCCGACCGTGGGCGATCCATCCGCGCAGCAAAGCCCGGCCCATGTTGCCGCCACCCACCAGCAGAATCGATTCCGGACGGCTCATGATCTGCACTCCAATTCAGACTTCGGCTCGGGCGCCTTCCAACTCCGGCTCCGGCACTTTCCAACTCCGGCTCCGGCGCCGGTCCCTAGTCGGACCCACGTTCCGATTCCGGCGACCCCAAGCCCGCACGCCCGACCCGTTCGCCGGGCGCGAACGCATCCACCGCACCCGAACGTTCAACGCTACCCTCGGTCCGGGCCACAATGCACGCCGTGACGCCGTCACCGGTCACATTCACCGCCGTCCGCATCATGTCCAGCAACCGGTCGATGCCGACAATGAGCGCGATGCCCTCCACTGGCACGCCCACCTGGGTGAGCACCATGGTCAGCGTGATCAGGCCCGCGGCCGGGACCGCGGCCGTGCCGATGGACGCCAGCGTCGAGAGGAGAATGATGACCAGATAGTCCGCCAAAGCCAGGTCCACGCCGTACACGTTGGCGATGAACACCGTGGCGATGCCCTGCATGATGGCCGTGCCGTCCATGTTGATGGTCGCGCCCAATGGCACGGTCAGGGACGCGATCGAATTCGGAACGCGCAGGTTTCGCGTCAGCGCGTTCAACGTCACCGGAATCGTAGCCGCCGAAGAGGCTGTGCTGAAAGCGAAAGTCATCGGTGATCGCATGCCCGCCAGGAACTTGAGCGAATTCAGTCCAAAGGCGCGCAACACCAGGGAATACACGACCAGCAGGTGAAACAGCAATGCGCCGGCGAGCAGCAGGAAATACCCCGCCAGCGGCAACAGGATTTCCAGTCCCTGCGTGGCGAAGGTCCGCGCGAGCAGCGCGAACAGTCCGACCGGCGCAAGTTCGACAACAAGCAGCACCATTTTCAGGATCACTTCGTTCAAGCTTGTGAACAGGTTGACCGCGGGCCTGGCCCGCTCGCCCGCCAGGTTCGCCGCGAGCCCGAACAGCAGGGCGAAAACGATGATCTGGAGCATCTGCCCCTCCGCCATCGCACGCACGGGATTGTCCGGGAAGATGTTGATGAAGGTTTCCACCAGTGGGGGCGTTTCCCGGGGCGCGATGTTGGCAAAGGCGTCCTCCAACTCGAAACCCGCCCCCGGAGAGAAGGCAAGCCCAAATGTCAGGCCCAGTGTCACAGCCGCGGCCGTGGTGGCCAGAAAGAGACCCACCGTCTTGGCGCCCACGCGACCGATGGTCCGCAAGTCGCCCATGGCATTGACACCGCACACCAGCGAGACCAGCACCAGCGGCACCACCATCAACTGTAGCAGCGCGAGAAAGATGGCCCCGATGACGTAGAACAGTCCGTCCACGAGAAACGAATGCAACGCCGGCAGCGCGGCCTCCGAAGCATTCAGGGCGACGCCCGCCAGGATACCGGCCAACATCGACAACAGTATTCGCTGGGTAAAACTCAAATGGCCTCCATGTCCCGAGAAATTTCGCCCATTCGCGACACTTCGTTTCCGTTTTCAGTGGATGGTCCGGGGTACGGCCCGACGTACCAATGTAGAATACCCCACGGAAGGACGCCCGGCATTCCTGTGAAGTGACTGTCTCGCGCGTTCTGAACTCGATAAATCTCAACTTTTCGGAGGTAATAATGAGGGGCACCATCATTCTTTCGTCGGCGGCGCTGATCCTGCCGGCCTTGGCGGCCGCGGAGCCCATGGAATATTCCCTGGACATGAGCCACTCGCGGGTCTTTTTCGAAGTGGACCATCAGGGATACACCATGATTCGGGGCATGTTCCGGGAGTTCGACGGCAGTCTGCTGTACGACGAGGAGGATCCTTCTGCCAGTTCCGTCAGCATGACCATCGACGCTTCCAGCGTGGACATGTTCCACGACGGTTTGAACAACCACCTGAAGACCGATGACTTTTTCGACGTGGAAAATCATCCCTCCTTGATGTTCGAGAGCACCACAGTCGAAGACCTGGGTGACGGCAGTCTTCGAATCGACGGCGACTTCACCATGCTGGGCCAGACGCATCCGGTCACCCTGGATGCCGTGCTTAACCAGATGGGACAGGCCCGCGGCAACATCAAGGTCGGTTTCACCGCCACCGGGTCCCTGGACCGCACCGCCTACGGCATGAACTTCGGTTCGCCGATGATCGGTGGCGAGGTGAATTTCGAGATTCAGATCGAAGCCACGCGGCCCGACGAAGGCGACGGCGCCCCCGCCGGCGGAATGGGAATGGGCATGGGGCAGTAGCACTCGGTCCTCGCCAGCCGGCCAAGGGCGCAATACGGCGCCAGACCGTAACGTTTGGGGGGAAGACTCATGCGTGCAATACTCTTTGTTCCGTTGTTTGCGTTGTTGCCGTTTTCGAGTGGTTTTCCGCAGAACGCCGACAGCGACGTGGCTGACCGGCTCCGCATGCTGGAGTCCTCGGTCGCGTCGCTGGAGACGCTCCTTGATATCCGGACGACCTCCGGCGCGGGCTCGCTGGACACTTCCGAGGCGGGCCTCGGCGCCCAGCGGCGCATAGACAACCTTGAACGACAGGTGCGGGAACTGACCCGACAGATGGCCACGATTCAGCGTCAAGTGGACCAGGCGGGCCGCGACGCGGCAGCCGCGGCACGCGAAGCCGCTGCGGCCCGCCGCGACGCACGCGATGCCCTGATGCGGGCCCGCTGAGTTCAGATTGAATGGGAAGCTTCGGGCGCTGGTGTGCTCGCACCGCTTGTGCGCCCGACGCTTGTGCGCCCACCGCCTGTGTTAGCCTATGCGCCCAACGCTTTCTGAACGCGCGAACGACGGAACTCCGCGATGGCAGACAATCCGATTGATGGCGAAATCCGCATGTCGGCAGGTGACCTCTATCGAGAGGAGACCTATACGGATCGGCAGGTTGGAAGCCTGCAGATCCTCACGCCGGTAAAGAAGGACGGATCCACCGATTTCTCGCGGTCACGGCTGTTCGTCGGACAGACGCAGATCCTCACTCCGGCCGGCGCGTTGCCGTTGAGTTTCGAGATCGAAGCCAAGACGCTTGAAGAGGCCATAGGAAAGTTCGGCGAGAGTGCCCAGCGCGCGCTGGCGGGGACCATGGAGCGCCTTGATGAAATGCGTCGCGAGGCCGCCTCGTCGATCATCGTCCCGGGAAGCGACCCGCTCGGTGCGTCCGGCGGAGGGGGACTACAGGTTCGCTAGGAGTTCCCGCCCCGTCAACCCGCATCGTCGAGACGGGGCCGAATCTTCGCGGGAACGCTCGCCGATACGACAATGAAACGATTGCTCAGGGATCCCCTGCTTCACTTCGTGGCACTCGGCCTCGGCCTGTTCCTGTTCTATCAACTGACCGGCCAGCAGGCCGACGACGATGAGATCATCGTAGACCGGGAAGCGTTGTTGAGGCACCTGCAGTACCAGTCGGTGGCCTTCGACCGGGAACAGTTCGAACTGTTCCTTGACGACATGTCCGAACGCGAAACGGCCGACCTGATCGCCGAGGCGGCCCGGGAAGAAATCCTCTACCGGGAGGCGTTGGCGCTGGGACTGGACCGGGATGATTACATCATTCGCAGCCGCCTCGTTCAGAAGCTCCGCTACCTGGCCGAGGGGTTCGCAAGCGACGCTGAAAGCCTGGGCGAGGACGATATCGAGGCATTTTTCGACGAAAATCGCGACCACTACGTCATCGACCCGTTCATTACCTTTACGCACGTTTTCTTCAATGCCGAACGTCGCGGCTGGGACGAGGCGCGCGCGCTGGCCGAGGCCAAACTCCCGGAGCTCAACGCCGGGCCCGTTCCGTTCGAGGAGAGTCCCGCCCACGGGGACCGATTCCCCTACTTCGTGAACTACCTCGAGCGACCGCCGCAACTCGTCGCCAGCCATGTCGGGGGGGCAATGTCCGAGGCGCTGTTCCAGCTGCCGGCTGATGCGACGCTGTGGCGCGGGCCCTTCGAGTCCCGATTCGGGACACATCTGGTGTTGATCACCGACCAGCAACCGAGGCGCATGCCCGACTTCGACGAGATCCGGGGCCGGGTGGCGGCCGACGCCCAAGCCGCGCTCGAACGGGAAATGGCGGACGCCGCCATCGACGAAATCGTGGCGCGCTACAGAATCGTAGCCGACCCCGGTTTGCTGGACGCCGCCGGGGAGGCCGAAACATCGGTACCTTGACTCCAGCGGGCCGAGGCGTCGGCACCATGGCACCTGGGGGCCAGGGCGTCGACACCATGACACCTGTGGGCTGCGGCGTCGAAACCAGAACACGACTGACCCGAGGCAACCGTCCCGTGGCACTCGTTGCGGGCATGTGGCTGGCATTGGCTGCGGCGGTCGCGCAGGGACACGACCTGCGCCCGATCTTCATCGATGTCACCCAGACCACCGAATCCGACGCCGTGGTGCGGTGGAAGGTCCCGTCGACGGTATCTCGATCCCAACTTCCGGCGATCACCCTTTCCGGGGAATGCGCGGCCCAATCCGAGCTTCGCGTCGTGCTGAGATCCGACGCGTACCAGGGCGAGCAGTCGTTCCGGTGCTCGGAGGCACTCGCCGGAACCACCGTTTCGTTGAACTTTCCCGGCGTCAACCCGTCGCTGACCACGATCATTCGGGCACAGACCCTGGACGGCCAACTGTTGTCGGGGCTGCTGCCGCCCGACGAAGTCGCCTGGGTGATCCCCGAATCGCCCGGGCGCTGGGAGGTGGCCGCGAACTACACCGAGCTGGGCATCGAACACATCGCGGTAGGCTGGGACCATCTGCTGTTCGTGGCGCTGATGGTCCTGCTCGCCGGCAGCCCGTGGCGGACCTTGATCATGGTCACCGGGTTCACCGTGTCCCACTCGCTGACGCTGGCCTTGTCCACCCTGGACCTGGTTTCGCTGCCCATACCGGTTGTTGAAACCGTGATCGCGCTCAGCATCGTCTTCCTGGCAACGGAAATTGCCCGCGGAAACCGGCGCACACTGGCGCACCGCCACCCCTTGCTGGTAACCGGCCTGTTCGGCCTCCTGCACGGATTCGGCTTCGCCTCCGTACTGCGCGAGGTGGGACTGCCACCCACCGAATTGCCCACCGCGCTGCTTTTCTTCAACGTGGGTGTGGAAATCGGCCAGATCGCGTTTGTGGTGGCGATTTACTTGGCCGGCATGGGTTGGCGGGCCGCGATGCGCCGGGTGCGCAGCGGGCACCGCGAATTCATGGTCGAAGGATCCCGGTCCCCGGCCGCCACGGCCACCGCCTACGCGGTGGGCACTATCGCCAGCTTCTGGACGATCGAGAGGCTGCTTGCGATCTGACCCGGCGCTTCATCGAGTGTCACGCAATGCCTTCGAAGCTTCTGCGAAAGTATTCCCGCCTGACCAGGAACAGGCCCACCAAGGGCGGAACGGCCATGACCACGTGCTGGAGTTCAGCAATCCAGTCCGGCGCCGCCAGTGCCTGCATGAAGGGAGCTCCGACCCAGAACGGTGCGTAGAACCCGGCCAGCAACACCAACATGGTCCACCAGGTCAAAGGCGCCCGCAGCTTTGCCGGTGCCCACAGCAAGATGCAGACACCGATCATCGCGCCGAGATCCCCGAACACTTCCCTGAAGAAATGATACCAACTGTGGGTCACGTCGACGGGCGATTCGGAGGTGAGCAAATACATCTCGTCGCCAATGTGGGTCCACGTCGCACCCACGCTGCCGAGACCGAGCCCGAATCCCAGTATCGTCAGCGCCCGGCCGATATTCATGCGGTTGATGTTCTTCATGAAGGTACCCTTGGAGCCCGCGTGCCTCGGCGTGGATTATACCAGCGGGGCGGCCCGCCAGGATGAGCCTGGGCACAGGACGAATCCGATCCCATCTGATGCGGTTCCCGCGCTTTGCCGATTCTGCCCTTGTGGGCGTTGGCGGCTTGCCTTAACCTGCCAATCAGTTCGGCAACGTGATGTCTGGCGGGATGCCGGTAACTTCAAAACGCCTCCGCGATTCGGATGCTCCTCGTCCGGGCGCCAGTTCGACCGTTTTCAGACCGGTCACCGCGCTGATCGCATTGCTGGCGGCCGGCTGCGACACCACCGACTCGCCGCTGCCCGCCGTGGGAACGCTGGAACGTGACCGGGTGGAATTGATCGCGGAAGCCAATGAACCCATCGTCGAAATCGCGGTCACCGAAGGCCAGGTCATCGAGCGGGATCAGCTGGTGCTGCGCCTGGATGACTCGTTGCACCAGGCGCGCCTCGCGGCCTCCGTAGCCTCCCTGGAGAGGGCGCGGCAGCGTCTGGCCGAATTGATCCGCGGACCCCGCGCCGAGTTGATCGAGCAAGCCGAAGCCCGTGTGGAAGGCGCCCGGGAAAATCTTGACGCCCAGCGCCGCGAATACGACCGCGTGCGGGCGCTGGTGGATGATGGCTTGCTGAGCCCGTCCATGCTCGACACCGCGTTTGCGCGCCGCGAGTTGGCGGAGGCCGACTTCGAAGGGGCGGAGGCGAAACTGCGGGAGTTCCTGGAAGGCACGACCCGTGAAGAGTTGGCCCAGGCGAGGGCCGCGGTCGACGAGGCCACCGCCACGATGGACGCCTTGCGCATCTCGGTTTCCCGCCTCGACGTCAGCGCGCCAACGGCGGGCACCGTGGAAATCCTGCCTTACGAGCCGGGCGAACGCCCCGCCGCCGGCGCCGTGGTGGCCACGCTGCTGGTCGATGCCGCACCCTACGCGCGAATCTATGTGCCGGAGCCCATTCGCGCCCGCGTGACCCCGGGTCTGGCCGCTGTCGTGCGAGCCGACGGTATCGACACCGAATTTACGGGCACCGTCCGCTTCGTGTCGTCGGAAGCCGCCTTCACCCCCTACTTCGCGCTCACGCAGCGGGACCGGAGCCGCCTGAGCTATCTGGCGGAAGTCACGCTCGTCGGCCCGGATGCCGCCTCATTGCCGACCGGCATCCCCGTCGAAGTGGATTTTCCCACTCTCGGGGAGTGACGGGTGGGTGACAACGCCGCCATTGTCACCCGCAACCTGAGCCGTCAATTCGGTGCCGTCAAGGCGGTGGACGAACTCGAACTGCGGATCCCGGAAGCGCAGATTTACGGATTTCTAGGCCCGAACGGATCGGGCAAGTCCACCACTTTCCGCATGCTTTGCGGCTTGCTCAAGCCAACCGCCGGCGAGGTCGAGGTGCTCGGACTCCATCTGCCCGGGGATGCCGAGCGAATTCGCGGTCTCATCGGCTACATGACGCAGCAGTTCTCGCTCTATCGGGACCTCACGGTTCTGGAAAATCTCCAGTTCATCGGCCAGATTCAGGGGTTGTCCCGGCGGGAACGCCGCCACCGCATTCGATCCAGCCTCAAGGCGTATCGACTCGAGCGCTACGGAAGGCGCCGCGCCGAGCATCTCAGCGGCGGCGAACGGCAACGACTGGCGCTGGCGGCCGCCCTGCTCCACCGGCCGCCGGTTCTGTTGCTGGACGAGCCCACCAGCGCCGTGGACCCGCAAACGCGCCGGGACTTCTGGGACGCTCTTTTCGAACTGGTTCATCACGGCACCACGATCCTGGTATCCACGCACTACATGGACGAAGCCGAACGCTGCCATCGGCTGGCCATCCTGGATCGCGGCCGGCTGGTCTGCGAAGGCGAACCGCAGAAACTGATGCGTGACATCGACGCCACAGTGATCGAAGTCACCGGACCGGACCTCGGGGCGCTGCGAGAAACGCTGACCGGTGTCCCCGGAGTGTGGAACCTCACCCAGCTGGGAAGCCGCCTGCACGCGCTGCTCGACCCCGGCACGGAAAATCCCGTCGCGGTGATCGAAGCGGCGCTTTCCGGCACCCGGCAGCAAGCCCGTGTCGCCGTTTCCGAAGCGGGGCTGGAGGACGTCTTTGTCGCGGCGACAGGCCGGAGGCCGTCGTGAAGGCCTTGCGCAGGACAGGGGCCATCGCCCAGAAGGAGTTCCGCCAGCTGGCGCGCGACCGGCTGACATTCGCCATGGTGATCGGAATTCCGCTCATCCTGATCACGCTGTTCGGCTATGCGATCAACATGGATGTACGCGGTCTTCGCGCCGGTATCGCGGACCAGGCGAACACCCAGACTTCGCGTCGGCTCGTGGCCGACCTGACCGCCACGCAGGTCATCGCCCCGATCCGGCGTGTGGGCACCGCGGAGGAACTCGAGGACCTGCTGTTGCGCAACGAGATCGTCGTAGGGGTATTCATCCCCCGGGATTTCGAGCGCCGGCTTCAGGACCCCAATCGCGAGGCCGCCCAACTGCTGGTGGATGCCACCGATCCCCTCATCCCGCGCACCGTCTCGGCCATCGCGGACATGCCCTTCGGGTTGCGGGAGCACACCGCTTCGCCCCGCCTGGTTCCCCGCACCGGACGCGGCGCGGACAGCCGGTTGTTCGCCATGCGCCAGTATTACAACCCGGAGCGTCGTTCGGCCGTGATGATCGTCCCGGGCACCATCGGCGTCATCCTCACCTTCACCATGGTGCTGTTCACGTCCATCGCCATCGTCCGCGAGCGCGAACGGGGCAACCTGGAGCTGCTGATCACCACGCCGGTCCGTTCGGTCGAACTCATGATCGGCAAGATCATTCCCTATATCTTCATCGGCATGCTTCAGGTCAGCCTGATTCTGGCCGCGGCGGTGTTGCTGTTCGATGTGCCGCTGCGCGGTAGCCTGCTGGACCTCTACCTGGCATCGCTGGCCTACGTTGTGGCCGTGCTCGGGCTGGGACTGCTCATTTCCACCATCGCCAGGGTCCAGTTCCAGGCGTTCCAGCTGACGTTTTTCATCCTGCTGCCGTCGATTCTGCTGTCGGGTTTCGTCTTCCCGTTCGACGGCATGCCGCAGCCGGCGCAGCATTTCGCCCAGATTCTGCCGCTGACCCATTTCGTCGTACTGGTCCGGGGAATATTGCTGAAGGGCGCAGGCCTTGCCGAACTGGTGCCGCCGCTTCAGAAACTGGGCATCCTGTTCCTGATTTCGATGACGCTCGCCATGTTGCGTTTCCGCAAGCGACTGGATTGAGCCGCGCGAGGTCTCGGGCCGGTCAATGCACCGAACGCCCTGTGGCCAGGAATATGCCGATCAACACCAGGCCGGCGCCTGCGAAATGGTGGATGAACAGTTGTTCGCCGAGAAAACCGATGGCCATCGCGGCGCCGAATACCGGTATCAGGTTCAGAAACACCGCCGCCCGATTGGCGCCCACCGAGCGGATCGCCGCGCTCCAGCAATACACGGCAATCAACGTGGCGCCAAGCGACAGGTAGACGGCCGCGCCGACACTCTGCAGCGAGATCACGAACTGCCGCCCGGAAAGGGCTTCCGCGACATAGAACGGCAGAACCAGAATGGCGCCGAAAACCGAGATCAGGAACAGCAGCACGGCCAGGCTGGGCAGCCTGGTGCCGCCATGCAATGCCACCGCGTAGCAGGACCACAAGCAAACCGCCGCGAACATGATCAGGTCGCCGCCATTGAGGCTCAGTTGCAGCACGGCGTCCAGAATGCCCTGAAACACCATGACCATGATGCCCGCGAACGCCGCCAGGACGCCCACCACCTGAACCCGTCGCAACCGTTCGGACAGCACCGCCAGCGCGACCAGCGCGGTGACGGCGGGTTGCGTGGCGTTGATGACGGTGGCGTTGATGGCCGTCGTATAGCTCATGGCAACGATGGAGAGCGTGGTCCCGACGATCATGAGCGCGCTCACGCCGAACACCCGGCGCCGGGATTCCGGCGTCCGCGGAAACTCCCTGCGCAGCCGGGGCAGTGCGAACGGCAGAAGCGCGATCGCCGCCCCGAGCCAACGCCAGAATGTCAGCGCAAACGGCGGCGCGGTCTCGTGAACCCCGCGGGCGATCACCAATGCCGCACTCCACAGCAACATGGTGGTAAGTAGATACAGGTAGGCGGCAGGCCTTCCGGCGGGATTCATCGCTCAGGCATCCGTCGGCGTACCGCGGCCCGACGCTGCCGACCGGGACAACGCCGGCGGATTCTACTCAACAGGCACCAGCGAGTAGCGGCTGTCGGCGGCCAGGCATTCCGCTTCCGGAAGTCCCAGTTCGCGCCTCACGATATTGGCCCCCTGCACCAGTGCGGCCATCTTGTAGCGGGCATGACGGCGGCTCATCCCCTCGCGCCCCATGCCGCAGTCCGAGCACAGTATCAGCCGTTCCGCCGGAATGTGCTTCAGCGTCTCCCTGATCCGCCGGGCGATGTCCTCGGGCCGCTCGATCTGAAGGGAATGGTGGTCGATCATGCCGATGGCAATCTTCTTCTCCTGGATCACCCTGCCGATGGCCGGAATGTCGCGCATCCCCGAGCTGGTTGATTCGAAGGTGATGACATCGGCATCGACTCCGTTGTAGGTTTCCAGCGCCGACTCATAGCTCTGGACCTCCTCGAACATCCGCTGCTGGGAAGGATTGCCCCAGCAGGTATGGCACCAGACTTCGGTCTTGGCGCGCAAGTCCTTGACAGTATTATCGAATACACCGGCCATGTCCGACATGCCGTGCTTGCCGAAGACCTTGCCCCGCACCGGGATCATGTGGATGGAGGGCTCCTCGATCTGGATGACCGGGCAGCCCGCGTCGGCCAGATCGTTCAGTTCCTCGTTCAGCGCATCGCTGAACGCCATGATTCGGTCGAAGGGGTCGTCGTAATAGCGGTCGTCCACGGCCGCGGAGAGAATGTCGGGCGTCACCGTTCCGAACTTGACCGGCCTGGAAGTGAGCCGTTGGGCGGTCTTCCACATGGCCGCATACTGCAGGTCACCGCGGCCGATGGGCCCGACCACCCGCGGCATGACCCGGGCTTCCAGGTAGTCGTGGAGGATGTGTCCCATGGGAAACGCCACGCCGCCGGTCTTCATCACGGTGGGCTGGGGATCGGTCCGGTCGAGTCCGTCCATGTGGAACAACGGATAGCTCGTCCAGCTTTGTCCGCCCACTTCCTCGTCGTAGTGGGCGTCCCCGTCCGTGCAGATATCCAGACCCGCGACTTCCTGGTCGCGCAGGTGCACCGAGACCGTATCCGTGTACTGCTCCCGATAACGGGAGTTCATCATCCGTCGGAGAAACGTTTCGGAGCCCAGGTTTTCAGTGAACCAGCCGGGCCGGGGCAAGGACCCGATGATCGTGGTGGGCAACATGGTCCCCGCAGTGGCTCGTAGCATTCCCTGAATCCCCTGGCAAATTGTACGGAGCGGGCGCCCCGTTCAGCAATTCCGGCGAGTCGCGCCAACGTCCGCCCGACAACAAAATTCACACTACGCCACCGCGTTTGCTGAATCAAGGATGGAATGGAGGCCTGGCGGGCTCGCCTGAAAACACTCCTGCCGCCCGCGCAAGCGCACCGTCGCCGACCGTTTACAAGCTCCCATGGCGCAAACTCCTATAATGGTGACCGGACACCGCGACAAGAGGCGAAAGGGGCCAATCTGATGAATAGCACTCGGAAGTCAATCTCGACGGAATACGGTTCAACCCGGTCAGAGTCCCGCCTGCCCGACCCAGGCACGGCGAACGAGGCGTCACGCAGGCGCGCCGACAGGCATGTCAATCCGGCTGGTCTCGTCGTCGCGGCTCTGTTCGGCGTATTTTCCGGCGCGACCGCCCCCGCCCAGGATTTCGATACGCGTGGCGGTGAATGGCTGACCTACGGTGGCGACCTGGCCAATACCCGCTATGCGCCCCATGACCAGATCCATGCCGAAAATTTCAACGACCTGGAGCTTGTCTGGCGCTTCAATACGGCCGCCCTCGGTCCGGAACCGGAGTTCAATCTCCAGGCCACACCCCTGATGGCCAATGGAGTCATCTATACCACCGCGGGAACCCGCCGGTCCGTGGTCGCGCTGGACGCGGCCACCGGCGAACTGTTGTGGATGCATCGCGAAAACGAAGGCGAACGCGGCGAAGTCGCACCCCGGCAGCAGTCCGGACGCGGTCTTGCCTACTGGAGCGACGGCGGGCAGGCCCGCATCCTGTACGTCACCAAGGGCTACCGGTTGATTTCGCTGGATGCGGTGACGGGGGTACCGGACCCGGCGTTCGGAGAGGGCGGAGTCGCGGACCTGAAACTCGAGAACGATCAGGACATGGACCTGGTCACCGGCGAGATCGGGCTGGCAGCCACGCCCATCGTGGCGGGCAACGTGGTCATCGTCGGCGCTGCGCACCTGGTCGGATCGCGTCCGGTGAGCATGCGCAACGAAAAGGGCTACATCCGAGGCTACGACGCGCGCACCGGTGAGCGGCTGTGGATCTTTCACACCATTCCGATGGAAGGCCAGTACGGTCACAACACCTGGGAAGGCGATTCAGCCTCCTATACGGGCAACACCGGCGTGTGGACGCAGATCAGCGTGGACGTGGAGAACGAACTGGTGTTCCTGCCGGTGGAACAGCCCACCAACGACTGGTACGGCGGCCATCGACACGGCGACGGGCTGTTCGGCGAGAGCATCGTGGCGGTCGACATGTACACCGGCGAACGTCGCTGGCACTTTCAGCTCGTGCACCACGGGATTTGGGACTTCGACATACCCAGCGCGCCGGTGCTGGCTGATCTCGTGGTCGACGGCGAACCGGTTCCGGCGCTGATCCAGCCGACCAAGCAGAACTGGCTCTACGTGTTCAACCGCCTCACCGGCGAGCCGGTCTGGCCGATCGAGGAGCGTCCGGTGGAAGCGTCGGACGTTCCGGGCGAACGCACAAGCCCGACTCAACCGTTCGTCACCTGGCCGCCGCCCCACGACCTTCAGGGAGTGTCCGTGGACGACCTGATCGACTTCACTCCCCAACTCAGGGCCGAGGCCATCGAGATCGTCTCCCGCTACAAGATCGGACCGATGTTCACGCCGCCGGTGGTGAGCCGATGGGAAGGCCCGCTGGCCATGCTGATGGTTCCCTCGTCAACAGGCGGCGCCAACTGGCCGGGTGCATCGTATGATCCGGAAACCGGCATGCTCTACATCCAGTCCCAAACCCTGGTGTCGGCCATCGGCCTTGTCCCGGGCGGTGAGCATTCGGACATGAATTACATCCTGGGCGTCGTCCAGGACCCGGCCCTTGACCTTGCGCCCGTCAGCGGCATGGGCGCCACACCCACCGTCCAGGGGCTGCCCCTGCTCAAGCCGCCGTACGCGCGCATCACCGCCTACGACATGAACACGGGCAATATCGTCTGGCAGGTTCCCCACGGCGATACGCCCGACGAGGTACGCAACCATCCACTGCTGGAAGGATTGGAGATTCCGCGCACCGGGCGGCCGGGTCGCGGCGGTGTCCTGGCCACCTCGACGCTGCTGATCGCCGGCGAGAACGGTTTTGTCACCACACCCCACGGACGCGGCGCCATGCTCCGCGCGTACGACAAGGCAACGGGCGACGATGTCGGCGCCGTGTACATGCCGGCGCCGCAATCCGGAGCGCCGATGACGTACATGCTCGACGACAGGCAGTACGTGGTTGTCGCGGCCAGCGGCCGAGGCTACGGCGCGGAGCTGTTGGCATATGCCCTGCCGGATGAACGCTGATCATCATGCCTCAATTCCGGATAACCGAATTTTCCGTCATCAGCGCATGCAGCGCGTTGGGCGAGTCCTTCAACCCTCCGACTCAATGCCAACTGACGTAGAATCGGACGCATCCTCGATTGACCGCAGGGAGAACAGCATGCCGACACTCCATGAATTCAGCCGCAGGACCTTCCTGAAGAGAACGGGCATGACGGCGGCGCTTGGCGCCATCGGGGGACGATCGAGCCTGGCGGGCGCGCAAGGGCGTCCGGCCTCCAGTTCCCGAGAGACTTTCGATTTCGACGAAATCTACGACCGCAGGGGCAGCGAAAGTATCAAGTGGGACCGGCCCATCAGGGGAGTCGACGGGGAGATCGAGGTCGGCATGGGAATCGCCGACATGGACTTCCGCGCCGCGCCCTGCATCACGAACGCCTTGGCGAAACGCTGCGAGCACGAGAACTGGGGCTATCTGGAGAGGCCCGATTCGTACACCCAGGCGATCGTGGACTGGAATCAACGTCGCTACGGCCTTGCGATCGATCCGGAATCCATCGAACTCACCTCGGGCGTGCACGCGGGGCTGATCGCCGCTCTTCGGGCCTTTTCCCCTCCCGGCTCAAGGGTGCTGTTGAACACACCCACCTACGACGGCTTCTACAACTTCTCCCTGCGCCTGACGCGCACGGTCGCCGAAGAGAGTCGGATGCGGGTCGTGGAAGGCCGCTACTCCATAGACTGGGAGGACTTCGAGCGTCGCGCCGCCCGGACCAACGCCTTCCTGCTGTGCAATCCTCAGAACCCGACGGGCAACTGCTGGTCGGAAGAAGACTTGCTGCGCATGGGCGAAATCTGCCTCCGGCACCGGGTCGTCGTGCTCGCCGACGAGGTTCACTGCGATTTCGTTACCGAGGGCAACCGCTATACGCCATTCGCCAGCCTTCCCGACCGGGAAATCGTCGCCAACAGCCTGACCTTCAAGGGCGCAAGCAAGTCCTTCAGCCTCGCCGCGATGAAGGCCGCATGGTACTTCTCGACCGATCCCGGCCTGCTCGAACGCGCACGCTCCTATACGCGGGCCGACCTGAGCACCCTGGGCATGGAGGCCAACCGGGCCGCACTCATCGAAGGCGACGACTGGCTTGACCAGGTGGTAGCCTACATCGACGCCAACCATGACTTCGTGGAAGGCTACCTGCGGGAAAATGTACCGTCGATCAGGTACTCCAAACCCCAGGGAACCTACCTGGCGTGGCTGGACGTGAGCGAACTCGCGCAGAGGGTTGGCGCCCAGGAGATGGCGGACGATGAAAACAGCACTTCGGGGTCCATCGTCACGGCCGAGCAGGTCATGCAGCGCTGGTTCGGCAACAACGCCCGGGTCTACCTGAATCCGGGCAGCGGCTATGGGGCGGGCGGTGCCGGCCACATGCGCATGAATCTCGCCACCTCCCGTCTGCTGGTCCGCAAGGCGCTCGACAACATCGCGGAGGCCGTGGCCCTGGCATAGGCAGGGTGACCACGCAATCGAACACATCCGCGGAACGCCGGAAGGGGGCGAAAGACTCGCAAACTCAAATGTATCGGTTGTTGACATCCGCGGTCATCCTGCTGTGGGGCCTGACTGCGGTGGGCCACCACTCCGTCATCGGCGTGTACGACGATCGGAAACGTTTCACGGTCGAGGTGGAAGTTCAGGAATTCGAGTTGATCAGTCCACATCCGCTGATCCTCGTTCAAATAACCGATATCCCGGACGGCCAGGTGACGGATGAGGTACGGATCGGGCAAACCTGGACGCTGGAGATGGATAACGTGCGGGAACTGACCGCGCTCGGCTTCGATGTGGACACCTTCATCCCCGGCGACCGGATCCTCGTGGCGGTCGACCCGAGCCGCAATACCCGCTATCGCGAGAACACCTTGTACTTGCGAGCCGTGGAACATCGACGGCAGGGCTTTGTGTATCTTCACAACGTGAGGCGATTGTTTCCGACCGATACGGCGGAGGGCAACCTGGCAAGGCACTTGCACAGGATCAGATAACGAAAGCGCGCTAGAGCCGAGCGGGCCGTCGGCGGTAGCCGCGAACCTGCGCGGAATTGCTAGTATCGGCCCATGGGACCGCAGGATGTGGTAGTGATCGGCGCGGGCGTGGTGGGGCTGGCCATCGCCCGCGAGCTGGCCATCGGCGGCAGCGAAGTACTCGTGATCGAACGCAATGACGGGGTCGGCGAAGAAACCTCGTCGCGCAATTCGGAAGTCATTCACGCGGGCATCCACTATCCCCCCGACAGCCTGAAGGCGAAGCTGTGCGTTCGTGGCAAGGAACTGCTGTATCGCCACTGCCGGGACAGATCGATCCGCCATCGGCGCTGCGGCAAACTGATCGTCGCGACGAGCGAGGCCCAGCAAGCGGAGCTCCAGGCGATCCAGGCCCTGGGAGAGGCGAGTGGAGTCGACGACCTGAAGATCGTGGACGGCGCGATGGCGGCGAAATCGGTGCCCGGTCTTGCCTGCGCCTCGGCCCTGGTCTCCCCTTCCACCGGAATTGTCGACAGCCACGGCCTGATGATGTCCTTCCAGGGCGATCTGGAAACCGCCGGTGGAACCGTCGCCACGCGCTGCGAGTTTCTGCGAGGAGCGGTGGAAGACAGGGGCTTCCGGCTGCAAATCCTTTCGGCGGGCGAACCGTTCGACCTGCGCGCGCGGGCGGTCGTCAACTCGGCCGGCCTGTCCGCGGAGGATGTCGCGCGACGTATCGACGGTCTGGCGCGCCGCTCCATTCCGCGCATCCGGTTCGCGAAGGGCAATTATTTTGTCTACCGCGGCAAACACCCGTTTGACCGGCTCGTGTACCCGGTGCCGGAACCCGGCGGATTGGGCGTGCATCTCACTCTCGATCTCCACGGCCAGGCACGCTTCGGGCCCGATGTGCAATGGATCGACGCGCCCGACTACTCGGTGGACGAGTCGCGCCGGGACAGGTTCTTCGACGCCATCCGGCGCTATTGGCCGGAAGTCGACCGCGACCGGCTGTCGCCCGGCTATGCGGGCGTACGCCCCAAGCTGATTCGACCCGGAGACCCGCCGGGCGATTTCCTGATCCAGGGGTCGGACGCACATGGGATTCCGGGGCTTGTGAACCTGTACGGAATCGAATCGCCGGGCCTCACGGCATCGTTGGCCATCGCCGAACATGTCGTTGAGACATTGGCGAATCCGGGACTTCGGTGACCTGACTTGTAGTTCGAGTCCAGACCGGCGAAAATCCATCTTCAGCGGCACGGCGGGAGGCGGCATCATGAAACATTACCGGCGACCCTTGACGATGGGTGCGGCGCTATGCGTAGCACTGACGGCTGCTTGGGGCACCCAGCTCATGGCACAGCAGCGCCAGGGACCCAACCTGGACGAAATGTTCATCACCGAGGACAACGACGGATTCGACCCCGGACTGGCCATCGGCGAGCAATTTCCCGCCATACGCGCCCTGTACGATGGTGAGGAGATCTCGTCGATCGACGGATTCATGGGCGATAGCGGCGCCATCTTCATCGCCGTCCGCTCGGCCGACTGGTGACCCTTCTGCCGAAACCAGCTCGTGGAGCTGCAACAGCACGTAGATGCTTTTGAACAGGCAGGAATCGGTATCGTGGTGGTGACCTACGACGCCCCGGAACTGCAACAGGCGTTCATCGAGGACAACGGAATCACCTACCCCTTCCTCTCGGATATCGATACCGCGACGATGGTGGCGCTGGGAATCCTGAACGAAGAACACCAGCCCGGCGACAGGACCTACGGAATCCCGCATCCCGGCATTTTCGTGGTCAACCCGGAACGGGAAATCGTCGGCAAGATCTTCGTCGAGTCTTACCGAATCCGCGTGGACGGCGAAGGCGTCCTGAACTACGCCCGGCAGGTATTGGCCCAGTAGGCATTGGATCAGGAAGCGCCGGGTGAACCCGTTTCACACCGGCGCAACCACCGGCGATTACCGGCTCTGAACCGCCTCCAGGGATCTGAGGACGTTGTCCGCTGGCGCGAGATCGCTGATGGTCTCGGCGATCTTGCCGTCCTGCGTCACGATGAAAGTCGTGCGCTCGACAAAATCGTGTCCGATCATGACACCGCGCGTATCCGTCGCCTCGGGGTTGCCCTCCCGAATGTTCAGATCGTATGACCTTGCGATCTCGCCGCCGACATCGGACGCCACCGCCAGCTTGCCGGCGCAGTATTCGGGATCTGCGGAGAAATCGTTGAGTCGCTCGATGCTGTCCAGGGAGACCCCGATGACGCTGGCACCAGCGGCGTTGAAGGCTTCCATGTTGTCGGCGAATTCGCGTGCCTGGATGTTGCAGCCCCGCGTGTACGCCGAAGGATAGAAATAAACCACCACCGGGCCCTCGTCGAGGGCAAGTCGAAGCGAAAAATCGAACGCTTCGCCCGCCAGGGAGGCGGTCGCTTCGAACAAGGGGGCGTCATCGCCCGCCTGGAGCGCCGCCTGCACCGGCAGCGCGACGGCAAGGGATGTCATGAGACCGAATAGATAATTCTTCATTGATTTTCCCAAGATTGAGTTGACTGGCAACAGGATGCGTAACTGTTGGACCTGCCGCGTATCCTGACCACAAGCCGTGGTTCGCGCAAGTCCCGACATGCCTTCTGACATGCCTCCCTTGCTACCCGCGCATCTCCTCCAGCTCAAGCCCGCGCGTCTCGTGAACGTGCCTGACCACGAAGTAGACCGATATAACCGCCGCCAGCGCATACAGCGAATACGCGCCCATCAGTCCGATGCTGGCGAGCAGGATGGGGAATGTCATGGTGATCCCGAAGTTCGATCCCCACTGCGCGAGGCCGCTGACGGCGAGGCCGGAACCCCGGATCTGGTTGGGGAACATCTCGCCGAGCATGACCCACATCACCGGCCCCCAGGAGGCGTTGAAGAAGAACACGTACAGATTGGCCGCAACCAGCGCGACCGTCCCCATGGCATCCGTCAACTGCAGTGTGCCCTGGGCATCCAGGGAAGCGCTGGAGAACGCCAGCGCCATGGCGGACAGGGTGACGGCCATACCGACCGAGCCGATCCACAGCAGCGGTTTTCTGCCGATCCGGTCGATCAGGCTGACGGTGATCAGGCAGGCA
Source organism: Candidatus Rariloculaceae bacterium (assembly GCA_965221035.1). Taxonomy (GTDB): domain Bacteria; phylum Pseudomonadota; class Gammaproteobacteria; order Steroidobacterales; family Rariloculaceae; genus UBA6522. The sequence continues at coordinate 1,124,613 of OZ244860.1, forward strand.
GCGATGCTGACAGCACCGGAGATGACGTTGATCAGCAGCGCGTCGCTCTCCGAAAAACCCACCGACTGCCAGAGCACGGCGCCGTAGTAGAAGACCACGTTGATGCCGACCAGCTGCTGGAACGTCGCAAGGCCAATGCCGACCCACACGAGCTTGCGAACGCGGCCCGTGGTACTGTCGACAAGATCCGAGAATCTTGGGCGGTGGTGATCCTCCGCCAGCGACTCGTCGATTTCCGCGAGCTTGGCTGGGCCACGTTCGGCCCCATAGAGCCTTGTCAGGACCTCACGGGCAGTCTCCGTTTTTCCGCCGATCACCAGGTATCGGGGGCTTTCGGGAATGAACAGCAAGCCTATGAAGAACAATACGGCCGGACCGATCTCGATCCAGAACATCCAGCGCCAGGCCTCGAACCCCAACCACAACTCGGCAGTCGACGCGCCAGCGACGCCGGCCAACAGATAGTTGCTCACAAACGCGCTGAAGAGCCCCGTGATGATGGCGATCTGCTGAATGGTGATCAGCCTGCCCCGGTAACGGGCCGGCGCAACCTCGCCAATGTAGGCCGGCGCGATCACGCTGGCGGCCCCCACCGCCATGCCCCCCAGCACGCGGTAGATCACGAATTCGATGGAACTTCCCGCGATTCCGGAACCCCAGGCGCTGACCACGAAACAGACCGACGCCAAGATGAGCAGTGTTCGGCGCCCGATGATGTCGGCCAGACGGCCCGCAAAGAACGCTCCGGCCGCGCAACCGAGCAGCATTGACGCCACGTTGAAGCCCGTCCCGACGCTGTCGGACTGAAAGGCGAGCCGCAGACCGTCTACGGTGCCGTTGATGACCCCGCTGTCAAATCCGAAAAGGAATCCGCCGATCGTGGCGATGCAGCTGATGAGGACGATGAACGGCGCGTTCAATCGGCTTCCTCCGCCCAGAACTGCCGATAGAGTTCAGCCCGGATCGCGGCGTCGCGCCCGCCGCCGCCCTCGGGAACCCAGAACAGTTGCGACATGATGACGGCGACGAACTCGCGCTTCGGGTCCACCCAGAAATGGGTACCCTCGTACCCGCCGCCGATCCAGATCCCGGCCTCGCCCTCGCCTCGGGCCCGCATCGCTTCCCCGGGAACCCAGAGATTGAATCCGTTGTGGCCTTCGGGGCTGCCAAGCAGCGTATGCGGCGCATAGATGTCTTCGACCGTGGCCGTCTCCAGGAAACGGTGTCCGTTGAGCGTACCGTGATTCAGGAGCATGCGAAGGAAATCGCTGTATCCGTCCGCCGTCGCCAGCATGCCCTCGCCGCCGAGATAAAGCGGATGTCCCGGTTCATACCCCGGCACGTCTGCGCCGAAGATGTCCAACTCCCCGGGGAGGGCAACCCGCAACTCGCCATCCCGGCCGCTGATCTTCGGCAGCAATTCAGCATCCGCAGGCAACCCGTACCGCAAACCCTCTATGCCCAAGGGACCGGTCAGCCGCTCCTCCACGAGCTGCTTGAGGCTCTTGTTCGCCGCCCGCTCGGCCACCATGCCCAGCACGGTGGTGTTGGTCCCGTAATGGTATCGAGCTCCCGGCTGCTGAACGAGCGGCAATCCCGCCAGCCGATCGATAAAGTCATCGGTATCGGCCGCGACGGCCACGTTTCGCTCATTGAGCCCGGCGTCCAGGCACGGAATATCGGTGGTGGCGTAGTAGAACCCGGCCTCGTGATTGATCAGGTGGCGAACCGTCATCACGGTGTCGACGGGCACCAGGGCATACGGGCAGGCTGAAGCCCCGTCTTCCCGCTCCACTTCGCTCAGATTCCTGCCGTCGTCGGTCACCGCGACGCGCAAGTCCGCGAATTCGGGAATGTAGTCCACCACCGGATCTTCGAGGCTGAGGATGCCGTCCTCGACCAGGTCGAGGACCGTGGTGATGGTGACAATCTTGCTCATGGACCAGATCCGGATCCACGTCCTGCCGTTGATATCGGCATCGGGCAGAAGCTCGCGATTGACCGCACCGTGCTCGTAAGCGACGTTGCCGTCGCGGTCCTCCAGTCGCACGTAAATGAAGGGGTAATAGCCGCCTTCCACGAACCCGTCGATCACAGCGTCCACCGCATCGGGGTCAGGAATTTCCACTGCCGCCACGGGCTGGGCGGAAAAAATGACGGTAACCGATGCCGCCAAGGCCAGACGCGCAGTTCGAGTGTTCAACATGATGCAGGCCCCGCTAAGGCCGGCGAGAATGCCGGAGGGTCGCATTCTAGCAGCCTGAACTACGGTACACCGTTGAAGTAGTCACTGGCGCGGGCAAAGGCGTCCCGGCCCACCCGCTCACCAATCAGCCTTCCCGGCATGTCGTCGGCCGGCGGATGGATGCCGCCCCAGATACGAGACAGGCTGGTCTGATCGGCGGCATCTCGATAGGTAGCCCACTGCAGGGTCAGGTCCACACTGGGGCCGCGCTCGAACACAAGAAAATCGTTGGCGGAAATTCGAAATTCGCTCATGCCGCCCGGAAAGTACTCGCTGCCGGTCAGTTCCGTGAGCACTTCGGCCGCCGCGCGCGAAAACGTCGAGTGCCCGGACACATAGCCCGCAAACGGCGGCGTCACGAATGTGGGACGCTGGTACGGCACCCAACGCTCGGCCAGGATCCAGTCCACACCGGCAGTATCCGCCGTGGGATCGTCCACGAAATTGGTGCCGCGCCACGCCCGTATCTTGATCTTGCCCACATGCGCAGAATCTCCGCCGCCGACCGGATCGCCGGGTCGAACCAGTTCGATATAGCCGGGGAATAGCGGTATGCCATCTTCCGAGTAGGAGAGGTCGGACGGATCGGAACTCTGGCCCCGATCCGCCATTGCCCGGACCGCCGAGAGGGGACGCACGTAATCGTACCAACCCTTCAGGCCCCAAGCGGCTATGGCCGCATCATGCATGGCACCCCCGAGCGCAAAGTACGACTTGACATACCATTCCAGCGGATCCATTGGCGGCCCCGTTCCCTGGAACCGCATTTCAAGCAGGGGATGATCGGCCACTTCGTTGAGAATTCCGAACCAGTGCCCGGGCGGCGTCTCCGAATCCGGACCGTCCGCCCAGAATTCGGCAAGTACGCGAGTGTAGTCTCCGCGGGGCACGAGCTGCCGGGTGTACGGGGCGCCGGTCACCGGATTGCTCGCGTACCCCAGCCCCGCATCGCCGCCCTCGAAAAAATCATAGAAGGCCTCGTATTCCTCGGCGCCTGACGGATAGCGAAGCACGTTGCCCGTACTCGCGGGAGAAATGTCGATCATCACGCCATCGCTTGGGTCCAGATGGGAGGACCAGACCGCCACCATCGCGAATCCCCGCCTGTATTGGCCGGATTCCGGTCCCCGGTGGCGGGGCGGCGGACCCGGATCGTGGTAGACGTAATAGTCGACACCGTCGCGACGGTGGATCGCGAGGTCGGACTCCTGAAGCGCAAACGGCTCGACCCGTCCCCATTCCGGGCCGAGGAAGGGGGGAACGCCGTCCTCCAGCCGATTGCCCGCCTGATCGATGAAGACCGGCAAGGCAACGGGCTGCCACCGGTCTGGATCGACCATGTCGGGATTTCCCGGCGAGGTCGGGTCGATACCCGGGTTGACGGGCGAATAGCCGGTGATTGCGTAGTTGTTCTCCTCGTTGGCGCCATCCTGCAATCCGAAGCGGATGTAGCAGTCGGCGATGTGGTTGCCGAGGGCTGCAGCGGATCCCGAGATGTAGTCGGTCGAAGTCTGTTCCGGGTCGAACTCCAATTCCTCCATCAGGAGGTTCGACGACCGCCTGGTGTCGGCGATACCCGGCGAACCGGCAAACCGGTGCGCAATCAGGCGATAGGCACTGAAACTCATCGCCTCCTCCCTGGCGGCGCTCACGTCGCCCGGTCGGGTGAAGTCCTCCAGCTCGCAGCTGAAATCCCCTATCCGCCGGCCGAGCAGGTACGTTGACTCCGTATCCGCGTAGACGGCCCAGGCGTCATACATCGCCGCGGACATGTGAAACAGATTCCGGGCATGAACCGTAGGGCGTGCGAAATCGTTGCGAATGGCATCGAGCAACAGGTCGTTCCACTGCCGTGCCGCCACGGGCCCCGGCGGCACCGGCACTGGAATTGGAACCAGACCGACGCCGCTTCCGGGATCGCCGCTTCCACCTGATCCGCCGCAGCCAGTCAGAAGCGCTGCCACCAGCACCTGCGGGGCAACGCTGCGCCGGTCGATCATCGTTCGGGATGGTCGATGACCCATTCGCGGTTGGCGGCGAGCGCCCGCAAGACGGTCTGCTCGCCGTCCGGCCACTCCACGGTCAACGTATCCACCTGAGTGTTCGAACCCAATCCGAACAGCTGGCCAACAGGATTGTGGGAGGCGAAATTGCTGCCCAGAACAACCTCACGGAGATGATTTTCGCCCGCGACGGTGGCGACGACGCGGGCACCTACGGCCCCGGAATTAGGCCCCGCTCCGCGCAGCTTCACGCTCAACCAGTTGTTGGAAGACTCGTTCATCCAGAGCGTTGCGGCGTTTGAGTCGCTCATATGCAGTTGCAGGATATCGGTGTCTCCGTCGTTGTCAAAGTCCGCGCAGACAATGCCGCGCCCCTGTTCGGCGTCGTCAAGTCCGATCGCCTCGGCACGCTCCGTGAAGGTTCCGTCACCGTTGGATACGAACGCCCTGGACCTGTCGGCGCTGAACCCTCCGTACTCATCCCATTCCGGCCAGCCATTGGTGTGGTATATGTCCAGGTCGCCGTCGTTTTCAAAATCGAGGAAGCAGCTCCCCCACCCCCAACCACCTTCCGTGACGCCGGCTTCGGCCGTTACGTCGACAAAGAAGCCCTCATCGTTACGGTACAGGCGGTTGCCGACCCGCGACAGGTGCGTCGGCACGTCCTCGCCCACGGCGCGAATGCTGCTCACAAACCAGTCCAGGTCCCCATCGCCGTCGAAATCACCCAAGGCCGAGCCCATACCGTTACCGTCGATGATCACATCGTAGTCGGTGACATTGCTGAACGTACCGTCGCCGTTATTGATATAGACCTGCGTGGAATTGAAATCGGCCACGACGAGTATGTCCGGCAAGGCATCGTCGTTGATGCGCGCGAAGGTGGGTGTGAAGGTATTGTCGAAGGTCCGCTGCGTCACCCGAGGATCCGTGTTGACAACGACCGACGGCGCGATGCCGCTCGCTTCGCTGACGCTGGTGAACCGTATGCCCGTGCCATCACTGTCGTTGCGCCACAGGTGCTCGGTGTCGCCCGGACCGTTGACAAAGTCCCGGAGTGAGCCCCAGTGCCCGAACATCAGGTCCAGGTCGCCGTCCTGGTCATAGTCGCCGAACGCGGGCGACATGCTGTATTCGGACCGCATCCGATCAAGCCCTGAACCGACGGATACGTCGGTGAACATGCCGTCACCGTTGTTCGCGAAAACGAGCGTGGGATCGCCATCGAGTCCCGGCAGCAACAGGTCCAGATCGTCGTCGCCGTCCATATCCGCGAACGCGGGCGACCCGTGGCGATAATTCTCGACCGTGGACCTGGTCCACGCCACACCGGCCTGGGCAGCGACATCCTCGAATACCAGGTTGCCCAGATTGCGATAAAGGAGATTCGGCCCGTTGTCACCGCGAACGATGAACAGGTCGATGTCGCCGTCATTGTCGTAGTCGCCCGCCGCCGCACCGCTGGGCAGTATGTACTCCACCTCGGGATTGCGCAGTGACCGGGAGTAGCCGACCGTGAAGCCGATTCCGGATGCGGCCGTCACGTCGACAAAGGACGCCGTGGCATCCACAGGCGGCGGCGATGGCGTCACCGGCGGCGGCGCGCCATCGTCGCCAATCAGGCTTGGGGAGCCACCACCGGATCCGCCGCCACATCCTGCCGCCATGACGAAGGCGAAACCAAGCATTCCGAGGCGATGCTCACCGCGCAGCGCACCACGCTTTCGGCAGACCGCCATATCGGCAAACACCCGGAAACGCCTTGCCATCGCGCGAACCTCACCGGGGCGCGCGCCCCTTGTACCTAGAACTGGTAGAAGAGCTTAAGGCCGTAAGTCTCCCGGTAGAAGTTGTTGAACTCAGTCCGCTCGGGAATGTTGAAGGTGTATTTTCGGCGAACCTCGTCGCCCACGTTCCGGCCAAACAGGCCGATTCGGAAGTCCTCGCTGAAGTCATACGAGATCTGGAAACTGGTCAGCAGGGTGTCATCCACGTGCAGGAAGTTGCCGAACACGTTCGGCTCGACGTACGCGCTGCGGTAGTCCCAACCGATGCGCGCCTCTACATTGCCCCCGACCCACCAAAGCGCGAGGTTCCAAACGTCTTCGGACAATCCGGTCAGCGCCACGCCCTGCCCGCCCGGAGCAACGGGCAGCACATCGGAGTCCGTCACCGCGTAATTGAAGCTCGTTCCCAGCCCGTCCAATGACGGACTGACGAACCCGAACGTGGTATTGGCTGCAAACTCCACTCCGCGAACATAGCCACCGTCGCCATTGCCGGTGGACTGGAAGGTAACATCGACCGGATTGTTGCCGACATCGATAACCTCCCTGACGATGAACTCCGTGCCGATGAAGCTTTCTAGGTCCAGGTTGTAGGCGGCAATCACGAACGAAGTGGCGTCGGCCGGGTACCACTCCCACGACAGCGAAACCTGGTTGGCGACGGTTGGCTCCAGCATCGGATTGCCCGCGTTGCCGTTGGCACCAAAACCGCTTATGAAGATCTGTTCCGACGAACGCATGTCATCCAGCGGCGCGCGGTTCAGAACACGGCTGATGCCGGCTCGAAGGCGTTGATCGTCCGCAATATCGAATGCCAGGTTTACGCTCGGCAGAGCCTCATCGTAGCTGTTCCCGGGTCGAATCGGTGTCGCCGGAACCAAGTCACGCTGCGGTGTCGTCCAGCCGGGCGCGACCAGGTCAGTGCTTACGTAGCGCAGCCCAAGATTTCCACTCACCGGCACGTTGCCCCAGACGCCATCGAAGTCCAGCTGCGCAAACGCGGAAAAACTGTCCTCCTCGACCGAACCGGACTCCGCCAATTGCGTGTTGCGGGCAAGCGGTGCCGGCAAGGCGGCATCGGACTGGGGCATCATTCCGGTAAAGCGACTCTGGATCTGCGCCACATCCCAGGCGATGAAGGCCGGCCCGTTGTCCGGGGTCAGGATACCGCGGACGAAGGAGCTATCCAGCACAAGGTTCGGATCGTCGGGAACGTAGGCGGAATTGAACCTGTTGTTGATGCGCTCGTACACCTTCTCGCGTTGCACGAAGCGCGCGCCGAAAGAGAATCCGGTCAAGCCGGAATCGTTCAGTTCACGGTCAGCCTCAAGGCGTAGCGCCGTTTGCCCATCATCATGCGCAAAGTCGTTGTACTCGAACTGACGGGGCACCCAGATTGAGGGGTTCTCCATGTCTTCTGCCACGCTCAGCGTCGGCGTGTTGCCCAGAGCCGAATAGGTAAGCGTGAACACCGGACCGCCGAATCCCCCCGTGGGCGCGTGATGAGCGGTCGCCCACACACCGTCGAATACGTTCTCCGCCGAAGAGTGGCTCAGGTCGCCCTCAACCGTCCAATCGTCGCCATGCATACTGACGTTGAGGCCCGTGCTGAGTATGTCCTGGTCGATGATGGTTTCCTGGGCATACGACGAACTGCCGCCGCTGCCGAATCCGCTGGCGTTGGTGCCCGGTACGGTAATTGTTGCCTGGTGGTACTCCTCGAACGGCACACCGTCTGCCGTTGTGAAGCCGTCTCGAACGTTGATTTGCGGATCGGCCAGCGCCCAGGACCGACCGGTCAGGCCGATGAAATTGACGCCGTAGTTCTCGAAATCCTGCTTGCGGTTCGAGGTCAACAGGTCGAAATTGATGTCGACGCTGTCCGTGCTCCACTGCAGAGCCGCGAAAACGCTGGTGCGCTCCTCCACGCCTCCTGCGGCGGCGATGTTGAAGCCGGCAGGCACAACCGCCTCGCCAAAAACGCTGTCACCGTCAACATCCGCCGCCATTCCAAACCCGCCCGCGAACGGTTGCCAGTCGAATGGTGTCACGTCGCCGTCGCGGCCCAGCAGTTCGCTGGCATAGGATGCAGCCAACGCCACACCGAAGCCATCGGATATTTGATCGATGTAGGTGAGGCTGCCCTGCCCGCCAGCATCGTTGCCGCCCAGGACATCGCCTGCCAGCGCGTAGCTCGACAACTCGGCGTTGACCGTGGTGGAGCGCTCGTCGAAATCCAGCGGCCGGATCGTGTTCATGTTGATCGTTCCGGACAGCCCGCCCTCCGGCAAACTGGCCATGGGAGTCTTGTGGATTTGCACCGACGACATGACGCTGGGTGGATAGAGAGCGTATTCCACGTTGCGCGTGGAAGCGACCGTGACTTGTTCGCGACCGTTCAGAAGGCCCACCGCCAAGTCCGTGGTACCCCGTACAGAGAGTTGACTGATGTTGCCGTCGTCCGTGCGAGCACCGGCGACACCAGGCAAGGTGGCGATGGCATCGGCGATCGATACCGCCGGCAGCACGCCGATGTCCTCAAGTCCGATGGCTTCAATCTGAGTGTCTGCCAGCTGCTTCTGCGCGATGGCGCTGGCGAGGCTCCGCTGGAACTTGGCGGTAACCACAATTTCCTCAATCTCGGCCACATCGTCGGCGTCTTGGGCGTAGCCGGCAATGCTCAGGCCTAGAATGGCACCGGACACAAGAAAACGAGCCGGAAATGAACCGGCCAGCGCGGGATTCGGCTTCATGGATCCCCTCCAATAACCTGGTGTCTGTCAACCTTGGAATTATAGGCTTGCACGAAAAGCGGGCGGACGGCATGCATACGTATTCATGCGCCGCGACCCGGCTACAGCCTCTCGAATCCCTTGTATCGCACCCAGTCAAAGTCGGCAAATGCCGCCGAATCCACGCCGTTTCCGCTACTGTAAATGCCAAGATAGGCACCCGTATAACCCCGGCTCAGCAACCGGGCGGCATCGGTTTCGGCAAATGCGGCGAAGCTGTTGCCCCGATCCAGGGAATACCCGTACCGATACCGGCTGTCCTCGGATACGACCCTCAACACGATATCGCCGCCGTAGCCCTCCAGCACACGCTCGTCCACAATGCGCGGATCCAGGCCGCCTTCCGCCAGGACCAACCGCAGAACGTTGGTGCCGCCACGCCTGATCACCGTGAAATTCAGGTAGTTGTCGTCCTTCTGGAACAGGCTGATGCCGGCCTCGACGTGGTCCTGCCGGGGCGAAAAAGCCATCCTCGCGCTGTATTCGAAATCGCTCTCTTGCTGACGCACGCCCAGCAGCGCGGCGCGGCCCCGATAGGCGATCGAGTCCGGATGAGCATATAGACGCAGATACCCGGGCCGCTCGTCCAGCGAGTAGATGCCCGACAAGGGCACGCGTCGGAAATTCCATTGAAGGTCGAGCACTCCGGTATCGAAATCGTCGGCGAACGCATCGTTTCTATATTGCGCCGAGCCTCTGAAGGGCAGCGGAGTCTGCCGTTCAACGCGGCCCGTATCCGGCGCCACGACCGGCCACTCGTATCTGACCTCCTTCCACGGGAACGGCTCGCGTTCCCAGACGACCGGCAGCAAATGGGTTTCTCGACCCATATTGGATTCGCCCTGTTCGTCGCTGCGCTTTCCCAGCGCGACCATGGACCAACGGCCGTCCGCCAGTTCAACCAGGTCCGCATGCCCGGTGCTGTGCACCCAGTTGCTGTAGGACAGATTCCGCGACGTAAGAATGGGATTGCGGTCGTTTGGGATGTACGGCCCGGTGATTTCGTCACTGACCGCGATCATGACCGCATGGTTGTAGCTGGTGCCCCCCTCGGCTATCAGCAGGTAGTATCGTCCGTCGCGCTTGTAGATGTGTGGCCCTTCAGCCCAAGTGCCACCGCAGGCACCGCGCCACAAGAAGTGCCGCTCGCCTACGAGCCGCCAGTTGTCGGGATCAAGTTCCTGCAACCAGATTTCCCCCTGGCCAGGAAATTCCGGGTCCGCGGGCGCGTGGTTGCCCACGTACCAGACCCTGCCGTCGTCGTCGAAAAAAATGTCGGGATCGATGCCCGGCGCGCCCTCGATGACCTGCGGCTCCGACCATGGCCCGGCCGCTTCCTCGGCTGTGATGATGAAATTCACCATTCGGGTCGGCTCACCGTCTCCGGGGTCATAGACATTGGTGGTGATGATGTGGAACAGCCCGTCGTGCCAACGGATGGACGGGGCGTGGATGCCGCCGTCGGATTGCACGTCCACGAGGTTGACCTCGTCACGGTAAAAGTCCGGGTTGTGGATGCCGTATCCGGCGAGTTCCCAGTTCACAAGATCCGTGCTGTGGTGAATGGGCAACCCGGGGAAGTATTCGAACGAGGAGTTGACGATGAAATAGTCCTCGCCCACGCGGGTGATGGACGGATCCGGATAACCGCCCCGAAGGATCGGGTTGCGAAACGTGGCTGTCTGGGCGGATGCGTCCGGCGGGATTGCCAGGACGCACGACGCAACCATCACGGTGATCAATCCGGCTGTATCCAACGTCGACCTGAATGTACTTGGGATCATTGCATTACACCTATAGTCAAGATCATGTCGGCAGGACGGAGATATCGTCCAGGTACAAAGCTGTTGGGCCACCGTGGAACAGGAACCACCGCCAGAATTCTGCTACCGTCTGGCTTTGGCCCGAGTCCGCGTCATGCGCAAGGTGACCTCGATTGAAATAGCCGCGCTCGCGGGCGTGTCCCAGTCCACCGTCTCCCGCGCCCTGCGCGGGAGTCCGCTGGTCAATCCCGAGACCCGCCGCAGAATCCAGCGCATCGCCAGGGAACGCAATTACAAGGTGGACCGCAGCGCCAGCAGCCTGCGCTCCCAGCACAGCCGCACGATCGCCATGCTGGTGCACGAAGAGTCGGGCATGGACTCCGACATCAATCCGTTCTTCGTATCGATGCTGGCCAGCATCACGCGGGCGGCGGCGGCAAGAAACTACGATGTGCTGCTTTCGTTTCAGCAACTGAGCAAGAACTGGATCGTCGACTATCAGAACAGCAACAAGGCCGCAGGCATCATTCTGCTGGGCTACGGCGGCTACACCGACTACATCCGCAAGATCGAACTGCTCGACAACGCCCATGTACTGACCTGGGGTCCTGTCATCGAAGGCCAGCCCGGTCACTTTGTCGGATGCGACAATCAGCACGGCGGCTACATTGCGACCCGGCACCTGCTTGAACTCGGCCATACGCGCATCGCCTTTCTTGGCGAGATCTCGGATGACTGCCCGGAATTCAAGGACCGCCACAAGGGCTACCGCCACGCGTTGCGACAAGCGGGATTGAGCGCGGACCCGGCACTTCAGGCATCGTCCCGCTCATCCACGCACAGCGGCTTTCTCGCGGCGCAGGGACTGTTTGCCCGAGGAAGCGGCTTCAGTGCGATCTTCTGCAGCAGTGACCTGACCGCTTTCGGCGCCGTCCAGGCGGTTCGAGAGAATGGATTGCGTGTGCCGGAAGACGTGTCGATACTCGGGTTTGACGACCTTCCCTCGGCAACGCACACGTCACCCGCGCTGACCACCGTGCGGCAGAACACGACCAAGGCAGGGGGGATGATGGTGGACACCCTGCTGCGACTGGTCCGTGGAGAGCACGTCGAATCGCAGTTGATCCAACCCGAATTGATCATACGGGATTCCTGCGGCCCGGCCTGAAGCAGTCGGAGCCGGGAAAGTTCGCCCAGCCTGTCCATCCGATGGGGTGAACTCCATCGATTGGACCATTCGAAGGCGGGCGCCATCTGACCACCCATTCGGTTCAGCGGACCTCCGCGATCAGCATCGAGCGAGGCGGCAACAGCAGCGCCTCGCCCGCGATCTCGCCCTGCGGTGCCTTGTATCCGTCGAGTTTCACCAGGTTGGCGCCGTTCAGGGAATCCAGCTCGGTCCGGTCAATGCGGCGAATTTCGCCGTCGAGGTTGAAGGACAGCAACAGGGTCTGGCCGGCCGTGGATCTCGTATAGGTCAATACGTTATGGCGCACGGGGAGGAAGTCGAGTTCCCCGTGCAGCAACGCCGGCTGGCGTTTTCGGAAGCGGAGAAAATCCCGGACGCATTCATAGACGGAGTCCGGGTCGCCGGTCTGCCGATCCGCCGCCAATGCGAAGTGACCGGCGTCGACGGGCAACCAGGGCGTCGCGCTCGAGAACCCGGCGTGCGGCGCATCCTCCTGCCACGGCATCGGCGTGCGGCACCCGTCCCGGCCCTTGTAGACCGGCCAGAAGTTGATCCCGTAGGGATCCTGAAGGCTTTCGTAGGGCACGTCCGATTCCGGCAACCCCAGTTCATCGCCCTGGTAGATGCACACGGTGCCCCGCAGGCCGCTCAGCAAGATGGAGAACAGTTTGGCCGACGCCGCATTGGGTGTATTGGCTGTCCAGCGGCTGGCGACGCGTTGCACGTCGTGATTGCCGATCGCCAGGCAGCACCAGCCATCCCTGACCTTGCGCTGCAGCGATTCCACGGTCTGCTTGATGTTGCGCGCCGAGCCGTCCGGACCCATCAGGTCGAAGCTGTAGGCCATGTGGAGGCGGCGGTTGCCGCGGGTGTATTCGCCGATGACTTCCGCCGAGCGCTCCGAACCGATTTCTCCCAGGGCCACCGCGTCGTATTGATCGAGCAGGCCCCGAATCTCTTCCATGAACAGGAGGTTGTCCGGGTGTGTATGGTCGAAACGGTGCACCTGCATGGAGTACGGTGAGCCAACCTCGCCGCCGCTGAGAAATTCGTGTTCGGCGACCGGTTTGGCAGGGTTGTCGCGCAATTGCGGATCGTGCATGCAGAAATTCACCGCATCCAGGCGGAAACCGTCCACCCCACGCTCAAGCCAGAACTCGAGGTTTTCGAGGCCGGCCCGGCGCACAGCCGGGTTGTGGCAATTCAGATCCGGCTGGCTTGCCAGGAAGTTGTGCAGGTAATACTGGCGGCGGCGTGGCTCCCACTGCCAGGCGACGCCCCCGAACACCGACAGCCAATTGTTGGGCGGGCTGCCATCGGGCTTCGCATCGGCCCATACGTACCAGTCGGCCTTGTCGTTGGTCCGGTCTTCCCGGCTTTCCAGAAACCACGGATGGCGGTCGGAGGTGTGGCTGAGCACCTGGTCGATGATGACCTTGATGCCGCGACGGTGGGCCTCCCCCAGCAACCTGTCGAAGTCCTCCAGGTTACCGAACATCGGATCGACCGCGCGGTAATCGCTCACGTCGTAGCCGAAATCCTTCATCGGGGACTTGAAGAAGGGCGAAATCCAGATCGCGTCCACTCCGAGCGCCTGAATGTAGTCCATCCGGGTGGTGATTCCCCGCAGATCGCCCGTGCCGCTGCCGTCGCTGTCCCGGAAGCTGCGCGGATAGATCTGGTAAATGACGGCGTTGCGCCACCATTCGTTCACTTCAACATGCTCCCGGCGTCTGGCGACCGTTTTCGCTCACTCGTAGATGGCAATGGGCGCGGTCATGCCCATGTCCTGCTTCCAGGCCTCGATCAGACCCTGGAACTCGGCCACCAGCCCGGGGTATTCCTCCACGACGTTGCGCTCGGCCCGGCGGTCGACGGTGACGTCGTAGAGGACCATTTCATCCGTATCCGCATACCAGTAATACTGCCAACGATGCGTGCGCACGTAATAACCCTCCGAACGCTCGCCCATGGGCGTGGTCTGCGAACGCCGATTGTCCGTGTATCCGACGAGGTGAGTCCGCTCCGGCATGGATCGCCCTTCGATCAGCGGCAGCAACGACTGGCCGGGCAGCCCGTGCGGAACATCGACACCCGCCAGGTCCAGGATCGTCGGCACAATATCCATGGAGGAGACCAGACTCGATGAATTGAAGGAACGTTGTATGCGGTTTCTCCAGTAGAAGATCAACGGCGAGCGGAATGACTGGTCGTACAGCCCGTTCTTGCCCAGCGGACCGCCGTTGCCGAGCAGGAAATTGTAGGCAATGTCAGCATCCTCGTCCGACTTGTACTCCACATGGGCGTCCTGCTCCCAGCCGTTGTCGCTGATGAATACAAACAGGGTATCGTCCATGAGCCCGCGGCTTTCGACGTGGTCAAGCAACCTTCCCACGCCATCGTCCCACCAGGTGAGGTTGGCATAGTAGAGCTTGGCCGACTCCGAGATGTCCATGTCCTGATAGTACTTCCTGTAGGTGTAGGGCGCGTCGAACGGTACGTGCGGCAAAGAAGGCGCGAACCAGATGAAGAACGGCCGCTCGCGGTTGCGGTCGATGAAGTCGAACACCGGCTCCATGGTCTCGCGAACGAGTTCGTTTCCTTCGGCGCCCATCAACTCCTCGAAGAACGAGTCGCCGCCGTAGGCCGCCATGTCCCAGCCTTCGGTCATGCCTTCGGTGAAATGGCCGTTGCGATAGGTGTTTTCCCACCACTTGCCGCCCTGCCAGCTCACATAGCCCGCCTCGCCGAGCAACTTCGGAAGCGTATCGAACTCGCGCATGGCGGCGGCCTTTTCCACCTGCTCCCACCAACCCTTTGCCCGGTCGTCGAGGGTGGCGTAGTTCGGATCCTGTACACGGCGGCGCTCGACGATCCGGTTCTCGCGCAGCACGTATTGAATCGGGTGCAGACCGGTGATCAGCGTTCGAAGGGACGGGCGGCAATACGACGCCGTGACGTGGGCGTGGGAAAACGTCACCCCGCCCGCGGCGAGCGCGTCCATCGACGGCGTGACGACATTTTCGTCGCCCATGAATCCAAAGTAGGGATAACCATGGTCGTCGCCGACCAGAAATACGATATTGGGCTGTTGAGCGTGCGAGGAGCCGGCCGCGAGCAGCACCAGAGCCGCCACAAGCAGATACGTCTGAATTGCGCGAGTCATTCGGCACCTCCACGATGCGGAGGACGGCGACGCGCCCTCAAGCCTGGACGGCAAAATCCTAAGTTCCGGTGACCGGCGTGTATAGGCGCGCGCGCATGAATACGTATGCACGCGGGCCCTCGACAAGGCGCCGGGGACGCACGGCAACTCGAAGGAGGCCGGACCGGCCGGCTCAGACCGGTAGTCGCCCGATCAGCACCCGCGCCAGCAGCAGGAGCAATCCGCCGGTCACCAGTGTGGCCAGACCCGTGGAAACGCACCACCTGGCAATCACCGGACCGCGGGAAACGACGACCAGGACCGGGACTGCCGCCAACGATGTCAGGATGACGAACTGCCGCAACAACGCCGGCACCCAGGGCCAGCGAAACGCCCACGACTGAAACTCCCGATGGCGCAGCACCTCGCGGGCCAGCACGGCACTTGAACCCAGCCTTCTCATGGCATCGGCAGCCGCCTCCTCCGGCGCACACCCGCACGCCATCGCCTCGCACCGCAAGTCTTCGAAGTGGTCCTTGAGTTCGGCCAGCGTGCGGGTCACCCTGGCAGGCGCCACGCCCCCGCGCACGAGCGCTTGCCGCAGCGCCCTGAATTCTTCCGTGGAAGTCGGTGCCCGGGTATCAGGCATGCCCCGCCTCGCCGAGGGCGGACTCCACTCCGGCGCTGACCCGGTCCCACTCCCCGCTGAGCCGTTCCAGGCGGCCGCGTCCCAGCGGCGTGACCGAGTAATAGACCCTGGTGCGGCCGTTGACCGGCTTGCGCTTGGCGGTCAGCGCACCGGCCTTCTCAAGCCCGTGGAGTACAGGGTAGATCACGCCCTCGCCCAACGAAATCGCCTCGCCGGTCACCACGCGCACGGACCGGACCAGTTCGTAGCCGTACATTTCCCGCTGGGACAGCAACCGGAGCACGAGGAGTTCCGGCACACCGGTCATGAAGGGAGGATTGGTCTTACCCATGGCTTCAGGCACCCTGGCAATGAGAGCCGCCAATATACCTCATACTTCAAGGTATGTACATACTGAACGATCAACCCTGCACGATCGGTCGAGCAGAGCTTCGAACGTCTTGGCAGGCGGTATCATCGGCTTGCAGTGATGGGCTGACGCGAGACGAAGGTGCGTCAGGACATATAATCGGGCTGCGCTCCGCACGCCGGACGAGGTAGATGACCATGAAATACACCAGCAACGCAGTCTGCGCGGTCACCCTGATGATGTTGGCAACGGATTCGGTCGCCCCGCAGACACAACTCCCGCAGGATGACGACGCCATGCAAGACGACCGCGTGCTCGCAATACACGATGCGGTGATGACCATCGACAGCCACGATGACATCCCGTTCAACTTCGCCACCGAAGCGGTCGACCCGCTCGACGCCCGTCGGCAGTTGAACTTGCAGAAGATGCGGGCCGGCGGGCTCGACGCGGCCTTTTTCATCGTCTATGTCGGCCAGACCCAGCGGACGCCCGAGAACTACGCCAGGGCGCAGGCCGACGCCATGACGAAATTCGACGCCATCCATCGCATGGCCGGGGAGATGTATCCGGAATTGATCGAAGTGGCCTATACACCCGACGATGTGGAACGCATTCACGCCCAGGGCAAGCTGGTGGCGGTGATCGGCATCGAGAACGGTTACGTCATAGGACGAGACCTCTCGCTGCTGCAGCGCTACCACGATCTCGGCGCCCGCTACGTGACGCTCGCGCACAACGGACACAACGACATCGCCGACTCCGCCCAGCCCCGGATGGATCTGGGCGACGCGGAATCCGAGCACGGCGGCATCAGCGCGTTCGGCGAGGAGGTCATCGCGGAGATGAACCGGCTGGGGATCATGGTGGATCTTTCGCACATCTCGAAGGATGCGGCAATGGATGCGATACGCCTGTCACGCGCGCCGGTGATCGCCTCCCATTCCAATACGCTCGCGCTAACCGACCACCCCCGGAACATGGACGACGAGACGCTGCTGGCGCTGCGCGACAACGGCGGCGTGATGCAAGCCACCGCGCTGGGCGCTTTCGTGAAGGATTTCACGCCTGAACTGCAGGAGGCGACAACCGCCATTCTGAACGAATACGGAATCGACAGCTTCCGGGACTGGTTCACGCTGTCGGATGCCCGACAGGCCGAAGCCACGGCCCGGCTTCAGGCCGCCGGCTCCGCCGACGTTGGAGATTTCATCGACCACGTGGACTATGCGGTCAACCTGATCGGTATCGACCACGTGGGCCTGAGCTCCGACTTTGACGGCGGCGGCGGGGTCGTCGGATGGAGGGACGCCAGCGAGACGGCCAACGTGACGCTGGAACTGGTCCGCCGCGGCTACAGCCGGGAAGACATCGAAAAACTCTGGGGAGGCAACCTGTTGCGGGTTTGGCGGGAGGTGGAGCGGTATGCCGCCGAGGCGCAAGCCGCCCAGCCATGAACGCCGGGACCTCGACGTGTAGTATACAGTTTCCGGGAAGCCGGAATGGACCGCCGCAGAGCAGTTGGAAACCATGGCCAGAGTGACGAGTTCCAGAACCAAGACCAAGGACTTGCCCCCGTTTCTGAGTCAAGGTGAACGTGCCAGGCTCTTTCCAACCGCCTCCAATAACAACCGCGAGAATAGACTGACGTCTACTTTCCTGGCGATTCTGCCGCACGTCCCGATACTTGCCAAAGACCTGTTCGCAACCGTCGGTCTACGTATCGGTGAACGCGCAAGAGTCCAATCCTGGATCGAGATCGTCCCCAGGCA
This sequence comes from Candidatus Rariloculaceae bacterium, assembly GCA_965221035.1. GTDB lineage: Bacteria > Pseudomonadota > Gammaproteobacteria > Steroidobacterales > Rariloculaceae > UBA6522. Next base: position 1,142,307 of record OZ244860.1, read on the forward strand.
CGATCAACATCTCGATAAGCGCCCCGATGGGTTGATCGTCGTCACAATCGGCAAGCGCACCTGGAGCGCACTGATCGAAGCCAAGGTCAGGAAAAACCAGATCGAGGATGAGCAGGTCTCCAGGTACCTGATGGCAGCAAGGGACGCCGGTATCGACGCGGTCATTACCATCTCCAACCAGTTCGTCGCCCGTGCCGATCACTCGCCCGTAAGGGTCGCGAAGAATCTCACAAGGAAGACCGGTCTATTTCACTGGTCCTGGACCTACATCCAGACACAATGCGAAATTCTCTCAAGGGACATGATCGAAGACTCCGAACAAGCCTTCATGGTTGCCGAGTTTCTCCGATTTCTCGATCACAAGGACACAGGCATTGAACGCCTCACCTCCATGAACCAGGGTTGGCGAAACCTGGTCCAGACCGTTGGCAACCAGGGAGCATTGAGCAAGTCTGACCCGGCGATAGAGGACTGTGTCGGCCACTGGCACCAGGAAGAGCGCGACCTCTGCCTTCAGCTTTCGCGCCATGTCGGTGCCAAGGTACAAACGGTCATTCCGCGAAAATTCCAAAACGATCAAGTCGCCCGGGTCAAGGACGGGATTTCTCGGCTTGTCGACGAGAAGGTCCTGTACTCAGCCTTCAGAATCCCCGATTGCGCTGCCGATCTGGAAGTGACGGCCCGTCTGAGGGCCCGGACAGTGACCTATGGCATGAAGCTGAAGGCGCCGCTTGATCGAATATCGACACAGGGCCGCGTGAACTGGCTTCTTCGCATGCTGCGAGATAACGATCCGCGTCTGGTCATTCGAGCGCATTGGCCCGGGCTCGCCAAACCGACCGCAAAACCAGTAAGCGAACTGCGCAGCGACCCCAAGGCTATCCAGACTGAACGTCCGGACGTTGCACCACACAGTTTCGAAGTGCTCCTGATCGAGGATCTCGGCAGCGCTTTCGGTGGCAGGCGAGTGTTTATCGAGAGACTCGAAGAGAACATTTCTCAGTTCTACGATCTGGTTGGCCAGCACCTGCGCGCCTGGCACGCTCCCCCACCCAAACCTTTGAAGTCCCGTGACGCTACGGATGAGTTTGAGGAGGAGACCTCAGATCCCGGCGTCCAGGAAACGAGTCAGGAGCCTGCGCCGTAGAAACCGCATGTGTTGATGCCGGCTTGGGGTTGCGGTGATTACAGGCCCGGCCGGTAATCCGCGAACGTGCCGCCGTTGCGGCTCAATTCCTCCAGCAGGTTCGGAACTTCCCAGTACATCGGACCGAATCGGTCCCGGAATTCGCACACCTTGGCATGGACCTTGTCCAACCCGACACTGTCGGCGTAGTGCATGGGACCGCCGCGATGGCGCGGAAACCCGTAGCCGTTGACCCAGACCACGTCGATGTCGCCGGACCGGCTCGCGATGCCCTCCTCCAGGATGCGCGCGCCCTCGACGATCAACGCGTAGACGCACCGATCGATGATTTCCTCGTCGCTGATTTCGCGCCGCTCCACCCCCAGCGCCACCGCCTCGCGGGCGGTCCACTCCGCGACTTCCGGGTCCGGAACGGGTGTCCGGGAGCCGGACTCGTATAGGTACATGCCCTTGCCGGTCTTTCTTCCCAGCCGGCCGGCCTCCACCATCACGTCCGCCATGCGGTAGAAGCAGGGATCGTCCGGCAGGTCGGCGCGCTCCTGGCGTACGCTGTAGCCCACGTCCAGGCCGGCCAGGTCACCCACGGCATGGGGCCCCATGGCCATTCCCCAATTCTCAAGCGCACCGTCGATCTGTTCCGGGGCGGCCCCCTCGAGCAGCAGCGACTGGCTTTCACGGCCGTACCCGTAGAGCATCCGGTTGCCCACGAAGCCGAAACAGTTTCCCACCACCACGCCCACCTTGCGCAACCGCTTGGCCAGCGCCAGCGCGGTAACGATAACCGCGTCATCGGTCGCCGCACCGCGCACGATCTCGACCAGGCGCATGATGTGCGCGGGGCTGAAGAAATGTGTCCCGACGACCTGCTCGGGGCGTGCGGTGGCGGCGGCGATGCGGTCCACGTCCAGGGTTGACGTGTTGGTCGCCAAAATGGTGCCGGGGCCACAAACCCGGTCCAGGTGGCCAAAGACTTCCCGCTTGACCGCCATGCTTTCGAACACGGCCTCGATCACCAGGTCCGCGTCCGCCACGCTACCGTAGTCCTGTGATGTCGCCAGCCGTTTCAGTCCGTCTTCCGCATCGGTGCGGCTGACTTTGCCGCGCGCGACACCACCTTCGTACAGACCTTCGATCGTCTTGCGCCCACGGGCCAGTCCGGCCTCGTCATTGTCGAGCACCGTGACATCGTACCCGGCGCCGAGGCAGCTATAGGCGATTCCCGCGCCCATGGTGCCGGCGCCGATGACCGCAATGCGCCGGACAGGCTGGGCGGAAGCGTCCGGGCTGACTCCCGGGGGCGGCTTGACCGCCTGCCGCTCGGCGAAGAACAGGTGTCGCAGCGAGTTCGACTGCGGTGACGCCATGCACTCGACAAAGTGCGCCCGCTCGTCCGCCAGCGCTTCATCCAGCGGCTTGCGCACCGCCGCCTCGACGCACCGCACGATGCGCTCCGGCGACATCAACCCCCGCGTCCGGCGCGCAATCCGCTTGCGATATTCATTGAAGAAGTCATCGCCGACGGGAGCCACCGTGAGCTCTCCGGTGCGTCGTGGCGGCTCGCCGCGCGCGACCAGTTCCCGCGCATATCCTGTGGCGCCGTCCAGCAAGTCCCCATCTTCGACGATCCGGTCGACGACGCCCGCCCGCGCGCCGTCCGTGGCGCCGATCGGCTTGCCGGAGATCATCATGTTCAACGCTTCTTCGGCGCCCATCAACCGGGGTAGCCGCTGGGTCCCCCCGGCGCCCGGAATCAATCCAAGATGGACTTCCGGCAGGCCCACCCGGGCCGTCGGCACGGCCACCCGGTAATGGCACCCCATCGCAACCTCGAACCCGCCGCCAAGCGCAGTCCCGTGGAGTGCGGCGACAACGGGGATTTCGGATGACTCGATCCGGGCGATGACGTCGGGCAACGGCGGCGGCAACGGCGGTTTCCCGAATTCGCGTATGTCCGCACCGGCGATGAAGGTTCGGCCCGCGCAGACGAGCACGACCGCGCCGACCCCGGCACCCTCCGCCTCGTCCATGGCACCCATCAACCCGACGCGCACGGCCTGGGACATCGCGTTCACCGGCGGATTGTCGATGGTCACGATGGCCAGATCATTCTTGATTTCTACGCCTACGACGCTCATAAGCACTCCGGCTTGATACGGATTTCACTCCCGCGAACCTTGACCGAATTCCAGACTCGACCCAGTTTCACCGCGATGGTTTTCCAGCGTTGTCTACACGGCCCGACCCACTTCGGCAAAGGCACCGCCGGAGAGATAGGTTGACCGGGCTGTGCCATCATAAGCGCCATGAAAAACGAAATCGATATTCCTGTGGAATGGGGCGACACCGACCAGGCGGCGATCGTGTTCTATCCCAACTACTTCAGGTGGTTCGATATCGGCACGCGCCACCTGCTGGAAGCGGCCGGGGTGCCTTACGGAACACTGAAGGAAGAGTTCGGGCTGCTGGGATTGCCCCTGGTGGAGGCCAGCAGCCGGTTCCTGAGTCCCATTCGGTTTGGCGACACGGTCAGGCTCGCCAGTCACGTCGCATCATGGCGGCGCAAGACTGTCCGTATATCCCACCGGGCCAGCGTCGATGGAAGACGCTGCGCCGAGGGCCATGAGGTTCGTGTCATAGCGAAGGGCCGGGGCGGCAAGATCCAGGCCGTCACGCCTCCGGCGCGCCTGCTTGAGGCGTTGCCGGTTCACCGGCCGGAGCCTTAGCCACTTTCTGGATACTGCAGCAATTCCAATGCAGCCATCGTGCCCAATTCTGACGCTACCCGCAGGCTGGCACGTCATCTCGCGCTTTCGATCCACCGGTAAACGTCGATACCGATACCCTCCGCTGCCGCGTACAACCGGCGGTCCAGCGTCGCGAAGGGCAGGCTGCGCCGCAACGCAACTTCAAGATAGGCAGCATCGTAGATGGTCAGGCCGAACCGCCTTGCCAGATCGAGGATCCCGGATTCGTCATGCTCGGTATCCATCTTTATTCCCAACGCGAGACTGTCCGCCAACGTATCCGATACCTGTTGCGCCGTGATCCGACCGCGCCGTTCGTTCACCAACAGCGCGTTGCGCAATTCGTACCACCAAATCCCCGGCACGACGCCGCCCTGCGCAATGACGAGCCGCATTGCCGCTACAGCTGTCGGGTCATCCTCGTCGCCCATGCACCACGACAGAAACACCGAATTATCGATGACAATCGCCATCAGTAGCGGTGCCCATCATGAACCGTGCCCATCAGTTCCGCGAGCGGCGCTCGACCCAGCTGTTTGCGTCGTTCCAAAATGCGCCGCGCAGCTTCACGCGACCGCACCCGGTTGGTTGCCACCGGCACCAAGCGCGCGACCGGCTTGCCGTGCCGTGTGATTGTCAGACTTTCACCGCGCACAACCCGGTCGAGCAAATGGGGTAGTCGTGTCTTTGCTTCATACGCGCCTATCGTTTCCATTGGACACTCCGCAGAAAAATCAGACCATACTATACGACCAGTCTGAAAATCGAGGCAACGTTTCGCAAGTCAGCCGTCACGCCTCCGGCGCGCCTGCTTGAGGCGTTGCCGGTTCACCGGCCGGAGCCGTAGCGCCGGACGGCTCGATCTCCTCCCACAGAAGGGGCGCCCCCGCCGATTCGGACAATCGGCGAACCATTTGCCGATGGGCGTCAAGTTCCGCGTCGGTCGCCTTGAGCACCGTCAGCGCGAGCCCGTCACGGTCAACCGACGCGGCGACATGAAGCGTAGCCTGCGCCGAGTCCCCTTCCAGGGCCAGGCTCGTCTGACCGCCGGTCATCGCCAGATAGACCTCGGCGAGAATCCCGGCGTCCAGCAGGGCCCCGTGCAGCTTGCGGTGGGAATTGTCCACCTGGTAGCGCTTGGCGAGCGCATCGAGGCTATTGTGCTGGCCGGGGTGCATCCGTCGCGCCAGTGTCAGCGTGTCCAGCACGCGGCAATGCTCGCGGATATCCTGGACCGGAGTTTCCAGCCGCCGCAGTTCGTGGTTGATGAAGCCGATGTCGAAGTCCGCGTTGTGGATGATCAGTTCCGCGTCCTGGACAAACCCCATGAATTCCTCGGCTACATCCTCGAACAGGGGTTGCGTCGCCAGGAACTCGTCGTCGATTCCGTGCACTTCAAGCGCGCCGGGCCCCACGGCCCTCTCCGGGTTGATGTAGCGCTGAAATGTTTGCTCCGTGAACTTGCGGTCGACCAATTCGACGCAGCCGATCTCGATGATCCGGTCGCCCGCCTCCGGCTGCAGGCCGGTGGTCTCCGTATCCAGCACGACTTGCCGCATCGCCGTCAGACCTCGGCGGCGAGCGTACGCTCGAGTCCCAGGTTGGCCAACGCGTCGGCACGCTCGTTGCCGGGATCGCCTGCATGCCCCTTCACCCAGCGCCAGTCCACCTCATGGCGTCGCACCAGATCATCCAGTCTTGTCCACAGATCCTGATTCTTCACGGGTTTCCTGCCGGCCGTGCGCCAGCCTCGCCGACGCCAGCCGGGCAGCCAGCGGGTGATGCCGTCCCGGACGTAGCGCGAGTCGGTGTACAACTCCACCCGGCAGGGCTCCTTCAGCGCGCCGAGCGCTTCGATGGCCGCCATGAGTTCCATGCGGTTGTTGGTGGTCTGACGCTCACCGCCACTGAGTTCCCTTGAGTTCGCGCCATACCGCAATATCGCCCCCCAACCGCCGGGTCCCGGGTTTCCGCGACACGCCCCGTCGGTGTAGACGGTCACCGCCTTCATCGCGAACGGCGAACGTGGGGCGCACTCGTCGTGGGTTTCACCAATCCTCCCACCACATTCAGCCGACGCCGGCGCCACAGCGGCCTGATGGGTGTCATGGGATGGACACGCTTTTGCGCACTCAACATGTAGCCACCGCCGAGCAAGGGCATCCACCGGCTTGCCCAGTCCTCCCGTGGCAGCGTAGCGAAACGGCGAACCCGTTCCAATGGAAGCGTGTGGCAGTACCGCGCGCGCGCGTCGATGTCGAAACTCAATAGTTTCAACCAGTCTTTCAGGCGCGACTCCAGCATGGGACGGCGGTGACCGGGCGGATATCCCCGAGTCGAAGCGAGCTGCCGCAGACCCCAAAGGCCATTCGGATTGAAACTCAACACCACGACCCGGCCGTCCGCACGCAGCACCCTGTCGACTTCCCTGAGCAGCGCATGAGGCGAAGGCGCAAGCTCCAGCGCATGGGGCAGGAGCACCGCATCCACGGAGCCGGTCGCTATGGCCAGCGCATGGGTGTCCGACAGCATCTGCGCCGCCGCGGAGGGCCTCCATTCCAGCAGGGTCGTTCGCTGAGTGCGGGCGTAGCGGGTGAACGAGTCGTGTTCGCCCCATAGTCCGATCTGGACGAACTGTTCGCCGAATGCGCGGGCCAGGGCTTGGCGAACATGGCCCTTCTCAACCGCCAGGCAACGCCGCCCGAGGGGCGTATCCAGCCAGCGGTCGCGCATGGAGGGAGCATCCACGGCGCACACTGTGAATGATGGCCCGCTCGGAGTCAATCGCACCCTGATCCCGTCGTGACTGTGCGCAAAAATCGCCGTGATCGAGTTTCGGGAGTGGCGCAAATGGAGCGCAAGTGCTTGCATGGGGAATACCAATCCGTAGCATAGGGGCCGCAGCACGCTGGGAAGATTGAATTTATGGAGGTATCGGCCTGCCGTGGTTCCCGCGGCACCAGCACCACAGTGGCAGTCCTTGCGCTGGCCATGCTGTTGGCAAGCTGTCAAACGGCCCCGGTAGGGCCATCGGATTCGATCGACCGATCCGGTCCATCGCCCGCCGTGCCGAGCCCACCCAGGGAGGCACCCGTTCAGTCCGGGAGGCCTGTCGAATCAGCCGGATCAGGCCCTTCACCGACTGCGGAGACCCGGGACGCGGCGCAGCCGGATCTGCTCCTGCGGATCGGCAAAGGGCTGGCCTTGCCCGTCGCATCGAATCCGGCGGTGGACCGGGAGTTCGACTGGTACGTGGCCAACGCGGACTATCTGAATCGGGTGCTGCGAAGATCCGAAAGGTACCTCCATCACGTCGTCGAAGCCCTGCGGCAGGCCGACATGCCCCTGGACCTGGCGCTCCTGCCGATCGTCGAGAGCGCCTATGACCCGTTTGCCTACTCCAGGGGCCGGGCGGCCGGACTCTGGCAGATCGTCCCGGAGACGGGACGGGAACTGGGACTCGATCAGAATTGGTGGTACGACGCCAGACGGGATGTGATCGAGTCCACCGACGCCGCCCTTCGATACCTTCGCCAACTCGAGCAACGGTTTGACGGCGACTGGCTGCTCGCCGTCGCAGGCTACAACGCCGGCGGGGGTAGCGTGGCGCGAGCGTTGCAGCGTGCGGTCGGTGACGGCGCAACAGCCGATTTCTGGGGTGTCTGGCCGTACCTGCCCGAGCAAACGCAAGCCTACGTGCCACGACTCCTGGCGCTGTCCAGACTGGTGGCCGATCCCGCACAACACGGGATTTCGTTGCCGTTCATCGCGGACGAACCGTACTTCGAGATCATCGAGACCGGCGGACAGGTCGACATGGCCCTGGCGGCGCAAATCGCCGGCATGAGCACCGATGAGCTGTACCTTCTCAATCCAGGGGTCAACCGTTGGGCAACCGATCCGGACGGTCCACATCGACTGCTGGTTCCGCACGGCAAGGCGGATGAATTTGCGACAGTCGTGTCCGGGACGGGCGAATTGGCCGGCGTTCGCTGGATTCGGCACATCGTCAGCCCCGGAGAAACGCTGGGCCACCTGGCATTCGAGTACCGAACCACGGCCGAGGCGCTCAGGCAGGCAAACAGCATTGCGGACGACCTGATCCGAGCCGGCCAGGGACTGATGGTTCCACTGCCTGCCGGCGCAAGCGATGATTCCGCACCTTGGCCCGTACCCGCGCTCGCCGATGGCGCCGCGCCCGCGGCGGGCGGCGGGCGGCCCCAGGCCTACGTGGTCCGGGAAGGTGACTCCCTGTGGAGCGTCGCCAGCCGTTTCCGAGTCGCGGTGGCGGATCTTGCGCAGTGGAATTCCATGTCGCCGCTTGACATCCTCGACATCGGGCGCGAGCTGGTGGTCTGGAGCGATACACCCGTTTCCATGCCCGAGGCCAACCAACGCATCCGCCGGGTCACGTACACCGTCCACGAGGGCGACTCACTGTACCGGATTTCAACCCGGTTTCGGATCAGCGTGGGCGACCTGTTGCAGTGGAACAACCTCTCTCCGGAACGCTACCTGCAGCCCGGGCAGGAGTTGATACTTTTCGTTGATGTAACCGATCAGAGCACATAGGCGGCGGCTCGGCAGTCAGGTCCGGCCATGCCGCCGGTTGAACAAGGAATGGGTATGGGAATACTAGACGGTAAACGAGCCGTCATCATCGGCCTCGCCAGCAACCGCTCCATCGCCTGGGGTATCGCCCGCGCGCTGCGGTCCCAAGGCGCCGAATTGGCGTTCAACTACCAGACCGACAAGCTGCGTTCTCGGGTCGAACGAATGGCGGACGAGATGGGGAGCGACATTGTTCTGCCGCTGGACGTTTCCCATGACACGGAAATCGACGACTTCTTTGGCGCCCTGGCGACGCACTGGGATGCATTCGACATCCTCGTGCACTCCGTCGCCTACGCTCCGGCCGACCAGTTGAAGGGCCGCTACCTGGACTCGGTCAGTCGGGAGGGGTTCACCACCGCGCACGACATTTCGAGTTACAGCTTCGCCGCTCTGGCCAAGGCCGGCCGGCCAATGATGCTGGGCAGGCAGGGAGCGCTGCTGACCCTGAGTTACCTGGGCGCCGTGCGGGCGTTGCCCAGTTATAACGTGATGGGTCTCGCCAAGGCCAGCCTGGAGGCCAACGTCCGGTTCCTGGCGTACGACCTGGGTCCGGACGGCATTCGTGTCAACGCCATATCCGCAGGCCCGATTCGGACGCTGGCGGCCGCAGGAATCAAGGGCTTGCGGCAGATGTTGGCCCATGTGAGCGATGCCGCGCCACTGCGGCGCAACGTCTCCATCGAGGACGTGGGAAATGCGGCAAGCTTTCTGGTGTCCGACCTGGCAGCCGGAGTGACGGGTGAGACCCTCTACGTGGATGCCGGCTACAACATCGTCGGAATGCACATGGGACAAGGCTGAATCCGCTAAAAGAAGAGCGGCGGGTCCAGCACCTCGTCCGGTATCCTGACCCGCGCCCGCTCGCGGACGTGCTGCGAATATCCTGCCAACTCGAACCCTGCGGTCGCCTGTGCCAACGCCGTCAGGCGAGCCTGCAATTCTTCGCGTGACAGACGATCCGGATCGCCGGGCCGGACCGCGGAGACCAGCACCACGGCCTCGTCACCGTTCAACAGCGCGACACGCTCCCGAACCGGAGTGCCGTCACTGTTCGGCCTGGAATCGAACACGCTGCCCACAATCTCCGCGGGGACGTCGGCGCCGGTGCGCCGAATCCACGCGCTCCCCGTCCATGCTCCGCCCAGTTCCGCTGCCAACGCCGTGTATGAGTCCTGACCGGCTGGCTCGTCGGCTGGCTCGTCGGCTGGTTCGTCGGCTGGCTCGTCGGCTGGTTCGTCGGCTGGCTCGTCGGCCGGCACGTCGGCGTCCACCGCCGAAAGGTCAGACATGCGGACCAGAAAGTCATCCGCCGCCGCATCGGCAAGCGCTTCCGCCGCCGTGCGCGCCAATTCCGCCTCGATCTCGTCCCGGACAGCTTCCAACGGCTGTTCTGCGGGCGGATGATGCGCACTCACCCGCAACACCGCCACGTGATCGTCCAGGATTTCCACCAGCCGGCTGTTTTCCCCCAACTCCAGCACTTCCGCGCTGAACGCGGTCTGGATGGCCGGATCGGCCACAGGGAATGGAGTGGAAGTTCCGGAACGCGTCATGCCTTCAAAGGTCCGCAAGGGCAGGTCCATGTCGGCCGCGACGGAGGTCAGCTCATCGAAGGCATCGAATGCCAGGGCATCCAGCTCCTGGGCCGCGTCGAAGAACATCTCCTCGGCCCGGACCGCGCGATACTCGGATTCCAGCTCGTCCCTGACGGAGTCGAAAGTACGCACTTCGCCTTCGCGAATTTCGTCCAGGCGAATGACATGGTATCCGAACTCGGACTTGACCGGACCTCGAACCTCACCGACTTCCATCTCCAATACAGCATCCTGGAACGCGCCGGATCCACGGCTGAGCCAACCGAGATCACCCCCCTGCGCACGTGTTCCGAGGTCTTCTGACACCTCGGCGGCGAGGTCCTCGAAGCTCTCGCCGGCATCCAGGCGCGCCATCACTTCCACCGCGCGGGCTTCGGCCGCCGGGTCTTCCTCCATGGAATTGATCAGTATGTGCCTCGGGCGACGGTCCTGATCAAGCTGAAACCGGAATTGCTCCTGTTCGTAGTAGGACTCCAAAATCCCCTCGTCGACCTCGACGTCGTCGGCGAATTCCGCGGCGGTCAACTCCAGGTACTCGATATCGACGGCCTCCTCGGAGAAATACCGGCCCTTGTTGGCCTCGTAGTGCGCCAGCACCTGTGCCTCGTCGACTTGCACCTGCGCGAGATAGGCGTCGGCCGGAAACAGCGCGTAGGCGACTTCCCGCTCCTGCTCGAACAACTCGATATAGCGGGCGAATTCGGCGGGAGTGTAAAACGCCGACAGGCCGATACCGCTCTGGAGATCTACCAGGCCAAGCCGCTCCCGCTGCTGTTCTTCGAACGCGGTGGGTGAAAGGCCGGAAAACATGAGCTGCGACCGGTACACGTCCATGGAGAACTCGCCACCCACCTGGAACTCGGGTGTCGATCGAATCGCTTCGGCCAGACGCGCGTCGGAGACGCGGTAACCCTCCGAAGCGACGCGCTGTGACAGCGCCTCGACCTGAATCAGTTCCTCAACGACGGACAACCTCAATGCCCGCTGCAATTCGTCGTCGATCTCGACGCGGTAGAGTTCCTGGTACTGGCTCTGTTGATTTTGCAGTGCCAGGTCGAATTCGGTAAGCGATATATTCTCGCCGTTGACCTTGGCCGCAAACGTCGATCCCATGATCGTGGGATCAACACCCCAGAAGATGAACGCTACTGCAATGAGGGCGAGGATGATCCCCGCAACCCATCGTCCAACGCCTTCACGAATCCGTTGAAGCATGGTATTCCCGCCCTGGGCCGAGTTTAAGTAAAGGGACAGATTCCCGTCATCGGAAAATCTGTCCCTTGATTGTATGGCGGAGTGGACGGGATTCGAACCCGCGACCCCCGGCGTGACAGGCCGGTATTCTAACCAGCTGAACTACCACTCCGGCTGGTGGGTGCTGAGGGGATCGAACCCCCGACCTTCGCCTTGTAAGGGCGACGCTCTCCCAGCTGAGCTAAGCACCCCCGGGAGAGCCCCCCCGGGTATTGGCGGTCAGTTTACGGCATCCTTCAGAGCCTTGCCAGCCTTGAAGCCCGGCACATTCCTGGCAGCGATGTGAATGGTCTCCCCGGTCCTCGGGCTACGGCCGGTGCGCGCGGCCCGCTGCTTTACGCTGAAGGTGCCAAAGCCGACAATCGATACGTTGCCGCCATCCCGCAACGTAGATGCGATGCTGGACACAACGGCGTCCACCGCTCGGCCTGCGTCGGCTTTTGAAAGATTGGCAGCCCCTGCCACTGCGTCGATAAGTCCCGCTTTGTTCATTCCATGCCCTTCCAGAAAAAACGTTAATAACAAAGGCGCGAGTTCCGCGCCCACACCGAATTCACGTCGCTTGAGTCAGCCACCTGCCACGCCAGCACATGGCTCATAATCTCGTGCCCGCAAGACTATATACCAACCAACCGCGAAATTCGCCTTCCCATTCGCCGCCCCCGGTCGGTCCGATTCGTGATGCACCCCACAGGACGCGTCCCGAGTGGCAGCCGACCTGGACAATGAGCCGCGACATCACAAGTTTATATCAAATCAATGCCCACATTGGCCATCACACGTCGTTCCGCAAATAAAAAAAACGTCGAACACCGACTTTTTTGGAATATCGACGCTGCGGGTTCCGGAGTATCGGGGCCACGGGCCGTCAGTGGGGCAGAATGGGCTCACCCTCCTTGGCGTCCTCGGCCTGCGTCTGGGGCTTCCCGGCGCGGGGCGGGTCGTCGCGATTCGGGGCGGGCGAATACTGGAGCGCAAGCTCGATCACCTCGTCGATCCACTTCACGGGGACGATCTCCAGCTTGTTCTTGACGTTCTTCGGGATCTCGGCGAGGTCCTTCACGTTGCCCTTGGGGATCAGGACCGTATCCACGCCGCCACGATGCGCCGCGAGCAACTTTTCCTTCAGCCCGCCGATCGTCAGCACTTCCCCGCGCAATGTGATCTCGCCGGTCATTGCCACGTTCGAGCGCGCCGGAATCCTGGTCAACGCCGAAACCAGCGCGGCACACATGCCGATGCCCGCAGAGGGCCCGTCCTTGGGTGTCGCGCCTTCCGGGACATGGATGTGCACGTCGCTCTTCTGGTGAAACTCGGCATCGATTCCCAGGACGTCGGCGCGGCTTCGAACCACGGTCATGGCCGCCTGGATCGACTCCCGCATGACCGCGCCCAATTGTCCCGTATGGATCAATTTGCCCTTTCCGGGCACGATGGCCGACTCGATGGCGAGCAACTCTCCTCCGACCTGTGTCCAGGCGAGCCCTGTGACCTGACCGATCTGATCGTTCTCCTCGGCGCGGCCATACGTATGCCGCTGCACGCCCAGGTACTTTCCGAGATTGCGGTGGTTGACCCGAACGATGCTGCTCCGGGGCCGCAGCAACAGCTTCTTGACCACCTTGCGGCACACCTTGGCCAGTTCACGCTCGAGATTCCGCACACCCGCCTCGCGCGTGTAGTACCGAATGGCGTCGACAATGGCGGAGTCGGAAATCCTCAACTCCTTGTCCTTGATGCCGTTGTTCTTCATTTGCTTGGGCATGAGGTACCGCTTCGCGATATTGAGTTTCTCGTCCTCGGTATAACCGGGCAGCCGGATGACTTCCATCCGATCCAGCAGCGGCGGCGGAATATTCAGGCTGTTCGCGGTGCAGACGAACATCACCTCGGACAGATCGAAATCCACTTCCAGGTAATGGTCGTTGAAGGTCGAATTCTGTTCCGGGTCGAGCACTTCCAGAAGGGCCGACGATGGATCACCCCGGAAATCCATGGACATCTTGTCAACTTCATCCAGCAGAAACAGCGGGTTCCTGACCTTCACCTTGCCCATGTTCTGCACGATCTTGCCGGGCATGGAGCCGATATACGTGCGCCGATGACCGCGGATCTCCGCCTCGTCCCGCACGCCACCCAACGACATGCGGACAAACTTGCGGTTGGTCGCCCGGGCGATGCTCTGGCCGACCGAAGTCTTGCCGACGCCCGGCGGACCGACCAGACACAGGATGGGCCCCTTGAGCTTGCGCACCCGCTGCTGCACGGCGAGGTATTCGAGGATGCGCTCCTTGACCTTTTCGAGACCATAGTGGTCTTCTTCCAGCACGCATTCGGCCTTTTCCAGGTCGCGCGTGACCCGGGTGCGTCTCTTCCAGGGGACCTTGACAAGCCAGTCGATGTAGTTGCGCACCACCGTGGCTTCGGCGGACATGGGCGACATCAGTTTCAGCTTGTTCAGCTCCGAACCGGCCTTCTCCTTGCCTTCCTTGCTCATGCCGGCATCGGCGACCTTCTTTTCAAGTTCGCCCAGTTCGTTGGGCGCATCCTCGATCTCGCCCAGCTCCTTCTGAATGGCCTTCATCTGCTCATTCAGGTAATACTCGCGCTGGCTCTTTTCCATTTGCTGCTTGACGCGGCCGCGGATGCGCTTCTCAATGCGCAGCAGGTCGATTTCCCCTTCGATCAGCGAATGCACGTGTTCCAGACGCGCCTTGACATCGTGGATCTCGAGAATCTTCTGCTTGTCAACCAGTTTCAGCGCCATGTGCGCGGCAACGGTATCGGCGAGCCGCCCGGGTTGGTCGATACCCGCCAGGGAGGTCAGAATCTCCGGCGGAATCTTCTTGTTGAGCTTGACGTACTGCTCGAAACGCGAAATGACGGATCGCGACAGCACGTCCATTTCCTTTTCGTCGTAGCGGCCGTCTTCCTCAAGCTCCTCGAACGCGGCGGTGAAACTCTCGCCGATCTCAAGCTGCAGAATGCGCGCCCGCCGCCCCCCTTCCACCAGGACCTTCACGGTTCCGTCCGGCAGCTTCAGCAACTGCAGGATCGTCGCGATCGTACCGACCTCGTAGAGATCGTCCTTGCCGGGATCATCCACATCGGCCTTCGTCTGGGCGACCAGCAGGATTTCCTTGTCCGAAGCCATGGACTGATCCATTGCCACGACGGACTTGTCCCGGCCCACGAACAGCGGGATCACCATCTGCGGATAGACCACCACGTCACGCAGGGGCAGAACCGGCAATCGCTCGGTGGGCGGATGTTCAATTCCTGTGCTGTCGTCCAATTCCGACTCCTTGGTTCAGAGATTCCCGCGCTTCGAACCTATGTTGGGGTCCGTACCGCCCATTCTCAAGTCTGGGAACGCGCTGGGCGAAGGCGCCTTCGCCCACGCAGCGTCATCCGGTTCGGCAACGAAGGCTAATCGCCGACGGCGGCGGATTCCTTCGACTGGTAAATCACGTAGGGCTTGTTCTCGCCGGTGACCGCAGCCTCGTCCACGACCACCTTCACCGCGCTCTTCATGGACGGGAGGTCGTACATGGTGTCGAGCAACACGTTTTCCAGGATCGTCCGCAACCCCCTGGCGCCGGTCTTGCGGAGCATGGCCCGCTGCGCCACGGCCCGCAGCGCGTCATCCCTGAATTCCAGCAGGACTTCTTCCAGCTCGAACAGTTTCTGATACTGCTTGGAGAGCGCGTTCTTGGGCTCGACAAGGATTTCCACCAGGGCGTCCTCGTCCAGTTCCTCCAGCGTCGCCACCACGGGCAATCTGCCGACAAACTCCGGAATCAGGCCGTACTTGACAAGATCTTCCGGCTCAACGTCCCGCAGGAGTTCCCCGATATCGTCGCTGACATCGGGGCTCTTCACGTCGGCCGAAAATCCGATCCCGCCGCTCTGGGAACGATTCCGGATGATCTTGTCCAGCCCGGAGAATGCGCCGCCGCAGATGAACAGGATGTTGGAGGTGTCCACCTGCAGGAATTCCTGCTGTGGATGCTTGCGGCCGCCCTGGGGCGGAACCGATGCATTGGTGCCCTCGATAAGTTTCAGCAACGCCTGCTGCACGCCCTCGCCGGATACGTCCCTGGTGATGGACGGGTTGTCCGACTTTCGCGAGATCTTGTCGATTTCGTCAATGTAGACAATGCCTGTCTGTGCGCTCTCCACGTCGTAATCGCACTTCTGAAGGAGCTTCTGGATGATGTTCTCGACATCCTCGCCCACATAACCGGCTTCAGTGAGGCTGGTCGCGTCGGCGATGGTGAACGGCACGTTGAGGATACGGGCAAGGGTCTCCGCCAGCAGTGTCTTGCCGCACCCCGTCGGACCGATCAGGAGGATATTGCTCTTCGCCAATTCGACGGCGTCCCGGTTCCTGTTGTCGGCCACGCGCGGGTCGAGACGCTTGTAGTGGTTGTAGACGGCGACGGAGAGGACCTTCTTGGCGTACTGCTGGCCGATCACGTATTCGTCCAGCACCGCCTTGATCTCCTCGGGGATCGGCAGTTTCGCCTGCCCCCGATCAGTCCGGTCGTCCAGTTCCTCGCGAATGATGTCGTTGCACAGTTCGACGCATTCGTCACAGATGAACACCGAAGGCCCGGCGATGAGCTTTCGCACCTCGTGCTGGCTCTTCCCGCAGAACGAACAGTAGAGCAGCTTGCCGCCGTCACCCTTGCCGCGGGACCCTTCACTCATCGGGCATACCTTGTCCGGTCATCCATCATGTCGATAGCGTTATAGCATCCCCGGGAACCATCTGCCAACCATGCCCCAAGTGTGCCGGCCCTGGTCTCCGGCCCGGGTTCGCCGGAGGCTTATTCGGAGTCGCCCGACGATCTTTGCTCGAGGACCCCATCGATCAAGCCGTATTTGACCGCCGCGCCGCCGTCCATGAAGTGATCCCGGTCGCTGTCCTCGGCGATTTTTTTCACCTTCTGGCCCGTGTGTTTCGCCAGAATCTCATTGAGCTGTTCGCGCAGGTTGAGAACTTCCCTGGCGTGAATGTCGATGTCCGACGCCTGGCCCTGAAAACCGCCGCTGGGCTGATGAATCATGATGCGGGAGTGCGGCAGGCAGAAGCGCTTGCCCGGCTCGCCGCCGGCCAGCAGCAAGGCGCCCATGCTGGCGGCCTGGCCGACGCACATGGTGCTGACGTCCGGCTTGATGAACTGCATGGTGTCGTAGACCGACAGCCCCGCAGTGATGATCCCCCCGGGCGAGTTGATGTAGAGATGAATATCCTTGTCCGGATTCTCGGACTCCAGAAAGAGCATCTGGGCAACCACCAGATTCGCCACGTTGTCGTCGATTCCACCAACGATAAAGATGACCCGGTCCTTCAGCAGCCTGGAGTAGATGTCGTAGGCGCGCTCTCCGCGGGCGGTCTGCTCCACCACCATCGGTACCAGGTTGAGTCCCCTTGTGCTCACTGGATTCTCCTTGGTCGAACCAAATGTTGATCCCGCGGTTGAGTGACTTGCCGCGGTCACGCCATGAATTCCTTGAAGCTCAAGGGCTTCTCGCGCGTCTTGCCGTGTTCGATTATGTAATCGGCGACCTGGTCTTCCAACACGCCCGACTCCACCTGGGACATGAGTTCCGGGCTGCTCCGGTAGGCCTGCGCGACCCGTTGCGAATCCTCGTAGGGCGCCGACAACTCCTTGATTCGTGCGTTGACTCGATCGCGGTCCAGCTCGATTTCGTGTTTAGCGATCATCTCGCGCACCAATAGGCCCAGCGCCACGCGGTGACGGGCCGCGGTTTCGAAACCGGACTCGGGCGGCGCCTTCTCCACGTCCTCAATGCCCATGCGGCGCATGGCCTCGGCCCGCATCGCGGCCGTCTCTTCCTGCACCAGCGTCTGGGGGACATCGATCTTGTTCAGCTTGACAAGGCCTTCAAATGCCGCAGCCCTAGACGCCGTTCTGTGGCGCTCGTTCAATTCACGTTCCATGTTGCGGCGCAGTTCGGCCATCAACGCGTCGACACCCCCCTCCTCGATAGCCATGGACTGGAGAAAGTCCTCATCGACCGCCGGCAGTCGCTTCTCTTCCACCCGATGTACATGGATCTCGAATACGGCCCGCTTCCCGGCCAGGTCGGCGACCGGATAGGACTTCGGAAACCTCACCTTCGCACTTTTGTCCTGGCCCGCTTCGACCCCTTTCAGCGCCTTGTCGAAATCCGCCACCACGTGCCCGGCGCCGACGATGATCGGGACTTCCTTGCCCTCCCCGCCTTCAAACGGCTCACCGTCAATGGCCCCCTGGAAATCCACGACGACCCGATCATCGGCCCTGGCCTTGCGTTCCACGGGATCCCATTCCGCACGTTGTTCCCTGATGGTCTCGAGCATGTCGTCCACGTCGGAGTCGAGCACCTCGACTTTCGGCACTTCCACCGCCACGGCATCGACGGGCTTCAATTCGATCTCCGGGTAGACCTCGAACGTCGCCCGGTAGGTGAAGTGTTCATCTCCGCCACCGGATATCGGCTCGATGCGGGGCCCGCCCGCAGGATTGAGCTGCTCCTGGCGCACCGCCTGAACGTAACTGGATCGAATCATGTCCGACACCACTTCGTCCCGAATTCGGCCGCCATGGCGCTGACGAACGATCTTGGGCGGCACCTTGCCCGGACGAAATCCCTTCAGCCGCGCGGTGCGGCCGAATTGCTTCAGCCGCGTGTCGACCTCGCGCTCGATTTCGACCGCGGGCACGCGAACGGTCATTTGGCGTTGAAGGCCCTTTCGTCCCTTGACCGAAACATCCAGCGCTTCTGTCTGTGTCGTCGCCACTTGTCCTCGGACCCTGGTTGTATCGTGATTTCCGGCGATTTATCGGAGCAGCGGATGGTGCGAAAGGGGAGACTCGAACTCCCACGGGTTACCCCACTGGATCCTAAATCCAGCGCGTCTACCAATTCCGCCACTTTCGCCGCAAACGTGCGCCATTATAGCCGACACGCATTCGGCGACGGCGCCGGTTTGTCAGGTGAAGAGTTCTTCAACGGCCCTGTGCGCCTGGTCGATCGCCGTGTCGAAGGTGAACCGCGCGCCGGCGTCCGAATTGGCGATCGAAATGCGGTGGAACGGTTGCCTGGCCACCAGGTGGGGCGCGGGGCCCTCACCCTCCCAACCCCGCACCGGATCCGGCGTCCAGGCATAGCCGTGAGGATGGCGATTCACCGTGATCGCGACGATATCGCGCGCCGGGTCGAATCCGCCGGGGCCCAGGAGACCTCCGAGCTGCTCGCGGATCGAGCGTTCGATCACCCTGAAGGGGGTCATGGTAATTCGCAAATGCCCGCCTTCGTTCTGATCCGCCTTGCTCATGCCGGGATTGGTCGGAGCCCACTCCAGATGCAGGATGATGGGCCCGTCGGGATCGTCAGGCTGCCGGTAACGTCCGACGCCGGTCGGAAAGTCCACAAACGCCATGGAATGCATGCAGCCCGGGCAGTAGGCGCCGCCGAATCCTCGCGCCTTCACTGCCCGCCAATTCCGCAGCACTACGTTGCTGTAGACCAGCGGCGACTTGATCATCCGGTACATGGCTCGGCGCTGCGTTGAGGGCAGCGTCGGGCACAGATGGGGAATCATCATGTTGTAGCAGGCCAGCACGACGTGTTCGGACCGGGCGCGGTAGGCACGTCCATGGGTGTAGTAGGTCACCAGCGCCTGGCCGGAGCGCTCCGGCACATCGTCATGGACAACGTTCACGGCGGTGCTGTTGAGGCGGATCTTCACCGGCTGCCCGGGCCTGTCCAGCCTGGAGTAGTCGAGGTTCGCGGTCACCAGCCCCTCGACGGCCTGCGCCGGCGCCACCGATGGAATCAGCCGGGAGACCAGGAGCCTCGCCACGGTCGCGATGCCATCCGGGAAACGCCGCACGAACGATTCCACCGGACGCTCACGCCGTACCGCGCTGGGCACCGGGAGTCCGTACCCCGAGCCGTATCGCACCGGCTGGGCGTCGAAACCCACGGTCTCGACAGCCTCCGGCATGGGCGTGATCACGCCCAGCGCCTGGGGATGGTCCACGCCGAGAAAGTCCCTGGCGAACCGCAGATAGCTCATGCGATCCAGTTCATCCGCGCCGAGACCGCTGGACCGCCGATCCACCTCCTCCTGGCCCATGGCGTACAGTGCCGCCAGCTGGGCGCGCGCCTCGGCGGCCAGCGGAAACGACTCCGCCGCGCGCGCCGGAGCGACGCCGGGATCACTGAAGCCCACCGGACCGTGCCCCCAGGGCGTCGACAGGGGGACGTAGCGGTCCACGCCGTAGGCGGCCTGGTCGAAGAAAAAACCGAACGTCAGCCCGTGCCGAGCGTAGAAGCCCGCGTCGTAGTACTCCGCAAGTCGTTCGGGCTCCACGCCCAGTTCCGCCAGCAAATGTCGAGTTTCAGGACTCCACCGGGCCGGGTCGGCGAACGCCTGGCTGCCGGCATGGCCGATCAGCGTTTCGCCATCCACGCGGAATTCGTTGCGTCTGGCGTGCCCGCCAAAGTCATCGTGGTTGTCGAGAATCAGCACTCGCGCGCCGGGACGTCGCCGCAGATAGAAATGCGCCGCCGACAGCCCGCTGATCCCGCCGCCGACGACGATCTGGTCGTAGGGATCTTCCGGTTCGCTCACCGGCCCCCAGTCGCGACGATTCTCAAGCGCCAGGTCATGGGCCGCTTCCAGCGAACCCCGATGGCTGCCTCGGAGGCCGGTCAGGACGGGCGGGTAATAGTCCGGGCCCAGGGGGGCTACCGGTTGATCGGCGGCGCACGATCGTGTCGGCCGGCCCATGCTCGCGAGCGCCGCCACGGCCCCGAAACCGTGCAGCAAGTCCCGCCGCGGGATTCTGCGGTCCAATCCAAGATTCCGGGAACGCCTGCTCATCGCCTCATGGGCCACCCGCCGTGCGCAGCCTCCATCCTCGTCACTTCCTTCAGGCCCGGATTCTATCTTGAAGCGCAAGCCCGCCGTCGTATCGAGCGTCGATTGGCTATCATCTGCCCATGTTCGGCCTGTTCAAGACCTGGCGGCGACGACGAGTCCTGGCGCGCCACGCGATTCCCGACTCGATCTGGCGCCGCACCATCGCCGACATCCCCGCGATCGCGGGGCTTGGACCGGTCGAGTTGCAGCGGCTGCGCTCCCTGGCGTTGCTGTTTCTCCACGAAAAGAGCCTCGAACCGGCCAGAGGCCTTGAGCTCGACAATGTGATGCGCACGCGCATCGCCGCGCTGGCGTGCCGGCCCATACTCGGTCTCGGGATCGGCTTCTACGACAGCTTCCACTCCGTGATCGTCTATCCCGAGGAATTCCTGATCCGGGACAGGGAGAGTGTCGACGAGGCGGGCGTCGTGCATACGCGGGACGAGATTCTGAGCGGCGAGGCATGGGACCAGGGACCGGTGATCCTGGCGTGGCAGGATATCGCCGCCAGCGGACGCGGGGACGGCTACGACGTGGTCGCACACGAGTGCGCCCATAAGCTGGACCTGCTGGAAGGCGGCATGAACGGATGCCCACCACTGGGTCGCGGCATGCGGGCCGACCAGTGGGCCGAGTCCTTTCAGGCCGCGTACGATGACCTCATAGCACGTCTCGACCGAGGCGAGGAGCCGTGGCTGGACCCCTACGCGGCCGAGGAGCCGGCGGAATTCTTCGCGGTGTGCACGGAGATGTTCTTCGATGTGCCCGAGGCCTTCCTTGGGGAGTACCCCTCGCTATACGGGCAACTGGCCGCGTTCTTCAGGCAGGATCCCGCACGGTGTCAATCGCAACCATGGAGATCTTGACAGACCGTTGCGGTGATTGTCCCGCACGGTCAGCCGGTCACGGGTCTTCCGCCAGGTAGCCCCGGGCGGATTCCGGATCGCAGCTATGCGGCAGCCGTATGATGTGCGGCGAATGCTGCCACTCGTACGTGTGCGAAACGGCGGAGGTCAGGTATTGCGGATCCCGCACGGTGAAATCGATGATGATGTGGGTTCCGTCCTCGCTCAGGGTGTATCGTTCCACCAGGTGCTTCTCGGGACCGGAGGGACCGGCGGCGTTGCCTTCGGGGTGATCCCGGAAGTGGCGCGTATCGACCACCAACGTCCCTCCCTCCCAATGGCCGATGGAATGGCCGGTCCAGGACTTTTCCCCGTCGGGGATCGACTCGGGGTGCCCGCGGCCGTCCATATGGATCCTCCGGGGCTCGGCATCATCCTCACCGTGGATGAGGACCAGGTCGTCGGAAACGATCTCGATCTCGTACACGTGGGCGCGACCGAGACGCTGTGGTATCGCCATGTCGATGCATCGCGCGCGCCGGGGCAGGTCCGACTGCGACGCGCCCGTCGCGCCGGCCGCCCTGGCCTCCTCGTTGGCAAGCGGCTCCATCTTGGCGCCGAATTCGAAGAACGACTGAATGGGCAGCCAGACACCCTCCAGGCTCTCTGCCGGCACGGAAAAAGCACGGCCCCTCTCATCCTCTTCGTTTGGTATCGAGAGAACTGTTCCGTCGGATTTCTCCAGGTCGAGAAGCCGGGCGTAGCGGCGCGCCGGATCCCTCGCGGGCTGTGCGCGAATGTTCACGACATCCCCCGGCCGCAGCGAGTCGTCGCGCCAGCCGTTTCGGTAAAGGTCATTGCGGGTCTCGCCCTCGATTCGCCACCGAACGGATTCACCGCCCTCCATGGGCACGTCAACGAAGATGTAGGTATGAGGGTTGCGGAACTGGAACTCGGCTACCGTACCCCGCACGAACGCCTGTCTCTCAAGGTCAAACGCCACGAAACTGTGATGAGCTGCGGCTGGCGGCGCAACCAGCGCAACCGCAAGAAAAATCGCACGCTTCGATTCAGCCATGGTCCCGTCCTCGAAATTCGCGGAACGTGCGTCCGAGGGGCGCCCGTGGCGCTTGCGGCCCCCGTCGAATCATTCCGACAATACGCCTTCCATCTGCCTCTTCAAGCGATCATAGGCGTTGCGGGCCTCCCCGGACAGCGCTTGCGGGGAAAGCGGCGTGAGTTCGTTCGGATCCGCCTCCATGTCGTAGAACTCTTCCCGATCCGGCATCGCCAGCAGCTTGTAGCGCTCGTCGCGAATGGCCGTGCCGCCGATGTTGGCGATCCGGCCCTCGGAAAGCACCCAGGACCGCCGGCTGGGAAGCCCCTCCTCGAACAGGTACGACGCCATGCTGACGGAGTCGATGACCAGCGATTCCGGAAGCGCCTCGGCGAAATCCGCTCCGGCCAGTTCGAGCACGGTCGCGAACAGGTCCACCACATGGGCCAGCGGCCGCTCCACCCTTCCGCCGGAGACGCCCGGGCCGGTGACGATCAGCGGCACGTTGATGCCCCCTTCATAGACCGTGATCTTCACCCGATCGGGATCCCTGGGGACCGGGGGATCGACCCACTTGTCGGTGCCGTTGTCGCCCAGGAAGATCACGTAGGTGTTGTCCAGCACGCTTTCCGGGATGCCGTCCAGAAGCTGACCGATCAGCGTGTCCATCGCCTCCACCTGGGCCAGAAAGTACGCCTGGTTGTTCTCCTCGCCCTCGAAATTCGGTTCGAGTTCCCGGGCATTGCTGGAAAGCAGGTCGCGGGGCGGCAAATGCAAGGGAACATGAGGATTGGAAAACGAAAGCCACAGGAACCAGGGGGCCTCTCCCTGCTCCCCGATCCAGCGGATGGCGTCCTGGGTGACCCGGCGGTCGATATAACCGGATTCGGCCGTGATTCTGCCATTCTCCACGTGCCGCCAGGCGAAGTAGCTGGCCGGAAGACCGAACAGGGAACCGGAGTAGTAGTCGAATCCCACGCTGTTCGGGTGGTCCACTCCACCGTTGACAAGGTCGGTCAGATGCCACTTGCCGATGGCGGCGGTGGCGTACGGCTCGGGAAGGGATTTCAGCACCTGCGGCAGCAGCAGCTCCTGTCTCGGCAGGCCACGGGAGCGTCCATCAGGCAACGGCGGCGGCGGAGGCCTGGTCACCTCGGCTTCACCGCTTTCCTCCAACGCGAGCGGCGTGTAGTACAGCTCGGTGGTCGCGTGCACTGGCGGCTCGGGCACGGGGGCGTCCAGCAGCGCCCAGTAATGCCTGAGCGGCGACATTACACCCGTGCGATGCGCGTAGCGGCCGGTCAGCGCGGCGGCGCGGCTGGGAGTGCAAGTCGGCTGCGACCAGAAACGTTCAAAACGAACGCCCTCGGAGGCCAGCCGGTCCAGGGTGGGCGTCACCGCGGTCGGACTCCCGAATCCGTAGCTGCCCAGCACTTCCGTGCCCATGTCGTCGGCCAGTATGACCAGGATGTTGGGGGCGGAGTTCGCCGACGCGCAGTACAACAGGCCAGTGACAACCAGGAGTTTCCTGACGGGTCGGCGTGGAGACGCTGGTCCATTCATGTTTTATTCGACCTTGTCGCGCGTTTTTTGATTTTAATCCCGGTCCGACAAGCGGCAAACAATATTTCGGATAATCCGACATTCACCTGCTGAATGCCATGCCAGGAGTCATGGCTGGCAAGGTGCTGAAGTTGGCATGGTGGGCCGTGTAGGAATCGAACCTACAACCAATGGATTAAGAGTCCACTGCTCTGCCTGATTGAGCTAACGGCCCGTAATGCGATCAACTGTCTATGGGAGGTATGGACGAATTGGGGTGGACGATGGGACTCGAACCCACGACGACCGGATCCACAATCCGGGGCTCTACCAACTGAGCTACGCCCACCATCCCGCAATTATAAACCGGTTCCATTCGTTGAAATATGGCGCGCCCGGCAGGACTCGAACCTGCAACCCCCGGCTTAGAAGGCCGATGCTCTATCCGGTTGAGCTACGGGCGCCATCGCCAGTCCGGAATCCACTCCCGGACCCCATGGTTCTTGGTCGGGGCAGACGGATTTGAACCGCCGACCTCCTGCTCCCAAAGCAGATGCGCTACCAGACTGCGCCATGCCCCGAAACTGCTGGTCGCCATCTTAATCGGCAACTCGTTCGATTGCACCCGGGAGTCCGCTGCATCGACACCATGGCCGCAGACGACAATCTGCGGGCTCATGTCTCGTTGGATGACCCACCTGCCCTCAGGCTCATGCCTCGTTGGATAACCCACCTGCCTTCAGGCTCATGTGTCGTTGGAAAAGGCTCCAACTTGAGAAATTGGCGCAACACCGTACCATGACGCACCGGGTGCGTTGGAACCTGGATTCCGCCATGTCCGCAACCATCATCGATGGCAAGGCCATCGCCCGGGAAATTCAGGGAGAGGTCGCCCGAAAGATCCGGACCCGTGTCGCCCGCGGTTTGCGTCCACCAGGCCTTGCGACCATTCTTGTTGGCGACTCCAGCGCCTCCCGAATCTACGTGCGGAACAAGCGCCGGGCGTGCGATGCCGCGGGGATCGCGTCTTTCGATCACGATCTGGCGGCGGACACGAGCCAGGCCGAGTTGCTGAACCTCATCGATGAACTGAATGCCGCCGAGCAGGTGGACGGAATCCTCGTGCAGCTGCCGCTGCCTGAACACATCGACGAGACCATCGTGATCGAACAAATCGACTACACCAAGGACGTCGACGGCTTCCACCCCTACACCGTGGGCCGCCTGAGCCAGCGGATCCCGGTGCTCCGACCGTGCACTCCCCAGGGCATCATGGTGCTGCTTGAGCGCTCGGGCGTTGCCGTGGTGGGCCAGCACGCGGTCATCGTCGGTGCTTCCAATCACGTCGGCCGCCCCCTGGCGCTGGAAATGCTTCTTGCCGGCGCCACCACCACCATCTGCCATCGCTTCACCAGCGATCTCGAGTCCCATGTGCGATCCGCGGATGTGCTGTGTGTCGCGGTCGGCAAGCCCAATCTGATTCCGGGCGCCTGGATCAAGCGCGGCGCCACCGTGGTCGATATCGGGATCAGCCGACTCAAGGACGGTCGCGTGACGGGCGACGTGGACTTCGATACCGCCAGGGAGCGAGCGGGCATGATCACGCCCGTCCCCGGCGGGGTCGGCCCGATGACCGTGGCGACGCTGCTGAGCAATACCGTTTACGCTGCGGAATTGCGCTCGGTTTCCTGATCCCTGCGACATTCCCCGCCGCGCGCATCGGTTATCATTCCTCCATCACTCCATCGAAGGTGCGGAAATGAGGTTACTTGCAATGTCGCTTGGTGCAGCGCTGGCCATGACGCTCGCACACGCCCAGGAGGAAACGGTTTCCACCGACCCGAGGGTGAATGTCGTGACCAACGCCGGCAGCTTCGTGATCGAACTCGATGTGGACCGGGCCCCCCTCACGGTCGAGAATTTTCTCGCCTATGCGCGCGAAGGTCACTACGCCGGAACCCTCTTTCACCGTGTCATCCAGGGTTTCGTGGCGCAGGCGGGCGGCTATGACAGCGCCTTTCAACTCAAGCCGGTCGAGCGGACGGTCGCCAACGAATCCGGCAACGGCCTCAGCAACCTCCGCGGAACGGTCGGCCTTGCGCGCACTTCGGATCCCCACTCCGGCAATGCGCAGTTCTACATCAACCTCGCCGACAACCTGGATCTGAATCCGCGACCGACACGTTGGGGATACACGGTGTTCGGCACAGTGGTGGAGGGCATGGAAATCGTCGATGAAATCGGCCACGTGCCCACCGGCGCCGACGGGCCTTTCGAACGCAACGTTCCGGTTCAGCATATCCTCATCGAACGCATCGAGGTGATGGGGGATTAGGGCCATTTGAACACCCTCTTCATCTCCGATCTGCACCTCGACGCGGACCGGCCGGCAGGCATTGAGAGGTTTGTCCGCTTCATCGAGCGGGAGCTGCCAACGACCCGGAGCCTTTACGTTCTGGGCGATCTGTTCGAGGCATGGATCGGCGACGATGTGATCGACGCCCCGTTCAAGCCGGTCATCGAAGCGCTCGCCGACCTGAAACACCACGGCGTGCCATGCTATTTCATGCACGGAAACCGGGACTTTCTCATCGGCAAGCGATTTGCCGCGGTCACCGCCTGCCGCCTGCTGGGCGACTACGAAGTCATCGAAGTCGCCGGAGAGCGCGTGCTGCTCACCCACGGCGACCTCCTGTGCACCGACGACAAGCCCTACATGGCGCTACGCGCGATGGTCAGGGATCCCGCCTGGCAGCGTGACTTCCTGGCCAGGCCATTGGACGAAAGGCGAGCGCTGGCGGACGACCTGCGCGACAGGAGTCGCGTCGCCACCGCCGAAAAGCTCCCGGAAATCATGGATGTCAACCAGCAGACGGTGGAATCCGCAATGCGCGATCACGGCGTCAACATCCTGCTGCACGGCCACACACACCGCCCGGGTATCCACCACTTCAACCTGGACGGATCGAAGGCGACACGAATCGTGCTCGGAGCCTGGCACGAACAGGGAAGCGCCGTTCGCTGGAACACCGACGGGTTTCGCCTGGAGAAGTTTCCCTAAACGGAAGTTCCCCCTGATTCTCCATGGATTTATTGGCCAAGCGTTTGATATGGCGGGGTTTGTGTGGCCTTCCAAGGGGGAATGTGTAGCCATGTAATAATCGCTCATGGCCGCATATGGTCATTGACATAACGGATATATATGGCTAATATCAGTAGCCATGTATATCGAGTCCGTGCCCAACCGCAACTCCCCGCCCGCCGTGTTGCTGCGCGAGTCCTACCGACTCAACGGCAAGGTCAAGAAACGCACCCTGGCCAATCTCTCCAAATGGCCCCCAGCCCTGATCGAGGGCTTGCGCGTGCTGCTCAAGGGCGGCGCCGCCGTGGCGCGGCTGCAGGAGGCCTTCGACATCGAGCGCTCCCGCCCCCACGGGGCGGTCGCCGCCGTGCTCGGCACGCTCAAGCGGTTGCGCCTGCAGCGGCTCATCGCCCGGCAACGCTCGCCCGAACGCGACCGCGCGGTGGCGATGATCGTCGCCCGGGTGCTTCAGCCCGGTTCCAAGCTCGCCACCGCGCGGGGGCTGGCCGAGGCCACCGCGACCGACACGCTGGCCGAGACGCTGGGGCTGGGTCGGTTGGACGAGGACGATCTGTACGCGGCCATGGACTGGCTGCTCGGGCGCCAGGACCGCATCGAGCGGGCCCTGGCGAAGCGCCACCTTGAGGAAGGCGCGCTGGTGCTCTACGACCTGACCTCGGCGTACCTTGAAGGGCGCCGGTGCCCGCTGGCCAAGCGGGGCCATTCGCGCGACGGCAAGCGGGGCAAGTTGCAGATCGAGTTCGGCCTCTTGTGCGACGCCGAAGGGCGGCCCGTGGCCGTGGAGGTGTTCCCCGGCAACACCGCCGATCCGATGACCGTGGGCGCTCAGATCGAGAAGCTGCGCGAGCGCTTCGGGCTGTCGAAGGTGGTGCTGGTGGGCGACCGGGGCATGTTGACCGAGGCGAGAATACGCGAGGAGGTCAAGCCGGCGGGCCTTGACTGGATCGGCGCGTTGCGAGGGCCTGCGATCCGCAAGCTGGTGGAGTCCGGGGCGGTGCAGTTGTCGCTGTTCGACGAGAGGGACCTGGTGGAGGTGCGCAGCGACGCCTACCCCGGCGAGCGGCTCATGGTGTGCCGCAATCCGCTGCTGGCGGCCGAGCGGGCGCGCAAGCGCGCGGAACTGCTCGACGCCACGGAGAAGCTGCTGGCGCCCATCGCGGCGGCCACGCGGCGCAAGAAACGGCGCCTTGAGGGCGAGGACAAGATCGGGGAGCGGGTCGGCAAGGTCATCGGCCAGTACAAGGTAGCCAAGCACTTCGAGTGGTCGATCGACGAGAACGGGTTCTTCGGCTACGCCAGAAACGCCGAGTCCATCGCCGCGGAGGCGGCGCTGGACGGGTTGTACGTCATCCGCACCAGCTTGGCCGAGGCCGAACTGGACGCCCAGGCCACGGTGCGCGCCTACAAGCGCCTGAGCGCGGTGGAGCGCGCCTTCCGCAGTCTGAAGAGCGTGGACCTGAAGGTGCGCCCGGTGTTCCACCGCACCGAGCAACGGGTGCGCGCCCACGTGCTGCTGTGCATGCTGGCCTACTACGTGGAATGGCACATGCGGGAGCGGCTGGCCCCGCTGCTGTTCGACGACCAGGACCCGGCCGCCGCAGAAGCCGCCCGAGCGTCCGTCGTGGCGCCCGCCCGGGTGTCGGAATCCGCCCAACGCAAGGCGGCGCGCAAACGCACCGACGACGGGCGGCCCGTGCACAGCTTCCGCACCCTGCTTCGGGATCTCGCCACCGTCACCCAGAACCGCGTGGTACCCCGTCTGCCCGGCGCCCAACCGTTCGATCTCCTGGCCCGGCCCACCGAACTGCAGCGCGAAGCCTTCCGGCTGCTCGGCGTGCGGCTACAATAGTGTACCCAGTAACGAACCGCTGAAAATCCGTGCTGCCCCGAAAAATCAATACGTTAGCTCGGATCGACTCGGGAAGTTCAGCCTAAAGGCCGCTGGCGGCCTGCACGGCGTCGCCGTCGGCACCGTACCCGGCCTCGTCGCGCAACACCCGGGCATCTCGCTTGGCCTTTGCGCGATCGGAACGAACGACCTGCAAGTGCTCCAGGTAATCGCGGCTGACGTCGCCCGTGACGTATTGCCCGGAAAAACACGAGGTGTCGAAGGCATCGATGTCCGCGTCCTCGTGGTCCACCGCCAGCTCCAGGTCCTTCAAGTCCTGGTAAACCAGCCAGTCGGCTCCTATGATCTCCTGCACCTCCTCGACCGAACGGTCGAAGGCAACCAGTTCATTCGAAGCGGGCATGTCGATCCCGTAGACGTTGGGGTGCCTTACCGGTGGCGCCGCCGACGCGAAGTACACGTTCTTCGCCCCGACTTCCCGGGCCAGCTCGATGATCTGCTGGGAGGTGGTGCCGCGCACGATGGAGTCATCCACCAACAGCACGTTCTTGCCCTTGAACTCCAGGTCGATGGCATTGAGCTTGCGCCGCACGGACGCCCGCCGCTCGGCCGCGCCGGGCATGATGAAGGTCCGCCCGATGTACCGGTTCTTGATGAAGCCTTCCCGGTACTTGACACCCAGTTCGTGGGCCACCTGCACGGCGGCGGTGCGCGAGGTGTCGGGAACCGGGATCACCACGTCGATACCGTGGTCCGGACGTAGCCTGAGGATCTTGGCCGCCAGTGTCTCGCCCATGCGAAGACGCGCCTTGTACACCGACAACCTGTCGATGATCGAGTCGGGCCGGGCGAAGTACACGAACTCGAATATGCAGGGCGTATACGGCTTGTCGCCCGCGTATTGGCGAGTGTGGACACGGCCGGTCTGGTCGATGAAGACCCCCTCGCCGGGCATGATGTCGCGATCCATGTCGAAGCCCAGCGCATTCAGCGCGACGCTCTCCGAAGCGACCATTCGCTCCATGCCGCCGAACGTGCGGCGCGTGCCCATCACCAGCGGACGAATGCCGTTGGGATCGCGGAACGCCACGATCCCGTGGTTGATGATCATCGCCACCACCGCGTATGCGCCCGAACAACGCCGGTGCACCGCTTCCACGGCGTTGAGGATCGCCTCTGGCGTCAATTCATCCGACGCCTGCCGACCCAGTTCATGGGCGAATACGTTCAGCAGGATTTCCGTATCCGAGTTGGTGTTCAAGTGCCGGCGGTCGTGACTGACAACCAGCCGCTTCAATTCTTCGGCGTTGACCAGGTTGCCGTTATGCGCCAGGGCGATGCCGAACGGAGAATTCACATAGAACGGCTGCGCCTCCGACATGCTCGCCGAACCCGCTGTGGGATACCGAACATGCCCGATGCCGACCTTGCCCCGCAAACGCACCATGTGGTGTTCCTGGAAGACGTCCCGAACGAGGCCGTTGTTCTTGCGCAGGCTCAGTTGGCCGTTCTCCTCGGTCATGATGCCCGCGGCGTCCTGGCCCCGATGCTGGAGGATGGTCAGGGAGTCGTAAATGGCCTGATTGACCGGCCCATGGCTGACGATTCCGACGATCCCGCACATGTCCGCTAGATCAGTTCCTGTTGCTGCAGATAAAACCCGCCTACGGCGGCATAATGCCGGATTCCGTCGGCGATGCGATCACCGTATGGGCTGAGCCTGGCCTCCCGCCACCAGGGATCCTGGTCGAGTCCCGCCATCTCCAGCGCCAGCACGGCGATTCCCAGAATGATCGCGCCGCGACCGAGGCCGAACAGGGATCCGAGGGCCCGATCCGTGCCACTCAAGCCCGAATGCCGGACCAGCGATCCCACCAGCTGCCCGGCAATGCCGCCCGCCACCAGCACCACAACGAATACGATTGCCCGACCGACCCAGACCTTGAGTTCCGGCGCGGCCGTCCATTCCCTCAGAAAAAACGTCACCAACCAGGAAAAATTCCACGCCACCCAGATGGCGGCGATCCAGGTCACCAGGGAGAGCGTCTCCTTGGCAAACCCACGCATGGCGCCGAACGCGGCGGACGCAAGACAGCCTGTCACGATCACCAGATCCACCCAGGACATTGAGCGCCCTATCCCACCGTCATTCGCCGCTGACGACGTGGGTACCCACGAATCCCCGGTCCAGCAGCGCCGAGGCAACCTTGTCCGCACCGTCGCGGCTGGCCTCAGGTCCCACACGTACCCGGTACATGAGCCCGTTGGCGGACCTATGCGGATACAAGCGGGCCTCGTAACCCAGGTCGGTGAGCCGGCCCGCTTCGCGGCGGGCATTTTCCTCATCGCCGAAGCTGCCGACCTGGACCAACCAGCCCGATCCGACCTGCGTCGAAATCTCTTCGGAACGCATCGCGGCGGTCGCCGCGCGCACCTCCGGTTGGGTATCGGACGAACCAACGGCCGCGACCTCCCCGACAACGGCCGCGACCTCCCCGACCACCTCGGAGACGGCTGAGCCGACGGAGCTGGGGATGTCCGGCACGGCACTCGAAGTGGACGCATCCCGCGGGTTGTCGAGCCTGATGGTCTGAGTGCGAATCGGTGCCGAACCATCCGCCGTGGGCGCCCGCGGAGCTTCGAATTCGGCGTCAGGCACCGGGCCGTCGAGCACCCAGGGGACAAGCCACACCGCCAACCCGACCAGCACCGAGGCACCGATCAATCGTTCTTTCAGACTACGGTCCATGTTGCGGATTCGTTGCCCGCCTGCGACCCGGTGGAGTATATCCCAAGCGCCGACATCGCGGGACCCACCAGGTAGAACGATCCGTACACCACAACCCGGTCGCCCGGCCCCGCCAGGCGCCCGGCGGTCTCGCAAGCCGCCCCGGCGTCGACGTGAATCGACACGCCGGCTCCGGGGTCCAGCATCGAGGCGAGCAACTCGGGCCGCGCCCCCCTGGATCCGCCCGCGCGGGTCAGGAGCCAATGATCGACCGTGGGCATCAGCGGACCGAGCACGCCGCCATGGTCCTTGTCCCGCATCATCGCGACAATGGCGAACGTTCGGCCATTGACCGGACGCCTGACCAGGGCTTCAGCCAGCACCCGGGAGGCGGCCGGGTTATGCGCAACATCGAATATCCACCCGACCCCGTCGATATCGCGCTCTTCGAGGCGCCCGCTGGGCCGCGCGCCTTCGATTCCCTTGCGCCAGACCGCCGTCTTCAAAGGCAGGTCGCCCATCAGGGACTCCACCACGGCGAGGCACCCCGAAGCATTAGCGATTTGCTCCGGACCCCCGAATCCAGGGCGCGGCAATCCATGAACTGTCGTGTCCCGCCCCCGGTAGGTCCACTGATCGGCTCCGGCATCGAAATCGTACTCGCCGCCCAGAGATCTCAGGTCCGCGCCGATTCGGGCCGCGTGGATCAGAAGCGACTCCGGGGGATCGCGGTCGGCAACCACCGCCGGCCGCCCGGGGCGCATGATGCCGGCTTTCTCGCGGCCGATCGCCTCACGCGTGGTTCCCAGCCACTCCTGGTGATCCAGGTCGACGCTGACGATCAGGCTGGCATCGCCATCGACGGCATTGACCGCGTCCAGACGCCCGCCAAGCCCCACTTCCAGCAGCGCCACGTCCACGTCGGCGCGCGCAAAATACAGCAGCGCCGCGGCGGCTGAAAATTCGAAGTATGACAACGAGATACTTCCACGGGCCCGTTCGATGCGTTCGAAAATCGCGACGATGGTCGCGCTGTCCGCGTCGACGCCATCCACCCGGATCCGCTCGTTGAATCGCCAAAGATGCGGAGAGGTGAACGCGCCAACACGGTAGCCGCCTGCCAGGTAGAGACGTTCCAGCATCGCCACGCAAGAGCCCTTGCCGTTGGTCCCGCCGATGACGATGCTGCGGTGCGAAGGCGCCCGCAGCGAGAGCCTGTCCAGCACCCGCGTGATGCGTTCGAGCCCAAGATCCACCTTCTTCGGATGCAAGGTCTCCAGGCGCTTGAGCCAGGCATCCAGTTCGACCGAGTCTGCCCCCATGGATCACCATCCTGCCGGCGCGACCGCCGTGTTCGGCTTCGCGAATCCCGGCCCCTGGACGTTCAGGCCGGACGCGGCCGGTCCAGCAATTTCGCGAGCAGGAAGGCGATTTCGTCCCGAACGCGCCTTCGATCCACAATCATGTCCAGCGCACCCTTCTCCAAGAGGAATTCCGCCCGCTGAAAACCCTCCGGAAGTGTCTCGCCGACGGTCTGCTCGATCACGCGCGGGCCGGCGAAGCCGATCAGCGCTCCGGGTTCGGCGATATTGATGTCTCCAAGCAGCGCGAGGCTCGCCGATACGCCACCCGTGGTGGGATCCGTCATCACCGAGATGTAGGGTTGACCGGCTTCGCCCATAGCGGCAAGCGCCGAACTGGTCTTGGCCATTTGAAACAGGGACAGCAGCGCTTCCTGCATCCGCGCGCCGCCGCTGGCGGTGAAACAGATCAGCGGACGGCGATGCTCGATGCAATACGCCGTGGCCCTGCAAAACCGCTCCCCCACCACCGAACCCATGGACCCGCCCATGAACCGGAACTCGAAGGCGGCGGCGACCACTGGTATCGCCTTGACCGATCCCGCCATGACGATCAACGCATCACGCTCCCCGGTGGCCTTCTGAGCCTGGGAAAGGCGGTCACGGTAGCGCTTGCTGTCCCGAAACTTCAGCGGATCCTGTGGGTCGAGATTGCCGGCGATTTCAACCCCGGAATCCGGGTCGAGAAACATTTCCAGCCGATCTCGGGCACCGATTCGAAGGTGGTGTTCACACTTGGGGCAGACCATGAGGTTCCGTTTCAGTTCGGCGCGATACAACTGCGCCGAGCAGCCGGAGCACTTGACCCACAGGCCCTCCGGCACGGAGCGCCTGCGCGTCTCCGTCGCGATGCGGGAGGGCATCAACTTGTCGAACCAACCCATGGACCGTCTCTCGAATTCCGGCAGCGAATGATAACCAAAAGGCGGGCCAGCCACATTGAACAGCCGATCTTGAGCCGCCCACGGCTGGACGAACAGCCCGGTCAATCGGGTTTATCGCGCGGGCGTCGGAATGCCGTAGCGGGCCGGATACCGTACGCCGACCAGGGCAAGCCCCCGGGCGGGTGCGGTGACGCCACCCCGGGTGCGGTCGCGCGAGGCCAGCACGTCCGCTGCCCAGCCCGGCGGCGACGCCCCACGCCCGACCTCGACCAGCACCCCCACCAGGTTTCGGACCATGTGCTGAAGAAACGCGTTCGCCTCGAACTCCAGGTGCAGCACGCCATCAGCGCGGTACAGCCCCACTGATTCCAGCCGACGCATGGGCGTCCTGGACTGGCAGCCGGCCGCGCGAAAGGATGAAAAGTCCCGCTCGCCCAACAGCGCGCTGGCCGCCGCGGTCATGGCCGCGCAATCGAGGGTTTCCCGCCGCCACCAGACACGGCGGCGCAGCAACGCCGAGCGTGCCTCGCGCTCCAGGATCCGATACCGGTAACGCCGCGCCAAGGCCGTGCGCCGCGCATGAAAATCACCGTCGACGTACCGAACCCAACGAACCGCGACGTCATCGGGAAGATTCGAATTGATGCCCAGGAGCCATTGCCTGCGGGTGCGTCGCGCACCGGCATCGAAGTGGGCGACCTGGCAATGGGCGTGAACGCCGGCGTCGGTGCGCCCCGCTCCTGTGACGCTGGTCCCGCTGCCGGCGACGGATGATACGGCAGTCTCCAGCGCTTTCTGTACGCTGCGACCATTGCGCTGTATCTGCCAGCCGACAAAGTCGGTTCCGTCGTATTCGATCCCGACGGCGACGCGCTGGGAGGTCGGCATCATGGCATCAGCCGGAGGTGTCCGCGCCCCATGCAATCAATCCGGATCGGCCTCTCCGTCCGGTTTCTCCTTCTTCGAGGCCGGTTCAAGCTTGTCGAGGAGCGACTCCGCCTGGCGCCGCTGATCCCGGTTGCCCGACTTGACGACGGCTTGAAGCGTACGCTGCGCCGCCTCGGTATCGCCCATGTCCGTCAAGGCACGGGCGAGGTCCAGCTGGGAATCCACCTCCATGGCCGCCGGAGACTCGACCGCGCTGTCGCTCCGCTCGCCGGACTGGGACTCCGGCTCCTGGTCGGGGCTTTCCGCAACGGTTGATCGCGAGGCAACGCGGCGCTCGGTGCCGGCTCGCCCGCGACGGCCGAGGAGAAAGCCGATCAGAATCCCAATCAGGAACAGGGCCCCGAGGGCGATAGCTGCGACCACGCGGACCGCACGGCTGGCGGCTCGATTCAGTTCGACCCAAAGCCCCCGCAGGCCGGGTCGCGGCTCCGGCGGCACGGCGGCGCGCGCCGCTTCCGCGGCCTGCTCGGCGGCCTGCGTCGCGGTCTGGGCTTCCAGGAGCTGCTCCCGCAGAGCCAGCAACTCTTGTTCGCGCGCCTCGATCAACTGGCGCGCGCCATCCAGCTCGGCCCGCAGTACATCGGCCTCGGGCGTCGTCTCGGCAACCGGATCGCCTTCCTCCCGGTCAGCGGAAGAACCGGTCTCCGACTCTGCCAACCACTCGTCCAGTTGGCGGATCGCCTCCGCCGTGGCCTCCTCCATCGTAAGCCGCCGCGCCTGCACGGCTTCGGGAATCCTCAGGGTCGCCCCTGCGTAGATGCCGTTCATGTTGCCGCCGAAACCTCGCGGATTGGCTTCGAAGATCGCGACAAGGATCTGGTTGGGATGCACGCCCGGCGCGCTGAAACGGTTAGCCAGGCCCCAGAGCGTCTCGTCCGCACCGATGGGACCGCGGGTATCGAGCGTTCCCTGTCCGAGCGCCCTCGGCGGCGCACCGACCGCCGGCAAGTCTTGCGGGCCGAGGTAATAGATCCGAATCAGGCGACCCGCAGGCCAGTCCGGGCGGCGCAGCCACGTCGCCTCCACCAGCACGGCCAGGGAACCCGCCAGCGGATTCGGCGACGTCATTCGAACGACGTCGCCGCCGTCGTTGCCGCGAACAACTTCAAATTGCAGTTCGTCCAGCTCCGGCGTGCGAACGAGTCCGTTTCGAAGGTACGTCCGGGCGGAGGCTACGCCGACCTGAAGGGCCCTTAACTCCTGGGCGGTGACCACCTCAACGGAAATTTCGGCCTCCAGCGGCTGGCCCGCCGGCGAGGTCAGCAGCATGTCCCCCAGGCCCACCGCTCCTGCGGAAAGGGGCAGCGCGGCGAACCAGAAAATCAGGCTCAAGCAAGGGAAGCCCGGTTTCCCAGGCAAGCGGCGACTAGGCGACAATGGCACGGCGGTTCGCAAGATCCCTATTCATCCGGTGGCGCCGATGCCTCAAGATACATCACAGGTAGCGATCCACCAAGATTTCAGCGATCTGGACGCTGTTCAGCGCCGCGCCCTTGCGCAGGTTGTCCGAGACCACCCACAGGTTGATGCCTCGCGGGTGGGAAACATCTTCACGGATTCGACCGACGTAGACCGCGTCACGGTTCGCGGCCTCCGTCGCCGCGGTGGGATAGTCTCCCGGGCCCTCGCCGTCCAGGACAACCACGCCCGACGCCTGGTCGAGCAGTTCCCTGACCTGTCTGACGGTGATCCTGTCCCTGGTCTCGATGTGCAGCGCCTCCGAATGGCCAAGGTAAACCGGCACTCGGACGCAGGTGGGATTCACCTGGATGTCGGGATCCTCCAGTATCTTGCGAGTCTCCCAGACCATCTTCATTTCTTCCCTGGTGTAGCCGTTGTCCATCAGCCGGTCGATCTTCGGCACGGCGTTGAACGCCACGGGTTTCTCTTGATCCGACTGCGGGACCAAATCGCTGCCGACCAGGATCGAGCGGCTCTGCGTCGTCAACTGCTCCATGGAGAGCCGGCCCGCTCCCGACACCGACTGGTAGGTGGACACGTTGACACGCTCGATTCCCACGGCGTCGTGGATGGGTTTCAACGCCACCACCATCTGGATGGTCGAGCAATTGGGATTGGCGATGATGCCTCGGTTGGCATGCTCCGCAATCCGGTGCGCATTGCACTCCGGAACCACCAACGGAATATCGTCGTCATTGCGGAAGTGCGATGTGTTGTCGACCACCACGGCCCCGGCCGCCGCCGCCCGGGGCGCGGCCCAGGACGAAACCGACGCGCCGGCGGAGAACAGGCCCACGGCCACCTGGCCGAAATCGAAGTCGTCGAGCACACCCACTTCCAGCGATTCGCCCCTGAACCGCACGGTTTTCCCGGCGGACCGTTCGCTCGCGAGCGGAAACAGCCTGCCGACCGGGAACTGGCGGGATTCGAGGATTTCAAGCAGCGCCTCGCCCACGGCGCCGGTGGCGCCGGCGATGGCCACATCGTAGGTCGAAGACATGATTGCCCCTGCGTATACGACCTTGTCAGGCCTTTAGTTCCATCCCGATGGCCGGAGTTTCGGACTGCACGTCGGCGTTCTGGGCGCGGTGGCGCAGGTAATGGTCCATCAGCGTCAGGGCCAGCATGGCTTCGGCGATGGGTGTCGCCCGCAGTCCGACGCACGGGTCGTGACGCCCCGTGGTGACGATCCGGGCCGCCTTGCCAGCCCGGTCCACCGTGCTGCCGGCCACCTGAATGCTGGACGTGGGCTTCATCGCGATGCTGACCAGGATGTCCTGGCCGGAGGAAATGCCGCCGAGGGTGCCGCCGGAGGAATTCTTGGTGAAGCCATCCGGCGTGATTTCGTCGCGGTGGGTGCTGCCACGCTGTTGCACGCACTTGAATCCGTCGCCGAATTCCACGCCCTTGACCGCGTTGATGCTCATCAGCCCATGGGCGATGGCCGCTTCGAGCTTGTCGAATACCGGTTCACCAAGGCCTGGCGGCACTCCGGTGGCAACAACGTTGATCCGCGCTCCGATGGAATCCCCGGCGGCGCGAAGGTCGTCCATGTATTGTTCAAGTTCCCCGAGCCTCTCCGGCTCCGCGCAGAAGAACGGATTGTCGTTGACCGCATCCAGATCGCTGACGCCCAGCTCGAACGGGCCCAGTTGACCGACGTAACCGTAGATTTCCACGCCCAACCGTTCCCGCAGGTACTTGCGCGCGATGGCGCCCGCCGCCACGCGCATCACGGTTTCGCGCGCCGAGGCGCGCCCTCCCCCCCGATAGTCGCGGATGCCGTATTTCTGCTGATAGGTGTAGTCCGCGTGACCCGGCCTGAAGGTGTCCTTGATCTTGCTGTAGTCGCGCGACCGCTGATCCACGTTCCGGACCTGCAGTCCGATGGCGGTTCCCGTCGTCACTCCTTCGAACACGCCGGAGAGAATCCCGACCTGATCAGGTTCCTTGCGCTGTGTGACGTGCCGCGAACGGCCGGGCCGGCGCCGGTCCAGGTCCACCTGGATGTCGGCTTCCGCGAGCGCCATCCCGGGCGGGCACCCGTCCACCACGCAGCCCATGGCGAGGCCGTGGCTCTCGCCGAAGGTCGTGACCGTAAACAGTTTTCCGTAGGTATCGCCGGCCATTTCCACTAGTTCCCCGCGTTCACCGCGACCGCGGTCGATAGGCGCAATTCAGCTCCGAATGCGATTCAGCCACGTAAGTATCCAGTCAATTCCTCGTGCGTCAACAGCAATACGCCGTCTCCGCCCCGCTCGAACTCGAGCCAGGTGGCCGCAAGACCGGGGTGTCGGGCCTCGAATGCCTGCCGCGCTTCACCCACCTCCATGAAGAGCAGGCCGTTGGACGTCAGGCGTTCGGTGGCGCCGGCAAGTATCCGGTCCACGAACACCAGTCCGTCCACACCCCCATCCAGGGCCGCCCGCGGTTCTTGTCCATACTCCGCGGGCAGTTTCCCGATTCGCCCGCTGGGCACATAGGGTGGATTGGCCATGATGATCCGGTAAGGCCCTCGCAAACCGGCGAACAGGTCGGTACGGACCAGTCGAACCTTCCCTTCCAGACCGTGTTCGCCGACGTTGCGCGCGGCCACCGCAAGCGCATCCGCCGAGTTGTCGGTGGCTACCACTGCGGCCGTCTCGCAATGGTGCGCGACCGCTATCGCCAGGCAACCGCTGCCGGTGCCCACATCCAGCACGCGGTCGCCGGGGTCCAGTCGGCACCAGGGCCGGAACCCCCGTTCGATGAGTTCCGCCAACGGGGAGCGGGGAATGAGCACCCGCTCATCGATCCTGAAACGCAAGCCTGCGAGCCAGGCTTCGCCCAGCAGATAGGCCAGCGGCTTGCGCTGCACCACTCGGCGCCGGGCAAGCTCCAGGATCGGCTTGATCAGGCGACCGTCCGGAGGCTCCATCCACGCGCGTTCCGACCAGCCCTGTTGTGCTCGAACCAACCAGTAGGCCTCGTCCCCGGGATTGTCCGTGCCATGACCGTAATTCAGGTTCGCCGCGGCAAAATAACCGGCGACGCTGTCGGCCCAGTCCGCACTCGA
Source organism: Candidatus Rariloculaceae bacterium (assembly GCA_965221035.1). Taxonomy (GTDB): domain Bacteria; phylum Pseudomonadota; class Gammaproteobacteria; order Steroidobacterales; family Rariloculaceae; genus UBA6522. Next base: position 1,181,438 of record OZ244860.1, read on the forward strand.
ACGGCCGCGCTCGAGGACCCTGCGTAGTTGTGCCATATCCATGGTCTGCCCATGATACGGGTTGTGAGATAATTGCTCCCATGATCCCGGCCCTCAGTCCGCGCCTCCGTTCCGTCGCGACGGCGACTGCCGCAGTGGTCGGCGCACTGTGCGTCGCTTCCTGCGGCCAGACGCCACCGCCGCAGCCTGCGACCGCAACCTTGTTGGAACCGCCCCTGGAGCTTCCCGAAGTGACGCTCATCGACAAATCGGGCGGCGAGTTTGTTTCAGGGCGGCTGCACGGCAGGTTCAACCTGCTGTTTTTCGGATTCACGCACTGCCCGGACATCTGCCCGCTCACGCTCGCGGAGCTTGCGCAGGTTCACGCCCGGTGGAACACACCGCACATCGAAGTACCCCAGGTGGTATTCGTCAGTGTCGACCCGGCCCGCGACACGCCGGAACGTATCAACGAATACCTGGACCACTTCGACCCTGCGTTCGAAGGAGTGACAGGACCCCGCTATGCCATGGAACCCTGGCTCAAGTCGCTGGGGGTCGCCGTCCACCTACAGGATCACGATGAAGGGGAGCCCTATGCGGTGACCCACAATTCAGCGGTGTACGTGCTGGGACCGGGTGCGGAGTTGATCGCCGTATTCGGCCCGCCCCACGATGCGGCGATGATCGCAGCGGACTTTCTCAAGATTCGCGAACACTACCTGAGGACGCACGACGCCGTTCCGGCGGCGTCATGAAGCGCGCAGGCGTCCTGATCCAGCGGTTGCTGCCGCAACGGCTGATCGGCCGGTGGGTCTATCGCCTCGCCCGTTGCAGGCAGGGCTGGATCTCGCGAGCGCTGATCGAATGGTTCGCCCGCCACCACGCGATCGATCTCAATGAAGCCGAACGAAATCGCCTGGCGAGCTATTCGAGTCTGAATGACTTCTTTACGCGGCGTCTTAAGCCGGGGGTGCGGCCCATCACCGGTGACGACCGAACGCTGATATCCCCGGTGGACGGCTATCTCACCCAGTTCGGTTCCGCTGAGGGGAGCGAACTGATTCAGGCCAAGGGTCTCCGCTACCGCCTGGAAGAACTGCTTGGGGAACCGACGGACCGCGCCGCCTCACTGCTCTCGGGCGACTATGCCACGCTCTATCTGGCACCCGACCAGTACCATCGCGTCCACCTGCCCCTGGCCGGCATCCTTCGTCGAACGCGCTACATACCGGGCAAGCGATTCAGCGTCAACGCGCGCACGGCCGCCGTTCTGCCGCGGCTGTTCTGCCGCAACGAACGGGTCGTGTGCTGGTTCGACACTGCAGCCGGGCCGATGGTGATCGTGTTGGTGGGCGCGCTCAACGTCTCGAGCATCAGTACCGAGTGGCTGGGAGAAATCGCGAGTGGACTCCCGAGGGTCTGGGACCATGCTGCCGGCCCGTCCGGACGCCGCTTCCGGCGAGGCGAGGAAATCGGGTGGTTCAACCTGGGATCCACCGTCGTGCTGATCGTGCCCGGCGGAAGAGCCGCGTGGCGGACCGGATTGGTGACCGGGCAATCCATAAGGATGGGCCAGGCGTTGGCTTCGCTGGCATGACCCGACACGGCTGGCAACCGCGGGCCAGCATGGAAACGCTGCGCCTGCGGGCCGGGCTGCTGGCGGCGACGCGCGAGTTCTTTGCCCAGCGAAATGTGCTTGAAGTGGAGACTCCGACGCTTTCGGCCACCGGCACCACGGATCCGAACATCGATCCCGTGACCGCCAGGGTGCGTGCGCTGGGCAAGGGTGAACGCTATCTGGCGACTTCGCCTGAACATGCCATGAAACGTCTGCTGGCGGGCGGTTCGGGCGACATCTACCAGCTCTGCCGAGTCTATCGCGACGGCGAACTGGGGCGGTGGCACCAGCCGGAATTCACGCTGCTCGAATGGTACCGCACGGGTTGGGACGAGACGGCGCTGATGGAGGAAACGGACGACCTGCTCAGGCACTTGCTGGCACATCACCGGCCACTCACATCAACCACGCGCCTCAGTTACAGGGATGCGTTCCACCGCTATCTCGGGGTGGATACGGTCGAGAATTCGGAGGCGCTCACCAGCCGCCTCGAACACCTTGGCGTGACGGTGCCAAGGGGCATCGATCACGATGGCCTGCTGGATCTGGCGCTGGGCGCGGTCATCGCACCGAGCTTCGATCCCGACTGCATCACTTTCGTCTACGACTACCCGGCGAGTCAGGCGGCCATGGCGCGCATCAAGGCCACATCGCCCCCGGTGGCAGCACGGTTCGAGGCGTTTTCCGGCGGGCTGGAACTGGCCAACGGTTATTCGGAGCTGACCGACGCGAACGAGCAGCGGTCCCGATTCGAGGCCGAGCGGCGCAGGCGCACCGATGCCGGTCTGCCGGTGCCGCCTGTGGATGAAGATCTGCTGGCCGCGCTCTGCCACGGTCTGCCACCCTGTGCCGGTGTCGCGGTGGGCCTGGACCGCCTCGTTGCGCTGGCCGCGGGCCTGGGCAACGTCGCCGATACGATGGCGTTTGCGCACTGACCTCGTTTGCCGGCGCGCCGCCTTGTCGAGTCATCCAGCTGTACAAGACAGATCGGCGCGTGGACGGACGCCCGGAAGAGCGCCTCGGGCTCAAGCCGAATTTGCGTCAGTCCTTGACGCGGGAAACGTACTCGCCGCTGCGCGTATCGACCTTGATGACCTCGCCCTGCTCCACGAACAACGGCACGCGGACCACGGCACCGGTCTCCAGCGTCGCCGGCTTGACGCCCCCCTGGGCCGTGTCACCGCGCAACCCGGGATCCGTTTCGACGATGGCCAGTTCCACGAAGTTGGGAGGCGCCACCTGCAATGGCGCACCATTCCACAGCGTGACAAGGCAAGTGTCGCCTTCCTTGAGCCATTGTGTGGCGTTCGCCACGGCGTTGGCATCGGCCGTATGCTGCTCGAACGTGTCCGGCACCATGAAGTGCCAGAAACTGTCGTCGGTATAGAGGTACTGCATGGGCTGCTCGTGGATGTCGGCGGCTTCAACCGACTCCCCCGACTTGAACGTCCTCTCGACCACTCGGCCGGTCTTGAGATTGCGGATCTTGACCCGGTTGAATGCCTGACCCTTGCCGGGCTTGACGAATTCATTCTCGATGATCGAGCACGGATCGTTGTCGATGATGATCTTCAATCCGCCGCGAAACTCGTTGGTGGAAAAACTTGCCATGTGCGCCGCTGTCCCTCTCCGGCTGAATCGGTGGATAATACCGGCAAGCCGCGCGGAAGCGAACACCCGCCGCGACCAGCGCGCGTTGTCCTTCCTGACCGATGCCGTGAATGCCCTGACGGAATCCCTGACCTCCGAGACTGTTGCCGTGAACACCTTCACCGATGCCGTAGCTCCCGATGCGGAACGACTCGATTCCGACGCTTGGCGACGTTCGATGCGCAACGGAATCGCAACCGTAGGGGAACTGCTGGACACCGTGCGGGTGGACGGAAAGCGCGTGGACGGCATGCAACCCGTAGACGGGGAGTTTCCGTTACGCGTTCCACGATCCTACGCGGCCCGCATGCGCAAGGGCGACGCCGCAGACCCACTGCTGCTGCAGGTACTGCCGCGCCGCGCCGAGCGGATGGAAGTTCCCGGCTTCGAACAGGACCCGCTTCGCGAAACACTCCTGGCCAACCGGGGCGTACTGAAAAAGTATCGCGGACGCGCGCTGCTTGTGACCACCCCCGCCTGCCCGGTGCATTGCCGCTATTGCTTCCGTCGGCATTTTCCCTACGCGGACCAGGTGGCCGCGAAGGCTCGATGGGAGCCTGCGCTCCGGGAGTTGCGCCGCATGACAGACGTCACGGAGGTCATCCTTTCAGGAGGCGACCCCCTCAGTCTCGAAAACCCCCGATTGGGAGATCTGCTGCGCCGGATCGAAGACCTGCCGCAGGTCGATACCGTGCGAATCCACTCGCGATTTCCCATCGTGTTGCCGGAGCGCGTCGATGCAGGTCTATTGGAACTCCTCGAAGGCACGCGACTGCGTACCGTCATGGTCGTTCACTGCAACCACGCCAACGAAATCGACCGCCCGGTTCGAGCGGCGCTGGAAGCCGTGGCGCGCACCGGCACGACCCTCCTCAACCAGTCTGTGCTGCTCAAGCGTATCAACGACCGTGCGAACAGGCTGGAATCACTGAGCCGGGCGCTGTTCGGCTGCGGCGTGCTTCCCTATTACCTGCACCTGCTGGATCCCGTGAGCGGCACCGCGCACTTCGATGTCCCGGCGCACAGGGCCATCGAGCTGATCGAAGAACTGCGGCGGCGCCTGCCCGGCTACCTGGTGCCCAGACTGGTCCGGGAAGAGCCCGGCGAAGCATGCAAGACGATCATCGAGTGAACTGAAGCAGAAGCGTTCAGCTGAACGCATTCCCCTCGACCGATCACAGGGTCGGCAGATCGCTGGAAATTTAGTTGCAGTTATTCAATAAACTAAATTTAGTCCATACACTAAATTTGGAAGGTGAGTATTGAGTCGCTCGCAGGTGAGCAGTCCGACTGAATGCCTTCCTCATACCAAATCCTCCGGTCAGACTACTTCGAATTGGGCACTACCGGCGCGATCGCGTCGACCTTTCGGTAGCCACGCGGCAGCGCCAAACCGCGACGGCCCCTGGTAGCCATGTATTTCTCGTGCAGGTCGATCGGCCTGAGCCGCATGTACCGCGTGCCGCAGAAGACCATCACCGCCTGGCGCTCGGCGAACGAGCAGAGGGACACCAGACGCAGATCCTGGCCCTTGGGCAAGCTCATTATCCTGTTGCCCCGGCCCCGGGCCAGGGCCGGCAGCTCTTCCAGGGGAAATGCCAGAAACCGGCCGTCGCTGGATGCGGCGGCGAGATACCGATGGGTGTCCGCAATTTGTGCCGCAGGCAGCACCTCAGCGCCCTTGGGAACATTCAGAACCGATTTTCCGGCCTTGGCGCGGGAGTGCAGGTCCTGCAGCGTGGCGATGAATCCGTATCCCGCCGTAGTCGCCAGCACCCAATGATCTTCCGGCTCGCCGATGAGCACCGACTTGAATGTTGAACCATCCGGCGGATTCAGCCGCCCGGATAACGGCTCACCAAGGCTGCGGGCGGAAGGCAGCGTGTGCGCCGGCAGACTGTAAGCCCTGCCGGTGCTGTCCAGAAACACCGCCAACTGGTTGCTTCGACCCTTCGCCGCGGCCAGCAATGCGTCTCCGGAGCGGTAGTTCAACGCCGCGGCATCCACTTCGTGGCCCTTGGCCGCCCGCACCCAGCCGTGTTCGGACAGCACCACGGTGACCGGTCCGCTGGCGACCAGGTCGGACTCGTCGATCACCTGCGCCGCCTCCCGCTCGACGATACGCGTGCGTCGAGAGTCGCCGTGGTCCTCCGCCAGCGCCGTGAATTCCTCTTTGATGAGCGATACCAACCGGCTTCGGGAACCCAGAATCTCCTCCAGATCGGCCCGCTCGCCTGCGAGATCCGCCTGCTCGCCCCGGATTCGCGCCTCCTCCAGCCTCGCCAGGTGGCGCAGCCGCAGCTCCAGCACGGCTTCGGCCTGCACGTCGCTGAGCCCGAACCGTTGCATGAGCACGGGCTTGGGCTCATCTTCCGCACGGATGATGGCGATGACCTCGTCGATATTGAGAAAGGCGATCAACAAGCCGTCAAGGATGTGCAGCCGCTTCGTCACCCGCCGCAAGCGGTGTTCGAGCCGCCGCCTGACCGTGGCGGTGCGGAATTTCAGCCAGGATTCAAGCAGTGACTTGAGACCAAATACCGCCGGCCGGCCGTCCAGACCGATCACGTTCAGGTTGACCCGGACCGACCGTTCCAGATCCGTTGTCGCGAACAAGTGGCCCATGAGCGCATCGGTGTCCACGCGGTTGGAGCGCGGCACCAGCACCAGCCGGGTGGGGTTCTCGTGGTCGGACTCGTCGCGCAGATCCTCCATCATCGGCAGCTTTCTGGCGCGCATCTGCGCGGCGATCTGTTCCAGCACCTTGGCGCCGGACACCTGGTAGGGCAGCTCGGTGATGACAATGGCACCTTGCTGCACCTCGTACCGGGCGCGCAGCTTCAAACCGCCGGTCCCCTTGTTGTAGATTTCCGCGATGTCCGAGGGTGGCGAAACCAACTCGCCGCCGGTGGGGAAATCCGGTCCCTTGATGTGCCGCATGAGCTGGGCGGTGGAGGTCTCCGGCTGTTCCAGCAGGCGGATCACGGCAGTTGCGACCTCGCGCAGGTTGTGCGGCGGCACGTCGGTGGACATGCCCACGGCGATGCCGCTGGTACCGTTCAGCAACAGGTTGGGCAGCCTGGCCGGCAGCAAGGCGGGCTCCTGGAGCGTGCCATCGAAATTCGGCGCCCAATCTACCGTACCCTGGTCCAGCTCCGACAGCAGGATCTGCGCATAGCGCGTCAACCGGGCCTCGGTGTAACGCATGGCCGCAAACGACTTGGGATCGTCCTGGGAACCCCAGTTGCCCTGCCCGTCGACAATCGGATAACGGCAGGCGAACGGCTGCGCCATGTGCACCATGGCCTCGTAGCAGGCCGAGTCGCCATGGGGGTGGAACTTGCCGATGACATCACCGACAGCCCGGGCCGCCTTCTTGGGCTTGGCCGCGGCCGACATGCCGAGGTCGCTCATGGCGTAGATGATCCGGCGCTGCACCGGCTTGAGACCGTCGCCGATGTGCGGCAGCGCCCGGTCGAGGACCACGTACATGGAATAATCCAGGTACGCCTTCTCGCTGAACTCCGCCAGCGAAAGGCGTTCGATCCCTTCGAAATTCAATTCCTGTTCATGCATGGACTCATCTCGCATGTTCGTTCACTTGTCCGGTTTCAGACTGACCTGGGCTAGAAAGACAGTCTGCCACGGGTGCCGCAAGGCCGGGCGAGCAAGCCCATTGCGGGCTCAAGTTCGCCCGCCATCCCTGGCGGGCTCACATCGGGGCCCGGCGCTCCTGGCCATCCCTGGCCCCGCGCCGTGCCCACGACGCCCGCAATGGGCTTGCTCGCCCGGCCTTGCGGCGTCCAGTCCCTTGGCGAACATTATCCGGTCGAACCTGCCCTCAGACATCGGCGAGATTCCCCTTCTCCCGTAGCCATTCCCGGCGGTCGGCGGCCCGTTTCTTGGCCAGCAGCATGTCCAGCATGCGGTCCGGATCGTCGCGCTCCGACACGGTCAATTGCACCAGCCGGCGGGTTTCCTTCGCCATGGTGGTCTCGCGAAGCTGGGACGGATTCATCTCGCCCAGGCCCTTGAACCGCGTCACCGTCAACTTGCCCTTCTTGCGCTGCGCCTCGACCCGGTCCAGGAGCATGTCGCGCTCCGCCTCGTCCAGCGCGTAGTGAACCTCCTTGCCCACGTCGATACGGAACAACGGCGGCATGGCCACGTGGACGCGCCCGGCTTCGACCAGGGGCCGGAAGTGGCGCAGAAACAGCGCGCACAGCAGCGTGGCGATGTGCAAGCCGTCGGAGTCGGCATCCGCCAGGATGCAGATCTTGTGATACCGCAGTCCGGCCAGGTTGTCGCTACCCGGGTCCACCCCCAACGCCAGGCTGATGTTGTGCACCTCCTGGGAGCGCAGCACCTGGCCGGGGTCCACCTCCCAGGTGTTCAGGATCTTGCCGCGCAGCGGCATGATCGCCTGGGTCTCCCGGTCTCGGGCCTGCTTGGCCGACCCGCCCGCCGAATCCCCCTCCACCAGAAACAGTTCCGCCGCGGCCGGTTCCTGGACCGTGCAGTCCGCCAGCTTGCCCGGCAGTTGGGGCCCCGCGACCACGCGCTTGCGGACCACCTTCTTGGCGGATTTCAACCGCTGCTGCGCCTTCTCGATGGCAAGCCCGGCAATCTCGTCTCCGGTTTCGGGGTGCTGGTTGAGCCAGAGCGCGAAATTGTCCTTGACGACGCCGCTGACGAAACCGGCGCACTGCCGGGACCCGAGCCGCTCCTTGGTCTGGCCCGAGAACTGCGGGTCTTCCATCTTCACCGAGAGGATGTAGGCCACGCCCTGCCACACATCCTCCGGCGCCAGCTTGACGCCACGGGGCAGCAGGCCGCGAAAGTCGCAGAACTGGCGCAACGCCTCGGTGAGCCCGGCGCGCAGGCCGTTTACGTGGGTGCCGCCGAGGGGTGTCGGGATGAGATTCACGTAGCTGTCGGCGACCGGCGCATGAGAGTCGTCCGGCACCCAGGCGAGCGCCCAGTCCACCGCTTCCCGCTTGCCGTGCAGGCTGCCGGTCAGCGGCTCCACGGGCAGGATCGCGCCATCGATCCGCTCAAGCAGGTACTCCGCCAACCCGCCGCCGTACTGCCATGTCTCGACTTCATGCGGGCTCTCGACCTCCAAGCGCACGCTGAGCCCCGGACAGAGCACCGCCTTGGCACGCAGCACTTGCTTCAATCGCGGCAGCGAGAACGAAGGCTTGTCGAAATACTGCGGATCGGGCCAGAACCGCAACGTTGTCCCGGTATTCGCCTTGCCGACCGTTCCCACCACATCCAGCTCGCCGCGGCGTTCGCCGCCGGCGAAACTCATGTTGTATTCCTTGCCCCCGCGGCGAATCCACACTTCCAGATTTCGCGAAAGCGCGTTGACCACCGACACTCCCACGCCGTGCAGACCACCCGAGAAACGGTAGGTCTTGTTGGAGAACTTCCCTCCCGCGTGCAGCTTGGTCAGGATGAGCTCGACACCGGGAATGCCCCGCTCCGGGTGGATGTCCACCGGCATGCCCCGACCGTCGTCAGCGACTTCCAGCGAGCCGTCCCGAAAGAGCTTGACGTGAATGCGCTTGGCGTGGCCTTCGATGGCCTCGTCGACACTGTTGTCGATCACTTCATGGGCGAGGTGGTTCGGCCGTCCGGTGTCTGTGTACATGCCCGGGCGCCGACGCACAGGGTCAAGACCGCTCAGAACCTCGATGTCTGCAGCGCGATAGCTGTTTGCCATTGACTCCCACCCGCGTCCCGGCGACGGCCGCTGATCCGACCAAGACGTTCGGGTCGATATTGTAACCCGCGGCGGGTCGGATAGTCCCACGCGAAACGAACCATTTGGTCGTGTTCGGCATCCCATGTGGGACCGGACCGCCACGATGGAGCATTAGCGGCTCGATCACGCCAGATCCGGTCTACATGGTGGAATCTTCGGAGCCGACCGCTGCACGCGACGCCAGCCCGAACCCGGCCATACGGAATTACATCGTGTCCATCAGTTCGCGCAGCGTTGTCGCCAGCAACCGAAACTCCCGGGTTCTCTGCGACGTCTGACGCCACGCCAAGCCGATCTGACGGGCCGCCGGCACGCCGAGCCGTGAAACGGAGATTCCCGTCCCACGGGTCATGTGCGCGTCGACCGCAAGTCTCGGGATGAGGGCGACGCCGACACCCGCCGCGACCATCTGCACCATCGTCAGCAAACTGCTGGCCTCGAACTGTGCCCGAAATCGCCTGTCGCTCGTCGTGCAGACATCCAGGGTGTGGCCGCGCAGGCAGTGGCCTTCCTCAAGCAACATGAGCTGTTCGCCCGCCAGCGTTGCGAGGGAAATTACGTCGGCCCCGGCGAGCGCGTGTTTACGGTGGCAGGCAAACAGGAGCTCGTCTTCCATGAGGATTTCGATGCGCAGGTCATCCGTATCGTACGGCAATGCAATCAAGGCGGCATCCAGTTCCCCATCTTCCAGCCGCGCAAGCAGCGGCGCTGTCTGCTCCTCCCTGAGGTAAATCGCAAGTTTGGGAAATTTCTCGCTCAACGCCGGGAAGACCCGCGGCAGCACGAATGGGCCGATCGTCGGGATCACTCCGAGGCGCATCTCCCCGGTCATCGGAGAGCGGGCTGCCCGGGCCACCTCCATGACCTCTTCAGCTTCGCGCAATACCGCCTTCGCCCGCTCGGCAACCTGCGAGCCGAATGGGGTGATCAATACACGCCGGTTGGAACGCTCCGCGACGGCGGTCCCGAGCACCGATTCCAGGTCTCGGATTCCCGCGCTGAGTGTCGACTGGGTGATGTGGCAGCGCTGTGCCGCCCGGCCAAAATGCCGGGTGTCGGCCAGCGCCACGAGGTACTGGAGCTGCTTCATCGTGGGCAACCGCTTCATTTGCCGTAGCCGCCTTCGAATATCCGTAAAATACGATCATTATAGCCAGTAATAATCGTTGGACACGACAGACCGCGCCTCCTAAACTGACTCCGACCATCGACGAAGCAGCCGACGGCACCTGGTGCTCCATCCAGCTGCGACAGCACGATCAAACAGGACATCCTGAAGGAGACACAATCATGAATGACGCGACTTGCCCGGTCACGGGCGCGGCCCAGAAGGCCGGGGCCGGCAGCGGCACGGTCAACAGGGACTGGTGGCCGAACCAGTTGAAGCTGGGAATCCTCCACCAGCACTCCGCCAAATCCAACCCCATGGACAAATCGTTCGACTATGCCGAAGAGTTCAAGAATCTCGACCTGGCGGCCGTCAAGCAAGACCTTTTCGAACTGATGACCACGTCTCAGGACTGGTGGCCGGCCGACTACGGTCATTACGGCCCGCTGTTCATTCGCATGGCGTGGCACGCCGCCGGCACCTACCGGATCGGCGACGGCCGTGGCGGGGGCGGAACCGGCAACCAGCGTTTCGCACCGCTGAACAGCTGGCCTGACAATGGCAACCTCGACAAGGCGCGCATGCTGCTGTGGCCGGTCAAGCAGAAGTACGGCAAACAGCTCTCCTGGGCCGACCTGCTGATCCTGGCCGGAAACTGCGCCCTGGAATCCATGGGCTTCAAGACGTTCGGTTTCGCCGGCGGGCGCCCGGACATCTGGGAGCCCGAGCAGGACATCTACTGGGGTTCCGAGGACATCTGGCTTGACGACAAGCGCTATTCCGGCGACAGGGACCTGGAAAGCCCGCTGGGCGCCGTGCAGATGGGCCTGATCTACGTGAACCCGGAAGGGCCCAACGGCAACCCCGACCCCGTGGCCTCCGGCCGGGATATTCGGGAGACCTTCGGTCGCATGGCCATGAACGACGAAGAGACCGTCGCGCTCGTCGTCGGCGGTCACACGTTCGGCAAGTGTCATGGTGCGGGCCAGGCCGAGTTGATCGGCCCGGAGCCCGAAGGCGCCCCCATCGAGCAGCAAGGGCTGGGCTGGAAGAACAGCTCCGGCACCGGCGTAGGAGGCGACGCGTTCACCACCGGCCTGGAAGGCGCTTGGACCAACAACCCGACACAGTGGGACAACGGCTACCTGGACAATCTGTTCGGCTACGAATGGGAATGTGTCAAGAGCGATGCGGGTGCCTGGCAGTGGGCGCCGAAGGACGGCGCGGGCGCCGACACGGTGCCCGATGCCCACGATCCTTCCAAGCGGCACGCGCCGATGATGACCACCGCCGACATGGCCATGCGAATGGATCCGATCTACGAGCCCATCGCGCGACGTTTCCACGAGAATCCCGACGAGTTGGCCGATGCCTTCGCCCGGGCGTGGTTCAAGCTGACGCACCGGGACATGGGTCCGCGCTCGCGCTATCTCGGCGCCGAGGTCCCGGCCGAGGAACTCATCTGGCAGGATCCCGTCCCCGCCGCCACCCATGACCCGCTGGACGCACAGGACATCGCCGAACTGAAGTCGTCGATCCTGGATTCGGGCCTGTCCGTATCCGAACTGGTGTCCACCGCCTGGGCTTCGGCCTCGACCTTCCGCGGCTCGGACATGCGCGGCGGCGCCAACGGCGCGCGCATTCGCCTGGCGCCCCAGAAGGATTGGGAAGTCAACCGACCGGAGCAACTGGCGGGCGTGTTGTCGACGCTGGAAGGCATTCAGCAGTCGTTCAACCGCTCCCATGCCAACGGCAAGGGCGTCTCGCTGGCGGACCTGATCGTGCTGGGCGGATGCGCGGCCATCGAGAAGGCCGCCCAGGACGCCGGGCACAACGTGACGGTGCCGTTCACCCCGGGCCGTACGGATGCGACCCAGCAGCAGACGGACGTCGAGTCTTTCGCGGTGCTTGAGCCCCATGCGGATGGGTTCCGCAACTACCTGAAGCAGTCATACGCCGTGTCGACGGAGGAGTTGCTGGTGGACCGGGCCCAGCTGTTGACGCTGACCGCGCCCGAGATGACGGCCCTGGTCGGCGGCATGCGGGTCCTTGGCACCAACGCCGGACAAACGGACCACGGAGTCCTTACTTCCCGGCCGGGCGCGCTCTCCAATGACTTCTTCGTGAACCTGCTCGACTTGGGTACGTCGTGGAAGGCGGTCGACGACACCGACGAAGTGTTCGAAGGGCGTAATCGTGCGACAGGCGAATTGAAGTGGACCGCGACCCGTTCGGATCTGATCTTCGGTTCCAACTCCCAGCTTCGGGCGCTGGCTGAAGTCTACGGGTGCGCGGATTCCGGGGAGAAGTTCGTGGAGGACTTCGTGGCCGCCTGGGACAAGGTGATGAACCTGGACCGCTTCGACGTCGCCTGACCTCGGGTTGGTTGGAGCGACCTCGCTCCATCGCTGAACGGGAGGAAGGTCCTCGGCAGGATGGGTCGAGGGCCTTCTTTCTGCGCAAAAACCAGCTTCAGGCGTCCATGGGTAGCTTCCCGTTGCCCTTGACTTGCCTCCAGATGAGTCGGACTTGCCTCCGGATGAGTCGCAGCGTGGCGTCCTGCTTGTCGAACCTCTGGTCGACATGCGCCGTGCCTTGCCGGATGGCGAGTCCCAACCTCAGAAGTAGGCCTTCACTCCCGCCCAAACGGTGCGGGGCGCTCCGGGCGCCAGGAAACGTACGTCTTCGCCGATGTCGTCGAGTCCGATGATCTCGTCCGGCTCTTCGCCGATCAGGCCGAAGTTCTCGTATTCCCGGTCCAGCAGGTTCTCCACCAGCACGAACGCCTCGAATCGCTCCCCGCTGTAGTTTGCGCGAACATTCACCGTCGCGTGGCCGTCCAGCTTGTCCAGTTCATTGGATTCGTCGCCGCGCAGGTGGCTGCCGGCGACCGCCAGAAACTCGAGCTCCGCGGACATCCGGCTCGAGAACGCACGCTCGATGGCGGCCTTGAAGATGTGATCAGGTATTCCCGGCAGGCTGGCGCCGGCACTTACGGGACGGGTGCCGAACGCGCCCCCCTCATCGTCGTCGTCGCCATTATTGTCCCCGCCGCCCGCACGCGGCTCGTCATCGTCGTCATCATCGCCCCGCAGCAGCGCGTTGGCCGGATGGTTTGGGCTCAGGACGTCGAAGTCGTCTTCAAACGTCGCACGAATGTACGTGTAGTGGGCATTCCATCGCCATCGCCCGGTTGAGCCAAGGAGCGAAGCCTCGACGCCCAGCCGCCTGGTCCTGTCGATATTCTTGAACAGTCCGTGCGCCCGGGTCTGCCCGGTCTGCCAGATGATGTCATTCTCATTGAGTGTCCGGAACAGACCCAGCGACCCGCTCCAGACGTCGGACAGTGCGCCGCGAATGCCGATCTCGAGATTTCTGGCGATGACTTCGTCCAGGGGTGGATCCGCCAGGAAGGCATTCGGCAAACGGCATTCCTCCACCTCGCCCGTAATTGGGTTGCGGCTCAATTCCTCGCTGCAGGCAAGTTCGATGGGCGTCGGCAGGCGGCTGGATTCATTGTAGGCTCCATAGAGGTCCAGCTGGTCCGACAAGCGGCGCACGGCACCCACCCCCCAGTTGAAGTTTCCGAAGTCGTGCTCGCCGTTCAGTTGCGGCTGCTCGCCGGTTCGATCGCGCAACTCGATTCGGCTGCCGTGCCAGAAGCCTGACACGGTGACAGACCAGTCCTCGCCTGGAGAAAAGCGGCTGCCCGCGTAGACGTAGTTGCGCGCAATTTCGGTGTCGATCTCGGTACGCTCATCGGCGAAACCGCCGCTCACCGAACCTGACGTGGTGGTCGAGCGCGTCGACGGATCGAACAGGGCGAATTGCACGCTGGAGTCGAAGCCGCTGCTGCCGCGATAGAAGCCCGCACCCACTGTCAGGTCGTGCTCCAGCCCGAACAGCTCCGTCACCGCGTCGATCTCCAGGGCGCCTCCCCTGGAATCCTGCTGCCTGCCGCTGATATTGTTGATCGCGCTGCAGCCGCTCTCACCGAAAGCCTCCGTGAATTCGTCCTCGTCGATACCGCCATCGCTGAGCGACCTGTCCAGTTCGTCCTCCACCGCCTCGCGGCACGCGCCCTGCAACATCCCTGTGAGCCTGTCGATGCCGCCAAAACCGTCGTCGATGAGCTCTTCCACCTCGTCCTCGTCCAGCCCATCGCCGTTGAATGACCCGGTGTCATTGCTGCGGAAATACAGGTTGGCCGAGAGGTCAATCCGGTCGGCCAGCGCGTAATCGCCCCTCAGCGCCAGGGTCCGAGTATCGTTGCGGGTTATGTCGGGCGCGGAAAAAATCCGTTCTCGACCCACCGCCAGCAATCCGACGGGCGACAGGCCGTTGCCCGTAAGGTCCGACCGGGCTCCGTGGTAGTCGAGGCCCAAGGCACCCCGCTCGCCGCGCCAGTCCACACTGCCGTACAGGTTTTCCGTCCAGGACGGAGACATGTCCCGCCATCCGTTCTCCTCGAAGCGTTGCGCGTTGACGTAGTAGGCCCAGTTGCCGTTGTTGCCGCCGCTCTCGATGTTGGCGATGATCCTGCTGTGGGAACCGCCTTCGACTTCCACCGAATGCCGCGGGTGCGTGAATCCGTTCTTCATCCTCACGACCACCGAGCCGCCTAGCGTGTTCAGCCCGTACAGGGGGTTCGAACCGCCGAGAAGGCTGAGGCTCGCGATCGCGTTCATGGGCACCAGGTCCCAGTTCACGGCGTCGCCCAGCGGTTCGTTGAGCCGCACCCCGTTCTGGTAGACCGTCAGCCCGATGGGCAGACCCAGCAGCGGAGATGCGGCGTAACCCCGGAAGTAGAGGTCCGGCTGCAGAGGATTGCCCTGGGCCGAGTGAACGTGAACGCCGCCGAAGCGCCGGCTGAGGAAGCTGGAAATATCGGCGCTGCCGCTCGCCGCCAACTGTTCCGCAGTGGCGGACTGGAACGTGCCGGGAAAGTCCCGGACACTCCTTCCCTCGGCGCGCACGGGTGTCGTACCGAACACTGTGACCGTCTCGATATCCTGCGCCGGCAACGCCGCCGCGACGAGTAGCGACGGGAGCGTTGGCGCCGTTTTGAGCCACCGCATCGGGAACGCAGTGGTGGCGCGGAACTTTTTCGATCTTGGCACCGATACCTCCGGCGCATTGACACCTTGGAGCGGCGCCAAGCTTAACGCATTTGACCGTGGAGACCCGCCTGTGTACCGTGCGCCGTGCGGACCGGGAGGGTCGATCAATGACCAAGGAATCGGGCGTTGCAGGGCTTGAAAAATCCCTCGACGAACTCGAAGCACTGCTGAAGGAACTGGAAAGCGGCGAACTGACGCTCGAAGCGGCGCTGGCGCATTTCGAGCGGGGCGTGGAGCTGACCCGCGAGTGCCAGAAGTCCCTGCGGGAAGCGGAACAGAAGGTCGAAATCCTGCTGCGAAAAACGCCCGAGGACGAGCCGGAACCGTTCGACGCGCCGGGGAAGTGACGCCTCCCGAGCGCAGCCGGACCGGCGAGCCTCAGACGAAAACCAGCTTGGCCACCATCAAGCAAGCCGCCGCCAGGCCCGCCGCCGCCAGGTCGTCGAGCACGATCCCCAAACCGCCGCCCACGCGACGGTCCAGCCAGCCCACCGGCCATGGCTTGGCGATATCGAAAAGACGAAACAGCACGAAGGCCGCAATCCACCACTGTGGTTCGGGAGGAAGGACCAGCGTGACGGCGAGGAACCCGACGATCTCGTCCCAGACGATGGCCGAATGATCGTGTGTTCCCAGCCGTCGTGAGCTCTCCCCGCATATCCAGATCCCGGCCAAGGTGAGCCCGGCCACCATCGCGATACGGCCCGGCATCGGAAGTGAAAGCATCCACCAGCCGGGAATGACCGCAAGTAGCGTGCCTGCCGTTCCCGGCATGCGCGGAACCAGCCCGACGCCAAAACCCAGGGCCAGGCAGTGGACCGGATGACGCAACAGTGAAAGACCGGCCCGCCCGATTTCAGGGCCCGCTGCCGCCGCCGCTTCCGTGGCGGACTCCGTCTCCGACTGCAAATGCCTACGCATCGAAAAAGTGCAAGTAACCGCCGTACGCTCTCCGCTCCAGCGTTTGACCGTTCCGCCTGCAATGTATGCCGCTGCCGACCTGCAGTTGGCCTATTCTGCGCACCGGCGTGCCGCAGCGAGGCAAGACTCGCCGGACCGCCCGGCGCCTGGAGGAAGGCGCGGTAAAACACAGCTCGTAATCGTCCCCTCCGGTCAGGGCCCAGTTTTCCACCTCATCCGTGGAAAACAGCGCCCTTGCATATTCCGATGTCGGCACCCTCTCCACATCGATCCGGGCGCCGCAACCGCTCGCCTCGCACAGATGTCCCAGGTCGGCGAGCAGACCATCGGAAACGTCGATGGCGGCGCTGGCGATGCCTCGCAAGGCGAGCCCTTCCGCAAGCCGCGGCTGCGGCCTGAGAAACCGCTTGCGAAGCGCCCGATGCGCGGCCCCTTCGCCGGGGTCGTTGGATACCAGGAGCCGCAAGCCCGCCCCGCCGTCCCCCAGGCAACCGGTGACGTAGATGTCATCGCCCGGTGCGGCGCCAGCACGGGTCAGCATCCGTTCCTTGTCCACTTCGCCAATCATCTGAACCGTTACCGAAAGAGGGCCGCGCGTGGTGTCGCCACCCACCAGGACGACCCCATGCGTCTCGGCCAGTTCGAAGAACCCACGCGCGAACGCCTCAAGCCAGGCGTGATCCACCTCCGGCACCGTCAGCGCGAGCGTGCACCAGCGCGGCCGGGCGCCCATGGCGGCAAGATCGCTCAGGTTCACGGCCAGGATCCGGTGGCCCACGGCATCGCCCATGAGATCATCCGGAAAATGAACGCCCGCGACCATCGTGTCGGTGGCGACCGCCGTCGCCTCCGCGGTTTCAATGACCGCCGCGTCATCACCGATTCCCAGAATTACTCCGGGACCCTTGATGTCCCGTACGAAATACTGCCGGATGAGCTTGAATTCGTCCCGGCTCAACGGCGCCGGTTCAGGTTGCGCGGCCATCGATTCCCCGCGCCGCACGGTCCAGCACGGCGTTGACAAACCGGTGGCTATCCAGCGGTCCGTACCGTTTCGCCAGTTCCACCGCCTCGTTGATGATGACCCCCGTGGGGATGTCGTCGCGCTGATGCAATTCGGCGAGTCCCAACAGCAGGATTGCCCGGCTCACGGGATCGGTGCTGTCGATGCTCCTGTCCGCCTGCGCCGCAATTTGCGCATCCAGGGACTCGGCGTCGCGCAGTACCACGGCCAGCAGTTCTCTGAAGTACTTCCGGTCCACGGACTCGCGACCGGGCACCTCGATGAACTGTTCGCGAAGGTCGGCTTCGCCGTGCCCGGCCAACTGCCACTGGTAGAGCGCCTGGATCAGCAATTCCCTTGCTTCACGGCGGCGATGGACTGGCGCCGTCACTTGCGCTCCCCACCGCGCTCAGGTTGCCAGACGGCGGCGCAGATTGGCCATTTCGATCACGGCCAGCGCCGCTTCCGCACCCTTGTTGCTGGAGCCGGGGCCTGAGCGCGCACGGGCCTGTTCGATGGTGTCGACGGTGAGAATGCCGAACCCCACTGGAATCCCGTGCTCCAGGCTGACCTCGGTCGCGCCGCGGCTGGCTTCCCCCGCAACATAGTCGAAATGGGGTGTCTCGCCGCGGATGACGCAGCCGATGGCAACAAGACCGTCGTGACGGTGGCCGTCGGCCAGCAGCTTGAGAGCCAATGGAATCTCGAACGCTCCCGGCACGCGAACCAGGTCCAGTTCGCCGGCCTCCGCGCCGGCCTGGACCAGCGTCTCCACCGCCGCCTCCAGCAGGCGGTCGACAATGAAGTCATTGAATCGGGAGGCGACGATCCCGAAACGAAGTCCCCTGGCGCCGAGGTCGCCGGTCATCCCGTTGATGTCCATCTTCTGTGTCGCTCGCAGCGTCCGCTGGTCGGGTGGCTAGTCTGCCGGCGCCTCGTCCGACAGGTACTCGACCACTTCCAGGCCGAATCCGGAAATGGCGTGCATCTGCATGGGCGCGCTCAGAACACGCATGCGCTTGACGCCCAGCGCCCGGAGTATCTGCGCGCCGGTGCCGAAGGTCTTCAGTTCGCTGGTCCGGTCATGGGGGATCTCGTGCGCATGGCGTCCGCGCCCGAGATCCCTGATGGTGGACATCAGCTCCCTCGGGTCCTCGTTCCGACGAAGGATGACGACCACGCCGCATCCCTCCCGGGCGATCCGTTCGATGGCGTTCCGCAACGGCCAACCCAGGCGGCTGTCCTGGATTCCGACCACGTCGCTCAAGGTATTCTGAAGGTGGACCCGCACCAGGGTCGGGGCGCCCGGCCGTGGCTTGCCGCGCACCAGCGCCAGATGCACGGTGGTGTTGATACGGTCCTCCATGCATACCAGTCGGAACGGTCCGAATTCCGTCTCGACCTCGAAATCCGCGATGGCTTCGACAGTTTCTTCCTTGGCCAGGCGGTAGCTGATGAGATCGGCGATGGTGCCGATTTTCAGACCGTGCCGCCCGGCAAAGCGCAGAAGATCGTCGCGGCGGGCCATGGAGCCGTCCTCATTGAGGATTTCCACGATCATCGCCGCCGGCTCAAGACCGGCAAGCCGCGCCAGGTCGCAACCCGCCTCGGTGTGTCCGGCGCGTGTCAGCACACCGCCGGACTGCGCCCTGAGGGGAAAGACGTGACCCGGCTGGCGCAGGTCCTCCGGCCGGGCATTTGGCGCGACCGCCGCCCGGATCGTACGCGCCCGGTCATGGGCGGAGATTCCCGTGGTGACTCCTTCGGCTGCCTCGATGGACAGCGTGAAGTTGGTGCTTCGTCGCCGATTCGTCTCACTGACCATCAGCGGCAGACGCAGTTGTTCGCAGCGCTCCCCCGTCAGCGTGAGGCAGATGAGTCCGCGTCCGTAACGCGCCATGAAATTGACGTCGGAGGCGCACACCCGGCTGGCGGCCATGATCAGATCGCCCTCGTTTTCGCGGTCTTCGTCGTCCAGGATGACCACCATCCTGCCGTCGCGCAGGTCGGCGACAATGTCCTCGGTGGTGTTCAGCCCGGCAACCGCAGTTTCCTTGTTGATGGGAATGGCCACGAGTTTTCGATGTCCTCCGTCGGTCCGGGAGCATGAACCCCGTCCCGGCTATCGATGATACGACCGCAAACGCTCCAGGTAGCGGGCGACGATGTCCACTTCAATATTAACAGTCCTCCCGAGCCGGTACCCCCGTATCACGGTCACCTTGCTCGTATGCGGGATGATGTTCACTTCAAAGGCGTCGTCGTGGACCGCGTTGACCGTGAGGCTGACACCGTCCACCGCCACCGACCCCTTGCGGGCGATGTAGCGCATCAACGACTTGTCCACGCCGATGCGCAGCCCCAGCGACTGTCCCGCCCGCTCCAGGCCCGCCACGGTTCCGATCCCGTCCACGTGACCGGTGACCAGGTGCCCGTCCACCGTATCCTTGAGCCGCAGCGCACCTTCCAGGTTCACCGGATCGCCACCGGACAATTCGCCGAGGGTGGTTGCCGCGAGCGTCTCAAGAGAAACATCGGCCGCAAGGCGTTCCTTTCCGCAGTCCACTGCCGTCAGGCACACGCCGTTCACGGCAACGCTGCCACCGACCGCCAGCGACGGCAGCGCTACGCCCCGGGTGTCAATGGTCAGACGCCGACCGCCGCCGCCGTCGACGCTGTCCAGCACTCGCCCGACGCCCGTTACGATTCCGCCAAACATGCCGTGATCCGTATGTCCCTGTCCAGCTTGCGAATCTCCTGATACTCCAGATTGATACGCCCTTCAAGACCCGCCAGAGGTTCGATGGCAAACATGCCCCGAGCGTCGGCGCCCAGAACCTGGGGCGCCAGGTAGATCACCAGTTCGTCGATCAATCCGGCTTCCAGCAGCGCGCCGTTCAACCGCGCGCCCGCCTCCACCCAGACCTCGTTGAATTGCAATTCCCCCAGTCGGGCCACCACCTTCGTCAGATCGCAGCGCCTCTCCCCCGGAGCCCATTCCACCTGCGCCCCCGCCCGTCGAAGCGCCTCGGCCGACCCCGGCGCCTTCCTGGAACCGAAAATCAGAACGTTGCCGGGCAACGCCAGCGTTCGGGCGGTCGGCGGCGTGCGCAGACCCGAGTCCACGATTACCCGCGCCGGCGGCTCGATGGGCGTTTTGGCGTCCGGAACGCGCGCATCCAGTCGGGGATCGTCCGCGAGCACCGTTCCGACCCCCGTGAGCACCACGCTTGAGCGCGCCCGCCAGCGGTGCACGTCACTGCGGGCAGCTTCGCCGGTGATCCATTGGCTCTCGCCGTTGGCCAGCGCCGTGCGCCCGTCCAGGCTCGCGGCCAGCTTGGAGCGTATCAGTGGCCGGCCGCGAATCATGCGGGACCGGTAACCGGGATTCAGCGCCGCGGCGGAGGCTTCCGACACACCGACGGCGACGTCGATCCCCGCCTCACGGAGCCTGCGGATGCCGGTGCCGTCAACCAGCGGATTGGGGTCGGTGGCGGCGCACACCACCCGGGACACCCGGGCCGCGATCAGCGCGTCGGCACAGGGGCCCGTGCGGCCCGTATGGCTGCACGGCTCGAGCGTGACATAGGCCGTGGCGCCGACGGCGCGCTCTCCGGCGGCGGCAAGGGCCACCCGCTCCGCGTGCGGACCGCCCGCCCGCTCGTGCCAACCCTCTCCGACTACCCGACCTGCCTTGACCAGCACGCACCCCACCCGGGGATTCGGGTCCGCGGTGAACAGCCCCCGCCTCGCCAATTGCACGGCGCGGGCCATGTATGCCTGGTCGGACTGCCCGCTCACTTCTCGTCATCCGGCAGTAGCGACATCTGTTCCCGGCCGCCCGGCAGGGGCAGCGACTGCAGACGCTCGACCTCCTCGCGAAACTCGGAGATGTCCTGAAAACTTCGGTAGACCGACGCGTAGCGAACATAGGCGACCTGATCGAGGCCACGCAGTTCCTCCATCACCATGTCGCCGATATACCGGCCGCTGACTTCGCGTTCCCCGATGATCTGCAAGCGCTGCAGCAGGCGTTCGATACTCGCTTCGATGGCATCGCTTTCAATGGGGCGCTTCTCCAGCGCCCTGGCGATGCCGGCGCGGAGCTTGGCCTCGTCGAAGGGTTCGCGCCGTCCATCGCGCTTGACGACCCGCGGCATGACCAATACCGCCGACTCGAACGTCGTATAACGCTCGCCGCACCGCAGGCACTCGCGGCGGCGGCGCACCTGGCGGCCCTCGGCGGCCAGTCTCGAATCGATGACCTTGGTATCTTCGTGATTGCAGAATGGACAATGCACAGCCGCCCGGGCTCTCCTTCAGAACGCGCCCTCGCGATAAACGGGGAAGCGGCGCGTGAGCTGCGAAACCCCCTCCCGCACGCGCCGCACCACGGCCTCCCTGGCCCGATCATCGTGCATCACATCGAGGATGTCGGCAATCCAGTGGCCCAGCTGGTCCGACTGCTCCTCCAGGAAACCGCGCGTGGTGACGGCCGGCGTGCCGATGCGCAGCCCGCTGGTGACCCGTGGCGGCAAGGGATCGTTGGGGACTGCGTTCCGGTTGACGGTGATGTTGGCCTGGCTGAGCGCGTCTTCGGCGTCCTTGCCGGTGATGCCCTGCCTGATGAGGTCGACCAGCATCAGGTGATTGTCGGTGCCCCCGGAAACGATCTTGTAGCCGCGCTCCATCAGCGTGGCCGCCATGCGGCGGGCATTGGCCAGAACCTGGGACTGGTACACCTTGAACTCCGGCTGCGCGGCTTCGGCCAGCGCCACCGCCTTGGCGGCGATCACGTGCATCAGCGGTCCGCCCTGGGTACACGGAAAGACGTTGAAATTGAGTCGCTTGGCGAGTTCGGGATTCTCCCGCGCGAGAATCAGCCCGCCCCGCGGACCGCGCAGGGTCTTGTGGGTGGTCGTCGTGGTCACATCGGCGATGGACACAGGATTCGGATAGATGCCTGCCGCGACGAGTCCGGCCACGTGGGCCATGTCCACCAACAGGTAGGCTTCGACTTCGTCGGCGATGTCGCGAAATCGCTGCCAGTCCACCACCCGCGAGTAGGCGGAAAAACCGGCGACAACCACCTTCGGCCGGTGCTCGCGGGCCAACCTCTCCACCTGTTCGTAGTCGATCTCCCCGCTGGCGGGGTCGACACCGTACTGCACCGCCTTGAAGAGCCGGCCGGAAAAACTCACCCTTGCCCCATGCGTCAGGTGGCCACCATGGGGCAGGCTCATGCCGAGCAGTGTGTCGCCCGGCTCCATCATCGCCAGGTAGGCCGCGATGTTCGCCTGGGACCCCGAATGGGGCTGGACGTTGGCGAAATCGGCGCCGAACAAGGACTTCGCCCTCTCGATCGCCAGATTTTCCGCGATGTCCACGAATTCGCAACCGCCGTAGTAACGGCGCCCCGGGTAGCCTTCGGCGTACTTGTTGGTGAGCACGGATCCCTGCGCGGCCAACACCCGGGGGCTGGCAAAATTCTCCGACCCGATCAGCTCGATGTGTTCTTCCTGGCGCCGGACCTCCCCCGAGATCGCCTCGGACAGTTCCTCGTCGAAACCTTGAATCACATGAGTTGAATCGAACATGGGTCGGCGTCCATCACGGGTGGATTGGCGGGGGGCGTGCGCATTGTAACGCCTATGTGGGGCCAGTTTCCGGCTACAGGAGTTCCCGAGCCGAACCGGGATCGGCGAATCCCTCCACCAGCCGCGTCCACGCCCTCGCCAGGTTGTCGCGATTGTAGCCGCCGGCGCCCATGCCGAGGATGCGACCGTCGCAGAACCGGTCCGCAAATTCGCGCAGGCGGGCGGCGGCGTGACCGTGGGCATGCTCGGTGTACTGCAAGTGCGTGATGGGATCCCCGGCCAGGGAGTCGGCACCGCCCACCAGCAGCAGCAACTGCGGTCGCGCGTTTTCGATGTAGGCCTCCACTTCGCTCCAGGCCTGGAGGAAGGCGTCGTCGTCCGACCCCGGCGGCATGGGTATGTTCAGCTTCGTTCCTTCCGCGGGGCCGCGACCGGTTTCGCTCCGGGCGCCGGTTCCTGGGTAGAGGAATCGGCCGTCCTCGTGAATATCGGCGAACAACGCCCTGGGCTCGGTTTCGAATCCGTAGAACACGCCGTCTCCGTGATGCGCGTCGATATCCACGTAAGCCACCCTCTCCAACCCGTAAACGCCCATGGCCACCTCGATGGCAACCCCGGCATCGTTGAAGACGCAGAACCCGGCGGCGCGGTCCCGCGCGGCGTGGTGAAGCCCGCCGATCGGGATGAATGCGCGCGGTATGTCGCCCTCCATGATCGCCGTCAGGGCTTCGAGCGTTCCCCCGACGGCGTGAGCCGCCGCTTCGTAGACGCCCGGATAGGCGGGCGTGTCGCCGGCGTCCAGCAGCCCATGACCCCGTTCCGAGAGTTCCCGGACGCGATCGACGTAGGCGGCGGTGTGGAAATGTTCGATTTCCGCACGTTCCGCCTGCCGTGACGGCCGTTGGACCACCTGCGGCGAATACGTTGATCGGGCAAGTTCGGCCATGAAGACGTCGTGGCGATCCGGGCCGAAGGGATGTCCGCCGGGGAAACCGTACTTCGCCAGTTCCCTGTCACTGATCACGATGACCTGGTCCGCCATGTTTTCAACCTCCCGCTTGATCCGCTTCCGCCGATGCCGGTCAGGCGTCTCCTTCCACCCACCTCCGGGCATTGACGAACAGTCGTTGCCATGGAGAGTCCTCGCCCCACTCGGGCGGGTGCCACGAGAACTGCACCGTGCGGAAGACCCTTTCCGGGTGGGGCATCATGATCGTCACCCGGCCGTCCCGGTTGGTCAATCCCGCGATGCCCCGGGGCGAGCCGTTGGGATTCGCGGGATAGCGTTGCGCGGGCTCGCCGCGGTTGTCCACGTAACGCACGCAGGCAAATTCCCGCTCGCACGCGGCCCGGGCGTCTTCGGAGGCGAACTGCGCGCGCCCTTCGCCGTGCGATGTGACGATGGGAATCCGCGACCCCGCCATACCCGCCAGCAGCAGCGAAG
This sequence comes from Candidatus Rariloculaceae bacterium, assembly GCA_965221035.1. Taxonomy (GTDB): domain Bacteria; phylum Pseudomonadota; class Gammaproteobacteria; order Steroidobacterales; family Rariloculaceae; genus UBA6522. The sequence continues at coordinate 1,205,651 of OZ244860.1, forward strand.
GACTCGGCTCTACCCTCACCAGCGACAGGCGGGCTTCGAATTGGTCCGACCGGTTGCGTACGAAGCGCGGCCAGTGATCGACGCCGGGTATCAGGGATTGCAGTGCGGACAGCATCTGGCACCCGTTGCAGACGCCGAAGACGAATACGTCGTCGCGCCGGAAAAACGTCTCGAAACGTTCCCTGACCGAATCGTTGTGGAGGATCGACTTGGCCCAGCCCTCGCCCGCGCCCAGCACGTCGCCGTAGCAGAAGCCGCCAGGCACCGCCATGCCCCGGAACCCGTCCAGACCGATGCGGCCCGAGAACAGGTCCGTCATGTGCACGTCGTAACTGTCGAATCCCGCCCGGTGGAATGCCGCGGCCATTTCGCGCTGGCTGTTCACACCCTGCTCACGGAGGATGGCGACGCGGGGACGCCGGTTGCGGCGGCGCCGGTTGCTGGGGCGCCGGTTGCCGGGGCGCCGGTCATCTGAATGTCGAGGGCCGTCGAGGTCTTCAAGTTCGAAGCTCAGGACGGCGTTCAGGCCCGGGTCATCCTCGTCGAGGAGCCCATCGTACGCTTCCTGGGCACATTCCGGGTTGTCGCGCAGCCGCTGCATTCGATAGGTCATCTCGGACCAGCGCCGATGCAGGTCGGTCCGGGACAAGAGGAACAGCGTCTGCCCGCCGCGCGTCACGACCACATCGCCGTGCGTCCCGACGCGGGCGACCACCGCTGACGACCCCAGTCCGTGATCCGCCAGGACGGACTGGACTTGCGCCAGGTCCCGGCGGCGGATCTGGACCACGACACCGGGTTCTTCGTTGAACAGGTACTTGAGTGCGTCGGCGTCGGCCGGCAGGTCGATCTCAAGTCCCGCGCGGCCGGCAAAGGCCATTTCGACGAGCGTGGCGAACAGGCCGCCGTCGGAGCGGTCATGGTAGGCCAACAGCAGACCGTGGCGGCGCAGCTCGCGCTGGGCCTGGAAGAATGCGATCAGGCGCTGCGGATCGTCCAGATCGGCCGCGGGCCCGCCGAAACGTTCGAAACTCATCGCCAACGCGGACCCGCCCATTCGCTGCCGGCCGCCGGCGAGGTCGATCAACAGCAACAGGGAGTCGGCTTGCGCCGCATCCAGCTGGGGAGTCAGCGTGCGGCGCACGTCCGTGACCGGCGCAAAGGCCGACACGACCAGCGACACCGGGGCGGTGACGGCCCGATCCTCGCCCCCGGCCCGCCATTCCGTGCGCATGGAAAGCGAATCCTTGCCCACCGGCACTGCGATGCCAAGCTGCGGGCACAGTTCCTCGCCCACGACCCTGACCATCTCGAACAACGTGTGATCATCGTCGCCGTGCCCGGCCGCAGCCATCCAATTCGCCGAGAGCCGCACGTCGGTGAGCCGCTCCACATCCGCCGAGGCGATGTTGGTGAGCGCTTCGGCAATCGCCAGCCGAGCCGACGCGGGCCCGTCGTAGACGGCCACCGGGGTCCGTTCGCCCATGGCCATGGCCTCCCCCGTATGGCCCCAGAAGCCGGACATCGTCACCGCGGCATCGGCCACGGGGACCTGCCAGGGGCCGACCATCTGGTCCCGCGAAATCCTGCCGCCGACGGTACGGTCGCCGATGTTGATCAGGAACGACTTGTCGGCCACGGCGGGAAACGACAAGACCCTATCGACCGCCTCGGCCAGCTCGACGCCGCTCCCGTCCCAGGGCTCGGGAGTCCGGCGCGCGGGCGAAGCCTCGCGGGTCATCCTGGGCGGTTTCCCGAACAGCACATCCAGCGGCATCGCCACCGGTTCGTCGCCGAATTCGTCATCCACGACCACCAGGTCGCGCCTGGCGGTCAATTCACCGACCAGCGCATACGGACAGCGCTCGCGCTCGCAAATCCGCTCGAACGCCTCCACCGAATCGGCGCGCAGAAGCATCACGTAACGCTCCTGGGACTCGTTGCACCACAACTCCATCGGGCTCATGCCGGGATCGTCATTGGGCACGTCACGCAGCCGGACCACGGCGCCGCAATGACTCTGGTGGACGATTTCCGGAATGGCGTTTGAAAGTCCGCCCGCGCCGATGTCGTGGATGGAGAGGACGGGGTTGGCGTCGCCCAGCGCCCAGCAAGCGTCGATGACTTCCTGGGCGCGCCGCTGCATCTCCGGATTGCCGCGCTGGACGGAGGCGAAGTCCAGGTCTTCCTTGCCGGCCCCGCTACCGAGTGAAGATGCCGCCCCGCCTCCGAGCCCGATCAGCATCGAGGGCCCACCGAGCACAACCAGATGGGACCCCGGGGGCGCACGCAGCTTCTCCACCTGCGATCCCCGGATGTTGCCGACCCCGCCGGCGACCATGATGGGTTTGTGATAGCCCCGCCACGCGTCCCCCGTGTCGATCAGGCAGGTCCGAAAATAACCGGTGACGTTGGGGCGGCCAAACTCGTTGTTGAACTGGGCACCGCCGATCGGTCCCTCCAGCATGATTTCCAGCGGCGAAGCGATCCGGTCCGGTCGCCCCGGCTGATTGCGTTCCCAGGGACGCTCCCAACCGGGTATCTCCAGGTGAGAAACAGTGAAGCCGGTCAGGCCGGCCTTGGGCGCGGCGCCCCGTCCCGTGGCGCCTTCGTCTCGAATCTCGCCGCCCGATCCTGTGGCCGCGCCGGGAAACGGCGAGATCGCGGTGGGATGATTGTGCGTTTCCACCTTCATGACCAGATGGGCCGGTTCGACCACCTGGCGGTAGCGGCCGGAACGGGCGCCGGGCATCCACCATGCCGCGGGCGGCCCTTCCACCACGGCGGCGTTGTCCGCATAGGCGGACAGGACGCCGTCGGACGCCTTGGCATGGGTGTTCTTGATCATGGCGAACAGCGACCTGGACGCCGGACGGCCGTCGATCAGCCAGTCGGCGTTGAACACCTTGTGCCGGCAGTGCTCGGAGTTCGCCTGCGCGAACATCATCAGCTCCACGTCCGTGGGGTTGCGGCCCATTTCGCCGAACTGCTCGGCGAGGTAGCGGATTTCACCCGGGGACAGGGCCAACCCGAGTTCGCGGTTGAACGCCGCAAGCGCCCGTTCTCCCCCGCCCAGCAGATCCACCGTAACCGACGGCCGCGGGCGGCTCCGCTCGAACAGCGAGGCCTCCATGGCCACGTCGGTCACCACGGATTCCGTCATGCGGTCGTGGAGAAGGGGCAGCAGGCGCTCGATCTCCTCGTCGCCAAGTGGCCGGCCCAGTTCGAGCCGGTAGGCTCGGCCCCGCTCCAGCCGACGCAGGGGAAGGCCGCAGATCCCGGCGATCTCCGTGGCCTTGGACGCCCAGGGCGAAATGGTCCCGATTCTCGGCACTACAACGAGCTCAAGATCGCCCGCGGGCGATTCGCCGGGCATGCCGTAGGTTAGCAGCGCATCCAGCACGCCACGCTCGGTAGCCGTAAGCGGACGCGGACTGAGGGCGAAATGCAGGAAGCGGACCGTCACGCCGCGAACGGCATCCACGCGGGACCGCAGTTGTTCAAGCAGCCTTTCAAGCCGGAATCGGGTCTCCGCCGCCGGCCCCGGTAAACGCAGGATGGTTGCGGATTCAGTCAATGGGAATCCATCCGGAGGACCGGTCCTGTGCCGCGATATGCAACGGATAGTCTCGGCACAGGCTTTGGGCCAGCGATTCTCGGACCCGTTCCGGCGTGTTGTTCTTGCCGCTGAGGTGCAGCGCGGCGACCCACTGCAGTCCCGGGTGTTCGACTTCGGCCAGCAACTGAGCCGCCTGATCGTTGCTCAGGTGTCCCAGCGACGAGGCGATGCGGGCCTTCACGCTCTCCGGATAGGGCCCCCGCTGCAAGGACTCCAGGTCGTGGTTGAACTCCACCGCGATCGCGTCGCAACCCTGCAGGCGCCTGCGGATATGCGGGGTAATGTGGCCGGTGTCGGTCAGCACGCCGAGCTTCCGCCCCCCCGCCTCGAACGCGAACTGGGCCGGCTCGCGCGCATCGTGGGGCACCGGAAAGGGCCGCACCGTGATCGAGCCGAATTCCAGCGACTCGTCGCTTCGGAGGCGGTTGAGTTGCGGGAGCTCGCTTACCGCCGGACTCATGGCCGTACCCGGTGTCATCCATACGGGCACGTCGTGGCGGGAAGCGAATGTCGCCACGCCCCGGATGTGGTCGGAGTGCTCATGGGTCACCAGCAGCGCGGAAACGTCCGCCGGCCCGCAACCCAGCGTTTCCATCCTGCTCACGGCGGCCTTGAGGCTCAATCCGCAGTCCACCATGAGCAACGTGGAGCGGAAGTTCACGAGTATGGCGTTGCCCCGGCTGCCGCTGCCCAGGGAGGCGAATCGCATCGTCACCGGCCGGCGCCCTTGAGCGACACGTGCCGCTAATCTCCCGGCCCGCCTCGGCCGCCTTCGCCCTTCGGCGTGTAGATCGGCATGGGAAACTGGGCAATGTTGCTGCCCTCCGCATCGCTGATCTTGCTCACGCCCTGCTTGTCCACCTCATCGATCCGCAACACGGAATGCATGGGGAGGTAGGTGCGGGTCACGCCGTCGAACTCGCTCCTGATGCGCTCTTCGGAAGGGTCCACAACCACCCCGGAGCGCGCGTCGAACACCAGTTTCTCCACCTCCACGAAGCCGAGAAGGGCACCGTGACTGACACTCCCGGCGTAGATCTCGTAGACCTTCCCCTGGTTCATGAATATGACCTTGTAAAGGGGTTTGGCAGCCATGAATCCTTGTCGGGGGGAGTCTCTCAGGATCGAAAGCGGTGGTGAGCTTAGCACAAGTTCGAAACCCGTCAACGCGATTCGCGCTCGCCTATTTCAGCGGCGCCGATTGCCGGTCGTCCAGAACCTTGCCGGGATTCATGATGCCGCGCGGGTCCAGTGCGTTCTTGAGCGTTCGCATCGTCGCAAGTGCAACCGGAGAGGCATAACGATGTAGCTCACCGCGCTTCAGGATGCCGATGCCGTGCTCGGCGCTGAAACTGCCCCCGAGACGCATTGCCAGATCATGTACGGCCCGCGTCATCTCCCGGGCCGGGCCGCCAGCGAAGTCTTCCAGCGCCATGCCGTCTGGCGGGCGCAGGTTGTAGTGCAGGTTGCCGTCGCCAAGGTGACCGAATACCGACAGCCGGAAAGTGCCCAGGTTCGTGAGGCGGCGCTCCGCTTCGTCCAGGAATTTCGGGATGGCCGAGACACTGACCGAAATATCGTGCTTGACCGAGCCGCCGGCGTGGCGCTCCGCCTCGGGGATCGACTCCCGCAGTCGCCACAGGGCGCTTCGCTGGCGGTCGCTGGCCGCCAGCATCCCGTCCAGGATCTCGCGTTCTTCAAGACCGGCCTGAAGGACTTCCTCCACCGTGCGTTGCAAGCGGGACTCCAGGTCTCCGCCGGCCACTTCGAACAGCAGATAGTGCGGCCACCGGCGTTCCATGGGATCCCGGGTTCCCGGCACGAACTCGAGCACCAGTTCCAGCGAGGCACGAGAGATGTACTCTGCCGATGTGACCCGCTCGCCGCTGTACCGCTGCATTCGCCGCAGCACGGCGCAAGCCGCCGCCGGGGTCGGCACGGCGAGCCACCCGGTCTGCCGGCTTCGCGGCAGTGGCACAAGCTTCAGTACCGCGGCGGTGATGACCCCGAGCGTGCCCTCCGCACCGACCAGCAGCGACGTGAGATCGTAGCCGGTGTTGTCCTTGCGCAGCCCCTTCAGCCGGGACAGGACCTGGCCGTCGGGCAGTACCGCCTCGATGCCCAGCACCAGGTCCCGCGCGTTCCCGTAGCGCAGCGCCGAAACGCCGCCCGCGTTGGTCGAGAGCACGCCGCCGATCTGGCAGGAACCCTCCGATCCCAGGCTGAGCGGAAACATCAAGCCGTGCTCTTCGGCGGCGGACTGCACCCGGGAGAGCACCATCCCCGCGTCCACGGTCATGGTCTGATTGACGGGATCGACCTCACGGATGCGGTTCATCCTGGAGAGGCTCAGCAGAATCTGGCCCCCGCCGTCGAAGGGTGTCGCCCCTCCGCAATAGCCTGTGTTGCCACCCTGGGGCACGACGCCGAAGTCCGCTTCCGAGCAGATCTCGATGATCCTGGCGCATTCCCGGGTGCTGGCAGGCCGAACGACCATCGCGGCCTGCCCCCGGTAGATTCCGCGATAGTCGCGCAACAGGGGCACCGCCTCCCCTGCCGGCACCACGCCCCGCTCGCCGACCACTTCAGCGATCCGTCGCAGCGGGTCGGCCTTTGTGTTCGTCTGGTCTTGCATTGCCCGTGCAGGCCTTCTCGCGCGCCAAGATAGGTTCGATGTTACCAAGCGACAAGCAACGCGCCACCGTTGCCGCAAGGGATACTAGCTGATAGATTCGCCCGCGGAGGGATGCCGGAGTGGTCGAACGGGCTTGACTCGAAATCAAGTGACGGGTTTACCCGTCCGTGGGTTCGAATCCCACTCCCTCCGCCACAAAATACCGGGTCCGATATCAGCCTGGGCTGATTCCAATCACTAATCGGCCCATAAAATTGATATTTCTGGGCTGATTTGGCCTACAATTCCCTCCATGTGGGCTTGGGAACATCCAGATTGGCCGCGCTTCGTCATTGACGAAGAAGCCTTCGCGGGCCGCGCAGAGGCATTTCATCGCGCCGCCGAGCGCCTCTCCGGCAGCGTGTGGGCCATGAACGACGAGTGTCGCTCCGACACCGCGATCGAACTGATGCTTTCCGAAGCAATCGCCACGAGCGCCATCGAGGGGGAGGACCTCGACCGCGAATCGGTGCGTTCATCCCTCCTGGCGCACTTCGGCAAGGCGGTGGTCGGAACGAATGTCGACCCGAAAGCGGACGGCGCAGCGAGCCTCATCGTCGATACGAGGCGCAACTGGGACCGACCCCTGACGCACGAACTGCTGGGCTCGTGGCAAACGATGGCCGTCCCGGAAACGCTGTCCAGCGTGGCGATGCGCGGGGCGTATCGTACGGGCGAAATGCGCATCGTCAGCGGTCTGCCCGGCCGCCACCGCGTTCACTACGTCGCCCCACCGGCAATTCGAGTGCACGACGAAATGGAACGCTTTCTGGAGTGGTACAACACAGACGGCGAGAACCTGTCGGGACCGGTCCGCGCGACCGTCGCGCACATGTGGTTCGAACGCATTCACCCCTTCGACGACGGCAATGGGCGGGTCGGCCGCGCGATCTCGGACCACGCGCTTTCCCAATCTCTCGGTCGACCGACGCTGGCCTGCCTGGCCACAGCCATCGAAGCGACCCGGAAGAAATACTACAAGGCGTTCGAGGAGTTCGACCGCAACGAAAGGCTCGACTTGAACGGTTTTGCCGAATACTTCACCACTGCGATTGTCCGGTCTCAGGAGATCGCCATTGCGGAGGTCGCGTTCGTCCTGGACAAGAGCCGATTCTTCGATCAGCACCGCGAATCCATGAACGGGCGGCAGATCAAGGCTTTGGAACGTATGTTCATGGAAGGCAGGCGTGGATTTGAAGGTGGCATGTCCACGAAAAAGTACATGGCCATCACCAGGTGTTCCGCAACCACGGCCACCCGCGACTTGGCCGCACTGTGCGCCATGGGGGCGATGGTTTCGAGGGGTGCCGGGCGCGGCACGCGATATGAAATCTTCCATCCGCCCCCGGCGCTCGAAGGGCAACGCGGGTTTGCGCGGTAACCGACTGCCGGGATTTCAATCCTTGTCGACGACCTCGTCGAGCGTCGTCTCGGCCGCGTCGAACATGCGGGCAAGCACCCGCCGGTGCTGTTGCTTCAGCTGCTCGACCTGCTGCCAGAGCACGTCCGAGATCCGCTTCATGGCTTTCTCGCGCAACTCGGGAGAAAGCGCCTTGTCATTCTTGAATTCGTATTTCTCGATGGTGAACTCGGCGATGTCCGAAATGTTGTCACCGACGATATTGAAATCCACCGCGTACCGGACGGTGAGTATTTTTTCTTCGACGCCGCTGTCCGCCATCCCGGTCGCTCCGGCTGGATCTCGGGGGAGTGTCTCGATCCGAGGGGTTGCCGTTGCCAGCGGTCAGCTGTTGACAGCAGCGAGGGCGTCGGCCCGCGACGAATGGACGGAGATGATCTGGTCGAAGCCGCTGATCCGAAAGACCTCCGCTATCGGCTCGGAGAGCGAGCAAAGCGCAAATCCGGCTTGCCGCTGTCCCATCGTCTTGGCAATCAGCAGGATGGCCCGCAGGCCGGCACTGCTGATGTAGGAAAGGTCTGCGCAGTCGATGATGACCGGCCCCTCGCAATCGCGAATCGCGGATTGGGCGGCGGCCTCGAACTCCCCCGCGTTGGAGCCGTCGATCCGGCCCGCTGCCCTGGCGATCAATACACCCTCGGTGTTCTCGGTGTTCAGTTCCATTTGCCCACGCTTCCGGTATGGCTTCAGGTGCGGCGCAGTATACCAATTGCCCATGGCTTGACAACGACGGAAAAGCCCTCGGGGTTCCGCCGTGATCCGGCGATGGGCGCTACCCGGCCTCGTCAGCGGCTTCGCAGCGCCAGCAGGCCGCGAATTGGCCTTCGTTGCTTTCGCCGCAGCGTCGGCAACGCCAGGGGCCGCGCGGGGGTTCGGTTTGCTCCAACCTCTGGATCAGCGCCTCCGCCCTGGGCAGATCGCTGTCCTGCAGCACCCACAATTCCGGGAGACACTCCAGGAACGGGATCTCCCCCAGACCGCCGGACAGTTGCTCGTTCTTGACCAGGCAGGCGATTCCCGACTGCTCCAGCAGGTTGCGGACATGGCTCACGTGGGCCAGGGACTCGTGTGAAATGAGTCGCTTCATGGCGTGGGCATCAGGGACGCAGGCCGGTCAGGAAATCGCCCGCGTTGCCGCCGCGTTCCAGCACCTCCACCAGCGCGGAGCCGACGATCACGCCGTCCGCGCAACGGGCGATACGCGCCACCTGCTCCCTGGAGCGGACGCCGAAACCGGCGCACACCGGTACCCGCGACCGCGCCTTGACGGTGCCAAGGTACTCGGTCAGTTCCGCCGGCAAGTCCACGGCCCCGCCGGTGATCCCCGTGCGGGTGACCGCGTAGACGAATCCCTGGCTCTTTGCACACAACTGCGCAAGGCGTCCCGCGGACGTCGCCGGCGTCACCATCTGCACCAGCGCCAGTCCTTCCGCCTCAAGGTGCCCTCTGAACGGCGCGCTTTCCTCAAAGGGCAGGTCGGGCACGATGAAGCCGCTCACTCCCGCCTCGCGGGCACGGACCGCGAGCTTGTCGAAACCGTAAGCCAGCAACGGATTCAGGTAGCTCATCAACAGCAGCGGGGCTCCCGGCGGAGCCCGTCGGCCGGCCAGCTGGTCCAGGATCCACCGCAGGCTCACGCCGCCCTCGAGGGCCGCGTGGCTGGAACGCTGGATGGTCACGCCGTCCGCCATCGGATCGGTGAAGGGAACGCCGATCTCTACGGCATCCGCGGCCGCCTCGACCTGGGAGAGGATCTCCAGAAAGCGGTCCGGCGCCGGATATCCGGCGGTGAGGAAGGCGATGATCGCCGGGCCGTCGGCTGCTTCCAGCGCCTGCCGGAGATTGTCATGCGGCGTCATTGGAGGCCTCCTCCAGCGCGGTGGCGCCGACCGGGAAACGTCGCAGGATCGGCATGTCCTTGTCGCCGCGGCCGGACAGGCCGATCAATATCCTCGATCCGGGATGGTCGGCGGCCCAGCGCCGGGCGCCGGCAATGGCATGGGCGCTTTCAAGCGCCGGCAGTATGCCTTCGGCCCCGCAACACTCGGCAACGGCATCCAGTGCCTCGTCGTCCCCGGCGGTGACGTAATCCACCCGGCCGATCATCTGCAGCAGGGCGTGTTCCGGGCCAACGCCCGGATAGTCCAATCCCGCTGAAACGGAATGGGTCTCCTGGATCTGTCCATCGTCATCGTAGAGCAGCATGGAATGCGCGCCGTGCAACACTCCGGGCCGTCCGCCGCCCAGGGTCGCGGAATTGTCTCCCAAGGACACGCCCCGCCCTCCGGCCTCCACGCCCACCAGCTTGACGCCCTCGTCACCGATGAATTCGTGAAACAGGCCGATGGCGTTGGAACCGCCACCGACACAGGCGAACACGGCGTCCGGCGGCCCCGCCCGCTCGGCGAGCTGGGCCTTTGCCTCACGGCCGATAACGGCCTGAAGCTCCCGCACCAGATACGGATATGGATGCGGGCCCACGGCGGATCCCAGCAGGTAGTGGGTCCCCTCCGGATCCGCCACCCAGTCGCGGATCGCCTCGTCGATGGCGGCCCTCAGGGTCCGGTCCCCGGAGGTGACCGGGACCACGGATGCGCCAAGCCGATGCATGCGGTCCACGTTGGGAGCCTGACGCTCCACGTCCACTTCGCCCATGTAGACCACGCAGGGCAAACCCAGCCGGGCACAGGCGGCCGCCGCGGCGACGCCGTGTTGCCCTGCCCCCGTTTCGGCGACGATCCGGCGTGCACCCAGTGCCTGCGCCAGCAGGCCCTGGCCGATGGCATTGTTGATCTTGTGGGCGCCGGTGTGGGTGAGATCCTCGCGCTTCAACCACACTTCCGCGCCCCACCGGTCCGACAGTCCCTCCGCCCGGGTCATCGCCGTCGGTCGACCGACCCAGTCCCGCAATTCCCGGTCCAGCCGACCGCGAAACGCCTCGTCCGGCAATAGACGGTACACGCCCTCGGTAAGCCGATGAACGGCCGGTATGAGCGTTTCGGGAACAAAGCGGCCGCCGAAGGGACCGAACCGGCCTTTGGCGTCAGGCAGTCTCCCTTCCACGAGTTCCCGAAGCAGCCGGGCCCGTTCGGCCGACGTCGGGGAGGTATCTGGATTAGTGGACATGTACGCGTTCTCTTTCCGTCGCCCGTGCCCGGGCAATGAATTCACTGATCTTGCGGGGATCCTTGATGCCCCTTGAACGTTCCACCCCGCTGGACACGTCCACACCCCATGGCCGGACTGTCTCGATGGCATCGGCGACATTGTCGCAGTCGAGACCGCCGGCGAGGATCACCCGCGTGCGGGCCGCTATCCGGGCGGCTCCGCGCCAGTCCGCGCGTTCGCCCCGGCCGCTGCGGGCACCTTCGACAAGAATCCGCGCGGGCCACCGCCGCGGTTTCGTTTCGCCGTCACGAAATACCGGCAGGCGTTCGCAATTCAGCCTTCCCAGGGAGGCGAAATCCTCGGCATCGGTCTGCAGCCAGTCGGGCTCGAATACGTCCCTCACCCGCTCCCAGTCCTCGACAGCGGGGTGATGCATCACCGCGACTCGAACCACTCGGCCTTCAACCGCATCGCATAGGGAACGCGCCCGTTCGGGGGTCACCTGCCTGGGCGAACGGGCGAACACGAAACCCAGCGCATCGGCGCCGGCGGCAACCGCGGCATCGATGTCCGCGGTCGTGGTCAATCCGCAGATCTTTATGAACACGACTCCGTCCTCAACGACCGAGCCCCAGCCGCCGCCATGGCAGCCAATTCCCGTCGCGCGTCCGGTGCCCGCATCAGCGCCGTACCGACCAGCGCCGCGCGAAAACCCAATGACGCGACGGTCACGATGTCTTCCACCGCGTCGATGCCGCTTTCCGCCACCGCAGGCAGGTTGGGGGGCAGGTACGGCGCCAATTGGCGGAACCGCTCGCGATTGACCGCCAGGTCCCGCAGGTTCCGGCAATTGACGCCGCACAGCCATTGCGCGGAATCGTCCGGCCGCGCCGCAAGCCTGGCGATGCGATCGAGATCCGCCTCGTCGAAGGCCTCGAGCAGGACGAACAGCCCGCACTGCGCCGCGCAATCCAGCAATTCCAGGACTTCGGGGTCGCTGAGCATGGTCACGATCACCAGTACGCCACCGGCGCCCGCCGCCCGAGCCTCAAGGACCTGATACGGCTCGGTGAGAAAGTCCTTGCGCATGGCGGGTATGCCGTCTGCCTTCAACGCCTGCGCGGCTTCCCCCAGATCCTCCAGGCTGCCGCGAAAGGCCTCAGGCTCGGTGAGTACGGAAACAGCGACGGCACCGCCGGCCCCGTAGGCCCGGACCTGCGCCGCGCGGTCGAAGTCCCGCCCCGCCAGCGGTCCCGACGAGGGGGAACGGCACTTGAGTTCCGCGATCATGCTGAACTCCCGCAGCCGCAATGGCGGTGGTTCGGGCGTTGCCAGCGCGCGTTCGAGCAGCGCGCCTTCGGGTTCCCTCCGTCGGGCCGCGCGGACGCGTTCACGGCTGCCGCTGGCCATCCTCCGAAGAAAGGATTCGCCCGGGTCAGGTTGCACCGCGGCCATCGTCGTCACTTCGCGCCGGACGCGAATGATTCAAGTTTCTCGACAAATCGGCGCCCGCCGCCCGCCTCGACAACCTCGCGGGCACGCTGGACCGCGCTGCGGGCGTCCGGCACCGCGCCGGTCACCTCCAGCGCCAGCGCGGCGCCGAGAACCAGGGCATCGCGGTGCGCGCTGGTGTCCCGACCGCACAGCGCCTCGCGTAGCCGGGCCGCGTTCTCCTCCGGCCCTCCACCCTTCAGCGCCTCCTCCGGGCACCGCGCCAGCCCGTAGTCCAGCGGGTCGCGCACTTCCCTGGTCACCGATCCCGGCCGCACGTCGAAGCAGACGAAGGGCCCCACCGGCGTGGGCTCGTCCCAGCCAGCGGCTCCATGCACCACCAGGCTTCGCACCGCCTCCAGGCCCGAAAGCGTCTCGGCCATCAGTTCGGCCATGGGCTCGCTGAACGCGCCGATGACATGGAAGGGCGGTCTGGCGGGATTGGTCAGCGGCCCGAGGATGTTGAACATCGTGCGCACGCCCATGGCCGCGCGCACCGGCGCGATGTGGCGCATGGCGGGATGGTGCCGGGGCGCGAACAGGAAGGTAAATCCGGTCTCGCGCAGGCAGGCACCGACCTTCCCGTCCTCCAGCGGCACGGGCATGCCCAGCGCCATCAGCACATCGGCGCTGCCGGAGCGGCTGGAGATGGATCGGTTGCCATGCTTGACGATCCGCGCTCCGCAGGCCGCCGCCAGCAGGGCACTGCCGGTCGACAGGTTGAGGCTGGAAGATCCGTCGCCGCCTGTGCCGACGATATCCACATAGTCCCCTTCTTCGGGTATGTCCGGCCTGACCGCCAGGTCGCGCATGGCCCGGGCAGCGCCCCTGATCTCGGCCGCAACCTCTCCCTTCGCCCGGAGGGCCGCAAGCAGCCCGCCGGCCAACGGCTGGGGAAGTTCGCCCGCGCCCATGGTGCGCAGCATGGACTCGGATTCGGACTCTGTGAGGTGACTCCCCGCGAGTACCTTTTCCAGCAATGCCGCACCCTCGAAACTCACCGGCCACCTCCACGATCATCGACTTCGGAACCCTCGAAGCCGAGAAAATTTGCAAGCAGTGCCGGGCCGTCGGGCGTCAGCACGCTCTCAGGATGATATTGCACTCCCTCCACCTGCAGACTTCTGTGGCGTACACCCATGATTTCGCCGTCCCCGGTCCGTGCGGTGACCCTTAGAACGTCCGGAACACTGTCGCGGCGTGCCGCAAGCGAATGATAGCGACCGGCTTCGAACGGGTCCGGCAAACCGCGATGGATGCCGGTACCGTCGTGGTTGACCCGGGATGTCTTGCCGTGCATCAGACTGCCTGCAGAGACGATCTCGCCGCCGAAGTGCTCCACGATGCACTGGTGTCCCAGGCAAACCCCGAGAACCGGAATCCTGCCGGCAAACCGCGCGATCATCTCCAGCGAAACGCCGGCATCCGAGGGCCTGCCGGGTCCCGGTGAGACGACCAGGTGGGTCGGGTTGTGCGACTCGGCGGCATCCGCATCGATGGCATCGTTTCGGAACACCGTGACTTCCGCGTCCAGCACGAGGAACGCCTGCACCAGGTTGTAGGTGAAGGAGTCGTAATTGTCGATCAACAGCAGCCGCGCGCTCAAGGTAGTCCCTCTCTGGCAATTTCCATCGCGCGCCGGAGAATGTCGCTCTTGGCCATCACCTCGCGGAGCTCGGTTGCGGGATCGCTGTCGGCAACGATACCCGCTCCCGCCTGGAAGCTGTACTCGTCGCCGTGGAACACCAGGGTGCGGATGGCGATGGCCTGGTCCATGTTGCCGCTCTTTGAAACGTAGCCCACCGAACCTCCATAAAGCCCCCTGGAGATGGGCTCCAGTTCCGCGATCAGTTCCATGGCCCGCACCTTGGGCGCTCCCACCAGGGTGCCCGCCGGAAACGTTGCGGCGAACAGGTCCAATGCGTCCTGCCCGGGCCTCAATGTGCCCTGGACTCCGCTGACAATGTGCATGACGTGACTGTATCGCTCGATCGTGCGGTACGGGTCGACGCGCACGGTGCCGCGCTCCGCGACCCGCCCCAGGTCGTTTCTCGCCAGGTCCACGAGCATGACATGCTCGGCGTTCTCCTTCGGGTCCGCCAGCAGTTCCTCCTCCAGCGCGACATCTTCCCGGGATGTCGAACCGCGCGGCCGCGTTCCCGCGATGGGCCTGAGAGATGCCTCTCCGTGATCCAGCCTCACCAGCGCTTCGGGAGACGCGCCCGCCACCTTGAGGGACCCGGCGCGGAAGAAGAACAGGTAGGGCGACGGGTTCAGCAGCCGCATGGCCCGGTAGCAGGAAAAGGGATCCAGGTCGCCGGTGCCGGCAAATCGCACCGACATGACGATCTGGTAGATGTCGCCGGCCGCGATGTACGCCTTGCAGCGGTTCACGGTATCCATGAATTCAGCCTTTTCGAAACTCGCCGACGCTTTCGAATACCCGCGGCGCGACGCCCCTGCGGCGGACTGGCCGTCGATGCCGCCGCGAAGCGCTTGAATGACCTCCCGGCGAAGTTGCTGTCGTTCCTTGTCGGTACCGGAATGCAGCAACGCGACCCGCCGGGTGAGATGGTCGAATACCAGCACGGACGCGGGCGCCACCAGCGCGGCCTGGGGCAATCCATCCAGTTCGGCGCGGTTGGGCGGCAACCGCTCGTAGTAGCGGACCACATCGTATCCGAACGCCCCGACCAGACCTCCCGTAAACGGCAGACCATCGATCTGCGGCAGCAGATCCGGCGCGTCGTCCATCAACCGGCGCAGCACGGTCGACCATTCCGCGGCGGTGGAGGGCCGTGGCGCCGGAGCGCCGTTGATCGTCAATCGGTCGGAATACAGTTCAAGCGAAGGCCCCGACCCGAACCCGAGAAACGAGTAGCGGGCCAGACGCTCGCCTCCGTCGACGCTTTCCAGCAGGAACCGCGGCTCGAATGCCTCAAGCTTGAGCCAGGCCGACACCGGCGTATCGAGATCCGCGGCGATATCGAATGGTGGTCGCATCAGAGTTTCCAGTTGTCAAAAAAAAACCCACCTCCATTGCGCAGAGATGGGTTCGCATGACCGAAACGGACGCTTGGGTCAGATCAAGCGCGAACCCCTCGCCGATGCTCTCGCCACCAGCGCGGCACACTCACAAGTTGCCCCAACGATCCGTTCATGGCGCGAGAGTATGTGCCGTCGGCTTGAGCGGGTCAAGCGCGGCAAGACCACGGCAAGAGCCCGGCAAGACCTCGGCAAGACTACGGCAAGACCGACCTCCGCGGCGAATGACCGCCCGTTCAAAGGTCGTAGAGCAGCGGCAGCACGATCGAATAGCCCGCCCACATCAGGAACATCAGCGGCAGCCCGGCGCGTACGAAGTCGGTCGCCTTGTAGCCGCCGGCGGACATCAGCAGGATATTGGTCTTGTAGCCATAGGGCGTCACGTAGCTCATGTTGGCGCCGAAAATGACCGCGAGCACGAACGGTTCCGGCGCCGACCCCAGCTCGTTCGCGATCTGGATGGCCACCGGCGCGCCGATCACGCCGGTGGCGTTGTTGGAGATGATGTTTGTCAGTATCGCCATCACCAGCATCAGGCTGCTGAGGATCAGGGGCGTGGGCAGCCCTTCCACAAGCCGGACCAGCACCTGGGCGAGATAGAGCGCCCCGTCCGTCTCGGTCATCGCCACCCCCAGCGCGAGGCTGGCGACGATAATCATGATGACCGTGGGGGACAGCGCGCCGGAGGCATCGCCCCAGCGCAGGCAGCGGCTCGCCAGCATGAGTCCCACGCCGGCGACCGCGGCGGCCTC
Source organism: Candidatus Rariloculaceae bacterium (assembly GCA_965221035.1). Classification (GTDB taxonomy): domain Bacteria; phylum Pseudomonadota; class Gammaproteobacteria; order Steroidobacterales; family Rariloculaceae; genus UBA6522. The sequence continues at coordinate 1,221,760 of OZ244860.1, forward strand.
GATGGACAATATGCCGCCGGCGGCCGCGAGGATGACCAGGGCCATGATCAGCATGGCCCGCGGCGCGCGATGGGTCCGCGGCAGGTCGGTGGTACCGTCGAGCACGAGCGCCGTCCCCGAGCGCTTCAGTTGCGACAACTGGGCGGCGGTGCCCTGCACCAGCAGCACGTCGCCCGAGCGCAACGAGACCGAGCCGATATCGCTGACGGATTCTTCCATCTCCAGGTCCCGCGCCCGATGCAGCGCCAGCGGCAACAGGCCGGTGCGCTGGGCGAACCGGATGCTCATCAAGCTGGAGCGGTAGAGCTTGGAGTCCCGCGTCACGACGATCTCGGCCAGGTGCTGCGGCTCCTCGCCGACCTCGTGGGCAGTCTCTTCCTGGTGGAGCGTGGCGCGAAGCTGCGCTTCGTAGCGCTTCAGGCGCTCGGGGGTGTCGCGAACCACCAGCCGGTCGCCTTCGCGAATCGTCACCGACGGCAGCCTGGTCACCGAAAGGTCCTCGCCCCGCTCGATCCGCTCAACGCGTATATCGTTGTCCGTCAATGCGAGGCATTCGGCAAACGACAGTCCGCAGGCGGCGCTGTCCGCGTTGATATGCAGGGCGGCATTGAAGACACGTGGCGCGGTATCCGACATGGGCGGCTTGCGTTCCGGCAGTAGTCTGGGGGCGACCAACCAAAGGAACACCATCCCGAAACTGCCGACAATGACGGCCGGCAGCACGAAATCGAACATGTTGAAGCGTTCGATGCCCTGGTCCGCGGCGATGGCCACCACCAGCAGGTTGGTGGACGTGCCGATCGTCGTCGCCATTCCGCCCACCAGTGTGGCAAGGCCCATGGGCATGAGGATGGCCGACGGCGCGAACTTGTTGCGTACGGCCACGCCCACGAGCATGGGCAGCAGCATCACCACGATGGGCGTGTTGTTGAGAAAGGCGCTGAGCACGCCGCTGGCCAGCAGCGTGGCCAGGCTGGCCAACAGGGGCCGCGCCATCCAGGCCCTGGCCAGGAAAGTCGCCACCGGCTGTAGCGCGCCGGTGACTTCGAGTCCCTTGCCCATGATCATCAGGGCGCAGATGGAGATCAACGCCTCGTGGCCAAACCCGAGCAGGAAAATCTCGGTGCCCAGCGTCTCGCCGTCGGCCTGATACGGGAACAACTGGAAGCTGAGCACCAGGATGACGAGTATGGCCAGGCTGGAAGCCTCCAGGGGCAGCCGATCGCGCGTGAACAGGTACAACGCCAGGGCGGTTAGCCCCAGCACGAAAATGGTGTGTCCGTCTGGTGGGGGAGGCAACTTGGCGCTTCTCTTGCGGAATCCTCGACTTGTAATAGCATGGTATTTGCTAGTCTGCCAGCCTGATTTTTGGGCATTTGCCGGATTTTGTGGGAGAGAGGGCGTGGGCGTACCGGGGTTGGCGGCTTAATCGAGTCCGCCATCCCTGGCGGACTCGAATCGGCGCTCGGTGCTTTCGCCATCCATGGCTGCGCGCCGAACGCACGACGCCGCCAACCCCGGTACGCCCACGCCCTCTCGGCGCTGCCTGTGGGTGGCGAGCTCGGGCTGAGCTTGACACTTGAATGGCAAGTGTCGAGTCTTGCCTGGAACGGCGCGGTACGCCGTGGAACATCTCTCTATGCTCGGGCATTCCACCAATCCCTCTGACAAGCCTGTTGCGCTACGGAGCTACCTGGGCGTGTTCCGCTACAGCCGGCGCGCGGTGGCGCTGGTCTGGTCCACGCACAAGGGGCTCACCGTGGCGCTGGCGGTACTGACAGTGACCGCGGGGGTGCTGCCGGCGGGCATCGCCTACGTGGGCAAGCTGATCGTCGACGCCGTGGTGGCCCAGATCGACGTGGCCCGGCTGGGCGGGGCGGTCGCCTACGGGGAAGTGCTGCGCTGGGTGCTGGTGGAGGGCCTGCTGGTGGCGTCCATGACCGGCGTGCAACGCGGCATCGGCTTCTCCCAGGCGTTGCTGCGGGTGCTGATCAGCCAGCGGGTCAACGTGCTGATCCTGGAAAAGGCGCTGACGATGGAGCTGGCGCAATTCGAGGACTCGGAGTTCTACGACAAGCTCAACCGCGCCCGCCAGGAGGCTTCCAGCCGCCCCCTGAGCCTGGTGAACCGGACCTTCGGGCTGGCCCAGCACGGCATCTCCCTGGCGAGCTACGGTGGCCTGCTGGTGCAATTCTCGCCCTGGGCCGTGCTCATTCTGCTGGCCGCCGGGCTGCCCGCCTTCATCGCCGAGGCCAACTTCTCCGGCGAGCAATTCCGGATCTTCCGCTGGCGATCACCCCAGCGGCGCATGCTCATGTACCTGGAAATGGTGCTGGCCCGGGAGGACCACGCCAAGGAAGTCAAGCTGTTCGCTCTGGGACGGGAACTGCTGGACCGCTACCGGCGCATCTTCCGCGACCTCTACAAGGAGGACCGCTCGCTGGCCATCCGCCGCGATGCCTGGGGATTCGGGCTGGGCGTGTTCGGCAACGCGGCATTTTACGGCACCTACGCCTGGATCGTGATCGCCACCGTCCAGGGCGCCATTTCGCTGGGCGACATGACAATGTACCTGCTGGTCTTCAAGCAGGGACAGGCTTCGGTGAGCTCGATGCTGACGGCGGTCGGCGGCATGTACGAGGACAACCTGTATCTCTCCAACCTGTACGAGTACCTGGAGCAGGAGTCGACACAGCGGCAGGGCACGGCGGTGGCGGGCCCTGCCCCCGATGCCGGCCTGGAGCTCACCGACGTCAGCTTCACCTATCCGGGCGCGAAGTTTCCGGCGCTGCGAAATGTAAACCTCAACATCCGCAGCGGTCAGAGCGTCGCCATCGTGGGCATGAACGGTTCCGGGAAGACGACCCTGATCAAGCTGATGGCGGGGCTGTACCCGCCCGACCGCGGCACGATCCGCTTCCAGGGAAGGGACCTGGCCGAGTGGGACCCCGCGCGCCTGAGAGCGGCGTTCGGCATCATCTTCCAGGATTTCAACCGCTACCAGCTCAAGGTCGGCGAGAACATCGGCGCGGGCGATGTCGAGCACCTGTGGGATCAGGGACGCTGGTCCGAGGCGGCTTCCAAGGGCCAGTCGGCCGGCTTCATCGAACGGATGGAGGACGGCTACCACACCCAGCTCGGCCGCTGGTTCAACGATGGCCAGGAACTGTCCGGCGGCGAGTGGCAGCGCATCGCGCTGTCGCGGGCATTCATGCGAAGCGGCGCCGACGTACTGGTGCTCGACGAGCCCACGGCGGCCATGGACGCCCAATCCGAAGCGGAGATTTTCGACCACTTCCAGTCGATGACCGCCGGCAAGATCGCGGTGCTGATCTCGCACCGCTTCTCGACCGTGCGCCGGGCGGAACAGATCGTGGTCATGGACGAGGGCAAGGTGGTGGAGACCGGCAGCCACGAGGAGCTGGTTGTGCGGAACGGCGTGTATGCGCGGCTGTTCGAGTTGCAGGCGCGTGGGTATCGGTAGGGGGTTCTGGCACCTATTGGAAGTGCCCTATTGGACCCCTATTGGACCCCTACTTGGACCCCCTATTGGACCCCTATTGGACCCCTATTGGACCCCATCAAATCATCAGCCGCCGGACTGAACATCAATCGGTATCCATCGCGCCGCCAACCCACGTCCTTCAGTCCGAACGAGTTGGCGATCACGAAGATTTGAAAGAGCGCGCTTGACCTGCCGCGGACTGGCCGAGGCACCAAGCGCGGATCGAATCTCGCGAAGCGCCATTGGCCCACCCCCACTGACCAGCAGATCGAGCACGGCGTTCTGAACCGCTGACAAGCCGCTGTCGTTAGCATCGTTGACAGCCGAAAACCGGGAAGGACTTGTCGGTGCGTGACCGCCTTGTGATCCTTGATGGCGGGTGGAGGATACGCGAAGCTGGCTTATCGGCACGCGGAACCTGAACCGGACGGTCACGCAGCCACCAGCATCCTCGATCTCCGGTCGCGGCAACCCGGCGCCCAACGCCTCGGATTCCATCTTGAGGGTACCCCGGCCCCATTCCTCAATGATGCCGCGCAAATAAAACACATGGGCGATTCTCGGGTTCCATGGGCGAGAATCATGCGGTGCGAACAATTGATCCGGAGTCAGCCCGAAATGCAGGTTTCCGGATGAGCTGATTTCCACCCGGTCGTCATAGACTGCAACTCCGACCGACCCCCCGCCAATTGCGTAGTCGCGGTGACAAAACGCATTCGCCAACGCCTCGCGCGTTGCGAGCGGCGGAACCAGCGGTTCATCAATCCGCTCGAGGCGATCCGGTTCGATCCTGCCAGGAATCGGCAGCGTCCCGCGCAGAAACCGTTCCGCCGTTCGAAGCAGCGCAAACGCATTTCCGAAGAACTGGCGGTTGTCGACAAACTCCATTCGATCGGTGCCGACAAAGCGGGCCACCCGCAGCCAGCATTGCGGGAAATCGAATTCAAGGCGCTCCGATTGGCCAAATAGCACGGCGCCCGCCCGCATCAACTGGCCATCACGGATCAACCTGAGACCACGCAGCAAATCCTCAAGGCTGTTTGTCCCGGGATCGTCCAACCTCCCGCGACGAACCGCTTCCTGAACTGTCCGCCGAATCTCCGCCGCGTCCAGATCCGCGACCGACCAGCCTGACACAGGCAGATTCTCCCAACGCTGGTCACCATGAAGCCGCTCGATCAGCAACCGATTGTATTCGTCGACCGGCATCATCGGTGAGGTGTTACCCACCCGCCGGTAGGCCCTTCCCCGGTATTGGTAAGGTTTTTCGGTACCTTCGTTCACGGCGATGGAGACGATCTCGCGCCGAGAATCGAGCGCGACCCGGTTGATCGTTGGCGACGCGGCGGGCTCGATCCGTCGAACTTCGCCCGAAATACGTTCGATCGTACCGTCGCTCACCTCCTGCCCCACCGCCTTGCAGTCGGGCGTGACCCCGAACAATACCTGCCCGCCACGATGGTTGAGCATGGCGCAGACGGTCTTGGCCGCTTCCACTCTCATGCCGGAGGTTCGCTTGAATTCCAGCGTCTCGGATTCACCTTCGGCGACCAGATTGCGGATGTTCTCGATGTTCATGAGTTGGTTTCTGGATGGTCCAGCTCAGAATCCTCGAAGGGATTGGGAAGACCTTTGACGATTTTCACTGTCTCGACACTGACGTGCACGATGCGACGAAACGAAGCGATCAGGTCACGTGGGTTTTCGAACCAGCCGTTCGGATCATTGACGATGCCGCTGCGGCTGTCCGTCACGATACGGTAACGATCGATAAACCATTCAATTGGCGTGCGGCCGTTAACACTGTAATCGTGGGCTTCGGCTGGAATATTCTCAAGCCGGATAAGGTCGTTGATGGCCAGTACGGAACGTTCGCCGTCGACAAAACGCATCTTCTTCTTGCCAATCCTGTAATGCTCGTCTCGCTGTTCACCGTCGCCGGTGTACGTCACCTGAAGCGGATACTCCGGCCCACTTTCGTACCCGAGATGCAGTGCCGCCAGCTCTTGTCCGGCCGCTGCAAAAGCGCGGAAGTCCGTTGCGAACGGAATGCGTGGCAATTCCTTGGTGAGGTCGTTGGCAAAGCGCTCGCGATAACCAGGTGCGTGCAGCATGCCGTAGACATAGTCGAAGATCGCGTCCCTGGTGATCGCGCGATCCCCGTATCGCACACGGTAGGTCTTGAGAGCCGCTTCAGAGACATTGTCGATGCGCTCCATGCCGGCGACATCATCGAGCAGATCCCTTTGCCCCCGACGAACATAGCGGTATCGCGGGAAACACTGGCCGTTGAACATCAGTTGGATGTCCGGCATCGTATCGACGACAAGCACGGAAAATGGCTTCGTTGAACCGACTCCCGACACACAGATTGCGCGGTTTTCGGCATTGGGCGAGGGGAAAATGCTGTCTTGCTGGTACTTGTTGTTTACTAAGGTGTAATCGACGTAACAGTGCTGCTTAACGAATGGTCGGTACTGAGTATTCCAGATATTGCCCCGGGAATAGTTGACGCTCCTCCCTCGCCGAAGGTTGTTCTTGAGTTCCCGGTCCCAACGAACGTGCGAGGAAAACCTGTTTACGGCATCGTCGACTGTTTGCTCGGGATGCTGTTCGCGCACCGCCAGCGCGCCAAGAAAGTCATCCACCATCCTGCGCGCGTTTTCTGCGCAGTCTTCGCGCGTAAAGTTGTAGATGTAGGCGTCGCGGCTAGTGGCCAATCCCCTTGAGTACAGCTTGAATATCGTCCCATCGGCGCTCCCCGCCTTTGCCGCCTTGGATCCCAGCGGATAGAACGCCTGGAACGCCTCGTCGCGCTGGCCGACCCAGTCGTGGTGCCGGTCTGGAGTAATTTCCTCCCAGTCTTCGATGCCTGCGATCGATTGCCACTCGCGCACCTTGGCTAGTTTGTCCTCGCGGGACAGATAATCACCGATGTCCCGATACAGAATTCGGCAGCCCTCATGTGCGGCGTCCGGGTTTTTCGCGAGGATCGTGATTGCAACCGGCGCGCGGGAGCCTTGGTCGAAAACGTTATCGCCTTCCGAACGGCGACGTTCACCCGATGTTCGGGCGTTGCCTCGAAGATTAACGATGTGGACTGAGCTGAATTCTTCCGCCAGACAGGCTCGTACACCAGTATCGACGTTGCCGTCGATCCAGGAGCCGTTGGTCACAAGCGCTAGAATGCCACGCTCACCAATCCGGTCCGACGCCCAGCGAATGGCCATCTTGTAGGTGTCGTAGAGGCTGTTCTTGAGCGTCGCCTTCGACCGGGTGGCGTACGTCTCGGCAACACGTTGCTCAATCTCAGGATATTTAACGTTGGGGTTGCTGTCCGCTGAACTTCTTTGACCCACTGACCACGGCGGATTCCCGACAATCACCTGGATCGGCGTGTTCTGCTGCCTTTCAACCCGCTCGCTGTTATCCGGTAGCCATTCTTTCGGGAACCCGGCCGTCCTTTCCGTATGCAAGTTGAATGTGTCGGTCAGTACGATGCCCTCGAACGGCTCGTAGCTGCTATCGGCGCCACGCCGACCATGAAATGCCTCCTCGATATGGATTGCCGCAATGTAGTAGGCCAACAGCACTATCTCGTTGGCGTGCAATTCTCTACGATACTTCCTAACCAAATCTCCATCGGAGATAAGCGCGGACTGGATCAACCGCACGAGAAATATGCCGGTGCCTGTGAACGGATCGAGCACATGCACGCCCGCGTCGCTGAGGCCACGTCCGAACTCCGACCGCAACGCATAATTGGCACTCGCCAGGACGAAGTCGACGACCTCTACGGGCGTGTAGACGATGCCGAGCCGGTCCGCCTCCTTCTTGAGCGCCTTGGCGAAGAACTTTTCGTACAATTCCATCAGAACCCGTTGCCGCGCTTGGCTGTTGTCCAAGCCCCGGGCGCGCATCCGCACACTCTCGTAGAACGACTCAAGATCCTGTGTTTCGCCCTCCAGCCCGAATTCCCCAAAGTCGTTTCGAAGCGCATCCAGCGCCTGAGCAACAGGGTTGCTGCCAGCGAAGTCGTAGTGCTCGAACAACGCTTCGAAAACGGGCCGGGTAAGGATGTGTTGGGCCATCATTTCGATGGCGTTGTCGGTCGATACCGAGTCGTTGATGGATATGCGCAATTCCTGATGGAAAGCGTCGAACCACTCGTGCAACGCACCGTTGGCTGGGTTGGCCAGCAGGTTTTCGATGCGGCCCGTAACGCGCAGGAAGATATCAGCGACATCCTTCGCCCAAGTCTCCCAGTACTTGCGGTCGCCGCACCTCTCAACGATCTTGGCGTAGATCGCGCCGGGCGGAAGTTCGAGCGGCGGAAACGGCAGGACGCTGGATATCGTAAGGCCGGATTCCTCGTCGCCGTCCCGCCAAGTGGCGCCGTCACCACTGAAAATAATTCTCTGCGTTGGCGTCTGATTCAGATCAATCTGGTTGATCTCTGCGTCGAACCGTTCGTCGTGGGAGCGTAGTGCTTGCAGCACGTCCCAGACAGGTGCGAACCGATCATTGTTGTCAAGCGCCAAGACCGGGTCCGTTCCCGCTGGCACGGTCACCGGCAGGATAATGTAACCATACTCCTTGCCCGGCGACTTGCGCATGGCGCGACCCACCGCTTGAACGATGTCGACTTGCGAACTGCGCGAATTCATAAACAACACCGCGTCCAGCGCCGGAACATCGATACCTTCCGACAGGCAGCGGGCGTTTGTGAGGATACGACACAGGCCGGACGAATCGCCCTTCAACCAGTCGATTCGCTTTTTGCGGTCCAGGGCGTGGTGTTGGCCATCGACATGTTGCACTTCGCAACGTAACGCCCCCGGCCTATCGCTCTCCGGCAGCAGGCCGACGGCATCCTCAACGATGCTGGGCCAGTGCATTTCCAATCGCTTGGAAGACAGGATCGTATTCGTGAACGCGATGGCCCGTTTTAGGCGGCGTCCCGAGCCGTGTTCGGGTGCGGTCCCGGATCGCCTAACGGCGTGGCCCTCCGGATCCTGAAGCGCCTCCCAGCAACCGACGATTTTCGCGCGATCACTAAGGGTGATCTCCTTTCCGTCCCGGGCCAAACCCGACTGCATTGCCTTGTCGACACGATCCTCGGAGAGCGCGAAAATCACCACCTTGTAATCGGCCAGCAGATCGTTGCCGACTGCCCGCGAGAATGCCAGGCGATGAAACTCGGGGCCATAGATGGCTTTGTCGTCCATCGAGAACACTTCCACATCGTGACGGGACGCCCTGGACCTGGCAGCCTGCGTATACAGCTTGGGCGTGGCCGTCATGTACAAGCGGCGCTGCGCCCGAATTCTTTGTCCGTCGTGCACCAGTACGAACGGCGAAGTCTTGTCGCCGGGCCTGTCAATGCCTGTGGTCCGGTGCGCCTCGTCGCAGAGAATGAGGTCGAAGCCAGGAGCACCATCATTCTGCGCCTCTTCCACTATGCCAAGCGAATGATACGTGCTAAACGCCACTGTCATCGCATCCGAGCGGGCAACGCGAAGCGCCTTTGAAACGGACACCGAGTCGGTGGTGACGGGGATCTCCAGTTCTTCGATGGGTGCGTCTTCGTCGTTGCGACCAGCTCTCGTGTCGGAGCAGATTCCGATGTAGGCATGCGGGACTTCGCGCTGCTCCGCCCACTCCCGCATCGATTGCTGCAACAGAGAAATCGACGGAACCAGATAGAGAACACTTCCGCCGACGCCCACCATGGACTCGGCGATGCGCAAGGCAGTGAAAGTCTTGCCCGTCCCGCAGGCCATTACAAGCTTGCCTCTATCAGACTCCTCGAACTTGGCCTTGACGTCTTCGAAAGCCGCCAGCTGGTGGGGCCGCAAGCTGTACGGCTCATGACGCAAAGACAACGCCTCAGGCTCGTTGTGCACGAGATCGGGCCAATCGACGGGACGGCTTGCCAGATCGCCGAAACGAAGCACTTGGCACTCCGGTTTCAACCCGGTAATCGTCTTGCGGGCATTCGGACCCCACTCGTCGCCGGTGTCCACGAACAGGCGCCGGGTGAACGGGTCGCGGGCGGAGGCCGCGATGAAGTTTCGCAGGTGCGACATTTGCAGGCGAGTGCCCGGTTGGTAACACTTGCACTGGATCGCGCAGTATCCGCCATCGCTTTCTTCAGCGACGAGATCGATGCCGGTGTCGGTCCCGCTGAATTCGGGTTGGCGCAGCGCCCAGTCGCGCCACAGCCAAACCTGCCGGAATCGATCCTGATAGAGGGGGTCCTTCTGCAAATACGCCTTCATCAGGCGTTCGAAGAGGCGACCCTTTTCGACCTCCGTGCTGGCGATAGACCGGATATGATCCAGAACGGCTTGGAAGCCGTCGCTCATCGTCCCGCGCTTCTCGTTGAAGTCATGCCCAGTTTACCTGTGCGACCGTTTACTGCCGCTCTGCATACAGCACGCTGGCGAGCGTTGCAACCGACAAGGCCCCGCGCGGGCACGTTCCTGACTCAACGCTTGTCACCGGGCTCGGCGGATTACACTGGCGTTATCGGTTCCAGGGTTGAAATCTCCGCAACCGGCAACACAGTAACACTGGCGTCCAGCGAGTAACGCTCCGGCCCCGGATAGACGATCCACAAGTGCCGCAGCGGCAGGTCGCGCATCACCGCGCGGATGCCTCGCGTCATCCTGGGCGCGTCCTGGTACTTGAATTCCATTCCCCACAAGGTGCCGCGCGCCTGCCACACGAGGTCGAGTTCCGCGCCGGAATGGGTGCCCCAGAAATGCGGATGATTGATGCCGTGCAGGCGAATGGCCTGTTCAAGTGCGAAGCCTTCCCAAGAGGCGCCGAGCTTGGGGTGGGATTCCAGTTCGGCGGGCGTTGCGATGGTGTGCAGGGCGTGGAACAGGCCACTGTCCCGGATGTAGAGCTTGGGTGCCTTCACCAAGCGCTTGCCCACGTTCGCGTGCCACGGAGGAACGAGACGGATCATGAACGTGCCCGTCAAGATCTCCAGATAGCGGCGTATGGTGTGATCCGACACGCCGAAAGACCGGCTCAGCTCCGAGAAATTCAGCGTCTGGCCGTGGTAGTGGCTGACCATCAGCCAGAACCGTCGTAGCGTTTCGGCGGCGATGGTGATCCCGAGGCCGGGTATGTCGCGTTCCAGGTGGCTGCGGATGAAGTCTTCCCGCCACAGAAACGAAGCCGTTTCATCCTCGGCAAGGTAGCTTCGCGGGAACCCGCCCCGCAACCACAGGTTTCGCCAAGCGCCCGCACCTGCCTCGTCCAGCGAAAACGCGCCGAGGTCATGGTAGGCGACTCGACCGGCAAGACTCTCGGAAACGTCCCTGACCAGATCGGGTGAGGCGCTGCCGAGCAACAGGAAGCGGGTATCGACCTGCCGGTCGGCCAATACGCGGAGCAAGGGAAACAGTTCGGGCATGCGCTGCACTTCGTCGATGACCACAGTACCCGTCAGGTGTTCCAGGGCGGTTTGCGGTTCCTCCAGTCGGGCAACGCTCCGGGGATCTTCAAGGTCGAAGTAATGCTCGGCGCCCAGTGAACGGGCCAAGGTGGTCTTGCCGCATTGCCTGGGACCCGCCAATACGGTGATGGGCGCACGGCGGAGGTTGGCCTTGATGGCCGCAAGCTCGCGGGGACGAGGCAGGTTACTCATTATCTCAACATAGCACGCATAACACGAAAATTCGAAGTTCAGGTACGAATTTTCGTGTTATGCGGCCAAAATCAACGGTGGACTGTTCAACCCACTGATGACACCATGCGGAGCCGGGTCGCCCTCACGAGGCCACGGAGCGATTTTGATGCCCTCCCACTCTTCGCCAACCATACGCCGCGCGGACATCGTTTTCCCTGAGAAGGACCAGGCTCTGCGAAATGACGTTCACCGGCTCGGAGAACTGGTGGGCGACGTGGTCCGGGAACAGGGGGGCGAAGCGCTTTTCGACCTGGTCGAGTCGGCGCGGCGGTCATCCATCGCCCACCGGGAAGGCGATGCCGGGTCGTTGGAGCGACTCCAGCGATTGTTGGCGTCCCTGGACCCGGAGACCGCCACCGAATTCATTCGTGCCTATTCCACCTATTTCCAGGTGGTCAACGTGGCCGAAAAGGTCCACCGGATCCGTCGGCGCAGGGCCTACCTGAGGGACGCGGCGACTCCCCAGCCGCGCGGATTCGAGGACATCCTTGCGCGGCTCAAGGCCGGCGGAGCGAGCGCCGACACAATTTTGGAGGCCTTGGCGGGGATGTCGGTGGAACCGGTTTTCGCCGCGCATCCCATGGAAGTGACACGCCGGACGTTGCTGGCCCACCAGCAAAGCGTTGCCAGGCACCTGATCCGGATGCTCGATCCATACCTCACGCCCCAGGAGGAAAACGCGCTGATGGCCAGCATCCGCATGGATATAACCACCAGTTGGCAGACCGAGGAACACCCGCGGGAACGCGTGCGCGTGGGTGACGAGGCCGAGCACATCCTGTTCTTCCTGACGGACATCCTGTATCGCATCATCCCGCCGTTCTACGAGCAGCTGGAGGAAACGGTCAGGGACGCGTTCCCTTCCGTCGCGGAACCCCTGCGCCTGCCCACGGTTGTGAAGTTCGTTTCCTGGGCCGGGGGAGACATGGACGCCAATCCGAACGTCACCGCCAAGACCATTCGCGAGACGCTCGCGCGGCAAAAGGCCCTGGTGCTGAATCTCTACCACCGGGAGTGCGGATCGCTGGCAAGGCGCCTCAGCCAGAGCGCGAGCCGGGTCGAGGTCTCCGCAGCGCTGCGGGACCGCAGCGAGTTTTACGTCGGACACTTTCCCCATGCGGCCCATGCCATTCCCGCCCGGCACCGGGACATGCCCTACCGGGTCTTTCTGGCCTTGGTGGCGGCCCGGTTGCGCGCCACCCACGAGGAAAGCGCGTTCCCCTACGAATCCCCGGATGAATTCATCGAAGATATCGACATCGTCGCCGACAGCCTGCGCGACAACAAGGGGGCCAATTCCGGACTGTTCGCGGCCCGGCGGCTGCGCCGGAGGGTGGATACCTTCGGATTCCATATCGCCACGCTGGATATCCGCCAGAACGCGCTGGCGCACCGGCGCGTCATCCGCGAAGGCCTGCAGGAACCGGACTGGCTCGACGCTCCCACCGAGGAACGCACGGCGCGACTTCAGGCGGCTCTGGAACGGCGCGAGTCCCCCGTGGGCCGGCTGTCTTCCGACGCGCGGCGAACGCTGGCGGTATTCCAGACCATCGCCCACTGCCGCCGAAATTACGGCGACCGCTCCGTGGGACCCTATATCGTCAGCATGGCCCACGGCGCGGACGACATACTCTCGGTGCTGTTGCTGGCACGCTGGGGAGACCTGGGCACCAAGGGATTGCCTGTGCCGCTGGATGTTGTGCCGCTGTTCGAGACCGTCGAGGATCTGGAGAGATCTTCGGCCATCCTGAAACGGGTGCTGGAGGATGAGAGCTATCGCCAACACCTGAGCCATCGCGGTTTCCGCCAGATGGTCATGGTGGGCTATTCCGACAGCAACAGGGACGGAGGTGTCGCCTCGGCGCGATGGACGTTGCAAAACGCCATGCGCGACCTGGTGGACACCGCCAGGCGCCTGGGCGTCGAGCTGACACTCTTCCACGGACGCGGCAGCACGCTGACCCGGGGTGGCGGCCGCCTGGACGAAGCGCTGCTGGCAGCTCCCGCGGGCGCCGTCACGGGCCGGCTGCGCATCACGGAGCAAGGCGACATGATCAACGCGAAATACGGCCTGCGCGGCATCGCCATGCGCTCGCTGAAACGTAGCGTCGGATCATTGCTCTGGGCCACCGCCGGGAACCACCCGCCTGCCAGGTCGGAAGCCCGCTGGCGCACGATCATGGGAGAAATCGCGACGGCCAGCCGGCAGGCCTACAAGGAAGCGGTGTTCGACCGTGACGAGTTCAACACCTATTTCAGGGCAGCCACTCCGATCGACGTGATCGAAAGGCTGGGCATGGCCTCCCTTCCAGGTGCGGAGCAAGACGTGAATGGCACCAGCGAACCCCGGGCCAATCCATGGCTTTTTGCCTGGACGCAGAATCGGGCGTTCCTTCCGGGATGGTACGGTCTGGGAACGGGACTCGAACAGGCCGCCGGCAAGTACGGTATGGACGAGCTGCGCAGGATGTTCGCGGATCTCAACTTCTTCCGGGTTCTGATCACCGATGCGGAAGTCGTCATGGGCAAGGCGGACCTGACGGTTTCGGAGCGCTATTCACGGCTCGCCGGCCCATTGCATGAGACGTTCTTTCCCATGGTGCGCGACGAGTTCGACCGCTGTGCGGGTCTCGTGATGGAGCTCACCGATCAGGGCGAATTGCTGCAGCGCGCAACGACATTGCGCCGCGCGATACGGCTGCGCAACCCCTACACGGATCCCATGAGCCTGTTGCAGGTGGACCTGCTGAAGCGCTGGCGTCGGAGCGGCCGGCGGGACGATGCCGTGCTTCAGCCGCTGGTCGCCAGCATCTACGGTATCGCCCACGGAATGCAGGCGACCGGTTAAGGCCGGTCAGTCCCCCCGCGCGTCAGCTGCCGTCCCCCCGCGCGTCGACCGCCGTCCCCTCGCGCGTCGACCACCGTCCCCCTGCGCGTCGTCAGCCGATTCGCGGAGCTGCGCTACGCGGATGTCGTGCGTACGATTCGCCCGGCCGCCAGCTCGAATACGCGATCACACTTGCGGGCCGCGGCCAGATCGTGCGTCACCAGGACCAGGGTGGTGTCGGCCGCGGCATTGAGCTCAAACAGCAGGCTCAAGATCCGTTCGCCGGTCTTGTTGTCCAGGTTGCCGGTGGGTTCATCGGCGAACAACAGCGATGGCCCGGTGACAAAGGCCCGGGCGATGGCGACCCGCTGCTTTTCCCCGCCGGACAACTGCCTGGGGTAATGGCTCATGCGCCGGTCCAGCCCGACGCGGCCCAGCGCTTCCCTGGCGCGTGGCGCCTGGTCCGGCGCCCCGCCGAGTTCCAGCGGCAGCAGGACGTTCTCGAAGGCGGTAAGCGACGGCAGCAAGTGAAAGGACTGGAACACGAAACCCACCTGGCGGCTCCTCAGTCTGGCGCGACCGTCCTCGTCGAGGCCGGTGACTTCCACGCCATCCAGCCACACCTGCCCCGAGGTCGGCTCGTCCAGTCCCGCCAGAAGCGCCAGGAGCGTGGACTTTCCGGCGCCCGAGGGACCGACGACCGCGGCCGTCTCACCCCGGTTCACGGCCAGACTGGCGTCGTCGAGGATGGTCAACTCACCCTCGGGGCTGGTAACCTTTTTGGTCAAGGCCCGCGCCGCAAGCAGCGAGTTCAGTCCGATCATGTTGTCCAAAGTTTCCGCACCCCGTCGCGTCTCGTCCCTGCTCATCGCCTGCGTCGCCGCGTGGAGCCTCGCCCACGCGGCGGGCGACGGGCCGATTGTCGTCCTCGGCGATTCTCTGAGCAGTGGCTACGGACTGAGCCGGAACGACCAGTCATGGGTTGCCCTGCT
The DNA here is from genome assembly GCA_965221035.1 of Candidatus Rariloculaceae bacterium. Lineage (GTDB taxonomy): Bacteria > Pseudomonadota > Gammaproteobacteria > Steroidobacterales > Rariloculaceae > UBA6522. The sequence continues at coordinate 1,236,789 of OZ244860.1, forward strand.
CCAGCAGCGACTTCGGAGCGAAGGGTACGGATATGACGTGGTCAACGCCAGTATTTCGGGCGACACCACTTCAGGCGGAGTCGCCCGGCTGCCCGCATTGCTCGAGGCCCATCGCCCGTCGATCGTCATACTCGAACTGGGCGGCAATGACGGCCTGCGGGGCCAGCCGGTGTCGCATATGCGCGGCAACCTGCGGCACATGATCGAAATGACACTTCAAGCCGGCGCGACCCCGGTGCTCGCAGGCATGCAGATCCCGCCAAATTACGGTCCCGCCTACGCCGGGGAATTCGCTCGCGCGTACCACGAACTCGCCGCGCAATTCGATATTCCATTTGTGGAATTCCTTCTGGAGGATGTCGCCCTGAACGTCGAGCTGATGCAGCCGGACAGCATCCATCCCAACGCGGGCGGCAACGCGGTCATGCTGGACAACGTCTGGCCCGTGCTGGCGAGCCTGCTCTGAAGCGGGCGGAATATCGCGGACGCAGATCTTTCAAGGAGAACGGTAACCATGACTGCCTACCAAGAAAAACCCTGGTCTAGCGCCTATCCGAGGGAAATCCCGACCGAGATCGATCCGCAAGGCTACTCGTCCTTGAAGCACATGATCGAAACCGGCTTCGAACGATTCGCGTCCTCGCCTGCCTTCTCCAACGCCGGCACGACACTCAGCTACGCGCAGGCGGATGAACTGAGCCGGCACTTCGCCGCATTCCTGCAAGCCAGGGGTCTTGAGCGCGGCGACCGCGTCGCCATCATGATGCCCAACCTGTTGCAGTACCCGGTGGCGGTGTTCGCGGCACTGCGCGCAGGCCTCGTGGTGGTCAACGTCAATCCGCTGTACACGCCCCGGGAGCTCGAACATCAGCTCAAGGACAGCGGCGCCCGGGCCATCGTCGTGCTGGAGAATTTCGCCCATACCGTAGCGCAGGTGGTAGACGGCACGGACGTGGAAACGGTGGTCGTCACCGAAATCGGGGATCATTTTCCGCCGTTCAAGCGTGCGCTCGTCAACCTCGTGGTCCGGTATGTCAAGAAGCTCGTCCCGCGTTGGAACATCGCCGACGCGGTGCGCTACCGGGCCGCGCTTGCGCAGGGGCGGCGCGCATCCTTCGAAGACGTCGACGTCGGCGCGGACGACATCGCGTTCCTGCAGTACACGGGGGGCACCACCGGCGTGGCCAAGGGAGCGGTGCTGACGCATGCCAACATGGTTGCCAACATTCTTCAGATCTCGGCCTGGTCGAAGCCGTACCTGAAGGGCCCCGGGGACATCGGAGCCGCACCGCTGCCGCTCTATCACATCTTTGCGCTGACAGTGAACCTGTTCCTGATCTTCGAACTCGGCGGACAGAGCCTCCTGATCACCAATCCGAGGGATCTTCCGGGCTTCATCAAGGAGCTGGCGCGCCAGCCGGTGACACTCATCACCGGCGTCAACACGTTGTTCGCGGCGCTGCTGGAATCCCCCGACTTCAGGCAACTCGACTTCGGCAAGCTGAAAATCTGCCTGGGCGGCGGCATGGCGGTGCTGAGCGACGTGGCGGCCCGGTGGAAGGCCGTGACAGGACGCAGCCTGGCGCAAGGATACGGATTGACGGAAACCTCGCCCGTCGTCACTGCCAATCCGCTCGACGGACGCGAGTTCAACGGCTCCGTGGGCCTGCCGATTCCGTCCACCGACGTGGAGATCCGCGATGATGACGGCAATACCCTGTCCATAGGCGAAATCGGCGAAATCTGTGTACACGGCCCCCAGGTCATGCGGGGCTACTGGCAGCGCTCCGAGGCGACCGCGGAAGTCCTGTCGGCGGATGGCTGGCTGCGGACCGGGGACATCGGCCGCATGGACGAGGCGGGATTCGTGTATATCGAGGATCGCAAGAAGGACATGATCATCGTCTCGGGATTCAACGTCTATCCGAACGAGATCGAAGACGTGGCGACCGCCCATCCGGGCGTCCTTGAAGCAGCCGCCATCGGCATTGCCCACGAGCAGTCCGGCGAAGCCGTGAGGTTGTTCGTCGTCAAACGGGATCCGGAGTTGACGGCAGACGACGTCATCGCCCATTGCCGCGAACAGCTGACCCGGTACAAGATTCCCAGGGAAGTGGTGTTCCGGGACGATCTGCCCAAGACCAACGTCGGCAAGATCCTGAGGCGGGAGCTTCGGGAATAGCAGGACGCTGCGTTCGCTTGCACCGCGTACTTCGACAAGTTGGCCCGTTTTGAGGCATCCCGGACCAAGGGGCACCGTGTTAAATTGCGCCAATGAAGGAAGAAGTGCGATGGCTGATCGGCATCGGGATCATCCTCGCCGGGTTGATTCTGAACGGTCAACGTGTGAACGGAAACCGCATTGACCGGCTGGAGGCGGCGCTCGCAGAACACCGGCTGGAAGCGGCCAGGGAATTCAATCGCCTGGAGGAAGCGCTCAACGAACATCGCGCCGAAGCGGCCAGGGAGTTTGATCGGCTGGAGGAAACGCTGACCGAACACCGATTGGAGGCGGCCAGGGAGTTCGTCGAGATCAGGAGCACCCTTGATTTTCTGCTCCCCGGTGATCCTCCAGGTGGGCAGTGAAACGCAATCCCCAGGTTCAGCCGACCAGCCCCCAGAGCAGGTAGATCGCCACTCCCACCAGTCCGCCCACCAGGGTGCCGTTGATGCGGATGAACTGCAGGTCGCGGCCGATGTAGAGTTCGATTCGCGCCGACGTGGCGGCCGGGTCCCACTGCTCGATGGTTTCGGAGATGAAGGCGCTCAGGGGGTCTCGGTAATTATTGATCAGGTAGAGGACAAGATCCCGAAGCCAGCGGTTGACCTGCCGGTTGACGTCGCCATCCTGCCTGAGCCCGTGGCCGATGCCCCTGAGTTCACCATCGATCGCCAGCCGGCTGAGGGATTCAGGATCGCGCAATGACGCCGCAAGGTACTCCCGCAACTTTTCCCAGACGTCCTGAAAGTAGCCCTGCACGGCCGGGTGGTCGAGGAATTCGTCCTTGAGCTCCCCGGCCAGCCGCCGCATCTGGGGATCATCGCCCAGGGCCGTCCGGACCTCGGCAAGCCAGGCATTGAACCTGGCCCTTGCCGGGTGATTCCGGTCCGCGCCGATCTCGTCCAGGATGCGCCGCAACTCGTTGATCAATTGGTCATGGATTTCCCGGTCCACGAACTTCGGCAACCACCAGGGGCTGCGGTCATCGATACGATCACGTATGTGCTCCTTGCTGCGCTCCAGTTGTTCCCGGGCGAACAGCACCAGCCGGTCCACCACCGCCTGGGAGTGCCCGCCCGAAGCCACCACTTCCAGCGCGGCCTGGAATGCGGAAGATAACGGTGCCCGGTCCAGCGCCGAGCCCAATATCTCCCGAAGGGCGTTGCGCAACTGGGCGCTGTCCGTCGCGCTCAACAACCACACCAGCGCCACGCTGATGTCCCGGCCCAGGTTGCGCGCGTGGTCTTCGTCGGCCAGCCAGGCCCCCGCACGAGCGGCAAGGTCCACGTTTTCCAGGCGCGCCGCCACCGTCTCCCCGACCAGGAAATGATCGCGAATGAAATCCGCCAGCATCCGGCCGATTTCGTCCTTGCGCGTGGGCACGATGGCGGTATGCGGTACGGGCAGCCCCAGCGGATGGCGGAACAGCGCAGTGACCGCGAACCAGTCCGCCAACGCGCCGATCAGCCCGGCTTCGGCAAAGGCCTGGACCAGCCCCAGCCAGGGATGGCGCGGCAGCAGCAGGCTGGTCGCGACAAACAGGGCCGCCATGGCGAGCAGAAGGCCGGTGGCGATCCAGCGCATCCGCGCCAGCCGGCGCGCCATGAGCGCTTCGGCAGTGTTCACGGCGATGCGGCTGCGATCTCCGCCTGCACCGCCTCCGCCGCCTGCCGCGGGCTCGAGGCGTTGCGGATCGGCCGACCCATCACGATGTAGTCCGCGCCGTTTGAGAACGCCCGCGCGGGGGTCACTATCCGCTTCTGGTCGTCCGGGGTGTCCGCCCCCGCGCGGCGCACACCCGGAGTCACGATCCGCGGACCGCGTCCGAGGTCGGCCCGAAGCGCGGCGGCTTCAAGACCCGAAGCGATCAGGCCGTCACTGCCGGCGGCGACCGCCACTCGCGCGCGCCGCAACACCAGGTCTTCAACCTCCATGCTGATGCCCATGTCACGAAGGTCTTCCCTCCCGATGCTGGTGAGCACGGTGACCGCGAGAATCTGCATCGGGCCCTTCTCCGACGCCGCGGCCTCGATGATGGCGCGATCACCGTGGACCGTCACGAAGGAGGCGCCGCGTCCGGCCAGTTGGCGCACGGCCGCGGCCACGGTCGCCGGGATATCGTAGAGCTTCAGGTCCGCGAATACCCGCTTGCCGCTCTCGAGCAACCAATCCAGCAGTTGGAAGTAGCCGCCCGATGCCATGAGTTCGAGCCCGATCTTGTAGAACTCCACGGCGTCGCCCAATTCCCGCACAAGCTCCCTTGCGGCATCGGGACCGGGCACATCGAGGGCGACGATCAGGCGCTGGCGGGGCGGAATGGTCGTGCGGGGGGAAACGGATTCGGTCACGCCGGACATTATCCGACTATTGGCGGTGTCTTGCACGCGCTCAGGTCGGCGTGAGCCCGCTGGGCGAACCGGTCCGTCATTCCCGAGATGTAGTCGGCGACGACCCGGGCCGACCCGGCCGCGCCTCCGGCTTCGCGGGCGAGCCGGGCGTGCTCGACGGGCATCAATCCCGGGTCCCGGACAAGGACAGCAAAAAGGGACGTGATGATTTCTTCCGCTTTCGCGCCCATGCTCCGAACCTTGGGGTGGTCGTAGAGCCGCTCCCGCAGAAACGCTTTCAGTTCCCGCTGGGCGCGGGCAAGTGAGGGACTGAATCCAACCAGCGGCTCAGGATGGCCGTATACCGCCTCGACGCTTCCCGGAGACAGACACCGGATCCGCTCGCCGCTGGTGGCGACAACGTCTCGGATCAGCGTGCCGATCATGGCGCGCCCCACTTCGAAGTTTCTCTGCAGCGGGCCGATTCCCGGGTAGCGATGCTCCACCCGGCAAGCGGTCTCGTCCACGAACGCGATCCGCCGTAAGTCCTCGAATCGGATCAGTCCTGAGCGCAACCCGTCGTCCAGGTCGTGATTGTTGTAGGCGATCTCGTCCGCCAGGTTCGCGAGTTGCGCTTCAATACCCGGCTGCCCGCGCTTGCGGGCATGTTCCCCAAGTACGCCCAGTTCGCGAGCGGCCTCGCCGGAACAGCGTTTCAGGATGCCCTCGCGTGATTCGAAGGTCAGGTTCAGCCCGCGGAATGCCGCGTATCGCCGTTCCAGGCGATCCACCACCCGCAACGACTGGAGGTTGTGCTCGAAGCCTCCGTATGGCGCCATGCAGCGGTCGAGGGCGTCCTGCCCGGCGTGCCCGAATGGCGTATGGCCGAGGTCGTGGGCCAGGCTGATGGTTTCGGAGAGGTCTTCATTGACACGCAACGTACGCGCCATGCTGCGGGCAATTTGCGCCACTTCCAGCGAATGGGTGAGCCGGGTTCGGTAGTGATCGCCCTCGTGGTTGACAAACACCTGGGTCTTGTAGACCAGGCGCCGGAAGGAAACCGAATGGATGATGCGGTCCCGGTCCCGCTGATACTCGCTTCGATGTTTCGGCGGGTCCTCTGCATGGACGCGGCCGCGGGAGGTTTCCCCGGTCGCCGCGTAGGGAGCCAACGAGTACATCGGAAAACGTCAGGATGCGGCCGCGCGCTTCCGGCGGGCTGGCGAACCATGCGTCCGGGCGCGGGTGTCGATCACCTGCCGCAGCAGGTCGGCATCCGGTGCGGCCATCACCGCGGCACGGCCGAGCCGTTCGAGAAAGATCATCCTCAGCCCCGCGCTCTCGGCCTTCTTGTCAAGGTTCATGGTCCGGAGCAGCGCGTCGACATCGATGTCGGGCGCCGGAGCGATGGGCAGTCGCGCACGGCGAAGCAGCGTCTCCACCCGACGGCAATCAGCCGCGTCGATCATGCCGAGGGCCTCGGAAGTCCACGCCGCCAGCGCGATCCCCGCCGCCACGGCTTCGCCGTGCAGCCAGTCCCGGTAATCGCCCAGGGACTCCAGCGCGTGGCCGAACGTGTGGCCCAGATTGAGCAAGGCGCGGCGGCCCCGCTCCAGTTCGTCCTCGGCGACGATGGCGGCCTTGACTTCGCAACTTCTTCTGACGATGTGGGCGAGCGCGTCGGCGTCCTGGTCGAGAATCGCGTCCATGTTGTCTTCCAGCCAGGCCAGGAACGCCTCGTCCAGAATCAGGCCATGCTTGATGACTTCCGCCAGCCCGGCGGAGAACTCCCGGTCCGGAAGGCTCGCAAGCGTATCCGTATCCGCCAGTACCGCGATGGGCTGGTGAAACGCCCCGATCATGTTCTTGGCCTGCGGATGGTTCACCGCCGTCTTGCCTCCAACCGAAGCATCGACCTGCGCCAGCAGTGTCGTGGGAACCTGCGCGAACGCGATCCCGCGCTGGTAACAGGCCGCGGCGAATCCCGTGAGATCGCCGATCACTCCGCCGCCCAGGGCCACCAGGCAGGCATCCCGACGGAAGCCCTCGGCCACCAGCCGATCCATGATCGCGCCCATCACAGCCAGATTCTTCTGCCCCTCCCCGTCCGGGAGGATGATCGTGCACCGCTGTCGGGCCGCAAGGGCGCGTTCCAACCGAGCCAGGTAGAGGGGCGCGACGATCTCGTTGGTTACGATCATCACCTGTTTCGCCGGAATGCTGCGCCGCAAGAGGTCACCGTCATCGATGAGCCCCGGTCCGATATGGATGGGATAGCTGCGTTCACCCAGCGAGACGGTGATGGTCTTCATGCCGTGGCGTCGCGACAGGTCAATGGCCTTCCGCCGGAGCCGCCGCATCGGTAGTGGCAGTGGACGCGGACAGTGGCGCGGCGAATCCCCGCTCTCGAAGCCGTTCGCCGATCATCCGAACCGTGACCCCGATCCTCTGGTCGCCCGTGGGGACAACGACATCGGCGATCTCCTCATACACCGGACCGCGCAGTTCCATCAAGTCCCGCAACACCTCCGCCGCGTCCCGGTCCCGCAGCAGGGGCCGGTTGTCGCCATGCCGCGTTCGTTCCAATTGGTGCGCCAGGCTGGTCTTCAGGTAGACGACGGTTCCGCAGCCGCCGAGCAGTCTGCGATTGTCCGGGTCCATCACCGCGCCCCCGCCGGTGGACAGGACCACGTTTTCCCGGCGGCTGAGATCGGCGATGACCGTGCATTCCCGTGCGCGGAAGCCCTGCTCGCCTTCCTTGTCGAAGATGAAGGAGATGTCCACACCGGTTCGGCGTTCGATCTCACCGTCACTGTCCACGAAGTCCATGCCCAGATATCTGGCCAGTTGCCGACCCACCGCGGTTTTCCCGGAACCCATGGGACCCACCAGGACGACATTGGATTTGCTGTTCATTCAGTCCATTCCGATCAACGAATCGCGCGACGCCCATCAAGGCGCTCCCCGCGGAGGTGATTCTAGCAGTACGAATTGGGCACACCCACGGAATTTGACGGTTTGCGATCATCGGAGGCATCATCGTCGTGATATCCATTGCCCAGGTGGCGAAACCTCCGATGGACCGATCAGTCAACGTATTCGGCGAACCGCTGGAAGACTGCAACCAGGACCCGGTAACGGGCTTCTTTCGCGACGGATGCTGCAATACCGACGACTCGGACCTGGGTTCCCACACCGTCTGCGTACGCGTCACCGAGGAGTTTCTCGAGTTTTCGTCCTCCAGGGGGAACGACCTGTCGACCCCCCATCCGGAGTTCGGGTTTCCGGGTCTTCAGCCCGGCGACCGCTGGTGTCTGTGCGCGGTGCGCTGGCTCGAGGCCTTTCAGCACGGCATGGCGCCGCGTGTGATGCTCAAGTCCACCCACGCCCGCGCCCTGGAAGTGGTTCCGCTGTCAGTACTGAGAGAGTACGCGGCCGACCTGAATTGAACCGCCGTGCCTGCGGAACCCGCCGCGTTACGGAGACACCCGAAACCCGGCCGAGGCCCGGTGGCCTCCCAATCCCCCGACCGGGACTCACTCGCGCAGGATGTTCGGCGTCACGAACACCATCAGTTCGACTTCCTTCTCGATCGTGACCCGGGAGCGGAACAGGCGGCCCAGCGCCGGCACGTCGCCCAACACCGGCACCTGGCTGGTGGCTTCCCGCGACTCGGTCTCGATGATGCCACCGAGAACCACGGTTTCCCCGTCGCCCACCAGAACCTGGGTCGTCAGCGACCGCGTGTCCACGCTCGGCACAAGGCCGCCCGTGGCGCTGGACACCAGTTCGCCGACCGAATCCTTGGTGACCACCAGATCCATGACGATGCGGTCGTCCGGAGTGATCTGCGGCGTCACCGACAGGCTCAACACGGCCTCCTTGAACTGGGTAGTGGTGGCGCCGCTGGATGAGGACTCCTGATAGGGAATCTCCGTACCCTGCTCGATGCGCGCCTGCTTCTGGTTGGCGGTGATGATGCGGGGCATGGAGACAATCCGCCCGTTGCCTTCGGCCTGGATCGCGGAGAGCTCGAGATCCAGCAGGTAGTCGGGCCGCAAGATCGCCAGTGACAGACGCCCGGCGGGATTGGCGACCGGAAGGTTGACGCTGTAGCGCTGATCGACGGGCGGCATGAAACCCGATAGAGGGCCTGGCCCGCTTGCGATGCCTTCGACCGCCGAGGCCGCCAGCGAGTCGACTCCCGCTCCGGTGCCGGATATCGCGATCAATGTATCGTCGGTCGGCGAGCCGATGGCCGTGGCCCCCAGGCGCACTCCCAGATCCCGCCGGTAGTCGCCGTTGACGATGACGACCCGGGATTCGATCAGCACCTGGCGGACGGGCTTGTCGAGGGTTGCGACCAATGCCGCGATGTCCTCGATGCGGCTGGCGATATCCTGCACCAGCAGGGTATTGGTCCGTTCATCGACGGTCACGCTGCCGCGGGCGGAAACCAGCGGATTCTGGCCGCCGCCCAGGGCGAGGGTCGCCAAATCGGCGGCCTTGGCGTAGTTGATCTGAAGGTATCTGGTTTGCAGCGGCTCCTGCTGCCGGCGTTGGAGTTGTTCGGCCTGGGCGGCCTGTTCCCGTGCGGCCAGCTCCTCCGGGGGAGCGACAATGATCACGTTGCCGTGCCGGCGCGTGTCGAGGCCCTTTGTCGTCAGTATGGTGTCGAGCACCTGATCCCAAGGTACATCCCTCAGTTGCAGGGTCACGCCGCCCTGGACCGAGTCGCTCACGACCATGTTCAAACCACCCGTTTCGGCCAGCAACTGCAGCACGGCGCGTGTGGGTATGTCCTGGAAATTCAGCGACAACCGTTCGCCTGAGTAGCCATCCCCGTTCTCGGACGAACCGGATGGACCGGATGGACCGGGCGGATCGGATGGACCGGGCGGATCGGATGGACCGGGCGGATCGGATGGACCGGGCGGATCGGCAGTAGACTGAGCCTGAACTTCCAACGTAGAAGAGAAAACGGTCCAGGCTGCCACCGCACATACCCATCCGGCCACCCGGTAACCGCATTTCAACGCCTGTCTCATGTCACTCGATCCCCCTCGCCCGGATCCGGCGGTCAGTCGTCCATCAGCAGTGCGGCCGGGCGTTGCCGATGGCCGCCGTGCTCGTCCGCGACCAGTTCCACCAGCCGAACCTCATCCGTGGCGACGTGTGTCACCCGACCGTGGTCTCGTCCCAGAAATCCGCCTTCCGCCAGAAGGTGTACCAGTCCGTCGGGCGTCTGCACCAGCGCGAATCGCCCCGCTTCCGAACTCAGCGAACCGACCATGCGCAACGTGTCCAGCGAATAGTTCTCGAGCACCTCCCGTTCGCGGGCAGGATCCGGACCGCGACCCTCATCGGCCACACGGGGCGCTTCCGATCCGCGCGCAAGCGGCGTGAAGGGTGATCGCCTTCCCGCCTCCAGGTAATCGAATTCCTCGGGTTCCTGAGTTTGCGGCAGGGACTCCAAGGGTGTTGCCGGCCTGGATCTGACGTCGTCCAGATAGGCGGTCAGATCGTCGGGCTTGCCGGCACAGGAGGCAACAACCGACGCGACCATAACCACGGCCAATGGGTCCATTCGACCGTTCATGGCGATCCCTCCCCTTCCTCCAGCTGTCGGTAGGTCATTGCGGTGACATCCATCAGGAGATCGCCCGGACCGCCGCCGTCGAGCCGTCGGATCCGCAAGTCATGCAACGTCACCAGGCGCGGCATCGCGGATACTTCGCCGACGAAGCGCCCGAGCTGGTGATAATCACCGGACAGGCTGAGGTTGATGGGCAACTCGACGTGGAATTCCCGTCGCTGCTCCTCCATCGGCTGGAACAGCCGTTCCTCCAGACCGGCGTTGATCCCCGCCTGAGATATGTCCGCAAGCATCCCGGGAATTTCGGTGGTGGCGGACAGGCGGCCCGGCTGCCTGCCGTACGAATCCCCGATCTCGTCAAGCTGCTCCCGATAAGCCGTCAGGCTCGCGGCCCGACGCTGTGCCTGTTCGAAGCGGCTTCGCAGTTCAGCTTCCTCGCGTCGCGCGGACTCGAGCAGGGCGTAATCCGCATCGACACCCAGGATTCGGACTCCCAGCACGAGCACCGCGGCAAGGGCCAGCGTGATCGCGACCGCGCGCACGCTCGGCGGCCACCGCCCGGGACCGCTCAAGTCCACCGACCGCAGTTTGTCGTCAAGTCTCATTTCAGGGATCCCGCAGGGACGCGGCCTGCTCCATGGAGATGGTGAATCGGGCCCGCTTCACGGCACCTTCGGGATCGACCTCCACCACCTCGAGCCGGGGTGTGAGAAACCATTGCGACGCGTCGATGTTCCGCATCAGCGCCGCGACCCGGCCGCTGGACTCCGCCAGACCGTCAAGTACGATTCGGTCGCCGTTGCGGGCGACTTCCACCAGCTGTACGCCGGCCGGGACAACCTCCACCAATTCGTCGAACATTCGGACCGCAAGCGGTCTGGCATGCCGCAATTCGACGAGAATCTTCAACCGGGCCAGCAGATGATTCCTGCGGATCTCGAGTTGCGCGAGTTCCGCAAGCTGCACGTCCAGCAATTCGATCTCGTTGAGGATGGTGCGATTGCGGTCTCGCTGTTCCGCCAGCAGGCCCTGCACGGCAAGCCTGGCGGCCAGGGCCGCCGCCCCACCCGCGAGGATGGTGAAACAAAGCACGGCCAGAAATTGCCGCTGCCGTCTTCGACGACGCTCCTCCCGCCAGGGCAACAGGTTGACTCTGGGCATGTCAGTCGAAACTCCGCAATGCCAGACCGCAAGCCGTCATCAATCCCGAATCGGCGTGGCGCACGCCCCGGGTCTCGGCGCGGCGCGAGACGCTGACATGCCCAAGCGGGTCGACAATCTGCGCGGGGATGTCCAGCCGCGCCGAGACGGCCTCGACCGCACCCGGAAGCTTTGCGCAGCCTCCGCCCAACAGGACCTGCACGGGCTGTCTGGCGCCGTTCCGGGATGCCAGGAAGAACTGCAGTGCGCGACTGGCCTGCTGCGCGATGTCTTCAATGAAGCCGGCCAGCAATTCGGTGTCGTAATCTTCCGGCAATCCGCCAGCCTGTTTCGCATGTTCGGCCTCCGCCGGGCTGAGCCCGTAGCGCTCCTTGATGTCATCGGAGAGCTGTTGCCCGCCGAACGCGAAGTTGCGCGTATAGACGAGCTTGCGGTCGGACAGCGCGCTGAACGTCGTGTTGACGGCCCCACATTCCACCAGGGCGATCAGCTGTCCCAGCCCTCCGCCGATCATCTGATGGGCCAACAACCGGCAGGCTCGCTCCAGCGCATGGGTCTCGGGTTCCACCACCCGCGCCTCCAGCCCCCCGGCCCGCAACGCCCGCTGCCGTTGGCTGACATGCACGGAGCGCGCCGCCACCAGCAGGGCATCGAGCATTCCCGGCGCGACATCGCTGGGGCCCAATATCTCGAAATCCAGATTCGCCTCCTCCATGGGAAATGGCAGGAACTGTTCCGCCTGGTACGCGGCATGCGCCCTCTTCTCGTCGTCGCTCAACTGGCCCGGGATGCGCGACATCCGGGTCACGACCGCTTCGCCCGCGATGGCCACGGCCGCCTCCCGGCTCCTGCTGCCGGAGCGCTTGAGCGCCCGTCGAACAGCCTTTGCCACCGCTTCAACATCAACGATGTCCTCCGCTTCAAGGGCGCCGGATGGAATCGGCTCCGTCGCATAGGCCTGCACGCGATACGACTCCCCGAGTTGCGCCAGTTCGACCAGTTTCACTCCGCTCACGGTGATGTCCACACCCAAAATCGGACTTTTTGCCTGCCTTGAGAACATGTCGGCACCTCAAGCCGGTCGTGTTGGGTTAAAATTCGAGTTGATGCTCGAAACGCCCATGTATCCTGTCTCCCGGATGCACGGAATGCGGTTTGCCCGGGTTTCAGAACCAAAGGTTAGGCCAGCGGTCAAAGAAATACCGCACGCAAACCTGGGCAATTGGTATTGATTTTGGGCATGGATGGCGAAAATCGGCGCACACAGGGTGCGCGCTCAAGCCTCGGGGGCTCGGCGATGCGCGGATACGTGAGACGCACAGGCAGCATGGTGGCCCTCATGGGCGCGGGACTGCTCGCCATCACGGCGCTCGTTTCCGGCGGCTACTTCTATGTCGCCCCGGGCCTCCCCCTGGCGGAGGAATTGCGAGACATTCGAGTTCAGATTCCGCTCGCCGTCTACAGTCGCGACGGACGGCTGATTTCCCAGTTCGGAGAACGGCGCACGCCGGTCGACATCGGGGACATGCCGCCGGTGATCGTCCAGGCTGTGCTTGCGGCGGAAGATGATCGGTTCTTCGAGCATCCGGGTATCGACTACCAGGGCACCCTTCGGGCGATCCTTTATTTCGTTCTCAACGCCGGTGAACGCGACCAGGGAGGCAGCACGATCACCCAGCAGATCGCCAGGCAGTACTTTCTCACCCGCGATCGCACGCTGGTGCGCAAATTCAAGGAATGGATCCTGGCGGTCCGCATCGAGCGGGAATTCACCAAGGAGGAAATCCTTGACATCTTCCTGAACACCACGTTCTTCGGCCACCACGCCCACGGCGTGGCCGCCGCCGCGCAGACGTATTTCGGCAAGCCACTTGCGGAGATCAGCCTGTCCGACGCGGCCATCATCGCCGGAATTCCGCGGGGACCCTCGATCCTCAACCCCATCACCAGCCCCGAGGCGGCCGCGCAGCGGCGGGGCTATGTCCTTCGGCGCATGCGCGAACTGGGATACATATCCGCCGAGCAGCAGGGTGTGGCGCAGGCGGTGCCCATCGACGGGAAGCGTCATGGCACCGAGCGACAACTGGACGCTCCCTATGTGGCGGAAATGGTGCGCTCGGAAATGATCCGCCGCTTCGGGCTCGCGGCCTATACCGCCGGCCTGAAGGTCACCACCACCATCGACAGCCGCCTGCAGCGGGCCGCCGACGATGCGCTGCGGGGCGCGCTGATCGATTACGACGAACGTCACGGGTATCGAGGACCGCTGGCCCGCGTTCCTGCCGAAATGGTGGTCGCCCCGGCCGTGGATGGCACCGACAGCGGAACGGATCGATCAGAACCGGAAGGCGCGGGCGCGCTGTTCGGCGAATCCGCCTGGCAGGCGTTGCTTGCCGATTACGAACCCGTTGCGGGCTACCATACGGGTCTGGTGATCGGCGTGGAACCGATTCCGCGGATCGAGGCCGCGATGGCGGACACGCCGGGTGACGGAACTGAAAGAACCGTCCCGTTGGACGGCGACGCCGCGGACGATGCGGGCGCATCACAATCCGAACTGCGCGCCATCGTGTACTTCAACGACCTGGGCCGCGTGCCGGTGAGGCTTGATTCCGTTCAATGGGCCGCTCCCTATATCGACGAAAACCGCACCGGCAACCGTCCGCAGAGTGTGGCCGATGTCCTGGCTCCCGGCCATGTCGTCCGCTTCCGGGAAACCGGGCCGGGGGAATTGCGGCTGGGCCAGGTCCCGGAGGCACAGGGCGCCCTGGTCTCGCTGGACCCCATGGACGGCGCCGTGACCGCGCTTTCCGGCGGGTTCGATTTCTTTCTCAGCAATTTCAACCGCGCGACCCAGTCCCGGCGCCAGCCTGGGTCGGCCTTCAAGCCGTTCATTTATTCGGCGGCGCTCGACCGGGGCTATACCGCCGCTTCCATATTCAACGACGCGCCCATCGTTCAACCCAGCCCGGAACTGGAAGGGTACTGGCGACCCACCAACTACTCGGAAGGGTTCAATGGCCCGACCCGGCTCCGTGAGGCGTTGATCCAGTCGCTCAACCTGGTCTCCGTGCGTGTCATGCAACAGGCCGGCATCCCCCACACGGTCGACTACGTGCGACGGTTCGGATTCGATGAACTGGCCGCGCCAATGAATCCCTCCACCGCCCTGGGGGCCGGGGGCGTGGCGCCCCTGGACCTGGCCGGCGGCTATGCCACGCTGGCCAACGGCGGCTTCCATGTCGAGCCCTACCTCATTGAAAAGGTCGAGGATGCCGACGGCGTCACGATTTATTCCGCGGCGCCCTTGCTGGCCTGCGCCCGCTGCGACGATGATCTGAAACCGTCGGCGGAGGCTTCGCTGCTCGATTCCATCACCGACATATACGGCACACGCTCTCCGGCGCACCGCATAGCGGACGCCCAGAACGTGTACCTGATGAACGACATGCTGGCGGATGTGGTTCGGCGCGGAACCGGCGTGCGGGCCTACCGTGAGCTGGGCCGATCCGACCTCAGGGGCAAGACCGGCACCACCAATGATCGCCGCGACGCCTGGTTCGCCGGTTTCAACGGTGATGTCGTGGCCGCGGCCTGGGTCGGATTCGACCAGGAACGTTCGCTGGGCAACGGCGAGCAAGGGGCGCGCACCGCGTTGCCCATGTGGATCGAATTTATGCGGGAAGCACTGGACGGGCGTCCGCTCAACAGCCTGGAGCGCCCCCCGGGGATCATCGAAGTACGGATCGATCCGACCACGGGGCTGGCTGCAGGCAGCAACGAGACAAGCATCTTCGAGAATTTCAGGATGGAACATGCGCCGCAGGCGCCCGCGCCACGGTTTCAGACGCCCCAGAGACCCACCGACGCGCTGATAGGCAACCCCATGCCGAATTCGGACGTGATTGCCGAACCGGAAAACATCTTCTAGTGCGGCATCGACCCGAAGTTTGCGCATGAACCGGAAAGGGCAACAATAATCCCCATCAGGTGATGATCGACATGGCCACGTCCGAGGCGCTACGGGAGCGGCTGGCGCAGGAAGCAGCCCGGCTCATGATCGAACACGGCATCCGGGACTACGGACTCGCCAAGCGCAAGGCCGCGCGCCGCCTGGGCGTACGGGCCGCGTGGGCCCTCCCGGGCAACGCCGAAATCGATGCCCATGTGTCCGGATGGCAGGAGATCTTCGAGCCGGAAACCCATGTCCATCGGCTGCGCGAACTTCGCAGTCTGGCGCTTGAGGTCATGGACGCCCTCTCGGTTTTCAATCCGCGGCTGGCGGGCCCCGTCCTGAGCGGCGCGATCAACGTGAACTCACCAATCGAACTGCACTTGTTCACGGACGCTCCCGAAAACGTGGCCCTCGCGCTCGAAGCCTGGGGCAGAACTCCCAGGGACTGCCAGCGGCGCTATCGCTACAATGGCCGCGGCCCAACGCTGATTCCGGGCTTTCGCTTCAACTTTCGTGATCAGCGCGTCGATGCGCTGGTCTTCCCGGACAAGGGCCTGAGGCAGGCGCCGATGAGCCCGGTGGATGGCCGACCCATGCCGCGCGCGAACCGGGCCCGGGTCCGGGACCTGTTGGCGGAATAACGCTACATCGGCGACAGAATCGATCAGCGCTGGTCCACGGGCACGTATTTCCGCTGTTCCGGCCCGATATAGAGCTGCCGCGGCCGACCGATGCGGGACTCCGGGTCCCGTACCATCTCGCGCCAGTGCGCCACCCAGCCGACGGTTCGGGCAATGGCGAACATCACGGTGAAGATGGACTTGGGGATTCCCAGTGCCCGGTAGATGATCCCCGAATAGAAATCCACGTTGGGATATAGATTTTTCTCGACGAAGTACTCGTCATTGAGCGCGATCTGTTCCAGCTCCAGCGCCAGTTCGAACAGTGGACCGTCCTGGCTGGCGCCGGGCCTCTCCAACAGCCGATGGCACGTCTTGCGGATGATGGTCGCCCGTGGATCATAACTCTTGTAGACCCGGTGCCCGAATCCCATCAGTCGGAACGGATCGTTCCGATCCTTGGCCCGGTCCACGTACTGCCCGATGCGGCTCTGATCGCCGATCTCCTCCAGCATGTTGATCACCGCCTCGTTGGCGCCGCCATGGGCCGGGCCCCAGAGCGCGGAGATCCCCGCTGAAATGGCCGAATAGGGATTGGTGCCGGAGCTTCCTGCGAGGCGGACCGTGGACGTGCTGCAATTTTGTTCATGGTCGGCATGAAGTATGAACAACAGGTCCAGGGCCTGCGCCGCGACCGGATCGACCTTGTAAGGAGAGGGCGGGACTGAGAAGAACATGCGCAGCAGGTTGCTGCAGTAGTCCAGTTCGTTTTTCGGATATACGAAGGGCTGCCCCAGCGAATGCTTGTAGGCCGCCGCGGCGATGGTCGGTATCTTGGCGATGATGCGGTGCGCGAAGATGTCGCGATGCTTGGCGCTCTGTATGTCCATGCTGTCGTGGTAAAACGCCGACATGCACGCCACGACCCCCGAGACCATGGCCATCGGGTGCGCGTCGTAGTGAAAGCCGTTGAAGAACCGGCGGAACGATTCGTTGAGCATCGTGTGGGTGCGGATGGACATTTCGAATTCGGTCAGCTCCGAAGGTCTCGGCAGGTCTCCGTACAGCAGCAGATACGCAACTTCGATGAACGTGGATTGCTCGGCGAGTTGCTCGATGGGATATCCGCGATAGCGAAGGATCCCCTGCTCGCCGTCGATGTACGTGATGGCGCTGGAGCAGGAGGCCGTGGCGACAAAGCCCGGGTCGTACGTGAAAACGCCTTGATTCCTGTAGAGTTGGGAAATATCAAGGACATTCGGTCCGGCGGTGCCGGAGCGGCTTTTGAGCGCCATTTCCGCGCCCGAATCGGCTTCAACCAGACTGTAGCGCCTCTCGCCCATGCGTCGTACCCTTTTCTTCGGAAATTGTTGGCCGTCCTCGGCCAGGAGAGACCTTGGGCACGGCCTGTGCGCTCTGTACGGGCAGGGCGCCGTGAAACGCATCAGAGCCCTTTAGTATAGCAGGCTCCGGCGCCGCCGGGGGGGAATAAAGGGCGAATTAAGCTGAACTTTTCTCGACTAACGCCGCCCTACTGTCGCTCGCGCGCAACAGACGAACGGCCAAACCGTCTGCGGAACTTGTCGACCCGTCCACCCGTGTCGATGATCTTCTGCGTGCCGGTATAGAACGGATGGCATGCGGAACAGATTTCCACCCGCAGGTCCTTGCCAAGCGTGGACCGCGTGGCAAACTCGTTCCCGCAACCGCAGGTCACCTTGATTTCAGCATACTCCGGATGGATATCGGCTTTCATGGCGTGACTATCCCGCAGGAAAGGCGCGAGAGCATACTGCCACAGGCATCGGTTGACAAGACTGACTGACTGCGGTTGCTCCGGCGCCGACAGTCTGGGGACGTGCCGGAACCGACAGACAGGGGACGCGCCGCAGCCGCCACGCTGGGGAGCGCCGCAGCCGCCACACAGGACCCGCGCCGCAGCCGCGCCGGACTCGGTCAGTCGGACCCCCTCGCATCTCGAAGCTCTCTTTCGATCTGCGCCAGCGCCCGCCCGCGGTGGCTCACGCCGTTCTTTACCTCCGCCGTCAGCTGCGCGGCGGTCGCGCCCAACCGCGGATCGAAGAAGATGGGGTCGTAGCCGAAGCCCGACTCTCCGCGCGGTTCCCGGGCGATGGTGCCGCGCCACTGCCCGGATCCCACCAGCGGCATCGGGTCATCCCACCGTCTCAGCGCCACCACCACGCAGCAAAACTGCGCCCCCCGCCCTGTATCGGGTACCTCTTTCATCAAGTCGAGCAGCTTGGCCATGTTGGCGCTCGCCCCGCCCTTGGCAAAGCGCGCCGACCGCACGCCCGGAGCGCCATCGAGGGCATCCACCGCCAGACCGGAATCGTCGGCGATGGCCGGAAGACCCGTGGCGGTCGCCGTGTGCCGCGCCTTCAACAGGGCATTCTCCAGAAACGTCTCGCCGGTTTCATCGGGCGATTCCAGATCGAATTCGTTTCTCGACAGCAGGACGATGCCGGTCGGTTCCAGCAAGGTCCGCAGTTCCTCGAATTTACCGGTGTTTCCGCTGGCAAGGACCCAGCGGTCGAGTGACCGCTTCACCGCTTCAGGACCTCGGCCTGCGCTTCCAGGAGCTGGCCCGTCCCGGTCGAGGCCAGGTCCAGGAGCCGGTCCAGTTCGCCCCGCCGAAAGGCATGTCCCTCGGCGGTTCCCTGGACCTCGATGAATCCGCCGGCATCGTTCATCACCACGTTCATGTCGGTTTCGGCGTCGGCGTCTTCGGCATAGTCCATGTCCAGCACCGGCTCGCCGCGGTAGATTCCCACCGAAACGGCGGCGACCTGGCCGTGAATCGGGTCACTGGCCAGCTTTCCCGCCCGCAGCAACCGCTCGACCGCGAGCGCAAGCGCCACGTAGCCCCCGGTGATGGCGACCGTGCGGGTTCCCCCGTCCGCCTGCAGGACATCGCAGTCGATGGTGATGGTGCGCTCTCCCAGGGCGGAACGGTCAACCACTGCCCGCAGGCTGCGACCGATCAACCGCTGAATCTCCACGGTCCGGCCATCCTGCCGGCCGCGGACCGCTTCCCGAAAGCGCCTCGTATGGGTGGCGCGCGGCAACATGCCGTACTCGGCCGTCACCCAGCCCTCGTTGCGCCCCTTCAGGAATGGAGGCACGCGGGTCTCGACGCTCGCCGTGACCAATACCCGGGTGCCGCCGAATCCGGCCAGCACCGAACCCTCGGCGTGGGCAACGAAGTTCGGTTCAAACCGCACCGCGCGCATTTCATCCGGCTTGCGCCCGCTGGGTCTGACCGGCGGCTTGTCCTTCATTCTGGAACCTGGAGTGGATGGGGCGCATATCCTAACCCGCGCGCCCTACAACCGCAGCCGAGAGGACCGCGTTCAGGTTAGACTTGCGCCCCGTCCCGCCGGGAATTGAGCGGCGCGGCCCAGTCCGGATCGGCACCGACGAGTTACAAGATGGCATGCAGCATGACCGGTTTCGCCAGTTCGCAGGCCTTGGCGGATCCATTTCGGCTGGTTTGGGAACTGCGCAGCGTCAATCATCGGTTCCTGGAGATCGGAATCCGTCTCCCCGGAGAGCTTCGACCGCTGGAGCCCGCCTGCCGCGCCCAGGTCGGTGCCGCGCTGTCGCGCGGCAAGGTCGATTGCACGCTGACCTTAACCAGAATCTCGGATCACGGTCACGGACCCGAATTGCGCGAGGAAGCGATCCAGGAATTGCTGTCGCTTCAGGCGCGTGTGCGCGAACTCGTTCCCGGCGCCAGCCCGTTGTCGGTGGGCGAGGTGCTGCGTTGGCAAGGCGCGGTGAAGGAAGCCGTGATCGAGCCTTCGGCGGTGGAAGCCGGCGTGTCCGAAAGCCTGGAAGCAGCGTTGAAGGCGCTGGTCGAGGCGCGGGAACGGGAAGGGGGACGCCTGACCGCCGCGATTCGCGAGCGCTGCCTCGGCATGAAGGGCATCCTGGACACCATGCGGCCCCGTATCGGGTTGGCGGAGGAACGGTTTCGGACCAGGCTGCTGCGACGGCTCGAACAGCTCGCCGTGGACGCCGACCTCCAGCGACTCGAGCAGGAATTGGCGCAGGTTGCGCAGCGCCTGGACATCTCGGAGGAAATCGACCGCCTCAACAGCCACATGGACGAAGTGGACACGATACTTTCCCGCGACGGGCCCATGGGACGTCGGCTGGATTTTCTGCTCCAGGAACTCAACCGTGAAGCGAACACGCTGGCTTCGAAGTCGCAGGACAAGGAACTCACGCGCGGCGCCGTCGAACTCAAGGTCCTGATCGAGCAGATGCGGGAGCAGGTGCAGAACCTTGAATGAAGGGATGGCCGCAGACCGGCGGGGTGGATTGATCGTGATCTCGGCGCCGTCCGGCGCCGGCAAGACGACTCTGGTGCGCAAGGCGCTGAACGCACGCGAGGATCTCGATTTTTCAGTCTCCTATACCACGCGGCGTCCGCGAAGTCGGGAAACGGACGGCATCGACTATTGCTTTGTCAGCGAAAGCCGGTTCCGGGACATGATGGGCAACGATGAATTCCTGGAATGGGCACGGGTATTCGACCACTGGTACGGCACCAGCCGGGCCTCCGTGGAAGCGCTGCGCGCCGCCGGCAAAACCGTGCTGCTTGAAATCGACTGGCAGGGCGCCGAACAGATCCGCGCGCGGGAACCTTCCGCCATGAGCGTGTTCATACTGCCTCCCAGCCGTGCCGAACTGGAGCGGCGCCTGCGAGGCCGCGGCACGGACACCAAGGAAAACATCGGCCGCCGCCTCCGCGACGCCCTGACCGACATGGCCCAGTGGGAAAATTTCGACTTCGTCCTCGTCAACGAAGATATCGACACCGCCTTGACAGAATTCGAATCGATTCTCGACGGACAAGGCGCACTGCACCGCGCGGATTCGCCGACTGTGCGGCGCAGGGCCGGGCGGATACTGGCCGGAAGCGGCTGATTCGCGCGCGTCCAACCGGATGATGCCGAGGGTGCAGCTGGACAGGGGCCGAGCGCTTAACCTCGCCCGCCATCCCTGGCTGGCTCGGATCGGTGCGCGGCGCTCCTGGCCATCCATGGCCCCGCGCCGCGCACACGACGCGCTCGGCCCCTGTCCAGCTGCACCCTCGGCATCATCCTCCCCCCCTGGTGTCGGTCGGTCCGGGTTGCTGCACGCATGCGTCCGCTACTGTGAAGCGGGTATTGGTATTGGACTGCGATGATGTTTGTGGCCGCTTTGCGCATCATGCAGTACACTGGCCGCCACGCTTGGAAGAGGAATGGCTCCCCGGAGGTAAAGCCGTGGCCCGGATCACCGTAGAGGACTGCACGGACAACGTACCGAACCTGTTTCAGCTGGTGCTGGTGGCCGCCAAGCGCGCACGGCAACTGGCGAACGGCGCCGAACCCCTTGTGCCCTGGGAGAACGACAAGCCCACGGTGGTCGCGCTGCGCGAAGTAGCCGAAGGGTACATCACCGAGTCGATTCTGGAGGAGCGCGAACGGATGCCGGATGAACTGGCCGACGGTGAACAGCCTCCCTCGACGCTGCCCGGAGACCTGTTCCTGTCGGGACCGTTTTTCACGGCGTCCGGCGAATGAGGTCGTCACCATCGGCGGGGACCGGGATCTCGCATGGGTTATTCGGCCACAATCAGAGAACGCGTTCCATCCATTCGGCGGGTGGACGGACTCGGCGAGCTCATGGGCAAGCTCGAGAGCTATCTCCCGGAGTCCGAACTGCACGGCGTTCTTGACGCTTATGAAGCCGCCTCCGCGGCACACGACGGCCAGCAGCGTCTCAGCGGAGACGATTACATCACTCACCCGATTGCGGTTGCGCGAATTCTCGCGGAACTGCACCTGGACCCCGGCTCGATCAAGGCGGCCCTGCTGCACGATGTCCTCGAAGATACCCCCTGTACACTGGACGAAATAAACGGTCGATTCGGGGATGACGTGGCGCTGCTGGTGGACGGCGTCAGCAAGCTGGACAAGTTGCGTTTCGACAGCGCCATCGAAGCCCAGGCCGAGTCGTTCCGCAAGATGCTCCTGGCCATGGTGCGTGACCTCCGGGTCATCCTGGTCAAGCTGGCCGACCGGACCCACAACATGCGCACCATCGAGCACCTGCCGGCGCAAAAGCGGCGGCGGATCGCCAAGGAAACACTGGAAATCTATGCCCCCATCGCCAACCGGCTGGGCATGTACAGCCTGAAGGTGGAACTGGAGGAATTGGGCTTCAAGGCGTTCACGCCGTTCCGGTACCGGGTGCTGGACCGCGCCTTGCGCAGGTCCAGGGGCAGCCAGAGGCAATTCCTGAGAAAGATCGTCGCCAACCTGAGAAAACGGATCTCCGAACGCGACATCAAGGCCCGCCTGGTCGCTCGGGAAAAAAGGCTATACAGCATCTATTCCAAGATGCGCCGCAAACACATTCCGCTGTCCGAGATCGTCGACGTCTTCGGCGTGCGGATCGTTGTCCCCGATATCGACTCCTGCTATCGGATGCTGGGACTTGTCCACGAGCTCTACAAGCCCATGCCGGGCCGCTTCAAGGACTATATCTCGATCCCCCGTGTCAACGGCTACCAGTCACTGCACACGACCCTGTTCGGCCCCAGGAGCATGCCCCTGGAGGTACAGATCAGGACCGAGGAGATGGATCGGGTCGCCGAGCGCGGGATCGCCGCCAACTGGCAGTACAAGGCCGTTGAAAAACAGACTCACGGCGCCGAAGCCAAGGCCCGGGAGTGGCTGCGGAACCTCATGGAAATGCAGCAAGCGGCGAATTCGGAGGAGTTCCTGGAAACCGTCAAGGCCGACCTGTTCCCCGACAAGGTCTATGTCTTCACGCCCAAGGGCGACATCCTGCGGTTGCCCAGGGGCGCCACCGTGGTGGACTTCGCCTTCGCCGTGCACACCGACATCGGCAACCGATGCGTCGCCGGCAAGATCGCCCGTCGAGAAGTGCCGCTGAACACCACGCTTGAGAATGGCGACACCGTGGAAATCGTCACGGCCCGTTCCAGGCGGCCAAACCCCAACTGGGTCAACTTCGTCACCACCGGCAAGGCCCGCAACGCCATCCGGGCGTATCTGAAGAATCTGAGACGCGAGGAAGCGCGCAAGCTGGGCAAGCAGCTGCTCAGCCAGGCGTTGCGGCCGTACTCGCTGAATCTGCGCCGATTGCGAAACGCCCAACGGGGCAGCCTGCTCGGGGAACTGGGTATTTCGGCCATGGATGAAGTCTACGTGCAAGTGGGGCTCGGTGAACGCCTGGCGCCGGTGGTGGCCGGAATGCTCGCGCAGCAACTGGGCAAGAACGGCGACGCAGAAACGGAACGGAAACCGCTCGAAATCGCCGGCACGGAAGGATTGGTGGTGACCTACGCTGGCTGCTGCCACCCGATTCCGGGAGACAGGATCATCGGCTACATGTCCACCGGACGAGGCGTGACCATCCATCGGGACAAATGCCACAACGTCGCGGCTTTCAGGAAACAACCCGCCAAGTGGATCCCTGTGGACTGGCGCCGGGGCGTCGAGGGCGAGTTTCAGTCGGAGATCCGTGTCAGGACCCTGAACCGGGTGGGCCTGCTGGCCGATGTGGCCGGCCGCATTTCCGCTTCGTTCAGCAACATCCGCCACGTGGCCGTTGAATCCTCCGACGACGAGTCCATGCTGCTTTTCAGGCTCAACGTGCGTGACCGGCGCCACCTGGCTCAGGTCATGCGCAGCATCCGCACCAATCCGGGCGTGGTCCGTGTCTCCCGTACGCCCGCCTGACACCATGGCATTCGAGCGCATTCGCACCTCCGCCGCCCCGGCCGCCATCGGAACCTACAGCCAGGCGGTACGCGCCGGTGAAACGGTCTACCTTTCGGGACAGATTCCCCTGGATCCGGAAACCATGGAACTGGTCTCGGGCGGCATCGACGCCCAGATCCGCCAGGTTTTCGACAATCTGGCCGCCATTGCCCAGGCGGCCGGAGGCGGCCTCAGCGACATCGTCAAGCTCACCGTTTATCTCACGGACCTGGGACATTTCCCGCGGGTCAACGAGATCATGGCGCTGTATTTCGACGAGCCCTACCCTGCCCGCGCCGCCGTCGGCGTGGCGGCGCTGCCCAAGGCGGCGGCGGTTGAGATGGAAGCGGTGCTGGTTGTCTGACCCCGCCGATACCCGGAGTTCAGCCCTTGCCAGGCCGGTCGCCGCGCTCCGGGGCGTTGGCCCGCGGATCGCCGAACGATTGTCCCGCCTCGGAGTGGAACGAGTCGCGGACCTGCTCTGCCTGCTGCCGCTGCGTTACGAGGACAGAACGCGGATCCGGCCTCTGGGCGGTCTCCGGATCGGGGAGCGTGTGCTGATCGAGGGCCAGGTCGAACTCGCCGAAGTGGCGTACCGCCACCGCCGCTTGCTCCTGTGCCGTCTCGCAGACAACACCGGCGCGATCACCCTGCGGTTCTTCCACTTCGGCCGTGTCCAGCAACAGCAACTGGTGCGTGGCGCACAACTGCGTTGTTTCGGCGAAGTGCGCAACGGGCCTACCGGGCTTGAAATGGTCCATCCCGAATACCGCGTCGTCGGCGCCGAGCCGGACCCTCCCGGAACGGCCCTGACGCCCATCTACCCGACGACCGAAGGGTTGCACCAACAGCGCCTGCGCCGATTGATCCGCCAGTCCATGGCGATCATGGAGAACAGCGACGCTGTCGATTACCTGCATGATCGACTCCCCGACAACTACCCTGCATTCGGCGATTCGATCAGGTTCCTGCACGGCCCGCCCCAGGGCACGGACATCACACCGTTGCTGGCAGGCACCCATCCCTGCCAGCGGCGACTCGCCCTGGAGGAACTGGTGGCCCAGCGGCTGAGCCTGCAGCGACTCAACCTGGGCCGTCGCCGCGAACGCGCCGTGGCACTCAAGGACGACCGCGGGCTCCTTCCGGTGTTCACATCGCGGTTGCCGTTCCGATTGACCCGGGCGCAGCAGGCAGCGCTTGAGGAGATTCTCGCGGACCTCGCCTCGACTTCACCCATGCATCGGCTCCTGCAGGGAGACGTGGGTTCGGGGAAGACCGTGGTCGCGGCCGCGGCGGCCGTCGCGGCGGCCTCGGCAGGCCATCAGACCGCGGTGATGGTCCCAACCGAATTGCTGGCGGAACAGCAGTTTACCGCCATCGCCGACTGGCTGACCCCCGTGGATCTCACGGTGCGCCTGCTGACCGGTTCGGTCACCGGTTCGGCCCGATCTCAAGCGCTTGACGATATCGAATCGGGCCGCGCCCGGATCGTCGTCGGCACCCACGCGCTGTTCCAGCACGGCGTCCGCTTCGCGCGCCTTGCGCTGATCATCGTCGACGAGCAACACCGATTCGGAGTCAACCAGCGACTGGAACTGAAGCTCAAGGGCCGCAAGGGCCTGCTTTCGCCGCACCAGCTGGTGATGACCGCGACTCCCATCCCCAGAACGCTGACCATGACCGCCTATGCCGACCTTGACTGTTCGATCATCGACGAGCTGCCGCCGGGGCGCCAGCCCGTGGGCACCGCCGTGATGCCGCAGGACCGCCGGGCCGAACTGGTGCGGAGGGTCCGGGCCCACTGCGGTGGAGGCCACCAGGCCTACTGGGTCTGTCCTTTGATCGAGGAGTCGGAAAATATCGATTCGCAGGCCGCGACCGAGATCGGCAGGGAGCTTGCCGACGCCCTGCCGGACCTGAACGTCGGCCTGGTCCACGGACGGATGCCTTCCGCCGATAAGGAACGCGTCATGCGGGCGTTCAGCTCCGGCGAACTGCAAGTCCTTGTGGCGACCACGGTGGTGGAAGTCGGCGTGGACGTGCCCGGCGCGAGCCTCATGGTCATCGAGAACGCCGAGCGCATGGGGCTCTCGCAACTGCATCAACTGCGAGGCCGGGTGGGCCGCGGTCGAGACGCATCGCACTGCGTGCTGCTGTACAAGCCGCCCCTCACCGAGGTCGCCGACGCGCGTTTGCGCGTGCTGCGGTCCACCACCGACGGCTTTGCCATCGCCCAGAAGGATCTGGAGCTGAGGGGGCCCGGCGAGGTACTGGGCACGCGCCAGACCGGTCTCATGCAACTGCGGGTCGCGGACATCGTCAGGGACGCCGACCTCCTGCCGGACGTCATCCGCATTTCCGACGATTTGCTGGCGAACCATCCGCGACGTGTGGACCCCTTGATCGAACGCTGGACCCGCGGCGGCGACGAGTACGCCAAGGTATGAACCTGCCTCCCCGCCTCGGAGCCTATACCCGGCTGGTACGGCTGCATCAGCCGGTGGGCATCTGGCTGTTGCTGTGGCCGACGCTCTGGGCGCTCTGGATTGCCGGACAAGGACATCCGGACCAGCGGATATTCGTCGTCTTCGTGATCGGCACGGTGGTGCTCCGATCGGCGGGATGCATCATCAACGACTACGCCGACCGCAGGATCGACGCCCACGTCCGGCGGACACGACACCGCCCGCTGGCCACCGGCGAGGTGTCCGTCGCAGGCGCCCTGACGCTGTTCGTCATCCTGATGCTTGTGGGCCTTGCGCTGGTGTTGACGATGAACCGTCTGACCGTGCTCCTGGCGGTGATGGGCGCCTGCGTCACGGTGCTCTATCCGTTCACCAAGCGCTTCATCTCCTTCCCGCAGTTCGTGCTCGGCATCGCCTTTGCCTGGGGCGTGCCCATGGCGTTCGCGGCTCAACTGGGCGAGGTGCCGCCCGTCGGTTGGGCCCTGTTCGCCATGACGGTCGTCTGGGGCATGATCTACGACACCGAGTACGCCATGGCGGACCGGGCCGACGACCTCAAGATCGGCGTGCGGTCCATCGCCGTGCTGCTCGGCAACATGGACCGTCTGTTCGTCGGCGTCCTGCAGGCCCTGTTTGTCTGCGCGCTCATCCTGATCGGCCGAAACCTCGACCGGGGTGCCTGGTTCCTGCTGGGCGCCGCCGCCGCCGCGACGTGCTTCCTTTATCAGCAGCACCTGGTGCGGGAAAGGGATTCCGCGCGCTGCTTCGCGGCGTTCCGGAACAATACGATCCTGGGAGCCTTCGTCTTCGCCGCGATCCTGCTGGACTATCAATTCGAGTCATAGAAGCGTGCGCCGCAGGAATTCACGGCCGCAAATCCGCTCTCATCCGCCCCTCCAACCGGTCAAAGGGACGACGATGGCGAATTCCTGCGGCCAACGCTCCTGGCGGTCCATGGCCTGATCCCCATACGTTGCATGATCGTTGCCACGGTGTCACGGCAACCATGCTACGCTACGGACACACTTGTTTGCCGGAGGAAAAACGCCGTCTGGCAAGCGACAGTTCCGATACCTTGAAGAAATCCGGGACACGTGGCGTCCGTGGCGATTCGCCCGGGAGACTGACGAAATGCCGAACATCACACGATGGATAGCAATTGCAGCCTTGCTGGCGTCGAGCATGCCGGCGTTGGCGCAGTGGCTGACGCTTGCCACGCCGGACGTACCGCGAACGGCCGACGGTGCCCCCGACCTGTCCGCGCCCGCGCCCCGCACACCCGGCGGCCACATCGATCTGACGGGGCTTTGGATTCCGGTGAAAGTCTCGGGCAACCTGCTGGATCCGGCAAATGTCCATGAGTGGGCACGATCACTGATGACCGAACGCGAGGCCCGCTACTTCCAGGACGATCCGCGTTTTCGGTGCCTGCCAAGCGGTCCGGGTTTCCTAACCCTGTCCGGCGCCAACTTCGGGATGAGGAGGATCGTGCAGCATCCATCCGTCATTGCAATCCTCAATGCCGACCTGAAATACCGGCAGATATTCATGGACGGGCGCCAGCTTGAGCCCGATCCCCACCCGATCTGGACGGGCTACTCTGTTGGTCGATGGGATGGCGATACACTGGTCGTTGAAAGTAATGGTTACAACGACAAGACGTGGCTGACAGCCCGCGGGTTGCCGCACACCGAGCGCCTGCGCATCACGGAGCGCTATCTTCGTACGGACTTCGGACACATCCGCCTTGATGCGAGCTACGAGGATCCCGACGCGTTCGAATCGCCGCTGCGCGCGACGATCGAGTTCCGGCTCGCGGCTGACGAGGAAATGCTCGAACTCGTGTGCAACGAAGCCTCCGAGGGACAAAGCCATTGGGGCGGTAACATCACGCAAGCCGATGTCAGGGTGGTGGAAGTTTCGCCTGAGACGTTGGCAAGGTACGTCGGAACCTACGAAGGCTACTGGTTGAACTCCTGGACCCGTGTCGACATCACACTGGAAAACGGCGAACTCTTCCTGCTGCGGACGCCGCCCTACGCGAGAAATGCCAACGTCAGCGCTGAAAAATCGCGGCTGGTCGCACTGTCGGACACTGCATTCGAATGCCTCTGCGGACTGGGTTTCATTTTCACGGCCGTGGACGGAGAGATGGCGACCGAAGTGGCCGAGGTTCATGTCTCAGGCGCGTGGCCATTCTCCCGTGTGCCCTGACAGTCCCGGCAAGAGGCTTGACACCAAGAATGTGGCAAGGACGTGGAAAATGCATACCGTATTGATACTGGCCGCCGCGTTGCTGGCCGCAGTCCCGGGACGCGCACAAACGCCCGAGTTGCGCCGTACGTCCCTGAGCGAGGAAGTCGTTCGGACGATTGCGCACATCCATGGTGGCGCGTACCACGCCCGGACCAATCGCTCGGGAACCGTGTTTGTCGTGACGAACGAGGGAATCATTCTCGCCGATCCGCTCAGCCGCGATTTTGCGCTGTGGCTGAAGGAAGAGTTCGCGGTGCGATTCGGCGTGCCGGTGCGCTACGTGGTCTATAGCCATTACCACTGGGATCACGGTTCGGGCGGTGAGGTTTTCGCGGACACGGCGGAATTTGTCGGCCACGCCAACATGCTCGCCTATCTTGAGATGCCCCCGCCGACGACGACACTCGCCGACGTGGTCGGCCAATACGAGCCGGTGGCCGCCCTGGACGCCAACGGCGATGGCCTGGTGCAGTTCAGCGAGACGCCCGACGACATGCAGCGCTTCCCTGGCAGCACGCAGAACATTTTCGAAGGGTTCGACGCGGATCGGAACGGCGAACTCAGCGGTGCCGAAATCGTGCGGGGACCCATCAGCTTCGTCCATCCACCGACCATCCGGTATACCGACGAGGTCGAGATCCGCCTGGGCGGCAAGCGGGTCCGGCTGACCTGGATGGGCAACATGAACCACTCCAACGATACGAGCCTGATTACGTTTCCCGACGATGACGTGATGCTGATCGTGGACTACGTGTCGCGTCGCCTGCCCAACCGGGAGATGGATTACGAGCTCGGCGGATTCCCCGAGTGGATGGCGGCGATCGCACGGACCGAAGCCATGGCCATGGACTACGACTTCGTGGTCACGGGCCACGGTCCGGTAGGCACGTGGCAAGACGTCACGGCTTGGCGGGAGTATCTGGAGAAACTGCGCGATGCGGTCGCGGTGGGCATCGCGGCGGGGCAAACGCTGGAGCAGATGCAGCGAAACATCACCATGGACGAATACAGCCACTGGGAAGGCTTCGAGTGGGTCGATGAAAACGTGCTCGGCATGTACCACTTCCTGACGGATTGACGACCGTCATCGGGTCCGCCGCCGGGTTACTGAGGTCCAACCCGCGCAAGCGCCCAGGCATGAACCTCCTCCGCGCCGGCCAGTCGCAGCGATGCCGCCAGGGCGTTTGTGGTCGCTCCGGTGGTGATGACGTCGTCAATGATCGCAATTTTCATCCCGTGGAGGCTGCGATGGATGCGGAAGGCGTTGCGCAGGTTCCGATGGCGGTCCCGCGCCGCCAACAGGGTCTGCGGTCGCGTATTGGCGTGCCGATGGATGCCGGCAATGAGCAGGGGCAGTCCGGTGAACGCCGCCACCGGCCGCGCGATCTCGAAGGCCTGGTTGAAGCCCCGCTTCCGCAACCTTTCACGGTGCAGAGGCACAGGCACGAGCGCATCCACCCTTGACGCCAGGCCACGATCCCGCACCACCTCCACCAGCAACTGTCCAAGCGCCCGTCCCATGGCCCTGGATGGCCGGAATTTCATTGCCTGGATGTGAGCGTCCAGCGGCGATTCATAGCGAAAGGGCGCGGTCACCTCCCCGATGCGCCAACCCTGGTCGGGACGCGGGCAGCGGCTCACGGGTCGGCCCAGGCCGCAGCCGATACAAGGGTCCCCTACCCGGCTGACGAGCGCGCGGCAAAATGGGCAGAAACCCGCGTCGGCCGGCCCGCCGCAGCCCTGGCACCGCTCCGGCAGGAGCGCCGCCACACCGCGACGAACGAGATTTGTGACGATCTTCAGTTGACAGACCCCTGTTTCCGTTTCAATACTCCCGCCAGACTTTCGCAGACACCCTTGCGGGGAGCCAGCCCTCAATGTACGCACAGCCAGCAGAAATCGGGATCCGGAACGACTGGAGCCTGGACGAGGTCAGCGCGCTTTACGAACAGCCGTTCAATGACCTGCTCTATGAAGCGCAGCGGATCCACAGGCAACACTTCGATCCCAACGCCGTGCAGGTCTCCACGCTGCTGTCCATCAAGACCGGGGCGTGCCCGGAGGACTGCGCCTACTGTCCCCAGAGCATCCGCTACCACACCGGGGTCGACACCGAGGACCTCATGAGCGTGGAGGAAGTGACCCAGGCCGCCGCGCAGGCCAAGGCTGCAGGCGCGACCCGATTCTGCATGGGGGCCGCCTACAGGGGTCCGAAGGACGCCCAGGTCCGGCAGATCGCCGAAATGATAAAGGCCGTGGGGGCGATGGGCATGGAGACCTGCGCGACCCTGGGACTGCTCACCGAACCCCAGGCGCAGACGCTGGCTGAAGCCGGGCTCGACTACTACAACCACAACCTGGACACCTCCGAAGCGTTCTACGGCACGATCATCACCACGCGGACCTATGCCGACCGATTGCGCACGCTCGAGCACGTGCGCACGGCGGGCATGAATGTCTGCTGCGGCGGCATCCTCGGGATGGGGGAATCCAGGCAAGACCGGATCGGCTTGCTGCACAGCCTCGCCACCCTGGACCCGCAGCCGGAAAGCGTTCCCATCAATCAGCTCGTGCGCGTGCCGGGAACGCCGCTGGCCGATGCGAGCGATCTCGACGGACTCGAATTCGTACGCACCATCGCGGCGGCGCGCATCCTGATGCCCCGGGCCCATGTCCGTCTTTCGGCCGGACGGAGCGAGTTCAGCGACGAACTGCAGGCGCTGTGCTTCTCCGCCGGCGCCAACTCGATCTTCCATGGCGAAACCCTGCTCACCACGGAGAACCCGGAGGTGGCGGCCGACCGCGCGTTGTTCAGAAAGCTGGGGCTGAAGCCCGAACAACCGGCGCCGCCGAACTAACGGCCTGCCAGCGCTTCGACGCCGCGGTGGAACGTTTCCGTTCGACGGATTCCCGGACAATGCCGGCCTTGTATGGTCTTCCCGACCGTCGCGCCATGCTGATTCGGATGCGGCGCGCCAGCGCGACCTTCGACGATGCCGACGAGGTTCACTCGGTTGCGCGCACAAGGCTGCTCGCGCGACTGCCGCTGTTTGCGCTCAATCCCCGGAGAATCGTCGATCTGGGCGCCGCGACGGGCAAGGCAAGCCTGGAACTGGCGGGCTTGTACCCGGAGGCGTCGATTATTGCCATGGACGTTTGCCGGCCGATGGCCTCACGAGCCATGGCACGATGCCGCCAGCTGAACCGGACGTTCGCCATCACAGGAGATGCCGAACGCATGCCGCTGCGTGACAGCAGCGTCGACCTGATGTTTTCCAACCTGCTATTGCCGTGGTGCGACCCCGAGCAGGTGTTCCGCGAGTCCGCACGGGTGCTGCGGGACGGTGGATTGCTGTTGTTCACGACCGTCGGGCCCGACACGCTGCGGGAATTGCGCCAGGCCTGGTCCGAAGTGGACGACGGGTTGCATGTGCACGGATTCGTGGACATGCATGACCTGGGCGACCTGGCGACCCGCGCCGGACTGGCGGAACCGGTGCTCGACATCGACCGGCTGACCGTCAGGTATCCGAATATTGGCGCGCTGGTGGCGGAGCTGCGCGCCTGCGGTGCGACCAACACGGCGCACGGTCGCCGCTCGCGACTGACAGGCCGCGGACGCTGGCAGGCCTTTGCGGAGCGAATCGCGGTGGGCGACAGAGAGGAAAGCCGGGTTGGAGGCCGGAGCGCTGAACCAGGCGGCAAGGGTGGCGGGGACCATGGCGGTGCATTGTCTGTCAGCGTGGAACTGGTCTTTGGCCAGGCCTGGGGGACCGGAGCCGGCGCGGCGCACGGCACCGGGCAGGCAGGCGACGTATTTGAGGCGGCAATACCGATTTCCGAACTGCGGCGCCGGCTGCGGGGGACGCCAGAATGATGGAGTGGCCGGTGTACGGCTGAATCATCAATTCTACTGCCCGGGAGGGCGCCGCCGATCAGGCCCTTGGAGCAAGTCCAGCAGCTCGTCCTTGTCCAACGTGTAATGGTGCTCTTCGACGAACCGTTCCAATTCTGAAGCCACTTCCTTCCATGAGACGTTTGCAACGCAGGCCGCGACGTGACCGCGCCAGGATTCGATGGTCATGGGAGTGTCGCCGACGCCAGCCTGTGCCATCCCGTTGTTGAGCATCTCAAGATTGGGTTCCGGCCAATCCCTGCGACCAAGGTACCAGGCAAGATCGTGAAAGTCCCGTCCCTTGGCCCAACGCCGGTTCAGCACAGCCAGCAACTTGCCCGCCAATAGCGAAGCCTTGTCGTGATGGTGCAACCGCAAGGTGACGTGCCGATTCACACGACTGACTTGAGTAACGGCACCCGCCGGCGGGTTCGTGTCGATTTCGACCTTGATCGCAATAGCCTCCTCCGGACGCGGCGATAGCCCCAACTCATGAAGAATCCCCGGAAACTTGATCGATACCCGGTGCACGGCGCCACGTCGACGAATCACGGATGAAACGTCATATGCTTCGTGCCGGAACCGCCTCGCCACGGCCTGAACCCAGCGATCCAGGTCGTAATCCTCGCGCGAACCTTCAAGCGTAAAGTCCAGATCTTCGGAAAAGCGCCCCGTGTAGTATAGGAAACGCAAGGCAGTTCCACCCATGAACGCGAGCGGCGACATGGCCCCGACGCGCGTGAGTTCCTCCAGAATGCGGGCCTGGAGGTATTCGCGAACGGCATTTCGACCGTGCTGGGGCACGGTCTGGCGGACCAGCTGCTGCAGGTAGCCCTTCACGCCTGCACAGGAGCGCCACGCGCTTCGGTCGCCACGCACCGGGCGCAGCGCAGCAGTTTCGGCTTGCGCGATGCCTTGGCCAGCGCGACCAGAAGTTCAGTATCGATCATTTCGTGGTTCAGGCGCATCGCTCCGGTCCAGCGCGGGTTATCGGCACCGACCGTGAGATGAGCCAGGTCCAGAAGCGCCTTTTCCGGCACGGCCACGAGCGCGTGCTGATTTCGCGCCAGTTCAACCTGCCGGTAGCCCGCCACGCCGCCTGCGGAAAGATTCAGCATCTCAGGGCTCAAGCGCTGAAAGATGTAGCGCCCTTGTGGCGTCTCCCGAACATGGGGGCGTCCCGGACCGCAACTGGTGGTCACAGCCACGTACTCGGGGATCACCCCGGCGAACGCCAGGGCCGAGTGTGTGGATACGTACGATCCCGGCATCAGCCGATTGGCAATAACAAATGGATCGGCGATGACCTTGCGGTATGGCGGCGCAAGCGCGTACAAGCCACGTCTGAACCGGTGCAACCGCCCGGCGCGGGTCCAGCGACTTAGTTGCGCCTGCAAACCGGCATCCGCAGGCCTTCCCACCGTCAGCCAACCGGTCTCAAACACCGGCTCGTCTTCAACGATGGCGAGCAACTCTTGAAATCTCATGCAGAAAAATTAGCATTTTATGCAAGTAACTACAATGATTTTAGTGGCTTGAATCGCGTCCGCCCCCGTATAAACTATGTTCCAACTTGAACCCGATTCACGGCCACCCGCAGCAGCCGATCAACGCCGGGGAAGGCTCGGACCCATCGATTTTTTCTGAACGGAAAGAGGTCACGCCTTGAGAAATTCCTTTGTCCTGCTGGCCCGCGTCGGCACCGTACTGGCCCTGGCGGTCGTGGTCATCGGCGCTTGGGTACGTCTGACGGACGCCGGCCTGGGCTGCCCGGACTGGCCCGGTTGCTACGGTCAGCTTGTCGTCACGGAAAGCGTGCGGGAAGCGGCCGAGGCATTCCCCGAACGTCCGCTGGACATGGGCAAGGCGTGGCGGGAGATGATCCACCGCTACCTGGCCACGGGATTGGGCCTGCTCTGCCTCATCCTGTCCGGCGTGGCCTGGTTCAATCGGCGCGACCCGGCGCAGCCCTCGCGCCTGCCCCACATTCTGCTCGCAGTGGTGATATTCCAGGGGCTGCTGGGCATGTGGACGGTGACGTTGCTGCTGAAACCGGTCATCGTCATGGCGCACCTGCTGGGCGGACTGACGACCCTGGGACTCCTGTTCTGGCTCGGAGAATGGCGTCGACTGGTGTCGTCCGTCGGCGATTTCGCCGGGCCGGTCGACACGTCCGGCGCTGCAGCCGGTTCCACCTCGGCGGGAGATTCGGCCTCCGCCGGACCGCTGCCGCTGCGGCGGCTGGCGCTCGCCGGGACCGTCATTCTGGTCTTGCAGATCGCCCTGGGCGGTTGGACCAGCGCAAACTACGCGGCGCTGGCGTGCCCGGACTTTCCGACCTGCCAAACCCGCTGGTGGCCGCCGGTGACCGACTTTCGCGAAGGGTTCGTCCTTTGGCGCGAATTGGGCGTGGACTATGAGGGCGGAGTATTGGACAATCCCGCCCGGGTCGCGATCCACTTCAGCCATCGGCTCGGCGCCATCGCGGCAACGATCGCGCTGGGCCTGTTGGGATGGATGATGGTGCGGCGACCCCGGCTTCGACCGGACGGTATCGCCGTGTGGGCCGCCTTGGGCGTACAATTGACACTCGGCGCGAGCATTATCATCTACGGCGTCCCGCTGACGGTCGCCGTCGCGCACAATGGAGTCGCGGCACTGCTTCTGTTGGCGGTTCTGAATGCAAACCAGAGAATTGCAAATTACCCGTGAGCGCGGGCCTGCCCAATGGCGGGACTACTACGCGTTGACCAAGCCGGGTGTCGTCAGGCTGCTGGTGTTCACGGCCATCGTGGGCATGCTGTTGGCGCAACCGGGCATGGTCGCGTGGTCGATACTCGTTTTCGCGAGCCTGGGCATCGGACTCGCCTCGGCCTGCGGCGCCACCCTGAATCACGTGGTGGACCAGCGCCTGGACGCAATCATGACCAGGACGCGGCACCGTCCCCTGCCGACCGGGCGCGTAGGCGAACGCGACGCCATTGCCTTTGCCCTGGTGCTCGGCCTGACGGGCATCTGCACCCTGGCCCTTCTGGTGAACCCGCTCACCGCAGTACTGACGTTTCTGTCCGTGGTCGGTTACGCGCTGATCTACACCGTGTACCTCAAGCGGGCGACGCCCCAGAACATCGTCATCGGCGGAGCGGCCGGCGCCGCGCCGCCCGTTCTGGGCTGGGCGGCGGTGACCAACGAGATCAGCGGCTATGCCGTGCTGCTGTTCCTGATCATCTTCACGTGGACGCCACCGCACTTCTGGTCCCTGGCGGTCGCCCGCAAGGAAGACTATGCCCGCGCCGGTGTGCCCATGCTGCCGGTCACCCATGGCCCCGAGTTCACCAAGTCGTCCGTGCTCGTCTACACCGTCTTGCTGGTCCTGATCACCCTGTTGCCCTACCTGACCGGCATGAGCGGCATCCTGTACCTGATGGCCGCGGTGCTGCTGGGTGGCGGATTCCTCTATCACGTCCTCCGATTGAAGTACGCCGACGATGGCAGTATGGCCATGAGGACGTTCCACTATTCCATCACCTACCTGGCGGCGCTGTTCGGATTCCTGCTGCTCGACCATTACGTTCCCGCCTTCTGGCCACAGTAGCGGGCCGACCGCCCAGTTCCGGTCGCCGGCATTTCACGTGGACGTCTCCGCCATCCTCGATCCGTTGAACGATGCGCAGCGGGAGGCGGTGACGATGCCTCCGGGACAACCCGTGCTGGTGCTCGCCGGAGCCGGCAGCGGCAAGACCCGCGTGCTGGTGCACCGCATCGCCTGGCTGATCCTGGTCGAGGATATCTTGCCCCAGCATCTCTTCGCGGTGACTTTCACCAACAAGGCCGCATGGGAAATGCGCCACCGGATCGAAGCCCTGCTGGGCTTTCCGACGCGCCATTTCTGGATCGGCACCTTCCACGGGCTGGCGCACCGGCTGCTGCGCATCCACTGGCGCGAAGCCGGGTTGGCGGAGGGCTTCCAGATCGTGGACTCGGACGATCAGCTGCGCATCATTCGCCGTCTGCTCAGGAATCTAGGCGTTGACGAGAGGGACATATCACCACGGGAAGTTCAGTGGTTCATCAATCGCCAGAAGGACGATGGGCGGCGCCCCGACCGCGTCGACGACCAGGGTCAGGCACAATACAAACGGTTCATCGATCTCTATTCCCGCTACGAGAAGGTATGCGCCACCGCCTCGGTGGTCGACTTCGGTGAATTGTTGTTGCGCACCCATGAACTGCTGCGGACCCGGGCGGAGTTGCGCGACCAATACCAAAGGCGGTTCCAGCATGTACTGGTGGACGAATTCCAGGACACCAACACGATCCAGTATCGGTGGATGGGGCTCCTGGCCGGATCGTCCGGCGCACCATTCGTCGTGGGCGACGACGATCAGTCCATTTTCCGATGGCGCGGGGCGCGAATGGAGCACCTGCAGGGTTTCGGGCGGGATTTCGACGGTACCCGAGTAGTTCGCCTGGAACAGAATTACCGCTCGACGGGCAACATACTCAACGCCGCCAACGCCGTCATCGCCCACAATTCGGTGCGGCTGGGCAAGAACCTCTGGACCGAAGGCGAAGCGGGCGAGCCCATCACCCTCTATGCCGCGCTCAACGAACACGACGAGGCGGACTTCGTCATCGACCGCATCCGCGACCACCTCGCGGGGGGGCATCGGCGCGACGAGGCGGCGGTGCTATACCGGTCCAACGCCCAGTCCAGGGTTTTCGAAGAGACATTGCTGGCCGCGGGTCTTCCCTACCGCGTGTACGGCGGTCTCCGTTTCTTCGAACGCGCAGAGGTCAAGGATGCGCTGGCCTACCTGCGCCTGATCGCCAACCGTCACGACGACGCCTCCTTCGACCGGGTGGTCAACATGCCGCCTCGGGGAGTGGGCGCCAAGACCATGCAAGCGATCCGCGCCAGCGCCCTGGACGCCGGGACGAGCCTCTGGTCCGGAGCCAAAGCCTGTCTGCGGGACGGACACCTGGCAAGCCGTGCCAAACGGGCGGTCGGGTCCTTCCTGCAACTGGTGGATGGCCTGGCCGAAGAAACCGGGGAACTGGAACTTCACGAACAGGTGGACCGGGTCATCCACGCCAGCGGCCTGCTCACCCATCACGGTCGAGACGGCAACGAGACGGCCGAGGGGCGGTTGGAGAATCTGGAGGAACTGGTCAACTCCGCCCGCGGGCTGATCCGGGATGAGGACTCCGAGCTGGCGCCGCTGGACGAATTCCTGTCGTACGCCGTGCTGGAAACCGGCGAGGCGCAAGCGGGCGCCGACGAGGATGCGGTCCAGTTAATGAACATGCACCAGGCCAAGGGCCTTGAGTTTCCCCTGGTCTTTCTTTGCGGGCTGGAAGAGGGCCTGTTCCCCCATCAGCGTTCCATCGACGACGTCGGCGGACTGGAGGAGGAACGGCGGCTGTGCTATGTCGGCCTGACGCGCGCGCGGCGCAAGCTGTACCTGACCCACGCCGAACAACGCCGGTTTCACGGCAGTTTCCGCTTCACGACGCCGTCCCGCTTCATCCGCGAGATCCCTTCCAACCTGTTGGAGGAACTGGGGCAGCGCATGTCGGTGTCCCGACCGGTTTACCGCTCCGAGCGCTACGGCGGGCGCGCTGGTGGAGGCGCCGGCGGACGCGCAGAAGGAGGCGCCGGCGGGAGCACTGGTGGACGCTCCGGCGGGCGCTTCGAGAGGCCGTACAGCCGGTCATACGGCGGCGGAGGTTCCAGCGGGCTGGGCGGCGGTATAGCGCCTTCAGCGCCTTCCGGGGCAGCCGAAGCTCCCATGCGGCTCGGCCAACGCGTGCGCCACGCCAGGTTCGGCGACGGCGTGGTGCTGGCGTGGGAGGGAAGCGGCGCCCACACCCGGGTGCAAGTGAATTTCGAGATGGCCGGCACCAAGTGGCTGGTGCTCGCCTATGCCCATCTCGATCTGTTGTAAACTGATGCCCGTTATCTCGGCCCAAGGCGGCAAGGCCCAGGCACCTGGCGCGATTCACGCGTAATCCCACCATGAAAATCCTCATACTGGGCGCGGGACAGGTCGGCACCACGGCGGCATACAGCCTGGCCCGCGAGGAGGCCAACGAGGTCACCATCGTCGACCATGATCCGGACAAGCTGCGCGAGTTTCAGGAGCGGCTGGACGCGCGCACGGTTCTCGGCCACGCGGCCCACCCCGATGTGCTGGAGCGGGCCGGCGCCGGCGACGCGGAGATGATCATCGCGCTGACCAACAGCGACGAGATCAACATGGTCGCCTGCCAGGTCGCCGGCAGCCTCTTCGACACCCCCCGCAAGATCGCACGCATCCGGTCCCGCGAATACGCCAAGCACCGCTCACTGTTTCGGGCGGAAGGCATACCGGTGGACATCATCATCAGCCCGGAACAACTGGTCACGGCGCACATCAATGAACTCATCCAGTTCCCGGGGGCCCTGCAGGTGCTGGAATTCTCCGGGGGCCGGGTCAGGCTGGTGGCGGCGCGGGCCCACGAGGGCGGCGCGCTGATCAACCGGCCGATCCGCGAGCTGCCCGAGCACATCCCCAGGGTCGAGTGCCGGGTCGCGGCGATATTCCGCGAGGGCAAGAGCATCCT
Organism: Candidatus Rariloculaceae bacterium; assembly: GCA_965221035.1. GTDB lineage: Bacteria > Pseudomonadota > Gammaproteobacteria > Steroidobacterales > Rariloculaceae > UBA6522. The sequence goes on from OZ244860.1 coordinate 1,275,693, forward strand.
GCCGGATGGCGACACCGTGGTCAGGGAGGAGGACGAGGTCTTTTTCGTCGCCGCCCGCAAGGACATTCGGGCCGTGCTCAGCGAGGTGCGCAGCCTGGACAATCCCATCCGACGGGTGGTCATCGCCGGCGGCGGCAACATCGGCATGCGGCTCGCCGCCGCGCTGGAGCACACCAACCAGGTCAAGGTCATCGAACGCGACCGCCAGGGCGCGCGCCGGATCTCCGAGCGGCTCGACCAGGCCATCGTCCTGCACGGCGACGCCACCGACGAAAACCTGCTGCTGGAGGAGAATATCGACCACGCCGACGTATTCGTCGCCGTGACCAACGCCGAGGAGGCCAACATCCTTTCGACCATGCTGGCCAAGCGGATCGGCGCCCACAAGGTCATGGCGCTGATCAACAAGCCCGCCTACGCCGACCTGGCGGCGACGGGAACCATCGACATCGCCATCTCCCCGCAACAGATCACCCTGGGTTCGCTGCTCGCCCATGTGCGCAAGGGCGATGTGGTCAAGGTGCACTCGCTCCGCCATGGCGCAGCCGAGGCGATCGAGGCCGTTGCCCACGGCAATTTCCGCAAATCCCGTGTCGTCGGCCGCGCCATCGAGCAGATCCGCCTGCCCCGGGGCGCGACCATCAGCGCCATCGTGCGCGGTGACGACGTGTTGATGGCCCACCACGACACGGTGATCGAGGAAGATGACCACGTCATCCTGTTCGTGGCCGACCGGCGGCAGATCGACGAGGTGGAACGGCTGTTCGAGATTGGCTGAGCGTGGACGCCGCCAGATAAACGGGATTCTCCGGGCGATTCCACCGGGACACGCACAGACGAATGATTGAGCTTGAGAAGATCGTCCCCGGAAGCCGCCTCGCCGGTGTTCATGGCGATGGCCCGGTAGAGATCATCGCCACCCGCGCTTACGGGCCGGATGCGGTGGAAGTGACCTTCAAGATCCCCAGCGGGATCGAACAGCGCATCCTTTACCGTGGCGACGAGGCCGGACTGCGCGAGGTGTCGCCAGCGCGACGCTTCGCCTTCGATGGTGACGGTCGCCTTTTCCGGCTGGCTTTCGAAGCGTTGCGGATTCGCCTGGCGCATCTCTTTGATCCCTATGTTGCCGTAAACGCGTCGCAGATCGAGCCGCTACCGCACCAGTTGACGGCCGTATACGGCGCCATGCTGGATCGCCAGCCACTACGCTTTCTGCTGGCTGACGATCCCGGTGCGGGCAAGACCGTGATGGCAGGGCTGCTGATCAAGGAGCTTCTGATCCGGGGAAGTCTCGAACGCTGCCTAATCGTCGCGCCTGGAAGCCTTGTCGAACAGTGGCAGGACGAGTTGATGGACAAGTTCGACCTTGCCTTCGACATATTGAGCCGCGAGCGGGTGGAAACATCGGTAACCGGCAATCCCTTCGCGGAACATTCAAGGCTGATCGCGCGACTCGACATGCTCGCCCGCAACGACCAACTGAAAGAAAAACTGGAAGCGGCGCCGGATTGGGACCTGGTCGTGTGTGACGAGGCGCATCGCATGTCGGCGAGTTTCTTCGGCCAGGAAGTCAAGTACACCAAACGCTACCAGCTGGGCGCGCTGCTCGGCCGTCTGGCCCGCCATTTCCTGCTGATGACGGCCACTCCCCACAACGGCAAGGAGACCGACTTTCAGCTATTCATGGGCCTGCTGGACGCTGACCGCTTCGAAGGCCGCTTTCGCAAAGGTGTTCACAAGGTGGACCCGTCCGACATGATGCGTCGACTGACCAAGGAGGAGCTGTTCCGTTTCGACGGCAGCCCGCTGTTTCCCGAACGCCGCGCGTATACGGTTTCCTACAACCTGTCGCCGCGCGAGGACGCTCTCTACAAGGCCGTCTCGAATTACGTCAGTGAAGAGATGAACCGTGCCGACCGCGTGGCCGAAGATGGGTCGATGCGTCGGAACAATGTTGGGTTCGCCCTGCAGATTCTCCAGCGCCGCCTCGCTTCGTCGCCGGCCGCGATTCACGAATCCCTCAAACGCCGTCTGTCGAGATTGGAAGGGCGCATTGAGGAGGAGAGACAGTTGCGCACTGGGGTCGGCCCTGCCTTCCCGATCACACAGGCGGAGCCGGAATCAACGCTGGACGAGTACGATCTGGACGAGGCCACTGCAGCGGAACTGGAGAATCACGAGGAGCGGCTTCTTGATCGCGCCACAGCGGCACAGACGATCGCCGAGCTCGAAACGGAGATCGCCGAACTTCGGCGCCTTGAACGCATGGCCCGTGCGCTGCGCCGCTCCGGCGAAGACGCCAAGTGGCAACAGCTCGACCGAATCCTGGACGACCCCAGGGTGAATGACCACGCGCGGGACGCAAGACGCAAGATCGTGATCTTTACCGAGGCGCGCGACACGCTGGAATACCTGGCGGGAAGGATCCGCGCCCGCACCGGCGAGGCGGAAAGTGTCGTGCTGGTGCATGGCGGGGTGCCGCGCGACCGGCGGCGCGCCATCATCGCCGCCTTCAACGACGACCCGGCGGTGCGATTCCTGTTGGCGAACGACGCCGCAGGCGAAGGTGTCAACCTGCAGCGCGGCGCCCACTTGATGGTCAACTACGACCTGCCGTGGAATCCGAACCGTCTTGAACAACGCTTCGGTCGCATTCACCGAATCGGGCAGACCGAGGTTTGCCACTTGTGGAACCTGGTGGCTGGCAACACACGCGAAGGCGCCGTGTACGAGCGGCTGCTGGAGAAGCTGGAAACGGCCCGGTCGACGCTGGGCGGCAAGGTGTACGACGTGTTGGGCGAGTTGTTCGAAGCGCGTCCGTTGCGGGAACTTTTCGTGGAAGCCATTCGCTACGGCGAACGGCCCGAAGTGCGCGAACGGCTGTTTCGTGCAATCGACGGCGCGGTGGATGTCGCCAACATCAACGCGCTGGTTGCGCGCAACAAGCTCACACGGGAAGGAATCGACCCGTCTACGGTTCAGGGGCTGCGCGATGCGATGGAGCGGGCGGCGGCGCGCCGCCTGCAGCCTCACCATATCCGCTCCTTTTTCGAAGCCGCCTTCGCCGAGGCCCGAGGGGTGCTGCGTCGGCGCGAAAAGGGTCGTTTCGAAGTGACGCGCGTGCCGGCCGCGCTCAGGGACCGCGACCGCCTGATGGGGCGCGCGGATCCGGTTCTGGAACGCTACCGGCGCATATGCTTCGACAAGGAACTCGTTTCCGGGAAGCCTCAAGCCGCCTTGGTGGCGCCGGGTCATCCGCTGCTCGACGCGCTTCTGGACCACACCCTGGAAAACTACCGCGGCCTGCTTACGCGGGGCGCGGTGTTGGTGGACGTTACGGGCCGGCACGATGGCCCCCGGGTTCTGGTCGCATTGCGCCACAGAATTCGCGACGGCAGGACCACCCGCAACGGCCAGCCGCAATCTGTTTCCGAGCGACTTCAGTTTGTATGGCTCGACTCAAGAGGCGGTGCGGTGGACGCTGGCCTCGCACCCTATCTCGATTGCCGACCGCTACAAGACGAAGAAAACGCCCAGCTGAAGAAAGTCATGGAAGCTGGCTGGCTCAAGGGGCCGCTGGAGGAACGGGCGCGCACACTCGCGGTGACCGACCTCGTTCCCAGGCACCTTGAGGAAGTGAAAGAACGGCGCGTTGCTGAACTCGACAAGATCGAGGCCGCCGTAAAGGAGCGCATGCGTCGGGAGATCGCTCACCTTCACCACCGCGCTCTAGAAGTCGAGTCCCGGGAGCGGGCCGGAAAGAAGCCGCGGTTGAACTCGGAAAATCTCCGCCGTCAAGCTGAAGCCCTGACCGGCCGGCTCGAACGGCGGCTTGCCGAAATCGGTCGCCAGCGCGATATCGCCCCCTTGCCGCCGGAGATCTGCGGCGCGGCCCTGGTCGTCCCGGCGCGACTGGTCACCTCACAGCAAACCGGCGAGGCAAGCGGCGCGGCAAGCCAGTCGGCAGACGCGCAGGCGCGCGCGGTAATCGAGGCCAAGGCAATGCAGGCGGTCATTGAGCGTGAGCGAAACTCGGGGCGACAACCCGTGGATGTGTCCGCCGAGGACCGCGGCTACGACATTGAAAGCCGCGATCCGGAAACCGGCGGGCTGCTGTTCATCGAAGTCAAGGGGCGCCGCGCCGACGCCCGCGCGATCACCATCACGAGAAACGAGATGCTTGCAGCCTGGAATGCGGGCGACTCGTTCATCCTTGCTGCCGTGCTCGTCGAGGGCGATCTGGTCCACGCACCGATGAATGTGCGTAACCCGGCGCCTCTATTCGGGCCCGAACCAAGTTTCAACGAGGTGTCGCGGTCCATCACCGTGGATTCCATCAAGCACTACCACAGCGCGCAATCCCAGTCCTGAACCCGCGGAGATGAAAAGGCGCGCAGCGGTACATGGACCGAGCTAATCGACGCCACCGCCCCTGATTCCACGAAACGGCTGACCACCGCGCCTTGCGGATATTGCGTTTCGTGCGATCAGCCACTATCGTCGTTCGAATGCCAACCACGGTGCCACCTGAATGGACACGCAGACTGGTTGTAGAAATTTCTGCTTAGTCTTTTGCGCTGAATCGCAGGCTGCGGGGTGCGTTGCACGATCTGCGCGAAGCTGTGGTCGAAGCCGATGAGGAAGGGTTTCCACGTCCATCGGATGCGGCTATAGGGAATGCTCAGCGAATATTGCGGGCCATGTACCAAGTCTCGCCGCAACGGTTTGAGGTCTATCCCACACCAGACGGAGAGATCGCCATTGATGCTCCCGGCGGACGCGGACGTTCGGTGCTGCTGCTTTGCGATTCTAACGGCGGTGCTCTGTGTCTGGTCAACATGGATGGCAGGCACAGGCGAGCGAATTACGCCGACGCGAGCGCTCTTCCAGACGGTTTCGTGCGAGAGGCGCTGTTTGAATTGGCGCAGCGGGACGACCGAGCCGCGTGACGCTTGGGGACGATATCGACCCGGAAGAAAACCTCGGCAGGGACGTGTTTTCAAGCCATGAGGCCAAGCGAGCCCGACGCGGAAGGATCAGACTTAATGTTTTTCTTGAAAGACGGCAACATCCCGTGCTGTCCGTCGCCCGTCTCGATTGCGTCCCGCCTTCACAGGCAGTTGGAATAGCTGTTTGCGTAGCTGTCGCCAGTAAAAGGAGATTTTACGGTTGGGCTGTTATCGACGCAGGTACGGTCGCGTAAAATGATCGGCAAGTGACCGCGTCGCCTCTACTCGACAACCCCTATCATGCCGATATTGTCCTGCCTGACATTGCCGTCAAGGATCGCGAAGAGCAGAAACGCCATGCGCAGGAACTTGCGGACGAGGCAACTTGGCGCAGCCGCGACCACGATGGCTGACGGCCTTTCCTGAGCGCACGAGCGCTGATATGTCACCCACCCACCGCAAGAAACTCATCGAAGTCTCCCTGCCCTTGGAGGCCATCAACAAGGCCTCGGCGCGGGAGAAGTCGATACGGCACGGGCATCCCTCGACCTTGCACCTGTGGTGGGCCCGGAGACCGCTGGCGGCCTGCCGGGCGGTGCTGTTCGCGCAGCTTGTCGACGACCCGTCGGCCTGGCCGGAGGAGTTTCCGACCGAGGCGGATCAGGAGTGCGAGCGCAAGCGCCTGCACGGCATCATCGAGGAAATCGTGCCCTGGGAGGCGACCAACGATGAGCGCATCCTGAACCGTGCACGATTCGAGATTGCCCGCTCGTTGGCGAGGGGTCGTGGAGAACCCGCGCCGCCACCGAACGACGCCAAGGCAGTGCTGGCTTACCTTGCGGAGCACGCGCCGCCCGTGTGCGACCCGTTCTGCGGTGGTGGATCCATTCCCCTCGAAGCCCAGCGCCTCGGCCTGCGCGCCCACGGTTCGGACCTGAACCCCGTTGCCGTGCTCGTGTCGAAAGCCACCTGCGAAATCCCGCCGAAGTTCGCAGGGCTGCCGCCCGTCCATCCTGAGAAGAAACCGCTGGGGATGTGGGACGGCGTACAGGGGTTAGCCGACGACATCCGCCACTACGGGCGCTGGATGCGCGACGTAGCCGAGTCGCGCATCGGGCATCTCTATCCGCAGATCGAAGTCACGGCGGACATGGCGGTGGAGCGCAAGGACCTCGAGCCCTACGTCGGAAAGCAGCTCACAGTCATTGCCTGGCTCTGGGCTCGCACCGTCGCTTCGCCCGACCCGATGCTGCGTGGTGCGCAGGTGCCACTGGCAAGCTCTTTCGTGCTGTCGTCGAAGAAAGGAAAGGAGGCGATCGTCGTTCCGGAGGTTGATCGTGACAACGGTGCCTACCGGTTTACGGTGAAGGTTGGCGGCATCGGGACGGAAGAGTTTGTGCGGGCAAGAGCCGGCACCAAGGCTGGCCGCGGCGCCAACTTCACCTGCTTGGTCTCCGGCTCGCCACTTGCGGGCGATCACATCAAGGCGGAAGGCAAGGCGGGCCGCATGGGTGCACGGCTCATGGCGGTCGTGGCACAGGGCAGGCGCGGGCGTGTATATCTGGAACCAACGAATGCCATGGAGGAAGTCGCCAGCGAGGCGCAGCCCGAATGGCATCCGACAGAGGCTCTGCCGAATGACCCTCGGGCCATTTGGTGCCCACTCTATGGCCTCACTACATTCGCGGACCTCTTCACCGACCGCCAACTCGTCGCGCTGACGACCTTCTCGGACCTGGTCACCGAGGCACGGGAGCAGGTGCTCACGGATGCGCTGGCGGCGGGCATGGACACCGACGCGTCCCGCCTCGCCGACGGCGGCACCGGCGCGGCAGCCTACGCCGATGCGGTGGCGACGTATTTGGGCTTGGCCGTTGGTCGCGCCTGCGACTATTGGAGTAGCAACGCGACTTGGGTTAGCGGAGGTGAATTCATCCGTAACTCGTTTGCACGCCAAGCCATACCGATGGTTTGGGACTACGCAGAGAGCAATCCGTTCAGTTCAGCGAGTGGGAATTGGGCGGATACCGCCATCGGCTGGATTCAGAAAGTCGTCGAGTCGTTGGGGATTCCAGCAACGCCTGCTGCAGCAATTCAACAAGATGCCGCTAGCAAGACTCCACTCGTCAATGACTCTATTGTCGCAACGGATCCGCCCTACTATGACAATATTGGATATTCTGATTTGTCGGACTTCTTCTACGTCTGGCAACGGCGCACGCTACGTGAACTATGGCCGGATCTTTTTCGCAGAGTGCTGGCGCCCAAGAACGAGGAACTCGTGGCCACCCCGTACCGCCACGGGAGCAAGGAAGCCGCGGAACAATTCTTCATGGATGGAATGGGCATGGCACTTGCCAACATGCATGCATCAGGGCGGGACGATTACCCGGTGACGATTTACTATGCGTTCAAGCAATCCGAAGTCGCACGGGAAGGTTTGACATCTCCCGGCTGGGCTACGTTTCTTCAGGGGGTCTTTGATGCGGGATATATGATCGACGGCACATGGCCGGTACGAACAGAAAGGACGGCCAGGTCGATTGGCCATGGCGCTAACGCCCTCGCTTCCTCCATCGTCCTCGTCTGTCGCAAACGCCCGCCAGATGCCCCAGTCGTCACCCGCCGAGAATTCGTTACCCGACTCCGCGCTGAGCTGCGCGGCGCCCTGGAAAAGATCCGCGCCGGCGGTGTCGGCCCGGTTGACATGGCGCAGGCAGCACTCGGCCCCGGCATAGGCGTCTTCACGGCGGCCTCGAAGGTGCTGGAACCCGACGACACGCCGATGACCGTGCGCACTGCCATTGCCCTCATTAATCAAGTGCGCGACGAAATATCCGGCGAGGAAGCGGGCGCCTACGACGCCGACACCCGCTTCTGCATTGACTGGTTCGAAGCCTTCGGCATGGATGCCGGAAAGTCGGGCGACGCCATCACCATGGCCCAAGCCTACGACATCGGTGTCGATGCGCTGCAACATGCAGGTATCCTCAGCGCCCAAGGGGGCTCGGCGCGCCTGCTGCGCCGCGACGAATTGCCCGAAGACTGGAACCCGACAACCGACAAGCGTCTGACTGACTGGGAATGCGCACAGCATCTGGCGCGTGTGCTTGAATCCCCCGCTGGAGGCATCGCCGCTGCCGCAAACCTGTATGCCAGGATGACACCGAAACGGAGCGAAGCCGCGCGCCTGCTCGCCTATCGCCTCTACGACATCTGCGAGCGCCAGAACCGAACCGTCGAAGCCCAAGTATGGAACATGCTGGCGCGGGAATGGCCAGCACTCGAGGAAGCGGCAACGAACGTGGAAACGCAAGTTCAGGCGACGTTATTGTAGCGACCGGGGGGTAATCCTGAGCCAGACTCCATCATGCGTTTGATGGTCGAGTTTTACTGTCGTTGCGTTGCGGGTAATATTCAAGTCAGACAGAACTTAATCATTGAAGCCAAGGGAGGGGATATGTCTGCCCTACGTAACCAATTGATCAAGGATGCCGCTGCAAGGGGTAAGTACTCGCCGCTGTATCGTCATCTGGCGTCGATGGCCGGTCCACGCTGGCGGGCTTCGTTCGAGGAGCTGGAGGCGATCCTTGGCTTCAACTTGCCGGACTCCGCGCGACTCTACCGGCCTTGGTGGTCGAACCAGAAGCGGAGCGCAGGACATAGCCATGCACTAGCCTGGCAGGCAGCAGGATGGAAAACGCGGGCTGTGGACCTCGAATCGGAAACACTGGTATTCGAGTGCGTGCATGATCCGTCGGACGACGCAGACAACACCCCACCGGCTGGCAGGAAACTGGATTTCGATCAAATATGGCCGGCAGTACCCGGCGGAGCCTGGCCGCCGGGATTCCGTATGAGCCGCGAACAGATTTACGACGAGACCGGGCGTCTGACGGGCGGGTCGCAGAACGATATCAAGCCGGGCGGATAAGCTGCCAGTGTTCGTGGACACTAACGTTATTGTCCGGGCGCGCTTTGCTGCAGCACCCAAGCATGCCTTGGCCCGACGGCGGTTGCAGGAAGCGGCGGACAAAGGTGAAACGCTTCGGATCAGCCGTCAGGTTCTTCGCGAATATCTCGCCACGGTCACCCGACATCAATCCTGGTCACCGGCAGTCGCCATGAGCACGGCCTTGGCGGACGTGGCTGTACTCCAGTCGGCGTTTGAGATTCTTGAGGATAGCGCGAAAGTGACCGCTACTCTGGTGAAACTGTGTGGGGAAGTGCCCGTCGCGGGACGGCAAGTTCACGATGCCAACATCGCTGCGACCATGCTGGCCAACGGCGAGCGGCGCTTGCTGACGTTTAATCCCGCCGATTTTCGCCGTTTTGGCGAGCGAATCCAACTGATCGACATGGAGTCGCAACCATGAGCAGGAGAAACGCGGAGAAAACGGCACTCGCCGCCAAAAATCGGGTCGAGCAGGCGCTGGAAGCGCTCCGCACCGGCCTCGGTCAATATGTTGGCAAGCACATGCGTGATCGACACGGCGCACACTGGCGACACTACGCGAGCCGGGCGAGCGGAGGTGAGCGAGGCGGAGAACTCGACGTCTATGCGCTTCTAAAGACCCTGCTCGAAAACTGGAACGACCTGTTCCGGCACGACGATAGGCTTAGAAAGGCACGGAGCTTTGTGTCGCTGGCGATGGACGCGCGCAACAGCGCCGCGCATTTCTCCGGAGCCATGCCGGCGCATGAAGCACTGCGCCACCTCGATGCCCTGCGGGAATTGTCAGAGGCAGTGGGCGCCGGTGAGCAGACTAAGATTATCCAGGCACTCTACGACGAGCAGCGCGCGGCAAACGGAGTGACGGCCCCGGCTCAGTCCGAGTTGCAGATGCTCGACGAACCGCCCGCACCGGGGCAGCTTCGCCCATGGCGCAAGGTTTGCGAACCGCACCCGGACGTTCTCGAATCGCGCTTTTCCGATGCCGAGTTTGCTGCGAACCTGGCGCAGGTGGATCGGGGCGAAGGTTCGGAGGAGTACGTTGACCCCGCGGCGTTCTTCCGTATCACCTACGCCACCGAAGGCTTGCGGAGCACACTGACAGCGGTCGTTCAGCGGCTGGCCGGCGAGGGCGGCGACCCTGTAATCGGTCTGCAGACCAATTTCGGAGGCGGCAAAACCCACACTCTGCTGGCGCTCCACCACCTCGCCGGAGCGTCGGAGTCCGGCTACAACGCCACAAAATTATCCGGCATGGCGCCGATATTGGAGGCTGCGGGCGTCGGGGAATTGGGAAGGGTCAAACGCGCGGTGTTTGTGGGAACGGACAAGGGCACCGCCGAGGCCATGCACACGGAGGGCGACCGCGAGGTCCGAACTCTCTGGGGTTATCTGGCCTGGCGGCTCGGTGGTTGGAAAGCCGTCGAGTCCATCGCCGCGTCGGAGGCGGCACGGACCAACCCGGGGTCCGAACTCTTGATACCGATCCTGCGTGATGCCGCACCCTGCCTCATCCTGATGGACGAGGTCGTGGCTTTCGCGCGCCAGCTGCGCGGATTGGAATACGATGCCTTCCATGCCTTCATCCAGTCGCTCACCGAAGCGGCGGCGGCAGTGGACCGGGCCGTGGTGGTCGGTTCGTTGCCGGAGTCGGGCACCGAGGTCGGCGACGAACAGGGCCGCGACGCGCTGCAGCGGCTGGAGAAGATTTTCGGTCGCGTGCAGTCGGCGTGGACCCCGGCAAGCGGCATCGAGACCTTCGAGATTGTGCGACGACGCTTGTTTCAACCGCTTGATGAAGCCGGAGAGACAGCGCGGGATGAGACCATCCGTGCGTTTCGTGGCTTTTACTGGCAGAACCGGGCCGACTTTCCGCCGGAGGTTCGCGAAGCGGCTTATGAGGAACAGATGCGCCGAGCCTATCCCCTGCACCCGGAGGTGCTGAGGCGGTTCTCCGGGGACTGGTCCGTTCTGGAAAAATTCCAGCGCACCCGCGGCATTCTCAAGATCATGGCCAATGCGGTATATGCGCTGTGGAGCGGCCAAAGCAATGCGCCGCTGATTACGCCGGCCACGCTGCCGTTCGGCGACGCAAAGGTCCGCACCGCGCTGCTGGAACCGCTCGACCGTGCTTTCGGCCCAATCCTGCAATCGGAAGTGGATGGCGACCAGTCCCTGACGGCGCGAATAGAGGCGCAGCGCCCGCGTTTGCTCAAGGCGCGTGCGGCGACGCTCGCGGCGCGTGCGGTGTTCTTCGCGACGGCGCCCCACGGCGGTGCCGCGCGGGGCGGCATGGCCGGAGCCGACCTTCGGCTCGCCTGCGCCCAGCCTGGCGACCAGCTCGCCATCTTCGGCGAGGCGCTGCAGGAGATCGCATCGCGCTCGGCGCATCTCTACCGGGATGGCGACAGTTACTGGTTCTCCCCGCAACCTACGCTGAACAAGCTGGCCACCGACCGGGCCCAGGACGTAAGCGACGAGGATGCCGACCGGCGCCTCGTCTCGATGCTTCGGGAGGAGCAGCGTGGACGGGCCGGGTTCCCCCGAGTGCACGCAGCGCCCGACAATCCCGCCGATGTGGAGGACCGCCGTTCCACCGCCTTGGTCATTTTGCCTCCTTCGGCGCCCCATGACGCGAGCCTTGGCGCAAAATCATCAGCGGTCGCCGCGGCGAGCGAGGTATTGGAGCGCAGGGGAAGCGGACAACGCCGCTACCGCAACGCCCTGGTTTTCGTGGCCGCCGACGCGTCGAATGTCACGGCGGCGCGCGAGAACGCCCGGCGCGAACGGGCATGGCAGTCAATACTCAACGACGCCGACCTGAGAGAAAACCTTACCCAGGCACAGACGGGCGATGCCGAAACGCAAGCGCGACGCAGCTACGAGGCGCTGCTACAGAGTATTCGGAGAGCCTGGGTGCATGTGCTATTCCCTGCGGCACCCGACGAAATTGGCGATGGCGGCACTGGAAGCGTCGGCTACGTCATGCGTTCGACGCGCCTGGTGAACCGTGGCGGCGCGAAAGGCGTCCCGCAGGCGGTTTGGGACAAGGTTAGCGCTGACGGCACCATCATCGACAAGATGGGGCCTGCCAATCTGGCGCAATGCCTGGAACCTGTCTGGCCGGCGGACAGCCCGCACATCGAGATCGCACAAATCCACGACTGGCTGGCCTCATATGTATACCTGCCGCGGCTCCGAGACGAGGTAACGTTTGAAGACGCCCTTCAGCGGTTGGTGGAGGACTTCGCCAGTCCTTTCGTCTACGCGTCGGACTTCGATGAGAGTCTTGGAGCCTATCGCGGCGTAATCGACGGTGGCGCTCAGATGCCAGTGGCGCTTGAGGGCGGTCTTCTGGTGCGCCGCGAAGCGATTCGCGCCGAGGCGGCCGAGTCCACCAAGGAGGGAACTGATGGCTCGAACCAGGTGGACATCCAGGCCAACACCGGCGGCACGGCGCCAAGCCGAACCGATCCGGGGGTCAAGCCGAAAGACCCGCCTCCGCGCCGTTTCTTTGCAAACCTGAAAATCGACCCGGACCGTGCCGGGCTGGAGGTCGCACGCATCATGGACGGACTTCTCGTCGAATTGACCCGCGCACCGGGCAGCCGCTTGCGGATGAGCTTGGAAATCGACGGTCGCGCGGGAGAGGGCGGTTACCCAGAGGATGTCGTCGACACCGTGAAGGCCAACGCACGGGATCTCAAGCTGGACGAGGATGCCGTCGGGTTCGAGCGGGATTGATTGACCCTGTCACCAGCGCCCGTTCTTTTGCGCGGGACTTCAGCTAACATCATTGCCCGATGATCGAACTCGATTGATGCACGGTCGGCGGGCGCAGGATGCGAGCCAGGGCAACCATACAACGTGTTCTCGGACTGCTGTTGGCGATGTTCAGCGCCACGATGCTGTTGCCAATCCTCGTGTCGCTGATCTTTGCGGACGGCCAGTGGCCCGCGTTCGCGGGGTCGTTCCTCATCATTCTTGGCGCGGGGGCGGTTACCTGGTGGCCGGTTCGGGAGCGGACCGACGAACTGCGGCTGCGCGAGGGGTTCCTGGTGGTGGCCGCGTTCTGGATCGTGCTCGGACTGTTCGGTTCCGTGCCGCTGCTGCTGGCGGGCGATCCGCGGCTCGGCTTCACCGACGCGGTGTTCGAGTCCATGTCCGGACTGACCACCACCGGGGCGACGGTGCTGACCGGGCTTGCCGACCTGCCGGAGTCGATTCTGTTCTACCGCCAGCAGCTGCAGTGGTTCGGAGGGCTGGGCATCATCGTGTTGGCCGTGGCGGTGCTGCCCATGCTGGGCGTCGGCGGCATGCAGCTGTACCGGGCGGAGACGCCCGGTCCGGTCAAGGACACCCGGCTGACGCCGCGCATCACGGAGACCGCGAAGGCGCTCTGGTATGTATACCTTGGCATCACCACGCTGTGCGCCCTGGCCTACCTGCTCGCCGGAATGGGCCCTTTCGACGCGATCTGCCACGCTTTCAGCACGGTCGCCATCGGCGGTTTTTCCACCTACGACGAGAGCTTCGGACACTTCAACAGCGTCGCCATCGAAATGGTGGCCGTGGTCTTCATGTTTGTCTCCGGAATCAACTTTTCGCTTCACTTCCTTGCCTGGCGGCACCGTTCCGTCAGACATTACCTTCAGGATCCCGAGTTTTGGGCCTACGCGAAGATGCTCGCCGTGCTGATCGTGGTGGTGGTCGTGTATCTCCAATTTCAAGGACATTACGGGACGTTTACCGAAACCCTGACGCACGGTCTGTTCCAGACCGTTTCCATCGCCACAACAACCGGATTCACCACGGCTGATTTTGCCCTTTGGCCGGGTGCGCTTCCCGCGCTGTTGATCTTTTCGAGTTTCGTCGGCGGATGCGCGGGGTCCACAGCCGGCGGAATCAAGGTGATCCGTTGGCTGTTGATGTACCGGCAGGGGCTGAGGGAAGTGCAGCGTCTGGTTCACCCCAGCGCCGAAGTTCCGGTCAAGCTCGGGTCCAAGGCCGTTCCCAACCGTGTGGTGGACGCGGTCTGGGGATTCTTCGCGGTCTATGTGGTGGTTTTCAGCGTACTGCTGCTGGTCATGATCGCCGCCGGCCTGGATCAGGTCTCGGCCTTTTCGGCCGTGGCCGCCACCCTGAACAACCTCGGGCCCGGACTCGGTCAGGTGGCCTCCGGCTTCGGGGACGTCGGCGTCATCGAAAAATGGGCGGCCGTGTGCGGCATGCTGTTGGGCCGACTGGAGATCTTCACACTGCTTGTGCTGATCACGCCCACCTTCTGGCGACCGTGATCATGGGCATGGCATCAAGGCTGGAGGCTATACTACGCGGCGGAAACGACGGCGCGAGCTTGCGGTACGCCCTGGGTTGCGAGTACCTGAAGGCGGGCGATCCCACCAGGGCCGCCGAGCACCTTGGCAAGGCCGTCGCGCTGGAGCCGGGCTATTCGGCGGCATGGAAGCAGCTCGGGCGGGCACAGACCGACGCCGGATGGGAGGATCAGGCCATGGAAAGTTACCGGCACGGCATCCGCGCGGCGAACCAGCGCGGCGACATCCAGGCCGCCAGGGAAATGACCGTGTTTCTGAACCGGCTGCTCAAGTCCCGTCGCGACCGCCCGGAACAATGAGACCGACAACCGGTGCACCAGACCTGAGGAGGCGGACCCGGCAATCATGCGACGGCTGAAGGAGAACCTGGAGCGGTTCAGCGAACTGGTGGGATCCGCCATGGCGTGGCTCACGGTCCTGATGGTCCTCGGGACCTTCGTGATCGTGGTGCTGCGCTATGTGTTCGACCTGGGCTGGATCGCGATGCAGGAAAGCATCGTGTGGATGCACGCCGCGGTATTCATGCTGGGGGCGAGCTATACGCTCAAGCACAACGAACACGTGCGCGTCGACATTTTCTATCGCCGCGCGACGCCGACGCGCCGGGCCTGGGTCGACGTCGCCGGAACGTTGGTCTTCCTGCTCCCGCTGGGTGCCTTCATCGCGGTGACCAGTTGGGACTATGTGGCCACGTCGTGGGCCATCGGCGAGGCTTCCAGGGAAGCCGGCGGACTGCCATTCCCCTTTGTACCCATCATGAAGAGCCTCATACCGGCCACGGCGGCGCTGTTGATGTTGCAGGGGGTCGCGGACCTGATCGGCGCGGTCCTCGTGTTGACCCGGACCGTCGAGCCGGACAAGGATCCAGGCGGTCCATCGAGCGAGGCGATCTGATGGAATGGATCGCGTTGTTGATGTTCGGAGTCGTGGTGGCGGTGCTGCTTGCCGGCTATCCCGTGGCGTTTTCGCTCGGCGGCGTCGCGCTTCTGTTCGCCTGGATCGGAATTGGACTGGGGATCTTCGACGGTGCCTTCCTCGGCACGATGCCCAACCGCATCTACGGCATCATGAGCAACGAGACGCTGATGGCGGTGCCTCTGTTCGTGTTCATGGGCGTTACCCTGGAGCGGGCCCAGATCGCCGAAAGCCTGCTCGACAGCCTGAGCCGTCTGTTCGGCACGCTGCGGGGCGGATTGGGAATTTCGGTGACCCTGGTCGGCATGCTGCTGGCGGCCAGCACCGGCATCGTCGGCGCCACCGTGGTGACCATGGGCCTGCTGGCGCTCCCGACCATGTTGCGCCGCGGGTACGACCCGGCCGTGGCCACCGGCACCATCTGCGCCTCCGGCACGCTGGGCCAGATCATCCCGCCCTCCATCATCCTCGTGCTGCTGGGCGACGTGCTCTCCTCTGCCTACAGCCAGGCGCAACTGGACGCAGGCATATTCTCCCCGGACACCGTGTCGGTGGGCGATCTCTTCGTGGGCGCGCTGATTCCGGGTCTGGGACTCGTGGCCCTCTACATCATGTACATCATGTCCGTGGCCCTGCTCAGGCCCACCGCCATGCCTGCCCGGGAGAAGGCGGAGAAGGTGGGTTTCGGCGAACTGGCATTCGCCCTGTTTCCACCGCTGTTCCTGATTCTGGCGGTGCTTGGCTCCATCATGGGAGGCCTGGCGACTCCCACCGAGGCCGCCGGCGTGGGCGGTGTCGGAGCGCTGCTGCTGGCCCTTGGCAAGGGACAGTTTTCCCTGGCGCGCCTGGTCGACGTCATGAAAAGCACGGTGCGCGTCAGCAGCATGGTGTTCCTGATCCTGATCGGGGCATCGGTATTCTCGCTGGTGTTCCGCGGGTACGGCGGCGACCGCCTGGTGCACGAGTTGTTGGTCAGCATGCCCGGCGGGGTGGTCACCGCGATGCTCATCGTCATGTTTCTGATGTTCCTGCTGGGCTTTGTGCTCGACTTCATCGAAATCACGTTCGTCGTGGTGCCCATCGTGGCACCGATTCTGCTGTCCATGGGGATCGACCCGGTCTGGCTCGGCGTGATGATCGCCATCAACCTGCAGACTTCGTTCCTGACGCCGCCGTTCGGATTCGCCCTGTTCTACTTGCGCGGGGTGGCGCCCGAAAGCCTGGAAACGATGGCCATCTACCGGGGGGTCATACCCTTCGTGATCATCCAGCTCGTCGGTCTGGCTGTGCTCGCCCTGTGGCCGGAGCTGGCCACCTGGCTGCCGGAGCTGGTGTACGGCGGATAACGTCGCCGCCGGGCGCGACGAAGAAGCACGCGGTCTGCACGCGCGGCCACACCCATGGCAACGGTCGAGAACAATGGCGTAGTCGGATATACCGCTATTGTAATGTCAATTTGGTGATCGGGTCATCAAATTGACATTCCTGTCGCGGCAGGGATAATCCCCATGCATGCTGCAACGTCACATTTCAAAAGCCGTGCTGGCGGCCGCGGCCCAGAATCCCGTAGTCACCATGACCGGTGGCTGACCGCTCTGGAAGCCGGCTTCCTCGCGGTGACGCTGCCCCCCCACAACGCCAATTTTCGCAAGCGCCTGCGGAAGCGGCCCCGGCTGCACATGCTCGACACCGGACTCACCTGTTACCTGCTCGACATCGCCGACGCGCGAACGCTGGCGCTGCACCCGTCACGTGGGGCGATTTTCGAGTCCTTCGTGGCAAGCGAACTCGTCAAGCACTTCGCCAATAGTCGTCGCACCCCACCCCTGTACTTCTGGCGCGATGCGACCGGACACGAGATCGACATTCTGATCGACTTGGACGGCCGGTTGATTCCACTGGAAGCCAAGTCGGGAGAGACGGTGCCGCCCGACGCGGTAAGCAATCTGGCCTGGTGGACGGGCATCCCGGCGAATCCGGCCAAGGGCGGACTGCTCGTGCATGGCGGAAGCCAGAGGTTTCGATTCAAGGGCTTCGACGTGCTGCCGTGGTTCCTGGCCTGACGAAAGGCCGGTTCCTCTGCCCAGGCCCTACTCCTCGTCGGCGCCGTCGGCGAGTCCCCACCACGCCAGGCCCCCATAGATCAGCAACCCCACCGCCACCACCGCAAACGGCAGAGGCGGCAACCACAGGGGAACGTCGTGGATGCTCTCGAAGGGACCGATCCACTGAGCCGCGATCACGCCGACGATCAATCCGATGAGCATGCCGAACGCCAGTTTCGGCTGACTGCGCCAAGTCAGTCCCCACAGAAGGAGGAAGACGACGAATGCGGTCATGGTCCAGAACATGGTGGTCTCCGAGTCTTGGCGGGGCAGGTCTCTGGTCGCGGCTGCCTTGACCGGCTCAGTGGGCCTCTCCCGGGTGGCTCGGCACAAAGTCCGTCTCGCCGAAGAAGTCCAACCGGGTCAGCAACGTGTAGTCACCCTCGAGGGCAAAGAAACCGATCGCGAACAACAGCAGCACCGGAGGCCCGAGGATCGCGTAGATCAGCGCGATGCGTTCCCATGCCATGTGCATGAAGATCGCGATGATGAAACCGGCCTTGGCCAGCATGAAGATGATGATCAGCGACCACCTGAGATAACCCTGGAAGCCAGCGTAGTCCACCATGTAGGAAAGCGCGCTGAGCACGAACAGCAACACCCACACCCAGAGATAGATGGACAGGGGATGTTGTTGATGTCCTTCGGTTGCCGTTGCCATAGTCAGTATCCCGTTCGGCGGACCTGCTCCGGTTCGGAGCGGCGCCGATACTCAAACAGCCCTACCACAGATAGAAGAAAGCGAAGATGAACACCCAGACCAGATCGACAAAGTGCCAATACAAACCGGCGATCTCGACGATCTCGTAGTTGCCGGAAGCCTCGTAGTCACCCCGCAGCACCTTCAGCGCGACCACCGCCAGGTAGATCACGCCGCAGGTGACATGAAAGCCGTGGAACCCGGTGATCATGAAGAACGTCGAGCCGAACTGGGCCGCCCCCATGGGATTGCCCCACGGCCGGACACCTTCGTCGACGATCAGCTTCATCCACTCGAACGCCTGCATGCCGACGAAGGTGGCGCCGAACGCGGCGGTGACGAACATCAGCGCGGCGGTTTTCGCCCGGTCCCGGCGATAGCCGTAGTTCACCGCCAGGGCCATGGTGCCGCTGCTGGTGATGAGGATGAACGTCATGATGGCGATCAGGATCAGGGGGATGGGGTCGCCGCCGAAACTGAGCGCAAAGACCTCGCTGGGATTGGGCCAAGGCACCCGCGTGGACATGCGCACGTTCATGTACGAGGCCAGGAACAGGGAGAAGATGAACGTGTCGCTCAGGAGGAAGATCCACATCATGGCCTTCCCCCAGGGGACATGGAACGTCTGCCTGTCGGCGGTCCAGTCGCGGGCGAAGCCCTTGAGGCCCTGTGGCAATGCGGCTGCGCCGCCGGAATCGGTCAATTCGGATGACATCAGTTCAAACGCTCAAGTGGACAACAACATACCGAAGAGAATCAGCCACACCAGCAACAGGTAATGCCAGTAGACCGAACACAGGGTCACCGACAGGCGCACCCTGGCAACCTCGTCGGCCGGGCGCGACTCCAGTCCCCGCCATAAGGCGCCGGCCGCCCTCGCCCAGAACCAGAGCCCGCCAACCAGGTGCAGGCCGTGAACCGCCGTCAGGATGTAGAAGAACGCGTCGGCCGGATTGGTGGACAGGTAGTATCCGGAGGAAACCAGCTGTCTCCAGACGAACAGCTGTCCGGCCAGAAAGGCTATCGTCAATACCCCGCCCGCCAGCAGATTGGTTTTCAGCGCGTCCGGATTTTCCCGCGTCACCGCGGTGCGCGCGCGTTGCAACGCCACGCTTGCGAAGATCAGGACCGCGGTGTTCGCCCACATCAGGCCGGGGTCCTGCACCGGACGCCAGTCCGGAAACTGTGACCGCATGTTGTAGACGACGGCGAACAGGCCGAACAGGCTGGTGACCACGGCCAGGAAAACCCAAAGTCCCACCCGCTGAGGTTCGACGTGTACGGCACCGCCTTGCTCGATCAGGCCTTGCTCCACCCAGGGCTTGGTCTTCAGGCGCTGCAGCAGGAACAGCCAGACCAGGATGGCGCCGATCAGGGCCGCGAAGAGTACGGAAATGTTCATCAGTGATGGACGCCGTGATCACGGCCCGCCACGACGCCGGCGCGGGGAGGTTCGGTCTGGGGAATGAAGTCGTCAGCCTCCCCGGGCACACTGTAGTCGTACGCCCAACGATGCACCTCCGGCAGCTTCGCACCCCAATTGCCGTGCTTGGGCGGCGTATCCGGGGTGAGCCACTCAAGCGTCGTGGCGCGCCACGGATTCGGATCGGCCTTCGGCCCCTTCCACAGGCTCCAGATCACGTTGATGAAAAACAGGACCTGGACCACGGCCACGATCAATGCCGCGACGGTGATGCCCGAGTTGAGCGCCTGCGCCGACTCGGGGATGAATTCGGTGTCGCCGTAGGCATAGTACCTGCGCGGCACGCCGAGGATGCCCAGATAGTGCATGGGCAGGTAAATCGAATAGGTGCCCAACAGGGTGAGCCAGAAGTGCAGCTTGCCCAGGGTCTCGTTGAACATCCGTCCGGTGATCTTCGGGAACCAGTGATAGATCGCGGCAAAAACGACCAGCACCGGCGACACGCCCATGACCATGTGGAAATGACCGACCACGAAGTAGGTGTCGGAGAGCGGCAGGTCCACCGTCACGTTCCCCAGGAACAGACCGGTCAGGCCGCCGTGGATGAAGGTGAAGATGAAGCCGACCGCAAACAGCATGGGCACCCTGAGATGGATGTCGCCCCGCCATAGGGTCAGTATCCAGTTGTAGACCTTCAGCGCCGTGGGCACCGCGATGATCAGCGTGGTGGTGGCGAAGAAGAATCCGAAGTAGGGATTCATGCCGCTGACGTACATGTGGTGCGCCCAGACCACGAAGCTGAGCGCGCCGATGAGCACGATCGCCCAGACCATCATGCGGTAGCCGAAGATGTTCTTGCGCGCATGCACGCTCAGCACGTCGGAAACGATGCCGAAGGCGGGCAGCGCGACGATATAGACCTCCGGATGGCCGAAGAACCAGAACAGGTGCTGGAACAGGATGGGGCTGCCACCGCCGAAGTCCAGTTCCCGGCCCAGGGACAGCATCTCCGGCATGAAGAAGCTGGTGCCGACGACCCGGTCCAGCAACATCATGATCGCGGCGACCAGCAGCGCGGGAAACGCCAGCAGGCCCAGGATGGTGGCGACGAAGATGCCCCACACCGCCAATGGCATGCGCATCAGGGTCATGCCGCGGGTGCGCGCCTGCAGCACCGTGGTGACGTAGTTCAACCCGCCCATGGTGAAGGCGACGATGAAGATGGCGAGCGACAGGAGCATCAACACGATTCCCCCGCCGATACCCGGCGTGCCCTCGCTGATCGCCTGGGGCGGATACAGCGTCCAACCGGCTCCGGTGGGACCGCCCGGCACGAAGAAACTGGCCAGCAGGACGATGACGCTCAGCAGGTACACCCAGAAGCTGAGCATGTTCATGTACGGGAACACCATGTCCCGGGCGCCGCACATCAACGGAATCAGGTAGTTGCCGAATCCGCCCAGGAACAGCGCGGTCAACAGGTAGATGACCATGATCATGCCGTGCATGGTCACGTACTGGTAGTACTCGTTGGGATCCACGAGGTTGAACGTGTCCGGAAAACCCAATTGCAGTCGGAACAGCAGTGACAGCACGAGCGCCACCACACCGACGAAAACGGCGGTCAGCGCGTACTGGATCGCGATGACCTTGTGATCCTGGCTCCAGATGTACTTGGTGATGAAGGTGTCGGGATCGTGAAGGTGTTCATCACGGTCGGCAATCGCAACATAGGCCATCAGTTGGTTCCCCCGCTCAGAGTATTCAGGTATGCCACGATGTCATCCACATCTTCGTCCGTCGGCAGCACATCGGCCATCAGCATCATCTGGTCGCCGTAGAGGTCCCCGGTGTGGGCACCGCGAATCCCGTCGCGGAAGTTCCGCAACTGCGATGCAATGTACCAGTCGTTCTGGCCGGCCAGCGCCGGCGCGTTGACGGCCCAGATGCCTTCCGCCTCGGCGCCGTGGCAGGCCGCGCAGCTGGCGTAGAGCCGCTCGCCCCGCTCCACATCGCCGAAAATCGTCTGCTCCAGGGTCTGCACCGGCATGGACGCGATGTAGGCCGAAACGTTCCGGATGGCCTCATCGTCCGGGATCGCGGCCATGATCGGTCTCATGGTGGCGCCGACGGTATCCTGCGGGTGGGTGCCGCGCACGCCGTCCCGATAGTAGCGCAACTGCCGTGCCAGATAGGCCGCGTCGAGGCCGGCGATGGCGGGAGCGTTCAGGATCTGCATGCCCTCCCCCGCGGGGCCATGGCAGGCGCCGCAGAGCGCGTAGCTCGCCTGGCCCAGGGCGGGATCGCCCAGACCGCGTTCCATGGCTTCGGCGAAGGTGGGCTGACTGTCCAGCCATGCCTCGAACTCGGCCCGCTCCTCAACCACCACGCGCCCCCTCATGGTGTGGTGAGCCAGGCCGCAGAGCTCTTCGCAGAGGATTTCATACTCCCCGGGAACGGTGGGCGTGAACCAAAGGTAGGAGACGTGGCCCGGAACCAGGTCCATCTTGATCCGGAACTGCGGCACGGCAAAATCGTGCAGGACATCCTTCGAGCGCAGCCAGGCCCTGACGGGCTGGTCCACGGGCAGATGCACGATGGGGCTCGCCACCAGGATATCGTCCTGCCCGGTGGGGTCCTCGGGATCCATGCCAAAGGGGTTTTCAGGCGTGATGTGGCGGATGTCCACGTTGCCGAACGTTTCGTCCCCGCCCGGGAAGCGGAAGCTCCAGTGCCACTGCTGGCCCACGGCCTCGAATTCGGCGGCCTCCTCGGGCACATTGACGAACTGCCCCCAGACCACCAGTCCCGGCGCCAGCATGACCGCCACTCCGATGCTGGTGCCCACCGTGAGCCAGGTCTCCAGCCGGGTGTTCTCCGGATCGTAGTCGGCCGAGTGTCCGGCGCGATGCCGATAACGCACCACGCACCAGGCCATGAACAGGTTCGCCGCGATGAACACGAGCCCGGTGACCACGAACGTGATGTCGACCGTGAGATCGATCAGCCCCCAATTCGAGGCAAGCGGTGTGAAGTACCAGGGACTGAGAAAGTGGAAGGCCAGCGAGGCCACCACGAGCAAAACCAAAGCGACTGCCATCAGCATAAGTATTCGGAGCCTATTTCGCCTGGACGGTATCCCGGAGCGGGGGCATCGACAGCGGGATCAACCGGCCTATTCGATGATGAAACTCCCGTTCATGAGCACATAATGCCCCGGGAATGAACAAAAATACGTGTATTCGCCGCCGGGTTCCAGACCGGCCAGGCTGAATGTCACCGATGTCTCCTCGCCGCCGCCGATCATTCCGGTCGCGGCGATGATGCGGGGGTCGTCGGCCGGGAGATAGTCGGGGGGACCGACCGTCGCGGCAACGGTGGCCAGGGGCATGTAGTCGGCGGCCGTGGTCAACACCCAATTGTGACCCATGACGTTGGCGGCGAGCTGGCCGACGTGGCGCAGGTTGATCGTCACCTCTTCGCAATCCGCGCTGACCCGAATCTCCGGTACGTTGAACTGTATGAGGTCATTGCCTTCAATGACCTGGACGCACTCCTGGCCAAGCCCCGAACCGAATGGGGCCATACCCAGAATCGCCGCTGCCGCAAGATACCTCTTCATCGATGATGCGCTCCTTCGTGCGGACGCCGGAGGCGTTTCGACTGCCCAACGGTTGCCGCATCAAGCCGACGCGATTCCCGAAAATTTGCCGATGCGGCCCCGGATTCCCGGACCTTAACTTCGGGCGCGAATCTTAACAGAATCATTGCGGGTGGGTAAGCACCAAAACTCAACTCCCAATACCCGAACAAGGAAGGGCTGACAGGCGATCAGTGGCGTCTCGCACCCGCGGGCTACCGACCGTATTCGATCCGCAGGATCACGCCGGTGTCAGGCATGCTCAGGCCAGTCGCCCCGTATTGCGAGCCACCCCGCAGCGCACCCGGCTCGGACCCCAGCTGATCATATCGCCGCTCGCCCACCGATGCCGGCCAGCCGAATGGCGACAGATTGTCATAGGGACTCATCATCCAGGCATCGCCAAACCGACCGTTCGCCCCGGCGCCCTCTCTCAGGTCACCCGGCGTCCACTGCAACTCCAGCGACCAATTCCAGCGCGGCGCAGGCGCCATCCGGGCTCCCAGGTTCAATCGGCCCGCATTCCTCGACTCCGCCCCCGGCACCAGCGTCAGGCCGCCGAACGGCTCCAGCAGACGTCCGCCCCGCGTCAGCAGCCCGTAACTCCATTCCAGCTCCCAACGCTGTTCCATGGCCGTTCCCGCGCCCCGTCCCGGCATCCCCAAGGGCATCCCCGTCCACGACTCCTGCCACAACCCGGAAATCACACCGCTGCCCAATCCACCCGGGGTGCCGAACGTCGGGGTCAAGCGCAGCGTCAGGCCCGTCCCGTCCGTGGACGTCGGTTCCTTGACCACCGTCGCGCTCGCCTGCCATTCCTCTGACGTTCCCTTGCCCGAAATCAGCGTGCGGGCCTCACCCTCGATGCTCCAACCGCCGCTGTAGTATCGGAATCCGCCGCCCAACTCTCCGCCGGTGCCGGTCACGCCATCACCGCCGTCGGCGCGTATGCCCAGCTCCAGATACGGCTGCAGCGCGCCCACGGTCAGGTGCGCCTCCATCAACAACCGGGCCCGCGTTGTATCGGTCTCCAGGTCCGCGCCGGCCAGCGCGCCTTCCGCCACCGCCTGCGTCAGCGACACGTCGCCCTTCAACGACAGCCCCAGTGGACCCTGCTGCGTCAGGGGACGGTCAATGCCCAGCGACAACGACCGCAGGTCCAGATCCCGAGCCGTTTCCTGTTCGCCGTCCAGATCCCGCACGCCGACTTCGCCCACGCCCAGGCTCGCGGTGCCCCATACGTGGAAATTGCTGTCGTTGCGCCAGTCGAAGTACGGACTCAACGACGTCAGCTCCAGTTCGTACACGCCTTCCAGCCGCGTGTCCGTGCCCGTGTCCGTATAACCCAGCTCCGCAACCGAACGAGTCAACACAATGCCGCTCATCGTCTCGACCCGGTAACGCGCATCCGCACCCAGATGCACGCTCTTCATGTCCCCTGCCCAGTCAATCCCTTGCCCGCTGCCGCTCAAGTCTCGGTAACTGCCGCTGCCCCACAGCGTCCAGTCCAGCCCCGACGGTGTGCTGGGTCCCTGATTCAGGCCGCCCGTCAGCGATCTTCCATCCAGCGTGAACGAGGTGCCCTCGATCAGCTGACGTTCCAGCACGTCGCGCCAATCCCGATCCGATCCCTGGTTCGACAGCGTCAGGTCGCGCAACATGCCCGTGAACGCCTGACCCAACTCGTTCAGTGACGCTCCGTCGCTCTCCCCGCCGGTCAACGAAACCTGCTGCCCCAGCAAATTCAGTTGACTGATCGAGGTGCCGCCCATCAGTGATGTCCCGTCCGACGCGGCGCTCCGGGCACGCTTCGAAGCCTCGACCCGGGAGGCAATCGCCGAAGCCGTATCCGCCGTCAGGCTGCGCACCAACTCCGGCAGAATCGCCTCGTGTACCGCGCCCTCCCGGCTCTCCAGCGTGTGTTCCGACACCACTTCCACGATAAACGTCAGCGTCGCCTCGTCGCCGTCCTCGTCCAGTGCCCGCCACGTGTACTGTGTCGGGGGCAGCAAGACCGTCGGCGTACCGGATACCAGCCTCTCCATCATGGACAAGGACAATCCCGACGGCAGCGACGGTTCCAATTCGTAGCTCAAGGCCCCGTTGCCGCCAGTCGCCGCGGGCAGCCGCCACGTGCCGATCGAGCGGTTCCGCGTCCACGTCTGGTTCTCGATGGTGACATTGCCGAAGCTCGGCGCGGTATCGGCGATCACGGCCACCGTAAATTCATCGGTTACCGTGCCGCCGTTGCCGTCGTCGGCCGTCACCGTCACCGCTGTCAGGCCCGACTCGACGCCCCTCACCGTCAGCGTCGTCCCCGACAGCGTCACCGTCGCCTTCGTCGGATCGCCGGACTCGGCCGAGAGCGTCAGCGTGTCACCGTCCGGATCTTCGAACACGGTCGACACGTCGAGATCCACCGTATCGCCCTCCAACACGGACTGGTCCGCGATCGGGTTGGCCACCGTCGGCGAACCGTTTGCCGCCACCACCTCGATGCTGAACGTCAGGGTCGCCGTGTCGGACGCCTCCCGGTTGCCGTCGGAGTCCGCGACGGTGTACGTGTAAGTGGTCGCCGCCTGCGCCGCCGTCGGCGTGCCGCCCAGGGTGCGGGTCGCCGCGTCGAAGTTCAGGCCCGCCGGCAGTTCCGGGCTGATGCCGTAAGTCAACGCCCCATTCCCGTCCGTCGCCTCCGGCAGCGTCAGCGGGTCGATCGCCTCGTCCTGGGTGTAGGTCTGATCCTCGACCGTCTGATCGCCGAAGCTCGGCGTCGTGTCGATGGTCGGTGTCGCCGTCACCTCGGCCGAGGCCTCGCCCTCGCCGCTTGCGTTCACCGCGCGGATCTGGAACGCGTGCTCGGTGTCGTTGGTCAGGCCCGTCACGTCGTGACGCACGGTCGTGGCGTCGCTGCCGGGGATGTCCGCCCAGGTGGCGATGACCGGCACGCTGGAGCCGGCACCGTAACGCAGCTGGTACTTGGTGATGCTGTCGTTGCCCGGGTCCGCCCAGGTCAGCGTCGCCTTGGCGTTGCCCGCCGCCGCCGCCAGGCCCGTCGGCGCGACCGGCGTCGCCAATGGCGTTGCGGAGGCGGTGCTCGAGGCGTCGCTGTAGCCGAAGGCGTTTTCCGCGCGAATCTCGAAGGCGTACTCTTTGCCGTCGATCAGACCCGTCACCGTGTGCGTGGTGGTCGTGGCTCCGCTGCCGATGATGTCCGCCCAGGTCGCGCTGTCGGGCACGGTCGCGCCCGCGCCGTATCGGAGCTGGTACCTGGTGATGCTGAAATCATACGAGTTGTTCCAGCGCAAGGTGACCCATGTGTCGCCCGCTGCCGCAGTCAGGTTAGTCGGCGCGTTCGGCGTTCCAACCACCGTGATATTGAAAGTATCCGAGACTTCGCCGTTGTTGCCGTCGTTCGCCGTCACCTGCACCGACAGCGTACCCTTGTCCGCCGTCTGCGGCGTGCCGGTGAAGGTTCGCGTGGGGGCGGTGAAGCTCAACCAGGAGGGCAGCACGGCACCGTCTGACTGCTGCGCAGTGTAGGTCAAGGTGTCGTTGTCCACGTCCGCGAAGGTGTTCGCCGGGAACGGGTATCTGAAGGCGCTGTCCACGATCGCGGTCTGATCTGGAATGGCATTCGCCACCGCTGGCGCTTCGTTCCCGGCGGTGACGTCGATGGTCATGGTGTAGGACGCCGTGCTGTCGGAATCGCCGTCGTTTACCGAGAACCGGAAGGTCGCGTAGGGGTCGCCGTTGGCGTTAGCCGCTGGCGTGAACGTCAGGTTGTCGCCGTCGATGTCGGCGGCGGTGACCACCTGGTCCAAGGTCACGTCGGCGCCGCTCAGTTGCAACGCGCCCGCGGTTTCAAGGCCGGTGATCTTGACGCTGGCGAGTGTGTCGCCGGTGTCGGCGTCGCTGAAGTTGAAGTCGGCGGCGTCGAAGGTGTAGGCGGTGTCCTCGTCCGTGGTGACGGTGTTGTCCGAAGCCGTCGGCGGGGTGTTGGTCGGCGGCGCGGCCGTCACCGTCAGCGTGAACGTGTCGTTCACCGTGCCGCCGTTGCCGTCGGCCGCGGTGACGGTGATCTCCGAAGTGCCAGCCGCGACGCCACTCAAGGTCAAGGTGTTCGCGTCGTTGTCCACGGTCACCGTCGCCGCGGTCTCGGTGGCGGACGTGGCCGAGTAGGTCAGCGTGTCGCCGTCAACGTCGTTGAACACTTCGCTGCCGTCGGTTTCCAGCGCCACGGCCAGGTTCGAGCCGGCGGCCACCGAACGGGCGCCGATGGCGTTGGCCACGGTGGGCGCGTCGTTCACGGCGGTGACGTCAATGGTCATGGTGTAGGACGCCGTGCTGTCGGAATCGCCGTCGTTGACGCTGAACCGGAAGCTGGCGTAGGGGTCGCCGTTGGCGTTGGCCGCTGGCGTGAACGTCAGGTTGTCGCCGTCGATGTCGGCGGCGGTGACCACCTGGTCCTGGGTCACGTCAGCGCCGCTCAGTTGCAGGGCGCCGGCGGTTTCAAGGCCGGTGATCTTGACGCTGGCGAGGATGGCGCCGGTGTCGGCGTCGCTGAAGTTGAAGTCGGCGGCGTTGAAGGTGTAAGCGGTGTCTTCATCCGTGGTCACCGTGTTGTCCGCGGCCGTCGGCGGGGTGTTGGTCGGGCCGGGGTCAGAAGTCACGGTCAAGGTGAAGGTGTCGCTGACGCTGCCGCCGTTGCCGTCGGCCGCGGTGACGGTGATCACCGAAGTGCCAGCCGCCACGCCGGCTAGCGTGATCGTGTTGGCGTCGTTGTCCACGGCCACCGTCGCCGCGGTCTCGGTGGCGGACGTGGCCGAGTAAGTCAGCGTGTCGCCGTCAACGTCGTTGAACACTTCGCTTCCGTCGGTTTCCAGCGCCACGGCCAGGTTCGAACCCGCGGCCACCGTGCGCGCGCCGATGGCGTTGGCCACGGTGGGCGCGTCGTTCACCGCCGTTACATCAATCGTCATGGTGTAGGACGACGTGCTGTCGTCGGTGCCGTCGTTGACCGAGAACCGGAAGGTCGCGTAGGGGTCGCCGTTGGCGTTGGCCGCCGGGGTGAAGGTCAGGTTGTCGCCGTCGATGTCGGCGGCGGTGATGACCTGTTCACGGGTCACGTCGGCGCCGCTCAGCTGCAGGGCGCCGGCGGTTTCGAGGCCGGTGACCTTGACGCTGGCGAGGGTGTCACCGCTGTCAACGTCGCTGAAGTTGAAGTCGGCGGCGTCGAAGGTGTAAGCGGTGTCTTCATCCGTGGTGACGGTGTTGTCCGAAGCCGTCGGCGGGGTGTTGGTCGGTGGCGCGGCCGTCACCGTCAGAGTGAACGTGTCGTTCACCGTGCCGCCGTTGCCGTCGGCCGCGGTGACGGTGATCTCCGAAGTGCCAGCCGCGACGCCACTCAAGGTCAAGGTGTTGGCGACGTTGTCCACGGTCACCGTCGCCGCGGTCTCGGTGGCGGAAGCGGCCGAGTAGGTCAGCGTGTCGCCGTCGACGTCGCTGAACACTTCGCTGCCGTCGGTTTCCAGCGCCACGGCCAGGTTTGAGCCGGCGGCCACGGTGCGGGCGCCGATGGCGTTGGCCACGGTGGGCGCGTCGTTCACGGCGGTGACGTCGATGGTCATGGTGTAGGACGCCGTGCTGTCGGAATCGCCGTCGTTGACGCTGAACCGGAAGCTGGCGTAGGGGTCGCCGTTGGCGTTGGCCGCTGGCGTGAACGTCAGGTTGTCGGCGTCGATGTCGGCGGCGGTGACCACCTGGTCCTGGGTCACGTCAGCGCCGCTCAGTTGCAGGGCGCCGGCGGTTTCAAGGCCGGTGATCTTGACGCTGGCGAGCGTGGCGCCGGTGTCGGTGTCGCTGAAGTTGAAGTCGGCGGCGTCGAAGGTGTAAGCGGTGTCTTCATCCGTGGTGACGGAGTTGTCCGCGGCGGTCGGCGGCTTGTTGGTCGCCGGCGCGGCCGTCACCGTCAGCGTGAAGGTGTCGTTCACCGTGCCGCCGTTGCCGTCGGCCGCGGTCACGGTGATCTCCGAGGTGCCAACCGCCACGCCGTTCAGCGTGATCGTGTCGGCGTCGTTGGCCACGGTCACCGTCGCGGCGGTCTCGGTGGCGGAAGTGGCCGAATAGGTCAGCGTGTCGCCGTCGACGTCGTTGAACACTTCGCTGCCGTCGGTCTCCAGCGCCACGGTCAGGTTCGAGCCAGCAGCCACCGAACGGGCGCCGATAGCGTTGGCCACGGTCGGCGCGTCGTTCACCGCCGTTACATCAATCGTCATCGTGTAGGACGACGTGCTGTCGTCGGTGCCGTCGTTGACGCTGAATTGGAAGGTCGCGTAGGGGTCGCCGTTGGCGTTGGCCGCCGGGGTGAAGGTCAGATTGTCGGCGTCGATGTCGGCGGCGGTGATCACTTGGTCCAAGGTCACGTCGGCGCCGCTCAGTTGCAGGGCGCCAGCGGTTTCCAGGCCGGTTACCTTGACGCTGGCGAGGGTGTCGCCAGTGTCGGCGTCGCTGAAGTTGAAGTCCGCCGCGTCGAACGTGTAGGCGGTGTCCTCATCCGTGGTGACCGTGTTGTCCGCGGCGGTCGGCGGGGTGTTGGCCGAAGGCGTCGCCGTCACCTCGGCCGAGGCCGCGCCCTCGCCGGCGGCGTTCACCGCCCGGATCTGGAAGGCGTATTGCTGGCCGTTGGTGAGGCCGGTGACCGTGTGGCTGGTGGTGCCGGCGCCGCTGCCGGTGATGTCGGTCCAGGCGGTGCTGTCGGGCACGGTTGCGCCCTGGGCCTGGCGGAACTGGTACTTGCTGATGCTGGAATCGTTCGGGTTGGTCCAGCTCAGGGTGACTTCGGTGTCGCCGGGCGCGGCGGCCAGGTTGGCGGGCGCGGCGGGTGCCGGCGGCGGTGTTGCCGTGTAAACGATCCTCTGGTTGCCAAACGCAAGCTCGATGCGGAAGTCGTTGTCGCCCAAGGTATCGAGCACGGTGCCGGAGTACGTTACCGTCTTGCCCGTCGGGTTATAGATGTCCCCGTTGAGGCTGGCCTTGTCCACGATCATGTACTTGCGGTAGGTGTTGAACAGGATGGTGACATCGTTGCTGTAGTTGGCCAGGTTCAATATTTCGGTGTAACCCGTATAGGAACTCAAGCCGGTCTTGGTGAAGTCCGGCAGATCCTCGTAGCGCCTCGATGGGGCGCCGTTGCTCAGCGACGCCGGATGAAAAGCCCAGAGTTCATCGGTATCGTCTATCTTGATGTAAATGACGTGTTGCGGCACGGTATCCCCGACATCTGTGAAGCCAGACATATCCAGACTTCCGGAGGCGGCAATGGTGGTGGTGGTGCCGTCATCGGAGAAGGTGAAGGTCAGCGTGCGCGCCGGGGTCGGCGCGGCGGGCGTGGCCGTCACCGTGGCTGAGGCGTCGCTGTTGCCGCCGGCGTTGACGGCGCGGATTTCGAAGGCGTATTGGGTGCCATTGGTCAGGCCCGTCACCTCGTGCTGCACGGTGGCGGCGCCGCTGTCGGGGATGTCCGCCCAGGTGGCGGTGGCCGGCACGCTCGCGCCTTCACCGTAGCGCAACTGGTACTTGGTGATGCTGTCGTTGCCCGGGTCCGTCCAGGTCAGCGTCGCCTTGGCGTTGCCCGCCGCCGCCGCCAGGCCCGCTGGTGCGGAAGGCTTCGCCAATGGCGTTGCGGAGACGGTGTTCGAGACGTCGCTGTAGCCGGAGGCGTTCACCGCGCGGATCTCGAAGGCGTACGCCTTGTCGTTGGTCAGACCCATCACCGTATGGGTGGTGGTCGTGGCGCCGCTGCCAGTGATGTCCGCCCAGGTCGCGCTGCTCGGCACCGTCTGGCCCTCGCCGTGGCGCACCTGGTACTTGGTGATGCTGGTGTCGCCCGGGTCGCTCCAGGTCAGTTCAACCTGCGTGTCGCCAGCCGTCGCGGCCGTAAGGTTGGGCGCGTTCGGCAGCGTGCCCGGCGCCGCGGTGGTGAAAACGATCTTCTGATTGCCGACTGTGTGTTCGACGCGGAAGTCATCGTCCAGCAAGCCGTCGAGCGTGCCCGTGAACGTCGCCACCCCGCCCGAAATCTCGTAGATGTATCCACTCAGATTGGCAGCGTCCAATTGCAGGAAATTGTCGGATGTCTCGAAACGGATGTGGAAATTGGCACTGTAGCCCATCAACTGGCTGAGACTGCTGGAGCCTTCATAGGAACCTCTGCCGGTGGTCACGAAATCCGGCAGCGGCGCATAGGTCCTGACCGTTATGTCGTTGGGCGGGTGAATCGCCCAGATGTTGGAAGCGTCCGATTCCGTAGCGTCAATCTTGATGGATTGTTGGCCGCCCGGCACAATTCCCGAAGTTTCAGTGAAATCGAAGCCCCGGAGATCCACGCTGCCGGAGGCGGCGATGGTCACGGTGGTGCCGTCGTCGGAGAAGGTGTAGGTCAGCGTGCGCGCCATGACCGGCGTGCCCCTGATGGTGGCGGCGGTGCCGGCGCCGCCGGCGTTGACCGCGCGGATCTCGAATGCGTAGCGGGTGCCGTTGGTGAGGCCGGTCACGTCGTGACGGGTGGTGCCGGCGCCGCTGCCGGTGATGTCCGTCCAGACCGTTTCTTCGGGGACGAATGCGGCGGCGGCGTGACGCACCTGGTACTTGGTGATGGTGGCATCGCCCGGGTTCGTCCATGACAGCGTCACCTTGGCGGCGGTTCCAAGCGAGGTCAGACCCGTGGGCGCGTCCGGCAGCGCCAAGACGGTGATGTCGAACGTCAGGCTCGCCGTGTCGCCGTCCGCGTCGGTGGCGGTGTAGGTGTACGCCGTGGCCGCCTGGCCCGTGGTCGGCGTGCCGGACAGGATTCGGTTCGCAGCGTCGAAGGCCAGGCCATCCGGGGCATCCGGGCTCAGGCTGTACGTCAGCGTCCCGTCGCCGCCGGTGGCCTGGGGCAGGGTCAGCGTCGTGATCTGCGTGTTCTGGACGTAGCTCTGGTCGGCCACCGTGGCCGTGCCGAAGTCCGGCATCAAGTCGGCGACGGGCGTCGCCGTCGCCGGGTCGGAGGCAGTGCCTGGGCCGCCCGCATTCACGGCGCGGACCTGGAAGACGTATTCCGTGCCGTTGGTGAGTTCGGTAACGGTCTGGCTGGTGGTGGAGGCGCCGCTGCCGTCGATGTCCGTCCACAGGCTGTCGTCGCCGTCGGAGAAGCTCGTGCCCGCCTTGTGGCGCGACTGGTACTTGGTGATGCTGGCATCGCCCGGATCGGTCCAGGCCAGCACCGCCTGCGTGTCGCCCGAGGTGGCCGTGAACCCCGTCGGCGCGGCCGCCGCCGCGATGACGGTAACCTTGAAGCTGTCGGACCCCTCGGCTCCAAAGATGTCATCTACAGTGATGATAATGGTTTCTTCGCCAGGCGTGTGGGCAAGCACGCTAATTGCGCCCCAACCTAAGGCCGTTGTGTCGATGTTATTGCCGTTGTCCGGGGTGCGCAGGTACAAGCGTATATTGTCACCCTCGTCATCGACGAACATGTCCGTCATGTTGACTGTCAGTGCATTGCCGACCGCCAGGGTTTGATCCGGATAGGGCGGGCTCTTGGCCTTCGGGGCGGTGTTGCTCGTTGCCACAACGGCGGATGTCGAGACCGACAGTCCGTAGGGATCCGTCCCCGTCAGGGTCAGGGTCGTCCGCTCCACCGGCCCCGTCGCTCTGTAGCGCAGATAGTGCGAGTCAGGATAAGCGCCACTGTAGCCGGGTTCCGCGATAAGCACGTCCAGATTGGCTTGCGGCGGGTTCGCCGTCCAGGTGAAGGTCAGTTCGTCGCCGTCCGGGTCTGAGAATCTTGGGCCAAATCCTTTCGTCAGCCTGACATTTCTGTAACGAGAGGGCAGAACTACTCCGTCGCTTCCGAATACGGAGCCTCCCAACACCGGCGCCCGGTTGTTGGCGCGCGGCAACATCGTGAGGGTCTGGGAGGCTGGCCCGGCGCCGTTGGCGTTCACCGCCCGGATCTGGAAGGCCCAGGTGGTGCCGTTGGTCAGTCCGGAGACGGTATGGGTGGTGGTGGTCGCGCCGCTGTTGGCGATGTCCGTCCACAGGCTGTCGTCACTGGGGGAGAAGCTCGTCCCCTCCTTGCGGCGAAGCTGATACCTGGTGATGGTGGCGTCGGAAGGATCGCTCCAGCTCAGCGTCACCTCGCCGTTGCCGCCCAACACCCGGAATCCGCCCGGTTGCAATGGCGCACCGAGCCGCAGCACTGCTTCGTCCGAGGGGGTGCCGACGCCGCCCGCATTCAGGGCGCGAACCTGGAAGACGTATGCCGTGCCGCTGGTGAGCCCGGTCACGGTGTGGCTGGTGGTGGAAGCGCCGCTGCCGGTGATGTCCGTCCACAGGCTGTCGTCGCTTTCGGAGAAACTCGTGCCCGCCTTGTGGCGCGACTGGTACTTGGTGATGCTGCTGTCGCCGGGGTCGGTCCACGTCAGGACCGCCTGCCCGTTGCCCGAGGCGGCCGTGAGCCCCGCAGGTTTGGCCGCCGCTGCGATGACGGTAACCTTGAAGCTGTCGGTCCCCTCGGCTCCAAAGAGGTCCTTTACAATCAATTCAATGACTTCTTCGCCAGGCGTGTGGGCAAGCACGCTAATTGCGCCCCAATCTAAGGCCGTTGTGTCGATGTTATTGCCGTTGTCCGGGGTGCGCAGGAACAAACGTATATTGTCACCCTCGTCATCGATGAACATGTCCGTCAAGTTGACCGTCAATGTGTTGCCGACCGCCAGGGTTTGATCCGGATAGGGTGGACTCTTCGCCTTTGGGGCGGTGTTGCTCGTCGTCACGACGGCGGATGTCGAGACCGACAGCCCGTAGGGATCCGTCCCCGTCAGGGTCAGGGTCGTCCGCTCCACAGGCCCCGTTGCCCTGTAGCGCAGATATTGTGATTCTGGATTGACCGTGCTCCAGCCGGGTTCCTCGATGCGCACTTCCAGATTGGGCTGCGGCGGGTTCGCCGTCCAGGTGAAGGTCAGTTCGTCGCCGTCCGGGTCTGAGAATCTTGGGCTAAATCCTTTCGTCAACCTGGCATTACTGTAACTAGAGGATAGAACTTCTCCGTCGCCTCTGAATACGGAGCCTCGAAACACCGGCGCCCGGTTGCTGGCGCGCGGCAACATCGTGAGGGTTTCGGAAGCCGGCCCGGCGCCAGCGGCGTTCACCGCCCGGATCTGGAAGGCCCAGGTGGTGCCGTTGGTCAGCTCGGTGACGGTATGGGTGGTGATGGTCGGGCCGCTGTTGGCGATGTCGCTCCAGGTGTCGCTGTCGGTGAAGCTGGTCCCCACCTTGTGGCGAAGCTGATATTTGGTGATGGTGGTGTCGGAAGGATTGTTCCAGTTTAGCGTCACCTGGGCGTTGCCGCCCACCACCCGGAAGCCGCCCGGTTGCAGCGGCGGGCCGGGCCGCATCACCACCTGCTCTGAAGCCGGGCCTGGCCCACCGGCATTCACCGCGCGAATCTCGAAGGCGTATTGGGTGCCGTTGGTCAGGCCCATCACCATGTGGCTGGTGGTGCCGGCGCCGCTGCCGGCGATGTCGCCCCAGGTTGCGGTGGCCGGCACGGTGGTGCCCGCGCCGTAGCGGAGCTGGTATGTGGTGATGTTGGCGTCGTTGGGGTCGGTCCAGTTTAGCGTGACCGTAGTGTCGCCCGGGGTGGCTGACAGGCCGGTGAGTGTGGCGGGCGGCACGACGGGCGTGGCCGTGGCGGTTGCCGCGGCGCCGTTGCCGGCGGTGTTGGTGGCGCGCACTTCGAAGGTGTAGCCGGTGCCATTGGTCAGGCCGGTGGCGATGTAGCTGGTGGCTGTGCCGTCGCTGAGCCCCGTCCAGGTGTCCGTGGCGTCGTTGAAGGGCAGGTCGGCGGTGGCCTTCCAGCGCACCTGCACGTCGCCAATCTCGCTGGCGTTGGTGGGCAGGGTCCAGCTCAAGCTGGCCTGGGCGTTGCCGGCGGTGGCGGTGAATTCCGTCGGCGCGGCGGGAACGGCCAGTGCCGGGGTTGCGGTGACGCTGCCGGAGGCGCTGCTGTTGCCGCGGGCGTTCACGGCCCGAATCTCGAAGGCGTACCCGGTGGCGTTGGTCAGGCCGGCGACGGTGTGGCTGGTGGTGCCGGCGCCGCTGCTGTCGATGTCCGCCCAGGTGGCGGTGGCGGGCACGGTGGAACCCGCGCCGTGGCGCACCTGGTACCTGGTGATGTTGCTGTCGTTCGGGTTGGTCCAAGCCAAGTCAACCTGGGCATCGCCCGCGGTTGCGGCCAGGCCGGTTGGCGCGGCCGGCACCGTGGCCGGGTTCGCCGTCTGAAATACGATCTTCTGGTTGCCCATGGCGAATTCGATGTCGAAGTCGTTGTCGCCCAGCGAGGACTGCAGGGTGCCATCGAAAGTCGCCGCGCCGTTCGTGATCTCGTAGATGTTGCCGGTGAAATTGGCGCTGTCCAACTGCAGCAGCTTGTAAAAGGTCGAGAACCGAACGTGATAGTTCGAACTGTAGTTGGCCATGTTGGACAGTTCGTTGGTGCCACCGTAGGAACCCTCGCCGGTGGTCACGAAGTCCGGCAGCGAGTCATAGCGCCTGATCGGAATGGAGTTGTGCGGATGAATCCCCCAGATATCCGTATCGTCCATGCGGATGTTGGTGGTGTCCGACGGCACATCGTTTCTCTCGAAATTGAATCCCGTGGCATCCAGGCTGCCCGATGCGGCGATGGTGACGGTGCTGCCGTCGTCGGAGAAGGTGTAGGTCAGCGTGCGCGCCTGCGCAATGGTGATGTTGAACGCAAGGCTGGCCGTGTCGCCGTCGGCGTCGGTGACGGTGTAGGTGTAGGCCGTCGCGCTTTGGGCCGTGTTGGGCGTGCCGGTGAGCGTGCGGTTGGTGGCGTCAAATGCCAGGCCCGACGGAGCGTTCGGGGCCAGGCTGTAGGTCAGCGGGACGTCGCCGCCGGTGGCTTCAGGCAGCGTCAGCGTGGCTATCACCGTGCCCTGGCCGTATCTCTGGTCGGCAATGGTCTGGGTGCCGAAGCTGGGCACGGCACTGACCGGCGTCGCGGTGACGGTGCCCGAGGCGTCGCTTTCACCGCCGTTGTTCACCGCCCGGATCTGGAAGGCGTATTGCTGGCCATTGGCAAGGCCGGTGACCGTGTGGCTGGTGGTGGTGGCGCCGCTGCCGTCGATGTCACCCCAGGCCGCGCTGTCTGGCACGGTGGCACCTTGGCCGTAGCGCAGCTGGTACTTGCTGATGGTGTTGTTCGAGGGGTCGGTCCAGTTCAGTGTGACTTTTCCGCTATCCGCCGTCGCCGCGAGGCCGGTGGGCGCGGCCGGCTTCGGGGGCGTTGCCTTGAAGACGATCTTCTGAATGCCAAACGCATGCTCGACGTGGAAGTCGTTGTCTCCCAAGGTGTCGAGCAGGGTGCCCGTAAACGTCGCGGTGGCGTTGGTGACTTGATAAACGTGTTGATTGTTGAACCGGCCTGCGTCCAACCGCAGATAGGTGCTGCCAGCACTGAGCCGGACGTGCAAATCGGTACTGTAGTTCCTCCCGGCCAAGCTCAGATTAGACGTGCCCGTGTAGGAGTCGCTGCCGGTGGTCACCAAGTTCACGTTGTTATAGCGTCTGGCAGCGTTGAAGCCGGGCGGCTCAACCGACCAGATGTTCCGATCGTTCAGCAGTAGGCTTTGAGCGCCGGCCACATTGTCGAATGGATCGTATGTGAATGCCGAGAGATCCAGGCTGCCCGAGGCGGTAATGGTGGTGGTGGTGCCGTCATCGGTGAAGGTATAGGTCAGGGTGCGCGCCTGGGGCGGCGCGGCCGGTGTTGCCGTCGCCGTGGCCGAGGCGTCGCTGTTGCCGCCGGCGTTGACGGCGCGGATTTCGAAGGCATATTGGGTGCCATTGGTGAGGCCGGTGACCATGTGGGTGGTGGTCTGGTCGTCACTGCCGCTGATGTCGCCCCAGGTTGCGCTGGCCGGCACGGTGGAGCCCGCGCCGTAGCGGAGCCGGTACCTGGTGATGCTGGTGTCCGAGGGGTCGTCCCAGGTCAGCGTGACTGTGGTGTTGCCCGCCGTCGCTGTCAGACCGGTGGGCGCGGCTGGAACGGCCAGCGCCGGCCTCGCATCCATCGCCACCTGGGAAGAGCCTGCCCGGTTCTCCACTTCCACCACAAAGGTGTACAAGGTGCCGTTCGTCAGCCCCCCAACCTCATAGGTTGTTGCGTTCGTCGCCAGCTCCACCGTTGTCGCCTGGTTCGACGAATTCTTCTCATGGTAACGCACAGCTACCTTGTCAATCTCGCTGGTATTGTCCGGCAGCTCCCAATTCAGGGTGACCTTGCCGTCGCCGGGCGTCACGGTGAAGTTGCCCGGCGCGTCCGGCGCCGCCAGCAGGGGGGTGGCCGTCACCACGGCCGATGCGTCGCTGTTGCCGTTCGCGTTCACCGCGCGAATTTCGAACGCGTACGCCGTAAAGTTGGTCAGCCCGGTGACCTTGTGGCTGGTGGTGCCGGCGCCGCTGCCGCTGATGTCGCCCCAGTTTGCGCTGGCCGGGACGGTGGAGCCCGCGCCGTAGCGGACCTGGTACTTGGTGATGCTGGAGTCGTTCGGGTTGCTCCAGCTCAGGGTGGCTTGCGCGTCGCCGGCGCTGGCGGAGAGATTGGCGGGCGTGGCGGGGAGGGCTTGGGCCTCGGCGAAAGCGGGCAGCGCTGACAACACGGACGCAACGAGGCCCAGTGTGAACTTGCGCAGCATCGGGCGGCGTTTGGCCAAGGTCAGGTTGCTCCTGGCTGTGTGGCCACCCAGCGATCCGCTGCTGGGGCGGGGGGCGCGGGATGCTTGAAGCAGGCGCGTTGGACGGTGCTTGGCGGTAGTGTCGCTGACTGAACCGGACGCCCGCCTATTGGTGCTGCCTTTTTTGGTTTTAGCATTGCATTTTGCTCGCCGGGATCCCTCCAGCGAGATGGTGCGGGCGTGAGGCAAATCCCTCATCTGTCCGCTCAAGCACTGTAGTTTACTGCAATTCCGCCTGTGAAACACCGCATGCCGGGGCAATTTTCCAATTCAAGGAACGCACCATCGCCACGTTACCATTCAACGTAAGATGACTGTCACCTGGACTGCGCCGGAGGGGTTGGTTCATTGATCGGATTGCTGCAACGGGTCAGCCGGGCAAGCGTGACCGTGGAGGGTTGCACCATCGCCGAAATCGGCGACGGGTTGCTGGTTTTCATCGCCGTGGAGACCGGTGACACCGAGGCACAGGCGAAACGGCTGATGGAACGCCTGTTGGCCTACCGCATCTTCGAAGACGACGGCGGGCGCATCAATCTGAACGTGGTGCAGGCGGGCGGCAGCCTGTTGCTGGTGCCGCAGTTCACGTTGGCCGCCGACACCCGAAAAGGCAATCGGCCGGGCTTCTCCAAGGCAGCCCCGCCGGCCTTGGGCCGGGAATTGTTCGACTTCGTCGCGCAACTGGGCGTCGACGCCCCGGTACCGGTTGCGACCGGCCGTTTCGGTGCCGTGATGCAGGTCGATCTGCGCAACGAGGGACCGATGACCTTCTGGCTCAGGGTCCCGCCGGCAAGCTAGCTTGCGGACGGCTTTCGCGTATCATTGGCGAATCCTACAGGCATGGGAGCGAATCGATGGGATTTGGCGGCATAAGCCTCTGGCAGCTTCTGATTGTGCTGCTGATCGTGGTGCTCATATTCGGCACCAAGCGCTTGAAGACCCTGGGCGGCGACCTCGGCGGCGCCCTCAAGAGTTTCCGCAGCGCCATGGAGGCCGACGAGGAAAAGGATGGCGAATCCGCCGAGAGTCCTCGCCTGGAAACCGCCGAGCCGGACGCCGAATTCGCCGAGCGGCGCCGGGAGGGTCAGGACAGCAAGACCTGAACCTGAACATCGTTCGGCGCCGTGGCCGAACAGGCTGTCGGGGACGCGCGAGGTACGGGCAGTCGACCCGAAAGATCGCTAATAGTCGAGCGCGGCGCCCCGCATGGGGTTCACGCCATTGTGGAAATTGCCCTGGTCGCGCACCGTGCGCGGTACGCCGTTGTCGTCGTAGTGAACCCACACCAGGCCATGCGCATCTCCGTTGCCGGGCATGTCGATTCGATCGATCAGCTCGCGGGATGCCGCGTCATACACGTACAGCCGTCCTTCGGCGTTGCTGGTCGCCCACATCTCCCGGCCGTTGGGCGCAAGCAGCACATGGTCGACCATGTACCCGCCGAACAGCGTTTCCAGGTGCTGCCCGGACTCGGCGTCGATGACTGTCAGCGTCCTGCCGAAATGGCCGGCGGCCTCACCCTTGTCCGCAATCCACAGTTCGGTCTCGTCGGCGTTCAGTGCACCTCCGTAGGGCCCGATGCCGGTGCCGTTGGTCCAGACGACCTCGCCCGTCTCGATGTCCATCTTCGCGGCGTTGGACATGGAATTGATGACGTAGATGTGCTCCTTGGCCGAATCCACCAACGCCCAGTTGGGCCGGTAGCCCGGGATCGGGAACTCGGCCTCGACCTCCCAGGTATCCGGATTGATCCTGGCGATCCAGTAAGGACGCATGGCCATGAGCCGGCCCTGGTACATGCTGATGGCGCTGAACATGCCGGTGGCGCGGCCCGGCGCATAGCCCGCCGGCTCCATTAGCGCGTAGATGTACTCGTAGTCCGGATCGGTCCAGACCGTGTAGGCGTATCCGCCGAGGTCCGCGTCCAGCACGCCGCCGACGATTTCGTCCGTATCCGGGTCGAGCAGCATCAGCGCGAGTCCGCCCTGATCGCGGCCGAACATGTCCAGCAGCAGATAGTCGCGGAAAATCTGGCCGTGGTGCAGGCGACCGCCGATGTCGATCTGGGCGACGGGCTGCAGCGTCACCGCGTCCACCTTGATCAAGGTCGCCGACGTGCCGAGTCGACCCACCCAGGCCGGCCGTTCCGGATCGATGCCGCCGCCCGTCAGTTCCGCCGCGCCCGCCGGACGCGGGCCGACGATGTAGACGTGGCGCCCGTCGGGCGAGACCACCGTGGTGTGAACGGCGCCGCGAAGCGATTCGGGCAGCGGATGGCTTGCGATCACCTGCCGCGTTTCGGCGTCGCCGACCACGACCGCGCTGCTCGTCGGCAACTCGTAGCCCTCGAACAGGACCGCCGGCCGGCTCGATGCGCCGATATTCTCGTAAAAGTAGGTCCTGCCCGGCTCGGGCGTGAATTTCGGCTCGCCCGGATCGTACCTGGCGAGCACTTGTGCGTCGTAGTGGCTCAGCAGGCTGCCTTCCCGGGAACGGCGCGTCCAGGTCGCCTGCAGCGACTCGAAGGTTTCGATGGCTTCGATCTGCAGATCACGGGCCGTCTTCTCGAATTCGAAGTCCGTTGCCCGACCGGCCTTCACTGTCTCCAGGTCGCCGAGCCACGCTTGGGGCAGGTCCGCGTCCAGCGGCAGTCCGGCGAGCGAGCGAATGTACATCGAGATCGCGGCGAGATCGTCGTCGGACGGCGCCATCTCGCTGACGATGACGCCCATCACGGGATTGTTTTCAAGTTGATCGAAAATGTCGACGGGGGTCGGGCCGAACAGCAGGCTCGGACCCACCAGCCCTTCGCCCGTGGGTGCGTGGCACACGTGACAGCCGATTTCAGAGTGGAAGAGTTCGCCGCCCCGTTCGACCAGTTCGGCCAACTCCTGTGACCAGGCGTTTCCGGTGGCCAGCAGACTGCAGGCGAGGAACGCAGGTATCACGGGCGCAGGCGTATCGTTCATGTGTCTTCTCCGTCGGGTTGCGTGTCGCACGCATTGATTGCGGGCCCACTTCCGCACGCACTGAGCGCGGGCCCACTTGGAATTGCATCCATCGGATGATATCGAATTGGCGCGTCACGTTGCGCCTTGGGCATATCGCATGCAGCTCGAAGGCGGTTCACCGGAGACCGGAGTCCAGAAACTCTCTCGGCGACACCACGCGGACGCCGTGGCGAGAGTCCCTGGGGAAATGCTTCAGGTTACCTGTCACGAGTAATTCAACCATCGCCGAGGCGGCGACTTCGAGGAACGGCACATCGTTCGGGTCGGGCAACCGGAAGGTCAGGGGCTCTACACCCGCCAGTTCTCCTCCCGAACGGATCTGATCCATGAACGCAGCGACCTCATCATCGCGAAACGGGAATGCCGGTCTGTTCAATACAGCCTCGAATTCGGCGAGAATCCTGGCATCGTAGCAGGGACACAGCCTGCCGGCCGCCAACATTCCCACGATGATGCCGGGCGGGCCGAAAGGCGACAGAAGTCCGGAGACCAGCACATTCGTATCGATGACGATCCTCATTCGGACCGTTGGTGCCTCACGGCCTCGATCTCGGTGTTGACGTCCTCAAGGGTCAGTCTGTCGGCTCCGGTGTCAAGGGCGCGCTGCTGCATCTTCGCAACCGCCAACTGGGCGCGAGCCTGCCGAAGTGCCGCCAACGAAGCTTCCAGGGTCGATGCGTTTGTCGCCGTCAGAACGGCAATCGGCTTGCCGTTCGAGGTCACGACCAGATCCTTCTCCCTGTTCAGCGCATCCCAGACTGCAGCAGTCCGAGTGCGCAAGTCACGAACGCTGACAAAGTCCATGCCGGCACTCCGTTGTTCGATCGTGTATTCAATTGTGTACACACTGGTGACTCGAAATCAACCGTTGTGCCGGTCGCAGCACGACTGCAAGGTGACGAACGACGGACGGAATTCCCCAAGCTTGATTCCTTTGCGGAAAAGAATCACATTGGGTGCGTACAAGGGATGATCCGTCAACCAATCGGAGGGACAAAGGGTTGTTCGACGTCGGTTTCTGGGAGCTCCTGCTGATCTTTGGCATGGGACTCA
The DNA here is from genome assembly GCA_965221035.1 of Candidatus Rariloculaceae bacterium. Classification (GTDB taxonomy): domain Bacteria; phylum Pseudomonadota; class Gammaproteobacteria; order Steroidobacterales; family Rariloculaceae; genus UBA6522. The sequence continues at coordinate 1,317,578 of OZ244860.1, forward strand.
TGATTCTTGGCCCGGAACGCATGCCCCGGGTGGCGGCGCAGATCGGCCGTTGGATCGGCCGGGCCCAGAGAACCGCCAACCAGTTTCGTCGCAAGCTGCAGCGGGAACTGGAGCTGGAAGACCTGATGCGGGACGGCGTCATGCCCCGAAATCGCGCGGCCAAGCGACCCAAGACAACGACCAGGACAGGCAACACGCCCACGAGCATCCCGGCCAACGCCAAGGCGGCGACGGACCCTGACCCGAAAGTCTCGGCGGAAACACCCGCAACCGGAGATGCGGAAGCCGGTTCGACCGATTCGGCCCCAGGAACCGTTCAGGCGTCGGACCAGACAGGCGAAGCCCCCGAGGCTGGGCCAAAATGAGCCCGGCCGAATCCTCCAACGCGGAAGAACAGCTCGCCGAGGGAACGCTTCTCTCCCACCTGGTGGAGCTGCGGTCCAGACTGATCCGGTCCGCCGCGGCCGTGCTGGTGCTGTTCATCGCCCTCGTACCCTTCGCCGAGCGCGTATTCACGCTCATCGCGACACCACTGATGGAACGCCTGCCGGAGGGCGCCACCATGATCGCCACCCAGGTGGCCTCGCCCTTCCTGACGCCGTTCAAGATGTGCCTGTTTGTCGCCGTGTTCCTGGCCATGCCCGTGGTGCTGTACCAGGCCTGGCAATTCGTGGCGCCGGGCCTCTATCGCCGGGAAAAGCGCTTCGCCTTCCCGCTGCTGTTCGCCAGCATCGTGCTTTTCTACACCGGCGTGTCGTTCGCCTACTTCGTTGTGTTTCCGCTGATGTTCTCGTTCTTTGCCGCAGTTTCGCCCCAGGGCGTGACCATGATGACCGACATCGCGTCCTACCTGGACTTCATCCTGACCATCTTTTTCGCCTTCGGTCTGGCGTTCGAGGTGCCCATCGTCACGGTGATGCTGGTGTGGAGCGGATTGGTATCCACCGCGTCCCTCAAGAAGGCGCGACCGTTCGTGTTTCTCGGGGCGTTTGTGGTCGGCATGCTGCTGACACCGCCGGACGCCATCTCCCAGACCCTGCTTGCCGTACCGGTCTATCTGCTCTACGAAGGCGGACTGCTTCTGGCCAGGGTGCTCGTCAAACCGGGCGAGGCGAAGGAAGAACCGGAAAAAGCGGAAGGATCGGCGGGATGACACCACCATCGGCGCCAACGGCGGGCGCGACCACGCGACCCGCACCGGCGGAAACCACCTGGGTCGGCCACCCGCGGGGCCTGCTCACGCTCTTCATGACGGAGATGTGGGAGCGTTTCAGTTACTACGGCATGCGGGCGCTGCTGGTGCTGTTCATGGTGGCGGCCATCCAGGACGGCGGGATGGGGCTCACCGACCAGACCGCCACCGCAATCTACGGACTGTATACCGCCGCCGTGTACCTGCTGTCCCTGCCGGGGGGATGGATGGCCGACCGGCTGATGGGAGCCCAGCGCGCGATCTGGTACGGCGGCATCGTGATCATGAGCGGCCATTTCATGCTCGCGATTCCGGGTGTTCCGACGTTTTTCCTGGGGCTGGTCCTGATCGCGCTGGGCACCGGACTGCTCAAGCCGAACATCAGCGCCGCGGTGGGCGCACTCTATGCGCCCGGCGACCCGAGGCGGGACGGCGGCTTCACCATCTACTACATGGGCATCAACCTGGGCGCGTTCCTCGGCCCGCTGGCCTGCGGCTGGCTTGCATCGCACAACTGGCATTACGGATTCGCTGCGGCGGGTGTGGGCATGCTGTTCGGGCTGATCCAGTTCTCCCTGACCCGCAAGCACATGGGCGCGGCGGGACTTGAACCGGCGCGCGCCGCCGATGTCGACACGGCGTTCAGGCGCCGCGCATGGCTGTCCGTCTGGGTCGCGCTGGCGGGGCTCGCGATACTCCTCGCGGGCGGCCTGACGGGCATGATCCGATACGACGCCGTGGGCCTGTCCCGCAGCGCGAGCTATGTCATCGTCGCCGTCACCGTGGCCTTTTTCGGGTACGTTCTGGGCCTTGGCAAGCTCAATCCGGCGGAACGGGACCGGGTCGTCATCATCGCCGTGCTCATCTTTGCGGCCACCGTGTTCTGGGCGGGATTCGAGCAAGCCGGTTCGTCCCTCAACCTGTTTGCCGAACGCTATACGCTCCGAGATTTCGGTGGTTTCACCGTCCCCGCAACCTGGTTTCAGGCACTCAACCCGGCGTTCATACTCATCCTGGCGCCGGTGTATTCAATGATGTGGCTGGCCCTGGCGCGGCGGAAGCTGGATCCCAACCCGGTGCTCAAGGCGGCCGCCGGCCTGGTCATGCTGGGACTCGGGTTCGCGGTGATGATCTTCGCGGCCCGGCTGGTGGTTCGCGGCGACACGGTGCTGCCCACCTGGCTCATCTTCACGTACCTGCTGCACACCATGGGCGAGCTGGCGCTGAGCCCGGTGGGCCTGAGTTCCGTGACCAGGCTGTCGCCAAGGCGCTTCGTCGGCCAGATGATGGGGGCGTGGTTCCTGTCGGCATCCCTGGGAGCCGTGCTCGCGGGCCTGATCGCGGGCGAGTTCCGGGCCGACGCGGTCGAGGCCATGCCCGGGCTCTACACGCAGATCGTGATGACGTCGGTGGGTATCGGGTTGATCCTGGCGATTGCGTCCCTGCCCCTCAAGCGGTTGATCGGCAAGGGCCGCTGAGTATCGCAGAAGTTCAGGTCCGGCGGCGCCTCGGTGCACTAGCCACCGCTGAAGTTCAGGTCTGGCGGCTCCTTGGTGCAGTAGCCACCCCGGTGAACCTGGAAACCCGGAATCACGGTCCGGTTTTCCGCATCTCGGGCCCGCCTATCGTGCGTTTGCCTGTTCGGCGTACTCCAGCCAGAGCCCGGACAGTTCAGAGACCGTTTCCGGAAGCTCGCCGGCCAGGTCCTGCCGCTCTCCCGGGTCCGCCTCCAGGTCGTACAGTTGCCAGCGGGGCTGCCCCTCCAACGGATTACCTTCGGCGACAACCTTCATCGGCCAGCGAACCAGCGCCGTCGTGGTCATCGTCATCCACGGTACGGGTTCGCCGGTGTCGCGCGCCGGGCTCCCGCGCCCGGTGACCAGGTCCCAGAAGGAACGGCCGCGCACCGGTAGTACGTCGCGCCCCTCGAAAGTGGTTCCCGGAGGGGGCTGGCCCGCCACTTCAAGCAGGGTCGGCAGTATGTCCATGAACGTCAGGTAGGTCCGTTCGATGCCGCCGGGAGTGGCCACGTCGCGGTGATGGATGAAGGCCGGCACGATCGTTCCGCCGGAAAACAGCGCGCCCTTCAGGGCCCGGTAGGGCGCCATGGCGGCCTCGCTCCACCCCGGGCCGTTCACCGTGAAGGAACCGGCCCGGCCCATGTTGGCCAGACTGTTGTCGGTGTCAATCCGGGGCAGCGTACGCGGCTGGAAGTCAAGGTCTTCGGGCGGCGCGCCGTTGTCCGAGGCGAACAGGATCACGGTATTTTCCAACTGACCCGAGGCTCTCAGGAAATCGATCACGCGGCCGATGTGCATGTCCATGTTTTCGATCATGGCGGCATAGATTTCCATGGACCTGGCACGAATCGCGCGCCGCTGCGCGGGCAAGGAATCCCAGGGCTCGGCTTGACCCACATAGCCTTCAAGGGTCAGGTTGTCCGGGAAGACCCCCAGTTCGGACGCCCGCCGGTAGCGGGATTCGCGCAGGTGGTCGTAGCCCTGGTCGTATCGTCCGGCGTACCGGTCGATCCAGTCGTCCGGAACCTGCAGCGGCCAGTGGGGCGCCGTCAGGGCCAGGTAGGCGAACCACGGCTGAGTATCGCGACCCTGGACCTGCAGGTATTCGATCAGCTTGTCCGTGTAAAGGCTCGTCGAGAACCAGCCATCCGGCAGATCGGCGGGTTCGCCGTTCTCCAGGTGCGTGTAGTAACCCTCGTAGGCGGGCGGACTGCCGGAAAACACGCTCGGCCCGAGGTGATTGTCACCGGCCTTCATCAGCGCGTATGAGGCATCGAAACCACGCGCGGCCGGACCGTCCTGCGGGGCGATTCCCAGGTTCCACTTGCCCGCCATGAAGGTCTGGTAACCCGCCGCCCGAAGCCGCTCCGGCAGGTTGGCGACGTCGGGGAGCACCGGGTCATCCAGCCTCCTGACCCCCGCTTCGAAATTGGTCGTTCCCGACATCAGCAACGCCCGCGACGGCGCGCAGTTCGGGGCGGCGTGGAAGTTGGCCAGGCGCAGGCCTTCCATCGCCAGCGCATCCAGATTCGGCGTTGCGATTTCGCTGCCGAAGAATCCGACGTCGGTAAAGCCAAGATCGTCGGCCAGGATGACCAGGATGTTGGGCCGGTCTTCGACGGCTTGCGGCGGCGTTTGCGGCTCGGAACCTTCGGTCGGTGCCCGGGTAACCTCCGCCGGTTGGCACCCGCCGAGCAGGACCAGTGTGGCCAGTGAAAGGCCCGATCGTTTTCTTTCGTTCATCAATCACTCACATGACAGGCAATCGAATAACGTCGCAGGTGATGATAGAGTCCACGCGCCCGTGACAGCACTACGCAACACCATGTCCGCCCCCGAGAGCAAGCTCCCCGGCATAGGGACGACCATCTTCACGGTGATGTCCAGGCTCGCCGAGGAGTGCGGCGCGATCAATCTATCCCAAGGCTTTCCGGACTTTCAACCGCCGGACGAACTGCTGCAACGGGTCAGCCATCACCTGAAGGCCGGCCGCAACCAGTACCCGCCCATGATCGGAGTGGCGTCCCTGCGCGAGCAGATTGCCGGGAAACTGGCCAGTCTCTACGGGATCCATACCGACCCCGACACCGAGATCACCGTGACCAGCGGCGGCACCGAAGCGCTGTTCTGCGCCATCCACGCAATCGTCCGGGCGGGCGACGAGGTCATCATATTCGACCCCGCCTACGACTCGTACGACCCGGCGGTCCGCCTCGCCGGCGGCATTCCGGTACACATCCCGTTGATCGGCCCGGGATTCGAACTGGACTGGGAGCGCATCCGAACCCGCCTCAATCCGCGAACGCGGCTGGTCATCATCAACACACCGCACAACCCCACGGGCACGGTGCTCGATGACGAGGATCTCCGACGGCTCGCCGACCTCATCGCTCCGTACGGGACCTGCGTTCTGAGCGACGAAGTCTACGAACACATCGTCTTCGACGGTCGGCGCCATGCCAGCGTGCTGGCGGACGAGGCGTTGGCGCCGCGCAGTCTTGCCGTCTTCTCCTTCGGAAAGACCTACCACGCCACCGGCTGGAAGGTGGGCTATTGCGTCGCGCCGCCGGCCCTGACGACGGAGCTCCGGCGCGTGCACCAGTTCAATACCTTCACCACGGCCACGCCGCTGCAGCATGCGCTGGCCGATTACCTGGCCCGATGCCCCGAGCACCACCTGGGTCTGCCGGACTTCTACCAGGAGAAACGCGACCTGTTCCTGCGGCTGATGGAGCGCTCGCGATTCCGGCTGACACCCTCGGCGGGCACCTACTTCCAGCTGGCCGACTACAGCGACGTCTCCGACCTGCCCGACACCGAGATGGCCCGATGGCTCACGCAAGAACACGGGGTCGCGGTCATTCCCGTGTCCGCGTTCTACGAAAGCCCGCCCGAAGCTCGCCAGATCAGGTTCTGTTTCGCCAAGGAACCCGCAACCCTGAAAGACGCGGCAGAACGACTGTCGGGACTATAGGTTCAGGTCAGAACGCCACCCCCAGGGTGAGACGGGCCAGGATGTCGGTCGGTTCCCTGCCGGGGAGCGGCCGCGTTTCGCGGTGCACATCCACGCGCAGACCGGCCGTCATCGGACCAAGCACGACCAGGCGCAGGACGGTTTCTCCGTCGTAGATGTCGCCACGTCCGGCGATATGCAGCCCGCGGACGCCGGCAGACAGTTCCAGCCGCTCGGGAATCAGCCACCACTGTCCCTCCAGCGACCAGCGCCAGGCGGTTTCACCGAATTCGAACGCCTGATTCGTGGCGCGCTGGGCGGTCTGGCCCACGCCCATCTCGACGATCAGGGCATGGCGTTCGGAGTCGACCGGCTGCATGCCTCCGCCAACGCTTCCCGTGAACCGCCAGTCCAGCCCGAGATCGTAGTAGGCGTCGGCATTGACGGTCCCGTACCAGCGCGATTCCCGGCGCCTGAAGCGCATGGCGTAGTCGGCATCGACGACGTTCTGGGCACGAATCCAGGGCCCGCCGAGGTCGGCGAATATGTCGGAGCGGTAAGCGGTCAGGTCGAATTCGTGGGTGAAACGCTCGCCATCCCGGATCGAATCGATCGCCAGGTCGGTGTCCAGCGACTCCGTGTTGCCGGCGGCAAACGAGATTCCCAGGTCCACGTTTCCTTCCCACTCGGCCCAGGCACCCTGGGCGGCAATCGTGAACGCCACCACAACCGCGATTCGGTTGATCGCGACCGTACTCATCGCACCCCGGGCAGCCGACGGTCAAGGCACAGGAAGCCTTCCACCATTACTTGCGATGCCGCCGTTCCTTCCAGATGATGACCGCAATCAGGGCAAGCCCGACAATGGACACCGCCCATTCCCCCCAGGGCGGCAGCAAGTCCGGAGCGCCACGAACGGAGCCGCCCGCGAATGCGGCGAGCATCAGCACAAGGATCCATGCCCTGACTCTCATGCGGGAATTTTTGCCATCATGGGCCGCAATTGCAACCTGCGGTTCGCCGAATTCACGACCTGCGCGTCAAGGCAGCCGGCCAGTCCCACCGGACACCCACCCGGACCCGACAGGCGCACCCTCGGCCTTCGGCTAGAGTGTCAATAAAATAATACAACTTAATGTGACAGGAATTGTTGACATTCCGGTCACAGGACACTATTGTTCGGAGTCACTCATAGCCAGACAAGACACGCAACCCGAAAGTTGTGAATGAAACGGCCGTGAGTATTGAGTGTTGGTTTAGCTTGGAGAAACAAAATGTCTGATTTGGACGATCCGGACCGAGTGTGGCCTACGGGGCTGACGATCAAGGAATCCGAAGAACTGCACAAGCACGTCATTGACGGGGCTCGCGTATTTTTCGTGATCTCCCTGATCGCGCATTTCCTCGCGTATCTGTACACACCGTGGCTCGGCTAAGGGGAAAACCATGAATCAAGGTAGAATCTGGTGCGTCGTCAATCCGACGGTAGGACTGCCGCTCTTTTTAGGGTCGGTGGCGTTGATCTCGCTCATTGTTCACTACAGCATCCTGTCTAATTCGACATGGTTTGCCTCCTTCCTGGTCGGGGGTTGATCCCATACTGTTGAGTGATTTCGGGGGACGCGGTCTGGCGCTTTTTTAGGCGCCAGACCGTTGTGTACAGTGTTGGTTGAGGATTTTCGGGGATTGCAATGACAACGATCACAAGAATGTATGAAACCGAACAGGACGCCATGGCCGCGGTGGACGCTCTGGATGCGGCCGGCTTTCTGGCGGACGAGGTTTCAATCTTGACTCCGGCCGACAACGATGAGGCGGTGGAGGCCGCGGTCCGGAATGGCTTCCTGCGGGCCGGCAGTCTCACGGAAGTCTGCTATTCCGGTCTGCGGAACGGCCGTTCGGTGGTATCGGTCAAGGCACAGTTCGGACGGGGGCAAGGCGCATCGAACGCGTTGCAGGCTGGCGGTCCCGTGGACACCGACCTGATCCCGGAATACGTGTCCGAGGATGCGGCGCCTTTTTCGGATCTCATCGGAATGCCGGTGCTGACCGACAGCCGATCCAGTTCCGAGCTGGTCAGTTCTTCGTATCATGCGCTGCCCAACTTCTTCGGCATGGGGTTGCTGAGCCGTCGCGCGACACCCTTGTCTTCGATGTTCGGGATGAGGACTCTTTCCAAACCCAAGGGCCCCAGGAAACGGAGCTTCGGCCTGCCGCTGCTGTCCAGCAACCCGGCGCCGCTGTCTTCCATGTTCCGAATTCCGACGCTGACGCGGTCCGGTGGACCAGGAAACAAGAGCTTCGGTTTTCGATTGTTGTCCAGCAATCCTGCCCCGCTGTCGAGGATCCTGGGCATCAGACCACTGACCAGGCGAAAGCGCGGCTGACACAAGCCCCGGCCAGGACCCTGATGCGGTAGGCAGGTCAAGACGCGTCGCGTGGCCTGCCAGTTTCCGGTATGAATCGCCTCGGCCAAAGTCTCACCAATCAATGGCTCGCGCTCGGCCCGCGCTACCTGCCCTTCGCCGACCTTGCGACGCCTGATCTTTCCCTGGGGCGGCTGCTGCGGCTGTCCCTCTTCCAGGTATCGGTCGGCATGGCGCTGGTGCTGCTCGTCGGCACCCTGAACCGCGTCATGATCGTCGAACTCGATGTACCCGCGTCGCTGGTCGGGATCATGCTCGCGCTGCCGCTGGTCTTCGCCCCGTTCCGGGCGCTGATCGGATTCAACTCGGATGTTCATCGATGCGAATTGGGCTGGCGACGCGTGCCCTTCATCTGGAAGGGCACGCTGTGGCAGTTCGGGGGATTCGCCATCATGCCCTTTGCGCTGCTGGTGCTCGCCGGCAAGGGGCAGTCCGACTCTGCTCCCCTGTGGATCGGTTACACTTCGGCAGCCCTCGCCTTCCTCATGGTGGGCGCGGGCGTGCACACAGTCCAGACGGCCGGCCTTGCGCTGGCCACAGACCTGACCGCACCGGAATCCCACGCCAGGGTGGTCGGACTGATGTACGTCATGCTGCTCGTCGGCATGATGGCAAGCGCTGCCGCGTTCGGCGCGGCGCTGGAAAACTTTACCCATGGCAGACTGGTTCAGGTGATCCAGAGCGCCGCCGTGGCGACGATGCTTCTCAACGCGATTTCCATGTGGAAACAGGAGTCCAGGCGACCTCCGCGCGGACGTCCGCCCCCTGCCCGAGATCCAACCTTCCGGGAATCCTGGGTCGCTTTCTGCAAGGGCAGACAGACCGTGCGTCGCCTGGTGCTGGTGGGCATCGGCGCCATGGCGTTCGGCATGGCGGACATCCTGCTCGAACCCTTCGGAGGGCAGATTCTGAACCTGACCGTGGCCGAGACGACCAAGCTGACCGCCTTGCTCGCACTCGGCGGCCTGCTTGGCTTCATGCTCGCCTCCCACGTGCCCGGCCAGGGCGCCGGGCCGTATCGCCTGGCACGGACCGGCGCCCTGGTCGGCGTGCCGGCGTTCGCCATGGTGATCCTCGCCGCGCCCCTGCAATTTCCCGCGCTTTTCCTCGTCGGAAACTTTCTGATCGGCTTCGGCGGCGCCCTGTTCGGTCACGGCACGCTGACAGCGACGATGAACCGGGCACCCGAGAAACAGGCCGGGCTGGCGCTGGGCGCCTGGGGCGCGGTGCAGGCAACGGCGGTCGGTGTGGGCATGGCCCTGAGCGGTGCGATCAGGGATGTAGTCAACCTGCTGGCGGCTTCCGCCGGACATCTCTGGGGACTCGGGGGCGCGGCCATCGGCTACGTCACCGTCTACTCGCTGGAGATCGCTCTCCTGTTCGTCGCGATCGTCGCGTCGGCGCCGTTGATACGCGAGGCAAGCCGAATCGCCCGGCGAATGCCCGGCGGACAAGGCGGGTCATTTCCCGACCGCCCGGCCATGGATCTCGAAAGAGCCCCGTAGGACACCGCAGGCATGGCGCAACTGGACATCCTGGAATACCCGGACCCCCGGCTTCGGATTCCGTCCAGCCCCGTCACCGATTTCGACGAAGACCTGAACCGGCTGGTCGAGGATCTTTTCGACACGCTGTACGCCACCGACGCCATCGGTCTGAGCGCACCGCAAGTCAACGTGCGGCGCGAGGTTGTCGTCATGGACCTTTCGGGAAACGCATCCGCGCCGCAGGTCTACATCAACCCCGAAATCCTGACGCGCTCCGCTCCCGGACTGGTGGAAGAGAGTTGCCTGTCGGTGCCCGGAGTCGCTGTCAATGTAGTCCGCGCCACGGAGATCCGAGTGCGTTCCAGTCGTCCCGACGGTGAGACCTTCACGCGCGAACTCAGCGGAATGGACGCCGTATGTCTTCAGCACGAGATGGACCACCTTGTCGGCAAGCTCCTGGTGGACCGTTTGTCGCTGTTCGGACGCCTGCGCATGCGCATCAGGAACCGTGCCCGTGAACGGGAATCCGCCAGGGCTTGACAGGACCCGCCGATGATATACTTGCAGCAGATTCGCCTTGCCGCCAAATGATGAACGAAACGATCACACCCCAGCCCGACATCAGGCTGCTGCTGGACACGAAAGGGGTCATCACGGACGCAACGCTTGCCAGCGGACTCGTTGGCGAGGACCTGGGCGACTGGATTGGAAGACGGTGGGCCGACACCGTCGACGACATCGGCGGCGACAAGGTCTCAAGGATCATCGACGAGGCGATGTCCGGCAGAGTGGCGGCCTTTCGTCAGGTCAATCAGCTCTTCCCCAGCGGCATCGTGCTGCCGATCGAATACACGACCGTTCGCGTCGATGACCAGAACGGCTTGATCGCCATCGGCAAGAACCTCCAGGCAATCGCGGAAATCCAGGCGCAGCTTGTCAGCGCCCAGCAGGCCATCGAGCACGACTACTGGAAGCTGCGCGAAGTGGAGACACGCTATCAGCTGGTTCTGGAAGGCTCCAGCGATGCGGTCCTGTTGCTGCGGGCCTCGAACAACAGCGTCCTGGAAGCCAATCCGGCGGCCATCCAGGCGCTCGGTCTCGGCCCCGACGATGCCGACGAAATCGTCGGCAGGGATATATTCCGACACGTGAGGCAGGACGAGCGCGAGCCGCTGAAGGCGATGCTCAATATCGTACGCAACGAAGGCAAGGCGCCCGGTGTCGTCGTTCACCTGGGCAGCGAAGGAAGACCATGGTTCCTGCGCGCCGCCATCACCAGTTCCAGACCCTGGCAGACATTCCTGCTGCAGCTGAACTCCACGGGCTTCACCAGGCGTGAAGCGAGCCCGGCATTCTCCGTCGAGCAGTTGATGCGCCGCGTTCCGGATGGCTTCGTCGTGCTGGACCACGACGGGCGGATACTCCAGACCAACGAAGCCTTCCTGGAACTCGCCCAGGTGGGCGCCGAGGGCGGCGTGATCGGAGAGCGAATCGGGAAATGGCTCGGACGCCCGGGTGCAGACCTCGCCGTGTTGCTCACCAATCTGGGAAAGTACGGCGTCATCCGGCTGTTTCCGACTACCATTCAAGGAGAGCTGGGAGCCAGCACGGAGGTGGAAATCTCGGCGATCGGCAATCGCGACACGCACCCGCAGTTCATCGGAATGATACTGCGCGACGTCAGCAGACGTCTGACGACGACCGAAGCCGCGGAGCGCGCAAGACCGGAACTGGAGCCGCTGACTCGATCGGTCGGCAAGACACCCTTGCTGAAACTGGTGAGGGATACGGTCGACATCGTCGAGAAGCGTTACCTTGAGGAGGCGCTGCTCCTGACCGACGGCAATCGAACGGCGGCAGCGGAACTGCTCGGACTCAGCCGCCAGAGTCTCTACGCCAAGCTCAATCGCTACGGCGTGGAGCAGAACGCCGCAACCTCGCGAACCAAGTCGTAACGGCGGCCGACCCGCCGTCAAGAGACAGGTCGGAGGCTGACCGCCTTGCAGACTATGGAGTCAAAGCCCGCCTTCGGTGAGGCCGTCCTCTCCAACTGCGAACTGGAGCAGATCCACCTTGCCGGTTCCATTCAACCCCACGGCGCCCTGCTGGTGGTCTCCGAACCCGCGCATGAAGTCGTGCAGGCAAGCGAAAATGTCGCCGAAACGTTTGGAGTGCCCGGGCTGACGCCGGGATTGAAGCTGGCGGAACTGGATTCGGAACTGGCCGCTTGCGTCAGCAACCTTGCGGCACAGTTGCTTCAGGACATCCCGGTAGCCGCACGATGCCGATTGCAGTCGTGCGACGAGCCGGTCGACGTGCTGGTGCATCGGCCCTACACGGGCGGGCTGGTGGTTGAGATCGAACCGGCCGGACCGCCTGTCGACCTGTCCGGCGAACTGGCCACCGCACTGCAACGCATTTCCCTGTTCTCGTCCCTGCGAACGCTCTGCGATGAAACCGCCAGGACGCTCAAGGACCTGACCGGCTATGATCGCGTGATGGTCTATCGTTTCGACGATGAGGGGCACGGCGAGGTGTTCTCGGAAGAACGGGAGCCGGAGCTCGAGGCCTTTTACGGAAACCGCTACCCAGCGTCGGACATACCCCAGATCGCCAGACGCCTCTACGAACGCAATCGCGTGAGGACGCTTGTGGACGTATCCTACACGCCGTTCCGTGTTTCACCGCGCATCTCGCCCGTCACCGGCCGGGAACTGGACATGTCCATGTGCTATCTGCGCAGCATGTCGCCGATCCACATCCAGTACCTGAAGAACATGGGCGTCGCGGCCACGTTTGTGGTTTCCCTGATGGTCGGAGGCAGGCTTTGGGGGTTGATTGCCTGTCACCACTACGCACCCCGCGTCATCCACTACGAGCTGCGCGCGGTCTGCGACCTGCTCGCGGAAGCCGTCGGTGTTCGAATCGCGGCGCTGGAGGGTTTCGCCCGCGCGCGCACGATGATGGCGGTGAGGCGCCTGGAGCAATCCATGGTGAAGTCCATCGCCCATGTCGGTGACTGGCGATCAGCCCTGTTCGAGAATCCGCAAACCCTGTTCGAACCCTTGAATGCCAGCGGAGCCGCCCTGCTCCTGGACGGCGAGATTCAAACCACCGGAGACGTGCCGGGCAGTCAGGAACTCAAGTTGATCGCCTCCTGGCTGGACCGGCAACCGCGTCAGCAGGTCTTCGCAACGACCGAGATTACCGCCGCCATACCGGATCTGGAGTCTTCACCGGCCGCAAGCGGCATGCTGGCAGCACCCTTGTCCCGGTCTCCCGGCGACTACCTGATCTGGTTCCGGCCCGAACAGGTCAGAACCGTAGTCTGGGGTGGAGACCCGTCGAAGTCCGTCGTGGTCGGGGACGATCCGATGGATCTGTCACCCCGTCGGTCGTTTTCTCAGTGGCGGCAAATCGTGGAAGGCAAGTCGAGGTCTTGGACCGCGCAGGATCTGGCGTTCGGACAACAGCTCATGATGTCCCTGGCGAACGTCATCCTCCAATTCCGGTCCGTTCGCACCTTGCTGGCCAGACACCAGTTCGATCAGGTAAGGGAGCATGTGCGTCGATCGGCCCAACCGGTTGTCATCGCCGACGCGAACGGACAAATTCTCCTGGTCAACGAGTCATTCGACGACCTGCTGCGGGCGGGGCATCGACACCTTCAGATGCTGGATGAACTCCCGCGCCTGTTCTCCGACCCGAACGGGGTGCGTCAAAGTCTCGCAGACCTTCAGGCCCACGGAAAGGACTGGCGTGGCGAAGTCAAGTTCAGGGACTCCCGGTCCGTCCCAATGCTGATGCGCGCCGAAACGGTGTTTTCGAAACAAGAGCGCGTACTGGGATTTGTGCTGATGTTCACCGACCTGTCGGAGCAAAAGACCGCGCGCGCCGCACGTCGGCGCTTCGACAAGGCCCTGGTGGAGCGGCACCGGTCGACGCGGCAAAGGCAGAATTCGACGCAGGAAGACGCCTACGGCACGCTTCTGCCGGCCATCGTCCAGAACGCGGAGCTGGCGGCCCTCGAAATCGCCGAAGGCGGCGACGAAGCCATCTTGCCGGACGCGCTGGACAGTGTCGAATCCTCGCTGAGCCGGGCGGCGGCCCTTATCGAGCACCTGTCCGCGCACTCGCTGGGCGATCGCTGAGCCGGGACCCGATCGCCCTGGACAACTCGATATTGCAGTTGAAGGCCACCGCCGCCTCGTCCACCACGGATTGACGATCACGCAGCCCCTCGGCCGCACGGTCGATCCTCATCCTGTAATCGAGGATGAAGTCGGCGATATCCGCGATGTCCGGAAACTCGCAAAAGCGCAACGAATCCCGCGGCAACCGGAGACTGTCCGCGAGAATCCTGGCCATGATTCGTCCGCCGTTGAGATCGCCCAGATAGCGTACGTAAGCATGTGCGATGAGGCGCGCGCCGTCATCCCGGCCGGCGGCGCGGACACGACGGGCATAGCGTCTGGCGGCGGGCAGCAACGGGATCCGTGGCCATTGCGGTTCAATGATGAACTCAAGGTCCGCCCTGATCGCTGCCGCACGGTAGACGCCGGGCAAGGCGAACAATTCCACGCTGTCCGGGCGTCGACTCCCGGACAGCACAGATTCCATCTCCTCGTAGACGGGAAGCAGGTTGCTCAACAGCCACGCGTACCCTTCACGGGTGGCGCGGCCACCCATCAGATCACGAATGATTCCGGTGCTCTCCGCCTCGCGGTGCAACACGCGTGTGCGCGCCCACAATGCCGCCGAGAGAGGGAGGGTCGGGTTCGTCTTGCCGCTTGCCGGTCTACCGGTGACAGTGTCGCGGACGGCCGGAGCTTCTTCCATGCGCGCCTGTTGGTCTTGCCTGTCGATTCAGTCTATCACCCCTGGGCAGGGGGAGATCGCCCGCACGAACATCCGCGACGCGGAGCGGCGCGGGCGGCGGTGGTCGTCAACCGGGCGGAACTACTGTGTCGTGTCCGGGGCGAGCGACGGATAGTCCTGAACCATGCTGATACCGTTGAGCGGCTTGGGCAGCCCCCGGTGGCATGTTTCACAATTGACCTTCGGCACATCGCCCAGGGGGCCGAGCCGTTCCGGCGGCAGTTCTTCGGTAAGCGGCTCCAGGTACACGTTGTTGATTTCACGGGCGAGGCGAATACCGTGCCAGGCAACGGTGCGCGCCGGCGTGCTGGAATCCCATTCCAGGAAGGTCCGGCTGTTATGGCAATAGGTGCAGGTGACGCCGAGACTCTCGGATACGTGCATCATCAGTGCATAGGTCTCTTCGGTATCCTGAATGGACCGCCCGGGCCCGTATGGGAGCGCCTCCAGCGGTTGAACACGTATCTCCGTTTCCTCGACCAGGTAGGGCGTGAACGGATCGTAGTGCATCGACGTCAGGCCGGCCGCGGTCGCCGGCACGTTCTGACCGGCCGACCCGGCGGTCAGGCCGGCTGCCCGGGGGAATCCCTCGGTCGCGTACCAGACCTCCGAAGGGACCGTCTCTCCGCGATGGCAGGTCCAGCACGTCACCCCGGTCGTTCCGACGTGGTCGACCCAGTTGGAGTTGATCTCAAGGTTCATCTCGAGCATCCGCCTGGAAACGACCTTGGTGTAGATATCGTCGGACGCGAGGTCGGTCTCGACATGACAGTAGACGCATCCCTCATTCGGCGACACCCACTCGGTGATCGCCGCCATCAGCCGATTGAAATCGCCCAGGCTGAGGTCCCCCAGCACCTGGAGATTCGTGTAGATGGACGAGGCCGGCGGCGTACCCGCGGGAATGGCGGGCAGCGGTTCCGGCACCTGGTTGGCTGCGATCAGTTCCTGCATGCTTTCCCGATGGTCGATTTCGATCATCCCCAGGCCGCGGTAACCGGTTTGCGTCGAATCGGCCGGGGGCAGCTCGCATCCCGCCAGCCCCAGCGGCAGCAGCGCAAACGCCCACCGTACGGTTGTTCGTCGTTTCATGGCGCAGGCTCCGGTGTGAGGGCCGGGTCGGCAACTGGTGGAAATACCGTCGGATACGCGGGCGCGACGCCGTGATTCGCGGCCCACATGTACCAGTTGTCGACCACCGTGCCCGTAAGGAGGATGCCGATGCCGCCGGTCAGCGGACAGAGCACCGCGAACCACCAGGCCCAACGATGGATCGACTCCATGGTCGCGTTGAAACCCATCGTCCATCGCCAGAACAGCGCGGCCCGCTCGGATGCAGTGCCCCGGTCCACGATCTGCTCGACCTCGCGGTCCCCGCCAAACCGGGTGACGGCAAGAATCGTGGCGCCGTGCATCGCGAAGAGCAGCGCCGATCCGTACAGGAAGGCGATGGACAGCATGTGGAACGGGTTGTAGAAGAGATTGCCGTAGCGCAGCGAGAAGGCCGCAGTCCAGTCCAGGTGGGGGAAGATACCGAACGGAACCGCTTCGGCCCAACTACCCATCATGACCGGGCGGATCAGGCCCAGCACGAGGTAAAGCCAGATGGCCGCGGCGAACGCCCAGGCCACATGCGTCCCCATCCCGAGCGCCCGCGCCCGCCGATAGGTACGCACCCACCACAGCAGAATCGACGCGGTCAGGAAGAATCCGGCCATGATCCACCATCCGCCGTCCCTGAGCGGCGGCAGGCTCAAGCCGTACTCCGGCGGCGGAGGTTCAAGCGCCAGCCACGGAAGCTGGCGCACGAACTGGATGGGATCCCAATTCACCGAAGCCCACATGTTGAGGCCGATGATCTCGATGGCGATGAATCCGAGCAACAGGGACGTCAGCCCGGTCCAGCCCAGATAGACGGGCCCCACCTGGGCGTCGCCAATCTTGCCAAGCCAATACGAGAAGAACGGCTTGCCCTGACGAACCCAGGGGCCCGAAGGCAGCGGCACGCCGGTTTCTCCCGGGTTCCTGAGTTGCGTTTGGTTATAGATGCTTTGATATCCAGCCAACTTCGATTCCCCTGCGTTGTGTCAGCGCCAGATGGGCAGGTCCAGCCACCAGCCCCACCACTCGGGCCAGCCCCGGGTCCAGAACGGCCCGCTGATAATGATGCAGACTGCGCTCCAGAATCCCGAGCTGAGCGCCAGGAACAGGCCCAGCCGATGGATGCCCAGGGCACCGATGGAGTAACCGATCGAATCCCGAAAGAACGTGTTCTCCTCCTCGGCTCCCTTGACCGTCTCACCGGGGGCCGGATTGGCCGCCGAAAGGATGACGCCGCCATGCAGCGCCAGCGCGAAACAGGTCGTGAAGAAGAACGAAACCGCGATCATGTGCGCCGGGTTGTAGTGAAAGTGAAGGTACTGGTAACCCGTGTTGGACACCCAGTCCAGGTGACTGATGATTCCGTACGGGAATCCGTGCCCCCAGGCTCCCATCAGGACGGGGCGGATGACCACCAGGCTGAAGTAGGCGAAGATCGCCACGCCGAACGCGATCGGAACGTGGTATCCAATGCCAAGTTTTCTGCAGATTTCAGCCTCGCGCAGAGCCCAGGAAACGAATGCCCCGAGGGCGCAGATGGTGATCCACTGCCAGAGACCGCCCTCCATGAGCGGCGCCAGTGCGAGCCCGTAGCTCAGGTCGGGGGGCGCGATATTGATTTGCCAGAGGTTCCATGTGGGCCCCTGGGATGCGCCCCAAACGATCAGGGCGGTACCCAGCACCGTGAAGAAGATGGTGGTGACACCGAAGAACCCGACATAGAAGGGCCCGACCCAGAAATCAAACAGATCCCCGCCGATCAAGGTACCGCCGCGGACGCGGTACTTTCTCTCGAAGCTAAGCATGGACATGATCGCAATCCTCTCCGATCCAGCAACTCACATGAAGGAGGGCGGCGCTGACCGCGCCGTTCCTTTCCCGCCCGCGCTTGTCCTTACTCCGAACGACTGCGGGCGACGAGCTCTTCATCCGCGAATGTGGTCGTCGCCTGGGGCGTGCCGGCCGCCATTTGCGCACCCTCCAGCCAGTTGAACCGATCAGTGCTCAACAGGATGAAGTGGATCAGCAGGGCCAGTACGAACAGGAATGTGCCGAGCGCGATGAGTATCCGCCTCGGATCGAAAAGTAGCCAAAGTCTCCACATGACGAGTCCTCCCTAAGCGACAAATGATCTGACTTGCGTCACAAGTCCTTGCACGCCATCGACGATCGCGGCATACCCGTCGGGCCCGGGCAGCCAGGGCCGCCATTGCCACGCAAGTATGTGAGCGACGATGGCGATCACAACAAAGATGATGAAGCTGGTCATGAAGATCGTATGGAACTCCTTCGCTTCCTGTTCAGTCAGCCCTGAGATCGAGCCTCCCGTTCTATCCAAGTCAGCCATGGAACTACCCTCCGGATTGGTCCTTTCTACTGATATTGCGGATCAATGTCCGCGCATCGCGAGCACGCCGAGGCATCCTGCCACGACGACTGCATCCGCCCGCCGCAACAGCGGGTGAGCGAATTCGGTATCGACACGCCCGGACCGATCCGGAACAGTGTCCTGAATGAAGTGCGGGAGGCGCGTGCGGAAATCGGCCCGGGCGTCATGCCGCGACCCCCCGCGTGAATGCCTCGTGGGCCCGATTGACATGATCCACCCCGACCCGTTCGTCGCCGCCCAGGCGCGCTTCCCGTTCCGCGACATCGCGGAGCCGCTTCGTCGCCGAGATTCGGGTCAGCACCGGCTGCGCCTCCAGCAGTTCGTCCAGGAAGGCCTTCGCGGCGCCGTCCCACGGCAGTTCCCGCGCAAGCCGTGCCGGCGTCGGGTCCACCTTGTCGAGCTCGGTGCCCAACGGCAGTATGTTGAAGAGCGCGTCGAACAACGCGTTGCAGATTTCCTGGACGAGGTAGGTGGATCCGGCGTAGCCCATGAAGGGCGTGCCCGTGTGCCGGCGAATCACGGCGCCGGGAAAGGAGGCCGGGATGTAGATCGAACTGGCACCGATCTCCGCCAGGTACATCCGCTCGTTGTAGCTTCCGAACATGACCAGGGGCGCATGCTTTCGGATGGAGGCGCGGACCTTCTCGTTGTCCGGTTTCCTGCCGGCATGACGGGCGTAGGAGAACGCGCACGGAATTCCCATGTCGTTCTCCAGGAAATTCCGTATGCCGCGGACATGGGTTTCGTTGGCGACGATCCCGAAATCGGCGGTGGCGAAGAAATCCTGGGTGACGGAGCGCCACAGGTCCCAGAGCGGCTTGATGGTCGTGTGACGCTCGCGCTCGATGAAGGGCTCAGGATCCAGGTCGAGGATCTCGCCCAGTGCCGTCAGGAACCTGGTGGTACTCGTCAGGCCTATGGGGGCCTGCAGGTACGGCGTGTCCAGCGCTTCGCAGAGGGTACGCCCGAACTCGCGGTACATGCAGATGTTGGCATCCGCCTTGAGCAGCGAGGGCACGTCGGCCAGATGCGCACCCAGCGGGAAGGTGAGGTTGACCTCGGCCCCGATGCCCTCCACCAGGCGCCGAATCTCGGCCAGGTCCGACCAGGTGTTGAAGTACCCGTAGACGGGGCCGATGATATTGACCTTCGGCTTCACGTCGGCCTTGCGGGCGCGCCGCCGGGTCCGCTTGCGCGGTTTGGAGCCGTACTGTGTCCAGAGCCAGTACATGGCGCGATCCGCGCTCTGCCATTGGTCCTCGTCGATCGTCCGCGGCAGGAACCGCTGGATACCGGTTCCTTCGGGGGTCACGCCGCCACCGATCATCTCCGCGATGGACCCGGTGACGACCACACTGGGCAACTTGGGGTCGAGCGTTCCATGGGCCCGCTTCATGGCCTCCTCGGTGCCGCTCTGTCCCAACTCCTCTTCCGCCAGTCCCGTGACGACGATGGGCAGTTCGTGGGGCGGCAGGGCGTCGGTGTAGTGAAGGACCGAGGTGACCGGCAGGTTCTCGCAGCCCACCGGGCCGTCGATGACCACCTGCAGTCCCTTGATGGCAGTGAATACGTACACCGAGCCCCAGTAGCCGCCGGCCCGGTCATGGTCCAGAACCAGCATCAGCGGATGGCCTCCGACCGTCCCTTGGCGGCCTGCTTGGCAAGTTTCTTCGCGTAGCGCTCCCGGAAGTCGGGCCGGTCCTTCGGCACGTCCTCCCATACGCCACTGGCATGACCCTCGCCGACGCCGCTGAAGAAGGCCTTCATGGTGTCGAACCGGTGCTTCCCTTCCAGGGCGGCGCCGATGATCCTGGCCAGCGAACCCGCGCCCGCCGGACCCATGAGCGGGCGGGCGGAGATGAGATTGGTGAAATACAGCGCCGGCGTGCCCGCCGCCTTGGCCTTCTGCACCACCGGAGTGGTGCCCACGACCACGTCCGGCCGGTACTCTTCGAACGCGGCCAGGTCCTGTTCCAGGGAGGCGCGGAACTGAACCTGCACGCCCTTCGCGCTCAACCATTCCTGGTCCGGCTGCGACCATCTCGTCCGGGGGCAGGCCGTGCCGACGTAACGGACGTCCGCGCCGCTCTCCACCAGCAACCGGGCCACCAGCAGTTCCGAGCCCTCGTAACCCGATATCGTAAGGCGGCAGTTGATCGGCGCGCCCAGCAGCGCCTCGTCGATGGCGGACAGCAACTGTCTTCTGGCAGCCTGGACCCTGGCCCTTGGAACCTCGCAGGCTTCCGCGACCGCGTCGAGCCACGCGGCGGTGCCATCGCGGCCGACAGGCGCCGAACCGATGATCGGACGGCCCGCCGCTTCGAATTCCCTGATCGAGGCCGTATAGAACGGATGTATGGCGGCCACGGCCGCGCAGTCCAGGGCGGCGTACAGTTCGCGCCACTCGCGTGTGGGCACCGCGGGTCCGGCGGCCAGGCCCAGCGGCTCCAGCATCATGCCGATGGCCACCGGGTCCGCCGGAAACATCTCCCCCAACAGCGTGACGGTGGGCGCCTGGGCGCGCCCGCCCCTCGGCGCCTGTACGGGCCCGTGCTCAGCCTCTCCCCGCGCGTACTTCAGCATGGCGCCGGCGAGCACGTCCTTTGCCTCGGCGTGCGTGGGCACGCCAAATCCGGGTACATCGATACCGATGATCCGTACGCCGTCGATCTCGTCGGGCAGCAACTTCAGCGGCACGCCCGAAGCGGTGGGCACGCAGAGGTTGATGATGACCACGGCGTCGTAAAGATCTGGATCAGCGAGCTTGAAGACCGCATCCCGGATGTCCTCGAACAGCTTGCCCGTGACCAGCGTCTCGGAATTGAACGGTACGTAGCCGACCGTGCGCCGGGCACCATAGAAGTGCGACGTGAAGCTCAGCCCGTATACGCAACAGGCGGAACCGGACAGCACGGTGGCGGTCCGGCGCATGCGCAGACCCACCCGCAGGGAACCGAACGCCGGGCACATGCTCTGGGGCTGGTCGTGGGGCCCGACCGGGTAGTCCCTGGCGAACTGTTCGAGTTGCTCGCCCTTGCCGGCAGACGCCGCTGCCCGGCGAAGTTCCTCCTTGCCGCCGTGGCAGGAGATGCCTTCGAGGTCGCGCGACCCCTTGCCTTCAACGGGCGGGGGCGGGTTGACCGCCGTGGCTGAACCTGAACGCGCTTGTTCGCCAGAACCGGTCTCGCCGGTGCCGGTTGCGCCGACGTCCTCGTAAACGACCTCGCTTCCGGGCCGATGTTCTGGCGGTTCCTGGGATTCGTCAGTCATTGGATTCGGGACGCAGGCTCAGACCGCATCGTAAATGACCTCCAGCGACGGCTTTTCAACCGCGCTTGTGCCGCACATGTCTTCCAGCGTCGCCGGTTCGAGAACCACGTCCCGACCGACCGCGTCGCCGTCGAACAGGCCCAGCAGCTGGTCCTGGGTCAGCGGTGTGGGATGCACCGGAGGCGCTTCGGCAACGTTTTTGGCTAGCGATTCGAACAACGGGCCCCAGGATCCGCCCGGGATGCCGATGATCTGGTAATTGGCGCTCTTGCGGCGGATATCCTCGTCCATCGGAATGGCGGCGAGAACCGGAATGCCGACAGCGTCGGCGAACGCCTGCGCCTCCCCGGTGTGATCGTCCTTGTTGACGACCATGCCGGCGACACCGACATTCCCGCCCAGCTTGCGGAAGTACTCCACCGCCGAGCAGACATTGTTGGCCACGTAGAGCGACTGCAGGTCGTTGGACGCGACCACGATGACCTTCTGGCACATGTCCCGGGCGATGGGCAGGCCGAACCCGCCGCAGACCACGTCGCCGAGAAAGTCCAGCAGCACATAGTCGAAGCCCCAGTCATGAAATCCGAGTTTTTCCATGGTCTCGAAGCCATGGATGATGCCGCGCCCGCCGCAACCGCGTCCGACCTCGGGCCCACCCAGTTCCATGGCGAAAACGCCGTCCCGCTTGAAGCAGACGTCGCTGATGGACACCTCGTCGCCGGCGAGTTTCTTCTTCGACGAGGTCTCGATAATGGCCGGGCAGGCGCGGCCGCCGAACAGCAGCGAGGTGGTGTCGCTCTTCGGATCGCAGCCGATGAGCAGCGTCTTCTTGCCCTGCTGCGCCATCATGTAGGACAGGTTCGCCAGCGTGAAACTCTTGCCGATTCCGCCCTTGCCGTAGATGGCGACGATCTGGGTATCCTTTGTCGGCTCCGACGTGGCTACCGGATCCGGCTCGACCGCGGCCTCCTCACGGAGCCGCTCCCTCATCTGATCAAGCGAGACTGTCGCCAATGCTGCTTCTTCCGCGGGCATACTCATGGGCGCTACTTCCAATTCAGGATCATCTTGAGACACGTGGGATCCTCGAACGCGGTCCGGTAGGCAGCTTCAGCGGCCAAGGCGTTCGAACGATGGGTAATGAGATCGACAAGTTCGAGCTCGCCCGACGCGGCCAGGGCGGCCACAGTCGCGAGATCGTCCGGCTGCCATTCCGCGGCGACGACGATGCGCGCCTCCTTCATGAAGGCCGGCGGAAAATCGAACGAGAGCCGTTCGCTGTAAAAGCCCGCCAATACGATTTGGCCGCCCGGTTGCAGGCGGCGAATCAGCCTGTCAAGGATCGAGGCGTCCCCGCTTGCGTCACAGATTGTCCGGTAGTCTCGGCGCGAATCGTCTTGCGGCAGCACGACCCTGTAACCCTTCGCGCCCGCGACCCGCCCGGCATCCCTTTCCCAGACGGTGGGCTGCCCGCCTCGCAGGCAGGCAAGGCGGGCGAGTATTCGGCCCAGCACACCATGGCCCACGATGAGATCGGGCGGCGAACCGGCGATGGAAATGGCATGCGACGCCGTCGCGGCCAGCGCCAGCAGAACGCCCTCCTCGGCAAGCCCATCGCTCAGCGGAACGGTGCGGTTTCCGGGTACAACGACGCGGGATGCGGCCCCGCCGAACAGGCCTCGAACGTCCTTGTAGCAGTTGGCGCCGCCCACAAACACACGCTCCCCCCTGGTTCGACCGGAGTTGCCCCCCGCGATCGCGACCCTGCCCACAGACTCGTAACCCGGAACCAGGGGATAACCCATACCCGGGAACGGTGGCATTTGCCCATTCCAGAGCAGCCGCTCCGTGCCGCCGCTGATACCGCTCCACTCCATGTCCACGATGACATCCTCGTCACCGGCGTCGGCGAGCTCAAGCTTGTTCAAAGCGATGGATTTCGGCTGTTCCAGCACTACGGCCAGCGCGTTCATGGTTAATTTTTCCGCCGTCCCCAAACCGTCACGATGCTTGTGACGAATGAGTGTAATCTAAGATTTACGTCCTATACTGTCAAGCAATTCTTACTGCCCATGGGCAACGATCAGGCCCGTGATCAGGGGTTGCCGGGTCCTGATCCGGCGGACCCGGCGGAATCTCGCGCGCCGCAGCAGCGACTTGAGCTCCGAACAGGTACGGGCGCGGCCCTGCCCCATGGCCAACAGGTAGAACCCGAAATAAGCGTCGCCCACAGGCTCCGCGCCCGGCGTCCCGGCCAGGGGCTCCGCAACGAGCAACCTGCCCCCCGGCGCGAGCGCGCCGTAGACGGATTGCAGGAGGGCCAACGCGCTTTCGTCGTCGTGATCGTGAATGACCCTTACCAGGGAAATCAGGTCCGCGCCCTTGGGCAGCGGGTCCTTGAGGAAGTCGCCTTCGAAGACCCGGGCCCGACCGGACTTAAGGAATTCGTGGAGGTTCTGCCGCGCCTTTTCGGCGACTGCCGGCAGTTCGAACAACAAAAGCTCAAGCTCCGGGCAGCGTTCGGCCGCCTCGATGAGGAAGGTGCCGTTACCCCCACCGATATCCAGTACTCTGGCGTGGCGCCCGACGCTGTAGCTGTCGAGCACGTTCTGCGCAACGAGGCGCTGGGTTGCGCCCATCAGGTCCGTATAGCGTTCCGCTTCTTCCGGATCAGATTCGTGCGGGCCGCCCGCCCGCGAATACGTCCAGTACCGGGACAGTTCGGTTTCCACCGACTGTTCGCGCAGCAGGGCCACCGGGTCGCGAAGGTCCCGATACAGCAGTTCATGGTGTTCGATCATGCGGCCGAGCGCCGGGTTGGCGATCAGCGGCGCGCCCAACGGGCCGACCCGGTACAGCCCGCTCCGGCCGCGCTCGACGAGGCGCAGCGAAATGGCGGCGCGCAGCAGCCTTTCGGCGGCGGACGGACTCAGGGCCAGCTGCGCGGCGAGCGGGCGTAACGCCAGTGGTTGTTCGTTGAGCCTTTCAAGGACCCGCAGCCGCACGCAGGCCAGCAGCACCTGCGTGTACACAAACCCGGCGCAGAGATCGAACAGGGCTCGCGCGCGCCGATTCGCGACCCGCCTCAACAGAGGGGTCCGCAGTGCCCAGCGCTGAAAGCGCCCGCTGACGAGCAATCGACTGCGTAGATGCGCCAGACTGTTCGTGGTATGGCTCCGTTTGCCCGCCATCAAGGCCACGTGTGCGGACGCGAACGCGCGGCAATGGACGAAACCGGGGAAGATCGGGGTCAGGCAGCTTCCGCGGAGAGTCCCTTCAGAAGGAACTTCTCTGCCTCGCCCAGCATCTGGTCCCGCAACGCCGCTTCGCCGGCGCATCGGGGAATGGCGTCGCTGGCCGCGGCAATGAGTTGCTTCAACCTATCGTCGGCCCCGGCCAACCCCAGCGACCGCGCGGCGCTGGGACGCCCGTGAGCAATGTCCTGCCCAACCTGTTTGCCCAGCGCGACGGGGTCGGCGATGACATCGAGCATGTCGTCCGCGACCTGGTAGGCCTCGCCCAGTCGATCGCCAAAGAGGCGCCAGGACCCCGGCTGCGCGCCGGCCGATGCGGCCCCGATCATTGTTGATGCCGCGAACAGGGCGCCCGTCTTGGCGCGCTGATACTGCCTCAGGGGCACCCGCAGGTCGCTTTCCCAGGCCTGCCCCGCGACAATGCCCGACGGAAGCCCCACGGATTGGGCTACGATCTCGAAGATGGCCGCCACGCGCACCGGGTCGAGCGGGATGGCCCTGGCCAGCGTCTGAAAGCTCAGGACAATGAGCGCATCCCCCGTCAGCAGCGCCACACGTTCGCCGAATGCCTTGTGAACCGAAGGCTTGCCCCGGCGGATTTCGGCATTGTCGAAACAGGGCAGATCGTCGTGCACCAGAGACGCGCAATGCAGCAGTTCGATGGAGGCGGCCCCGGCATCGGTGACGGCATCATCGCCGCCGCCGCAGGCCTCGGCCACGGCGAGACAGATCTGGGGCCGGATGCGGGCACCTCCCGGGAAGACCGCGTAACTGACGGCCTTGCTCAACTGACCAGGGGCCGACCCGTCCTGGGTGACGGCCACCGCTTGTTCGAGTGCCCTTTCGAACCGCTCCATGGGGCGCATTGCTCAGCCTCCTAAGTGTAAATAATTTTTGTCACTTATTTGTGTAATGTAGACTAGACATTCAAGGGAATCGTGTCAAGGTCACGTAACAGGTCTACGGCTTGGAGCAAGTTGCCGTCATAGGCGCGGGGATCGGTGGCCTGGTTGCCGCGCTGGAACTCGCCCACCGCGGGGTTGCCGTCCAGGTGCTGGAGCGCGCGGGGCATGCGGGAGGAAAACTCCGGGTGGAACGGCTGGATGGAGCGTCCATCGATGCCGGACCCACGGTGTTGACCATGCGCTGGGTATTCGACCGGCTGTGTGCCGATATCGGCGAATCGCTCGAAGACCATCTGACACTGAAGCCGGTCGAGCGCCTTGCCCGCCACGTCTGGCCGGACGGCGCGACGTTCGACCTGTTCGCGGACATCCGTCGATCGGCGGACGCGGTCGGCACGCTGGCCGGTGCCGCGGAACAACGCCGGTTCTTGCGGTTCTGCGAGAAAACCCGCCAGATCTACACCGCTCTCGAGCACTCGTTCATCGGCGTGCCGGGTCCCAGCGTTGCAAGACTGGTGCTCGACGCCGGACTCCGCGGTATGGGCAACCTGATGGCCATCCGCCCATTCGAGCGGATGACCCAGATGCTTGCGAGAGACTTCAAGGACCCCCGGCTGCGCCAACTGTTCGGCCGCTACGCGACCTACTGCGGATCCTCTCCGCACCTGGCGCCCGCCACCCTCCTGCTGGTGGCGCATGTCGAGCAGGAGGGCGTCTGGCTCGTTGAGGGCGGCATGCGGCGGCTTGCGGATTGCCTGGTCCGGCTGGCGGAGGAGCGCGGAGTCGACATTCAGTACCGCACGGAAGTGCGGGAAATCATCGTCCAACGCGGTCGTGTGGCGGCGGTAAGGCTTGCGGACGGGCGAAGGCTCGCGGCGGATTCCGTCATCGTGAATGCCGACGTGGCTGCGCTTGCGGATGGACTCTTCGGTCAGGCGGTCGCAGGCTCCGTTGCCGCGGTGCCCGGGTCAAGCCGGTCGCTATCCGCGCTGACCTGGGCCATGGTGACCCGAACCGCCGGATTTCCGCTGATCCGGCACAATATATTCTTTTCAGGACGCCCCGGCAGCGAGTTCAACGACATATTCGACGAGAACCGCCTGCCGACGGCGCCGACCGTGTACGTCTGCGCCCAGGACCGTGACGACGCGCAAGCGGGTGCCGGCGGTCCCGAGCGCCTGCTGTGCCTGGTGAACGCACCGGCAACCGGCGATACAAGGACATTCACCCATTCGGAGGTTGAGCGATGCGAAGAGGTCTCGTTTGGACTGCTGGAGACGTGCGGCCTGCGACTGTCGGGAAACCGGTCGCACATTCGCAAGACCACGCCGGCGGACTTCGCGCGCCGCTTTCCGGCGACGGGGGGCGCGCTGTACGGCCGGGCATCCCACGGATGGAAAGCGTCGTTCCAGCGTCCGGGCGCGAGGACCCGAATTCCGGGGTTGTACCTGGCCGGGGGCAGCGCGCACCCGGGCCCGGGAGTGCCCATGGCGGCGCTGTCGGGCCGCCACGCGGCAGCATGCTGGATGGACGACCGCGGTTCGATGTCGAACTCCCGAAGAACGGTTACGCGTGGTGGTATGTCGACGGCCTGAGCGACGACGGCCACCATGGCATCACGCTCATCGGTTTCCTGGGCAGTGTGTTTTCGCCGTACTACGCCTGGGCACGCCGGTCGAAACCAGCCGAGCCGCTCGCGCACAGCGCCATCAACGTTGCCCTCTATGGCGATGGAGGGAAGCTGTGGGCGATGACCGAGCGGGGCAAGGACGCTGTCGTTCGTTCAAGCTGCAGGATAGACATCGGACCCAGTTCCCTGTCTTGGGAAGAAGACCGGCTCAAGGTGCGGATCGACGAAATCACGGCGCCACTGCCAACCCGCGTGCGCGGGACACTGCGACTGTATCCCTCGTTTCCGGCGGGCTTCTCGACCGCCCTGGACGAGGACCGGAAGCACCAATGGTGTCCGATCGCGCCGATCGCCAGGCTCGAGGTCGATCTTGTGAAGCCCCGCTTGCGCTGGCGCGGCAATGGCTACTTCGACACCAACTGGGGCCTGGCGCCGCTGGAGCAATCGTTCCGTCACTGGAACTGGTCGCGGGCGCACACGCCCGATGGTGGCGCGATCATCCTGTACGGCGTCGCGCCTCACGCCTCGACGCGCGAGGTGCTCGCGCTGCAATTCAGTCCGCAGGGCAGGCTTCGGGAGTTCGAGGCGCCGGCCGAGACGGGTCTCGCCCGCACCTTGTGGCGTATCCCTCGGTCCACGTATGCCGAGGACGGTCATGCCGAGGTGCTCAGGACGCTCGAGGACGCGCCCTTCTACGCCCGCTCGTTGATCCGCGCCAGGGTGATGGGCAACTCGCTCCCCGCCGTTCACGAAAGCCTCAGCCTGCGGCGCTTCGACACCGCCTGGGTGCGGTGCCTGCTGCCTTTCAGAATGCCGCGGGCCGTCCTGCGGCGGACTCGACACCGCTACCCCGGATCCGACAACGAGGCAGGTTTCCGGCCGCGTTCCTGAGCGTACGGATACTCGCGCCGCTCCAGCCTTTCAAACAGCTCGACCATCCAGGCAACCTTGCCGATCGCGGTCGCCGGCTCCAGGTCACGGGGCGCGGGCTGATGCGCGCCGGCGTTGGCGGCAGCCTCCACCAGAAACCGCGCCTCCGGCAACGGCGGGCGTGACAGGCCGGACAGGCTGCGGCCCGTCAGGGCCTTGATGATCGCAAGCAGCTTGAGGGGTGCGCTGACGACCGCCCGGCCGGAGACCGAATCGTATTGGCGGCGCTCGACTTCCCGGCCGATTTCCGCGTAGATGAACCGCGCGGCGCCGATTCCCGGCCTGCAGGAGGGCGGCAATGACGCGATACCCGCTTCGGAGCGCCGATACAGCTCGTCGGCAGCTGCGAGCAAGCGCCGCACCACGGTCCCGAGCGCCGGTGTGAAGACCGGGTTCCCGAGCCACCCGTCCGGATCGATACCCGCCAGCCGCAACCAGTCTTCCGGCAGGTACAGGCGCCCCGCTCGAGCATCCTCGCCCACATCGCGGGCGATATTGGTAAGCTGCATCGCGATCCCGAGGTCGCATGCGCGAGCCAGTACCTGGGGTGATCGGACGCCCATCAGCAGGGCGCTCATCGCCCCTACCGTTCCGGCCACCCTGGCGGCGTAGGCACGAAGGCTGGACAGATCGGGGTATCTGCGGCCGGCCGCGTCCCACTGAAATCCCTCGAACAGCGCCTCGGGCAATGTCCTGGGTATCGAATAGTGCCGGACGACCTCGGCGAACGCCTTGTCGACGGTGTCGTTCCTTGGCGAACCCCGGTAAGCGCAGTCCAGACGGCACCGCAGTTCGGCCAGCGCCTCTTCGTGCGCGTCGTCCAGGTCGATCAGGTCGTCCGCCAGACGGCAGAACGCATAAAGCGCGGTCGCGGGTTGGCGTACATGCCGCGGGAGCAGGAGCGAAGCCACGTAGAACGACGTCGAGCCCGACCTCAACAGCCGGACGCAGTGCTCGTGCTGATGTGCCGTCAGCGCTTCAGATCCGTTCAATGGCATGGGCATCGGGTACCACGGAGTCCAGAACACGGGCGGAAGACAACACCCCTGGCACGCCCGCGCCGGGGTGGGTGCCGGCGCCCACCAGGTAGAGTCTGTCCACGTCTTCGCTGGCGTTGTTGGGCCTGAACCATGCGCTCTGCGACAGGACCGGTTCCAGGCTGAATCCGGCACCCCTGACCGAGAGCAGGCGATCACGGAAGTCGACCGGGGTCATGATCCGGGAGCTTATTAGGTTTTCCTCCAGGTCCGGGAGCACGGTATCGCCAAGGTGCCGCGAGATGGCGCGCCGGTACTCTTCGGCCTTTTCGTTCCAGTCGGTCCCGCTGTCGAGATTGGGAACGGGCGAGAGGACATAGAATGCGTCGCATCCCTCGGGCGCCATGGACGGATCGGTGGCGGTCGGCCGATGCAGGTACAGGCTGAAATCCCGCGGCAGGATCTTGCGATGGAAGATATCGCGCAGCAGGCCTTCGTAGCGGGGCGCCAGCAGGACCGTATGGTGGGCGACCCCGGGATAGCGGCGCCGGGTGCCGAAATACCACACGAACAGGCTCATGGAATACCGGGCCCTGTCAAGCCGCTTGTCCGTCCACCTGCGGCGGGCATCGCCCGGAACCAGGTGCCGATAGGTCCAGGCGGCGTCCGCGTTGGTGACCGTCACATCGGCGGTCACCGTTTCCCCGGACTTGAGCCGCACGCCGGTGGCCTTGCCGTGCTCCACGACGATTTCCGAAACCTCCGCATCGAACCGCAGCGACCCGCCCTGCCGCTCGATGAGTCCGACCATGCCCCTGACGATTTCCCCCGTGCCCCCCATGGCGTAGTGCACCCCCCAGCGAAGCTCCAGCGAGGAGATCAGGCTGTAGATCGCGGTGACGTCGAATGGATTCCCGCCGATGAACAGGGGATGAAAGCTGAACGCGAAGCGAAGCCGCGGGTCCCTGATGTGGCGCCGCACGATGGAGTACAGACTTCGATAGCTGCCCAGACGCAGCAGGTCCGGCGCGATGCGCGCCATGTCGCGCCAGCTTCGAAACGGCCTGTGCCCCAATCGCTCGAACCCGATGCTCAGGTTCTGTTCCGCGAAGCGAAGGAAACGCCGGTAACCTTCGACATCGCCGGGCGACAGCCGCGCCACCTGTTGCTCCATCCGCTCCCGATCACCGAAGCACTCGAAGATCGTCCCGTCGTGGAAGCGGATCCGGTAGAACGGTGACAGCGGCCTGAGATCGACATCGTCGGAAAGCTTGCGGCCGCACAGCCCCCACAGTTCCTCCAGCAGGAAGGGGGCCGTGATGATGGTGGGACCTGCGTCGAAGGTGAACCCGTCCTGCCGGAAGACATACGCCCGTCCGCCGGGGCCATCGAGTTTCTCAAGGACCGTCACGCGGTAACCCCGGGCGCCGAGCCGTATGGCGGCGGCGAGACCGCCGAACCCGCTGCCGATGACCACCGCGGAAGGGCGGTGGCGAGCGGCGATGTCAGGTGCTGCCGCCATGATCGGCCTCCCTTGCCGGTCGAATTCCATTGTTCCTGGCGATGCCAAGCAAGACGGCCGCAAGGGTTCGCGGCCGCTCTTCGTGCGCGAGGTGGCCCAGCCCCGGCAGGGAGACCACAGGCGCCCCCGGATTGAGCCTGCGCACACGGTCCGCCAGTTCCGGCGAAACCGTGCAATCGTTCTCCCCGACGACAAGAAACAGGGGGACCTTGAGCCGCGGAAGGTCCTCTTCCATAGAGGTCAGGCTCCAGTTCGCCATCATGTTGAGCGCACCCGCCACGTGGCTGGGATCCCGGCACAGTCGCCTGTAATGGGATACACCCTCGGCATCGAGCCTCGACCCGGTATTCTCGATCAGCTGTCCGACCACATTCCCATGGGATGCACGCCAAGCGAAGACGCGGGGTGCGATCGGGTTCGATACCAGCAGCCTGGCGACCGGCGAGAACACCAGTCCGGCCATTCCCCTCAGCGGGAGCAGGGCGCCGTTAATGCTGACCAGGGCCGCCGGCTCGATCCGGCCATCGAGAGCCATGCGCGCGAGAATCGCGGCACCCGCCGAATGTCCGATCACCAGTTTCGGCCTGAACCTCAGCCGACCGAGCAATCCGCCGACGGCTTCGCACATCGCGGGCAGACCCAGCTTGAGATGGGGTGGCGAAACGGTCCGGCCGTGTCCAGGCAGGTCCGGCATCAACAGGCGAAAACGGCGCGCCAATATCGCGCTGAGGCCGCGCCATGAATGCGCGGAAGACCCGGTTCCGTGGAGCAACAGCGCCTCCGGCCCGCGGCCGAGTTCCCTGATGCGCCACTCATGACCGCCGGCTGCGACCAGGCGACCGTTTGCCGTGTCGGAATCGATGGCGGCCTCCATGACACCCGATTCCATGGGCTGACCGGCGCCGGGTTCGCTGACGCCCGTTTCCGGGCGCGTGGCGGCACCCTGGCCGTACCAGGCGCTCATGCGGCACCCGCCGCCAGTTGCTGCACGGTACCCACGAGGTTGCGCGCGTCCACATGCGGAAGCACTACGTAACGGGCGCCCATCTCGCCGGCCAGTCGGACGGCGTCCTTGCCCGGGCGTGGCGACGTGTCGACGAACGCGGCGCTGTAGCCGGCGGCGCGCAGCCGGCGCGCGGCCGCCAAGGCATCGGCCCTGGCGCGAACCCTCCCGGCGGCGCCGTCCAGCGCGACGTTCGCGCGCCCGTCTGTCAGCAGGACGGTAAGCGGGCTCTCTCCCTTTCGCGCCACCGAATCGGAGAGCGCAACGGCAGCGTCGATGCCCGCCGCCAGCGGCGTACCGCCGCCTCCCGGCAGTCCCGCGAGCACCCGTTTTGCCCGTGCCAGGGAGCGGGTGGGAGGAAGCACCGTTTCGGCGCTGGTCTGGCGAAAGGCTATCAAGGCCACCCGGTCGCGGCGGATGTACGATTCGGCAAGCAGCAACTCCACGGCCCCCTTGGCTTCTCCGAGCCTGTGCAGTGCGGAGGACCCCGAGGCATCGACGACCAGTATGGTGGTATTCACCGCGTGCGGTTTGCGGCGGGTCACGCGAAGATCTTCCGGGGCAACCCGGATGGCCGCTCCGCCGCCTTCACCGCCCTCGCCCCCCTCGCCGCCCGGCCGCGAATCACGCCGTCGCATGCGCTGAAACGGTGCGGCGGCGCGCAGGGTTTCGATCAGGTTGATGCGCAACCCGGGCCGGGGCGCGCCGGCGTACACGCCTGTCGGCCGGCCCCGCTCGACCGAACCGGGCGCCTTTCGGCCCGGGGTCCGACTCCGGGCGCGCGAGCGCGACCCGGCTCGGACTGCCGCGCCCCGGGTTTCGGGCTTCAGAAGTTGATCCGGCAGGGCCGCGCGACAAGCGGCGACGACGATCTCTTCCAGGGGGAGTTCGAGCGACCGCGAGTCATCACCCTCGGAATCATCCCCCTCGCTCGAAGGCGGGCGTTCTTCGCCGGGCGGCTCGAATCGGGTCTCGTCCGTTTCCGCCTCGGCGGGCGGTTCTTCCGCCAGGGACAGTGCGCGCGGGCCCAGCACGAGCCGCGCCGCCCGCTCGATGTCCTCGTTCGCAAGAGCCTCCCGCCCGGCGAGTGCCGCGGAGGCGCGAGCCGTTCGCAGCGCGAAGAGCACCGCCCTGACCGATTCGATGCCGAATCTCGCCGCCACGCGGCAAAGCGTCTCCGCCAGGTCGGGGGGGTCCGCGACCTTGGCCAGCGCGCGCCGGGCGGCCACGATACGGGACCTTGAACGGCCCGAACCGCCGATGTCGCGGAATCCGAGTTTCGAGAGGTTCAGATGGATGCCCAGGCGGTCCAGTAACGTGGAGGGCGGACGCTCGTCGTCGTCGATGCCCTCGTCCAGGGCCACCACGCCGAATCGGCTCGGTGTGCGCAATGCCAGCCCATCCCGCTGCAGGCACACCTCGCCGAAGTCGATGACGGCCGTCAACCGGGCCGCGGCCGCTGGATCGAGCCTCTCCGCCATCGAAAGGATCACCGCGCCCCCGTCCGCCTCCGCCAGCAGGCCGGCGTCGGCCACCGGCCGGCCGGCACGCAGGCTGGCCGTCAGGTCGAGTCCGCCCAGCAGCCTGTCGTCGCTGACATTCACCGGGACCCGGCGAATGGCCGAAGGGGCAGGAAACGATGCGCGCACCATCTCAAGCCACCGGTCCCGCACCGGACCGGGGCCGGCTCGGACCGCGACGCCCCCGACACCCGCCGGGTCGACGCAGAAGATGGCGGCCGCCTCGACGGCATCGTCCCAGAGCGGTTTCCCTTCCCCCTCGCTCATTCGCCGAACAGCTCCTCGACCGCCCGCCGCACGCGTACGCCGGATCCCACGTCGTCCAGCGGATCGCGTCGCAGGCGGTGCCGCAGGGCCGGCTCCGCCACAGTGCGAAGGTGCGCGTCGGTCACCGCATCCGCGCATTCCAGTGCGGCAACGGCCCGCGCGGCGCGGGTCAGTGTCAGTTCGCCCCGCAGTCCATCGGTACCCAGCCTGATGCAGAGTTCGGCCGCCCGCTTGAGAACATCATCCGGAACTTCAATGGCGGGCAAGGCCTCCCTTGCGAGGCTGATCTTCCGCCGGACCTTGCCGTCGCGGCCTCTCCAGCGGCGGATGAACTGGGCAGGATCGCGTTCGAACGCGTCCCTGCGCCGCACCACCTCGATCCGGACCGCAAGATCGGTGGGCGTACTGACATCCACCGACAGCCCGAAGCGATCCAGCAGCTGCGGCCTCAGCTCGCCCTCCTCCGGATTGCCGCTGCCGATCAGCACAAAGCTTGCCGGATGCCGGATGCTGAGCCCTTCCCGCTCGACCACGTTCTCGCCGGAGGCCGCGACATCCAGCAACAGGTCGACCAGGTGGTCCTCCAGCAGATTGACCTCGTCGATATACAAAAAGCCCCGATTGGCGCCCGCCAGCAGTCCGGGCTCGAATTTGCGCAGTCCCTGGGTGAGGGCCGCTTCGAGGTTCAGGGCGCCGACAATCCGGTCCTCGGTCGCCCCGAGCGGCAGATCCACCACCGGTACCCGGCCCTTTCGGGTGCGCAGGCCGCCGTTGGCCCTGCGCCTGACACAGTCCTCGCAGAGCCGCCCACCGTCACCGCCGGGATCGCAGCGGTACGGGCAATCGACACTCACCTCCATCGCCGGGAGCAGTTCGGCCAGACCTCGTACCGCCGTGGATTTTCCGGTGCCGCGGTCGCCGAATACCAGGACTCCGCCGATGGCGGGATCCACCGCCGCAATCAACAGCGCCAGGCGCATCTCGTCCTGGCCGACCAGCGCGGAGAAGGGGTACGCACCAGGCATCGCAGCCTCCCCAACCTATTCTTCGGTACCCCCGCCGGGGGACGGGCTGTGATGGGCCCACTGCCACAAGCCGGGGTCCGCAACCGGCGCCATCAGCATGATGTGCTCCAGCACGGCCAGGCCCAGCAGGGCGGCAAGGAGCGTCGCCCCGGCCACTCCGGCGCCGTCCACGCCCGCCAGTCCCACCGCCCGCTCAACCAGCATCCCGAGCAACCAGAGTGAAACGATGAGCGACACGGGAAACAGCGGGTTCAGCTTTCGCTTGCGGAAGTAGCTCTTCAGGTAGTCCACCCGGTCGGGGAGCCAGTCCTCGGCCAGATTGCGCACGCCCAGAAATACATTCAGCTTGGCGCTGAGACGCATGCCCCACAGCGCAATGAACGTCCATAGGCCAACAGGATTGGGCTGCCCCCAGGACAGCGCGGTGACGACCGCCAGGGTCGCCAGGATCGCCAGTTCATGGTAGAGCACCGCCTGGCTTGCCTGCAGGAAACGCCGCCATCCCGGACACTGCCGCTCGCAGCCCCGGGTCCTTGGTCCGGTGACGGCTCCGGTCAGGAAACTGATCTCGTGCCATCCCCAGATCAGCAATCCGCACGTGAATCCAAGGAATGCGCCGCCCACCGTGGGAAGGCGTGCGCCGACCGCCAGCCCCCACAAGGAAGCCAGCAGCACCAGGCTGGCCCCCATCAGACTGAATCGAGCCGTCCGAACCGGAAGGTTGACCAGGTAGAGCACCGCACCGGTACTGACCCACCACAGGAAGATGGCATACAGGACCGCGGTGACCGGCAGGCTCATGGGCGGTCGCCCCCTACCAGACCGGGACCATCCGCACCTCCGCCGGAATGTCGTTGCGCCGCGTGGGCAGCAGGCACAGTCTGGCGAAGGTCACGGCGGCGGCGGTCGTCAGCGCAATACGTCTGGCCCAGCCGGCAAGCCCTCCCTGCGCCCGTGCGTCCGCCACCGACTGGTTGATCCGGCACAACCGGTCCAGGCCGGCCCTGAATCGAGGTGAATCCAGGTCGAGCGTGATCGGAAAGACCTGGCGCGAGATTTTCGTCGTGATGTCGAACACGGTGAAGTCATACTCGGTGGGATCCATGCCCAGCGCTTCGTACAGGGCGGGCCGCGAGTGGTCGCGAACGTACATGGTGGCAAAGACCGCCAGCAGGAAGAACCGGATCCAGAACCGGTTGACCCCCCGCAACAGGTGCGGGTTGGCCCGCATGATCAGCGCGAACGCCTCGCCGTGCCGGAACTCGTCGTTGCACCATTCCTCGAACCAGTTGAAGATCGGATGAAATTTCTGTTCCGGGTGGCGCTGCAGATGCCGGAAGATGGTGATGTAGCGGGCGTAGCCGATCTTCTCCGAGAGGTAGGTGGCGTAGAAGATGAATTTCGGCTTGAAATACTTGTACTTCTTGGCCCGCTTCAGGAACCCCAGGTTGACGGCGACGCCGAAGTCCCTGAGGGCCTGGTTGATGAAACCGGCATGGCGGGACTCGTCACGGGCCATGTACTCCATGAGCGCCTTGATGTCGGGATTGTCCACCGCCCGGCCGATGTCCGCATAGAGCACATGACCCGAGTATTCGGCGGTAATGGAACTGATCAGGAAATCGAGGAATTCCGCCTTCAGTTCTTCCGGCAGTTCGTCCAGTCGGTGGGGGAAATGCTCGATCCGCTCGAAGTGGTCCCGATTGGCGTCGCGCTCGAATTCGGACATCATCTGGTCCCACTCCCGCCTGACCGGGCTGACGTCCAGGCGGTCCATGGCCTTGAAGTCCGTGGTATAGAACCGCGGCGCCAGCATCGTGTCCCTGGTGGCCTGCCGCGTCGCGTCATTGGGTGAAATGCTCTGATTGTCAACGTCCATCGGGTGCTCCTGCACGTGTTTGTCGTGTATCAAGCCGACCGGCTGACTGCGCGGCCGTCAGCAGGTCGGCAAAATTTCCGGCATTGGCGGGGCCGAATGCCTCCAGATCGATGTGTTGTCCTGTCACCGGATCATCCAGCGACAGCCTCCCGTCCGCATAGCGGGTCAGGCGGAAAGGCTGTCCCGCGCCGACATTGTAGGGTTTCCTGTAGCGGGCCAGGCCCCTCAGTGTCCCTCTGAGAAATCCGTTCGTGCCCGGCAGCAGCACCTGAACGAGTGCATCGTCGGCATGGGAATACACTTCGACCGAGCCATCGGCCCGGTCGACGAAGCGCAGATCGCGGCTCGCAACGACAGCCGATTCCGGCATGCTGCTGGTCCCGATACCGCTTTCCCGCGAGACCAGCACGGCGGTCAGTGCGAAGCAGACCAGCGCGGCGGCTCCCAGCAGCGCACCCCGCGGAAGAAGGCTGTTGGCCGATGGATCGCTCATGAATTCATCCCGTTCAACCCAGCGCCGCCGCCCGCCGTCGCCCCCGGACGGCGCCGCCGGACCGGGAAACGCTCCTGGCCGTTCCGTCTTCGTAGGCGACCAGGGCCGCACTCAGCAAGTCGGCGACCCGGTCGCATTCCGCAATGGCCCGCAGCATGGGTTGCGGGCGCGCCAGCCGCCAGGGGCGAACGTGGGGCCAAAGGGCCAGGTAGCCGATGCGCTGGGATTCCGCCAGGGACAACGGGATATCGCCGGTACCGTCCGGATAGGTCTTGAGCGCGGCCCCCTTGACGACTTCGAAGGGGATATTGACCGTGATCGGCAGGGCGATGCCGGCACGGATGACCACCCGGCGGGAGGTGACCGTGTACACCGTCGTGCGGCTGACAAGCCATGCGATCAACCCCAGGATTCCGAACGTCGCTGCCGCCGGGATGCCCAGCCAGAGAATCGACACCAGGCCCTCCCCGATGCTGCTCGCACCGTTGATGGCGCCCACGAGACGCCAGGCGGCGATGAGCAGGAAGTACGCTGCGATCAGTCTCAGCGGAAACACCGTCCAGGCGGCGCGCCACGGTTGCGGCGCGCCCTGCCACAACAATTCCTCGCCCGCCGGAAGCTCTTCCGGCAGTCCGGGGATGGGCTCGACCTCGAAGTCGTCATGCGTCACAGCAATGGCTCTCCCAGGGATTCTGACGAGTAAAGGGATCCGCCGGCGAAATATGCGCAAATCCTGTCTTCCTCAAGGCGCGTCACCTGGTCGGGCGACCGGAGCGCGGGTATTGCGGCGAACTGTCGCGACCTGAGCGTCGCGATGCGCACCTGGCGCCTCATGGCCCGTATGTTTGCGAAGCCGATCGGGATCAACGCCCTTCGGGCGGCGTCGCCGGCCGTTTCCCCTTCCTGCGCCACATCCCTGTCGGGTATCTCCATTTCCAGGTAACGAATCAGGGGCTCGCCACGGTCAATCCAGACATCCACGACGGTGCCGGCGCTGCGACCGTCGGAACCGACCACGTCCATCCCGCGGGGATCCGGATCCCTGCGTTCGATCCAGAAATCGGTTGCCACGCGCAATGGAACGATCTTCGGCTCGCCATGGTAGGTGACGTCCGGTACGTCCTCGCGGTTGGCATACGATCCGGGCCCTACCCCGGCGGTCATGCCGTCGCCGACCGGTTCCAGGGGCGCGCCCGGCCAGGGGGCCAGCGGGGTGGCCCGAACGGATTCGGGTTCTTCATCGCGCGGTGCCGACCGTGTTTCGCCGCCGGCGAGCGGGAAGAACTTGGGCTTCGGGATGGCGGGGTATCCCTGGATGCGGATATTTCTCGGCGGGTCGGATTCCAGCGGATAGCCTTCCCGCTTGTCTTCCCGCCGGAGGTAGATGATGAGCCCGGCGAAGAAAATCCAGAACGCATATAGAACCACTTGCGCCACGTCGATGTAGCTGGTGATGTATCCCGATGGCATATCGAACCTCCTGGCCCTTGGCGCGCTAGCCCGGCAATCCGGCAAGCCCCGCCCACTGAGATGAATGTGATTTGGGGTCCCTGGTGAGCCTGACCAGGGGACCGAGGACGACCAGCGTCAGAAACAGCAGGCCGATTTCCAGGTGATAGACAACGCTGTAACCGGTCGAGTCGGCGATCAGGGCGGGTCCGAGAACGCCGCGCGACGCCAGATCGCCGACGAAGTCCCTCAGTAGCCCGCCCAGGGCGATGCCCGCGCCCGACGCGCAGGCCTGGACCGCGCCCCATGTGCCCAGCGCCAGCCCGACCTTGCGACCGTCCGTCAATTCCATGGCGGCCATCAGAGTGCCCACTGCGAACAGGCCGGCGCCGAATCCGATCAGTGCCGTCCCGACCCTGAACAGCGCCGGCGATGACAGCGGCCCGGAGAAAATGACGGCAGTGAATGCGACGATGCCCGCCAGCACGCCCAACGACGCCAGTCGATGGGGGTCCGTACCCCGCCCCAGCCACCTTGCCGCGAGCGCGAACGCGGTCAGTGTGCCGCCTGCGAGCAGTGCGGTGAGCGTCGTGGTGGCGCCGACGCTGAGCCCTAGGACCTCGCCGCCGTACGGCTCAAGGAGTATGTCCTGCAGGGCGAATGCCATCGTCCCCAGACCGACCGCGACGAGAAAGCGCCCGGAGCGGGAGTGACGCGAAAATTCCCGCCAGGCGGTGCGCAGCGCCGGTCTCGGTACCGCGCGCCGGGGTCGCCTGACCTCCTGTTTCCAGAGCGCGGCCACGTTGAGGACCATCGTCACCGCCGCCGCTCCCTGCACGACCCGGATCAGCTTGATCTGGTCGAAATTCGAAAGCAGGAACCCGAACAACATCGCGCTTGCGATCATTCCCAGCAACAGCATCACGTACAGAAGGGCCACCACGCGCGGCCGGGCGGCCTCGGGCGCAAGATCGGTCGCCAGCGCGAGTCCCGCGGTCTGGGTCGCATGCAGTCCCGCGCCCACCAGCAGAAACGCCAGCGCGGCGCCCGCGGTTCCGATCCAGATGGGCCCGTGGGTATCGCCCGACAGCACCAGCAGCGCGAACGGCATGATCGCAAGGCCGCCGAACTGCAGCAGCGTCCCCAGCCAGATATAGGGAACCCGCCGCCAGCCGAGCGCCGACCGATGGGTATCCGACCGAAAGCCGATGAGCACCCTGAAGGGCGCGAAAAGCAGCGGAAGCGACACCATCACCGCGACAACCGATGCCGCGATGCCCAACTCCACGATCATCACCCGGTTCAACGTGCCGTTCAGCAGCACCACGGCCATGCCCACCGAAACCTGAAACAGCGACAACCGAATCAGTCGGCCGAGCGGCAACTCGGTGCTGGCAGCGTCCGCGAAGGGAAGGTACCGCGTGCCGAGACGCATCCAGCCCCGGGTGAAGTTGTCCACCAGACCGGTCACCGCCGGATCAACTCCACGGCCTGGGAGGCGTAGAAGCCCCGCTGGATGAGCCGGCTGCGGCCGGTGCGCCATTCCGAGAGCCCCTTCTCCTCGCCAAGCATTCGGCGCACCGAACGTTCGGCGACCGGCTCCACGGCGGGCGCCCGGTTGCTGCGGGGGAAAAATCGCCCCAGCGCGTGCATCTGGGCGAGCGGAAACCGGGTCGGCACAAAGGTGAAGTACATCGCACTGCGCGTGGAACGGGCCAGCCGACCCAGCAGTTGCACCATGAGCGGCGGCGCATAATGGATCAGCGAATCCATGGCGACGAGGTAGTCGAATTCCTCATCCGCGACATCCAGCATGTCGCCGACGCGAAAATCGATGGCGTTGCGGTCCACGTCTTCCGGCAACTGCTCGCGCGCGTGCTCCAGCAGCGCGGTGGACAGGTCCACGGCCGTCACGTGCGCGCCCCGCCGGACCGCCTCCACCGTGAGCAGGCCGGTACCGCAGCCGGCGTCCAGCACGCGCTGCCCGGAAAGATCGTCCGGCAACCACCCGAGCAGCGTCTGGCGCATCCGCGACCGGCCCTGGCGCACCCTCTCGCGTATTCCCCCGACCGCGACGTCGGAGCCGAGGCGGATCCAGTTCTGCGCCGCGGTCCTGTCGAAATAGGTTTCGATTTCGCCGCGACGCTGCTCGTAGGACATGACCCGCATCATTCGAATCCCAGAAAGTCGAATATGTCCCGATCCTTCATGGGCGTCGCCGTCTGTGGCTCGTTGCCGTTCAACAGGAACGCGGCCAGCCGAAGGTATTCCTCCTGCACGGCCTTGAGGTCGCCGGTCGCTTCCATCTCGAACAGCGTGCTTTTCTTCAGCCGGCTCTGCCTGATGATGTCGAGATCGGGGAAATGGGCCACCCGTTCCAGTCCGATGGCTTCGTTGAAACGATCGATCTGGTCGGTGCCGGCGCTTCGGTTGGCGATCACGCCACCCAGTCGAACCGCGTAGTTCCTGGATTTCGCAACGATGGCCGCCACGATGCGGTTCATGGCGAAAATGGAATCGAAGTCGTTCGCCGTCACGATCAGGGCTCGTTCGGCATGCTGCAGGGGTGAGGCGAATCCGCCGCAGACCACGTCTCCGAGGACGTCGAATATGACGATATCCGTATCTTCCAGCAGATGATGTTCCTTGAGCAGCTTCACCGTCTGGCCGACCACGTATCCCCCGCAGCCGGTGCCGGCGGGCGGCCCACCCGCCTCCACGCACATCACGCCGTTATAGCCCTCGTACACGAAGTCGTCGGGCCTCAGTTCCTCGTGGTGGAAGTCCACGGTCTCCAGGATGTCGATGACCGTGGGCACGAGCTGCTTGGTCAGCGTGAAGGTCGAATCGTGCTTGGGGTCGCAGCCGATTTGCAACACCCTCTTGCCGAGCTTCGAGAATGCGACCGACAGGTTCGAGGCCGTCGTGCTCTTGCCGATACCGCCCTTGCCGTAAATCGCAAAGACCTGTGCCTTGTCGATGGCCAGATCCGGATCGAGATGCACCTGCAGGCTGCCTTCACCGTCGGCGCGGCGACTCTTTTTCCTTCTGTACGCGGGCGCGGGAATATGTGTTGCGTTGACGCTCATGCCGCCTTTTCCTCCAAAATGCCCTCAAGCCGATCTTCGAGATCGTCCGCCGCCTGGCGCAACGCTTCGAGTGTCGACTCGTCGGGGGACCAGAAATTTCGTTCGTTCGCTTCAAGCAACCGGCCGGCTATCCTGGCGGTCGCCTTGGGATTGAGTTCGGCCAGACGTTCGCGCATGCGGTCGTCGAGCACGAAGGTGTCCGAGAGCCTCTGGTAGACCCACGGGTCGACGGCCTTCGCGGTGGCGGACCACCCCATGGTGTTGGTCACGTGCACTTCGATCTGGCGTACGCCCTCGAACCCGTGCCGCAGCATGGCTTCGTACCATTTGGGGTTCAGCGCCCGGGTGCGGGTTTCGAGGTGCACCTGCTCGCCCAGCGTGCGTACGACATGTTCGCCTTGCGTCCCGTCGCTGATGTATACCGGCGCGGAACGTCCGCTGGCCTGCTCCACCGCCCGGCTGATGCCGCCGAGGGTATCGAAGTAGTGGTCGACCGTGGTGACCCCGAGTTCCACCGAGTCGAGGTTCTGGTGCGCCAGGTCGACATCCGCCAGGGCGCTGGACAACAACCCTCGCTGCGAACTGACGGCCCCCTTGCGCGAATAGGCAAATGACTTGCGCGCCATGTAAACGTCCGCCAGCTCGTCCTCGTCCTGCCAGCGGCTGCTGGCGACCAGGTTGTTGACATTGGAGCCGTAGGCTCCATCGGCATTGCTGAAGACACGAAGGGCCGCCGTCTCCATGTCGCAGCCATGCGCCTTGCTGAACGCGCGCGCGTTGCGGCGCACGAAATTGTGATCGTCGGGCTCGTCCGCCGTGGCCGCGAGGTAGGCCGCTTCGGCGAGCATTTGCGCCTGGGCGGGCAACAGGTCCCGGAAGATGCCCGAAAGGGTCACCACGACGTCGATTCTGGGCCGTCCAAGTTCGGCCAGCGGCACCAGTGTGGCACCGGACAGCCGCCCGTAACTGTCGAAGCGGGGCCTGGCGCCGATCAGCGCCAGCGCCTGGGAAACCGGTGCGCCTTCGGTCTTCAGGTTGTCCGTGCCCCACAAGACCAGCGCAACGGACTCGGGGAACCCGTTGCCGTCCCGGAGGTGCCGTTCGAGGAGGCGTTCGGCCTGGCGCGCGCCCTGCTCTATCGCGAAGGCGCTGGGGATGCGCAGCGGATCGAACCCGTGCATGTTTCGACCCGTAGGCAACACGCCCGGATTCTGCAACAGGTCGGCTCCCGGTACCGGTGGAATGAATCGCCCATCCAGTGCGCGCAGTACGGCGGGTATCTCGACGTTTTCCGCCAGCAGGGCCGCGTTCGCCGCGAGTTTCCCGAGTATCGGCCGAAGTTCGCCGCCGTCCTGCTCGGAACAGTGACGCAGCGCGTCGTCAGCGGACCCGCCATGCACGAGCGTTTCGATCGCAGCCCGTTCCACTCGTCGGCCGTGGGAAGCCTCCGCCATGGCGAGGAGCAGCTCGGAGCGTTCCGAAGCGGTCGGAGTGCCGCCGAGGACGTGCAGTCCGTAGGGGATCAAAGTGCGCTCGAGCTCGTCCAGCGCGGCACGAATTCCGGCCACTGACGCCCCGGCGTCGGCATGGCCGTCGTCCGCGGGCACCAGGTCCATCGCCGCCGCCTGTGAACGAATCAGTCGGACCAACTCGTCCCGCTCGTTCGCGTCCGCCTCTTCAGGCAGCGCCCGCCAGCGCGCGATTGTCGACTTGATGTCCTGAAAGCCGCGCAGCAGCCCGGCGTTCGCGACCGGCGGAGTCAGGTAGCTGATCAGTGTCGCCGCCGATCGGCGCTTGGCGATGGTGCCTTCGGAAGGGTTGTTGGACGCGTAGAGGTAAAAGTTCGGCAGACTGCCGATCAGGCGGTCGGGCCAGCACGCCGCGGCCAGCCCGCACTGCTTGCCGGGCATGAATTCCAGCGCCCCGTGGGTACCGAAATGGAGCACGGCGTTGGCGGCGAAGTCCTCGCCAAGGTAACGATAGAAGGCCGAGAACGCGTGGGTCGGGGCGAAGCCCCTGTCGAACAGCAGGCGCATCGGGTCGCCTTCGTAGCCGAACGACGGCTGGATGCCCACCAGGACATTGCCGAAGCGCTCGCCCAGGACGAACAGCGAGGCCCCGTCGGACAGTTGCCGGCCCGGCGCCGGACCCCACTGGGCCTCGATCTCTTCCAGCCAGCGCTCGCGCCGGACATGATCATGCAAGCCAATCCGGGCATGAACGTTGGCGTCGGTTCCGTAACGGGACGAGTTGCCACCCAGCAGCCGCTCGCGCAGTTCGTCGGCGCTGCCGGGGGTGTCCACCGAGTAGCCTTCGGCCTTGAGAGCGTTCAACGTGCGGTAGACGGATTCGAAAACCGAAAGGTAGGCGGCGGTTCCGGTGTTGCCCCCGTTCGGCGGATAGTCGAACAGCACGATGGCCACCCTGCGCTCGGCGACCGGAGTGCGCCGCAGCGCCGCCAGCCTGACGACCCGGGCGGCCAGCATCGCGGCGCGCTCCTCGTGAACGCGCATGTCGCCGTGACCGGTATCCCCGTGGGTCGAGGCGCGCCCGCCGACCACCATCGGGCCCGTGCCGCCGTCGAGTTCCGGCAAGGCGACCATCAGGGTCGCTTCAACGGGCAGATGGCCGCGAGACGACCCTTCCCATTCCTCGATGGTTTGAAATTCGACCGGGTGGGCCGCCACATAGGGCACGTCGAGCGCGCTCAACAGGTCGACGGCGGCGGGCGAGTCGTTGTAGGCGGGACCGCCCACCAGCGAGAATCCGGTCAGCGA
This sequence comes from Candidatus Rariloculaceae bacterium, assembly GCA_965221035.1. Lineage (GTDB taxonomy): Bacteria > Pseudomonadota > Gammaproteobacteria > Steroidobacterales > Rariloculaceae > UBA6522. Next base: position 1,361,514 of record OZ244860.1, read on the forward strand.
GATCAGCACGTCGATGCCGATGCCGTCGTCCGCGAGATAGAAGCGCTCGACCGCCGGGCGCGCGTCGAGTCCGCCGGCAAACACCGGCACCACTTTAAGACCCCGTGATTCCAGGGCGCGGATCACGCCATCGTAGTGGCCTGTGTCGCCAGCCAGCACGTACGAACGCAACAGCAGCACGCCCACCGTTCCACGATCCGACTCCGGTCCGGCCGGCAAATCGCCAACGCTTTCGGTGATTCGACGCTTCATGTCGGGGTGGTAGAGCCCCACGTCCGGATACTCGGCCGGCGGCTTCGCCCTCACCCCGGTCACGGGATCGCCCTGTTCCGTGCCCACGTATCGATCCAGCAGGAAGCGAACCATGTTCAGGAGGTTCTGCCCGGAACCCGAGGTCCAGTACTGCAGCGTCAGGAACCAGGCGCGCAGATCCTGGGACTTGCCGGGTATGAACCGCAGGATCCGGGGGATGCGCTTGAGGATGGCCAACTGGCGCGCGCCTGGTGAAGACTTCCGTCCTTTCGGCGCCAACCGGCTCAGCCAGGAGCCAGGCCCATCCATGCTGAGGCGCCCCATGCGCGTCAGGCGCATGACTTCCGGCGCGGACATGCAGGCGATCATGGCCTTGCAACCCTCACGCCGCGCTTCGAGATCCGGCAGGATGGCCTGAATGTGTTCGTCCACGAAGAGCATGGTGGCGATCACGATGTCCGCCTCGGCGATGGCCTGTCGGCATCGCTTGAGACGTTGCGGATGACTGCGCCAGTCGGTCGCGGCGAACAGGTTCAACTCAAGCGCCGGGACCTGCCGTCGCAGCGTGCGCCGGGCGCTCAGCGCGGCGCTCGCCAGGTGGCCGTCCAGGGTAACGATAACGACCCTGGGAGGCGCTTCAGCTGCTGAAGTGGCTTTTCGCATCGTACAGCGTATCCACGGTGATCGTTCTCACGCCCTGTTCGCGGGCGAAGATTTCGGTGTTTCGACGAGCCTTGTTGCGGACGAAGAAGGGGATTTTCTTAAGTTCCCGTTCCGCTTCCGACTCCCATGACAACAGCTCGACGCCGGATTCGACGGTCGAGTTGGCCGCCACGTGCTGGTCCGGGCCCGCGGCGGCCCTGCCGGCATGTCCCACATGGGAAGGTCCGGCTTCCTCGTTGAACTCGAAGTCGTCGCGAAACATCGTCAGCAGGTGTTCCTCCAGCCCCATCGTCAGCGGCTGCACCCAGGTGTCGAACAGGTTGTTGGCGCCCTCGTATCCCATTTGGGGCGCGTAGCGGGCGGGAAAATCCTGAACGTGCACCGGAGACGAAATCACGGCGCAGGGAATTCCAAGTCGCTTGGCGATATGCCGTTCCATCTGGGTCCCAAGGACAAGCTCCGGGCGCAGCTCTTCGACCCGCGCTTCGACTTCCAGGTAGTCGTCGGTGATGAGTGGCTCGACTCCGTACTCGGCGGCCGCGGCGCGCACGTTCCGGGCCAGTTCACGGGAATAGCTTCCCAGCCCGACCACCTCGAAGCACAATTCCCTTGCGGCGACCCGGGCCGCGGCGACAGCGTGAGTCGCGTCGCCGAAGATGAAGACGCGCTTGCCGGTCAGGTAGGTGGAGTCCACGGATCTGGAATACCACGGAAATCGCAGGGTCGACGGCGCCTCAGTCGGATCCGCATCCACCAGATTGGCAACCTCGTCGAGGAAATCCCGCGTCGCGCCGACACCGATGGGGACGGTCCTGGTATAAGGTTGTCGAAACGCGCGCTGCAGCCAGCGCGCCGTCGTCTCGGCGATTTCCGGATACAGCACTACGTTGAAGTCGGCCTCCGGGATCCGGACCAGGTCATGGGCGGTGGCGCCGAGTGGAGCCACCAGGGCCACATCCACGCCGACGCTGTCCAGCAGGCCGCTGATCTCGCGAATGTCGTCGCGATGCCGGAATCCCAATGCGGTGGGACCCAGCAGGTTGCAGCACGGGCGGCGGCCCGTGCGAGGGTGCCCGCCCGAGGACTCCGGCCGCGGCCGGGCCAGCGCGCGTACCAGGTGGTAGAAGGTTTCGCTCGCGCCCCAGTTTTCCTTCCGCTGATACGCGGGAAGCTCGAGCGGCACGATGGGTATGGGAAGGTCAAGCCCTCCGGCGAGGCCGCCGGGATCGTCCTGGAGCAGTTCGGCCGTGCACGACGCGCCCACCAGCATGGCGTCGGGTTCGAAACGCTCGTAGGCGTCCCGAACGGTTCTCTTGAACAGCTCGGCCGTGTCGCTGCCCAGGTCCCGGGCCTGGAAGGTCGTATACGAAACCGGCGGCCGCGCGGACAAGCGTTCGATCATGGTGAACAGCAGGTCCGCGTAGGTGTCGCCCTGCGGCGCGTGGAGCACGTAATGCACGCCCCGCATGGCCGTCGCGACCCGCATGGCGCCGACATGCGGGGGCCCCTCGTAGGTCCAGAGCGCAAGCTGCATTCAGACCTCCAGCCCCGCGCGGCGCGTCAACGGACGGGAGAACAGCTCGGCCAGGTCTCCGGCCTGCTCATAACCATGAATGGGTGAAAAGACCAACTCGATCGACCACTTGGTGGTGAACCCTTCGGCCTCCAGCGGGTTCGCCAGGCCCATACCGCAAACGACCAGGTCGGGGTGCGCCTCGCGGCACCGATCAAGCTGTTTCTCGACATCCTGGCCCTCGCTGAGCCGCGTATCGGCGGGCAGCCGATCGAGTTCGGCGGCCAGGTGCTCCTTGTGAATGTGGGGCGAGCCCACCTCGACCAGTTCCATTGACAGCTCGCTGGCGAGAAACCGGGCCAGCGGAACCTCCAGCTGGGAATCGGGAAAGAAGAAGATGCGCTTGCCGGCCAGCAACTCCCTGTGCCGGGCAAGCGACTGGTCCGCACGCCGGCGCGCCGACTCGGTCACCTCTAGGAGCCGCTCCGGGGCGCAATCCCAGACGGAAGCGGCCGCGGACAGCCAGGCGGTGGTCCCTTCCGACCCCAGCGGAAAGGGCGCCGCAAGCCGCCTGGCGCCCCGTTCCTCCAGCGCGCGCGCCGTTTCCGCCAGAAACGGCTGCGCCAGCAGGAAATGCGTGTTGGGTCCAACCGGCGGAAGGTCCGCGGCCCATCGCGGCGGCAGCATCCTCACGGGGCCGATGCCGAGCTGGTCGAAAATCCGCCTGAACTGATCCTCGACGGGCTCGGGCAACGCGCCCACGATCAACAGGTCGGGCTCGGCGGACTCTGTTTGCGCCGGCAGTTCCGGAACCATGGAAGCCAGACAGGTGTCCTCACCCTGTGTGAAGGTGGTTTCTATTCCGCTGCCCGAGTAGTTCAGCACCCGGACGCCGGGCGAGAACTCCCGGTTGAGGCGCTCGGCGGTACGCGACAGGTCGAGCTTGATCACTTCGGAGGGACACGAACCCACCAGGAACAGCAGCCGAATGTCCGGCCGCCGCTGCAGCAACTCCCGGACCACGCGGTCGAGTTCCTCGTTCATGTCCGCCAGGCCCGCCAGGTCGCGCTCCTCCATGATGGCCGTGGCGAATCGCGGCTCGGCGAAGATCATTACCCCCGCCGCGGACTGAATGAGGTGTGCGCAGGTACGCGACCCGACCACCAGGAAGAATGCGTCCTGAATCTTGCGGTGCAACCAGACGATGCCCGTCAATCCGCAGAAGACCTCCCGCTGGCCCCGTTGCTTGAGCACAGGCTGGCCGGGCCCCGCCTTGGCCACGAACGCCGAGTTGTCGCAGCCGGCGGCGGAGACCCGCGCGACCGGCTCGGAACGGTTCATTTCCATGTTGCCGACGGCTCCCAGGCCGGTGGTCCGGCGCGCGTCGCGGCCTTGTCACCGGTCATTCGCGCCGCCCTCAGCTTGAGCAGAAACTGCACCGCGTTGACGACATAGGCCGCGTAGGCCACCAGCGCAAGCATCATCTGCTCCCTGACGGGCATGAGATCCAGCACCAATGCGAGCAGATAGGCGGTGTGCAGCGCGAGCACCACCATGCTGACGACGTCTTCCCAGAAGAAGGGCCGGGCGAACAGGTAACGCCCGAAGACGTCCTTCTCCCACAGCGACCCCGTGATCATGATCGCGTACAGGACCAGTGTCTTGACAACAATGGAAACGGTGGCCGCCTCCTGCCCGGCACCGGTCTGAAGGTATCGGACCACCAGCAAGACACTCACGGCACATACCAGGAACTGGGCGGGCGCCAGCCAGCCCTGAACCCGGGTCCACCCGGATGCATCGCGTCTGGCTCGCTGTTCGCGCGTATACAGAGGCGGTTTTTGGGGCGCCCGCGACGGGCGGTTTGTAAACCTCACTTGACAGGTCATCCCTGAGAGGGCTAATAATGTCATTATTGGTTGGACAATCTAGTCCGCTGTAGCGCATGTGTCAACTAACAAGAACGTAAGGTAACATTGACATTTACCATGATCGCCCTGCGTCCTTCCCGCCCTGGTCTCCGTCACCCGTGCACTTCCGGCGCTTCGGGATGCGCTCTTTCAACCCATCCGGATCGCCACGGCGCCGTGGCCGGATCACCTGTCCGGGAATGGTTCGTTACGGTCCGTGGCGCCCGCCGGTGCCGTCGGCATGAGAACACGTAGGGAGGCGGCACGTGGCTGGTACGAAACAACATTCCGCTGAGCGTGGACACCCACAGTCAACCATTGAACGGCAACGGGCAACGGGGAAGGGCGAATTCGAGTCGCTGGTTCGGAAACGGGGTGTCGACGTACCACATGCCAACGGACTCGACCGGAGTGATGCGTGCCTGGCCGAGACCATCGAAGTCGAGATCATTCCGCGCCTGATGTTGGCGCATCGCGCCGACCGCACCGGAAGCGACGGTGCGGACTCCAGGATATCGAGGCCGTCTCTGCTAAGGGAGGATGTGGAGGAGTTCACCCGGCTCATCCTTCTGAGCGGCGACAAGGCGAAGCGCTTTGTCGCCGAACTGGTCTCTGAGAACGTCAGGTCCGAAACCATCTTTCTGGACTTGCTGGCGCCCTGCGCAAGACGGCTGGGCGATCTCTGGAAGGAGGACATTTGCGACTTCTGCCAGGTCACGCTGGGTCTCGGTCATCTGCACGCGATGCTCCGGGAATATGGCCACGCCCACTCCGTCCCGGATTTTCCCTCCGGCGAGGGGCGCCGGGCACTGCTCACGGCCGCTCCCGGTGAACAACACACGTTCGGCATTTCCATGCTCTCCGAGTTTCTGACCCGGGCGGGATGGGACATTGCCGGATTTTCGGCGCTATCCGAAGAGGAATTGGCACGGCTGGTGGGCCAGGAGTCATTTGCCCTGGTGGGGTTGTCCCTGGGCGCCGAGAGGAACCTGGACACGGTTCAGAGCTGCATCGATGCGATTCGCAGGCATTCAAGGCACGACAATTGCGTGGTCATGGTCGGCGGGCCCTATTTTCTCGATCACCCCGAGGTGGCGGACCAGTTGGGCGCCGACTCGACCGCATCCGACGCCCGGGATGCCACGGCGCGCGCCGAAGACCTGCATCGGTCCCGCCTGTCGGAGTGACGGATCGTGGTACCGGACACCGTGATGGCGACGCAAGCCGTTAGGTCGTTCAGCAAGCCCGGAAAATGGGCAGCCAACCTCAACGCGGAGACGGCGGCCTCGCTGGTTGCCCACTCGGCGGACATCGCCCTGGTGGTCGACCGCGCGGGCGTGATCCTCGATGTGGCTTACGAACGAAGCGAATGGTCGGAAGAGCGCTGCAACCAGTGGGTGGGCCGTGATTGGGCGCAGACCGTCACAGCCGAAAGCAAGGTGAAGGTCGCCGACCTGTTGCACAACCCGGGCGTCCGACCCCGTTGGCGTCAGGTCAATCACCCGTCCGCGAAGGGCGCGGATATCCCGGTGCGATATTCGACCATGCGAATTGCGGACGAAGGACCGGTCGTGGCCATCGGCAGGGACCTGAGCGGTTTCGCGCAACTTCAGCAACGGCTGGTGACCGCGCAGCAGTCCATGGAACGCGACTATGCAAGTGTCCGGCAGCTCGAGACGAAGTACAGGGCGCTGTTCCAGCTGTCTTGCGAAGCGATCATGATCGTCAACGCACGAAACGGTGTGGTGACCGACTTGAACCCCGCGGCCGAACAGTTGCTGGGCGCATCGGCGGCCAGGATCAAGGGCGCTCCGTTTCCAAGCGGCTTCGACGGGACCAGCGTCGATGCACTGCGGCGGATGCTCGACCAACTTCGGGTATCCGGTCGCGCCGACGAGGTTCGCGCCCGCGTGTCGGGAGACGAACGGGAGTTTCGGGTGTCGGCGTCGCTGTTCCGCCAGCAGGAAGCGGCTTACGCGCTGGTTCGACTGGTCGAGTCCGATCGGGCGTCCACCGAGGAAGCCGACACGCGCAGGCACTCCCACTTGCTGAAACTCGTGGAATCCTCGCCGGATGGATTTGTCGTCACGGATGTCGATGGACGAATCCTGCTGGCCAACCGCGCCTTCCTGGACATGGTGCAACTGGTGACCTTGCAACAGGCCTTGAATGAATCGCTGGACCAGTGGCTGGGACGCCCGGGAGTCGACTTGCGGGTGCTCAAGGCCAGCCTGCAACGCAGCGAGTACGTGCAGCTGTATGCGACGTCGCTGACCGGAGCCTACGGCGCTCGGGTCCAGGTGGAACTGTCCGCGGTATCGGTCCCCGGCGGCGCGCTTCCCTGCCTGGGATTCGTGATCCGCAATGTGGACCGGCGCATCAGTCCGGCGACCGACCCGTCACGCGGACTGCCAAGGTCGGTCGAGCAGCTCACCGAGCTGGTTGGACGCGTGTCGCTGAAGCAGATCGTCCGCGAGTCCACGGACGTCATCGAGAAGCTCTGCATCGAGGCTGCGTTGGAGGTGACCGGCGACAATCGGGCATCGGCGGCCGAGTTGCTCGGGCTGAGCAGGCAAAGCCTTTACTCGAAACTGCGTCGCTATGGAACACCCGGTTCCGGAGAGCGCCGCACCGGCTGACAAATGCAGTGCCAAATGACACCGGTGTAATCACATATTGACGTTGTAATGTGTCATGTATAGTGTACAGATCATGTCACGCGCTATCGCCATCAGTTCCGGCAAACGACCGAGTGCGGGACCGCTCATCGAGCTTCTGAAGCCGATCACCTGGTTCCCGCCCATGTGGGCGTTCGGTTGCGGCGTGATCAGCGCCAATCAACCGCTTCTCGACCGCTGGCCGCTGTTGCTCGCGGGCGTGCTGCTGGCGGGGCCGCTGGTCTGCGGCACCAGCCAGGCCGTGAACGACTGGTTCGATCGCGAGGTGGATGCGATCAACGAGCCGCACAGGCCGATTCCGTCCGGGCGTGTCGCGGGGTCCTGGGGCCTCTGGTTCGGCGTCGGCTGGACGATACTGTCCCTGGTGGTGGCCGCCGCCCTCGGGCCGGTGATTCTGGCGGCGGCCTGCGTCGGCCTGATCATGGCATGGGCATACAGCGCGCCCCCGATCCGCCTCAAGCAGAACGGCTGGTACGGAAACGCCGCAGTGGGACTCTGCTACGAGGGGTTGCCGTGGTTCACGGGCGCGGCGGTGATGATGGCGACCCTGCCAAGCGCCCCGGTCATCGCGGTTGCGGCCCTGTACAGCGTGGGCGCCCATGGAATCATGACACTGAACGATTTCAAGGCGATTGAAGGGGACCGCGTGTCAGGTATCCGCTCGATTCCCGTCCAACTGGGGGTCAAGCGGGCCGCGATGCTGGCCTGCGCGGTGATGGCCGTGCCCCAGGTCGTGGTGATCGCCATGCTGGTTCGGCTCGGCGTCCCGGGATTCGCCGCCGCCGTGACCGGACTGCTCATCGCACAATTCACGCTCATGCGGACGTTCCTGGCTTCGCCGGTGCAACGGGCCCAATGGTATAGCGCGCTCGGCGTCACGCTGTATGTGCTGGGAATGCTGGTCAGCGCGTTTGCGTTGCGCGCTGCCGCGTCCATGCCGATCTAGGGACGGGAGGAACGGATTCGACCATGACGCAGGAACGGGACACGTTCGGCTGGATCGACATCATCAGGATGGGCCTCGTCCAGTCCGCGCTGGGTTCCATCGTGGTGCTGACGACATCCACGATGAACCGGGTCATGGTGGTCGAATTGGCGTTGCCGGCCATGCTGCCGGGATTCCTGGTGGGCTTGCATTATTCCATTCAGCTGTTTCGCCCCCGCATGGGCTACGGCTCCGACGTGGGCGGTCGCCGGACTCCCTGGATCGTCGGCGGCATGGGCGTGCTGGCGGCGGGCGCGATCATTGCTTCGCTCGCGACCGCGCTCATGGCGACGGCTCCGCTGCGGGGCATGCTGCTCGCCGTTGCGGGATTCGTATTCATCGGCCTGGGCGTCGGTGCCTGCGGCACCACCCTGCTGGTACTGATGGCCAAGGGCGTGGCGGCCGGCCGCAGGGCAGCCGCGGCGACCATCATGTGGACGATGATGATCATCGGCTTCGTCCTCACCGCCACCATCGCCGGTCATTTCCTGGATCCTTTCTCCCTGGCGCGCCTAGTCTGGGTGACCACCGTGGTCGCGGGCACCGCGTTTGTGCTGTCGGTAGTGGCCGTTCACGGCCTTGAACCCGTCGAATCCGCGGATGAGCCGACCGGGACAAGAAGGGTCGAGGCGACTTTCCGCGACGCCCTGCGCCAGGTCTGGGAAGAGTCGGCCGTGCGCCGGTTCGCCGTATTCGTATTTGTGTCCATGCTGGCGTACAGCGCCCAGGACCTGATCCTGGAACCCTTCGCCGGCACCGTATTCGGCTTGACGCCGGGCGAGTCCACCCAGTTGTCCGGGCTGCAGCACTCGGGTGTGCTGCTCGGCATGGTGCTGGTGGGTTTTGCTGCGACCCGTCTCGGAACCGGTTCGTTCGACGCGCTGCGGCGATGGACCTGTGCCGGTTGCATCGGGTCCGCCGCAGCGCTCGCCAGCCTGGCGTTTGGAGGACTGGTGGGACCGGCCTGGCCCCTCAGTGCAAACGTCTTTCTGCTCGGCGTGGCCAACGGCATGTTCGCCGTCGCCGCCATCGGATCGATGATGGCGCTGGTGAGTTCGGGCCGCACGCGGCGTGAGGGCGTTCGCATGGGCCTCTGGGGCGCGGCGCAGGCCGTGGCTTTCGGGCTCGGCGGATTCCTCGGCACCGCGGCGGTGGACCTGACCCGATACCTGATGGCCTCGGCGGAAGCCGCCTACGCAACCGTATTCGTCGGCGAGGCCGCGCTATTCATTCTGGCCACCCTGCTCGCGACCCGGTATCGCGCACCGTTCGCGACGCCCGCCGGGGCCAGACTCGACACGATTGTCACCGAGAGGGTTGCCAGCTGATGTCGTCCAACGTCGTCAACGGTTCATACGATGTCATCGTCGTCGGTGGCGGACCCGCCGGCGCGACGGCGGCCACCGAGCTCAGCCGACTGGGCCGGAGCGTCCTGCTCCTGGATCGGGGCGGACGCATAAAGCCCTGCGGCGGCGCAGTCCCGCCACGGCTGCTGGCCGATTTTCAGGTCCCCGATTCCCTGCTTGTGGCCCGGTCCACCTGCGCGCGGGTCATCTCACCGAAGTCGCGCAAGGTCGACATGCACATCAACGGCTTTGTGGGCATGGTGGATCGCGACGTATTCGACGAGTGGCTGCGCAATCGGGCCGCCCTGGCGGGCGCGACCAGGCTAACGGGAGTGTTCCGGCGGCTGAGCCGCAATGATGCGGGCGCGCCCCTTGTTCACTGCATGGTTCGCAACGGAAACGGCAAGGCCCAGCCCAGGGTCTACCGCGCACAGGCCGTGATCGGCGCCGACGGAGCGGCTTCCCAGGTGAGGCAGTCCATCGGCGGGGCGGCCGAAATCCCCTACGTTGCCGCCTACCACGAGATCATCGAATCGCCCGAAGGGAACGGGAACGGTTCGGAGTTCGCCCCCGACCGGTGCGACGTCTACTACAAGGGCGAAATTTCGCCGGATTTCTACGGCTGGGTGTTCCCGCATGGCCCGCATACCAGCGTCGGAGTGGGCAGCGCCAGGAAGGGCTTTTCGCTGCGTGGCGCGACCAGTGAACTGCGGCGACAATCCGGCCTCGACGGCCAGCCCACCGTGCGTACCGAAGGCGCGCCGATTCCGTTGCGGGCACTGCGTCGCTGGGACAACGGTCGGGATGTCGTTCTGGCCGGCGACGCGGCGGGCATCGTCGCCCCCGCATCCGGCGAGGGAATCTTCTACGCGATGACCAGTGGCCGTTATGCGGCAGAGGCCGTAAACGAATTCTGCGAAAGCCACGACCCACGGGTCCTCAAGAGCGCCCGCAAGCGGTTCAATCGCAAGCACGGCAGGGTCTTCTGGATCCTCGGCATCATGCAACGATTCTGGTACTCCAGTGACTCGCGGCGCGAGCGCTTCGTCAGCATCTGCCGCGACCCGGACGTGCAGGAATTGACCTGGACCGCGTACATGACCAAGGAGCTGGTGCGAGCGAAACCCGCGGCGCATGCCCGGATCTTCTTCAAGGATCTCGCGCACCTTCTGGGGCTGCTGAGAACATGAGTGTTGCGCTACGAAACTTGTGGAAGCCGGTATCGGCCGCGGCGCTCGCCGCCGTGGCGGTCTCGTTTCTCGGCGGTGCCGCCACCGACCTGGGACCCTGGTACGCGCAACTCGAAAAACCCGCCTGGCAACCGCCCGACTGGGCGTTCGGCCCGGCATGGACGTTGATCTTCGCGACCATCGCGGCGGCCGGTGTCATCGGGTGGCGAAGGACGGTCCGGCCCGTCCAGCGCAGGCGGCTCATTGGCCTGTTCGGGTTGAACGCCCTGCTGAACGTCGGCTGGAGCCTGCTGTTCTTTCGACTCGAGCGCCCGGACTGGGCGCTCGCCGAAGTATTGTTTCTCTGGCTTTCGATCATCTGGCTGATGGTCTTTCTGTTTCCGTTGTCGAGGCTCGCAAGCGGGCTGCTCCTGCCGTACCTGGCTTGGGTGGCTTTCGCGGCGGTGCTTAATCTGTCTGTGGTTCAGTTGAACGCTCCTTTCGAAGGTGTTTAGTAATATGCTGCAAAAAACATCCAATCTGTCATCCGGCACGGTCCATCCCGGCGGGGCGCAAGCCCGTCCCTTGCTGCAAAGACCGCCCTATATCGGCATGTTCGCCTTTCTGGTCGTGCTGTTCGTTCAGCCGCTCGGCCATACGATCATGATCCTGAACGAGCACCTGATGGGAAGCGAGTACCAGTACCATACCGCGGCCGCGATGGGGCTGGTGGGCGCCTACCTGCTCTGGTTGGGCATGAAGAGGCAGGGCGAAGTCGCGGCGACCTGGCTGGGCTTCTTTGCCGCCATCCTCATGTGGACCGGGTGGATCGAATTCTCGTTTGTCGCCTATGCGAATCACCTGGATGTCGCGCCCCTGATCGAGGGTGGAGAGGTCGTCACCAAGCCGGAATACCTGGTCATGCCCTCATCCCTCGGCGTGATGCTCGCGACCCTGGCCTATTTCATGTTCAACCGGGAGACCCGATGCAACTTCTTCCGTTGGATACATCGGCACCTCAAGCTCGGCACGGGCAAGCCGACCCGCGGCCTCAAGCGGAATTTTGCGTCGATCACCGCGCTGGAGACGATCTACCTGCTCTGGTTCTTCTATATTCTGCTACTGCTCTTGTACGACCAGGCGATCCTGGGTGACCGGCATCCGGCGGTCTTTGCCTACCTGATCGTGAACACCGTGTGGGCGCTGTACCTGATGCGCCGGCTCATGCATTTTTCCCGGGTCGCGACGGCCATCCGTTACGCCATTCCGACCGCGATCATCGCCTGGACATCCGTCGAGATCCTCGGGCGATGGGGCTTCTTTACGGAGTTCTGGGTTGAGCCTTCCCGCTACGCCATGGAAATGGCGGCTGTCACGGCGGCCATCGCTGTCTTTACGGCCATCACGATTTTCACGCCGAAACCCAACCCGGAGGGCGCTGGTCAAGCGCAGCCCGCGAATGCCGAGAGCAAGCCCTCGGCTCCCCCGTCGAGCATGAAACCTGGCGTCGCGCCCGCAATGGCTTCGTCCGGTGCCGCTCCACAGGCAGCAATGGAGGCACAGACAGGCGAGCCGAAAGAGGTTGCGCCGAAAGCGCGTCCCGAACGACCCGCGGCGCGGGGCGGCAAGCGGACTCGACCTCTTCGACCGGCCTGGCAGGTCGGAGCCGCCATCGTCACGCTCGGGTTCCTGGGGTATCTCACCAGCTACGCCGCAAGCCTGACAGGCAGCGTGGGATTTCAGGAACTCGACCAGCAACAGGTCCAGGAGTTGCAGAGCGAACTGTCCGGCATGGTGCGGCGCTTCGGTTTCGATGCACCTGAAACGGTCGTGGCCGTCAGGGTTCCGGATTCGGAGAACCTGGTCAAGGGGATCTGGCTCGTCGGGGCGGACGGACCCGCCAGGTTTGTCACCTGTACCCATGCTGCGAGCCAGGACTGGGATTGCAGGTTGGGCCGCTAGCGCAAGGGCCGCTGGCGCAGGATCCGGGAAATAATGCCTGTCGGAGAATCGAATATGAGAAGAGTCGCGGTGATGTTTGCCTTGCTGGCAAGCATGGTATGGGTGCCGGCGTGGGGACAGGAGTGCTCCCAGACGATCGAGGGCAACGACCTCATCCAGTTCAACCTGTCGGAGATCCGGGTCGCTGCGGACTGCGGCGAAGTAACGATCACCCTCAGGCACGTGGGGCTGCTCGGGGTGGATGTGATGGGCCACAATTTCGTGCTGGTGGCCACCGAGGACTACCTGCCGCTCGCCAATGATGCCCAACTGGCGGGCCCACCGGACTACCTGCCGGAGGGAGACGAAAGAATCATCGCCGCCACCGACACGATCGGCGGTGGCGAGGAGGCCTCGGTGACATTCGACATATCCGGCCTCGAAGCCGGCGGCGACTACACGTATTTCTGTACGTTCCCGGCCCACCACGTACTCATGCGCGGAAGTTTCATCATCGAATAGAGGGCCCGGAGAATCGCTTCACGGGCTGACGCGGAATGCGCTTGCGACCGGGACCGGGGTGGGCCGCCCGGCTTTCCGCACCCGCGGCGTTGTTCATGGTGACCGGCTGCTCGCTGTTCGGAGGCACTGCTGCGGAAGAACCCCCGCATCGCGTGATCCTGGATGACGGCGCCTTTCAGGTGCGCCAATACGCCGCCTACGCCATAGCCGAGACCGTGGTCGATGACCCGTACCGGCCAGCGACCAACACGGGATTCAGACGATTGTTCAACTATATCTCCGGCGCTAACCGGGGTTCGTCCGGAATCGAGATGACGGCGCCGGTCCTGGTCAATCCCCGGAAAATCGACATGACCGCTCCGGTGATGGCGATGACCGCAAGGCACGCACCGGATGACACGGGCACTTTCGACGCTGGCGACGGTGGCTGGATCACGGCGTTCATCCTGCCCGAGGGCGTCTCCGCGGCGACCGCCCCGGCACCTGAGGATGGGCGGATCATGCTGCGCGACGTGCCGGCTGGCGAGGTTGCCGCGATCCGGTTTTCCGGCCCGCTCAGAAACGGCCGAGCCGAAACGCGCCGCCGCGAACTGGCCGCCTGGCTCGAAGCACGGGGGTTGGCGCATGCGGGGGACTGGCGCATGGCTGGATACCACCCGCCCTGGACGCTTCCGCCGTTTCGCCGAAACGAGGTGATCGTCACGCTGCGGGGAGACGACTGACCGCTCCTTTTCGGTCGGTCGTCCGTCAAGTACCGGTACCGCGGACGCAATGTATCAATGAAGCATGCGGCAAGTGATTGGATCGCACCGCCGGCTCGGCGTTAAGCTGGGCCCGATGCGGGATTCAAGTGTCGGCAAGCACGTGCTCGTCGCAGGCGCCTCCGGCTACATCGGTCGCGCGGTGGTCCGGGAACTGGTGGCCAGGTCGTACCGGGTGGTGGGTCTGGTGCGGCGACCGCCGGCGGATGAGAGGATCGGGGAGTGCCTTGAGGGCGCAGAGCTCAGGGTCTGCGAAACGTTCGATTCGGACGCCCTGGCCGAGCGCGGTTTTCGAGGGGAATCATTCGACGTGGTGATCTCCTGCATCGCCAGCCGCACGGGAGCGCCGCGAGACGCCTGGCGGGTGGATCACGATGCCAACCAGTGCCTGCTGGGCGCGGCAAGCAAGATCGACGCGCACTTCGTGCTGCTGTCGGCCATCTGCGTGCAGAAGCCGCAGCTGGCGTTCCAGCACGCCAAACTCGCGTTCGAGCGTTCACTGATGGATTCGGGCCTGAGCTACTCGATCATCCGGCCCACTGCGTACTTCAAGTCCCTGGGTGGGCAGATCGAGCGGGTCCGGCGCGGCAGGCCCTTCGTGCTGTTTGGAGATGGCGAACGAACCGCCTGCAAACCCATTTCGGCAAGAGACCTGGCGCGCTATATCGAGCGTTGCATCGGTGATCCGGACAAGCGCGACCAGGTGCTGGCCGTGGGCGGTCCGGGACCGGCCCTCACGCCCAGGCAGCAGGGGGAAATCCTGTTCGAGCTGATCGGGCGATCGCCCCGCTTCCGCCGCGTACCGTTATGGCTGATGGACGGAATCATCGTGGTCCTGGCATCGCTGGGCCGCTTCCTTCCGAAAGTCCGCGACAGCGCCGAGTTCGCGCGGACCGGCCGGTACTACGCACGCGAATCCATGTTGTGCTGGGATCCTGCCACGGAGCGTTATGACGAGGACGCCACACCGGAATTCGGCGCCGACACCCTGCGGGAGTTCTACCGCCGCGCACTGGATGAGGGCCTTGATGGCCACAGGCTTGACGAGCACGCGCTGTTCGATCGGTGGTCAGCCTGATCTGGCGGTCGGCGCGACGCTCACGACTCCACAGCCGCATCCGCCGCGCCCTTCCGGAACGACACCACCAGTTCGCCGACCTTCAAGCCGAACTTGGACATGCGCGCCTTGTTGATGAGCGTGCCGTCGTCCATGAGGTAGAACCAGTCCACCATGTCAACGACGATCTCCCCCTTGCCCCGGGGAAGCCGAAGGCGGTAGCGCATCACCGCCGCGTTGCCGCTCTGACGCCCGACGGCGTCGCCTTCGACATCGGCCGCGGTGGCGGTGAACGTGCCGTCGTCCGCGAACGTCATGGTCCAGCACCGCTCGCCGATCTCACCGTCGGCGAAGCGGAATTCTTCCTCAAGCGTGCCCCGGTTACCGCGCCAGGTGCCGAGCATGTGGGCCACGAAGCGCCGCTCGACGCGTCCGGAAAGTCCGAAGAACACCCCGGAAGCCACCAGGGGACCGCTCAGGTAGTCTCGAAGGTCCAGGACCGGCGCCTCGGCAGCGTAGGACTCAAGGGCCTGGGCACCGGCATCGAACAGCAGGGCTGACCCGGGGAAATGTCGTATTTTCATCCTCTTTCTCCTTGATCGATCACAAAAAGCCACAGCGCCGCGATGGCCAGCAACTTGAGCGCACAGGGTGCCAGCGCGTAACCCGCGGCCAGCGCCCGGAGCGCGGCATCGTCGGTTGCGCCCGGCGCATAGCCCGCCATCCCGAGCGCGGCGAGCGACACGCCGGCGCCGACGGCGAGGGCGGACTTCTGCAGGAAGGTCCAGACAGAAAACACCTGCGCACCGCCATCACGGATGCGCGCCGCCAGCATCGCCGGCGTGAGCGTCATGTCGGCGCCGAGCGCCGCCCCCGACGCGACCGCTATGCCGTAGAAGATCCCGACATCCCCGCTGCCCAGCGCGTATGCCCAGAGAAAGGAGGCCACCGACAGCGCCATGCCCGAAGTGAGCGCCATTTTCCGGCCGATCCGTTCGGCGAGCCGCGCCCAGGCCGGAGCCGCCGCCGCGGCCGCGGCGAAAAACGCCATCAGCACGAAGCCGGAGTGGGCCTCTGCTTCCAGGATGTCCGCGACGAAGAACAGGAACAGCGTGGATGTCACCGCGACGGCCAACGAATTCACGAAGCCGAAGACAAGCACCGGCCCGACACCCGGCTCGCTCAGCGCGAGGCCGAACGGGCCGGTAAAGGGCGCTCTTGCCGAAGACAGCCATCGCCCGCGCATGGTTGCGAGAACCACCAGGGCGAACAACCCGAACGCCCCGGCGTAGCCCGTATAGGCAAGGGACTCTCCGAGCATCGGCGCGAATGCGGCCGGTGCCAATGCGGCAAGGCAGATTCCGGCAAGACCGCCGACTTCGCGCCACAGCGCGATTCGGGTATGCCCCATGCCGGGGGTCTCGGCCTGCGCCAGGCCATGGTCGTAGAGTGCGATCTGCAGTGCGCTGAATCCAGTGAAGGCGGCCACCAACCCCACAGTCAATCGGCCGGTGGGGTGGCCCCACTGAGGCGGCGCAAACAACAGCGCGAAGCCGCCAACCAGCAGGCAGCCCGAAACCAGGGCCCAGGGTTCGCGGCGCCCCGGCCAGCGGTCCGCCAGGCGCCCGATCAACGGGTCCTGAAAGCTGTCAAGGGCTCTCGCGGCCAGCAGCAAGGCGCCCAGCAATGCCAGGTCGAAGCCGATCTCCTGCGCGTAGAACCGCGGCGCATGAACGTACAGCGGCAGACCCGCAAAGGCGAGCATGGCCGCCACCAGGCCGGGTGGAGCCAGCTCCCTCGGTGTCTTCCAGCGACCAGGCGCCACGGCATGTTCGGCGGAAGGGCCGGTTATTCCCACGGCGGTGACACTCCCAATTGCCGGGCGACCCGAACGGCGCTCGCCAGTCCGTCCTCGTGGAAACCCATGCCGGTCCAGGCCCCGCAATACCAGATACCCGACCGCCCTTGAATGGACGGCAACTGCGTCTGGGCGGCGATGCCCGCCGCATCGAATTGCGGGTGATCGAACGCGTGTTCGTCCAGGATGAGGGACTCGTCGATGGGTATCGGCGGGTTCAGTGTCGCAAACAGCGGAATGTCGCTGGAAATGCCCTGCAGCGAATTCATCCAATAGGTGACGGATGCCCGGTGCTCGTCGGAACGGGAATTGGCGAGGTAAACCCAGCTCGACCAGCAGGCCCTGCGCTTGGGCATCAGCCGCGGATCGGAATGCAGGACGAGCCGGTTGCGCCGGTACGGAATCCGGCCCAGGATGTCCCGCTCGCGAGGCGTGGAATCCTTGAGGACCGCGAGCGACGCGTCCGTATGGCAGGCCAGCACAACGGTGTCGAACCACTCGGCTTCCTGACCGGCGGCCTTGATGCGAACCCCCCTCGGACCCCGGGTCACCGCCTCCACCGCCGCGTCCATCCGCACTTGGGCACGCATGCCCCTGGTCATTCTCGTGACGTAATTTCTTGAACCTCCCTCCACGGTCCACCACTGGTGGTGACCGTTGAACGAGAGCAGGCCGTGGTGATCGAAAAAACGGGTCAGGGCGACGGCGGGAAAGTCGAGCATCCGCGCGCGGGGCGTGGACCAGATCGCGCCGCTCAAGGGCAACAGGTAATGCCGCTGGAACCAGTGGCCGTACTGCCGTCGTCGTATCAACCCGCCGACGGTCAATTCCGGGTTCGCGGAGCAGTCGGCCAACGCCGTGCGATTGAAAACCGCGATATCGCGCAACATGCGCCAAAAGGCCGGCCGGAGCGCATTCGCCGGCTGCCCCAGCAAGGCCCTCCGATTGCGGCCACCATATTCGATCGCCCCGCCGTCCACGGACACCGCGAAAGACATGCAGCTCTTGCGCACGGGCACGTCGAGATACTCGAACAGATGGCAGAGATTGGGATAGTTGACGCGATTGAAGACGATGAAGCCGGTATCGACGGGCACCTCCCGACCGCGGGTGCGGACGTCCAGGGTCCGAGCGTGGCCACCCAGCCGGTTCTCCGCCTCGAACAGCACCACGTCGTGGTAGCGGGACAGGAGCCATGCCGCCCCGAGGCCTGAAATGCCCGAGCCGACCACGGCGATCCTGCGCCGGGACGCGGGAGCTGCTGTGCGTTCCGCTTCCATCGTGTAAAAAATACGAACCAGGCGGCCCGGTGGATCACCTGGGTGGATTTCCCGGGTGGATCACCTGGGTGGATCTCCTGGGGTGATCCGAAACGCTGTTCGATCCGTACAATGGGGCATGGGAAAGATGGCAAACGTGCTCGGGTTCCCCCGACAGCGCCCGGACCGGGACCCGGCCTTGAACGCGACCGCCCGATCACACGGGGCGGCGACGGGGACCGAATCGGGACAGGGACGCCGTTCCGGCGAACCGGACGCGATGTCCGAGCGGCTGGCGGCTGTCGCCGAGCGGGCGGATCGGGCTGCGTTCGAAGAGGTATTCCGGCATTTCGTGCCTAAAGTCCGGGCCTACCTGCTTCGGGGTGGCGGCGACGCGGCCCGGGTGGACGACGTGATCCAGGAGACGTTCACCGCGGTCTGGCGCAAGGCGGAGCGGTATGACCCACGTCGCGCCACGGCGGCGGCGTGGATCTTCGCCATCGCGCGAAACCGCCGGATCGATGCCTACCGGCGCGCCCGCCGGCCCGAATTCGATCCCCGGGACCCGGCGCTTCATCCCGATCCGCTGCCCGACGGCGAAAAGGCATTGACCGCGGGTCAGCGGGCCGAGGCCGTGAAAGCAGCCCTGCGGGTGCTTAGCGACGAACAGCGCGAAGTCCTGCAGCTGTCGTTCTACGAAGGCGAGACCTATGCCGCCATCGCGGTCCGGCTGGGGCTTCCACTGGGCACCGTGAAATCACGTGCCCGCCTGGCTTTCGGGCATTTGCGCACCGCACTGGAGACACAACGGGAGGCACTGACATGAGCATTCGGCACCACGTTGGTGACGACCTTTTGCTGGCCTATGGCGCCGGTACACTGGACGAAGCCACGTCGTTGCTTGTGGCAACCCATCTGGCGCTGTGTCCCGCCTGCCGAAACGATCTGGAACTGGCGGAGACCATTGGCGGCGAATTCCTGGCGCATGGGAGTGTCGGCGCCGCAGCCGACGACGGGAGCGTCGAGGGGAACATCGAGGCGTGCATGGCCGCCCCAGGCAGGGCTCGCGCCCCGGGCGGGCGCCGTGTTGCGGACCGTCCCGGGTCGGCGCCGTCCGGGCCGTTCATATTGCCGCGACCGCTACGCGACTATGCCGGCGGCGACGCCAGGGAGCTCAGGTGGCGCGCCATAGGCGGCGGCATTCGGCACGTCCGTCTGCCTACGCATCGGCCGGGCGCGGCGGCGAGACTGCTGTCCATCTCGGCCGGCACGCAGGTACCGCAACACGGTCATCGGGGCCTGGAAATGACCCTTGTCCTGGCCGGCTCGCTCTACGACAGGGATGCATGGTACCGCCGAGGGGACGTGGACATGGCCGATTCGTCCGTACTTCACCAACCTGCCGCCGGCCCGGAATGCGACTGCATTTGCCTGGCCATTGCCGACGCGCCGCTGAAATTCGATGGACTGATCCCGCGCCTGCTACAACCGCTTCACGGGATCTGACGGTCCAACCCCGATCCAGCACGCGGACAATTGCGGCTCGACAGCCGCACGCGGATCGCGGATCTGGGGGGGGCTTGCATCTCGCGGGCAGTCGGCAAGTGTGCCCGCGAAGACGGCAATGCCTATTCGCCGGTGCGCTCCGAGGCCACCAACTCGTCGATCAGCTCCATCAGGGTGGGATAGTCCCCCGCCGAGGACGCCGAGGCGGAATACTTGCCGTTGACGATGACCGCCGGCACGCTGGAAATCCGGTAGCGCCGGGACAGTTCGTCGGCGCGTTGCAGACGGGTGTGCACGGCAAATGAATTGAACGCACCGGAGAACTCTTCCTCGGTGACGCCGAACTGTCCGAAGAAGTCCTGCAAAGCCTGCTCGCTGTTGAGCGGATTGCCGTTCACGTGGATTTCCCGAAAGATCGGTGTGTGTATCTCATCGACGATACCGAGTACTTCCGCCGCGTAGTACGCACGGGCATGCAGCTGCAGCAGTGGATTCCAGACAGCGGGAACACGCACGAAACTCACGTCGGGCGCAAGATCCTCCTTCCAGCTTTCCAGGTACGGATCGAACGTGTAGCAGTGCGGGCACCCGTACCAGAAGACCTCGCACACCTCGATCATGTCCGGACCGGAACTGGTGGGTTGCGTGGGCGAAAGGCGGTCGTAGTGCCTGCCGAGTTCGAACCGCTCCGATGTGATGGCCCCCTCACCCTGGGCGAGTGCCTGCCCGCCGGTCAAGGCGAGCAAAACGACCAGTACCGGCGCGACGGCCCGGCTCAAACGTTTTCTGTTGAACACTTTCGACTCCTTCGGCACCTTGTGCCGCAGCAACTCATGGTGCCGCATCCGGTTGATTCGACACTGGGGCCTGCAAGACCCAGTCTTTACTTAACGCAACCCCTGCACCTTTACTTAACGCAAACCCTGCACGTAACTCGACACGGCCAGAATCTCGTCCTCCAGCATGATTTCCGTGATGGTGCGCATCGGCTGGTTCTGCGCGGCGTCCGACTGGCGTGTCCCCGCCGCGTAGGCCCTGAGCGTATTCGCCGTGTAGGTGGCATGCTGGCCCTGAAGCACCGGATACGCCGCCAGGGGATTGCCCCTGCCGGACGGGCCATGGCAGGCGACGCAAGCCACCACGCCCCGCTCGGGGACACCGCTGCGGTAGATGCTCTCGCCCAGGGAAACCAGCTCCGGGTCCGCGCCGCCGGGAATGATCGTCTGAACTTCGTAGTAGGCGGCCAGGTCCAGCATGTCCTGTTCGCTCAGACCGGCCGCAAAATTGGTCATGAGAACATCGTCGCGCTCGCCGGTCTGGTAGGCGCGCAATTGCCTGACGGTGTAGGCGGCGTGCTGGCCCGCCAGACTGGGCCACTCCGCGGTGATGCTGTTCCCGTCCACGCCGTGACAGGCGGCACAGACGGCCGACTTGGCCTGCCCGTCGGCGACGGATCCGACCGGCGCCTGGGCCCAGCCCGACTGCATGCACATCCATGCCGCGGCGATTGCCGATACCGCCCGGACGACGGCGCGTGCGTCAACAGTTGACCGCATTGAATCTCTCATGTCTGGAATTCCGCGCTTGCAGAGCGCCGGGAAATTGTACACTAGCCGAAATTCCCAACCAACGATCATTTCCGCCCGGGACGAGCCGCCCGCCTGCGCATGCTGCCTTGAACGCCAGTTTCCTGACAAGCGCCCGCGAACCGGCGCAGTTCCCCAACGACTCGGGCCGCGAAGTCGCCGTGGCCGGCCGCTCCAATTCGGGCAAGTCCTCGGCGATCAACGCCCTGGTGGGGCGGCGAAACCTGGCGCGGACCGGCAAGACGCCGGGCCGCACGCAACTGATCAATTTCTTCGGGGTCGGAGAAGACCGGCGCCTGGTGGACCTTCCGGGTTACGGTTACGCCAAGGTTCCGGAATCCGTGCGGCGATCCTGGCGCCACCTGCTGGAGAGCTACTTCCGCCGGCGCCGGTCCCTGGTAGGACTCCTGGTCACCGTGGACATCCGCCGCGGCCTCAATGAGCTGGACGGCGTCATGCTGGAATGGGCGCAGGCCTCCGGCATTCCGGCCACCGTTCTGCTGACCAAGGCGGACAAGCTCAGCCGTGGAGCGGCACAGTCCCACCACCTGAAACTCGCGGCAGAGCTGCCGGAAACGGTGAACGCGCTGCCCTTCTCGGCCACCAGACGGCTGGGCATCGAGGAAGCGAGGGCGCGCCTCACCGGTTGGCTGTGGCGAGAGCCCGTGGAATAAAAAAAACCCCGGGCGCGAACTCTGTCGTCACACCCGGGGCAGGATTGCCCGGCAGGGGTACCGGGCTTCTGCCCGCTAAGGGAGGATAGCGGGCGGGCACGCTCCAAGTAATTGGTTTGTCCCCGCTCCACCAGAAAAGTTCCCGCTTCCGAATGGTTTTCTCGGTTGCCCTTGAAAGACCCCGATTCGCCTCCTCCCAGTTGCCCGATAACCCGGGACGCAGTGGGCTAATGCGCCTCGTCCCAGTTGCCGCCCAGGTCCCAGTCAACCTTCAGCGGCACCTCGAGCGCGGCGGCCGACTTCATGATCCGCTCCACTTCCGCGGCAATGTCCCCGGCGGTGTCCCGGGCGACCTCCAGCACCAGTTCGTCGTGGACCTGCATGATCAGCCTGGCGTCGGCTCCGCTGTCTTCGATCCACCGGTCCACCATGATCATGGCCCGCTTGATGATGTCCGCCGCCGTTCCCTGCATGGGCGCGTTGATGGCGCTGCGTTCCGCGTACTGACGGCGCTGAAAGTTGCGCGAGTTGATTTCCGGCAGGTACAGGCGCCGCCCGAACACGGTCGACACGAACTGGTCTTCCCGGGCCCGCTGCCGGGTTTCATCCATGTAGCGCTTCACGCCGGGGTATCGGTCGAAGTACAGGTCCACATACTGCTGGGCGGCGCCGCGTTCGATCTTCAGTTGCCGGGCAAGGCCGAACGACGACATTCCGTAAATCAGACCGAAGTTGATGGCTTTCGCCGCTCGCCGCTGTTCCGCCGAGACACCGCCGTCGCCGACTTCGAATACTTCGGCCGCCGTGGCGCCATGAATGTCCTCGTCCCGGGCGAACGCGCCCAGCAAACCTTCGTCGCCGGACAGGTGCGCCATGATGCGCAGCTCGATCTGGGAGTAGTCGGCCGCCAGCAGCCGGTACCCTTCCGGCGCAACGAAGGCCTGGCGGATCCTGCGCCCCTCCGGGGTGCGCACGGGTATGTTCTGGAGGTTGGGATCCGCGGACGACAGCCGTCCGGTCGCCGCCACGGCCTGGTGGTAGGAAGTGTGGATCCGGCCCGTATGCGGGTTGACCTCCAACGGCAACTTGTCGGTATAGGTGGACTTGAGCTTGGACAGTCCCCGGTACTCCAGGATCAGTTCCGGCATCTCGTAGCCGTCGCGGGCCAGCTCCTGGAGGACGCGTTCCGCCGTGGACGGCTGTCCCTTGGGCGTCTTGACCTTGCTTTCGATCCCCAGTCGATTGAAGAGGATCTCCTGCAACTGCTTTGGAGAGTCCAGGTTGAAGGGGCCATCGGCCAGCTCGTACGCCTGTGCCACCACCCTTGAGATGGAGTCGGCCAGTTCCCGGCTCTGGCGGTGCAGCATGTCCTTGTCGACCAGCACGCCGGTGTATTCCATTTTCCGCAGCACCGGAACCAGCGGCTGCTCGATCTCCGTGTAGAGCCTTTCCAGATCCGGAACCTCCTTCAGCGCCGGCCACAGCTTGTGGTGCAGGCGCAGGGTGATGTCGGCGTCCTGGGCGGCATACGGCCCGGCGTCATCGAGGCTGACTTCCTCGAAACCGATCTGCCTTGCGCCCTTGCCGGCGATCTCCTCGTACTTCGTGGTCTGCACGCCCAGGTAGCGCGCCGCGACCGAGTCCATGTCGTGGCGGGTCGCGGTGGAATTGAGCACGAAGGATTCCAGCATCGTGTCGCGAGCCATCCCCCGCAGCCGGATGCCGTGATTCCTCAATACATGGGCGTCGTACTTGAGGTGGTGTCCCACCTTCTTCGCATCGCTTTCGAGCCACGGCTTGAGGCGCCCGAGCACGTACTCCCTGGTTAGCTGCTCCGGCGCCCCCGGGTACCGGTGCGCCACCGGGATGTAGGCGGCGCTCAGCGGTTCCACGGACACGGAAAGACCCACGATTTCCGCCTGCATGTAGTCGAGGCTGGTGGTCTCGGTATCCAGCGCGACCAGGTCCGCCGCCTCGATCCTGCCCATCCAGTCCTCGAAGTCCTCCTCGGTGAGCACCGTCGCGTAACTCACCTCCGCTTCTTCGGCCTCCATCGCACCCTGGCCGTCGGGCACGCGAGCGAGCAGGCTGCGCAACTCCAGCCGCTCGAAGAGCGCACGCAGCCGGTCGGCATCCGGCGCGCGCGGCTTCAACTCGTCCAGCGTGAGCGGCAACTCCACGTCCCGGACGATGGTGACCAGCTGCCTGTACAGGGGCAGGACCTCCAGGTTCTCGCGAAGCCGGTTGCCGACCGCGCCGCCGACCTCGTCGGCGCGCTCCATCAACGTGTCCAGGTCGCCGAATTGGTCCAGCCACTTCACGGCGGTCTTCGGGCCCACCTTCGGGATGCCGGGGATGTTGTCGACGCTGTCGCCCACAAGCGCCAGGTAGTCGACCATCCGGTCGGGCGCGACACCGAATTTCTCGCGTACGCCCTCCGGGCCCATTTCGGTCCCGCTCATGGTATTGACCAGCGATGTCCGCTCGTCCACCAGCTGGGCCATGTCCTTGTCGGAGGTGGAGATGACCGTTGTCAGACCGGCGCGGCTGGCCTTGTCCGCCAGGGTTCCGATGACATCGTCCGCCTCCACGCCAGCAACGCGGAGAACGGCCAGTCCCATGGCTTCGACCGCCTCCAGCGTGGGTTCGATCTGCGCCTTGAGATCCGGCGGAAACGGCGGGCGATTGGCCTTGTATTCGCCGTAGAGCTCGTCACGAAAGGTCTTGCCCGGCGCGTCGAAGACCACCGCGACGCGCTCCGGCCCGTAGTCGTCCAGCAACTTGTAGAGCATGCTCAGCACGCCCCGGACCGCACCCGTGGGCTCTCCCTTGCTGGTCGTCAGGGGGGGCAGCGCATAGAAGGCGCGGAACAGGTAACCCATTCCATCGACGAGCACCAGGGGTTTCATATACCGCGCCCTATTCCTCGTCCTCGCCGGACTCCTGGTCCTCGCCAGACTCCTGGTCCTCTTCCGAGACTTGTTCGCCAACAGCCGGGGCGGTCGTGACCTCGACGTCGCCGGCCGGCAGCGTCAAGGGCCCCCGCTGGCCGCAGCCCGCCAGCGAACCAGCCGCGATCAACGCCGCGAAACCCTGCCGCCAGTCAATGGAGGCGGCGTACCGGTCCCTCACATTCCTTCCCCGGTGCAAGACCTTCAGTTTAGCGAACCAGCGAGTCAAACGGGGCATCACGTGACGGCGGGGCATCACGTCTCCGCATCCAGGGCATCGGCCACCCTGCGGTAAGCCTCCCGAAACGGGATGCCTTCGTTGACCGCAAGCGTGGTGGCGCGTTGCGCGGCGTGCAGTTCCTCGCCCAGGCGGATGTTCTCCGGCCGGAAGACGACTCCGGCCAAGGCATGCGCCATGATCCCGAGGGTATCGTGCGCCAGGTCCACCGCGCGAAACAGGGGCGCCTTCAGTCTCTGCAGGTCACGCTGATAACCGGAATTGAGCTTGCCGGTGATGGCCAGGGTCTCGTTGAGCGCCCCGACAGCCACGGCGCCGGCGCCGCGAACCAGTTCGAACACGTCTGGATTGCGCTTCTGCGGCATGATGGACGAGCCGGTCGTCATGTCGTCCGGCAGCGATACGAACGAGAACTCCTCGGTGTAGAACAGCAACAGGTCCGCGGCCAGCCGACCCAGGTCGCCGAGCAGCAGAGTGATCTCGAAAACGAGCGCGGCTTCGGCCTTGCCCCGGCTGAGCTGAACCGCGGTCACGGGCTCCTGGTTGGACGCGAAACCCAGCGCTTCGCGGGTGCCTTCCCGGTCCAGCGCCACGCCCGGCGTGCCGAAGCCTGCCGCCGACCCCAGCGGATTCTTGTCCGCGCGCCGCACGGCATCCCGAAGACTCAGGGCATCGTCGCGCAATTCCGCGGCGAATCCCCCGGCCCATAGCCGTACCGAGCTCGGCATCGCCGGCTGCATGTGGGTATAGCCGGGCAACGCCACATCGCCCTGGCGTTCGGCCAGCGCGTCGAGCGCTTCCGCCACCGCCACCGCACCATCGGCCAGCGAGGCGGCGGTGTCCTTGAGGTAGAGGCGCAGCGCCGCCAGCACCTGATCGTTCCTGGAGCGCCCCAGGTGCACCCGCGCGCCCGCCGGACCGACGAGGTCCACGAGTCGCGACTCCAGCGCGCCGTGCACATCCTCGTCCGGCAGGTCGATGGCCCATGCGCCGCGGGCGTGCTGCTCCGCCAACCCGGTCAGACCGCGGCAGATCGCTTCGCAGTCCGCGTCGCTCAGGAGGCCCTGGCCGTTGAGCATCTTGACGTGCGCAATGGAGGCGCGGACATCGTAGGCCACCAGCCGCGCGTCCAGCCGATAATCCTCGCCCGCGGTGTAGCGCAGGATGCGTTCGTCCAGCGGCCCGCCCTTGTCCCACAGCCGCGTCATGGCGGCTCGGCCTGTTGTTCCGCCGGGCTCAGGTTGCGGATGTCGTTGACCACCAGCGTGCCCGTGCCCTCGTTGGTGAAGACTTCCAGCAGAAGGCTGTCCGGCAACTTCCAGGAGATCACGTGGACACGGGAAACTCCGCCGCGCAGGGCGTTCTCGATGGCGGCCGCCTTGGGCAGCATGCCGTCGGTGAGAAGGCCCTCCCGGCGCAACCTGCCGAGCCCGGCTACGTCCAGGTAGGAGATCACCGAACGCGG
Organism: Candidatus Rariloculaceae bacterium; assembly: GCA_965221035.1. GTDB lineage: Bacteria > Pseudomonadota > Gammaproteobacteria > Steroidobacterales > Rariloculaceae > UBA6522. The sequence goes on from OZ244860.1 coordinate 1,387,848, forward strand.
GTCGTCGATGGATTCCAGGATCCCCGGCTCCCCCGTGGCAAGTATGAGCTTTTCCGCGTCGAGGGCATCGGCGATGGCCGCCGCCACCGTGTCCGCGTTGATGTTGAGCAGTGTCCCCGACTCGTCCGCCGACAGCGGGCTGACGATGGGAACCAGGTCATCATCCAGTTGCTTGAGCAGGATGCCCGCGTCTACTTCGTCGATATCGCCCACGAAGCCGTAGTCCACCGTCTCGCCGGAGTCGCCGTCGACCGCCACCGGCGGTCGGCGGTGGGCCTTGATGAGCCCCGCGTCCACGCCGCTGATGCCGACGGCGGCAAGTTCAAGGTCCCTGCACGCCGCGAGGATCCGGGTGTTGATCTGCCCGTTGAGGACCATGGTCGCGACTTCGAGCGAGCGCCGACCGGTGATCCGCCGGCCCTGGACGAACTCGCTGGTGACACCCAGCGATCTGGCCAGTTCCGTGGACTGCGGGCCGCCGCCGTGCACCACGACCACGCGGATGCCGACACCCTGCAGGATGCCCACCTGCTCCATCAGCGCCCGCGTCCCCTCCGCCGAAACGAAGGCGTCGCCGCCGGCCTTGAGCACGAATACCTTGTGCTTGAACATGCGGACATAGGGCACCGCGCGCTTCAGCGCCTGTACCGTGATCGCTCGTTCGTCCCTGCTCAACGGACGCATGTCCTACTCCTCGTCAACCGTCATGGGGGTAGACTTCATCGTGCCGGTCCCGTTCAACCCTTCATCAGCCGGTAGAGAACCGCCATCTGCGCCAGCATGCGGTTGCGCGCTTGCGGAACCACGACGCTGCGCGGCCCGTCCAGGATCGCATCGGACACCACCACGCCCCGGCGCACCGGCAGGCAGTGCATGAATCGGCAGTCCTCCCGGGCCGGCTCGAACCAGGGTTCGTCCACACACCACTCCAGAAGATCCTCCCTGAGGGCCTGATCTCCCGGCCGGTCGCCATAATGCACCGTCGACGACCAGGACTTGGCATAGATGACATGCGCGCCCTCCATGGCTTCGCGCCGGTCGTCGGTTTCGTGGATGCTGCCACCGGAAGCTTCGGCCAATTGGCGGGCCTGGTCCATGATCGGAGGCGGCAGCTCGAATCCGGGCGGCCGCAACACCGTCACGTCCATGCCGCGCTGGCCGGCCATGCGCACCGCGGCGGAAGGAACGGCCAGTGGCAGGGCCAGGGGATGATACGCCCAGGAAAGCACGAATTTGCCGCCCCGGGCCGGCACGCCCAGGTCGTCCAGGGTCTTCCAGTCCGCCAGACTCTGGCAGGGATGCTGGATGGCCGACTCCATGTTGATGAAGGGTACGTCCACCAGGGATACGAGATTCTCGAATTCCGTATCCGCAAGGTCATCGTCCAGATTTCTCCGCTCGGCGAACGCGCGAATCCCGATGGCGTCGCCGTAGGAGGCGATCACCGGCACCGCCTCGCGAACGTGCTCGGCGGCGGCACCGTCCATCACGATCCCCGGACGCGTCTCAAGGCCGTGGATGGACATTTCCGGCGAGATCACGAACGATCCGCCACCCAGCCGGGTCATGGCCGCCTGGAACGACGCCAGCGTCCGCAGCGAAGGGCTCAGAAACAGAAGCGAAAGGACCTTGCCCTCCAGGGCGCGGGGTTCCGGCCGGCGCTCCAGGCGGCAGGCCAGCTCCAGCAGGTCGGCGATTTCCGCAGCGTTGAAATCCGCAAGATCATTGAATCGTTTCACTACCGATCTCCTCCAGCGCCTCGGCGAGACGCGCGACATGTCGTGTTTCGAGAATGAGGGGCGGCAACAGCCGAAGCACGTGCGGATCGGCGCTGGTGCCGGTGAGAATGTCCTTGCCAAGCAGCGCATCGAGCACCGCCGCGGCTCGCGGAACCGTTCGCAGGCCGACCAGCAGGCCCGCCCCGCATATGCCGGTCACCGGACCCCGTACACAGTTTTCGCGGATGAATCGGGATGTCTCGCGCACCCGCGCCAGCAGGTTGTCCGATTCGATGACTTCAAGCACGGTGTTGACCGCCGCGCAGGCCAGCGGACCGCCGCCGAAGGTGCTGCCCAGGGCCCCAAAGCCGATGTCGGCGGCCAATTCGGCGGTCATCAGCACCGCGGCGCACGGGAAACCGCCGCCCAGGCCCTTGGCTGCGGTCAGCAGGTCGGGGCGCACGCCGTAATGGTCGGCGCCGAACGGCGTACCGAGTCGGCCGACGCCGGTCTGCACCTCGTCCAGAATCAGCAGCGCGCCTTCCCGGTCGCAACCCTGCCGCGCGGCCGACATGAACCGCTCGGAAAAATCGAAGGCACCGGCAACGCCTTGCACCGGTTCGATGATCACCGCGGCGGTATCGGCGTCCACCGCCGCCTGGAGCGCATCGACATCGTTGCGGGGCACGAAGGTGACCTCGAACGGCGTCTGCGGAAAGCCGTACCAGGATTTCCCGGCTCCCCAGCTCACCGCCGCTGCGGCCGCGGTTCGGCCGTGAAACGCATGTTCCATGGCCACGACCCTTTTCCGGCCCGTGGACCGCACCGCGATCCGCAGCGCGTTCTCCACGGCCTCGGCGCCGCTGTTGACGAAGAACACCCTGGACAGCGGGTCCGGCGCGAAGGCCGCCAGACGTTCCGCGGCCTGGTCGCGGATCTTCAGGGCCACGATGTTGCTCTGGAAGTGCAGCGTTGCCGCCTGTTGGCTGATCGCCTCGGTCAGGCGGGGGTGGGCGTAGCCCAGGGCGGCCACGGCGTGTCCGCCGTAGAGGTCCATGACGCGACGGCCGTTGGCGTCTTCGAGGTACACGCCCTTTCCGCTGGTGGACCGGAACGGTACCAGGGGGTAGACCTCGCTCAGGTTGGCGGGTTCAGGGGGCATTTTTCACCTGCCTTTTCGCATGGGTGCTTGCGGACGGCGCTGTTCGCTTGATTTGCCCTTGCCATGCTGGTGTGGCTTGTAAGGTTCCGGGTGCTATTTTTTATCTGCCTTTCCGCATGGGCGCGTGCGGGCAGCACTTGTTCGCTTAATCTCCCCGCGCCATCCTGGCGCGGCTCGAATCGGGGGCTCGTCGCTTTGCGCCATCCCTGGCCCGCTCCTCGCCCACGACGCGAACAAGTGCTGCCCGCACGCGCCCATGCTATGCCTGGAGATGAACTACATGGGTTTTTGCGCATCAGACCCAGCCTACTGGGGTTATGGGCAGGCCGGTGGTTTCGGGCCATCCGGCCAGGCGGTTGGCCCATTGGATGGCCCCGCCGGCGGCGCCCTTGACGAGGTTGTCCAGGACGCAGCAGACGGCGATGGCGCCCTGGTCCCGGTGCACGCTGAGCAGCGCGTTGTTGGTTCCGACGATGTCCTTGAGGCGTGGTGGGGATTCGACGACACGGATAAAGCTCGCGTCCCGGTAGAACTCGGCGAGTGCCGAGGCGATGTCATCCACCCGGTTCGGACCCGCGGGTTCGGCGAAGACGGTGGCGTGAATGCCGCGCGCGAAAGGACCGGAGTGCGGTATGAAGTGAAGCTTGACTTCCCGCCCGGTGGCTGCTTCGGCGAGCTCGCAGACCTCGGGTGCATGGCGATGGATGAGCGGTCGGTAGGCGAACAGGTTGCTCTGGCGCAGGGGGTGGTGGGTGGTCTCGCGGGGGGTGCGCCCGGCGCCGGTGCTGCCGGTGACGGCGCTGGCGAAGAAGGCGGGCTTCGCCGCCCCCAGTGAAACCAGCGGCACCAGCGAGAGCAGCAACGCGGTCGCGAAGCAGCCCGGTTGGGCGGCGTGGCTGGTGGGTACTGTGTCGAGGTGCTCGGGTACCGCGCAGGTGAATTCATTCAGAAGCGCCGGCGCTGCGTGCGCGCTGCCGTACACCGACTCGAACCGCTCCGCCGAACGGCTGCGGAAGTCGGCCGAAGCGTCGACGACCGACACCTGCACCCCCGCCGCCGCCGCGGCCTCAAGAACTTTCGCCACGATGGATGCGGACACGCCGTGGGGGGCGGCGGAGATGACAATCCAGCGGGGCGATTCCCCGAGCGTGCCGATGGCCTCGTCCAGCGAAGCGAAGCGCTCCACCGGGTACACGGCGCTCAGGTGGCTGAAGACCGACGCGACCCGCTGCCCCGGACGGCTCGCAGAAACGGCGTGGGCCAGCTCCAGCCGGGGATGCCCGGCCAGCAGCGCGAGGGTTTCCCCGGCGACGTAGCCGGAACCGCCGAGGACAATGACGGGAAGCGACTCGCTCACGATGCGTCCTTGAGCCGCGCCGGCCCGATGTGGTCGTGGATGAGGTCGCCCAGCTGGGCGCCGTGGGTCAGCGCGTTGGCCGCGGGCACGTTCATTCGTTCCCGGATGATCTCGATGCCAACCTGGTTGTCGGTGGCAGGACCGGTCACGGCGGCGGGCTCCAGTTCGAACTTGTCGCGCAGCAGCTTGACCCCGCCCCAGGCGCCCACGGGATCGTTCGCGCACAGGACGACGGCGCTGAGCGCCCGGCGGATCTCCGGGTCCATCAGAATGGCCTCGACTCCATAAGCACCCAGCAATCCGTCGCCCAGTTCGAAGACGATGGCGTCGGGCGCCTCCGCGGACAAGGACGACAGGAGCTTTCTCGTCAGCGCCGGTGCATTCTCGGACGTGGTACAGACGATTCCGTGGTCCGAAAAGATGCCGGTATTGCGCGCGCCGGCATCCTCCATTACAAGGATGTCCCGCTGCAGGGCCACGCCGGTCGCCTTGAAGGCATCCACCGTGAGGCCCAGCTGGCAGAACCGGCTCACCACGGCGCAAACCGCCGCAGTCTTGCCGGAGTTCATGCAGGTACCGGCGAAGGCCACCACCGGGACGCCGTTCAGGTCGAGCGTTGGCGGATCGTCCGCCGGCCGGCCCGCGACCCGGGCCGGCACGCCGATGCGCTCCCCCAGGTAGGGAAAGTCCAGCACCACGCCGAGCACGCGACAGTCGAAGGGCTGGCCGTGGTTGGGATTCATGGAGTCGCAGATCCCGAGCACGCCGCCCAGGTTCAACAGTTGCAGCTCGTCACCCGGTTCGAGCTTCTCCGGAAGGCTTCCGGAGTAGCCGAACAATGCCTTGCGATGGCCTAGCGCACCCACGATGATATCGCCCCGCTTGACCTGGGCCATCCGCCCGCTGGTCAACTCCAGCGTGTTGTAGCGGGACTTGTTATTCAACACCTCCGCGGCGATCAGCACGCCCTCCTCGCACGGGATGTCCGGGCTCACCCGGATTTCCCGCCCGAGCCCGGCGGCGACGGCAACCGAGGCTATCTTGTCGACGACCACCTTGCGCATGGCTCAGCCCTTGGCGCCGCTGCCGCCCGCACGGGTCTGCAGCAGCCCCGGCAACGCCATCAGACGCGAGAATCCCACCGCGTCGGCCGCGGTCCATTCGCCGGCCGACTCGCCGTACTGTCCACGGCTCGCCGCCATGAGCGAGTGGGGCGATTCCACGCCCGTCACGAACACGCTGCCCGGCCGCAGCAGGCAATGGGCGGAACCGGTCACCCTGCCCTGCGAGGAGACCAGCAGCGCCTCGATATCGCGACAGACGGGATCAAGCTGCTTGCCTTCGTGGATGAAGTCGCCGTATGCGAGGCTCACCGACTCCTTGACCCGCTGCTGCAGTGCGGAAAGTGTCAGCTTTTCCAACTCGCGGTGGGCCGTCAGGAGAATTTCGGCGGCCGGAGCCTCAAAGGCGACGCGGCCCTTGCTGCCAAGAATCGTGTCGCCCAGGTGGATGCCCCGACCGATGCCGAAGGTGGAGCCGACCTGCTCCAGGCGTTCGATGAGCGACACGGGATCTTCCCGCTCGCCGTCCACGGCCACGGGAACGCCGCATTGGAATTCCACCGTCAGTTCACGAGCCGTCGCTGGCTTGTCGATGGCGCCCGGGCTCAGCACCCAGGCGCTTTCCGGGATGCTCTCGGCCGACCCGAGCGTTTCCGTGCCGCCGATGGTGACACCCCACAACCCACGGTTGATGGAGTACGCCGAACCCGCGCCCGGCAACGGAAGCCCCCGGCGGTCGAGATATTCGATCTGGTCCTCGCGGCCCCAGGCGTGGTCCCGAACCGGTGCCAGCACTTCGAGCTCCGGCGCCAGGGTCTTGAGCACAATTTCGAAGCGCACCTGGTCGTTTCCGGCGGCGGTGCAGCCATGCGCCACGGTAGCCGATCCGAGTTCTGTTGCCGCGTCCGCCAGGCAGCGGGCCTGGATGCCCCGCTCCGCACCGACACACAGGGGGTACATCTGACCCCGGCGCACGTTGCCCATGATCAGGAACTTGAGCACCTGGTCGAAGAAATCGTTGCGGGCCTCCACGAGGATGTGTTCCGCGGCGCCGAGAGCCGCCGACCGCTCGGCCAGGGCTTGTGCCGCGGCCGCGTCGATACCGCCCGTATTGACTGTCAGAGTGACCACCGGCCGTCCATGGGTCTCCTTGAGCCAAGGCACGCAAAACGACGTGTCCAGCCCGCCGGAGAAGGCCAGCACGATGGGTTGGCTGTCGTTGCTCATTGGACCGACGCCATCCCGAGCGCCTCCCGCAACCGGACAGTCAGACGCCCCTGGGTGCCGGCGCCGGCAGTGGCGACGAAGATCGTGTCGTCTCCCGAGATCGTGCCCACCACTTCGGGCCAGCCGGCGCGGTCGAGGGTCACGCAGACACGCTGCGCGGCGCCGACCGCGGTGGTGATCACCAGCAGATTGGGACCCGCCGGACGGATTTCTCGAATAAACTCCGTCACAGGATCGAGAGCATCCACGTTGTTGCCGCGACCCGGTGCGGGCAAGCTGTACCCGGCCGTCAGTTTGGCCACCCCCAGGTCGCGCAGGTCGCGGCTGATGCTGGACTGGGTGGCCTCAAGCCCCTTGTCGCGAAGCAGCCGAACCAGCTCCGACTGGCGTCGGATCACCTGGCTGCGCAGCAATTCCGCAATGGCCTGGCGGCGGCGCTGTTGGTTGGTTGCGGTGGGCATGAAAGCCTCTCGGCATAAATTTGCGCATAGACTAACTATTATGTGCAAAAGATGCAACAAAATGATCGATGCATGGCATGCCATGCCAAACTGGAACCGAACTAGCGTCAAAGTCTCTTCAATGATCAAGTTGCTCGTGAGGAGTCGGCTGCGACTTTCGTTGGCGAATTTGTATGAACGGAATGGACAATGCGGATCCATAACCCCCCAAGCCAAGCCGGCGCGGACAGGATTTTCGGTAAACAACTGATTCCGTTGTTTCACGCGAGTCTCCCGGCGGCCGCAATCAAGGATCTCAGGCGTTCAGCCCAAGTTTCGAATAGCCAAAAGCGCTGATCAGTTAGGTCGACGTGACGCGGCTTGCAACCAGCAGCCGAACACGGGCGACGAACCAAGAGTCTAGCAACCTAATCCTTCCAGATTTATTCCGTATAGTAAGGAATCAACTTATCCTCCAGCCATGGCTTGCACGGAAATTGCCATGTTCATTGAACGCATCCCGGAAAGCCTGTTGCGTTGTCAGCACGAATGCCAAGGGATGGGTGTTGAGCCACATGTCAGGGAAGGCATCTTGTATCGACGGAAGAAAGACCTGTTACCCGAAACCAGCGTCCGTGCTTCATCGCACAGTTGGCGGCCCCCTTCCACACCCCCGCCATCGCCCCCGCGCCCGGCACCCACGCCGTGACCGATCTGGCCTGGCAAGCGTGGCTGGTCATCTTCGCCGCGCTGGCGGCCGGGGGGCTGACCAAGGGGCTCACCGGGCTAGGGCTGCCGGGTATCGCCGTGCCCATCATGGCGACCTTTCTGGGTGTCGAACAGGCGGTGATGATCATGGTCATGCCGACACTGATCACCAACCTCTGGCTGACCTGGCGTCTTCGCGAATGCTACCGGGAAGTGCCGGAAGTGCCGCGGGTGGCGATCGCCGGCGTGCCTGGCATCGCGGCTGGAGCCGCAGTCCTGTATCTCGCCAGCGAACGGTTCCTGGCCACGGCGCTGGCTCTTTGGGTGTTCGCGTACCTGGTGCTGCGGTTCGTTCAGCCGCAGCTGTCGTTGGCCCGCGATACCCGGTTGCGCCTGGGGTATCCGGTGGGGTTCGCGTCCGGAACCCTGCAGGGCGCGACCGGTATCTGCGCGCCGGTCATCGTGCCCTATGTGGATGCCATCCGCGCCAGTCCGCAGACCACCGTGTTCACGTTTTCGGCGGTGTTCATGTCCCTGTCCCTCACCCACCTGGTCATTCTGGGGACCTTGCAGGCGTATACGCCGCTGCAGTTCGGCCAGAGCCTGCTGGCCGTGGTGCCGGCCATGATCTTCGTGCCGGTGGGCAACTGGCTGCGACAGTTCGTGCGCCCGGAGCTGTTCAGCGTTCTGATCCGTATCGTGCTGTTCGTGACCGCCGCTCGGCTGCTCCAGGGCGCCTGGTCAGGTTGATTCCTGCGCCTAACCGGAACTTCCCGAGTCGATCCGAGCCAACGTATTGATTTTTCTGTAGGACACGGATTTCGGGCGGTTCGTTACCGGGAACGTTATTGGAGCCGCAGGCAGAGCACGGCGGCGAAACGCCCGTGGGGACGGCAGCGCACGATGTGGATAGCTATGGGGCGCAGCGCAAACCGTATGCGCGGAAGTCTTGGTCGATCGCGAGGCAAAGCTGCAATTTGAGTCTGTCGCAAAGCGCGAAACTTGTGCAGTCCGTGAAACTGTACCGCTTGTCGGAATATGTTGAGAATAGGTTCCAGGCGGCTTCTTCGTCCCTTGGTGAAATGCGCTCCATGTGCGCCAGGCGACCCTTTCGAAATTCTTCTCCCAGCCGATGCGCGACACCCCAGCCAAGCCGGAACCGAACCAACGTCAAGGTTTCGTCAAGAATATAATTGCTCGTGAGGAGCCGACCGCGATTTTCGTGGAATGCCGCTACGACAGCCTCGTGGTCCGGGTCATTGCCATCCGTCAGCGCATACCAGGCCCCCGTGTCCACCAGCACCCGTTTCAATTCGAGCTTCCGTAGAGATAGCGGTTGTGTTCCCGACCGACCGGTTCTCCAGTTCCGGCCCCAATTCCCTTGACGGATTCCAACGGGTCCGCCGCCAATTCGTTCGCGCCGCGGAAATGTTCATCCACGAGCTGCCTGATCAAGGCGGCAACACTGATTCCCTTCCGCCTTGCTTCTGCCCCCAAGAGCAGGTATTGCTCATTTTCCAAGGAAATCTGCGTACGGCGCATGTCTCGCCTTCATTGTCCGTCATAGGGCTAATCTTACATCATTTGGTTTTTGATGGATACATCAGAACATCAAGCCATTCTGTGGATCTTGCAGGCGTACACGCCGCTGCAGTTCGGCTGAACAGGACCCGCAAGACACGCCCTGCGGCAAGCTGGTGCGACACTGCCTGGAGTCCTCCGGGCGGGCCGCAGGTGCTCCTGCGCGGCACCATGATTCGGCTCAAGCGTCCGCGAGTTGTCTACCAGACGCCGGGCCAGGGCTTGCCGACCAGGAAATCCGGGTTGGCGCCGGGTCGCGGTCGGAACTTCTGAATCCGCCCGTTGTTGACCGACGCCGTGTAGAAGTTGCCCTCGTTGTCGGTGGACATGCCGTGCACGCCCCACATGCCGCCCGGGTACTCGCCCCAACTTCCCCAGGAATAGAGGAAATGGCCGTCCAGGTCATAGCCGAGGATCTTGTGGGTACCCTGGTCCGCGGCCCACAGCTTGTGGTCGCTGGTGACGATGAAACTGTGGATGTCCATGGGCCGTCCTCGCGGGCCCGTGAAGAAATTCCACTCGTCCAGGTAGTTGCCGTCTTCGTCGAAGACCTGCACGCGGCCGTTGTTGCGATCATTGACGAACACGCGCCGGGTCGTCGGGTCCACCGCGATGCCGTGCACGTTGTTCCAGTAGCCGGGACGGGTCTCGTTGGGCGCGGTGCCCCGCTCGCCCCACTGGGCGAGTATGTTGCCGTCCATGTCGTACTTGATGACGCGGGTGTTGTCGTATCCGTCCGCCAGATAGAAGGTATTCTCGTCCATGAAGGCCAGGAACGTCGGGCGGCGGAAGTGTTCGTCGTCGTCGCCCGGAACGCCCGGCTCGCCGAGCATCAGAACCAGTTCGGAACCGTCGTTGGTGAACTTGGCGACGAAATGCCCGTCGGCGTCCACGATCCAGACGTGCTTCTCGGGATCGTAGCGGCTGATCTCCACGTCGTGCGGGCGGTACCAGAGGTGATCCCACTGGGTCCACTCCTCGACGACAAATCCGTCGCGGTTGACCACCAGCACGCAGTGTTCCCAGCGCCAGTCGATTCCCGGCCGGCCGTTGCCGGATTCCTCCAATTGGTCGCCGTTGGGGATGGCGCTGCCCGCCTGTCGCAGGGGCAGCCGGAAGTTCGGGTAATGGAAGCCCGGACCGAGTTCCGGCAGCCAGACCGACTCACTGGGCCGTTCCATGATCGGCAATTCACCCTTCTGCACGAGAAAGACCCGGTCCGGGTTCTCGGCGAAGACGTCCATGGTCACCGACCAGGTCCAGCCGTCATGGCCGGGCAGGCTCTCCGCCAACGGTTTCGGCCAGTTCTCCACGACCTCGTAGGGGCCGAAGATGTCCTGGCCGCCCTTGAGGCCCGGCAGGGCAGCGAAGCCCGCGCCGGGCGGGTCCCCTCCGGTCTGTTGCCCAACGACGGTGGTGCTTCCGAGGACCACTGCGGCGAGTGCGCCGGTGGCGAGGGACAATTCAATCGATTTCTTCATGGTTTTCCCCTTGGTTGTGCCGAGTGCGATGCCCTGATCGCATCAGGAACGAATCCCCACGCCACGCCGCAGCATGATCAGCACCGTCAGGAACAACGCCACCAAGGCGATCAGAATAATGCCGTAGGCTGCTCCGATGGGGATATCCGAGGACCCCAGCATGCCATAACGAAACGCGTTCACCATGTACAGGATGGGATTGGCGAGCGAGACGGTCTGCCAGAACGGCGACAGCAGGGTGATCGAAAAGAACACGCCCCCGAGGTAGGTCAACGGTGTCAGGAAGAACGTCGGAACGATGGAGATGTCGTCGAAGTTCTTTGCGAATATCGCGTTCAGCAGCCCCGCCAGGGAAAACACCATGGCGGTCAGCACGACGACCGAAACGGTCACCAGAGGGCGCGCGATGGTGAGTTCGGTAAAGAACGACGCCACCACCGTGACCAGCGCGGCGACGGCCAGGCCACGCACCACGCCCCCGATCACGTAGCCTGCGATGATCGTCGTGAACGAGAGCGGGGAAACCAGCATCTCTTCCAGGTGCAGCTGCAGCTTGCCGGAAAAGAATGACGACACGACGTTGCCGAAGGAGTTGGTGATGACCGACATCATGATCAGCCCCGGGGCGATGAATGTCGTGTAGGGAACGCCGCCCATCTCGCCGATCCGACGGCCGATGAGGCTGCCGAAGATGATGAAGTACAGCGTCATGGTGATGGCGGGGGGCACGATCGTCTGAATCCAGATCCGCGCGATGCGATGCACCTCCTTGCGGACGATGGTGACGAGCCCCACCCGATTCACGCGCCACAGGTTGATCGGCGCTACGGTTGCGGGAGTGTGCAATGGAGTGGTGCTGGCCATCAGCCCGCACCCGCGGAACGCCGCCGGGGCGCCGGAGCGCTCGGACTGGCCGAGTCCGCCGGGCCGGCCGGAGGCGCCGGGCCGGCCGGAGGCGCCGGGCCGGCCGGAGGCGCCGCGTGCGCCGGGGCCGCCGCCGGGACCTGGCCCGCATCCCCGGCAGTCCCCGATGGCCTGTCGCCACCGGGCTGTTCCGGCTTGTCATCGACGAGCCGCATGAACAGTTCCTCCAGCCGGTTGGAACGCGTGCGCATGCTGGCCACGTGCAGGGACTGGTCGGAAAGCACCCGGAACAACGCATTCAGTCCCTGCTCCTGTTCCACCTCCACCTCGATCTCGTGCTCGTTGCGAAGCTGAACCTGGTAACCGGGCAGCACCGGCGCTTGTCGAAGGGATTCCTCCAGGGTCAGAACGAACACTTCGCGCTTGAGCTTGCGCACCACGTTGACCATGGTGTCGTTCTCGATGATGCGGCCCTCGTCGATGATGGCGATGTTGCGGCAGAAGCTTTCCGCCTCGTGCAGGTAATGGGTGGTGAGGATGATCGTCATCCCCTGTTCGTTGATCTCGGTCATGAGATCCCACATGGACCGGCGGATCTCGATGTCCACGCCGGCGGTGGGCTCGTCCAGTATCAACAGCCGCGGCTCGTGGATCAGCGCCCTGGCGATCATCAGCCGGCGCTTCATGCCGCCGGAAAGCGTTCGGGACAGCTTGTCGCGGCGGTCCCAGAGGTGCAGCGCCTTGAGGTATTTTTCCGCACGCCTCTTGGCCAACGCCCGCGGCACGCCGTAGTAGCCCGCCTGGTTGATCAGGATGTTGGCGCACTTTTCGAATACGTTCAGGTTGAATTCCTGGGGCACCACGCCGATGCAGGCCTTGGCGGCTTCACGCTGCCGGTCCAGGTTGTAGCCGAAAACCGAAACGCTGCCGCTGGTCTTGTTGATCAGCGATGTGATGATTCCGATCGCGGTGGTCTTTCCGGCGCCGTTGGGTCCCAGCAGCGCGAAGAAGTCACCCTGCTTGACGGACAGGTCGATGCCCCGGAGCGCTTCGACGCCGCCGGCATAGGTCTTGCGAAGTTGCGTGAGTTCCAGCGCGTTCAATTCCTCGCACTCCCGACGCGAATCAAATTCGCACGGACAGGTTGTCCGGCTATTCTACTCAGCCTTGGCGGGCATCACACGCAGGAGCTGCAGGCCGGGACCGACCGGAGCGGCACGGCGGCGCCATCATGCGATCCGGGACGCGTACGGTGCAGGCTCTTCACCGGTATCGGTGACGATCTTCGGCTGCAGGCCGAGCAGGCCCAAGGTGATCGGCAGCCCGCGCTCGCCGTGTTGAACCAGCCGGGTCCACAGTCCCACGGCGTCGGTGAACGCGCAGCGGAGCAGCGCGGGGTGTTCGGCGAACTCGTGCAGCTTCATCATGGGCAATCGTTGCAGCCGGCATGTTTCATGCTTCGAGAGTCCCAGAAAGACCCGCGCGTGGAAGGTGCGTTGGCGGGCCATGTTCCACGCGGTGAGGACCGCCGTCAGGGCCAGGGCATGCCGCGCCCTGCGCAGTTGGTCGTCCCGTTCTTCGGGAACGTCCGCCCCGGACTCCATGCAGTCCAGGTTCAGGGAGAAGACCGTCCTGGGAAAGGCCGTCATGCCCTTCAGGGCGGCGTCGGAGGCATTCCGGATTCGGCGCCTCACGGCTGCCGGCAGGCCGAAGCAGTCGACGCCCCGGCGCGCCCGTCGCTGCAGCACAATCAGGAACAGCAGGTTCAGTTCACGGATGTCTCTCAGTTCGTCGGGTTGCGGACCCGGGTGAAGCACGTTGGTTTCGTTTCTTGTCGGTTTGTGCATAAACCTAAAATACCAAGAAAGAATCCCCTGGGCTAATATCCATAAAGTGGGTAAAGCGTAGGGAAAAAGGAAATGAGGGCAACCGATAATCGCTACCACGGAGAGCGAAATCGATTCGAACTTGCCATGCGGATGATTCGTCACGAAGCGCGAACCGGGACGATCCGTTACTGGACAGGACTCAGCGACGATCGGATTCGCAAGCTCTACAACAGCTATTTCAGGTACGTCGACGATGCGCCGGTGCGGCGCCATCGCGGCAAGTCCCCGACGCAGATCGGCCCGCTCATCCGCTCGTCGGCCCGGGCGATCGAGTCGGGGGCATTCGTCAACATGCTCCTGGCCAATGGCCTGATTTCCCTTAAGAATCCACCGGGGCCGCGTCTGAAGGGCGTTGTGAGCCTCGGGCACCGGTTCTGCCAGTGCTTCGAGACGCACAAGATGGTGATTCCCGAGCCGACCCTGAGTTTCGAATGGGGTTGGAACCTGATGAAGAGCATCCGGCGCGGCGACGAGTTGCGGCTGGCCCACTGCGATGTCTGCTCGATCGGCTACGTGTACGACAAGCTCCAGTTGCCACGCGGCGATTGTCCGGCGTGCCTGACGTTGCGCTCGGCTCCGGCCAGGAACGCTACGGCCCCAGACAGGAACGTTACGGCCCCCGAGATGGCGCAGGGGTGAACGCCGGTGTGTCTGGCGGCGTTTGCGGTTGGCGTCTGCGACGCCTTTCCCCTCGTGGTGGCGGCCAATCGCGACGAATCCCACCAGAGGCCGACCGCCGCCGCGGACTGGTGGTCGGAGCCGGAGGGCATCCTCGGTGGGCGGGATCTCGAGGCCGGGGGAAGCTGGCTGGCCGTTGACCGACTTGGCCGGCTCGCGGCCATTACCAACCTGCCCTCGCCCCGGGGACAAACTTTTCCAGGCTCCCGCGGAAGCCTGGTCAGCGACTTTCTGGCCACTCCGCTTGCGGCCGACGCCTTTTGCCAGGAAAGGGCGGGTGCCCCGGAGAAATATGGACCCTACAACCTTCTGCTGTACGACGGCGAGCGGTTATTCCACTCCGCGAATGGAACCGGCGCGCTTCGGCTTGAGGCGGGCATCCACGTCTTGAGCAACGCGCCATTGGGGACATCGTGGCCCAAGGTTGATCTTGCCGCCGCCGGCGTTGCCGCCATTCTCGAACAGGAGTCCGATCACACGCGCCTGGTCGGGCGGTTGTTCGAGCTGTTGGAGACTCCGGGACCGCAGAAAACCGGGGCGGATGGGACAGAGCCGCACTGGCGGAGGCACGCGGTATTTGTCAGGCACCCGCACTACGGAACGCGCTCTTCGACCGTGGTGCTGTGGTCAAGGGACGGCAATCTGTACCTTGTCGAGCGCCGCTTTGACGCCGACGGGCGTCGGCAGGGGGAAAGCGCGTTCAGCTTCAGTCCGGCATCCGCAAGCGGGCCGCAAGCCAGCCGCTGAGATCGCCAATCTCCTCGGTACAGACCGAGTGTTCCATGGGATACGTGCTCCAATGCACGTCATGGCCCTGGGCGCGAAGCTGGTCGCGGGAGCGAACGCCGTATCTCACCGGAACGGTCGGATCGAACGTTCCGTGCGCCATGATGATCGGCAGCGACCGGTTGGCCGAGCTGCTTTCTGCGGAGAGCGTCGCGGGCTGGGGCATCCAGGTTGAAAGTGCAATGATACCGGCAAGTGGTTCCGAGTGGCGCGGTCCGGTGAACAGCGCTACCGATCCGCCTTGGGAAAATCCTCCGATGAACACGCGGTGCGAGGGAATTCCCCGGGCCGTCTCGCGCCTTATCAGGTCCTCAAGGTGATGGGCGCTGTTTCTGATCCCGGCGACATCCTCGGGACCGTTCCAGTCCAGCGTGAGGATGTCGTACCAGGCCCGCATGGGCGACCCGCCGTTGATGGTGACCGGCCTGACCGGCGCGTGGGGCAGCACGAGGCGCACCGCCGCCGGCAGATTCAGCTCACCAGGCAGCGGCGCAAAGTCGTGACCGTCGGCGCCCAGGCCGTGCAGAAAGATCAGCGACCAGGCCGGATCCGCACCCGTTTCGAATTCAATCGCATTGGATTGCGCTTGTTCCATGCCGCGCATCCTATGCTGTTGCCTTCCGGGGAAAAAGGGGCGGATCCATGAACCGTACTGATCGAATCAACCCGAATTAAAGAGATTTGGGAGTTCGCCGAGCGGCAATTAACGAGTACATTTGTAGCTTGGATTGTCAGTATCCGCCGACTGTATTACATTGGGCAATACATGCTGGGAGGTTTCCATGGGTATCAGAACAGTGCGTTTGGACGACGAGGCGGAGACGGTGCTAACTGAGCTGCAGCAGCGCACGGGACTGTCGATCTCCGCTGTGCTCAAGCGCGGTCTTGCGTACTACGCGTCGAATGCACAGGATGCTATAGCTGAGACGCCATACGAAATTTTTAAGCGCCTGGACTTGGGTCCTGGAGGGTATGCCGTCGCACCAGCAGCCAAATCCAAGGCCACCGTTGCAAGCGTCATCAAGAAGAAACGCCACCGGTGATCCTCGTCGACACGGGTCCGCTTGTGGCGCTGTTTGATCCGGCTGACTCGGCACATAGGCCGTGTGTCGCTACCTTCTTGACTTCGACGGTTTGCCCCTCTGATCGTCTTTGTCGATTCGACTATCGCATTGATTTTGGGACCTGTTTTTTCGCGGCTTTGCCGAAGGCGTTTTGTTGTGCCTAGCAGTTTGTATAGTGGGTGTTCGGTGGTACAATACCGCCATGTTCGTGCGCGTCAAAACCACACCCAACAGCCCCCGCAAATCTGTGCAACTGGTCGAGGGCGTGCGTGTGCAGGGCAAGGTCCGCCAGCGTATCGTGCGCCACCTCGGCGTGGCCTCCGACGAGGCCGAACTGCGGCGGCTGAAGGAACTGGGCCAGTACCTGAAGGCGCGCATCGCCGAGGACCGCCAGCCGGGGTTGTTCCCGCCCGAGCAGGTCGCCGAGCAGGTCATCGAGGCCGGGCGGGCCTCGGAGCGGGCGCCCGATCCGGCGCCGCTGGCGGTGGATCTGAAGGCGTTGCGCGAAGAACAGCGCATCGTCACCGGCATCCACGAAGCCTACGGGGTCGTGTACCGGGAACTGGGTTTCGATCGGTTGCTTTCCTCCCGTCACCGGGCTTCGGCCCCGGCGCTGCATCACACTGTGCTGGCGCGCATCGCCAACCCCGATTCCAAGCGCGCCACGGTGCGCCGTCTGGGCCGGGACTTCGGGGTGTCGCTGGCGCTGGAGAAGGTGTACCGGATGATGGACCGGTTGGACGACGGACTCATCGAGCGGCTCAAGTCGCGGGTGGCCTCGGCCACCGGGGCGTTGCTGGGCGAGCCGCTGGAGGTGTTGTTCTTCGATTGCACGACGTTGTACTTCGAGTCGGTGGTCGAGGACGGGGACGCCGACGCGTTGAGGGCGTTCGGTTACAGCAAGGACGGCAAGGCGCAGCGGGTCCAGGTGGTGCTGGCGCTGGCGGTCACCACAGAGGGGTTGCCGGTGGGATACGAGGTGTTTCCCGGCGCCACCTACGAGGGGCACACGTTCCTGCCGACGATCGAGGCGCTGCGGCGCCGGCACGGGGCGGCGGAGGCGGTGTGCGTGGCCGACGCGGCGATGTTCGACCACCGGAACCTCTCGGTACTGGAAGCCGCCGGGCACCGTTACATCGTCGGGGCGCGGTTGCGCAGCCTGCCGGGGGCGCTGAAGGCGCGGATCCTGAACGTGGAGCGCTACCGCGCGCTGCCCGGGGCCGAAGCCGGCCGCAAGGTCGGCGTGTTCCGTCATCGCGGCCGGCGCCTCCTCGTGGCCTACAGTCCCCGCCGCGCCCGCAAGGACGCCGCCGACCGCCGACGCGCGGTGCGCAAGCTGTTGAAGCAGCTCAACCGAAGCGGCCGCCCGAAGCCCCTTCTGCCGAGGGGCGCGGCGCGGTTCGTGCGGATGAGGGGCAAGGGGCGCTGGGAGATCGATCCGGAGCGCATCGCCGAGGCGGCCCGCTGGGACGGGCTGCACGGGGTGGCGACCAACGTGCGCGGGATGCCCGTGGAACAGATACTACAGCGCTACCGGGGGTTGTGGCAGGTCGAGCGAAGCTTTCGCATCACCAAGCACGATCTGAAGGTCCGGCCCATCTATCACTGGACCCCGAGGCGCATCCGCGCGCACCTGGCCATCGCCTACATGGCCTTTGCCTGCGTCAGGCACCTGGCTTACCGGGTGAAACTGCAGAAAAAACGCAACCTGTCTCCCCAGGCGATCCGGGACGCGCTGTTGCACCGCCAGTGTTCGGTGCTGCGCCACACCGGCACCGACCAACGCTACGCGATTCCCTCTTCGGCCACGGCCGAAGCCCAATTGATCTACGAGGCCCTCGGCCTGACGCTGTCGGACGTCCCCTATGCGTTGAACTGAACCGGCGACAACCCGCCCAAATCCCCGAAGTTGTGCCTAGTGAATTTGTGATGTTCAAGCATATCAATGACTTATGAATTCAAACCGTCGAAGTCAAGCTGCAGCAGCGCACGGGACTGTCGATCTCCGCTGTGCTCAAGCGCGGTCTTGCGTACTACGCGTCGAATGCACAGGATGCTATAGCTGAGACGCCATACGAAATTTTTAAGCGCCTGGACTTGGGTCCTGGAGGGTATGCCGTCGCACCAGCAGCCAAATCCAAGGCCACCGTTGCAAGCGTCATCAAGAAGAAACGCCACCGGTGATCCTCGTCGACACGGGTCCGCTTGTGGCGCTGTTTGATCCGGCTGACTCGGCACATAGGCCGTGTGTCGCTACCTTGAAGACGATTACGGAACCGCTCGCCACAACAGTTCCTGTGCTGACCGAAGCAATTCATCTTCTACGTCCGGCAAGTACCGGTGCCGAGCGTCTAATGGACTATGTGACTGAATCCGGGCTTCGCGTACTGTTTCTCAATGAATCCTGCCTTCTCCGGGCATTCCAGTTGATGTCTCGATATGCTGATGCACCCATGGATCTCGCCGACGCTTCGCTGGTGGCCGTTGCGGAAGCCCGAAATCTAGTCACGATCTTCACGATTGATCGCAAAGACTTCAACACGTACCGCTTGAAGCGAGGTCACCGTTATGTACCTTTTGAGATTGTCGGCCTTCAGATTGGCAGATAGCATCCTATTCCACCGCAAAGCTACGGGTCGAGTGATTCAGACGTAACGTCAGCGTCCCTTCGTTGATCAACCAGGGCCGCACCTCGAACGTGCGCGCGCCGCTGGCGTGCATGGGATCCCTGGCGGCTATGGCCTTGGCCGCCTCCAGGCTCTCCGCGCGGATCACCACCATTCCCTCGCCCTGCCACTGCTGTTCGTCGTCGGTCCAGAACGGTCCGGCGGCAAAGAGGATGCCGTCTTTCTCCATGGAAATCTGGTATTGAAGGTGCTCCTCCAGCCGTTCCATGACCGGCCCCATTCCCCTCGCAGGTTTTGTGAATACCGCATAGAGCTGCAATTGCAGCATGCCCTCGCAGGCGGCCCGTACGTCGTCCGCCATGACCCTGGGTTCGTCCATTCCAGGCTCCCGATCAATAGGAAGGGGCGACCTCCAGCACCAGCCCGTCCAGTTCTTCGGTCACCTGGATCTGGCAGGTCAGGCGGCTGTTGTCGCGCCGTTCGGTGGCCGCTTCCAGCATGGAGTCCTCGATGACGTCCATCTCCGGGAGCTTGTCCCACCAGTCGGCCCGGACATAGCAATGGCACGTGGCGCACGAACAGGCGCCGCCACACTCGGCCTCGATGCCCTCGACGCCGTTCATGATGGCGCCCTCCATGACGGAATGGCCTTCCTCGACTTCCACTTCCACTTTATTTCCGTCGGGCTCAATGTAGATGATTCTCGGCATTGCATGGCTCCCAGGCGACAAGCGGGGCATGCTAGCGCCGATTGGGGTCCAGCGGAAGGCTTGGGAAGGAAGATTGCGGTTTTGCTTGCAATCCTCAACGGTATTTTCGCCAACTGAAGCGGTACGCCACCGTACCGCCGTCCCCGTCTGGCGCCGTGAACGACGCCGTGCCCCAATACTACCTTGCGGCCTCCTGTCCAGCCACGGCGTTCCGCAGCGCTTGGGCAACCCTTTCACTGGGGTTGTTCGAAGCCGCTTCCGCCTGTTGCAACGGTGTCTGACCCCACCCGTTTTGCGCGTCCGGATCCGCCCCGGCGTCCAGCAGAGCTTGGACGATGGCCGCATTCCTGTTGTACAAGGCCGCCTCATGCAGCGGCGTTCGCCCGAATTGGTCGTCGCGGGCGTCCAAACGGGCGCCCGCCCCCGCCAGCAGTTCGACAAAAAGCGGGTCCGAGCGGATTCGGGCCGCCTCGTGTAACGGCGTGAAACCAGCACCATCCCGCGGATCGGGGTCCGCCCCGACTTCGATCAGCGCTTCAAGCACGCGCGGATTCTGGTTGAACTCGGCCGCCTCGTGCAACGGCGCACGACCCGTGAAATCGCGCGCGTTCAGGTCCGCTCCCGCAGCGGCCAGCAACTGCACCACTGCAGGATTTACGTTGTTTCCCGCGGCGAAGTGCAACGGCGTCGCGCCCGAGCGCCCGCGCGCGTCCGGATCCGCCCCCGCCTCAAGCAGCGCCCCGACCACCGCCGGATCTTCGCTGAACCCCGACGCCCAGTGCAGTGGCGTGAATCCCCAGTAATCCGACGCGACCACCATCGCGCCGCCTCCAAGGCAGGTTTCGACGTCCTCCGGCGTGGCCGCCTCGAAATACGCCCTCGTCGATGCGAGCGGTCCGTACCATTCACAGGCCGCCATTGGCGGCGGGGCGAGCATGCTCAGACTGAAAACGCACATGATGTGGCTTCGCATCACCATCCCCCCCAGCGGCATTCGCCACGGCTTGCAGCGACCGTAGAGCGAACAAGTCGGCACTCAAGATGAACACCCTGTGGCACCACTCGTCCCACCCGATTCCTAACCTTTGCGCATGCCCGATTCGGCAACGATAACTCCCACTCACCTATAATACATCCAGATGCAACGACGGAGAGGTTTCATGACTCGACCCTGCCGCCCATTGTCCGCCGCCTTGCTGGTCTTGGTGGCGTTGTGGCTGACCGCATGCGACACATTTGGTCCGAGCAAATGGTACCGGATAAACCTCGAAGAAATACCGCCGGTACAGCCCGCATTTTGGACATCGGTTCCCGACTTGGAATGGATGGCGAGGACCGTCCTGGAAGCCGAGCACTACGACTGCAAGGGCGTGCTCGCCGTGAGTTCAGCGAGATATGTGGATACAGACTATTGGCGAGCATGCTTGCACCCTCGCAATGGCCTCTTCGTCTCCTATAAGGTTCAGAATGACGGCATTCGATACCATTTGGGAAGTGACAATGGCACCGGTATCCGACCGTTCGAACGCGGCGACGCGATTTTGAGGGCCAGTTTCGAAGCGGCTGGTTTCGAATATTCCGAATGACGAGTTCGCACGTGCGGCGCGCAGGAGCGGCTCGATTCCCCTGTGGGTCTCCCGTACTCTCGCAAGGCATAAAGACCTGGAGACCTTTCGTCTTCTTCGCAGTCAAGGGGGTCCGCCGGACGGAGAGGAGGTTTGACACAATGAGTTGAAAGTATGGATGTGTTGTCAACACCCTACCGGAAAGTCGTGGAAGGCCAATAACCCGTAACCATCTCCAGACGGGTTGCTGAAAACGCATTGCGACCGCACAATTGTGGTATCCACCAGTGGATTGACCAAATTGACACTCAATCGGAAAAATACCCAATCGGTGTGGCAAAGAACAACCACAAGAAAACACAACACCAACCGCCGATAAACATGGATGTCAGCCAATTTGAAAGAAGTTGTTTTCCCACTACCAATACGACATAGGAAGGAAGCGCGAAGATAGCGGTAGTAGAGAGCATGAATAGAAGCGTGAACACCGGTATAAAAGCGGGTGTATTAGTTATCCCGACCCCATCAAGAAAAACGTGAATTAGAAACCCCAAAATTACCTGAATACGTGTGCCCAATGGCGGAATGGCTATATTGTCAGACAAGATTAAAAATACAGGCAGCAAACTCGATAATGCCACCAATATACACGATACGGTGAACAAAGTTTTAGGGGATACGAAATTGAATCTCATCGAGTAAATGGGTCATGCAATCAAATTGTTGACAACGGTGAAATGAGCCATGCGGAAAAGTTCAAAAAAAAGCGTCCCTTTCCTTCAAAAGGCTTGGGACTATTCATAGAAAAACTCTAGGGCCAACCGAATAAAGCCACATATAGCAAGCCAACCATCCAGCAATCAGGTAAGTCGCATAGCGACCTAACCCAATCCGATTGCACAGCCAAGCAATTGCGCCCGCAGGTATAGCAAACAAACACACGGCAATAAGCACCATGGGTATCGCGATAACCAGAATTGCGAGACCAGCTGCCAATAGGGTATTGGATGTCACATTCGAGAATGTTTCATCCGCGATGAAGGATCCCGATATTGCATACCAAAAAAATGCAATCGAAACATTCAAGACGGTCGCACGAGGCATCACGAAATTCAAGCAATATCCAATGATAACAACCGCGCTACCAATTGCAATTGAGACCTTCTGAC
This sequence comes from Candidatus Rariloculaceae bacterium, assembly GCA_965221035.1. Classification (GTDB taxonomy): domain Bacteria; phylum Pseudomonadota; class Gammaproteobacteria; order Steroidobacterales; family Rariloculaceae; genus UBA6522. The sequence goes on from OZ244860.1 coordinate 1,409,935, forward strand.
TTGGCATGATACTTATCCCAGTGATGTCAACCACTATTCCTGACAGCTATCGCGTTGGAATTCAACTATAGGCACTGGTTTATCTCCCTTGAAATATGTTTCCATGGGCGCGGTGGTGGTTCCAGAAATCGATTGGATAATTCCCGACGCAAAGCCGTTGGAATTGTAGTGCTCTGGGGCTACCAAGTCCAGACACCCTGGCCAGAAGTAATCCAAATCATCACAGTAGCGTTTGTCTGATTCCACCAAGGCCAACCAAACGGATACCGAGAACGGCGTAGCGGCAGACACCGTCCCCGCGAACAGGTTGTTCCTCTCGCTTGGATCGTTCCGTTCGCTTCGAAGCTTGCCCGAACTTTCATATGCCGCAATGGTCGGATTGCCCACAAGCCAATCCGCGTCACCGTAATCGAACACCGTCCACTCCAGCGCGGCGTGCCAGTTCAGATCGTGGTTCACCCATTCAATCGTCTTCACACGCCGCTTGGTCACGATCACCGAGTAGGCCGGGACGTCGGCATGCCCCCGTCCGTTTGCCCCGACCAAGGCGTTCAGGTTGAACAGGCCCTGCTGAACCTCATCCAGGCGGTCTTGGAAGATCCCGCCGATCTCGATCCCCAGCAGATCCTCCAGCACGTCCGCGAGGTCCTCGACGTCGTGGGACGCCTCCCCAGCCTCCCAGATGTTGACGAAATCCCCCACGTGCTCGACTGCGCCCGTCTCAACCCCGCCAAAGTCCTTGACGGTGAAGCTCTGGCTGACCACGCCGAAAAAGGCCCTCCCCCAATAGCCGCATGCGACCGCCCTCGACCTTGGGTTTCACTTGCCGTCGAGTACACAAGCCCGCACCGAAACCTGCGTGTCGAAGTGTACGGATTCCACGTACCAGATCATCATCGAATCCATGAGGCTATTCAGGTCCGCGTCCACCGCACACAAACCCGTCGGAACGGCCCCCAACCTGTTCGACTGGTTCTGAATGGCAACTCACGGTCCAAGAACGGGACCCACTTGGTAGACCCACAAAAACAAAAACGCCCAAGCAACCACGAACGGCCCCGGCAAGCGATGGCCAATATGTGTCCTTGCAAGCAGGACGATGCCCAACGCCGGTATTAGAAACGCGACCATGAACACCGGCACGAATACGGGAAGCACCCACCCCATCGCGAATAACCACAACGGCGCTCCCAGCCTCGCCGCAAAGAGCAACGCCCGGATGGTTCGAGATCCCTCGAACAACAAAGTGATCGTCAGCGCCGGCAACAAAAACGCGACCACGCTCAACCAGACCACGACTGGATGGACAGTTTCATCCGTACACATCCAAATGGTGCATACCAACCAGATCACAATCATCAGCGCCGGCAACCAGTCCAAAACGTGCTTACCGAACCGCCAAACGACAATCGCAAATGGAATGGCGAATAGCAGTATGTTTGGAATATTCCCAACTGCAAAGTAATCCAATGGACTTGGTGGCGGTTCGTATTCGCCATCCAATATAATCCAACTCAACATCCCCAGACCGTATTTCATCAACGTCACGTTCCAGTGGAACTTGCTGGCGAGCGTCACCAGAACGCAACCCAGTGGTAGCGCCAATGTCGAGATGCGGATATCTGGGCGGAATCGGCTCAGGAAATGGCGAATCGAAATCATGGTTTCGTGCATTCCCTCCAAGCACATTCGCCCGGAGGAACAGGTCGGTCTCCAAGACAGTACGTATGCAGGGGCGCGTCGGTAGAAGCGTCGATGAAATCGCTGACATCTACGACATACCCGTTGAAATTGAAGTCCATGCGCACTCTGGATAGTACTAGGAAAGCGTAATCCAAATTGTCACAGTAGTGGCGGTTCGCCGCGGCAAACTCGGCCCATACGGTGGAGAAGCCGGCCGGGGTCAGCGAAACCTCGCCAGCGTCCAGGGTGTTCTGTTCCGACGGATCGTTCCGCCTCCTGACACGGTTTGTAGACTGAGCGCATGCCGCGATCATAGATTGCTGTCCGGGCTTCCCGTGCGCTTCAAAGCGTCCACCATCACGCCCACATCATCAAAACCCATAATGATTCGGAGCAAGCGAGTACACCCACAAGAACGTCCCCAACCATGCGGTAACGAGGAACATTTTCGCCCGATCTCGCTCGCTGGGTATCAATGGACGAATAATGATTAACGAAAAGCAGGTGTACACAAATACACTAAAAAAGCCTCTCACCCCTCGGACACCCCCCACAATGAGTGACCACAACGTGTACCCAATCCACATCATCATCAACAGTACAACCACCCAGTCGGTCAGGTGTTTTTTACATATCCAGAAAGTTATCGACACTGTCAAAGACAAGAAAACAATGAAAAATAGAATCTCTCCAAGCAATATACTTAACAGCATTCCAATGAATCCAATTGCCGTCTGAAGCCATGTCGTCTCTCGATAGATGCTGGCGATCATAACCAAGACACAACCAACAACAAACATTATTGTTGACGGAGGCGCCGGATTAGTTCTCTTCATCATGTCCAGGCTCGCCATCAGCTTTTCCGTAGCGACTTGAATTGCCCGCATTATACGCAACCGGCTGTAGCGTAAGTCTTGATCTCCCTCTCCGGAGCCGAATGGGGTTCAGGGTTTGAAGTGGGGTTACCAGCCGGGTCAACCGACAGGAGCAGGACGCACAGTCAGTCCTGGTATCGGAATCCGACTGGGTCGCCAGGAATTACGCTTGTAGGCCCACTGGTTAGACCGAACGGAGGTACAAAGCAGATACCGCGTTGTTTGTAAGCCCGGATTGATCGTGTGAAATACCGCTTGGAACGACTCGAAGGCCAATTTTACCACTGGACCGGCCGCGATCCCAGATTCGAAACATGCGCCATGGGCTACGACCCTTCCGCCTTGCCAAGAACCAAACCCGGAGACAATTCTGTGGCCTCCCGCGAGCCCACACAGAGCCCAAACCCGGTCGCCTGCCTCAAATCCGGGGCGGCTTTCAGCACACGCTGTCACAACGCCGCGGTCGTATCCTCGAAAAACCTTGAACCATACTTGCCGACAACGTTCTAATCACGACACACTCTGGTGTAGACTTGTGCCGGATTGAAACTTGGCCCGGTCGCGAGTTCAAGGCAGTTTGAGGAACCGCCGATACCATGATTTCCTCGATTCGATTCTCCACGCTGGTTGCAGTGCTAACCATGAGCGCCACTGTCAATGCCCAGGATTTCAACGAAGACGCGACGGACGTCGAAGCGCAATATGCCGACCTTGGTTGGACGCTCGAGGACCACCAGACGCGCTGCATCCCGCTATGGTCCGAGGAAGATAGGAAAGACATCGTGGTGGAAGGTCCATGCGCCGTCGCAGAATTCGGTGAATTCGCGGAATTGGACGGCTTCAAGTTCTATTACGCGATTTATAATGATGACACCAGGTTTCTTACAAGATACTGGAGCGAAGATGGAGACATAGAGTCTCAGGTGCAAGATATACGCAATTCCGAATGGTTGAGCACTTCCAATGTATTGGTACTTTTGCGTGAGGAATTGAATCTTCCGCAGCAGATTACTGTATTCCACTTGCGCAAAACAAGAACAGACACTCCAATTAGCGGAGAAGTATTTTTATCCCCGGAATTGATTCAAACGGACATCGGTCCTGTCCTGTTCGTTGAGGCTCTCGCCTGCTGTTCCAGCGCAAATAGTTTCTGGTCCGACGAATACTGGGTTTGGAAGGATGCTGAATGGGTCAGAATTTATCCAAGCAGCTGGATTCAGGATGCATACAATAACATCAATTTACCAGATGGATTCGCAATACGGGGCTTGTATCGAGTTGCGCAAACTCTAACTACACTGACGCACAGTAGTAGGGTTTACAGACCCGATGATGCTAATTGTTGCCCACAAGGAGGCAACATTCGTATTCACTTCCAATGGCGTGACGAAAAGCTACAGGCCAGCAGCTTCGAATCGGAGTATTACCGCTAAATCCGGTTGAAATCTGAATGTGCGTACCGTGTAACGCGTCGTAGCCTGCGCTTCCGCATCCCGCTAAACCAGCCACGCGTTTGCGGGAGCCGTTGACGTTGACATGGAACAATTTCTGTCCGAGGGAAGCTGGGACGGAAGCCCGGACAGCAGGAGTGTCGGTTACGCTGATTGCTTACGCCGGCATCATCGTCGCGTTCGGATCTACAGCCACCTTCGCATCCTACCTGGGCGGCGACTTTAGAGGGTATGAGGCGGGAGTTTTGGCGGGCATTTGGGGCACAGGCACGGGCACGAGCTTGTGTTGTGCGTTGCTCGGAATCGACTGGAATCATTGGCAGTCCCGCAGTTGTCTTTTTTTCTGAGTTACTCAGCCAGCCAACGTAGGCCGTAGATGTTGTGAATTTGTTTTACTGTCATTTGATCGAAAGCCGTATTCTGGCAGTGTAATGTGAGGCGTGGTCGATGCTCCAGCCCCGAGGCGCGGGAATTCGCGCGGCAGTTCACGGTCAGCTCAGACGGCTACATTGACCCGGACGTGATTCTGGGAAGCGCCCGGGCCAGAGTCATCGAAGCGATCCTCGAACGCGTGTTGGGAACCGGGGACTTGGGCATTTTCGGCGGGATTCTCACCGATCCGTGCACGGGTACCGTCGCCTACGACGCCCTGGTCGACATTCCGTGCGACCGTCCCCGTGCCATCGGCGAAGTCCTGATCTGGCAAGTTCAAAATGCGGCCAGGAATGCCACGAACCCTTGGGGTTTCCGATACTTGACGGAGGGTGAAAAGAAACTCGCCAAGGACGACAATGGGATGGACATCAAGGATGTCGACGAGGTCAGGGTCCACAACGGGACGCTGAAGTTGCTGGGCCTCTATCCGGTCGCGCCAGGCGCCATCATCGCGCCGAACGGACACATCTACATCGGCAGCCGGAGCGCCTTGACTTGGAGTGAGGACTACGCGCCACTGGCGCAACGCGCGTTGTACACGGACGATCAGAAGCGGGAGCAAGGGATTCTGCTCCACGAATTGACGCACGTGTGGCAAAACCGAAACAAGGGATGCATCATGGTGTGCATGATGGTGAGGGTGGCGGTCGCGCATTTGTCGGGGCAGCCGTACGTTTACTGGCCGGAGCTGGACCAGCACAGGAACAAGCCGTTCCTGGATTTCGGCCTTGAGAAACAGGCGCAGATGGCCGGGGACCGGTACCTACTGTTCAACGGCTTGGATGTTTACCCGATTCCGGGAAATGCGGGCGCGAATTTGGGCGATAAGAGCGCAAATTACGGAGTCGTAGACACCGTGGTGGACCAGGTCTGTCCCACCGCGCACTGAGGTCGAATGGTTGGGCAAGTGGCTCCAGTCTCTCCGACCGCATGCTCGGGATGAACGGCAAGCCGGATGCCTGGGTTCGGGCATCGGGAGATGAATCATGTACGGATTGCGACGTTTGCTGAAATGGATGCTGATTCTTGTGGCGTGCCTCTTGGCGACTTCTTGCATTTTGGGATACGTCTTGGGAGAACGCTTTCCAACACGCTGGTACTATAGCGCGACGTGGATCGATCCGGCGGTCGAGGTGTCGGACGAGCGTTTGCTGTCGATGGCAAACGAGGTATTTAATTCGAGCACGTACTATTGCCGTTGGTACCTGAACCAATTGGGTTCAACCTCATATAGTTGTTGGGAACCAGATAGCGATCTGTACGCGGGCTTCCGAGTGGTAGATAGCTCGGTCCAATACAGTCTGAGTCTTCCATATTCCCGCAATCGAGACCGGGTTCTGGAACGGCTCCATGCCGGCGCACAGGAGATTCGATCGGGTTTTGAGTCCATGGGGCTGCGGGTGGTGAGTCAGAGCGAAGAGGCCCAGCGATTTGAGGCGTCATTGCGGAACGGCACGTCGCAGGAGTGAATGGACTGCCTCCTTGAGCTGGGCCGCGACGCATCGCATCGGGCTGGACTTTTTGGCGCCTCTCGCGGGACGTTCGTTCCCTCAATGGGGGTGGAGCATATCGAACGACGCAGAAGCTGTTCCCCCCACACCGGCTTCCACGGCATTCGTTATGGGCGACCCGCATTTATGGGAACAAATTTGTCGCTGAACTCTGAAGTTCAGCAATACTTTCAGCCTGTTCAGGAACTACATTTGCCGGATGCGGCGGGCACGCAGCTGGGCCGGGGGGATCGCTGTCCCGAGCATTTCGACTTGGTCGCGATCATTGAAAATCGTGGTGAGCTGCCGGTCGGTCCAATCGAACTGGGACTGACTGGAGATCGCAAGATTGGAGAGTTTTGTGATTTTTGTTCTCAGCCGTATCCTTGGGATGTTGCGGTATGGGAAGGCCCAGTTGACGTGGAATCAAGAAATGTCGAAGTGCTCGACGCGAATTCGACAACGTCCGTCTTGTTCGGTCCTTTTTCTGTGGACCAGTTGTGGCAAGACCTAACCCGGTCGCGAGACCTTTGGCCCTGGGAGGCCAGATATGAGGTCACGCTTGTATGCGCCGGCTGTTCCCCCATGACGGCTTCGGCGTCGTTTGATCTGACCCACCCGCATTGAGGGAATGAATGACAGTGGCTGGACACTGAGTATCGGCAAAACTTTCAGCCTGTCCATGAATTACATTCGCACGGGCGAGATTCAGTCTGGCGAAGCAACCGCAAGAGAAAGATTTAGGTGCGCTTGTCAAAATAGATCAGTGATCCCGAAGGGTTTGTCGGGCTGACACAAGTAAGGCATCGAGGGTTTCCGGGAGTTCCCGTAGGGTGCTGTCGACGGCCACCGACGCCGACGGGGACACCGCGACGCTGGGATTCGGGTGGCGGGTGACGCTGGCGGTGTCGTCGTATCTTCTGGTGTCGAGTTCGGCGACCAACGCGACGGGGACCTACACGGTGTCGTGGGGTTTTTCCGGCGGGGCCACGTCGTACGAGTTGCAGGAGCAGGCGGACGCCTGTGCCTGGAGCACCGCGCACTCGGGCGCGGGCCGCTCGGTGACGTTCACGGACCGGCCCAACGTGTCGCTGCCGAAGTAATACTCCCCATTTGTGCTGAAGTAAAAATCCCCAGTTGAGGGATTCGGCGCTGTCGTTGCCGAACCCGCTGGATGCCCTGAGCATGGTGGTCTTCACCATCGAGGGCGGGATCTTGATTGGCAATGGAGAGTGATTCGTGATTCATGAGCTACGTCATCAGGGGTTGTCGATCTCGATGATCGCATGCGGCTATTGGGGGAGGGCCTTTTTCGGCGTGGTCAGCCAGAGCTTCACCGTCAAGGACTTCGGCGGGGTTGAGACGGGCGCGGTCGAACACGTGGGGGATTTCGTCAACATCTGGGAGGATGGGGAGGCGTCCCACGAGGTAGAGGACCTCGCGGACGTGTTGGAGGATCTGCTGAGGATCGAGATCGGCGGGCTCTTCGAAGACCGCCTGGATGAGGTTCAGCAGAGCCTTTTCAACTGTACGCCTTGTTCGGGGCAAACGGACGGGGGAATGTCGACGTTCCGGCCAACAAGGTGATCGTGACCAAGCGGCGCGTGAGGACGATTGAATGGGCCATCCACGATCTGCACTGGCACGCCGCGCTGGAGTGGACGGTGTTCGATTTCGGTGACGCGGATTGGCTTGTGGGCAATCCGACCATTGCGGAATATGTAAGTTCGGGCAAGCTTCGAAGCGAACGGAGCGATCCAAGCGAGAGGAACAACCTGTTCGCGGGGACGGTGTCTGCCGCTACACTACCGGTCTCGGTATCCGTTTGGTTGACCTTGGTGGAATCAGACAAACGCTACTGCGACGATTTGGATTACTTCTATCCATTGACTCTGGACTTTCTAGCCCCAGATCACTACAATTCCAACGGCTTTGCGTCGGCAATTATCCAATCGATTTCTGGAACCACCACCGCGCCCATAGAAACATATTACATGGGAGATAAACCAGTTCCTATAGTTGAATTCCAACGCGATAGCTGTCAGGAATAGTGGTTGACATCACTGGTAAAAGTATCATGCCAAGTCAGAAGGTCTCAATTGCAATTGGTAGCGCGGTTGTTCTCGTTGGATATTGCTTTTATTTCGTGATGCCTCGTGTGACCGTCTTGAATTACTCGATTTTTTTATTTTGGTATGGAATATTGGGATCCTTCATCGAGGATGAAACATTCTCGAATGTGACATCCAATGCCCTATTGGCAGCTGGTCTCGATATTCTGGTTTTCGTGATACCCACGGCGCTTATTGCCGTGTGTTTGTTTGCTATACCTGCGGGCGCAGTTGCTTGGCTGTGCAATCGGATTGGGCTCGGTCGCTATGCAACTTACCTGATTGCTGGATGGTTGGCTTGCTATATGTGGCTTTATTCAGTTGGCCCTAGAGTTGCCTATTTCTATGAATAGTTCTAACCCCTTTAAAGAAAAGGGACGCTTCTTTTTCGGTTGACACTTTTCCGCATATTTCATTTCACCGTTGTCAACACTTTTGATTGCATAGCCTATTTTCTCATTGAAATTCAAATACCTATCCCATAAAACTCTGTTCACCGTATCGTGTATATTGGTGTCATTATCGAGTTTGTTGCCTGTATTGCTTATTTTGTCTGACAATATAGGCCGTCCGCTATTGGGCACACATATTCAGGTAATTTTGGGGTTTCTAATTCACGTTTTTCTTGATGGGGTCGGGATAACTAATACACCCGTTTTTCTACCGGTGTTCACGCTTCTATTCATGTTGTTCACCACCGTTATCTTCGCAGTTTCTTCCTATTTCATTTTGGTTGTGGGGGAAAACCTTCTCCCAAGTTGGCTGATATCCTTGTTTATCGGCAGTTGGTGCTGTGTGTTCTTGTGGTTGTTCTTTGCCACACCGATTGGGTATTTTTCCGATTGAGTGTCAATTTGGTCCATCCACTGGTGGTTACCACAGTGGCGCGTTCCCGCGGCGTTGCCAATAATTTGCTCGGAAACGGGTCTCACGGGCGTCTCAGTGAGCGCCCTGCCCGCTCGGTGGAGAGCGCACGGAACGCTCGACACAGCGATCACAGTAGCCCAGGCCGTCGGCCGGGTGGGTCTGTCGAGAGAACAGCAGGCCGGCGGATGTCTCGGCCCAGGCCAGAGGTGGACGAGGCGATCGAGACGTTCACGCTGCCGGCGGCCGGGAACGGCTCGACCGTGGAATTGACCCGGTTCGGGACAAGAACATTCGCAAGATAAATGGTATTGCCGTACCACGACAGGACATGCTGGACGAGATCAACTGCGTGGAGGGTTTCTATGAGATATCCACCGTACCGAGGAACTGCGGCCAATAGGTTTTGGGTGTGTGGCGCCACCGCGTTGCTGGTGATCGGGTCCGCAGGCGCGTTGGCGTTTCAGATGGATACCGACGAGCGGCGCCGGTTTTGCGGAAATGACGACACAAGATGCTGGGAGATGGACTACTACGACGTCAGTTCGTGTTTTTTTATTTACAGCAAGCGACCTGCGTGGTTCGGATTGATCGATCGCTGGTACGTGTACTCCGAGCGGGGCGGTCCGACCCTCCCGCTTCGGAAGTTCAAGGAATTGGTCTATGTCGATTGGATGGACGCGGTACGCTTCTCGGCCTTCAGGTCCAATTTGCTGAACGAAATCGGCGCGCGCGAGCTGGGCAACTGTGACGTGGACTACTTTTGGCGTATTGGAAGTCGCGGCGCACAAGTCCCGAGGAGCTGCGCGAACTTGGGGAATCCAGAGAATAGCGCCGCTCAGACGCCCCGAATTTCCTTGCGCCAGGGAGCGTTGATGTCGCACGCATTTCTACCGATTCTCCGCGGAATGGTCTGGCCTGCGGCGCCGACGTATTTTTCTGGGACGACTTCGAACCGAACTGGCGTCTGGTAGAGTTCATCGGTAGGACGGACGAGTGGTTGGATTCCCAAGACGGTACGATCACGGATCAGTGCGAGCTTCAAGCCTACTGGGGCAGGGACTTGGAAGCGGATTCCGTTTTCGGGAAGCCAACCGGTCCTGCAGGCGACTGACCCGACTTCGGAAATTCGACCATTGGAGGCTTGCGCCTTGTTGACTTGTCGTACGGCTTCGAGGGCATTCCCCCGACTGCGAGACATGATTTCGGAACCGGCGGAACCGTTTGAGATGGGACGGGAGGATCGATCATGAATCAGACCAATGGGTTGACCGGCGTAATTGCGGCATTGGCCTGCGTGCTTGCGGCGCAGCCGCGGGCGTTCGCCGATTGCGGGTTGAACGACGAAGGCAACAGGATTTTTGTCGATTCGGTATGCCGCCTCAGATTGGGCAGCTTTTGGCATTACGAAAAGCTGTGCCAGGAAGGGGTCGATGCGATGAGGGACTTTAATTTGGAGGCGACCGGTCTTAGCGCGGAAGGAGCGGCTGTGATGGCGGCCAACATGTGCGCGGAAGTGGTGTTGTTTTTGAGCGAAGCGAAGTATTTCGGCGCGGACGTGGAGGCGGAGGACCTCAAGGACAAGCAGTGCAAGGAGTTGATGGACTTTCAGAAAAGACGGGCCGAGGAATTCCGGAACCAGCAGCTGCGGGAAGCGGCTGACGCGTCGCCGGAGGCTCCTGGTGGGCAGTGAGTGACGGGACGCGGCCGGGAACCACGGACGGATTCCGCGACGGCATCGGCGTCCGCGGGGCGGTGACACGGCGGATCGCTTCGGTTGACGGGTGGAGGTGCCGAGGATCCCGCCAGCGGGTTCGACCCCTGATGGTATCGCAGTACACGACGGCGGGTGCGGACTTCGTGGTGCTGGGTTTGTATCTCGGCAGGATGGGTTGGACGAAATCAACTGCGTGGAGGGATTTCTTGAAAAATCTGCCGTGCCCAGTAGAGTGTGAGTAGCAATTTTCGAGCGACGGGCGGTGGCGTGCGAGGGCTTTTGCTGTTGCTTTTTTGGATGTTTGGGGCGGCGGGCGCGTCCGCGTTTCAGGCTGATCCGGCGGAACTGCGCAGATTGTGCGCCGAAGACGATTTACGGTGTCTGATGTTTGACAAGGAGGACCCGAACTCGTGTCTTCTGGTCTACAGCAAGCGGCCTGCGTGGTTCGGTTTGGTCCGGCGTTGGCACGTGTACTCGATTCGGGGCGGGCCGACCCTTTCGCTCAGGGAGTATACGTCGTTGATTTGGACCGACCGTATCGCCGCCAAACGTTCCGCGGCCTATAGGGGCCAGATGCTTGATGAAATCGGTGCTGACGAACTGCGCAAGTGCGATGTGAACAGTTTTTTGGATTGCGTGGAGCGCCAGAAGCTCGAATGGAGCGAGTGTCAAGACCGGTTGGCCCAAGAGGTTGCGTTGTGGCAGTCTCGACGGCTGAGTCATGAAGAACTGCGCGAGCTTGTGGAATCTGGAGAATAACGTCGCTAGAGGTGGACCCCAATCCTTGGACAGGTTGGCAGCTAATTTAAGGTGGTATTTGCTGTCCATCATATGCTGCCAGATTGAACCGTCTTCGTCTTCTCTTTCTTCATCGAAATCCTATTGATGATGCGGTGGAGTTCGTGGGCGAGAGGCGCGAAAGTGTGGTCAGGCGGTGGGCAACGCCTTGGCGTTGCCCAGGGGCTGTCCACACGGCCCGCAGGGTTCGCGCCGGTCCGTAGGACTCGTCCACAAATCCACGGCACAGGGCGCTCGACGCGCACCGAGCCCCTGGCCAGCGGTCCGATATGCGCGGCGATCCCGACATCGATGTCTCAGGCCGCCAAGTCCAGGCATTGCACGCCGGCGTGCACCTCCGCCGGCGTCAGACCACCGAACGCCGAGTGCGGGCGCTCGCCGTTGTAGTAGCTCATCCAGGCGCCGATCCCGTCGCGGGCCTCGCCGAAATCGGCAAACGCCCGCAGGTACACGCACTCGTACTTCAGCGAGCGCCACAGCCGCTCGATGAACACGTTGTCCCTCCACTGGCCCTTGCCGTCCATGGAGATCCGGATGCCGTGCGCGACCAGTTCCCCGGTCCACGCCGTGGACGTGAACTGGCTGCCCTGGTCGGTGTTGAACACCTCCGGCGCGCCGTGACGATCGAGGGCGTCCAGCAGCGCATGCACGCAAAACACCGTGTCCTGCGTCGTGGAAAGCCCCCAGGACAGCACCTTGCGCGAGTACCAGTCCATGATGGCCACCAGGTACAAAAAACCATGCGCCATCGGCACATACGTCAGATCGGCACACCACACCTGACCGGGCCGGCGCACCTCAAGATCGCCCAGCAGGTACGGATACACCCGGTGCCCCGGGGCGCGGCGCGAGGTGTTCGGCCGCGGCGCCAGGGAGCGAAGACCCATCACCCGCATCAATCGCCGTACCCGCTTGCGGCCGACCCGGTGACCTCTGCGCCGAAGCATCCGGGCCATCTGCCGGGAACCGTACCACGGGCAGCTCAGGTGCAACTCGTCCATCAGCCGCATCAGCCGAAGGTTCGTCTGCGACTCGCCCACGGGCCGATAGTAGAAGCTCGAGCGGGCGATGCCCACCAAGGCGCACTGACGCACCAGGCTGAGCCCCCCGTCTTGCGGATCAATCAATCCTCGCCTCCGATCCACGCTCAGCGATCGAAGGCCTTGGCCAAAAAATCCCGCTCCACCACCAGCTCCCCGATCTTCGCCTGGAGCCGCGTGATCTCCTCCTCCCGATCCAGGTCCGTGCGCACCGATCCGCCCCGGGTGAAGGTTGTCTTCAACCCATCCACGGCCGTGCGCTTCCAGTTACCGACCACGTTCGGATGCACCTGGTACCGGGCCGCCAGCTCGGCAATCGTGCCGTCCCCCCGGATCGCCGCCAGCGCCACCCGGGCCTTGAAATCAGGTGAAAAATTGCGTCGCTTCGCCATCCTCGTAACGTCCTCTCGTCAGCGCAAATACCACCTTACTACCCTGTCCGAATTTTGGGGACCACTTCTGCTCACACGCCCCGCCTCTCGCCCAAGGGCGACCGATTCCACCGCAACCCTGTCCGGATCGCGCACGGACCCGAAGGGTTGGTCGCTGACGTGCGCGGCTAGACTTGCGATCACAGTAGCGTTCACGATAATCATCTGCATGTCGATGACTGCGAGTGAGCTGAAATGAAACGAGCCTTGTTGTGGATTGTGTTCAGTGGTATCGGAATCTACACCGCCCCCATGGCGGTGGCGCAGGACGTGGAAGTTCGAGTCCGGTTGTACGCGTTGGCGCACTTCCCGCTCTTGGGTGAAGACGCCCATTTGCGCTACCCGACGGGGCCTACCGAGTACAGGCGCCTCACGGAATGGTTTTCGAACAAGTGGGGGGATCGCGGTCCCGAGAATTTCGACCTGGTCGCGATCATTGAGAATATTGGTACACAACCGGTCGGTCCGATCGAATTGCGACTGACTGGAGATCGCAAGATTGGGGAGACTCGGGATTTTAGGTCTCAACTGCACCCGCGTGAACTGGCGCAGTGGGAAGGCCCAGTTGACATGGAAACAAGGACGGTCAGCACACTCGATGCGGATTCGGCAACGTCCATCTGGTTCGGTCCTTTTTCCGCGTACCAGCTGTTGCAAGACCTACCACCGTCGCGAGACCTACCCCCGTCGCGAGACCTCTACATTTGGCCCTGGGAGGCCAAATATGAGGTCACGCTTGAATGCGATGGCTGTTCTCCCATGACGGCTTCCGCGTCGTTCAATATTTCGCCTCCCCCTCTTTGAGGGAATGAATGACAGTGGCTGGACACTGAATTTCGGCAGAACTATCAGCCTGTCCTTGAAATACATCCGCGCGCATATCAGTGATGAGTCCCGGAAATAAATGAGCAAATTCGTTCGATTTTGTCGAGGATGGATTCGGCGGTGGCGATCCAGGCGAAGGGGCTGGCTTGTGCATTGTGCTGATCGACGAATGAAACGAACGTGCCTGTTGATCGGATGGATCGGCGTCGGACTATTCGGCGCTCCCATGGCGGTGGCGCAGGATTCCGATATTCGCGTCGAGTTGTACGCGTTGGCACATGTCCCGCTCTTGGGTGAAGACGCTTATTTGCGCTACCCGACGGGTCCTACCGAGTACAAGCTCTTTACGGAATGCGTGATCGACAAGTGGGGGGGATCGCTGTCCCGAGAATTTCGATCTCGTAGCGATCATTGAAAACATTGGTACACAGCCGGTCGGTCCGATCGAATTGCGACTGACTGGAGATCGCAAGATTGGGGAGCCTTGGGATTATTCTTCAAGGCCGTATCCTTGGGATGTTGCGGTATGGGAAGGCCCAATTGACGTGGAAACAAGGGCGGTCGGCACACTCGATGCGGATTCGGCAATGTCCATCTGGTTGGGTCCTCTTTCCGTGGACCCGTTGTGGCAAGACCTACGCCGGTCGCGAGGCCTTTGGCCCTGGGAGGCCAGATACGAGGTCACGCTTGAATGCGATGGCTGCTCCCACATGACGGCTTCCGCGTCGTTCGGTATTTCCCACCCTCTTTGAGTGAATGAATGTCCGTGGCTAGACACTGAATTTCGGCAGAACTTTCAGCCTGTCCTTGAAATACATCCGCGCGCATATCAGTGATGAGTCCCGGAAATAAATGAGCAAATTCGTTCGATTTTATCGAGGATGGATTTGGCGGTGGCGACCCAGGCGAAGGGGCTGGCTTGTGCATAGTACTGCTCGACGAATGAAACGAACGTGCCTGTTGATCGGATGGATCGGCGCCGGATTATTCAGCGCCCCCATGGTGGTGGCGCAGGACGTGGAAGTTCGAGTCCGGTTGTACGCGTTGGCGCATTTCCCGCTCTTGGGTGAAGACGCCCATTTGCGCTACCCGACAGGGCCTACCGAGTACAAGCGCCTCACGGAATGGTTTTCGGACAAGTGGGGGGATCGTGGTCCCGAAAATTTCGACCTGGTCGCGATCATTGAGAATGTTGGTACACAACCGGTCGGTCCGATCGAACTGCGGCTGACTAGAGATCGAAAAATTGGGGAGAATTGGGATATTGATTTAAATCCGAATCCTTCGGACGTTGCGATATGGGAAGGCCTAGTTGACGTGGAAACAAGGACGGTCGGCACACTCGATGCGGATTCGGCAATGTCCATCTGGTTCGGTCCGTTTTCCGCGTACCAGTTGTTGCAAGACCTACCCCCGTCCCCGTCGCGAGACCTGTACATTTGGCCCTGGGAGGCCAAATACGAAGTCACTCTTGAATGCGATGGCTGTTCTCCCATGACGGCTTCCGCGTCGTTCGTTATGGTCCACCCCCCTCTTTGAGGGAATGAATGTCCGTGGCTGGACACTAAATTTCGGCAGAAATTTAAGCCTGTCCGTGAAACACATCCGCGCGCATATCAGTGCTGAGTCCCGGAAATAAATGAGCAAATTCGTTCGATTCTATCGAGGATGGATTCGATGGTGGCGACCCAGGCGAAGGGGCTGGCTTGTGCATTGTACCGCTCGACGAATGAAACGAACGTGCCTGTTGATCGGATGGATCGGTGCCGGAGGATTATTCAGCGCCCCCATGGCGGTGGCGCAGGACGTGGAAGTTCTAATCTGGTTGTACGCGTTGGCGCATTTCCCGTTGTTGAAGGAAGACAGCCACCTGCGCCATCCAACGGGGCCTACCGAGTACAGGCGCCTCACGGATTGCGTGATCGACAAGTGGGGGGATCGCTGTCCCGAGAATTTCGACCTGGTCGCGATCATCGAGAATCTGGGTGCCGTTCCGGTTGGCCCGATGACGTTGCACCTGACTGGAGATCGCAAGATCGGCGAGACTTCGGATTTCAGTTCTCAGCCGCATCCGCGTGAACTGGCGCAGTGGGAAGGCCCGATATCCCTTGAAACGAGGACGGTCGGTGGGCTTGACGCGGATTCGGCCACGTCCGTCTGGTTCGGTCCGTTTTCTACGGATGCACTTGTGGGTTTTCTTTGGGATATGGACCTATGGCCTTGGGAAGCCAAATATGAGGTCACGCTTGTATGCGCCGGCTGTTCCCCCATGACGGCTTCCAGGGCATTCGATATGGCCCACCCGCATTGATGGGAACTGATTGTGGATCCTCATGTGTTCCAAGTGGGGAAGTCGCATACCTATGATTTCACCTTGGCCGACATTTGTCGGATCATCCCTGATCCTGGTGGGCTCGGCGATGGGTTTGAGCGCAGGTTGGACCGCAGGATTCTCGGTGGAGCGAGTTCGTGTTCACCTACTATTCTGTGTCTGATGCCATTGCCCGCAATCAAACAGAGAAGCTGGGCGAATTGATGGAAAACTATTTCTTTTCCAGCTTCGGTGGTGACTGCACTGTTGAAAAAACATCAAGAGTTTCCGGGGATCCCCGGAGGATGCCATTGCTCGGGAAAGTACTCAGCGCCGGATGCGCTCCCGCACAGTACGATTCCGAAGGGTTGGTCAGCGCATACGTACTTCAGCACGTGTAGGGTGAATCCAATCTGGCCCTGCAACCGGCCTGTAGATATGGTTATCGACGATATGTATGATCAACTGGATGGATTGGATAATATTCCTGAGGACAAGGACTGAACTGGGGATTTATCCCTAGGAGGCGGCAATGAGGAAGGCGGCTATATTTGCATTGTGTTTTGCGGCTACGGGCAACTCCCTGTCAAGTCCCGTCGAAACACCACCCATGGACTCCAAGGTGTCGCCGTGGTCGTTCAGACAATTCACTGACCACCACAAACAACCGTGCGCGGACGCGTCGTATCAATGTCTCGCGAAGCACTTGATGTATTTGCAGTGTGGTGCTGTTCTAGTGGAGAAGTTGGCGTTGCGCGAGGGCGAGGTTCCGCAATGGTATGCCTACAGCATGCACAGCGGACCGAAAGTTCTTTTTGCAGTCGCAGGTTATTTTGTACTTTCTTCGTTCGATCCATCCTTGCCAGCGAGTTGGTATTCCGGCGATGAGTTCGATCCAATGGAATCAATTGACCTACGTCCCGAAGTTGTGGTTCGTGATCAAGATCTGGCATCTCGAGGCAATCAACGATTGGCCGAGTTTGTGCAGCAGACCATCGATTGGCTGGATTCGCGCAATCGGACGATGCTAGACGCGTGCGAGCTTCAGTTATTTTGGACGGGGTTGAGGTCGGGTTGGTTCGAGCAGCGAGAGGGCGGGTAGGCCTGCGGCAATCACCTAAAACCGGTGTTTGGTTTCCTTTGAAATCGAGGATGAAGTGCTGGTGGAAATAATCCGAAGTTCAGCGGCTTAGCGGTTCGATTGGCGGTTGGAGGCACCGGGACCCTGCTCGGCGGATCGTTCATGTAGCCGGTGCGGACCGGCCCAACGCGGTGTACGCGTACCGGGCGCGGGCCTGCGCGGACGGTTATTGCGGGGAGTGGAGCGAGACCGACCGGGTGACGGTGGTGCGCCCGGACATGCCGAGCTTTGCGGGCGTGACGGTGGCCGATCAGCTGTGGGTGGTGGACGAGGCGATCGAGCCGTTCACGCTGCCGGCGGCGGCGGGCGAGTACCTGTACCGGGTCCGCGCGTGCGACGAGGTCGGGTGTGGGGAGTGGAGCGGGCTAAAGATCGTGTGGGTGAACTTGCCCCCGTCCGTGGGGTTCGACGGCACGTACGTGGCGCGGGCCGGCGACCTCGGTTCGGACGGGGACACTGACATCTACCTGTCGCCGCTGGCCGTGGGCACGGGCCATGTCGGGGAGTTCATCTTGAGGAACGACGCCGGCGAGTTCGTGCTGCACACGAGTCCCACGGTCGCGGAGCTGGCCGCTGCGCAGACGTGGCTTGTATCCACGCAACTGATAGTCATCCTGGAGGACGTGAACGTGGACGGGGTGTGGGACGCGCACGTCGGCGGGGTGTCCGGCACGGCGGGTTTCGCCGGCGCGGTGGACCCGATCGTCATCGCCCCGGCGTCGGCGGGGGGGTTCCGACGGACAGCTTGCCGTCGGAAACATGGATACAGTTTGGAACATTACCACGCAGGTCCAGAAGTGTGTGCATCTTCACGGTGTTGTCAATGGCAACCGAAAACTGCTCACTTTTAACAACTGAAAACTGCACACTTTTTGGGCGGGCTTAGCGGCTCCAACGTCCCACAGTCGTTTATTTCGTGGCCTGAACGGGCGATACTCAATCAAGAATGCATCCAGACCGCGACGCCTCCACCTTATATCAGCACTGAAGCTGTCCTACGAACCGGAATCACCCCTCCACGCTGGTAGTCCCCTCTTAATTTGCGTGGCTGATGTTGAACGATTCGGAGAGCGTGGCGGAAGAACAGCCGGTGCATTGAAGCGTGACCTCGTACTTAGCCACCCAAGACCACAGGCCCTCCCTCCAAAGAGGAACCACTAGTTCATCCGCAGGAAACGGACCGAACCAGACGGACGTTATTGAATTCCCGTCGAGCGCACCCACGGTCCGCGTTTCAATGGATATTGGGCCTTCCCACTGCGCCAGTTCAGCCGGAGGCGGCTGATACTCAAAATCCCAAGTCCCCCCAATCTTGCGATCTCTAGACAAGTGCAGCGTTATCGGACCTATCGGAACCGCACCCTTGTTCTCAATGATCGCGACCAAGTCGAAATTCTCGGGACTGCGGTCCCCCCACTTGTCCATCACCCAATACGAGAAAAGCCTGTATTCGGTAGGGCCTGTTGGATGGCGCATGTTGTCGACTTCCTTCAACAACGGGAAATGCGCCATGGCGAACAAGCCGAGCAACCAGACTTGAACGTCGTCATCCTGCGCCACGGCTCTGGGAGCGGAGAATAATCCGGCACCGATCCATCCGATCAACAGGCACGTTCGTTTCATTCGTCGAGCAGTACAATGCACAAGCGGGCCCCTTCGCCTGGGTCGCCACCACCGAATCCATCCTCGACAAAATCGAACAAACTTGCTCATTAGTTTCCGGGAAACGACTCTAGTGCGTGCGAATGTATTTCAAGGACAGGCTGAAAGTTCTGCCGATATTCAGTGTCTAGCCACTTACATTCATTCCCTCAAAGCGGGTGGGCCATATCGAACGACGCAGACGCCGTCATGGGGGAACAGCCATCGCATTCAAGCGTGACCTCGTATCTGGCCTCCCAAGCCCAAAGGTCCATATCCCAAAGAAGACCAAAATCCCGAAGTTCAGGCGTGGAAAACGGTCCGAACCAGACGGACACTGCCGAATCCGCATCTAGCGTGTCGACCATCCTAGTTTCCACGTCAACCGGGCCTTCCCACTCCGCCAGTTCTCGCGGGTGCGGCTGAGACCTAAAATCCCAAGTCTCCCCAATCTTGCGATCTCCAGTCAGTCGCAATTCGATCGGACCTACCGGCTGCGAACCAATATTCTCAATGATCGCAACCAAGTCGAAATTCCTGGGACAGCGATCCCCCCACTTGTCCACCAAGCAAACCGTGAGGCGCTTGTACTCGGTAGGCCCCGTTGGATGGCGCAGGTAGCTGTCTTCCCCCAACAACGGGAAATGCGCCAACGCGTATAACTCGACGCGAATATCGGCATCCTGCGCCACCGCCATGGGAGCGCTGAATAATCCGGCGCCTATCCATCCGATTAACCCAAGTTTACCAACCATTTTGACAAGTTGTTTTATATCAACAGGTTACGTTGCCAATTATCCGCGTATGGCACTACAAACGCGGTGAAACCGGTTTTTTCGGGGATCTCAGACGATCATCTTCTGCGTGCCGCCCGCCGACGAATGGATGCCGAGTGCATCGAAGATCGCCTGCTGTTCCGGCTCCGGCCGCGTTGCCTTTCGCACATGCAAGGTCCTGCCATCGGCGCGCTTGAACGTCGCGGTGACGCGCATGCGCCCGGCGAGCGTGCGACGCAGGGTCGTCCAGCTGGCCGGTCGGCCACTGCCGCGAGCGCTCTCGCTCAGCCGTTTGCGAATGACCTGCACGAGCTGATAGGCGATCACGGTGATGAACAGGTGACCCTCGGCCCGTAGCGGCTTGTGGTGATAGATGGGGCGCAGCCCCAGTTCGGATTTCAGCGAACGGAACACCGCCTCAAGATCGGTGAGCAGGGTGTAGGTGCGCCACAGCGTCTGTTCGCTCCAGTCGGTCTCGTTGCTGCGCAGGCAATAGACGCCCGGATGCGTGGTCATGGAGCCGTCGACGGGCTTTCGGGTCCAACCCACCGCCACCGCCTTCTCGCCGCTCTCGTCGGCGGTGACCTCGATGTCGTAGTGCTGGGCGATGCCGCGGCTTTTCTCCTTCATGCGCCCGATACGCTGCCAGACGCGGTCGAGCTTTTTCTGCGTGCGCGGCCGCGACAGCCCCTCGTGCAGGGCGTTCAGATCCCGCTCGAAGCGCTGCGCAAACCGCTCGGCGATGCCGCGCTCCTTCTCGGCACGCTCTTCGGAATAGCAGTACAGCCGCACTTCCCCGGCTTCGGGGTCATCGACCTTGTGCAAGTGAACCGTCCCACCGCTGCGGGTGCGATGGGCCGTGGCCGCCTCGGCGTCGAACCGCCGCCGCCGCTCGCGGCTGACCACGATGTAGCGATAGCCGTTATCGCGCAACCACCGCAACTGCTCCTCGGTGGCGATGCCGCGGTCGAGCACCACGCGGGCGCCGGGTGGCGCCTCAAGCGCCGAGAGCATCTCGGCCAGCGTGCGATCCTCGCGGACGTTGCCCGCAAACACTTGGGAGCGCCGCACGAAGCCGCCGCCGTCGAGCACCAGCCCCAACGTCAACAACGGGCAGTCGCTGCGCTTCTCCTTCGAATGGCCGCGTCGTGCCTTCGGCTGCGGGGCCGCTTCGCCTTCGTAGTAGGTGTTCGTCAGGTCGTAGAGGGTGATCGTCGGCGACAGCCCGAACAACTCCATCGCCTGGCCGAACAGGTGCGACTCGATGGCCTCGCGGTGCCTCATCAACGCATCCGAGGCCCGGTACAGTTGCATCGCCCCCATCGTCTCGAAGTCCACCCCCAGCAACTCGCCCAGGGCACTGCGCCCGCGCAGCCACGCATGCGTCGCCCGCTCCGAGGCAGGATGCGCCAGACGGCCGATGATCGAACCCACCGCCGCCGCGCGCAGCGGCCCGTTCATCCCCAACTCGGCCATCAACTGCAAAAGACCCAGTTGCGACAGCGCCCACAGACCCACCGCTTCAACGCCGACGCTGCGCGGACGCACCAGGTCCAGGGAATCGACATCCACCGACTGCAGGTCGCGCCCGGGCGGTGCGCTGTCTGCGGATGCCTCGGCCGGCGCCGGGTTGCGGGCCAGCAATTGCGCGGCGATGCGTTGGGCTTCTTCTTCGAGCCTCGCGGGCGCGTCCTCGAGCAGGGGCCTCTGACCGTCGAGGATCTCCTCGACGCGCTGGCACAGACGGGGCCAGTGTTCGCGGGGGATGGCGAAGTGGCCACCGAGGTTGAGCAGCGTGCGTTGTCGGACCTTGGCGCCGATGCGCTGGCTGTTCACCAGACGGTGGGTGTAGTAGGTCTGGCCGTCGGTACGGCGGGTCTGGGTGCGTCGCACGAACATGGTGGAGACGGTAGCGGCGGCGTCGCCTGGAGTCAATACCTGTACGATACATTATGGCACTACATCGCCCATTCGCCTTTTCCAACCACAGAAAATCAATGAGTTACGACAAATATACCGGCGAATCAGGGCCGAATCCGACCCCAAAACCTACGATCTTGGTAAAGATGGGTTAACAGGTACGTTCGTTTCATTTCAGCTCACTCGCAGTATTCGACATGCAGATGATTATCGTGAACGCTACTGTGATCGCAAGTCTAGCCGCGCACGTCAGCGACCAACCCTTCGGGTCCGTGCGCGATCCGGGCAGGGTTGCGGTGGAATCGGTCGCCCTTGGGCGAGAGGCGGGGCGTGTGAGCGACGTTATTCTCCAGATTCCACAAGCTCGCGCAGTTCTTCATGACTCAGCCGTCGAGACATCAGACACCGCATATCGTCTTCGGCGCACAATCTGCGCAGTTCCGCCGGGTCGGTCTGAAACGCGGACGCGCCCACCGCCCCAAACATCAAAAAAAACAACAGCAAGAGCCCTCGCACGCCACCGTCCGTCGTTCGAAAATTGCTACTCACACTCTACTGGGCACGGCGGATTTTTCAAGAAATCCCTCCACGCGGTCGAAGTCGTCCCAGAAAAATACGTCGGCGCCGCAGGCCAGACCATTCCGCGGAGAATCGGTAGAAATGCGTGCGACATCAACGCTCCCTGGCGCAAGGAAATTCGGGGCGTCTGAGCGGCGCTATTCTCTGGATTCCCCAAGTTCGCGCAGCTCCTCGGGACTTGTGCGCCGCGACTTCCAATACGCCAGCCGATGCACCAATCTATGCTGACACTCGCTCCAGTCGAATTCCTGACGGTCAGTACATCGGAGAAAGTAGTCCACGTCGCAGTTGCCCAGCTCGCGCGCGCCGATTTCGTTCAGCAAATTGGACCTGAAGGCCGAGAAGCGTACCGCGTCCATCCAATCGACATAGACCAATTCCTTGAACTTCCGAAGCGGGAGGGTCGGACCGCCCCGCTCGGAGTACACGTACCAGCGATCGATCAATCCGAACCACGCAGGTCGCTTGCTGTAAATAAAAAAACACGAACTGACGTCGTAGTAGTCCATCTCCAAGCATCTTGTGTCGTCATTTCCGCAAAACCGGCGCCGCTCGTCGGTATCCATCTGAAACGCCAACGCGCCTGCGGACCCGATCACCAGCAACGCGGTGGCGCCACACACCCAAAACCTATTGGCCGCAGTTCCTCGGTAAGGTGGATATCTCATAAAAACCCTCCACGCAGTTGATCTCGTCCAGCATGTCCTGTCGTGGTACGGCAATACCATTTATCTTGCGAATATTCTTGTCTCGAGCCGGGTCAATTCCACGGTCGAGTCGTTCCCGGCCGCCAGCGGCGTGAACGTCTCGATCGCCTCGTCCACCACCCACACTTGATCGGCCACCGTCACGCCCGCGAAGCTCGGTATGTCCGGGCGCACTACCGGTCAGTCTCGCTCCACTCCCCGCAGAAGCCGTCCGCGCAGGCCCGCGCCCGAGTGCGCGGTGGTCCAGGCGCCGGCGTCCGCCCGCTCCTGCAACTCGTACGACGTGGCCCCGCCGGAAAAACCCCACGACACCGTGTAGGTCCCCGTCGCGTTGGTCGCCGAACCCGACACCAGAAGGTTCGACGGCGCCGCCAGCGTCACCCGCCACCCGAAACCCAGCGTCGCGGTGTCCCCGTCGGCGTCGGTGGCAATCGACAACATCCTCCGGGGACCCCCGGAGACTCTCGATGCCTTCACTTGTGTCAGCCCGACAAACCCTTCGGGATCACTGATTTATTTTGATAAGCACACCTCAATCATGCTTTTGCGACTGCTTCGCCAGACTGAATCTCGCCCGTGCGGATGTATTTCATGGACAAGCTGTAAGTTCTGCCGAAATTCAGAGTTCAGCGAAAAATATGTTCCCATTAATGCGGGTGGGCCATAGTGAACGACGCGGAAGCCGTCATGGGGGAACAGCCATCGCAAACAAGCGTGACCTCATATCTGGCCTCCCAAGGCCAAAGGTCCAACGCCCAAAGAGGCCTCCATAGTTCATCAGTGGAAAGCGGACCGAACCAGACTGACTTTATTGAATTCCCGTCAAGCGCCCCGACCGTCCTTGTTTCAAGGAGTTTCGGGCCTTCCCACTGCGCCAGTTCATGCGGACGCGGCTGAGACAAATTATCATAATCCAAAAACTCCCCAATCTTACGATCTCCAGTCAGGCGCAGTTCGATAGGGCCGACCGGCAACTCACCACGATTTTTAATGATCGCGACCAAGTCAAAATTCTCGGGACTGCGGTCCTGCCACTTGTCCATCACCCAATACGAGAAAAGCCTGTATTCGGTAGGCCCCGTTGGATAGCGCATGTTGTCGACTTCCCGCAACAACGGGAAATGCGCCAACGCAAACAACTCGACGTGAATATCGGCATCCTGCGCCAACGCCATGGGGGCGCTGAGGATTCCGGTACCACTCAACGTAATCCATAACAAGGCTCTTTTCATTTCAGCTTACTCGCAGTAATCGACATTTAGATGATGGTCATGAGTGCGACTCGCATCAGATGTAATCGTTACCCCCCTCTCGCTCGTGATTTGCGGATCGTTGAAGATAATCTCGCAGACATTGTCGTCCTTCTCAGTCTCGTTTACCAGCTCCTGGGTCCTTTCCCGATCATATGTGTCTTGGTGGAAGTCCACCCGTTCCTTGGCCCCCTCCTTGCGCATCGGCCGGATATCGACTTTTTTGCCGACCAAGTGACTCTTGTGCCATGGATTCTCTTCGCCGCCGGGCCATGCCGCGCCTCCCTGCCGACCGATGTTCCCGACGCCGATCGGCGGCCCGTCCGGGTATTTTTCCTTCCAGCGCTCGCCGAGCTCCTTCACGGATTCGATCATCCCGGTGGTCTCGTACTGGCCCCTCCGATAGGTTCCGCCGCCGTCCTCTGGCGGGAAAGCGCCGCCTTATCCATACAGTCCCGGCGACGGCTCGGGCAACTGCGTGAACATGGTCGTGACGTCCTGGCTTCGGGCCGGAGGGATGATGGTGTCAAACAGCCCCAGCAAGATCCTGCCGAACTGAAATTTCCGCCTACATTCAGAGTCCAGCCACTGACATTCATTCCCTCAAAGAGGGGGGTGGAACATATCGAACGACGCAGAAGCCGTCATGGGAGAACAGCCATCGCATTCAAGAGTGACTTCGTATTTGGCCTCCCAGGGCCAAATGTACAGGTCTCGCGACGACGGGGGTAGGTCTTGCAACAACTGGACCGCGGAAAAAGGACCGAACCAGATGGACGTTGCCGAATCCGCATCGAGTGTGCCGACCGTCCTTGTTTCCACGTCAACTGGGCCTTCCCATATCGCAACGTCCGAAGGATTCGGATTTAAATCAATATCCCATTTCTCCCCAATTTTTCGATCTCTAGTCAGCCGCAGTTCGATCAGGCCGACCGGCTGTGTACCAACATTCTCAATGATCGCGACCAAGTCGAAATTCTCGGGACTACGATCCTCCCACTTGTCCAGCGCCCATTCCGTGAGGCGCTTGTACTCGGTAGGCCCCGTTGGGTAGCGCAGGTGGTTGTCTTCCCTCAACAACGGGAAATGCGCCAACGCGTACAAACGGACTCGAACTTCCACGTCCTGCGCCACTGCCATGGGGGCGCTGAAGATTCCGATACCACTGAACACAATCCACAACAAGGCTCGTTTCATTTCAGCTCACTCGCAGTATTCGATATGCAGATGATTATCGTGGTCGCCACGCGCATCAGATTCAATCGTGATCCTCTCGCTCGTGATTTGCGGATCCCTCTCTGCCAGTCGAACAGGTACGTCGCGTTGGACGGCGCCAACGTCGTTCCGACAGTCCAGCTCCAAGAGTAAGTCAGCGGCCCGCCCTCTGGGTCTGCACCAGATCCCGACTGCGCAACCCGTACGTCAACGCGTTTCCGTCGGGGCCGGAACTGCACGTGCCGTCCAGCGTAACTATGACGCTCTTGACCGTCGTCTGGTCCGGTACCGCATTAAGCAAATCGCCAACGGATTACGCCACCAGACAGAATGCGCCCAGTCGCAACGGGCAAGACTTTACCGCTGGGAATCGTCAGGAAATCGTACGCCTTCACCGCTTTCCGTCGTGCGGAATGGCGGAGCATCTGAGCGGGTCTATTCTCCGAGTTCCATAAGAAGCCCGCGCAGTTCCTCGGGACTCATGCGCCGCGTCTTCCAAAATGCCAATCGATGTACCAACCTATGCTGACACGCACTCCAGTCGAGATCCAGACGTTCAACGCATTCGAGAAAATAACCCACATCACAGTTGCGCAATTCCGGCGCACCGATTTCACTCAGCAAGTTCGATGTGTAGGCCGCAGAGCGCACCGCATCAATCCATTTGATATAGATCAATTCCTCGAATTTCCGGAGCGGCAGCGTTGGCCCGCCCCGAATCGAGTGCACGTGCCAACGTTGGACCAACCCGAACCACATGGGCCGCTTGCTATAGATGAGGAGACAAGAACCAGAATTCCAATAGTCGAAAACTAAGCATTGGTCGTCGTCGTCGGCACATAATCTGCGCAGTTCCGCCGGGTCGGTCTGAGACGCGGACGCGCCTGCCGCCCCAAACATCCAAAAAAGGAACAGCAAGAGCCCTCGCACGCCACCGCCCGTCGTTCGAAAATTGCTACCCACACTCTACTGGGCACGGCAGATTTTTCAAGAAATCCCTCCACGCAGTCGATTTTGTCCAACCTATTCCTGCCGAGATACAAACCCTGCACCACGAAGTCCGCCCCCGTCGTCGGGTTGCGCGACACCGACAGGTACGATCCGGCCGGCGGGGTCCCCGGCGCCTCCACCTGCCAACGGAACCGGTACGCCACGGTGTCCCCGTCGCCGTCGCGCGCCGTCAGCGCCGCGGTGCCCGATCCGGTCGCCAGCGGCGTGCCCGACACCACCCGCTCGGGCGACACGATCACCCCTTCCGGCAGGCCCGAGGCCCCGTAGCTCAACGTGCCGTTGCCGCCCGTGGCCGCCGGCAGCGTGAACGCCGTGATCGGCTCGCCCACCACCCAGGTCGAACCCGATGAGCTGCTTGAGGCGTCCGCCGAGGCCCCCAACAACGTCCACGGCGGCACCCAGCCGATGAGGTCGAACGACGGCGAGAGGTCCGCCTCCACCGTCCAGTCGAAACTCACCACGTCCAGGTCCTTGTCCACGTCCCACACGCCGATCGCCGCCGTGCCCGTCCCGGCCAAGGTCGGTGCGCCTTCCACGACCCAGGTGTCCTGGACCAGCCGCACCCCGTCCGGCAGGCCGTCCTCGCCGTACAACAACGCCCCGTTGCCCCCCGTCGCCGTCGGCGCGGTGAACCCGGTGATCGGCTCGCCCACCACCCAGGTCCGGTTGGCGATGACCGCCCCGCCGAACGACGGACGCGCGTCGGTCTCCACCGTCCAGCCGAACCGAAGCGAGGCGGTGTCCCCGTCGGTGTCCGTGGCCGTCAGCGTGGCGGTGCCCGAACCCAACGCCGTGGGCGTGCCCGTCAGCTCCAGGCCGCCCGACATCGTGAACCCGCCCGGCAACCCGTCGATCGCGTAGCTCAACGGGGCATCCCCGCCCGCCGCCGCCGGCAGCGTGAACGGCTCGATCGCCTCGTCCACCACCCACAGCTGATCGGCCACCGTCACGTCCGCAAAGCTCGGCATGTCCGGGCGCACCACCGTCACCTCGTCGGTCTCGCTCCACTCCCCGCAATAACCGTCCGCGCAGGCCCGCGCCCGGTACGCGTACACCGCGTTGGGCCGGTCCGTGAACGTCACCGAGCGGCCCGCGCCCGTGTGCGCCGTGCTCCAGGCGCCGGCGTCCGACTGCTCCTGCAACTCGTATGATGTGGCCCCGCCGGAAAAGCCCCACGACACCGTGTAGGCTCCCGTCGCGTTGGTCGCCGAACCCGACACCAGAAGATACGACGGCGCCGCCAGCGTCACCCGCCACCCGAATCCCAGGGTTGCGGTGTCCCCGTCGGCGTCGGTCACCGTCACCGTCGCGGTGCCGCTGCCGAACGTCGTCGGGGTGCCCGACACCTCGAGCGCGCTCGACATCGAAAGCCCGCTCGGCCACCCCCTCGATTGCGTAGCTCAACGGGTCGTCCCCGCCGCTCGCCGCCGGCACCGTGAAGCCCGTCACCGCCCGGTGTTGCGTCCAGCTCTTGAAGGCCAGCCTGTCCGGGTTGAACACCGGTGCGGTGTCCGCCTCCACCGTCACCGTGTCCGGCGCCGAATCGTTCACCCCGTCGTTCACCGTCAGGGAGAACACCAGCGCGCCCAACGTCGCGGGCGCGGCGAACGACGGTGCCGCCGCGCTGGTGCTGCTCAGCGTCACCGTGCAACCAGTCGCCGCGCTTCCCGGTGCCTTCACCCGCTATCCGGCGTCATGCTCGTACCGATCAGAACGTCAACTGGACAGATTCGCCGTGCTGATTTCGGTGGCGCAATTGAAGGACCCCATGCGAACGGGCAGTTGCCACGGCTCGTCGCTTTCTGACCCACTCTGCTTTCACGGTGCCCGCAGATCGGTGGCACTCACTCCGCCTGTTCGGAAAAATCGGAACGATGTTCCTTCCAGTATGCACGGAGTTCGCAAGCATCTACGAGCGTTTTTTCCTGCGAATCCAACCAGTCGATCGTGGACTGGATAAAATTCGCTAGGTGACGGTTGGCCGGGTTGCTCAAACTCGGATGGAAGCTTTCCGCGCCAGCAGCTTCCCCAGTCTTTCGAAGTGGGTCGAATTCGCCGCCCGACCCCCGCCTCGCCGGCAACGACGGATCAAAAAACTCCGGCAGGAAATACCCCGCATGGAGGAACAACACCCTCGGCCCACCGTGAATGCTGTAGGCATACCAAGACGGCGGTCGGGCCTCATACCGTCGCAACCTTTCTTCGTCGTATTCCAATTGGCGGCGCTGGTGGTCTTGCCACAAACGGTCCATGGGCGTCATCTTTTCGATCAGGATAGCGCCGCACTGCAAATACATCAGATGAAGCGCCAAGCAACCGGGGCTCAAGGCCGAACAAGGAATTTTATGGTGTAGCGTGGCCTCCCTGAACTCGGAAGGCACCATGTCAGGTTCGGGAATCTGGATTTCCACTTCAAGTGCCCGCACGGCACCCGACGCCGCCAACAACAAGATGAAACCCTTCTCCATCCACCTCATTTTTTCCTCCAACGGCCGGGCCGGACACACCGGCTCAATCGTCGTCCTCCGGGATGTTCGTTAACCCGTCCAGTTCATCGTACATCTCCATGAGCGTTTTCGTGCGATGCCGGTTGCAAGGCGTGCTCACGCTCGGGGGGTTCCTGCAATCGTGGGGCGGAGGCATACCATTTTTCATGAGATACCGGTCTTGCAGGATTTGTGCCTGTTCCTCAGCCGAATAGTCCCAGAAATCGTCGTGTTCAAGCAGCCCCGTGCGTGTCCGATACTCGTACGCCAGCTTACCCGCATCTTGGACTGAGTCACCCTCGCGATCAAATGTCCATCCATCATCTTCACTCTGATGCAGGTGCACGATCTCGTGGATCAGAATCGACTCGGGGCCAATATCTCCGGTGAAGTCTTCCTCGAAACGGATATCGTCGTTCACGCCTTCGACATGCTCGGGCACAAAAATTGTGTAGGGGTGCGCATCGAGTGTGTACTACGCCCGTAGCGCGTCTTCGCCCAGAAAATCCAGATCGCACCTCATCAGGGCTTCGGGGGAATGCTCGATGCGCACCCTCGAAAGGTCGATTGTATCCAACCCCTGCGAGGCGGCAAGCGCCCTTTCTTCATCCTTCAAGTCTCTCTGATAACCGGTGGGAGTGGCCTCGCGGTCGGCCTTCGGATCGTAATCCTCGGAGAACTGCCGCAGGATTGTGCCGTGATGAAGCAATATCCGTCCGATCATCATCTTGTCATCGCAAGGTATGTCGGTATTCGCATCGTAAGGGAACGATCCGGTACATGCCATCTCCAGTTGCCCGTTCAGCACCTCCACGCCGAGCAAGTCCTCCAATATCCGCTCGATGTTCTTGGCCTGCTGGCTCCCGAGCGCGACGTCTGGATTGATCCGTCCATTGGCAACCCAGAACTGCCCGGCGAACTGCCGCGCTTCGGGGCTGGAGTTGGTGTGATGGACCTCGAACGTGATGTGCACGTCCGGAATGGCGTAGCAAAAGTACCCATCATGGCTCGTATACGATTCATCCCAAGGCCAGCCGACAGGCGCTGACTTCGGTCAGGAAGTCATTCAATTCACCGTCTAAGGCCTTTTTCGACAGCGTGTTCCGTTCTGGGGGCATTGGGTTTTTACTACCGGCGCTTGCTTCGAGGTTTTCTGCCCGATGCAGAGAGCAGCCTCACCAATGGCGACACCTTCCCATTCAGCCCCCGCGACGGCCCTCAACACGTGCTCGATTCCAGTTATTCCGTAATACTTGACTCAGGTGATCCGGATTCGCTAAGTGAATTGGTCGAACGCCCTTCGGAAGGCGCCCAGTGGCAATCGCCAACTCCGTCAATCGTGCGGTCACGCCCGCCCTGGCACTTACCAACTTCTCTTTCAGTGCCCAGATTGCTCAACCGGTTTTCGAACCGGTCCCGCTGTCGGTCCCGGTACCACGCCTCGGCGTACCGCTTACATTCCTCTGCGGTCCCGGATTTGTGAAACGAATAGCACAAATGAAAACTTGTGAATTCACAACTATCGATTTCCACTCTACCTTCCGCAAAGATACGAAACGACCTCAGCTTGTCGCTTGCCGTCGCGCCCGACAAGTACTCTTCTACCGGAATTGACCCACCCCCGTTCAGCGTGGAGGCATACCACTGGGTCTCCTCGCGATTCTCAGGCAAGGCCGATTTTCTAAAAACAATGTTTGAAGGACATTCAAACAAGTCTAAACACCGGT
This sequence comes from Candidatus Rariloculaceae bacterium, assembly GCA_965221035.1. Lineage (GTDB taxonomy): Bacteria > Pseudomonadota > Gammaproteobacteria > Steroidobacterales > Rariloculaceae > UBA6522. Next base: position 1,440,419 of record OZ244860.1, read on the forward strand.
CCCGGCCTAGGCAAAACAGGTCCGAGCCTGTGCAGCTGGCCAAAAAATTCGGGGGAAGTTCTTCTTCATTGGGTACAACACAAGCCAGCGTGGACGAAGTGCACAGGAAAACCGCCGCAAGCAGAATACAATTTAGCGTATGGTTCATCTTCACTCCTCCGAGCCCAGGTTACAGGTCGTTTCGGGAATGTTTATCAATCCGTTCAGCTCGTCGAACACGTCGTCCAAATGGTCCAAATAGGCTTGCTCTGTCTCGAACTCATACCTTCTTTTGACTTTGTTTCCCACAGTACTTGGCCCTTCTCGACCATCTTCGTTCCACTTGTCGCATACTAAGTATCTGTCCTGAATAATCGCGGCTTGCGATTCAACAGGGTAGTCGTTGAAGTCTTCATACAATAACACTAGTGTCCGGTTAAAAGTCGAATAAATTCAATTGGTTGGGATTGCCATGGGGTTCGGTCGTGAGTGGGCTGTCGAACAGCCCTTGATTCAACGAGGTTTTTTCGAACAGGGTGATCGACAGGACTTGCAGAAAAGTGTAGAGCGAGACCTCCAGGCCGAGGCGCTTCTTGACGATGGCGACGAGCACGTAGACCGACACGGCGACCCAGATCTGCGTCTTCACGGCGTTCTCGGAGGTGCCGAGGAACGACTTGATGCGCAGGTGCTGCTTGATCCACTTGAAGAACAGCTCCACCTGCCAGCGGTTGCGGTACAGCTTGGCCACGGTGAGGGCGGGCACGGCGAAGTTGTTGGTCAGGAAGGTGAACGTCCTGCCGGTTTTCGGGTCCCGGCACTTCACCCGCCGCAGGGGCTGGAGGTAGTCGTCCCTGGACTTCACGCCCGTCAGCACGACGGTCTGGTCGCAGAGCAGGCCGGCGAACTTGTCGACGGGACGGGAGTATCGGCGGCGGAACCGGGTGTTGGACTTGGCGCGGGTCACGAAGAACGCGCCCATCGCGTGGATGGCGTTGAGCCGCGTGAAGTCCAGGTAGGCGCGGTCCATGACGTAGAAGGCGCCGGGCTCCGGGACCAGCAGGTCCAGCACGTTGACGTCGTGCAGCTTGGCCTGCGAGACGTAGATGAACGCGGGGATGCTGCCGCGCAGGTCGAGCGTGTGCAGATTGACGCCGGACTTCGTGGTTCGGAACAGCGCCACCGTCCAGCCGAACCGGAGCGTGGCGGTGTCCCCGTCGGTGTCGGTTTCGAGAAGCTCGGACTCCCGCGAAGAAGTATCGGAAAATCCAGCGACCGTCCCAATAGGAGAACCCGGCGCGGTGGGCAACGTACTATGACGTCTGGATCGGCTGCGGCTGAAGGGCATACGTATGCGCTGACCAACCCTTCGGAATCGTACCGTGCGGGAGCACATCCGGCGCTGAGTATTTTCCTGAGCAATTGCAGCCTCCGGGGAGCCCGGAGACTCTCGATGCCTTCCTCAGCCGCGCGGTCGCCAACAAAGCTGGAAAGGAAAGTGCCTTCCATTAATTCGCCCAGCTCCTCCGGTTGGTTACGGGCAATGGCATCAGACACAGAATAGTAGGTGGAGACGAACTCGCTCCACCGAGAATCCTGCGGTCCAACCTGCGCTCAAACCATCGCCGAACCCACCAGGATAAGGGATGATCCGACAAATGTAGGCCAGGGTGAAATCATAGGTATGCAACTTCCCCACTTGGAACACATGAGGATCCACAATCGGTTCCCATCAATGCGGGTGGGCCATATCGAATGCCGTGGAAGCCGTCATGGGGGAACAGCCGGCGCATACAAGCGTGACCTCATATTTGGCTTCCCAAGGCCATAGGTCCATATCCCAAAGAAGGCCCACAAGTTCATCCGTAGAAAACGGACCGAACCAGACGGACGTGGCCGAATCCGCATCGAGCCCACCGACCGTCCTCGTTTCAAGGGATATCGGGCCTTCCCACTGCGCCAGTTCACGCGGATGCGGCTGAGAACTGAAATCCGAAGTCTCCCCGATCTTGCGATCTCCAGTCAGGTGCAACGTCATCGGGCCAACCGGAACGGCACCCGGATTCTCAATGATCGCGACCAGGTCGAAATTCTCGGGACAGCGATCCCCCCACTTGTCGATCACGCAATCCGTGAGGCGCCTGTACTCGGTAGGCCCCGTTGGATGGCGCAGGTGGCTGTCTACCTTCAACAACGGGAAATGCGCCAACGCGTACAACCGGACTCGAACTTCCACGTCCTGCGCCACCACCATGGGGGCGCTGAATAATCCTCCGGCGCCGATCCATCCGATCAACAGGCACGTTCGTTTCATTCGTCGAGCAGTACAATGCACAAGCCAGCCCCTTCGCCTGGGTCGCCACCGCCGAATCAATCCTCGATAAAATCGAACGAATTTGCTCATTTATTTCCGGGACTCATCACTGATATGCGCGCGGATGAGTTTCACGGACAGGCTTAAATTTCTGCCGAAATTTTGTGTCCAGCCACTGACATTTATTCACTCAAAGATCGTGGCCCATATCGAATACCGTGGAAGCCGTCATGGGGGAACAGCCATCGCATTCAAGCGTGACCTCGAATCTGGCCTCCCAGGGCCAAAGGTCTCGCGACCGGGGTAGGACTTGCGACAATTGGTACGCAGAAAAAGGACCGAACCAGATGGACGTTGCCGAATCCGCATCGAGTGTGCCGACCGTCCTTGTTTCCACGTCAGATGGGCCTTCCCATTCCGCAACGTCCCAAGGATACGGCCTTGAAGAAGCATCCCAACGCTCCCCAATCCTGCGATCTCCAGTCAGTCGCAATTCGATCGGACCGATCGGCTGTGTACCTATATTCTCAATGATCGCGACCAGATCGAAATTCTCGGGACTGCGATCCCCCCACTTGTCCGATACCCATTCCGTGAGGCGCTTGTACTCGGTAGGCCCATTTGGATAGCGCATGTTGTCGACTTCCCGCAACAACGGGAAATGCGCCAACGCGTACAAACGGACTCGAACTTCCACGTCCTGCGCCACCGCCATGGGGGCGCTGAAGATTCCTATACCACTGAACACAATCCACAACAAGGCTCGTTTCATTTCAGCTCACTCGCAGTATTCGATATGCAGATGATTGTTGTGAGTACTTGGATCAGATTCAATCGTGATCCTCTCACTCGTGATTTGCGGGTCATTGAAGATAATCCCGCAGACATTGTCATCCTTCTCAATCTCGTTTAACAGCTCTTGGGTCCTTTCCCGATCATACTCTTGGGCATTCCGGTAGTCTACGGGAGAATTTGCCTCGTCTTTGCGCATGGGCCGGATATCGACATGCTTGCCTTCCAAGTGCTCGTCGTGCCATGGGTCCCCGTCGGGCTTTTTAGGCCATGCCGCGCCTCCCTGCCGACTGATGTCCCCGACGCCGATCGGCGGCCCGTTCGGGTACTTTTCCTTCCAGCGCTCGCCGAGTTCCTTCACGGATTCGATCGTCTCGGTGGTCCCGAACTGGCCCCTCCGATAGGTTCCGCCGCCGTCCTCTGGCGGGAAATTGCCGCCGTATCCGTACAGACCCGGCGACGGCTCGGGCAGCTGCGTGAACACGGGCGTGACGTCCTGGCTTCGGGCCGGAGGGATAATGGTGTCGATCAGCCCCAGCAAGATCCTGCCGAGCAACGTCGGGCTGTCGCACGGTATCGTGCTGTCGGTGTCGTAGGACAGCGTTCCCGTGCAGGTTTGTTCGAGTTTCCCGTCGAAGAATTCGACACCGAGCATGTCTTCCAGGATCCGGCTCAAGTTCTTGGCCTGCTGGCTCCCGAGCGCGACGTCGGGGTCGATCCGCCCGTCGTCCAGACTGTACTGCCCCGCGAACTGTCGCGCCTCGGCACTCTTGTTGACGGGCACGAGGATCGGATGGAAACTGATCAGTTCCGGAATCCAGAAGCAGAAGCTGGTGGAGAAATAGTAATTGTGAAAGGTCTCCCGCCACCCGCCGAAGCAGAGCCGCCGCCAATAATACACCGGCACGTAATCGATGTCGGTGTTCTTCGCGAAGTAGTACGGATCCGTCTTCCAGGCGTTGACTTCGGTCAAAAAGTCCTTCAACTCCCCGTTGACCACCTCAGCAGTCCCTGCGCGCGGAGCTGCCCGAACTGTCTTTGGAGCCCGTGCGGGGTGGTGGAGACGGGTGGTGAGTGGGCGCAGCGGGGCGTCGGCGGGCGAATTCACTCCGTTGGTGCTGGATCCGGATATCGATTGGTTCTGCACAAATGCCGCCTGCGCACTGCACGTGCCCCTTCAACGGGGCCGTGCCTGGGCCGAGACGTCCGCCGGACTGCTGTTCTCTCGACAGACCCACCCGGCCGACAGCCTGGGCTACTGTGATCGCTGTGTCGAGCGTTCCGTGCGCTCTCCACCGATCGGGAAGGGCGCTCGCTGAGTCGCCCGCCACCCGAATGGAGTGCGCGCAGGCGCTTGAGGCTGGGTCCCATTGGCGCTTACGCGGGGGCGTCGCGAAGCAAGGCTAGGCGGGCCCCTTGTGGTGCTGAGCGAGGTGCGCACCGTGCGCGACGCGGTTCACTGCGTGCAGGTGATCGCCCACCCCAGCCTGTGGAAAGAGCCGTATTCGGAGAGGTACCGCAGCCTGTTGGTGTAGCAGTTCCTGGCCACATACGAACCCGAGCCGCGGGGCGACCAACTGAAGCGCGAGGAGCTGGCCGAGGCCAACTGCGCAGGCTCACGCTCGGTGCGCGTACACCGTATTGGGCCGGTCCGTGAAGGAAGCCGAGCGGCCCGAGGCTCCGCAGTATAGACCAAGTTCATTAGGCTACTAACTTGATATTCGAAAGAGGGAACCCCCCCCCTCAGACACAAAGGTGGTTTTTGATCGCAAATGGTCCAATCCAACCCGACCACCACTCCATGGCCATAACAAGGCGCATAGAATGCCTCCAATTGGAGTGCTCAATTGGCAAAATACTCAATCGGATTTGCGATGTACGCCCACAGGAAAATTCCACACCAAGCCAATATCACAACAGATGTCAACCAATTCGGGAAAAATCTCTTGCCAACTATTAGGGCGACCCATGCGGGCAACCAGAATACAATTGTAGTTAACAGAATGACTAGAAATATTTTTATTGACATCGGTACACTGTCGTAACTTATCCCGACTAGTTCTAATAGAAAGTAAATCAGAACTCCCAATAGTACTTGCAACACAGTTCCCAATTGCATGCCGATTATCCCAGTCAGTGTATCAAACACGACCATGGCGCTGATCATTGCCACAACAAAACAAGCGAAAGTGAGTACCACCTTCGGTTGAGGAAACTTATGCTTCATGTTTTTCCATCAGTCAGTTAATTTTTTGAAGAAAATTAATCGCAATAGCTCTGAAATCTGCTTGACGGCACCAGCCTATCGCCTAGATAGTAAGTGTGCAACGGCGCGTCTGATTGCGTTGGGAAAGTGACGTGGAAGGGCGTTGGACGAAAACCGAGGTACTGTTCCCGTCGCTGCCGTGTCCGGGTTTTCAATCATCGGGACGAGCAGGCGGTGGAACACGCCAAATCCGCCTATCTCAGGTGCCTGGACGCCGTTGGGCGCAACCCGTCGTCGCATTCGGTCGGGCAGTTGCTGCGCCGTTCGTCCTGGTTGGCGGATCGCGGGCACGAACTGTCGGAATCTCCGAAACGAAACGTTGCGCCGGTGCCGCCGCCGACCCGTCGGCAGAAGCTCAGGCGGGCGGTGCATCAGCCGGTTCGGTTCCGGCGGATCGTCATGCGGGTTGCTTCGCCGGCGTCGCCTTCGAGGCCGGCCACGCCGGCGGCGTCATTCAGTTCGCCGGCGGCATCGACGGCGCTGGCGGCCAAGCGCGAGGCGGCGGCGGCGCACCTGGAGGCGGCCCGCTGGTGGTATTCGCTGGAGCGCGGGCGCGAGCGCGGGGAGTCGATCCCGGGCGATGGGCGGTGCGTTCGGTGCCGGGCGTCGGCCCCGGCGCACCGGCTGGCGGCGTGTTCGGCGTGCCTAGAGTCGGCGGCGGAGTTGTTCGGGCGTCGCGGATGGGACTTGGCGCATGTCGAGGCGGCGCACGGGCGGCATGTCGATGCCTGGGAGGCGAAACGGGCGGCGGTGGTGGTTTGCTTCCGCTGCGGCCAGCCGGACGAATCAGGCGGGTTGCGCTGCGAGCACTGCGCCCGCGAGGCGGCGGGCGCGTGGTGGGGTTGAAACCGCCAAAAACGGCCGTTGACGATCCAATACGGCCGTTTTCCGCCCGATCCGGGAAAATCCGCCGACCGGCGACGCTCGCATTTGCGATTTAAGCGCTTCGAGCGCCCTACCCTTGAGTCGGGCCTCGATTAGCGAGCGCTTAGAGAGTATCGGCTTCCGTCCGCCTGGCGGCGAATCCGGCCCTGGGCCGTGGCAGGTTATTCGCGCCGGTGATAGTGGGCGGGTTTTCGAGGCCCGGATCGAGACCTCGCGGACGGCGACCGGGCGGGCCGGGTATTCAGCCGGTGAATGATTGCGAGCTGGCCGGGAATTCACGCGGGGCATGGCGTTGACGCTCCGGGCGCGGTCTGGGATAGTCGGCGGCGCTATCACTTTGCGGGCGGCCCGGAACTGCCGGGTTATCCGCAGAATACAACAGCTAACGACCCGGCTTCGGAGTAGCTACCGAGCCTTGGCGAACAAGCGGAAATTCCTTCCCCGTCTGTGGAGTGATAGCAACGGCCCGGCACCCGTGGGCAACCGGGATTCGCGACCATCTACGGCGGAACCTGTCAACGCCATTGAGACACCGTTGTTCATGATTTAGTGAGCATTCGGGTAGCTCTATTGTCGTTCGGCGGGTTGATCCAGACCTTTCGTGGGAGTGCCTGGGGTTTCGGAGGGCCATGGACGAACCGTTCTGGATGTCGGGACCAGGCGTCGTGCAGGGTCCGATGGCGCTGTTCGAGGATACGTTCGGCGCGGCCGTGGTGGACGTCGCTTGGGGTGAGCATGGCGATCCCGGCGTGGCGGTGCTCGTGGTTGTACCAGGGGAAGAACGTTTGGCAGAACGTGATCGCGGCCTGGAGGTCATCGAAGCGGCCCGGGAAGCCGGGATGGTACTTGAGGGTTTTGAACTGGGCTTCGGAGAAGGGGTTGTCGTCGCTGACCTGGGGCCGTGCGAGGGAGCGGGTGACGCCGAGGTCGGCGAGCAGTTGCGCGGTGCATTTCGCGGTCATGGGCGCGCCGCGGTCGGAGTGCAGGGTGAGCAGCTGGGGCTGGATGTCCTGTTTGAGGCAGCTTTCCTCGATGAGCCGGGCGGCGAGCGCGGCGGTTTCCCGTTCGGCGACCATCCAGCCGACGACGTATCGGCTGAAGATGTCGAGCAGGACGTAGAGGTAGAAGCCGGTCCAGCGCCGTGGTCCGAGCAGTCGGGTGATGTCCCACGACCAGACCTGGTTCGGGGCGGTGGCGAGCAGTTCGGGCTTGGCGTAGTGCGGATGGCTGAGCTGGTCGCGTCGTTCCCGAACTGGCTGTTCGGCGGCCAGGAGGCGGTACATGGTGCGTTCCGAACACAGATACCGGCCTTCGTCGAGCAGCGTGGCGACGACCTCGCCCGGTGAGCGGTCGAGGAAACGCGGCGAGGCGAGCACATCGAGGACGCGTTCGCGTTCGGTGCGGTCCAGGGCCCGGGCAGGCGTTTGGCGGGGCTGCGGGGTCCCGGAAGCGCGCCCTCGGCGACGGTAGAAGGTGGCTCGGGCCAGGCCCAGCGCCCGGCACGCCGGCGCCACGCCGACCCGTGCGGCCAGATCGGCGGCGGCCATCAGCAGTCCTTCGCGTCGTCGAGGTTCAATCCCAGCAGCCCGGCAACTTTTCCCTGCACATCGATGATCGTGTGCGCGGCGGCCAGTTCCTTCTCAAGCCGAGCCACCTTCGCTTCGAGTCGGCGCACCGTGGGACTCAGGGGATTGGACTCGGCGGGTTTGGCGCCGCGTTTCTTCGGCGCCAGCGCCTTCAGAGAGCCGTCTCGGCGCGCCTTGCGCCATACGGACAAATGCGAGCTGTACAACCCTTCGCGGCGCAGCAGGCGACCGATCTCGCCGGGTTGCGTGCACCGGTCGGCCTCCTCGATGATCCGCAAGCGGTACTCGGCGCTGAAACGCCGCCGCGTCGGCTTGGCCACGACCTCCGGGTCGGGGACTTGCTCCTTCGGGCCGCCGACGACTCCGGGGGCCTCGTCGCTACGCTCCTCCGCCCCGGGAGCCAGCGCATCGACACCCGTCAACATCTTCAAATCACCACCGCCCCTCATCGCCCGTCACCTCCACCGCCCTACACTAATTCCAAGGGTAGCCGATGTCTCAACGATGTTGGCAGAGAGGGCGGGAGGAAAAGGGATGATCGACAAAATCAAAGCGTTCAATCGATGGGCGAACCATCCAAAAAGAGTCTACAAAATAGGTGCTGCGATATTCCTGTTGATGTTCTTATGCGGAGCTGCCATGGTGATCATGCAGACCGCCGCAGGGCAGACTGTCTAAGGATATTCAAATCCGGGCGCATGCCAAAATGACATCAGTAGCGGCGGCAGCATGCGCGCGCATGACTTGGTCTACGACAACGAAATACGACTGATCGCCGAGCAAAAACACGACATCTACCGCGTGGCAGGCATCGCGGACACTTGCTTTAAAGTGCCTAGCGACTTAAGGCAGCAGGTGGAAATAGACGCCACCATCGTTGGAGTAACCACGCAAGGCGTGCAAACAGCGATTATTACCGCCACGGGTGCCACGATAGCAGGTGCGGGAAAGCGAATTTTTGGCATGTTGGCTGCCATTGCCGGTTGGAGTGGATGGGAAGTGGCATGCCAAACCTATGGTTTTCCGCTTCCGTCAACAACAAAATTCTCCGTCGATTCAGGCCGAGCATTTGCCTCCCCAGCCTCCCAGATGTTGACGAAATCCGCCACGTGCTCGACCGCGCCCGTCTCAACCTCGCCGAAGTTCTAGACGGTGAAACTCTTAAAGGCCCTCCCCCAATAGCCGCACGCGACCGCCCTCGATATAGAGTTGCCTAGGTTGTCGACAACCACAATCCCTCTCGCGACCGTCGCCGCGACGCACGCGGCCACGCTTCCATAATATTGTGCCAGAGTGCCGTCCCAAGTTGCGCAATCACCCCACGTCGCGCGGCAGTCCGACCAGAGACTCCAATAATTGGCCACTATGTCCGTGGCGCCGTGGAGGACCCAAGACCCCACCGATACCTGTGTGTCGAAGTGTGTGGGATCCACGTACAAGGCCATCACCGAATCAATGAAGCTCTCCAGGTCGGCGTCCACTGCCACCAGGCCCGTCGGAACGTCCCCCGCGCCGGCGAAACCCGCTGTGCCGGACACCCCGTCCACGTTCACGTCCTCCAAGACGAGTCCACGGCGCTGGGCTACTAGAGCCGTCACTGCCACGACGAATGCCAGCGCTGCTTCTCGCCCGACGAGCCCGTCTCGATTCACGTCGTGTACCGTCGCGGGCAGGATCTATTCGTGATCGTCCCCGTGCAGGGTTGGGCGCCCTGGGGCCGCGAGGAGCGGTGCTTCAACGCCCACGTCCGGATCGACCCGGGCGCCGTCTCGAACCTGCCCTATCTGTGCCTGGACGCGGTGGACCCGACCGACATCGCCCACGGACAATGGATTGGTCTTTGACGAGGATTTGCTAAGCGCCATTGAGATTGTCAATATTGATCAGGTAGATATACATTGTGGAGTCATACCAACCAAAGAAGAATCGCATATCATATGGTGCAATTCTTCGGTGTCGAAATGAACTCAATTGGGACATCCGCCACCACACGGTCGGGGTGACCTGGGCAGCCGGAAAAGCCACACGAAACCGTGGTCCCTGTCGCGTTGGTTGCCGAACCGGACACCAGCAGGTACGACGGCGCCGCCAGCGTCACCCGGCATCCGAATCCCAGCGTTGCGGTGTCGGCGTCGGTGTACTATTGGCGGCGGGTGTTCTTCGGCGGGTGGCGGGAGACCTTTCACAATTACTATTTCTCCACAAGCTTCTTCTGGTATCCGGATCTGACCCGTTTCCAGCCGATCCACGTGCCCGTCAACAAGAGTGCCGAAGCGCGGCGGTTCGCGGGGCAGTACAGTCTGGACGACGGGCGCATCGACCCCGACGTCGCGCTCGGGAGCCAGCAGGCCAAGAACTTCAGCCGGATCCTTGAGGACATGCTCGGTGTCGAATTCTTCGACGGGAAACTCGAACAAACCTGCACGGGCACCCTGGCCTACGACACCGACAGCACCATACCGTGCGACAGTCCGACCTTGCTCGGCAGGATCCTGCTGGGGCTGATCGACACCATCATCCCTCCGGCCCGAAGTCAGGAAGTCACGCCCGTGTTCACGCAGTTGCCCGAGCCGTCGCCGGGTCTGTACGGATACGGCAGCGATTTTCCGCCAGAGAACGGCGGCGGAACCTATCGGAGGGGCCAGTACGGGACCACCGGGATGTTCGAATCCGTTACCTCGGCGAGCGTTGGAAGGAAAAGTACCCGGACGGGCCACCGATCGGCGTCGGAAACTTCAGTCAGCAGGGAGGCGCGGAATGGCCCGGATGGCACGACAATCACTTGGACGGTACGCATGTCGACATCCGACCGATGCGCAAGGATGGGGCCAAGGAACGGGTGGATTACCCTCAAGCCATATATGATCGGGAAAAGACCCAGGAGCTGTTAAACGAGATAGAGAATGACGACAATGTCTGCCGGATTATCTTCAACGATCCGTAAATCACGAGCGAGAGGATCACAATTGAATCTGATCCGCGTGGCGATCACGATAACCATCTACATGTCGAATACTGCGAGTGAGCCGAAATGAAACGAAATAGCCTGTTGATCGGATTGATCGGTGCCGGACTATTAAGCGCCCCTATGACGGTGGCTCAGGATGCCGACATTCACGTCGAGTTGTACGCGTTGGCGCATTTCCCATTGTTGGGAGAGGACAGCCACCTGCGCCATCCAACAGGGCCTACCGAGTACAAGCTCCTCACGGATTGCATAGCGGACAAGTGGGGGGATCGCTGTCCCGAGAATTTCGACCTGGTCGCGATCATCGAGAATATTGGTTCACAGCCGGTCGGTCCGATCGAATTGCGACTGACTGGAGATCGCAAGATTGGGAAGCTTTGGGATTATACTTCAAGGCCGTATCCTTGGAACGTTGCGGTATGGGAAGGCCCAGTTGACGTGGAAACAAGGTTGGTCGGCACACTCGATGCGGATTCGGCAATGTCCGTCTGGTTCGGACCGTTTTCCACGTCTGAAATTATGGGTCTTCTTTGGGATATGGACCTTTGGCCTTGGGAGGCCAGATATAAGGTCACGCTTGTATGCGACGGCTGTTCCCCCAGGACGGCTTCTGTGTCGTTCGATCTGACCCACCCGCTTTGAGGGCATGAATGTCAGTCGCTGGACACAAAATTTTGGCAAAACATTCAGCCTGTCCATGAAATACATTCGCACGGGCGAGATTCAGTCTGGCGAAGCAAGCGCAAGAGCAAGATCGAGATGCGGTTGTCAAAATAGATCGGTCATCCTGAAGGGTTCGTCGGGCTGACACAAGAGAAGGCATCGAGAGTCTCCGGGGGTCTCCAGAGGATCTTGACTTCGACGGTTTGCCCCTTTGATCGTCTTGGCCGATTCGGCTATCGCATTGATTTTGGGACCTGTTTTTTTCGCGGCTTTGGCGAAGGCGTTTTGTTGTGCCTAGCAGTTTGTATAGTGGGTGTGCGGTGGTACAATACCGCCATGTTCGTGCGCGTCAAAACCACACCCAACAGCCCCCGCAAGGCCGTGCAACTGGTCGAGGGCGTGCGTGTGGAGGGCAAGGTCCGCCAGCGCATCGTGCGCCACCTCGGCGTGGCCTCCGACGAGGCCGAACTGCGGCGGCTGAAGGAACTGGGCCAGTACCTGAAGGCGCGCATCGCCGAGGACCGCCAGCCGGGGTTGTTCCCGCCCGAGCAGGTCGCCGAGCAGGTCATCGAGGCCGGGCGGGCCTCGGAGCGGGCGCCCGATCCGGCGCCGCTGGCGGTGGATCTGAAGGCGTTGCGCGAAGAACAGCGCATCGTCACCGGCATCCACGAAGCCTACGGGGTCGTGTACCGGGAACTGGGGTTCGATCGGTTGCTTTCCTCCCGTCACCGGGCTTCGGCCCCGGCGCTGCATCACACCGTGCTGGCGCGCATCGCCAACCCCGATTCCAAGCGCGCCACGGTGCGCCGTCTGGGCCGGGACTTCGGGGTGTCGCTGGCGCTGGAGAAGGTGTACCGGATGATGGACCGGTTGGACGACGGACTCATCGAGCGGCTCAAGTCGCGGGTGGCCTCGGCCACCGGGGCGTTGCTGGGCGAGCCGCTGGAGGTGTTGTTCTTCGATTGCACGACGTTGTACTTCGAGTCGGTGGTCGAGGACGGGGACGCCGACGCGTTGAGGGCGTTCGGTTACAGCAAGGACGGCAAGGCGCAGCGGGTCCAGGTGGTGCTGGCGCTGGCGGTCACCACAGAGGGGTTGCCGGTGGGATACGAGGTGTTTCCCGGTGCCACCTACGAGGGGCACACGTTGCTGCCGACGATCGAGGCGCTGCGGCGCCGGCACGGGGCGGCGGAGGCGGTGTGCGTGGCCGACGCGGCGATGTTCGACCACCGGAACCTCTCGGTACTGGAAGCCGCCGGGCACCGATACATCGTCGGGGCGCGGTTGCGCAGCCTGCCCGGGGCGCTGAAGGCGCGGATCCTGAACGTGGAGCGCTACCGCGCGCTGCCCGGGGCCGAAGCCGGCCGCAAGGTCGGCGTGTTCCGTCACCGCGGCCGGCGCCTCCTCGTGGCCTACAGTCCCCGCCGCGCCCGCAAGGACGCCGCCGACCGCCGACGCGCGGTGCGCAAGCTGTTGAAGCAGCTCCACCGAAGCGGCCGCCCGAAGCCCCTTCTGCCGAGGGGCGCGGCGCGGTTCGTGCGGATGAGGGGCAAGGGGCGCTGGGAGATCGATCCGGAGCGCATCGCCGAGGCGGCCCGCTGGGACGGGCTGCACGGGGTGGCGACCAACGTGCGCGGGATGCCCGTGGAACAGATACTACAGCGCTACCAGGGGTTGTGGCAGGTCGAGCGAAGCTTTCGCATCACCAAGCACGATCTGAAGGTCCGGCCCATCTATCACTGGACCCCGAGGCGCATCCGCGCGCACCTGGCCATCGCCTACATGGCCTTTGCCTGCGTCAGGCACCTGGCTTACCGGGTGAAACTGCAGAAAAAACGCAACCTGTCTCCCCAGGCGATCCGGGACGCGCTGTTGCACCGCCAGTGTTCGGTGCTGCGCCACACCGGCACCGGCCAACGCTACGCGATTCCCTCTTCGGCCACGGCCGAAGCCCAACTGATCTACGAGGCCCTCGGCCTGACGCTGTCGGACGTCCCCTATGCGTTGAACTGAACCGGCGACAACCCGCCCAAATCCCAGAAGTTGTGCCTAGTGAATTTGTGATGTTCAAGCATATCAATGACTTATGAATTCAAACCGTCGAAGTCAAGAAGGCATCGAGAGTCTCCGGGGGTCTCCGGAGGATTTTGTCGATGGCCACCGACGCCGACGGGGACACCCTGGGTGGTGGGCGAGCCGATCACGGCATTCACGCTGCCGGCGGCCACGGGCGGCAACGGCACGTTGAGCTACGGGGCCTTGGGCCTGCCGGAAGGGGTGATCGTGTCGCCCGCGCGGGTGGTGTCGGGCACGCCGCTGGCGACCTGTTCGGGTACCGCGGCGCTGACGGCGCGCGACGGCGACGGGGACACCGCGGCGTACCGGTTCCATTGGCAGGTTGAGGCGCCGGGGACCCCGCCGGACGGGCGCGCGTCGGTCTCCACCGTCCAGCCGAACCGGAGCGTGGCGGTGTCCCCGTCGGTGTCGGTTTCGAGAAGCTCGGACTCCCGCGACGAAGTATCGGAAAATCCAGCGACCGTAGCTGTGCGGTCGCCAACAAAGCTGGAAAGGAAAGTGCCTTCCATTAATTCGCCCAGCTCCTCCGGTTGGTTACGGGCAATGGCATCAGACACAGAATAGTAGGTGGAGATGAACTCGCTCCACCGAGAATCCTGCGGTCCAACCTGCGCTCAAACCATCGCAGAGCCCACCAGGATCAGGGATGATCCGACAGATGTAGTCCCGGGTGAAATCGTAGGTATGCGGCTTCCCCACTTGGAACACATGAGGATCCACAATCGGTTCCCATCAATGCGGGTGGGTCATATCGAACGACGTGGAAGCCGTCATGGGGGAACAGCCGGCGCATACAAGCGTGACCTCATATTTGGCTTCCCAAGGCCATAGGTCCATTTCCCAAAGAAGACCCACAAGTTCATCCGTAGAAAACGGACCGAACCAGACGGCCGTGGCCGAATGCGCGTCGAGCCCACCGACCGTCGTCGTTTCAAGGGATATCGGGCCTTCCCACTGCGCCAGTTCACGCGGATGCGGCTGAGAACTGAAATCCGAAGTCTCCCCGATCTTGCGATCTCCAGTCAGGTGCAACGTCATCGGGCCAACCGGAACGGCACCCAGATTATCAATGATCGCGACCAGGTCGAAATTCTCGGGACAGCGATCCCCCCACTTGTCGATCACGCAATCCGTGAGGCGCCTGTACTCGGTAGGCCCCGTTGGATGGCGCAGGTGGCTGTCTTCCTCCAACAACGGGAAATGCGCCAACGCGTACAACCAGATTAGAACTTCCACGTCCTGCGCCACCGCCATGGGGGCGCTGAATAATCCTCCGGCGCCGATCCATCCGATCAACAGGCACGTTCGTTTCATTCGTCGAGCAGTACGATGCACACGTCACCCCCTTCGCCTGGGTCGCCACCGCCGAATCCATCCTCGATAAAATCGAACGATTTTGCTCATTTATTTCCGGGACTCATCACTGATTTGCGCGCGGATGTATTTCAAGGACAGGCTGATAGTTCTGCCGAAATTCAGTGTCCAGCCACGGACATTCATTCCCTCAAAGAGGGGGGTGGACCATAACGAACGACGCGGAAGCCGTCATGGGAGAACAGCCATCGCATTCAAGCGTGATTTCGTATTTGGCCTCCCAGGGCCAAATGTACAGGTCTCGCGACGGGGGGGGTAGGTCTTGCAACAACTGGTACGCGGAAAAAGGACCGAACCAGATGGACGTTGCCGAATCCGCATCGAGTGTGCCGACCGTCCTTGTTTCCACGTCAACTGGGCCTTCCCATATCGCAACGTCCGAAGGATTCGGATTTAAATCAATATCCCATTCCTCCCCAATTTTTCGATCTCTAGTCAGCCGCAGTTCGATCAGGCCGACCGGCTGTGTACCAACATTCTCAATGATCGCGACCAGGTCGAAATTCTCGGGACCGCGATCCCCCCACTTGTCCGAAAACCATTCCGTGAGGCGCTTGTACTCGGTAGGCCCCGTCGGGTAGCGCGAATGGGCGTCTTCACCCAAGAGCGGGATATGCGCCAACGCGTACAGCCGGACTCGAACTTCCACTCCCTGCGCCACCGCCACTGGGGCGCTGAAGATTCCGATACCACTCAACACAATCCACAACAACGCTCGTTTCATCTCAGCTCACTCGCAGTATTCGACATGCAGATGATTGTTATGAGTTCCGTTTGCATCAGATGTAATCGGGACCCTCTCGCTCGTGATTTGCGGGTCATTGAAGATAATCCCGCAGACATTGTCGTCCTTCTCAATCTCGTTTAACAGCTCCTGGGTTCTTTCCCGATCATACGCTTCGGCATCTCTGTAATCCACCCGTGCTGGGGCCCCATCCTTGCGCATCGGTCGGATATCGACATGCTTGCCTTCCAAGTGCTCGTTGTGCCATGACTTTCCGTCGGGCCTTTTAGGCCATGCTGCGCCTCCCTGCCGACTGATGTCCCCGACGCCGATCGGCGGCCCGTTCGGGTACTTTTCCTTCCAACGCTCGCCGAGGTCCTTCACGGATTCGATCGTCTCGGTGGTCCCGTACTGGTCCCTCCGATAGGTTCCGCCGCCGTCCTCCGGCGGGAAATTGCCGCCGTATCCGTACAGTCCCGGCGACGGCTCGGGCAACTGTGTGAACACGGGCGTGACGTCCTGGCTTCGGGCCGGAGGGATAATGGTGTCGATCAGCCCCAGCAAGATCCTGCCGAGCAAGGTCGGGCTGTCGCACGGTATCGTGTTGTCGGTGTCGTAGGACAGCGTTCCCGTGCAGGTTTGTTCGAGTTTCCCGTCGAAGAATTCGACGCCGAGCATGTCCTCCAGGATCCGGCTCAAGTTCTTGGCCTGCTGGCTCCCGAGCGCAACGTCGGGGTCCATGCGCCCGTCGTCCAGACTGTACTGCCCCGCGAACCGCCGCGCTTCGGCACTCTTGTTGACGGGCACGAGGATCGGATGGAAACGGATCAGTTCCGGAATCCAGAAGCAGAAGCTGGTGGAGAAATAGTAATTGTGAAAGGTCTCCCGCCAGCCGCCGAAGCAGAGCCGCCGCCAATAATACACCGGTACGTAATCGATGTCGGTGTTCTTCACGAAGTAGTACGGATCCGCCGTCCAGGCGTTGACTTCGGTCAAAAAGTCCTTCAATTCCCCGTCCACGGCCTTGAGTGCGGAGGACGCCCCGCCGCGCCGTCCGGGCGCGTACACGATCTGGTCCAGCGCCCCGGTCACCGCCCCGGACACGCCCCCGCAGCAGCACGTCCACGAACCCGTCCAGGTTGATGTCGTTGAGCAGGATGTCCACCCCGGTGGCGATCGGCCACTGGGTCCGCGCCGTGTGCGACTGGGTGTCGGTCGGCGCCACCAGGTGAAACCCGCCGGAGGCGGCGCCCTGCAGCACCACGTCTCGCAATGACCCCCCGCCCGTGGCCGCGGCGAGCGGTCTTACGAACAGGTCCGTGCGCCCGTCCCCGTTCAGGTCGCCGCTCCTGACCTCGAAGTCCCGGCCCAGCTGCGTGCCCACCGAATCCGGCGCCGGTCCGGCCACCGTCACCGTCAGCGCATCGCCCACCGCCTCGCACGCGATGGCGATATCCGGCTCCCCTTCCGGTCGGAAGAACTGCCGGTACCAGCACCCTGTCAACCGGTAGGTGTACACTCCGTTGAGCTTGTTGTGCACCAGGTGCGTGAACACGCCGCTGGTCTGGCGGTACAATGTTTTCTGTGCCGTCGCTCATCGTACAGATCCCGTTCATTACCTTTTACAACGCATGTGCTCACGACTATTTTATTCACACGCAAATTTGCGTCTTACCTTCGAATGTCCTCATCATAGGGAAGTCGGGCCCATCAAATATATCAACAAGAATAGCCCTAACCACATCGTCAAGAAAGCTGATGTAGTCGATACTCTGAACCGCCCCCTCGATAGTGACAACATTAGGCTTGCTGGAATTAGGAACGACAACGTGCTCAACACACAATACAGCCAAGACAAAGAACCCGCAATGTAAGTCCAAATCGACAATCCAAACCAAACAGAAAAGGACATCATGAACAACACGTCCTTGAAATTATGTCTTCGCACCCAAAGAACAAGCAGGAACGGCGAGGAACATAGGACCATTGCAATTACTTTTCCGAAGAAGGAGAAATTCAGAAAACCAACATATTGAAACTCAGCATTGGTGAAGCCAAACTCAAGAAAAATGATCAATCCAAAGAATCCTAGTAAATGGCCTAGCACAGTGTCGGAGAGAATATTAGCGCAGGCAGTTACTATAGCGCACCCGGTTATGACGATTAGAGTCGGCATGTCCGTTCGATATATAAGCTTGACCATTTTGTTATGCATTACATCCGGAACTGTTAAAAAATTGTAGCCTATCTGGCCACCTAATCGGCGCATTGGTCAACGCGCCAATCGAATTGATGATACCGCTCGCAAATCCAATTGGAGTTATACTCATCTTGTTCATGATTAGTTTCCCGAGGATCCGCGTAATCCAATTCATCACAATAACTTATCTCTTTCCTGACCAAGTCACCCCAGACAGTGATTGCACCGAGCACTGAAAGTGCGATTACTGTCCCTGCGAATAAATTGTTTCTCTCAACAAGATTATTTCTCTCGCTGACAAGCAATCCCGACCTTTGGTATGCAGCATTTGTTGGGTTGGCTGAAATATTGGTTGGCCCGTACGTCTCGGCCAATGAATACTTCAATGCGGCGTGCCAATCGGCCTCATCCGCCCGATTGATGCCCCAACTCCATTTGTTGTCAAGGCCCAGCAGCGGAAGGATAACACGCCGTTTGGTCACGAGAACCTTGTTGGCGGGAATGTCCAGGTTTCCTCTACCTGTTGATCCGATCAGGGCATGCAGGTTAAGCAGATCCTCCAGCACGTCCGCGAGGTCCTCGACCTCGTGAGACGCCTCCCCAGCCTCCCAGATGTTGACGAAATCCGCCACGTGCTCGATCGCGCCCGTCTCAACCCCGCCGAAATCCTTGACGGTGAAACTCTCGCTGACCACGCCAGCGTCGTTCCTTAAGAAGAACTCCCCGACATGGCCCGTGCCGAACACGAATTGCGCACGGGTCAACCCGCGTTTGTAGTCAATGAATGGTCGGCCCAGCTTGGTATGCCCATAGAAATAATCCCAACCAAGCAACTACGAACGGCCCCGGCAAGCGGTGGCCGATCCGAGTTTTTGATAGAAAAATCATGCCCAATGCGGGAATCAGGAACGCGACCATGAATACCGGCACGAATACGGGAAGCACCCACCCCTTCGCGAAAATCAACAACGATGCTCCCAGCCACGCCGCCAAAAGCAACGCCCGGATCGTCCAAGATCCCTCAAATAACAAGGTGATCGTCAGCGCCGGCAACAAGAACGCGAGCACGCTCAACCAAACAAACGCTGGATACGTAGAACCTGCCGAATATGTCCAAACGATGCAAACCAACCACATCACGATCAGCGATACCGTCGACCATTTAAATAGGTGTTTGCCACATCGCCAGATGACCAATAAGAACGGAACAAAAAACGCCAAAGGGCTATTGGCATTTCGAATCGAAAAATAATCCCAAATGTGCTGCAATCCCCCG
This sequence comes from Candidatus Rariloculaceae bacterium, assembly GCA_965221035.1. Classification (GTDB taxonomy): domain Bacteria; phylum Pseudomonadota; class Gammaproteobacteria; order Steroidobacterales; family Rariloculaceae; genus UBA6522. Next base: position 1,459,522 of record OZ244860.1, read on the forward strand.
GTTTCATCGTAACCCATCAACATCAATCCAACTATTCCAAGCACATACTTTAGCACTGTTCCGTGCGGCGAGAATATGCTGGCTACCGTAATCAGAATGCAGCCTGCTAGCAATGCCAGCGTCGAGAAGGGGGTATCCGTCCGCCATTGCAAAAGGAATCGGGCGACTGCGCTCACAGCTGCGTACAATCCCTGACCACGAATTCGCTCGATTGTATGGGCCGATTCCCATAGAAGTAAGTATGCAAGGACGCGTCGGTCGAAGCGTCGATGAAGTCGATTATGCCTGCAACATACCCGTTGGAGTCGAAGTGGTTAAGTCCTTTGGTAGTACCGTAAAAATGTGGTTTTGATCGCAAATGGTCCAATCCAACCCGAACACCACTCCGTGGCCATAACAAGGCGCATAGAATGCCGCTAATTGGAGCGCTCAATTGGCAAAATACTCAATCGGTTTTGCGATGAACACCCACAGGAAAATTCCACACCAAGCCAATATCACAACAGATGTCAACCAATTCGGGAAAAAGGTTTTGCCAACTATTAAGGCGACCCATGCGGGGAACCAGAATACAATTGTAGTAAGCAGAATGAAAAATACAATTCTTATTAATACTGGCACACGGTCAGCATCTATCCCAACTAGTTCGAATAGAGAGTAGATCACGGATCCCAATAATAATTGTAACACAGTTCCATATTGTATGCCGATTAACTTAAACAATGCGTCGAGCACGGTTATGGCGCTGATCATTGCCACAAGAACACAAGCGAAAGTGAGCACCACCTTCGGATGAAGAAACTTATGCTTCATTTTTTTCCATCAATCAGGATTACCGTCCAGGCCATCACCGAATCAATGAAGCCTTTCAGGTCGGCGTCCACCGGCGCCGCCCGGTGCGAAATCCCCGACTGACGACGGTCTCGAAGCCCGTCGATCCCGCCGACCTCGTGCCCCTCCCGCCAGCGACGGAACGTCCGAGGGCAAACCCCCAGCAAACGCGCCGCCTCCTCCTGACACAATCGCCCCTCCGTCCAAACCGAATGACCTCCTCGAACAACATGAACCGCCTCTCCTGACATACCCCTTGCCCCGCCCATACTTCCCGCTCCAGCATTCCAACGAAGCTCCCATTACACCGGACACTTTATGTACTCTTAACGCGGACACTCCATTTACTCTCTACAATTCCTCGGCCAAGAAGTCGATGATCGGGTTAGTGTGACTATAATGGGGAAAGCGGTGACGATGATTGAGACGGTGATCGAAACCCCGCGACCGCAATGACGACTGCGACGACAATGAATGAACCACGTGCGCTGCACCCGCACGCGTCCAGCAAGATATGGCGAGTGCTCGCAATATCGATCGCCTGGCTGGTCGGAACAGCGTCGATACCGGTCTATGCCCTGGATCTGGCCGAATACCGCGGGAAAGTTGTGGTCGTGGATTTCTGGGCATCCTGGTGCGTGCCATGCCGCCAGTCGTTCCCCTGGCTGAACGCCATGCACGACGAGTACGCGGACGACGGACTGGTTATCCTCGGCGTCAATACCGACGCCGAAGCCGAGGAGGCGCAGCGGTTCCTGGACCGATACCCCGCAAGGTTTGAGATTATCTACGACTCCGAGGGCGAACTGGCACGAACCTTCGAGGTGGTGGCGATGCCGAGCAGCTACGTCTTTTCGCGCGATGGCGAACTGGACGCACGGCACCTGGGATTCCTGCGCTCCAGACGCGACGAGTACGAAGCCGTCATACAGCGGCTCATTGCCGAGCCCCGCAGGGAGGATTCAGAACAATGAAACCGCACGATCATCACGCCGAGGCAATCGAAAGCGCAACCAGCCGCTGGTCTGCGCCAACCGTCGTGGTCCTCCTGGCATCAACACTTGCCGCCTGCGCGAATCTCGGCGTCGAACCATGGGAACGCGACTACCTGGCCCAGGACGAGATGTTGCTGGATGGTGATCCGGTCGACGACGCGATGGATGACCACATCTATTTCAGCAAGGAGGCCACGAGCGGCAGTCGCGGCTTTGCCGGGGGCGGCTGCGGCTGCAACTGATGCCGGCCGACACGGGAATCGGTGGTTCGGACGCGATCCGATTGCGACTGTGCACCAGCACCGCAAGACCCGAGTAACCGTGGGCAAACCGAGGAAAATCGACCGCGAACTGATGGCCGCCACCTGTGCCCTGCTGGGCAGCGCGGCCGTGCAACCGGTCGCGGGCCAGGACGAACCGCGCTGGTCGATCGATACCGCCCTGCTCTACTATGGCGAGAGCGAGGGACGGGTGCGCGACGTCAGCCTGACAGCGCTGGCCACACGCGACTTCTACGACGAACGCTACCTTACGCTGAACCTGTCGATCGACACGCTGACCGGCGCGTCGGCAAGCGGCGCAATCGCGCTGGACCGGCCCCAAACGTTTACCAGCCCGTCCGGAAACGCGGTCTACACGACGCCCGCCGGAGAAATTCCGCTGGACCCGACGTTTCTCGACTCCCGGGTGGCCATCAGCGCGAGTTGGAGTCAGCCGCTGGGCAGGCTCAACAAGGTGGGCGCGGGAGTCAGCCTGTCGGGAGAATACGATTATCGGCACGGCGGTGTGAATTTCTCTTTCTCCAGGGATCTCAACCGTCGCAACACCACGCTCAGCGCCGCCGTCGCCCTGTCACGGGACACCTGGAGTCCGGTGGGCGGCGCCCCCATTCCGCTTTCGGAAATGCTCGGTGTCGTTGACGATGGAGACGACTGCGACGACGACTACGAAGACGATTGCGACGATGACCGCGAATATGACGACGATGACGATGACGAAGGAGGTTACCGCAGCCCCAACAAGCTCGGCGACGACAGCAAGACGATCACCGACGTGCTGCTGGGCGTGACCCAGGTCGTGAATCGGAGTCTCGTCGTACAGTTGAACTATTCGTTCAGCCGCTCCAGCGGCTACCTGAACGATCCGTACAAGCTGCTGAGCGTCGTCGATGCGGTCACCGGCGACACGATCACACTCGAACCGCCCGCCGGAACGCTCGGCCCGGACGGGCTTTACCGATTCGAGAGCCGCCCGGGCGAGCGTACCCGGCACGGCCTTTTCGGGCGCATGAAGTACTGGCTGGGAGGCGATGTGCTGGACCTCTCCTACCGCTACGCCACGGACGACTGGGAAATCGACTCCCATACCCTCGACGGCCGATACCGGATTTCGCTCGGCGACGTCCGCTACCTGGAACCGCACCTGCGCTTCTATTCGCAGACCGAAGCCAATTTCTATCGGTTCAGCCTGGTCGACTCCGAGCCGCTGCCGGCGAACGCGGCTTCGGACTTCCGGCTGGGCAACTTCGACGCCATCACCGCGGGAGTCGAATACGGCACCGAACGCGACTCCGGAGCCCAGTGGAGCGTACGCCTGGAATACTACCGGCAAGCTGGCGAGGTCCCGGCTGCGCAAATCATCGGCCGCCAGGCCGACCGCGACCAATTCGCCGATCTTGACGCCATCATCGCCCAGTTCAGCTACAAGTTCGATTTCTAGCCCCTCCGCGGCGGATGTCCGGCGTCGCTTGGTTGCCAGCGCGATGAAACGATGAACGCACCAAGCCGCCGGGGGCATCTTTCCCGCGCGAAAGACCATTGGGTCGGCCGATTCAGGGCGATGGCCAACCCGTGCGAGCTTCTCACCGACGCAGGCAGCGCCGCAAGCGCAAGGCGCCTGCTCGAGCTCGTGTCGACAGAGGCATGGCGAGTGGAGGACAAGTTCAGCCGGTACCTTGAGGACAACATCGTCCACCGGATCAATGGCAGCCACGGCGAACCGGTTCGCGTTGACGCGGAAACGGCCCGCCTGCTCGACTTCTGCGACTCGCTCTACCGCCTTTCCGGCGGACTTTTCGACATCACCTCCGGCGTGCTTCGCGAAGCCTGGCAGTTCGACGGTGGCGACAATGTGCCGGGCCAGCACCGAATCGACGCGATTCTGCCGCGCATCGGCTGGGATAGGGTACGCTGGGCGGATCGCACCCTGGTCCTGCAACCCGGCATGCAGATCGATCTGGGCGGCGTCGGCAAGGAGTACGCCGTGGACCGGTGCGCCGGCCTGTGCAGAGACCAGGCGCAGGCGAGTTGCCTGATCAATCTCGGCGGCGACATCGCGGTCAGCCGCCCCCGCGAATCGCAGCCCTGGCGGGTGGGTATCGAGGCGGTATCAAGAGACCAGGCGCACCAGCCCACCATTGCGCTGAACGGCGGCGGCGTTGCCACCAGCGGCGACAGCCGCCAATTTCTGGTGAAGGACGGCGTGCGGTATTCACATATCCTCGACCCGCGGACCGGGTGGCCCGTGGCCGACGCCCCCCGCGCCGTAACCGTGCTCGCGCAATCCTGCACCCAGGCGGGGATGATGGCGACGCTGGCTTCGTTGCAGGGCGTCGACGCGGAGGCGTTCCTCAACGCCCAGGGCGTGCGGTATTGGATACAGAGATAGCGCCAGCCCCTTCAGACTGACCGAACGGAAGACACTTGCCGCGGAACGGTATATTCCTGTCCAATACCCGACTCCCGACTTGCCATCCTGACAGAGGACCCACAAATGTACAGACAGACAATCGCACTGCCGCTGTTCGCCCTGGCAGCGCCCGCGCTTGCCCATCACGGCGTCGACGCCCATTTCGACACCTCGATGGATATCCGGTTCGAAGCCATCGTCACCGACATCAGGGTCATCAACCCCCATTCCTACCTCTATTTCTCGCAATTGAACGACCAGGGCGAGCTCGTCGAGGGACGCTGCGAACTGTTCGAACGCCGCTTCCTGGTGCGCAACGGCTTGTCCAGCGAGACCATTCCCCCTGGAACGCCGGTAAGGATCTCGGGCAATCCCGCCAGGCGCGAACCCAATGTCTGCCACACCGTGCAGATCGAGCTGGCGGACGGGCGCAGCTTCGGCAACCGGGGACAGGTTTCCAGCGACTCCGACTACGTGCCCGGTGAGGCGCTGCTGGCCGCGGCGGGCGGTTCATCGGAGGCGTCGTCCCGGGTCATCGCGCAGTCGTCCCGGGAGGCCGTCGAGCGCGAACCCGTGGAGGTACCCACCGAAGGCCTGTTCGGCAACTGGATTGCGTTCACGGGCATGCTTCCCGACGGCCTGCCACCGGGTGTCGACGCGGCCGAACTGCAATCCTCGATGATGCCGATGGGCGGCGAGATGGGGATGGATGCCCAGATGCATGCCGCTGCCGCCCACATGCCCATGCCCCGCTTCATGGGCACGCGCTACCAGGCGGACTATACCGAGGCCGGCCAGGCCTTCGCCGACACCTACGACCCGGCGTTCGACAGCCCCGACATCCGCTGCCAGGCGTCGGCCCTCCACGGTATGCAGCACCACGCGCTGGTGAACGAATTCGTGCCCGTGGGCGAGGACCGCGTGCGCTGGGTATACGGGTACATGGACATGGTCCGCACCATCCACATGAACCAGGCCGAGCACCCCGCAGACATCGAACCGTCGATCCTCGGTCATTCCATCGGATACTGGGACGGCCCCACGCTGGTGGTCCACACCCGCGGGATCAGGAGCTTCGAACTGTTTCGCGGCGTCATCAACAGCGACGCCCTGCAGCTCGTGGAACGGGTGAGCCACGATCCGGAGACGGACCGGCTGACGGTGTCCTTCACGGCGCTGGACCCGAAGTTCTGGCGCGCGCCGATACAGGGCGAAATCAGGATGGCCAGGTCGGAACAGCCGTTCACGCCATACGGCTGCATTGAATTGTCCGGCGAGAACAACCTGCGCCCGGACGGACGGACGATCTTCGACTGATCAATTGAGCGTGGGTTCAACGTCGGTGCGGTAGACCGTGGAAAACCCGGTGTTGCGTAACGCAAGGGATGCTTCACAACCCCAACCCTGCTTCTCCGTACCGGTGGTTGCAATTGACCCTTCTAATTCCTATGCTCTTACCTAGGAGTAAGGAATAGAGAAATTTGTAATGCTAGCAACCATGACCAGCAAGGGTCAGGTGACTGTGCCGAAACCCATCAGGGACAAGCTTCGCCTGAAGCCCGGTGATCGAATCGATTTTCTGTTGGACGACGGCGGTGCCCGGATTACACCCGTCAGGGCGTCCGTGAAGGAGCTCAAGGGCATGCTTTCGAAGCCCGCCTCGCCGGTCACGCTGGCGGAAATGGACGATGCAATCGCCATGGCCGGAAGGCGCGGACTGTGATCGGTCTGGACACCAACGTTTTGGTGCGCTACATCGTCCAGGACGATGCGGAACAGGCGCTTGCCGCCACACAATTGATCGAGGGCAGGTGTACGGAACGCTCACCGGGCTATGTTAGCGTCCTTGTGCTGGCAGAACTCGCATGGGTACTTGCCCGTGCCTACGGCTACTCGGATTCGGATGTCTCGCGGGTGATGCTTCAACTTCTGCACACAACCGAATTCAATATTGAGGACAGCGATGCCGTGTGGATTGCCCTGCGCGCGTTCGAAGTCGGAATGGCTGACTTTCCGGACTACCTGATCGCGCATAGAAATCGCGCTGCCGGATGCGCAACCACATATACATTCGACCGCCGCGCGGTCCGAGGCCGGCACTTTGCGGCCGTTCCGGTAGCAACACACTAGCTACGGAGCCGATCACGCTTCATAAGCGATCTTCAACCAGCGTACGGAAACGGTTACGAATCGTAGCGGGGATCACAACTACCGTGATGGGCGGTCACAATCGGCCGACGACGCACACTTCTGCCTTCGCGCGTTACTCGTACGGCAGTACCTCGGTGAACCAGATCTCACGATCAATGCGCCATTGGCGGCTGTCGTCGAGCCGCCAAATGTGGAAGAAACCGCCATCGCCGAGGACGTTGCCGCCATCGCTGTCCACCACTTCGTAGGTCCCCTGTATCAGCATCCTGTCTGTGCCGTCGACCCTGTGCGTCACGTTCAACAAGGTCAGCGGGTTGCCTTCACCGAAGTCCGATGCCCAAAACGCACGGATGTCGCCGCGCCCCGTCAAGGTCGGCGCGCCGTGGGCCGTCAGTTCGGCGCTTTCGGTGTAGAGCGCCGCAAGGGCGTCGCCGTCGTGGTCGTTGTAGGCTGCCGTCCAAAGATCGGCCAGTTCCTGGGCGTCGACGGGAACCTGGGCGGGCACGCCGGACCAGGCAAGGAGAACTGCCATTCCGATGCAATGACAACTGAATTTCTTCATCTTGAATTTCCTCTTTTCTGGGTTTCTTGCCAGGCCGACCGGATCCGACCGACCAGCAGGAACGTTCCAACACGGTAGGGCTGGCCCCACAGCCGGTCATCCCGCTACCACGCCACCGTGGAGCCGTCAAAATTCAGCGGCCTTCCATCATGGCTCCCGTCCAGACCTTCGATTACCGCCACCATGCCGGCCACGCTGGATTCCGGAGTGCTGGCCCGCGGCAATAGCGAAGGACGATTGTCCCGCAGCATGTCGGTGACCACCGGCCCCGGCGCAACGAGCGCGACCACGATTCCGCGCCCGGCCAATTGCGCGCCGACCTTGCGCATGGCCATGTTCAGCGCCGTCTTGCTGATGCCGTAGTAGGCACCTCCCGTGGAGACGGTCTCGCGCGAGACCGATCCGGCGCCACTGGTGATCGAAACAATCTTCTTCTGTTCGCTAGCCGCCACGTGATCCGCGAACGCTTCCGCCATCTGCATGGGCGCCAGGACGTTGACGGCCATGACATCGTGAAAGGTCTGCGCATCGAAGGTACCCAGCGTCTGCTCCGCTGTGCCGCCGTACATTCCGGCGTTGTTGATGAGCACGTCGATGGGCGTACCCGCGTAGTTCGCGGCCAGTTCCCGGATGCGCCCACCGTCGGTCACATCGAGTTGCTCGACCAGCAGGTGTTCGTATTCCGCGGCCATCGCGTGGAGTTCGTCGGCTTCGGAGGGCGTTCTGGCGGTCGCCAACACGTTCCAGCCCTCGGCGACATAGTGCCGAACGAAGGCCAGCCCGATACCCCGGTTGGAGCCGGTGATCAGCACCGTGGGCCGGTCCGCGTCCAGGCTCGCGCCGTGGGCGCCCGCTCCCGCAACCATCAGCAAGGAAAATGCCGCAAGCGAATGAATCAACGGAAAGTGACGAAAAGCGCGAACAAGGTGGTGCACGGGTACCTCCGCAAAAGGGTGGATTTTAGCCTGTCGCGAGGACGCCGTTCATTCTACCCACATATGGGAAAGGCGAACGCCTGCCACGCGCAACTTTGGTATAGTGGTAGTAATAGCTACAGCAATGGATAGATTCATAGCTATGAAAACCATACAGATGACCATTGAAAGCAACCTTCTCCATCGGATCGATGCCTGCATCAAGGATCTTGGCGTGAGCCGTTCCGCCTTTGCCAGGGACGCCTTTCGCGAAGCCTTGCGACGATTCGAAGTCATGGAGCTTGAGCGCGTGCAGATCGCCGGATACCGAAAGAATCCTCCCAGAAAACAGGAATTCGACATTCCGGAGGCCGATCACGCCTGGGGCGACGACCCTTGGGGCGCCGCCTGATGCGCCGAGGCGAAGTTCGCTGGTACAGATTTTCGGCACCTGACAAACGCTGGCCGGTCCTGATACTGACCCGAAACTCAGTCATTCCCAGCCTGGGAGAGGTCACGGTGGCACCCATGACGACCACGGTCCGCGAGATCCCCAGCGAGGTGGCCTTGTCGGTTGAAGACGGGTTGCCCCGCCGTTGCGCCGTCAATTGCGATCACGTCCAGACGGTTCCAAAGGAACGGTTGGGGGCGACCATCGCGGTTCTCGGCCACGATAAAATGAGCGATGTCGCCGCAGCGCTTCGCTTTGCCCTGGACCTCTCATAAGGCTAGGTTGGCGACAGACCGCCCTGGGCGCCTATCTACAGATTTCTTCGCTTGCGCGGGCAAGCCGACATGCAATAGAGTGCGGTGCGAGCAAATTGGTAGGACCACAGACACCGCCAATACCCTCCCGAACAACGGTTTCAAGGCCAAGCAAACCCATCCATGAAACGCGGAACCCTGGTAGCGGTGGCCTCCCTGGCGACGGCGATGGCCACAAGTGCGACGCTGCTGCTGACCCGGCAGCAACTCGACCCAAGCGAACCCGAGCCCGTGGCCCCGACCGTCCGGGTCATGCGCGTGGACCCCGCCAGTGCACGCATGGTGGTCCACAGCCAGGGGACAGTTTCGCCCCGCACCGAGTCGGACCTGGTGCCCGAGGTCTCGGGCAATGTCGTTTGGATCTCGCCGAACCTGGTCGCCGGAGGGTACTTCCAGGAAGGCGAACCGCTGCTTCGGATCGATGACCGGGACTACCGATACGCCCTGGAACGCGCCCGCGCCGCCGTGGACCGGACCATGGCGGAAAGTGAATTCGCCCGGTTCGAACTGGAACGGCTCCGGGAAATGGAAGCCCGCAATCTCATCAGCCCTTCCGACGTGGAAGCGGGGATGCGGGCCGCCCGGGTCGCCGAAGCGGCGCTTGCGGACGCCCGTACCGCGGTGAACCAGGCCGAACTCGACCTGTCCCGCACGGAGCTGCTTGCGCCATTCACGGGCCTGGTGCGAGGCGAGCAGGTCGATCCGGGCCAGTTCGTCAGCCGTGGCGCCCCCATTGCACGGCTCTACGCGGTGGACTACGTGGAGGTGCGCCTGCCCATCGCGGACCAGCAGCTCGCCTACCTGGACATCCCGCCCATGCAGCGCGGCGAACTGGACGAATCCGTGGCCCCGAAGGTGGACTTGTCGGCGGACTTCGCCGGACGGCGATACCAGTGGCAGGGCAGGATCGTGCGCACCGAAGCGGAAATCGACACCCGCAGCCGGATGGTCAACGCGGTCGCGCGGATCCGCGTCGCCGACGATGCCGCAGGGGGCGGGACGTACGTTCCCCCGCCGGTGGGCCTGTTCGTCGAGGCGGAAATCCAGGGCCTGTCCGCGGACAACGTCGTCATCGTGCCCCGTTCGGTGATCCGCAACGGCAACCAGGTGCTGGTCGTGGACGAGGACGACCGGCTGCGCTCTCGCACGGTGAACATCGCCCGCATCTACGGGGACGACGCCTACATCGATGGCGGACTGGAGAAGGGTGAGCGGTTGTGCATTTCGGTGCTGCAGGCGGTGGTCGAAGGCATGCGCGTCGATGTCGTCGAAGACCGACCGGAGCCGATGGCGGTCGAATCCGGATCATGAAACGCATCATCGCCTGGTTCGTCAACAACCCGGTCGCAGCCAACCTGTTGATGATGATCCTCGTCGTCGGCGGACTGATATCCGTGTTCCAGATCCGCCAGGAAGAATTGCCGTCCATCGAACTGGACATGGTCACGGTCTCGGTCCCCTATCTGGGCGCCGCGCCGGAAGAAGTCGAGAACGGCGTCAACCTGCGGATCGAGGAGGCCATGGAAGGCATACAGGGCATCTACCGGATGACTTCCACCGCCTTGGAAGGCAGTGGCCGCATCCTGCTGGAGCTTGAGACCGACGCCAACCGGATTCAGACCGCAAACGAGATCAAGAGCAGGATCGACGCCATCTCCACATTTCCCGTAGAGACCGAACGCCCTGTCGTATCGCTGCTGACGACCATCAACGAGGGGCTTGAAGTCGTCATCAGCGGCGACGCGGACGAGCGCACGCTGAAGGAACTGGGCCTTGAGATGCGCGAGGAAATCGTCGCGATGGAGGGCATCTCCAACGTGGAACTGGCCTACGTGCGTCCCGACGAGATTTCCATCGAGGTCTCCGAAGGAACCCTGCGGCGGATGGGTCTCACCTTCGACCAGGTGGCCGGCGCGGTACGGCGAACTTCGCTGGACATGCCCGGCGGATCCATCAAGTCGGGGGCCGGAGAGATCCTGCTCCGGACCCAGGGGCAGGCCTATACCGGCGAGGACTTCCGCGACATCGTGGTGGTTTCCAGGGAAGACGGCACGAGGGTGTATCTGGACGAGATCGCCACGATTGTCGACGGTTTCCAGGAAGGCGAGACCCAGGCACGGTTCGACGGCACGCCCGCGGCCATCGTCCGCGTCAACCAGGTCGGCGACGAAGACGTGGTCGAGATCAGCGAGATGGTCCGCGCCTACGTGGAGGAAGCCCGCGGCCGCATGCCCGACGGCATCGACCTGACGATCTGGCGCGACGAGGCTGAAACGCTGCAGGCGCGCATCGACATCCTGCTGGGGTCCGCCGCAACCGGGCTGGCATTGGTGCTGCTGTTGCTGACGCTGCCGCTGCAGTTCCGCCTGGCCATGTGGGTCGCGGCCGGCATTCCCATCGCCATCCTGGGCACCATCGCCGTGTTCGGCACCGTGGGCCTCACCATCAGCACCCTGTCGGTGGTCGCCTTCATCCTGGTGCTTGGCATTGTCGTGGACGATGCCATCGTCGTGGGCGAGCGGGTCTATGCCCACGAACAGGAGGGCAAGGACCCGCTCATCGCAGCCGTGGAAGGCACGACCGAGGTGGCCGTGCCGGTCATTTTCGGCGTGCTGACCACCATCGCAGCCTTCACTCCGCTCATGTTTGCGCCGGGGAATATCGGGCAACTGCTCTCGGTCATCGGTTACGTGGTCGCCATCTGCCTTTTCTTCAGCATCGTCGAGTCGCAGCTCATCCTTCCGGCTCACCTGGCGCACCGCAAGCAACCCTCCCCGGCCGGCGAGATCAACAGGTTCCACGCCGCCTGGCGGCGCTTCCAGCAACGCGTCGCCACGGGTCTCGAGCGCTTTGCCCGGGACACTTTCGGGCCGGCGCTGGATCGTGTCCTTGATCTGCGGTACACGGCGCTCGCGCTCGGCGTGAGCGCGCTGCTGATCGCCCTGGGCCTGGTCTTGAGCGACAGGATCGAGGTCCAGTTCATGCCCAGGATCGAGGGTGACAGCGTTGTGGCGCGGGTGGAAATGCCGGAGGGCGTCAATGTGGAACAAACGGCTCGGGCGGCTCGGCAGATCGAGGCGGCGGCGCTGCAGCTGAAGGCCGAACTGGACGCCGCCCGCCCGGACCGGCCCTCGCTGATCGAACATATCTTCACCTCCGTCGGACAACCCCTGGGCGGCCGATTCACGGCCGCGCCCCAAAGCCATACCGCCGAACTGGTGCTGTCGATCCTGCCGCTGAGTGAACGCGGAAACGTGTCCGTCACCGACATCGCGGATCGCTGGCGGGAGTTGACAGGTCCGGTCTACGACAGCGTCTCGCTCGCGTTCGCGACCACGGGCGTCACCGTCGGCGACGCCATTTCGATCCGTCTGCAGGGTCGGAATGTGGACGATCTGGCCAACGCCGCGGCGGAGTTGCGGGCCGAACTTGCGCGATTCGATGGCGTTCAGGACATCACCGACTCGTTTCGCTCGGGCAAGCAGGAAGCCAAGCTCTCGCTGCTTCCCGAGGGCCGGCAACTGGGCTTGACGCTGAACGACCTGGCGCGTCAGGCGCGCCAGGCGTTCTACGGCGAGGAAGTGCAGCGGGTACAGCGGGGCGTGGAGGATGTCCGGGTCATGGTCCGTTATCCGGAAGCCGAGCGGCGTTCCCTGGGCGACCTGGAAGACATGCGGATTCGAGCCGCCGACGGCACGGAGATTCCGTTCGCCGCGGTGGCCGAAATCGAACTGGGCAGGGGTTACTCCACCATCACCCGCGTCGATCGCCAGCGAGTGGTCACGGTAAGCGCCGACGTGGACCGCGACGTGGTGACCCCCGAAGCCGTTTTGCGGTCCCTTCAGGCCGACGCGCTACCGAGAACCCTGTCCGGCTACCGGGGCATCAGCTATACGCTGACCGGCGAGCGGGAACAGAGAAACGAGTCCTTCGGCGGACTGATCAGTTTCATTCCGGTCGCGCTGCTGATGATCTATGCATTGCTGGCGATCCCGCTCCGTTCGTATCTTCAGCCGCTGGTGATCATGAGCATCATTCCCTTCGGCGCGCTGGGCGCCATCATCGGACACCTGGTCATGGGCTGGTCGATCATCATCACGTCCATCTTCGGTCTCATTGCGCTGGCGGGGGTGGTGATCAACTCAAGCCTTGTGCTGGTGGACTACGTCAATCGGCAGCGGCGCATGGGGGTTGACCTGCGCGCGGCCGTGCATCGCGCCTGCATCGTGCGGTTCCGGCCCATACTGATCACGTCCTCCACCACCTTCGCCGGGCTGATGCCACTGATGCTCAACAACAACCCCGCCACCGCCTTCTTCGTGCCGATGGCGATCTCGCTTGCATGGGGGATCCTGTTCGCCACGGTAATCACCCTCTTCCTGGTGCCGTGCCTCTACCTGATCATGGAAGACCTGTTCCCGACGGAACCGGAGCCGGCGCACCAATTCGCGTAACGCCGGCTTGCGGCCCCTCAGCGCAAATCCACGGCGGCTGTCCTGATCCGCTGCACGTCGCCGAAATCGGTCCAGGCAAATACGAGCCGCCGACCGTCGTGGACCATCTGGGGGAAATCCAGCGGCCTCGCCGCATCGATCGAGGCCACCGTCATGATCTCGCCAAGCTCGCCGTCGCGGGCAATCAGCCTGAGGGCCAGTCCGAGGCCATCGGCTTCCGTCCGAAGCCAGCTCACCGCGGTCCGGCCGTTTGCCAGAGCGGCGATGTCGACGTGTCCGAAACTCCCGCTGGTGTCCAGCTCCAGCGCTTCGCCGAAGGTGCGACCGCCGTCGTCGGAACGAACCAGGCGCACCACCGGACGGTTGTCGGCGGCGCTGAACCACGCCACGGCGACATCGTCGCCATTGGCGTCGATGGCGGGTCCGTTGATGGGACACGCCTCGATGAACCAGTTGTCCGGCGCCAGCGCAACCTCCGGTTGCCATCCGCCCGGGGTCAGGCGGCGCAGCACGATGTCCCGCATCTCCATGGCGGTGCGGTCCCGGTACGCCAGCAACAGGTCGCCGCCGCTGAACGCCACATCCGTCTGGCAGCAGTCGCACACCAGCGCATCGACCTCCTCCGTCGACCGCCGCTCCCCCTGAAAGTCGAATTGCGCAAAGCGCAGGCTCATGCCCAAGGGCTCGCCGTCCGGGTCCTCGAAGGCGAATTCCCCGTCCTGGATCATGTTCCGGCCATCCAGCCAGACGGCGGCGAAGCCATTCTGCCAAGGAAACAGCGAGACGAATCCGTGCTCGGTGGGCGTTCCATCAATGTGCAGCGGGAACGGCGTACCCCAGGTCATGCCGTCGTCGGTGGATGTGGACAGCACGGCGTCGTAGCCGAATCCCCGTGGCTGATAGACCAGCCAATGGGCCGCAAGCGCGCCGTCGCCCACCCGCGATACCGAAGGAAAGTCGGCCCAGTTGACGAACCAGTCCTCGCCCCGGGCCACCTCCGACGGGTTCGTCCAGGTCTCGCCGGCGCTTGTCGACAGCCGAAGCGCGTAACCGTCCTGCGCAGGCTCCAGCCAGCTCAGCAGCACGGCGCCCTCCCCGTCGACCTCGAGGTGCGGTTGCGCGCTGCCCTCTTCCGCGGCGATGCTCATCTCCACCGGCGGCTGCGGACCGGCATCGGGGTTGGCGCAACCCGCCAGAGCGGACAGTGCCGCGAGCGCGATCATCCTGAACATTTGGCGTTTCCTCAGCTTTTGCCGGGGACAGTATAGGGAATCCGCCCCTCCGACGCCGAAGTCAAGGCAGCGAAGGGTGCCGGGTGTGCCAGGGGGTCGCCTGTTCGAAGGCGTACGCGTAGCGCAGCACCCGGGCATCGCGAAACCTTCCGCCGCAGAGCATCAGTCCCACGGGAAGGCCCTGGGCCGTGAATCCGCACGGCACCGAGATGGAAGGCTGGCCGGTGAAATCGAAGATGCAGGCGTTCTTGCGTCGTTCCTCGTCGTGGTCGGGCGGCTGTTCCGCGATGGGAGCGGCCGCGACGGTCGCCGTCGGCATGGCCAGGACATCCACCCGCTCCAGGACCTCCTCCATGCGGTTGGTGAATTCCGCCCGCAGGCGCTGGGCGTTCTCGTAGGCCGCCGGCGAGTACCTGGTCATGGAGGAAAACCGGGCCCGAAAAGGCTCGCTGAACGCCTCGAAGTCGTCCGCCAGCGCTTTCCGGTGGACGTCCACGATCTCGGAGAACGTGGCGTTGGCAGCGCCGTAGGCCTCGCGGCAGTCGGGGAGCCGCACGGTCTCCACCTTGGCGCCGAGCCGCTCGAACACCCCGATGGCCTCGGACACCACCGCCTTGACATCCTCATCGCCGCCTTCAAAGAAGAAGTCCGCGGGAACGCCGACGACACCCCCGGTGATCGGCGCTTCCATCCGCTGGATCAGGTTGGCCAGCGCGGATTCGACAAGGCGGACCGGCGCCAGGGATTCGTCACCGGGGTCACGCGCCTTGCCCGCGGCGATGGCCTTGAGCACCCAGGCGGCGTCGCGCACGGACCGGGTCATGGGGCCCACGTGATCCATGGTCGGCACCAGCGCCATCACCCCCGCCTTGCTGACCAACCCGTAGGTGGGCTTGTGGCCGACAATGCCGCAGCACTGCGCGGGCAGGCGGATGGAACAGCCGGTGTCCGTGCCGAGCGCCGCAAACGCCATGCCCGCCGCCACGGCCACGGCGGAACCTCCGCTGGAACCGCCCGGATGATGGTCCGGTCGCCAAGGATTCTCGATGGCGCCGAAAAAGGGGTTCACGGAGGTCGTGCCGAAGGCCAGTTCGTGCAGCCCGGTCTTGCCCAGCGAGACGGCGCCGGCGGACCGAAGGCGCCTGATCACTTCCGCATCCTGGACGGGCACGTGGTTTTCGTAGTATCGGGAGCCATACGTGGTCAGCACGCCGCGGGTGTCGATGAGGTCCTTGACCGCCACGGGAATGCCGTGCAACAGGCCCCGGTCCCGTCCGGCCGCCAACTCGCGATCGGCCCGCCCGGCCTGCTCGAGCGCTTCCTCGGCCGTCACCGTGACGAACGCGTTCAGCCGTCCGTCCAGGAGTTCGATGCGCGCCAACGACGACCGGGCCAGGTCAAGCGCCGATGTCTCTCCGGCCCGAAGCGCCGTGGCGGCCTGCACCAAGGTGGCGTATTCGAATCCGTTCATCGGTCACCGTTCCTCAAGACGTGGTTGGTGTTTCTGCGCAGAACCACCGCTTCACGCGTGCGCATTTTCCCGACGGAGCGGCGGATAGTCTAACCCGTACTTTCCCACCGGCATCCCCCGGTCAACCGCACTTGCCCGGCGCGCCTTGCAAATCGGTGATACGATTTCAACCTACAGGATCCCGGCAGAGGGAACCCCGGCCGGTTCTCCGGGACTTTCTCCCTGTCGAGCCGATAGGGTGAACTATGCGCATCATCATCAAGGCGCTCGGCATCGCGGCCGCCGCTGTTGCCGTGATCTTCAGCGTTGCGGCGCTGCTGCTGTGGCTGGTATTCGACCCGGAAAACATCCGCGCGGAGCTCGAAGCGTTCGTGGAGGACCAGACCGGCCGTGAATTCTCCATGGACGACGAACTGTCCCTGACCCTGTTTCCGTGGCTGGGCATCGAGACCGGCGTGATGCGGCTCGGCCACGCCGCGGGCTTCGGCGACGGCGACTTCGCCAGCGTCGAATCAGCCGTGGCGCAGGTTCGCCTGTTGCCGCTGTTCCGTGGCCGGATGGAATTCGGCACCGTGGTGCTTGCGGGCGTGAATCTGAATCTGGTTCGCGACGCCGATGGCCGCGACAACTGGTCGGACCTGCTGGGTCCGGCGACCGCGCCGAGCGATGAGCCCGGTGCCATCGTGCCGCCCGACCCGGTCGAAGCACCCTTTTTCGTCGAAATCGACGTGGCCGGCATCGACATCCGTGATGGCGTCGTCTTCTGGCGCGAGAACCTTGATGACGCCCGCTACGTGATCTCGGACATTTCCCTGGAAACGGGCCCGATCACTCCGGGCATGCCCGTGGACATCGACTTCGGTCTTCAATGGGTGGGCGTGATGCCTACCTTCACGGCGCGTGTCGATGGACAGACGACCATTGTCCCCGACCCCGAAAATGCTGGATTCCTGGCCGACAGCCTGCGCCTTGAGTATCGCGTGGAAGACGGTCGGAGCGAGGAGCGCATCGCGGGCAACCTGGAAACGACAGCCACATTCGACAACGCCTCCGGTACCCTCAGACTGGACAACGTGCGACTTGAATCGGACCTGACGGGATTCACCCGCGACTCCGGCCCAGTCGAAGTTTCCGCCATCGTGCCTTCGGTCAACCTGGACACGTCTGCGTGGACAGCGGATATCCCCGAGGCCGTGACCACGATCGGCGGCATCACCGCTCGCTGGCATGGTTCGGCCGAGGACCTTGCCGGTGAACCGCTGGTCGCCGGGACCGTCGCGGTCGACGATTCGCCTGTTGACGAGGTGCTGGCAATGCTCGGCGCGGAATCCGGGCCTTCCATGGGAAATTTCGACCTCGAGTCCGCGTTCCGGCTGGAGCCGCGGGCCGGGCGCATCTCATTGACCGGCCTGGAGGCTTCACTTCTGGACATGGCCGTGACCGGAGTTCTGGCGCTCGACGAAACCGATCTGTCGGGTGTGCTGGCGGTCCCGTCATTCGATCCGGGGTTGTTGTTCAGCGTCCTGCCGCGCGAGTGGCTCGCCGGCGCAAACGTCGCCCTGATCGACCAACTGGCCATCGGCGCCGACTTTACGGTGAACCGGCGCGACAATGGTTTCTCGCTGCATGACTTTGGCGCCACCCTGAACGGTGCTGGCATCTCCGGCCAAATGGACCGGTCGTCCGAGGATGACATCTACAGAGGCCGCATCGTCGCCGCCGGTCTGGACCCGGACTTGCTGATTTCCGTCTTCCCGGCGCTCGTACCTGACGCGCTCGACGCGCAACGATTGGGAGAACTGGGACTCGACACGTCATTCGAGTTCGACGCGGCCCGATCCGAGTTGCGGCTCGAAGAGCTTTCCGCCGGTGCGTTCGGCCTGCAGGCGAACGGCCATCTGACCGTACTCGACCCGGTCGGCGAACCCGACATCACCGGATCGCTTCAGGTCGCGAATTTCTCTCCACGGACGCTGCTTACGCGGTTCGGCCAGGACGTTCCGCCCACCGCCGATCCCGCCGTGTTGAGCCGGGCCACCCTGAGCGCGGATGTCTCCCTGGGCGCGGGACAGGCCGAATTGGACTCGCTGCGAATGCGCCTGGACGACACCAACCTGACCGGGCGCGTCGGGATCACCGACTTCGCCGATCCGCGGTACACGTTCGACCTGGACCTGGACCGCATCGACCTGGACCGATACATGCCACCCGCCTCCGAAGCGCCTTCCGCGCCTGATCAGGAGGATCAGGGCTTCGAAACAATGGAACTTGCCGACCTGAATCTGGCGGGCCGGGTCGGCGCCGGAGAGTTGCGCGTGTCGGGGTTGAGCCTGGCCGGCTTTTCCACCCGCGCCGAACTCGCCGAGGGCATTGGCCGGGTCGAACCGCTACAGGCGACGCTGTACGGAGGCACTTTCCGTGGAGGCGTCGACCTGGATATTCGCGCCGGCGGACCCTTCGTCTCACTGCGGGGGTCCGCGGACGGGATCGACATGGAAGGCCTGCTGACGGCGCTCTCCCACGAGCCTGCGAGGACCAGCGGAACGGGCACCCTAGACCTGCAACTCACCGGAAACGGCGACAACCTGGACGAAGTGATCTCCACCGCGACGGGCTCCATCCGGTTCGCGCTTCAGGACGGCGCCCTGCAGGGCTTCAATCTCGACCACGCCATATGCGATGTCTACAACCAGATAGGCGGCTATCCGCAACCGTCACCGGCGGGCGTCGACGCCACCCGCTACAGCATGGTCCGTGGCACCGCCCAGGTCCGCGACGGAATCGCGCAGACCGACGATCTCCTCGGCACAATGTCTGCCATCGAGGTCAGCGGCACAGGCCGAGTGGACCTGGTTTCCTTCGGGCTCGATCTTGAACTCGACGCCGAAATGACGGCCAGCATCCCCATACCGGGATGCGAAACCTTGGACGGCCATGTCGGCCGGTCGATACCCCTGGTGGTCGGTGGAACGGCGGCGGAGCCAAGTATCCGCCCGGATTTCGAGGAGCTGTTGAGGGACACGCTGCGGGAGCGTGCCGAGGAAACGGTGCTGGACACGTTGATCGACTTGCTGAATTAGCGCTCTTGCCGGCCTCCGGGCCATCGCCGCCCCCGCTCGCTTCGCCTATACTTGGCGGACCGTGATTCCCACCAGGCGCACATCGGCGTTGCTTGCCGCGATCATGCTGGCACCGGTCGGCGGCATGATCCTGACGGAACCGGCTCGCGGCCAGGGCTGGGACCTGGAGCACCCCGAAGCGGAATTCCATATCGCCCGGTTGATGCCCGGCGGCAATCAGGCGTTACGCGGCGGATATCGCCAGTGGTATGCCATCGACTGGCCCGAAGCCGAGGACCATCTTGCCCAGGGCCTGCAGCGGCTGACCCGGCTGGAGGTGGCCGACGACAGCATCCACGTGCGGACCATCGACGACCGCATCTTCAACCACCCCTGGCTGTTCGCCCAGCAGGTCGGCCGCTGGACGCTCTCCCAGGAAGAAACGGACCGGTTGCGTGAATACCTGATGCGCGGCGGCTTCCTGGTGGTCGACGACTTCCACGGCGCCTATGAGTGGGAGCACTTCAGATCGACCATCCAGCGTGCGCTGCCGGAATATCCCATCGTCGACATCCCCGACGAAGACCCGCTGCTCCACGTGCTGTACGACCTGGACCGCAACACCCAGATCCCCGGCGCCAGGCACCTCTATCGCGGCCCCGGAGGCCAGGTCATGGCCCAGCTTCCGGGCGGGCCGCCGCAGTGGCGGGGCATCTACGACGAGCAGGGCCGGCTGCTGGTGGCGATCAACTACAACATGGACATGGGTGACGCCTGGGAGCACGCCGACGACCCCTGGTACCCCAATCCCATGACCGCGCTCGCCTACCGCTTCGCGATCAACTACATCATTTACGCAATGACCCACTGAACACGCGCGATGTTGGCGGGACCGCCATGTGCGCGGGACGCGCCACCGGACGAATCCATATGGGCGAATTTCCGATCTTCCTGACCGCCGTGGCAGTGGTCGCCTTCATCCTGCTGGCGCCCCGTGTGCGTGATGTGGTTCGCCGCGCGGTCCGTGGCGGCGGTCCCGGCGGAATCCGGGGCGCCCTCCGTGGCGCTTTTCGGGGCAATTTCAGGGGTCGCCGCCGCTGTGGCGTCGATGTGGAAGCCGACCTGCTGCGCGCCTGCGGCGGAGACAGGGCCGCGATGGAACGCCTGATACGCCACGAACGCGCCCGCAAACCGGAACTCGGGCGTACCGGGGCCGCCTTGATGGCGCTGTCGAGACTCCGGGCGGACCGGCGGTGATTTGCTCCTGGACCGGGCGGACTACTGATCGAAACGACCGCCGTACTCCAGGGGCGTTGGCGCAACCGCCCGGAGATTGGGCCATTCCCGGTGCGGTTCGCGATCAGGCGTCGGCTCGTCGCTTTCGACCACGGTGACTTCGACGTCCAGGGTGGAGCCGCCCCCTCCCAGCACCGTGCCCCGTGTCGGACAGGCGTCAGCATAGTCGCGACCGACCGCCACGGCTATGAAACGATGATCGACCAGCGTGTCGTTGGTGGGATCGATGCCCACCCAACCGGCGCCGGGGACAAGGAATTCACCCCAGCTATGGCTGGCGCCCGGCAGCGACTGCTCCCCTGGCTTGCCTTCCATGTGCAGGTACCCGGAAACGTAGCGGCTCGGAACGCCCCACGATCGCGCGATGGCCAGCATGACGTGGGTGTAGTCCTGGCAGACGCCGCGACCTGTTTCGAGTATCTGGTCCATGGGCGAATCCACGCCGGTGCTGCCGGGATGGTACTGGAACTTCCGATGCAGCGTGGCCGACAGTTCCAGCAGCGAGGTCAATGGATCGTCACCGCGGCGAATGCCGTTGGCCGACATGAATTCCCCAAGCGCTTCGCTGAACCGCACGTAGTGGCTTGACTGGCGAAATTCCCAGTTTTCGGCCGAGCCCGCCGAAGCGGCGAGCGCCTCCCAGCCGTCCGGGCCGGACGATTCGGTTGGCGGCGACGTCTCGGCGGCCTCCACCTTGACGCGGCTGCGCACCAGGGTCGTGCGGTGCCACCGGTGGATGTTGAACAGGTGGCAGCGGTTGCCGAACGGGTCCTGCATTTCGACCGGTGCGGCAGCGGGGTCGACGTGCAGATCGAATCCCAGCATGCGCTGATTCCTGTCGTTCCTCGGGCACAGGCGCAGCAACATGAGACTGCCGCGGGCCGGTTCCTCGTATTGGAAGCTTGAGACGTGCTCGATCTGGAACGTCCTGACCGTCATCGGGGACCGTCCTCGATCCCATAGTTGAAATAGGAGGCGTCGATATCCCCGTCGAGCTGGCGGCACGCCCCGAGAATCTCCTTCAGCATCGCGCGTGTGGTCCTGTCTCCCTCGGGATCGTCCCAACGCCAGTCGTACTCGAGCACCGCCACGACCCGGCCCACGCGTCGGGCGGCTTCCGCGGCCATTGGCCGGTGTTCGCCGACCGCGTCCAGCGCGGCAGATATTCGGTCCAGCGCGAACCGCACCGAGTGCGCGAGCAAGGGATCGGACACCAGTAAGTCGATGACGCGGCCCGGCTGGTAGTCCAGCGAGTAACGGCGGTGATAGGCCACCCGCGCATCGCAGATCTGCAGCAGCGAGCGCCACTCCGGCTCCAGGTGGGATTCGACCGAGGGAAACACTTCCAGGTGGGCATCCAGCAGCGCGGTCAGGTTCTGGGCTCGTTCCACCGCGCGGCCAAGCCGCAGAAAGTGCCAGCCGGCGTCGCGGTACATGGCGCTGCCGGCGATGCCGTGGAACGCCCGGACGGCATCCTCGGTGCGTTGGAAGAACTCGCCGGAACGGTCGGCCCAGACGTCCCCCACGTCCAGGTCCCGGATATCCAGGTAGAGCAGGTTCAGGCACGACCACATCTCGTTACCGATCACGTTGCGGACCTGGCGGGCGTTCTCCCTGGCGGCGGCGACACAGTTGCGGATTGCGTCGGGGTTGTTCGGCTCGAATGTCAGGTCGTCCACCAGGGTGAAGGCGTCGGCGAGCATGAAGTCGTCGTCGCCGCGATTCGACCCCAGAACGCCGCCGACCGGCTCACGGCCCAGACCCAGGTACAGGCGCAGCCAGGTCCGGTCGAGCTCCTCGACCGTGCGATCCTGCAGGTCCAGATACTGCACAAGGACCAGGCGGCAACCGTGCGCCGCCCGCTCGAGGTATCGACCGATCCAGTAGAGACCCTGGGCGTTGCGCGACAGCATGGCGTTATTCCGGGAGCACCCAGAGGTCCTTGCCGCCGCCGCCCTGGCTGGAATTGACCACCAGCGAACCCTCGACCAGCGCCACCCGGCAGAATGCCCCGGGCACCAGCCGAGTCTCGCGGCCGGTCAGGACGAAGGGCCTCAAGTCCACGTGGCGGGGCGCGGCGCCCTTGTCCGTCAGGCAGGGCGCGCGCGACAGGTCCAGCACCGGCTGCGAAATGAAATTGGCGGGATTTTCGCGGATCCCCCTGGCGTAAGCGTCCCGCTCCTTGGGCGAGGCCCGCGGCCCCACGAGCATGCCGTAGCCGCCGGATTCGCCCACCATCTTGACCACCAGCCGTTCCAGGTTGTCGAGCGTGTATTCCAAGCCCTCCGGCGTTCGGCAAAGGTGCGTCTCCACGTTGGCCAGCAGCGGCTCCTCGCCGAGAAAGTAGCGGATGATGTCGGGAACGAAGGCGTAGACGCTCTTGTCGTCGGCCACCCCGGTGCCCGGCGCGTTGGCGATGACCACGTTGCCGAGCCGATAGGCGTAGAACAGTCCCGGCACGCCCAGCTGCGAATCCGCTCGGAACGCCAGCGGGTCCAGGTAGTCGTCATCGACCCGGCGATAGATCACGTCGACCTTTCGCAGTCCGCCGATGGTCCGCATGTAGACGAAGCCGTCATGAACCAGCAGGTCCCCGCCCTGCACCAGTTCCACGCCCATCTCCCTGGCAAGAAACATGTGCTCGTAATAGGCCGAATTGTGCACGCCCGGCGTCAGCAGGACGATGCAGGGGTCGGACAGGTTCGTGGGCGCCAATTCGGACAGCGTCTGTCTCAGCAGCTTGCCGTAGTGCTCGACTCCCCGCACCTTGTAATGCCGGAAGAGGTCGCGGAAGCTCGACTTCAGCGCGGCCCGGTTGGCCAGCATGTAGGAGACCCCGGAAGGCACGCGCAGGTTGTCCTCCAGCACCATGAAACCATCATTGGTGCGCACCAGGTCCGTGCCGCACAGCGCGACGTGGATGCCGCGCGGGACGCTGACGCCACGCATCTCGATGCGGTACTGCGGGCAGCCCAGCACCATGTCCACCGGAATCACGCCATCGTCAAGGCTCCGGCGGCGACCGTAGATGTCGGCCAGAAACAGGTTCAGGGCCTTGATCCGCTGATGCAGGCCCCGTTCGATGAAATCCCAGGTAGCGGCGTCGAGGATTCTCGGCAACACATCGATGGGAATGATCCGTTCCCGCGCGCCTTGCTCGCCATAGACCGCGAAGGTGATCCCCTCGTGCAGGAACGACCGCTCCGCGCGCTCCTGCATGGCGGCGATGTCCTCGGGCGCCATGCCGTTCAGCGCATCCGCTAGCCTGCGGCAATGCTCCCGGGGCACCGGGCCGGACTCGAACATTTCATCGTAAAAGCGGGGTTCGGAAGGGTAATCCGCAAACATCGACGGCACAGGCTCCGATTCAGGGCCGGTCACTCGCACGTCTGGCATCTTCTTCCTGTCGCTTATCAGCTGGCCGTTCGGGGTTGCCCACAAACGCTTCCCGCCACGCCCGCGGTGCTCACTTGTGGATTGCAGGATACAGTAAATTTGCTGGTATCGTTTCCCAGCGCCGCAACCGCCCTGGAGAAATTCGCCCAAGAGGAACAGGCCAACCTGTCCAAGGATTGGGGTCCACCTCTTCCATCGTACGGCGCGACGTCGATCGTCTTTTATCTGGGTACGGAAAGGCTCGCGTTTGGCGAACGCCGCTACGCGTTGCCGGTAAGCTGCTTGTGGGGTACCTAGGCCGGTGCGCATTTTCGTGGATTTCACTTTCGCGTAGAGTGGCAGGGACATGGCGGAGAGTGTCAGGCAAAGGAACACTCACGTGGCAACAGGGATGGCACCCTTGCTATTCAGCCTGCCCGGCTAGTGGCCAAATCGCCCAATATCGGAAAATTCAGGGAATACCGGCATATGAACAGATGGAAATTACCCTTGGCGCCCATCGTGGTCCTGCTCGCCAGCCACCAGTCGGTCGCGCAGAATTTCGTGCTGATCCTGTCGGACGACCAGGGCTGGACCGGAACGTCGGTGCGCATGGACGACCGCGTGCCGAATTCGGTGAGCGACCTGTACCAGACCCCGAGCCTTGAGCGCCTGGCCGCCGAGGGCATGAAGTTCTCCAATGCCTATTCGCCGGCTCCAAACTGCTCGCCCACGCGGATGAGCATCCAGACCGGCAAGACGGCGGCCCGTCTGGGGGCCACCGACATCATCGATGTCGTGCCGGACGAAAACGGGCGCGCCAACATTCAGGTGTTCCACGACACCATGTATCACAACAAACCGATGCTCGTGCCCTTGCCTGTCAGCGATATCGCGGACGAGGAGACGACCATCGCGGAGCTGCTCAAGCAACACGACCCGGCCTATGCGACCGGCCATTTCGGCAAGTGGCACATGGGCGGGGGTTCGCCGGAACGCCATGGCTACGATGCGCATGACGGTCTGACAACCAACAACGAAGGATTCGCAAGCCAGCCCGATCCAAAGCGCAGCGCAGAGGTGACCGACAGGGCGGTCGCCTTCATTGACGAGCAGGCGCGGGCCGACCGGGCATTTTTCGTCCAGGTTTCGTACTACGCTGTGCATACACCGGTCCGGGCGCGACCGGAAACCGTGTTGACGTTCAGCGAATACCAACATGGGAGGGACCTCGGCATTCGTGGCGACCAGGTCCATACCAATGCGGCATACGCAGCGATGACCGCGGAAATGGACGCCGGCGTGGGCCGCATCCTCGACACGCTCGACCGCCTCGGTGTCGCCGACGACACCTACGTCATCTTCACCTCGGACAACGGCGGCGAATCGGACAATCCGGTCACCAGCAACGTGCCGCTGGCGTGGGGCAAGACCCACGTGTGGGAGGGAGGCATCCGTGTGCCGTTGTTCATCCGCGGCCCCGGGATCGAGGCCGGCGCGCAAAGCAACGTGCCGGTCGTCGGCTACGACTTCCTGCCGACGATCGCCCACTGGGCGGGTGCCGCCGCGGGTCTGCCGGACGATCTGGATGGCGGCAGCCTGGTTCCGGTGCTCGAAAACGGCGGCGACGGGACGGTGGACCGGCCCACGGAACCGCTGATCTGGTACTACGGCGCCTACCGCAACCAGAAGCACGTCACGCCCCAGGCGGCGATACGGCGGGGCAATCACAAGCTCATCTGGGAACTCGAGCCGGACCGCGCCTACCTCTACGATCTCGGCCTGGACCTGCGGGAATCCACCGATCTGTCGCGCTTCCGGCCCGAGATCGCCGAATCGATGCTGGTAGAACTGAGGGGGTATCTGCGCGATGTCGGCACGACGCTCCCGACGCCCAACCCCGATTACGACCCGGCGCTCGACGGCGGGCTGCGGCCGCTGGTGTTCGAGTAATTGCGCGTTAGCCGGGCAGGCACCCGAGTATCCAGAGACAAATCCCGACACAAATCCCGGCAAAGTGTCGGGATTCTCGTATTTTTGGGTTATTTGTGTTTGATTCCCGACATATATCTGCTTATATTGTCGGGATACAGATCACAAAACTGACCCATTACAGCTATCCCGACATATTCATTCCCTCCACTATCTGAGCCAATCCAATGCCCGACGAAGTCCGATTCATCGCCCGCCAACTGATGGAGCAAGCGGTCCAGGTCATGCGAAAGTCCGTGGAGGAACGCCGTGTGGATGGCAAGTCGAGCCCCATGGTGGGGGCCGTGCTATGGCAACCGGAAGGCCATGTGCACACCGCGTACCGTGGCGAATTGAGAGACGGCGATCATGCAGAATACACCCTGTTGGAACGCAAGATGCGAGCGTCAAGACTGGACGACGCCGTGCTGTTCGCAACGCTGGAGCCATGCGCCCCAGGAGCGCGCCAGCGTCCCAAGCTGAGTTGCGCCGAACGAATCGTTCTGGCGCGCATCAAGAAGGTCTGGGTCGGCATCGAGGACCCCGACCCGACCGTAGACCGCAGGGGTATCAGATATCTCCAGGACAACGGCGTCAAGGTGCGCATGTTCGATCCGGACCTTCAGCAAGAGATCAAGAACGCCAATAGCGCATTCCTCGATCAGGCGCGACAGCGTGCCGATGAGGTCGAAAAAACGGCCGGGCAGCAACCCATCAGGCTGTCTCCCCTCGAAAGCGCGCTCCCAACCGCTGAAGAGCGTGACCTTTCCGCCACGGCGCTGGAACGTTACCGGGCTAGTGCCGGAATTAACGAGCCGAGGAATTCCGGAGCCTTCAATCGCCGTCTGCTCCAGCTCGGGCTGCTCCGGGAGAACGCCGACGCAGGTCTGGCTCCGTCCGGCTTCGGGATGCTCCTGTTCGGCCGCGAACCGCGCACCGCCCTGCTCCAGGCCGGAGTACTCGCTACGATCCACTACGCCGATGGCAGGGAGGAAGTGCGAGACTTCGATGGCCCCCAGGTTTTCGTGCCCGAGCAAGTGCTGCAATGGCTACGCGACAAGCTGCCCAATCCCATCGACCGTTCCGGGGCGCGGCGAGTCGAGGTCAACGAGAAACTGTTCGCCATGGTCAGGGAAGCGGTAGTCAATGCAATCGTCCACCGTGACTACGACATTGAAGTGGCCAACTGCCACTTGACCGTAACGCCGGACACCATCACGGTGATGAGCCCGGGAAGCCCTGTCGAACCGATCAGGCTGGAACAGTTGCAATCGTTCAATGCGCCCATGCTCAGCCGCAATCCGATCCTCCACTACATTTTCTCGCGCATGGCGCTCGCCGAGGAACGGGGGCTGGGACTCAAGTCCCTCCGCAGGAACGCCGAGGACGCAGGATTGCCGTTGCCTATGTACAAATGGAACGACCCTTATCTGACACTGACACTCTACCGAAGCGCCGCCGCGCTCGCCGCCGATATCGCGGAGCCCGCGGTGATGGACCGATTGACCGCCGACCAGGAAGCCGCATGGGGCATCGTCGCGGCGCGGGAATCGATCACCGCCCGAACGCTCATGAACCGCCTGGAGTTCAACGAACGCAAGGCGCAACGCATTATGCGGGGGCTGATGGACGTCGGCCTGGTGCACCGTGTGGGCGAGGGGCGCGCCACGCGATACACGCCCTCACCTTGCCAGGTGCCTGCTAAGGCAAAACGCCCATGAAACTGCAAATCGCGAGCGACCTGCATCTGGAATTCGGCCATTCGCCGAAGCTGCACGATGTGGGCGCCGATGTACTCGTGCTGGCGGGCGACATCGGCACGGCGAACGATGAGACCGTGGAATGGGTTCTCGGGCTGAGCGAACGCTACCAGGCGGTCCTGTACGTACCGGGCAACCACGAGTTCTACGGGAAGGATCTGGATGCCGCCGATTCGTTCATGCGCACGATGAGTGCCAGCGGCGGTTACGAGTGGATGAACAACCAGGCGGTTCGGGTGGGCGAGCGGCGTTTTGTCGGCAGTCCCCTGTGGGCCAACTTCTGCAACGAGCCATCGTCAATCATGAAGGCGGGCCGCGCGATCAGTGACTTTCACCGCATCCGGCGCGGAGGTGGGCTGCTGACACCAGGAGCCATGTTGGAGCTGCACGAGAAAGCCGTTGAGTTTCTGACCGAGACAGTCGAGCCCGACGATATCGTCATCACGCACTGGCCACCGACCCTGAAAGCCCGCCACCCCGGTTTCCCGATGGATGACATCGCCCGGTATTTCTGCGCCGACATTCCACAAGCCGTGGAATCCATCCGGCCCGAACTGTGGATCTGCGGTCATACGCACCACAATGTGGACTTCATGTTCGGAAAGACGCGGATTCTGTCGAACCAGGGCGGCTATCCGCACGAGGCGCCCGCCGGATACGATCCGGGGTTGGTGGTCGAGGTGTAGGGACCGCTGTTGCGGGTGGACGCTACTCCCGGCGTTCGACGGGTCGCAATTGCCCGTACTGGCCAAGAAAATGATAACTTGATGGCTAATTTACGCGTTTGCTTTGCATTTACTGTCGTTTGCCCAACGCGAGTATCTTGAGCAGCACCATGGTGTCCTGCGACTTTTCGAAGCTTTCAGTAGCCTTGCAGGACCAAATCGGCCGCCGTTCCAAGTAATGATCAACGCCCTACCCTCGCCGCCAGAACCAGCGCCCGGGCGCCCGAACACGCCGGCGCAGGAAATCTTCGGTCAGTTTACGGTCCAATGCGATCTGGCCGGACGAGCTGGCCGTGTCGTCGAGCAGCCAATCAGGGATATCGGCGCGGGTGCGGGTGAATTCCATGGCGGAGACACCCACGAGAATCCGGTTGCCACTGAGGTTCCAGCAACCCTCCGGCGGGCGGCGAGACGCGTCGTATCGGTCGGGGTCGAGCAGGCTTCCCAGCAACAGGCGCGGGCGTTCGAAGGCGCGTTCCTGGTAACTCGCCAGGCTCATGGGGGCGCACCACGACGGCATTGAG
The DNA here is from genome assembly GCA_965221035.1 of Candidatus Rariloculaceae bacterium. Lineage (GTDB taxonomy): Bacteria > Pseudomonadota > Gammaproteobacteria > Steroidobacterales > Rariloculaceae > UBA6522. Next base: position 1,488,295 of record OZ244860.1, read on the forward strand.
GCGCCGTCGGGCAGGTTTTCCTCGAACAGTTCGCAGAGCACCATTGAAGCCAGGTTCAGCGCATCCACTGTCTGCCTGTGGGGTCCCGGCCTGGAAGCCGTGTGCACTTCACCGGCCCGCTCGCGGTCTGCCGCCTCGTCAAGCATTGCCACTGTCCGTTTCAGGAATTCCCGGTACAGCGCCGTGGATAACCGTTCCCTGATGTTCGCCACCGACCGCTGCAGAGTTCGCCGGGCCACTACGTTGTCTCCCGGCAGCGCGGTGCGGGTGTAGATCATCAGGCAGCGTTTGACGATTTCCGGCTTGAAGCTGCGGGCGTCGGCGTTCATCGACAGCGCGAAGCACGGGTATTCCGCGTAGGGAATGGTTTCATCCTTGACGATTTCGTCGGCGTAACGGTTGAAGCGGTCGCGGGTCACGTCGTCGAAGACCACCGGAAAGCGCTTGTACGCCTGCTGCAGCCCGCGCAACTTGGCCGGCGTGAAATGCTGCGTTTCGACGATTCGCGGATGGGAGAACATCGAGGCCATCAGCGTCTCGACCAGGCTCGTCTTGCCGCAGTTGCTGGACCCGTAGAGCACGGCGAACAGCGGCTGATCGAAGCTGAAGGCGTTCTCGCGCAGCGCGGCGTTGCGCAGGTCGCACATCAGCGGCGCCATGTAGAACCAGCACATGAACGCGAAGTAGTCGTTCTGCAGGCGCGGCACGTCGCCGACGAAACCGTTGTCGTAGTTGGCGAAGAACTCCATCCAGCACGCGGTGTCGGCGCGGACCTGGTCCGGGTCCGCTTCCAACTCCATCGCTTCGCCGGAAAGCACGAATCCGGTCGCAGTGCGGGACAGGTACGTGGGTGGAGTTCCATCGGCCTCGCGGGCACGGACGATCCGCACGATCTGCTTCACGATCCGGGGCCTGATCCGCAAGCGGTTCTCCCGGTCCGGCCGCAGTTCAGCCAACCCGCGGCGATAGGCCGGTGCGATGGCTTCGACCCGAGCGGCGACTTCGGGCACCGAGTAACCGGCCTCCTCGGGCCGTTCGGGCGGTACGAAAAGCGTCTCACCTTCCGGATCCGACTCCGCGTCGATCAAAGCCGGCGTCTCCTCGATGCGTGCCGACTCCCTGTCGAGCGGCGGGGTCAGCGGCAGACGGCTGGTCGCGGCGTCGCGGACGGATTCGTACTGCGCCAGATAGTGGTTCCAGGCCGTTTCGTCATCGTCGAAGACGATCAGCGTCTCGGCCTGTCGGCCCGAGAAGGCCCGTTCCGACAGGTTCGCCGAGCCGACGATGACCCGCCGCTTGCCATCGCCTTCCAGCAGGTAGATCTTCGCATGTGCGATGGCGTCCTTGACGACGAAAAACCGCAGATCCCCATCGGCCACCCGCCGGTAGATCGCTTCTCGGGCCTCGTCGCGCAAGCCCTTGACGCCGAGGACGGCACCGGCCAGCTTGTCGCGCACCACGTTCTGAAACGCCAGAATCTGTGCCGCCTCTCGGGTAAGGATGCCGCCGTGGCCGAACACGCACTCGAACTCCTCGAACGGTTGAGTCGCCATCAGCTCGGCGATCATGGGAATGCTCGACGTGTACGTCAGCGCCCGCATCGAACGGTAACCGTTGAAATAGTTGGGATGGAACGTTGCGACGGACCCGGCCGCCGCATGCACCACGTTCAGCGCCGTACGCCGTGTGGTGGACTCGGCGTCTTCGAACAGCGGGCTTTGTAACTCATCCATTCGGGGTCGGGACCCTCCGCTTCTGGATCGGGCACCTCCGCCCTCGTCCCCCCGGTTCCCGGTTCCCGCGGCTTGTTCGGGGGGCCAGGCCCGACCTACTCAGCGCGACCAGGAGGCGTGAACAAATGCCACTGGGAGCGCTCCGGCGGCGCGCTGGCGCAGTCCTGCATGTAGAGCGCGCGCCAGACGTGGGTCGGGTTGGAGGTTGGACGCGCGGTGTCGCCGGCGGTCATGCAGAGATCGGTCCCCACCAGTTGCACCTGTGAACGGTCATTCATTTCAAAACGCTGAAATGCGGGTGCGTTCAGGTAGGGCTCCACGACACCACACTCCTTGACCATCAGCGAGTTGAATTCGAGCACCGACTCACCCAGCCCCATCGCGGTCACGCACCGATCGAGGGCGGGAAAATAAATCTCACCGTTCTCGGTGAGGAGAATCGAATCGTCCGGAGCCAGCGCGACTTTACAACCGTGCGCGATGAGGGGTTGGAGAAGGTCTTCCTGGCCGGGCCTGCCGAGCAGTTCCAGGCAGTAGCCGGTTTCGGCCCCGAGGTGTTCCAGCAGCTTCATGTGGTAGGTCTGCTCATCGGCAGCCGTCACATGGGAACCGCTCACCAGGACCCACGCGATCAGGGAAAGGGCGCAGACCATCCTTCTGTTGTCCTGCGGTGGATTGCTTTTGTTGGACTGCATAGGAACCTCTCCGTGAGTTGAGTCATGCTGGAAGGCGGGACCTTTTTCGCACTCTCTGTCTGCAAATTTGCGGTGGACTGGAGTCGCGTCAACCAAAATGAAGTCGGAAACTCTGATCGAGTATGTTCATGCTGTGGCAAGAGCGCAAGTCACCGTTGCGGTCCTTGAGGGTACGTTATAACATAGCCAGAATTGCAGGATTCAGCACATGGCATTGGAATCAAACTCGGCAGCGCGCCTGGATCTTTACGCGGTCGGGCTCTCGACGCTATGCGTGCTCCACTGTATCGCACTACCCCTGCTCGTGTCGCTGTTGCCGGCGGTTGCCCAGGCGGCAGATAGCGAGATTGTGCATCGAATTCTGGTCATCGTCGCGGTTCCCGTAAGTCTGCAGGTGCTCTGGAAGGCAAGGCCCTTGCATGGCAAGAGGCTGTTCGTCGGCGCGGCATTGGTTGGTCTCGTGTTGCTGTTGCTGGCCGCGTTCATGGACGCCTTGGAAGCGTACGAAGAACCGCTCACCGTTGCCGGTGGCGTACTTCTGGCCTCGGCGCACCTCTGGCACTGGATGCGAACATGCGGCAAGGGTGAAATCCACGGCCTCCCGGCCGAACCCGATGGAACTTGATTGGCCGTGCCGGGAGTAATCGGCAGGATCCCGAGGGTACTTCAAATTGGCGATACGGTCGGCGAGTACGGCACCGCTGGCTGCGAAATGGCGTAAACTCGCCGAAGTGCGCTGCGCCGAGAAGGGCGAGCGGCTCACCCCGGCCCGATTGGCGGTCTACGCGGAAATGCTGACCCACGACCGGCCACTTTCGGCCTACGAACTCATCGCGCTTCTGGAGCAGCGCCAGAAACGCAAGATCGCGCCCCTGACCGTCTACAGGCATCTGGATTTCCTCACTCGAACCGGCCTCGTACACCGGCTGCAATCCGCCAAGGCCTACTTCCCTTGCGACCACCTCGACCACGCTCTTGACTTGGCGGAGCACCTGCGACACTCAAGAATGTCATGTGATAAAGTCACGTATCATTCTGACGAATAACTCAGGAATAACCGCTGCCCGCCAAGGAGCGCCCGCTCGCGGTGGGCCTTCAATGAACGTTTTCCGGAACTTCAATCGCAGAGGACAAGCCAAATGAAACGCGCAATCGCTACGCTCACAATCTCCAGTCTCGCCTTGATGGTCGGGACCGTCACGCGGGCTCAGGAGGGTCCACCCGAGTACGGGATGCCCATCACGGCCCAGCAAGCCAGCGCGGTGGCAGCCGCAGCTGTTGACACCATGGCCGAGAACGGCTGGCGGATGGCCGTCTCTGTCGTCGACCCTGCGGGTCATCTCGTTCACTTTGAGAAAGTTGACGGCACCCAAAATGCCTCCATCGAAATCTCGATGCGCAAGGCTCAAGCGGCCGCCGGTTTCAGACGGTCCACGCGGGTGTTCGCACAGGGTATCGCCAACAACCCCGCCCTCGCGACGCTGCCCGGTGTCATTGGGTCACCCGGTGGAGTCCCCATCGTGGTGGACGGCCGCGTCATTGGTGCTGTGGGTTGCTCGGGTGGCACCGGAGACCAGGACGAAGTCGCCTGCGAGGCGGGTGCTGCGGCGGCGCGCTGAGACGCTGTTGGTGTTGGCACACACGGGCCTGTTGACACTGCCCTAAAACCGCATTCGCAACCCCGCTTCGATCGTGCGTCCCGGCTGGGGCGCCAGATCCTTGACGATGGAGGTGTGCAGCCGCTGCTCGTCGTCGGTCAGATTGCGTCCGGCGAGGAACAGGTCGGCCGCCATGTCGCCCAGGAGAAAACGCCACGCGACACGCGCACGCAGGTCGTTGTAGGAGTCCGGAGGCACTGTCAATGCTTTCGCAAGGGTCGCAAAAGACCACCGGGACGAAAGGGATCGTTTCGAATTTGCGTCACGTCCAGGATTCTTCGTCCTTCAGCCGCCGGCTCGCCGCGACCGCGAACAACAATCCCGCGGCAAAAAGAAAAGCCAGCGGCAACGGGAATTCACCGCGAACTTCCGCCAACGTCCGGTCGACGAAGGTGAAGGCGCGCAAGTTGTCGAACTCGGCGGTTGTGATTCGATTGCGGGAGACAATGGCCGGGCCTACCGCATTGGCCAGCTCGAAGAGCGCTTGCCGGGACTGCTGCTGAAATCGGTATTGGCGCTCAAGATCGGCATCGGCCAGCAGATGGAGCAGCCGCTGCGCGACGATGGCCGGCGAAAGGTACTGCGCAAGTCCCAGCGCCCGCGCCCTCCCGCGTCGCGCCTCGTCAAAGCCGTCCACCAGCGGTGCAGTGACCTGGCGAGCGGCGTCGTTGGCCAGAAACGCGGCGCGATAGAACGAAGGCACTCCCTCGTCGCCCACCGTCAGTTCCGGATGGTCCGTCAGAAACCGGTCCGTGAGGCCCGCGAGGTCCCGGCTGGTCTGCGCTTCGACATCGCGCACCTCGGAAAGCAGGGCCAGGCGGGAAGGCGTGGGATAGATCGCCTCGGCGACAGCGGACACCAGCCCGGGCATCGCGAAGACGAGAACAAACCAGACTCCCGCCAATACGGCGGCCGACTGGGTCGCGTGCCGAAACCGGGCGACGAGGAACGCGATCAGGCACAGCCAAAAACCCCAATAGGCCAGGACGGCCGTCTGCCACCAGGCGAAACGGGCATATCGATCACCGCCGTCATCGTTAATGAATACGAGCGCGGACATCGCTGCGATCGCGACAAGCCAAAGCAACCCGTTGCGAAACAGCAGTCTTGTCCAAAGAATGCGAACCAGGGAGACCGGTGCGCAGAGCGTCAGGGCCAGCGTCCCGCGGGCCCGCTCACGCGACAAGAGGTCGAAAGAAACCGCGATCATCATCAGCGGCATCAGCACGACGGCGACCAGGGCGACATCGAACGAGCCCGCCGCCAGCATTTCCGGATTCTCGAACTGGTACTTTCCAAACAGGTTTGAGGGATTGTTCCAAGGCGAAATTTCGCTACTGAATGGGTGCAGGTCCGTATGCCCCACCGCGAAATCTCCAAGAGACCCGGGAGGCATTACCGCGGGGAAGGAGATATTCATAGGGTTTGCCGCATAGGGCGACGCCTGGTCCGGAGCCTGTTCGGCATGGACCAGCTCCGCCCTCCAACTCAGCGCCGCCGCAGTCTGGGCGGCGACAAAGCCTTCAATACCCGCAATTCGTGCGTCGCGCCAGCGATCTCCGCTCCAGCCCGCGTACGCCACGGTCAGCAACACCAGCGCAACCGTGATCGCGGCGGGCCCGCGGAACAGGAACAGGGTCGCCTCCTGACGAAGGATCGCGCCGGACGCTGCTGTCGGGTTCAACCTGTTCTGTCGCATCAGGACGCGCCCTCTGCGCGAAGGGCGCGCCGTACGAGCACAAACGCCGCGCCTGAAGCCGCGATCACCCATGCCAACAGCAGGGCGGCGTCCAGCAGGTACAGCCGCCATGCCTGCCCAAGCGGCAGGGGCTGGTAGCTGAAGTCCCGGAATTGCTCCCAGACCTCCCTGCCCGCGGTGTACTCGGAGCCGGCCTCTCCCGAGTTGTACATGTAGTCCTCGTTCAGCATCCTGATCATTTCCCGCCGGTGATCCTCAGCCGCATTGACAAAGTGAGCCTGGTGGGCAAGGTCCGTTCCCGCGAATCCGCGTGAAAGGTTTCTGGCGGGAATAAGCGGGGTAAGCGGCGTGAGGGTCCGCGCGACGTCACTCTGCCGGGAGTGGCGCTGGTCGATCAAACCGAACACGCGCTCGAATTCCGGGAATGACAGCTCCTCGCTCCGCTGCAACACATAGGCGCCATAGGAGATCGGCAGGTCCTCCACTGCCGTCACGCCGTATTCATCGAGTGCCGCTTGCCGAATCGCCTCCTGACTGGCGGCGTCGGCGTAGTAGATGTCGGAAGCCGCCTGAAGCTGGGCCGACACGACCCTGGCGTCGGGCGACGGATACAAGGTTCTGCCCAGGTCCGCTGCCAGGCGGGGCGCGACAACGGTCATCAGCGCCCAGACGCAGATCAGTGTCAGCAGAGCCGCCTGCCGCGTGCGGAACAGGGCGGAGACTCCGATCGCAACGGCCGCGCAGCAGAGGACATAGAGGAGGTAGAGCGCCAGCATCGAGGCGGACCTGGCCACCGCATCCAGGCTGATCGGGGCCGAAGCCCGCGCGAGCGCCACCGCGGTGACGGCGACGGAGAGGACCAGGAACCCCGGTAGAACCAGCCGAAGCCCGCCGACCATCTTGCCCAGAAAAAACGCCCTGCCCGAGATTCCGCTGGCGATCAGTTGCCGCAACGTTCCGTCTTCGCGTTCGCCGGCGACGCTTGCGCACATTGCGACGAAGATCAGCAGCGGCAAGGCGACCAGAAACAGGGTTGCAGGCGACAGCTGCACGGAACGCGCGAGTTCGCCACTGTCTTCCGCGCGGCGAAATTCCGCGGGGTTCTGAAAGTGGGCCTCCATCCAGAGCGCGATGCCCGCGTAGTCGTTGATTCCGGGGTCCACCAGCGACAGTGGCGAGGAGGAGCGAAACGCGTAGCGCGAGAAATGCGCCGCCGAATGCGGGTTGCGTTCCCCCTGGTTCAACCAGACCTCGCGGTCCACGAGTTCCGCGGCGGTTCTTTCCCTGGCGAACTCTGCGTCCCGCTGTGTGCCGATGAAGGTGCCCGCGGCAAGCAACACCACGCAAACCGCCGTCAGCACGACCACCAGCGACTCCCGCCGTGACTCCAGCAAGTCCTTGGCGGCGATTTCTCGGATCATGTGTCAGCCTCCCACTGCAATTGCTGCATCCTCCGTTTCCAAATCGCCAGCCGGAAAGCGCGCTAGTTGACAGGCGCGTCCTTGAGGTGCTTCATGTAGATGTCCTCGATTTCCTTGGCGTCGAGCGCTTTCGCATCAAGCTCCTGGACCAGCCTTCCCCGCATGATGATGCCGATGCGGTCGGCAACTTCCCGGGCGCGGAAGATGTCGTGGGTTGCCATCAATACGCCGCGGCCGCCGTCGCGCAAGGCCAGAATGCGTTCGCCAAGATCCCTCGCCGCGGACGGATCCAGCCCGGACAGCGGCTCGTCCAGGAGGATCGCCGGAACGCCCTTTGCCAGCGCGATGGCGATCCCGACCTTTTGGCGCATCCCCTTGGAATAGGTCGCCACGCGGCGACTGTGCGCTTCCTCCGGCAGGCCGGCTTCCACGAGAACGGCGGACAGTTCCTGCACGCCTTGACTCTGACCGGCCACCTTGGCGAAAAAGGTCAGGTTCTCAAGGCCGGTCAGCTTCTCGTACAGAGCGACGCGCTCGGGAAGATAGGCGACGCGACGCCGCGCAGCGGCCGGATTCGAATTCACGTCGATGCCGTCGATGCGCGCCGCGCCCCGGTCAGGCTTGTGGAATCCCAGAAACAGGTTGATCGCGGTCGTCTTGCCGGCGCCATTCGCGCCGAGCAAACAGCACACCTCGCCGCCGGACACCGCCAAGTCCAAGCCGCGCAGCGCCGTCACGCTGCCGTAATTCTTGGACAGCCCCTCGGCCTCCAGAACGTGTGTGGAACCGTCCATCTATGCCCCTGTCCCTAGAATCGCCAACGCAGCGTCGCCCGGGCGAGCCTGGGCACGCCGGGAGACACATTGGTGGCCATGGTCCGGGACCCGGCGAAGTAAAAGTAATACTGTTCGTCCAGCAGGTTCGTGACCGAAACGTCCAGGGAGACCTGCTCGCGTCCCGGAAACAGCAGTGAAGCATAGGCGCCAAGCAAGTCATGGCTTCCTGCCGTGACGCTATTGGAAAGATCGACGAAGTAATCGTCATACCATTCGTAGGTCATGCCGACACGCAACCCGGCGTTGAACTGGTGAGACAGGTCCAGGTGCAACATGTGCTGTGGAACACCCTGCGGGGCGGTGCCGGAGAAGTCCTGATCGGGCGCGCCGAAGGAACCGGCAATGATCAACTCGTCCCAGATCGGATCGACATAGCTGTAGGAGACCGTGGCGCCGGTCCGTTGTGACGGTCGTAGCCTGAGCGCGGCTTCAAGTCCCTGGCTGGAATACAGCTGGCCCGTCGTCGCGAGGGTCGGCGGTCCATCCGCGTCCGGGTTGGAGACGTAGATCCGCCTGTCCTGCTGTTCCAGGCGGAAAAGAGTGGTTTCCCACTCCAGGCGTCCTTCCGCAGCGGTCCCCTTCCACCCGACTTCGTAGCTGTCGATTGTCGTCGGCTTTTCATCCCGGGCATAGCGGTCCGGTTCCCACACGAACACGGCACCGAAGTTCGAGTTGAAACCGCGACCGTAACTCGCGTACAGGATGCCCGATCCGTAATCATAGGTGAGCGACGCCTTTGGGGAGAAGGCATCCGCGTTTCCGTCGACGTACTGATCAACAGGGACCGTGCCCACCATTGAAAAATCGATCTCCCGGTCGAAGGCGTCGTAGCGGACGCCGAGCGTTGCGGTCAGGCGATCCGTCAAGCGGATTTCATCGTGTACGAACCCGCCCCAAAACGTGTTCGCGGTATCCGCAACGGTTCTGAGTTGATCGCGCACGAAGCAGGCGTTGTCCGGATCGTCGTTGATTACATTGCCGGTGGAATAGTCGATAAGAATCCCATAGAAGCGGAAACCGCATTCCCCGGAGAAGAAAGGATCGACCTCACCGGACCACCAATCGCTTTCGTCGAGCGTGGCGCGCTCCCCGCTGACCCCGGCGACGAGCGTATGCCGCCCCGACTGCCAGTTCACCGCCACTTCGCCAAAAGACAGTTCGACCTGGTTCCTGCTCGCGAAACCGTTCACGCCCATGATGGAGTTGGCGGGGTCGAACTCGAAGAAATCGTAGAAGTTCAGGCGCACATCGGAGTCGAACGAGCGTCTCTGCCCGGCGACCGAAAAACCGAGGGAGTCCGATATCCTGTGATCATAGCGACCGGTGGCGATCAGGCCTTCGCTGCGATTACGCGTCGGCAGGTATCCGAAGAAGGCCTCATCCCCGCCGCGAACGTCGACGATGGTTCCGTCACCAAGGGTTGGAATGACGCTGGGTACCTGGGACTCGCGATCATATCGGGTGATCCAACCGGTCAGTTCGCCTCGCTCGCCGACCGGAAAATTTCCCTTGGCGAAGACATTCGACATCTGCCGGCGGCTGTTTTCGCGCCAGCCTCCGAAATCCTCGTACGCCGCGCTCACCAGCCAGCCCGCGCCGTTCTGGAAGCCGCGCTGAAGTGATCCGGACGCCCGCTGGAATTCCTCGGTTCCCGCGCTCAGCCTCAATTCGTTGGAGTCCCCCGAAATTTCGCGGGTACGGTAATTGAGCGCGCCCGCAATGGCACCGCGACCATAAAGGGCGGATACCGGGCCCCGCACGATCTCCACCGTGTCGACCACCGGGTATGGCACTTCGTACAGCAAGACTTCCTCGTCCGGACCGATGAACGGCATGCCATCGATCAACGCCAGAAAGGTGTCGTTGCCGTGATTGCCGGTTACGCCACGAATCGTGACAAAGGGAAATTCCTCGCCGTCGCCCTCCCCCCGGCGGAAAAATACGCCAGGGACTCCGCGAAATTCGTCCGTACCGTAGTTGAAACCCTTCAATCGCAGGTCTTCGGTCTCCTGGATCGTCACCGAGGCAGGAACCTCCATCAAGGGCTTCTCGCCTCGCGTGGCAGTAACGACGATTTCTTCCAGCGACCGTTCGGACTGCGGGCCATCCTCGCCAACGGGTTGTGCCAGCAAGCCGGCAGAGCCGAGCATCAGGGCAGAAAAGGCGACAGCGCTTGTCGCGACCGGTCCCGAGACTATGGCCGCCATGGGCCGTTTTGCGATGACCGGCCAAGCCGATGCTACGATCTTGAATCTTCTCAAGGGCATTTGTGCGCCTCCAAGGCGAAAGCGTGTAATGATATAACATATGTGCGCTATTTGGCACAGTCAACGCATGCACACATGACGGGCCCCAGGCGACCGGAAAACACAGGCTTGATCGGCCTCGCATTCGGGGCATGCGCGTTCGCTGTGCCGGCACTGGCGCAGGAGATCTTCCTTCCCGCGTCCCCGCCCCTCGAGATCCTGGCCACCAGAACAACCACGCCAATTCGCGTGGACGGGCACCTTGATGAACCCTCCTGGGACCTGGCCGAAGTCGTCACGGGATTTACGCAAAGCGACCCCGAACAGGGGCAACCGGCAACGAATCGGACGTACGTGCGAATATTGTTCGACGAGCAGATGCTGTACATCGCGGCGATCTGCGAGCAATCTCGCGACAGCGTGCGGGTGCAGAATCTGCAACGCGATTTCACCGCGGACGAAAATGACGTGTTCACCGTCGCGATCGACGGATTCGTCGACCAGAGAAAGGCGGTCGTCTTCCAGGTGAGCCCTTTCGGCAACCAATCCGACATGGAGGTCACCGATGGCGAGGACTTGAACACGGACTGGGACGCGAGATGGAACGCGCGAACGACGCTTCAGGATGACGGATGGATCGCCGAGATGGCGATACCCTGGCGCAATCTTCGCTATCGTACCGGCGCCGATGAACTGGGCATCATTCTGTCGCGGCAAGTCCGCAGCCTCAATGAAACCGTCAGCCTTCCCCCTGTGCCGCGAGTCCTGTCCGTTTACAGGATGTCCTACGAAGCGATACTGCGGGGGATAGAACCGCCCCCGCCCGGACGAAACCTGCAGATCACCCCCTACGTACTCGGTCAGGCGGTCTCCGGAACGACCGGCTTCCGCCCCGACAGAGACGCCGAAATCGGCGGTGAGATCAAATGGGCCGTGACACCGGGCACGGTGATCGACTTCACGGTCAATACGGACTTCGCCCAGGCGGATGTCGATCGGCAGTTCATCAATCTTGACCGCTTCAGCGTGTTTCTTCCGGAACGCCGCCAGTTCTTTCTCGAAAGCGCCGGCACTTTCGACGCGAGCATCACGAGCTGGATTCGGCCGTTCTTTTCCCGCCGCATCGGACTTGATGACACTGGGCTTCCCATACCCATCACCGCAGGGATTCGTAAGACCGGGCGCACGACCACCCAGGAATTCGGCATGATCGCCATGCGGCAGGAAGCGATTCGGGGACTGCCCGCAAGCGACTTCGGCGTGGCCCGCTACTCGAAAAACCTCGGGGAGCAGAGCCGCTTTGGCGGCATGGTGACGCACCGTACGGACGGGGCTTCGGCGGCCCTGCCGTTCGACAGGATCAACCGCACGTATACGGTGGATGGACTGTGGCGTCCGACACCGTCAACCGGCGTGCAGGGGATGGTTTCCCGGTCGACGGACAGCCTCTCCGGCGACGGAACCGGGGCGCAACTCTGGGCCTACTATGAAAACAACTCCGTCTACGTCGGGTTGCTCGAGTATTTCAACAGGGAATACAACCCTGGCATTGGTCTGGAGTTGCTGGACGCCAATTACATCATGCATAGCCCGGCTGTCCTGTGGGATCTGCGGGGCGACTGGTTGCCCGAACGAATCAGGAGTTTCAAACCGTCGATCAGCGTCTATTCGTTCTCCAGCTCCGACGAAGACGAACTGGATTTCGGCTATGCGGTGATCGAGCCCCTGCGTTTCGAGTTTCACAGCGGTGCCGCGGTCGGAATTGCAGTGGAACCCAACTGGCAGTTGATCACCGACCATTTCGCCCCCGCCGGCATCCGGATAGAAGCCGGTGAATACGACTACTCGCGCTACCGGTTGAACGCCAACTCGGACCGATCGCGTGTTTTTTCCGGTGAAGTCTCGTATGAAACAGGCGGGTACTATGACGGCAGCCTGTCAGGGTACTCCGTCAGCGGTCGGTACGCGCCAAGCCCCCGGTTCGAACTGACGGCCAATTTCGAGGTCAATCGTCTCACCGACCTCGGTCCGATGGACCAAGCCCGCACCACCCGACTGGTCGGCATCGGCTCGCGATTCGCGCTTAACCCCCGTCTTCAGTTGTCCGGATTTTTCCAGCACAACTCCCTGATGTCCGAGGACATTCTCAACGCCCGACTGTCCTGGGAGTTTCGCCCGCTGTCCTATCTTTACGTGGTGTATAACGGATCGGCCAACGATAACGACATCCTTCCCGACCACTCGCAGCAGCAGTTGCTGATCAAGTTCACCTACTTGCTTGAGCTCTGAGGGACGGGCGGGGCGATCCTGGCGTCCCTGCGGACATCGTCTTTGGTGAATCGCAAGTCGAATGGTTCGCCGGCCAATCGGTGGTGGGGGTCCCGGTCTTGCTACGCTATCCGTCCGTGCACGAAGGGCATAACCCCCGAACTTCGACGGTCTTGCGTTCAGGTTCGAAACCCAGTCGCGCCGCGTCCCGACCCAGGGTGAGGTCGATGCCGGGATCGTGAATTTCCGCTGCCGTCTCGCACTTTCGGCAAATCAGAAACTGGCCTGTGTGTTCGGTCTCCGGGTCCGCGCAACCCATGTACGCATTGATGCTGTCAAGGCGATGAATGAGCCCGGCGTCCAACAGGAAATCAAGCGCCCGGTACACCGTATTGGGCGTCGTGCTGCCATCGGCCTCGTCCATCAGACGCAAGATCTCGTACGCGCGGATTGGCCCATGCCTCGTCCAGACGAGCTCCAGAAAGCGCCTGCGCAGCTTGGTGAAGCGCATGCCTTGCCTGGCGCAAACGGATTCCGCCTGGTCGAGCGCGTCCCGCACGCAACGGCGATGATCGTGCCGGGAAGATTGAAAATTGCTGATGACGTGAGGTGAAACCATGTCCTTGACGTTAATGCGTAGCTGACAGCGGTCAATTTAATTGCCGATTGGCGTTAACGTCAATGGTGTTGGCTATGGCAATCGCAGCAAGATTCGAAATTGTCCGTCCGTATCAACTGTGCTGATTAACCGGATCGCTTATGACGCGATCAGACGTTGACCGGCAGGAGCCTCCGGTTCCATGGGGTCGGGCCCATCAGCGCGATGGACGTTCTCCGCCCCAAGGGGTGACGCTCTCGGCGATGGAAGAACCAGCCTCAATTTCCGCACGGCGCAGTTCCCATGTCTTCTGCAGGTTCAACCAAAGCTGCGGCGTCGTCCCGAAATACCTCGCCAGCCGCAGCGCCGTGTCGGCGCTCACGCCCCGTTGTCCGTTGAGGATCATCGTGACCCGGTTCACCGGCACCCCCAATTCCCGCGAAAACGCGTTGGCCGAAAGGCTGATCGCATCGAGTTCCCCACGGAGGATCTCGCCGGGATGGACCGGCCTCATACCGTTTCGCACGTACTCCATACCTATCTCCCTTAACCTGACTCCCTTGGCAGACCTTGATCTCCGTCAATGGTAGTCCACGATCTCTACATCGCACGGACCGTCGTCGGTCCAACGGAAGCAGATTCGCCATTGCGTATTGATCCGGATGCTATGGTAGCCAGCTCTATCACCGCGTAGTGTCTCCAAGCGGTTGCTCGGTAGCGCGGCCAAGTCGCGGAGCGCTTCCGCATTGTCGAGCAGCGTCAATCGGCGCGTTGCCTGATCGGAGAACGCCTGAAACGACGCCACCCGCTGTCCTTCGAAGAACCGATGCGTATCCCGGTCTTTGAAACTGCGAATCATGCTCACCGAGCATACCCTGTATTACGCCTTACGTAAATAGGTATATTGGGTTCGGCATTTTTGGTCTTAGGGTATCAGTTGTCCTACATGGCGTCGTAGCCATTGAACTGGGGCCGGCGCGTTGGCGTGACTCTCATGCGGAACGATGAGTTCTGCGCAGGGGTCTCTGAACACGGCAACGAATGCGCTTAAGCTATCGACCGAGAAATCAAAGGGAACGGGTTTCTCCCAAGATGTCGAGCAGGACACGTTTGGCGTAGCCGGCGTTGGTGCGAGAGTAGGCGGGTCGCCATGAACTTGGACCCGAAGAAGGCGGGCGAAAATCCTTAAGCGACTTGCCGACCACAGTTTTGGTCGTGATTAAACCCCATCGGACGAGTTCCTTCTCCAATCCCTGACACCATGCCCGAAACATCAAAGATCATAGACAGCAATGAGTCATTAATTCTCTTCAACGAAAAAATAGACGTGATCTTGGATCGCAACATTTCTTTCAGTACCCATTCCATGGCATAGTAGTAGACGCAACTACTTTTCCATTTATTCCCACCTACTCTACCATGTAATTTCTTGCTTTTTCAATCAGAGCCGACGCCTCTTCAGACGAACTCACCCGATTAAGTATCCATGAGCGCAGTGAATCAAAGTCAGCTACTAGACTCTTCAAGCGCTCCTTCAGCAAATCTTCAGAACCATAGATTGTGGTGAGGTTATTCCAATTGATTCCTACATGCCGAGTCGAGCCAGGCCTATCGTCGCTCTCGAAAAAGTGTCCATTAATCTGGTAATCCTGCAAAAGAGCAAACATCAATTTCGTTGAATCTGGAATAGTATATTTTTTGTGATCCACAATTGATAAGTATTGCACAAACGATATGATCTTTGCTGGATACCTTTCGTTCGCAAGCTTGTCGGGTTCAGCAGCTTCTATCTCCGAACGCAAAGTGGTCTCTAGTTTTTTTATAACGTCCTTGGAAACAAGTTGCTTCCCAATGTTTTCTCGGAATCCAACGCGTTCCACCAATATAACTCTCGCAGTCAGCGTATGTAGTTTCCGCAGGATTTCTACTACAGTTCGGTTTCGGTTTTCTTCAATAGTTTCTAATAGAGTTACAACAAGTGCTCCAATTATATGTTCCGATTCGTTCGACAGCGTGGCCTGTCGTCCCTCTATGGTAGGAAGGGTATTCAGAAGAACGACGATTCCCGGCTCTGCGTGCGCCGACTCAAATTTATTCTTATATTGCCGAAGATTCTTGATCACATTCAGTAGTCTTACCTGATCGAGTCCGTCAAAAAACCTTTGAAGGGACTCCTCATTGTCCATTCGATAGTACGCTTTTTGTGCATCGTATTCATCTAGCAAATCGGGGTCTGCGACCCGCTCAAGGTACCGCCGTAGCACGAGCACATGCCCAACTCGGCGCTCCTCAACCATCTTATGAGGTTCCACTTCCAAAACGGGGGGATGATCCCAATGCAAGGCGGCTTTAGGAAACAAACGCAGTATGACCGCTTCTACAATCCCTTGGTAAGGTTTCCCACATTGAATCATTGCATCTATTGGCGTATAGCCAAACTCGTCTTCTTTCTGGGATCGATCTTCTGTAGAATTAAACCCATCTTCAAACTCCTTTTCCAATTGCCCGATTCCTGGAGACACTGTGAGTTCATCAATCGCAGCCAGCATCGATTGGAATACGTCAGGCATGAAAAGACGAACAGCCTCAAGTGCGAGAACGTCTACACACGCGACGGCTCCATCTAGGCTGGTGACAGTGCTGTCAATCGCAACGCAGTATCGACGGAGGTCTCGAAGGTTTCTGATCAAAGGCTGTATAATTGCGCTGAATGTTCCGAGCCATTCGTTTTCTTGGAACAGCCCCGGGTTTTCGATGCCATCAAGAGTGTGTCGGATCGATTCAAGGGTTTGATCTTTCAACAATCGCCGAGGTATTTCCGGCAAATCGAACGAAAATTGAATAATTTTTTCAAGATAGTCTTGACCGACTATGCCATCACAGGCAAGCGCCTGCACAATGAATTTTCGATCACAAGCTAAAATATAAATTAGATTAGGAAAACTGGCGGTCAGTCGCACAAGCTTGAACATGTCTCGTGCCTCAGACGCCGACAACCGATCAACATCGTCGACCACTACAATAACCGGAGCCCTTTGTTGCTTCAAAATTTGGCCAATCTTGTTTCGCTGATCAACGAGCCCTCTAGAACGCGATCCAAGGCAAATTCCTGCGACTCGAATAGCGCCCCCCGCTCGCCCCCCTAAAGCCTCACCGATTTCGTCAAATCGTATAGCTAATTCCTTGAGATCGCAATTTTCAAATTGAGCGGCAATATCGGCAAAGAACGTTTCTACCAACTGGTCGGTGCCGCTGAAATGCCAAGGGTTGAATTCCAATACAGTCGCATTAGTTTCTTTGAATGTACTTTTGGCTAAGTTGATGAAGGACGTCTTGCCTGATCCCCACGGGCCGAAAATACCAACAACAAGACCGTGATCCGCTGGTAGCGCCAAGACGTGCCTAGCAAACGTCGCAGCCAAGTTTGCTCTTTCCAACGTGTCCTGCTGATTCTTGTGAATCGGATGGTCAACTATGAACTTCTTTCTTAGTTCAGTGCTCATGGTTTTGAATTTACCCGCAATCCGTCCACAATCAATCCACCGGATATAGTCGCGGAAACCAACGCTCGACTACGTCGAGTGGAAAACCAAGGCGCACCGGCGCTCTGGGCCCTTGCGACACCAGCAAGCCCTTCTTGAGCAGTGTCGAGAGTATTTCACGTGCCCGTCGCTCTTGGAAACCCGTGATTTTCGGTGCCCGACCTCGCGCGACCTCGCCAACCAACAGTGCCTCGCGAAGCAAGGACATGGAACGCGGCGGAAGCCGGCCGGCCGCTTGTTCGTCATCCACGTACAAGTTCATACGGCGCAATAGCTCGCCCGGTTGCAGCAGCGACCCCATGAACTTGACTTGATCGATGCATACGCGCAGGAAGAACGCGCAAAATTCTTCGAGTTGCTTGGCGGACAGCGGGCCCCTGCCGTCCAGATCACCCTGCCTGGGTGCGTCGGCGTTGGCAAGTCTGGCTTTGTATTCGGCCGAATTCCGCGCAAGCCCCCGGGCGACGGACCAGATGCTGCCGCCCACTCCGCAACGCAGCAGAAGGGCGTGGGCCATAAGCCGCGCCACGCGTCCGTTGCCATCGTAGAATGGATGTATCCACAAGAAGCGATGGTGTGCGGCAGCGATGGCGATGATGGCTTGCGGCATGGACAGCCGCTTATTGTCGTATACGGCCTGGTATCTATCGAGAAAACGCGGCATGTCACCCGCCGGCGGCGCCACGTGCGCCCCCACCTGCACACCTCCGTCACGAAATGCACCTGGCACGACCTGTACCCGCGCACCGGACTTTGGGTTCTCGAGCCACAGCAGTTCATCCGGCAACCGTCTACAGAACTCTTCGTGGACCCACTTGGCGTAAGTCGCTGAATAGGGAGACACCTCGGGGGCCTCCCCATAATCGATCAAGCGCTGAACCTCGATATGCGCTCGGGCTTCGAGTTGCAGCACGCGCCTTTTCGGGTCCGAGGAATAGTCATCCGCCAATGCTGCGTCGATGTCGCGTGGGTGGGTGTTGTGGCCTTCGATGAGATTCGAGTAGTAGCAATTCATCGAGCGCACCAAGTCGCCGATGCTCGCACGAACGGACTCTTGAATCTGCCCCGACAGGCGGCTGGCGCTCGCGACGAGTTCCACGGCGAGATCTGTCAACGCCGCGTGCCCGTCACGGGGAAACAGGGGTTCCATGGCGGATGGGATCATAATGCCGTTAATAATGCCGGATGTACTGCCGGATTACAACTTATATAAATCAGTCAATTAGATCAATTATTAACCCCTTTTTCAAACTGTTAACGCCGCTATTTATGCCGGATTGAAAACTAGACAAATATACAGTGAAACAGCGGGGGCGGTGCCATGCGCGCATTAAACGACCCCTGACTGGACGCATTTCCGCTCAATGCCCCGAGACACTCGACCAACCAATCGGCTTTCCCATCCGATCCGGTGCGTTGCGTTGATGCTCGCGGCCAGCATAACCAACGCCCAGGAATCCGTTTGCGACGTCCCGACACAACCCATTGAAGTCCCCATTTTCGATGCCGATGTCGTCTTCTTTGGCGAATTGCACGGAAACAAACTCCAGAAACATTCCTGGCGGGAGTGTGCCAACCTTGGCCAGTTGTAAAAGTGACCGATTTGACGGCCTACGAAAACAGCGTCAGGGCGGAGGGATCCTACCACTTCGTTCTGCCCATTGGCCGGGTCAGCGCCTCTCCGCCTGCCGTGGGCTTGTAGACGACGCATCGCCGCGGCGGCTGAAGTACTCGTCGGCATCCATTCCGATGATGCGGTTCTCGCGATTCATGGCCTTGCGCCAGCCTGCCTCGATTCTTGCGATCAACTCCTCCGGGTCTCCAAACACCTCCCGTCCGGTAATCCGAAGCAGGGTGATGTCGAACCTTGCGCAGTCCGCGTCTTTCCGCCTGTCCAGCTCGCGCTGATCCTCCGCGTCGTCAGTGGCCCGAATGATGTCGATCGCCAGTCGCACGTCCGGGAAGAAGATGTCGACAATCCATCTGCCAGAGATCACGTACTGGCATTTGAAACTTCCGACCGACTCACCATCGTTCATCTGTCGCAAGACCTGCGAGAGCCTCCTCTCGACGGGTGCCGGATTTCTCCGTTTACGACTCGCCAGGGACCGGATATTGCTTCGCGCCGGATGGCCTGTCACCGCCAGTGGCTCACCCACCACCCGGGGGATGGCTCCAGCCGATATCCGGGAGCGAACCGTTTTTGGACGCGTCTGCTCGCCTGCCACACCCTGTTGGCCGGATCTCTGGTTTCTTCCGCGCTCCCGGCGCTTGAACCACGCGTTCCAGTTTCTCTCACTTCTCACTTCACTGCTCCGCTCGTTGAATGGACCGTTCCCGAAGGTCCCGGCGGCAATCAAGCCAGCTTGAACCGTCGTTGGTATGATGGTGGATGGATGCGCTCCTTTTGCGCCAGTCCCGTTTCTGGACGAAGTGCAGAGAAACTACCGACGGCAGATACTGCCCGAACAGGTGCGTGCCTGTGATAGTATCGCCACCGCCAAGTCAGGGTACATCAAGATCCCAGTGAACCGGATTCGCAACATACTCGTCAGGAAACGGTCGGCCCTGGGCCTGTTCGCCGGCCTTCTGATCGCCGGGCAGATCTACGCCGTTGTGCATGCGGGCGAATTCGGCCCGGCTCCCCATGAGCACAATGGCGTTGTCTGTATTGCAGTCTCGACAGACGAGCAGGAAGGGCTCGTTCCGACTGCAAATCTGACCGCGTCAAAATTCACCGCCCTGACCTCCGCCACACTCCGGTCGGCGAGGCAAGCACCTCAGGAGCGCCCGCGCTCGGTTCGACCTCCGCCCACAGGTCCCCCCTCAATCTAAAACCTTTGATTCCTTGCACCGATAGGTGCGTCCGCGCGATGGTGCGCTGCGCCGTTGTCTTTGCGGAATTTCAAACGTTTATGGATTGAGACAAATGACCAGACACACATCCAAGCCGGTGGCGCTCGCATTCGCTGCCGCACTCACATTTCCAAGCGCGCTGCCAATTGCTGCGCAAACAACTCAGGCAGGCGACGACGAGGGCGTCGTGGAGGAGGTTTTCGTAATTGGCGATCGCCGCGCATACCAGGGAAATTTCGACAACCTCGAAAAACCATCGGCCGACCAGACTATCGATGAAGACCTGCTTCGCGAAGTCGGTGCGATCAACCTCAATCAGGCGCTGGACCTTTCGGCATCCGTTGCACGCCAAAACAACTTTGGCGGTTTGTGGAACAGCTTTTCGATTCGCGGCTTCTACGGAGACATCAACTTGCCCAGCGGGTTCCTGGTGAACGGATTCAATGCTGGCCGCGGGTTCGCCGGCCCACGGGACCTGGTGGGTATCGTGTCCGTGGAAGTGCTCAAGGGGCCGCGCTCAGCGCTATTCGGGCGTGGCGAGCCCGGCGGCACGGTCAATCTTGTGACCAAGCGGCCGCAATTCGAGACGTTGGGGGACTTCCGTGCCACCTACGGGAGCTGGAATCAGATCCGTTTCGAAGGGGATTTCCAGACCACGGCGGGAACCAACGACGAAGTCGGGCTTCGCATCGTGGCATTCCAGGAGGAAGCGGAGAGCTTCAGGGATACGGTGGAGACAGCGCGTTTCGGCCTGTATCCGTCGATTACCTGGGATATCTCCGAGAATACCAGCGTGACCTACGAACTCGAGTTCACGGAGCAGGAGATTCCCTTTGATCGGGGTGTTGCCTTCTCGGAAGAATATGGTTTCACGCCGCGTGAGACGTTCGCAGGCGAGCCCGGTGACGGACCCATCAGGACCGAAGTTCTTGGTCATCAGCTCGAAGCCCAGCACAACTTCTCCGATAACTGGAGTCTGCTTGCCGGTCTTGGATATAGAGATACGTCCTTTGAAGGCAACGCATCCGAAACAAACTTCGGCGGACGCCAGACCTATTTCCTGGATGGGCAAACCCTGTCGCGGTTTTTCCGCTATCGAAACTTTGAGTCGGACTATCTTGTGGCCCGAGCGGAAGTTGCGGGTGAGTTCAATACAGGCTCACTTCGTCACAGGCTGCTCGTGGGCGCCGACTATGACCGTTTCAACCTTAGCTGGTTTATCCTGCGTTACCGGCCAGGGTGGTTTCCCGGCGGGACGGATATCAACACGCTCGATCCGGCGCAATACCTTCTGTTGGATGTGTTCAATCCGGTCTACGGCCGGTACCCGCAACCGGTGCCCGGGCCAAACACGAACCGCGATGAAATCCTGAATGGATTCGGCATGTACATACAGGACCAGATCGACATCACGGATCGGTTTCAGGTTCGCCTGGGCTTGCGCTGGGACGACTTCGAGCAGGATTTGATCAACCTTCGCGCGACGCCCGCAGCGACGACTACGACATCGGATAATCGCGTCTCACCGCAATTTGGCGCGGTTTACTCGGTCAACGACGGCTTGAGCCTGTACGCCTCCTACGGAGAAGGCTTCCGCCAACAGGCAGGGTCCGACTATCAGGGCAACCAATTCAATCCCAACCTGACCGAGTCAGCAGAGGTCGGGCTCAAGCTGGATGTGGCGCAATTTTCCCAGGAAGTCTCCGGCTCGCTCACGTTTTCACTGTTTCGGCTGAACCAGAGCAACATTCTGGTAAACGACGATCGGCCGGAGGTCGTGGCACTGGGGGGGTGGTTTTTGCATGATGCAGGCGAAGCACGCAGCCACGGGTTCGAAATTGACGCGGACCTTGCCTTCCGGAGCGGCTCCAATCTGTGGTTGTCCTATGCCTACGCAGACGCGATATTCACCACCACCAATCCCGAAGCCGACTGGGGTGTGATCATCGAAGCCGGCGACCCACTCATCAACTCGCCGGAACACCAGGCAAACGTGCAGTTCAGCCAGAGTTTCTCGGTGGGAGACATGCCCGCGCAGGTGGGTGCCGGCATTCAATACACCGGCGAGCGGCTTGGCTTCACTGCCTTTGACTTCTACTTGCCCGGCTATACCACCGCTCGGCTCTTTGGCCAAGTCCGACCCAGCGAGCGGTTCATCATTCGACTTGACATGGACAACGCATTTGACGAGGTGTACTACACCAATTCGTATGCGGACGTTTGGGTCGAACCGGGCGCACCTCGTCGCTACCGTGTCACCGCGTCCTATACGTTCTAGGCGGCTTGAGTCCACGGCGCAACAACCGGTTGCGCCGTGGACCAGCTCTGTAGTGATTGCGTGACCCTCAATCCATGACCAACGAAAACACCGCAGCAGCCCGGATCGCGTCGCTCGATATCTTGCGCGGCGTGGTCATCCTTTTGATGATGCTGGATCACGTTCGTGAACGCTTTTACATGCATACACGAACCGGTGACCCGATCTTTGAATCCATTGAGCCCGACCTCTTCATCACGCGTTACATCACCCACCTGTGCGCACCGGTATTCATTTTTCTGGCAGGGCTTTCCGCATGGCTGTACGCCCACCCGGCCAACGGTCCTTATCGATCACCAAGTGCGTTCCTGGTCAAGCGCGGCATGGTCATCATTATGATCGATCTGGTTTTCTACTATCTTCTCTGGGCCGATAGTTTTCCCTCGTCGCTGTTCCTGCAAGTGCTCTTTGCCATCGGCTTGTGCATGATTGGGCTTGCCCTGGTTTGCCGACTGAACTACTGGTTGCTTGGCGCTCTAGGCCTTCTCATTGTATTTGGCCATGACGCCCTGGGGCCCATCGACCTCGAACCAGGCGGGATCGGTTATGTGCTGTGGACAATACTTCTCGACCCCAACGATCTTGGGCAGTTCGGTGGATTGACGATCAGTATCTCGTATCCCGCCTTGCCTTGGTTTGGAGTCATTCTCCTCGGCTACTTTGCCGGCCCGTTGTATGCGAAATCATTTCCGAAACCAACCAGACAGAAATATCTGCTTGGCATTGGTTTGACCAGCCTTGCGCTACTGCTGTTGCTCCGAGGTTTCAACATCTATGGGGAAAGTCTGCCTTGGTCGGTACAGGGCACAGCGGTTGAAACCATCATGTCGTTTGTCAACTTTACAAAATATCCACCTTCTCTCAATTTCCTGTTGATCACACTGGGTAGCGGGCTATTGCTCCTGGCGTGGCTCGAGTCAATCCCTGGCCGAAGCAAGGTGTTGCGTGCGGTTCAGGATTTTGGTTCGGTACCATTGTTCATATATGTGTTGCACTTGTATGTGTTGTTGGCGGCTTACTGGGCCTTGTTTCTTGTGTTCGGCCCGACACACGGGGAGCGCTTCGGCTTGAGCAGTGTCGCGTGGATATGGGTGGGGACCATTGTATTGGTGCTCGCGCACTATCCTGTTGCGAGGGCGTTCGCGGCCTACAAGCATCGGGAAAAGCGCAACAAGGCATGGCTGAGTTACTTGTGAATCGCGTTAACCCAAGTGCTGTATCCGCCAATGAGGGTCGTGGCGTGCACGCTCAACTTCACAATCCATGGCAAGACCCCCGCGTCTCGACCACAGCTGCCGCACCCAAGGCATTGCCATTGTTTCAGGGATCAAGATGATGCACATGCTCGAAGCACAGTCGCTCAGCGTAACGCGCTCCGGCCAGGAAGTGCTGAAGGACGTATCCTTCAGCGTCGCCCAAGGGGAGGTTCATGCCCTGCTTGGCGGCAACGGCGCCGGCAAGTCCACCACCTTGCTGACGTTTCTCGGCTTCCTCACGCCGGTAATGGGCAGCGTGCATGTTCAAGGCCGCGACGTGGGCGATGATATCGGCGCCGCACGCCAGGCCATCGCCTACCTGCCCGAAGCGGCGGCCTTGTACGGCCACCTGAATGCCTACGAAAATCTACAATATTTCCTTTCGCTCGCGGGGACGAACGTGGACCGGCAACTGCTCGATTCAGCCTTGGACCGCGTTGCCTTGCAGGCTGAGGCCCGCGAAATGCGCATGCAAACCTACTCGAAGGGCATGCGCCAAAAGGTGGCGATCGCCATGGCCATCCTGAGAGAGGCTCCCATCCTGCTGCTGGACGAACCGACTTCGGGTCTGGACCCCTTGGCGATCGATGATTTCAACCGGCTGGTCAGGGTTCTCGCCGAGGATGGTCGGACCATTCTGCTGGTTACCCACGATGTCTACGGCGCCTGCCATGTGGCCGACCGGATCGGCCTCCTGCACCAGGGCGAACTCGTCGGCACCTTCGACCGGCCAACTGGAATGGACCGTATCGACACCGAGGAGGTGCATTCCGCATTCGCAATGCAGGCGGCAGCATGATGAACCGAATATTCACCATGGCACGGGCCGAATCACGGCTATGGCTGAGGTCGAGGCTCGCTTCAGGCGCATTGGCCATCTTTGCGCTGTTGCTGACCACGACCAGCCTGGTGACCTCACTCAGAATGGGCGAGGAGCAACGGGAAAGAACGGAGCAGCAGGCCTCCGCCGAAGACTATTTTCTGTCCCAGCCCGATCGCCACCCGCACCGAATGTTGCATTACGGGCATTATGTCTTCCGCGCACCCCCGCCCCTGTCGATGATCGACCCCGGCGTCGACTCGGTAACCGGGCAGTCGATCTTTCTGGAAGCCCACCGGCAAAACACGGCGATGTTCGCCGACGCGAGGGCGAGTGCCGAACTCGGCGGCTTTGAAAACCTGACCGTCGCGCTTGTATATCAGTTGTTCCTGCCCTTGCTTCTGATCGCCATGGGTCATGGGCTGATCATTCGCGAGCGCGAAGAGAACACACTCGCGCCGCTGCTTGCGCAAGGCGTGACGGGAATCCAGATCTACGTAGCCAAGTGGGTCGCCTTGGCGGGAGTTTCCCTTGCGCTGTTGCTGCCGCTTGCCTTCATGACCGCTCTGGCCATTGGCCGGGGCGCGGCGCCACTGGCAGGCGTCGGGATCCTGGGGCTTTACGCGCTCCACTTGCTTGTGTGGTGCGGTCTCATCCTGCTCGTGTCGACCTGCGTCCGGTCACGCGGTACTGCCCTGGGCATACTGGCGTTGTTCTGGCTTGGCGCGGCGTTGATCGTCCCGCGCGTTTCCGTCGAATCCGCCAGTTCGGTCATGCCCGCACCGGGAACAATACAGACCGACCTGCGCATGCAGGCCGACCTGCGCGAAGTCGGCGATGGCCACAATGCCGGCGCTCCGGCCTTCGCGCAGCTTCGGGACAATCTGCTGGCGCAATACGGCGTCGAACGCCTGGAAGATCTGCCGGTCAATTTCCGCGGCGTCGTCGCCGAGTTCGCCGAAGAAGGCGTGACGGAGGTGATGAACCGGTATGCCGAAGAGCGCAGGGCCCTCGAAGTGGACCAGGCCCGGTTCGCCGCGTCCTTTGGTTGGCTGTCCCCGGTCGTGGCGGTATCGGCAGGCTCCCGCGCGCTGTCTGGAACCGACCTTGCGGCGCACCATCGTTTCCTGCGCGAAGCCGAGGCCGTGCGCTTTGATTTCGTGCAGAGCCTGAATCGCGTGCATGTCGAGCAACTCGCCTACATCGATGACATCAACCGCAATATCGACGCCGAAGCCTCACAACGTACTCGCATGTCGGCCGAAAACTGGAGCGTGCTTGACGAGTTTTCCTTCAAGCCTGCCCCGGCAGGCGAACGCCTGGCCCGCGCCCGAACGCCCATGGTCATGCTGTTCACCTGGACCCTGATGCTGACGGCAGGCGGCCTTGTCGCCGCGCGCAGGTTACGGCCATGACCGGACCGACGCGGGAAATCCGTTTTCTTGCGAGCGACCAGTCGGCATTGCTTTGGCTGCTACTCACGGCGCTTGTCGCGGGCGTGTCGGTTTTTCTTGGTCTTCGCGAAGTCGCCTCGCAGCGCGCGACCCTGAACGAATTGATCGAAATTGACCGCGTCGAACGGGAAGTGACGGCGGGACTGTACCGGACCTGGGGAGACGCGGCCTATTACACTTTCCACCTTACCTACGATTCGCCGTCGGATTTTGCCTTTGCGGCGCTCGGCCAGCGCGACACCTCTCCCTGGAAGCACAATATCCGTGCGCTCGCCATCGAAGGACAGATTTACGAGACGGACGCGGAAAATCCCGACTTTGCCCTCATCGGCCGTTTCGACTTCGCGTTCGCCGCCAGCATGCTGGCTCCGCTGTTGCTGATCCTTCTGTTGCACGATCTGCGATCCTCAGAGCGCGCCGCGGGGCGCTATGAACTGCTCAGCGCAACAGCGTCGGCCCGAGGCAGTCCCTGGCGTGCGCGAGCGGCCTTACGGGTTGGGGCGATACTGCTCTGTCTGACCGTTCCACTCTGGGCCGGCGGTCTGCTTGCCGGAACCGGCATTTCGGACCTGGCGCTTGCGAGCCTCGTTGTCACCTTGCACCTGGGATTCTGGTGGTGTGTTTGCGCGATGGTCGACCGCTTCGGATGGAGCAGTCCGATCAACCTGACCACGCTCTTCGGCGCGTGGCTCGCGCTTGCCGTGGTCGTCCCCGCGGCCATCGAGTATTCAGTGGAGGCCGCCGTACCGTTACCTGATGGCGGTGACATCCTGTTGACCCAAAGGGAAGCGGTGAACGACGCCTGGGACCTTCCCAAATCCGCGACGATGGAGCCCTTCATGGAGCGCCACCCCGAATGGTCGGACTACGCGGAAGTCAGCCAGACATTCGAGTGGAAGTGGTACTACGCCTTCCAGCAAGTCGGCGACCAGACGGTCGAGCCGCTGTCACAGGCGTATCGCGAGGGGCGCGTCAGGCGTGACCGGCTGGCTGGAATGCTCGCCTGGCTTTCGCCGCCCGCGCTGGCCGAGCGCGCCCTGCAGGTCATTGCGGGCACGGGCATGGCGGCCTCGATGGCGTATGAACAACGGGTGCGCGACTTTCACGCCTCCATCAGGACCTACTACTACCCCAGGCTGTTTCGCGACGAAGAATTCTCGGATGCCAGTCTCGGGCAGCGACCTGTATTCCGCCCGTCGGGTGAGTGACTCGCGGCGCGAGACCACTCCCGAGCCAGATCCCGCCCCTTGCGGACGGGGCAAACAGACATCACCTCGTCCCTCTCGCCGAATCCGCACCTGAAGCCAAGGGTGGGTGAGCGAAGCACGCCCGTTCCGATACAATTCAGCCGCCCGCCCTCCATTGGCGGATGAATGACCCGTACCGACGCAGGGATAGAATGCAATCGAGCAACACGTGGCGAGCCCGGAATGGCTTGACGGGGTTCCCAATGAAGACGGCCAACCGGGATTGACGATGGCGGTCGCCGAGCAACGCGTCGACGTCGACGAGCAACTCAACAACAGCCCTGTCGGGCGCTTCCATGCCCTGGTGGTCGCGCTGTGCGGGATGGTCGTGCTGATCGACGGCTACGACCTGGTGGTCATGGGGCTGGTGATTCCGACCATGTCGGAAGCGTGGGCCGTGGAGCCTTCGGTCTTCGCACCGGCGCTGTCGGCTGCCCTGATCGGCGTGCTGTTCGGTTCGAGCATCGCGGGGACGGCCGCAGACGCGTTCGGTCGTCGCTGGACGATGGTGGTCCTGCTCCTGGTCGCCGCCGCGTTCATGCTGTTGTCGGCTCGGGCCGAGACGCTGATCCAGCTGACCCTGTACCGGTTCATGACCGGTTTCGGCGCCGGGGGGACCATCCCCCTCGCCATCGCGCTGACTTCCGAGTACATGCCGGAACGCAAGCGCAACATGCTGGTGATCCTCATGTACGCCGGCGCACCCATGGGCTCGGTGGTCGGCGGGTTCGTCGCCCCGTGGCTACTTGCGAACTACGGATGGCAGGGAATTTTCGTGCTGGGGGGCATCCTGCCCCTGGGTGCCGCGCTGGCGGTCGCGCTGCTGCTGCCCGAATCCGTGAGACTGCTGGTGTCGCGAGGCTGCGCCGACGATGTGGCCGCGCGCCTGCTGAAACGTGTGAATCCGGCGTTTCAGGCCCGTCCCGGGCAGCATTTCTTTGTGCCGGCGCGGCAACAAGGCGGCAAAATGGCAGGATTCCGCGAGTTGTTCGGTGGACGCAGGACGCTCACCACGGCGATGGTCTGGATCGTGTTCTTCGCCAACCAGTCGATCATCTTCCTGTTCGCCCTGTGGCTCCCGACCCTGTTCAGCGAAAGCGACGTTCCTCTGGGCGTCGCACTGTATGTGTACGCGCTATACAAGCTCGGCGGCGCGGTCGGAGGCGTCGCTTTTGGCGTCATGAGCGATCGGGTTGAACCGGCGAACGTGTTGAGAGTGACCTACCCGATCGCCGCCGTACTCGTGGCGGTGTTGGGCCTGACCACGTTCTCCGTGCCCTTGCTGGCCGTGACGGCCGTACTGACGGGGATCTGCGTCGGCGGTTCGTCGTTATGCCTGGGGTCGATGACCGCGGGCCTGTACCCCGTGTACGCCCGTGCAAGTGGCGTCGGCTGGGCGCTCGGCGTCGGTCGTCTTGGCTCGATCGTCAGCCCTTTGCTGGGTGGCGCGGCTATCGCGGCCGGTCTGAGCATGCCCTTCATCCTGCTGGTATCCGCCAGTGCTCCGGTGATCTGCGCCATCGGCGTCTGGGTACTGCCCACGCTCACATCGGCGAACAGACCGGCATAGCACGCCATGCTCTACCGCGCCCTCGTCCGCTTCCTTTCGCTTGTCGCCCGCACCTTCTACAAGCGCATAGAAGTGATGGGCCTGGAGAACATCCCGGACCGCGGCGCCGTGATCCTTGCCGGCAATCATCCCAACGCGCTGATCGACGGGCTGCTGCTGATGTGTCATGCCGGACGCGGACCCGTGCACTTCCTGGGCAACGCGAAACTGTGGAAAATCCCCCTGCTCGCCCGCCTGCTGGACGCCCTCGGCGCCGTGCCGGTGATGCGCCGCGAGGAACACGGCGCCGACGCGGACAACCGGGAAGCTTTCGAACGGGTGGACGAAGTGCTGGCGCGCGGTGGCTGCATGGCGATTTTTCCGGAAGGCATCAGCCACACGAACAGCCAGCTCTCGGCGCTCAAGACCGGCACCGCGAGAATGGCCCTGCGCGCCGCCGCGCGCCCTGACGGTTATGTCACGATCGTGCCTTTCGGACTCACCTACCTCGATCGTCATCGTTTCAGAAGCCAGGTTCTGCTGCGCTTCGGCGTGCCGATCTCCATCGACAAGCATCGTCTGGCGGCCTATGGCAAGGACAAGTCGGACGCGGTACGAAGACTCACCTCGGATCTGCGCGGCCGGCTGTCCCGCGTCACCCTGAACGCTCCCGACTGGGACACGTTGCGCTTCATTCACGCCGCGCGGCGCCTGTACAAACCCATGTCAGCCAATCTCACGCCGTCCATCTATGTGGACCTGAGCCGCCGTTTCCTGGAGCACTATGCGCGGTTCGCCGGCGAGCCGGAAATTCAGCGGCTGCGCGCGGAAATCGAGGCGTACCAGACGCAGCTGGATCTCCTTGGGCTGAAGGACCATCAACTCAACCACCCTGTCAGCGCGCACATCGCCATGACGAGGATCGTCTGGCGCACGGCCCTGGTCATCCTGCTGCTGCCGCTGGCACTGCCAGGGGCGATTGTCGTGTTGCCGATCGCCTGGCTGGCCGCAAAGGTCAGTTCCTGGTACAGCTACGATGTGGACGATATCGCCACCCTGAAAGTTACGACGGCCGTTCCGGTGCTGTTGGCCGTCTACACGCTCGTCACCATCTGGGTTGGACTGGCCTTCGGATGGGGCTGGGCGATCCTGGCCATACTCCTGATACCGGTCAGTTTGTTCGCCACGTTGTTTGTGCTGGAAAAACAGGCGCGCCTGCTGGTCTCGATTCGAAGCGTCTTTCGGCTCGCCTGGCTGCGCGGCGACATCGAGGCGCTTGGAGACGAGAGGAAGAGACTGGTCGCTGCAGTGCGTACCGCCGTGAACCGCTACGCAGACCCCCGCATTCGACGGATCTTCGATGCCTCGGACTTTGGCGGTCAATAGCCTGCCGACACGCTACAACGAATACCCGACCATGAACCAGACCTTGGTCGTATCTGTGTCATACCCGTCCGCATCGTATCGGGCGAACTTGAACTCCAGGCCCACTCGGTTCGGGAGCGTGTAGGTGACGTCGAAACCGATTTCAGAACCGTAGCTCCGCCCGCCCTGGTGCGCGGTGAAGTCGTGGTACACACCCATGAGCCTCGCGCCGCCGAGATTTCCCGCCACACTGAACCACAAGTCCCTGACGCCGTCCGGCGGCGCGATGAGGAACTTGTCGGTCCATCCCTGGCGGGCGTGAATGGTCCCCAAGGGCGTCCGCACCGCCCTGCGGCCGTCGTCGCTGCCAAGCAATTCGTAGCCCAGCGTCAGCACGGTCTCTCCGCCCAGCGGAAAATCGCCACGGAACGTGTACAACGGCGCATTGTAGGTCACGGGGTTATCGGCCCACTCGGATTGTCGGGAAAGGGTGACGTTCACGGTCGCCAGGTCGAATTCACCGCGATAGGAAATGCCGTAGGAGGCGTTGGAATTGGGCGGGCCGTTGTCGTTGCTCAAGTCGAGCAGGTACGCGAATGCGGCGACCTCCTGGCCCGGCGCCGACTGCAGGGATCCGCGCAGGAGGTGGGTGTCGCCGTACCAGTCCCCGGGTTGCAGTCCGTCGCCCGGCCCGAAAATCCGGTTGATGTTGTTCACATAGCTGTAATCCAGCGTTGCATCGCCGCGGAACCACTGCACCCGCAAGGCATCGAAAGTCTGTTCGTTCTGCCGAAACGCCGCCCCGCCCACGAAGCGCTGGGAGCCCAGGTTGATGCGCTGGCGGCCCGCCGTCACGGTCAACCCGTCAACGGCGTACTTCAGAAAGGCCTGGTTGAGATCGCCGCCCTCGGGGTCGGCGATGATCGGGAACTGCGTCTTGCCGTTGGTGGTGGAATTGAAGTCCTCGATGCCCGCCCAGAAGACGTAATCCGCTTCCAGCCCGAAACTCCAGGCATCGGACCGGGCCGAATTCCAGGTCCAGCGCCCCAGCGCCGTGGACGCCAGCGCCCGCTCGTCGAAGTCGGCCTGGTCCACGTGCTCCAGCCGATAGCGGACGCGGAGCGAAGTCGTTCCATTGGTGACCATTTCGCGCAATCCCGACGCCGCCGACTGGGCCTGCGCAATGGGCGCGGCCAAGGTGAGTGCCAGGACAGCGGGCACCGCCCGGCCGGCATGTGAGGTGGATTCCATGTTCAATCGCCCTCCTCCGCCTGTTGGAGCGGCGCTTCCAACGGCAACTCGATGATCATTTCGGTGAACTCGCCTGGCTCGGTTTCCACCTGGATCGTGCCACCGTGCTCTCGAACGATGTCGCTGGACATGGCAAGACCCAGGCCCGTGCCCTCGCCGCTGGGCTTGGTCGTGAAGAACGGGTTGAAGATCTTCTCCACCACATGGGGCGGCATCCCGCTGCCGTTGTCGCGGATGCGTATCTCGATATTCCTGGCGCCACGCCGGGTCTTGAGCCAGATCCTCGGTTCGTAACCGTCGACTTCCGCGGACTTGCGCTTCTCGTCCGTGGCGTAGCAGGCGTTGCCGACCATGTTCAGGAAGACGCGGCCCAGATCCTGGGATATAACGTCCATTTCGCCGACCTCGGGATCGAGATCCCTCAGGATATCGATCTGAAACTCGGAGTCGGTGGCCCGGGCGCTGTGGTAGGCGAGTTTCGCGTATTCGTCCAGCAGGCCATTGATGTCGGTCGGCTGCAGGTCACCCGATCCCCGACCCATCCGCAGCATGTCGTGGACGATGCGGTTTGCGCGGTCGCCGTGGGAACGGATTCGCTGCAGGTTGCCGGCCAGGTCGCCGGTGATCTCGTCGATGTAGGTTCGATCATCCTCGGGAACGCGTTCCTGAATGTCTTCAAGCGCTTCCTTCAGTTCATTGATGAGTTCTTCCGACGCTTCCGAGAAATTCTTAACGAAATTCAGCGGATTACGGATTTCGTGCGCGACGCCGGCGGTCAGCTCGCCCAGGGCGGCGAGTTTTTCGCGCATCACGATCTGATCCTGGGCGTTGCGAAGGTCCTCCAGCACCGATTCCAGCTGTTCGTTCTTGCCCTTCAGTTCATTCGCCAGCTTCTCCACCAGGTTCAGGCGCTGAACTTCCAGGGCGTGGCGGCGGAACACCTCCAGCGCTGCTGCCATGTCGGCCACTTCGTCGTTGCCGCCGATGTCGACGGTGGTTTCGAGATCACCGCCCGCCATGCGCCGCATCCAGCGCGACAATTGCTCCAGCCGGAACAGCAGCACGCGACCTACAAACAGCCAGGCGACGAGCAGGGCGCTGCCCACGCTGACGGCGCTGATGGTCAGCAGCAGATTGCGCCCCGTCAGGATCGCATTCTCGGATGCCGTGGTGGCGTCCAGGGTGCTCATCTGCGCTTCGTTCACCAGCAGATCGACCTCCGAGACCAGGTCGAAGGCGATGTCCTGGTTGCCGGCGAGCAGAGCGACCTGGAGTTCGCCCAATTCCAGTTCCCGGATCAGCAGGTTGAAGCCGCTGGACTCCCCAAGGCCCAACTCGATCAGGCGGGCGAATACGGGTGCGAGTTCGGCGTGCAGCGGGGTCGTTCGCAAATCGGAAAGGTTGCGCTCGATTCGGCTGGCCGCAGCTTCGAAGCGCTCCCGCAAGGGCTCAACCAGCGACGCTTCGGTGAGCGTGAACGCGCTCGCCAGCAGTTGCGTGGACAGCGTCGCGTCGGCCTGGAGCTCGGCCAGATACCGGTAGCGTCCGAATTCGCCTTCCGAGAAGTGTTCCGCGCGCGGCGCCGGCGCATCGCCCAGTTCCCGGTAACCGGTCACAGTATAGAAGAGCTGATTGTCGATGGCCGGGACCAGGATGTCGTCCAACTGCACCCGCAGGTCCTCAAGCTCCAGACGCAGCGCCTCGCGGCGTTCGGTAAGCTCGAACGACGCGGCAACCTCTCCGCGCAGTGCCTGGATATTCGAGATCAGCATGTCGGAATACGCCCGGATGCGCTCGAACCTTCCCGGGTCCGCGTCCATCCCCTCAAGCACCTCCAGCCTCGCCTCGAAGGCGACACGAGAGCCGTCGATGTCGATCATGATGTCGCGGAAATCGTCCTCGGTCGCGGCCGCCGTCAGACGGGGCGCGGCGGCCACCAGGGCACTGCTGAACTGCGCCACACCGAATGCCGCCGCCATGTCCGGGACGCTGCCCTCATTGACGACCCGCTGAACCTCGCCCACCCGGTTGAGCAGGAACCACCCCACGAGGCTCGCCGAAAGGGTCAGCACGACGGCCACTCCGATGGTGAGATAGAGCTGGGTGGAAATCCGCGAGCGAGCCTTGTTGATGGCCTTGAGCCAGCGCTTCATGGCCCCGTCGTCCGAATGCCCGCTATGGGGAGGTAGGCGCCCGCATCGCCGATGGCGGTCAGGAAGACCGCATCCGAGCCCTGGTTGTCGCCGTCCCCGTAACGCAGCTCGAAGCCGTCGATGTCCACGGTTCCCGTGCTGCGCAAGCTGTCAAGGAAGCACTCCCGGCTGAGTTCCGCACCACACCGCTGCAGTCCTTCGATGGCGAGACGGCCGGCCAGGTAACCCTCCAGGGAGACGAATCCGGGCATGGCGTCCGGAGCGTGGGCGGCGAGCGCGTCCTGGTAGCTGGAAACAACCGGCAGCGAATCGTCGGTGGGGAAAGGCACCACCTGCGTTACCACCACCCCGGCTCCCGATTCCCCCAGCGCCTGCGCCAGGGCGTTGCTGCCGACGAACGACACGGTCAGGAACACCGCCTCCAAACCGGTGTGCCGGGCCCAACGGATCAGTGTCGATACGGGTTGGTAGGCGCCGATCATGATCACCGCCTGCGGTTCCCCCTGGCGCAGGTCCAGCAAGGCGGTTTTCACCGCGTCGGTATTGCGCGGATACAGTCCGATCGCCACTGGTTCCATGCCCCTTCGCTCCAGCGCCAGGCGCACACCCTGGTATCCGTCGCGTCCGAACGAGTCATCCTGGTACATGACCGCGATGCGGTCGATGCCCAGGTCACCGGTCAGGCGGGCAACCATTTCCTCGGTCTCCTGCCGGTACGAGGCCCGCAGGTTGATCACATTATCCAGTGCGGAATCGCGCAGGAACGCGGCGCCGGTGAATGGCGCGATATAGGGAACGCCGGCCTCGGCGGCGACCGGCGTGGCCGACCGTGATGTCGGCGTGCCCACCGCGCCGATCAGCGCGAACACCCGTTCCTGCTCGATGAGTTGCAGCGTATTCACCACTGCCGCGTCAGGTTCGTAGGCATCGTCCAGGGACACCAGCTCAAGCACGCGACCATGCACGCCGCCGCGATCATTGAC
This sequence comes from Candidatus Rariloculaceae bacterium, assembly GCA_965221035.1. Lineage (GTDB taxonomy): Bacteria > Pseudomonadota > Gammaproteobacteria > Steroidobacterales > Rariloculaceae > UBA6522. Next base: position 1,522,242 of record OZ244860.1, read on the forward strand.
TTCCCGAAACGCCGCCTCGATGCCGCGTCGCATGCCCAGGCCGAGCTCCCGGGCGGGACCGGTGAATGCCGCCGACTGCCCGAACAGCACGCTCTCGCCGGTAACGCCGTGGGTCGCCTCAACCTCCGCGTCGGGAAGGGTTTGGGAGAACTCGGGCTCAGGCGCCGGCGCTGCCGGCGTGGCCGGCAGCTCCCCGGTCTCCGGAGAGCACGCCACGAGTCCCAGACAGACCGTCCCCGCAACCAGCCCGTACGAGCGGCGCCGCGACTTTCCGAGACCTCCCCAGGCACCGTGCGGCTTGCCGAGGCGTGCCGCGAAGCCCCCGAGGCGCCGGATCCAAGGTCGTCTGAACGAACGGCTCATGCGATTCAACGGATCACCCCGGGTTTGGCGCCGGAGCGATCAGTTACCGTCGTCTCCGCGCCGCAGCGTCAGGCAGGTGATGTCATCGGACTGGGGCGTATCCTGGGCAAACCGATGTACCGCGTCGAATATGGCCATGGTGGCATTGCCGGAACTCGTGGGCGCGTCGCGGGCGAACATGGCGCGAAGGTCATCCAGGCCGTATTGCTCGCCATCGGCGTTCATCGCCTCGGTGACGCCGTCGGTATACAGCACGACCGAGTCGCCGGGTTGCAGCTTGATGGTCTGTTGATCATAGGTCAGTCCGGGCATGACACCCAGCGCGATGCCCTTGGTCGGCTGCAGAAGCGTGGAGCTGCCGTCCGCATGGATGATCAGGGGACTGTCGTGACCACCGTTCGCGTAAGTGAGTTCCCTGGTCTTCGGGTCGTAGACCGCGTACAGCACGGTGACGAACATCGCCGCTTCGTTCTCGTCGCAGAGCTGGTCGTTCACCTCCCGCAGCACGTCTCCCGGCTCGCTCCCGCCAATCGCCGTGCCCTTGAGAAGCGTTCGCGTGGACATCATGAACAGCGCGGCCGGCACGCCCTTGTCGGACACGTCCGCAATGGCCAGTCCGACCCGCCCGTATTCGAGCCTCAGCACATCGAAGAAATCGCCTCCGACGTTTCGCGCCGCCTCCATGTGGCCGAAAACCTCGTATCCGTCCTCGCCGGGAAATTCAGTCGGCAGGATGGACTGCTGGATCTTGGTGGCGACATCCAGTTCGTTCTGCAAGGTGATCAACTTGTCGCGGGAGGCGATCGCCTCGCGCCACTCGGCCAGGTGAGTGAGCGTTCGGTCAATGGTGACGCGCAGATCGTCGAAGTCGATGGGTTTGGTGACAAAGTCGAATGCGCCGCGGTTCATGGCGGTGCGGATATTCTTCATGTCGCCGTACGCGGAAATGATCACCGAGCGCAGGTTGGGGGCCACCTTGGCGATCTGCGACAACAGGGCGAGCCCGTCCATGCGCGGCATGTTGATGTCGGACAGCACCATGTCGATGGTTGAATCCTGCTCCAGCACCTCAAGCGCTTCGAGGCCGTTGCAGGCAAAGACAAACTCATAGCGGCCCTTGCGGATGTCCCGGCGCATGCGTTGCAGCATGAGCGGTTCCAGGTCCGGCTCGTCGTCCACGACGAGAATCTTGGGGGTTTGTAATGTGAGACTCATACATGAAGTCCTGTAAGGTCCAAGGTTCTTTCCTGCCGCTTATCTTAACCGCAGATGGTGAAATGGCGCACAATTGCCACCGCCGTGTTGAAATGATCCGGTGTCGCACCCACCGCTTTCCGTCATGAAGGACCGAATCGACGACATTCTGCTTCCCGCCATAGAGGCCGGCGCCACGCCGGGAGCGGTGGTCACGGTCGGGACCCGCGACACCGTCCTGGTCGAGCGCGCCCTGGGCCGCCTCAGCTATGCCCCCGGTGCCGACCCGGTGACAGCCGACACGATTTACGACCTGGCCTCCCTTACCAAGGTCCTCGTCACCACGCCGCTGGTCATGTCGCTGTATGAGGCCCGCCGCCTCGATCTCGACGCACCCGTCAACCGCCATGTTCCGGAATTCGCAGGCGGCGCCAGGAACCGCGTCACCATCGCTGACCTGCTGGCCCATTGCGGCGGCTTGCTCTGGTGGACCGACCTGTACCGGCAGGCGCAGGATCAACCGGCCTCGGGCATTGCGGGTTACTACCTGAGGCGGATCTGCGAAATGCCCCTCGACTACGAGCCGCGTTCCCGCACGGTCTATTCCGATCTGGGTTTCCTCTTGCTGGGATCGGTGCTGGAACGACTGACGGGAACCACGCTGGATCGGCTTGCTACGGACAGGATATTCGCACCCTTGGGCATGGACGACATCCACTTCAACCCTCCGGCGTCTCTTCGGTGCCGGATCGCTCCGACCGAGGACGACCCGGACCGGGGCGGCGTACTGATCGGGCAGGTGCACGACGAGAACGCCAGCCGCCTCGGTGGGGTGGCGCCCCACGCGGGCCTGTTCGCAACGGCGCGAAGCCTGGTGCCCTTCGCGCAGCTGTGGCTCAACGGCGGCCAGCTGAACGGCGTCCCGTTTTTCCGGTCGTCGACCGTGGCGCGGTTTGCCCGCCGGGCCGGACTCGTGGACGAAAGCAGCCGGGCGCTGGGTTGGGACACGCCTGCGCCAGGCAGTTCCTGCGGACAGCATTTCACGACCGCCGCCTTCGGGCATACCGGCTTTACCGGAACCTCCATGTGGATGGACCCCAACAGGGACCTGTTCGTCATCCTGCTGACCAACCGGGTTCACCCGACCCGCGACAATTCGCTGCTGGCGCAGCTTCGTCCGGCGCTTCACGATGCCGTGGTGGAGTCCATGGGTACGACGATCAATCCGGATCCGGCGGGCCGCCCGAACGGGCGCCCTCCGGTCGACCGCGCGTTGTGATCGCGGTTGCGCTCCGCTTGTTGACAGCCCGGATGGCAAGCCCTATATCTATGCGCCCCATGCCCACCGTGCGCCATTCACTTGCTCTGACCCTCGGCCTGGGCGCAATCGCGCCCGCCGCGGCAACGGATGTCGTCATTTGCACCGACGCGGGCCGAGTGGTCATCGAGCTGTTCGATGACGATGCGCCAGCCCACGTGGCCAACTTCCTCGACTACGCGGACCGGGGCTTCTACGCGGGAACGGTCTTCCACCGCGTCATCGATGGGTTCGTCGTCCAGGGCGGGGGGTTCGACCACGAGTTGCGCGGCAAGCGACCCGGCGGCACCGTGCCGAACGAGTCGCGCAACGGCCAAGACAACGAACGCGGCACCGTCGCTGCGGCGCGCTCGGACGATCCCGACTCGGCTTCGTCCCAGTTCTTCATCAACCTGACGGACAATCCGGCCCTGGATGCCACGCGCCGCGAACCCGGCTACACGGTCTTCGGCCGTGTCATCGAAGGTATGGAAGTCGTCGACGGGATCGGCGCGCTTCCGACGGGGGCCAGGGGTGGCTTTTCGGGCGAGGTGACCGATCCTCTGATCGGAATCAACTCGGTTTCCCGCCTGGTGGAGGCATTCTACGACCACCTGCCCCACCCGGAGCGCCACGCGCCGCTGCGGGACCAGATTGCCACAGCCGTGGCCGCCGAGGACTTTCCCGCGGCCTTTGACTGGTTTCGCCAGTTCAGAAACGCCTGCGGAACCATGGATGCGGACCTGTTGATCACCGAGTCGCGGATCGCCATCGAAGTGGACGATGAGGCCGCCGCCGTGGCCGCGCTGGAGGAATACCTGCGCGTCGCCGACGAGACCCACCCCGGGTTCGCCGCGGCCCTTGACGCGTTTCTGGAACTGGTGCCGGACGAACCTGTGGTGGGCGGTACCACCCAGCTCACGATGCCCAGCGTGACCGAGCGGGTGCGACACTGCGTTCCGCCGGAGCTTCCGGCCGTCGTCGACGCCCGCTCGGCGACCATGGACGAGATGGTTGCCAGCCAATCGGCAGTGCGGGACTTCATGGCGGCCAGCGACGAGCACCTGGAGTGCCTTTCGGAGGTCATCGACGCCCCCGATCTGGCCAGGGAGGAGCGGGCTTACCTTACATCCACTTACAACCGGGTCATCGATGCCATGGAAGCGGTCGCGGAGGACTTCAACGACCAGGTGCGGCTGTTTCGAGACCGCCAGTAGCGCGGTTCAGCCGAAGCAGACGCCGAAGCCAGCCCGTCGGAAATTCTCACGCCGACACCGGCCCGTCGGCGGGATTCGCGTTACCGCGCGTGTCGACCGCCTCGCTTACCGGTGCCTCCGAATGAAGTCCAGCGATGCCATGGCCACGGTGTCATCCTCCGAATTGATGCTCTGCACATGGGACAGGTGATTGTGGTGCAGGAACTGGGTCATCTGCGGACAGTCGCCGAACTTTCCGCATAGCGCCAGGTAGACCTCCGCCACGCCCAGCTCGATACCGTGCATGTCCAGCTCCGCGCTCCACAGGAAGATCGGCACCTGGGGGCCGTCGTATGCCTCGATCAGGGCGGCCACCGAGCGCCGGGAGCGAACGGCTTCGTCGTCACCGTAGTAGTCGGCGTTTCCGGAACTGAATCCGCCTGAACTCAGCAAGGCGCCGGCGACGCCGGAGCCATCTTCGAAGTGCAGGGGCTGATGGAAGATGTAGGTGGCCGCATGGGCGCAGCCGGCCGAGTTGCACATGAGGTATACGGATTCCGGATCGCCGCCGTAGTCGCCGATATTCTCCCGTATCCATTCCACGATGCCGCGCACATCCTCCGCACCGGCGGGCCACTGGACCTCCGGCACCAGGCGGTAGTTGGCGTTGATGCCGATAATGCCGTGGCGCGCGAAGAAGGTGGTGATGTTGCCGTACATCAGTCCGTCGGTGCCGGCGACGACCTTGTCGCCTCGGACCAGGCCTCCGCCATGCAGGTAGACGACCACCGGCATCGGCTCCACCGGCGGCTGTTCGGGCACGTAGAGGTCGAATCCCTGCAATTCGTGGGGTCCGTAGGCGATGTCCCGCGTGATCTCCACCCCCGACCGGTCGGCGCGGCGGTGCAGGTCGAGGTACAGCTCCTGTGTCGGGCCCGAGATCACGGGCACGGACTCCTTGCCCACATCCCGGATTGCCGTGCGAATCGCGGCCACCGCCTCATCGCCCTGCGACCAGGCCGGAGCCGTGCCCATCAGCGCGGCGACCGCGACCGTGGTGGCAATCCAACGACTGGCGGGTGCAACAGACAAATCAGGCGTATTCATCGAATTCCCTCCAAGATGGGCAGTACGGTTCAAAACCCCAACGACGTATTCCAGATGTGCACGGCCAGCGACTTGATGGTGGCCGCATCCAATGTGTCTGCCCAGGGAGGACAAACGCCCAGCCGGCCGTTGGCGATGACATCGTAAATTGCATCCCGATCACTGCCGTAGAGCCAGATGTCATCGCGCAGGTTGGGACCGCCATAGGGCACGTAGCCGTAACTGTCGTCACCGTGGCATTCGGCGCACAGGGGCGCCAGGGGTTCGGCGCGCGCCACGGCAGCCTCATCCGCATCGCCACCGGCAAGGTCCACGACCCACTCGGTCAGATCGCTCAATTGCTCCTCGGTGAATCCCAGTACGGCATATCCCGGCATCTCCGAGTAGCGTGTGTCCGCACAGGCGCCGTAGCTCAGCTGGTCCTCGGGACAGTCTCGGTTGCGTACGCCGTAGAGCAGCGTCTGCTGGATCGCCATCACCGGGGCAACATCGTTGGTTTCCTGGCCAGTGACGCCCCACAGCCAGTCAAAGTCCGTCAGGTCGGGAACGCCCGGTGCACCGCTCAGGTCGGCGCCGTGGCAGCCGGCACAGTGCTCGGCGGCCGCTGCCGATGCCGTGTCCCGAACGTAGTCGCTCAACTCGGGATCCGCCGCGATGACATAGGGCGATGCGTTCAGGACCCGTACCTCCGGCGGTTCCTGGGCGTGCAACACGCCCGCACTGAACACGATGCCCGCAACGGCACCGACACACGCGGCCCACGGCCTGAAAACTCCCGGTCTCATCGTCCGCCTCCACTCAACCTTCCACTTGACCATGCTGGCCGCCAAGCCCCCCGCGCGCCTTGCCTCGACGCCGACTCATTAACATCCGTCTGTCGCTGTAGAGACCATCGTAGCCTGCCTGGATCCGCCATCGACCCTTGCGCAATGCCGCTCAGGCGGCGTGATAACCGAAGATCGACTTGATCTCCAGGTACTCCTCGAAACCGTGCACACCCCACTCGCGGCCCAGGCCCGACTTCTTGTATCCGCCGAAGGCCCCCTGAAAATCCGGCGCGGCGCCATTGACATGCACGTTGCCGGAACGGAGCCGGCCGGCGACCGCCTGGGCGCGTTCCAGATCCGTGCTCGACACATAGCCCGACAGTCCGTATTCCGTGTCATTGGCGATCTCGACGGCTTCCTCCTCGCTGTCGTAGGGAATGATGCACATCACCGGCCCGAAGATCTCCTCGCGCGCGATGGTCATGTCGTTGCTAACGTCGCTGAAGACGGTGGGCCTGACGAAATAACCGGGGCTGTCGTCGGCGGGCTTGCCGGGCCCGCCGCAGACCAGCCGGGCGCCCTCCTCGATTCCCTGGCGGATCAGCCCCTGGACCTTCTCGAATTGCGGCCTGTTGGCCAGCGGGCCCATGGTCGTCGCCTCGTCCCGCGGGTCGCCGATCACGGCCCTGGCAGCGGCGCCGGCCGCCACTTGCTCCGCCTGCGCCAGCCGCGCCCGGGGCACCAGCAGCCGCGACGGCGCGTTGCAGTTCTGCCCGGTGTTGCGCAACATCGCCGCCATCCCCCTTGCGACCGCCGTTTCGAAGTCGGCGTCTTCCAGCAGGATGTTGGCCGACTTGCCACCCAGTTCGAGTCCGACCTTCTTGACTGTCGGCGCCGCGGCCCTGGAGACCTCCACCCCGGCCCGTGTCGAGCCGGTGAAGGAAATGAAGTCGATGTCCGGGTGCGAGGCCAGCAGCGTCCCCACTGTCGGCCCGTCGCCGTCCACCAGGTTGAAGACCCCGGCAGGCACGCCCGCCTCGTGCAGTATGTCGGCAAACACATGCGCCGACAGCGGCGCCAGTTCGCTGGGTTTCAGCACCATGGTGCAGCCGGTGGCCAGCGCCGGCACCACCTTGCACCCGATCTGGTGAATCGGCCAGTTCCAGGGCGTGATCATGCCGCACACGCCGATCGGTTCACGCTGGGTACGCATCGCGCCGTGATCTTCAAAAAAGGCGTAGTCCTTGAGAATGGCGGCATTGGATTGCAGGTGGCCGAGCATGGTCGCGGCCTGCACGGGCCGCGCGAACGACTTCAGCGGCGCGCCCATCTCCGAACAGATGGCGTCGGCCACCTCGCCGATTCGCTTCTCGTAGGCCGATGTGATCGATGCGAGCAGGTCGAGCCGCTCACCCCGGGTCGTGGTCGAAAAACTTCCAAAGGCCCCCTTGGCCGCGGCAATCGCCCGTTCGGCGTCCTCCGAGGAGCCCAGCGCGATCATCGCCACGGGATCGGCCGTGGCCGGGTTGACCACCTCGTGCCGACGCCCGGAAAGCGGCTCCACCCATTCGCCGCCAATGTAGAACCGCTCGTATTGTGTCACTGTCGCCCCTCCAGGGAATGCGCCCGGAATGGACCCTTGAATCCATGGCGCGCCCGGAGAGATTCGAACTCCCGACCACCTGGTTCGAAGCCAGGTACTCTATCCAGCTGAGCTACGGGCGCGACGCCGTCATTTTATCCCGCATTGCTGCGGATGTGGGAAACGGGGCAGGTCTAAACTAGGCGGGTCACTCAACAGGCCGGGTCACGCCCTGAGCCGATAGCCCGTCCTGAAAATCCACCACACCGTCACCAGGCATCCGACGAGAAAGGCGCTGGTCATGCCGACGCTGACCCACAGGCTGACATCTGCCAACTCGTAGAAGCTCCAGCGGAAACCGCTCACCAGGTAAACAACGGGGTTGAACAGGGTCACCGTCTGCCAGAACGGAGGCAGCATGTCCACAGAGTAGAAGCTGCCGCCGAGAAAGGTCAGCGGCATGACGATCAGCAGCGGAATGATCTGCAGCTTCTCGAAACTGTCTGCCCAGATGCCGATGATGAAGCCGAACAGGCTGAAGGTGACCGACGTCAGGACAAGGAACGTGGCCATGATCAGCGGGTGGGCGACCTCCAGCGGCACGAACAGCCGGGCCGTGGCGAGAATGATCGCGCCGAGGATGATCGACTTCGTCGCCGCGGCGCCCACGTAGCCGAGCAGCACTTCGACGTAGGAGACCGGCGCCGAGAGGACCTCGTAGATGGTGCCGGTGAACTTCGGGAAATAGATGCCGAACGACGCGTTGGAGATGCTCTGGGTGAGCAGCGACAGCATGATCAGGCCGGGCACGATGAACGCGCCGTAACTCACGCCCTCCACCGCCGTGATGCGCGAACCGATGGCCGCGCCGAACACCACGAAGTAGAGCGACGTGGAGATCACCGGAGCCAGGATGCTCTGGTAGAGCGTGCGAAACGTGCGCGCCATTTCGTACACGTAGATGGCCTTGACTGCGTGGAGATTCATTTTTCCCATGTCACCAGGTTGACGAAGATCTCTTCCAGGGAACTCTGCTTGGTGTCCACGTCATGGAAGGTGATGCCCTCCTCGCCCAGCGCGATCAGCAGCGTCGTCACCCCGGTCCGCTCCAACTGGGAATGATAGGTATAAACGAGCTCACAGGATTCCGGCACGAATTCGAGGTCGAAATCCGACAACCGCTCGGGGATCGACTCCAGCGGCTCGTGCAAGTGCAGCCGCAATTGCTTGTTGCCCAGGCGGCGCATCAATTCCTGCTTGTCCTGAACGAGGATCAGGCTGCCCCGGTTGATGACGCCGACCCGTTCGGCCATCTGCTCGGCCTCCTCGATGTAGTGGGTCGTCAGGATGATGGTGACCCCGGAATCCCGCAGGCTGCGGACCAGTTTCCACATGTCCTGGCGCAACTCCACGTCCACCCCGGCGGTGGGCTCGTCCAGGAACAGGATCCGAGGTTCGTGGGAGAGTGCCTTGGCGATGAGCACGCGCCTTTTCATTCCCCCCGAGAGGGTCATCATCTTGTTGTCCTTCTTGTCCCACAGCGACAGGGACTTCAACACCGACTCGATGTGACCGGGATTGGCCGGCCTGCCGAACAGGCCGCGGCTGAAGCTGACCGTATCCCACACGGTCTCGAACGCCTCGGTGGGCATCTCCTGGGGCACCAGCCCGATCATGGAACGGGTCGCGCGGTATTCGGCGATGATGTCATGGCCATTCACGGTGACCTGGCCCTCGGTGGGATTGACGATGCCGCAGACGATGTTGATCAACGTGGTCTTTCCGGCCCCGTTGGGTCCCAGCAGGGCGAAGATCTCACCCTTGCGAATCTGAAGATCAACGTCCTTGAGCGCCTGAAACCCGCCGTCGTACGTCTTCGAAAGACCCTGGATGGAAATGATGGATTGATTGTTCATGGGATCGCGACGGGAGAATAACCTGTCTCCGGTTTCCTGTCCCGCCAAGCGGGCGGAATCAACGGGAATTGGGGGACCGGCCAGTCGTGCAGACGCCTTGTTCGATTGGACCGGCAACCCGCCAACGTGTAAATTGTCTACGCGTCGGCCCTGCGAGACCATGCGCCGGCCCCGCCAGGGAAGAATCATGACAACCGGGAACGACCCGGAAAGGGAGCGACGATGATCAATGCAATTCAAACCAGGCTCGAAGAAAACAGCGGCGAAATTCTCGGAATCACCAGAATCGTCTCGGCCTTCATGTTCCTGCAGCACGGAACCCAGAAAATGTTCGGGTTTCCGGTCGATGCGCGCGGCCCGTATGAACTGCTTTCCATGACGGGCGTCGCGGGCCTGATCGAAGTGGTGGGCGGAGTCCTGCTGTTGATCGGCCTGTTCACGCGTCCGGTGGCCTTCCTGTGTTCAGGGTTGATGGCCTTCGCCTATTGGCTGGCGCACGCGCCGCGCGGGTTCTTCCTCTGGACCATCGGCAACGGCGGCGATGCGGCTGTGCTGTACTGCTTCCTGTTCCTGTACATCGCCGCCGTGGGCGGTGGCAAGTTCAGCGTCGACGGTGCACGTGGGTCCTGATACGACTCGGTTGCGCAAACACCGCGCGGGTCGGGGTTAGACCCGACCCGCGGACTGCCGCAGGCGACGTGGCGAAGAGCAGCGTTCGACAAGGAGGCAACGCCGTGCGCTGGATCTTGTTGGTTGTTCTCGTGCCGCTCGCAACCCCAGCGGCGGCGCACCATTCGCGGGCGCCGTTTCTGCTGGACGAGACCTTTCGCGTCGAGGGCACGGTGGTGGAGCTGGCCTGGCGCAGCCCGCACGTCTACATGGTGGTGGATGTTCCCGATGACGACGGGGACGACGCGCGGTGGACGTTCGAGGGTCACTCCATCGCGGGCCTGACCCGCTTTGGCTGGCAGGCGGATACGTTCCAGGCCGGCGAACTCGTTTCAGTGGTCGCCAACCCCAACCGGGATCCTTCGAAGCGATTCGGTCTTCTGGACAGCGTCACCGGCACCGACGGTGAAACCTATTACTCGTTCCGGATACCCGTGGAAACCGGCGGCAATCCGACGCGGCGGGCGCTTGCAGCCTCCACCGACTTCTCCGGGGCGTGGAATCGCCGCGCCACCCTGCTGCAATCCCTGGTGGGCGGCTTCGGCGCGCCGGAGGGCTATCCCGTCAACGACCGCGGGCAGGCCCTGATCGACGCTTACGACCCCAACGATTCGCCCAGCTTCGACTGCCAGCCCGCGGGCGTTCCGTCCATTACGCTGGCAGCTTACACCCATCGCTGGATCCGTGAGTCCGACCGGATCGTCATCGAAAAGGACCAATCCACTGCCGTCCGAATCATCCACCTGGACGGTGCGGGTCCGCCGCCCGACCGGCAGCCGGACTCGCTCGGCCATTCGGTCGGGCATTTTGAGGACGACGGCACGCTGGTGGTGGAGACCACCGGATTCGCGCCGACGCGCTGGGGAATCGCCAGAGGCCTGGATTCCAGCGAGCGGAAGCGGGTCATCGAGCGATTCAGGCTCTCCGAAGACGGTTTTGGAATGGACGTGTCGATCACGGTCGAGGACCCCGAGTATCTTGCCGCCCCCTACACCCGGGAGGGCGGCTACGACAAGATCCGCGACCACGAATTCAGCGACGTTCCATGCGATCCTGAAACGGCCCGGCGCCATCTCCAGTTCGAATAGGCAGGCGCGCTCCGGGTCGCCTTGCGTCGCCGGAAAGAACCGCCGCCAGGGCCGCGACACTCTTGAGGTTGTGGACTGGAAGGAATTCATCCACGTGGGGCAGGATGGCCTGGATGCCGGCGGCCAGGGGCTGGAACTGGTCGTAGCTCAACAGCGGATTCAGCCAGATCAGCTTTCGGCATGACTTGTGCAAGCGCTCGATTTCCCGGGTCAGGCCCTCTCCGGCATCACGGTCCAGCCCGTCGCTGACCAGCAGCACGGTGGGCGCCTGGGCCAGAACCCGCCGGGACCAGTCGCGGTTGAACACGTGCAGGCAATGGCCGATGCGGGTGCCGCCTTCCCAATCCCTCGCCAGCCGACCGGCCGAATCCAGGGACCGGTCCACGTCCCGGTCGCCAAGGCAGCGGCTGACATGGGTGAGCCGGGTGGCGAACAGGAAGGTCGACACGCGCCCATTCCGTCTCGTCAGGGCATGGGCGAAATGCAGAAAGACGCGCGAGTAGGTGGACATGGAGCCGGAAATGTCGCAAAGCACCGTAAAACCCGGCGGCCGGTCGCGCCGCCTCCGGCGCACCAGTGGAATCGTATCGGCACCAGTGCGCATCGACGCCCGCAACGTCTTGCGCAGGTCGATGCGCAGCCCCCGGGGATGTGTCCGAAAACGGCGCCCGGGGGCAGGCTTCACCAGGGGCACCATGCGCCGCACCGCCGCCTGGGCCTCGGCCAGTTCCTCGCCGGTCATCTCCTCGAAATCCCTGGTTCTCAGTCGCTCCTGACTGGACCAGGTCAATCGGGCGTCGAACTCCGATTGCACATTCGTCCGAGCGCGCGCCTGATCCCGTTCCCGCAATAGCGCTTCCGCCACCCGGCGGCTGAGCGGCCGCCATCCCTCCCGTTTCGGTGCCGCATCGCCGATACCACCTTCCAGAGCGCCGGGACTGCGCCAGAACAGAAAGAAGACCTGGTCGAAGAATTCCCGCTGGTCGGGACGCTTGACGAAGACCGTATGCAGCGCCCAATACAGGTCGCCGCGCCGGGAGATGCCCACTGCCTCCACCACCCGCACCGCGTTCATCAGGTTTTCCGGGCCCACCGGGAGTCCGACCCTGCGCAACGCCCTGGCGAAGCCGGCAAGATGGTTGAGCAGTCGCTCGGGGGGCTGGGCGAAGGCGTCCGTGGTCATCGGCTGGTCGGCATTCGCGGTCATCGGCCGGCGTCGTCCGCGGTCATCGGTCGGTTGGCATTCGCGGTCATCGACCGGTCGGTACGGCGCGGCTGCCGGTTCGAATCTCCTCCAGGATCCGCGCGGAGGGTGCGCCCCGCACCGTGGCTACATCGTCCTGGTACTTCAGGATGACGCCCAACGTATCACTGACCACCCCGGGTTCGAGGCTGACGATCCCGAGTTCGGACAGCGCCCGGGTCCAGTCCAGGGTCTCGGCAACCCCCGGCGCCTTGAAAAGGTCCTCACCTCGAAGCCGCTGCACGAAGGCGACGATCTCCCCGGCCAGACGCTCCTCCGCGTCGGGCACTTTCACCTTGACGATCGCAAGTTCCCGTTCGGCGGAGGGATAGTCGATCCAGTGGTAGAAGCAGCGCCGCTTCAGCGCGTCGTGAATCTCCCGCGTCCGGTTGGACGTGATGATCACCACGGGCGGACTGTCCGCCTTGATCGTGCCGATCTCCGGAATGGAGACCTGAAAGTCCGCCAGAATTTCCAGAAGGTATGCTTCGAACGGTTCATCGGCCCGGTCCAGCTCATCGATCAGCAGTACCGGTGGACCTCCTTCGTGGGGCGCCAACGCCTGCAGCAGCGGCCGCTCGACGAGAAATTTCCGATCGAAGACATCGTCGGCGAGCCGTTGCCGGGACCGTTCGCCCGCCGCCTCGGCGAGGCGGATTTCGATCATCTGCCGGGCGTAGTTCCACTCGTAGACGGCGGAGGCCACATCCAGCCCTTCGTAGCACTGCAGCCGCAGGAGGCGGCGGCCCAGCGCGGCCGCCAGGACGTTGGCCACCTCGGTCTTGCCAACGCCGGCCTCGCCCTCGAGAAACAGCGGGCGGTTCAGCTTCAGCGCCAGGAATACCGCGGTTGCCAGACCGCGTTCCGCCACGTAGCGGCCGGAACCCAGCATGGCCTCGGTCCGGTCGACGCTTGCGGGAATCTCCACCGGTGCTCGAACCACCTGCCCGTTGCGGGACCGCGTGGAAGAGCCCGCGTCGCGGGCGGCGCTTTCAGCCGGCCGCCGCCACGGCGCGCCTGGCCATGACGGTGACAAGGTGGGCACGGTACCCGGCCGACGCATGGAGATCTTCGTTGAGGCCGTCCGCCGATACCTCGATACCCGCCACGGCCTCGGGGGCGAAATTCGCCTCCAGCGCCCGCTCCATTTCCGGCACCCGAAAGACGCTGCCGCCGGCGCCGGTCACCGCCACTCGGACACGGTCGCCGCTCTGGGAGACCATCACGCCGACGATCGCGTAGCGGGACGCCGGATTCGGGAACTTCATGTAGGCCGCCCGGTCCGGAACGGGGAAGCTCACCTCGGTGACAAGCTCGCCGGGATCAAGCGCGGTCTCGAACAGGCCGGTGAAGAAGTCATCCGCGCCGATGGTCCGTGAGTTGGTGCGCACGGTGGCGCCCAGGCCCACGACAGCCGCCGGATAGTCCGCCGCGGGATCGGCATTGGCGATGGACCCGCCGAGGGTGCCGCAGTTGCGCACCTGGGGATCGCCAATGGATTCAGCCAGGCCGGCAAGCGCGGGAATCGCCTGCCGCACCTCGGCTGATGCGGCCACTTCCGCGTGCGTGGTCATGGCACCGATCAACACGACTCCGTTGTCCGTCCGAATGCCCCTGAGTTCGTCGAGGCCGCCCAGATCGATGACCTCGGAAGGCGCGGCGAGCCTGAACTTGAGCACCGGAATCAGCGTCATGCCGCCGGCAAGGTAGGAGGCATCGTCGGACCCGGCCGAGCGCGCCACCGCGTCGGATACCGAGCTTGCGCGTTGATAATTCAACTCGTACATGGCCGCTATTCTCCTTGCGCCGCCCGCAGCGCCGCCCAGACTTTTTCCGGCGTGGCCGGCATGTCCACGTGGGCAACGCCGATCGCATCGGTGATGGCGTTGATCAGCGCCGCGGGCGCGGCGATGGCGCCGGCCTCGCCGCAACCCTTCACGCCCAGCGGGTTGTGGGGACAGGGCGTCTCCGTGGTCTCGATGTGGAAGCTGGGCAGATCGTCCGCCCGTGGAACGCAGTAGTCTGTCAACGAGCCGGACAGAAGCTGTCCCGATTCTTCGTCGTATACGCAGTTCTCCAGCAACGCCTGACCCACGCCATGAGCAATGCCGCCATGCACCTGGCCGTCAACGATCATCGGGTTGATGATCTTGCCGAAGTCGTCCACCGCGTTCCAGTTGACGATCTGCGTGGTGCCGGTTTCCGGGTCCACCTCCACTTCGCAGATGTGGCAGCCCGACGGGAACGTGAAGTTGGCCGGATCGTAGAACGCGCTTTCGTCCAGACCCGGTTCAAGCTCGTCGAGCGGATAATTGTGGGGCACGTAGGCCGACAACGCGACATCGCCGAAACCCACCGACTTGTCGGTGCCGCGCACCCGGAACTCGCCGGACTCGAAGTCGATATCCGCCTCGCCGGCTTCCAGTGCATGGGCCGCGATCCTGGTTCCCTTGGCGACGATCTTGTCCAGCGCCATGGAAATCGCCGAACCGCCCACGGCCAGTGATCGGGAGCCGTAGGTGCCCATGCCGAAGGGAATCTGGTCGGTGTCCCCGTGCACCACCTCCACGTTCTCGAAGGGAATGCCCAGGCGGTCGGAGACGATCTGGGCGAACGTGGTTTCGTGACCTTGCCCGTGGGAATGGGAACCGGTGTAGACAGTCACCGAACCGGTGGGATGGACGCGCACCTGGGCGGCCTCGAACAGCCCCGCACGGGCGCCGATCATCCCGGCCACATTCGATGGCGCCATGCCGCAGGCCTCGATGTAGCCCGCCACGCCGATGCCCCTCAACCGGCCCCGCCCCCTGGCTTCTTCCCGACGCCGGGCGAACCCGGCATAGTCGGCCGCTTCGGCGGCACGATCCAGGATCCCGTCGTAGTCGCCACTGTCGTATTGCACGACCACCGGCGTCTGGTAAGGAAAGGCATCGGATGGGATGAAGTTGCGGCGGCGGATTTCCAGCGGGTCGATACCGAGTTCCCGCGCGGCGGTCTCCACCACCCTCTCCAGCAGGAAAGTGGCTTCCGGCCGTCCGGCGCCCCGCTCCGCATCGACCGGCGCGGTGTTGGTGAAAACTGCGTCGACGTCGCATCGGATCGCGGGTGTGGTGTAAAGACCCGCCAGCAGCGTCGCATAGAGATAGGTCGGGATCAGCGGCCCGAAGGTCGAAAGGTAGGCGCCCATGTTGGCCGCCGTGTGCACTCGCAGGCCGAGAAACTTGCCGTCGGACGCGCACGCCAGCTCCACCCGGGTGACGTGGTCCCGACCGTGGGTGTCGGAGAGGAAGGACTCGGTTCGCTCGGCGGTCCACCTGACCGGCCGCCCCACCTGTTTAGCCGCCCAGGTGACCGCGATTTCCTCCGGGTAATGGGGAATCTTCGATCCGAATCCGCCGCCCACGTCAGGAGAAACCACGCGCAGCTTGTGCTCGGGGATGCCGAGCACGAAGGCGCCCATGAGCAGACGGATCACGTGCGGGTTCTGACTGGTGGTATACAGCGTGTAGCTGTCCTTGGCGGGGTCATATTCGCCGATGGCTGCCCGCGGTTCGATGGCGTTCGGGCACTTGCGGTTGTTGACCAGTTCAAGCGTGGTGACGTGATCCGCCCTGGCGAACGCCGCATCGGTGGCATCGGCGTCGCCGATTCCCCACGAGAAACTGCTGTTGTCCTCCAGGTCGTGAATGGTCGGGGCGCCGTCGGCCTGCGCCGCCGCCATGGAGACCACCGCGGGAAGTTCGTCGTAGTCCACCTCGACCGCCTCGGCCGCGTCCCTGGCCTGTTCAACGGTTTCGGCGACGACCATGGCGATCATGTCGCCCACGAAACGAACCTTTCCCTGCGCGAGCACCGGGCGGGGCGGTTCGTTGATGGGCCCACCGTCGGGGGCGAATCCGCAGGGCACGCCGCCGACCCCCTCGATGTCATCGCCCGTGAAAACCGCCACCACGCCGGGCATGCTCCTGGCAGCCCCGGCATCCACCGAGCGCAGGTTGGCGTGGGCCACCACGGAACGAACGAACACCGCGTGAACCTGGCCCGGTCTGACGATATCGTCCGTGTAATTGCCTTGTCCGGTCAGAAATCGAAAATCCTCTGTGCGCTTGACCGCGGCGCCGATTCCAGTGTCCATACCATCCATACCGCTAGCTCCTCATGGCCCGGGCACCGGCCGCGATCGACTTGACGATGTTGTGGTAGCCCGTGCAACGGCAGAGGTTGCCCTCCAGCCAATCCCGAATTTCCGCCTCGCTGGGGTCCGGATTGCCGGCCACCAGGTCCAGGGCGCTCATGACCATTCCCGGCGTGCAGAAGCCGCACTGCAGTCCGTGGTTGTCCTTGAAGGCCTGCTGCATGGGATGAAGCTCGCCGTTCTCGGCCACGCTCTCGATGGTGTCGACCTCCGCACCGTCCGCCTGCGCGGCCAGCACAGTGCAGCTCTTGACCGACTTGCCGTTCATGTGTACCACGCAGGCACCGCATTGGCTGGTGTCGCAGCCCACGTGGGTGCCCGTCAGCCGGAAATGCTCGCGAATTAGCTGAACCAGCAGGGTCCGGCCTTCCACCTCGGCGGAGACCGGCTTGCCGTTCAGGGTTAGAGCGACTGTCAAGGCCATGTCCCGCCTCCCGAGATCAGACTGCCGTTATTGCCTGCCGGAAAAGATAGCACAAAGGCCCGCCAGGGGCGTTCAGGTCTGAAATCCCAATACCGAAGCTGTTGCCTGCTGCTTCCTGTCAAGCGTGATGAAGTACATCTCGCTCGGGTCTGGAGCGATGTACAGCGCCGTAGCCATGTGCCACAGGTCCGCGCCCTTCATGTAACCGGTGTCGAGAACCACGGCAAATTCCGGGGACAGCGGCCGATCGGGCATGACCCAATCGATCCGAGACAACCTACCTGTTTCAAAGTGGCGACGCTCTCGGGCGTAGGTGGATCGCAACTCCGCTTCCAGAAGATTGGACGAAACGATGCCGGTGAATTCGTTGAGGCGTTGCGCCACGGCATCGCTGCCGGGCTCGCCAAACGCTGCGGCGACCAGGGCCGAGGTATCCACGTAGGCGATTGCCATCAGTCCCGCTCGGCCAGGAAGCGCTCCAGTGCGCCCGGCGACGGTTCGCCCGGAACGATTTCCATGCGGGGTCCCGAGGAACGGATCAGCACTCCCTGCCGCCTCAAGCCCTCAAGCCGCGCTTCCAGGGATTCGGACTCTTGTACAGGACGAATTTCCGCAACCGGTTCGCCGCGATAGGAAATTGTGACTGTCCTGCCGTCGCGCACTTGGCGTATCACTTGGGAAAAGCGCGCCTTTGCTTCGTACACGGAATACACTTCCGCCACTGCATCGCTCCACATACACTGAAAGGACTGATGGCCCGGAGCCCGGGACGCTGGAATTAGCCTATCTAGTCAGACTGGTTATTTCAAGGGCGTGTATCGACCGGGCGCTTATAGAATGGAGACTGATTCCTTAAAAAATCCGGAATGAAAAAATGGAACACGACCACTCGGGTTCGAACACCTTTCGACAATCGGTTTCCGAGGGCGACATCGACTGGCTGCTGTGCGTGGAGTTGAATGCGTGCCCCGAATTCCGTAATTGGCTCGCGGACCGCCTGTTCAAGGATTGTGGCGACGTTCGGCATGTTGGTGCGTGGAAAGGAGTGAGCAAACAGGTGAGCACCGGGCAGGGCGAGTCGGATGTCCTTTGGCTTGTCGAGTCCGCACAAAAGAAAATCCTGGGCATGGTGGAAAACAAGATTTCCGCACCGGCGCAGCCGGACCAGTACCAACGCTACATTGATCGGGGACGAGATTACGTCAAGAAATCAATTTGCGACGAATTCCGAATCGCATTGTTGTCGCCAAGGGCCTATTCCTCTCAGGAATCGGAAGCGTATCCAATCAGAATCCATTACGAAGAGGTTTGCGAGTGGCTTGAGTGCAGGGAAGCCGAGAGATCCTGATACTTGGCGGAAGTCTATGGGGCTGGAATTAGAAAATGTGAAGGTGAACTCGCACCCGAAGACCCCGAAATGAAGTCATTTCACTTGAAAATCTGGGAACTCGCAGAAACGTCATTTCCAGAGTTGGGGTTGATTCATCCAGACCGCAGAAACATTAGCGCAAATCGACCTTGGGTACATATTCCTCATCACGATCCGGGGGTCCAAATAATTCTCAAGATGGCGAACACCGGAAAAAAGTACAAGGACAACACCGCAGTCCATCTTGAACTCAAGGGGCGCGGTTCCGAGGTTGCGAGCTTGAAGGATACGTACAAATGCAAGCTGACTGGAACGGAAATTGAAGTGGTGGAGACTGGAAACTCCGCCTCGTTCAGCCTATCCGTCCGAACAATCACTCCACCGAAATATGATGAGCCTGCTGTCCGGAAAGCCCTGGAGGCAGCGTCATTCCTGAAGTCATGGTGGGAAGACGCCCGCCTGGAAGAGCATCGTTAGCGCTGACCCCAAAACTACCCGACCAACCCTGTTCCTCAGCCGCCCTTTCGCGCGAAAATCGCCGAAATCGCTGCTGCGGCCGCTGCCAGAGCAGCATACAAGAGGACAACGTTGATCAAGCTGCCACCGAGTTGGGCGCTGATGGCGACGGCCAGTATGGGGGCGATAAACTGACCCAGGAAAAACGTACCTGTCCAGAGACCCGTGCCGCGTCCCCGAACAGGTGCCGGCAGCACCTTGAGTATCCATGAGAGCAGGGTTGGCAAGAGCATGCCGGCCCCAACGCTGGCGACGAATGCCGCACCGGCCCGTGTGGGGAGAACCTCTGACAAGCCGATCCCCAGAAAGCCGATGGCGGTGATCCCGAAACCGGCAACCAGCAAGGCAGGGCCGGACCAGGATCTCAGGCGATGAAAGATGAATGAACCAATTACATGGCCGATATTCGCGCCCGCTCCCGTAACGCCGATGATGGCCGGCGACGTTACACCGATATCCGTAAGCAACGGACCCAACTGCACGATAATCGTATAGAACAATATTGCCGCGCCGAGCGTGATGAACGCGAGCGGGAGTACCCGGCGAAACGGAAACCCTTCGGCAAGGTCCGGCTCGTGCTGGTGCTCTGCCGGTTCAAATAGAACCGCGGCGACAATCGCGGTAACCGGCAACGCGAGCAGATACAGCAGAAACGGTCCGCGCGACCCCAAAATCTCACCCAGGACGCCCCCAACGGCTATCAGGATAATTGCCGATATACTGATCATGCCCACCTGCAATGCAATCCAGCGCTGTCGCAACTCTCCGCGAAAATAGTCGCCGATCATCGCGGTTGCGACCGTCATTATTGCTGCCTCCGCAATGCCAAGCCCGACTCGCGAAGCGATGATCTGCATGAGATCCGTCAGAAAATACGGCAGCAAGCCAAGTCCGGCGTACATCAGCAATGCCACGATCAGCACCCGCTTGCGCCCTACTCGGTCTGACAACCATCCGGCCAGTGGCGAAAAAATGGCCACGCACAGCGCGGGAACAGTCAAGGCAATCGGGACAAGGAACTCGCTACCGGGGACCTCGGCGAATTCTTCCAGCAATAGCGGCATCA
Source organism: Candidatus Rariloculaceae bacterium (assembly GCA_965221035.1). Classification (GTDB taxonomy): domain Bacteria; phylum Pseudomonadota; class Gammaproteobacteria; order Steroidobacterales; family Rariloculaceae; genus UBA6522. The sequence continues at coordinate 1,542,234 of OZ244860.1, forward strand.
CAGGCACAAGAGAGACGATGGCCATCACCGGCAAGACCGCCGCCATCAGGAGCACTGCGCCGTGTATGGTGGTCGCCGAGAGTGGAGCGGGCGCGGTTATCGATTCGTTCATGTGGCGATCCTGCCGGTGATGTTGGTGTTCTTGCTTCCGGAAACGCTATTTCATTGACGGCGGAACAAATGCGAGACCTTCGGCTTCAAGCTCTGCCTGACTCTTCGCCTCACGCGCCAGTGCGCGCTGCGTTGAAGGTCGATCCTCCATACGTTCAGCATGTTCCTGGAAATTACTGAATCCACTCACGTCATAGTCGGCCCCGGCTGAGCGCCAGAAGATCCAATAGAGATAGGCATCGACGACGCTCCATTGTTCGCCGTACCACCATGCATGCTTGCTGAGGCGAGCATCAATCAATTCAAAGTACTCGTTCATCGCCAGACACGCCTTCGACCATATGCTGCGGGTGCATTTCTCCGGTCCGAAAAAATGCGGCATGCGAATTCGCGTCACGATGGGATGCAATGTCGATGAACAAAAGCACAGATCCGCAAGTTGGCGTAGTCGTTCAAGTTCGTCGTTCGGCGTCGGCAACAGACTCGCGGTCGGAAACAGTAGGTCGAGGTAAGCGAGAATCACGACGTTCTCGGTCAGCGGTTTGCCATCCACGACCAGCGTCGGCACCTTCCCTTTCGGATTCAGCTTCCGGAAATCGGGTGATTTTTGCTCGCCTCGCATGAAACGAACCAGGACGGTCTCGAATTCCGCTCCCGCCTCTTCCAGCGCGATGCAAGGCACGCGGGCGCAAGTCCCAGGCGCCATGTAAAGTTGAATTTTGCTCACTCGTCGCTCCATCCCAAAGACTCCTGTACCAGGGCCCATTATCCCGCACTAATATCTGTCCAGGTCCCTCGCGATTTCTATCTCCCCGTCGAATTCTTCGGCTATGAGCGCAATGTAATGCTGCGCCATCTCGTTGTTGTCGATATTCGGTGACATATGGGTTACGACGACCTTGCCGACACCCGCATCTGCCGCCATTTCGCCGACTTGCCACGGCAACAGATGATGCGCTCGCAGATGCCATTCGATACCGTCTATCTGTTGCGCCGGAGCATTGGGATTGAGTTGCCGAATATTCTCCATCAACGCGACGATATCCATCATCTCGCTGATCAGGATGTCGGCCCCCCTCGCAAGCTCCAACACGGCTTCACTGGGGCCGGTATCACCCGTATAAACGATGGAGCGGTCCTTGAGTTCAAAACGGAACGACAACGACTTGGCTTTCTCCGGCTCACTGCTGTCTTCCGGAATGAGGAAATGCGTGTTCTCCGCCACATGAACGGACAGGCCATCCAATTCAATAATCGCACCGTGTTCGACTTCTGCGACTTCAACCAGGGGGCTCCAGGACTGGCCCGGCATGCCATAGCCTGCTTCCGCAGCAGGCGCCATGGCTGCAAGCAATCCCTCGATGAAGGCGCGCGTTCCGGGCGGTCCGTATATCTGGAGCATCTCCGTGGCGACAAGTTGCATCCGCAACCCGATCACAGCCAGCATCCCAGCTGTGTGGTCGAAATGATTGTGACTGAGGAAAACGCCGTCGACGGCCGTCAGGAAAATACCTGCTTTCGCGAGTTGACCGACAGCGCCGTCCCCCGCATCAACGAGATAGACATCGTCATTGACGATCAACGCGTTCGCGGGCTGCGACCGGTCAGCCTCCGCGAGGGGTCCGGCAGCCGTGCCTAGAATGATGAACTCATTCTGCGGCTGTTGAGCTTCGGCACCGACCATTGTCAGTGCAAGTACACCCAGAATCAGAAGTCGCACAATCCTGCTCTCCTATCCCGCATTCCTGTCCATGTCCGAGCACCAAAGGGCACGCACAATGCCATCGTCCCCAATTGAAACATCTACCGGATGTAGTGAACGGCCCAAGGCCGCGCCAAATACACATACGCCGCTGTCAATATCGAACTGGGCACCGTGGGCGCTGCACACGATGCGCGTCGCATCGGCATTCAGGTAGGCGTGCTTTCGCCACGGCAACGAGCCGCCCTGGTGCGGGCATACGTTGCGGTACGCTCTAAGCGAATTTCCACGCCGTACGACAAACAGTCCATCGCAGCCTTGGTCGAATGGGTCGAATCCTCGCGCCTCGCCATCCTCCAACTCGTCAAACTCACAAAGTTCGATAGCATCCGAGCCGATACAATTCCTGCTACCTTTCGGGCGGTCCACCGGTCGGTATCCAATTGTCCCTAAGCGTGAACAGGAAGATCTGCGACGTGTCTTCGCTCATTTCGGCTTCCCGCGCTACCCAACCATCGTCATGCAGGTCCATGTCGGCGTCGTACTCGACATGGGCGCCGACAGGGCTATTGAAATACCAGAACCAGTTCGAGCCGAAGATATGGCGGCCGGGTCCCCAGAACGTTTCATAGCCCTTCTCGGCAAACCGTCTTCCGGCCTGAAGAAGCTCTGTAGGTCCGCCCATGTGAAACGTGAAATGCTCGCAACCCTGCATGAACGGCGGCGTTTGTATGCAAAACAGAGTGTGATGCTCTCTCGTTCCCGCCGGACGCATAAACGGGCCGACACCGGTGAAGCGATCGGTCGTGACGAATCCCAGTCGTTCCGCATAGAAGGCTTCAAACCTGGAGGCGTCCGGGACAAAGTAAACTACATGCGACAGTGTCCTCGGCCTTGGATCCGCGTCCGGGTCGCAACCGACGATATTGGCAGGTCGTTGCGGAGGTGCGCCAGGCGAATTCACCGTTTCCCCCGGAAGGGACAATTCCCGACGAACCGTAATCTGGAAGCCGAGTGCGAATCCGAGATCGTCGACACTTTCCAGCGACCCGTCGTCCAGTTGTCTGACCTCCCGGTCCTTGCCCAGTTCTTCGGCGACCGCGTTCACCGTTTTCTCGTCGGCAACACCGTAGACCGTCTTGCGCAACATGCTCCCGGTGTCGAGAGCCGCCGGTAACGACGCATCGTTGCGCGGCCTGATTAAAACAGAAGTACCGTCCAGCGCCTCGAACCGCCCGTCGCCGGTGGGCGTCAGCCCGTAATCCGTGAAGTACGCGGCGCAGGCGTCGAGGTCATCGACGCCAAACACCAAGGCATCTGGACCAATGATGTTCATGGATATCCTTAATACACGCCATTGGATCACACCACCCTGATTGCTATAAATCAAATGGTTTGTTCTTATATAAATTCACTTACAGAAATTATGGATAAGGCTATGCGATTAAAGGGGCTTGACCTGAATCTCCTGTTCGCGCTGGATTTGTTGCTGGAGGAACGGAATGTGACGCGAGCGGCGGAGCGATTGCATGTCAGTCAGCCCGCTGCCAGCGCAGCGCTCGGCCGATTGCGCGACTTTTTCCAGGATGAACTCCTGGTGCTGTACGGCAAACGGATGATCCCAACATCGTACGCCGAGACTCTGCAGCCCGAAGTCAGACGAATTCTCGACCATGTGGACAGCATGATCTCCATGTCGGTCGAGTTTGACCCCTTCATCTCGGAGCGGGTTTTCCGGTTCATGGCGTCAGACTACATCACAACGGTGCTACTGGTTCCCCTGGCGGCGGAGTTGGAACGCAATACACCTGGCATTCGGCTGGACGTGAGGCTTCCTGACGAATCCATTCGGGTCGAATTCGAACGTGGGGAGATCGATATCATGCTGGTGCCGGAGGAATTCATGGTTTCGCGGCACCCGTCAGAGCTGGTATTCGAGGAACCGCACGTCATCGTCGGGTGGGCGGAGAATCCCGTCTTCGATACGGAGATCGGCGAGAAAGAATTCTTCGACGCCACTCACATCGGGGTCAGGATAGGCCCTGGAAGGGATATGACATTCACCGAAAGAAACGTGGAGGCCTTGGGCGAGTCGCGGAAGTTGGATGTCTTCGCGCCGAACTTTTCCGTCGTTCCCTGGTTTCTGGTCGGCACGCACCGTCTCGCCGTCATGCAGCAACGGCTCGCCCAGGCCTACAAGTCCGTGATGCCGCTCAAGACCGCACCGCTGCCCTTCGAGTTTCCATCGATGCGGCTCATGGCCCAGTATCACAGCGCCCGGACAGCCGATCAGGGTCTGAAATGGCTGCTCGACCGATTGCGGGACCGGGCGCGAACAATTGCGGATGATGACCTTGCTTCATGAACGAGGCGCCGCATCAAACTATTTTTGGTTCCTCTAGTTATCCATAAAAACAATTAGTTTGGCTGATGCGTAATCCCGCGCTATGCTAGTTTCACGATCCGGCAACACGGATGCGAGGCGTCAGTTTTATCTGACTAACTTGTCGGCAGTCTCTACTGGGAGAAGCCCGTGAAATCCATTGTGAAACTACTCCAACTGCGGCAGGCGACCGCGATTGGTCTGATCCTGACGGCAGCCATACCCCTTTGGGCCCAAGACACATCGACAGGTGCCGATGAAGCAATCAGGGGACTGGAAGAAATCATCGTGACGGCTCAGAGGGTCAGCGAGTCGCTTCAGGATGCGGCGTTGCCGGTGAATACAGCTTCCGGAGAGCGACTGGCGCTCATGGGGGTTGCTGACGCGACAGCCTTGAACAAGGTTTCGCCATCGCTATATGTATCCACTGGCGGCGGTGCCAACACCGCATACTTTGTCCGTGGTGTGGGCAATTTCACCAATAACGGATACACGGCTCCCGCAATCGCGTTCAACATCGACGGGGTCTACATCGGTCGTCCGTCATCGACAATCTCGACGTTTCTCGACCTGAACCGTGTGGAAGTGCTGAAAGGGCCGCAAGGAACCCTGTACGGTCGCAACTCCACAGGCGGCGCAATCAATGTCATTCCGAACACGCCGGTCCTGGGTGAAAACAGTGGCAATGTGGCTCTGGGCGTCGGCGCCTATTCCGCGAACGAAGCCAGCGCGGTCTTGAACTTCACTGTCGGTGGCAATTCCGCGGTTCGCCTCGCCGGCACCGTGTCCGGTCATGACGGCTACTTCGACGACGGAACCAGTGAGGCCGAGGACGTCGCCGTCCGAGCTCAGTTTTACACTGAGATCAGCGACGCTGTAGCCCTTCGCCTTGCGGCCGACTACGCGACCCAAGGTGGAACGGGACCGGGCCTGCTCGTCAATGGGCTTCACACTTTCGCGCCTTTTCAGTCTCAGCTGCCCGTGCCCAACTGGCCGTTCACGCCGTTGACCGCCGGCGATTTTGTCGGGTTGCACAACCCGGAAACTCTTCAATTCATTGCAGAAAACGCGACCGCAGCGCCGTTGTTTTCCCCGCTGGTGGGCTACGCATATCCGTTCCGCGATGACCGGTACTACGGCGTCAACGCAGAGTTGACCTTCAGTCTTGGAGATAGCGAACTGGTGATTATTCCAAGCTATCGCTACTCGGAACTGGATAACCAGTTCAACGGCCCTCCGTTCAAGGCGGCCATCAACCAGGACGAAGCGGCGCAATTCAGTATCGAGGCGCGTTTGAGTGGCTCGACCAATAGCATCGACTACATTCTGGGTGCATACGTCTTTGACGAGAACGTTGAGGGCGTCAATTCCTTCAATCAGTTCGGCACAGTGACATACAACGATTTTGAGAGCGATGTGGCGTCAACGGCAATCTTCGCGCGGGGCACCCTGAACGTCAGCGACAGTCTTCGGCTTGTCGGTGGCATTCGCTACACGGACGAATCACGAGGGTTCGACACGCGTGTCATTTCGGCTGCGGGCGTTTGCCTGATCGAACCCCCCTTCGGAGCACCAAGTTGCCCGCAGGTCTCCACTTTTCCGGTTGGGCTTACCGTGGAGGAAACGTTAGCTGCGCTGGACCCGTCCTCATTCACTGGTCCTCCGCTTCCGGTGCTCCTAAACAGTATTGCGAATGCGCCGGCCGGTGTTCCAGTGGTTACACCATACGGCCCCTTTGGCCCACACGGCCCTCAGGCCATCATGGCGTTTACGCCGACTGAGGTTGATCTCACGGATCAGGACGAGGAAGTTACCTTTCGGGCAGCGCTCGAATATGACGTTGGGGCTGACAGTCTCCTTTATGCCAGCTTCGAATCCGGGTTCCGTGCGGGCGGTTTCAACCAGAGCTTTGGCAACGAGGTTTATGCTCCGGAATTCATCGACGCAATCACTATCGGCAGCAAGAACCGGTTCCTCGACAACACGCTGGAGTTGAACGCGGAGCTATTCTTCTGGGAATATGAGGACCAACAGCTGGCAGCCCTGGGGCTCGACGGAAGGGGCAATAATTCCTTCTACACCCGAAATGTCGGTTCTTCCTCAATTCAGGGTGTGGAGATCGATTTCCAGTCCGCTGTCACGGCCAGCACCCTGCTGCGCGGTTCAGTGCAGCTCCTTGACACGGTATATGACGAGTATCGGTACACTCAGGTCGACCTGTCTGACGATACTGACCCACCGAACTTTCTCACACCGGTAACAGGCTGTGCCTACACGCAAATGGGAGTCGACGGCGACCCGTCCACCCGGCGTGAATTCGTAATCGATTGTTCCGGTAACGATGCCCTGAACGCACCAGAGTTAACGGTAACGTTAGGCGTGCAGCAGAATTGGCAGGTCGACCGCTTTGGAATCGCGGGCACATTGGACGCGCGTTACCGTGATGAGCGCGAGATCGGCTTCAACTATGTGCTCGGCGGTCGGGCAGAAAGCGTGACCATCATTGACGCATCCTTGACACTGTTCCCGAACGACGGCAACTGGAACATGACTGCGTATGGCAGGAACCTTGGCGATAACCTGGTGCCTACGACCTATCAGATCGGTGCAGGCAATGTGGCCGGGTCAGCGCTTGAGGCTCCCCGCACGTATGGAGTCCGGTTCGACATCGACTTCTAGCAAGTGAGCCAGGCGAAAGGCCAGCGTGTCGCCATTGTCGGAGCCGGTCCGGGAGGGGTTTCCGCCGCGCTCGCGATGTTGCGGCTTGGCTATGAGGTACAACTCTTCGAGCGCCATGCGGAACCGAAACCTCTTGGTGGAGCCGTACTCTTGAGCGTGCCGGTACTGGCGGTGCTTCGGCATTACGGCATCGGCCTGGAAGACTTTGGCAGCAAGGTCCAGGTCGAGTTTCACAACCACAAGGGCAAGGTTCGCGCGAGCCTGCCCTGGAACTCGAAGGTAGAAGAGGCTTTCGGCATTGAAGGGTGGCACTACGGCGTATTGCGCAGCAGTGTGTTCGGCAAGATGCTCGACCTGCTGCCCGGTGGGATCGTCCATCCGGGTCGCTCCTTCTCACACTACACCGAGACCGAATCTGGCGTGACGCTCCACTTCGAAGCAGGCGACCCGGAAGAAGCCGACATACTGGTCGGGGCGGATGGCATCGGGTCAAGGGTTTCGCGGCAGGCATTCGGAGACCCGAAGCTTTTTCACGTCGGTTTGCGAGTCTGGCTTGCGTGGTGTGGCCACGTGGAGGGTATGCCCATTGACCGGGCCGTAATCTCGCACTCGCACAAGTACCAAGCAAGCTACTTCCCCATGTTGCACAACGGCGCAAAGGCCTTCGAGTGGTGGGTCGTTGAGCCGAGCGACGAAAATGCGCCGGAACCGGCCGACCCGGAAGCCCATCTTCGCAACATCACAAGTGACTTCGCAGGCCCGCTGCCTCGCCTTCTCGATGCTACCGATTTCGAAACCCAGGTTTTCCGCTGGGACATCTACAACCGCCCGTCTTTGAGCCATTACACCAAGAGCCGTGTCGCCTGCATTGGCGATGCCGTGCATCCGGTTTCGCCGTATGCGGCATACGGTATGGGGATGGCAATCGAGGACGGCTACTTCCTCGCCAAGTTCCTGGGTGGCAGAGATCTTCGCAACAAGTCGACGGTCACGGAAGCCTTCGAAAGATACGAGGTGGAACGACTGGAGTACGCCAACCACCAAGTCGAGTTTGCACGCAAGCTTGGCAACATATTCCACAAATTGCCCTATCCTCTGGCCAGGATTCGCGATTTCGTCTACGACCACACACAAGTGCTGAATACCCAGATTCAGAGGGACTACCTCAGTGACCAGGAGTCGATGTGCCTTTCCATGATAGAGCTTCATCAGCGCTAAATTATGAAGAATAGATTCTCATCGGCAATCGCCGGAAGTTCATTGATGCTCTGGGGATGTCAGACGGTCGGTGGGCCAGAATCGCCAGCGCATTCCGGAAATATTGATCAAGTCACAATTACAACGCGCTCAATTTCGACCATCGAGTTGGATAGTCTTCAGTTCAGGGATTTGAACAAGAACGGCACCCTTGAACCTTATGAGGATTGGCGATTGTCGCCGGAGGAGCGAGCCGACGATTTGCTTCGGCGCATGACGCTGAATGAGAAGGTCGGCCAACTCGCGCACGGTAATATCTTTCCGGACGGCCCCTTCGGCGCGCCCGCGCAAGGCTACGACCTGCAGGCTGTCGAAGATGCACTGATGAATAATCAAATTACGGCGTACATCCCGTTTCTGTCGCTGAACTATCTGGCTTTTGTCGAACAGAACAATTCCGTTCAGGACATCGCCGAGCGCGGCCGTCTGGGCATCCCCGCCACCATCAGCACCGACCCCAGGCATCATTTCATGACAACCATAGGGGCAAGCACGTCGGGGGAGGGTTTCTCGCAATGGCCTGAACCGCTGGGATTCGCCGCGCTCGGCGACGAAGATCTGATACTACGCTTCGCTGAGATTGCAGGAAGGGAGTATCGTGCGACGGGATTCAACCAAGCTCTGTCGCCTCAAGCAGACTTGGCAACGGAACCGCGTTGGACACGGATTCATCACACGTTCGGGGAGGATGCGGACGTCGCCGCACGCATGGTCGGGTCCTATATTCGCGGTTTCCAAGGGGGCGATGACGGGGTCCAGCACGGGCATGTCTCAGCCATTGTGAAACACTGGGTCGGTTATGGCGCTGCCAAGGATGGATTCGACAGTCACAACTATTATGGCCGCTTTGGAGACCTCGAAGCCGAAGATCTTGCCACCCACCTTGCGCCGTTCGAAGCAGCATTCGATGTCAGTGTGAGCGGCGTGATGCCCGCCTACTCGATCTTCGAAGGGCTGACAGTCAATGGCACGGCTGTTGAACCGGTCGGTGTTGCCTATAGTGAAGTGCTGGTAAACGATTTGCTTCGTGACCTGTTCGGCTTCGACGGCGTGATTCTTTCGGATTGGGCCATCACCGAGGATTGTTCGGACGCTTGCTTGAACGGTCGTGCTCCCGGCGAATTCCCGAATCCAGCGACCGAGATTTCGACAGCATGGGGAGTTCTTGATCTTACCCGTGCCGAGCGTTTTGCCTTGGCAATGAGGGCTGGCGTCGACCAGTTCGGTGGTGTCAACGATACCGACCCCATTCTTGCGGCAATCGAACAAGAACTCATCACAGAAGACCGCATAGATGAGTCGGTCAGACGAATCTTGAAGAAGACTATTGGTCTGGGATTGTTCGAGTCGCCATTTGTTGATGCGGAAACCGCAAGAAGCATTGTAAATTCGCGCGAGACTCGGCAACTCGCTCTTGAAACGCAGTCGAGGTCGCTGGTCATGCTGAAAAGTGACGTCGACGGGTCCATGCTCACCCCATCGGACCGGAACATGTATGTCTTCAATGCGCAAGCATCCGTTTTCGAGGAAGCTGGTTATAGCGTTATTGGCGAAATCGGCGCGTCGGATGTCGCTGTCGTCCGGCTCAGCGCACCCTATGAGACTCTGCATCCCAACTACTTTTTTGGTGCGCAGCAGCATGAGGGCTCGCTGGCCTTTGATCCGAACGGTGAAGAAATGCAGCTGTTGGAAGACCTGAAAAACGCTGACGTACGGACTATCGTCGATGTGTCGCTCGACAGGCCGGCCATTCTGACTGAAATTGTCGATCTTGCAGACGTATTGATTGTAAGCTTTGGGGCGAGCGATCTGGCCCTCTTGCACGCGCTCGATGGCACCGTTTCCCCGGAGGGTCGGTTGCCCTTCGAACTCCCGTCGTCAATGGTAGCGGTCGAACGCCAGGATTCCGGAAGTCCCGCTGACTCCGAGAATCCGCTCTTTCCGCTGCACTTTTCACTAGGCAGTGGAAACAACTAATCCAGATGCTTCACCAGGAAGTGGCGCAGGATCTCAGTTTTCCAGACCAGCGCGGCGACGCTACGCGCCAACCAACTGCAGCTGCGCTTCGCCTACGTGCTCATGCACAGTCTGCGGCGGTTGGGCCTGTACAGTACGCGCTGGGCCAAGGCGCAGTGCGGCACCGCTCGGGTCCGCTGGCTAAACGGAACTTCCAAGGCCGATCCGACGCGTCCCTACAATGAAATTTGTGACTGCGCTGCCTGGAAATTTTGGCGGCAAGAATGTTGGATGCCTGAGCTTGACAGATCGCTTTTCGCTTGCAGGTCAGTTACTGATCGCATCACTCCTCACCATCCCGGCCTTGCCCGTCGCCGCGCAGGCGCCCATTCACCTCCGGGCGGCCGACATCCATGATGCGGGCTACCCCACCGTTCGCGGCATGCAGGCAATGGCCGACCGTCTTGCCGAGGCGACCGGCGACCGCGCGCTGCTGCGTCGGGCTGCCAGGGACTCCGTTGCCGTCATGAGGCAACTCTGGGACGAACGGGTGATGGCGTCTCGCGAGGCCATTGAAGCGGCCGGCGTGAATATCGTCGACGACATCGACAAGCAGCCGTTCATCGACGCCGTGCAGCCGTTGTACGACGAGTACCTGCGGGATCCAGCCCTTCGCAGCCTGGTGGAGCGCATAGGTGCCGTCAGGTAACGACGGGGTCGACCGCGCGGCCGGGCGCCTCGCAGGCATCGTGGCCACGCTGGCGGCCGCGGGGCTGGTGCTCATGACCGCGGTGATCGCCTGGCAGGTGTTCGCGCGCTACGTGCTCAACGACAGCCCGCCGTGGTCCGAAGCCGCCGCGCTGGTGATCATGGCCTGGTTCGTGTTGCTGGCCGCGGCCGTGGGCGTTTACGAACGCTTCCACCTGGGCTTCAGGCTGTTCGTGACCATGCTCCCACTTCGCGCAAAGCGCGCCGTTTTCCTGGTGGGCCAATTGCTGATCATGACGTTTGGAGCTGCCATGGCCTTCAATGGCATGGCGCTGGTGGACTACACCGCGACGCATATCATCCCGACGCTGGGCGTGTCGCGCTCGGCGGCCTACTGGCCGTTCTTGATCGGCGGCGGTCTGATCGTATTGTTCGCCCTGGTCAGCTGCGTCGCCCTGGCGCGGCGCGGGCGAGATGCGGACCCGTGGAACTAGCGGTCCTGTTCGGTTGCTTCGCGGTGCTGCTGGCACTGGGCGTTCCGGTGGCGTTCTGCCTCGGCCTGTCGGCGCTAGCGACCCTGCTCTACCTGGACATTCCCCTGGTGGTCGCCTTTCAGCGCATGGCGGCCGGGATCGACGTGTTTGCGCTGTTGGCCATCCCCTTCTTCATCTACGCAGGGGAACTGATGAACCAGTCCGGCATCGCCGAAAAACTGGTGCGTCTGGCCGAATCGCTGCTCGGCCGGCTGAAGGGCGGCCTGGGACATGTCAGCGTGCTCGCCTGCATGATGTTCGGCGCCGTCTCGGGTTCGGCGGTGGCGAGCGTTTCGGCCATGGGATCCGCGCTCACGCCGATCATGCGGGACAACGGCTATGACGACGACTTCGCCGTCAACGCCACCGCAACCGGGTCCACCACCGGGTTGCTGATCCCGCCCTCGCACAACATGATCATCTATTCGATCGCGGCAGGCGGCAGCGTCTCGATCGTGTCGCTGTTCCTTGCCGGGATCGTTCCGGGACTCCTGCCGGGGCTCGCGCTGATGGTCGTCACCTATGTCATCGCGGCCAGGCGCGGCTATCCGTCCGGCGCCTTTCCCGGATGGCGGCCGCTCGGCATCGCCTTCATGCGGGCCGTGCCGGGCCTGCTGTCGGCGGTCATCATCGTCGGCGGCATCCTGTCCGGGATATTCACGGCCACCGAGTCTTCGGCCATCGCCGTTGTCTATACGGTCGTCGTCGCCGCACTGGTCTATCGCAGCCTGAGCTGGCCGAAGTTCGTCGCCGCCACCCGCAACGCCGTCAAGACCACGGCCATCGTCATGCTGATCATTTCCGCTGCCTCCGCGTTCGGCTGGCTCATGGCGGTTGCCGAAGTTCCGCTGCGCATGTCCGAGGCCCTGCTGAGCATCAGCGACAACCCGCTTGTGCTGATCCTGATCATCAACCTGATCCTGCTGATCCTGGGCACATTCATGGACATGGCGCCGCTGATCATCATCACCACCCCGATCTTCCTGCCGGTGGTGACCGAGCTGGGTATGGACCCGGTGCAATTCGGCGTGGTAATGATCCTGAACCTGGGTATCGGTCTGGTCACGCCTCCCGTCAGCGCGGTACTCTTTGTGGGCTGTGCCGTTGGCGGCATACCCATCGAAAAGAGCGTGCATTCGATCTGGCCGTTCTATGCCGCGATGATCGGCGTGCTGCTGCTGATAACGGCATTCCCGGGCATCTCCCTGGGGTTGCCGGGATTGTTCGACTAGATTGTCATCGCGGCGTAGCCGCCGTCGACCAGAATCTCCGCACCTGTGATGAACGATCCGGCATCGGACGCCAGCAGAAGCGTGGCCCCGCACAATTCCTTCGCGTTGCCAAACCGCTGCATTGGCGTGTGCCCCATGATCTTCCGGACCCTGTCGGCATCGAGCACTTTCCGGTTTTGCCCTGCGGGGAAAAAACCCGGCACCAGTGTATTGACACGAATGTTCTTCGTACCCCACTCGCGAGCAAGATTTCCGGAAAGATTATGGACGGCCGCCTTGCTCATCGAGTATGAGAAAACCCTGGATAAAGGCCGTATTCCGGACATGGAGCCAACATTGATTATGGAAGCGCTGACATTATTTTCGAGAAAGTATTGCCCGAAAACTTGGCAGGCAACGAAGACCGCCTTGGTATTCACTTGAAATATCCGATCGTATTCTTCCTCTGGTGTATCCAGAAAGGGTGTCGGCGAATTGATGCCTGCGCCATTGACAAGAATCTCGCATTTTCCGGATCGTTTTACTATCTCGGCCAGCAACCGTTCGAGCCCATCCCTGGAGGCGATGTCGGCAGAAACAAAGTAGCCGCTGCCGCGTCCATCTGCGATTTCTTTCAATCGTGCGGCTGCTTTTTCTTCGTCTCGCCCAACGATGGCAATCTCCGCTCCCGCGCGCGCCATCGCAACCGCCATCGTGCCGCAAAGCTCCCCAGTGCCGCCGATAACGGCGGCGGTTTTTCCATCAAGCGAAAACAAGGACTCAAGGTAGTTCACAGCATTTTCCCAGGGCAAGAATTTTCGAGCGACGCGCTAATGGAGTAATAGTGATCGCTTTCATCAAGAATTTTGTGATCGGGAAGGTTTGAATCGGTACGTCCAATCTATCCCCTAAAGGCGATAGGACTGCTTCACCAGGTTGTAAGTGAGGTCCGCTGCTATTTCGGCGGCTTCGGCCTCGCCAATCTGATGCTCGGCGACAAGCGTTGCAAGAAACGAACAATCGACACGGCGGGCCACGTCGTGTCTCGCCGGGATGGAAAGAAAAGCCCGCGTGTCATCGTTGAATCCTACAGTATTGTAAAGACCTGCCGTTTCAGAGGTTTGTTGCCGGTATCTCCACATGCCTTGTACGCTGTCATGGAACCACCAGGGCGGACCCAGGCGGAGACAGGGATAGTGGCCCGCCAGTGGCGCGAGTTCGCGGCTATAGTTCGTTTCATCTAGTGTAAACAGGATGACCGTAAGGTTCGGCTGATTTCCGAATCGATCCAATAGCGGTTTGAGGGCGTCCACGTAGCTTGTGCGCTGGGGAATGTCGGCTCCCTTGTCCCTGCCAAACCGCTCGAACAATGATGGGTTGTGATTGCGAAAACTACCCGGATGCAATTGCATGACAAGGTCGTCGTCAAGGCTCATTCGGGCAAATTCGGTCAGCATCTGTGCCCGAAATAGTTCTTTTCCCGAAGCGTCGCACTGACCATCGATCACCTTGCGGTAGAGTGTCTCGCAGCGCCGCGCGTCGAGATCCGCGGTCATCGCGGTCGGATGCCCGTGATCGGTCGCGGTCGCCCCCATTAACCGAAAAACTTCTCGCCGCGCACGGTGCGCTCCGAGATAACCGGAAAAGGTGGAAACGTCTTCGCCGGTCATCTCGCCGAACTGTTCAACGTTGCGGTGGAAATCCTCGAAGTCGGGGTCGACCACCGGGTCCGGCCGGTATGTCGTAATTACCCGGCCGCTCCAGGCGCTTTCGCGGATTGCCTTGTGGTGCCCCAGATTATCCAGCGGTGACTCGGTGGTTGCCAGGACCTCGATGTTGAACCGATCGAACAGAGCTCGCGGCCGGTACTCTGCGCGTCCAAGGCAGTCGTTGATGTGGTCGTAGTAATGGTCGGCCGTTGTCTCCGTCAGCAACGCTTCCAGTCCGAATACTTCCGCGAACACATGATCCAGCCAGATTCGTGACGGGGTCGCGGCAAAGAGATGGTAGTTTTGAGCGAAGATTCGCCAGACCGTGCGTGAATCGGATTCTGACGCGCCGCCGTCATGCGGTGCTATGCCCAGGGACTCCAACGAAATCCCCTGGCTGTACAGCATTCGGACAATGTAGTGGTCCGGCTTGATGAGTAACTCGACCGCATCCGGGAAACGCTCGTCCAACGCGAACCAGGCTGGGTCCGTGTGACCGTGGGGACTGACTATGGGCAGCGCCGCGACCGATCCATAAAGTTCGCGGGCGATCCTCCGCACCGACGGTTCGGCGGGAAAGAGGCGATCACTGTGCAAATCGATGGTGGGCTGCATCAACCCGGTCTCCGCTCATCAATGTGACGCATAAAGCAATATTGTCCGAGCACGCGGCGATCGCTGTGGACGGGGTAACTAACCACATCCGGCAACTCATGAATTTCGCCGGATGGTGGCAAGTGCATGGATGACGCCACGCAGTTCAGCAAGTCCTTTCAAGCGACCGGCGTAGGAATACCCTGGCCGCACGTCCGGGTCCGCGACTTCCTCGCCGAAAGTGTGACCATGATCCGGCCGCATCGGAATATCACCCCGTCCGGGGGGTAAACCCGTACGATTTTGTTCCTCGTCGAGCAGTGCGCTCACGATACCGACAATGTCGTTGTCTCCTTCAAGGTGCGCTGATTCGTAGAACGAACCGCCTGACTCTCGTTTGATGTTACGCAGGTGAACGAAGTAGATCCGATCATGAAACTCGCGAATCATGGCGATCAGATCGTTGTCTCCGCGCGCGCCGTACGAGCCGGCGCACATTGTGAGCCCATTGGATGGACCAGGAACTGCCGCAAGCAGCGCGCGCGCATCGTCGGCTGTCGATACCACTCTTGGCAGCCCGAACAGCGAAAACGGCGGGTCGTCTGGATGTATCGCCATGACGACGCCTGCGGCTTCAGCCACCGGAACGACCTCCTTGAGAAAGGCAAACAGATTGGCACGGTATCCGTCGTTGCCGAGCTTCGAGAACGTTTCGATCGCAGCGCGGATAGCATCGCGATCATAGCTTCCTTCGCCGCCCGGTAACCCGGCGATGATGTTCTTTTCTAGCGCCGCACGCGCATCGGGAGACATTGCCGCAAATCGCTCGGTGGCGCGAGCCACGACAACATCGCTGTAGCTGGTTCGGGCGCCATCGCGCCCGAGGATAAACATGTCATACGCAGCAAAATCCGCCATTTCGAACCGGAGCGATTGGGCCTTGTTCGGCAAATCGTAGGTCAGATCGGTACGCGTCCAGTCGACGACCGGCATGAAGTTGTAGCAGACGCGATGAATGCCCGCGGCGCCCAGATTCTGCACGGTCTGCTTGTAGTTTTCGAGGTACTGCCGATAATTGCCCGAGCGCGTCTTTATGTCGTTGTGCAACGGCACCGATTCGACGACCGACCAGATCATGCCGGCGTCTTCGATAAGGCGTTTGCGCTCATCAATTTCATCATGCGGCCAGATTTCGCCGGTCGGTATATGACCGAGTGCCGTGACGATGCCGGTCGCTCCCGTCTGGCGAATTTGCTCGAGCGAAACGCTATCTTCGGGGCCGAACCAGCGCCAGGTTTCCTCCACTGATGTGTGTCCTTGGCGACCAGAATACGAATATTGGTCAGGCCAGCTTACTAATTGTGGAGGCACGGTAGCAACGCTTTTGGCGAAGCACAGCTCTCATTTGCACGGCGCGGCCGCCGTTGGATCGGTGTTGTTTAGCAAGTAGCTGAGCCTGAGCCGTGGAAAGCTGCCTATTGCGAACGGATCCGGGCCTCGTTCTCTTCAAACGCGCTGGTCAGGCCCGGCAGGATGTTTGCTTTCTCCGGGCTGTCCGGCAGAAAGTGTTCGAGCCGTTGGGGATCGTCTTCACTTCGCACCCAACGCTCGGGAAACTCTGCGCTCGTCGGCCCGCCTTGCGCGCGGAAGACCGCCCCCTGGTTGAACTTGTAGGTGAACGGCACCACTGTACTGCCGTCACCGCGAATGATTGCATCATGCAGGCGGCGCTGTAAGTTCAACCTGATATTCAAATAAGTGGAATCGGCGATCAGGTTTATGGTTTCGCCGGGATCATTCTCGATATCGTAAAGTGCGTCTGTGTCCCATACCCCGTGCAGGCGAACATATTTCCACCCGCCATCGCGAATTGCGAACTGGGTAGGCGTGTGAGGGTAGTTGAACTCCCAATAGTATTCGTAGATGACTTCGTCGTTCCATTCGATCGAACTCTCGGTAAAGAAGGGTACGAGGCTTCGGCCAGCAAGAGGCGCATTGGTTTCAGCACCTGCGAGTTCCATCAGCGTTGGGGCAATATCCAGCATCGAAACCGAAGCGGCTTCCATTTCACCCTGCCGGGTCAGACCGCCTCCCCAGATCAGGAGCGGAATACGCATGGATTCTTCGAACGCATTGCGTTTATCGATCAGCCCATGTTCCCCGAACATGAACCCATTGTCCGAGAGGAAAACAATGTAGGTGTTGTTGGCTGCCTCGCTTTGTTCAACCCATTCGATCAGGCGCCCCAGGCTGTCATCGACGGCCGTCAGCGTTTCATAGTAGTCGCGGCGGAATTCCACGAGCGATAGCTCGGTGTGGTATGGATAGTCTGCACCATGCCAGCTATTACGCTGGTTCTGCACCCACATTGGCTCGGCTTCCATCTGCTCCAGCGGCGGGGTCACGTCTTCGATCACCATGTTCTCGTACATGCCCAAATGCCGTTCGGCCGGCTCGAAGAAAGCGTGGACTGCCTTATGACCAAGATACAGGAGGTACGGGTCCGGATCTCCTTCGCGGCTTTCCAACCAGTCAAGGGCGTAGTTTGTCAGTTCGTCCGTTATATAGCCTTGTTGGGGGACCTCTTCGCCGTCGACGTTCAGCATCGGGACCTGGCCGAACCGGCCACGCGGATAATAGAAGCCCTGACCCGGAAAGCTGACCCATCGATCGAATCCCGGGCGGGGCGAGGCATCGTCTCCTCCCATGTGCCACTTGCCGACCAAGGCTGTCTCATAACCTGCCCGTTGCAATGACTGCGGGAACGTGTCGAATGTCGGCGGCAAATCCGAATTGTTGTCGACAACGCCATGCTCGCGCATTGGGCGACCTGTCAGAAGCGTCGCTCGGCTTGGCGAGCAGAGCGAGGTTGTCACAAAAGCGTTCGAGAAGTGAAGCCCCTCGCGCGCCAGGCGGTCGATGTTCGGTGTTTCAAGGGCCGGGTTAAGGATTCCGAGCGCGTCATGGCGCTGGTCGTCCGTCAGGACAATGATGATATTCGGCTGATTAGCGGTGTTGCCCACTTCCTCCATATCCTGTCCGGACGGCGGCGCATCAAGTACACAGCCGATGGACAGCACGCCGAACGGGACGAGCACCGCCAATTGGCCCAGGTAGCGATTTAACCCTGCCATATTCGCTGGGCGTAGTTGTTCAAGGCCATTCATAAGCTGATTCCAAAACCGTACGGATAAAGGACGTCTTCGGGAGCGTAACCGGGCGCATCGGAGGCTTGGCGCAATATCGCTTGCGCGCTATTCGCAAGGGCGAACGGCAGTTTTCCGGTCTGAGTAAACCGACCGGTCAGCACATCCAGCAACGCCCTGTCATCTGCCCCGAACAAGGCGAGCAACGCGCCCGCGTCTCCAATACCGCTTTCTTCGTCAAGAACGTACGGCTGCCGAAAGTAAATGGACATGACGACGTTGGATGCTCCAATTTCTTCCATGGCCGACTGAATGACGGGAAGGGGAGGAGATATCTCCCACGACCGGCTGGCCGCCATTCTTGAAAACGAGAGGAAGTCGAGTTCGTCCGGCAATGCACCGCCAAAAAACGTGGAGGGTTCGACGCCCGGAATCGGTCTGGGCTCCGTGGGATAGTCCTGAAGCGGTAGCACTCGGTTGCTGACGGTAACTCGAATCAACGCATAGCGAACTGACTCGGCAATCGCAATCGCAGGCGCATCTGGAGCGGTATCCCCCGCCGTGACCTCATAACCGAGCGATCTGACAGCTTCGGCATCCATTCCCAAGGTGTAAACGCCGATCGGTCTTTCCTTGGTCGGCAGTTCAAGAGGTAATAGCCCATTCGAATTCTGCAACAGAACGATCGACTTTCGTTGCGCCAGGTCGGCCTTGGTGTGAATTTCGGCGCTACCCATGACCTGGTCGACGAGCGCGGGGTCAACGTACGGATTTTCAAACAGCCCCAATTCGAACTGCTCGCGTAGCAACCGGCGCACCGACACGTCGACTCGTGCTTGCTCGACAGCGCCATCCCGCACGAGGTTCAGTATCAGTGCGTGATTGTCCAATCCGGACAGTACGTCGGTTCCTGCGTTGATTGCGATGGCGAGTTGTGCATCGACGGGTTCGTTCTCAAGCCCCCAGGCCCGGTTCGCACCGGGCTGGCCGATAATACCGGTATCCGAATTGACATAGCCCCGAAAACCCAACCGGTCACGAAGTAGACCGGTCAAGATTCCCTCGGAAAATGCCATGCCCACGTCGTTGGGTTCGAATGGCTGATCTACCGGTACGCCGTAGTACGGCATGATTGACGACACACCCGCGTCAATGGCGGCCCGAAATGGCTTTAGATGATAGTCGAAGTTGTCGGATTGGTAAGTCTGCTCGCGACCGAAATAGTAGTGTGGGTCTCCACCACCGGCCTGTGGACCGCCCCCGGGAAAATGCTTGATTGTCAATGCAACGCTATCGGGACCCAGCGTTTCCCCCTGAAGAGTGTTGACCAATACGGTTATGATTTCCGTGGCAAGATCGGCATCCTCGGTGAAGGTCTCGTGTACACGATACCAGCGGGGCTCAGTCCCGAGATCGGCCATATATCCGTACATGCCACGCAAGCCGATCGCAGTCCACTCTTGGCGCATCGCGTCCGCGAATTCCCGAATCAACTCCATGTCCCGGGTTGCGGCAAGCCCGGCCTCCTTGGGCCAGGTTGAGAACGAGCCAGCCGCCAGATTGATGCCAGGTCTCGCGTCCTGTTCGTAGTGATTGCGTGCATTCGACTTGAATATCACCGGTATGCCTAACCGGGTTGATTCAGCGAGTTCCTGCACGGCATTGGTAAATTCCGCAGCCTGAGTTGGCGTGATCTGAACCCCAGAAAATCCCGCCTGAACGATTGGATCCGGGTCCGGTACGACCGGATTGCGGAAAATGAAACGTGTCATATGATCCTGGTGAATCAACCGCTCGGCGTTCTCAGTCAGTGCGCCGCCCATACCTGCGCGAAGCGTCTGGATCAGCATCATTCCGGCCTTCTCTGCAACCGTCATGCGACTCACAAGGTCCTCGCTCCGGCTGTCAACCGGTAGGCGCCAGTCCTCGTAGCCGTCAAGCCGACCGTTCAAGTTCAGGTCTTTGAACACCCGCCCATCAATTCGAAGCAACGGTTTGACGCGCGTGTCGACCGGCGGTTGGATGGTTGCCGCCTGTTGGGCAATGGCCGGCTTGCCGCAAGCGCAAATCGCCGCAAGCGCGACCGCCGCGATCATCGGTTTCCCAAGTTTCATCGGATTTTCTCGTCTGTTCGGAGCAATTTCCTGTTCGTTCTTTCCTTCATTGAAGACACTTTGCCGCTCTCCAGGAAGGTACTGGCCCGGCAATGGAATCACATACTAATATATTCTTCAAATCAATTATAAATATGCATATTCATTAACAATACTAATAGACACGGGAATCAACTTCTTGGGCACCGCAATCACCCCTAGCATGTTTCTTGCCTCCGTGAAAACTAGCCGAGGACCGTCGGATACACCACCAAATCATAAAAGGTACTTCTAATAACCCATAAATATAATTAGTTTGGTTGATAGATATTCCCGCGCTAGACTGGAATCCGCATTAGGCATATTGCATGCAACAGCGGACCATTGAACGAATTATCTGTTCTTGTTGTCGGCGGTGGTATCGGCGGATTGACCTCGGCGATCGCCCTCGGCCAGCGTGGCTTCAGGACTGAAATCATCGAGAAAGACCTGGATTGGTCAGTCTACGGTGTCGGCATCATCCAGCAGGCCAACGTGGTGCGAGCGGTAGCCGAACTCGGCGTCATTGAGGATTACATTGAGGCCGGCTACGGATACGATCACGTAGAGATCTACACGCCAAACGGTGAACTGGCAGCCAAGGTGCCGGTACACAGGCTTGTGGAAGACTATCCGGGTCAGATGGGTATTGGTCGCCCTGCGCTGCAAAAAGTTCTCGCCAACCGTGCGGAGGCTGAAGGGGCGAAGATCCGGCTGGGCGTCGTGGTCACGAGACTGCAAGAGGACAAAGACGGCGTTTTGGTTGAATTCTCGGACGGCACAAGGGGCCGCTACAGCGTTGTCGTCGGCGCCGACGGCGTCAACTCGCAATTGCGGGATCTCCTTTTCCCCGATGCGGACAAGCCCCGATTCGCCGGGCAGGGTGTGTGGCGCTACAACCTCCACCGCCCGAAGCATGTGGTGAACATGCACGCATACGCGGGCAGGATGGGTGTGGGCTTGGTGCCGCTTTCAGACAAACTGATGTACCTATACCTCACCACGCCCGAGCCGAACAATCCCCGGTATCCGCGTGACGGTCTTGCAAAAGCAATGCGCGACAAACTCGATGATGCGCCACCAGGCATCGCCGAGTTTGTCGAACAGATCACCCACGATGATGAAGTTGTCTACAGGCCGCTTACCTGGCACTTCCTCGAAGGCGACTGGTACAAGGGCCATGTCGTGCTGATCGGCGATGCGGCGCACTGCACAACGCCACACCTGGGTCAGGGAGCCGGCATGGCCATTGAAGATAGCCTCGTGCTTGCCGATGAGCTCGTTCGCGCGGGTTCCGTGGCGGATGCATTTGCCACGTTTCAGGAACGCCGTTACGAGCGTTGCAAGTACATCGTCGATTCTTCGGTCGCGATCTGCATGGGCCAGATCGGGGAAGGGCCCCTGGTTAACTATCCGAAGGCAACTGCCGACATGATCGCGGCAACGTCCAAACCGCTTTAGAACAGAAAGCAGAGGTCCAATGGCGCTTTTCGAATACTTCCCGAACTATGTCTGGAACCTTTCGGTTGCAATTGCGCTGGAAAACGGCGGCAAGATCGGCGAGATCGTCGACATGTGCCGACCGATCAAGGATGCCGCGCGCAATGGCGAAGACGCGGATACCGCCGAGTTTCTGAAGGAGTGGGAGAAAAAGGCGGACACGCTGGTCGAACTCGCCGAAGAGGATCTTGCAAAGGACCGGGCATTTTCGGCGGGGACGAAGCTCAAGCGCGCAAGCATCTACTACGTTACGGCGGAGCGCATGCAGTGTCACGGGCACCCCGGGCGCATGCAGGCTTACAACAAGGCGCTGGATGCATTCACCTACGGCACGAAGTACGCACGCGACCAGATTGAACGCGTCGAGATACCCTACGGTGACGGCAAGAAGCTCTCCGGCTACCTGACGCTTGCCGGGGGCGAAGGCGGGGGCGAAGGCCCGCGTCCGATCGTTATTTTCTGCAACGGCCTCGATAGCTGCAAGGAAATGCTCTGGCTCGGCGGATTTCCTTACTCGCTTGCGAAACGTGGCGTCAGCTGTCTGTGCGTTGACCAGCCTGGAACGGGTGAGGCATTGCGCCTTGAAGAGTTGCCCGCCACTTATGCGAGTGAGGAATGGGCATCGGCCTGGTTCGACTGGCTGGAACAACAGCCGTTTGTGGACCCTGAACGCGTCGGCATGACCGGCATTTCGCTCGGCGGCCATTTCGCACCGCGCGCCGTGGCCTTCGAGTCCCGATTCGCGTCCGGCGCCTGCTGGGGCGCCAACCACAACTGGGCCGAAGTGCAGCAGAAGCGCCTCAAGCGAGAAGGCGAGAATCCTGTGCCGCACTACTGGAATCATGTCCGGTGGGTATTCGGTGCCGCGGACATGGACGATTTCTTCGAAAAGATCGAAGGCATGAATCTGAACGGTGTCATGGAACGCATCGAAGTGCCGTTCCTGGTCACCCACGGCGCGCACGACCGACAAATCGATGTCGCGTATGCGTACCAAAGCTACGAACAGCTCGTCAATTCGCCCAACCGCGAGCTCAGGATATTCACAGAGCGTGAAGGCGGCATTGAGCATGTCGGAGCCGACAACATGTCGTTTGGGACGGACCTCATCGCCGACTGGTTCGCCGAGACGCTCGGTGGGCGCACGTCGTAACTGTCAACCGGACCCACTCAGAGTTTCACCAAAACAAGACGGAGTTAAATCATGACACTATCTACCTTGAAGACCGTGACTGCGTGCGTATGCGGCGTGCTGGTCGCTCACACGCTACCGGGAACCTCGGCGTCACAGGAGAGAAGCGCGATAGAGGAGATCGTTGTCACCGCGCAGAAACGCGAACAGAGCTTGCAGGATACGCCGATCGCGGTTACGGCATTCTCGCAGGATGCCCTTAACGACATCGATGCCATTGATGTCGAAAGCCTTATCGAATCGGTCCCGACCATCAGTGTCACACGTACTGACGGCAACGCAGTCCAGATAACGCTTCGCGGCATCACGAGCACGAACAACACGGAACTGGGAGATCCGGCCGTTTCATTCAACGTGGACGGTATCTACATGGCGCGACCGCAGGCGGCGTCTGCACTGATGTTCGATGTCGAGCGCGTTGAAGTGCTACGTGGACCGCAAGGTACCTTGTATGGCCGGAACTCCCCGGCCGGGGCGATTAATCTGGTCACCCGCAAACCGGGAAGCGAGTTTGATGGATCCGTGGGCGTCGTAGCCGGCGACTATAGTCGCCGCGGGTTAAAGGGAACGCTGAATCTGCCGGTCAGCGAGACTTTCGCCCTGCGATTCGCCGCGCTGAGCGAGCAGCGTGACAGCTATAACACTGCGGGTCCCAATTCTCGCGTGTCGATAGCCGCGGATGAAACGCCCGACACGGACGACGAATTGGCTGGCCGAATATCAGCATTGTGGACGCCGAGTGACGATTTTTCCTGGCTGTTAACTTACGACAGTCTGAACTCCGAAAGTCTGCAGCCATTGGCTGTACGTGGTCTGGACGCGCCGGATATTCGCAGCGCCGATCTCAACATACCTTCATCGCTCGACATGGATACGACGTCATTCCGATCCAGGATTGACTGGAATTTTTCGGAAACCGTTGGCCTATCTTACCTGGCGTCGGTCAATTCACTGGACATCGATTTCGAGTTCAGCGGCCTGCTTGGCGGCGCGAATCGGACGAGGAATTCCGAGAACGAATCGACCAGTCACGAACTTCAGCTCAAGACCCTCGATGCGAATGCAGCATTCGAATGGATTCTCGGCGCATTCTGGTTCGAAGAAAATACGGACAACGATTTCATTATCGACATCAATCCGTTTTTCGGCCTCCGCTTCCGGCAACCTGACCGATCCTCGGAAGCCGCAGCGCTGTTTGGACAGGGAACCTATCACTTCAACGACACGACAAGCCTGACGTTCGGTTTTCGCCAGTCCGATGACACCAAGGAAGATATCGGCGGATCGAACCAGATTTGTCCCGGCGGCGTGGACCCGATAACCAATTGTTTCCCAACAACGAATAACACTCGCGACAACAGCTGGGACGAGCCAACATGGCGCGTGCAGCTGGATTGGAACGGAACTGAAAACACGTTCTTCTATGGCAGCGTAGCAACCGGCTACAAGGCGGGTGGTTTCGGCGACCAAGGTACGCCCGACTACGACCAGGAAACGCTGCTCAACTATGAACTTGGCATGAAGAGTGACCTTGCCGATGGCACGCTCAGAATCAATACCGCGCTGTACTACTCGGACTATGAAGACCTGCAGGTGACGGCCGTCGAAGGCACGGGTGGCGCAACGGCTGCTGCGGTCACGCGTAACGCTGCATCCGCAACGATCAAGGGATTGGAAACGGAATTCACTTGGTTGCCGAATGGAAACAGCCGGTTTCAGGGCTTTGTATCGTACATGGACGCGCAGTTCGGGGATTTCCCGGGAGGCGTAGATACGGTATTCGCCGAGGGAGTGATCCAGAATTTTGGAGGCAATACACTCCCATTCTCACCGGAATGGAGTCTTCTGCTTGCCTACGATATCGACTTCAGCCTGCCCAATGGCGGAACCATCCGCCCACGAGTGTCTCTGGCCAGCAAAGACGAGTATTTCCTGCGGGCAGTGAACCGTCCCGGCGACGATCTCCAGGATTCGCATTCGATCATCGACGCCAGCATCCGCTACACGAGTCCGAACGGCAACTGGTCTGTCGAGGCCTTCGGCAAGAATCTCGGTGACGAGGGTGTCAAGGTGAATGGAGCAGGTGGCGGCGGCGGTGGCGAAGGCGTGCTGGACTATACGTACAGACCACCGCGCACTTGGGGTGTTCGTTTGGATTACGGCTGGGGCAGCTAGCGCAACAGG
This sequence comes from Candidatus Rariloculaceae bacterium, assembly GCA_965221035.1. GTDB lineage: Bacteria > Pseudomonadota > Gammaproteobacteria > Steroidobacterales > Rariloculaceae > UBA6522. The sequence goes on from OZ244860.1 coordinate 1,567,231, forward strand.
CCCAATATTTCCGGATCATCTCATCTGGGTATTCATAATGACTATTGGATTGGCTGACAGGTATCTTCGCGCCAGGTTGATTCGCTGGTCTTGCGAGCAGAGACTTACGGTGCGTCCATAAACGAATTGTCAACTCCTGCTTCGGAGGTTGTCATGACACAAAGATTCGTCGATCTGTCCATTTATCTCGAGAACGATGTGATCTCGGACCCACCTTTCATGCGGCCGGAAATCACCTACCAGACCCATGCGGAGACAGTCGAGGAGGCGCGTCATTTCTTCCCGGACGTCGAAGCGGGCGATTTTCCGGGCGGAGAGGGGTTTGCGGCCGCGGAATGGGTCAAGCTGACAACCCACAACGGTACGCATCTCGATGCGCCCTGGCACTTTCACCCGACCATGGATGGCGGCGAACGTGCGATCACGATTGACGAGGTTCCGCTCGACTGGTGCTTTCGCCCCGGCATCAAGCTCGACTTTCGCCACTTTGAACACGGCCATGTGGTCACCGCGGCCGAAGTGGAAGCGGAACTGGCGCGCGTCGGTGTCGAGGTTGAACCGCTCGACATCGTCCTCGTCAATACCGCCGCAGGCAAGGCAATCGGTGATCCAGACTTCGTGAACATCGGTTGCGGCATGGGTTATGAGGCCACGATGTACCTGCTGGAAAGAGGTGTGCGCGTGACTGGCACCGATGCCTGGAGCTGGGACGCGCCGTTCTCCCATACGGCCGAAAAGGTCAGGAAAACTGGCGACACGTCCTTGATCTGGGAGGGCCACAAGGCAGGCCGCGACATCGGCTACTGTCACTTGGAAAAACTGCACAACCTTGAGATCCTGCCGCCATTCGGTTTCACGGTCTGCTGTTTCCCGCACAAGATTCGCGGCGCGTCTGCCGGCTGGACACGCGCAGTCGCAATCTTCGACGACTAATGCCGCGCCAACCACCTGGCGTCGTATCAGGGGCCTTGGTTCCAGGACGGACAATTGATACTCGCAACACTGGCAAACGACACGCTTGACGGTGAACTCGTCGTCGTATCGGGTGACGGCAAGCGCTTTCTCAAGCCGAAAACAGTCTCGACATTGCAGCTGGCGATCGAGAACTGGCGACAAGCAAGCCGTGAACTTCGAGCCCTTGCATCCCGACTGGCCGACGGTGCAGGCGAATCGACGGGTACTTCCAGGTTTGCCGCACCGCTGCCCCGCGCCTGGCAATGGCTCGATGGCTCGGCCTACGACACCCATGGCGAGCTCATGCAAAAGGCGTTCGGCCTCGATCCCATCGAGACCGACAAGCCGCTCATGTACCAGGGCATGTCTCACCTGTTCCATGGCCCCAACGACGACATCCCGCTTCCGAACGAGGCGGACGGCATCGACTTTGAAGGCGAATTCGGTGTCATCGTCGACGAGGTGCCAATGGGAACAAGCGCCGTCGATGCAATACAACATATTCGGCTGATCATTCAGCTCAATGACTGGTCATTGCGCACCATTGCTCCCAAGGAAATGAAGACCGGGTTCGGATGGGTGCAGGCGAAGCCGGCGTGTTCGGTCGCACCATTTGCGGTTACGCCGGATGAACTCGGCGATAGCTGGACCGACGGGCGGGTTAACCTCAACCTGACTATCAAATGGAATGGCAAGTGGTTCGGCAGAGCACACGGTGGTGCCATGAGCGTCGGCTTTCACGATCTCGTCGCCCATGCCGCAGCCACGCGCACACTGTGCGCCGGCACGATCATCGGTTCAGGAACGGTCTCCAACGCGAACTACCACGAGGTCGGCTCATCCTGCATCTCGGAGCGTCGCGCAATCGAGATGGTGAACGAAGGCGAACCTCGCACGCCGTACATGTCTTTCGGCGATTCCGTATTCATGGAAGCTCGCACGCCCGACGGAGAGGTCCTGTTCGGCGCGATCGACCAGCGCGTCGTCGTTCAATCCTGACCGTCAAGCACAGTGAACAGCGACCCATGCAGATAGCGCCGACGCGCCTGCTCGGCGAATTCGGCACACTGCAACAGCGCAGCCTTACGGCTTGTAACTCGCCACCGGCGGCAGGTACGAGCCGGTGCGTTCCGGCGGTTGCGCCTCGGCGACCACCGGATGGACCAGCGTGCCGATGCCTTCGATGGTCGCCTCGATGGTGTCACCAGGCTGCAGGAACCGCTGCTCGCCGCGCACATAGGTGCCGGCGCCGGTGCCGCCCGACGTGCCGTTGTTGAGCACGTCACCCGGGAACAGGGTGATGATCGAGCTGCCGTACTCGATCAGTTCGTAGATGGAATGGATCATGTCGCCGGGGCCCGCCCGCTGCATGACCTCGCCGTCCACCTCGAGAACCTGCTCCAGCCGGACCATGGGATCGCCGTAAAACTCCTTGGGCACGATCCAGGGACCCAGCGGCGCAAAGGTGTCATGGCCCTTGCCCACCAGCCAGTCCGATCCGGGACGTGAATTCGGCGGGCGACCGCCGCGGTCGGAGATGTCCAGGCTGACCATGTATCCGAAGATGTGGTCCTCGGCGTTCTCGGCCGAGACGTATTTCGCCGTGCGTCCGATGACGATGGCCAGCTCTACCTCCCAGTCGATGCGGTCGCGACCCCAGGGAAGGACCACCGCGTCGCCGGTTCCGATGACCGCGCCTTCGGTGGGCTTGATGAACAGGTAGGGAATGCCGCGATTGGCGCGCCGGCGTTCCGCCGCGGCGCGCTGTTCCTCCGGCGAATTGGCTTCTTCCACATGGCTGTAGAAATTGACGGCCGCGTTCAGCATCTTCCCGGGCATCAGCGGCGCCAGCGTGCGCACATCGTCCAGGTCGTGGACGTAGTCATCGCGTTCGTCTCCGCTCAGACGCTCGTTGGCCACCATGTGGTTGACGATCTCGTAGAGCCTGTACTTGAGCCCGTACTCGTAGCGGCCGATCAGGTCCCTCATGTCTTCAGGCATCGGCACGGCCACGTAGTCCGGATCCTGCTCAAGGGCCTGGTTGGCGGCATTGAGCTCGATGATCAGTTCATCCCGCAGGACGATGCCGATCCGCGAATCCCCTTCGCCGGTGACCTCGAACGTGCCGAGCTTGAAGGGTTCAACGCTGTTCATCGCGGTTTGTGCGGATACTGCACCGGCGAACGTGAGCATTGCGAACAGAGTCAGAAATCGTTTCATGGTGATCACCGATTGATTGATTTTGGCATGGCGTTGTATTCCGGGGGTTCGACGAGAATTACGCGTCAGCGGTTTACTGGAACAGCCCGTATGGTTCTTTTCTCCCAACAACTAACTTTCGCGCGTGCGCGCCGCGGTGTCAAGCAGGCTTGCCAGCAGACTTGCCGGGTGTGCCAGTGGCGCGCTCGCGTCCGCGAACGCGCTTGGAGCAAGGGCAGCAGCTTAAAGGGGAACAGCGTTCAAGGTAGAACGGGTCGCGACGCCGGCGTCGCAGTCGAATTCGTAAATCGGCGCATCGTCCCTCAACCGGCTCCACTCCACGCGGGCCTTAAAGGGTTCCGAAAGGTAGACCGGATCCTCCAGCGTATAGTCCAGTACCAGGGTCTTTCTGTCGTCGCTTACCGTGTAGCGTTCAACGAGCCTCTTTTGCGCGCTGCCGGGGACATTCCTGCCGCGGCCTATCCTGTCCCAATCGGATGCAAGCCCGGCGGGATGCTCGGAAAAGCCGACGCTTTCGACCACCAGGGCGTCGCCCTCGACGGCCACGGTTCGGCGACCCAACCCCGGTGGCGAGTCCGCCGACTGCTCCGTCAGGGACAGAGGACGCGCAAGCCCCTGGTATTCGTGGAAGAGGACCGGCTGCGGCCCGTCGGTCCGGACCTCGTACACGTACGGCGCGTAAAGCACTGACGGAACATTGGGGGGAACGCAGTTCATGGCGGGCGTGTCGAGCGGATCGTAGCCGGCCCGCGCGGCGCGGCCGGCCTCGTTGAGCGGCAGCGGAGTCTCGTCGATGACCTGCGTGTTCAGAGGGGTGATCACTCCCCAACGGCCTGACATGCGCTCCAGAATGGTGCCCGCCGTCAGCGGATCGACGCTTACGGCGTTGTAACGGGTCAGGTTCCCGGCCAGCCCGCCCCCCAGCAGCGAGAATTGCCGCCCGTCGGCAAGTGTGATCCGGCTGCCGAACGTCACACGATTGGCTCCTCGGGGCGAGGGTCCGACCACCGTAATCGTGTCGCCCGGTTGAATGGTCTCCCGGTCGATCCCGAGTCGCCGCAACAGGGGTACGGCATGCGCCTCGACCTCCCATTCCACGATACCGTCTTCGGTCGCGACCTCCAGCGAGAAGAACGAGTGGGGATTGCGCAGGCTCGCCTCGGTGACGACCCCGGTGATCTCCACGCTCCGGTCCATCAGGTAGTGCGTGGCAAAGGAATGGTGCGCGCCGGCCGGCTGGACCGCGAGTAGCGCTGCGGCCCCAATCAGCCACATGGCAGACCTCACAGCGGTCATCGCAAGACCTTTGGAAGGAGCCCCAACAGCGATTGCGGCGAATGCGCGGGGATTGGCGAGTTGGCAAAGTCCCTTTGATTGCGCGTGACTACGCACTCCGCGTTGGCCTGCCGTGCGGACTCAGCGATGACAGCATCCTCGAAGTCATCCATCTCGCTGTTCAGAGCTTGTTCCAGAGTCGCACGGTTCACGGGCGCGACATCGAGGATCGAAAGCAGGGCCGCAATGTGGCGCCCGGCGTCTGCAACCCCAACCGCCTTTCGGACCAGATAGTGGATTGAGGTGATCGAGTTCGCACAAACAAGCCCCTGTATCTCACCGCGGTCGGCTTGCGAGAGGAGATCGGCGACGGCATCAGCAAACGGTGCCCGATCCAGCAGAAAGTCGATTAGTACATTTGTATCGAAGAGCGTTCTCACCAAACTCGGGACCTCACAGGTGTTTTTCCTCCCGGTAGGCATGGTAGTCCCGCGCGTCATCGACCGGCGCACCCTTGAGTACCCCCCGGAGCCGTGTCACGGCAGGCGTGGCGGTGAACTCAGGCTGATCCGCCGATGTGATGGCGGCAAAATACTCCGCCACAACTTGCGAAAGGGACTTTCCGGCACCCTTGGCGTACTGCTTGGCTCCACGTATCAACTGGCTGTCGAGCCGCAATGTGAGTTTTGTGTTCATCGGCATGTGACGTACATGTAAGCCTAAATTATACGTCTCACGGCCATGCCTTTCAATCGGGTCCTCGTAGCGCCGCGACATCGGTCCCGCTCGGCGCCTGGAAAACGCTCAACCCGAACTCCCCGCACTGGGCAAGTATATGGTCGAAGATATCCGCCTGGATGCCTTCGTACGCGGCCCATTCGGTGGTGCTCGTAAAGCAGTACATCTCGATGGGGATGCCCTTTTCGCCCGGTTGAAGCTGGCGCACCAGCAGCGTCATCCCGTGGTGGATGCCCGGATGGTTCCGAAGGTAATTCCAGAGGTAGGCCCGGAACGTGCCGAGATTGGTGAGCCTGCGCAAGTTCACATTGGCCGTCTCGGGGCCCTCAAGGCCCGCGTTGTAGGCGGCCAGTTCGTCGCGCTTGCGTTGGATGTAGTCGCGCAGAAGCGTGAAGCGCGTAAACCGTTCCACCTCGTCTTCGGTGAGGAACCGCACGGAACCGGCGTCGATGTTGAGTGAGCGCTTGATCCGGCGCCCGCCGGAATCCTGCATGCCGCGCCAGTTCCTGAAGGATTCGCTGATCAGTCGGTGGGTGGGGATGGTGGTGATGGTCTTGTCCCAGTTCTGCACGCGGATCGTGTGCAGGGCGATGTCCACCACGTCGCCGTCGGCGTTGTATTGAGGCATCTCGATCCAGTCACCGACCCGGACCATGTCGAGGGTGGTCAACTGGATGCTTGCGACCAGTGACAGGATCGTATCCCTGAACACCAGCAGCAGGATCGCCGTCATGGCGCCGAATCCGGTCAACAGCACGACGGGCGACCGCGCCATCAGCGCCGAAATGACGAACACCGCCCCCAGGATGTAAACCAGGATCTGGGCAACCTGCACAAATCCCTTGATGGGGCGGTCCCTGGCGATGGGCCAGGTGTCGTAAATCGCCGTCCCCGCGCTGAGCAGTGCGCCGACAGACAGCGTAATGGCCAACGCCAGCCAGGCCATCGCGACGTTGGCGATGATCTGCGCAGCCGTTTCGCCGAGACCGGGCACGTGGGCGACTCCGAAGTAGACGACCAGCGCCGGAACGGCATGTGCCAGCCGGTCCAGCACGCCGTGTTCGAGAACGATGTCGTCCCATTGCTGGCTGGTCCGTCCCGCCAGGCCGCTCAGCAGACGTACGACCCGGCGCTTGACGAACCAGTTCAGCAGCATGCCCCCCAGCACCAGAACGGCGACGCCGCCGAGGGTGTGCACGAAGTGCGGCATCCCGAAAAACCATCCCGACAGCAGGGCAAAAGCGTCACTCATTGTTCGTCCCGCAGATGTCGAATGTGCTCATGCAATTCACGAATGATCGAAATGGTCTCCACTCCGGACCGAAAGAAAATCACGTGGCGGCTTTCCTTGACGCTTTTGCTGAGTTTGCCGACATGGTGTTCATCGCGATTCACTCACCTTTCCGCCGGTTTCGTTCGGTTAATCCATTCTGTTCGATATTCGGCACCGGCACAAACCGACCACTCAGACCCACCGTTCAGGCTCATGTCCGTATTGGATCAGACTGCCGATGACGAGGCCGATGACGCTTGGCCGATTACGAGTTTGGCGGCGCACTTGCGGCGCGCTTAGAATGCGGGCATGGCGAGCGCGCACCCGAAACTGGAAGCAGGCCATGCCCCGCGACGGCCGCAGGTGGATGATCGCTGGAACGCCCCGTCCCTGCCCGGGCTGGAATTCCCCGGCTGCACCCCCCGACGCCTGAAACGCTCCGAGATCGCGACCTACGAAGGGCGACTGGAGTTCTGGGACGCCCACACCGAGACCGCCTGGGTGTGTGAACCCACCACCCCCGTCCACGAGCGCCCCTCGCGGGCGCTGGCGGCTCTCGCGGAGCGCATCGCCGCGGTGCGCGGTTCGCCGGTCACCTGCCTTGGATCGATGGACCTCATGCTGCGCGACTCGGCCGGCGCACCACGGCGCATCATGCAGGCGGACGAGTCGCTGTACCTGCACCCGCTTTCGGCCAATCTCCCCCACGCCGGCGCGATGGTGGTCGGCGAGCACGACTTCCCCGACGTGGTGCTGGAAGTGGACCACACCACGGACGCGCGCCGGGGCAAGCTGAAGCTATACGAGGCATGGGGATTCCCCGAAGTCTGGATTCAAGTACCCGGCACGCGCTCGCCAAGCCGACCGAAAAGCCGTGTTTCAGCACTGACCATCCACCTGCTGGAGGGGAGCGCCTTCCGCGTGTCCGGACAGAGCCGTGCATTTCCGGGCTGGTCGGCGGAGGCCATACATACCGCCCTCGACGAGACGGCGCCGTCCGCGGAATCGCTCGGCATTCTGGAGAGGGTGGGCCTGACGCTCGGCGCACGCGAGGGCACCGGGCCGGACGACGACCCGCTGCTGCGCTCGCAGCGCCAGGAAGCCATGCGGCAGGGCGTGGAACAAGGGATGACGCAAGGATTGGAGCGCGGAATCGCGGCCCAGCGGGAGTTGCTGCGCCGCCAGGCGGCGCGAAAGTTCGGCACTTCGGCCGCGGCGGAATTTGCCCGCCGGATCGAGGCGCTGACCGATCCGGCCCAGCTTGCCGAAGCCGGCGAATGGATCATCGATTGCGCTACGGTAGACGAGCTTCTGGGGCAGAGCCGCGACAAGGGGCAGCCACCCATCGAGTAATCCTGCCACCCCAACCTGCCACCCCAACAAGACACGAACCCTCACTCCAACAGGTACCGTGGGATCAAAATGAGAACTGCTCGTCAGGAAGGTGCCGAGGTCCGTTCGGTCTCGACCGCGAATTCACCGAAGAATACCGGAATGACCCAGGTGATGCTCAATGCGATGGCAACAAGGATCATTCCGCGACCCAGCCAGACCTGGTCGGTCAGGAGATAGTTGTTGCAGAACCGCACCGGCGAAATCTGGTACAACCAGCCAAGTCGCAGGAGCATCGCCAGAAACTCGATCTTGACGACGCCGCGCGCGACAGGATGCAGTCGTGACCAGCTCAGGGCCAGAGGCATGCCCGCCAGCAACACCAATGTGTAGTACTTCGCGTCGGCGATCCATGCGCTCGTAATCGAGCCGTCCAGCCAGCGGGGGATCATCCAGAACGCGAGTGTGAAAGTGACCAGCAGGATGCCGGGGATGCCTCCGGCGTTGAAGTTCGCCAGCGCCCGGCCAATCCGTGGCTTGACGCACTGGCCGAGAGCGAATCCCACCGCGACCAGCATGGGAATCTGGACAAGTACGTGCCCGACCATGGTCGACGCCAGCCACGGGCCGAACGGTGTGGCGATGATCGCGGCAAACACCACCGGCGCGGCCGGCAGAAGCCATGCCGGACGTGCGGGGACGTCTTCCGAGACCTGCGGCGCGCCGCCCGCCGCCGGGGTCACTTCCGACCGTGCCGGGAATCCCGTCACGAACCTGCCTCCAACCGCCGGCGAATGGCTTCAAGGAGTCCAGCCCGGTCGTCCCAGTCGAGTATCTCCACGACCCTGCCGTTGTCGATCAGGTAGAACGCGGCATTATGGACAAAGCCCATCCGCGGCTCGGGAATCACCACCACACCCATCGTCGCAAGCGTCTCCGCAAGATGCTCCTCGTAGACGAATCGCGCGGCCCGCCAGTAGGGTTCGGCGGCACCGTATCGGCGCAGGTAGTTGTTCAGCGCCGCATCGTCGTCATTGGCGGGATCGAATGTGACACTGACCAATTCGACCTGATCGAGCCAACCGAGCGGCTCCAGGTCGCCCTGCAGTTGCCGAAACTGAAGTCCCATTGCCTGGCAAACGCCGGGACAGCGCGTGTAGATGAAATCGACTACGGCAAGGTTGCCTTTCTCCGGGATCAGCGACAGCAATTCACCTCGGGAATCCCGCAGCGGAAAGTCCGGCAGCAACCTGGGGTCTTCCAGCACGGCCTGGCGTCGGGCACTCTCGGCCGTCCAGACGGTCAGGCCATCGGTACCCAGGGCCAGCGCGCCGAAGCCCCCGGCCAGAACGCAGAGCGTGGCCGCCAGTGACGGCCACCGGCTCATGCGGTTCGTGCCTCCTTGAGGCTGGTCAGGAACCGCAGCGCGAAGATCAGCGCAGCCACCGAGACCAGGGCCCCGAAGATCGCCGACGACTGGCTGGCGCTGATCCAGTCCTGCATGTCCTCCAGGAGGATATACCCTGCCCAACGCCGCGGCACCGAGTTGTAGCCGTTGATCAGGAAACCGAACGAGAACAGGAATCCGGCGCCCACATACAGCCAGAAGGCGATGCGGTCGAGCACGCTCTTGCGGTTGTTCTGGTTGCTGAAGTAGTACATGAATCCGAACAGCATGGCGACCAGCCCCAGGATCAGGTACATGTGGAAGTGGCCCGGCACCCACAGCGTGTTATGCATGACCTGGTTGACGGCGATGGTGCCGTCGATGATCGCCGGTACCACTCCCACGCTCCAGCCGAACATCGACACGAACAGAAGGCCGGAAGCCATGTCCCACCTGATGCCGCTGCGGTACACGATGGTGAGCGCACCCCAGCCGGTGACCACCAGGATCGGGAATCCGCTCATGTAGGACACCACCTGGCCGACCACCAGCGCCCACGTCGGCATGACGAAGTCCATCAGCAGATGGTGCGGATACACCGCCATCACCATGATGGTGGATGCCGTCCACGCGGCCAGGAATATCCGGTTCACCTTCCACGGCCGCCGGGTATATTCGGGCAGGATTTCGTAGACCGCCACCACGGCCTGGTAAATGGTCGCGTTGATGAAGACGTGACCAAAGAAATACGTCAGGTTCTTGGTGAGCAGCGGGTCCACCGCGAAAGCCGGCACAAACAGGTTCACCAGGATCAGTGTCAGCACGACGGCGCCCGAGAGGATGCCCGCAATGTTGATGATCAGGACCATGGTGGCGGCGACGACCGTGGCCGGCGGCGGCGCCTCCGTGCTGCCGCGGAACAATTGCGGCCATCCGAGGCTGCGTCCAAGCGAGCCGTATCTGGCCATGATCGCCCGCGCGAAGTCCAGGTACAGCAGAAGGAAGCCCACGCCTATGGACAGCAGGCCGACCAGGAAGCAAGCGGCGCCGGGTGTGCCCCAACCGCTCAACTGGTTCGACGGCAGCGGGAACAGAAACGTCCATCCGCCACCGTAGCCGCCAAGGAAGATGCCGCCGAGAATGAGCACGACGCCGAGCAGGAAGAACCCGAGGTTGGCCCAGAGTATGCCTTCGGTCAGCGAGACGTATCGCCGCAGGAAATACCAGATGACGGCACTGGCCGCCAGACCCGATATGCCCACCATGCCGGCGCCGTGCGCCGTCATCACCTGGTAGAACAGGTTCGGCGGAATACCCAGCCAGGCGGCCTGGCCCATCCGCATGACCAGGCCCAGCACCATCATCAGCACGTAGACAAGGGCGCTTATCCCCAGGTAGGCGAGCAGTCCGGAGCGGGCGGACGCCGAAAGCGGCGCAGTCGTTGTATTGTCAGCCACTGTCATTCTCCTCCTTCGTCGGCCGCGTCATCGTCGTCGGCCGCGCCATCGTCGTCGGTCGCGCCATCGTCGTCGGCCGCGCCATCGTCCCCGGCCGCGCCATCGTCCCCGGCCGTGGCCTCCTGTCCAACCGTCAACTGGCTGAGCATGATGTGGTGCGAGAGGCCGCAATACTCCATGCAGAGCAGGCTGTACGTGCCTGGACGGTCAAAGGTGACCTGGAGCGAATTGATGTAGCCTGGCATGGCCTGGGTCTGGCCGATGATGTTCATGTCCGGGTCGTACACTCCGAGCCCGTGATTGACATCGAATGCGCTGACGTTGAATACCACGGTATCGCCAACCCCGACTTCAGCTTCGTCCATGAGCCAGAGCCACTGGCGGCCCTCGATGTCGATCGTCACCGCGTCGTCGGGCACGTTCCCCCGGGTCGCGGCGTAAGGCAAGTCCAGCGTGGTGATCACGGCGATCAGGACGCCGGCGACCAGCAGGGCCCAGAATACCTTGGCACGCGCACTGAAGGACTTCTCCTGCACGCCGGCATATTCAACCGCCGGTTTGGCGGCATTGATCGCCACGAATGCGAATGCCGCGGTGACCACGAGCATGACCAGGATCGTCACTACCAAGACTGTGAACTGGATCATTTCAGTTCCTCCAATTTCTCTTTATTTTTTCTGCTCTTATACATCCTGTTGCCATGGATGTTTGCAGGAACGCGGAAGGGAGTCAAGCAGGACTGCGGGGCTGGGCATTGTGTCCATGGCAAGTCCATGCCCTGAACAACTCCCTTGGTGAACGACTCCCGTGGTTCCCATGTTTTGGCCGGATCGCTATAGTGAACGGACGAGACTTGAGCGGCACCGCTGAGAATCCGGGCAATGTACCAGGACACGCTTGACCACTTCGGCAATCTGGCGCAGAAAAAGGCCTTGATGTTGTCGGAGTCACCGCTGGCCTTTGCGGTGGGGTCGCTCATGGCCGGCGCCTACGTGGGCATCGGCATCATCCTGATCTTTTCCGTGGGCGGAACGCTGGATCCTGCCTGGCAGAAGCTGATCATGGGCGTCTCCTTCGGCATCGCGCTGACGCTCGTGGTCTTTGCCGGGTCGGAACTGTTCACCGGCCACACCATGTACATGGTATTCGGCTGCCTGATGCGCCAGACCACACTGGGCGATCTCGGCAGGGTATGGGCGGCGTCTTGGGTCTTCAATCTCATAGGGTCCGTCGGTCTGGCGGCGCTGTTTGCCGCCGGGGGCGGCGGCGTGCTCCTGAACGAAGGCTCCAGACTGCTGTACGACATCGCGGCGTTCAAGATGAATTCGTCGGTGCCGGCCCTCGTTGCCAGGGCAACGCTGTGCAACTGGCTGGTCTGCCTGGCGTTGTGGATGGCGGCGCGCACCGCAAGCGACACCACCAAGGCAGTGGTCATTTTCTGGTGCCTGTTCGCCTTCATCGCCAGCGGATTCGAGCACAGCGTCGCCAACATGACGCTGCTGGCGATCTCCCTGCTGGGCGACCATCCCGACACCATCAGCGTCGCCGGCATGGCATACAACCTGTTCTGGGTCACGGTGGGCAACATCATCGGCGGCAGTGTGCTGATGGGGCTCGGCTACTGGTACGCGACGAACGGGCGGCGTCCCGCCAGGGCAGCGGGGGCGGATACGGTCGATCCCCGTGCCAGACGCCGGAGTTCGGCGGGCCTGCGGACATGACAGCCTCCCCGGCGACAAAGGCGGCGCTGCTGTTTTTCGTCATCCTCGGCGTGATCGCCACCACGTTCTCCATCACGGTCTGGCGTCATGCAGACGACTCCCGCATTCAATTCCACCTGACGGACCAGACCGGTCGCGCGGTGACTCGGGACCACCTGGGCGGCCGACACCTGATGGTGTTCTTCGGCTTCACCAGCTGCGTCGACATCTGCCCCATCCAGATGGCGAAACTCACGCAAACGATGGCGGAACTGGATCGAACCGGGCATGGCACCCGGATCACGCCGGTGTTCATCTCCGTGGATCCCGAGCGCGACACGCCCGGGAAAGTCGCCGCCTGGCTTGAAAACTTCGACGACCGATTCGTGGGGCTCACCGGTTCGCGCGCGGCGCTTGAAGGCGCGGCCGACTCTTTCAGAACCCTGTTGGATGCCCTGCCCGCCGAACGGCCGGAAGGCTATCAGATTACCCATTCCTCCATGGTTTTCGTCGTCGACCCGTTCGGCCGAATCGTCGATTTCCTGCCGGAAGGCGCCAGCCCCACCGCCATGTCCCGAAAGATGCGCGAGATCCTGCGGCCAGCCGTGGCAGTAGATTTCCCTCGCGGCGCCTCCGCGCGGTGATCCCGCCACCGGTCTGGAACGCTGCCGGTACCTCACCTGCTCGCCAACCATGTAGAATCCGCCATGTTCCGCGCCCCGTGGGCGCGCCACGCAGCTAACCCATGACCGGACCGAACGACAATCGCCTCGCCCTGTTCTGCGACTTTGAAAATATCGCGCTCGGCGTTCGCGATGCCCGCTATGCCAAGTTCGACATCAACCGCGTGCTCGAACGACTGCTGGTCAAGGGCAGCATCATCGTCAAGAAGGCCTACTGCGACTGGAACCGCTACAAGGACTTCAAGGCGGTGATGCACGAGGCCAATTTCGAGCTCATCGACATCCCCCATCTCCGCCAGTCGGGCAAGAACTCGGCGGATATCCGCATGGTGGTGGACGCGCTGGACCTGTGCTACACCAAGTCCCATGTGAACACGTTCGTCGTCATCAGCGGCGATTCGGACTTTTCCCCGCTGGTCAGCAAGCTGCGCGAGAACGCCAAGACGGTGATCGGAGTGGGCGTGAAGAATTCCACTTCCGACCTCCTGATCGGCACCTGCGACGAATTCATCTTCTATGACGACCTCATTCGCGAACGTGAGCAACGCAAGCGGTCGAGCGCGCGAGCGCCGAAAAAGAAGGTTTCCGACACCAAGGACCGAATGCAGGAGGGAATCGACCTCACGCTGGAAACCGCCGAAGCCCTCAACGCCGAACGCGGCGACGAGGAGAAGCTATGGGGTTCCATGGTCAAGCAGGCGCTGAAGCGCCGCCGGCCCGGCTTCAACGAAAGCTACTACGGTTTCGACTCCTTCAGCCGCTTGCTGGAGGAGGCCCGCGACCGGGGCCAGATGGAATTGGAATTGGACGAACGCTCCGGCGGCTACATCATCCGCGACGTGATCTGGGCGCGCTCGTGACATTCTTTGCCTCTTCCAGGCGCCTGACTTCCCGGGGCGCACGGACGATGATGAACGCGGCAACCGCCGAGGCCGAGGCCAAGGGGTTCGCGGTCACGATTGCCATTGTGGATGCCGGCGGCCACCTGCTGCTGATGGAGCGCATGGACGGCGGGCGATTCCACACCGTGCACTCCTCGCTTGCAAAGGCGGCCTGCGCCGCGTCCAATCGGCGACCGACCACCACGCGGGGGGCCGAGGGACAGCGCCTGGATCTGCTTCACGCCGTGGGGCTGAGCCTGGCGGCGGGGCCCGAGCGCTGGACGGCCATGGAAGGCGGATACCCGGTCATGGTGGACGGCGAGTGCGTTGGTGGCATCGGCGTCGCCGGCGCCACCTGGGAAGAGGACCAGCGCCTTGCGACGGTGGCGCTGGACGCCATAGGGGCCGCCCCGCCTGGTTAGGGTATTTGCCTGGTCAGGAGTGGGTCTTTGCCCGGTCAGGAGTCGGGGCCGGTCAGTCAGGCCTGTCGTCCACTCCAGTCAGGCCTTTCCACTCCCGTAGGGCCTCGTAGGGCCTGTCAACGCCGGCGTCGCTGCGCGTCCCTGCCGCGATCGTCACCCCGGCGCCGGCTCTCGAACTGGGCGCCGTCGGCGTCGCGCACGACCGAACGGATGCGGACGAACAACCTGTCTTCGTCACGGTGCGGCTGGCCGGTGATGGTGATCGCTTCGCCCGACTCGAACAGGTCCGGATCGTGGAACTCTCCGGACTCATCCATGAAATTGCCGTTCCACTCGGCGGTCCATGTGTCCACCGTGCCGTCCGTTTGCTGGACTTCGAAGGTCATGGACGGATGGGGCCGGCGACCCAGGTATTCCGACACAACCCCCGAGACGACGATTGAACCCTGCGTGTCGTAGTCCACCGACCAGGAGTGGTGGGCGAACACAGAAGCCGAAACCAGCGGCAGCGCGGCTGCCGAAAGTAATGTGATCAGGCGCATGACTCGTTTACTCCCCTGTAATCGATTCCCGACGCAACATTCAACTTCGCTGAACCTGCATCTCCTGGCGTCAGATTGTGCCAGCGATGCGTCCCTGCGAATATCATCCGTCGGCGAAGAATTCCAAAGATTTCCAATGGTCCCGCCGCCTAATCTTCCGCACCTGCCACGCCGTCATCCGCATCCGCCTCTTCGTCCCCATCCTGATCGGCATTCGGGTTGCTGACGCCGATACCGGGCCCGCCACGCCGCTCCGCGGGCTCCAGGGAGAGGAATTCGGCCTCCTCCCGGGTGATGGGATAGAAGAGGCCAAGACCACAACTCATGCCTTCCTGGATGTATCCCCCGAACTGTTCCAGAACTCGGATCATTTCCACTTGGCAGAGCCGTCCACCCGTGCTGCGATATGAGAACCGCTCCTCCCGGACCAGGGAACGACAATCGTTGCGCAGGTAATTGACGTAATAGTCTCCGCCGCGCATCCGGAACACGATGGTGCGTTCATCAATTACGTCGGTGTTGCGGATATTGCGGGTGTTGATGCAACGCTCACCCTCGCGGTCGAACGCGAAATCCTCGGCGTATTCCTCGTCCGACGACCCGTCACCGGCATCGGTCGGACCGCCCTGGGCGTGCGCCGCGCCCGAAGCCAGGCAGGCCAGGGCAAGCGCGGCAATCGTTGGCTTCCAGTTCACTTCGTGGACCGCATTACTTCTCGCAGGCGACCTCGTCAATCCGCGCCGTTGACCGTATCGGCGGAGACCGGATCCCATTATAGTCCCACCATGAACACCCATCGCAACAGCACGTCCGGCGGCCTTCCGGATGATGTTGCAGCGGACATCCATCGGGCGCTGGACAGCGACGACAGGGAAGCCGTTCGGCGCCTGGTCGAAGCGCTTCACGCGGCGGACGCGGCCGATCTGCTGGAACGCGTCTCGCCCGCGGACCGCAACCGCCTGCTGGACACCCTGCGCGAACCGTTCGACGCGCAAATCCTGGCGGAACTGGACGATGCCGTCGCCGGGCAGGTCATCGATCACCTGGGAACAGAGCAAGCGGCCGAGGCAGTCGCCTCCATGGCCACGGACGACGCGGTGGAGGTCGTCGAGGGTCTGGATGCGAACGTGCGGCAAGCGGTGCTCGACGTCCTGCCGGAGATTCGCAAGACATTGATCAAGGAGGGGCTCGCCTGGCCCGAGGACAGCGCCGGGCGGCTCATGCGGCGCAACGTGGTGGCGCTGCCAGACGACTGGAACGTGGGCAAGGCGATCGACTACCTGCGGGAAGCCGACGATCTGCCCGCCGATTTCTTCGACCTCATCCTGGTTGACCAGGGTTACCGGCCCATCGGCACGATCCCGCTGAGCCGCGTGCTGCGAACGCGCCGCGCCGTGGCGCTCACCGATATCGCGCACCGGCACCTTCGCATCATTCCGGCCGACATGGACCAGGAGGAAGTCGCCTTCCTGTTCCGCCAGCGAGACCTGATTTCCGCACCGGTGGTGGACGGCAGCAACCGGCTGCTGGGCGTCATCACCGTCGACGACGTGGTGGACGTCATACACGAGGAACACGACGAGGACATCATGGCGCTGGCCGGCGTGGGTGCCGAGGACAACCTGTTCGACGCCATCATGGACACCACCCGTTCGCGCTTCATCTGGCTGATGATCCACCTGGTAGCCGCCATCGCCGCCTCCTGGATCATCAGCCTGTTCGCCGGGACCATCCAGGAACTGGTGGCGCTGGCCATCCTCATGCCCATCGTCGCCACCATGGGCGGAACCGCGGGGATCCAGGCATTGACCGTCGCCGTGCGCGCCATCGCCATGAAGGAGTTGACGCCGCTGAACGCGGCGCGGGCGATTCGCAAGGAAATACTGGTCAGCGGACTGAACGGCCTGCTGTTCGCCTTGCTCATCGGCGGCGTGGCGTGGGCCTGGTTCGCGAGCCCCGCCCTGGCGGGCGTCATCGCGCTGGCCATGGTGATCAGCCTGCTGACGGCCGGATTCACGGGGAGCGTGCTGCCCATACTGCTGCAGCGGGCCGGATTCGATCCGGCCGTGGCGTCCAGCGCGCTGCTCACCTCGATCACCGACGTGGTCGGCTTCTACGTTTTCCTGGGACTGGCCGCGACGCTGCTACTATAGGGCGGACGCAGGACTGGCGGCACTCATGGACTGGGCGCGGATCACATCCATACTCACCGGCTACGGCATGGTCGCCTGGGACTATTTCAGCAGCCCGACCATCCTGATTCAGCTCGGCACCATCGCCGTGCTGTTTCTCCCGGCGCTGGTGGCTTCCTGGCGCATCGAGCCGCGCCTGGTGAAGTGGGCCAGCGGCCTCAAGGGTATGCCCGGCGTCCTGCGGCTGGTGATCGAATTTCTCAACCGCCTGGAGTGGCTGTTCTTCGTCACGCTGCTGTTCATCGCCTACGTGGTCACCACGGCGGTGAACTGGCCCGACGGCAACTACCTGATCTACAGCGCCATGGCGCTGGCGGCGGCGTGGCTGGTGATCAGCGTCATCTCCCACGTGATCCGCAGCCGGGCCATCGGCCTGACATTCGCACTGATCGCCTGGGTTTACGTCGCCGCAACCGTTCTCGGATTCACGGAGGAAGCCGCCGCCCTGCTGGATCGCGCGGGATTCCAGGTCGGAACGTTCCGGCTGTCGCTGTTGGGCGTGCTGCAGGCGATTTTCCTGCTGGGCGCGCTGCTCTGGGTGTCGCTCACCGTGGGCAACTTCCTCGACCGGCGCATCCAGACCCTGGAGGACCTGACGCCTTCCCTGCGCGTGCTCATCGGCAAGATCCTGCGCATCACGCTCATCGTCGTCGCGGGCATGATCGCGCTGTCCGGTCTGGGCATCGATCTCACCGCGCTGACCGTCCTCTCCGGCGCGGTCGGCGTCGGTATCGGTTTCGGCCTGCAGAAGGTCGTGTCCAACTTCATCTCGGGGATCATCATCCTCATGGACCAGTCCATCAAGCCGGGCGACACGGTCACGCTTGGCGAGACCTTCGGCTGGATCCGGGAACTGCGGGCCCGCTTTGTCTCCGTGATCACCCGTGACGGGCGCGAGTTCCTCATACCCAACGAGGACTTCATCACCACCGAGGTGGTCAACTGGTCGTTTTCCGACAGGTTCGTGCGTCTCGACGTGACCTTTGGGGTCGCCTACAACTCCGATCCCCACGAGGTCGAGCGCATCGCCATCGCGGCGGCCTCGAGCGTGGACCGCGTCGAGCACCGCCGCCCGCCTCCCGGCAAGACGCAGCCCCGGCCGCCGGTGTGCTGGCTCACCGGTTTCGGCGAGTCGTCGCTGGACTTCAAGCTGCGCTTCTGGATCAACGATCCCCAGGAGGGCACGACCAACATCCGCGGCAAGGTGCTGCTGGCGGTATGGGACGCGTTCAAGGCGAACGGCATACGGATACCCTATCCGCACCGCGAGATCATCATGCGCTCCCCTCCCCCGGCAGCCCTGGACGACGGACCCGCGCGATGATCCGCCTGCCACTGCTTGCGTGGTTCGTCGCGGGGGCTGCGACCGCCCAGGCACCCGTCCCGCCCCAACCGGGCGAACCGCCCCCATCGAGGCCGATCGAACCGGAACAAGCCGACGCCGATACCGAGCCCGGAGCCAACGGACTACCGGTATTTCCGCCGGGCCTCGACCCCGTGATCTCCGTTTATCCGCTGAATCCGCGGCTCGACCAGGAACAACCGTGGCAGTTCACGCCGGAGGGCCGGGTGATTCCCCGGCGACGCGAGCCAAGACCGCCCATACCGGTGTTCAGGGCACCCCTGGCCAATGCGCTGTCGTCCCGCGGACAGGACGGCGCCATAGAACTCACACTTGACGGACAGCCGTCCCTGGGCGCCACGCTGGGCATTCGGATCAGCCGCCTGGAAACCGCGCCCGCGCTGATCGAACTCACGGTGGGCGAAACGCTTGCGCTGGATGGCCTGGATGTCCGGGCTTACGACTCGGAAGGTGAACAGGTTGACAGAACGCCGGTTCGCCTCGAGATCGAGGGCCCGGAAGGCTTCGTGGACATGGTGGCATTCGAACGTGACCGCACCACGCTGAGGACTCTTGACACCGGCATCGGCCGTATCTGGGTGACGTCCCTGCTGCCCACAAGCCGGCCCGAGCCCGTCTCCATTCCCCTGGTGTTGGCCGTTCGCGAGGCCGGCGGCAAGGGCGTCCGGATGAGTACCAGGATTTACGAAAACGTCCCCGAAGCACCTCGGTGATCGGGGTCAGGGCGCCGCCCGCGCCGGTCCGTCTGGCAGGCGATATACTTGGCAAGGGAATCCCGTACATGGTTCGATGGCTCCAATTGTGATTTGCCGACTGACAATCATTGCAGCATTGCTGATCGCCGGGTCTTTCAGCCCATTGCGTACCGCGTCGGCGCAACCCGACCTTGAAGGCATCTGGGGCATCGACCCCACCTTGTTCCGGCAATATACGGACGCCCGGTACACCGTTGAGGGCCGGCAACGCCTCGACGCCTACGATCCTTCCATCGACGACCCGAGTTACTGGTGCGTTCCCTCCGGGCTAGGGCGCGCCTGGGATGAGCCGGATACGAACGTGGAAATCATCCAGCAGCATGACCGAGTGATCATTCGCTACGAGATGTTCGACCTGGTGCGAACGGTCATGCTCGACCAGCGAGGCCATCCATTGGAACCGGAACCCAGCACCGTCAGTATCGACGGGGAGCCCATGCCGACCATGGGTCATTCCATCGGCTGGTACGAGGACGATGACCTGGTCATCGAAACGGTCGGCTACGCTCCCGGTTACATCACGACGCTGCTGCGCTACATTCCCCAGTCGGAGGCATTGCGCAGCATCGAGCGCATACACAGGGACGAGCAGGACCGGCTGGTGGTCGACATCCGCTATGTGGACCCCATTGTCCTTGCTTCCCCGCTTGATTCCCGCAACCGCTACCTGAGATCGGATTTCGGGATGACAGTGTATGGATGCGTTCCCGATCCGCCGGGCGGGAACGAATGAATATCGCGCGAATTCATCTGCGGATTCTGCTCCCGATTCTCTCCGCCTGCGCGCCGGCGGTGACGCAGGCGCACCATTCTGTTGCGCTGAACTTCACCCAGGAAGAAATCACGCTACAGGGCACGATCACCTCGCTCAGGTGGGTGAACCCGCACTGCACGTTCGTACTGCAGGTGCCCAACGAGGCTGGCGGCACCGATGAGTGGCTGGTGGAAATGCTGGCAAGGATTGCGCTGGAACGCCAGGGATTCGACTTCGATTCGCTGCACGAGGGCATGGTCGTTCAGCTGACCGGGCGGCTCGGTTACCGGGAGAAGAATCTGCGGTTCGTCGAGGCCGTGGGTCCGGACGGAGCCGTGGTGCGCGAACGGGATCCCACCAGGGAAAGATTCCGCAGCCAGTAGATCGCACGCGGTGTCCCCGCGTCAACCGTCCCAAGGCCTGGTCGTTGCTACCTCGGGCGGACCGGCAACCACGATGCTCGGTGCCGGCAGACTCCGTTCCCATGCCGCTTTGGCGACGATGTTTAACGTTTCCGTTAACAGTTATCAAACCTACTGAAACTTACAAAACGGCTTCGGTCCCTCCATTCTTGCGCCAGCCAGGCAGCTTGCGGATTACGCAAGGTGCCTGTGCAGTCCCTTTTCCGAAACGGAGCGCCAAATCATGCGCGAGCCCCCGACAAATGAGACAACGGCAGACCGCAGTGAATCGTTGCGAGGGTGCCCGGGTGGCACGCGGCGGCGAACCGTGGCAGCTCTTGCGGCCATCCCGGCAATGCTTGCGGTCGCTGCGCCGGTCGCCCAGACGATTACCACCGGCAGCGGCGCCATGGAAGAACTCATCGTATTCGGCCGCAACTCGGAGCTGCTCCGCACGGCCCGGGCATCCAGCGAAGGCTCCGTGGGCGGCGCCGACCTGCTGGTGCGGCCCCTGCTACGGGTCGCGGAACTGCTCGAAGCAGTGCCCGGGATGGTGGCCGTGCAGCACTCCGGCAGCGGCAAGGCAAACCAGTATTTCCTGCGCGGGTTCAACCTGGACCATGGAACCGATTTCACCACCCATATAGACGGCGTACCGTGGAACCTGCGTTCCCACGGGCACGGCCAAGGGTATCTCGACGTCAACGGCCTGTTGCCTGAAATCGTCGACCGCATCGACTATCGCAAGGGTCCGTACAGGGCCGACGTGGGCGATTTCTCCATGGCCGCTGCGTCATTCATCCGCACCATCGACCGCCTCGATTCCAGTTTCCTTTCCCTTGAGGGCGGACAGAACGATTGGGGGCGGCTGGCTGCCGGCGCGACCACGGATGTCGGCGACGGCACGCTGACCACAATCGGCGAATACAAGTCCTACGGCGGCCCGTGGCAGCGGTCGGAAGACCTTTCGCACGTGTCGGTCTGGGGCAAGTTTCTGAGATCCGCAGGGTTCGGACAGATATCCTTCACCCTGTCCGGCTACGAGGGAGATTGGCACCCCACCGAGCAGGTTCCGGAACGCGTGATAGGCAGCCCGGTCTGTCCCGACGCCTATTGTTCGCTGGACCCCACGGCCGGAGGCAACACGAGCCGCTGGATCGCCGGAACGCAGATGATCGCGGACAACTGGGACGCGTCCGCGTACCTGCAATACTACAACTGGCACATGCAGTCCAACCCGACTTACGACGCCCAGATCAATCAGTTCGACCGGCGCGTCACCACGGGTGGCCGCTTCAGCCGATCATTGATCGACGCGTTCAACCTGGGCCTCGACGTGGGCGCCGAGTTTCGCTATGACAACATTGGTCCCGTGGGCCTGGATGCGAACGATACCGGGCAGTTCGTATCCAATATCAGCGATAACGACATCAGGGAATCCTCTCTCGGCGCCTATGCGGAAGCCTACTGGCGTCCCGTCACCGACCTCCGCCTTCTGGCCGGACTACGCGCGGACCATTACGACTTCGATGTCGAGGCCATCAACCCGACCAGCTTCGCCGGAAGCACAACCGACAGCCTGGTGTCGCCCAGCGCGGGGATCGCTTACGCCGCTACCGACAATGTCGAGCTGTACGCAAGCTGGGGTCGGGGTTTCCATTCCAACGACGCGCGCGGTGTCGTCAATCACCTGGACCCGATTGACGGGCTGGCACCCGGGACAGGTTACGAAGCGGGTGCCCGGTTCGAGTTCGGTGACGTCAAGCTCACCACAACCTACTGGTGGCTAAATCTGGACAGCGAACTCATCTTCGTCGGGGATTCCAACTCCGTCGAGCCCAGGGGCGGCTCCAACCGCGAAGGCTACGAGCTGACGATGTTCTGGAAACCGCTGGACTGGCTGGGCATCGATGCCGTTTACACCGACAACAAGGCATACTACGTGGACGAATCGGAAGGACGCCATATCGAGGGATCGCTGGAGAACGCCAGCCAGGTCGGCTTTTCCGCCGTCAGGGAGGATTGGGAAGCATCGCTGCGCGTGCGTTATCTTGGCCCCTACGCGCTGACGCCGGACAACGTCCACCGTGCTGACTCCAGCACAACGGTCAACCTCCGCGGTTCGTACCAGGTCGGCTCGATCACCCTTTACGCCGAACTGTTCAATCTCCTGGACAACAAGGGCAAGGACATCGTCTATTACTACGAAGCCTACGTGGACGGCTTCGATCCGCCCGGACTCAGCTCCGAGGACATCGACTGCGCGACGGTGAACTGCCGGATGAGCCGCGCCACCGAGCCGCGGACCCTGCGGTTCGGTGCCAAGTGGTTGTTCTGATTGCGGGAAGGCATTGCCCCTCCGAGCCTACCGACCCCCCTCGCTTCCCAGCGTCGGGCGGTCGAACGGAAACGTCTCTTCGGCCACCCTCGGGTCCAGCAGCCCGGTCCTCAGAAAGGCATCCAGGTCGTAGCTGTCGAAGCCGGTGAGGTCGAATACATAGGTCCCGACACCGGGGATTTCGTCCACCCCCGGCAGCGCCATCGCCGTGTTGTAGAACGTGATCGCCTCGCTCAGCCGACCGAATTCGCCGGTGTGCATGAGGCGCGTGCGCAATCCCACGTTACGCAGGCTGGGCACGCGCATCTCGCCAGCGTCTTCGGGGTCGCCCGTCACCTCTTGGCGCCCGATATCGAAATCACTCAACCGCAACCCGATGTTGAAGTAGTCATTGTTGGTGAACAGCGGCGGCTCATGGCAGTTGACGCAGCGCAATCGCTGAAAAACCTGCCAGCCGAACGCCGCTTGCTCGGAAAGCGCCGCCTCGTCTCCGGCCATGAAGCGGTCCCATGGCGTCTCGTCCGCGACAAGCGTGCGTTGATAGGTGGCAATGGCGAAGGCGATGCGCACGGCCGAAATCCCGTCGTCGCCGAAAGCCGCCCCGAACAACGCCGGGTAGTCCGAATCCTCGGCCAGGGCTTCGGAAACATCGACGGGAAGTTCCCGTGCCAGCGCCAGCGGGCGCACCCGGTTCAGCTTCTCGGTGAGATCGTTCCAGGTGCGGCCGGGATGGGTCATCTCCGCGGGGTTGGAAAGCGAGTCCAGAACCTGGTTCTCCAGCGCCCCACCCTTAGCGATGACCACCTCGCCGCTCTGCGGATCCAGGAACCGCGACCCCGCCCGGCCGTCCCAGAACACTTCATTGGCCCACAGGGCACCGAAGTTGGAAGGCGCCATCCGCCGGGTCACTTGAGGCTCGAAGCCGAAAATCGGGTGCTCCAGCACCTCGCCCGCCGCGTCCATATACACCACGCCGGGCGATCCCCAGACGTCGTCGATGGTGCCCTTGTCAGTGCCCGTGTGGCGGCCGAACCGGGGGTCCGCCCCACCGGAAGACGGGCGGTGACAGGTGCCGCACGCCATCGTATCGTCGCTCGAGAGCTGCTCGTCCCAGAACAGGATCTTGCCCAGCACGCGTTTGGGTTCGGTAATGGGGTTTTCCGCCGGCACCGGCACCGGCGGCAACTGCGCCATGGCCGAACCCCCGGCGAGTGGGCCAACGAGCAGCGACACCGTCAGTGAGCCGGTAAATGGTCTGAAACTGCGCTGCATCAACATCAGACGGAGTCGCCTTGAACGGCTATCGGGCGGGGAGCGCTTCGAAGTCGGCAAGAACGGCGAGGATAGTGGCCTTGAAGTCGGAAATCCTGATTTGCTTCATGCGAAAAATGTACCAAGCTCAACAATCACGGTCCAACATTCTTTCCGGAGTCGTGACGGCCAGCAGTTGCCGAACGGTGCTATATTGATATTCAGGACCGCGGGCCGAGTACGATTCCACGACTTGCGAACGCAGCAAGCACGTTCGCGGCGACATCATTTTCCAAGGGGTATCCACCAATGAAACGATTGATCTCCATCCTGATGCTTTTCTGCGCCCAAGCCGCAATGACCGTAGCCCAGGGCCAGGTCGTGCGCGAAGAGGTGGAGGGCATCCGCAACTTTGCCCAGATCGAATCCGTCGTCGCGTGCGCCGGGGCCATCGTGCCGGATTCGGTGGCGCAGATAGCGGACATGGGATTCCGCAGCATCATCAACCTGCAGCGGGCGACGGAAGAAAGCGCCAACGTCGAAGGGGAGACCATCGCCGCCGAGGCCGCCGGAATCCGTTATGTTCACTTGCCGTTCGGTGGCCCGGATTTCGATCCCTCCGTAGCGGACAGCTTCCTTCAGACCATCGTCGAACCCGAAACGGCACCGGCGTTCATTCACTGCGGGGGCGGCGGACGCGCCGCGACCATGTGGTTCATCAAGCGCGTGATGCTCGATGAATGGGATATCGACGCCGCGCTGGCCGAAGCAACAGACCTCGGCATGGACCCGGAGGGCGGGTCGGGCCAGTTCGGACTGAACTACGTGACGGAACGTACGCCCTGACGGACTCCTGATCCTCAGGGACTGCCATGCCGGCATTTCCGGCGTCGTGTAACGTCGGCGCGGACCAGTACAAGCAATCAAGGCATGACCGACGCTCAAGAGCACTCCGAAAAGATGAAGCGCCAGCAGGCGGCCCACCGCCAGCGCGTGGCGGCGGCGTCCAGGCCGGACCGGGGCCTGGTCCTGGTGTACACGGGAGACGGCAAGGGCAAGTCGAGTTCGGCCTTTGGCGTGATCGTGCGCGCCCTGGGATGGGGACAGAAGGTCGGCGTTGTGCAATTCATCAAGGGCAAGTGGAAAACCGGGGAACGGCAGTTCTTCGCCAACCTGGAAGACCGGATCGACTGGCGAACCATGGGCGAGGGCTTCACCTGGGATACACAGGATCTCGAACGCGACACGGCCACCGCCGAAGCGGCTTTCGCGGCGGCCCGTGAAATGCTGGCTGGCGGCGACTACGACCTGGTGGTACTGGACGAAATCAACATCGCGCTACGCTACGGCTACCTGTCCGAAGCAGCCGTGATCGAGGGCCTCGACGCGCGATCGGATCGCACCAGCGTCATCCTGACCGGACGTGACGCCATGCCGGGAGTGTGCGAATACGCCGATCTCGTCAGCGAGATGCGCGCAGTGAAGCATCCCTTCGACGCGGGCATCAAGGCGGTTCGGGGCATCGATTTCTGAATGATCCGCTACGACTCTTTTTCCGGCTAGCCTCCCCATGGATTGAATACCGCTACGCCCGTAGGGTTGAAGTCAGCCGTGTTACGCGTGACGACAGTCATTCCATGCACCATGGCGGTGGCCGCGATGGCGGCATCTCGCCACGGCTTGGGATCGGGCACGTGCAGCGCGGCCGCGCACAATGCCGCGTCGGTGTCAAAGGGCAAGATCCGCGTGACGAATTCCGGCAGGACGACACTTGTGATCCAGCGTCGTAGAAGCGTTCCCTGAGCCACGTCGCGACGCTCCGCCAACCGCACGCCCATCTCCAACTCCATTACGGTGATGGCGCTGAGGTAAAGCTCTGCGCGCGCAACGCTTGCCGCCCATTCGGCCACTTCCGCAGCACCCTTGCCCGCCTGGACTCTCCGGAACTCCGAGATGATGTTCGTGTCCAGCAGAAAGGCCATCAGTCCAGTCGTGCCGGTTGTGGCAAGTCATCCAGGCGTGGCGGGTCGAAATCCACCGCTTCGACGCCCGGCAGCGCAAGCGCTTCCAGGATAGTCTTGTCACGGTGGCCCACAAGGCGGCGATAAACTTCCCAACTCAATAGCACATGCTCGGGAGCGCCCCGGTTGGTGATGATGACCGGCCCGGACCGTGCCTCCCGCTTCGCATGGCCCGAATCGCGGTTGAATGCGCTGCTGGTGATCCTGACGGCAGTCATGGCGATCTCCTTAGAGTTATACCTACATACCTATAATCGCATCCGCTATGATCGCATGCAATCTTCCTGATGGGATTTCCGGGCCACCGCTTGCGACTCCGGCAATTTGCTGACAAGCTGATGGCAAATGCGCAGGAGGGCGAAATGACCGAACCAGCATTCTGCCTGGCGGCGGAAGCGGTGGAGCGTTTGGGCGGAACGGAAACGATCGGGATGGTAGTACGGTCCGATGCCGACCTCGCCCGCGCCGTAGAGGCGGGGTTCCCGATGGCTTCCCTTGACACTTTGGCGGGACATGGAGTCACCCAGGAGGAAATAGGCAGACTCATCATCAATCCCCGCACATTGTCGCATCGGCGCACCCGGGGACAGGGGCTGACCATGGAAGAATCCGATCGGGCCGCGCGAGTCGCCCGGACCGTTGCGCTGGCAGAGCGGACATTCGCAAATCGAGAGAAGGCGCAGCGCTGGCTGCACAAGAATCTGAACGGCCTTGACGGCCGACGGCCCATCGACCTGGTGCGCACCCATACCGGCGCGTTGATCGTGGAGGATGCCTTGCACCGGATCGCTTGGGGCGCACCCTCCTGATGCGGTTATGGCGGCTGTCCGGCGCCGACTACGCTGAAAGGCTGGACGGAGGCTACGGCTACCATCACGACGGTCGATGGCACTCGCGAGGGCATCCCGTGACTTACTGCGCCACCGGCCCCGCGCTTTGCGTGCTTGAGAATCTCGTGCATATCGAAGACATGGGCTTGTTCCCCGACGATACCCTGCTGGTATCTTTTGATGCGCCCGAGGACCTGGTTATCGAGCGCGTGAATCCTGACGAACTGCCCGATGACTGGCTCGCGGACGAATACGCGACCCGATCCATCGGAAATGCCTGGCTGACCGCCCGCTCGGGCTGTTTGCTGAGCGTGCCCTCGGCGGTGGTTCCGATTGCGGATACGACGGATCGGAACGTTCTGGTCAACCACTCTCATGAGGATGCCGGGAGAATTTCGATCTCGCGGGCCGAACCGTTTCGTTTCGACCCAAGACTGCTACGCGCCCAATAGCCGGGTTCGATAACGATTTGACACCATGCGCCGAGTATCATGACAATAGGATCAGACGGTGCCGTCCAGCGGACGGTCACGAGGGAACCCGGTGAAATGCCGGGGCTGTACCCGCAACTGTAAGCCGGTAGCTTTCGGCCTGTGGGCCACTGGAGGAACCTCCGGGAAGGCGGCCAGAAGGCAATGACCGGCAAGCCAGGAGACCTGCCGTCGCGTCGTTCGTTCGTTGGTCGGGCACATTGCCGGCGAACGGGAAAGAGCGTTCCGACGCTCCTTCTCCCTGTAACGACATGAGTCGAAGGTCCCCGTCACCGCGGTTGGCGGAACCTGAATTGTCTTTGCAGTGCGCCCCGAGGGGCGCGGGAAGGGTGCGATGCCGAAGCCGCGTTTTCTTCTCACCAGCTTGCCGGCTTCGGTGGCGATGGCTTCGACCATTGCCACCGCCTTGACCGCGGTCGCGCAAACGGTCGACGACGGCAAGACAGCCATCGAGCCGGAAGCGAACCCGCCCATCGACACGATCATCGTCACCGGAACACGGATCGGACAATCCACCGCGGAGGCGGGTTCGACGGTCAGGGTCATCGGCGCCGAACAGATTCAGGCCAGGGGATTCGACCATGCCCTGGACGCCCTCGCCGGCGCCCCGGGCGTGACCATCAACCAGAACGGCGCGTTCGGAGGCTCCGCCACTGTTCGCATCCGTGGCGCTTCCAGCGACCATACACTGGTATTGGTTGATGGCGTTTCCGTCAATGACGCGTCGGCGTCCGGCGGCGGCTTCAATTTCGCCCGGCTCGACTCCGGCGACATCGAGCGGATCGAGGTCCTGAGCGGCCCGCACTCCACGCTTTGGGGCAGTGACGCCATCGGCGGCGTGGTGTCGATCACCACCAAGAGACCCGATGAGGGCCTGACCGGAGACGTGTTCGCGCAGGCGGGTTCGTACGGCACGCTGCGACGCGGCGCGGCGCTCGGCAACGCCGGCGCCGCAGGCGACTTCAGACTCTCGGCGACGCGAATCAGCACCGACGGCATATCCAAGGCCGACGCCCGCAACGGAAATACCGAAGCCGACGGCTTCGACTCGAGCGTGCTGTCCGCCCGGGGCGGTCTCAATCTGCCCGCCGGAGCGCGCATCGAAGCCGGCGCGTTCCGGAACGATTCCCGAACCGCGTTCGACAGTTTCAGTTTCGGCGCCGAAGGCAATGTCGCCGACGGCGACGAACTTGACGAGACAGAGGAATGGTCGGCGCACCTGTCCCTGACGGCACCCCTGTTCGGTGGGCGGTTCGACAACCTGCTGCTGGTGGGCCGCTCGGAGATCGACCGGCGCAATTTCAGCGCCGGGAGTCCAAGCTACTCGGCCGCCGGCGAACGCAGCGTGTTCCGCTACCAGGGCACGTTCGCCATCGACGCCCGCAACACGCTGGCCGCCGGGGCGGAACGGGAGGAATCCCGGGCACGACAGACCCAAAGCACACTCGACGGACTGTTTGCGCTGTACGAACTGCGGCCTGTGGACGCCCTGACCCTGACCGCCGGTTTGCGGTCCGACGACCATGACCGCTTCGGGTCCGAAACCACCGCCCGCCTCGCCGCCGCCTGGCGGGCAACGTCCAGCGTCACACTTCGTGCCAGTTGGGGACAGGGTTTCAAGGCGCCGACGATATTCCAGGGCACATATTTCTGCTGCGGCGCCGCCGCGCCCAACGACGCGCTGCGCCCGGAACGGTCCGAAGGGGTCGACTTCGGCGCCGAGTGGCGCTCCCGCGGAGGGCGCGGCCAGGCAGGCATCACGCTGTTCCAGCAGGAAACCGTGGACCTCATCGATTTTTCCTTCGCCGCCGGAGGCTACGAAAACGTCGCCGAATCCGAATCCAGAGGTGTGGAGGTCGCAGCCAGTTGGAACTTTACCGGGTCGCTCACGCTGTCGGTCGATTATGCCCTCATCAAGGCGTTGCAAGGCGACGGCATGCCGCGGCTGCGCGTGCCCAGGCATTCCGGCGACCTTGCGCTGAGTTTCGATCCGCCCGGCGGGTTTTCCGGCACCGCGCTGCTGCGCTTCAATGGCCGGGAGCACGTTCTGGGCGGAGGCGAACTCGACGAATGGACCCGGGCCGATATCAACGCACGGTATGTCCTGTCGGATTCCCTTGAAGTGTTCGGCCGTGTCGAAAATCTTTTCGACGTTCACTATCAGCAGGTCTTGGGCTACGGGACGCCAGGACGGTCGGGCACGCTCGGCGCTCGATGGCGGTTTTGAGGAAAGACAGGCGCGCAGCATGGCTTGCAACGCCCCCTTGTCGTCCTTTAAGCCAGCGTCGGAGATGGCCGCGACGTTGGCAATGATCGCAACGTCCGCGATGCTTGCCGGCTGCGAAGCACAACGCCCTGGATCAGAAACCGGCGCCGCCTCCGAGCAAGCGCAGCGGGAACCGCAACCACAGTTCCTGACTCAACCGCGACGGATCGTCAGCCTGGATTACTGCGCCGACCAGTACGTCCTGAAGTTGGTGGAGCGGGACCGGATTCTGGCCGTCTCGCCCGACGCGGGCCGGGACTTTTCGTACATGCGGGATGCGGCGACGGACCTGCCGACCGTGCGCCCCGTTGCCGAGGACGTGATCGCGCTCGAGCCCGATCTCGTCGTGCGTTCCTATGGCGGGGGGCCCAGGGGGGCCCTGCTGTTCGAGCGGGCTGGCGTGTCGGTATACAACCTGCGCTGGGCCCGGAACATCGACGAGATTCTCGTGGCCATCGGTGATGCGGCCGTGGCGCTCGGGTCGCCCGCCCGGGGCGTTGCCGTTGCCGATGAGATGCGTACCCGCCTGACTTCCTTGCGCACCAGCCGCGACGACGGCGGCGACGGCGGCGATGGCACAGACGTGCTTTACATGACGCCGACCGGAGTGACCACAGGACCCGGCTCGCTGATCCACGAAATGCTCGCCACGGCGGGACTGGTCAACTTCCAGTCCCGGCCCGGATGGTGGCCGATCCCGCTGGAACGGCTGGCCTACGAACAACCGGATCTGCTGGCGGTCGCCTTCCACGAAGGCCTGGCCGACCACCCCCACGTGTGGAGCGCGATCCGGCACCCGGTTGCCCGGACGCTGCTGGAGGGGGAAACCGTGATTCCCGTCGACGGTGCGTGGACCGCCTGTGGCGCCTGGTTTCTGATGGACGCGGTGGAGTCGCTGGCTCGCGCCGCCGAAGCCGGCGCCGGGCGAAACCGCGCGACAGCGCCCGACCGCGGAGTGCGTGACCGGCCCGCGCCGCCATGAGCGCGCTCCGGCTGACCGGGCTGGCCGTAGCCTGCTTGGCGGCGCTGTTCGCGGCCTGCCTGCTCGGCTCCACGCCGCTTGGAATCGACCGGGTTGCGGCGGCTCTACTGGGCGTGGGCACACCCGCAGATCAACTGGTCGTGGTCCAGATCCGGCTGCCAAGAGCGGTGACGGCGCTTGCGGTGGGTGCGGCGCTTGGGGCCAGCGGTGCGGCGCTGCAGGGCCTGCTGCGCAACCCGCTCGCCGAGCCGGGCGTGCTCGGCGTTTCCGCCGTCGCATCGCTGGGCGCAACCGGCTCGTTGTACTATGGCTACGCCGCGCTCAGCGCGTGGGCCATGCCGGCGGCGGCGGTGGCCGGTGCGCTGGCGGGCACGGTGCTGATTGCGCTCGCGGCGCTGCGAACGGCGTCGACCGTAACGCTGATCCTGATCGGCGTGGGGCTGTCGAGCTTCGCCGGCGCCGTGATGAACCTGATGATGAACCTGGCGCCGAATCCGTTCTCACTGGTGGACATGGTCAACTGGATGCTCGGCACCGTGGCCAACCGCAGCTTCGCGGACCTGGCCTTCTCCGCGCCCTTCCTGGTGGCGGGCGCCGGGCTGCTGTTTGCCGCCCGGCGGGGTCTTTCCGCGCTGACACTGGGGGAGGAGGCGGCCAGCGGCGTCGGCCTGGACCTGCGGCGTCAACGGTTGATGATCGTGCTTGGCGCGGGCCTTGCGACCGGCGGGGCAGTGGCGCTGGCGGGTGTCATCGGCTTTGTCGGCATCGTGGCGCCGCACCTCGTGCGGCCCTGGGTGGACCACGACTCGGCCCGTTCCCTGATGCCGTCGGCCCTGCTGGCCGGGCTGATCCTGGTCGTTGCCGACATCGGCGTAAGGCTGGTGCCCACCGTCAACGAGCTCAAGCTTGGCGTCGTGGCGGCGTTGATCGGCGCGCCGGCGTTCATCTGGATCGCCATGCGGAGGCGCAGCGTACATGACTGAATGGAATACCACGGTCGCGCCGAAGACATCAGGAACCCTCCCCACCCCCGGTGTCATGGAACTGCAAGTTCAGAACCTGACCGTCGTGGCCGGTGCGGCGACGCTGGTCGAATCGTCCTCGTTCTCGCTGCGGGCCGGCGAACTGGTCGCCCTGCTCGGTCCCAACGGCGCGGGCAAGACGAGCCTGCTGCGCGGCGCCATCGGATTGACGCCGCCCGCCGCCGGATGGGCACGCATTGACGGCGAAGACTCCGCCAGCATGACCCCACGGCGGCGGGCGCGACGGCTGGCCTACCTGCCCCAGAATCGGCCGTTGGCCTGGCCCAATCCGGTGCGCGATGTGGTCGCGCTGGGGCGTTTTGCCCACGGTGCCGCGCTGGGGCGGTTGCGGGGCGCCGATCGCCAAGCCGTCGAGAGGGCCCTGGCGGCCTGCGGCCTGGAGGGACTGGCGCGGCGTCCCACCTCGACACTGTCCGGAGGCGAGTTGGCCCGCGTTCACTGCGCGCGCGCCTTCGCCGCCGAAGCGCCGCTGCTGATTGCCGATGAACCCACGGCTGAACTCGACCCGTACCACCAGTTCCGCGTCATGGAGTTGATCGCGCGCTTCGTCGAACGCGGTGGCGGAGCCCTGGTCGTGCTCCACGACCTGTCGCTCGCCGGACGCTACGCCGACCGGTTGTTGTGGATGAAGTCCGGCCGCATCGTCGCCGACGGCCCGGCGGCTGCGACGCTGACCGCGGCCCGGTTGGCAGAGATCTACGGCGTGCGCTGCCTGGTCGAGGGCGCACGGGTAGAAATCGAGGGCCCGCTTTGAGCGCGCCCGGCACAAGGCACGACCTGGATGCCCTTGTCGATCAGGCCATGGCGTTACACGGGTCCGAATCGAGAACACCGCGCAATGGCCGCGACCCTTCCCGGTGACCGATGGCGGCCAGGGCGCTCATGTTGCAGGGCACCGGCTCCGATGTCGGCAAGTCCCTCATCGTCGCCGCGCTGTGCCGGATCGCGTACCGGCGGGGTATCCGGGTTGCGCCGTTCAAGCCGCAGAACATGTCCAACAATGCGGCGGCATGCGCTGGTGGCGAGATCGGCCGTGCCCAGGCGGTACAGGCCCAGGCCGCCGGGCTCGCGCCCGAAGTGGATTTCAATCCCGTGCTGCTCAAGCCGGAGACGGACCGTCAGGCCCAGGTGGTCGTGCATGGCAAGGTCGTGGAGAGCATGGACGCCGCAGACTACGTATCGCAGCGCAATACGCGCCTGAGTGCCGTCATTGAAAGTTTCGAACGCCTTGTGGACGCCCATGAACTGATCATTGTCGAAGGTGCCGGCAGCCCGGCGGAAATCAATCTGCGGGCTGGCGACATCGCCAACATGGGTTTCGCACGGCGCTTCAACATCCCCGTCTGCCTGATCGGAGATATCGACAAGGGCGGTGTCATCGCCAGCCTGGTCGGCACTCAGGCCGTATTGGCGCCCGAAGACGCGTCGCTGATCAAGAGTTTCCTGGTCAACAAGTTTCGCGGTGATCCGCGGTTGTTCGACGACGGCGTCGCCGCCATTGAAGCGCGCACGGGATGGCCCTGCCTGGGCGTGATCCCCTGGCTTGCGGCCGCCGCCCAACTGCCTGCGGAGGATGCCGTGGTCCTGGCATACCCTGACAACGGCCCCCGGGAACGCCGAGAGCGGCCAGGCGACGCCCCGGCACAACTCGGCGATGGACGTGCGGGCGCCCCGGCACGACGCGGCGATGGACAGGCGGACGCGGGACGACCGCTCAGGATCGTCGCCCCGATGCTCTCGCGGCTGGCCAATTTCGACGACGCCGATCCGCTGCGCTGGGAACCCGGCGTCGATTTCCAGTGGGTGCCGCCAGGGCGACCACTGCCGCGCGATGCGGACATCATCATCCTGTTCGGCACCAAGTCGACCCTGGGTGACCTGTCCTTCCTGCGCGAGCAGGGCTGGCATCACGACATTCTTGCCCATGCCCGGGCAGGCGGCCGCGTGCTCGGGCTGTGCGGCGGCTACCAGATGCTGGGCACCGCCATTGCCGATCCGGACGGGATCGACGGAGCGCCGGGACGGGCGCCCGGCCTTGGCCTGCTCGACGTGCGCACGGAGATGACCGGACCGAAGACCGTGCGTCCCGTCCGGGGGCGCTGCGCCAACACCAGTTTGCCCGTGTCCGGATACGAGATCCACGCGGGCAGGACCTCCGGCGGCGATTGCGGGAGGCCATTGTTCGATCTCGATGGCCGGGCGGATGGCGCACGCTCCCCTGACGGCCTGATCGAAGGCAGTTACGTACACGGGGTATTCGGCAGTGACGAGTTCCGCCGCGCATGGCTGCGACGTGCGGGGGTCGGCGGCAACCCGAATCTGGATTACGCGGCGGCGGTCGAACGGGCCATCGACCGATTGGCGGACGGCGTCGAACAGTCGGTGGACATCGAATCCCTGCTGGCCGGCGCGTCTCCTTGCCATGGAATCTGAGACATGAAGATTGACTCCACCGTTCTGGAAGCATTCGGACTCGGCGGCGGCACGCCGGCGCGGCTCGAATCCGGACTGATCAACGCAAGCTGGCGCGTCGATACCCCGGCGGGGAAGAGCTTCGTCCTGCAGCGTGTCAACCCCATGTTCCCGGCGAGCGTCAACCGCGACATCGACGCGGTCACCCGGCACCTGCGGGCCAGGGGCATGCCCACGCCGCTGATCGTGCCGACCCGCGACGGCGACCCGGCGCTGGTGCGGGCGGGCGAAGTCTGGCGGGTGTTGACGTTCGTTCCCGGCGTTTCAAGGGATACGTTGCAGAACTCGCGCCAAGCCGACCAGGCCGGTGCGCTGCTGGGACGGTTTCACCATGCCCTGGGCGATCTCGAACACGGCTTTTCCAAGCCTCGCATCGGTGTTCACGATACCGCCTCGCATCTCGCAAGACTCGGGCGCGCGCTTGGATCCCACGCCAACCATCCGCAATTCGGCAGGGTCGGACCGCTCGGCGAACGCATCCTGGACATGGCCCGCGGAATTCCGGACCTGCCGCTGGACTGCGAACGGGTCGTGCACGGGGACCCGAAGATTTCCAATGTCATTTTCGATCCCGGCACTGATGATGCGATCTGCCTGGTTGACCTGGACACGGTGGCGGCCATGCCGGTCATTCTCGAACTGGGCGACGCGCTCCGTTCCTGGTGCAATCCGCGGGGCGAGGACACTCGGGAAACCACGTTGTCCGTGCCCCTGTTCCGCGCCGCGCTCCGCGGCTATTCGCGCGGTGTGCCCGGCCTGCTGTCCGATGACCAGTGGCGGGCCCTGCCCGGTGCCATGCTGACGATCTGCATCGAGTTGGCGGCCCGCTTTGCGGCCGACGCGCTGCTGGAAACCTATTTCGGCTGGGATGCGACCCGCTTCGATAGCGCTTCGACACACAATCAGGTTCGAGCGGCCGGGCAATTGCACCTGGCCGAACAGGTCCTCAGCGAGCGAAAGTCACTTCAATGCGCGGTCGACGAATGCGTTGAATAAGCAAACCCCCGGGAACATCCTCGGGGACATCCTACCGTCTGGCTGCGAGCGCCCATTCGTCGACCGACGCCCATTCGTCGGTGGTCGTGAAACGCCCGCGTTCGTCCTTCGCCGGTCGCGCCATCGCGCACTCGGCATCGTGAGTGAAGAACAGCCGGACTCCGCGGGCCACCTTGTCCTCCAGGAACTCGAGTTTCTCGTCGATGAGCCGCTCAGGATACCGGTCGTAGCCCATGGTGATCGGCACGTGCACCCACGGGCGGCCGGGGATCAGGTCGGCGCAGAAAACGACACCTCCGTCTCCGCCGATCTCGGCCAGCATCAACCCAGGCGTATGCCCGTGGCTGTACTCGAACCGGACTGACGGCCCCAGCACCGGTGAATGCGCGCCCTCGACCAGTTCCAACCGTCCACTGGATTCGAGCAGGGTGGTCAGCTCCGGAATGAACGATGCCCTGTCCCGAGGGTGCGGGTGCGTGGCCCTCCGCCAGCCCTCCACACTCACCAGGTAACGGGCGTTGGGAAACAGCAGGCTCGGCGCTTCGCCCTCCCGGTAGGCTGTCAACAGCCCGCCGGCGTGATCGAAGTGCAGGTGGCTCAACACCACGGCGTCGATGTCCTCATGCGAGATGCCCCGTGCCCGCAACGAACGCAGCAGCACGTGCTCTTCCTCGATCACGCCGTATCGGGACCGCAGCCTGGGATCGAAGAACACGCCAATGCCGGTTTCGAACAGCACGCGCTTGCCTTCCAGGTCCTCGGCCAGGATTCCGCGGCAGGCCAATTCGATCCGGTTTTGCCGGTCCGGCTCAAGCCACCGGGACCAAAGCGCCCTGGGCGCGTTGCCGAACATCGCGCCGCCGTCGAGCCGCTGGCGATTGCCTTCTATGGAAGAAATCCGCATGGAGTGGGTCCTCGCTCAGCCTGAATCCCTCAAGGAGGCAGCGGCGTCCAAGGGAAATCGGCAATCCAACCCCGGGAAACGCCGGAAGTCATGATCGGCTGTATGCACTTCCGCATGGTGTTCAATCGCCAGCGCGGCTATCTGCGCGTCGGTTACCAGATTCCCGCCCGCCGACCCGGCAGCGGCAAGCAATTCAAGCGTCCGTTGAGTATGTTGCGCCGACGGGTAGAGCATTCGCGTGATCCGGCGTTCGTGCCATGACCGGACCACCCGCGTGGCTTGCGCCAGCGACAGTGGCTGGCTGAACGCACGTGCATTGGTTCCGACGCGGACAAATGCAAACACCACGGGATGACAGAGTCCAACGGGGATGGAGCCATTCAGGCATTCCGACCACCAACGCACGGCGGCCTTGTGAAATGGGCTTGTCGAATCTGCCGCATACAACAACAGGTTCGCATCCGGCACGATCATCCGGTTTGGGATTGTTGATTCAATCGGTGGGAGAGTTCAAGGAAGGCATCCGTTTCGATCTCGTGGTCAAGCGAATTGAGACGGTACGGATCGATCCCGGCCCGCAGTCCCATTGGAAACGACCGCTGGATGAAGGGTTCCGTGTCCGAACCGCACAGCAAGTCCTCCAGCCCGCGAACGACGGCCTCGTTCAGCGTCTTCTTGAAACTCCGTCCTCGCCGGCGCATGGCCTCGCGAAGCAAACGTTCAGTTTCCGGCTCCAATGTGACTGTGGTGCGCATGGAGACATCATGATGATCAATTTTTTTGCTGTCAAGGTGTTTTCCCACCTCGCGATTGCCCGCCTCATGTCGAGGGCTCGTTCCATCGGAAAGAACAACGGTGTCCGCGGCACGACACATTGATCGCGATGTCCCTGGTTGAATAGACTGGCCGGTGTCATTTGGACCGTCATTGGAATATCCAACCGAGTACTTCGATGGGAACGATCCGCGCCACCGACCGCGACGGCTCAGTTTACGAACTGGCAGGTCGCGAGATTGAACTCACGATCGCCCCAGGCCATGACTGACAAGGAGCTGTCGACGCGGTCCGATTCGGCAGGACCGGAGAGATTCTGGGATTTTTCGGTCCGAACCTACCGCCAGACGGGTGTTGCCGAAGCATGTCTCGCGCTGCAGAACCGTTACGGGCTGGACGTCAACGTGCTGCTGTTCTGCTGCTGGTTCGGCGCCACGCGCGGAACCCTGGACGAATCGACAATTCGATCGGTGCTGGAGTTCTCCGAACCGTGGGCCGATCAAGTGGTGCGACCGCTGCGGTTCGCCCGCACCTGGATGAAAACCACCGGATGCGCGCACCCCGGGGTTTCGCGCGACGATTGCATGCGGCTGAGGGAACAGATCAAGAATGTGGAGTTCGAGGCGGAATACCTGCAGCAGCGTACGCTGGAGGCACTGACCGGCAACGAGATCAACATCCCTGCCCGCGAACACAAGGCCGGACGCTCTGCGATGGAAGCGAATGTGCGCGGCTATCTTGACCGCTGCGGCGTCACGCCGGACGCCGAGTCACTGGACCGACTTGCCGTCATTCTGGATGCTGCGATGGGGTCGCGAAGCCGAAGCGTCGACAGCGCCATCTCGGATAGTGTCAACGGGCGCTAATTGTCGGCCACCACGCAGTTATAGCGCTTGATTTGCTGTCCCGGGATCCAGTCCCAGTGCAGTTCGGCCATGACGACCGGCTCGGTGAACGTTTCGGGGTCGGTGGCGACCGCTGTCCAGTCCAGGCGCGTATCGCCCTCGCTCAACGTGAATCGTTCCACAATCTCGAATGCCTCGCTCTGGGGTATGCCCTGGTCGTTGAAATAGGGATAGTCGATTCGGCCTGTTTCCACAATCAGCGTGTCGCCTTCCCAGCGACCCGTGGAATAGCCCATCCTCGAATAGGGTGGGTCGGCTTCGGGATCTGCATTGAGGTGAATTGTCCGGGTATTGTCCCACTCCTCGATATGGAGGATGATGGTGTCGCCCTGATCAACGAACTCTATGGGAAAGGGCATGAGCATCGCCTCGGGCATTCCCGCCGGGATGCACTGTGCCGCGAGATCGTCGGTCTCCGGATTCCAGGCGTCCAGCGCGGCCTGGGCCGAGGGCGTCAGCGGATGAACCCTGGCCCACCATTCCCGCGCGTCCTGCCGCACCCAATGCCGGTCGCGGTTGGTCCAGACCCGAAAGATGCCCTCAGCGTCGGGGTCGTCCGCGGCGGACGGTCCGACTCCGGTTGATGCGGCGGAGGTGGCCGCCGGAACGTCGCCGTCGATCAGCCCGAAAGCCATGGCCGACTGCTCGTCCAGCACGTACGACCCACCGTTCGGCACCGCGATGAGCACCGGACGCACCTCGTCCGCGCGTCGGCTGGAGGGGTGCCCCGCAACCCTTATGCGGTCCCCGACGCCGACGATCGCCCCGTCGATGCCGGCACGCTCCATCTGGTTGACGGGGCCGCCTTCCGCGGTCCAGATCTTCTCGGCACCGTCTTCGTCCAGGGTCCGCACGGTGAGACGCACGTGCGGATTGCGCCAGAAGACATCGGTGACCTCGCCCTCGAACTCGACGATCTCGCCCGGGTCGTATACCAGCAGCGAATGATGCGCGGGCGCTGTGGCCGGAGCCAGAACCAGCAGTGTGCGCACGAGGTTCGTCGCCATTGAAAAATCCTCCGACGCCAGTCTACCCCAAAAGCAACTCAGAACTCCTTGTTGAGCACGAGCGCCAGCATTCGCGGCGGCGCGCGGTCGGCATAGTTGATCAGGTTCGGAGCACGCCCTTGAGCCGGCCAGGGCCCGTGGAAGATGCCCCCGAACAGGACGGCGCTCCGCTCATACACCTTGTCGGCCAGGTTGGTGCCTTCCAGTGACAGGGACAGCGCCTGCGCTGGCCAGGTCATCGTGATGCGGCCGTTCAGCAGTGCGTAGTCGGGCAATACGGTGAATTCGTCCCTGTTGACGTTGCCGAAACTGACCATGTCGTCCTGCCAGGTATAGTTCAGGCTGCTCCTGAGTTCTCCGCCCCAAAGATCCGCCGTGTGATTCAGCGCCGCGGCGTAAGAGTACTTGGGGGTATTGACAATCTGGTCCCGGGTGCCGAATGGGCCCGAAAGTATGGCATCGGTCTCGACGGCCTTCACATGCCCCACGGACAAGTTGAAGATCAGATCGTCGGTAAGGGCGAAGTCCAGATCCGATTCCCAACCGTCGCTCACGACATCGCCGAAACTTCTCAGGACCAGAATCACCGACCCGGTGGAAAAGTCGAGCTCGAATCCTTGCCGGTTTTGCTGATCCATGTCGAACAGGGTGAAATTCCATCGCAGGCGGCCGTCCATCCACGTCGAACGCAGGCCGATCTCCGTGCTGATCACCCTTTCGGGCGGCAGCGGCGCCAGCTCGTAATCGTCCGGATGGAACTGGGCCGGGTCGCTCGCCCCCCTGCCGGCCGGGTGCGAGTAGACACCGGCGCGGTAGGCCTTGGCATGCGCCGCATAGATCATGAGGTCGTCGTTGATCTGATGGTCGAGCGCCACCCGGTAGTCGGTTTCCGTCCAGTTCTCGGTGTCGGTGTCGACCCAGGTGCAGTCTGGATCCCTGACCAGTACGTCGGCGGACGTGGCGGACGGTGTGGTGCAGTTGTTCCATCCCCTGATGTTGAAGTCGCCACTCTCCCATTCCTGGAACCGCGCACCGCCGTCTTCGTCCGTGTATCGGACGCCGAGCGTCAGACTCGTCGCATCGTTGGGGAAGTGGTAGCTACCCTGGGCGAATATGCCCAACGCCTGATACTGGAACGTGTCGAACCAGATGTCCCGGAAGTCCGCGTCGTTGTCCGGATTGTGGTTGCGGATGACCCATCGGTCCTCGGTTTCCTCGGCGTCGAAGTAGTTGATGCCCGACACCAGGTCGATCCTGCCGTCGGCCAGCACCGAATTGAGCACGGCCTCGACTGTCGTGGCTTCGGTCTGATAGGTCTCGTGCCGTATCTCTGCACCGTAGCCAAGCCAGTCCACCGCCCGGGAATTCCAGATGTCGTGCGTTCCCGCCGAGACCTTCAGGCTGTGGTCTTCGTTGAGGACCCAGTTGACGCTCGCGGTGATCTGGCTGTTGTCGGCGCGCGACCAGGTGTCGCAGCCCGAGTCCCAGTCTGGATCCATGTCGAACAGAAAGCAGAAGCCCGACTGCGAGAAGTCGTCGAGAATCAGCCGCTCATCGCCCGACGTGAGCGCCGGCTGCCCGTTCATCACCAGCGCCCGGTTGAGCTGTCCCAGGTGGTTGGACAGCGGATTGATCAGTTCGACCGAGGTGATCGTCCGGGTTGACGGATCGCCCACGGCCTCTTCCAGGCGGTACTTGAAATCGACCGTCACGTCGTCGTTGGGTACCCATCGAAAGGCCAGGCTGCCGAGGGTATCGTCGATGTCGCCCGTGTCGCCCTGGTCGCCGGGTACGCCCACTCTCTTGAAGTAACCGTCGCGATTCAGGCTCGCGACGTTGGCCTTCATGAAGAAGGTATCGCTGAGCGGGACGTTGACATCGAACTCCACATCGGCGCGCCCGAAGTTGCCAGCCCTCAATTCCGCATTGGCGTAGAACTCTTCGCTGGGCTTGCGCGTGATGACGCGGATCGCGCCGGCGGTCGCGTTTCGTCCGAAGAGCGTCCCCTGCGGTCCGCGCAGGATTTCGATGGACTCGACATCGACGGCCCGCAAGGCATTCCGATTGGGGCTCGGGAAATAGACATCGTCGATGTAGAACGCCACCGCGGACTGAGTGCCCTGGCCGGTGATACCGCGAATATTGAAATTCGGGTTCGTCGCTCCCTGCGTCCTCGACGGCCTGATATTGAGATTCGGCGTGGCGGACTGGATGTCGAACATGTCGACGATAACCCGCTCCTCGAGCACCTCGTTCGAAAAGGCCGCCACCGAGAGGGGCGTGTCCTGAAGCGACGCCTCGCGGCGTTCAGCCGTGACGACGACCTCCTCGAGCGTCTGCGCGAAAGGCGCCGCGGGCGCCAGCATGGCCACGGCCGACCCGACTGCCGTAATCAATCGGCTGATCTTTCTGTCCACTGGAGTGTTTTTTTGCATGAGTTCTCTCCTTGGGTTTTATTCCGAGGTTAGCATGTCCGTCTGTCCAAGGCCGCGGTTGAAGATCGTCGGCGCCCCGGTCAGTCCGCCGTAAATCACCAGGATCAAGCCCAGTGCCGTGGCGCCAGCGGAGCCGTCGCCCTACCGTAGGCGAGGAACGGCGTCGCGAAGCTCTTCGAAGGTGGCACGAGTTTCCCGATCAAGCGCATCCACTCCTTGCGCCAGGAGGTCGTTCGACTCGCGCGGATCGCGCTGCAAATCATAGAGCTGGTACGACTTGACCCGTTCGTCACGACTGCAAGGCACCGGGTTGTCCGCCGTGGGCTGAGGGTCTTCGACGCAGATAAAGCTGCGATTCTCGTCGAGGACGGTAACCAGGACGAGCTTGTAGCGGTCGTTGCGAATCGCCGTCGTCTCGCGGCCCCCGAAACGAGGCTGCTCGTGAAACGCGGGGTTGCCGCTGATGGCGCCGCCCTCTGCCAGGATGAACCTGCGGCCGGGAATCAGCTCGCCGCTCAACGTGGGCACAACGCTGCGACCATTGATCACGACCTCCGGCGGAATCGACTCGGGTTTGCCCTGGGGTGTCATCTCCGCCCCGGCGAGTTCGAGCACCGTCGAGTAGATGTCGCTGGTGTGGACGAGCGCTGCCGAACGCCGGCCCGGGTCCCGGATGTCCGCACTGGCAATGACCAGCGGAACGTGGATGCCACCCTGGTAGATGCTGCCCTTGCCGCGACCGTTCGGCACGACGGCC
Organism: Candidatus Rariloculaceae bacterium; assembly: GCA_965221035.1. Lineage (GTDB taxonomy): Bacteria > Pseudomonadota > Gammaproteobacteria > Steroidobacterales > Rariloculaceae > UBA6522. The sequence continues at coordinate 1,609,032 of OZ244860.1, forward strand.
GGATCGGATAACGACGGCACGGTACCGTTGTCTCCGAGGAAGATCACCACCGTTTCGTCCAGATCGAGCGCCTCGATCAGGCGCCCCATCTCGGTGTCCATCGCCGAGACCATGGCGTTGAACACGAGTTGCGCACCGTTCGGATCATCCCGGGCCGGAACCCAGAGTCCTGCCTCGTAGCTGCCGAAGTACGTTTCGATCCGCCTGGCCAGCTCCGGGTCGACGAGGTTTTCCGGCGGCAACTGGAGCGGCTCGTGGGGCGCCTGGAACGCCAGCCAGAGAAACCACGGCGAATCGTCGCGCTCCGATATCCAGCCAAGCGCCTGGTCGACTTCCCACGTGGTCATGTAGTTGCCGTGAAGGTGCCGGGGAACGGGTGCCTGCCGCGGACTCTCCGGAAACGTGACCCGCGCGCAGGCGGGTGCGCAGAGAAACGTTTCCAGGAACGTGCCCCAATAGGCGGCGACCACATCCTGCGATACCGTTCCGGCGGGGCCGAAGCTGCGTTCACGGCCGGCGAAAAAATCAAACCCGGCACGTACCGGGCTGTCTCCGGTGCGCGCAAGGTGCCATTTTCCGACCAGGCCCGTGGCATAACCGAGCCTGCCCAACTGCCTGGGCAGGAAATAAGGGTATTCCAGTCGATCGTCAAAACCGGCCACAGGGGGCGCGATCACGCCGGTGATGCCGTTTCGCGAACCATGTTGTCCGGTGATGATGGTGGCGCGGGTCGGCGAACAACTCGGCGACGACCAGACGTTATCGTAAGTGACACCCGCAAGCGCCAGCGCCTCGATGACCGGCGTTGGCGGCACATAATCGCCAGAGGCGTAGAGCGAAGACTTGTCAAAACCGTAGTCGTCGGCGATGACAAGCAGCATGTTCGGTTGGGCGCCGGCCCAACCGCCCCAACTCAATGCCAACAACGCGATTGCGGATCTCAATTCAAACCTGTGCGATTGGGTCCGTTACATTCCGGCCTCGCAAACTCCTTCGGCGACTGTCCCAGAAGGGGTTGGAGTTCGAATGACTTCGGGCCCTTAAGCCACACCTTCGAGCCGGAGCGCTTGTACTTTCCCGTGTGACATCCGCACATTGCTTTGACAACTTCTGTTCGCATCAGGGCCAGGCGCCGCGAAGGTTTTCAGTCATCTCGGCCTTGGCGACCGGCGCAAGTTGTGCCGTCTCCGCATCGGCCTCGACAATTGCATCGACCACGAGGCCAGCCGTCAGTATCTGCGGCAGTATCGTCACCGATTCAAGGGAGGAACCCGCCGGAAAGTAGAGATATAGAGGCACGCCGGCTCTACCGTACATCTCAAGCCAACCCGTGATCACCGGGTTTTCGGTTGTCCAGTCGCCCTCGACAACTTTGATGCCGCGTGAGTTGAACGCTTCGGCGACCTGATCTGTGGCGAGCGCGACGCGCTCGTTGGCTTTGCAACTTATGCACCAGTCGGCCGTGAAGTAGACAAATGTCGGCTGACCGGCCGCGATATACCCCTCGACACGCCCTGGATCGAAGTGCTCGAGTTGCAGGCCACCCAGCACGCCAGCTGACACGTCCCCCGCTGTGCGTGGAATGACTTTATTCGCCTCAACCTGCGTGACCGCGTATACGCACGCGACCAGTCCGGCCGCCGCCGTCGGAAACCACAACGCCTTACGCTTGCCGAAGCTGCCCTTGCCATAGGCCCACAAGGTAAACGCGACTGCCGTCGCCGACAACAGCGCAAAGAACATCGACGTTGAGCCAAGCTGCTGTCCAACAATCCAGAATAACCACAATGCGGTGACAAAAAGCGGGAACGCGAGTATCTGCTTGAACGTCTCCATCCAGGCGCCTGGTGCCGGCAGGTGCCGGCCCAGTGCCGGCACGAAACTCAAGATCAGATACGGGGATGCCAGACCGAACCCGAGTGCCAGAAACACGGTTATAGAAATTGCCGCAGGCTGAGTTACTGCGTAGCCCAACGCGGCGGCCATGAATGGCGCCATGCACGGCGTCGCCACGACGACCGCCAACAGGCCGGTAAAGAATGCGCTGCGACGCTCGCCGCCTTCGGTTAGACTCTGCCCCACACTCATGGTGCGCATTCCAATTTCGAAGGCGCCCATCAGGTTCATGCCGATTGCGACCATCAACAGGCCGAGTCCGACGACGATCAACGGGTTCTGCATCTGGAAGCCCCAGCCAACTGCCTCGCCGAGCGAACGCAGTGCCAGCAGTACGACCGCGCAGACCGTGAACATGACCAGTATCCCAATCGTATAAAACACGCCACTTTCACGCACGATATTCCTGTTCTCGCCCCGCATTTTGACGAGACTTAGCGCCTTCATGCTGAGAATGGGAAACACGCAGGGCATCAGATTCAATATGATGCCGCCGATGAGCGCGTAGACTGCGGCCTGCAGAAAGCCGAGACCGCCCTCGGAACCCGCTAATCTCGTCCAGGCTGCCGCCTTTGGTGCATCCGATCTAGTTATGGCGACCTCCACGGCGCGATGTTCGCCGACGGCACTCCTATACGTTACGACCCCGCTTGTCATCTGCTCAGCGTCGGCATTTGGCGACGCATCCATTTCGAAGGTCAGGCCGGTCTCCGTAAACATCGAGGACTGGCGACCGTATTGCACGAGATTCGTCGACTCGACATACAGATAGGCGTCCTCGAAATCTTCCCGGGCATCCGTCGGTGCAATTTCGAATATCACCTTGCCCTGATCGAGCGAAAAACTCGCCGGCCATTGCACAGCTTCCGGTATTTTGGCGCGCGCTTTGGCGAACCGGTCGGCTACGCCTGCATCGGCGCCGCCGTCGCCAACCGTAATGCGCAGCGACAGATTGGCGCGGTCCGGCACGCAGATTCTGTCGTCACAGACGACCCAGCGAGCGTTGCCGCGAATCCGGACCTCGTCGCCCGGCGTCAGGCCAGGCGGAACCACGACATCGGTGATCAATAGAATTGACTCTTCGTAACCGTAGGTATTGAGTTCGCCAAAAGGCAACACGTGCGGCGCGGGAAATGCGAATTCACCGGCCGCGAAACCTTCGGGCATCGTCCATTGGACAGAGGGTTCCTTGCCCGCATCACCGGGGTTGATCCAGTACACGTGCCAGGTGGGATTTGGCTCAAGGTAGAGTCCGAGCGTGATCGTGCCACCTTCGGCGGGCAGAGTCTCCTGCTCGGATAGCAAGTCGACCGTTGTATAGAATGTCTTGACCGGTGCCGCCAATGAGCTGGCAGACAACAAACCGAAAACGATCCAGAGCGGCTTTTTCATGTTCGGTCAAGCCTCCTCATGGCGCTCTTACCTGATGACGTTGCCGTCCGCGTCCCAGACCTCTACAGGGCCAAGATCCAGGGCGCGTACATTTTCCTCGATCATTTCAAGATCGCCCGCGATAATCCATATCAGGCTATCACGGTCAACTTCGGCATCTATAGCCGCAAGCGCCGATTCGACCGTAACTCTTCCCAGTCGACCGCCGCGCAATTCGATTTCATTGTCCGGCCGATCATGGGCATGAACATCGATCAAGTATCCCAATACCGCATTCGTGCTGCTCAGAGCCATTGCCAGGCTGCGAATCGATTCGTCGCGCGCCGCCGCAACTTCCTCTTCTGTAAACGGCGCATCGCCGAAAACCGCGTCGAGCTCTCGGAGAATTTCAGCAAGGCTCTCTGCTGTCCGATCAGTCTGCACCTGAGCCGTCATGTTCCATTTGCGCGGACCGACGTCTGTGCTGATAGATGATCTCACCCCGTAGCTCCAGCCCTTCTCCTCGCGAATGTTCATGTTGATGCGTGACAGGAACGAACCTCCATAGATGTGATTGGCCAATAGCAATGCCTCGTGATTGTCTCCGAAAGGTGCTGATAGCTGTTGAACAGCGACGATGTTGGACTGCGCGGCACCGGGAGTGTCAAAGAAAATTACCTTAGAAGGACTAAGCTGGCGATCAATTGGCACCGGCACCTGATTAGCAGGTTCCGCGGTTGACTGCCATTCACCGAAGTGCTGATCGAGAACGCTTCGCAGCTCACTTTGACTGATATCACCGCCTGCGAAAAGCATCATGTTCTCGGGCAGAAACCACTTCCGATGAAATTCTCGCACGTCGTCCGCCGTCAGTTCGGCAATGACCTCCGGAAGCCCGTGCTCGCGCATCCCGTACGGGTGCGAATTGCCATATAGAATCTCGTCCAGATACAAACCAATGATGCCGCTTGGCGTCGCCTTGTCGGACTCAAGATGGGCCAGTTTCTGCGCATACGCCACTTGGAACTCCGGTTCAGCATACGACGGACTCCTGAGAATACGGCTGAACAGGGCGATTGCAGGATCAGCCATTGAACTAAGCGTGGAAAGGCTGAAAGTCGAGGAAGTCTTGTTGAATCCATAACTGAACGAGCTACCGGTCCGCTTCAGTTCACCTGCAACGTCATCGGCGGACAGGCGGTCGCTGCCTTTGTCCATCAACTCCAGCACGAACTCTAAGACACCCGATTCAGTTCGTTCCTCTGCGATCCGGCCAACGTTGAAAACTGCCTTGACGTGCAAAGCCGGTACGCCCGCTTTCTCTACAAACCGGACGTTAATTCCGTTGCTCAACTGAAAATCGGAGACGTACGGTGCTTTCGCCGCTGGAAATTCCGTTACCGCCGGGAGTTGGCTGCGATCAACGTTGCTGGCGATAACCGCTGGATCGCCGTAAGGCTTGATGACAATCTGGTGATAATTGTCTCCGAGCCAGTTGCGAGTGGCAGTTTTCACACCTTCAGGCGTGACATTTTCGACCCAGGCATGCTCGGTACGATAGAGTTCGGGATCGCCCAGGTAGAAATCCGCTTCGGCGAGCTTGACTGCCTTGCCGCCGATGCCTTCGAGTCCGCGCACAACGGAGGATGCGTACGATATCTTGAACAGGTCGAGCTCGTCATCTCCTGGGCCTTCCGCGGCAAATTCACCGAGCACCGAGTCGATGATCGCAGTGACCTCATCGAGGTCCGTACCATTGGCGAGCGTCACTGTAAGGCTTGCCATCGTGGCAAGGTCCGCCGCCTGTATTCCGAAGCGTACATCAGTTGCAAGTCCAGACTCTCTCACGAGTGCCTTGAACAATCGCGACGTGTCGTCGCCGCCAAGGACCCGCGCGGCAAAGCCGAGCGCCGCGGATTCCTCGTGATCGCGGCCCGGGCCAACCCAATGACGCTGAATCTGAATATTGGGCACACGGTCCTCCATGACGTCGGTCGTAACATGCGTTCGGACCGGAATCATGTCATCCACCCGACTGACGGGTGGTCCCGCGGGAATATCGCCGAAGTGTGCCTCTACACTGGCGAACACCTCCTCGGCGTCAACGTCGCCGGCGATCGTAATAATCGCATTCGCAGCACCATAGTATTTCCTGAACCAAGCATGTACGTCATCGAGTGACGCTGCGTTCAGATCCTCGATCGATCCGATCGTGGCCCAGGAATAGGGGTGGCCTTCGGGAAATAGCTGTTTTAGTACGCGGTATCTGGCCATCGCATAGGGCCGGTTGTCGCCGCGAAGCTTTTCGTTCTGCACGACACCCCGCTGGTTGTCGAGTTTCTCTTGAGTCAACGCGCCGAGGAAGTGCCCCATGCGCTCGGACTCAAGCCAGAGCACTCGGTCGACAGCCGTACTTGGCACTGTCTGGTAATAACGCGTGCGATCAAACCAAGTATCGCCGTTGAGGTTGCCGCCAACTTCCTGCACCGCCTTGAAATAGTCCTCGTCGAAGTTCTCCGTACCATTGAACATCAGGTGCTCGAAAAGATGCGCGAAGCCGGTCTTGCCCGGTTCTTCATCGCGCGAGCCGACCTTGTAGTACACTATGACGAATGCTGTTGGCGAGGATGTATCTTCATGGACAATGACAGTTAGACCGTTTTCAAGTACGCGCTTTTCATAGGCGATATCAATGGACTTGAGATCCTGCGCGACCAAAGGTGCCACAGCGTACGACAGGATGGCGGCCGCAAGAAAACCGAATGGATGTTTCACGGTTCAACCTCTTGAATATTGGGTCTGTTGTGTTGACGGACAGAATAACCAGCGAACCTGACACCAACCTTGGCAATGGCTGCAAACTCAACGCGTAAAAAAAACCGGGACGGTTCCCCCGCCCCGGCCTGCTGAATCGCCACTTGCTAGCCTTCGAGAAGGCCAAGCATTTCCCTGTTGACTACCATGTTTTCCTCGATGCGCCGGACATACTCGGGCGTGATTGCCTGGCCGTATGGGTCGACACCGGTCTCAAGTATGGCTTCCATCCGTTCCATCGATGCGCGCAACGCAGTCTCGGGCGTTTCGCCCTTGTCATTCGGCATGTCAACGTCCACACGCCGTTCGACAAGCAGTCTGACCAAGTCGAGCTTGCGATACATTGTTGCCCAGTGTACCAGCGTGTTGCCGGTCGAGGCATCGCCCCGGATCGGGTCCAGGCCACGATCTAGAAGCACGTTCACGAGCTCAAGGTCATCGGATAGCACGACCATGCGCGCGAGATTATGCTGCTGGCTGAGATGCGCCCCGGGGTCGGCACCGGCATCGACGACATCCGAAACGCAACTGTCAGCTCCCAATCGGTTGGACCGCGCCAACGCCAGATACAGCGGTGTCGCACCATCCGGATCGGCCCTATCAATCGCCCCGGGATCGTCTTCGAGTACCGCGAGAAACTCGTTGCAACGTCCCAATCCGACGAGGTCGCGCGTGGTCGGCGTGGCGCCATTCGCGAGCGCGAGCTCGATCAGGTCATTCTGCCTTACGCTCGGTTGGTTGAGAATCATTGACAGGGGCGACTGACCGTTCTCCAACGGGCTGCTCAGAAGATCGGCGCGTCTTTCAAGCGCGCGTTGCAAGTCTTCGACCGACCGCGACAGTGTAAAGTGACGGCGAAACGCGTCTTCCTCGATAAGTTGCAGCGACACGTCGAGCGTCGAACGCCCGTCAATTATCGCTTCGAGGTACTGAATATAGGTTTCTCTCGGCTGCGGGCTGACGATGCGATCGAGTTCCTGGCCCTTATTGAAAAACAGGATGTGCGGCACACCGTTGATGCCGAGCCGTTGATAAATCTCCGGATCTTCATCAATGTCGAGCTTGAACACCTTCGCACGTCCGTACATTTCGGGATACAGACTCATTATGATTGGGTCCACTTCCCTGCAGGGCAGACACCAGACGGCCGTGAAATCGACGAGTACGGGTATGTCTGATCGCAGGACCTCTTCATCGAAATTCTGCGTGGTCACGTAGCCGACGAGGGCGTCTGCGCTCTGCGTCGCCTCGTCACGCTCTGCGTTTGCCGAGCCTCGATCCTCAGAGCAACCTGCAAGCGCCAACGTTGTCAGCGCGATCGCAGCCAAAATTGTCAATCGTGTGCCATTCATCGTCTAGCCTCCGAGAATCTGCAGAATTACCTGCTTCTTGGCCACCTGCTCGCGATAGTACTCGCCCTCCCACTCCGAGATTTCCAAGCCCTTGCTGTTAATGCCGTTATTTAAGGCCTCTTCGAAACGTGCAATCGATTCCATCGCCACTTCCGCCGCGGTCTCTCCATCTGCGTTGGTCGCCTGCCGGTCGACACCATGTTCGACCAATATGCGCACGACGTTGGTGTACGAATAATGGGCGGCCATGTGGAGCATGTTCTCGCCCCGGGCATTTTCCAGCTCCGGATCCAGACCCAATTCCAAGAGCCGCACGAGCAGTTCAGGATCGGACTCACCGCGAAATACGGCTTGGTTGCTGACGCTGTATAACTGATTGGGATGCGCCGCCGGGTCCGCACCCGCGTCGAGCAATGCATGAACGCAGTCCGAGTTATCAAGGCGCCCCGAGCGGACCATAGCCAGATACAAAGGCGTGGCTCCGTCCGCATCCGGGCGATGGAGGAGTTCGGGATCCTCGGCGGCGGCGGCCAGAAATTCGTCGCATTGGTCGAGTCCGACCAAGTCGCGGACCGTGGGAACGGCACCATTCGCCAGCGCCAGTTCGACCTGCTGATCCCGGAAATACCCGCCGCGATTCAAATAAATGGATAGGGGCGTTTGCCCATTTTCCATCGGATCGTTGAGCAAGGTCGGGTATCGATCAACGGCCTTCTGCAGGTCTTCGACCCGCTGCGAGAGCAGGAAATGGCGCCGAAATGCGTCGTCTTCGAGCAGTTTCAACGACACGTCCAGCGTGGAGCGTCCATCGACAAGAGCTTCGAGGTAATCAACGTAAACCTCTCTCGGCTGCGGACTGGCAATGCGACCCTGCTCCTGACCATTGTCAAAGAACAGTATGTGTGGCACACCGTTGACGCCAAGCTGTCGATAGATTTCAGGATCATTGTCGATATCGAGCTTGTACACTTTCGCTCGCCCGTACATCTCCGGATACAGGTCCATGATGATGGGATCGACTTCCCTGCACGGCACGCACCACTCGGCCGTGAAATCGACAAGCACCGGAATTTCCGATTGCATTACTTCCGCATCGAAACTTCCGGTAGTCACGTACCCGACTTGGGGCCCTGCGACCGCCTCCTCGACCGTTGTCGCCGGTTCTGTCGCGTTCCACTCTGATGAGCATGCTGATATCAGGAACAGGAGTGTCGCGCTGCCGAAACGATTTGCTTTCATGGAAATCTCTCCCCAAGCATGGAAGCCCGGCGTCTCGAGGTCGGGCTTCACTGTTATGCAGCAATACCTGATCGGTCGGACTAAAACTCAAAGTCTTTAGTCACGTCAACATAGACAACGCGCCTACGAAAGTCGACTCGAGAAGAATCGACGCCGGCACCGTTGTCAGCAAACGGGAAATCCTCATCGAACAAGTTGTTGATGCCGATCGAGAATCGCCAGCCGGGAGGCATATCGTAACCAACGCGCGCATCCACTGTTGTATAGCCGTCGACTTCCGGCCTCACTACCCGATCATCGAAAATGATGGTATAGCCGGATTCGTAATTGACGTTCAGGTTGGTTGTCCAGGAACCACGTCGCCAATCGAAAAATGCGTTCGCATTCAAGTCTGCCGGCGCGTTTTCGGTACTGGTTGTCTCGACCGGATCGATTCCCGGGCCCGAAACCAGTTCCAACGCAAGTTGGCGCACGCCCTGCAAGCCAATTTCGAAGTCGCCTCCCGCCGTAGCAAACGCATACTGGATACTGAAATCCAACGACTCGCTGGTACGCGAAGCGAGGTTTATGGGCAAGAACGGGCTATACTGTTGCACAAATCCTGCTTCATCGCGGACCACAGCGTCCGGAAAACTGTCACCGACCAACAGCGCAGGCGTAGCATCAAAAAACGGAAAAACCTCAGAGAGCTGACTGATCAGGTCCGTGAATTCAGTATCGCTCCAGGTAACCGAAATATTTAGTCCGTCGACAGCACGCGAGTTATAGTCGAACCCAATCGTCGAGGTTTCCGAGGTCTGCGGTTTGAGATTCGAATTGCCACCGAACACAGTGTCAACGAATCGCGGAATTGTCGAGTCTTCTGGGTCAAACGGGTCGAAGATGGGGAAAAAATAAGGTGCCACATCCGGCGGGCGAAACAGCTCGACCAAAGTCGGCGTCTGGTAGGCTTCACCCCAAGTGGCACGAATCTTCAGGACCTCCGATGGATACCATGTAAGACCGAGTTTGGGCACGGTATCGCCGAAATTGCGAGATGAGAACGGATCCGCCGGCCCTTCAAACGGGCCCGAAATATCGTAATCGTCGCTACGGACCGCAAGCAAGAGCGACAAACTTTGCACCATCGGTTTGTTTGACACCAGTGGAACATTGACTTCCGCCAGCAAGGCCTGATTCTCGACCATCGGCACGAAGTCTTCGAGGCTGGGTTCCATAAATCCGATCGGATTCAGGCGAAATCCGGTGAAATTCGTACCATCGTCGCGCCGTTCGGCGCCAACGTAGAACTTCACCTCTCCTGCCGGCAACTCGAACATCGTACCCCGCAATCCGAGGGTGACGTACTCTTGCTCGGATATCCGTGCGCCTTGGTCAGTCCTCGACAGCAGTGAATTCAGATCGGGTCGCTGCATTGAACCGTCGCCAAATAGGTTGAGAGCGGCGGCAGGATCACCGCTTGCGACAGCCGCAATCACGGCCGGGTTCGTTTCTGAAAGACCGACACGGTAGCCATCGAATTCATTCTCCCCGTATCCGAGAGAAGCCGTCGCTTCCCAGTCGCGATACGGCAGCACCCAATCAAGGGTTGCCGAGACACTGTGGCGTTTCGAATTCGCAACGTTGAAAGGCCGGTCCAGTAATCCGGCGTCGGTCTCGTTGAAAAATGCGTACCACTTCAGGCTTGGGACTGTGATCGGCGGCATCGCTGCCATACTGTAATAATTGCTTGGGGGAACACGGAATCTTAACGAGTTATAGAGGCCGCGCGTCTGCGACTGCCTTTCCGAAAAAAGCCCACTCAGCGAAAGACTGAGGTTCTCCGCAATTTCTTGCCGCAGGTCCAGGTAGGCCGACACAGTTTCCGAATCCGGTGTCACGTCTAGTGGCCATCTTGTGCTGCGGGTTGGCGGCGAGCCTTGCTGCGACGCTGGATCAACCACGACTCGACCACCGTGTGCCGAGAAATCGCCGTCGTCCGGTAATCCTGCGTTGTAGCGGTTGACAGGATCTGCCTGCTCAAGAGAGACGCTGCCAGTGAGGTTACCACTGCCCCAGCTATAACCGCCGGTCGCTTCTACGGTGACGCCGTCACCACCGGAAGAACTGTTCTCATGGCGCACACGAGGCTGAAAGCCGCGGTATTCCTGCTTAAGAATGAAGTTGATAACACCACCAACGGCATCGGAACCGTAGATTGCACTCGCCCCGTCGGTCAGTACCTCGATGCGCTCGATCGCGGCAAACGGAATCGTCGAAACGTCGGTAAAGGTACCTGATTCGGCGGGCGATGCGGCAATGCGCCGACCGTTTACAAGCACGAGCGTGGAGCCTTCTCCTAGTCCGCGAAGATTGACCGTTACGACGCCGTCTTCAAACCGCGGAGTTCGACCGTCCGCACGCCCGCCGGAATTGATGTTCGAAAAATTCTGTGGAATGTAGCGAAGCAAGTCTTCCACACTGCTGATCCCCCGGGCATCCATCTCGGCGCGGTCGAGCGTCATGACGGGAGACGCCGTGGAAATACCCACAATTTGCGAACCGGTGACTACGATCTGCTCGATTTCTCCGGCGTCCGAATCGCTTTCGGTTGTGTCGGAATCATCCTGATCCTGAGCGGTAACGGTACTGGCGCACATGGCGAACAAAACGGAAACCACTGAAACCAACACGCCCTCGTATTTACTGGGTTGCTTCATAATGTTACTTATCGGTTAGGTACCAAACCGCAAGGCGAGCGTGTCGCCTTCCCAAATTTCTCGATCATGATTATAGGACACAAATCTGGCACGAACCTTGTCGAACCGCCACCACTTCCTGCCAACTCGGTTGGGTGCCCCTTTGAGCGGGTGCCGGGCTTGTCGGAGGAGGCTCGCCTTACGACTGGAGAGATGGCACCCGCCGGTGGGCGAATACTGCTAGGCGGCTCTCTGGAAGGTCAGCTCGAAAACCGCGCCGCCTTCTGTGGCATTGTGCGTATTAACAGATCCCTCATGAATGCGCATTATTTCGTATACGATGGCGAGCCCAAGCCCGTGGCCCGGTTTGTTGGGCGGATTCTTGAAAAACGGCTCGAAGATGCGATCTCGGTCCTCCTGCGCGACGCCGGGGCCTTTGTCCAGGATCGTCACACAATTGCCTGCGACGCCAACGTGAACAGTTTTTCCTTCCGGCGTATATTGCAGCGCGTTGTCGATCAGATTGCTCACGGCCGTCTTGACCGACTCGCGATCACCGAGGATATCGGTGGATTCACCGTTATTATCGTAGGCAAGCTTCTTGCCGGCGGCAAAAACGGCACCGCCACGCTCGACGCATGTTGTCCGGACGACTTCGGCCAAGTCAAGTTTCTCAAGGTCGAGTTCAGCCGCCCCCAGTTTGGCGAGCGCGAGCAGCTGCGTAACCATCGCATCCATGCGTTGGAGGTCGGCGACGAGAGCATCCTTGAGTTCCGACTCCTCCATTTCCTCAAGGCGGGCGCGGTAAATCGTCAATGGGGTCCTTAGTTCATGTGCCGCGGCCGCCACAAACAACGCCTGTTGTTCGCTGGAAGCTTCTAGGCGACCAATTGCGCGATTGATGGCTTGGACCATCGGTAGCACCTCTCTTGGCAAATTGTCCTCGGGCAAGAGAATATGGTGCTTGCCCTTACCGATCCTTGACGCAGCCCGCGACACTGCCTCGACACGCCGCATCAGCCTGCCAAAAAGCAGCGTGATCGCACCCAACGTCAACACAGCCACAATCGCAATGGGTAGAACCGTTTGATTAGCGCTTCGGCCACTGAAATAGGTCGCAAGAACAGTGTCCCGGATGTGGCGAATAAACGGCACATCCTCCGTAAACCCAGCGACTTCCAGATAATAGTTGTTCTCCCCACAACCCGCGCTTGTTACGTGAACATTGCCCCTGTCGCTGTCAAAATTGAAATTCGCCGGACGCAAATTACATAGGGGCGGTTCCGAACCGTCGATATGCAGTGTCGGATGTTCACCGACCAATGCCTGTTTGTACAGTGCTTCACCGGGCTTGGATTGGATTACCTGATTCGCGTCTTCGTAGTAATACCAAGCCCCGGGATTGATCCTCAGCAATTCTTCCAGTGTGGCCTGAGCTTCTCGTGTCTTATCCGGAGATTCGGGGTCGGTAGCTATGCCTCGTAAAGCCATCTGAACACTAAAACTCACCTCTTCGCTTACGTCGTGCTCCAGCATGTGTCGCAGGATCCAGGTTCCGGTGATCAGGATGAAGCCGGCGACAATCAGGGACACCGCCGCAAGCGTTTGAACATTACGCTGAAGGGAGTAGATGCGTTTCGGCTTCTCGTTTGGCGTCATGCGTCCCCTTCTCGCAGGAGATAGCCAAGATTGCGCGCGGTATGGATAATCACACGGGAATTTGTTTCCGCCAATCGATTACGCAGCCGTGAGATGTGTGAGTCCAATGTATTGGCTGAAGGCATTTCGTCAAAACCATACAGGCTATCGAATAATTCTTCACGGCTTACGATTTGTCTGGCTCGTGTAATGAGGACTTCCAGGATTTCAAGCTCACGCCTACGCAGCGCTATTGTCTCTTCATTAACCATGAACTGACGAGAACCGCGGTCGTAGCTCAGATTGCCAACCGTTACCACGCCGCCATCTTTCGGACGTGGTATGCGCAACATCGCTTGGATTCGGGCAAGCAGTTCCCTTGGTTCGAACGGTTTGACCATATAGTCGCTTGCGCCGATGTTGAGCCCGTCGACCTTCTGGTCGACGTCACCGAGCGCGGACAGAATAAGGTAACGCGGGACCCTTTGAAGATGCTGGGACCTCACAATAAGTTGCACGCCGTCTCCGTCGGGTAGCCGCCGGTCCAGTAGGACCAGAGGGTAGTCGATCGACCGCACCGATTCCCAAGCGAAATGCAGATTTTCAGCGATATCGACTTCGAAATTCTTGCCGCGCAAGAATTTCGCCACGGTGGTGGCGATGTCCGCCTCATCCTCGACGAGCAGAATTCTCATCGTTCGAGTTTAGCCGCGTAATCTTGCACGGAATTGACCAACCCATACGTTGTGCACGGCCGACAAGGTACGTGCAAGATTCGGAGAATATCATGGTGTCCGTCGGACTCGTATATTCTTCCCATTGCAGAATCGCTGGTGAATCAGATGAAGCAGTTTCCCATATTCGGTGCTGTGGCGCTCGCGCTCGGAGGCAGTGCCTATTTGATTGCCGGCAAAAACGGCACGAAAGATCCCATGACCGCAGTTTCCGAACAGCTTTCCGCCGTGGCTGAGGAAATGGAGGAGCGCACAGTAACAGCGTTCGAGCTCGGCCAGGCCGCGATGGACGAATCCGACTGGCAAACGGCCGCGGAACATTTTCGACAAGCGATAGACGAGGAGCGCGATAATTACGAGGCGCATGATGCCTACTTGAACGCGTCGGATCTGGCCATCGTTTTCGGCGTCGACCCCGAACTCGATGAAGAGGCTCGTGACGAGGCGATACTAGCCGCTCAGGAAGAAAAAGCGGAGCGCCTGAACTCGATGTACGCCGGATGGGCCGAGAGTGATCCCGGCAACCCACTTTACAGGTGGGCTCTCGGCAAGCTGCAAATGTACAAGAACTATGACAGGGTCGAGGAGTTCATGCTGGAAGCCATTCGTCTCGACCCGGGCTTCGCGCCAGCCTACCAGACACTGGCGCTGATCGAGGATGTGCGCGGTAACGTCGAGGGTCAGGCCGCCTACCTGAAAAAATCGGTCGAAGCCGCGCCCGACGATCCGAATTTCGCGTTCTACCACGCGATGATCTACCGCAAAATTGATCACGAGACGTTTGAGCGTGAAGCAATGGCGGTGGCGGACCGTTTCCCAGAGCACGAACGCGGCGCCCAGGCGCTTTACTGGCTCGCGGCCGAGACACAGGATACGGATAAAAAACGTGCCAGGTTTGAGTCTCTGGTTGTGCGCTATCCGATCGAAGAATTCAACTGGTCGGCCAGCGCCAAGAGTGCGTTGTATGGCCTGTATGCCAAGTCTGACCCGGAAGAAGCCCTCAAAATTGCGGAGGAGATGGTCAAACTGACCGAGTCCGAAACCGGACAGTTCAGCATGGCCGGCTTGTGGATCGAGAATAGAAACCATCAGGCAGTCATCATTGAGGCCCATCGCTTGTTCGAAGCCGGGGATTTCGCGGCGGCTCGCGCGATCCTCGAAGAAACGACGCCCGGGCGCATGTCCCCGGCAGATCCCTACAACCTGGCAATGGCCAGAGCCCTTGATGGCGCGGGGGAGACGCGCAAAGCCTTCGACTACTTGGTCGGGATCACGGCGGAAAAACCCACGGATAAGGTCAACGGGGCACTTACCGAGTACGCGAAAAAGCTCGGACTGACACAAGAGAATGTCGACACGCTAGTCTGGGCCATCATCGAGGCCAACGCGAAGCCGGTCGAGGATTTCTCTTTTGACCGCATCGATTCCGACGAAAAGATTTCACTGTCCGAATATCGGGGCAACGTCGTGCTGCTCAATTTCTGGTACCCCTTTTGCGGGCCCTGCCGCGGCGAAAATCCGGAGCTGCAGCGTATCCTTGAGAAGTACGAGGACGATGGCTTCGCAATTCTTGCCCTGAACGTGCACCCCGAGGAAGAGCAATTCGTCATGCCCTACATTACCGGAATGAACTTCGGTTTCGTCCCGTTGCGTTCAGATATTGAATTTGCGGAAGAGAACTTCCAGGCACGTGGGATGCCGACCAATATCTTGCTGGATACCCAAGGGCGAATGGTCTCCCGGTTGCCGCCGGTTCATGGCGACGCAGCGCGCACGTTCGAGCTGCAAATTGAAACGCTGCAGCGCCAGAGGTAGCAATTCTGTATTCTTGCACACGCAGTCCCCACGCTATTGTGCGTGACTTTGGTCTCGCCGCAATCCTGGCGTTCGTGGTGTTGGGTGCATCGTCGTCCTGGGGCGAGGACAGGGAGAGGCGACTCGCCAGTGTGGCCGTATCTGTCAGTGCCGACCGACTGCCGCCCGGATCTCAGGCCATACTGGGCATCAAACTGGAGCTTGCTCCCAATGAGCACGCCAATTCTAATCGTCCGAGGAACCCGCAATTGATACCGACGACGTTTTTTGCCAAGAGCACGGATGCATTGTCCTGGGGCCGCATCCACTATCCGAAGCCTACCCAGGTCATAGAGTGGTATTCAGTAGACCCGCTTTCCGTATTCGCCAATGGCGCGGAAATCCAGGCGCTGTTCGAGATATCCGAAGACGCCCCACCCGGCGAAATAGAGATCGGCGGAACGCTCCGAGTGCAAGTCTGCGACGAGAAGATGTGCTACCCCTCCGAACGAATTCCGGTCAGTACAACTGTCGCGGTCACCGACTGGCAAGACGAATAGCGAATCCATTGACACGATGAGCGTTTGAATCGGACCTGAACAGTTGATGCCGGCAGAGAGAGCAGTCGACAGACAGACCGCCAGAATGCTGCGGTCACCGACCTTGATCCTTACCCGCCTCCATTCCGTACGTGTCAATCGAAGGTATTCCCCGTGCCGAACATTTGCTGCAGGGAGAGTTCCTCTTCCGGCACGCAGTAGATCTGCTCGTCCCACTGTTGATGGCGGTCCCGGTTGAGCGAGTAGATCTTCGTGTCGCTGTTCCAGGGCTCTGTGTACATGACGGGATCCCAAATCGTCATGGTAAGTTCGAGCGTGTCCGCGTCGAGTCGGCGGTAGCGCTCCTCCAGCCGCATCTCTTCGGAGTGGGGGTGGCCGTACTTGTCCAGCCAGGTCCTTGAGTGGAACCCGATGGTCTCGACGACCAGCGTGTCGCCCTCGAAGCGCCCGACGGAGAATCCGTTCCAGGTGGGCCACGTGTCTTCCATCGCGGGCAGCTCGCGACCGTCCATCCAGATCTCCCGCCAGTCGTGGCGGTATTCGAAGAACTGCAGGATGCGGTCGTCCGTCTGGACGATCTCGAAGGTATCGTGGGGCTCGATGATCTCGACCGTCAGATTCCTGGGTATGCCGGCGGGCACGCACCGACCGAACGGATCGTTACGCTCGAACTCCCTGCGATTGGCACCGTAGCCGGGCCTGTTGTCCAGGTACTGTCTGAGACCTTCCTCGGTGAACGGCGGCTCGGCGGTCGGACCCTGGTCGGGCAGCGGCAGGTTGACCGGGCTGCGGAACGACCCCGGCACGTTGCTGTAGGTGACGATGGCGGTCTCGCGGTCCCAGTTTCCCGACAAGTCGCGAGGGTTGAAGGCTTCCTCGTTCTCCTGGGCGGACAGCGCGGAAAGGCTCGCCAACATGACCCCTGCCAAAAAATCAGCGGGCCGGCGACCTCTCCCGCGAACGCGATTCGTGCTTGTCATCACTGCTCCTGTCTGTCTTTTCACTTGCGGGTGATTCCCCCAAGCCGAATTCCGGCGGCTCAGCCTCCCGCCGACATTACAATGGCGTCAAATTCCGTATGGCCGATTCCCGACGGCTCTGTGCCTGCAGCTCATTCCTCGGGCGGCGAGATCGCCAGCGGCTCGTCATTCACTTCGAGGCTCCGCAACGATCCGACCGTGGGGTCCAGCTTGTGCGGAACGTAGGTGATGGTCAGTTTGTCGCCGGGCACGATCGTGTCGCGCCTCCAGCCCATACTGCGGAGCACGGTGGGCGTCCAGCGGATCGACATCTGGTGGCTGACCGCATTGCCCTGCTCGTCCGGTATGTCCAGAGCAAACGATACATGGGGAAAAATGAAAGAGAAATCGGTTGCGGTGCCCGAGACGGGTCCGACCAGCTGGTCGGCCGTCCAATAGCTGCCGCCGCCGTGGTGGGCCCTGGCCGCAGTTGCAAACACCAGGCAGCAAACCGATACCAGCAGAAGTTTGTTCATGCGCGTCATCCGTTGGAGCGTATGGCAGATTCTAACTGATGGCCGCGTGGAGTCCGCAGTGGCGATTCTGGGGAGATTGGTCTATTATTTAGACTAGTCGCAGTTCAACTCAGGTGATTGCCATTATGGTGGAGCCAGCCCGCGTAACAGCCTACGAATGCAAGTCGAAGCAGGCGGAGATTTTCCGACGCGCCGTCGCGGGCGAAACGATCATCGTCACAAAGAATGGCGTGCCGATCGTGGAAATCCGTAAAGCGCGAAACGCGGATTCAATGGTCGCCGATGCCGTTCAGGCGCTTGCTGAATTGCAGTCTACCCAGTTGGCCGATGGCCTCGGGGGTGGTGCCGCCGAACTGCGGCGCATCCAGGAAGAGGGCCGGAGTTGATGGCAACGGAAGTCATCGTGCTTGACAACAGCATCAACACGCGCCTTCTCTGGCCCGATGTCGAGAACCCAAGCAACAACCAATACGCGCTCCGAGTGATGGAGCAAGCCGTGAACGGCAGCGAGTTCTGCGTCCCGACGATCTGGCATTATGAAGCCGCCCATGTGGCCGCCACCTTGGTCCGGGCCGGCCAGGTGTCACAAACCAGCGCGAAGCGCTACCTTCGAGAAATGGCGGTTCTGCCGATCAAGACCGACACGACCAGTCACGCAAGCGCAGGGACAGCGACATTTGAGTTGAGCATCCGGCTGGGACTGTCCGTTTACGATGCAGCCTACGTGGAACTCGCACTGCGCACGGACGGTACGCTGGCCACCAACGACAGGCGATTGCGGATCGCTGCCCGCAAAGCCGGTGCGCTGCTGTTCGAGTGATGGATGGCAGAGTGTCCTGTGCGGTACGGCAGCAGGCTGGAACCGCTCGGGCAGCGTGAAACTTTGCGGCTGATCGCACTACTCTTCCTGCAGAGCGGGATGCTTGAAACTGACATACAAGGAAAAATCGCGCCACGAATCCCGCCGGGCGCAACAAGGGAGGTCGTATGAATAATCCAACCAGGTTCGCGGCATTTTCACTGTGTGTTGCGTTGTCGCTCGGCGCGACTGCCCAGAGCGTTTCGCCGCCCCAGGAACGGCTGCTGAACAAGGCGGATATCGAGGCCGCCATCCCTTTTGAGGGTGTCTACAGCAAGCGCCTGTATACGGACACTGTCTACATCACGATGGTGACGATGGAGGCCGGGAAGTCTTCAAGGCTGCACAACCATCCGGATGAACAAACCATGCTGTTTCATACCGGAAGTGCGCGAGCGTACGTGGGCGAAAACGAATACGTGGTCGGGCCGGACGACATCCTGATCATCCCTGCCTACGTTCCCCATTACATTGAAGCCATCGAAGACTCGACCTGGACGGAAGTTCATGGCCCCGGCTTCAACAATGGTCCGCGGTGGGAAAGCCAGTAGGGGAAAAATCTGGCGTTATTGCCGACCACAATTTCCTCGAAGCCCGTGCGACACGCGAGTCCGATCCCGGACCGTGCTTTCGGAATGGCGCAATGTGAAAATTCCGCGACAAGACATGAATTCTGCGGTGTCCAGGCGCAAGCATCCTCCCCATGCCTTCTATACTGCAATATTCGTTCGAAGGATCCGTCACGAATGCGGTTGATTCCGATGAAATTCAAGACAATGCTCATCGTTCCCGTAGCGGCCGCATGGTTGCCTACCGCGCTCGCCCACCACAGTCGTGCGATGTTCGACACCGGCACCCGTATTTCGGTGTCGGGCGAAGTGTCGCGTGTGACCTTCGTCAATCCCCACGTGTTCATCTACGTGGAGGGCGTCACTGAAGGCGGCGCGGTCGAGGAGTGGGGATTCGAACTGCATTCGCCGAGCCATATGTATTTCAACGGATGGGAGACGGATACGCTGGAGGTTGGCGACCCTGTTGTCGCATCCGGGAACCCGCTTCGCTCGGGCGCAAGACGAATCGCCGGTGGCGGGGAGTTCACCTTGGCAAATGGGGTGGTGATCACGATTGACCGTGGCCCGGGCGCAGTCCACGCCCAACCTGCCACGGAAGCCACCACGGCGTCTACGGGCCAAGGCGGGCCGGGCGCGAGGGGGCGCGGCAGGGACATGTCGATCGGAGCGACATCCAATGACAGGTGGGACGGTCGCTACCAGGTCGCACCCCGCGACGGGATATTCGGGCCGCCGACAGTGTTGTACGAGCGGCAATCGCCGGAAATACGTGCGGAATACGGCCTGACCGCGCAATCCACGCGGTTCGTGCCGGTATTGAACGAGCGGGCCAGGGCCGCCGGCCGGGCGTTCGACGGCAACTCGCCGGACAACCCCTGGTGCTCGCCGGATCCCTACCTTTTCGCACATCATGAGAATTCCTATGTCGTGCAGATCGATCACTACCCGGACCAGGTGGTTCTTCGCCGGGAGGGCCATGAATTGGTCATTCATATCGACGGCGAGCATCCTCCGGCTGACGAACTGTCTACTTGGGGTTACGCGGTCGGGCAATGGGAGGGCGAGGTCCTGACCGTTGATGTCAGGAACTACGAACCCAACCCGTGGGGTCTCGCCCGCGGGCTTCCATCAGGCGCGCGCAAACGCGTCACGCATGTTTTCCGCTGGCGCGAGGACCGCACGGCACTGGACGTTGATACGACGATGTTCGATCCCGACTACATGACCGCGCCGTTCATGATCGAGACAAGCTTCTTCCACAAGAAAGACCTGGAGCTTGCTCCGCCGATCGGGTGTCTGGAGCAGACCTATGAAGCGGTATTGGTGGAGTAAGTGATCGAATCAATGAGGGAGATATTGCCAATGAAGAGTCCTGTGGTAGTCTGCCTGTCGCTGGCTATGGCGGCACCAATCTCATACGCGCATCACAGTATCGCGATCTACAACGAAAACGAGGCGGTGTCGGTGACCGGCAACGTCGTCGAGTGGTACCGGGGAAGGCCGCACTCGTATCTCAGGATAGAAGCAACGGACGAACTCGGTAACGAGAACACCTGGCATCTCGACTTCGGCGGTACGAGCCGGATCGTGAACGCCAATGAATGGGACGATTCGACCTTCAACATCGGCGACGAGCTTTCCGTGACCGGCTTCCCGTCCCGTCTCAGGGGCACCGACATCCTTGTGGAGAGCATGGTGACGCCGTTTGGCCGTTTCGGCATGACGGAATCCTATTTCGGCGATCCCGATGATCTCGGGCCGATACCCGAGTGGATAACGCTCCCGGCGGTGGAACTGTCAGGCACGATTGCCCGATCAGACTGGGCGGGTTCGAGCGCCACGGTCTGGTTGCGCGCCGCGGTTGACGGCGATGCCGAGCGCGATTACGAGGTTCGCTTGTCCACAGGGACATCGCTCTACGACATCTTTGCGATCTCCGAAGATCACGTTGCCCCGGGCAATGCAGCGAGAGTCGACGGCTTCCTGGCTGACGAGGGCGACCGCCTCATCGTCTTCCCCCGCTTGGTGGACTTCGGCGACAGGGGGCCGGTGCGAGTGAATATGATGGCCGAGAGAGCGGTCGCGCGGTACCTGGGCCTGGAAAACCAGGGCCGGCGCGGTCCGCCGGCCGGAGTGAATGGTGGCGGTGCGCGGCGCGGCGGCGCGGGGCCAACCACAGAGTAAGGATGGTAACGCCATGAAATACCAATCCGTCTTTTTCGGCCCTATGCTGGCTGTATTGACGCCGACCGCCCACGCGCATCACAGCACGACGATTTTCGACCAGTCGCGATCCGTGTCCTTCACCGGCGAGGTGGTGGAGTGGTATGCGGGCCGGCCCCACGCCTATCTCAGAGTTCTGGCCACCGACGCATCAGATACCGAAACCACCTACACGCTCGAGTGGGGCGGCGTCAGCGCGATGGTTCGCGAGAACGGCTGGGAGGAATCGACCTTCAGCGTGGGCGACGCGGTCAGCGTCACGGGCTTTCCTTCCCGCGTTCGCGACGGCGACATCCTGGTTGAATCGATCGACACCGAGTTCGGCTCCTTCACCATCGACGAACCCTACAGCTCGGCAGTCACCGCCGAGTCGCGATTCGCCCCGCCCCCGGAGTGGATGAATCTGCCGGCAATCAGGATTACCGGCGTCGCGACCGGCGCCGACTGGCAGGATTCCAATAACGCGATCGGCCATGTACGGGGCGCGGTGGAGGGCGAAGCCGAGCGCGACTACCAGATCCACCTTGGTGATGCGACGTTCGCCTACGAGAACTTCTACCTCAAGGAGGCGGATTTCACACCCGGAACGCCGGTCATTGCGGAGGGTTTCCTGGCGGAGGAGGACACCCGGTTGATCCTGTTTCCACGCTACATGGGCATTGGCGACCAGCCGCCGTCACGGCTGGGACAGATCGCGAACATCATGGCGTCACAATATGTCGGCCTGGAATTCAGGTCTGGGGGCGGCGGGCGCGGCGGCGGCCAGGGCGCGATGGGCATGGGGATGGCGTTCGGGCCAGGCACCGCACAATAAGACTGTGTACGCCGTTGGAGTTACACCAACCGCGCAGTTTGCGCCGGCAACCGGTGCGAAAACTTCCGGACTTCGCCTATCGCACAAAGCTGAGTCCGTTTGACCGGGAATCGACATGACAATTTTGCGACGCGTCAACTCTGTAAACGTCACCCTGGCCTGCGTGCCGATGCTATTTACTCCCCTGGCCGTGGCCCACCACAGCCTGACCATCTTCGACAGAGACTCGGAAATTACCATTGAAGGCACGGTTGTCGAGTGGTTCATGGGCATGCCCCATGCGCACTTGACAATCGAAGCCATGGCCGCGAACGGCCGTGCGACCGTTTACCAGCTTGATTTCGGCAATACCCCGCGCATGATCGAGGACAACAGCTGGGATGAGAGCAGTTTTCAGTCTGGCGATCGAATCAGTGTGACCGGCTCGCCTTCACGCCTCGATGATGATACGCGATTACTTGTGGCAAGCCTGCGCCAACCGGACGGTGAAATCGCGACGCTTCCCTCCCGGCCCGAAGAGCCGGGTACCGCCGAGGGGACGCTTGGCGAGGAAGCGGGCAACGCCGAACGCCGATTCACGGCGGGACTTCCGATGGAACTGATCACCTTGCCGAGGATCACTTTTTCCGGAGAGATCACGACCGCAAGCTGGACCGACGCGAGCGTGACGATGACGGTCAGGGGTGCGGAAGAAGGCGGGACGGAGCAGGATTACCACCTCAGGTATGTCGGCGCACAGCTGCTTTATGAGGCCCAGGGCGCACAAGAGGATGACTATCCGGTCGGCACGGCCGTGCGCGTCATTGGCTTCATCGATCGCGACCAGGACAATATCGTGTTTCCGGAAAACCTGTACGCGGGCGAGAAAACCATCGGAAATCGAATACGGGCGGCGCGTGCCGCCCTGCAGCATCTCGGGGCCATTGAACGCTGACCGCGGACCAGGAGGTTCACAACACATGAAAGGCCTATTCGGAATTGCCTCGGTCATCGCGACGCTGGTGGCGTCACCACTTGCACAGGCGCATCACTCGTTCGCAGCCGAGTTTGACAGAAACGATACGGGGGATATTGAAGGCGTCATAACCAGTGTCAACTGGAGGAATCCCCACGTCAGCTTCGACGTGGACGTTGTGAATAATCAGGGCGAGACGGAGTCCTGGGAAGTGCAGACGATCCCGACCGGGGGCCTGCTCGATAGCGGTTGGACCCGGGACACCCTGTCTGTCGGTGACCGGGTCGCGTTCTCCGGCGCAAGGGGCCGAAATTCCGCTAAGAAAATGTATCTCAGTTCGGTTCGGCTTGCCGACGGCGGCATCTTGCAGCCCGGGTCCGGAAGGCAGGCGACTGATGCCAGTCTGGTGTACGGGAATGCCGGTGAAGTGGACTATGGCATAAGGGTGAATGAGTACCGGGTGGACATTACCGGCGCCTGGAACAACCGACACAACTTCAGGGTGACGGTTGACGATCTCGATCCCAAGCCGACTCCATTTACGGACGAGGGACGCGCAGTGTTCGAAGCCACCGAGGAGTGGCAGGATGTCTACAAGTTCTGTGTGCCGAACCTGCCGCGCCTGTTCGGTTCGCCACGGCGGATGGAAATCGTCGATGCCGGCGACTACTACCTGATGGTGTTCGGAGCCAGGGACATCGCCCGACGCATATTCATGGACGGGCGGGGACCGGTTTCACCCGACCAGTTGTCGACTCTCGGGCATTCCAATGGCCGCTGGGAAGGTGATACCTTCATCGTCGAGACCACCAATCTGTTGCCGGGCTGGCTTGACGGATCCGGACTGCCGATGTCCGGCGGGGAAGGAACGCGACTGGTGGAAACCTACGACATCAGCGAGGACGGGCTGATGATCGACCGTGAAATGGTCATTCATGATGACTATTACACGGAGCCGCTGAAGCGTCGGCGCGGATCCATTCGTGGCGAGGTCCCGCTGTACCAGGATCTGCCCTGCAACCCTGCGCCATTCATCCAGGATCTGGCCGAACGGGGGTTGCTCGATGACGCGGTCAGGATGCATCAGTAGGGTGTGCTTTGAGAATCAGTCATCAAAAGCCTGTTTGACTGACCACCGGTCCCCTTTGAGGCTGGTCTTCAGGTCGATTATAATCTAGCTAGTATATCTAGACAGGAATAGGCCGATGACCCAATGGGCTCTCCAGGACGCCAAGAACCGATTCAGCGCCGTAGTGGACGCCGCCCTTGCCGGTGAGCCCCAGCAGGTTACCCGGCGAGGCAAGCCCGCCGTGGTGGTGCTGTCCGTAAAGGATTACAACCTGCTGCGCAATCAGCCATATGGAAATGCGCCATCCTTTATCGAACACCTGCTGGCCATCCCAAAAGGCGGCGACGAGTTCGAATTTGAGCGCATCCCATTGGTTCCCCGTTCCCTGGATTTGTGATGTTCCTTCTGGATACGGATGTGGTGTCGCTCTTGCGCAGACCCGACCGCCACCCGGTACCTGCCCGATGGCTGAGGGCCCAGCGGCCCACCGATTTGTTTATCAGCGTGGTAACCCTGGCCGAGATGGAGCGCGGCCTGGCACAGCAGAGGCGGCGCGATCCAGCGTTTGCGCGTGACCTCGACACCTGGATGGAACAGACGACGGCTTCCTTCGCGGGGCGGATTCTGGGCGTGGATTCAGCGGCGGCCAGGCTCTGGGGGCGAATATCCAGGGACATCGGCCACTTCAACGTTGACCTGCTCGTCGCGGCCACGGCCCTAGTCCATGGCCTGTCTGTCGTGACTTGCAATGTGCGGCACTTCGAGCCGACAGGCGTCCGCGTATTCAACCCCTTTGGAAAGGATGAGAATCCCGAGTAGCGAAGATCTCCAGCGAGGAAGTCAGGCCTTATGAGTGCGCAACGGCGGATTGAACGGAACTGCAAGGCATTTCTCGCAAGTTTTGCGAATCTCGATGACGGCGCGCCCAGGCGATACCTTTCGGGATGACCATGCGGATGTCCTTTCGGCCTCTCTTCGTGGCAATCCTCGGGTCGAGCGTTACTTCGGTAGCGTTCAGTCAGTCCACGGAGCTCGTCCTTTTGGGCACAGGCGGGGGTCAACGGATTTTCGAACATCGATCCCAGACGAGTCAGGCGCTGGTTCACGGTGATTCCATCATCGTCATCGACACCGGGTACAACGCCGCCCGCCAGATCGCCTGGGCAGGCCTTGACGCGGCGTCAATCGACATGATCTTCATCACCCATGATCACCGGGACCACACGCAGCATATCGGGCGCGTATTGCATGCGGCCTGGGAAGCGGGAAGAACCGACCCCATTGGCATCTACTCCTATCCGGGCATTGAAGACGTCATCCACGAGGGGCTTGCAGAGATCGACCAGGTCGCCACGGCAGCGATACGGGGTCTCGCTGTCATCCACGAACTTACCGAGCCAGGCGTCATCTATCTCGATGATGGTATCCGGGTGACTTCGGTCGAGAACACGCACGGTCGTGACCATTCGTATGCGTTCCGATTCGACATGCCCGACCGTTCGATTGTCTTCTCGGGCGATACCGGCTACGACGAATCGGTCGTCGAACTCGCCGCGGGCGCCGACGTGCTGGTTCACGAGGTGGTCTACATGCCGTTGATTCGGACCTGAGCGGAAGCGCGGGTGGCGACGATACCTGGCCCGCGGGCAACCCAACCGACATGAAGGTATTTCCGGCACCGGTATCGGTGCGGGCTCTGGGGTATCATGGAATCAGGCTTGCATGTCCGAACAGGTGGTTACCATGATCAATATTTTACGTAGTCGCTCTTCGCTGCCGTCCGTGACGGCCCTCCTTCTACTGCTGATTTCCAGTCTCGCGTGGGCACATCATGGCTGGTCCGGCTACACCAGCGACATCGACGCGACTCTGACAGTTACAGAGCTCCATCTGGGTGCCGCGCATGACCAGTTGGTCGCGACGGACAGCGAAGGCCGGACCTGGGACCTGGTGCTGGCAACGCCCAATCGGAACCGCCGCCTTGGGTTCAACGAAGACACGCTGTCGGTGGGTGACGAGATCGATGTGTTGGGCCGTCTCCACCCCAACAGGCCGGAGATCAAGGTGCACTGCATCTACATGAACGGCGAAGCGACCTATACCTATTACGACTTTGACGGCACCACCAGCCTGTCCAAGCATAGCGACAGGGATCAGTGCTAGCTTGATCGAACTGTCGGAACCGCAACCAGGACAATGGTTGCGGTTCCGATTCAATTGGTGCCGGCGTTCGCCAGAAGCGTGTTGCTCGACGCCATCCCGGTTCAGCCGAGCGTACCGGGAATGCAGTTGTAATCGACGAGCTCGAGGTGCGGCGAGTAGATCATCTCCACGCGTCCCTCGAACGGCTCGGCGAGATACACCGGGTCCTCAAGAACGAAGTCGACGCCGGCGCGCATCCTGTCCTCCGTGAGCGAATAGCGCTCGACGAGATGTTTCTGGCGGCTCGAGGGCGTTCCGCCCCGGCCATTCCCGCTCGGGTTCTCCTCGAAGTAGCGCGTGTCGACGACCAGCGTGTCGCCCTCCCACCATCCGATCGAGTGTCCCTGTAGCGAGTACTCGCCGTCTGCCGGGTGCTCGCGCCCGTCCGTCCAGACCTCGCGGTAGACGTCGATGAACTCGTTGCGCACGATCACGCGATCATCGTGCAACTCGATCCCGGTGAGATAGAGGCCGCTGGCGATGTTGAACGGCGCGGTTGCAGGTTCACACTCCCTGCTTGGGTCGGGACCGTTCTCCGCGTAGTCCGCACGCCCGGCCTCGGCTGCCGGGGTGAGAACCATGTTGCGCCCCTGCCGCGCCATGCCCGGTTGGCGCGCCCCACGCCAGACGCCGGCGAGGCTTTCGGCCGGGACGGTCTCCTCCGCGGCTTCCTCTACCTGCAGGAAAACCTGGCCATCGGGCGCCTCAAGCGAGTTCAGTATGCCGTGCAGCCGCCCTGTGCGCTCGGGGTGCAGTCGCACGTTGATTCGGTCGCCGGGGCTCAGCATGTCCGCCGACCAGCCGCTGCGATTCATGATCGGCGTGGAGCCCGTCTCGACGAGCCACTCGACAATCTCGCCGTCATCGTTTTCGAGTTCGACGCCGATGAGAACGTGTGGATTGCGGTAAGTAAAGAGCGTCACGATGCCTTCGCCGGCGACCGTGGTTTCGCGATCATAGATCGCGTCGCTGTGATGCGCGTTCGACGGACCGACGAGCGCAACTGCCCCGAGAAAAGCCGGAAAGTACTTTGCAAGGCTCATGGTGTTACTCCTCAAGAGTACAGCCGTATCGACCGACGACTTCGCCCGGACGCCATATCCAGCGACCGTTCCACACATACGGCTCCGTCAGTGTACCCGGATCGGTCACGGTCAGCTCGTATAGCAGCGTCTCGTCGCCATCGGCGAGTTGAAACCGTTCCTGCAGCTCGACGGTGTCGGTCTGGCGGATTCCCAGCCGGTTGAAGAAAGGCCAGTTGATTGCCCTGGTCGAGACAACGAGCGTGCCGTCAATCCAGCGACCGGTCGAGTAACCCATCGGCGAGGCCGGTTGGCCCGCGGGCATCTCGCTGTCGAGATGGATCTGGCGGACCGCGTCGAACTCCTCGAAGCGCAGCTCGATGACGTTGCCGAGATCGACGAACTCCATGGGATAGGGGTTGCCCATGAGCGGGGGCATGCCCGGCGGCTCGCACCGCAGGATCGGGTTATCCTCCAGATCGTTCCAGCCGGCAGCCGCCTCCGCGGCCTCAGCGGTCACGGGATAATCGCTCGGCGGCCCGAAATACCAGGTCCCCGTGTCGCGACTCCAGACGCGGAAGATGCCCTCACCCGCGGCGGTCGCCACCCGGGCCGGATCCAGCACCCCCGACTCCAGTCCGATCACCGTACCGGCCCCGCGCGCCTCGCGGCTGAATCCGACCAACAACTCGGTATCGCCGGGCAGGAAAAGATGCTCGGCGTGCATGTGATTTTCGCGGCGGGACGATGTAAAGCCGGCAACGCGGACGCGATCACCGACCCGAACCTGTTCCCCGGTCACTCCCCGGCGGTTCAGCGCACTTACCGCGAGCGCCTCGAAATCCCAGACGACTTCATTGCCGTCCTCATTCGTTGTCGCAACTTCGAAGGCGATATGCGGGTTGCGCCAGCGGAGCGAGATGAGCTCGCCTTCGATTTCGTGCAGCGCCGAGCGGTCGTACTCGACACTTGCGTGGTGTGCAAACGCAGCGGCGCAGAGCGTGGCGGACAACGCGCCGGCCGAGAGTTTGACGAGGGGCCCGATCAGCTTCATGTATTTCTCCGAATGTGTGCTCGATCAGCAATCCAATATCCTGGATGCCGAAAACGACACCATACCCAAAAAATTCCACGGGTACAGCTTCGGACCATGTCACCCGCAAGCTCCTCGGTGGGATCGCGAAATAACTTCTGATCAGGAGACTCGACATGGCCGAGCCCCGGTGCGACTTCGGGAAGCCCAGAAGACGTCAAAAGTCGAGACTGAACCTGAGCCCGGCCTCTCTCGGATAGGCAAGCGCAACATTCAGGCCGGTATTGTTGGTTGGGCCGATGTTGCCGGTGAAGTTGGCCACTTCCTTGCGGTCCGGTTCGTACTGGGCTCCGAGCGGCGTTCTGTCGTCCGTCAGGTTCACTACATAGAATTCGAGCCTGAGGTTTCCGGGATTGACGCCCGCACGGAAGTTCCACTTGGTGGACGCAGGCAACCAGCCGGCCTCGAACCAGTCCATGTATTGCTCGCCTTCGTGGCGCATGTCGAGCCGCGCGAACCAGTCCCACCCATTCGGCAACTGATCGGCGTAATTTGCCGCAAGGCCATACTGAATGTCCGGAATAAAGGGGAATTCGTTGCCGCTGATGTCGGTGCACGCCAAGGTGCCGCCGCTGGCCAGCACCAGATCCTTGAGCTGCAGGCCGAAATTCTCTCCGATGGGGGCGCAGCCCGTACCGAAGCTGGTGTTGAGTTGGGTGAAATGGCCGCTGACCCGCCAGTTGTCGCCCAGCAGGTAGGTGCCTTCCAGCTCGAGGCCATTGGACCTGACGTCGGCGATGTTCACCGCCCCCCTGACCCGGACAGACGTATCCGACAAGTTCATCAGCAAGCCGTTGCCGGTCGCCGCCCCGACGGCTTCCAGAGCGGCCAGAACGTTGTTGGAGTCGGCGCCCGCGGGGAAGAAGAACAGGTTGCCCACCTCCGCATAACCGTCGGTTTCAATTCTGAACAGCGCGGCATTCAGATTCAGACGACCGTCCAGGAAAGTGCCCTTGAGTCCAATTTCGTAGTTGGTAAGCACTTCCTCATCCACCGCAAGGACATCGTCAAGGAAGGGCACTTGGGAAGAATACGTGACTCCGTCCACTACCAGCCCCTCGAACGCGGCGGCAATCGCGCGCTGCTGGGTACCGACCGCCTGGACGTTGATGGTGGCCGGCTGCACGCCCTCGGCGAATTGGGCGTACAGGTTCAGCGTCTCGCTGACCGCATAGTTGAGAGCCAATCGGGGCAGGAAGGAGTCGGAAATCGACTCGGGCACATTGTCGTCGTCGGGGTTGGGGTCGTTGGCGACAATGGCGTCTTCCTGCTGACGCCCTTCGAGCGAGACGGTCAACTCGTCGGTCAGATCGTAGAAAAGGCCCGCGAAGACCCCCGAATAACTCACATCCGTGGTCGAGATTCCGGGTGCCGAACCCACGCCGTCGATGGTTGCCGAGGGGTGGATGAAGTAGCTCTCTCCATACTGGTAATAGTCGTACTGCGAATAGCCCACGGTGTAGCGCAAGCGTTGATCATCCGGAGAGTTCCAGACCACCTCGACGTATTGTTCATCAATGGCGGTCTCGCCCCCCATGTTGACGACGGACATGGCATTGATGGCTTCGTCGGTGTTGTCCTGATCGTCGTGATCGAAGACAAAATCATCGGAGTCGAATGCCCTGAAAGTCAATGTGTGGCCATTCTCGAGGCCGAGGCTCGCGTCGAAGGAAAGACGGTTGCGTTCCAGTTCCCAACCCGGATCGCGTATGCAGTTCTGATCCGGCAGACCTTCGTTGTAGCAGAAATTTCGGCGCAGCGGAGCGTCCTCAACGTAGTCGAGCTCGCCGAAGTACAGCGGGGCCCTGCCCGGAGTGGGCGAAAGGACGATATTGGGATCGTTGGCCGGATCGAGGTTGTAGTCCGGCGCCGGACCGTCATCCAGTTCGGTATGGGTGGCGCGCAGGGTCATCCTGAGATTGTCCGTCGGCTCGAACAGCAGGGCGGCACTGTAATACGTGGTATCGCGGTTGCCCATCTGGTAACCGTCGGTGGACAGCACACCACCCGGGCCGTCATAGGCGTCTTTCGATGCCGATACATGGAGTCCTACGGCATCTTCCACGATGGGCGTGGAGTACCAGCCACTCAACAGGGATCGGCCATCCTGTCCCAATTGGCCGTTGATCGCGCCTGACCGCCCGTCCAGCGAAGGCTGGCGCAGAATGTAGTTGAGCGCGCCGGCGAATACCGACCGGCCGAACACGGCGCTCTGCGGCCCGCGATAAATTTCTACACCCGCCACGTCCACGAACTGGACCGAGGCCTGCGGACCGGCGACAGGCATCGAGTCGACAAAGGTCGAGACTCTGGCCGAGCCTCCGCCCACGAAATTCTTGATGCCCCGAACCCCCGGATAGGCTTGGGAACGATTGCCGTCCCTTTCGTTGTAGACCATGCCCGCCGTGTTGTCGAGCACGTCGCCCATCTCGTCGATTCCGCTTTCCTGAAGGGCGGCTTCAGTGAAAGCCGATATCGCCACCGGCACATCAATCAACGATTCCTCCCGTTTGCGCGCCGTGACTACGACCTCCTCCAGCACACGCGCCCCGCCTCCGGCGCCTTGGTCCGCGCCTTCCTGCGCCGCCGCGGGCAGTGAGCCGCCCACCGCAACAAAGAAGCCGGCCATGGCGGCCAACACCCAGACACGATCGACGACCGGGCCATCGCACAGCGAACCCGGACGATAGTCTTTTGAAGTCCTCATGGCACCTTCCTCCATTGCTCGCCTTGACGCTTGGTGTTCGTGTTCCCCAAGCTGGATGACCCAATTCGCGGACCCTTGGACTTAGTGTCGCAAAAGCACGCCAATTCCCCAATTTAAGCCAAAAGTGTGCAGAAAATATGGAGGCCTGACCGCGGGAACATCCCTGCTTCCTTTTTGGTGCGGAAAGCTGCGGTCGCCCGAATGGACCTGCCGGTCCGGTCCATTACCCGGTCCAGGTCGAGGCGATCGGCTTGCCTCGCGTGACATATCCCGAATTCGGACGAGTGAACAGATTCTTGTATTACACTCGCCGCGGAAGATGAGAAATCTGAAGGCACTGGTACGGCTGCCATGCGCCGTACCGGCCCGCTGCGCCAATGGCCGCGAGCGCGAGAGAAAAAACCCATGCTGCACAATACCGAAACAAGTTACGGCAGCGTCGCCAAGTGGCTGCACTGGGTGATCGCGCTCTGGATGCTGGTCGCGTACTTGCTGATGGTCTACCTGAACTGGATCCACGGACATGATGGACCGTTGCGCAACGAGATCCTTCTCGTCCACAAGGCATGGGGCTTTACGATCCTGCTGCCCGTGGCAGCGCGCGTCGTCTGGCGCTTCACGAATGTCGTCCCGAAACTTCCCGACGACATGCCGATGTGGCAACGCAAGCTATCCCACATCAGCCACTTCCTGCTGTACTTCTTCCTGATTTCGATGCCGGTTTCCGGTTACCTGGGCAATACGGGGGGCGTGAGCTACGGCGCCTTTCACATCACGCCGTTCCAGGATACAGCCGTCGCGGGCTGGATTTTCGAAACGTTCAACCTCACGCCGGATCGATGGGATGACCCGTTCGACGCATTCCACTACCGCATTGCCGGCCCCTTCATCGTCTGGGTACTCGTGCTCATGCACGCCGGTGCCGCCATCTACCACCACACGGTGCAGAAAGACGACGTGCTGCGTCGCATGTTGCCTGAAAGGCCCGGAAGGACGCGGTAACGCGGGACCCGGTTAGTACGAAAGACCGGGCCCTATTCGGCGGTCAGTTGCTCATAGACGCCCTGGACGTTGAGCGCCCGCCAGGCACCGTACTGCGCCCAGCCGCTGTAGTCCTCCATGAGCACCGCCGCCTGGGTTTCCTCGAGGCTCATGCCGGCATCCACGGCTTCGGTAACAGCGGCCAGGAGTTCCTCCAGGTAGCGGGTCGTATCGTCGACGTCGGCCTTGGTGCCCACCGGACCGTGACCCGGAGCCATGATGTCGTAGTCCACCGTGGACTGGAGGTGGCGGTTGGCCTCGATCCAGGACGTGATCGGCCCCCATCCGGACATGGTCTGGAACGGCACGCGCCGGACATTGACGAAGTCCACCGCAAACACGGCCCGTTCGTCCGGGAAGTGGATGATGGATGAGTCGTTGCTATGGCTCGGCAGCGCATGGATCATCTCCACGGTCTTGCCGCCTAGAGTCACACTGGTGGTATCCGCGTAGGTGCGGTCCGGGGCGCGAACATCCGCGAAGACGTCGTTGCCCTCCTCTGCCGCGAGGTTGACCGAGGTGTTCTCGTGGCCGATGAATTCGGCGGTGTCCTCGAAGACGGCACCGCCGGAGGCATGGTCGTCGTGGTAGTGGCTGTACAGCACGTAGCGCACGGGGACGCCGAAGCGCTCGTCCAGCTCGGCCTTGAGCCAGGCCGCGAAATCAGTGCCGATGGGATCGGTGAGGATGATCCCCTCATCGGTCACCAGGAACACGTTGTGATGAGCGTTGTTGGTAGCCCGATAGAGATCTCCCGTGATGTTGACGATCTCCCGAGTGGGTTCTTCCTGCGCCATGGACAATGGCCCTGACGCCAGCGCCAGAGCTCCAATGAAAACTGCGGATGGTTTGAATTTCACGCCGTCTCCTCCTGTTTCCGAACCTGTTGTCTTGCGGGTGATTGGCCACTGAGTGTACCGCGTAGCCGTCCGCGCCAACACCCGAATCCTCCGTCCGGATCCTTCGTCCGGGCTCCACGCCACCGTCGGCAAATACGGGATGCCCCGCGCCATCTCGACCAGTGACCCGCTGTGACATTGCGGTGACAATTCGCGTGACCGGATCAATACCCTTGTGCGCGTGCTGGAAGAACTCGGAATTGTCGGCATTACCTGGCACCAGGACGACAGCGAAACGTTGGCGCGCTTTGCGCTGCCGCCGGAGAATCGCGATCAACGCCTGCGGGAATTCGCGGCGGGAGTCGGCTTGGCCGAGCTGGCCTATCTGAATACCTGCAACCGGGTCGAACTGATATTCGCGCAGGCGGCCGATGCCGATGCGAGCACCGGCTACCGGCACGACATTCGACCGCAGGCGTACGAGCTCCTCACGGGCCGGTCGCCGGCGCCGGGCGAGGCGGAACGCACCCTGAGGGCTTGGCGGGGCGAGGGCGCCTGCGAACACCTGTTTCTGGTTGCCGCCGGGCTGGATTCCGCGGCGGTGGGCGAAGTGGAGATCGTCGGGCAAGTTCGCGACTGCCGCGAAAATGCGACCGGGCTGGGCTTGAGCGGACCCCGGCTGGACATGCTCTTCGACGAGGCCCTCGGCATCGCCGCGCAGGTACGGGATGCGACCCGCCTGGGCCGGGGGCATGTGTCGCTGGCCGAGGTGGCCGTGGCCCGCCTCCGCGAACGGCTCAAGAGAACGCCCGGAGCGGTGGCGCTTGTGGGCGTCTCTGCCATGACCGAACGCACCGCGCGATCACTGGCCGACTCGGGCACGCCGCTGATATTCGTCAACCGCACGCCCGCCAAGGCGGAGGCCGCGGCGGAGCCCTTTGCCGCCTCGGCCGTACCACTGGCCGACTTCCTGCGGGATCCGCCGGCCGTGGAAGCCGTACTCAGCTCCGCCGGTGCCCCGGACCCGCTTCTGAAGGAACCGGCGCTGGAACGTATCGCGGCAAGGACGCCCTCCGGTCAGGCGCCGCTACTGATCGACATGGCCGTGCCAAACAATATTGACAGCGGCGCCTGCCTGAAGCTTGGGCTACCGCACATAGGCATGGACGAGATCATCCGCGAAGCACAGGCCAACCGGGAGGCGAGACTGGTCGAGGCTGCCCAGGCGCGCGAACTGGTGGACGAGGCGTTGCCGCGGCTTCGTGACCGCCTTGCCGATCGCATCTACGGACCGCTTTTCGGCGCGTTGCAAAACCGCTACCGCCACACCGCACGGGAAGGCGTAAGGCGATTGCTCAGGAAGAACCTGAAAGGACTTGGAGACGCCGAACGGGAGGCTATCGAGACCTGGGCGGAAGTCCTGGCCCGACGCTTCGCCCATATCCCGACGCTCGGGCTGAAAGGACTGCTGCATCATGGGCCGGACGGCTCCCTGGATGCGTTTATCGAGGGTCTGGAAGGGGAGTTTGCCGAGGAATTGCGCCGGGCGCTGGATGGTGTCCCGCCTCAAATCGAACTCGGCGACGCACCGTGCGGTGACTCTGTCAACCAGGCTCCCGGACACACGGCGACCGTTGCAAGAGAGCCATCCGGCGCAGCCGATCGGAGAGCGGCCGGATGAAGCTGCGGATTGGAACCCGCGGCTCCCATCTGGCGCGCACCCAGGCGACCGGCGTCGCCGACGCGCTTGCCGAACTCGGTCACGAACCCGGGCTGAAGATCATCCGGACGGCCGGCGATCGCTCCGCGGCCACCTCGTTCGGATCCATCGGGCCACAGGGCGTCTTTGTCCGCGAAATCGAGCAGTCGCTCCTGGCCGACGAGGTGGACTTGGCCATTCATTCCTACAAGGACCTGCCCACGCAGTCGCCGGAGGAACTGACCGTTGGCGCCGTGCCGGCACGTCTCGACCCGGCGGACGTACTGGTGATGACGCGGGACGCAAGGGCCCACGCCGGGGAAGCGCTGCCGATCATCCGCGGCGGCCGGGTCGGGACGGCCTCGGCGCGGCGCCAGGCCTGGATCAAGCACCTGCGTCCGGACCTCGCGGTGGTGCCCATTCGCGGCAACGTGCCCACCCGCATCGGCCGCCTGAGGGAGGATCTGGATGGCGTCGTGCTGGCCGCCGCGGGGCTGCAGCGGCTGCGAGGCAGCAAGCTTGCCGGTGTCGCCGATCCCGTCGGGGACGAGTTCGTCGTTCACCGGCTGCCGCCTCAGACCTTCGTCCCCGCACCGGCGCAGGGAGCCCTGGCGATCCAGTGCCGACGCGCCGATGACGGTATTCGCAAGGTGCTTGCGACGCTGGATCACCCGGCCACGCGCCAGGCCGTTCGGGCCGAGCGTGCGCTGCTGACCCGGTTCGAAGGCGGTTGCGACCTGGCCTTCGGCGCCTGGTGCTCGCGCCCGGAACCGCGACCCGGGGCGGCCGGAAACGGCGCCGTGTCCGGTGAAGGCGAACCAGGATCGTCACCAGACTCGATGAGGATGGTCGCCTGGCTCGAGCGCGGCGGCGCGCTGCACACGGCGGACAAGTACACTTCAAGTCCCGAAACGCTGGTGGACGCCGCGTGGGGCGAACTGGAGAGGCGGTGGGTGGAATGACCGGCCAAAGGGTCCTGATCACCAGAGCGGCTGACGATTGCGCCGCCTGGGCGTCGCGGCTGGCGGAAGCCGGCGCGGTGCCGCTGATGCTGCCCTGCATCGAGTGCCATCCCATTCGCGAACCGGATGTCGGCGCGCGAGTGTCCGACGCGCTGCCGAAGGCCGATTGGCTCGTATTGACATCCCGACGCGGAGCCGAGTCATTGCAACAAATCATCGCCGCCGTGGACTGGAGTCCATCCGACCGGCGTGCCATGGCGGGCGTGCGCATCGCCGCCGTGGGGCCTGCGACCGCCGCCGCCGCGGCCTCGCTGCCAGGTCGCGTCGAGCTGGTGGCACCGAATGGTACGGCGAAGTCGCTCGCCGAGGCGCTGGCCTCCCGTCCAAACGACCAGGATTCCCGCGCGTCGCCACGTGCCAGGCCCAGATACCTGATCGCCGTCGCGGAAAATGCGGGAAGCGTGCTTGAGGAAACCTTGCGACACGCTGGCGGCGAATGTGAACGGATCAACGTCTACCGCACCACGCCTGCCGCTCCGCAAAACTCAAAGCGCGCGCTCTCGGAGCTGGGTGCGGATACAATCCTCCTGGCGAGTCCCTCGGCGGTGGCGGGTTTTGTGAATCGGCTTGAAATCGACGCGCCCGTGGACATTCTTTCGATCGGTCCCTCCACCACAATGGCGGCCCGCGCCGCCGGATTGGCGGTGACGGCGGAGGCGGCGAGGCCCAGCCTGGAGGGACTGATGGAGGCCATGCAATGAGCGAAATGATCGTGGCCGTGCCCGGGCGGGAGCGCCCCCGCCGCCTGCGCCGCAACCAGGCCATCCGCGATCTCGCGGCGGAATCCGGCCTCGCCGCGCCGCAGTTCATCGTGCCCCACTTCGTACTGGCCGCGCGCAAGGCCGAGCGGCCGATCCCTTCCATGCCCGGCATTGCGGAACTGGGCCTGGACAACCTCCTCGGCCGGGTCGCCGCCGACCTGGATCTGGGCATCCGCTCGGTGCTCCTGTTCGGCCACCCCGATCACGACGGGCACAAGAGCCCCGATGGCAAGGCCGCCTGGGCAAGCGACGGTGCCGTTCAACGCGCGGTTCGCCGCCTCAAGGCGGAATTCGGGGACGATCTGGTGGTCATGACGGATGTCTGCCTGTGCGCCTACACCGATCACGGCCACTGCGGCATCGTCGACGATGGGGAAGTGGTCAACGACGCGTCCCTGGTCCCGCTGGTTCGTACGGCCCTGAGTCACGCGGAGGCCGGCGCCGACGTGGTGGCGCCCTCCGACATGATGGACGGGCGCGTTGCCGCCATCCGGGACGCGCTCGACGAAGCCGGACACCAGCAAGTCATCCTGCTCGCCTATGCGGTCAAGTACGCGTCCGGCTATTACGGACCTTTTCGCGACGCGGCGGACTCCGCACCGTCCTTCGGGGACCGGCGCAGCTACCAGATGGATCCCCGCAATGTCCGCGAGGCGGAGCGCGAGGCGGCCCTTGACGAGCGCGAGGGCGCGGACATGCTGATGGTCAAGCCGGCGTTGGCCTACCTCGACGTGATCCGTGCCGTGCGCCGCGCCAGCAACCTGCCGCTGGCCGCGTACAACGTGTCCGGTGAATACGCCGCGGTCAAGGCGGCGGCGGCCAGGGGCTGGCTCGACGAGGCGCAGGTCGTTCGGGAAAACCTTATGGCGATGCGTCGCGCCGGAGCCGACCTTCTCATCACCTACCACGCCCGCGACGCCATCGAAGGCGGCTGGCTGTGAGCGCGGCACGGCAGCAGGATCGCTCTGCCCGGTGGTTCGACCGGGCGCGCAGGGTCCTGCCCGGCGGCGTGAGCTCGCCGGTGCGCGCGTTTCGAAGCGTCGGCGGCACGCCCCCCGTGATCCGGGCCGGCGAGGGCGCCGAGGTCATCGACGAGGACGGCAACCACTATCTTGATTTCGTGGGCTCCTGGGGTCCGCTGATTCTGGGCCACGCCCACCCGGACGTGGTCGCCGCCGTGGAAGGCGCCGTCCGGCGCGGCACCTCGTTCGGCGCCCCGTCCGCCGTCGAGATCGAGCTGGCCGAGCGGGTGGTGGACCTTTACCCCGGTATCGAGCAGGCGCGCTTCGTGTCCTCGGGCACCGAGGCCGTGATGAGCGCCGTACGTCTGGCCAGGGGAGCCACCGGACGCGACCTTATTGTCAAGTTTTCCGGTTGCTACCACGGCCACGTCGACCACTTGCTGGTGTCCGCAGGATCGGGGCTCGTGACCTTCGGCACGCCTTCTTCCCTGGGGGTGCCCGAGCCCAACGCAGGACTGACGCGCGTGCTGCCGCTCGACGACGATGACGCCGTGGCCGAGCACTTCGACCGGGACGGCGACCGGATCGCCGCGGTGATCATCGAGCCGGTGCCGGCCAACAACGGCCTGCTCCCGCAGCGCCCGGCATTTCTCTCGAGCTTGCGGGAACACTGCTCGCGCCATGGCGCGCTGCTGATCTTCGACGAAGTCATCTCCGGATTCCGGGTGGCCCCGGGGGGCGCGGCGGAACACTACGGCGTGCAGCCTGACCTTGCGACCTTCGGCAAGGTCATCGGCGGCGGCATGCCGGTGGGTGCGTTTGCCGGGCCAAGCGCCATCATGCGGCACCTGGCGCCCACCGGCGGCGTTTACCAGGCCGGCACGCTATCCGGAAATCCGGTGGCCATGACGGCCGGACTCGCCACGCTGGCGGTCCTTGAGAGGGAAGGCGCCTGGCAAGCCCTTGAGCGTGTGGGGGCACACCTTGAACAACGCCTCGGCGAGGTGCTGAGGCGTGCTTCCGTACCGGGTGCCGTGGTCCGCATCGGTTCGATTTTCTGGATCGCCTGGGGGTCCACCACTGCGCCGAGGTCCGCGGAGGCGATCCACAAGGACGCCGCGGACATCTACCGGGGCGTGTTTCACGGCCTCCTGAACCGCGGCATTGCCCTGGCGCCTTCCGCGTACGAGGTCGGATTCCTTTCGCTGGCTCACAATGCCGGCCATGTGGACCGCCTCGCCGACGCGCTGGCCGAGATCCTTGAGCGTCTGAACCGGCCTGCCGGCGCGACGGATCCGGCGGATCCGGTGATCGGGGAATCCGCCGGAATCGAGTCATGACGATCGAGCGCGATCCCACCAAGGCCCTCCAGATCGGGTTCCTCGCGCTGCTGGGCATCGCCACCGCGCAAGTGGCATGGTGGGTCGCAGACCAGAGAGGCTCGGCGCGCCTGGAGCGGGACCGGGTCACGGCACTGTACGAAGCCGACGCGCTCGCGGTGACCGCCGCCTTCGCGCAGGCCACTGCGCAGCTGCCGGAATTGATGCCGCACCTGGAGATCGACCCGGAGCTGGGGACGGCCACCGTGCGTCCTGAATCCCTGGAGGCGCTCACCACGGAAGCCAGCTCGCGCATCAACCGCTACACCTGGGAGGGCGGCTTCTTTCTGCTCGTTCTCCTGGGCGGAATGACGGTATTGACGCGCACCCTCAAGCATGACGCGCAACTCAGAAAGCGTCAGCAGAACTTTCTCGCCGCCGTATCCCACGAACTGAAGAGTCCGCTGGCGAGCATCCGACTGGCCGCGGAGTCCCTGATCAGGCGACCGGACCACGACCATACCGAACGTCTGGCACGGCGAATGCTGGACGACGGCGACCGACTGCTGCGCCTGGTCGAGAACCTCCTCGACACAACACGGCTGGAAGAGGGCCGCGTGGATCTGGAGGGAGAAACCGTCACCCTGCTCGACGCGGTCAGGACAGTCGCAGAACACTACCAGGAATCGGCGCGTTCGCACGAAATCGAAATCCACGTGGACGTCGCCGACGACCTGCGGATCAAGGCCGATCCGGTGGCCATCGAAACCGTGCTGCGCAACCTGCTGGACAACGCCATCAAGGCCTGTGCGGCGGCCAGGGGGCGAAACGTCTGGATCGATGCCCGGCCGGCGAAGGCATTCACGCGAATCGACGTGCGCGATGACGGCAGCGGCTTTCCCCCCGAGGCCGCCGGAATGATTTTCGAGAAGTTCTATCGCCTGGGGGACGAGATGCGGCGCTCCACCCACGGTACCGGACTGGGGCTCTACCTGGTCCGCGGCATCGCGGAACACTCCGGCGCCCGCGTGAGTGCCGCCAGCGAGGGCCCGGGGCTCGGTGCGACCGTCACCCTCGAGTGGCCGACCGGAGGGCCGACGACGTGACGGCATCGGCGACTCCGGCCCGTATCCTGGTGGTGGATGACGAACGGCACCTGGCCGACGGCGTCTGCGAGGTACTTCAGTCGGAGGGTTACGACGCCGAGGTGGCCCATGACGGACGGGAAGGGTTGCGCCGGGCGCTTGCGCAGGAATTCGACCTGATCCTGCTGGACGTCATGATGCCGAAAATGGACGGGATCACCACTTGCGAAGAGCTTCGCCGCAACGGCCTGCGAACTCCGGTGCTGTTTCTTACCGTGAAGAGCGCGCCCGAAGACCGGATCCGGGGACTTCAGGCCGGCGGCGACGACTACCTTGCCAAACCCTTCCGTCTGGAGGAGCTGCTGTTGAGGGTCGCCGCGATACTTCGCCGCAGCCAGCGGTTCGTGCGGGCCCGGCAGACCCTCGGCTTCAATGGCAACACCGTAGACTTCCTGACCTATCAAGCCGCGGCGTGGGACGGCACCGAGCACACGCTCACCCACAAGGAGGCCATGATCCTCAAGTTCCTCGCCGAGCGGAAGGGGGCGATCGTGCCGCGAGAAGAGATACTGGACAGGGTCTGGGGACACGAGGTGTATCCTTCCACGCGCACCATCGACAATTTCATCGTTCGGCTGCGCAGGCGCTTTGAGCGCAATCCCGAAATGCCGGAACACTTTCATACCGTGCGGGGCGTCGGCTACCGGTTCACGCACAAGGCGGAGGGGTCCTGATGACGCGCGAGCGCTTGCTGTTGAAGGCGATACGAGGCGAAGCCGTCGAGCGGCGTCCACTCTGGATCATGCGCCAAGCCGGCCGCTACCTGCCCGAGTACCGCGAATTGCGCCAATCGTATCCCTTCAAGGCGGTCGCCCAGTCCCCGGAGCTCGCCTCCAGGGTGACGCTGATGCCGATGGCGCGTTTCCCGTTTGATGCCGCCATTGTCTTCGCCGACATCATGAGCCCGCTGCCGGCACTGGGCGTGCGGTTCGACTTCGATCCGGGGCCGGTCGTGGAGGAACCCGTTCGCAGCAGGGTCGGCGTGGACGCGCTGACGCCACCGGACCCCTCCCGGCTCGGTCCCGAGGTGATGGCCGCGCTGAGACAGACCCGCGATGCGCTGCCGTCGGAGACGGCGCTGCTTGGATTCTGCGGCGCGCCCTGGACCCTCGCCGCCTACCTGGTCGAGGGGCGCGGAAGGAAAGACTTCCCGAAACTGCGGGCATTCGCCGCCGCCGAACCGAAACTGCTGGAAGTCCTCCTCGGGAAACTTTCCTCGGCCATGGCCACCTACCTGATCGAACAGGCACGCGCCGGCGCCGATGCCGTGCAGGTATTCGACTCCTGGGCCGGA
This sequence comes from Candidatus Rariloculaceae bacterium, assembly GCA_965221035.1. Taxonomy (GTDB): domain Bacteria; phylum Pseudomonadota; class Gammaproteobacteria; order Steroidobacterales; family Rariloculaceae; genus UBA6522. The sequence continues at coordinate 1,650,201 of OZ244860.1, forward strand.
CTCCTGTCCCTGGCCGATTGGGAACGGCTCATTCGGCCCCACCTGGAGCAACTGCTTCAGACCGTGGGCGAGGCCGGCGTGCCGAGAATACTCTTCCTGCAGAACGCGCCCCACCTGCTGGACGCCTACGCCAGACTGCCGGCGGAAGTGCTGGCGGTGGACTGGCGGGTGGACATCGCCGACGTGCAGCGGCGCCATCCGGCGCGGGCCGTGCAGGGCAACATCGATCCGGCCGTCCTGCTGGGCGGCGCCGAACCGACCCGCGCCGCGGCGGCCGCACTGCTGCAACGGGTCAGGCCGGAGGGCCACATCGTGAACCTCGGCCACGGCATAATGCCGCAAACGCCGCTTGAGAGCGTCGCCGCACTAGTGGACGCGGTACATGAGGAGGCATCAACGTGACCGAATCCGCACGAGAGGCCGTTTCCGTCGACCTGAGAGAGAAGGGCATGCTCAAGGGCCAGCCCATCACGCTGGATCGCCGCCTGTTCATGAAATTCACCGCATTCAACGGCTGCGACTCCGAGCGGGACGCCGCGCAGGCGCTCGCCGACGCCTCCGTGGAGGGCGCACTGTACGTGGACACGAACGATCCGACGGGCATCGGCGTCATGGCGATGACCGAAGACCCGGAATTCTTTGCCACAACGCTGCGGGAGACCTTCAACCGGCCGCCCTACGCCGGGATGAAGCACAAGGGCGAGTTCGACATGCTGGGGCGCAGCTACTCCATCGGATACGAGCCGGACCTGGAAGACACCCTGCTCGTGAAACCGCGCTCCAAGGTACTCAATCCGTCGTTCAGGTGGGCGGTGTGGTACCCGCTGCAACGCTCCAAGAGCTTTTACGTGCTTCCGGATGACCGGCAGCGCCAGATTCTCGCCGAACACGGCTCGATCGGCCGACGCTATGGAGTCGCCGGACTGGCGGCCGACGTCCGTCTGGCGTGCCACGGGCTCGACAAGCAGGACAACGACTTCGTGATCGGATTGCTCGGACCGAACCTGTTCCCGCTATCGGCGGTCGTGCAGGAAATGCGCAAGACCGAACAGACTTCCCAGTACCTGGACAGCCTCGGCCCCTTCTTCGTCGGCCGCACCGCCTGGCAGAGCGGCAACCCCTGATCCCCGCCCATGTTTCCCAACCTGCCCACCAACCCTACAGTGGCTCGCCACCGGGTTGCGTATGGAATGCTCAGCAACGGCCGCGTCCATATAGAAGTAGTGGTGCCACAAGGGTGCGTGTGGAGGGCTCTCGCACGCGTCGTGGGAGCGGCGCGGGCCATGGATGGCCAAAGCGCCGCGACCCGATCCGAGCCCGCCAGGGATGGCGGGCGAGGTTTAGCGTGCGAGAGCCCTCCACACGCACCCGACCACACCCGACCACACCCGACTGCGCCAAACAATCCGCGCCACTAACCCATGACCCTATTCGACAACAAGCCCCAAGAGTACGACGCCGTCCTGATCGTGTCCTTCGGCGGACCCGAAGGCCCCGACGACGTCATGCCCTTCCTGGACAACGTGCTCGCCGGACTGCGCGTGCCGCCGCCCGTCAAGGAGCGCATCGCCAAGCGTTATCTTCGCTTCGGCGGAGTCAGCCCGATCAATGACCATACACGCCGGTTCATCGCGGCACTGGAGCGGGAGCTGGCCGCCTCGGGACCCGCGCTGCCCGTCTACTGGGGCAATCGCAACTGGCATCCCATGCTGGGCGATACGCTCGCCCGGATGGCCGCGGATGGCGTCGGCCGAGCCATCGCCTACGTCACCAGCACCTTCAGCTCCTACAGCGGTTGCCGCAAGTACCGGGAAGATCTCTACGCCGCGGTGGACGGCCTCGACAACGCGCCGCACATCGACAAGCTGCGGATCGGCTACAACCACCCCGGGTTTGTCGAGGCCATGGCGGACCGGCTCCGTGATGCTTTCTCGCGCGTTCCAACGGCGGCAAAGCCGCCGGCGCTGCTGTTCACCGCCCACAGCCTGCCCCTTTCCATGGCCGGGGCGTGCGACTACGTGGCCCAGTTGCAAGAGGCTTGCGCCCTTGCCGCGGAGACGGCCGGTGCCGGTCAGTGGGAACTGGTGTACCAGAGTCAGAACGCATCCTACGGCGAGCCGTGGCTTGGGCCGGACATCGGCGAGGCGCTGGAATCCGTGTGCGAGGCAGGGCACACCGATGTGGTCGTCGCGCCCATCGGCTTTGTCTGCGATCACATGGAAGTGGTGCTCGACCTCGACGTGGAGGCGGCGGAAACAGCGGAGTCGCTGGGGGTCAACATGGTTCGCGCCGGCACCGTGGGCACCCATCCCGCCTACGTGCGCATGGTGCGGGACCTGATCGTCGAGCGCATGACGGCCGATCCCGCGCGTCCGGCGCTGGGCGACCGGGGGCCCAATCATGATTTCTGCCCGATCGACTGCTGCCTGTCCGGGCGGCCCGGTGAGCCCAGGGGCGCACTTTGCGGCGCGGAGCCGGCGTGACGAAAACACATCGCTGCGAAGCGGTGGTGATCGGCGCCGGCCTTGCGGGACTCAGCGCCGCGGTTCACCTGGAGGACGCCGGGGTCGACGTGCGTGTCATCGAGGCCCGGGAACAGCCCGGCGGACGGGTGCGGTCGATGCGGGAACTCGGCGGCAACCTGGAAGCCGGAGGCACCTACATCGGCGCAGCCTACCGGCGCGTGATCGCCGCGGCGACGCGCCACGGCGTCAGGCTCGTCGACGTCACGCCCTCGCTGAAATTCTTCAGGGAGCAGGACCTGCTGCTGGACGGCGCGATCATTCGCCAGTCCGATTGGCCGGCCCACCCCGCCAATCCGTTCCCGGAGACGGACAAGGCACTGATGCCGTGGAGCTACAGCCGGATACTCACCGCCCGGCAGAACCCGCTGCGGGAACCCCGGGACTGGCTCGATCCCGAGCACGCCGAAAACGACGTTTCGATGTACGAATGGATGCGCGGACTCGGACTGAACGACCGGACAATCCGACTTGGTTACGGATTGAATGTCAGCTACGGAGAAGACGCCCACGACATTTCCGCGCTGCAGCTGCTGTTCCGCGCCGCGTTCTCCAGGGCGCAGTCGGGCTCGCACGCCCCGTCAGCCGCCCCGGCCGGTGGCGAGCCGGTCCGTGGTGAGCCGGTCCGTGGCGAGCCGGCTCCGTCCCGTTCTTCGGCACCCCCGCCTGCGGGTGCCAGGGGCTATACGGCTGCTGAAGGCGTGCAACGGATCCCCGAGGCGATGGCCGAGTCGCTGGCCCATCCGGTGCATTACGGCCGGATTGCAAGGCGGATCGAGGACGACGGCAGGCAAGTCACCGTCCAATGCGAGGACGGCACCGCATACAGGACCGCCCACACCGTGTGCGCCCTGCCCTTCACCATTCTGCGCCACATCGCCTTCGACCCGCCCATGGGTGGCGTCCAGCAGGAAGCCGTCGCAAGCCTGCCCTCGCAGGCAATGACCCAACTCTACTTCGCTCACAAGTCGGAATTCTGGGAGCGGGACGGGGCCGCCCCCAGCCTGTTCACGGACACCGCGGCGGGCATGTTTTCCGCGATCCGAAACGGCCGTGACCCCACGCAGATCACCGGTTTCTCGGCTTGGGTGATGGGTCGAAACGCGGCGCTTCTCGACGCTCTGCCGCCCGAGGCGGCCGGCGCGAGAGTCCTCCGGGAGATTGAAGCGGCGCGTCCGACCGCCCGGGGTCAACTGGAGTTCATCGGCAGGCAAGGCTGGGGGGCGGATCCCTTCGCCCGCGGCGCGTGGGCCTACTTCCGGCCGGGACAGGTCACCCGATTTTCGGCGGCCATGAATGCGCCCCATGGCCGGGTGCGGTTCTGCGGCGAACACCTGGCCCGGGCCCATCGCGGCATGGAAGGCGCAATGGAGTCCGGCGAGAGTGCCGCGAAGGCAGTCATCGACCCACGCCACACCCACCCGTCATAAGCGGGTCCGACCGCGTCCGCCGCCTGGGCCTGCGAATGCTACCCGAGCCCGAGCAGACGTGGCGGGAACAAGACGGTCAACGCTCCCAGGTAGAAAAACAGCCAGCTGGTGTTCACAAGCACAAACCTGGTTTCGCTGAGCACCTTGGCGCTCAACCAGCGCAGGACGGCGGCCGGACCCGCAAAAAGCGCGACACATACCATTACCCGCACGGCTGTCCGGACCGGCGCGTTGGCGTCCATGAACGCCCCGTCCGTGACATTTCTTACCAGGAAGTCCGAACCCAACGCGATGAAGACAAACAGGATGGTCCATGGGTCCTGCAGGACCAGGTCGAACAGGAGCCAGACACCTGCCACCAGGAGGCAGTCCAACCAGAGCGTCCAGCCGGCGCGGATGTTCATCGTTTCGCGAAATTGTCCTGCATTCCACCCAGGCGGAGCAGGTCGCTACGATGACCGCGGTTTGGAAAGCAGCTCGGCCGCCGTTTCGCAGGCGATGATTCGCTCACCGGCTTCGGCGAGCAGCGCCGGGTCGGACACCGCTTGGAGCCTCATGGCGAACTCCGCCGCGGTCGTGCCTCCGAACTTCAACTCGGTCAGGCGGCGCAACATCTGCCGCTGGGTCTCCAGGCCTTCTTCGACGCCTTGCCGTATCCCTTGCTCGATGCCTTGTTCCTTGGCCAGACGCCGCTGCGAACGCAGCAGCGGGTCATCCTCCGGCCCGGTACCCTCGCGCGCGCCCAGAACCGTCGCCACCCGCTCCAGAACGGAGATCGTCCCTTCCGTGGGTACCGCCTCGTCCAGAGCGGTGTGAATCTCCTCCGCCGCCCAGCCCGGAAACGCCCGGCTCTCGCGGGAAACCCGGAACGCGCCTTGCTCTCGCCGATAGACCGTCAACCCGGGCAAGCGGCTTCTCGGACGGCTCGGCGACGGCTCGCCCGGCACCTGTATCCAGACCTCCGGAAATTCCCAGGCCTCGTAAAGCTTCAACTTGCCGCGGCGGGCATCGGTGGTATGGTCCACCTCCAGCACCACGTCCGGAAAATCGTGCTCCCCGACCACCATTGCCGCGCCTCGCGGCAGGTTCCCCGACAGCGGGCGCAGGTACACGGACTGGTCCGCCTGCATGATGCGCCGGGGGGCGCCGTCGGCATCCCGCACCAGCAAGTCCATCGAGCCCAGGCAGGTGATCGGCGAGCCCCGCACAGCGGCAATGCGCTCGGCCAGCCCGGCCAGCCGATGAGTCGGACGTTCGTGGGCGGGCGATGTCGGCTCGGCAACCCAGGCCGTCGCCGCCTCCGCGTCCCAGAACTCCAACCGGCCCTCGTACTGGGCAAGATCGGAGCGTCTCAGGGCAATGGGAGTACAGCCCGGAAATTCAAGCCCAGCTATGGTCGGAGGCGTCCAGGACGCGGCGTCTTCCAAACCACGCCGCATGCAGGTCAGTCCGCGGCGAAGCAGTAAAACAGTCCGTCGCCGCCAGTGCCGACCAGGTCTTCCTGACTGCAACCTCGGCTGCTGTGCACGGCGTTCCAGGAAGCGTTTGGACCGCCCAGGCGGTCATGATGACCGACCATGGCACGACCCTCGCCATTGCTCGTCCAGTTGCCGCAGGTCGCAATATCGGCGGCGGCCGGAAGCGCCCGACCCATGGAATCCGAACCGGTGAGGATATCGTGGCGGTTGGGCTGGTCCCCGGCACCGCTGACTTGCTCGCCGTTCTCGTCCACCGCGGTGGGCTTGCGGATGTTGTTGCGGTCTTCATGCAGGTCGTCGACGTTCCAGGCGATCACCACGCCATTTGCGTTGTACCACGGACCGTCGCCGATACGATCGCGGGCGTTTATCTGGGGCTGGCCCATGCCCGGCGATTGGCTAAGATAGGCGCGCCAGGTGGCATCGCCACTGCCCGCAGCGGCGGCAAGGGCCTGACAGTGGGCATCGGCACCCGCAAGACCCCCAAGGTTTGCGCCATCTCCGGGACCCATGCTGGTCACGAAGAAACTCATCGGCGGCTGATCCTGGGCGATACCCAGCATCGAAATCGTCACCAATGCCATTCCGGCCAACAGAGCCTTGATCGCTTTCATTCTTGTCTCCTTCGATTCTCTTCCGTCACGGGGCCATTCACACGTTAAGCCCGTACCTTATGCCTGATCCGGTGAAACCCTGCGGCCGGATCCGTCCCCGCAGCATTACATCATCCGGCTGATGATTCTGTCACCCTGTTCCTTCGACAACGCCTCTTTCCGGCGGGCGATGGGCACGCCATCGGCCAACACGGGTTCAGCGGCATCCAGGGACGGGCGGTCCTTGACCTGCATGAACAAACCCGTATAGATCGTATCACCCCAGACCATGGCCTTCTCGCAGGCCGCCTTCCAATCGCCGGTGTCGTGGTTCTCGTCTTCGAGTCTTTTCACCCTGCGCTTGAAGAATTTCACGGTATTGTCGTGATTGAAGGTAATGCAGGGACTGAAGATGCTGACGAGGGAAAACCCCTTGTGCTCGATGGCCTGTTGCATGAGCATCGACAGGTGACGGGTGTCGGAACTGAATCCCCTGGCGACGAAGGTGGCGCCGTTCATGATGGCCGAGGTGATCGGGTTGTAGGGGAACTCGATGCTGCCGTAGGGGGAGCTCTTGGTCTTCATGTCCATCAGGCTAGTGGGCGACAACTGGCCCGTGGTCAGGCCGTAGATCTCGTTGTCCATGACGATGTACGTCAGGTCCACGTTGCGGCGGGCGGTGTGGGTGAAATGGTTGCCGCCGATGCCGTAACCGTCGCCGTCTCCGCCGGTGACCACAACATTGAGTTCGTGGTTGGCCATCTTCGCCCCCGTGGCCACAGCCAGGGCGCGCCCGTGCAGTGTGTGCATGCCGTAGGAATTGAAGTAGCCGGGAAAGTTGGACGAACAGCCGATGCCGCTGATGGTCAGGATCTCGTGGGGCTTCAGACCCATGTCCAGGCAGGCTTTTCTGAGGCTGTTCAGGACTCCGAAGTCGCCGCAACCGGGACACCAGTCCGGATCCACCCTGCCCTTGTAGTCGTTGGCAGTCTCCGGATCGAGAACAAGCTGCCTGGTGTCGATTCCATCCATAGTTGAATCCTCTAAAGTTGCCCCCTGTGCCAATGCGTTTGATGTTCTAGACCATGATTTCCTGATCGGGAACGTAGTGATCCGTCTTGCCGGCCAACTGTTCCAGGACGCCGCCGACGATGTGATGGGGCATGAACGGTTCGCCGTCATACTTGCGGATGTGACCGTCAACGCCAAGCCCGGTCTCGCTGCGCAGATAACGATGAAACTGCCCGGAGTGGTTGTTTTCGACGATGATCGTGCGCCGGGCCTTGCCGAGCGCGTCGATGACCGCCTTCGCGTGGAAGGGGACAATCCATCGAATCGCGAGCTGGTTGGCGGTGACACCCTTGTCGGCCAGCTGCTCGATGGCCTCCCGGATCACGCCCTCGGTCGAGCCCCAGCCGATCAGCGTGACCTCGGCGTCCTCGGGGCCTTCAAGCTCCGGCGCCGGTATCTGCTCGACGATGTCGGCGATCTTGCGGGCGCGCTTCTCCACCATGGCGCGGCGCTTGTGGGGATTGGTGAATTCGTCGCTGATGAGCACGCTGTCCTGGTCGTGTTCGTCAGTGGCCACCACATGGGCGTATCCGGGAACGCCCGGCAGCGCACGAGGCGACACACCGCTGTCGGTGTCCTTGTAACGCAGGTATTCGTCATCGGGCGCGGCACCGTTGGTAATGATCTCGCCGCGATCGATTTCCGGGTAGAGGTTGATCTCGTCCGGGTCCGCGCTGAAGGTGCCTTCGGAGATCAGGAGGTCCGTGACCACGATGCCCGGACATTGGGCCCGGTCGCAAAGATTGAACATTTCCGGAATCGCGTTGAAGGCGTCCAGCGCGTCCGTCGGCGCCAGCACGAGGCGTTCGAAATCGCCCTGACTGGCGCCGAGCACCTGCCAGAGATCGCCCTGTTCGGTCTTGGTGGGCACGCCGGTGGAAGGGCCGGCCCGCATCACGTTGATGAACACCACCGGAATTTCCATCATGGCGGCGGACCCCACCGCCTCGGTCATCAGCGCGAAGCCGCCTCCGGAGGTCGCGCACATGGCCCGCGCGCCCACGTGGGCGGCGCCGATGACCATGTTCGAGACGGCGATCTCGTCTTCGGCCTGCCGCACCATGATGCCCAGGTCCCGCGCGTTGCGGGCCATCCAGTGGAGCACGCCGGTGGCGGGGCTCATGGGATAGGCGGAGTAGAACTTGACGCCAGCCGCAGCGCCGCCCATGGCCAGCGCGTCGTTTCCGGTCCACAGCGCCAGGGGTTTCTCGCCCTTGGGCAGCGACCGGGGCAATGGTTGGAAATTCTCCTTGGCGTAGTCAAAGCCGGCCCGCGCCGCGGTGACATTTTCATCCACGACCGCGTCGCCCTTGCGGCCGAACTGCAGTTTCAGCGCCTGTTCCAGGACATCGAATTCGAGACCCAGGAGATTCACGATCACCCCCAGGGCGATCGTGTTCTGTATCACCTTGTTGCGGCTTCGGTTGGAGAGTTGCTTGATCGGCATGGGGCAGAGCTGGACACCGTCAGCGGCTTCGCCGGGCTTGATCGTGTCGCTGTTGAATACCGCCACGCCGCCGGAGTTCAACAGCCCCAGGTGGCGGTCCATGGTGTCCTGGTTCAGGCAAAGCAACAGGTCCAGGTCGTCGCCGTGGCTGTAAATGCGTCGGTCACCGATGCGCATGGTCAGGTAGATGTGCCCACCGCGAATGATCGACTGGTAGGCATTGTAGGCGTACAGCCACAGGCCGCGACGGGTGAAGAGCCGCGCGAGAATGCTGCCGGGCGTGGCAATACCCTGACCGGCCGCACCTCCGATGGCGAGCGAAAACTCAAATTGCCCTGGATTCATGACAAGACTGCTCCGTTAAGTGCAGGATGGTTGGCGGCATCGCCGCAACCGAATGTTGTTGTGACCGCGGGCGGGTTCCAGCGGAAGCGCTCTGCCAGCGGAATCCCGCTATTTTACACTTTCCGCGAGGCCGGTGCCGCAGTGCTACCAACGTTTGCGGAGGGAGATTGCGAAACATCTCGGCGCCATTGGTCATTCCGCTGCGCTATCAGGCAGTTCGCGCGTGATTCTCGCCCCGGCGGGGATTGGCCGGCCTGTCAATGACCCAGTTCGGGATGCGTGCAGTTGTATTCTCGCGGGATCTGGTCGGAGGCCCGTAACGACCGTGTCACGGTGAGCGGCTCGGTGTAATACAGCGGATCTTCGGCCACGATGGTCAGTTCGAAGGTGTCCCCGGTTTCTCCCAAGACCAGGCGTTCCACCGTATGGAGCTGGTCGCTGTGCGGCAATCCCGGATGCTGCGTCCACATTCCGGCTTCGTAGCCGACGGTATCGATGACCAGTGCGCCATCTTCGTACCAGCCGATGGAGTGTCCCAGGACGCGGCTCTGGAGATTCGCCGGTTGCTCGTTCAAATCCAGGCGGACCTCGCGTACCGCGTCCATCCATTCATGGCGGATGATCACCCGCTCCTCCGTCTGCTCAATGGCGGTCAGATCGTTGTTGCTCCAGAGTCGCCGGATGCTGACCGGACTGCAGGTCAGGGCGGGATCGTCGAAGACCGGATCGTACTCGGCCAGGGCCTGGTGGCCGGCGTCGGTGAGGACTTCCGCGAGCGTGTTGCGGGCGCCCAGCCGCGGGCCGCCGCCGGCGGGACCGCCGGGCCGGTGCCAGACACGGCTGAAATTCGGGACGCCCGCCGGTGCGGACACACCATAAGTACGCCGTTCGGAAGCCGGCGCGTCCGCATCGAAGGAGTCGCCGAGCGCGACGATCCGTCCATCGGCGAATTCCGCGGAGTCGAAGTAGCACTCGGTCTCGTGCCGTCTCGCGGCGATACCCCGGACGACGATTTCATCGCCGGGCTGAAATACCTGCCGGGTCCAGCCTCGCCTCATCATGACGTTGGCGCCCGCCATTTCGCAATCCCAGGTCACCACGGTGCCATCCTCGTCGGTGACATCCACCAGCAGCCGGGAATGCGGATTGATGAAGCGAAACGTTCTGACGGTACCGCTGACGGTAACGCCCACGTTGCTGTCGAAGTGATAGTCATTGGAGTGATGGCCGTACGCGGGGCTTGCCATAACGCCGGCCATGAGAACCGCGGTCATCCTGTTCATCGGCTTCCCCCGCTGTCGGTTCGAATCATGCTGTCGGTTCGAATCATATCGGCGCTCAAGTACCTGACGTTCATTCTAACCCAGTGTCGGGTCAAGCCCCTGCTGGCACGGTCGATCAGCCGATGATATGTTGAGCGTCTCGACACACAGCGCAGACCATTGAGGAGGCCCGCCATGACAAGGCCCGACCCGTCTCGAATCCTCGCGTCCCTGGCCGCGCTTCTGCTCCTTCCGACAGGCGCCGTCCTTTCCCAGAGCGTGTTCACTCACGCGCACTACCGCGTGCCGGAAGGAGAGCAGCAAGCCGCCGCCGAGTGGTACAACCGGGTGCTGGGCGGCGAACCGGGCGAGATCGGCCCCGGACCCGGCATCCGCCATCACAACGGCTTCGTGGGCACCATGCCCAATGAGGGCATGGCGGGGGACGGCACGGTCAACGTTCTCGACCACGTGGGCATCTCCGTTCCCGATGTCCGCGCCGCAGTGGAACTGATCCGGGAGATCGGCGGAGAAATTCGCACCGAACCGCGGCAGGGCATCACCGCGCCGATGATCGCCCACGTCACCGACCCCTGGGGCGGCCGTTTCGAATTGCTTGAAGACACCGAGTACACGGGCGTCAACCATGCCCACATCTTTGCTTCCGACGCCGAAGGCACGCGTGACTGGTTCCTGGAGGTCTTCGGTGGGGATTACGTGCCGGAACGGGGCGGCGACAACTTTCACGCGATTCTCTATCCTGACAACGTGTGGATACACATCAGTCAGGCGGACGAGCCGAGAATGTCCAGCCGATTCCGGACCGCCGACCACATCGGCTTCAGGGTGCCGTCCCTGGACGCGTTTCGCGACACCCTTGTGGCGTCGGGTTACGAACCATACCTGGAGCGTCCGAACCCGCCGGGCGCGGACCTGCTGTTCTTCGAGGGACCGGATGGGCTGCACGTTGAAATGACCGAGCCGCTGTCGCCGTAGTACGCGTGGCTGACGTTGCCTGTGGCGAGGCATGGATGGATGTCCGTGGCGGGAACGCGGCATCGAATCGGTAAGGGCAAGGCACCCTTGCGAGTGAAAAGAACGACGATGGGAGATGTTCGATGAAGTCCGGAACCACCGCGCTTTGCGCAATCGCGGGCGCCACAGGCCTTGCGGCCCTCGCGAACGCCCACCACTCCCGAGGCAACTTCGACCTGGAAGACGTGATCGAACTCAACGGCGTGGTTACCGAATACACTTGGCGAAACCCGCATACCTTCGTAACCCTGGACGTCGAGAACGACACGGGAGAAGTAGAGGAATGGCTGCTGGAACTCAATTCCATCGCCGTCCTTACCGGTACCGGCTGGACGCGCGACACCATCCGGGTGGGCGACCGGGTGACCGTATTCGGCAATCCGGACAATGACCGCAGCAAGCGGTTATTTTTCTCCAACTACTTCGTCTTGCCCGACGGCAGCCGCATGGTTTCGGCTCCCAACTACTCGCGCGGCGTACCCATCCAGCGGCCGCCGGCGCGGGAACTGGACACCACCGCGAGTTCCGACGACTTCACAGGCATCTGGCGGCGGGAAGGCGGAATGGGTGGTGGCATGGGGATGGGCGCCGCCGTGCCGACGCCCGCGGCAGGACCCTGGCAAGCCGTATCCCTCGGCAACCAGACACCGGCCACGGGGCTGCCTGTCACTCCAAGGGGTCAGCAGGAACTGGACGACTGGGATGTGCGTGACAATCCGTGGTTCCGCTGCGAGTCCAGAACCCTGCCGGGGGTTGTCGGCGGTACCCAGGAAATTCTTCGCCCCTCGGAGGACCAGATCCGGTTCCGCTACGAGATCCTGGACATCGAACGCACGGTGCACCTCGGGCTGACCAGCCAACCCCCGGACATCGAGCCCTCGCACCTGGGGCACTCCATCGGTTGGTTCGAAGACGGAACGCTGGTTGTGGACACGGCCTTTTTCACCCCCGCGGATTGGGGCATCGGCGCCGGGGTATCGTCCAGTGATCGCAAGCACGTGGTCGAGCGCTACTCGCTGCTCGATGGCGGCAGACGCATGCAGGTCGAATACACCTTCGAGGACCCGGTGTACCTGACGGAACCGGTGACCCTGTCGGCCACCTTCTTTGTCGATCCGGGATATCCGTGGCAGGAGTATGACTGCGACCCGCACGCCAGCAGTCGGCATCTGGATGTCGAATAGTCTTCGGGCATCAAGTAACCAACTGATTTCGGGAGGACCACGATGAAGAAATGGCTTGCCGCAATGACGGCACTGGCACTGACACCGATTCTGGTCGCACAGGACTCAAGCGAGGGTTTCGTGCGCGTCACGCCGGAGGAACTTGAGTGGACCGCGCGACCCGGCGGCTCCGAGTACGTCTATCTGCATGGCGACTCGCAGTCCGAGGGGCTCTACATCATGCGCAACAAGTTTCTGCCGGGTGCCTTCTCCGCACCCCACTATCACGACCAGGACCGCTTCATCACGGTCATTTCCGGCGTCTGGCATACCGGCACCGACGCCAGCGGCGACCGTGACAGGACGGTGCCGCTGGGTCCCGGCAGCTACATGATGCATCCGGCCGGGGCCGTTCACTACGACGGCGCAATGGACGAGGAAGTCATCGTTGAAATCCGGGGGATGGGTCCGGTGGAGACGATATTCCTGGACGAATGATCCTTACTGGCGGGAAGCCTGCACCACGCCGCCCGCTGCCGCATCACTCCACGTAGAACGGTATGTTCGCATGGCCGGCCTTGCCTTTGCTATCGTAGACATAGGCGAAAAGGCGGTAGGCGCCGGGCTGCTCCGGGGCGGTCACACGGACCTGGCTGCGGTGCGGGCCGACGATGCGGCCCGAGATCGTGTCCGGGACCTCTTCCAGATCGCCGCCTTCCTGGGTTGCTTCGCTCTCCCGCATGATCTCCCAGCGGTAAGTCAAGTCGTCCCCATCCGGGTCGGCGGCTCGCAATGACGCCTCGTACTCGACCCCGGCGTCCAGGACAACACTGTCGTTTGCGCTCCGGGCATCCAGAAACATACCCTCGACGGTCGGAGAACGGTTTTCCGGCCATTCCCCGTTCCAGATACGGTGCATCACATCCACCGCTTCAGTCTCGGTACCGTCCTCAAGGAACATCCCGTACCAAGTCGGCGTGCGCTCCTGCTTTTGGCCCCAGAGGAATACGTATGAGCCCATGATCTGCCGCGGATTCGATGCGATGGCGATCTCGTGGCTGCGCAGGTAGTTGGCTGCCTTCTCGCTGCTGCTCTGCTCGATTGGCGCCCCCCAGTCCGTCAAAGGCACTTCCCAGTGGCCTACCGCGCCCCACTCGGTGACGAACAGTGGCGCATCCCAGTTGCTCGCCTGCAGGATGGCCGGCAGGTGGACGATGTCGCCGTACAACTGGATGCTGACGAAGTCCAGGTCCGGCGCGCGTGTCCGGATCAGGCCGGCCAGTGCCGGGCTGAAGCCGGCCAGGGCGGTGGTCACCGGATGCCGGCCGTCCACTTCGTGAATCATCCCCGCGATGTCGTTGATCGCATCGAAGACCCGTGGATTCTCGAAGAACAGGTTGGCCTCGTTGCCGACCATCCACGCCAGCAGGGCCGGGTGATCCTTGTACTTCATCACTTCGCCGCGGGCGTACTCAAGCTGAGCGGCCACCGCTTGCTCATCGTCGTAGTCGAAGCCGAGCCGCTCCCGGCCGATCTCTATGCACATGACAACTGTCACGCCATGCCTTGCGGCCTCATCCAGCACCTCCTGGGCCGTCGAGAAGCGGCTGTCGGTGCGCCACGTGCGGAGCGAGTTGCCGCCGTGGGCGGCAAAATTTCCGATATCGGCGAATTCGATACCCGCGCCCCGTATGGCATAGGGTTCGCCGCCGCGCAGGAGCGTGTAACGGCCTTCGCGCAAGGCGACTTCCACTGGGACCGCTCCAAAAGCGCTGCCCTGGTCGCCAGTCAACTGCGGCTGACTCCAGGCTCCGACCGAGAACAGGGACAGCACCATGGCAATCTTGAACAGCTTCATTCCTGGGGATCTCCTTGATTTACAACCATCTTCACCCGGTCGGCCGGGGGCGGTGCCTGTTGGTCCGGGTTCAACGCGGAACTTCTGCCTCAAGCCTGCTGAGCCTTCACCAGCTCCGCCTGAAGTTCCTCCAGGCTGCGGCCCTTGGTCTCGGGCACCAGCCGAATCACGATCACCAGGCCGATGACCGCGAACAAGGCATAGATCAGAAATGTCAGCGAATTGCCGAGATTCTCCAGTTGCCATGGAAATACCAGTTGCACCCCGAAACTAACCGCGGAATTCACCAATCCGACGAATGAAATGGCCAGGCCTCGAACCCGATTGGGAAACAACTCCGAAAACAGCACCCACATGACCGGGCCCAGCGATATCGCGAAACTCGCCACGAATCCGAGAATACCCGCGAGGATCAACCACGGATTCATGTCGATTGCCGCGCCGACGAGTTCCGACCGATGCTCGTCGTAGGCCTCCGGACCCACCGCTTCCACCACCGCCTGCCTGAACGCCACGTCGCTGTCGTACGTCTCGCCGAGCAGCGTCGCCAGGGGCTCCCGCTCGACAGTCTCCGGCAGTGCCGCCACCGCCCTTTCGTCCAGCGAATAGGTCGCGGACCCGAACCCATACGAGATGACGAGCATGCAGGTTGCAATGCCGGTCAGGCCGAACATGAGCAAGGGCCTCCGTCCCAACCGGTCGATGGTCAGGATCGCCAGCACCGTGAATACGAGGTTCACCAAGCCTACCAGGACGGCCTGCAGAGACGATGCGTCCGTGCCGATCCCTGACTGCTCGAATATCATCGGCGCATAGAAGAAAACGGAGTTGATGCCGGTAATCTGCTGCATGATGGCCACTCCAAGGCCAACCATCAGTACCAGACGCATCGCCGGGACAAACAGCTCCCTGAAGGCGGCTTTCTCCGCACGGGCGTCTGCGCCCAGGGATTCGCGTATGGCTTCAAGGCCCGCGCGAGCCTGCTCGGCATCGCTGACCCGCTCCATGACACCCAACGCCTCGTCGTCCCTGCCCTGCATCGCGAGCCACCGTGGACTCTCCGGCACCGAGAACATCGCCAGAAAATATACGATTGCCGGGACGGCCTCCACGCCGAGCATCCAGCGCCAGTTCCAGTCCGCCAGATTGAGCGCCTGCGCCCAACCCAGATCCGACTCACCGAGTTGCAGTATGAAGTAATTGCTGGCATACGCGACCGAAATGCCGACGACGATATTGAGCTGGTTGAACGAAACCATGCGGCCGCGAATCTTCGCCGGGGCGATTTCGGCGATGTACATGGGTGCGACAATCAGTGCGGCGCCCACACCCAGTCCACCCAGCATTCGGGCGGCGACCAGCGAAATGAAGTCCGGCGCCGCAGCCGAGGCCAGGGCGGAAATTGCGAACAGCACCGCGGCGATCCGGAGAACGAGCTTGCGGCCGAGCCGGTCGCTGAGGGGACCCGCAGCCATCATGGCCAAGGTCGCGCTCAACGTGAGAGACGCCACGGACCAACCGAGTTGGATTCGCGTCAGGCCGAATTCCGGCTCGATGAAGGACACGACACCGGATATGACCGATGCGTCGAAACCCATCAGGAAACCGCCCAAGGCCACGATCAACGCGACCCTGACCATATGGAGCAGATTCGACTTCATGGGACGTGCCGACTGGTTATCGTACCCTGCCGCTGCTTGCCGACCGTGAGGGGAACGCCATTGGTCGCAAGCTCAAGTTCCGGTGAGTCGAATCTCATCAGGCGCGATCCATCACTCGCCGACCAGTGCGAACGACGCCCGCAACTCGGCGTCGGAACTGCCCCCGACCCAAACGTGGAACTCGCCGGCTTCCGTGATCAGTTCCATGTCCTGACCGTAAAACGCCAGGTCGGCGGCGCTCAGCTCGAAGGACACCGTGCGGCTTTCCCCCGGTTGCAGCCGAATGCGCTGGAACCCCTTTAGTTCCTTCACGGGGCGGGTCACGTCGCCCACCAGGTCCCTGACGTAAAGCTGGACGACTTCATCCGCCGCCAGATCGCCGCTGTTGGTTACCACCGCCCGGACCATCAATGAATCGCTCATCCCCACAGTGCTTCGGCTCAATTCGATGTCGGAATAGGTGAATCGCGCATACGAGAGCCCGAACCCGAAGGGAAACAGGGGCGTGTACCCCGCATCCAGGTGATGGGATGTCATGCCGAAGGCGGCCTGCGCGCCGCGAACAGGCAGGTCGTCGATATGCACGTAGGTCTCGGGTGTCGCCGGCTTGCCGGTATTCTTGTGGGCATAATAGATGGGAATCTGCCCGACCAGCCTGGGGAATGTCACCGGCAGTTTCCCCGACGGCGATTCAACTCCGAACAATACGTCGGCGATGGCCGGTCCGCCCATGGTACCGGGGTGCCACGCAAAGACCAGCGCGTCGACGTGTTCCAGAATGTTGGCGACGGTCAACGGCCGCCCGGCCAGAATAAAGGCGATGACGGGCTTGCCGGCGGCCCGAAGTTCGCGCACCAGTTCGACCTGGGCGCCGGGCAAATCGATGTCGGCGCGGGAATGGGCCTCGCCCGAAAGTATGGATTCCTCGCCCAGAAACAGGACGATGACGTCCGATGCCCGGGCGACCTCCAATGCCTCGCCAAACGCTTCAGTGTTTCGGCTGCGGCTGGTTTCAAGCGCACGCACATGGTTGATCTCCGTACGCTCGCCCACGAACGCCCGAATCGCCTGAAGTGGTGTTTGACTCAGGCTCGGGTCGCCATCAAAAATCCAGGTCCCCAACTGCTCGTACGGATCGTCGGACAGGGGACCCATGACGGCGATCGAGTCCAGTTCGTCGGCATCCAGCGGCAACGCGCCATTGTCGTTCTGCAGCAGCACGAGACTCTGCAACGCCGCTTCGCGGGCCACCGCGAGATGATCCTCGTTGCCCGACTCCGGAAACGCGCCAGGATCCGTGTACGGATTCTCGAACAGTCCCAGACGGAACTTGATGCGCAGAATATCGCCGACCAGTCGATCGACTCGCTCCATCGCGATCTCTCCGTCTTCGACAAGCTGCGCCAGGTGGTCCGCATAGGTGCGGCTCACCATCTCCATGTTCACCCCGGCGGAAACCGCCTTGAGTGCCGCGTCCCGGCTGTCGGCAGCGAACCCGTGGTCCGTAAGCTGTATGATCGAGTCCCAGTCGCTGACCACAAAGCCTCCAAATTCCCACTCGTCGCGCAGCACCTCACTCATCAGGAACCGGTTGCCGCTGGCGGGCACGCCGTCCAGATCGCTGAACGACGTCATGAGCGTCGCAACGCCCGCATCGACCGCCGCCTTGAACGGCGGCAGGTAGACGTTTCGCAACTCGTTTTGGGGGATATTCGTGGTGTTGTAGTCCCGGCCCGCTTCGCTTGCGCCGTAGCCGGCGAAATGTTTTGCACAGGCCGCGATGGTGCCGGGCGCGGACAGGTCGTCTCCCTGGAATCCCTTGACCACGGCAACGGCGAGTCGGCTCGACAAATAAGGATCCTCACCGAAACTCTCGGCGATGCGGCCCCACCGGGGATCGCGGGAGATGTCGATCATCGGCGCGAGGGCCCAGTTGACTCCGGTCCCAGCCGCCTCCAACGCAGCGACGCGCGCGCCCCGCTCGACCAGATCCGGGTTCCATGTGGCAGCCTGTCCCAGAGGAATGGGCAGCACTGTCCTGAAACCGTGAATCACATCCCGGGCCAACAGCAGCGGAATACCTAGACGGCTGTCCTCCAGGGCGACGCGTTGCAATTCATTGGCCACGTCCGCGTCAACGACATTCAGCAGCGAGCCGATCCGACCGGCCCGAATGGCGGCTCGCATGTCCACGGAGACTTCGTTAGGGTAATGAACCTGGGCCATTTGTCCGACCTTTTCCTGGATCGTCATCCTGCCCAAGAGTTCAGATAGCCTCGCCTCGACCGTATCTTCCGCCAATGGCGTCTGCTGTGCCATGGCGTCAAGTGGCGCATTCATCAGGAGAACCCCCCAGAGCAATACATCTGTCAACCGAGCGCGCAAGGTGCTAAAAACGTCAGTTCCTGGCACCGGCATCGCCACTCTGGCGGACGGTAGGCGCCGACGAGCGAGGCGCCGACAACCGCATGCCGAACATCACGCGATTGCGGTAGTATGGCGAAACTAGTGAAACTCTCGCAGTCCGGGGATCGTGAGCAGGGCAACCATCAACAGCGTCGCGGCGCTCGCGGGCGTATCCAAGAAAACGGTCTCGCGAGTGATCAACGGCGAGCCGAGCGTACGGGACCTCACGAGAGAGCGCGTTCTCGAGGCAGTGCGCGAACTGCGCTTCCGGCCCAACACGGTCGCCCGAAGCCTCGCGGGCAAGCGGTCCTACCTCATCGGTCTGCTGTACGACGACCCCGCCATCCATGAAAATCCCGGGTCCAGCTACATCGTTGACGTTCAGCAGGGTGTGCTGAGAACCTGCAGATCCCGAACCTACGACCTCCTGATCCATCCCTGCGACTACCGAAGCACGTCGCTTCACGATGACATCCTGGCGCTCATCGATCATTCGAAGCTCGACGGACTGATCTTGACTCCGCCGCTGTCCGACATGGGCGAAACCATTCGGGTGATACAAGCCAGGCGCACACCGGTGGTGAGGATCTCGCCGGGCGACCCGAGCGAACTGACGGCGGCGGTCAATACCGATGACCGCGCCATATGCGCCCGAATGACAGAATTTCTTGCGTCGTTGGGACACACCCGGATCGCCTTCATCACCGGGCACCCGGACCACAAGGCGCTGATCATGCGCTACCTCGGCTATCGGGACGGCCTGGAGGAGGCTGGGCTTGCATTCGACCCTGGCATGGTCGCCGCGGGGGACAACTCGTTCGCGGCTGGAGAAGCCTGCGCGAGGGAACTTCTGACGCGAAGGCCCGCGCCCACGGCGATTTTCGCCTGCAACGACGACATGGCGGCCGGCGTGATCCGCATTGCCCACGAGATGGGGATTCAAGTGCCGGAGCACTTGTCCGTGGCGGGTTTTGACGACGCGCCCTTGGCCAGGGTCCTGTATCCGGCGCTGACAACCGTTCGCCAGCCCGTGCGGGCCATGGCGGAACGCGTGGCCGACGTGTTGATCAACCGGATGCAACAGCCGTCGGCCGGACCTACCAGATCCACTATAGCCGCCGAACTGGTCATACGGGAATCCACCGGTCCGGCACCGCCGCGCCAACCTGGCTGAGGTCAAGGCGCTCAACAAGCCGGCTCGATCAGGGCCTTACGTTCCAAGCGGCCCGCAATCCCCAGGTTCGCGGTGCGTTCCAGGTGAACAGGGGCGCGCCGGGCTGGTTGCTGTCGACCCAATAGGTGGGAAAACGCTCGTCAGTGGCGTTGTAGACGAAGAACTCCACGTTCCAATGGTCCCCGGGGGCGATGTATCGAATCGTCGCATCCAGGGTCGCGAACGCGTCCCGTTTTTGAGACAGCCCCGGGATGGCGTCGAAATTGCCTTCCGTGAAGTGCATCTCGTCTTGCCAGTGAAACTTCACGTAGGGCACGACGCGCCCGCCGTTGGCAAGCCACATGTCGTGCTCGTACGCCACGGTCGTCGACACAGGCGTGGAAAACGGCAGTTCGTTGCCCTCGATGCCCACGGCGCCCGAGCCGTCGTCCTGGGGCACGCACTCGTATTGCGGGCCGGCATCCGCGCGCTCTTCGCAAAAATAGGCTTCGCCGGCGTATCCCGGCCAGCTCCTGAACGCGGTATCGAGAATGCCGATACCACCGGTCAGCCGACCGCTTTCGGAAACCAGCACGTTCCATTCCACCTCGATGCCTTCAATGTCGGCCGAACCCGCGTTCGATGTGACCAGGGTGCCGATATCCTGCCGGGGTTCCACCAGCGTTCCCGGCGGATTTTCGACAAAGCCCACGGTTCGGAACTGCGAAACCTGCTTGTTGGTGTAATCGGTGACAAACGCCGTCAGCACCAGGTTCATGCGCCCGTCCAGCAACGACGCCTTGTAGCCCACTTCATAGTTGAGGACCTCCTCGGGCTCGTACGGAAAGAACTCGATGCGTCCGCAACGACAGACGTCCACACCGTCGCCGAAGGCGCCCGCCTTCGATCCGGTGGCGGCATAGGCGTACAGGAACGAATCCGCGGTTAGATCGTAATCGAGCCCGACCCGCCAGGTGCCGTCCTCGAATGCCTCCTGGTTGTCGTTGATGTCGAAGACCTGGTAGTTCGCATGCCGGTCCTGGGCACCGAAACCCTGCATCAGGTCGGCGCTGGTGTACATCGGCAACAGCAGTTCGTCACGCTCGTTGTCGTTCTGCGGATGCCCGTCGAACGGGATTCGCCCGGCGCTGAAGCTGCAGCCGCCACCTCCGTAGCAGCCGATATTGCGTCCGCCGACATCGGTCTTTACGTCCTCGTAGCTGCGGTAACCCAACGTCAGATGCCAACGGTCGGTGATATGCCAGGTGGCCTGGCCGAATATCGCATCGGACTCCAGCGTTCGCTCCGGTTGCACGAAGGAAATCCCCCCGAGTCCGCCGATGGAGCAGCAGAACGGCTGCTCGACATCGAAGGTGATGGAATTGTCCTCCTCCAGCGAGAACAGGCCCACGATCCAGTTTACGCGGCCCGTCAGACCCTGGAATTGCAGTTCATGGGACCAGGACCTGTAGTCCGATTCGGCTGTGGCCAGGTACAGGCTGGGCCAGGGCGAGTGACGGTTGATCCACCCGGTGGTGGCCACGGGCAAGGGACGCCATCCCATGTCACCGTCCCACTCCTGACGTCGCTGCTGGCGGGCATGACCGTAGTTGTAAACCAGGTCCACGGAGTCGCTGATGGCGAAGTTGACGTGGCTTCGGACCGCGTCGTTGGTCATGTCCAGCAGGCCCGGTATGTTGGGGTCCACGTAGTCGATTCCGCCACCGTTGTATTGGCAGAGCGCGGGATTGGTTTCGCAGTTCGGGGCGATGGGCCAGCCCGCGCCGTTGTCCTCGGCGGTTTCAAGGCTGATGCGCCAGTCGAAGCGCTCGGTCGGCTGCCAAAGGGCGCTGATACGACCGGCCCAGCGATCCGCATTGCCATAATATTCGGACTCGTCCAACGGGCGGTTGCGGCGCTGGTCCATGTCCGGGATGCCGTCGGGCCCGTTGAAGCCGAAACTGCCCAGGTCCTTCGTGCCGGCATCCTGATCGGCGAACCCGTCGCGTTGCTCGGTGAAGAAGTTGCCCCGCAGCGCCACGGTGTCGCTCAGGGGCAGGTTGAGGGTGCCGAGCACGATACGGTGATTGCGGTTGCCGATTTCCGTGCCGAGCGTGCCGAACACACCCTCCACAGACGGTCGCGCGGTGATCACGTTGACACTGCCGGCCGCGGAATTGCGACCGAACAGCGTACCCTGCGGTCCGCGCATCACCTCGAGGCGCTCCAGGTCGAACATCAACGCCGTGGCGCCCTGGGGGCGTGGCGAATAGACGCCGTCCACATGGAAGGCGACGCTGGGGTCGCCGAGCTCCGTGAAGTTGTTGCTGTTGATTCCGCGCATGGTCATTTGCACGCCGCTGTCGGACGGCGAGAACGCGACATCGAAGTTGGGCACCAGGTCGGCGGCATCGCGGATGTCCGTCACGCCATTGCGAGTCAGGTCTTCCTGGTCGAAGACGGAAACGGCGACCGACGTGGTCATCAGGTTGGTCTCGATGCGAGTGGCGGTGACCACGACTTCCTCCAGCACCAGGGAGGCGGTCGATTGCTCCTGCTGAGCCGAAGCGGTCACAGGCGCCATGCCGACACCGAGGGCCACGAGCGCATACGCGATTACGCGGAGACCGAAAGCGCTGCACGCGCCAGTGATGCCGGAACCCGTAGTTACCAAGAGGTTCATGTCATTCTCCACTCTCCGTCGACCCGAACCGGATATCGTCCCAGAGGTACGTCCGGTCGGCCCCGACGGTGCCGAAATTAAAGAAGATCACCACCTTGTCGTAGCTCTGCGACAGATCCAGAGCGTTCGCTTCGGCAGGGTTGCTGAAGTCGAACCTGAGCACCTCCCACTCGTCGACCACCGTGGTCATGGCCTCGGTTTCGACGTTGATGCCCGGGTTGGCCGTGTTTTCCACCTTGAGCCGGACCGGTATGCCGGCCAAGGGTGACCGCACACGTACGCTCAGGACGGTGCTGCCTTCGGCGAACGGCACCGGAGATTCCATCCCGGCGTCGGCTACAATCGTGCCCGCCCAGGTTTCGCCCGGCGCCTTGGCCGTGCTGGCCACAGTGTTGGACATGTTCACAGGATCATCAACCAACTGGGTGTTGGTGCCGCCGAAGTCGATAATGCTGTAGTTCACGCCCGAATCGTCGAACGTGATCGGCAACTCTGGACGCGTGGGCGTGGGTTCATTTCCGGGAACAAACTGAATGTCATCCCAGAGGTACGTCCGGTCGGCCCCGACGGTGCCGAAATTAAAGAAGATCACCACCTTGTCGTAGCTCTGCGACAGATCCAGAACGTTCGCTTCGGCAGGGTTGCTGAAGTCGAACCTGAGCACCTCCCACTCGTCGACCACCGTGGTCATGGCCTCGGTTTCGACGTTGATGCCCGGGTTGGCCGTGTTTTCCACCTTGAGCCGAACCGGTATGCCGGCCAAGGGTGACCGCACACGTACGCTCAGGACGGTGCTGCCTTCGGCGAACGGCACCGGAGATTCCATCCCGGCGTCGGCTACAATCGTGCCCGCCCAGGTTTCGCCCGGCGCCTTGACCGTGCTGGCCACGGTGTTGGACATGTTCACAGGATCATCGACCAACTGGGTGTTGGTGCCGCCGAAGTCGACGATGCTGTAATCCACGCCCGGATCGTCGAACGTGATCGGCAACTCCGGCCTTTCGAACATCGGCGTGTCTCCGCCTCCGAACCGCAGGTCATCCCAGTAGTAGATGCTGCCATCGCCCGCATTGGGGAAATTGAAGAACAGTACCGCCTTCTCGTAGGTGACGTTGATCGGGTCGATGATGCCGAAGTAGTTGAAGGTCAACGTTTCCCAGGCGTTCGATGTAGACGTGTTAGCAATGAACTCGGCATTGATATTGGGGTCGCTGGCGTCTTCCACCTTGAGCATGATCGGGATACCGGCGGCAGGTGAGTACACGCGCAGGCTCAGGCTCGTATCGTTGGCCGTGAACGGGATCGGATTCGCAAAACCGGCATCCCCGCCGACCACGGTACCGGCAAACGGCCCGCCGTTGTGCGTGGTCTGCGCGACCCGGTTCTCCCCACCGGCCGGGTCGTCGACAACGGCGGTGGCGACGCCGCCGAAATCGATCACGCTGTAATCGACCCCCGGGTCGTCGAAGGTGACCGGCAGGTCGATCTGCGCCAAAGCCGGGGCGTCGGTCTCCGCGACCCAGCGGATGTTGTCGAGCCGAAACCGGATCGTTCCGTCCTGGGGCGAGGTGGGAAACACCACGATACCGGTGTTGACCCGGGCCAGGTCCAGTCCGGAACCGGTCAGCGAGGACACGGGAACCATTACGGTTTCCCAAACACCGTCGGCGATTACGCCCAGATTCTTGTCTCCACTGGTGCATGGAAAAAAGCAGTCGACCTTCATGGTCATGCCCGTGTCGTTCATGCCGTAATCGTCGACGATGATGTCGAATGCCACCGCGCCCGCCGCGAACGCGGTCATGTCCACACCGCTGGAACTCTGGATGAACCACACGCCGAAGGCGCCGCTGTCGTTGAACGTGACGTCGATCACCTTGCCGCGTTCGGGGTCCACGTCGTCGATGATCGCCCAATTGGCCTTGTTGGCCGGATTGGCCGGGTCGGTGTAGTCGGAGAACCCGGAACCGGAATCGGAGCCCGCGATGCCGACGTTCCACACCGCCCTGTTGACGGCGTCGTCGAACACGACGAAGTCGGGCAGCCGCTTGGTGCGCAATCTGGCGTTGCAGGTACCGACGATGTAGCACGCGTTGGAGATTCGGATATTGTCCAGGTGGACATCGGCGGCCCCGCCGACCACCTCGAAAACGAATGGGTTGACGACATTGGCCAGATCGACACCCATTCCTCCGCAGCATTCGGCTCCGGGATTGGCCACCAGGTCGTCGAATTTGACCGAGTAGGTCTTCCATCCGCCCATCCGCAACTGGGACGATGGCAGCGCCACTTCGCCCAGGTTTGGCCAGCCGCTGTCGAGCTTGACCAGCAGCGTGGTGGACGGATCGACGGAGTTGACGCGCATGTCGAAGACGATCTCCCCGACCGAGTTTCCACCGGAAAAATCGAATCCGGTGTCGAGGATCTCGTGGGCGCTCAGGTCCTCCGAGGTCAGATAGGCATTGGCCACATTGCCGGCGACGGCGAAATGCCACACCGTGTTAGTGCCATCATCCGGGTCGACGGCCGCCGGGTCGTTGGTCACCACAGCGCCGTCGCCGATAAAGCCGCCTACACCCAGCGTGTTGGTGGCCTCCTCTTCTCCGACGTTCAGCGTAATGGCTTCGGGGCCGTCGGTGTAAAGCCCAAGGTTGCTGATGAAGGGACTGGCGGTCTCGACATCCTGCAGCGGTCCGCCGTCAAGATCCTCCAGCGGAACCACGCCGGGGTCCGCCGTGCCGCAGCCCTGTCCGGTTTCCTGGTTGCCGTTGGCGCATTCATAGACGCGCACGTAGTCGATCTCGAACGTCTGGGGGAACACGGTCGAGGCATCCGGCCGACCGACGGGGTTGCCGCCGATGGCGAAGTTCAGCAGCAGATGGAAGGGCTGATCGAAAGGCGCACCCTCCGGGCCCAGGGTGTAGGTGCCGAACGGATCGTAGAGTCCGTCTTCATCGGCAGGGTAGTACGTGTACCAGTTGTCCGAAGTCTGGGTCTGGAAGTGGGTGTCGTCGATATAGAATCTCAGTCGGTCCCGTTCCCACTCGAGCGCGTAGACGTGGAAATTGACGTCCGCGCTGGCGGCCAGCTCGGTACGGGACGAGGTGCCATTGAACGGAGGGATCGGCAGGCCATAATGGGTAGTGCTGGACGTCGAGAAATTTCCGCCGACGCCGTAATTGAACCCCTCCATGATGTCGATCTCGCCCCCCCAGGGCCAGGGCCCGTAGATCTCCTGGTTGCTGTGGAGCATCCAGATCGCAGGCCATATGCCCTGCCCGCTGGGAATGCGGGCGCGCACCTCGACGCGGCCGTAGCGAAAATCGAACTTCCCGAGCGTGTTGATGCGGGCGGAGGTGTAGCTGCCGTCGGCCTCCCGGCGGCCGGTGATGTTCAGCACGCCGTTGGCGACCGAGATGTTGTCTGCGCTGTAGTGCTGCAGTTCGTTGTTGCCCCAACCGCAGAGATCGGGACAACCGTCACCAGTCTGGATGTTCCATTTCGAGGAGTCCAGCGTGCTGCCGTCGAAATTGTCCTCGAACGCGATCTGCCATTCCACCGCGGGCGGCAAGTGGTCGCCATCGGGCGGATCAGGATCAACTCCACCGCAACCTGATATTGTTCCAATACCCGCAAGGGCCGCCAACAAGTGACGCGGTCCAACGGAAATTTGGGCCGCATGAATTGGGCGCGTCGGCGTCGACGCACCGGTGACGGCACCTGCGGGTGTTGGCTTGATCATGCGAAATACCTCCGTGAGCGAAGACATGCCGTTGCGCTCCCTGGCCCCCATTGGAATGGGGACGTACACACGCCTTCGGCTCCATTGACGATGACACCGGTGTCAAACTGTATTCGGGTGCCGAGGGGATGTCAATTTGAATGTTTGGTCGACAGCTCGTGGCCCACGCGCGCACCGAGGCGAAGACGACGGGCGTGATTACCGAGCAGGGGTCGGTTCGTGGCCCACGCGCGCACCGAGGCGAAGTCGCGCCGCATATTCGCCTTCGGCATGGAAACATGAATTCTTTGTCGTTCTGCCGCAGTCGCACATGCCTTACTGTCGCATTCCCAGCAGCAGGGTGAACCAGATGAACGCCGCCGCCGAAGAACTTTCCCCCTCCGACCAACTTCCGGTCGCCCTCGACGAAGAACAGAGCCAGATGGCCGCGCTGGCCCACTGCGAACAGGCGTTTTCCCGCTTGTCGGCCGAGAAACGCGTGCAATGGTCTTTGGAGCGGCTTCCCGGGAACCACGTACTGAGTTCGAGCTTCGGCGCCCAGGCTGCCGTCTCGCTGCACCTGCTCACTCAGGCCAACCCGGAGATTCCGGTCATCTTCATCGACACCGGCTACCTGTTCGCAGAGACCTATCGGTTCGTGGATCAACTGCGCGCACGGCTGAACCTGAATCTGAAGGTCTATCGTAGCGAACAGTCACCCGCCTGGCAGGAAGCCCGATTCGGCAACCGCTGGGAACAAGGACTCGAAGGTATCGAAGCCTACAACCAGACCAACAAGGTCGAGCCCATGCGCCGCGCCCTGCGGGAGATGCGGGCCGGTACCTGGTTTGCCGGCCTTCGACGCCGTCAGGCACGCAGCAGGGAACGCATCCCGTTCCTTGAACTATCCGGCGAACGCTGGAAGGTCCACCCCATCGCCGACTGGACTGATCGCGATGTGGGCCGCTATCTGCGCAAGCACAACCTTCCCTACCATCCGCTGTGGGACAAGGGCTTTGTTTCCATCGGAGATTGGCATTCAACACGACCGGTCCACGAGGTGGAGCATGTCGACGAGACCCGTTTTCGCGGCTTGAAGCGCGAATGCGGCCTGCACGAAATCGATCTGGCGCACGTCTGACCTGCGCCGGGATACACATGCGCCGACCCCCGAGTTCCCGGCCGCCTTTGCGGCGAGCGCAGGCGGGCCAGGAGATCAGCCCTGCAGGTCCGCAAATGGGTTGTGCAGTCTGACCGTCTCGATCACTTGTCCTGATTTCATGTCCTCCGTATGCAGCCTTGCGCAGGTGCCCACCAATGCTGCACGGACAATCAAGCCATCCCAGAACGACAATCCGTGCAACCGCTGCAAGTCGATCGCGGCGAGGACATCCGTTGAGTCGAGCGCGATGACGTCGAACTGGATGTAATGGATGATTCGCGCCTTTGCCGCTTCGCTCGACATGGACAGCTTGCGGGTCGCCGCAGAATAAAACTCCTGCAATACCTGAAGCGATATCACGCCTCTCTGATCGCGCATGAGCCGCACGATCAGGTCGCGGGCAGCAGCTTGTTTGGCGACATCGCGGCCGTCGTGCGCGTATACAAGGACGTTTGTATCGATGAACTCACGCACAAGTACGGAATTCACGTACGCTGATGAAGTTCTTCACGTGTCCAGGGCCCGGCTGAAGCAAAGTTTTCCTCGACCCACAGCGCCTGAAGCTCCTTCAGCTTTTTCTCCGGGTTCTCTCGCTGAGTCAATTGATGCAGGTAGTCGCGAACGAGTTGATTCAGGCTCGTTCCTCTAAGCGCGGCTATTCTTCGCGCCTCGGCGACCACCTGCTCGTTCACGGATAGCGTGATATTCATGGCGCACATATTATGTGCGCACTTAGTACGTGTCAATTCGGCCCATCCGGTTCGGCCCATCCGGTTCGCGGCCCGGACCTCGAACCGCTGTCCGTACCGCCCACCCCTACGCCGCGGCCGCCGTATCGTCCTCGCAACCGCCGCGTTCCGGCAGCAACACATCGCCGATCAACTCGTCCACTTGCGACTGGCTCTCCAATGCGGCGGCATCGCGAATCATCCGGCGCGAGTACCACGGCGCGAACAGGTGGATGAAGTCCTCCATGTAGCTGCGCAACACACGGTCCCGCGGAAAACCGAGCCAGGTGGTGATCCTCGGAAACAGCCCCTTGGCGTCGATGGCCTTGAGATCCTCCTGGTCCTTGCACTCGTAGGCCATGGAAGCAAGCACGCCGACGCCCATCCCCATGCGCACATAGGTCTTGATGATGTCGGCATCCCGTGCCGTGAACACTACGCGGAAGTCGAGATTCCGGTCGGCGAAGGCGCGCTTGAACGAGGATTCGCCGGTGAGGCTGAACACGTAGGTCACCAACGGGTAGGCGGCAAGAGTCTCAAGGTCCAGCGGCTTCGCGCCGCGGCCCAGCGGATGCTGCTTGGGCACGAGGACGATACGGTGCCAATGGTAGATCGGCAACAGGGTGAGATCGGCAAACATCCCCTCGGCGCCGCTGGCGATGGCAAAGTCCACCTGCTGGTTGGCGACCAGTTCGGCAATCTGTTCGGAGGTGCCCTGGTGCAACTCCAGGTCCACTCGCGGATACCGGCTCCGGAAGGTCTTGATGACCTCCGGCAGGACGTATCGCGCCTGGGTATGCGTGGTTGCGATGGAGAGCCTGCCTTCCTGCTCCGCGGTGAGATCGCTGGCGAGACTGGAAATGTTGTCCACCTCGCGAAGAATCTTCCGGGCGCGCTCGATGACCTGCTGTCCCGCCGGCGTGATCGCGGCGAGGCTCTTGCCCTTGCGGGTAAAGAGCTGCATGCCCAGCTCGGCCTCCAACTGCTTCAACTGCTTGCTGATGCCGGGCTGGCTGGTGTAAAGGCGTTCCGCCGCGGCGGTGATGTTCAATCCGCTGTCGGCGATTCCGATCAGGTATTTCAGTTGCTTCAGGGTCACGTCGATTGCATGCCGACGACTTGTCCTTAAGTGAATTTTACCTGCTTCGCCCGCCGATTATCCGCAGGTGGGCGAATTTGACCTTGGTAACCGGTACTTCGCCGAGTGGCGCGGGCCGCAATCCAAACTGGCGAAACCGCACATCGAACGGCAATTTCAGAAATAGCAAATTCCAGCGCCTGCCGGTAATATCGGAGCGCCCCACCATCGACAGGCGCGCGCCTTGCCCGCAGCAATCCGGCATATCTCCGTGCCCCCCCAACATCATGCGGCACTTCCCGTTCTTCGCCCGGCTTGACGGTCGCCGCTGTCTGGTTGTCGGTGGCGGCGAGGTGGGCGCGCGCAAGGTGCGGCTGCTGCTGTCGGCAGGCGCGGATGTGACCGTGGCCGGCCCCGCGCTCACCGACGAGTTGACGAAGCTGCGGGACGACGGGACGATCCGCCATCTTCGCGGCGAGTACGCGCCAGGGGACATCGACCCCTACTGGTTGATTGTCGCGGCCACCTCCGACCGGGAGACGAACGCGACCGTCGCCCGCGCCGCCGAAGCCGCCAAGCGGTTCTGCAACGTGGTGGACGACCCGGAGCTGGGCAATTTCATCATGCCGGCGATTGTCGATCGGGCGCCGGTGACGGTGGCGGTTTCCACGGGTGGCAGTTCGCCGGTGCTCGCACGGTGGTTGAAGGGCCGCATCGAGTCCATGCTGCCCTTGGGCCTCGGGGCGTTCGCGCGCCTCGCCGGACGCTGGCGGTCGCGGGTCCGCGACCGCATCGGCGATCTCGACCAGCGGCGCCGCTTTTGGGAGCTTGTGCTCGAGAGCCGGGTACCCGAATCGGTCTTTGCGGGCCGGGAGGCGGAGGCCGAATCGACGTTGGACCGGTTGCTATCCCAGTGGCACGTCGAGAATCCCGGTAGAACGGGTGAAGCCTACCTGGTGGGCGCCGGCCCCGGCAGGGCCGACCTGATCACGCTGCGGGGACGACAGTTGCTGAGCCAGGCCGAGGTGGTGCTCTATGATCGGCTGGTGGGCGGAGAAGTACTGGAGTTCGCACGCCGGGACGCGGAGTTGATATCGGTGGCCAAGACGCCGCGCAAGCCGTCCATCAAGCAACCCGACATCAATGCGCTGCTGATTCGCCACGTACTCGCCGGCAAGCGCGTCTGCCGGCTGAAAGGCGGCGATCCGATGATCTTCGGACGCGGTGGCGAGGAAGTCGAGGCACTCGTCGAGGCCGGGCTGCCCTTCCAGGTCGTACCCGGCGTATCGGCCGCCCAGGCCTGCGCCTGCTACGCGGGCATCCCGCTGACGCATCGCGGCGCCGCGCAGTCCGTGGTCCTGACCACCGGACATACTGAACGGGGCATCGCCGAGGTGTCGGCGTTCGCCCCCGGACAGACGCTGGCCCTTTACATGGGGGTTGCCAAGTATTCCGTCATCGCCGAACGCCTGATAGAGCGGGGTTACGATCGGCAGACGCCCGTAGCCGTGGTGGAACGGGGAACAACGGAGGATCAGCGGGTCATCAGCACTGAACTTGAGAAGCTGGGCGTCGCGGCCGAGGCGCACTCCGTCGAGTCCCCGGCGCTGCTCATCGTCGGCGAAACAAGCCGCTTTGCCCGAGACCACGGTTGGTTCGTACCCGACCGTCTCATCACTTTTCCCTAGCCACGGAGGCTTGCATGCTGACATTCGCCATAGCCGTTGCGCTGGCGCTCGTGGGTTCCTTCCTGTGTTCGATCATGGAGTCCGTGCTGCTCTCCATCGGAAATGCCGATGTGGAGGCGCTGGCGAAGGCCGGCAAGCGCTCCGGGCGTCTCCTGAAGCGCTTCAAGCGGGGCATCGACGTTCCCATCGCGGCGATCCTGATCGTCAACACGGTGGCACACACGGTAGGCGCCGCCGTCGCCGGCGCAAGCTACGAGAACGTTTTCGCGGCTGAGACACTCTGGGTGTTCACGGTCGTATTCACCATTTCGGTGCTGCTGCTGACCGAGATCATTCCGAAAACCCTCGGGGTGACCTACTCCAGGGAACTGGCGAGCCCAGTCGCGTGGGGCATCCACTTCCTGAGCGTGTCGCTGCGTCCGCTGGTGGCACTGAGCGAACTGATTTCCAGGTCCCTGCGTCCGGACAAGAAACGCCTGAGCACGTCGGCCGAAGAAATACGGCTATTGGCGGGGCTCGCGCGAAGCGAGGGAGCCTTCGGCGCCAGAACCGCGAGCATGATCGTCGGTGCCACACGGCTGACGCAGCTCTGCGCCTACGAGGCCATGGTGCCGCGGCAGAACGTACAGTTCATTTCCGGAGAGCGGACCTTGGAGGAAAATGTCGAAATCATCCGCGAATCGGGACACAGCCGGCTACCCTTCTCCCCCACGGACGACCTGGACCACGTGACCGGAATCGTGCTGACCCGGGAATTGCTCTTTCACATCCATGCGCATCCGGGAAAAGACATCGATTGGAGCGCCCTGGTGCGCCAGGCCCTGACGATTCCGGAGACCCGTTCGCTGGACAGCCTGCTACGCGCCTTTCAGGAATCCAGGAACCACATGGCCATCGTCGTGGACGAGTACGGCGGGGTCGAAGGGATTGTCACGCTGGAGGACATTCTCGAGGAGATCGTCGGCGAGATCGACGACGAGAGCGATCCTCATTCGCAGGAAATGTGGCCCCAGGCCGACGGATCGCTGATCGTCGCGGCCGCCACCGAAATGAGGAAGGTGGGCGAGCATTTCGGGTTCGAATGGGAGCCGGACGCCGACATCACCAGCCTCGGCGGCGTAATAACCGAGCAACTCGGCCGCATACCGGTGCGTGGCGATGCAGTCGCCTGGCAGGGGTTCCGCCTGGAGGTGCTGTCCGCCACCGAAAAACGCGCCGAACGAATCCGCATCACCCCGACCAAGGCCCGTACGCCAATCGATGCTGATTGATTGTGATCAACTAGTTGATCTACTATTGGACCATGATGAGAATCAACATTGCCGAAGCAAAGGCGCATTTCTCACGCTACATCGAGTCTGTGGAACGGGGCGAGACGGTAACGGTGTGCCGCCGTAATGTGCCAGTTGCGGAGATCCGCCCTTTGCCGCAGCGTTTGCGGAACAAGCGCCCGGTAGGTATTGATCGTGGCATGAAGGTCCCTGCAAGCTTCTTCGAGCCGCTGCCCGAAGATGTACTTGCCGCCTTCGCAGGCGAAACCGATCCGGCGTGAGGCTGCTGCTCGACACGTGCACATTTCTCTGGTTGGCCGCCGACGACCCTCAGCTTTCCGCGACGGCCCGAAACTGCTGCCGTGATCCGAACAACGAAGTATTTCTTAGCGCCCTGTGCGCGTGGGAAATCGCAATCAAGTATCGACTTGATCGACTTCCGCTGCCGGAACCGCCTCACCAATACGTGCCAAGCAGGCGAAAATGGTTGAGACTGCAACCACTTGCCTTCGATGAACAAAGCTCGGTTCACGACGCTTTTCTTCCGCCCCATCACCGGGATCCCTTTGATCGCGGCCTCATATCTCAGGCAATCCTGAACGGACTGACGATTGTCACACCGGATGCGTTAATCGCCCAATATCCCGCGCCGGTCCTCTGGTAAAGGCGCCGATGCCGGCCCATTGCGGACCCGAGGCCCGGGCGGAGCTATCTCGGCTGGGGCACGATGCGGATATAGGGTTTCGGTGCTTCCCAACCGTCCGGGAATCGCTCCTGCGCCTCTTCGTTGGACACGGCCGGCAGAATGATGACGTCGTCACCGTCGTTCCAGTTGACCGGCGTGGCCACCTTGTGGGCGGCGGTCAGCTGAATCGAGTCCAGCAGCCTCAACACCTCGTCGAAGTTGCGCCCGGTGCTCATCGGATAGGTGAGCATCGCCTTGATGTTCTTGTCCGGACCGATCACAAAGACGGAACGCACGGTGGAATTGTCCATCGCCGTACGGTCCCTGGCCGCGCCGCTGGCGTTGGGGTGCAGCATGTCGTAAGCCTTCGCCACCTCCAGGCTGCTGCCGTCGATGATGGGATAGTTGACGGCATGGCCTTGGGTTTCCTCGATATCCTTTGACCACGCCATGTGATCTTCCACCGAATCCACGCTCAAGCCGATGACCTTGCAGTTGCGCTTCGCGAAATCATCGGCGAGTCCCGCCATGTAGCCGAGTTCCGTCGTGCAGACCGGCGTGAAGTCTTTCGGATGGGAAAAGAGAATCGCCCAACCGTCGCCGATCCACTCGTGAAAATTGATGGTCCCCTGGGTGGTTGCCGCCGTGAAGTCGGGTGCCTGATCGCCGATATGCAATGACATGATGTTGAACCTCGCAAGATTGACCTGAAAGTCCAGTTGGTTGGGGGCGGTTATTCTCCGCCGATCTCAGCGAACAGTCCAGCACAGAGCAGCTATATCGGCATGAAATCCCGCCATAAGCGGACTGAGGAATCGTTCGCCGGTGCCGGTTGATCGGTTAGCCGTGGCCCCGTGCACGGCCTGCCCGCCACACGCCCGCAGCCAGCATGAGCCAGCCGGCCATCATCGCGAGGCCACCCAGCGGCGCCAGTGCGCCGATCGTCTCGGGGGAGCCGAATGTCGTGGCGTAGATGCTGCCGCTGAAGCCGATGATGCCGGCCAGCAGAACCCAACCCGACCATGCAATCAAACGCGAACCGGGAAAGCGTTCTGCCAGAATGCCGGCCGCGATAATTCCCAACCCATGGTAGAACTGGTAGTCCACGGCGACTTCGTAGGCGCTCCACCGCGCCGCGTCGACGACGCCCTGCACGCCGTGGGTGCCGTAGGCTCCGAGGGCCGTGGCCGCGAACAGGACCAGGCATCCGGCCGCAACCAGGGTGAGTCGTTCCGGGTGAATCATTCAGCTTGAGCGGGGCAGCTTGATCGCACGCAATCATGGTTCCAATCGAATTCATTTCCATTCGAGCACGTTTGTGAATAGAGTAGCAACCGCATTGCAGAACCAGCCTCTTGAACCTGAAGAACAAAAGGACAATGAATTGGCGATTGCGAGCCTCGCCCAAGCGCGGATATCACTGGCAGAACCGGACGACGCATTATCCAGGCGCCTGGTCGACGCGCGATTGAGCGCTGAACCGTTACCGGATTTTCCCGGCCGATTGCCGGTGACTCTGGAGCAGGCATACGCCATTCAGTCTGCATCGGCCGAGCGCTGGCCCGACGAGGTCGCGGCATGGAAAGTCGCAAGATTGTCCCCAACGGACCGCGAGCGCTTCCAGACAGAACGGCTTGCCGGACCGGTGTTCAGGTCGTCCATCCAGACCGTCGAGCCCGGATCATGCGGGGTGATGGCTATCTATGAGGGTGGATTTGCCGCCATAGAAGCCGAATATGCCCTGGAGTTGGGCGCCGCGGTGCCGCCGTCAGGCAAAGACTACTCGGACCAGGAATTGGCCGATCTCGTCCGTGCGGTATATGGCGCAGCGGAAATTGCCGGCAGTCCGCTGGCCCTGGTCAATGAAGTTGGCGCCATGTCGGTGATATCCGATTTTGGCGCCAACGCCGGCCTGGTCGTCGGTCCGAAGATACCCGACTGGCGCGCCCTAGGGCCAGGGTCCCTGTCAGCCAGCGTGGCCGTGGACGACGTCACGGTCGGCGAAGCGACCCCCGACGGGATAGGACGAGACCCGCTGCAGGCACTGAAATTCCTGATCGGCCTCAGCGCCAGCCGAGGCATTGAGCTACCCGAAGGCGCCCTGATCTCGACAGGTGCGCTCACCGGCGTCCACGACGTGCGGGTGGGCTCGACCGCACGCGTGGACTTCGGATCGTTCGGCTCGTTCGAAGTGAGGTTCGAGCCGGCGGCGCCCAAGCGATAAGCGCGCGAGCACCCGGGCAATGCTCCCGGCCTCACGGCGCGTTTCTTTCGTAGATGACGCCTTCAGTCCGATATTCGTCGTTATTCGCTCGAATCTGGCCCGTATCCCTCATCACGACGTTGCTGATCACCGTGATGGGTTCGCCGTTGGTCAGGTACAACTCCAATGGCGCACTGCCGTTCCAGCTCGATTCCGAAATATCCAGCCTCTGCACACCGTGAAACTTGAGTGAGGCTCCGCTCTTGTTCCGTGAGCCGAGTCCGACGTTCGTGAACTCGTTTCCTTCCACGACGACGATCGGCCCGAAGGTGCTCTCGTCCGTGCCGCCCCGGTAGATGTTGGCAACGGACCCCTGTATGTCCGTGAACGTGTTGCCCCGGATGCTGACATTCTCGACGTTGTAAATGCCGAGATCGTCGGTTTCCTTGTCCAGGGACAGGATCGATCCGGTGACGTTCGTCATCTCCGTATCGTGAATCTCGATGGAGTCCGCGAAAGTGCTGCGGTACACCTTGAGGAAATCGAAAGTGTGGTTCACGTCCAGATTGGTGACCCTGCTATCGCGAACCGCCAGGGAGTAGTTGCGGTTCATGGAATACCGGCTGGTGCTGATCACGTTGTTGCCGGGTTGGTCCGGCGACGCCGCCCCGTCCATCCAGAGGTTCTCCACCTCCAGGGCGCCGCCGTTTTCCACGATGAAGAAGCTCGCCTTTTCCGACCGGACAAGCGCCTTGTCGCCGGCTTCGGCCTTTATCGTGATCGGATGCCTTATGTGGGCATACTTCGTGAGCAGGTATTCCCCTCCATTCTCAAGGAGCAGGGTATCTCCCGGTTCGCTGTTCTCCAGCGCCTCCAGAATGGTATCCGTGCCCGCGCCGACCGACAGTGTAGCGCCGCTCTGAAACTCTACGACGCTGTCGGTCTTGGGATAAAAGCCTGCTCCGGTATCTTCCTTCGCGACCGGCAATCTGACTTCGCCGAACCCGATTTCGTCTATCAACGACTGGGCCGGCACACGCAAGCCGTGTTCGTTTTCCTCGACACCGTAAGGCGCCTTGCTGAAACCGCTCCCGATCGGCACATCCGCTTCTTCATTCAGCACGTTGCCCTCGAAGCTGATTCCGGAAATGTCGTCGTAGACGGTAAAGGGATCCAGGTTCGTCGTGCTCATGATGATGTTGTCGTGCATCGATGAGCCGATGGGCGTTGCCGAACGCTCTTCATCGCTGCCCGCGCACAGTTGTATGTAGTCGCTGTCCACGACGATGTTGTTGTTCATCAGGGAATCGACAACCTGGTCGTATCGGTTGGGCGGCGAATTCGGGACGCCGTTCATGATCACCAGCGCGCCACGGAACCGGTGGCCGGTCAGGCCGTAGAGGTAGTTGTTAACGACGGTCTGGTTCTCGTTGATGACCCGAATTCCGCCGGTATTGGGCTTCCTGTTGCCCAGAAAATAGTTGTTCTCCACGAGCGTGTAGTGGCCATGACGCATGGTCAGGGTGCCCTGGCTCTCGAAGAACACGTTGCCGCGGTACACGTTGCCGCAGGACTTGTTCGAGATGATCTCGTGCTCGCCGTTGGTCCGGTCGAAATAGTTGTACTGCACAATCGTGTTGGAGTATTCCCTCGAATAGTGGCTTGTGCCGATTCTCAACGTCTCGCCGCCATTCGAACCAAGGATCTGCCGGGGCCCGAAGTAGTTGTACTCGATGACATGATCGTTTTCCCGGCTGGCTTCGGTGTTCAGGCGCACCGCCAGCGTCACGCCGCTGTTGCCCTTGTTGAGCAGCGAATTGCGGTCGAACCGGTTGTTCTTGCCGTAGATGGCCACCCAGATGTCCGAGTCGTGCCGCTCCGGATTGCTGAAATTGTCGATGACCACGTCGGTCACTCTTGAATTGTTGGCCAGTTCGTCGCTTGACGTTCGATACGAGATGACCTCGCTCGTCGGCGTGAATCCGTCCCTGAACACCAGCCCCGAGACGACAATGTGCTCGCCTGAAAAACCGAGATTGGATTGCCCGGTGATGATGACCTCGCCCGGCTCTTCGGCTGTCAGCGTGATCGGATTGTCCGGCAATCCGTTGCCCCTGAATCTGAGTTCGACATCGGTCCAGGCGCCGTTGGCGAGAACGACCGTGTCGCCGGGTTCCAGGTTCGCGGCAACCCGGTCGAATTCTTCGATCGTTCTCACGAGCTGTCCGTTGTCATCCTGCACCTCGCCGATGTCATCCTGCGAGCAGGCAACCAGCGCCAGGATCAGGGCAAGCGGAAAAAAGTGAAATCTGGTGATGATTCTCATGGAGTTTTCCCGGTACTTGATATCAGGCTTAAAATAAGGCAGCACCCCTTGCCAGAGTGCTGCCCTGATCGATACTGCCTGTCCAATACCCTAAAGTACCAGAACCTGCACAACGATTCATGTCGTTGTTCGGAGAAACCGGTTAACGTGAAAATCACCGAGATCAAGGTCATCGTCTGCTGTCCCGGCAGGAATTTCGTGACGGCAAAAATAGTGACCGACGAAGGCCTGTACGGACTCGGGGACGCCACGCTCAATGGCCGGGAAATGGCCGTGGCCGCCTGTCTCGAAGAGCATGTGGCGCCGTGCCTCATCGGGCGCGATCCCCGGGATATCGAGGACATCTGGCAGTACCTGTACAGGGGCGCCTACTGGCGAAGTGGCGCGGTGGCGATGGCGGCCATCGGCGCCATCGACATGGCGCTCTGGGATATCAAGGGCAAGGCGGCAGGCATGCCAGTGTACCAGTTGTTGGGCGGGAGGAGCCGATCGGGCGTCGGCCTCTACGCGCATGCCAGCGGCACAAGTATCGAGGAAACGCTGGGCAAGGCCGAGGCACTGGTCGAGGCGGGATTCGGGGCGATCCGAATCCAGTCTGCAATTCCCGGCCTGGATGCCACCTATGGCGTGTTGGGCGGCAAGAAAGACTACTACGAGCTGCAGGGCAATCGGCCCCTTCCTCCCGAGGAAACGTGGTCAACCCAAAAGTACTTCAACATGGTGGAGGAACTGATCCGCGAGGCGCGACACCGTCTCGGCAATGAAGTGCATCTGCTCCACGATGTCCACAATCGGCTGACACCCATTGAGTCGGCCAGGCTGGGCAAGCGGCTGGAAAAGCACGATCTGCTGTTTCTGGAAGATCCATCCATCGCGGAAAATCAGGACAGCTATGAGGTGATCCGCCAGCATACGTCCATCCCGCTGGCAGTCGGCGAAACCTTCAACAGCATCCGGGACTGCAAGGACCTGATCCAGAATCAGCTCATCGACTACATCAGGACGTCGGCTACCCATGCCGGGGGCATCACGGCCATGCGGCGCATCGCTGACTTCGCCGGCATCCACAATGTCAGGACGGCCCCTCATGGGGCGCCGGACCTGTCGCCGGTCTGCCTTGCGGCGCATCTCCACCTCGACACCTGGGCGCCCAATTTCGGCATTCAAGAATTTGTCGGCCTCGGTAACGAGCAGACCCGCCGGATATTCAGGCAGGACGTCAGGATTGAAAACGGCATGGCCCATGTCAGCGAGGCGCCGGGCCTGGGTATCGACTTCGATGAAGAGGCGGCTAAAGAGTACCCCTACAAACGATCCTATCTTCCAGTCAGCCGGCTGGAAGATGGAACGCTGTGGCATTGGTAGGCTGCGAAGCGACCCTGCGGTAACCGAATCCGTTCGATCTTGATTACAAGGACAATTTGAACAGCAAGAAACTGAAAGTACTGGTGCACGGCACCGGATTTGCCGGGCAGGGCCACGCCGAGGCCTTCAGGTATGCGGGCGCGGAAGTGGCCGGCATGGTCGGCAGAACGGCATCCGTCGTGAAAGAAGTGACCGAAAAATTGGGCATCCCCTACGGCGGAACTGACTGGCGGCAGGCCCTGATCGATTGCCGGCCGGATATCGTGTCCATCGCGACACCGGGCGGCGCACACGCGGAGCCCATCAGGCAAGCCATTGGACAGGGCTGCCACGTGTTTTGCGACAAGCCGCTGACCGACAGCGGCGAGACCGCGAAAGAGCTTTATGAGCTGGCGGTTGAGAAAGGCGTCAAGACGGCCTTCGCCGCCAGCTTCAGGTATGAGCCGCATGTCATGCACGCCAGGAAACTGGTCGTCGAAGGCGCCATCGGCGAACCGCTTGAAGTCGAGTGCATCTCGCACTTCAATCTCGAGCGTGGCATCCCCTTTGGCTGGTCCCACCGCCGGGAAGACGGCGGCGGCCGGCTGAACAACAATTTCACCCACAAGCTGTCGATCGTGACCTCGGTGGTGGGCGAGAAGATTCTTTCGATCATGGCCGAGGTACGCGATGACCTGGGCAAGGCCCCCATAGTCGAGGGCGTACACAATTTCAAGACCCGGCGCGAGCATATCCCTGAAGATCTGAACGACCCCTCTCTGGAATGGGGCGAGTCCAACGTGGAGTGGACCTACACCGTGCTGGCGCAGATCGAAAGCGAGTACGCCGGCAAACCCGTATCTGTGCTGTTCAAGCACGGCGGGCTCCACCCCCGCTTCAATGAGGACCACATTGTTTTTTATGGCAGCAAGGGGGCCATCTATATCAAAGGCCACTATGGCAGCGGTCCGCTCTATCTCTACGATGAAGACAAGGCATGGCGCGAAGTCGCATTACCGGCGGAAATCGCCGCTGACGCGCCCGATATCGAGGGCGATACCGAACGGAACTGGAGCTACCTGACCCGGGAACTGGTTCGGGACGTAAGCGGCGAGACCGTGGCGCCCTACCCGACTTTCAGGGAAGGCAGCCGGTATCAGCAGCTTATCGACATCATTCGCCGGAACGGAAACTGGGTCGACGTTCGTCACCTGCGGTAGAGACCAGGCCACCCGAAACGACAACGCTCACGAAAGTGAAAAAAGAGACTGCCCTTGATCTATGAGTACCTGGTAATCGCCGGCTATTTCCTGCTTGTCCTGGGAATCGGACTTGCCTTCAGGAAAATGGCCAGGCAGTCCACCAGCGATTATTTTCGCGGGGGCGGCCGCATGCTCTGGTGGATGGTCGGATCGACCGCCTTCATGATGCAGTTTTCCGCCTGGACCTTTACGGGCGCGGCGGGCAAGGCCTTCTCGGATGGGTTCGCTGTCTGCCTGGTCTTTCTCGCCAATACCTTTTCCTATTTTTGCGGT
This sequence comes from Candidatus Rariloculaceae bacterium, assembly GCA_965221035.1. GTDB lineage: Bacteria > Pseudomonadota > Gammaproteobacteria > Steroidobacterales > Rariloculaceae > UBA6522. The sequence goes on from OZ244860.1 coordinate 1,690,049, forward strand.
TGGACGTACTTTGCGCAGCGCTTTCGCCAGATGCGCGTGGATACGCCGACCGAAGCGATCAGGCGTCGATTCGGTCATCAGAACGAGCTTTTTTTCTCCTGGGCGCTAATTGTCTTCAGCCTGATCAACGCCGGTGTCTGGCTGAATGCGCTGGGCGTCTTCACCAGTGCGGTATTCGACGCCGATATCAACATGACCATCATCGCCGCGGGGCTGACCGTGGTCTTTGTATCCGTGATCGCCGGAGCCTGGGGTGTGGTGGCCTCCGATTTCGTGCAAACCCTGGTGGTGGCCGTGGTCTCCCTGGCTTGTGCGGTCGTGGCGCTTGTCGCGGTGGGCGGCCCCGTCGAGCTTGTAGCCAATTTCCCCTCCGGCTTCCTGATGGGGCCGGATATGAACTACGGCCTGCTGCTGGTCGGGACCTTTGTGTTCTTTCTGGCCAAGCAGCTCATTACCATCATGAACCTCCATGACTCCTTCCGCTTCCTGACGGCCAGGGATTCCGTCAATGCCCGCAAGGCCGCCCTGTTGGCCATGTGTATGATGGGCGTGGGCAGCATCGTCTGGTTTGTGCCCCCCTGGGCTTCGGCCATTCTTTACCCTGACGCAGCCTCCGCTTATCCCGAGCTGGGCAACAAGGCCGGAGACGCCATCTACCTTGTCTTCGCCCGCAATGCGATGCCGGTTGGCACGGTTGGCCTGTTGTTGGCCGGGCTCTTCGCCGCGTCCATGTCATCCATGGATTCCGCGCTGAACAAGAATGCCGGGATCTTTGTACGAAGCGTGTACCAGCCGTTTCTGGCCAGGAGGGGCAGGCAGACGAACGACAGGGCGCTGTTGAGACTGAGCATGATGCTCAGTTTGTTCAGCGGCATTCTGGTTATTTTCATGGCCCTGTACTTCGGATCGCTGCAGGAACTCAGCCTGTTCGATCTGATGATGTCGGTGTCCACGATGATCCAGGTGCCGCTCCTGATTCCCCTGATCGTCGGTCTATTTGTGAAAAGAACTCCGCCCTGGGCGCCCTGGGTGACTGTCCTGCTGGGCCTGTTCGTCTCCTGGTTCATGCTGGACGTGCTTACCCCACAGGTGTTTGCTGGCTGGATCGGGCTCCCGGAACTGACCTCGAGAGAGGCGGTGGACATGAACCTGATGCTCACGCTGGCGGCGCACGTCTTTGTCACCGCCGGCTTTTTCTGCCTCACTGCGCTCTTCTACAGGGAAGAAACGGACAGCCGCAGAGCTCAATTGGAAAGTTTTTTCAAGGATCTGGAAACGCCGGTGATCGCCGACGATGTCCAGGATGAATTCGATCGCCAGCAAAGGGACAAGCTGGGTTCCATGGTGATGATCATGGGCTCGGGAATCCTGTTGATGGCGCTGATTCCCAATCCGTTCTGGGGACGGATGATTTTTGTGTTCTGCGCGCTGGTAGTATCCAGCCTGGGCTTCTTGCTGAAGAGAACCGCAGGGCTGAAGCGCAGCCTGGCATAAGTTTGCTGCTTTAAAAAATTCGAGAGACCACCGTATGTTGAATATCAAAAAAGTACCTTTTCTGATGCTCGCCACCATGACCTGCCTGGCGACCGCAGGCTGCGCGAAAGGTGACGCGCAAACCCGGAGCGCCGGCGAGAACGATCCACAAGCTCAGATTGACGTTGAAAACGCTTCGTCAGTGCAGGGAAACATGGAGGACACCGTGGAGCGTTTACCGGCGAGCAGGTTCGATCTGAGCAATTGGTCGATAACCATCCCGCTGGACCTCGATGGCAACGGAGTAGCCGATACGATCAGGCCCGCGGAGCTCCAGACCTATTCCCATCCCGATTTCTTCTATCTCGATGAGAACGACCGCTTAGTGTTCACCAGCCCGAACAAGGCGACGACGTCCCCGAACTCCACCAACACGCGCAGTGAACTGCGTTACGAGAGCCGGGGATCGGACCGCTCCATCGCCGGTTCCTCGCCCGGCAATCACTTTGCCTTGGCGTCTCATGAAAATGCTGACCAGTTTGCGTCCACGGGAGGCAGGATGGAGGCGACGCTGCAAGTCGACCAGGTATCCCTGCATGCGGGTCACCCCCAAAAACCTCCCGCCTACTCGGTGGTGATAGGGCAGATTCATTCGCTCAGCCAGGATGAAAAAACGGACGGCTTCGGTTACGGCAACGAACCGCTCAAAATCTTCTACAAGAAGTGGCCGGACCACGAAACGGGCTCCGTCTTCTGGGCCTATGAAAGAAACCTCCCCACGGATGACCCGAACCGGACAGACATCGCCTACGTCGCGTGGGGAAACAACTGGGATGACCCGTCCGATCCCGGGGATCGAGGAATCGCCCTGGGCGAAGTGTTCAGCTACACGGTCAATGTGCACGAAGACACCCTGCACCTGATCTTCGAGAGCGAAACGAAGGGCGCCGTTCGACACCGGATCAATCTCGCCGACAACGTCGACGCACATGGAAATGTCGACACCGCCGACCATCCTGATGGCTATGCCCAGGAATCCCTTTACTTCAAGGCGGGGGCCTACAACCAATGCAGTACGTCGCAGGCCGACAGCTGGCGATATCCCGCATGCCCGGGCACGGGCGACTGGGAAACGGATCGAGCCAATGGAGACTTCACCCGGGCAAGATTCCATCGATTGGTCGTGGGCGAATCCACACCCATGTAGTCCAACCGAATTGAGGGAACCGGTGTAATTCCCGCAGCGTCAGATTGCCGCAGAACCAGAATTGATAAGACCAATAAGCCTCCCAACTGGTTATTCCGGCTGGTTGACCGATTTCATACCCGGTGCTAGCCCGCATTTGTCACCGATTGTGCTGATCGGGTCATTTTCCCTTGGTGAAAGGGCTTCGTTCGGACGCAGCCGACGCAATCGCCCAGGGTTGTGTCCCGGTGGTGTCTTGAGGGCATGATTCGAGCGGTTTTCGAGGCGGTTTGGGGGTCCGGGCCGACGGGCAGGCGCAGGTCGCCCTTGGCGATGCCTCTGGCCGGTCCGATGCCGTGTAGGTAGGAAGCTGAAGCTACCCTGGTGCCAGCCACGGCGGATGTTGTTGCAGATTGGCCAGGATCTGCGCGAAGCTGCCTGCATGAGCGTAGGCCTCGGAGAACGACAGCCAGACCTTGCGCACGGTGATCCTCAGGCGGGCGCCGATCTTGAGTAATTTCAGCCGGATCGTGGTGCACTGGGCCCTGGCGTAGGCGGTGCCGGCCAGTCCCAACCGGCGCAGCCCGTGCATCAGCACGTAGGCGAAGGAGGCAAAGTACAGCCGCAACTGATTGGCCTGCATCGTGGCGCTGCTGGTGCGATCGGCGAACAAGCCCAGTTGCTGTTCCTTGATTCGATTCTCCATGTCGCCTCGGGCGCAATACAGCGCCTCGTACAAGTGCTTCGCATCGGCGCGATCCGCACCGAGATTGGTGACCACGAACCGCGGGTTGGGGCCCTTGGACAGGTATTGCGCCTTGCCCACCACGCGGCGGTGCCGGGACCAGCTCTTGCGCGTGCGGTACCGAAAGTCCCGATACCGGCGCGCCGGCTCACCCGTGCGCCGGTACTCGGTCCGTGCCTGGTGCATCTGCCGACCGATCGCCCGCACCAGCCGCGCATTGCGCGCCAGGCCGAACACATAGCCGAGCCCGTTGTCCTCGCACCAGCGCATCAACGGCTCCCGGCAAAACCCCGAGTCGCCGCGAACCACGATCCGCGTGCCCGGCCAACGCGCCCGGATCCGCCCCACGATCCGCTCCAACTCCTCCACGCTGCCGGCCGAGGCGTCGATGTTCGAGGGACGCAGCCGCGCGCACAACAGGTGCTCGCCACAGAAGATGTACAGCGGCAGGTAACCATAATGGCGGTAGTAACCGTGGAAGAACCGCCCCTCCTGACGACCGTGCAGCGGATCGTCCGTGGCGTCCAGGTCCAGCCAGATCTCCCTCGGCGGTTTGGCATGCGACTCCACGAACACATCCACCAGCAACCGGTCCATCGCCGCCGCATCGGCCGCGATGCGCTTGTATCGGTCCGAGCAGGCCCCCTCGGCGGTGCCCAGCTCCAGCCGGTTCAGCGTGCTGGCGCCGGCCAGCGGATAGCCTCGGTCGCGATTGCGCACCCGGTCACCGCCCTTCAGGTCCGACTTGCCCACCAGCAACGCCAACAGGCTGTCGCGGCGCAACTCCTCGTGATCGTTCAGGTCCTCGTACCCCAGCGCCAGTGCGTAGACCCGCTGCCCGAGCAGCGAACGAACGGTGTGCTCCACGCTGTTGGGGTTGCGGTAATCGCTACAACACCGCGCCAGACGATCCAACAAACCCAGACGCAGATCCGCCTCCCGTAACAGCAAACCGCCGGCGTCGGAGGTGATCCGACCGCCGTCGAATCGACCGATCACCTGGCGGGCTCCAAAGGCGTGAAACTGAAGTTGTGCGGGTGTACACTGTGTGGACATGGGACCTCACCGTCGACTTAATGTAAGTGATTGAACCAACTCACATTATCCGACAAATCGAGGTCCCATTCCATCTATCGGTGAGATTTTCGGGCTAGTCGGAACTTCACGCGCCAATTTATCGGATAGTGTAATGGTTTCAGTGATTTAGCGTTATTCGACCTGGACGCGTACTGGGAACATTTTGGCCGGGTCGACGTCGAGCAGTTCGAAGGCGCGGCGCTGTAGCGGGGTCGGCTGGGTGGCCACGGCGAAGCGGTTTTCGGGATTGTCGGGCAGATGCACGGTGTTCAGCGCCAGGGTGGCCAGGTCCTCCAGCAGGGTGGGCAGGCTATGCACGGGCAGGCCCTCGGCGGTGGTTTTGGAGGCGCTCTTGCGTCGGGCCCGTTCGGAGGTACGGGCCGGTTGCACGGGCGAGGTCCGTTGTGCGCGGGCGCCTTCGGGGTCGTCGTCCTCGAACAGCAAGGGGGCCAGCCGCCGTCGCAGGTGCCATTCCACGTGGCAGGCCAGGGCGCACAGGAACACATGCGCGCGTACGCGCTCGGGGCTGTACACGTACACCGGCCGAACCTGGAGCCGGGCGGTCTTCAGGGTGCGGAACGCCCGCTCGACGCGGGCCAGCGATTTGTAGGCTTCCACGGCCTCGTGCGCGCCCATGGCCTCGGCATCGAGGCTGGTGCGCACGATGTAGATGCCGTCGAGCCGGGCTTCGGCGGCGATCTTCCCGGCACGGCGCTCGAACGTAAGGTCCTGGTCCGTCACCGTGATGTGGAAGTGCTTTTCCACCTTGCGCCGGTTGGCTTCGCGCCCCACCCGGCGGTTGATCTTCTCCAGGCCGCGCAGCCGAGACCCCTTGCGGCGTACGATCCCGGCGATGCGCCGAAGGATCGCCTCGGTGGCCTGCAGGAGCGCCTCGCGCTTGCGGGCGCGCTCCTCGGCCAGACGCGGATTGAAGCACACCATCAGGCGCTCGCCCGGGAAGTCCGGACTGACGATTTCGGCCACCGCGTCGGCTTGCAGGGCGTCGGGTTGCAGCGGCGCGGCCCGCCCGTCCTGCAACGGCTTGAGCAGCGTGCGCAGATCCGCGCTCTTCAGCGCCGAGATCCAGTCCAGCCCCGCCGGGGCCACCGTCTCGCGCAGGCGCGCCGTGGTCAGCATGCCCCGGTCGCCCACCAGGGCGATGCGCCTCACGTCGAAGCGCTGCTTGAGTTTGGCCACCTGCGCGGCCACGGTGCCCGGATCGGCGGTGTGGCCATCGAACACCTCCACCGCGACCGGGCAACCCTCCCCGGTACACAACAGGCCGATGGCGATCTGCTTCTTGCCGCGCTTGCCGTCGCGGTTGTGGCCGAACTTCGCCAGCGGGCAGCAGCGCCCCTCCAGGTAGCTGGAGGTCATGTCGTAGAGCACCAGGGTGCCGTCCTTGAGATACCGCCGCGCCAGACCGCGCTCGATCCACGGCTGGCGCTTCAACAACCAGTCGAGCATGCCCAACATCTCGTTGCCGGCGACCTCGCCCAGGCCCAGCACCGCGCCGAGGCTGGTGGCGGCGGTGTCGGGGGACAGTTGACGGGCGGTGGCGAGCTTGGAGGCCGGCGAGAGCACGCGCGCGACCAGCGCCGCCAGGGCCAGTTCGCGCGTTCGACTGGCGGTGCGGTGCAGCCGCCGCGGCAACTCCAGCTGCCGGCACAGCCCCAGCACGGCGGCCACGTGGCCGTGGGGCAGGGACCGTTGCACGACGAACGCCTCGTGCGCCGAGGTCAACACCACGCCGCCCTTGAGCACCCGGCGGATGCCCTCGATGAGATCGGGGGGCAGGTGGGTGAGGTTGGCCAGGGTTTGCTTGCGGATGCGCTTGCCTTCCCGCCAGGCTTTTCGCAACAGGATGGCCGGGGGGCTGTGGCGGTTGGGGATGGATTCGATGTGGTAGGACAGGGGCGAGCCTTACATGGAAACAAGATGTTGGGATGATATACAGGATAACAAGCAAATACAACCCATATATGGGCATCTATACATGGAAACACATTTGCAGGCAGTAATCCCGCCGGCTCGGCAGGAACCAACGTGAAATCAACAGGATATGAGACTCAGACCGGTTGGGAGGAGTGTGAAGTTCCGTCTAGTGCGTTTTACCCCACCTTGATTCAGAGTAGCTGAACCAGTGCCACGATCACACCCGCTTGGGCAATCATCGCCATAATCATCCACTTCAGCAAGTCGGCCTTGACCTTGTGCATTTCGATCTGAAGGTCTTTTCTCACATTCTGAATCTCGACCTGGAGCTTCTTGTTCACGGTCTGAATCTCGACCTGGAGGGCCTGCATTTCTACCTGCAGGCGTTTGTCCACGGTCGCCAATCCAGCCTTGGTAGCCAGATTGCTGTTCAGCAGATGCACATGCTCGACCGCCAAGGCCTCGGCCTGCTCCTCGGTGAAACCGCTTGCCGTGAGGTTTTTGACGAACCGGTGAGTATCAAAGGAGATCGCGTCGGTCATGAGCACATCGTATCCCTATCGCGCCGGCAACCGCAATGCTGAGAAACCATGCGAAACGCCCGGAAACGCCGATTGCATCTTGACCGCGACCCGGGTAGAGGGATGTGAAGGCCGAGAAGAAGGCCACTCTATCTTTCGATTCAGACGTTCATGCCATTGACGTGCGACGGGTCCAAAATGACGCCCAGCATCGTGAACATTAGAGCCATGGCGGCAAATATGATGCTGATAGAAACCACTTGGGCGCACGCAATTTGCTATCCCATATCGGCCCTAGAGGCGTCTATGCGGGAATAAGCGGAAAAAATCGCTGTCACAGAAACGGACTGCCTTTAGCAAGCTTTTGCAACTGCTTGGAGAACAAGCACTCGCCGCCGATCAACGGCCTCATCGCGTGCCACATATTCACCCCTCACCACCGCAGCGTAGCGGTCGCCCTCACCCCGGCGTCCGCCGGTCCGCCGACCGCGGGCTGGCGCAGCACGGCTTCCACGTCCACGCGGTTCAGCGGTCCCGGCGCCAACCGTCAGCCCAGCCGCAGCGCGCGGTCTCCGCCGTCCGTGCTCGACAGCGCCGCGAACGGCGTTTGTAATCCCTTGCCCCTCGGGCCGTCCATCGCGTACCCCAGCTCCGCGTCCATCCGTCCGGTCCCGGCCACTCCTTGTCGACCGCTACCGAACAGGTCCGCCACGCCGGTCTGCGACCAAAGCCGCTCCGCACCGCCTGACTGGGTGGTGCCCCACGACGGGGCCAGCTCCAGCCTCAAACCCTTGCCTGCAACACCCGGGTCGAACCGCACCGACGCGCCGGCGCCCCATTCCCGGTACTGCGCGTCACTGTGTGACACCAGCCCGCGTGCCTTCAACTCCACCGCCAGCCCCAGACCCGGGTCCGCGAACCGGACTCCGCCGCCCAGCTCCAGCCCCGCGCCCGTCTCCGCATCACCACCGTCGCGGCGCAGGCCCAGCTCCAGACTCGGTGTCAACGCCCGGCCGCCCGCGATGGCGAACGCCCGCGATCCCTCCAGGATCAACCGCAGCCGGCTCGTCGCGCCCTGGGAGCCCGCCAACCGGCCCGCTTGCGTCGTGACGCCCTCCGACTCCACCGCCGTCCACATCGCATCGGCCCGCACCGCCAGTTCCACTCCACCGTCCGGACCCGCCTGCCGCAGCACGCCGCGCAGTCCCGCCGCGGCCATCCGCAGGGAGGTGTCCACCGTCCAGTGTCCCGCGTCTTCGCGGTTCAATGTCGTCTCGCCCGTGGCGTATCCTGCCGTACCCCAGGCCGACAGGCGCTCGTTGATCGCGTAGCGGGCGTAGGGGTGGATGCCGGTCAGGGAGCTGGCCAGTCCGCCGCGCTCCGGTCCGTTCGCGTCGTTGTGCGGGTTCGTCTCGTAGCCGCCGGCGCCTTCGCTGAGCGACAGCGCCGCGCCCGCCAGCCAGCGGCCGCGCTGGGTGTCCGCGCCCATGAGGTAGGTACGTACATCGCCGTCGACGCGCACCTCGTCGCCGCCGCCGTCGAACCGCGTGCCGGCGCCCTGGCCCCAGAAGGTCCAGGCCGGGGCGGTGTCTTCTTCGCCTCCGGTGGCGAAGGCGAACGAGCTGTTCAGGAGCAGGTCGCCGTAGTGTGTGGGTCGGGTGCCGTACCTGCCCGAGGGCGGTGTGGCGCCGATTGACAGGGCGGTGCTTGAAAGGGCGTGGGCGGGGAAGGTTCCGCCAGCGGGTGTTTGTCCCGTGAAGGCGCCGGTACCGCCGGGCCCACCGCCGGTCCAGGACGGACCCCAGGCCGCGCCAGGCGTCCAGCCCGTGCCGGCCGGGAGGCCGTGCGAGGGAAGGGCGCCGACACCGGCCTGCCGACCGTCGCTATCGCCCAGGTCCACCCGAACGCCCGCGAACCGGACATGCGGGGTGGGCGACTCCGTCCGCAGCAGCCGTTCACCGACCCCGTCGACCACATGGCCGGCCACCGCCCGACCGAACCGCGTCAGCCACGCCTGCGGCAGCGGATCGGCGTTGGAGATCGTGCCCGTCGCCACCGCGGTCGAGATCGTCGCACCGGACGCAGCGGACAACGTCAGCGTAAACGTCTCGTCCCCCTCGTCCACCGCGTCGTCGATCACCGCCACCGAAACGGTCTTGGACGTCTCCCCGGCGGCGAACGTCAGGGTTCCGGTCGCGGCCGTGTAGTCCTGGCCCGACAGCGCGGTGCCATCGGAGGTGGCGTAGTCCACGGTTACCGCTGAGGCCGCCGCCGGAGCCAGCGTCACCTTGAAATCCACCGTCACGCCCGGGCCCTCCTGGGCCTGGGCGGCGGTGACCGATAGCGAGGATGCGGGCGCGGTCGGCGTGGCCGTCGCCCAGCTCGACGAGGGACTGTTGCCAAGCGCGTTGTACGCCCGGAGCCTGAACCGGTACTGCGTCCCGTTGGTCAGGCCCGTCACGTCGTGCGACACGGTCGAAGCCCCGCTGCCGGTGATGGTCACCCAACCCATGTTCACCCAACTTCCGGACGTCGCGCGGTACCACTGCTCGTACCGGTAGTAATTGATGTTCGCGTTGCCCGGATCGTCCCACGTCAACGTCGCACCGCCGTCACCCGCCGCGGCGCTCAGCCCCGTGGGCCTGTCCGGCACCGACGGTGCCTCCGGTGTGGCCGTCTCCGCGTCCGACTTCGCCCCGTCACCGACCGAATTGACCGCACGGACCTGGAACACGTACTCGGTGCCGTTGGTCAGGCCCGTGACGTCGTGCGTGACGGTCGAGGCCCCGCTGCCAGTGATGTCGCCCCACACCGTGGCGTCGTCGTCCGGGAAGTCCGAGCCCGCCTTGTACCGAACCTGGTACTTCGTGATCGTCGTGTCACCCGGATCGGTCCACGTCAGCGTCACCTGCGTGTCGCCCGCCACCGCGGCGAATCCGCTCGGCTTGGCGGGGACCGCCGCCGGGGTGGCCGTCTCCGCATCCGACTTCGTCCCCGCGCCGATGGAATTGACCGCACGGACCTGGAACACGTACTGCGTCCCGTTGGTCAGGCCCGTCACGTCGTGCGACACGGTCGAGGCCCCGCTGCCGGTGATGTCGCCCCACACCGTCGCGTCGTCGTCGGAGAAGTCTGTGCCCGCCTTGTACCGCACCTGGTACTTCGTGATCGTCGTGTCACCCGGGTCGGTCCAGGTCAACGTCACCTGCGTGTCCCCCGCCGTGGCGGCGAAGCCGACCGGCTTGGCCGGGGTCGGCGGAGCGACCGGCGTGACCGTCGCCCAATTCGACTGCAGGCTGCTACCGAGCGCGTTGTACGCCCGGAGCCTGAACCGGTACTGCGTCCCGTTGGTCAGACCCGTCACATCATGCGACACGGTCGAGGCCCCGCTGCCGGCGATGGTCACCCAACCCATGTTCACCCAACTCCCCGAGGTCGCGCGGGACCACTGCTCGTACCGGTAGTGGGTGATGCTCGCGTCGCCCGGATCGTCCCAGGTCAACGTCGCGCCGCCATCGCCCGCCGCGGCGCTCAACCCCGTGGGCCTGTCCGGTGGAGAAGGCGGCTCCGGTGTGGCCGTCGCCGCGTCCGACTTCGCCCCCTCGCCACCGGAATTGACCGCACGGACCTGGAACACGTACTGAGTGCCGTTGGTCAGGCCCGTCACGTCGTGCGTGACGGTCGAGGCCCCGCTGCCGGTGATGTCGCCCCATGCCGTCGCGTCGTCGTCGGGGAAGTCCGAGCCCGCCTTGTACCGAACCTGGTACTTGGTGATCGTGGCATCCACCGGATCGGTCCACGTCAGCGTCACCTGCGTGTCGCCCGCCACCGCGGCGAAACCGACCGGCTTGGCCGGCGCCGGCGGTGGCGCCCGGGTGGCGGTCTCGGCGTCCGACTTCGCCCCCTCGCCACCGGAATTGACCGCACGGACCTGGAACACGTATTGGGTGCCGTTGGTCAGGCCCGTCACGTCGTGCGTGACGGTCGAAGCCCCGCTGCCGGCGATGTCACCCCACGCCGTCGCGTCGTCGTCGGGGAAGTCCGTGCCCGCCTTGTACCGCACCTGGTACTTCGTGATCGTGGCATCCACCGGGTCGGTCCAGGTCAGCGTCACCTGCGTGTCGCCCGCCACCGCGGCGAAGCCGACCGGCTTGGCCGGGGCCGGCGGCGCGACCGGCGTGACCGTCGTCCAATTCGACTGCAGGCTGCTGCCGAGCGTGTTGTGCGCCCGGAGCCTGAACCGGTACTGCGTCCCGTTGGTCAGGCCCGTCACGTCGTGCGACACGGTCGATGCCCCGCTGCCGGCGATGGTCACCCAACCCATGTTCACCCAACTCCCCGAGGTCGCGCGGGACCACTGCTCGTACCGGTAGTGGGTGATGCTCGCGTCGCCCGGATCGTCCCAGGTCAGCGTCGCGCCGCCGTCGCCCGCCGCGGCGCTCAGCCCCGTGGGCCTGTCCGGCGGAGAAGGCGGCTCCGGAGTGGCCGTCGCCGCGTCCGACTTCGCCCCCTCGCCGGTGGAATTGACCGCACGGATCTGGAACACGTACCCGGTGTCGTTCGTCAGACCCGTCACGGTGTGCGACACGGTCGAGGCCCCGCTGCCGGTGATGTCGCCCCACGCCGTGGCGTCGTCGTCGGGGAAGTCCGTGCCCGCCTTGTACCGAACCTGGTACTTGGTGATCGTGGCATCCACCGGATCGCTCCACGTCAGCGTCACCTGCGTGTCGCCTGCCGTGGCGGCGAAACCGACCGGCTTGGCCGGCGCCGGCGGTGGCGCCGGGGTGGCCGTCTCAGCATCCGACTTCGCCCCCTCGCCCCCGGAATTGACCGCACGAACCTGGAACACGTACTGCGTGCCGTTGGTCAGGCCCGTCACGTCGTGCGTGACGGTCGAGGCCCCGCTGCCGGCGATGTCGCCCCATGCCGTCGCGTCGTCGTCCGGGAAGTCCGAACCCGCCTTGTACCGAACCTGGTACTTCGTGATCGTGGCATCCACCGGATCGCTCCACGTCAGCGTCACCTGCGTGTCACCCGCCGTGGCGGCGAAGCCAACCGGCTTGGCCGGCGCCGGCGGCAACACGGGCGTGGCGGTCTCGGCGTCCGACTTCGCCCCCTCGCCCCCGGAATTGACCGCACGGACCTGGAACACGTACTGCGTCCCGTTGGTGAGGCCCGTCACGTCGTGCGACGTGGTCGAAGCCCCGCTGCCGGCGATGTCGCCCCACGCCGTCGCATCGTCGTCGGGGAAGTCCGTGCCCGCCTTGTACCGCACCTGGTACTTCGTGATCGTCGCATCCACCGGGTCGGTCCAGGTCAGCGTCACCTGCGTGTCGCCCGCCTCGGCGTCGAAACCGGTCGGCTTGGCGGGCGGTGGCGGCGGCGTCGGCGTGACCGTCGCCCAGTTCGACTGCGGGCTGCTGCCGAGCGCATTGTACGCCCGGAGCCTGAACCGGTACTGCGTCCCGTTGGTCAGGCCCGTCACGTCGTGCGATACGGTCGAGGCCCCGCTGCCGGCGATGGTCACCCATCCCATGTTCACCCAATTCCCGGACGTTGCGCGGTACCACTGCTGGTACCGGTAGTGGGTGATGCTCGCGTCGCCCGGATCGTCCCAGGTCAGCGTCGCGCCGCCGTCGCCCGCCGCGGCGCTCAGCCCCGTGGGCCTGTCCGGCGGAGAAGGCGGCTCCGGAGTGGCCGTCGCCGCGTCCGACTCCGCCCCCACTCCCGCGGAATTGACCGCACGGATCTGGAACACGTACCCGGTGTCGTTCGTCAGGCCCGTCACGGTGTGCGTGACGGTCGAGGCCCCGCTGCCGGCGATGTCGCCCCACGTCGTCGGGTCGTCGTCCGGGAAGTCCGTGCCCGCCTTGTACCGAACCTGGTACTTCGTGATCGTCGCATCGCCCGGATCGGTCCAGGTCAACGTCACTTGCGTGTCGCCCGCCGTGGCGGCGAAACCGCTCGGCTTGGCGGGCATCTCGACGACATCGTTCACCGTCACGTCCACCGTGTCCGAGGTCACCGTGTTGCCGTCGGCGTCGGTCGCCGTCAGGGTGTAGTGATAGACGTTGTCGGCATTGGCGTCGGACGGGTTCTCGTAGTCGGGTGAGGCCAGGGTCACCGTCGCCGCCGTGGCGCCGGTGTCCGACAGCGCGAACTCGTCCGCGTCGTCCCCGCCCAGGGTCCAGGTCACCGCGCCGACGGCGTTGGCCAAGGTCGCGGTGTCGGTGAAGTCGCTGTTCTCGTCCACCACGCCGTCGGCCAGGCCCGTGAGCGTCAGCGTCGCGGTCTCGATGACGTCGGTGACGGTGATGGAGATGTCCGCCGAGCCGGTGTTGTTATCCGAGTCCGTCGCGGTCAGGGTGTAGTCGTAGACGTTGTCGGTGTCGGCGTCCGCCGGGGTCTCATAGTCCTGCGCCGTCAGGGTCACGGTGGCGCCGGTGTCGCTCTGGTTCGACAGCGCGAAATCGTCGCCGTCGTTGCCCGACAGCGTCCAAGTGATACTGCCCACCGGGGTGCCGGTCAGCGTCGCCGTGGCGGTGTAGGCCGCGTTCTCGGCCTGGTCGGCGTCGGCCACACCGCCCACCGTCAGCGTCGCCGCCACGCGGAGGTCGAAGGTCAGCTGCGCCTCATCCCCGTCAGCATCGGTGGCGGTGTAGGTGTACTCCACCGCCGCCTGGGACGCGGTCGGGGTGCCGGTGAGGGTGCGGGCGCTCGCGTCGAAGGTCAGTCCCGTCGGGGCCGTCGGGCTCAGGGCGTAGGTGAGTGTGCCGTCGCCGCCGGTGGCCACCGGCAGCGTCAGGGTGGCGATAGCCGTGTCCTGGGTGTAGCTCTGGTCAGCCACCGTCTCGGTGCCGAAGCTCGGCTGCGATGTCGAAGTCACCGCCACCGAGCCGGTGACGCCGCCGTAGCCGCCGCCACTGGCGCTCAGGCTCAGCGTCGCGGTGCCGTCGGTCGGGTTCGACGCCATGTTCACGGTCACGGTTTGCGCGGTGGCGTAATCCGTCGTGGTGAAGGTCAGGCTGGCCGGACTCACCGTGACGTCGGTGTCGTCGCTCGTCACCGTCACCGTCACCGGGCCGCTCGGCGCGTTCGCCAGCGCCACGGTGAACGTGTCGCTGGCGCCCTCGGCCACTTCCAGGCTGCTCGGCAAGATCTGCAACGTCGCCGAGGACGTCGGCGTCGACTGGGTGGCGGCCGCCGTGCCATGACCGGCCGGGTTGGTGGCGCGTACCTCGAAGGTGTACAGGGTGCCGTTGGTGAGGCCCGTCGCGGTGTAGGTCGTGGCCGTGGCGGTGAGGTCGGTCCAGGAGTCGGTGGCGTCCACAAAGGGCAGGTTGGCGGTAGCCTTCCAGCGCACCTGCACCTGGTCAATGTCGGTAGTGTTCGTCGGCAGCACCCAGCTCAGCGCCACCTGACCGTTGCCCGGCGCCGCCGAAAAAACGGTTGGGACACCTGGCAACTCGTCGTCGTCGGTCACCGTCACCGTCACCTGTGGATCCGTCAGACCGCCGTACTCCGACGCGCCCGTGATCGACAGCAACACCGTCGTCGTCCCATCGTCGGCGTCGGCGTCCTCCTCGCCGGTGACCGTCACCGTCTGCCCGCTCGACCAGTTCGACGGCGTGAACGTCAACGGCCCGCCGACCGTCGCCACGGCCGTGTCCGAACTCGTCGGCGTCACCGTCACGTCCGCGCTCGGCGGACCCGCCAGCACCACCCCGAACGTACCCGTCGAGCCCTCCGCGACCGTCAGACCGGACGCCGGCGTCACCGTGACCGCCGGCGCCGTCACCACAAGGCTGAACGTCAACGTGTCCGTGTCCGCGTCCGCCGTGTTGCCGTCGGAGTCTGCCACCTTGTAGGTGTAGGTCGTCGCCGCCTGCGTCGCCGTCGGCGTGCCCGTGATCTGGCGGTTGGCCGCGTCGAACGTCAAACCCGCCGGCAGCGACGGACTCAGGCTGTACACCAGCGTCCCGTTGCCCCCGGACGCCGCAGGCAGAGGGAACTTGGCGATGGGCACCTGCAGAGTGTACGTGCGGTCCAGGGGGGATAGCGGCACACCGAATGCCGGCGCGTCGAGTGTCGGCGTCGCCGTCTGCTCCGCCGAGGCCGCCCCCTTGACCGCGTCGCCCGCCCCGTTCACCGCCCGGACCTCGAAGGCCTGCGCCGTGTCGTTGGCCAGACCGTCCACCGTCTTGGCCGACACCCCGGCCCCGCCGGCGACGGCCGTCCAGCTCCCGTAACTGCCGGTACCCGCCTTGCGCCGGTACTCCCAGCCCGTCGTGTACGCCCCGCCGCCACTCCAGGACAGCGCCACCTCCTTGTCCCCCGCCGTCGCCGTCAGCGTCGGCGCCGTCGGGGTGGCCGCGATCACCTCGAGGTCGAACGTCAGCGTCGCCGTGGTGTCGTCGGACGGGTCCGATGCCGTGCCCTCGTCGTCCGTCGCCGTGTAGGTGTAGCTGGCGGTGGCGGCATACGCAGTCGGCGTGCCCGTGAGCTTGCGTACGGCGGCGTCGAACGTCAGGCCCGCCGGCAACGCCGGCGTCACGCTGTAGCTCACCGTCCCGTCCACGCCCGTGGCCTCAGGAAAGGCCACCGCGCTCGTGTACGGCGAACCCTGCGTCGCCGACTGGTCCGTGATCGGGCCCGTCAGCGTCGGGGCGTCCTCCTGCACCGTGATGGAGAACGTCAGCGTGTCCCTGTCGACGTCCGCCGTGTTGCCGTCCGAATCGGACACCGTGTACGTGTAGGTCGTCGCCGGCTGCGTCGCCGTCGGCGTGCCCGTGATCGTCAGGGTGTTCGGATCCGGGTCGAACACCAGTCCCGTCGGCAGCGCCGGACTGATGGAATAGGAAAGCGTCCCGTTGCCACCCGTCGCCGTCGGCAGCTGCAAGGTCGAGATGGCCACGTCTTTCGTGAACGACTGGTCGTCAACCAGGCCGGTGATTTGGGGCGCCGTGTCCGTGTCGTCATCCTCGATCGTCAGCGTCTTCGAGGCGGGACCCGTCACGCCCACCGTGTTGCTCGCGCTGCCCGACACCGTCACCGACCTGTCCGGCTCGTCCAAGTCGTCGTCCACTGCCGTGATGGTCACCGTCCCCGTGCTCGCGGTGGCTCCCGCGGCAATCGTCAGCGTCGTACCGCTCTGGTTGTAACTGCCCGACACCCCCGACGACACCGTCACCGTCGTCACCGCGCTCGACTTGCCGCTCAGGCTCGCCGTCACCGTACTCGTCCCGCCGTCCTCGTCGATGGAGGACGGGGACAGCGACAACGTCACCGTGGGCGTGGCGTCGTCGTCCTCGATCGTCAGCGTCTTCGAGGCGGGACCCGTCACGCCCACCGTGTTGCTCGCGCTGCCCGACACCGTCACCGACCTGTCCGGCTCGTCCACGTCGTTGTCCACCGCGGTGATGGTCACCGTACTTGCCGTCGTGCTGGCGGTGGCCCTCGCGGGGATCGTCAGCGTGGTCCCGCTCTGGCTGTAACTGCCCGAAGGCCCCGACGCCGACACCGTCACTGTCGTCACCGCGCTCGACTTGCTGCTCAAGCTCGCCGTCACCGCACTCGAATCCCCGTCCTCGTCAATGGAGGTCGGGGACAGCGACAACATACTGCATTATCGGTTGCGCTTTCAATCATGGCGTGGTATACCATATGGACTACAAATCCACACTAACCAAAGAGGCATACCAAATGCAGATCCGAGAAAACGAAGTCGCATGGCGGTTCGGACTACGATCGTTGACTTTTCGCTCTGCTTGCACTCTGGCGATGACGTGCACATTGACTTTCCCAACCAGTGCCCAGGAAAGTGATGAATCGGCGCTGGAGGAAATTATTGTCACCGGAACGCGTAGCGTAATTCAGAACTCGATTGAGCAAAAACGGCTGTCCGACACCGTGGTGGAAGCATTGACGGCAGACGACATTGGAGACATTCCCGCGCTCTCGATCGGCGAAGCGCTAGAAACACTCACAAGCGCCGCATCGCACCGGGAACAAGGCGGTGCCACAGAAATATCCATTAGGGGGCTGGGACCTTTCCTTGGCTCCACAACCATCAACGGTCGCGAGGCGACCAATGGAAGCGGTGACCGCTCTGTCAACTTCAGCCAGTTTCCCTCGGAACTGTACAATACGCTGATGATTTACAAGACCCAGGAGGCAAGCCTGATTGAGGGCGGTGTTTCGGGACAAATTGCACTGGAAACGCTCAAGCCCCTCGAGTATGACCGGCGGAGATTTCAAGCTGAAATCAAGGGCAACCATCACCCGGACAATGCCGAAATCAACAACAACGAGCGCGAATGGGGTACCCGCACGACGCTAAGCTATATCGACCAATTCGAGAACGAAAACGGCGGATCCTTCGGAGTCTCCTTTGGTTATCAGAACCGGCTGGCCTCAAATCCAGAACAGGAATTTCGCACCACTTCCGGGTGGCGCGATTGCCGCAACGATCCGGCGGTTTCCGGCGGCGTCTACCGGACATCTAGCGGTAACTGCGACAGTGGTTCAGGTAACCTGAATATCGTCGTCAATCCCAACACCGGCGTCGCTCCGGACGCCAATGCGCCATTTATCTTCGTGCCGAGCTCTAGATCTTTTAGGCAGAATATTACTGACGATGATCGAGAATCGTTATTCGCTGCCTTTCAGTGGCAGCCGAATGATGTGCTGGACTTTAACCTCGACCTGCAATCCTCGGACCGAACGTTTACGGAGGTTAGAAATGATCTCGTCTTCTCGGAGCAGCGCCGCATGATACCGGGCCTTTCCAGCGCAACACTAGTGGCCGCGCCTACCGGAGAAGTATCACACTTCGAAACAATTGGCCGCATTGAAACCAACAGCCAGCATCAGGCACGTATTGAGGAGTACAGTGGCGCCGGTTTTAACATCGGCATCCAAGCAAGTGACAAACTGTTTCTTTCATTCGATGCATCTTACTCCGACACGTCGCGGCGGGAGAACATTTACCAGACTAGACTGCAGTCGGAACCGAGAGACATTTACGGCAACAGCACGCCGGCCGGTTCGGACCGCGTGTGGACGTCATTCGATATCCCAGGCGGAGGAGGATCAATCATCCCATTGGTCACCGTGCAGAATTTCGACGTCAATAACGCGGATTTGTATGCTGACGCAGCGCGAACGCGCATCGACCTCAACCAGTCCCGCGACAACACAATTACCGCTTTACGTGGCGACTTTAAACTCGACATCGATTGGGGCGGAGTGTCCAGTATAGAGGGCGGAATACGTGTATCTGAACTCGAATTTATCAGCTTTCCTAGAGCGAGGCTCGAAACTGGCCGGACACTTCCAAGTATTCCCGATTCGGCCATCCAGGGAGCCAGCCTAGCTTGCAGAAACGAAGTTTTCCCGGAGAATGGTTTTCTGTCTGAGCCGAGCAACGGCCAAGCCCTGATCACAAATGTCGACGATGACGGCAATGTGATCGCGGCGGGAACCGGCAGCACTTACGCCAGCTTCGACCCACTATGCCTTGTCAACGAATTTCTGGGTGAGGTGCCAGCCGTGCCTCCACCGGATCCCAATAACGTCAGCAACGTCGACGTAACAGAGGAAACTCTGGCCATCTACCTACAGGCGAACTACACAGGCGAGTGGGCAAACAGACCCGTACGAGGAAACTTCGGCGTACGAGTAGTCAATACAGACGTCAATTCTTCCGGGCTACGCACAACCTTTACCACTCAACGCGACCCAGACGACGGGACAATTACCGTCACCGAAGATGCGAGCAACGTTTTCTCGGTGGTAGGAGGTGAGAGCTATACCGAAGTGCTGCCAAGCTTTAACCTCGTGATGGACCTGAACGACGAGACGCTGTTTCGCGGCGGAATCTTCAGGGGGTTGTCAAGGCCCGATCCGGCGGATTTGGGTTTCGGTCGCGCACTTAACGTGGACGATGACGACGACCCCATGACCATCGACGAACTTGTAGGCAGGGCGACCGCGTCCGGAAATCCCGATTTGGCACCGCTCACATCTTGGAATATTGACGCCGCAATCGAGTGGTATCCCAATGAGGACTCGATACTTGCTGCAGGTTTTTACTACAAGCAATTTCTCGGCGGTTTCGAGGGCACTCAGCGGGTTGAGACGTTCACAATCGACGGACAACCTTTCGATGCCGACGTAACCACTACAAGGACCGACGAGGATTCGAGCACACTATACGGTTTTGAGCTCACCGCAGCGCATTCGTTCGACTATCTTCCTGGAGCGTGGAGGGGCCTGGGCGCCAAGTTGAGTGTGAACATCGCGGATTCGGATTTCGAGTTCGAGGATGGCAACTTTGGATCAGCGCTGGTTCTCGACGACGACGGAAACGTCGTCTCCCAACGCGTGGGAATAGTAGAGCCGGCAAACGTGTTCGGGTTTTCTGATACGGTAATCTCCGCACAGTTGTATTATCAGATTGCCGATCTCGACATTCAGTTCATTTACAAGAGCCGCAGCGAGTATTTCCAGCAGTTCATTTCCACACCTGCGAACATCCGCTACATCGGACCAAACGAGGTACTGGAAGCCCGTGTGACATATGCGTTTACAGACAACATTACTGCCCGAATCGAGGGTATCAACTTGCTTGACGAACCGCGCATTCAGTACAACCCCACACCCAACAATCTGGCCGAAGTAAATAGTTATGGCCCCCGCCTATTCGCGGGTATTCGAGCAAAGTTCTAAGACCAAAATGTGGCATATATTGAATCAGGACAACACTTGTTAGCCCTTGGCGGCGGGATGCAAGTCAATTCCCATGACAACCAAACGACTCTACCACTCCGTGGCCGAACGCATCACCACCATGATCGACGACGGCACGTTCCCGCCCAACAGCCGGCTGCCGGGCGAACGGGAGCTGGCCGACCAACTCGGCGTCAGCCGGGTGACGGTCCGGGAGGCCGAGATCTTCCTGCAGGCGCAGGGCATGATCCAGGTCAAGACGGGTTCCGGAGCCTATGTGCTGGACCCGTCAAACTACAATGGCAGCCTGCCGAACGTCAGCGCCTTCGAGTTGACTGAAGCCCGCACGCTGTTCGAGTCCGAAGCGGCCGCGCTGGCGGCCCGGGACATCAGCGACGGGACGCTGAGCGTTCTGGAGGGACACCTTCGGAAAATGCGCGGCAACGACCGCGAAGCCGAATTGGCGGACCGGGAATTCCATCGGACCATCGCGTTGGCTTCCGGCAATGCCGCCGTTCTTTACGTCGTGGAAATGCTGTGGCGGATACGCCTGGAGTCCAAGCCGGTGCGCAAGGTCTACGATTCGGTGTGTCATGACGACGCCGATGCGCGCGAGGCCGAGCACCGGGAAATTCTCGACGCGTTGCGCGCGCGGGACCCGGCGGCCGCCCGCATCGCCATGCGTGAGCATTTCCGGCGCCTGATCGAGTCGATGCTGGACGTTACCGAAGAGCAGGCGCTGGAAGAACTTCGCCGCAAGGCAACCGAGAGCCGAGAAAGGTTCCTCACCAGTTTTCAGCTCTGACTTCGGGCTCCCGTATCCGCTGAGCCCGGCAAGATTCCCGCTGAGCCCAGCAAGTATCCATCAATAAAAAAGGCAGCGCTCCGGTAAAGGGCGCTGCCTTGATCGTGCCTATGGCCGCACGAGGAACCGCGGTTCCCCGCAAGGCCATCGATTGCCGCACTCAGAACGTGTAACGCGCTCCCAGGCTGAATCTGCGATCGCTTTCCCGAACCTGCCAGGCAGTGCCGGTGATACTGGAATTGATCAGTGGCTCGCCAGTCAGGTTCGTGATGCTGCCGACAACAGTCAGTGCATCGGTTACGTTCCAGCTACCGGCCACATCCAGTTGATCGATCCCGTCACGGAAGCTGTTGCCCTGAGTAGGATCATTTTCAAGATCGATGGAATTGCCTGCCACCAGCGCACCGATATGCTCGGTACGCTTTTGCGCGGTATCGTCCAGGAAACGCTCACGAGACGTCCAGGCCAGGCGAACATTCCAGTCCTGGTTTTCCCAGAACAGTTGAATGTTGTAGGAACTTTCGGAGATGTCTTCCAGAGCGACGCCATTCGGATCTTCGCTTTGCGCAAAGGTGTAGTTGGCATTGATGCCCAAACCGGACCAGACGCCAGGCAGGTGATCGAAGTTGTAAACGGTCCCCAATTCAAAGCCCTGGATCGTGCCATTGGCGCCATTGGTACTCGTAGTCGTCTTCACGCCATTACGGCCTTGCGCCACGTACGTCTGAAATAGAGCTTCGTTAGCGGTATCGGTGTATGTCGCTGAATCTGCCTGAACGCCGGCAGGCAGAATACAGATCTGATCGAATGCGCCTGTATTATGGTTCTGGCCTGAAACACCGCCTGGAAAATAGGCGCAATACAGGCTTTCCTTCAGGAATGAGGCCACATCCTTGTAGAACAGCGTAGCCGATACCAGGTTGCCTTCCCAGTAGCGTTCCACCGCGAAGTCGAACTGCGCGGCGCGGAAGGGCTCCAGCCCCGGATTGCCGCGGGTCGCCAGAATGACATCAGAATTGAAATTGTATGCGGGGCTCAGGTTTCCGAAGTTGGCGCGACGCATCACCTTGGCGCCACTGGCGCGCAAGATCGTGTTTTCGGTCAAATCCACCGCCACGTTGATGCTGGGCAGAAAGTCGGCGTACGTTTCGGTGTCGCTGACCAATTCGCCGCCCTGGTAAGCCGTTGAAGTCACTTCGGTTGCTACGTAACGGCCGCCCAATACAACACTGACGTCGTCAAAATCCAGTTCGCCCTGCAAGTAGAAGGCTGAAGTTTCTTCGCCAATGTGGGTATACGCCGAATTCCGGGGCGACAGATTACTGGCCAGGCTGCCGCTGACTTCCCTGTTCGTGCCTGCCAGCAACTGTTTGATAATGTCGAACGTGCCCTCGAGATCGCCGCTCAGCAGGGCTGCGTCATAGAGTATGAATGGCGCCGTCTGGTTTGCCGAGGCATAACCTGCCTGACTGAACAGGTCGCCCGGCTGGTAGGGAGTCACCAGCGTTCCGGGAAAGAGGGCGTCATACTCCGCCATGGTCCATACGACGTACTCGCTGCCGTCTGCCGTTTTCAGGTCCTGGTGCAGATTGGCCGTGCGAAACTCCGCGGAAGATCTTTCGTATTCCCTGTCGGTTGCGCGAAAACCCGCTTTCAACGCGGTAAACCAATCCAGATCGCCCGGGTTGCTGTACTCGAAATCGACACGGAAGGCGTCTTCCGCATTGAACACATCATCGGTGAGGTGCCTGAACTCGCGTAGCGCAAGCTTTTCCTGGTCCAGGTAGATATCCGGTTGGCCGACAAAGGTCACGCCGGGCACGGCATTGTGGTTGCTGGCGTCGATGATGGCGTCAACCAGAAACAGGTTCTGGGCCGCCGGGTTCAGAGCCTCCGCAGCCTGATCGTGCGCGCGCCAGTTGAATTCCGATTTCGGTTCGACCTGGTCGGACTCGGCCGTCGCATATTCGAAACCGATCTGCAGTTTGTCCGTTATGTCGAATGACCCGCCAAGGGCGTTCGAAAACGAGTCGGTTTCCCTGAATTCACTCCATGTTTTCGGAAGGATGAAAGCCCCTTCCAGCACATAGCCGCTGAGTTGGCCATTGGCGTCTTCATAGGCGGTGCCCAGAGCATTGGTGGGGCTGCCGCCCGCCATCAGCACCGAGTAGGCTTCTTCGCCGCCGTCGCGTTTCGTGAGGTTCGTGTCCATATACAGTTCGACCACGTCATTCGGAACCCACTGCAGGCTGACGTTCGCGGCCGTTCGTTCCCTGTTCTCTACCCAGGGCTCATATTTGTGCTCGCGTGAAAAGACATAGTTGCCGCTGGGCGTGTTTTGAGCGTCGTCGGCTGCATCGATCACACCATCGTTATTGATGTCGAAGCCATCCTGAACTCTCAGGTCGTTCTGGAATGTATCTTGCCGCAGCCTTCTGTCCTGGTACGAAAGAGACGCCACGACACCGAAAGAACCGCCACCGTCAAGATCCCAGTTGTTGCCGTAGGTTCCGTTGAAGATGGGCGCCCAATGCTCCGTCTTGTCGGCGAATTCCGTATCCAGACTCGCCGAAAAGACCGGCTCCCGAAGATCGAGGGCTCTGAGCGTTCTCATGTTGATGGTGCCGCCCAACGCGCCTTCGATCATTTCCGCTGTTGGCGACTTGATCACTTCAACCGCCGAGAGGAAATTTGAAGGCATATCGTCGAGACTGATGCCGTTACGGCTCTCGCCAAGCGTGGAGCGTCCGTTGATCTCGACGCGGTTGTTCGGAAGGCCGCGAATGGATACCTCGTTGCCCACGCCATAATCGCGGTTGATCGATACGCCGGTAACGCGCTGCAGCGCTTCGGCGACGTTGTTGTCCGGAAGCTTGCCGATGTCCTCGGCGACGATCGCATCGACGATGCGCGAGTCGTTGCGTTTCAGGGTGGCGGCCGCTTCCAGACTGGAGCGGATGCCGGTAACCACGATTTCCTCAAGCTCCTGACCCTGACCGTCCTGGGCGAGAGCCGCTGGACCTGCGGCCAGGGAAAGCGCGAATATTGTCAGCGTCGAGGCAACGCCATGTATTGTCTTCATTCTATGAATCCCTCAATTTTTTAATCGAAACGTGTGGAAAAGTCGCAACACACCTGCACCAGGACTCAATCCGCACCTGCTGGTGGTCAGTGGTACGGTACTCCGGTATTTCCAGCAGCGATGCGGTCGGCAGGCCATCGGCCACAAGGCCGAGGCTCTGTCAAGGACAGGCCCGCCAACTGGGTCAGGCACGCCACTATACCGATTTTCATACCGATTTCAATACCCAATTACCCATTCCACATGGCCAACCCGCATGGTTGACCGATGTAGTGCCCAATGCTAGAGTCCATGCGCACTCCTATGGGTGGGGGCGTTCTTCAAACGGTCGGGATGCCACTAACGACAATCGATTCCTCACCAGTTTCGAGCTCTGACTTCGGACTCCAAATGCCCACACCAGGCAATCCACAACAAAGAAAGGGAAGTTGACACGATATGTTTCGCGGATATCTGAGATGGGTCGTGGTCAGCCTCGTGGCCATCGCCACGGTCATCAACTATGTCGACCGCAACGCGCTGGCCATCATGTGGGTCGAGATGGGTCCGGAACTGGGCATGGACGAATTCGACTATGCCCGGCTCATCATGGTCTTCATGGTCGGCTACGCCATCGGCCAGGCCCTGTTCGGCAAGATTTTCGACATGATCGGCACGCGGCTCGGATTCGTGCTTGCGATCGTCATCTGGTCCGTTTCCATCATGCTGCACGCCGTCACGCGCAGTTTCGGTACGCTTGCGGCGATGCGCTTCACCCTGGCGTTCGGCGAAGCCGGCAACTGGCCCGGCGCGACCAAGAGCAACGCGGAGTGGTTTCCTATCCGGGAACGCGCGCTCGCGCAGGGCATATTCAATTCCGGGGCGTCGCTCGGGGCGGTCATTTCCGCGCCCGCCATCGCGCTTCTGTACCTGCAGTTCGGCTGGCAGGCCACTTTCGTCATCATCGGCCTGTTCGGATTCGTGTGGCTCGTGCCCTGGCTGCTCATATTCAAGGCTCCGCCGGACCGCCACCCGTGGCTCTCCGCCGAAGAACGCGAGTACATCCTCACGGGCCAGCGGGATGAAAGCGCGTCCGACGGCGAGGAACAGGCCGCGCCCGGCTGGTTCGAAATGCTGCGCTATCGCCAGAGCTGGTCCGTGGTCGTCTCAAGGTTCTTCCTGGACCCCGTGTGGTGGCTGTTCGTCAGTTGGCTGCCGATCTACCTCGCCGCGACGTTCGGTTTCGACATCGCGCAGATCGGATTTTCCGCCTGGGTTCCCTATGTCGGCGCCGTGGCGGGCGCGCTGTTCGGCGGCTGGCTGGCGCGCTACCTGCTCGAACGGGGCCGGACGGTCGATTTCGCGCGCAAGCTGACGGTCACGCTGGGCGGGGCCATCATGCTGCCGGCGCTGCTTCTGACCGCGGCTGCATCCACGCCACTGTCGGCGATACTCCTCATCGCGGTCATCCTGTTTGGGTTTCAGATCGCGATCGGCAACATCCAGACACTGCCGAGCGACTTCTTCTCCGGCAAGTCTGTAGGTTCACTCGCCGGTGTCGGTGGAGCGGCAGCCGTGGCCGGGGTACTGATCACCACCGAACTCATCCCGAGGATTGTCGAGGCATCGGGCTCGTTCGCCCCCGCGTTCATCTGGGGCGCGGCGCTGGTGCCGCTCGCGGTCATTTCGGTATGGGTCTTCGGCGGGCGGATTCGGCCGGTCACCACGGAAAACTAACGGGGCACAAACCTGATATTGTTGTATCGGGCGGATGCAGCACCAGGCAAGGACGTCATTCAGGGACTTGATATGAGTATTGAGAACAAGGTTGCGATCGTCGCGGGCGGTTCGCGGGATATCGGCAGGGCCGTTTCGGAAACGCTGGCCGGCCTGGGCGCCAGGGTCGCGTTCACGTGGTGCAACAGTTCCGGGGATGGCAAGGCCACGGCCGCGGCCATTGAAGCGGCCGGCGGGCAGGCGATCTCAGTGCGCTGCGACATGACCAGTGCTTCGGACGTGGAAAACCTGGTTCGGGAAACGCGCGGAGCCTTCGGCGATTCGATCGGTATCCTCGTCAATGTCACCGGCGGACTCGTGGAGCGCAAGCCGCTTGCCGAAATGGACGAGGCGTTCTTTGAGCACATCATGAAACTCAATTTGACCAGCGCATTCCTGACGTGCAAGTTCGTGGTTCCACACATGAGCGAAGGCGGTTCCATCGTCAATCTCGCTTCCCAGGCGGGACGCGATGGCGGCGGCCCCGGGGCCGTGGCCTACGCGACGTCGAAGGGCGCGGTGATGACGATGACGCGCGCGCTCGCCAAGGAACTGGGCCCCTCCAGCATCCGTGTGAATTGCGTCTGCCCGGGAATGATCGCCACGACCTTTCACGATACGTTCACCAAGGATGCGGTCAGGGCCAACGTCGCCGCGTCCACGCCCCTGCGCCGCGAAGGAAGCTCCCAGGAGATCGCGGACCTGGTCGCCTACCTGGCTTCCCCGCAGGCGAGCTTCGTCACCGGTGCAAGCGTGGACATCAACGGCGGATTGTATTTCTCCTGACGGTGGACCACCCGTGACGAGCGTTTCATTGCATGGGGCGGAAGGCCGCCCGGCCGAAGACGGCCGATCTCCCGACGATGCATCCCGGCTGACCGCGCTGCTCCAGGTCACGCCGGTCGTGCCCGTCGTGGTCATCGAAGACGCCTCGCGCGCCGTGCCGGTCGCCCGGGCCCTGGTCGCGGGCGGGCTGCCGAACGTGGAGATCACCCTGCGCACGTCCGCGGCGATCGATGCCATCGGCGCCGTGGCCGCCGACGTGCCGGAGGCGCACGTGGGCGCCGGCACCGTGCTGAGCCAGGAACAGGCCCGGACGGCCGTTTCGGCCGGCGCCCGGTTCATAGTGTCGCCCGGCCTGGACGAAGGCGTCGTCTCCGTTGCCGGCGAATTGTCGGTCCCCGTCATGCCCGGCGTGACCACGCCCAGCGAAGTGCAGCGGGCGTGGAACCTCGGCCTGCGGGTGCTGAAGTACTTCCCGGCAAGCCTGGCGGGCGGCATTCCCATGCTCAAGGCCCTCGGATCCGTATTCCGAGACGTGAAATTCATACCCACGGGAGGCATCTCTGCCGGCAATCTTCGAGACTATCTCGAGGTGCCGTCGGTGACCGCCTGCGGCGGAAGCTGGCTCACGCCATCCGGCGCCATCGCCGGCGGCGACTACGCAGGGATCACGCGCCTGGCGGCTGAAGCGGTCGCCATCGCAGGGCGGGCAGAGGGTCAACCCGCCTCCTCCGCGAACCGGGCGGGAGGATAGCCCTTGGCCGAATTCGTAACCCTTGGCGAGATCATGCTGCGTCTCAAGACGCCGCGCCACGAACGCTTTTTCCAGTCGCCCTCGCTCGAGGCCACCTTCGGGGGCGGCGAGGCCAACGTGGCGGTCGCCCTGGCCAACTTCGGGCTGGATGCCGCGTTCGTCACCGCCCTGCCCGACAACGACATCGGCGAGTCCGCCCTTCGCGAATTGCGGCGATTCGGCGTCGATACTTCCCATATCAACCGTTCCGGCGATCGCGTCGGCATCTACTTTCTCGAAGTCGGCGCCAACCAGCGGCCCTCGAAGGTCGTCTACGACCGCGCCGGCTCATCGATCTGCAACGCACAACCCGGCGACTTCGACTGGCCTGCGATTTTTCACGGCGCCCGCTGGTTCCACATCACGGGCATTACCCCGGCGCTCAGCGCATCCGCGGCCGAACTGAGCCTCGAGGCCGTTATCGCGGCCAGGGAAGCCGGCGTCACCGTATCCTGCGACTTCAATTTCCGCGGCAAGCTGTGGAAATACGGCAAATCGGCTCCGAAAGTGATGACCGAACTCGTGAAGCACGTCGACATCGGCATCGCCAACGAAGAGGATTGCCAGAAATCGCTGGGCATTTCCGCCGGCGTTAACGTCAAGGCGGGCAAGCTGGACCCGGCCCGCTACGAGGCCCTGAGCGCGAAGGTGCTGACGCAATACCCCGACATGGCCATGATCGCGATCACCCTGCGCGAGTCGCACAGCGCCGACCGCAACGGCTGGTCCGCGTGCCTGCGCGACTCCGAAGCGTTCAGGTTATCGCGGCGGTACGAGATCACGGACATCATAGACCGCGTCGGCGGCGGGGACAGTTTCGCTTCCGGCCTGATCTACGGCCTGAACGCCTACGACGACCCGCAGCAGGCCCTGGAGTTCGCGGTCGCCGCAAGCTGCCTCAAGCACTCGATCTCGGGCGATTTCAATCGCGTGACCGTCGCCGAAGCGGTGCGCCTCATGGGAGGCGACGCTTCGGGGCGCGTGCAAAGGTAAGCGGGCGCGGAACCACGGTCACTCCTCGCCTGTGCCGGAGAGGCCCGTCCCGAAAAATGCCCGCGTCACGGAAGAACTGACATGTCGAAATTGATCAAGGCTGTTCTGGGCTTCGGCCCCGGCATTTTCGCGATCGGCTATACCATCGGCACCGGTAGCGTCACCTCCATGATCGTGGCGGGCAGCACCTTCGGGATGCAGCTCCTGTGGGTGCTGCTGCTGAGTTGCCTGTTTTCCGGAGCGCTGATCTACGCCTACGGGAACTTCGCTCTGGTCACCGGCGAGACCGCGCTGCATGCCTTCAGGAAGTACCTGCCGTACGGTAAATGGATCGGCATCGCCATCATCGTCGGCGTCACGTTCGGTCAGTGGAATTCCCTGATCGGCATTCTCGGCATCTCCTCGAACATCATTTTCGAACTGCTGGCGCTCTATTTCCCCGCGCTCAGCCAGTACAAATACGGCGTCGTCATCGCGATTGCCGCGGTGGTCATCGGCGTCATGTACTCGATACTGCTCATCGGCAGATATTCCCTGTTCGAAAAGGTCCTGGTGTTCTTTGTGAGCATCATGGGGATCTCATTCATCGTCTCGCTGGTCTTCGTGCACCCGCTGCCCGTTGAAGTCGCCAGAGGGTTGATCCCGAGCATTCCCGAAGTGCCGGGAGGCCGGATGATGGTCGCGGCCTTTGTCGGCACGACGATGGCGGCCGCCACGTTTCTCTCAAGGCCCCTGTTCATTCAGGGCAAGGGCTGGACCATGGACGACCGGGACCGTCAGAAGAAGGACGCGATATTGGCCGCGCTGCTGGTGTTCGTCGTCAGCGGATCGATCATGTCCGTCGCTCACGGCGCCCTCTTCCATGAACAAAGTCCGATCACCGATGTCCTGGGCATGGTGGGCGCCCTCGAGCCCATTGCCGGGAGGCTGTCCCTCACGCTCTTCTTCTTCGGGACGCTCAGCGCAGGGCTGTCTTCCGTATTCCCGTGCTTGCTGATCGCCCCGCTGCTGATCGAGGACTATCGTTCCGGACGACTGGACACCCGGTCGACCCGGTTCCGCGTTATCACGGGCATCGCTTCGGTGCTGGCGCTGACGATTCCGGTGCTCGGGTTCAACCCCATCCGGGGACAACTGCTGACCCAGGTGTTCAACGTCTTTGTATTGCCCCTCGTGGTGGCCGGAATCATCGTCGTCATCAACAACCGCAAGCTGATGGGGAAACACACCGCCGGTGGCCTGCTGAATGTGACTCTGGGGCTCGCGTTGCTGTTTTCGGTGATGATTTCCTATAACGGCATCCTCGCCATCCGGACGCAATTGGGGTTGGGGTAACAGGCGGTGCGAGTTGAGAGCGCGTGAGGGGCAACCCGGCATGATGCTCGTTCTTTGTGGCGTTTCGGGCGTGGGAAAGACCACGGTCGGCAGGCTGCTTTCGGAGGCGCTGGACATGCCGTTTCACGACGCGGACGACTATCACCCGCCTTCGAACAGGGACAAGATGACCAACGGCATCCCCCTGAACGACGGCGACAGGCGGCCTTGGCTCGAAGCGCTGGCGGGCCAATTGCCTGTGTGGGAAAGGAAAGGAGGCGCCGTGCTTGCCTGCTCGGCGCTCAAGGAGGCCCATCGAGCCGTTCTCGCATCGCGGTGCGGCGAGCACTTGCGATGGGTTGTCCTGCATGCGGACGAAGCGGTGCTTGCCGACCGCCTTGAGGCGCGCGATGGACACTTTTTTGGTCGAGACCTGCTGGGCTCGCAACTCGACGCGTTCGAAATGCCCGACTACGGCTGGTGCGTCAACGTGCAACGCGCGTCGCCACGGGAAGTCGTGAACGAGATTCTAACGAGGCTGCGAAAACAATGAGGCCGGGAGACAGGATGAATACGCAAGACGGAATCGCCATCACACCGCTGACGTTCGCACTGACGTTTTTCGGACTGGCCCTTTCGATGCCGTCGGCATCTGCCGAACACCCGAACCTCATCATGACCAGGGCCGGCGTGGAAAGTATCAGGTCGGAGCTGGGCGCCGTTCCGCTGTTCGATAGCACCCTGGGCCGCGTCAAGGCGGAAGTGGACGCTGAAATCTCGCTCGGAATTGACACCCCGATCCCGAGGGACTTTTCCGGAGGCTATACGCACGAGCGGCACAAGCTCAATTTCCTGATCATCCAGAAGGCGGGCATGCTGTTCCAGATTCTTCAGGATGAAAAATACGCAACCTATATCCGCGACATGCTTTTTCAGTATGAGGCGATGTACAAGACCCTGCCCCTTCATCCCCAGGAACGGTCCTATGCGAGGGGGAAGCTGTTCTGGCAGTGCCTGAACGACAGCAACTGGCTGGTGTACGTAAGCCAGGCCTACGATGCCATTCATGACTGGTTGTCCGAAGCGGAGCGGGAAACGCTTGAACAGAATCTTTTCCGCCCGTTCGCCGATTTCATATCGATCGAAAATCCGCAGTTCTTCAACCGGGTTCACAACCACAGCACCTGGGGCAACGCGGCGGTCGGGATGATCGGCCTTGTCATGGAGGATGACGAACTGGTGCGGCGGGCATTGTATGGCATCGAGGATGACGGTCTGGAGCCCGGCGCCAGGGACGACGACGGTGGATTCATCACTGTGGAGGGCCAACAGGCCGGATTCCTGGCGAACCTCCGCGAACCTTTCTCTCCGGACGGGTATTACACCGAAGGCCCCTACTATCAACGCTACGCCATGTATCCGT
Source organism: Candidatus Rariloculaceae bacterium (assembly GCA_965221035.1). GTDB lineage: Bacteria > Pseudomonadota > Gammaproteobacteria > Steroidobacterales > Rariloculaceae > UBA6522. The sequence continues at coordinate 1,720,663 of OZ244860.1, forward strand.
TCCTGGTGTTCGCGCAAAGCCTGCACAACGCCAGGCCCGATCTGGGGATATTCGAGGTAAAGGAAGGCGTGCTTCTGAAAGGCGTCGACGCGCTGTTGAACCTGTCGGATGCGGATGGCGAATTCTTTCCCCTTAACGATGCGCAAAAGGGCATGTCACTCCACGCCCGCGAGTTGGTCACCGCGGTGAATATCGCCTACCACGTCGGCGGTCGGGACCCGCGGCTGCTGAGCATCGCCGAAGAGCAAGGCCAGGTTCTGTTGGAGGACGCGGGATTCTCCGTGGCTGCCGCCATCCGTGACGGGCTTGCGCAACCGTTTGACAAGCCGTCGATCAACCTGACCGACGGAGCCGACGGACAACAGGGCGGCGTGGCCATTCTGCGCCAAGGCAACGAGGACCTGACTCTCGTCTTCAAGAATGCCGCCCAGGGCTTGAGCCATGGCCACTATGACAAGCTCTCATTCTCGCTCTATGAAAAGGGCGACGAAATCCTTCAGGATTACGGACTGGCGCGCTTCGTCAACATCGAGCAAAAGGGCGGCGGCAACTACCTGCCGGAAAACACGTCATGGGCCAAGCAGACCATCGCGCACAACACCCTGACCCAAAATGAGACGTCGCACTTTGACGGCAGGTACGAAATCGCAAGCCAGCACCATTCGGACCTGCATTTCTTTGACGCTTCCGCCCGCGATGCTCAGGTCGTGAGCGCCGTGGAAACCAATGCCTACCCAGGCACGACGATGCGGCGGACCATGGCGTTGATCCGTCACGTGAATTTCGAAAAACCCTTTCTGCTCGACATCTTCAAGGTCAGTTCGGACGCGGCGAATCGATACGACCTGCCGTTTTATTTCATGGGCCAGGTCATGAAGGCCAACTTCTCGTACGACTCGCCATCGATGCTGCGTCCACTTGGAGAACGGAACGGATACCAGCACCTGTATCTGGAAGGGATGGGCAAGCCCCCCGGCAGCAACACCGTACTATCGTGGATGGGCAATGGGAAATTCTACACATTGACCTCGACGGCCGATGCTTCGGACGAGTTGCTGTTCACGAGAATCGGTGCCAATGACCCGCTGTTCAACCTGCGCAGGGACGCGGCGTTCATCATCCGACGCGACAGCGCCGCCAACACGGTCTTTGCAACGGTAGTGGAACCGCACGGCAGCTACAGTCCGGTATCCGAGATCGCGGTGAATTCAAACAGCCAGATTGCCGAATTGGATGTCGTATACGACTATGACGATTACACCGCCGTATCGATCCAGGACGTCCAGGGCGATACCCAGGTCTTCATTGTGTCGAATGGGGATTCCTCCACTTCAACGGAGCATGAATTGGAACTGCAAGGCAGGACCTACGTGTGGTCGGGGCCCTATCACCACTCCGGAACTTAGCACTTCGAGCGCGGAGGGTTTCTGCTTGGCTTGTGCGGATATCGGAGTGATCGGGCTCGCGGTGATGGGCGAAAACCTCGTCCTCAACATGGCGGGCCACGGCTTCAGGGTCGCCGTTTACAACCGGACGACCTCGAAGGTGGATGACTTCATTGACGGACTCGCAAACGCGGGCCGCGGGGCATCTGGCAACCAAGGTTCGAATGGCAACCAGATCGTCGGCGCGCATTCACTCAAGGAGCTGTGCGCGAAAATCAGGAAACCGCGCCGAATCATGCTGATGGTCAAGGCGGGCGCGGCGGTCGATGGCGTCATCGGATCACTGATACCGCATCTCCAGCCGGGTGACATCGTGATCGATGGCGGCAACAGCGACTACCGGGACAGCGACAGAAGGTCCGCCGAACTCGCCAACAAGGACTTGCTCTTTGTCGGCACCGGCGTGTCGGGCGGAGAGGAAGGCGCGTTGCGCGGCCCGAGCATCATGCCGGGTGGGCATCGGGACGCGTGGCCCGCTGTCAAGCCTATTTTCCAGGCGATCGCGGCGAAAACCAACAATGGCGAGCCATGCTGCGGCTGGGTGGGGGCCGGCGGCGCCGGGCATTTCGTCAAGATGGTCCACAACGGCATCGAATACGCGGACATGCAGATGATCTGCGAGGCCTATCATGTCATGAAGGACGGCCTGCGCATGTCGAATGACGAAATGCACGCGGTACTGGCGCGCTGGAACAACGGTGTGCTCAAAAGTTACCTGATCGAGATCACCCGGAACATCCTGGCCTTCAGGGACGCGGAAGGCAAGGCGACACTCGACCTGATCCTCGACAAGGCCGCTCAAAAGGGGACGGGCAAGTGGACAGCCGCCGCCGCGCTCGACGCGGGACAGCCGTTGAGCCTGATCGGCGAAGCGGTCTTCGCCCGGTTCCTGTCCGCGCTCAAGGATGAGCGTGCCGAGGCCGGCAAGACACTGGCGGGACCGAACCCCGGCGCGGGTAACGCGAACGACCGCGACACGCTGCTTAACGACCTGGAGCTGGCGCTCTACGCTTCCAAAATCGTCTCGTATGCGCAGGGGTTTCAGCTCATGCGGGCGGTTTCGCGCGACAGGAAATGGGATCTCGACCCTGGCGCCATCGCGCTGATGTGGCGTGGCGGCTGCATCATCCGTTCCGCCTTTCTGGGAAATATTCGTGACGCGTTCGAGCGGAATCCGAACTTGCCCAACCTGCTGGTGGACCCATTCTTCAGCGCGGCCACTGCCAACGCCCAAACGTCCTGGCGGCGCGTGGTCTCGACAGCGGCGACCATCGGTATCCCGTTGCCCTGCATCGGCGCCGCGCTCGCCTACTACGACGGTTACCGAACCGAACGCTTGCCGGCGAACCTACTGCAAGCGCAGAGGGACTACTTTGGCGCCCATACCTATGAGCGGGTGGATAGGCCGCCCGGCGAGGCCTGGCATACGAACTGGACGGGGGGGTAGGCTCTTGGGGAAGCAAGCTTGCGGTCCAGGAACTCGTCATGCTGCGAGCCTTTTTATCTTCCTGTCAAGATCGTCTCTGGCCTCAAGTGAGGAAACTGCGGTTCCGGCGACATTGGTCAGCCGGGCCAAATCCAAGCGGGGGATTTCCTGCTGATCTTCGAATACTATGATGGAATCAAAAGAGAGATCATGAAGCAGGAAGTGGGAAAGCATGATGGTCGTCAATCGCGCTTTGTCCCGGTTGGGAACGCCGTATAGAAATATCGGCGTTTCCGCCTTGCCTTGCAGCCGATAATCCACAGGGTAGTCACTCCCATTCGGCACATTGGGCGGCACGAAATCCGGCTCGACCTTGTCTTCTTCGACAATATTGAGCAACAAGGACTTGAGATCCTCATAGAATGTTGACGCGATTCTCCCCCGACTCAGAAACGTCATGTCGTAAATTTTTGTCAGGGCTTGTCCGAATTTAAAGAGAGTGTCGGCAAGCCGGTCTGGCACCGTCTCAGCCGTGAAGGTACCATATGCCTCCTCAATGCCATATTCCCTTACTATTTGCTCTCTGAGAACTGCTCGGGCACCTTCGTAGAATGCATCGACATCGTGCTCGTAGCTAATGTGCATTAGCGTATGACCACGATCACTTAACAGCACGCCACCTGTCGGCGTTTCGGAAAGATAGATGGGATAGTGGTCCCCGTCCGGAAACGTGAATGGAGTTTCTAGCATCAGCACATCATCATCGCGCTGATGAACCCGGACATTCGCGCACAGCCTCCGGCACAACGCCTTCTCAAGAAGTGCCGGTTCAAGCGCCATCGAACAAATCCGACACATCGGGTTGGGCAGTCAGTTCCTGTACTTGACATTCTTCGATCAGCAAGGCGAGCGCACCTTCCAAGGTCCAATATCGATTGGTGACTACAGCATGGCTATCGACTTTTCGGCCGGCAGAGAGAGCTTCTGCCGTCGCGCGATGAATGTGGCATCGATATTCGATGTCGCCATGCCGGTGGCTGGCACCATTGTAGCGAACCAGGCTCAGGATTTTCCCTCCTGCCTGGACCCATCCGAGACCACACGAAAAATCCCGATCATCGTCCAGGTTTTGCCGTTGGTAAATGCGATATTGGTCTCCATTTTCGGATTCCGCATCATAGTTTCGTTGCTTGTGGCGACCGGGCTTTTCGCTCCAGCGCGCATTGGGATTCTTAACCGTCTTTCTGGCTACACGTAGAGCGGAGAGGTCTTTGTCTGACAACAGAAGGTCTTCCATTCGATCCCTGCGCGGTTTCTTCACTCAAAATAGCGTTTGCCCAAGTTGCAACCCTCAATGGTGCCCGAGGGTCACGAACCCGAATTCCAGTGGCTATGTTCAACTTGATGGAACACCAGGGCGAGTCTGCCATAGGAAGCCAAGAGGCGTCTACTGACTCTGACCGTATCTCGCCAAACAGACAGGAAACGTGGCCTGCGAATTTACAGTCCGCCAATCATTTCCGTTCGTTTACACCGAACGCCCGCCTGCCGCCAAGAAACAAGCGACCGTTGATGACGCGTACATAGATGCCACACGCATAAAATTTGCCATGTCCAGCATCCAGACTCCCAAATTACAGCTCGTCGACTCCCATTTTGCAGTCCTGCAATTCCCAATTTGCAGCTCATCGACTCCCATTTAACGGATTCATTGTTTTCCAATATTCATGCCCAATGCTCTCCATCTCGCGGCCTCGGGTGACGACATGGCTAGCCGATGTGGCTTGACGGTGACGCAGCAAATCTGGATGTCGACCTGCATCATGGCGCTGGAGCTGGTACGAGTCCATCCCAGCTCAGAAAAGCGAGTCTGATTCAATGTCAACCCGACCGGCACGATTGATGGACGAACCACGAGGTGGAACTTTTCCGCAAACGTAAATCCAATGCCGTCAACCTGACGCCAAACCCCCAAATCTGCGTGGATTGGCCAGAAACTGGGCTACTGCCGCAACGGTCGGTCCCTGACAATCATCCAATTGGCACACGGGCCGGGCCAACCCAAACCAGCGAGTGTAAGCAGCATGGACACCTGGATCGCCCTGATTGGGGTGGCGGCCGTTGCGATGATCGTGGCCGGCTACATACTTGCCGACTGGATGGACAGCGTAGACGAGGGCCAGTCCGAGATTGGCAAGTTCACGAGCGAAATGCGCGATGACGTCAAGAGCATCTTGGCACGGCTACCCAACGAGGTCATCGCCGGAGCCGGCCCAATGCGGCTCACCCATCTGGGCGAGTCGATTTCCGTCGAGTTGGGGGCGAAGGCCTGGGCGGGGCAGATCGCCCAGGAGCTGAAACTCCAGGTTGAGGGGAAACGACCCTACGAGATCAGCGATCTCGCTTTTGGCTACATCGAGGAACAGTTTCGTCCTTCTCAAGAACAAGACGACAGGATACGCTCCTGCGCCTACGAGAACGGCTTGACGAGGGGCAAGTTGCTGGATGTGCTCGCGCTGGAATTGCGCGACAGTCTGCTGGCGGTTTCGGGAATGCCCCTACCGCAATCCACAGCAGCTAAACCGGCGGAACCCGAAGCGAACTCGGTCGAACCCGCATAGTTCCGCCCTTGGTCATCGATCCGGGAAGGCCCGTGCGCCCGTACGTCATCGGTCCGCCACCCCGAACACTCAGAAGACTTGGTGGGCCCGGTAGGACTCGAACCTACGACCAAGGGATTATGAGTCCCCTGCTCTGACCAACTGAGCTACAGGCCCGCCAACCCGGAAGGTTACCACCACATCAGGCGTGGTTGCCCGATTCAACAGTAGAATCCCGTAGCCCGCGGCAGCAACGCCTGCGCCGAGCCCTACCGCATCCCTGAAAACTCGTAGGTCGCCTGGCAGGCATCCGTTTCGTTCTCGAAGTCGACCAGCAAGGCGATCTGACGCTCGCTCGGCATGGCCAGGTAGCCGAGGGACCAGGTGCCGGACTTCGAAGCGGAAGATTCGTACGTCCCCGATGCGGTGAGCGCGCCGTCGGAGCCGTCGACCGTGCCGGTCAATTCAAGCACCTCGCCGAAGAAGTTGTCGAAAGTCAGCTGAATGGTTTCGCCCGCTTCGGCACCACCCGCCGTGGCGGTCAAGCTCGTCGAATCCACCAGCGCGATGCTGCCGACGCATTCGTGCAGGTCTTGAAGCACCACGCTCTTGCCTTCAAAGGCCCCGCTTATGTGCCCGTAATCGGCTTGGGACGACATGGGTTCCGCTTCCGCCAGGGCGAGATCAAGATCGAACTGTGTCGTCAGCGTAGCTCCGTCGACATCCAGGTCCACCGAGTCGTTGTACGTATCGAAACTCTGCGCGCCCCGCATCACTTCAACGGATATGTCATATGGACCTACCAGAAGGTCATTGAAACTGACTTCGGTCTCGCTGGCCTGTAGCGTCTCGGACCTCGTCGAGCCCTGGCCGGTAACGCTGACGACGACCATCGTACGATTGGATCCGCGGGTAGCCACGGCGGCCGGAGGATCGACCAGCCCGGTGAATTCCAGCGTGGACCGACAAGACCCGGATGGATTGTCGAGTTCGATCCGGGCCGCAAGTGCCCGCGGGGTCGGGGCCTGAAGTTGGGCGATCTCCCAGTTGCCGGTCGAGCCGTCCGACGACTCGAAGGCACCCGCGGCGGTGAACGGTTCCGCGAGGCTGTCGACACGCCCGGTGAATTGCAGTTCCCCGCCTTCGAACATCGCCATGGACAACTCCACACGGCCTTCCCTGACGATAACGTTCAGGTCCGACCGTAACGGGGAGGAGGCGTCGACGCCGATACAGTCACCCGGCGTCGCGGTGGCCATGCCCGTGTAGGTCCGGTCCAGCGCAGGCCGCACCACCGACTGCACCACCAGTTCTCCTCGCAGGAAGTTGAGGGGTGCCGTGATGTCGCCAAGGCCTTCATCGACTTCGATGGGAAAGGAATAGCTACCGACCTGCACGCCACCGCTGTCGAAGGTTACGCTCAGGTCGTAAGTGCCCACCGGCAATCCCTCGAACGTGACCGAACTCGTCTCGTTGTTCGCGTCGAGGGACCGGACGGCTTCCTCTCCGGTCAATTCTATGACGCCGATGGCCCCGGCCGGAAGTTCGGCGCGGGAACCGGCGGGGATGCGAACAATGATCGCTCCCTCGGGAGGCGGCGGGGGCTCCACGACCGGAGGCTCGCTGACAACAACGGGTTCGGGTTCAGGTTCCGGCGGGAGTTCGACCACTTCGACCGTCTCGCATGCAGTCAGGCTCAAGCAAAGGACTGGCAACGACAAAATCGGCAAGGACCACGTACGCCCACCCTCATTGCCGCCCGATCCGGGAGCGCGGCAGCACGCCGACAACGTTTGTCTGAACTCGCTTGCTCCGCTACGACCTTCGTTGCATTCCATCCATTTCACCCGCGATTGTGCCTGTCGACGATGCGCTGACACCGCCAGAACGCGCACCTCCCGCCCGGCCACGCAAGTGCGCTTGTCCATTTGATTTTGATCGGAAATTTAATCGAAGGCACGATGGTTGTAAACTTCCCGGTCAGGATTACCGGATCACTTGGCAGGTTCTGTCACGGTTGATCGCGTAAGATGTTGACCACAGACTCACGGATGTACCCGCGCCCGTGCACCATGTTGGAGCTTGACAAGCTCGAATGGCGGCTTGGTCTTGTTCAAGCAGGGACTTATGCGCGATAACAACACCTTCCAGCAATTGTGGAACTCGGCGACGGCGGCAATCACGTCAGCAGTCACATCATGGGTGCGGAACGCCGGGCAGCATCTTGAGACCGCCTTCACGGTCGTCAGGCGACGAACCATCGAGGCCGGTCGTCGCGCGGCACACTTCACAAACAGGTTCGCGGGCCGCCTTCGGGAGGCAGCGCTGGCGGCGTCCCGACGCGTGGCGCGGGGATGGTTTCGAATATCGGGGCGGCTCTACGGCACCATCGGAGTTTCGGTGGCGCTGACCTTCGTGGCAAGCCTCACAGGCTGGCTGGCTTTCGACCGGGTCGCCGATTCGCAAACCCAGGTGAACGAGCAGAGCATCCCCCAACTCGCCGGATCGTTCGCCGTCGCGCAGCAGGGCAGCGCGCTGTCGGTGGCGGCTTCACGTTTGGCCGGGGTGGCGACTCAGGACGAACTGGCCGATGTCGTCGCCGGCATCCGCAACCAACGGCAGTCCTTCGAGACACAGTTGCTGTCGCTAACGGACCAGAGCGGCGAACGGTTCGGGGAGGTTCGCAATCGTGGCGGCGCCCTGATCGCAAACATCGACGCCATCGTCAGGGCGGCGACCGACCGCCTGGCGTTGGAGCAACGCGGTTCGGCACTTCGCGCCGAGTTGGCCGAGCTGCAGCTGGAGCTGGACGACCTTATGGCCGACGCGCCCGGGCAACTCGCCAGCGACATGGCGCTGGCGGCCAGCCTCCTGAACAACGCCATGGTCGCGCCGGATGCCACGTTGCTGGAAGCGATCAGCGAGCGCTACGACCTCCTCGCCGAGCGAATCACCGCAGCGGGCGGGACGGGGGGGCGTGATATCCTGTCCTCGACGGTCGCCCGCCTGTCCGGGCTGGGTGACGCCAGTCAGGGCGTATTCCGTATCCGGGCCGACCTGCTTGACCTGGGCGCGCGCGAACAGGCGCTGTTCGCCGAGAACCGCACGCTCGCCGACGAGATGATCGCGGCGATCGATGCCGTGGTGAGCGGCGCGCGGGAGGGGGCGACGATGGCGACCCAGGCTTCGGACAACGCCATCGACACCGGCAGAATCCTGCTGATCACCATCAACGGCATCGGCATCCTCGGCGCCGTTCTCGCCGCCTGGCTGGTGGTGGGCCGGCTGTTGTTGCGCCGCCTGGAACGCTTGTCGGACCGGATGCGGTCCATGGCCGATGGCGAACTGGAAGCCGAAGTGGATATCGACGGTCGTGACGAGGTCGCCGAAATGGCCTCGGCGCTCGAGGTGTTCCGCCGTCATGCCCTGGAAGTTCAGCGGCTGAACCTGGTCGAAAAGCTCGCCCAGGAACTTCGCGAGAAAAATGGGCAATTGGAAGCGGCCTTCGAGAAGCTGCGTCAGGCGCAAGACCAGATTGTCGCCCGGGAAAAGCTCGCGGGGCTCGGCGAACTGGCCGCCGGGGTGGCTCACGAAATACGCAATCCGTTAAATTTTGTGAAGAACTTCTCGGAGGCGTCGGAGGAACTGCTGGCCGAATTGTACGAAACGCTCGGCGACGACGACAATCGATTCAGCGACGCCCAGAAGCAGCTCTTGAGCGAGACCTGCGGGCTGCTGGCCACCAATCTGGAGCGTGTCAGCTCACACGGCAGACGGGCCGAGCGCATCGTCGGCGAAATGCTCCGGATGGGCGGCTCCACGGGCAATCGGCAATCAACCGACATCAATCGGCTGCTTGAGGATCAAGCCGGCCTGGCCATCCGCACATTCCAGGCCGGCATACCGGAGATACGGCTCAAGGTCGAGCGGGACCTGGACCCCTCCGCGGGCCGCGTCGATGTGGTCGCCCAGGACATGGGAAGGGTCTTCCAGAATCTTGTGGACAACGCCTGTCACGCGGCGATGGAGCGATTCAATGCGGAGCAGCGTGATGGCACGAAGCACCCGCCCGCTGTCCGGCTTGCGACCCGGCGCCTGGACGACAACGTCGAGGTGCGTATCCGGGACAATGGCACCGGCATCGCGCCGGAATTCGTGGAGAAGATATTCGACCCGTTCTTCACCACCAAGCCGCCGGACAAGGGCACGGGTCTGGGACTGTCCATCTGCAATGACATACTGCGCGGCCATGGCGGCACGATCAGCGTGGAGACGGAGCACGGACGCTTCACCGAGATGGTCCTTGAAATTCCGGGAGCCGCGGCGGACAAGGCTGGCGAAGCAACTTCGACAGACGCGCCATCCGAATAAGCCGCCCGCTTGATGACGCGTCCGGCGAGGTGGGCGGGGGGTAGGCAGGCGAACCGATAGTGGACATTGCACAGCAAGTCATTGCGTTCCTGGCCTACGCATTCGTTCTTCTGGTCGGACTGGGCGTTCTGCTGCTTGCGTCCTTGTTTGTCCGGGACGTGTCCCAGACCCGCAATGCGATCCGCAGGAATTTTCCGGTCATCGGTCGATTTCGGGGACTGTTCGAGCGGCTCGGCGAGTTTTTCCGGCAGTATTTCTTTGCGATGGACCGTGAGGAATTGCCCTTCAACCGGGCGGAGCGTTCCTGGGTCGACCGCGCCTCCAGGGGGACGGACAACACGATCGCGTTTGGATCGACCCGTGACCTGCGCCCCGTGGGAACCGTCATTTTCGTCAATTGCGCCTTTCCCGTCCTGGAGCGGGACGTGGTCCGACCGGAACCGGTCACGTTGGGGCCCCATTGCGCCCATCCGTACACCGCCGCATCGCTGTTGAATATCTCCGCGATGAGCTACGGCGCCATTTCAGGGCCTGCCACGGTTGCGCTCTCCCATGGCGCCCGCATGGCCCGTTGCTGGCTCAACACCGGCGAAGGTGGACTGTCGCCCCACCACCTGGCGGGAGGAGCGGATATCGTATTCCAGATCGGGACCGCCAAGTACGGCGTGTGCGATGAGCCCGGCATCCTTTCGGAGGAAAAGCTCCGGGGTATCGCCGCGCAGCAGCAGGTGAAGATGTTCGAGATCAAGCTGAGCCAGGGCGCCAAACCCGGCAAGGGAGGCATTCTGCCGGGCGTCAAGGTGACCGAAGAAATCGCCTCCATTCGCGGTATCCCGGTTGGCAGGGACTCGTTCAGTCCGAACCGGCACCTGGAAGTGGACAGCGCTGGGACCCTGCTGGACCTGATCCGCCGCGTGCGGTCGATCACCGGCAAACCCACCGGTTTCAAGACCGTCATCGGCGCCCATGACTGGCTGGACGAACTGTTCGAAGAGATCCGGGGGCGGGGTATCGCAGAGGCCCCCGACTTCATCGCCCTGGACGGCGGCGACGGCGGCACCGGCGCCGCACCCATGCCCCTCATGGACAATGTCGGCCTGTCCATCCGCGAAAGCCTGCCGCTGCTGGTCGACCGGCTCCACGCCTACGGGCTGCGCGACCGGATCAAGGTCATTGCCGGTGGCAAGCTCATCACGCCGGTGGAGGCGGCCTGGGCGTATTGCGCGGGGGCCGACTTCGTGGTTTCGGCCCGGGGCTTCATGTTCGCGCTGGGCTGCATTCAGGCCCTGCAGTGCAACCGCAACACCTGCCCCACCGGCATCACCACCCACAACAAGCGGCTACAGCGGGGGCTCAATCCCGGGAACAAGGCCGTTCGCGTCAACCAGTACGCCCGCCAGATGACGCGGGAGATCGAAATCATCGCGCATTCATGCGGCGTGCGCGAGCCGCGGGGGCTGCGGCGCCATCACTGCCGAATCGTCACCGAAACCGGCCGCTCCGTCCCGCTGGACGAACTGTTCCCTAACGTCGCGCAACGTGCTTCCACGGAGCCACATCGGCGTGCCAAAGCGGTAGCCCGCGGGCGCCAATCCTGAAAAGCCAGCCTAGTCCTGCATTGCTCGAAAGTGCCAGATTGGTGGTCAGTATGACCGCCCGGACGGTACGCCTGGACACCTTCACTTCATTTCCGGACCTGAAAAGCGGGTTTTGATGCAGCTTCCTCAGCGTCATCAAAGCCAACCCGATCGCCCACACGCAAAACCTTCGCATGCCCACTTCGTGTGCCGGAATCATGCACGTGAATTCAAGCGCTTTCTTCAGGTGCCGATGAGTCACGGCGATCAGCGAACGCATGCCCGACCGGAAGACTTCACTGTCGTGAAACTCCTCAAGCCGTTCCAGTTTGAACTGCCTGCCCGGGAACATCGAACGGGGCAACCAGCACGTCCCCCGGAGCCGGTCTTCCCAGATATCCTTCAGAATGTTCGTCATCTGAAGACCCTGACCGAACGATACGGCGAGCCGTTTCAACTTCTGGCGCTTGCGGCGCAGACGCGGACTATGCGCGCAGAACAGCTCCGTCAGCATCTCGCCGACCACGCCGGCGACCACGTAGCAGTAAGCCTCCAGCTCCCGTATGTCACGTAAACCCCGCAGGCTTGCATTGCGCTGGAATCGGGCCATACCGGTGCACATCACGGTGAGGCATCGGCTCAGGGCGCGCTGTTCGCCGGCGGAGAAGCTGCGCGTCACTCGTACAATCCTGGCGGTGTTTCTCACCAGATCGCGCTCGTCGTGCAATACCTGCTCCGACAAGAGCGAGGCCAGCGACTCGGCGAATGGCCCGGCATCCTCGCGTCCTTCGACCACCTCCAGCAAGCGTCGATGGAACTCGGACTTGCGGTCACTGTCCAGTGCGGGATCGTCTTCGATCGTATCGGCGATGCGACATAGCAGGTAGCCATTCGTCACCACCTCCGCCAATCGCGCGGGCAAGACCGGAATGGTCAGCGCGAACGTGCGCGAAACGCCGGGCAGGATTGACGACTGATATCCTGTGTCGCTCATCCTTGGCTCCCCTGTTGCGGTCGGATGGAGTTGTGCCGACTCGATTGGACCCCGCTGCAAGTTCGACCGACGCGCCGGCACGCGTTCCTAGTCCTCCAGCAAGAAACTCCGCAGCCGGTCGGACCGGGAGGGATGCCGCAACTTGCGCAATGCCTTGGCCTCGATCTGTCGGATACGCTCCCGCGTGACGTCGAACTGCTTGCCCACTTCCTCCAGCGTGTGGTCGGTATTCATGTCGATGCCGAACCGCATCCGCAGCACCTTGGCTTCCCGCGGCGTGAGGCCTGCCAGCACCGAGTGGGTCGTCTCCTTCAGTCCCTCGGCGGTTGCCGAATCCACCGGCGAGTGCACTGCGGTGTCTTCGATGAAGTCCCCCAGGTGCGAGTCTTCGTCATCGCCGATGGGCGTTTCCATGGAGATCGGCTCCTTGGCGATCTTGAGCACCTTCCTGACCTTTTCTTCCGGCATCTCCATTCGCTCGGCGAGTTCGTCCGGGGTGGGCTCGCGGCCCATCTCCTGGAGCATCTGCCGGGAAATGCGGTTCAGCTTGTTGATGGTCTCGATCATGTGGACCGGGATTCGGATGGTGCGCGCCTGGTCGGCGATGGAGCGGGTGATGGCCTGGCGAATCCACCAGGTCGCATAGGTGGAAAACTTGTAGCCGCGCCGGTATTCGAACTTGTCCACCGCCTTCATCAAGCCAATGTTGCCTTCCTGGATCAGGTCCAGAAACTGAAGCCCGCGGTTGGTGTACTTCTTCGCGATGGAAATCACCAATCGCAGGTTGGCTTCCACCATTTCCTTCTTCGCGCGACGCGCCTGGGCCTCGCCCATTGAAATCTCGCGGTTGATCTCCTTGATCTCGCTGATGCTCAACAGACTGATTCGTTCGACCTTGGAAAGCCGTTTCTGGCAGCGCACGATCTCATCCTTCAGCCGCGCCAGTTGAGACGAGTGCTTGCGCTTGGCCCTGATGTGCTTGTCGATCCACTCCAGGTTGGTCTGGTTGGTCCGGAAGCTGGCGATGAAGTCCTTGCGGAGCATCTTGGCGTCGCGCACGCAGTAGAGCATGACCTGACGCTCCTGGTTGCGAACGTTGTTTACGGTATTTCGGAGTTGCGCAACCATGGATTCGAACAACTTGGGAGCGAGCTTCAACTCCATGAACTGGGGCGTCAGGGACTTGATGGCCTTCTGCGCCGATGAGTGCGTGATGCCATGGGCTGTCAACGCCTTCACGTAGCGACTGTAGTGCCAGCGGATCTTCCGCATCCGCTTGGCCACTTCCTTCGGGTCCGGTCCCGTATTGGGGGGCTTGCTTTCATCGTCGGTCTTGGGCGCGTTCGGATCCGCGATTCCGGCATCGGGATCGATGAATCCAACGATGACATCCTGCATGCGACCGGTCCCTTCCTCCACCCGCCCGTACATCTCGATCAGCAGATCCAGCGTGGGAGGAAATTGCAGCAACGCCATCCGCACCTGGTCCAATCCCTCTTCGATGCGCTTGGCAATGCGGATTTCGCCCTCGCGGTTGAGCAGTTCGACCGTGCCCATTTCACGCATGTACATGCGCACGGGGTCCGTCGTGCGACCGAACTCGGCGTCCACCGTCGCCAGGGCGGCGGCGGCCTCATCCGTGACATCGTCGTCGCTCGAGACGGCGGAATCGGAGAGCAGCAGCGACTCCGCATCCGGCGCCTTTTCGTACACCGTGATGCCCATGTCGTTGATCATGTTCACGATATCCTCGATCTGCTCGGGATCGACGATATCGCTCGGAAGGTGATCGTTGACCTCGCTGTAGGTCAGGTATCCCTGTTCCTTGCCCTTGGCGATGAGCAGTTTCAGCTGGGACTGGCGATCATTCGAGTGCTGGGGCTGCGTTGAGGTTGATGTATCCATCCTGCCTACTGTTCAGTCGATGCAAACGGGTTATTTTACCTGATCGATCAGTTATTTCCAGAGCCAATGATTGACTCGCCGGTGTCGGCGAAGTTCCCCGGTGGCCCGCGCAGACGATTCTGAAGTTCCCCGACTTCCGCGCGTTCACCGGGTGACAGCGTCGGCCTGGACAACAACGCTTCAAGCCGCTTCTTCAGGTGTTCGTTGGCGATTCGCCGCAGCATGTCCCGCAGTACGCCGGCCGCATCCTCCTCGGCGTCCAGCGGTGCGGTATCGAGCAACCTTCCCAGGTGGCGCCCCTCCGGGTCGTCGCGGAATCTCTCCAGCAACCGTGCGGGAGTGATCCCGGGGTCCTCGACGGCAAGTTCGACCAGCTGCCGCAACAATCGCGCCCCGGGTTGGTCCGTTCCGGTCAGGTCGGGTACCCCTTCCAGACTCTCGCAAATCGCCGGGTAGTTCAACACCAGGCGGATCGCCCGGCGAATGAGTGTGTCACGCGACTTCGGTTCCGCCCGCGGGAACGCCCCTGCCCCTGCGTAGGCTGACCCTGACGCCGCCGACGCCTCTAGAGCACGGTCGAGTGCATCTACGTGCAGCCCGACAACCTCCGCCACGCTCTTGAGAAGCAGATCCCGATACACGCCCGGGGGCAGCGTGGAAAACAGCGGCTGGGCAAGTGCCACGAGGCGCGACCGGCCGTCGGCATGGGAAAGATCCACGCGGCTTTTCAGCTCCCCGAGCATGAACTCCGACAGCGGCGCCGCCGCGCGCGCCAGGTCGAGAAAGGCCTCGGGCCCCTCCGAGCGGACCAGTGAATCGGGGTCCTCGCCTTCGGGCAACAACAGGAATTGCAGTTCCACGTTGCCGCCCGCATGGGGCAGGGCCGTTTCCATGGCCCTCCAGGCGGCTTGCCGGCCGGCGCGGTCGCCGTCGAAGCAGAAGATGACCCGTTGCGCCATCCGGGTGAGCCGGCGCATGTGTACGACGGTCGTTGCAGTCCCCAGCGTCGCCACAGCGGGGCCGACGCCATGCTGCGCGAGAGACGCCACGTCCAGGTAGCCTTCCACCACCAGGACCTGGTCCGGGCGGCCTACGGTGCGCCCGGGTCCGTGCGACGCCTCGTAGATCCCGTAGAGTTCCCGGCCCTTGTGAAATACCGGCGTTTCCGGCGAGTTCATGTACTTGGGCTCACCCTCGCCGAGGACGCGGCCACCGAAGCCGAGCACGCGGCCCCGGGCGTCCCGGATGGGAAACATGATCCGGTCTCGGAACTTGTCGAATTCCCGGCCCTTGTCGCTCCGAGACACCAGTCCGGCGTCGATCAGCCGCTGGCGCCGCAGCTCGTCACCGCCCAGCGCGCGAAGCACCGTGTCCCATGCGTCGGGCGCGTACCCCATGCCGAACCGTGCCGCAGTGGCACCGTCGATGCCCCGCTTCTTCAGGTAATCGATCGCCTTGCGGCTGCCCTTGAGCGCCGACCTGTAGATTCGGTCGGCCTCGCTCAGAAGCCTGTAAAGATCCGCGCCGGCTTCGTCACGACGCGTGGCCCGCACGTTCTTCGGCACCTCCATCCCGAGAATCTCGGCCAGGGCTTCCACGGCATCGACAAAGCCGAGATTCTCATAGTTCATCAGAAAGCCGATGGCCGTGCCGTGCGCTCCACAGCCAAAACAGTGGTAGAAGCCCTTCTGGGCGCTCACGGTGAAGGAGGGCGTCTTCTCGTCGTGGAACGGGCACCGGGCCTTGTAGTCGCGGCCGGCCTTGGTCAGGGTGACGCGCCTGCCGACAACCTCGACGATATCGGCCCGCGCGATCAGGTCGTCGACAAAGGAATGGGGAATGCGCCCGTTCATGGGTACGCCTAGAATAACCCGAAGTGCCATCCAGGCTCTTCAGCCATGGATGGGGGCAGCTACCGGGGGGAGTTCAAATCGGGTCTTCGGACCGAGTCAGGACCCGCAGGCGCGCGGCTCAGTAGAGCGAGCGGCGCCTGGAAAGCTGTCTGGCCTGGCGCTTTACATGCCGCTTGACGGCGGCCGCCTTCTTTCTCTTGCGCTCCTGGGTGGGCTTTTCGTAATACTCGCGCCGTCGCAATTCCGTCAGCACGCCGGCCTTCTCGCACGCGCGCTTGAAGCGCCGCAGCGCCGCGTCGAAGTGCTCGCTTTCCTTGATTCGCACACTTGGCATGGATTGTTCCCGTACTCAGGCGAAAGGCCCTCGACCCGCCTGTGGCCGCAGCACCGTCACGCCAAAAAAATGTAGTCGGTCAAGTGCCGACGCTTGACCGACTATGATAACTCTCCGACGCACGGGCCGCAAAAGAGGAATACGGCGGAACAAGGCGTCCCGGGGACAAATTGGGGACAAATGGCACGGATCCGGTCTGGCCACGATGGTGGTTTTCCCCCTACGGGGTCCGTATCATTGCGGCATCAGACATGGGCACACCGCAGGTCGGTGTCGAGAGTGAACAATGACCGCAATACCCGCCTCCGAACCGGCCGAACCCAACTACACCATGGGTTACAGCAAGGAGTTCCACGCCTTGCTGGAACGCCGCAACGCGCCTGCCGTGGCCGGCCACCTTCTGCCACACCTGAAGCCCGGCATGCGCGTGCTGGACTTTGGCTGCGGTCCCGGCACGATCTCCGTGGGACTCGCCACAGCGGTGGCTCCGGGAACATTGCACGGGATCGACATGGAGGCTTCGCAGGTGGAAATGGCCCGAGCCGCGGCCCTCGGCGGCGGCCATGACAATGCGCAATTCGAAGTGGGCACGGTGGAATCGATGCCGTTCGAAGACGGCTATTTCGATGCCGCACACTGTCATGCCGTGCTTTCCCACGTTCCCGACACGGCGGCGGCATTGGCGGAAGTGCGACGGGTCCTCAAGTCTGGTGGAATCGTCTCCAGCCGCGAGTTGATCACCGCCTCGTCGTTCTTCGAACCCGACCCCAGCGGCGACCTGGGCGAAGCCTGGAAAACCTTCACGACCCTGCTGGCCGCCAACGGCGGCCATCCGCAGATCGGTCGCGAAATGAAAGGAAGGTTGGCCGCCGCCGGGTTTTCGATCGCCCATGTCAGCGCGTCTTTCGAATGTTACTCAAGCGCTGTCGACGTCGAATTCTTTCATCAATTCGTGAGTGGTTGGTTCTTCGCGGAAGAGACCATGGAAGGGGCGGTCCGGCACGGCGTCGCCGCGAGGGAGGATTTCGCGCGGTGGCGCGGCCGGTTGGACGAATGGAAGCAGCAACCCGGCGCCTTCGCCAGCATCGCCTGGGGCGAGACCATCGGGCGGAAAGAGTGATCCGCGCGGCGCGGCCTCCCGGCATGGCTTCGCGTCAGTCCCGTTTCGCGAACAACGCGTCCAGCTTGCGCTCGAAGCTGCGGTAGTCGAGCACTTCGTAGAGTTCGTCCCTCGTCTGCATGTCACCCAGCATCTCGGCCTGGGTTCCGCGATGGCGCAACGTCGCGAACATCTTCAACGCGGCGGCGCTCATCGCGCGGAATCCGGTCAGCGGGTATAGCGCGACCGCCACTCCGGCTTCGCGCAGCTCATCCACGGTAAACAGCGGCGTGCGACCGAACTCCGTCAGGTTCGCGAGCACCGGCACGTCGAGGCTCGAAGTGAACTGCCGGTATTCATCCAGGGTCGTCAGCGCTTCGGCGAATATCATGTCCGCGCCGGCATCGACATAGCGGCGGGCGCGGTCCAGCGCCGGCTGCTGACCCTCCACGGCGTGCGCATCGGTGCGCGCCATCAGAACGAACCCATCATCGCGTCGGGCGTCCACCGCCGCCTTGATGCGGTCAACCATCTCGCCGGCGTTCACCAGCGCCTTGCCCGGTCGATGGCCGCACCGTTTTGAACTCACCTGATCCTCCAGGTGACACCCGGCGGCGCCGGCTCGGGCGAGCTCGCGGACAGTGCGGGCGATCATGAAGGCATCACCCCATCCGGTATCGGCATCGACCAGCAACGGCAACTCGCAGGCACCCGTGATCCGCCGCACGTCCTCACAGACGTCTCCGAGCGTGGTCATCGCCAGGTCGGGAAGGCCGAACGAAGCGTTGGCGACACCCGCCCCCGACAGGTAGATGGCGCGAAACCCGGCCTGCCGGGCCAGCAATGCCGAGTAGGCGTTGACGGTTCCGACCACCTGCAACGGGCACTCGACTCGCAGCGCCTGACGGAATCTGGTACCCGGGGTGGTCGACCGCTCGTCGCTCATCGAATCGGACTCCCTTTCTCCGCAAATGGGCGCATCAGTATACTCGCGGTCCAGGCGCCACGCGGCCCCGTTCAAGGTTAGAATTGCGGCGCGCCAATCGGTCGCGCGAGGGGCCCCGGTGAAAATACTCGGTATCGAAACCAGTTGCGACGAGACCGGTGTCGCGGTCTACGACCCCGCCGAGGGCATACTGGCGGAGGGGCTTTACAGCCAGATGGACCTGCACGCGCGCTTCGGCGGCGTGGTGCCTGAACTGGCGTCGCGCGATCACGTCACCAGGCTCACGCCGATGGTCCGCGAGGTCCTGGCCGATGCCGGCCTGCAACTGACCGATCTGGACGGCATCGCCTATACCGCGGGCCCCGGACTGGTCGGCGCGCTGATGGTGGGCGGCTCGCTGGCCACCGGGCTGGCGATGGGTCTCGGCAAGCCGGCGATACCCGTGCATCACATGGAGGCGCATCTGCTGGCGGCGATGCTGGAGGACGATCCGCCGACCTTCCCCTTCGTCGCGCTGCTGGTGTCGGGCGGGCACTCGATGCTGGTGGACACCCGCGGGCTGGGCGACTACGCCATCCTCGGCGAAACCCTTGACGACGCCGCGGGCGAGGCATTCGACAAGGTCGCCCGGCTCCTGTCCCTTCCCTATCCGGGTGGTCCCGCGATCGCCGCGCTGGCGCAGGAAGGCGATCCGAACGCGTTCCGCTTCCCCCGGCCGATGCTCGGAAAGGGCCTGAACTTCAGTTTCAGCGGCCTCAAGACCGCCGTGCGATTGGCGTTGGAACGGTCCGCGTCGAACGGCGGCGGCCTTTCCGACCGGTTGCGCGCCGATGTGGCGGCCTCGTTTCAGGCGGCTGCGGTGGAGACCCTGGTGGAAAAGTGCCTGCGGGCCTGCGACGAAACGGGTCTGGACCGGCTGGTGGTCGCCGGCGGTGTGGGCGCGAACGTCCAGCTGCGCCAGCAACTCAAGTCCCGTGGCGGCGAACGGGGAATCTCGGTGCGCTACCCAAGACAGTCGCTTTGTACCGATAACGGCGCGATGATCGCGCTGGCGGGTTGGCACCGGCGTCACGAGGCCGCCAGGTCTCACTCCATCGTCGCCCGACCGCGCTGGCCGCTGAACGAGTTGCGGCCGCCGCGATTCCCCGCGACCGTACCCGCCTGACGATTCAGCATGGACAAGATCTTTCTTCGCGAACTCAGGGTCGAGGCGGT
This sequence comes from Candidatus Rariloculaceae bacterium, assembly GCA_965221035.1. Taxonomy (GTDB): domain Bacteria; phylum Pseudomonadota; class Gammaproteobacteria; order Steroidobacterales; family Rariloculaceae; genus UBA6522. Next base: position 1,740,428 of record OZ244860.1, read on the forward strand.
GATCGGCATCTGGGAGTGGGAACGGCGGATTCGTCAGACCGTCAGCATCGACCTTGAAATGGCAGCCGATGCCCGCGCCGCGGCGGCTTCGGACTCGGTGGGATCGACCCTGAACTATCGGGACGTTGCGAAACGGGTGCAGTCCTTCGTGGCGGACTCCCGGTTTCACCTGGTGGAATCGATGGCGGAGTCGGTAGCGCGCGTCATCGTCAAGGAGTTCGACGTGCGCTGGGTCAAGGTCTCCATCGCCAAACCGGCCGCGATCCGGGGGGCACGGGAGGTCGGTATCGTTGTTGAGCGAAATACCGCGGACTATGGCGACTGAAATCTACGCCGGAATCGGAAGCAACATCAGCCCCGCCCGCCACCTCGACATCGCGATCAGGGAACTGCAGCGTCACTGCGGGGAAGTCGAACTCTCCCCGACCTATCGAAATCCGGCGGTGGGTTTCGCCGGAGATGACTTTCTGAACCTTGTGGTCCGTTTCCGTTCGGACTGGGCGGTCGGAAAACTGGAACGGATGTTCTCGAAAATGGAATACGCCTCCGGGAGGCGAAACACGGGCACCGAAGGGACGCAGGCAACGGGATCCCGAACGCTGGATATCGACCTTTTGCTCTACGGTTCGATGATCGATCCCCAGGCGCGCCTGCCGCGAAGCGATATCCTCCGATACGCCTTCGTGTTGCGGCCACTGGCCGAACTGGCGCCGGACCTGGTCCATCCCTTGACCGGACGAGCCATGGCAGTCCATTGGAACGCCGTCGAAGCCCGCGGCCCGAAGATGCGGCGCGTCACCAGCCTACACTTCGGCCGCCGTCGACAGCCAGGATCTGGCCGTTGACGTAGGGTGCGTCCCGCACCAGGAAGAGCACAGCCGTCGCGATGTCGCGGGGCTCGCCGGGCCGTTTCAGCGGAATTTGCCGAATGATGCTCTCCTGAACCGGCTCGGGAATCCCCCCCTCCGGCCAGAGAATCGCGCCGGGGGAAACGCCGTTGACCCGGATGTCGGGTCCGAGGTCCTTGGCCAGGGAACGGGTCAACATGGCCAACCCCGCCTTCGCCGCCCCGTACACGGCGTGATTCCTCAACGGCCGCTGCCAGTGGACATCGACGATGTTGACGATGGTCCCCCGGGTCCTGCGCAGGTGCGGCAGCGCCGCCTGGGAAAGAAACAGCGGTGCCTTCAGGTTGGTACCAACCAGGTCGCGCCACTGGTCCGCCGTGATCGAGCCGAGCGGCGTCGGGTAGAAACTTGACGCGTTGTTGACCAGGACGTCGAGCCGCCCGGTGCGGCCCACGGCCCTCGTCAACATCCCGTCGATTTGCGACGTCTCACGCAAGTCGCACTGCGCCGTCAGCGCCGACCCTTTTCGTACTCCGTTGAGCCGCTCCGCCAGCGCTTCGGCGGGCCCGGCGCTGTCCATGTAGTGGATGATCACGCCCGATCCGGCATTGTGCAGCGCTTCGGCGATCACGGCGCCGATTCGTCTGGCGGCGCCGGTCACCAATGCCCAGCGGCCTTCGAGCGACTCTCCGTTGTCGGGCGTCACCTGATGTACTCCGGGAAGCGGGAAAGCGTAAGGTTACACTACGGCGCAATATCATCCAGCGACGCCTGGCCCGACGGAATCATGGAATTGGCCACGAATCTCCTCCGACTCGACGCGGGGGAATCCGAAATCAGCCGCCGCCTGTCACGGCGGATACGTGCCGAGATCGAAGCGCACGGCTGGATGGGCCTTGATCGCTTCATGGAGCGCGCGCTCCACGAACCTGATCTGGGTTACTACAACAACGGCAGCATCAAGTTCGGACCCCGGGGCGATTTCATGACCGCCCCCGAACTGTCCCCCGCGCTGGCACGGGCGCTCGCGCCGCAAATCGCGGCCGTGCTGCGGTCGCTCGACCATCCGATCCTTCTCGAAGTGGGCGCCGGCACCGGTCGGCTGGCGGTGGATCTGTCGCGCGCGCTGCTTGCGCTGGGTGTCCGCGCCCGTTACCGGATTGCGGAACCCAGTCCGGAACTGCGGCGGCGCCAGCAGGAGCGTTGCGCCGCCGCCGGTGTGGAGGTCCGCTGGTTCGAAGACCTGCCCGACCAGCCCTTCGAAGGGGCGATTGTCGCCAATGAAGTGCTGGACGCGTTTCCGGCAACCTGCTTCGTCAAGCGGGCGGGCGTTGCGCGACCTCTGGGCGTGGGTTGCACGGATGATGGATTCGCGTGGATGGAAGGCCCTGAAGACGCGGACCTGTCCCGGCTCGTCGTGGCGCTGGAGACCCGGCTCGGGTGTCGCCTGGAGGACGGCTACCGATCCGAAATCTCCCGCCGGCTACCGTCATGGATGCGCCGGTTGGCCGCCGTGCTCCATCGCGGCGCCGCATTCATCCTGGACTACGGGATGACCGAGTCCGACTACTATCACCCCCAGCGCACGCGCGGCACGCTGATCTGTCACCGCGGGCATCGCGCCCATGATGATCCGTTCCTTGTTCCCGGGATGCAGGATATCAGTGCCTGGGTGGACTTCAGCGCCTGCGCGCGAGCGGCGCGCGAGGCGGGACTGTCCATCGCGGGCTTTACCACCCAAGGTCAGTTCATCGTCGAGAGCGGCACACTGCCCGCCTTTCCCGCGCCATGGGAGACCGCAACCCCGGCCGCTGCGCAAGCGCTGAAGACACTCGTGCTGCCGGGCGAAATGGGCGAGCGCTTCAAGCTCCTTGTGCTCAGCCGCGGCATGACTCCCGGCCCGCTTCCGGGACGCGATTTCCGTGCCCGCCTGTGACGCGCCTGTTGCATCGGTGAGCGGGCAGCGGACAAGATAACGGGGTGGAGACCGTACAGTCCATCTTGCTTGCGCTGCTGCAGGGCGTCGTCGAGTTTCTGCCGATCTCCAGTTCCGGGCACCTGATTCTCTTTCCCGCCGTTCTGGGCTGGGAGTACCAGGGACTGGCTTTCGACATCGCGGTGCACCTGGGCACGCTTGCGGCCGTGATTGCCTATTTCCGTCGCGACCTGGTATCCATCGTGACTGCCATGGCCGGCGCCGGGGGTCCCCAGGCCAGACTGGGCTGGTCCGTCATCGTTGCGTCGGTGCCCCTCGCCATCGCCGGACTGCTGTTTTCCGACCTGATCGAGAACAGCCTTCGCTCGGTCGGCGTGATCGCCGCCGCCACGGGCGGTTTCGGCCTGCTGCTCTGGCTCGCCGATCGGGCCGGGCGCGAGCGGGTCGACGAAACGCAACTTCGTCTGGCTCCGGTGCTGGTCATCGGCCTCTGCCAGATCCTCGCCTTGATTCCGGGAACCTCCCGATCGGGCATCACGATGACCGCCGGACTGGCGCTGGGCCTCACGCGCGCGGCCGCGAGCCGGTTTTCGTTTCTCCTGGCAATACCGGCGCTGGGCATGGCGACCGGTTGGCAGCTCTGGCAATTTTCCATCGGCACCGAGCCCGTGCCCTGGGCCATGCTGGGTCTGGCCACCGCCGTATCCGCGGTGACCGCCTTCTCGGTCATCGCCCTCTTTCTGCGGGTGATCGAACGGATCGGCTTCTGGGCATTTGCCGTGTACCGGGTCGCGCTTGCGGCGGCAATCCTGTACCTGTTGCCTCTCGATTCTGTCATTACCGGATGACGGGAACATCGTGCGGCTCGCCGGCACGCTTGCCCGATGACTACTTTCCTGCGAAATGCGCCTCCCGCTTGTCGAGAAAGGCCTGAACCCCTTCGGCATGATCCGCGGTGTCGAACAGGGCAAGCTGTTCACGCGCTTCCAGATCGAACGTGCTGGCCCAGTCATGCTCCGCGGCGAAGCGCATCGCCTTTTTGGTGGCGGTCACCGAAAGCGGCGCACGTTGGGCCAGGGATCCGGCCCATTCCAGGGTCTCTTTCATGAGCGAGTCGGTCGGAACGGACTTGTTCGCCAGGCCCAGCTCGACGCAGCGTCGTGCGCTGATCCGCTCCGATTCGACACTGAGTTGAAACGCCCGGCGATAGCCGAGCAGATGCACGAGCAGCCAGCACAGGCCACCGTCGGGAACCAGCGAAATGGTCGTAAACGGAGCCAGCAGGTAAGCGTCGTCGGCCATCACCAGCAAGTCGCACGAAAGCGCGAATGACATCCCGATACCGGCCGCCGCGCCATTCACCGCGCCGATAACCGGCTGTGGCATGGTGGCGATACATTCCAGAATGGGCCGGTACTCGGCCTGCAACTTCGACTCGATGTTCCGGAGCCGCGACTTGTCCTTGAGGTCCGCTCCCGCGCTGAACGCGCGCCCCCGGCCGGTCAGCACCACGACTCGGATCGACCGGTCGGCGGCTGATCGCCGAAATGCCGTCAGCAGGTCCCGGCGAAGGTGCCCGTCAAAGGAATTCATCGCTTCCGGGCGGCAGATGGTGATGACGGCCACAGGACCTTCCCTGTCGCATTCAACGACCGGTGGGTTCATCGGCAGGAGCGTTGGCCGGCGCCCGGGAGGACCGGAGGGATTATCAAACCGACCATCACCGACACCGTCGGCTCGACCATGGCCACGGTGGGCAGTCGGACGCGCGCGATCAGCCTTCCACGGCGGCCAGCGCCTCGTCCCGCGTAGGATGGGTCGAGATGATCTGGTCAAACCCGCTGATCTGGAAGATCTCCGCGATGGGATCGGAAAGCGAACAGAGCGCAAACTGCACCTTGCGTTGTCCCAGCGACTTGGCAATGATCAGAATTGCCCGCAGTCCCGCGCTGCTGATGTACGAAAGATTCGCACAATCGATGATGACGGCACCCTCGCAGTCGCCAATAGCGGTCTGCACGGCACTCTCAAAGTCTTGAGCATTGGTGCCGTCAATTCGACCCTCGGCCATTGCGATCAGGGCCTTGTCCGTAGTTTCAGTGCTTATGTGCATCGGACCCGTGTTCCTTAATTTGCTGCGTTAGGTTCAATCTTGAGCGTGGACTCGGACGACGCGCATTCTAGCATGGAATGGTAAATTCACGGCCGCCCATCCAAGGATTCCGGCACCTTGCGCCTCCCTCATGGCATTGTTCGGTCAACTGTCCATTTCCTCGGGCATGAGCACGAATTCAGGATAGGCTTCAATGCCAAGTTCCGCGGCATCCTGTCCCAATTCCTCCACAGCCGGCGGAACGCGGGCGCCCAGGGTCCTGTCAATGATCAGCCACGTGACCATCGCGGTTCCGAAAACGAAAATTCCGATCGCGGCGACTCCGGCCAACTGCACCAGCAGGTTGCCGCCTGCCGCGATACACACGGCCAGCGTGCCCCAGATGCCGGCGAACAGGTGCGCGGAAACCGCACCAACAACATCGTCCACCTTGATGCGTTCCATGACGGCCAGACCGGAAACGCAGACCACGCCGCCCACCGCACCGATCACGATGGCCCATTGATGTGCGACGATATCGGGACCCGCCGTGATGGCGACCAGCCCCGCGATGGCCCCGTTGAGGCCCGCAAACAGGTCGATTCGGCCCAATATCGGCCTCGACACGCAAATGGCCGCCAACACGCCCGCCGCGGCGGCAAGGTTGGTATTGGCCAGAATGTTGCTTACGGATACGGCGTCGATGGCGCCGGAAAGCGCAAGCTGTGACCCGCCGTTGAAGCCGAACCAGCCAAGCCAGAGGATGAATACACCAAGGGTGACCGCGGGCACGTTCGACGGCGGTGTGGGCTTGACCGTGCCGTCCCGCCGGAACTTGCCCGTTCTGGGACCCACAATGATGGCCCCTGCCAGAGCTGCCCACCCGCCCGTGCCGTGGACGATGGTCGAGCCGGCGAAGTCCTGGAAGCCCATGGCGCCAAGCCATCCCCCACCCCATGTCCAGGACCCCACGATCGGGTAGATCACCGCTGTCAGCACCGCGACAAACAGAAAGAAAGACCACAGCTTGACGCGCTCCGCCAGGGCACCGGAAACGATCGAAGCGGTCGTTGCGACGAACACCATCTGGAAGAACCAGTCCGACATGGTCGAATAGCCGTTGGCCACGACGGCGTCCAGGGCTTCCTCGCGCCCCTGCAGCAGTGCGATTTCGTCCGGACTGGTACCGTAGAACGGTCCAAGCGACCCGGCCCAGCCGCCTTCCGGCACGCCGACATACATCAGGTTGTAGCCGATCAGGTAAAAGGTCAGTCCGGCGATGGAGTACAGTCCGATATTCTTCAGACAGATGACCGAAGCGTTCTTGGTGCGTACCGACCCGGACTCCAGCATCGTGAAGCCCGCGCACATCCACATGACCAGCGCACCCCAGATGAGGAACGAAAAGGTGTTGAGGACAAATTGCGTTTCACTTTCGACCGCCGCACCGGCGATCGACGGAACGGCGCAGGCCGCCAGCGCCCAGATAACAAGGTGTGGCTTCGGATCACGACGTCGGCGCCGCAGGCATGCGGCCAGGCCGCGCAGAGGGTGATGCATGACGTGTAGTCTCAGCTGGAAGTAGCCGCCTTCTTGGTCAGCGTCACGACGTTACGACCGTCTTCACGCCGGTAATCGAAGCTGTCCATCATCTGACGCGTGAGGAAAATGCCCAATCCACCCACCTTCCGTTCTTCAAGTGAAGCCCGGGTGGCGGGCTCGGCCGCGCTGTCCGGCGAGAATTCGATGCCGTCGTCGGAAATCTCCACGGTGATCACGCCGCCTTGCAGCCGTACCTGCAACTCGATGCGATGCTCCCCGCCATCCTCGTAGCCGTAGCTGATGGTATTGGTCAGCAGTTCGTCCACCGACAGGTTGACGGCGTAAACGGTGTCCGTGGGTATGCCGTTGCAGGAGCAGAATTCTTCGATCTTGCCAGCCGCGACAGCGATGTCCCGCAAGTCATTCGCCACCGAGAACTGCAGGAGTTCACGGTTGCCGGCACCCTCAGAAACGCTCATGCAGATACACCGTCCAAGCGACCAGATTATTCCCCGGCCCAGACTCGCCGCGACCGTGGCGTCCCCATTTGACGCCCATCATAGGCAGGAGAACAGGCGAGTTCAACAACAAGACCACCTGGATTCGATGCCCTCAGAGCTCGCGCCTCGACTTGAAAAGCACCAGTCTGTGCTAGGCTAAGGTGCTGCTTCGTAGACCGCCATGCTCAGGAACAGGCCTTGAGCCAGACCGCCATTCGATTGAACCCCCAAGCCCCGTTCCGCGACGGGCCCTCGACGCGGCGGCGGATCCTGAAGGCTGCGCTCAAGGCCTTTGCGCGCCATGGGTTCGACGCGGTCTCGCTGCGCACCATCGCGGACGAGGCCGGAGTCAATCATCAGCTCATCGGCCACCACTTCGGATCGAAGCGGGACTTGTGGGATGCGGCGCTTGATGTGCGTTTTGAAGAATTCCAGGAGTTCCACCGGGCATTGAACGTGTCGGGCGATGGGGCCGACCCGCTGGATCAATTCCGCAAATGCGTCAGGACCATTGTCGAATTCACGCTCGCATCACCCGAGATTCCCTGCATCCACTACCATGAAGCCTTGGTCAACCGCCCGGCCAGGGAGAACTCGGACCGCTATCAGCGGCTCCTCGAGCGCCAGATATCGAGTACTCGCACGCTGATTGAACGACTGCTCACCCAGGCACAGGACGCCGGCGTCATCGCGCGGATTCCCTTCGACGATCTGTTTTTCGTCTTTCAGGGCGCCATCCTGCATCGCATTATTGTCGCCAAGGAGAGCCTGCACTTTTCCGGGGTGCCGATCGACGAAGTGGTCGACGCGCATACCGATGCGATTGTGAGAAGCTTCGCCAGATAGGCGAAAACTCCCGCACTTCGAGCTCAATCACTTCGGCGCAGCCCCGAGTCTGAATCGCCGTCCGCCTTGCCTGGTTTCATGACGGACACCATAAAATCGGGCCATTAACTTTACGACTGTCAAATTGTATAATTGAACTGAACTACGGAGCGAGTCAATACCCATGCCACCGCCATCAGTCGTTATAGCGGCATTCCGGTCGACGGTCCGACGCCTATGAGCACGATGACACGAAGGGAAATCCTTACCGCCGGCGTGACGGCACTGTCGCTGAACTCGGTCGGCCACGGTGCCTTCGGCTTCGCCGCGGCGGCCGGCCAGATCCGGCTCCCATTCGACACCATCATCATGGACGGGAGGCTTGCAGACCACGAATTCCTGTCAGGTCTCGCGCGTTCGACCGGAGCCCGGTGCTGTTCGATTCGTGGAGATCTGACCCGGGTCTGGTTCGATTCATTGCGTCGCGCATGCCTGGAAGGGTCCACGGTGATTGCCGGCTTCACATCGGACCTCGACTCCGCGGTGATGCGTTCGTGCGCCCGCGATGTCGGATACCGGCAGGTACTGCGCCTCGACATCACGATGGACGTTGACGCGGGCCGCGAGACAATCCGTCAGTCGATCGACTCCGCTTCGCCGGATGGGTTCGCGTTGTCGAGCAATCTCCGGCGCCTGCTCGATTTCTGCATGACCTCGCCGGCGTGGCCGGGTGATCGGCCTGGTCCAACCCAATTTGCCGCCTGGGTCATCGCGCCGATTCGCGGCTGACCGCCCCGTAACGCCCATTCGAAACCAGACAGCGAACGCCGCACGAAACACCGCAATAGAGGATCTGGAAAATGCCACTACCGCAAGGACTCTCGCAACAGGATTTTGACAGCGCAATGGCCGAACTGCGCGAGGTCGTCGGAGACGAATGGGTATTTTCGAGCGACGCCCACATCGAAACCTACCGCGACCCGTATTCGCCCTTGATTGGAACGGATGACGAGCCGATCCCATCGGCGGCGGTGGCGCCGCGCACCGTCGAGCACGTGCAGGGAGTGCTGCGGATCGCAAACGCCTACGGAATTCCGACCTGGGCGTTCTCGACGGGCAAGAATTTCGGGTACGGCGGAACGGAATCACGCGTTGCCGGGTCGATCATGATCGATCTGAAGCGAATGAACCGCATCCTTGAACTGGACGAGGCCAACGCAACGGCCATCGTTGAACCGGGCGTCAGCCAGTACGAACTGTGGCAGGAAATCCAGCGCCGCGGACTCCGGCTCTGGATCGACGGGCCTTCCCCGGCGTACTCGAGCATCGTCGCGATCGGACTCGAACGCGGCGTGGGGTACGGGCTAAATGGCGAACGCTACCGGGCGTTGAGCGGCCTCGAGGTGGTTCTGCCCACGGGCGAAGTCATCCGCACGGGCATGGCCGCCATCGAAGGTTCCGGCACCTGGGCGCAGTATCCCTACGGCCTGGGTCCCCACGTGCAGGGGATGTTCTCGCAATCGAATTACGGCATCGTCACCAAGGTCGGCGTGCGGCTGATTCAGCATCCCCCGGCATTTCGCTCAAGCCTGGTGATCGCGCCCAACAATGAAGACATCGTGCCGATGATCGACACGCTGCGGAAACTCAGACTGGGTGGCGCCATCGACAATGCCGTCAGTCTCGGTCCGCACGTTCCGGGAGTCGATCCATGGGCGGCGGCGCCCATCGATCCCCCAATGGGCGGGTTGGGTGGTCCCGGCGGGCCGCCCGGTGCCGACGGACCGGGCGCACCACCTCGACTGCCGGGGTGGAGTTTCCGTCTCGGTCTGTATGGATACGACCGCGTTGTCGAGGCGAACTGGGAAGAAATTCAGGACGAATTCAGTTCGGCTATTCCCGGCGCAAGCTACGAGACCGAGAAATTCACCGCGCCCTACGATGACCAGGACAACTGGGAGAGCCGCCACAAGATGCTCGCGGGAATACCCTCGTTTCAGGAGACCCCGCTGTGGAACCACGGGGGCGTGTTCATCTCGATGGTCCTGCCGTTCGACGGGCAGGCCTATTGGGAGTTTCGGGAAGTCTACGACCGAGTCTACCGGCAATACGGCCGGAGATACTTCGGCGGCGCCCTGCACAACCACTCGCCCTGGAGCCTGATCGCACTGGGCGCCGCGCCCGTCAGCCGCAACGATCCGGAAGCCAATGCCCGCACGCGGGAAATGGCGAGAGCGCTGATCGAAGAAGCCGGCCGACTCGGCTATGGCGAATATCGCGCGCCGACACCGTTCGCCGATGAGGCCGCCGGCGCCTATGCCTGGAACGATCATGCCCTGATGCGATTCCTTGAGACCATCAAGGACACATTGGACCCCAACGGCATCCTGGCGCCGGGCAAGAGCGGCATCTGGCCCCGCCGCTACCGGGAGGACCGCGCATGACCAGAATGACCGTGATTGGGGCGCTGATCGCCTCGCTGTCGATGCTGACATTGCCGTATGATAGCGACGCCGGGGCCCAGGACTCCACGCTCGCGTTGGGGGAACGCATCTTTCAGGACAAGTGCGAGTACTGCCACGGCGCCGGTGTGCAGAAAGGCGGAACCTACGTGCTGCAGGCGAGATATCAGGGTGCCCTGCCCGCGTTGCTGACCGAGCGCACCGATCTTGCGCCCGAATATGTCAGGGCCGTGTTGCGCACCTGGACGAATGGCATGGCGCCGTTTCGACCGACGGAGATTTCCGACTCGGAACTTGAAGCGCTGATCGCCTACTTGACAGGTAACGAGGAGTGATCGAATGGCCTGGAACAATCTTGCCGTCTGTTTGATGCTGTTGCTGTGCCCCGCCGCGGCGATGCTGCCGCTTCATCCGGCCGTCTCGCAGGAAGCCACCCCGCAGGGCTCCGGCTACGCCGACCTGGATGGGGATGTCATCAATTACGAGTATTTCGATTTCGGCGGATTCCAGCTGTTGATGGCGGAACACCGCCTGAAGTGGCGTGGCGTCGGCGGATTGTTCGATGGTGTCGACGCCTCGGTCAGCCCGCAAGTATCGAAAATCGACAACAACATCTATTTTATGTCCTGGCCGACCCGTGGCGACGGAGGTGACAATGTGGTGGTCAATTTCGACGCCATGACCGTGTACGCGCATCTCGGGGAAGGTGACCGGTTCCGGCTGATTCATGGCGTCGTGCATTGCCGAAACTCAAGCGATTGCTCCGCTCCCGAAGGAGACGTGATGAGTCCCGACGAACGGATGCGGACCCTGATGGCCAACGCTCGGCGCGCCGGCCTGGCGGGTCCGCTCGACGCACCGCCGGAAGCGGGCCCGCTTTCGCCTGCGGACCTGGCGGCCAGGGATGCACTGCGGGGCAAAGTGCTTCGGTACGAGACTGACCGCGGCATCACGAGCGTCGAGGTAACAGACGACGCAACTGTTGTCAGTGAAGATGGCGCAGACGAAACATCTCATGCGACGCACGCGACCCAGGTCGCCGACGGTGTTTTCTTCCTTTCTTGGGGCGGTCCCCACGGCGGCAACCATGTCGTCTTCAATGCTGCGACGATGAAGGTCTATGACCAGATCCTGCCGGACGGCACACGCGGAGAGGCAGTTTACGACGCGGTCTGCTTCGACGTTGCATCCATGTGCTGAATGCCTGGCGCGCAAAGACCCGGGAGACGAGCTTGAATACATGTCGCGGCGCATGGGCGCCCGAGGAGCGCCACAAGTCCGCGAAGCCGCCACAAGCCAGTACACCCACCATTTCCGAAGACGAGATCCACATGAACAAGTACCCCGCCGCAGCAACCCTGTCCCTTTCCCTCACGCTTGCAGGTTTGGCGGTCGCGCAACCCGTGCCACCCGGGATGGAACGGCTGCAAACCGTCTTCCGTACGCTGGATGCCGACGATGACCAGGCGTTGTCGACCGACGAAGTCCAGCAAGCGACGCAGCGCCTGTCGAGCCTCGACGTCGACAATGATGGCGCTCTGAGCCTTGAGGAAATGGGCGGCCCGGCACCGATTCGCGGGATGATTCGGCAGCAGTACGTCATACGCGCGCTGGACGAAGACGGCGACCTGAGCGTGTCCGCCGACGAGCTGGCTCGCGCGGGCCGCTCCCTGGCGTACCTCGACCGAGACGGCGACTGGAATCTCAGTCACGAGGAGCTGAATCCGCCGGGACCTCCGGGGCCGCCTCCCGGCGACCCGCCTGCCGATGGACCGGCTCCCAATGGGCCGCCTGCAGGCGCAGGACCCGACATCGGCGGCCCCGGCGCTGCGAATTTCGCCAACATGGACATGATGCGGCGAATGAACAGCTACGAGAGCGAACTAGTCGGCGACATATTGCCGGGTACGGACGAGCGCGCCTTCGACGGTTACACGCTTGTACACGATGGCGCATTCAGCGGGCAGAACGGCAACCGCATCTATCTGACGGACATGAATGGCGAAACGGTTCACCGGTGGGAACCGGCACGCTATCAGCCGGAGGGTTCGGTGGCCTATCTGCTCGAAAACGGATTGCTGTTGCGCACGGTATCCACCCATCACTGGCTACACAGCGGAAATTATCCGGTCGGTGCCGCGGGAACCATTCAACTCCTCGACTGGGACAGCAACGTGGTCTGGGAATACCAGATGGATGTGCCAGGCAAGCACGTGTTTCACCACGATGTCGACTACATGCCGAATGGCAACATACTGGCAATCGCCTATACGGGTTTCAGTCCTGAAGAGGTGCGCGCAATGGGCTGGGACGGCGTGTTTCCGACTGCGGAAACGATCTGGCTCGACAAGGTGGTCGAGCTTCAGCCCAATCTCGAAGATGGATCCACGGAAATCGTCTGGCAGTGGAACAGCTGGGATCACCTTGTCCAGGACAGATTCCCCGACCGCGCCAACTACGGCGATGTCGAATCGGCGCTGGGCAAGATCGACATCAATTATCTGAGGCAAGACTTCGTATTGTTCATCGCCGGGCAGATGCACCATGTCAACAGTGTCGACTACCACCCGGAGCTGGACCAGATCTTGCTGAGCTCCGCAGCCTACGGCGAGCTATGGTTCATCGATCACGGCACCACCATGGCCGAGGCGGCCGGGGACAGCGGGGGACGATACGGCCGTGGCGGCGACCTGATCTATCGTTGGGGCAATCCCTTCACCACCAGGAGCGGAACGCTGGATGACGCGACGCTGTTCTGGCAGCACGATGCCCGATGGATTGCCGAAGGCCTGCCGGGAGAGGGAAACCTCCTCGTCTACAACAACGGCACGAAACGAAGCCTCGACGGCACGTTCGATCCGGAACTCGGCATGGACTTCGAGAATTCGTATACGGACCTGCTGGAAATGCGATTGCCTGTCCGCGCCGACGGGAGTTACGACCCCGGCCGCGAACCCGAACTGGTCTGGTCGTGGAACGCAGATGCCGATGAAGACTACTTCTCGCCCTTCATGAGCGGCTGGGACCGCATGCCGAACGGCAACACGATATTCGTCAACGGGCACAACAAGCAGATCATTGAAGTCACGCCCGAGGGCGAACGTGTGCTCGATTACATCGTTCCCGAAAACGGGCGCAAGTATCGCGTCTACAAGTATCCGCGGGATTATCCGGGATTCGCCGGCCGTTTCTGAGTGGCGGAGAGGGAGGGATTCGAACCCTCGAAGGGCTTTTAACCCTTACTCCCTTAGCAGGGGAGCGCTTTCAACCACTCAGCCACCTCTCCGGAGAATTGGCACGCGTATCGAAGGTCAGTGCCCGGCACCCAGGGCACGGTTCCTTTCCGCCTCGACCGCGGTCTGTTCGCGCTTGATGCGCTCATGAATTTCTTCGCGATGAATGGCGATGTCTCTGGGCGCGTTCACGCCAAGGCGCGCCTGATTGCCTTTGACGCCAAGCACGGTGACGGTCACATCCCCGCCGATCACCACGCTCTCCCCAACGCGCCGGGTCAAGATCAGCATATCCAAACTCCTTTCTGGCACCTGCCGCCATTGCGTAATTTGAGTGCGGCAGGCCGACCTTGTTCCGTTGAATTCCATGGTCGGTTCCCTTGCATGGAGCGCGACCCGCAAGGGGCGACGCCCGGCTCCAGCGATTTCATGTTATCGCATTTTCCGCCTGCAAAGGAGTCGAGGGAACCGCGGGAGGACGAAGAAACACCTATTCGAGTGCGCTCGATACCTGTGACGGGACAAGAGCCAGCGCGTCGTCGAGGTTGTCGGGCTGCGTTCCGCCCGCCTGGGCGAAATCCGCCCGTCCGCCGCCCTTGCCGCCGACCCGCCGGGCCACCGCTCCGACCAGACGACCGGCGTGAAGCGAGTCGGTGAGATCCCTGGAAACGTTGGCCACCAGGCGGACCTTTTCCCCTTGCACGCTACCCAGCACGACCACACCCGTTCCCAGTTGGTCCCGGAGTTTGTCGGCCGCGTCCCTGAGCGGAGACGGATCGACGCCGTCGATCCGCGTGGCAAGCACCTTGACGCCCTTGACTTCCACCACCTCGGCCAGCAGGTCGCGCCCGCCCCCGCTGGCCAGTTGACCCTTGAGCGCCTGCACCTCGCGCTCAAGTCCCCGGTTCCGCTCCACCAACTGCGCGACCCGATCGGCCACTTCGTCGCGAGCGCCATTGACCAGACCCGCGACATTGCGCAACAGCCCTTCGCTGGCCTCCACCCAGTCCTCGGCCCTCTCACCGGTGACCGCTTCCATGCGGCGCACGCCGGCCGCGACCCCGGCCTCGGAGGTGATCTTCAACAAGCCGATGTCGCCTGCTCGGGCAACGTGCGTGCCGCCGCACAATTCCATGGAGAAATCACCGAGCTTGAGCACGCGCACGACGCCGCTGTACTTGTCGCCGAAGAAGGCGATGGCGCCCGACGCGATCGCCTCGTCGTACGGCAACTCCGTGATCTCGGCGTCGGCATTCAGCCGGATCTGCCGATTCACCAGGCGCTCGATGCGCCGCAATTCTTCGTCGGAAACCGGCTGGTGATGCGAAAAATCGAAACGCAGCCGATCCGGCGCCACCAGCGAACCGCGTTGCCGCACGTGGGTGCCCAGCACGGAACGAAGCGCCGCGTGCAACAGGTGAGTGGCGGAGTGGTTGAGCACGATGGCCGCACGCCGCCCGGCGTCGACCCGCGCCCGCAACCGGTCGCCCACGCGGAGCCCGCCCTCGGACATCACCCCGATGTGACCATGAGCCTCCCCGAACCTGATGGTGTCCCGCACCTGAAACAGCGCGTCATCGCCGTTCAACGAGCCGGTATCGCCCACCTGGCCACCGGATTCAGCATAGAAGGGCGTGCGGTCAAGCACCACGGCGCCGCTCGTTTCAGCTTCCAGGAATTCAACGGACTCGCCGCCCGCGAACAGCGCCTTCACCGTCGCCGAGGCGTCGAGCATCCGGTACCCCAGGAAGGTCGTGGCTTCGGACAGGACCGGTGGCGCCGTGCCGTATCCGCCGAAGCTCCGGCTCTCCCGGGCGCGCCGGCGCTGCGCTTCCATGCGGTCATTGAACCCGTCCTCGTCTATGGCGAGATTGCGGTTGCGGGCGAAGTCGGCGGTCAGGTCCCTGGGAAAGCCATACGTGTCGTACAGGGTAAAGACGGTTTCCCCGGGAATGACGCCGCCTTTGCCGAGTCCTTCGACGGCGTTTTCCAGTATCCGCATCCCTCCGGCCAACGTCTCCGCAAAGCGCTCTTCCTCACGGCGCAAGACCCGCTCCACGTGGGCCTGTTGCGCCGTCAATTCGGGATAGGCCGCCCCCATTTCCGCCACGACGGAGCTTACCAGCCTGCAAAGGAAGGGTTCCTGTACGCCGAGCTGGTAGCCGTGCCGAACCGCGCGTCGAATGATTCGGCGCAACACGTAACTGCGTTTCTCGTTTCCCGGCACCACGCCATCGGTGATCAGGAACGAGCAGGCCCTGATGTGATCGGCGATGACCCGGAGCGACTGATGCTCCGGCTGTGCCGTCTTCGTCACCTCCATGGCATCGCGGATGAGATTCCTGAACAGGTCCGTCCCATAATTGGAATGAACACCCTGCATGACCGCGGCCAACCGTTCCAGTCCCATTCCCGTGTCCACGGACGGCCTGGGCAGCGGAACCAGTTCGCCGTCCTCCTTGCGGTCGAACTGCATGAACACCAGGTTCCAGATCTCCACGAAGCGGTCGCCGTCTTCGTCCGCCGAACCCGGGGGGCCGCCCGCCACGTCCGGACCGTGATCGTAGAAGATCTCGCTGCAGGGCCCGCATGGCCCGATATCTCCCATGGCCCAGAAGTTGTCTTTCTCTCCCATCCGCCCGAACCGCTTCGGGTCCACGCCAATGTGGTTCAGCCAAAGGTCCGCAGCCTCGTCGTCGTCCGTATAAACCGTGCACCAGAGACGTTCCGGCGACAGTCCCAGGACTTCGGTGACGTATTCCCACGCGTACTCGATCGCCTCGCGCTTGAAGTAGTCGCCGAAGCTGAAGTTGCCGAGCATCTCGAAGAATGTATGGTGCCGGGCGGTATAGCCGACGTTCTCCAGATCGTTGTGTTTGCCTCCCGCCCTGACGCAGCGCTGCGACGTCACAGCACGCCGGATTTCGCGTTCCTCGCGGCCGAGAAATACATCCTTGAACTGCACCATGCCCGCGTTGGTGAACAGCAGCGTCGGGTCATTGGCCGGTACCAGCGGCGCGCTGGGGACCTGTTCGTGCCCCCTGTCCCGAAAGAATTCCAGGAAAGACCGGCGAAGTTCGTTGGTGGTGGGTTTCATGTCAAGCCCGTCAGGCAAGCCGCCAACCTAATCGGAATCGATCTGCAATTCCAGCGCCGCCTGAATCTGTTCGTGTCCGAATCCCCGCGCCTGAAGAAATCTCGCCTGCCGGACCCGTTCGCGATACGCGCCCGGAGCGGCCGCTCCGAACCGCTTGCGCCTTGCGGCGGCCGCCAGCATGGTCCAATCGCATTCGGCTTCCGTCAATGCGGCGTCGATGAGCGCATCGCCGACACCCCGCTGAAGAAGCTCGGCACGTATCTTCGCGGGCCCCTGGCCCCGGCCCACACGCCCGCGAACGAACTGTTCCGCAAACCGGACTTCGTCCAGCAGCCTTTCCCGCTGCAGCACGTCGAGCACCTCTTCCGCCACCTCACGGTCATGGGAACGCGCAAGAAGTTTGCGGCTTAGCTCAAGCCGGCTGTGCTCCCGGCGGGCGAGCAGGTCCAGCGCCTGCTTGCGGCACGCGCGCAAAGGTTCCTCCCGCGGAGGTTCCGTCGGCTCAGGCTTGCTCGAGAGCGACACCCTCCGTGTCCTCGCTGCGGGGTTCAGTCTCCGGCAAGCCCGGCAACAGCCTGGCGCGCAACTCGGATTCGATGCTCGAGGCGATTTCCGCGTTGGCCTTGAGGAACTCGCGGACGTTGTCCTTGCCCTGACCGAGGCGGTCGCCCCGGTAGCTGTACCACGAACCGGATTTCTCGACGAGGTTTTCCTGCACGCCGAGGTCGATGAGTTCGCCCTCGCGGGAAATGCCGGTTCCGTAAAGGATTTCGAACTCGGCCATCTTGAAGGGCGGCGCCATCTTGTTCTTGACCACCTTGACCCGTGTCTGGTTGCCCATCACCTCGTCGGCCTTCTTGATGGCGCCGATGCGGCGGATATCCAGACGAACGGAGCAGTAGAACTTCAGGGCGTTGCCGCCCGTGGTGGTTTCCGGGCTTCCGAACATGACGCCGATCTTCATCCGAATCTGGTTGATGAAGATCACCATGCAGTTGGAGCGCTTGATGTTGGCGGTGAGCTTGCGCAGCGCCTGGGACATGAGGCGCGCATGCAGGCCCACGTGCGAATCGCCCATCTCACCCTCGATTTCCGCCTTGGGCGTCAGCGCCGCCACCGAGTCCACGACAATGACGTCCACGGCTCCCGAACGCACCAGCATGTCGGTGATTTCAAGAGCCTGCTCGCCGGTATCCGGCTGGGAAATCAGCAATTCGTCCACATTGACGCCGAGCTTGCCCGCGTAGACGGGGTCCAGGGCGTGCTCGGCGTCCACGAAGGCGGCAGTGCCTCCGCCGCGCTGGGCCTCGGCCACGACCTGAAGGGTCAGCGTGGTCTTGCCGGACGACTCGGGTCCGTATATCTCCACGACGCGCCCCTTGGGCAACCCGCCGATTCCCAGCGCGACATCCAGCCCCAGGGAACCCGTCGAAACCACGTCGATGTCCTGGCTTGCGATAGCGTCCCCCAAGCGCATGACCGAGCCCTTGCCGAATTGCCTTTCAATCTGTCCCAAGGCGGCTGCGAGCGCCCGCTTACGCTTGTCTTCCATTTGAGTGTTCTCGTCGGTTCAGCGAATCAAGTGTCTGGCCTAGACTGATTATTTCACAGATTCCGCTCGGCAAGGGATACGGCGTTGCTTGAAAGGCAGCGCGCCACTCCAATGTCCGTTCCGGGGAATTGCGTCGGCAGCCCGGTCGTTTCGTGACCATGGTGCGTCAGGACGCGTTGGAATGCGACGGGCAAATCCATGGGTTTCACAGACAAATCGACCAGCCCACGCACACTGTCGAGTCAGCTGGCGCGGTCCAACGTCCATTCCCGGAGCACCTCATAGACGGGGTGGCGGGCACCCGGTATGGACTCGACCAATCCCAGTTTCGACACGGGCCAGGCGACGGTGTGAACCGGCGCAACCACGGACCTGGCCTTGCGGGCCAGGGTTACATGGGGACAAAACGGCCTGCGTTCACGCTCGAAGCCGATTTCCGCCAGCGCGCACCAAAGTCTGCGCTCCAGACGCAGCAGCTCGGCCGGGAGATGGGTTGAGCCCAGCCACAGTACTCTTGAGCGCGGCCAGTATCCGAGCTTGTCCAACTCGATCGTGAATTTGCTGCAGGGCACCGGTGGCACGCCGACCACCGTCGCGAGATCCGTCTCCGTCAAGGGGCCAAGAAAGGCCAGCGTGATGTGCAGGTTGCCCGGAGGCGTACCGCGACCGCCGGAGCGCCTTACCGCCGAGCGGGTCGCGCGCAAGAGCGCCCTGCGCGTATCTTCCCCGGGCCAGAGCGCGAAGAATACCCGCCGCCTGCAAGGTTCTTCCGCAATCAATCCTGCCGCCTTGATTCGACTGCTCCGGGCGTCAGCCGGACTCGCCGCCGCTGCCCACAGGAGTATCGCCGACCACGCGCGAATCTCGGCCGAGCCGTGTCAGCAAACCGGTGAGCGCATGGGCCACGGTCTGGCGGCGGATGGCCTCTCGGTCGCCGCAAAACACGCGACGCCCGATCATCCCTGGAGCACGACGCGCGGCTGACTCCAGGGCGCCGTCGTCCGCACGGCCCGCAAGGTCATCCTGCCTGGCGTCCCATGGACCCGCCCAGGCAAACCAAACCGTTCCGACGGGCGTTCGCGTCGTGCCCCCTCCGGGTCCGGCGACACCACTGACGGCAACCGCAAATTCCGCGCCGCTCAAATGCCGCGCGCCACGCGCCATGGCTTCCACGACCTCGCCGCTGACGGCTCCGTGGACGGCCAGCAATTCCCCGGGCACGCCCACCAGCCTGAGCTTGGCCTCGTTGGAATAGGTGACCCAACCCCAGCCGAACCACTCCGAGCTGCCGGGCACATCGGTTATCGCCTTGGCCACCCAACCGCCGGTGCAGGATTCCACAATGGCGACACACGCGCCCCTGGCGCGCAGGGCCGCCCCCAGTTTCCCGGCCAGCGAGGTCAACTGAACATCAGGGGAAATCATGTTTGCCACCTCAGAACGCGATTGTAGATTTCGACGTAGCTCCGGCACATTCGCCCGACGGAAAAATCGGCCTCGACCCGCTTCCGTCCCGCACGGGCCAGCCGAAGCCGAAGATCCGCATCGCCGAGCATGCGCAGGATGCCATCCCGCAGCGCCTGGCGATCTCCCGCCTCGAACAGCAGGCCGTGGCGTCCGCTCTCGATGATGTCGGGGATACCTCCGGCGCCGGAGGCCAACACCGGTACGCCGGCACTTGCCGCCTCGAGCACGGCCACACCCAGGCCCTCCCTCAGCGCCGGATGCACGAGCAGGTCCAGTCCCGGTAGCAACGCAGCCAGGTCTTCCCTGAATCCCGCAAGCCGCACCCGGCCCGCAACACCCGACGCGGCGATCTTCCGTCGCAACGCCCCTTCAAGCCGCCCGCGCCCGAAGAACAGCACCTGGACTTCGGGATGGAGCCGAACCACCTCCGGCAAGCAATCCAGCAGCAGCGAGTGACCCTTGCGAGGGATGAGTTGCGCCACGACGCCGACGACGATCGATCCGGGCGGCAGGCCGAAGGCGGCATCCAGACGGCTTCGCGCCCCGCTCCCGGCCCGATGGCGTCTGGCATCGACCGCACTGACTACCTTGGCGACCCGGGACGCTTCCAGACCTACACGGTCCACCAGTTCCGATTCCACCGCCGAGGAGATGGCCGTTACCAGGTGGTAGCGCCGGTACTTGCGCCGGGCCCACCACGCCGGTTCCCTGCTGTCCACGCGGCGCGTCAGCACGGCCGGCACGCCGGCCCGCCGCGCGCACCATCCGCCCACCCGGTCGGCCCCTCGCCGCGAGTGTACGTGCACGACCGAAGGCGCGTGCGCCCTGATCAGTTTCAGGAGCGGACCGGCCCAGAACATGTCCAGATCACCGGCTATCCGAAGTTCCGCGACTGTGGCGCCACGCACCTCGCCGGCGATCCCGCTACCCCTTGCGCAGACCAGGATGTTTTCCACGCCCTCCGCGGCGAGCCCCTGAATCAGGTAACAGACCTGGCGCGCGCCCCCGTAGAGGTGGCGACCGGCTTCAACGTGCAGGATGCGCATGCACCCATGGTACCGTGCGCGGGCGGTGTCGGAACCGTGACGTCACGAATCGACAATTCCTTGTCCAACAGTACGGGTTTACCCTAATTCGGAGCCGTGCCGGCACGCTGCTAGAATCGGGCGTCCTGCGCCCGGATTTTCTGACCGATCCCAAAGCAGTTCGGTGCCGGTCGCAGTCTGACCTGGAATGACTGAAGGAGTAGATTTCCAGCCTCCGGGCAATATGTGAAGCGGGTCGAGGTGTCCACAACTACCGCAACCTGGCATGCTTCCGACACGGTGCACCCAACCGGCGCGCCGGCGCACTCGTCAACCGGGCCGAAACCGCTCCACCGCCACCCGTCCGGCAGTGACACCCTGAGCCATCTCGGCGCGTGTTCCGGCCGCCATCAGCCGCCGGACGACACTCCCACATTGTTCCCGCAAGGTGCTATTGCCATGGAATACCTTCAAACCGTATTCGTGGTCGACGACGACCGCACTATTCGCCATAGCCTGTGCCGCTTGCTGACCAACCTGGGCTACAGGCATCGAGCCTATCCGTGCGCCCCCGATTTTCTCGCCGACTACGATCCGACCATCGGCGGCTGCCTCATTCTGGACATCCGCATGCCCAGAATGTCCGGCCTGGAATTGCAGGGACGCCTTCGGGACGAGGGCTGCCGGATCCCTATCATCTTCATCACGGGCCACGGCAGCATCCACATGGCGGTTGAAGCGATGCGCCGCGGCGCGCTGGATTTCATGAGCAAGCCGCTTCGCGAGGACGAGTTGCTCAACCGCATCAACGAAGCGCTGCAGATCGACGCGGGCAACCGCCGCCTGCTGCGCCACCACCGCCTGATCGCCGACCGCATGGCCAAGCTGACCCGCCGGGAACGGCAGGTTTTCGACGGCGTGACCGACGGCAAGATGAACAAGGTCATCGCCCACGAACTTGGCCTCAGCCTGCGCACGGTCGAAGTGTATCGAGCCGGTGTGATGCGCAAGATCGGCGCCCAGTCGCTGGCACAGCTGGTCCGGGTGCGGGTCGACCACGATCGCACGCCGTTCAGGCCCGCGTCGCTATCCGGCCGCGCCCGGCCGGTGGCGGTTCAGCCCTGGCGCAGGATCGACGGCGCAACAAGCACTCGGAATCGAGCGCGCCTTGTCAACCGACGTAACGCGCCGAAACCTGCGGGCGCCTGAGCACCCCGGCGTTGCCGCGTTCCTCCACAAGGAAACCGCAATCTCCTTGAGTTGGATGCCGGCTATCCGCTTTCGGTATTCATGGTTTCAAGGTGAAGGGGTAGAATCGGATTCCTTGAACCCAACTGCGGTCGCACATCGACTCAAAGGAATCGCACCCATGAACACCGTCTTGGCACCCCGCATAGCAGTCCTGGCCGCCCTGACAGGCACCTGCCTCTCGACCCTGAAGCCGACCCTGGCCGAGGAGTTTTCCTGGGAGGTTGCCGGCAGCCTCCTGGAAAACTCCAGCGCTCGAACCAGTGACGACAGCGCCGCGGCGATGGGCGTGACGTACTATTTTTCCCCCGTGGACGACGACTCGGCCCCCTACGACCTGGCGACGTTCCTCAATCCCAGAAGCCTCATTTCGATCGGCGCGACTCAGTCGACGCTCCGGGAACCCGCGGACAACGACGGCCCGTTTCTCGATTCGCCCGCCGAGACAGGCATCGACAGTTCGTTTTACAGGGTGACCGGGCGTTATGTGTGGCCCTCAACCGGCTGGTATGCGGGGGTCGGAGCCAGTCGGGGCAACTACGAATTTATGCCGGCCGCCAGTGATCTGCAACAGGAGAACAGCAACAAAAGGACAAGCCTCTTCGCTGGCAAGTACTTCGGTTCGCGAACGCGCGTGGAGTTGGGCATCGATTCCCTGTCGGCGAGCCAGGTAACAGTCTTACCGTTCACCCCCCCGTTCGGCGGCGCAATCGGTACGGTACGTTCTTTAAGCAGGACCGAGGGTGATGGCGCAGCAATTACGATAAGCCATGTCGGGGGGCTGGACCGACTGCCCTTTGCCATTTCCGCGGGTGTTGGCTCGGAACGCGAGAAAACGCGGATTTCCGCACACATCGTGTCACCGCCCGACCTGATGGACATCTTCGAACCAGCGGAGGAAATCGTCGAAACCACCAGGGAAAACAGTTTCGGGGGATCTGTGGAAATCTATCCGACTAGAGCGATGAGTGTGGGCGCGGAGTACACCAGCACCAGGAACGACGGGACGGTGGAGTCTGATTTCGTGAGTCTTCGGGCCAACTGGTTTTTTTTGCGCAACGTCTCCTTTGGGATAGCTGTTGGACGCTTGACCCGAGACGGCGGTGGCGGTTATATCTTTTACCCCGAAGACTCTGTGCCGCCGCTGCCAACCGCTTCTTCGACAGATTCCGTCCAGCTAAGCCTGCTGGGCCGGTTCTGATCCAACGCCGCAGGGAACTGAACATGACCGCAGCCGCCACGGGCAACGTACGGACCGTCAAGTAATGTCAACCAGTCCGGCGCAGCCGTCCGGAAAGCCGTTCATTGCCAGAAGCCTGTTCCACAGGCGGGAGCGCTCCGGCGGGCCCTTCGAGCGCGCCCAGGCCCAGGCAGCCGCATAGTTGTCGCCCCACTTGGCCTCGCCCTCGACGCGTTCATCGGCGAAGTCCTCGCCCCAAACGTCCGTCCACACCCGGTCCAGAACCAGGTACAGGGTCATGTGCCCATCGATGCCGTCCAGGCGCTCCGCCAGCTGCCACAGGTGGCGGTGGCCCAACTCATGAACCAGTGTGGATCGCTTGACGTCGGGCGCGTAGCTGGCGCGAAGCCGCATCGGATGGTCGGGCGAGCCGGAATGACTGACCGCATCGTCCACGATGGCCGTGAGGCTGGCTTCGGAAAATGGCAGGCAGGTCCGGTCTTCCAGTGCCGTCACAATGCGCCCTCCGTCCTCGTCCCAGATTTCCCGGTAGGCACGGGCGGCATACGGCAGCGCGGCGGTGGCGGGGATGAAGACCATCTCCGGCTGCGCCTGTGCCTGTGCCTGTGCCTGCGCCTGTGCCTGTGCACGGACCGCTGAAAGCACCGCGATCACCGCGATGGCGAACACCCGCCCAACCCGGTTTGTCCGCATGGAAATGCTTCCCGTCAGGAGACCGGTGTAAAATCCTCCGGCAGCCTGCCGGAACAGTCAAGCCCGGAGGGCGGCAGAAAACCGAACCACAAGCCGAAGCCGACCACCACGTCCGCTTCCCGCCGGACCCGCCAGGACGTTGAGCAAACCTCATACGCCCATGATGCAGCAGTACCTGGGTATCAAGGCCCAGCATCCCGACGTGCTGCTCTTCTACCGCATGGGGGACTTTTACGAGCTTTTTTACGACGACGCCCGCCGGGCCGCGGAGTTGATCGATATCGCCCTGACCAGCCGCGGACAGTCCGCCGGCGAAGCCATCCCCATGGCGGGAGTCCCGGTGCGCGCGGTGGACAACTACCTGGGCCGGCTCCTCCGTCTGGGCGAGTCGGTGGCCATCTGCGAACAGATCGGCGACCCGAAGGCGAGCAAGGGTCCGGTGGCCCGGGAAGTCGTTCGAATTGTCACTCCGGGAACTCTCACCGATGACGCCCTGCTGGAGTCGAAGCGGGCCTCGTACCTCGCGGCGCTCCACATGGAGAGTCACGGCGCCGCCGGGCTGGCCTGGCTCGACATGGCCAGCGGCCAGTTTGCCATCGCAGAGCTTGCGGACTGCGATGCGCTGCGCGGCGAACTGGAGCGGTTGAGGCCGGTGGAAATTCTTCTCGCCGAAGATGCCCGAAGGCCCCCGTGGCTGCAGGATTTCAATGGCCTGAAGGAACGGCCGCCCTGGAATTTCGACCCGGAGGCCGCGCAAAGGGCGCTGTGCGGACAGTTCGGCACCCGCGACCTGTCGGGATTCGATGCCACCGATGCGCCCTTGGCCGTGGGCGCGGCCGGATGCCTCCTGCAATATGTCAGGGACACCCATCGAGCCGCGGCACCGCACATCCGGGGACTGGTCCGGGAACGGCATGAGGACGCGATCATCATGGACGCGGTCACGCGTCGCAATCTGGAGATCGAGGTGACCTCGGCGGCCAGGACCGAACGCTCCCTGGTCGGACTCATGGACCGTTGCGCCACGCCCATGGGCAGCCGGTTGCTCAGGCACTGGATCAACCGTCCGATTCGCGATCGGTCCCGGCTACGGCAGCGTCAACAGGCCATCGAGGCGCTGATCCACGCGGGAGAGGCCTCCGAATTGCACACCATGCTTCGGGACATGGGCGACATGGAGCGCATACTCACGCGGGTCGGGCTGCGGTCGGCCCGTCCTCGCGATCTGGTGCAGCTGCGGCACGCGCTGCGGGAACTTCCCGGCGTGGCCGCGTGCGTCGCACGCCTGGATTCACCGCGCCTGGATGCGCTCGTCGAGGCCTGCGGCGACCATGGCGTGCAGCTCGAGCTTCTCGACAGCGCCATCACCACCGAACCGCCCGTCACCTTGAAGGACGGCGGCGTGATCGCAAGCGGATTCGATGCCGGACTGGATGAATTGCGCACCATCAGCGAGGATGCCAGCCAGTTCCTCGACGACTTCGAGAAACGTGAACGGGCGCGCACCGGGCTCCCCACCCTCCGCGTGGGCTACAACCGGGTCCACGGCTATTACATCGAGATCAGCAAGGCGCAGGCCGCAAAAGCACCCGACGACTACGTCCGGCGCCAGACTCTGAAGGGAAACGAGCGTTTCATCGCCCCCGAACTGAAGCGCTTCGAGGACCGGATCCTGAGCGCCAGGGAACGCGCCCTGAACCATGAGCGCTCCCTCTACGAAGGTGTCCTGGAGACGCTCAACGAAGATCTGCGGACGCTTCGGCAGACCGCGCAATGCGTTGCCGAGATCGACGTTCTGGGCAACCTGGCGGCTCGGGCAGTGGCGATGAACCTGAGCAAGCCGGAGCTGACGGACGCGGCCGGGCTGCGCTACCGCTCCGGACGGCACCTGGCGGTGGAAGCGGCCAGCGCCGATCCCTTCATCCCCAACGATCTCGCGCTCGACGATAAGCGGCGGATGTTGATCATCACCGGTCCCAACATGGGAGGCAAGTCAACCTACATGCGCCAGACGGCGCTCATCGCCATTCTTGCCCACACGGGCAGTTTCGTACCGGCCACCGAGGCACGGATCGGTCCCATCGACCGGATTTTCACCCGCGTCGGCGCCTCGGACGACCTTTCCGGGGGGCGCTCCACATTCATGGTGGAAATGACCGAGACGGCCAACATTCTCAACAACGCCACCGATTCGAGCCTGGTCCTGATGGATGAAGTGGGCCGTGGAACCAGCACGTTCGACGGCCTGTCGCTGGCATGGGCGGCGGCCCGGCATATTTCTCGGGAGTCCCGAGCGTTCACACTGTTCGCCACACACTACTTCGAGCTGACCAGCCTCCCGGAACAGTTGCCGGCATGCGCCAATGTTCACCTGGAGGCCGCCGAACACGGCGACGACCTGATTTTTCTCCACAGCGTGAAGGACGGCCCGGCCAATCAGAGCTACGGCCTGCAGGTGGCGCGCCTGGCCGGCGTCCCGGCGAGGGTCGTGGCCGACGCGCGGCATTACCTGGCGGCGCTGGAAGCTCGCGGACATCGTGCCGACAAGGATCATCCGCAAGTGGATCTTCCGCTGCGCGGCCCAGAACCTCCTGCGGCACCCGTGGAAGAGGATCCCGTTCGCCTCAGGCTCCGGGAAGTGGACCCGGACTCGCTGACCCCGCGGCAGGCGCTTGAACTGCTGTACGAACTGGCAGCGGCGGATCGGGAACGCACTTGATACTCATGTAACCAGGGAGCGGCCCCCAGCCGGATAGCGTTGCCACGCGTCCGACCCGGATCCAGGTCAAACCTCTCCTGTCGCCTCGGAGCGCGCGGGGGGCGCCCGATGCCGGGCGCAGTCAGAGACGACCGCGATCGGTGGGTCGCAACCGCTCCAATGCCTCGCGGTTGGTCCATGAAGAGACGTTGCGGATGGCCTCCTCCAGGCGCATCCAGCGATAGGAAACATGTTCTTCGGTGTTGAGGGTGACCATACGGGTCTCCGGCAGTTGCAGGTAAAACCGGTGTTCGAGGTTCTCGGTAACACCAGGCGCGTACCGATGGCGCCAGGCCGGAAGGATCGGGAAACACCGGGTGACGTTCGTCTGCACCAGTGCGGGTGTCCTGCGGATGCGCGCACCGGCCTTCCGGGGGCTCCGCTTGCCGCCGGAGTCGGGCCCCGACGCCGCACAGTCCAGTCCTGTCTCCTCGCGCACCTCGCGAACCGCGGCCTGAACCGGCGTCTCGTTCCAGCGCAGCGTGCCGGTTACCGACTGCCGGAACCCTTGCGGGATGACCCGCTCGAGCACCAGGATTTCCAGGTTGGGCGTATGCACGACCACCAGTACGGACTCGGGGCGTCGAAATTCGGTCACCGCAAGACACCGGACAGTGGCCCTGTCCCCGCTCCCATGCACCGGCGGCCGATTGCCATGGACGCCGTTCCAGCCGCCCCGCTACCGCTTTGAACGAAGCCGTATACCAGCTTCCCTGAGCTGGGCGGCGCTCGCGGGGCTGGGCGCGCCGGTGAGCGGATCGCTCGCCGTCTGGGTCTTCGGAAAGGCGATGACGTCACGGATGCTCTCGGCGCCGGCCATCAGCATCACCAGGCGATCCAGCCCGAAGGCGATACCGCCATGAGGCGGGCAACCATAGTCCATGGCCGTCAACAGGAAACCGAATTTCTCGTCGGCTTCCTCCCTGCCGATTCCGAGCAATTCGAACACCGCCGATTGCATCTCCGGTCGGTGGATGCGGATCGAGCCCCCGCCAATCTCGGTGCCGTTGAGCACCATGTCGTAAGCGCGGGAGAGGGTGTTGCCTGGGTCCGCCAGCAACGTGGCCGGATCGTCGGTACGCGGTGCCGTGAACGGATGATGAGACGGTGTCCAGCCGCCCTCGCCGTCCTCCTCGAAGAGCGGAAAGTCCACCACCCAAAGCGGTGCCCAGCCGGCGCCGACCAGTCCCCTGTCCTCGCCAAGCTGCCGGCGAACCGCACTCAGTGAATCGTTGACCACCCGCGCCTTGCCGGCGCCGAAAAAGACGATGTCGCCGCTCTCGGCGCCGGCGCGGTCCAGCACGGCCCCCACCGCCCCGTCGGGGAGAAACTTCAGGATGGGCGACTGCAACCGGCCTGCCGCGCGGTCCAGGACCTTGATCCAGGCCAGGCCCCTGGCGCCGTGCCGACCGGCGAGATCCGCGTAGCCGTCGATGGCGCCCCGGCTCAGGTCCGCCCCGCCGGGCAGCCTGAGCACGGCGACACGGCTCCCCGGGTCGGCGGCGGGATCGGCAAAGACCCTGAATTCGACTCCCCGCACCAGGTCGCCCACCTCGGTCATCTCCAGTGGGTTGCGCAGGTCCGGTGCATCGGTACCGTAGCGCTCCATCGCCTCCCGATGGGTGATCCGCGGCAGTGGATTCGGCAGATCGACATCCAGCACGGTCTTGAACGAATGCCGGACCATGTCCTCCATCACCGAGATGATCGCCTCCTCCTCCATGAACGAGGTCTCGATGTCCACCTGGGTAAACTCCGGCTGACGGTCCGCGCGCAGGTCTTCGTCACGGAAACACCTGACAATCTGGTAGTAACGGTCGAAGCCCGACATCATCAGCAACTGCTTCAATATCTGCGGCGACTGGGGAAGGGCGAAGAAGCGGCCCGGGTGGGTACGGCTTGGCACCAGATAGTCACGCGCGCCTTCCGGCGTCGTCTTGCTGAGAATCGGCGTTTCCAGTTCGAGGAATCCGTTGTCGTCGAGGAATCCCCGAATCGAGCGGGCCACGGCATGGCGCAGTCGCAGGTTACGCTGCATCTCCGCCCGCCGGAGGTCCAGGTAGCGGTAGCGAAGCCGCAATTCCTCGCCGGCATGTTCCTCGTGATGAAACGGCGGTGTCTTCGACCGGTTGAGGACGGTGAGCCCGGTGGCCTCGATCTCCACTTCGCCGGTGGCCATGTCCGGGTTGACCGTGCCCTCGGGACGTTCCCGCACGCGCCCGCGCACCGCAAGCACATACTCTCCGCGAATCCGTTCGGCCTCGGCAAACGTGTCCGCATCGCAGGGGTCGAAAACCACCTGCAGCAACCCTTCCCTGTCCCGCAGGTCGACGAAAATGACGCCGCCGTGGTCGCGCCGCCGGTGTACCCAGCCGGCCACGGCAATCTCCTCGCCGATGTGGGAACGGTCCACCTGACCGCAGTAGTGGGTGCGCATGGGTCTCATCCTTCTGTCAATGCACGGCCGGGATGAACCGGGTGCCACTCCGGCACCACAACCCCCAGGGAAATGATCATCTTCAACGCCTCTTCCACCGTCATGTCCAGCTCCACCAGATCCTCCGCCGGGACAAACAACATGAACCCGGACGTCGGGTTTGGCGTGGTCGGAAGAAACACCGCGATCATCTCTCGACCGGTTCGGGCCTCCGCCTCCGGCGGATGTTCCGAGGTCTGGAAACACAGGCTGTAGAGGTCCTTGCGCGGGTACTCGATGAGCAGGACCTTCTTGAACGACTCGCTCGAATCGCTCAGCACCAGTTCGGCAAACCGCTTGACGGCTCCATAGACTGTGCGTACGAGCGGAATCTGCGCCACGAGGGATTCGTAGGACCTGACCATCCGGCGTCCGATCAGGTTGGCAACCAGGATGCCGGTCACAAATACCACCGCCAGAGCAAGGACCGCGCCGAGACCCGGCACCCGGAATCCAAGCAGCTCCTCGGGACGATACGGCGGCGGAATCAGGAACAGCGCCCTGTCCATGAAGTCAATCAGAAACGTGACGACAAGGATGGTTGCCCCGACCGGCAACCAGACCAGGAGTCCCGCGACAATGTAGCGGCGTATGCGGCGAAGCAACACGTCCACGCCCCAGGGCGTCCGCCCGCCGACCTAGGCGGCGGCGCTGCCGGCGCCGCTGCCGGACCGCGACTTCGGCCCGGCACCCCCCGCGGACCCGCCCCTGGAGTCTTTCGCGGACGGTTTCCGCCTCTCTGCGGAACGTCCATCCCTGGCGGACCGGCTATCGGCCTTCCCCGACTGGTCCGATCCCTTGCCCGGCTGGCCCCGGCCCTTGCCGGACTCGCGGTCGGCCTTACCGGCCCCCCTTTCCGCCGACTTGCCGTCGCCTTCCGCCTTCCCGTCCTTGTCCTTGCCGGCACGCGCCTCGCCCGGGTGATCCACCAGGTTCCGCCTGGTCTCCTTGTCGGATTTGAAGTCCGTCTCGTACCAGCCGCTGCCCTTGAGCCTGAAATTCGGCGCGGAGACCAGCCTGCGCAATGCGGACACGCCGCAGGAAGGGCAGTCCCTGAGCGGCTCGTCGGCGATTTTCTGCAAGGCATCCATATAGTGCCCGCACGCATCGCAACGGTACTCGTATATCGGCATGCTCCCGTCTCCCGTTCCCTTTCACGCCGGACGAATGTCAATATGCCTGGCTTGGGTTGCCCATGCTGCCTATAGCAGGCGCGCAACGACGGCGGCGGCGCTTACGGCGGCAACCGTCACGGAACCAAGCCGCAGAGCCAGATCAAGTCTGACATGATACCTCCTGGAATGATCCCCACCAACCTGGGTCAGGCCAGATTGCCCGCGCCGGAAGGTCGTGTCATTGCGCATATCGTGACGTTTTGCGTACTTTGGAGTAACGGCACAGCCAAGCCGGGATCGACCGGTAACGCCCGCCCGTTGTCAAGCTGCTGCGACCGTATCCTTGACGAATTCCAATCCATCCCTTGAGGCCGTCACCCTGATGACGTCCCCGGGCGCAAAGTCGCCGTTGAGAATCCGCTGCGCCAGCGGATTTTCCACCTGCTGCTGCAGCGCGCGCTTGAGCGGCCGCGCACCGTATACCGGATCGTATCCCGCCTCGGCCAGCAGGTCGCGTGCCGCCTCGTCTAGCGCCAACGACATGTCGCGCTCGGCCAGCCGCTGTTGCAGGTACTTCAGCTGGATGTCCACGATGAGGCGAAGGTGTGACCGTTCCAGCGGATGAAAGACCACCACGTCGTCGATCCGGTTGACGAACTCCGGCCGGAATTGCCGGGCCACGATTTCCATCACCTCGGATTTCATCTCGTCGTAGTTCTCCTCTCCCGCCAGTTCCTGGATTCTCTGGCTGCCGAGATTCGAGGTCATCACCACGACGGTGTTGCGGAAGTCCACGGTTCGACCGTGCCCGTCGGTGAGGCGGCCATCGTCCAGAACCTGCAGCAGGACATTGAAGATTTCAGGATGGGCCTTCTCCACTTCATCCAGCAGGATCACCGAGTAGGGCCGGCGGCGCACCGCCTCGGTGAGGTGACCGCCCTCCTCGTAACCCACGTAACCCGGCGGCGCACCGATGAGCCGCGCCACGGCATGCTGCTCCATGAACTCCGACATGTCGATGCGGGTCATGGCGTCCTCGGTGTCGAACAGGAATTGCGCCAACGCCTTGGTAAGCTCGGTCTTGCCCACTCCGGTGGGTCCCAGGAACAGGAACGATCCGTTGGGCCGGTTCGGATCGGCGAGGCCGGCACGGGACCGCCGGATGGCGTTGGAAACCGCCCGAAGCGCCTCGCCCTGGCCGACCACGCGGCCCTCCAGAAAGCCTTCCATCCTCAGGAGCTTTTCGCGCTCGCCTTCGAGCATCCTGGTCACCGGGATCCCGGTCCACCTGGAGACCACTTCCGCGACCTCGTCGTCGGTCACGCGGTTTCGAATCAGGGTAGGCGCCTCCTGCTCCTCGGAGAGCGCCTTGTCGAGTTCGCGGGTCAACTGCGGTATCCGCCCGTACTGCAGCTCCGACATCCGCGCCAGGTCGCCGGCGCGATGGGCTTTCTCAAGTTCTGTCCTGGCGCGCTCCAGCTCCTCCTTGAGGTGCGTGGCGCCTTGCATGACCGCCTTTTCCGCGTTCCAGACCTCTTCCAGGTCCGCAAACTCGCGTTCCAGGTCTTCGATGGACGACTCAAGACTCTCCAAACGGCGTCTGGACGCCTCGTCCGATTCCTTCTTCAACGCCTCGCGTTGAATCTTCAACTGAATGAGCTGCCGCTCGAGGCGATCCAGGGCCTCGGGCTTGGAGTCGATTTCCATGCGGATCCTCGACGCCGCCTCGTCGACGAGGTCGATGGCCTTGTCCGGCAGCTGGCGGTCGGAAATGTAGCGATGGGACAGCGTCGCGGCGGCGACAATGGCAGGATCGGTGATCTCCACGCCGTGGTGCACCTCGTAGCGCTCCTTCAACCCCCGCAGGATCGCGATGGTATCCTCCACCGTCGGTTCGTCCACTCGCACCTTCTGGAAGCGCCGCTCAAGCGCCGCATCCTTCTCCATGTGCTTGCGGTATTCGTCGACCGTGGTGGCGCCCACGCAGTGCAGCTGCCCCCGGGCCAGCGCCGGCTTGAGCATATTGCCGGCGTCGATGGCACCCTCGGCCTTGCCCGCGCCGACCACGTTGTGCAATTCGTCGATGAACAGGATGATCTGGCCCCGCTGCCTGGCCAGCTCGTTCAGCACCGCCTTGAGACGCTCCTCGAATTCGCCGCGGAACTTGGCGCCGGCGATCAGCGCGCCCAGGTCGAGCGCGAGAATACGCTTTGACTTCAGCCCTTCCGGGACCTCGCCATTGGCGATTCTTTGCGCCAGACCCTCGATGATCGCCGTCTTGCCGACACCCGGATCGCCTATGAGCACCGGGTTGTTCTTGGTGCGCCGCTGCAGCACCTGCACGGTGCGGCGTATTTCGTCATCCCGGCCCACGACCGGGTCCAGCGTGCCCTGTTCGGCCTGCTCGGTTAGATCCACCGCGTACTTTTCAAGCGCCTGGCGCGACTCCTCGGCATCGGGGTTGTCCACGCTGGCACCGCCGCGAACCTCCTCTATCGCCTTCTCGACGGCACCGGCGACCGCGCCGGCGTCCTGCAGCGCCCGGCCGAGATCGCCGCGGTCGCGACAGGCCGCGAGTACGAACAACTCGCTGGAAATATAGGCGTCGCCCCGCTGCTGGGCGAGCTTGTCGGCGATGTTCAGGAGCTTCGTCAGCTCGTTGGAGAGGTGTACATCGCCCTCCGCGTCGCCCTGAACACTGGGTTGGCGGTCCAGCGCGTTGCCGAGCGCCACGCGCAACTGGTTCATGTTGACGCCCGCCTTGGTCAGCAGCCCGCCGATGCTGCCGCGATCCTGCTCCAGCAACGCCGCCATCAGGTGCGCCGGCGCGATGAACTGGTTGTCCCTTCCGACGGCCATGGACTGGGCGTCGGCGAGCGCCAGTTGCAGCCTGCTTGTCAGTTTGTCCATTCGCATGGGCAAGAGCCCCGGTCTCGGTGATTTCCTCCGTATAAATGGGGGCGCGGGCCGGAAAGTTCAATCGGTGGACTGGCCGAGGCAACGGGTGTCAGCCGGGGCATGGCATCGCTGGGCGGTCGGCGATTCGCGGCTGCGCGTCGTCAGTCTCGATCATCCAGCCAGACCAACGTCGCCATGCGCCCGCAGGGCGCCTGGCGGCGGTGGGAAAAGTAACGGGCCGACTCGGAGTGGGTGCACCATTGTCCACCATGGATCGCGCTCACCCCTGCGTCCCTGAGGCGTTGCCGGGCAAGTTCGCACAGATCCGCCTGCCAGCGTCCGTTGGCATTGGCGGTGAAGCACTTCTTCGCATCCACGCCGCATGCCGCAAACTGCTCCCGCACTTCGTCTCCGACTTCATAGGCCTCGCGACCGATTCCCGGACCGATCCACGCCAGGATCCGGTCCGGTTCCACCGCCATGCGCCGCACCGCCGCCTCCAGCACTCCGCCAGCCAGACCCCGCCAGCCGGCATGAGCCGCGCCGACACGAGTCCCCGACTGGTCGCACAGCAACACCGGCAGGCAGTCGGCGGTGAGCACCACGCAAGGCAGTCCCGACCGCGACGTGACGGCCCCGTCAGCGGTCGGCGGTGGCCTGGAGGCCACCGTTACCGCGCGTGCCCGTTCCTCCCCTCGATCGACGGCGTACGAACCTTCGCTGTCCCGGTCCATGTCCAAGTCCAGGTCCCGGTCCAGTTCCAGGTCCAGGACTTTTGTGCCGTGGACTTGCCTGAGCCACAACGGTTCGGTCGGCAGGTCCAGCATGTCGGACAGGATCTTGCGGTTGCGAGCCACGTTGGCCGCGTCATCGCCCACATGCGTGGCCAGATTGAGGCTCGCGTAGGGCTCCCGGCTCGCGCCGCCTGTCCGCAACGTGCTGGCGGCGCGGACTCGTGCGGGGGCCGGCCAATCGGGCAGAATCACCTCGTGGCGAGCGGGAAGATTCATCCGCCCGCAGCCATGCAATCCCGCCGCAGCGCGTTGATGAGATCGCGAAAATCCGCCGACAGCGGGCTCTCGAACGTCACCTCGGCACCGCTCTCGGGATGTTGGAATTGCAGCCGCCGGGCGTGCAACGCCTGGCGGGGAAACGGCTGCAGCACGCGAAGCAACGCCGGCTGGGGCGCCTTCGGCAACCGCGGGCGGCCGCCGTAGAGCGGATCCCCGACCAGGGGTGCCCGGATATGGGCGAAGTGGACCCGGATCTGGTGCGTGCGGCCGGTTTCCAACTCGACCTTCGCCCGCGTATGAGCCCTGAACCGCTCCATGACCCGGTACCGGGTCCGTGCCGGGCGTCCGCCTTCCACCACCGCCATGCGCAGCCGATGGACCGGGTGCCGCGCGATCGGGGCATCGATCTCGCCTCCGCCGGTGAGAACTCCCTGGCAAACCGCTTCGTATGTTCGCCG
Organism: Candidatus Rariloculaceae bacterium; assembly: GCA_965221035.1. GTDB lineage: Bacteria > Pseudomonadota > Gammaproteobacteria > Steroidobacterales > Rariloculaceae > UBA6522. The sequence continues at coordinate 1,774,867 of OZ244860.1, forward strand.
TATGGCCCGCCGTTCCAGTTGACTGACCAGCGAGCGATGGGCATTCAACGTGCGCGCCACGGCGAGCAACCCGCTGGTGTCCTTGTCGAGCCGATGCACGATCCCCGCCCGAGGCAGACCGGCGAGGTCGGGATCCAGGTGCAACAGGGCATTCAGCAGCGTTCCTGCCGGGTTGCCGGCTCCCGGATGAACGACCAGATCGCTGGGCTTGTCGATGATGAAGAACGCCTCGTCCTCGTGAATGATCTTGAGCGGAAGCGCTTCTGGCGCGACAACGACCACCGGTTCGGGAACGGCCTCAAGAGCGATTTCCTGTCCTTCGCGCACTCGCGTCTTCGGGGCGGCGCGACGCCCGTCCAGGGTGAGCGCCCCACTCTCGATCCAGACCTTCAGCCGGCTGCGGGAAAATTCCTCCAGCAGGTCGGCCGCCGCCTGGTCCAGACGGCGGCCGACCTGTGCGGACGTCACCACCGCGTGGCGTGAAATGGGTTCCAAGGTCTTGCTCTTGCAGATACCAACTTTGTTTATAATCGACCATTATGCGGTCTGGCCTGCGCATCTCTCCAGCCAAACTTGCGCTGCTCGTGGCGGCGGCGGCCATGTTGGCTTCGGGATGCGGCAACCGCCGAAACCAGGTCGTGGAATCCGCCGGTCCCGAGGAACTCTATGATCAGGGCACCGCCGCCATGCGCAGCGGAAACTACCCGAGGGCGCTGGCCTACTACCAGCAGCTGGAGGCCCGGTACCCGTTCAGCAACGTGACCCGGCAGGCGCAGCTCGACATGATCTATGTCTACTATCGCGCCCGGCAGCCGGAGTCGGCCATCGACGCCGCCAACGAGTTCGAGCAGGAAAACCCCACTCACCCGCGCGTGGACTACTGCCTCTACATGAAGGGACTCATCTATTTCGACGCCGCGCCGAATTTTCTCGAAAGAATGTTTCGAGTCGACCTGTCCGAGCGCCCGCCACGCGACACGCGGCTGGCCTTCGCAACGTTCGACGAACTGATTCGACGTTTTCCAGAGAGCGAATACATCCCGGACGCCCGCCAGCGCATGGTGTTCCTGCGCAATCGGCTGGCGGAATACGAGAACCACGTGGCCGGCTACTACATCGACCGGGGCGCCTACGTGGCCGCTGTCAATCGGGCAAAGTACGCCATCGAGCACTATCCCGGCGCCCCGGCGCTCGAGGATTCGCTGACGCTCCTGGCAAGGGCCTACTCGCTGCTTGGCCTGTCGGACCTGGCCGCCGATGCGCAGCGCGTCTTCGACCTGAACTTCGAGCCGCCACCGCAGACAACCTCGCCCGGACAGGTCGAGGTGCTGGAAGTGGAGCCCCAGGCGGCCGACGAACCGGCCGGGGAGAACCCCTAGGCACCGATGACGTTATCCGGGAAGGCCATGCCGGGTCCTGTCGAAAGGCACTGCCGCGCGCGCTTCTAGTATCCCGAAGTGATCGGGTAACGCCAGTCCCGCCCGAACGCCCGGCGGCTGACTCGAACGCCCGGCGGTGCCTGGCGGCGCTTGTATTCGTTGTGTTTGACCATCCCCAGGACCTGCCCCACGGTCTCCCGGTCGAATCCCCGGGCGGCAATCTGATCCACCGACAGGTCTTCCTCGATGAATGCCTCAAGGATGGGGTCCAGCACATCGTAGGGCGGCAACGAGTCCGAATCCTTCTGGTCGGGGCGAAGCTCCGCGCTGGGCGCCCGGGTGATGACCCGCTCCGGGATGACGGGCGAGATCCGGTTGCGATGGCGCGCAAGTTCATAGACCAGCGTCTTGGCGCAGTCCTTCAACGGCGCGAATCCACCGGCCATGTCACCGTACAGCGTCGCATATCCGACTGCCATCTCGCTCTTGTTGCCGGTGGTCAGCAACATCCTGCCCATCTTGTTGGAGATGGCCATCAGCAGCACACCTCGGCACCGGGCCTGAATATTCTCCTCCGTGGTGTCCGGGTCCCGCCCGCGGAATACATCTCCCAGTACCCCGAGCGTGGACTCGAACATGGGCTCGATGGACAACGTATCGATTTGCACCCCGAGTCGGCGGGCCTGCTCCTCGGCATCCTCAAGGCTCATCTCCGATGTATGGCGCGACGGCATGCGCACGGCGTGCACCTGCCCGGCACCGAGCGCGTCCACGGCCACGCACATCGTGAGCGCGGAATCGATGCCGCCCGACAGCCCGAGGATCACTCCGTCGAAGCGGTTCTTCAGCACGTAGTCCCGCGTCCCCATGACCAGTGCCCGGTAAATGCCGTCGGGATGCGTCGGAAGCGGCGCGATGTCGCCCGGACAGACATCGACCCTGCCGCCCGACTCCCGAAGCTCCACGGTGAAGACTCCCTCCTCATAGGCCGGAGCGCGCATCGCGACTTCTCCGGCCGCGTCGACCGCCACCGAACCGCCGTCGAAGACCAGTTCATCCTGCCCGCCCACCATGTTGACGTACACCAATGCGCGCCCGTTCTCCTTCGCGCGCGCGGCCAGCACGTCCTCCCTGACCTGCTGCTTCTGCCGGTGGAAGGGCGATCCGTTCAGAACCAGGATGACGTCGGCACCGGCCGCCGCCGTGGCGCGGCAGGGTTCGGGCTGCCAGGAATCCTCGCAGATGGTCAGACCGAGGCGCACACCCCGGTATTCCACCACCGTGGGGTCGGTGCCGGGTGCGAAATAGCGCTTCTCATCAAAGACCGAATAGTTGGGTAGCGCGATCTTGCGGTGAATGGCATGGATGCGCCCGTCGGCGATGAAGGCTCCGGCGTTGTAGATCAGTTCGCCATCGTACTGCGGAAACCCCACGTAGGCGGCGATGCCCGAGATGCCCTGGCGAACCCGTTCCAGCGCCACGCCGACGCGCAGACGCATGCCGCGGTGGAACAGGAGGTCCTCGGGAGGGTAGCCGCACAGCGTCAGTTCCGGGAAGACCGCCAGTTCGCAACCAAGCTCGTCGCGGGCATGCCGCGCGGTCGCCAGCACCGCTTCGACATTCGCGTCGATCGCACCGACATGGGTGTTGAGCTGGGCCAGCGCGACCTTCAATCCAGCGCCCTGGCGATTGCCGACCCGAGCATCGCGGGCGATCGAACGGTGGTGACTCCTGCGCGCTCGAGCGCCGCGAACTTGGCCTGGGCCGTGCCGCCGCCGCCCGAGATGATCGCCCCCGCGTGTCCCATGCGCTTGCCGGGCGGCGCGGTGACGCCGGCGATGTACGCCACCACCGGCTTGCTCACATGATCGTGAATGTATTCCGCCGCAGCCTCTTCGTCGCCGCCGCCGATCTCGCCCACCAGGATAATGCCCTGCGTACCCGGATCGGCCTCGAACAGTTCCAGACAGTCGATGAAATTCAGGCCTCGGATGGGATCCCCGCCGATGCCGATGCAGGTCGACTGGCCCAGACCGGCGTTGGTCGTCTGCCACACGGCTTCATAGGTCAACGTGCCGGAACGCGAGATGATGCCAACGGAACCGGGTCGATGAATGAAGCCGGGCATGATGCCGAGCTTGCAGGCGCCCGGCGTGATGATTCCGGGGCAATTGGGGCCGATCAGCCGGCAGCCGGTCTCGGCAAGCACCGCCTTCACCCTGACCATGTCGAGCACCGGCACGCCCTCGGTGATGCAGACCACCAGCCCGACGCCCGCGTCGGCGGCCTCCAGAATGGCGTCGGCTGCGAATGCCGCCGGTACGAAAATGATGCTCACCTCCGCGTCGGTGGCGCGCACCGCGTCCCGCATGGTGTCATGGACGGGCACGCCCAGGTGCCGTTCACCGCCTCGCCCGGGCGTAACCCCGGCCACGACCCGGGTGCCGTACTCCAGGCATTGACTGGTGTGAAAGGATCCCTGGCGACCGGTCATGCCCTGCACGATCACCCGCGTATCCGCGCCGACGAGCACGCTCATGATTGCCGCACTCCAGCGAGTCTGACGGCTTCCCTGGCCGCGCCCTCAAGATCGGCGGCGGTAACGATATCGAGCCCGCTGCCCGCGAGAAGCTGCCGCCCCTGCTCGACATTGGTTCCCTCGAGTCGCGCCACAACGGGCACCGTCACGCCGATGTCGTTCACAGCTGCGGCGATGCCCTCGGCAATCAGGTCGCAACGCACGATTCCACCGAAGATATTGACGAGTATCGCCTTCACGTCGGGATTGCCGAGAATGATCCTGAAGGCCTGCGCGACGCGGTCCGCTGTGGCGCCACCGCCGACATCAAGGAAATTGGCCGGCTCTCCGCCGTGGAGCTTGATGATGTCCATGGTGGCCATGGCAAGCCCTGCGCCGTTCACCATGCACGCGATATTGCCGTCCAGCGACACATAGTTCAGACCGTGCTCCCGGGCATCGCGCTCGCTTGGATCCTCCTGGCCCACATCCCGCCAACCCTCGACCCGTTGCTGGCGAAACAGGGCGCTGTCCTCGATGTCGATCTTCGCATCCAATGCGATCACATGCCCTTCGCCGTCGACGATCAGGGGGTTGATCTCCACAAGGCTCGCATCGCAGCGATGAAACAACGTCAACAGCCGCTCGACGATATTCTGAAATTCAACGATCTGGTCCATCGAAAGTTCCAGTCCGAAGCCCAGTTGACGGCACTGGTAGGCGGACAGGCCGGCCGCCGGATGAACCGCCGCGGTGAAGATCCTTTCAGGCGTGGCCGCCGCCACCTCTTCGATGTTCACGCCGCCGGCCGACGACGCCATGACCACGACCCGTTCCCGGGCGCGGTCCACCAGCGCGCCCAGGTAGAGTTCCCGACGGATGCTTGACGCCGCTTCGACATATACCGTGTCGACCGGAAGTCCGGCGGGACCGCTTTGAGGGGTGACGAGTCGCTTGCCCAGCATGGTTTCCGCGTGGGCGGCGGATTCCTCAGGTGAATTCGCCAGTTTCACGCCCCCTGCCTTGCCGCGGCCGCCGGCGTGGACCTGGGCCTTGATTACCCAGCGGTCTCCGCCCAGCTCGCGCGCCGCCCCGGACGCCTCGCCGGGCGTGGCGGCTGATCGTCCCTGCGGAACGGGGATGCCGAATTCGGCAAACAGCGCCTTGGACTGAAATTCGTGAAGGTTCAAGGGAATCCTGGATTTCGGGCGAGCGCTATTGTCGTTGAATGTCGGGCGCAGGGAAAGGGGGCCGGGAGCGTCCGCCGAGGCGCATGCGCGCACGCACGGGTGCGCCCTCCGGGTGGCCGCGATCGCCGTTTGTCGAGAATCTGCCTGAATTGCCCCGATTTCCCCCTTCGGGTTTGGCGCCGGATCGCCGCAAACTGCTCATCGAACGGCAAGGAGGTTTCCATGAAATACAGACAAACCGGGTTCACTCTCATCGAGTTGATGGTCGTGGTGACCATAATAGGCATTCTCGCGAGCTTTGCCATTCCCGCGTACCAGGATTACACCATTCGGGCGCAGGTGACGGAAGGGCTGGGAATCGCATCCATCGCCAGGGCAGCGGTCGCGGAAGAATTCCTCACCCAGGGCCTGCCGCCCGCGGACCGGACCGATGCCGGCATGAGCGCCGACCCCGCGGATTCTTCCGGCCGCTACGTGTCCGGCGTCGACATCGACAATGGCGTACTGACCATCACCTACGGCAACGAGGCCAATCCCAGGATTGCGGAAGAAGGCTCCAATACCCTGACGCTGACACCTTACGAATCCGCCGACCTGACACTGCTGTGGCGGTGCGGGTCCGCACCCGAGCCGGACGGCGCCGAACCGCTGGGCACCGCGGCCGGCATGGCGACCGCCTACGTGGAGCCTACGTTACCGGTTCGGTACCTGCCCGCCGCGTGCCGCATGTGAAGGCTTGACCGCATGGAACGCGCGCCGGCAACTGCAGTCTCCGAGGCGCCACCGGGCGGGCTGTCGCGGCGCCGGGGACCCGCCGCGGCGCCGGAGCCGCTCACCGGCCTGGCGCGGCGACTGCTTCGCGAAGGCATCGTCTCCAGGGAGGCTCTGCTGGAGGCGCTCGAGGCGTCCAGGGAACAGGGGGCGTCGCTGATCGCCTGCCTGGTGTCGAGCGGCCGCGGCGACGCCGGCCGGATCGCCATAGCCGCTGCCCGCGAATTCGGCGTCCCGGCGCTGGACCTGGACGCGGTGGAGATCGGGCCGGAAATGTCAACGCTGGTACCCGTCGAATTGGCAGGGCGGCACCGGGTGCTTCCGCTGTTGCGCAGGGGCGGGCGCGTCTTCGTGGGGATCGCGGACCCCACCAACGTGCACGCCATGGACGAAATCGCGTTCGCGACGTCCCTGCTCGTGGAACCGGTTGTGGTCGAATTCGACAAGCTGGAGGCGCGTATCGCCGGCTCCGCCGGCGCCCGGGACGCCTCCATGGCCGCGTTCGACTTTGCCGACCTGGACCTTGAGAACATCGGCGCGAACGATCACGGTGAGGATCCGGATTTCGCTGACGCCGGCGTCGACGACGCGCCCGTGGTGAGGTTCGTCAACCAGGTCCTGCTGGATTGCGTGACCCGGGGAGCGTCGGACATTCACTTCGAGCCCTACGAGAGGACCTATCGAATCCGCATGCGCCACGACGGGGTTCTGAGCGAGATCGCCCATCCGCCCATGGCTCTCGCCGGACACCTCGCCGCCCGGCTCAAGGTCATGGCGAGGCTGAACGTGGCGGAGCGCCGGCTCCCCCAGGACGGACGATTCCGATTGCGCGCGCCGCAGGGTCGCGCCATCGACTTCCGCGTCAATACCTGTCCCACGTTGTTCGGCGAGAAAGTGGTCTGCCGGCTGCTGGACTCGGCCAGCGTGGAGACGAACATCGACAAGCTGGGCTACGACGACCTGCAGAAGCGGATCTATCTGGACCACCTGGCCAGGCCCTGCGGCATGATCCTGGTGACCGGACCCACGGGAAGCGGCAAGACCGTGTCGCTCTATGCCGGACTCAACGTGCTCAACACCCCGGACCGCAACATCGCCACGGCCGAGGATCCGGCGGAAATCAACCTGCCCGGCATCAACCAGGTCAACATCAACGCCAAGGTGGGTCTGACTTTCGCCTCCTGTCTGCGCTCATTCCTGCGCCAGGACCCCGATATCATCATGGTGGGTGAAATTCGCGACCAGGAAACCGCGGAAGTCGCCATCAGGGCAGCCCAGACGGGGCACCTGGTGCTTTCCACGCTGCATACCAACGACGCCCCGAAAACGCTGGCACGGCTGGTGGACATGGGTATCAAGCCCTACGCCATCGCAAGTTCCGTAACACTCATCATCGCGCAGCGTCTGGCGCGAACGCTATGTCAAGCCTGCAGGCAGCCGGTGCGCATTCCCCGCGACGCCCTGTTCCGGGAAGGATTCGATCCTCGCGACGTGGAGACGGGACTCACTCTCTACGCCGCCAGGGGTTGCAACCGCTGCACCGCGGGATACGACGGGCGAACGGGAGTCTTTCAGGTCATGCCGGTCAGCGAATCCATCGGCCGCATCATCATGGAGGGCGGCAACGCCATGCAGGTCGCCCAACGCGCCGCCGCCGAGGGAATACGCGACGTGCGCCAATCGGGACTGGAATTGGTCAGGCGCGGCCTGGTGAGCCTGGAAGAGCTCAACCGCATCACCTCCGAGTAGTGACGGCATTGCGCCCCGCCTGGACTGTTGCCGATTTTCCCGCGGGACGCGCCTTGCCACGAATCTCGTGACCATGGTTGACGTGACAGAACGGGCTTGACTCGACACTGGACGGACACAGGTAGCCAATGGCGGATAACAGCGGCACACGGACCTACAGATGGCACGGTACCGACCGAGCCGGCAGGCGCGTCAGCGGGATCAGCCTTTCGTCGGGCGAATCGGCGCTGCGGGCCGAGCTGCTGCGCCAGGGCATCGTGCCGTCGCGGATGAGCCGCTCCCTGCTGAACGGCGCTCGGCGAATTCATGGCGAGGAAATAACCGCCGCCACCCGCCAGCTGGCGACGATGCTGGGCGCCGGCATCCCATTGGTGCAGGCGTTCGACATTATCGCAGGCAGTCTGGACGCGCCAGCCGTCAAGGCGCTCATGCTCAAGGTGAAGACCGACATGGAGGGCGGTACAGCCCTCTCCTCGGCTCTCGCAAAATACCCTCCGCACTTCGACAAGCTCTATGTCAACCTGGTTGCGGCCGGCGAACAAGCCGGCGCCCTGGAAGCGCTGTTGACGAGAATCGCCGCCTACCGGGAGAGGAACCAGGGCATACGGCGCAAGGTCCGCAAGGCCCTGTTCTATCCGGCGGCGGTGACGATGGTGGCCTTGCTGGTCACCGTCATTCTGCTGGTCTTCGTCATTCCGCAATTCGAGGCGCTCTTCGACGGTTTCGGCGCCGAATTGCCGGCGCTTACGCAAATGGTCATCGGCGCATCAGACTTCGTACGGAGGTCCGGCTGGCTGCTTGGCGTGGCGGCGGCCGTCGGCGCAACCGCCCTCGCTCAGGCCACGAGGCGCTCAAGGCGCGTGCGGCACTGGCTTGAGCGGGCGACGCTGCGGGCCCCGGTCATCGGTCCGGTCATTCACATGGCGGCGACGGCGCGTTTCGCGCGCACCCTGGCCATTACCTTCGCGGCCGGCACGCCGCTGGTGCAAGCGCTGGAACCGGTGGCCAGGGCGACCGGCAACATTGTCTTCGAAGGCGCGGTACTGAACATTCGCGACGAAGTCGCCACCGGACGGCAACTTCGGCAAGCCATGAAAATGTCCGGACTGTTTCCCGGCATGGCGACGCGAATGATCGGAGTGGGTGAGGAATCGGGCGCGCTCGACGACATGGCCGAAAGGGTGGCGGACTTCTACGAAGAAAGGCTCGACAACGCGGTCGATGGACTGTCAAGCCTTCTGGAACCGCTGATCATGGCGGTTCTGGGCTTGATCGTCGGCAGCCTGGTCGTCGCCATGTATCTGCCGGTTTTTCAGATGGGGCAGGTGATGTAGGCGGTGTAATCAGGCTTGGGGGGCGCGATGGTGCGGGTGGAGGCCCGTTGCGCGAATCGTGGGGCCGGCGCGATGGTGCGGGTGAAGACCCGTTGCGCGCGTCGTGGGGACTCGCGATGGTGCGGGCGGAGACCCGTTGCGCGCGTCGTGGGGCCGGCGCGTGGCCAGGGATGGCCAGGAGCGACGGCCCCCGATTCGAGCCCGCCAGGGATGGCGGGCGAGATTAAGCGCGCAACGGGTCTCCGCCCGCACCATCGCTACAAACGCCGCTTGATTCCTGCCGGCAGGTGTAGACTGCGGGGTAGAGTATGGTGCCGTCGGTGCGCTGCGGGCGTCCGAGGTGGTGGCTTCACGGGGCTAGCGGCGGCGGGGACAACCTTCAGCGGATCGCGGCTGTGGAAATTGTGGAACCGACGCCTTGGGTCGCCTTGTTGATTGCCGGCCTGGCCGGGTTGATCGCCGGCAGCTTTCTGAATGTCGTCGCGTACCGACTGCCGATCATGATGGAGCGAACGTGGCGGCAACAGGTCGACGGGCGGGCCCGCCAACCACAGCCCGAATTGCCGCCGCAACGGACTGCGTTCAACCTGTGGATGCCGCGATCGGCCTGCCCCCGCTGCGGCGCCGCGATCGCGGTCCGGCACAACATTCCACTGCTCTCCTATGCCTGGCTGCGTGGCCGCTGCGCCCACTGCGGCGCGGCCATCCCGTTGCGCTATCCGGTGATCGAGGCGGCAGGCGCGACGCTGGGCATGGCGATCGTCTGGGTCCTGGGGCCCACCTGGCAGGCGGCGGCGGCCATGCCACTCGCCTGGAGCCTGCTGGTGTTGTCCGCCATCGATCTGGAACGGCAGCTGCTGCCGGACTCGGTGACGCTGCCGCTCATGTGGGGCGGCCTTCTCATCAGCCTGGTCCGGGTGGACGGAGAGGTCGTGTTCACCGATACGGGTTCGAGCGTCGCCGGCGCGGCCGCCGGCTATCTCATTCTATGGACGGTCTACCAGGCCTTCAGGCTGGTCACCGGCAAGGAGGGCATGGGATACGGCGATTTCAAGCTGCTCGCAGCCCTGGGGGCGTGGCTCGGCTGGCAGGCCCTGCCGCTCATCCTCTTTTTGTCCGCCGCGGTCGGCGCCGCCGTCGGCCTGGTCGGCGTACTGCTGCTTGGCCGCTCCCGGCACCTGCCGATTCCCTTCGGGCCGTTCCTGGCCGGGGCCGGATTGGTCACGCTGCTCTGGGGCCAGGTCCTGGCGGACCGATTGGCGCTGTTGATGGCCTGATGTTCAGAGTGGGACTCACCGGGGGAATCGCCAGCGGCAAGACTGCCGTGGCGGATATTTTCGGAACCCTCGGGGCCGGCATCGTCGACACGGATCGGGTCGCGCGGGACGTGGTCGCCCGCGGCGAGCCGGGGCTTGAGGCCGTGCGCCGGGAATTCGGCCCTGCAGTGCTGCGGTCGTCGGGTGATCTCGACCGCCGCGCCCTGCGCGAGGTGGTGTTTTCCGATTCGGCGGCGAGGCGCAAGCTTGAATCCCTGCTGCATCCGCTGATCCGCGCCCGCACCCTGGAAGCGCTTGAACGATTGACGGCGCCCTATGCGGTGGCGGTGGTACCCTTGCTGATCGAGACGGGCTTCAGCGAGCTGGTGGACCGCATCGTGGTGGTCGACTGCCCCCGGAAAATACAGATCGAGCGGCTGATGGATCGGGACGGGATCGGCATCGACCAGGCCGAGTCCATGCTCAACGCGCAGGCGAACCGCGAGACCCGGCTTCGAGCGGCCGACGATGTCATCGATAACAGCGGCAGCCGGGAGTCGACGCGGCGCCAGGTCCAGAAATTGCATGCCCTGTACGAACGCCTCGGGGGCGCCATTTGAGCAAAATTTGCTCAACCGGGCAATCTCACGCAAAATATCGCGATGGCAGACCTTGAGTCTAAGTCATCGGAGGATACCGCGCCTGAAAAGCCAATGGAATTCGAGCATCCGCTCACGGAAAGAATAAGAACCTTTCTCAGGATAGAACTTCTCAATCGGCAAGCCTGCTTTCATGCGGACAATCCTTCCGAACCAGGTGCGCGGGCCGCGCTGTCGAGCCTGCTGGAACTCCTCAACCTCTTCAAGCGGGGCGATGTCCGACTGGAGGTGCTGCACGAACTGGAGCTGCAGCGCCAGATCCTGGCCTCCTACATCCGCGGGCCCGATGTGGACCAGGAACTGCTGGAGGGCAACCTGAAGAACATCGAGAAACTCCAGTCCGGGATCGGCGAGTCGGGTTCCGCGTTCCCCAACCTGCTGCAGGAGTCTCCGTTTCTGTTCAACATCAATCACCGTAGTTCGATCCCCGGGGGGACCTGCATGTTCGACCTGCCGGACTATGGCTACTGGCTGAAACTTCCATATGCGGTGCGGCGTGAACAGTACCTGGAATGGTTGTCCAGTTTCGCTCCCATCAACGACGCGGTCGACCATATCCTCTGGCTCATCCGCCAATCCGGCAAACCGGTGGAACGAACGGTCGAATCCGGCTGGTACCAGACCAATCTCCAGCGCGACGCGCGCCCACGCCTGATCCGGGTCATCGTGCCGGAGGCCGAAGGGGTCTATCCCGAGATCAGCGCCGGCAAGCAGCGCTTCACCCTGCGTTTCCTGCGTTGGCAGGGCACCGATGTCCGCCCGGCGCCGGTTCGGAAATCGATGACGTTCCAACTCGCGCTGTGCTAGCAGGGTGCGCCGCAGGAATTCACGGCTGCAAATCCACTCCCGGGGCCTGCCAACACGGCCTCGACGAGGGGCCGGTCGGCCGGCAACAACGGCAACGCCATGAGATTCTCCGCAGCAACCCATTTGAGGGGCTGACCTTCCCGCGGGCCGGGCTTGCCGTCGAATCGGTCGACGCTCCATAGTTCAAGATGGACGTGGCGGTCCGGATAGCGATGCGTGATTTCGGCCATGAACCGGGCGCTCAACACGGAGATTCCCAATTCCTCGCGCAGTTCGCGCCCGAGGGCTTGCCGGGGGCCTTCTCCCGGAAGGCACTTGCCCCCCGGAAACTCCCAGTAACCGGCCATGTGGGCACCCGGCCGACGCCGGCTCACAAGCACCTGTCCGGAAGCGTCGACGATCAACCCCGCCACGACTTCCAGTTGCGAATGCACAGGCGGGGTGGCAGCCGTACGGGTCAATTCAGGCATTCAGGCGTCCGTGGCAGCGCTTGTACTTCTTGCCTGATCCGCAGGGACACGGCTGATTGCGTCCGACCTTCGGTTGTTCCCGGATGAACGGGGTCGCGGTCCGGGAACCTGCCCGCTGTGCTGACCGGGCACCTTGCCGCGCGGGAGACGGCGGCGCCAGCGGCATTCCCGCGGGCGGACCGGCCGGGGTCGGACCGCCCGCTGGCATCGCCCGTGACGCCGCTGCCGCCAGCGCGGACGCCGGGGCATGATGGTAATGCATGGCGCCCGTGTCAGTCGGCGGCTGCAACATGTTCATTTCCGGTTGCCGTCGAACCTGAACCCTGGACAGGAAGGTGATCGTGTCCCGGTCCATTCGTTCCAGCAACCCGCTGAACATTTCAAACGCCTCGCGCTTGTATTCCTGGGTCGGCTTGCGCTGGGCATAGGCCCGCAGGTGAATGCCCTGGCGCAGATGGTCGAGCGCGCCGATGTGCTCGCGCCAATGCATGTCCAGCTGCCTCAGCATGATGCCCTTTTCGATTTCGCGCATGGGTTCGGCACCCACCGATTCCACCTTGTCCTCGTAGTCGGCTTCCACCCGAGAAACGAGCGCATCCCGCAGCCCGGCCTCATCCAGGCCATGGTCCCCTTCGAGCAGGGATGGCACGTCGATCCGGAGGCCGAACTCCCGCTCCATGGCCTGGCTCAGGCCGTCCGTGTCCCACATTTCCTCGACGCTTTCCGGCGGGATGTATTCGGCCATGACCGCGGCCACGACGTCCACGCGCATGGCCTTGACCTCGTCCTCGACATTGTCGGCCTCCATGAGTTCGCTGCGGCGCTGATAGATCACCTTGCGCTGATCGTTGGCCACGTCATCGTATTCCAGGAGGTGCTTGCGGGCGTCGAAGTTATGGGCTTCGACCTTGCGCTGGGCACGCTCGATCTGTCGTGACAGCAGTTTGCTCTCGATCACCTCGCCCGGCTTCATCCCCGCCCGGGACAGCAATCGCTTGGTGCGTTCCGGGTCCCCGAAGATGCGCATCAGGTCGTCTTCCAAAGAGAGGTAGAACCGGCTCGACCCGGGATCGCCCTGACGTCCCGAGCGACCGCGCAGCTGATTGTCGATGCGCCTGGATTCATGCCGCTCCGTGCCGACGATGTGCAGCCCGCCTTCGGCTATGACGGCATCATGGCGCTCCTGCCACTGTTTCCGGGCCCCCTCCGCCGCGTCTTGGGCATCGTCGCCCATGTCGGCCAATTCGGCCTGCAGATTGCCGCCAAGCACGATATCCGTTCCGCGGCCTGCCATGTTGGTGGCGATCGTCACGGTGCCGGGGCGCCCGGCCTGGGCGATGATCTCCGCCTCCTGCTCATGGTACTTGGCGTTCAGGACCCGGTGGCGGATTTTCCGCTCGCGCAGCAGTTTTGAAAGGAATTCCGACGTCTCGATGGAAGTCGTGCCCACCAGCACGGGCTGACCGCGTTCGTGGCAGTCCTGGATGTCCTCGATGATCGCATCGAACTTGTCGCTCCGGGTGAGGTACACCAGGTCCGGCGCATCGTCGCGGATCATCTCCTTGTGGGTCGGAATCACGACAACTTCCAGACCGTAGATCTGCTGGAACTCGTAGGCTTCGGTATCGGCCGTGCCGGTCATGCCCGCGAGCTTGTCGTAAAGACGGAAATAGTTCTGGAAGGTGATCGAGGCGACGGTCTGGTTCTCCTCCTTGACCCGTACGCCCTCCTTGGCTTCGATGGCCTGATGCAGACCGTCCGACCAGCGCCGCCCCGGCATGGTTCGCCCGGTGAATTCGTCGACGATCACCACCTCACCGTCCTTGACGATGTACTCCACTTCCCTGTTGAACAGCGCGTGTGCGCGCAGCGCGGCGTTCAGGTGGTGCATGAGGCGGATATTGACCGCGTCGTACAGGCTATCGCCCTCGTTGAGGATACCGGCCCCGACCAGCAACGGACCGATTCGCTCGTGGCCCTCTTCGGTCAGATGGGCCTGCTTGGACTTCTCGTCGACGGTGTAGTCGCCCGGAACGATCAGGCGGCACCCGGAAGGGCTGGCGCCGGGCTCCACTTCGACGAGGTGATGGCCGCCCTCGTACGCCAGTTCCAGTGCCGCCTCGATGGACATCTCACCCAGGTCATCGCCGGAAACCCCGGTGACGCCTACGCGCCTGGCTTCGATATTCTCGTTGGCCTTGCCCGGCGGCGGGCGATGCGGCTTCAGTTTCGGAATGAGCTTGTTGATCTGCAGGTACAGTTCGGTGCTCTCGGTGGACGGTCCGGAAATGATCAGGGGCGTTCTCGCCTCGTCGATGAGGATGCAGTCCACCTCGTCGACAATGGCGTAGGCCAGTTCACGCTGCACGCGATCCTCCAGGCGGATGGCCAGATTGTCGCGCAGGTAGTCGAAACCGAATTCGTTGTTGGTGCCGTAGGTGATGTCCGCCTTGTAGGCCTCCTGCTTCTCCTCCCGGCTCTGGCCCGCCTTCACCACGCCCACGGTGAGCCCCAGGAACTCGTAGATCGGCCCCATCCAGGCGGCGTCGCGCTGGGCAAGGTAGTCGTTCACGGTCACGATGTGCACACCCTTGCCCGGCAAGGCGTTGACGTAGGCGGCGAGCGTCGCCACCAGCGTCTTTCCCTCGCCGGTGCGCATCTCGGCGATCTTGCCCTGGTGGAGCGCGGCGCCACCCATCAGCTGCACGTCGAAGTGGCGCATTTCCACCGTGCGCACGGCCGTCTCCCGAACGACGGCGAACGCCTCCGGCACCAGCGATTCCAGATCCTCGCCCTCCTCCAGGCGTGACCGGAACTGCGCGGTCCTGGCCTTGAGCGAGTCGTCGTCCAACGCGCTGATTTCCCGCTCCAGCGCATTGGCCTGCGCGACAGACCGCTCGTACCGGCTCAACAGCCGCTTGTTGCGGCTGCCGAGGACGTTCGTGAAGAACCTGGAGGTCTGTTCCAGCAAGCGACTTCCCGAGGTGGCGGCGCGGAGCCTTATTTTAAGGTCTGATCATCGATTTGGGGACCGGCAACCAGCATTGCAAGGGAATTCGCCCAGGTCGACCGCAGGATTCCGGTCGGGAAAACGTCCGAAGTCCTGTAGAATGGCCGTGACGCCCTTCCGAGATATTGTCCCATGGCCGCCAGCTCCCTGGCACAGCTCCTGAGTACCGGAAACCTCGGCAGGCTGACCTCCGAGTCCCGCAGGCTGCAGGATCTGGCCGACTCCGTCCGCCGGCGGCTTCCCGACAAGGAGGCCGCGCACCTGGTGGCGGCCGGGACCGACGACGAAGGCCGGCTTGTGCTGGTCATGGACGCCCCGGTCTGGGCCGCCCGGATCCGCTACATGGCCCGGGAACTGGGAGAAGATCGCATCAGGGTGCGCACCCTGCCCCTGACCGACCGGAACACGGGCGGCGCGTAGCGCCGGGACCGACGGGGCGATTTCCGCCCGGCCCCGACCGCCGGTCGACGTCAGCCAGGCCCGAGCTCGATCCTGGGCACCGTGTTCCTGAGCAACAGGCCGGTGCGCCAGTGCTCCATGAACGGGGTCAGCGGCCGGATGCCCGGTACCGTCAGCCACAGTCGCCACAAACGTCTTTTCCTTTCCGGTTCCGGCCAATCCTCGAAACCATTGCGGGTATGCAGCGCGACCATGTTGTTGAGAAACTGCATGTCGCCCGCCTTGAGCTCCATCGAGAAGTGCAGGTCTTCGCAGATGGCCTCCATGACACGGACCGACTCCGACTGCGCGGGCGTAAGGTCCGGAGTCTCGGGGAGGTCGTGACCCTTTCTGATGTGGACCGGCCCGAACGACGTGCACAGGTAGCCGTCGATGAAATTGAAGATCGGGCTGGTGTAGTAGGGAGATTCGCCTTCGTCCACTTCTCCCATCATGCTCCAACAGAAATCCCCGCAAAGCGTGTCGAGCAGCTCGGGGCGGCGACGGATCAGTTCATTGTAGACCGAGATCGAACTGACCACCTTGGACTCGCCGCCGCGTTTCGCGGTGTGCATGCACAGCAGTCCCACCACGTTGGCCTGATCGTTGTGGTAGTCCATTGTCGCGCGGGTCTGGTAGCCGCGCTGTTTCGGATGGTTCATGTCCTTGCCGAGGTCGGTCACGTGCCCGATCATGTCGCCATCGGGATTGTTGGACTCCGGCACGCCCAGGTGCAGGCCGATCGCCCAATAGATGATCGCGGCATCGATCGGTTCCAGCCGATCGACGGGCAGGCCGCGCACAAGCACCAGCCCCTTGCCTTCCTTCAGGGCGTGTGAAATCGCCACAAGCTTGCGATGGAACGCGCCCGGGTCGAAATCGCCCCGGTCGCAGTCCAGCAGACGGTTCGCAGCATCGCCATGGCGGCGCCGGAAGGCCGCTGCCATGGCGCACAGGTCCGCAATGTCCCGGTCATCAAGAGGGACCATCCAGTCGTCGTTCGCGGCAAGATCACCCGCCGACCACCCCGCCGGATCAACGACCCGTTCCCCCCTGACGGCGGCCGGACGCAATGGACTGCCATTCATCTTTGACACCTCCTAGACCGCCTTCCAGCGCTCGCAGATTGCCACGGTGGACCTGTATGCGGCGAGGTTCGCACCAAGACAGCCAAGGGCGATGACAATGGAAATGACCAGCACGACGACCATCGAATACTTGAGAAGCCCGGGGTCCGCAAACAGGTTGTCCGTCAACAGGGCCACCAGCAGCGGCCCCACACCGAAACCGATCATGTTCAAGATACCAGTGTAAAGCGCGGTCGCCTGGCCGCGCATCGGCGCGGGCGTCATGTCCTGAATGCTGGCGGGGGCGAGCCCCAGGGGGGCCGAACCGAAAAACACGAACGCCCCCAGGAAAAGGACCACCAGGGTCAGGTTGTCCGCCAGCGGGTAGGCGATTCCGGGAACAATCATCCCCAGGCACGCGAGAACCGTGCACAGGACCTTGCTGTCGGTCCGGCCCCGGGTCCTCTGCATCCAGTCGGAAAGCCAGCCCCACAGAAACGTGCCGGCAGGTCCCAGAAAAAGCAGCACCAGGCCGTAGATTCTCCCGGCCTGATGCAATTCCATGCCATGGTTGCGGATCAGCAGCGTCGGAGTCCAGGCCAGGTAGGCGAGCATCGCCGCGAAATAGAAGCTGATGCCGGCGATCGTGAGCGTATAGCTGGACCTGTTCTCCCTGAAGTACCGCACGACCACGGCCAGTGGAACTCCGGCGCTCTCGGCGGACGCGCTCCGTCCGGTCGTTCGGATGGTCAGCACCAGCGCGGCGACAATGATGCCCGGCAGGCCGATCGCGACAAACACGAGTTGCCAGGTCTCCAGGCGTCCCACGACCGGCAGCACCAGATCGGCGTCGGAAAACGCGGCAAACAGCGCACCTCCGGCCAGCATCGACAACGAATTGCCGAAGGTGCCTCCGGAACTGAATATCCCCATCGCCTTGCCGCGTTCATTCGGGGCGAAGAAGTCCGCGATGATCGAACAGGCCCCCGGCAGCAGCGCGGCCTCCCCGGTCGCGACCAGGGTTCTGGCGATGAGAAGGTGCCAGAATTCCGTTGCCAGTCCGCACGCGGCCGTGGCGACACTCCACACAAGTATGCCAAGGCTGATGATCAGACGCCGGTTGCCGGCATCGATCATCCGCGCGATGGGCAGACCCATCACGGAATAGAAGAACGCGAACGTGAACCCGTGAAGCGTGCTCATGAGCGTGTCGCTGACCCCGAGATCGTCTTGAATCGGCACCAGCAACAAGGACAGGAGCTGTCGGTCGACGATCGATATCAGGTACGCCAGGAAGAAGACCGATACGGCGTACCAGCGAGCATTGGCTGATTGGACGCGCCCTGGCGGCACTTTCTTGGGGAGTGCGGGCCGGAATCAACCGGCCCGTGCCGGCACCGGTCGATACGATACGGGTGAGCGCCGCGAATCGCTGAACTCGACCACCTCATAGGAGCCGCGACGGTTGAGCAGAGCGCGCAACAACCGGTTGTTCAGAAGGTGGCCGGACTTGTAGCCGGAAAATTCGCCGATGAAGCAGCCGCCGACCAGGTACAGGTCGCCTACCGCGTCCAGGATCTTGTGGCGGACGAACTCATCCTGGAACCTGAGGCCGTCCTCGTTGAGAACCCGGTAGTCGTCCATCACCACCGCGCTGTCCATGCTTCCGCCCAACGTGAGGTTGCGCTCCCTCAGGGATTCGATGTCGGAGAGGAAGCCGAATGTGCGCGCCCGGCTGACCTCCTTGAGGAACGCCGCGGTGGAGAAGTCGAGGCTGGCGTGTTGCCGGCGCTTGCGCAACACCGGATGATCGAAGTCGATCTCGACGTTGAGCCGGAAACCATTCCGGGGCGTCAGACGAACCCACTTGTCGCCTTCGCCGACTTCCACCGGCTTGCGGATCCGGAAAAAGCGCTTCGCGGCGTTCTGTTCCTCGATGCCGGCCGACTGCAGCAGAAACACGAACGGCGCCGAACTGCCGTCCATGATCGGAACTTCCGCGGCCGTGAGGTCGACGAACGCATTGTCCACGCCCAATCCGGCCAGGGCAGCCATGAGGTGTTCCACCGTCGACACCCTGGCGCCGCGATTTTCGAGCGTGGTGCCCAGCGTTGTGTGGGTCACGTTGAGGGCGTGCGCGGGAATTTCCACCGGCTCGTCGAGATCGACCCGACGAAAAATGATGCCGGTGTTGGCCGGCGCCGGCCGAAGGGTCATGTGGACCTTGCCGCCACCATGCAGCCCGATGCCCGCGGCGCGTACCGACGACTTTAGCGTGCGCTGTTTCAACTCCGGCTCCCGGACCCGGATGGGGACCGGGAAGGATGATGATGAGACACAGGGGCCGAGTCAAGCCCGAACACGCCCGAACACGTCCTGCCAACTCGGCGATGGCCACTCGGTTCGTGATAATGGACCCCGATCAGTCAGCCTGCCGGCGCAGGAAGGCCGGGATGTCCAGCAGTTGCTGCATGTCGTCGGAGGGATCTTCCACGTCGTCTCCCACGGCACGCTTGCGAGCCACCGCCGGCTTCTCGAGTTCCGCGTAGTCCACCGAAGTCGGGACATGAGCGCGTGATGAACGCGGAAGGCGCGTCCGTTGGGGACCCGGCAGGACGGAGGTCGCCCGGCCAAGCCCGGTGGCCACCACGGTGACTCGCAGTTCATCACCCATTTCGGGATCGAGCACCGTGCCCACGACCACGGTCGCATCCTCGGAAGCGAACTGCCTGACGGTTTCGCCCACCTCCTGGAATTCACCGATGGACAGATCGGGTCCCGCCGTCACGTTGACCAGCACGCCGTTGGCGTTGGCAAGATTGACATCCTCCAGCAACGGGCTGGAGATGGCCGCATCGGCGGCCTCACGGGCCCGTCCTTGCCCGCTGGCGCTACCGGCCCCGATCATGGCCATGCCCATCTCCGACATCACGGTGCGCACGTCGGCGAAGTCGACGTTGATCAACCCTTCACGGGTGATCAGTTCGGCGATCCCCTGCACCGCACCCTGCAGCACCTCATTGGCGGTGCCGAAGGCGTCCAGCAGGGTTGTATCCGAGCCAAGCACGGTCAGCAGCTTCTGGTTGGGAATGGTAATCAGGGAATCCACGTGGCGCCCCAATTCGGTGATGCCCTGGTCGGCGGCGCCCATGCGCTTGCGTCCTTCCCATTCGAACGGTTTGGTGACCACCGCGACCGTCAGCACCCCCAGCTCCTTCGCCAATTGCGCGACTACGGGCGCCGCACCCGTCCCGGTCCCCCCGCCCATGCCGGCGGTGATGAACAGCATGTCGGCACCCTGAACGACTTCCTGCAGCCGGTCCCGGTCTTCCTGGGCGGCCTGCCGGCCGATCTCGGGATCCGCTCCGGCACCCAATCCCTTGGTGATGTTGCAACCGATCTGGATGCAGGTCTTGACCCGCGCCCGCTTCAGCGCCTGCGCGTCGGTGTTGGCGCAGATGAAATCCACGCCGTCGATCCCGGCCTGCATCATGTGAACGACGGCGTTGCCGCCGCCGCCGCCCACGCCAATCACCTTTATGACCGCCGATTCGCTGTAACCGTCCATTAGTTCAAACATCGCACCGCTCCTGTCTTAAGCCGATCACGTTCTTCGACTTGTTCAAAACTGTCCTTGAACCCAGGACTTCATCCTTCCGAGCATCCCGGGGTCCTTCGCTTTCGCCACCACGCCGTCGGCGCGCCCCAGGGAAGCCTCCCGGGCGTAGAGCAACAGCCCGACGCCGGTGGCGTGAATGGGGTTTCGCACCACGTCCGCCAGACCATGAACATTCTGGGGTACGCCCAGTCGCACGGGCACGTGGAAAATCTCTTCCGCGAGATCGACCGCGCCCTCCATCTTCGAGCTGCCGCCGGTGAGAACGACACCGGCCGCGATCATCTCCTCGTATCCGGATCGGCGAAGCTCATCGCGCACCAGCGAGAAAAGCTCCTCATAGCGGGACTCGACCACTTCGGCGAGAGTCTGCCGCGCCAACCGCCGGGACGGCCGATCCCCGACGCTCGGAACCTCGATGGTCTCGTCGGGATTGGCAAGCTGGGAAAGCGCGCAGGCGTACCTGAGCTTGAGATCCTCGGCATGGGGCGTCGGGGTGCGCAACGCGACCGCGATATCGTTCGTGACCTGCGCCCCCGCGATGGGGATGACCGCGGTATGCCTGATCGCGCCGTCGCAGAACACCGCGATGTCGGACGTGCCGCCGCCGATGTCGAGAAGACAGACGCCGAGTTCCTTCTCGTCCTCGGTGAGCACGGCATAGCTCGACGCGAGTTGTTCCAGCACCAGGTCCCGGACGTCCAGACCGCAGCGCTGAATGCATTTCACGATGTTCTGCGCGGAGCTGACAGCACCCGTGACCAGGTGAACCTTCGCCTCCAGTCGCACGCCCGACATGCCGATGGGCACGCGAATTCCCACCTCCGAGTCCACCAGAAACTCCTGCGGCAGCACGTGCAGCAGCTTCTGGTCGGCGGGAATCGCCACGGCGCGCGCCGCGTCGATGACCCGTTCCACATCGAATGAAGTGACCTCCTTGTCGGTGATGGCGACTATGCCGTGGGAATTGAGACTCCGGATGTGGCCACCCGCAATGCCGGCGTGGACGTGATTGATCTCGCAACCCGCCATCAATTCGGCTTCCTCCACAGCGCGGCGGATGGACTCGACCGTGGATTCGATATCCACGACCACGCCCCGCTTGAGTCCCCGGGACGGGGTCATGCCGATTCCGATGACTTCGACGGTATCCTCCGGTGAAATGGTGCCGACGACGGCAACAACCTTGGACGTGCCGATGTCCAGGCCGACAACAGGGTTCTGATCATCCCGCCTGGCGCGCATCACTCACCCGCCTCCCGCGGCAGCCGCCGTCACAACGCTTGCTGCCGGACGCCAGCCGACAGAGAATCCATTGGCGTAGCGCATGTCCACATGGCTGACCCGGTCGAACTCGTTCTTCAGCGAGGGGGCCGCCAGGTCGAAGAAGCGGTCCAGCCGCCGCTCCACATCGCTTCGCCCGATTCGAATCATCTGTCCACCCCGCAATTGCATTCGCCACGATCCGCGCTCATCGACGGACAGCGCCGCAAGATACAGGTTCGCCTCGCCGAGCGGTCGACGCAGTTGCAGATAGCGGTCCACGACGCGCCGTTCCGATTGCGGCGGACCGGCCAGTCGCGGCAATTCCGGAAACACGTGGCGCGATCCTTCGGCGAAGATTTCACCCTCACGGCTGATCAGCGCAGCATCCCCCCATCGCGCGGCTACCTGGTGTTCGGTCACCCGGACCACCAGCGCATCCGGCCAACGCCTTGCGACTTGCGCGTGTTCGACCCAGTCGAGGGCCTCCACCAGGCGCCGCAACTTCGCCAGGTCCGCCGACAGGAAACCGCCTTGCAGGCCCGGGTCCATCGCGGAACGCACTTCGCCAGGCGTCACTCGCTCGAACGTGCCCTCCATGTGCAGGCTTCGCACGGGATGGTCCAGCAACACATGCGCGCCGTAAAGCGGCACCGAGACCACGGCCAGGGTCACCAGGGGCGACAGCGCCCGGGCCCAGCTGAAGCCCTGGGGCCGGCGCCGCCCGGACGGCCGTGACCGCCGTGACACATTGCTGCGGTCAGCCCCGGGCATCCGCCTCACCCACCACACGAACTTCCAGTTCCAGGACAATGCCCCAGTCGGCCGCGACCCGGTCCCTGACTTCGGCGATCAGCCGCTCCACGTCCCTCGCGGCGGCATGACCGTGATTGACGATGAAATTGGCGTGCTTGTCCGAAACCGCCGCGTCCCCGACGCGGCGGCCCTTGAGCCCGGATGCCTCGATCAACCGCGCGGCGTAGTCGCCCGGCGGATTGCGGAATACGGAGCCGCAACTGCGCACGCCGGTGGGTTGGGCACGGTCCCGCCTGCGACGCATTTCGGCGAGCTGGTCCAACCCGGCCTCGGGATCGCTGGAAAATACCAGCGTGGCGCCCAGAAACCATTCGCCGGAAGCACCGGCCACCGAGCGATAGCCGACGCGAAAATCCGCCCTGCCGCGCGTTCGCCGCCGACCCCTTCGGTCCAGCGTTTCAACCGATTCAACGGAATCCCAGGTCTCGCCGCCGAAGGCGCCCGCGTTCATGGCGAGCGCCCCCCCGACCGTACCGGGAATACCCGCGAAAAATGCCGCGGGGGCCAACCGCCAACGGGCACACTGGCGGGCAAGCGCCGCGCACGGCACCCCGGAGCCGACGTGGACTCGTTCGTCGTCCAGACGCTCGATGCGCGAATCCAGATCCAGCGTGCAGATCACCACACCGCGGAAGCCGCCATCCCTCACCAGCAGATTCGATCCCAAGCCGATCCACAGTATGTCCTGGTCTTCGTCAAGCCCGGCCAGGAAATCCGCCAATTCCCCAATGTCGGACGGCCTGAAAAACACATCCGCGGTTCCGCCGATGCGCCATGACGTGTGACGGCTCATGGGTTCGTCATGTTGCAGGCGCGACGACATCCGCCCGTTCCGCATGGCCGCCATCACCGTTTCACCCCCACCGGCCCCTTCACCGCCATTTCCGCAGGCAGGCGTCTCGCTGCGGCACCGATGCTTCCGGCCCCGAGCGTCAGGACCACGTCGTCGTGCCTCAGGACGCCGACAAGCACTTGCGACAGGTTCTGTAGTTCCTCGACGAACACCGGCTCCACAACGCCACGACTGCGCACCGAGCGCGCCAATGACCGGCCATCGGCGCCCGCGATCGGCGCCTCGCCCACACCGTGGACCTCCGTCAGCAGCAGCACGTCGGTATCCGAAAGAACCCGGGCGAAGTCATCGATCAACTCGTGGGTCCGTGTGTAGCGATGGGGCTGGAATACGGCCACCAGCCGTCGATCCGGCCAGACCTGCCTGACCGCCCGCAGCGTCGCGGCAATTTCGGTCGGATGATGGCCATAGTCGTCCACGAAGGTCACCTGCCCCGCCGGCGTGGTCACGGTTCCGAGCATCTCCAGGCGCCGATCGATCCCCGAAAACTCCGCCAAGGCCCGGCCGATGGCGCGGTCAGGGACGCCCAGTTCCGTAACCACGGCGACAGCCGCCAGGGCGTTCAGTACGTTGTGCGTACCAGGCAGCCTCAACTTCAGCGGCAACGGCGGATGATCGGGACGACGCACCACAAAGGATGTGGACAGGCCCTCCGGGCGGATCTTTTCGGCGCTGACATCGGCCCCTTGCGAGAGCCCGTAGCTGGTGACCCGCCTGCCGAGATCGGGGATCAGCTCGCGGGTATTGTCGTCGTCCCGGCACATCACCGCGAGACCGTGGAAGGGCAGATTGCGCAGGAAACCCAGAAACCCCTGCTTGAGGCGATTCATTTCGCCTTCGTAGCTGCCCAGGTGGTCGGCGTCGATGTTGGTGACCACCGCCATCATGGGCTGAAGGTGCAGGAAGGAAGCGTCACTTTCGTCGGCTTCCGCCACCAGGTAGCGGCCCCCGCCCAACCGGGCGGCAGCGTCCGTGTTGATCAGCCGTCCGCCGATCACGTAGGTGGGATCCAGACCGCCCTCCGCCAGCATGCAGGCGATCAGGCTGGTGGTGGTGGTCTTGCCGTGGGTGCCCGCAACCGCAATGCCGTATCGAAATCGCATCAGTTCCGCCAGCATTTCGGCCCGTTGCACCACCGGGATCCGGCGCCGGCTCGCCTCCAGGACCTCCACGTTGCCCTGCGGTATCGCACTGGTCACCACCACCACATCGGCGTCACCCAGGTTCGCCGGATCGTGCCCCTGGTGAATGCGCGCCCCCAATCCCTCGAGGCGCTCCGTGACGGCGTTCCGGTTAAGGTCGGAGCCTTGCACGGCATAACCGAGATTGATGAGCACCTCGGCGATACCGCCCATGCCCACCCCGCCGATGCCGATGAAGTGAACGTGGTGAATCCTGCCCATGCGCTCGTTCATGCCGGCGACCCCGCGATTTCAAGACAGGCGTTGGCGATATCGGTCCTGGCGTCCGGCAGGGCCAGCTTGCCCGCCCGCGCTCCCAATTCGAGCACCCGGTCGGGGTTTGGCAGCAAATCCGTCAGTTCGTCGAGCAACCGTTGCGGCGTGAAGTCCCGTTCCGGGATCACGATGCCGGCGCCGCCCGAGCGCATGTTCTCGGCGTTGCGGGCCTGGTGATCGTCCACGGCGTGCGGGAAGGGAACCAGGATCGCGCCAAGACCCGCCGCGGTCAGCTCTGCGATAGTCAGCGCGCCCGCGCGGCAGATCACCAGGTCCGCCCAGGCATAGGCACCGGCCATATCGTCCACGAAGGCGTCCACCCGCGCCGACACTCCGTGCCGAGCGTATCCCCGTCGCGCCGTATCGAGGCCGCGTCCGGC
The DNA here is from genome assembly GCA_965221035.1 of Candidatus Rariloculaceae bacterium. GTDB lineage: Bacteria > Pseudomonadota > Gammaproteobacteria > Steroidobacterales > Rariloculaceae > UBA6522. The sequence continues at coordinate 1,799,900 of OZ244860.1, forward strand.
CTGATGCCATACCTCCACGGAAATGCCGTCCGGGAGTTTCGCCATGGCTTGGGGAACGCGTTCGTTCAAGACTCGGGCACCTTGACTGCCGCCAAGGATCAACACGTGGGCGGGACCGCCCCGGCGCCCGACGTCCCGCCCTTGCCGTCGGGCAAGATCCAGAATCTCGCGGCGCACCGGATTGCCGACCAGCTCCGCCGAGACCCCGTCGGGGAAGCTGCCCGGAAAGGCTTCGAACACTCTTCGGGCGACTCGTGACAGCAGCCGGTTGGTGGTGCCGGCGACGGCATTCTGCTCGTGAATCAGCACCGGGCGGCGGGCGAGCCAGGCCGCGACTCCGCCAGGACCGGAAACGAACCCCCCCATGCCGAGAACCAACGCGGGTTTTCGCCTTCGTATCGCCGCCAGGGCCTGGGCAATGGCGATCGAGATCCGAAAGGGCGCGGCGAGCCAGGCGGCCACGCCGCGGCCGCGCAGTCCGGCGATGGAAATCCATTCCACCTCGAATCCCGCGGCCGGCACGACTCTCGCCTCCAGACCCTTGCGCGTCCCCATCCAGACCACCGGTTGCGCGCGGCCGCGAAGCTCTTCAGCGACAGCCAGCGCCGGGAAGACGTGTCCGCCCGTACCGCCGGCCATGATCATCACCGGGGCGCCGTTCATGTCTGACCCCTCTTTCTGCGCGCGCGCACCGCTTCCGGAGAGGCGGCGACCACCTCGTGGTGGATTCGGACGAGCAAACCGAGGCAAACCAGCGTGACGACCACGCTGGTGCGGCCATAGCTCATCAGCGGCAGGGTCAGCCCCTTGGTGGGCAACAATCCGGTATTGACGCCGACATTGATGAAGGCCTGAATGCCGAGCATGAGGCCGATGGCGTTGCTCAGGAGGGCCTGGAACGGCAATCCCACCGCATGGGCCCGCGGACCCAGGCCGATGGCGCGGACCACCAGAACACCGTACAGCACGATGGCCGCCGTACTGCCCACGAACCCCAGTTCCTCGGCCAGCACGGCGAACACGAAGTCGGTATGCGCTTCCGGCAGGTAGAACATCTTCTGCACGCTCTCGCCCAGGCCGACACCCAGCCAGTCGCCGCGACCGATGGCGATCAGCGATTGCGTGAGCTGGAAGCCGCTGTCGTACGGGTCCGCCCATGGGTCGAGAAAGGCGGTGAGACGCTGCAGCCGGTAGCTGGACGACAGGGCGAGGAACGACAGGCTGCCCACGGCTACCACGAAACAGAACAGGAAGTCGCGCAATCTCGCTCCGCCGACGAACAGGACCCCCAGGGCGGTTGCGGTGAGCACGGCGGCCGCACCGAAGTCCGGTTCCGCCAGCAGCAGGGCACAGGCCAGTGCGACGATGACCATCGGGCCGACAAACCCCCACAGGGTGGTGCGCACGCGATCCTGGTGGCGAACGATGTAGCCGCACAGATACATGATGAGACAGACCCTCGCAGGATCCGACGGCTGCAGTGTCAGCGGGCCGAGATCCAGCCATCGCGTGCTGCCATTGACGGTTTGCCCCAGCCCGGGAATGAATACCGAGGCCAGCAGCGCGAAGGCGGCCAGCAGCAACAATCCGCTGAGCCGGAACCAGACTTCGCAGGGAATCCTCATCACCGCCAGTGCGCCGGCGCAGCCGATGGCGACGGCCACCAGGTGGCGGCCCAGGAAAAAGTGCGGCGCGCCCATCCTGGCCTCGGCCAGGGAGATGGACGCGGAACTCACCATGATCGTGCCGAAAACCAGCAACCCCGTCGCCGCCGTCAACAGCCACGGATCGATCTGGAAGCGGTCTTCCGCGACACGGGCGTTCATCGTAGTCGCGCCTCCACCGCCGCGACGAAGGCCTCGCCCCGCGCCCTGTAGTCGGAGAACATGTCGAAACTGGCGCACGCCGGGGAAAGCAGCACGGTCACCTGCCCGCATCCCGCCGCGCGGGCCAACCGAACCGCCCGGTCCACGGCCGACGGCATATCGACCGCGTCGACCACGGAGGTGACCGGCTCAAGGGCCGCGCGCAACTTCCCGCCCGCCTCGCCCATCACCACCGCGCCGACGAGCCTGGGCCCGGCCGCGCCGGCCAGGGATTCGAAATCGGCGCCCTTGGCACGACCGCCCGCGATCAGCACCAGGGGCCCCTGCAGACCACGCAAGGCGGCCACGGTCGCCCCCACGTTGGTGCCCTTGGAGTCGTTGATGAAGGTGATCCCATCCTCCCGCGCCACCCACTGGCAACGATGTTCGAGCCCCGGAAACGCGCACATGGCATCCAGGCTTCGCTCCCGGGCCGCCGCGCTCATGCCGGTGGAGATCGTGTCTGCCACGGCCAGTGCCGCAAGGGCGTTGGATTCGTTGTGCCTTCCCGGGATGCGCAACCGCGAAGTCGGCAACACCGGTCGGGCGTCGCGGAAAAGCCATCGTTCGCCGCCATGGGGCACCACGCAATAGCCGCGGTCCAGGTGCTCCCGTGCCGAAAACGGGATGCCTGATGGGTAATCGGCGCCCATGGCCCGGACGATGGGATCGTCCCAGTTGAAAATCGGCACACGCGACGCGCGCAGCAGTCGTGCCTTGACGGAGGCATATCTCTCCAGGCTGCCATGCCGGTCCAGGTGGTCCGCGGATACGTTCAGTACCGCCCCCGCGGCGGGTCGCAAGCTGCGCGTGGTCTCCAACTGAAAGCTTGACAATTCCAATACATAGGCCTCGGGCGCGTCCGCCAGGAGGTCCACCGCGCAAGGACCCAGGTTGCCTCCGGCGGTCGCGCGAACGCCGCCGGCCGCCAGCATGCGTTCCACCAGGGTGACGACGGTGCTCTTGCCGTTGGAGCCGGTGACTGCCACCACCGGCGCGTCGACAGCCTCGGAGAACAGCTCGATCTCGCTGATGAGGGGGATTCCACGCCGCCGAGCCTCTGCGGCGATGCCGATATCCAGACCCAATCCGGGCGAAATGACCACCCGGGAAACGCCCTCCAGCCAGCGCGTATGGAGGCTTTCCAGCTCGACCCGCACTTCCGGCCGCTCGGAGCGCAGGGCTTCGAGCCCCGGCGGGTTCGCGCGGCTGTCGAGCACCAGCACGTCCTCCCCCCGCGAGGCCAGGAATCGCGCCGCCGCAAGCCCGGTGGCCCCCAGGCCCACGATCAACGTTCGGCGATTCGACTCGGAAGCGTCCATCTCGTCATCACACCATTGCGCCGCAGTGCTCATTGGAATGGGTTCCGTACTCCGGGGGTCACTCTACCGGACCTTCAGGCTGGCAAGACCGATCAGCACGAGTACCACCGTGATGATCCAGAACCGGACGATCACCTTGGGTTCCGCCCAGCCCTTCAGTTCAAAGTGGTGGTGCAGCGGGGCCATTCGAAAAACGCGCCGGCCGGTCAACTTGTAGGAGGCGACCTGGATCATCACCGAGACCGTCTCGATGACGAAAACACCGCCCATGATGAACAACACCAGTTCCTGCCTGACCACCACGGCCACCAGGCCCAGGGCCGCACCGAGCGCCAATGCTCCGATGTCGCCCATGAAGACCTGGGCGGGGTAGGTGTTGAACCACAAGAAGCCCAGGCCGGCGCCAGCCAGGGCCGCACAGAAAACAAGCATCTCTCCGGCACCCGCGACGTAGGGAATGCCCAGATAAGGTGCGAAGACGGCGTTGCCCGCCGCGTATCCGAACAGTCCGAGCGCCGAGGCGACGAGCACCGCCGGCAGAATGGCCAGTCCGTCCAGGCCGTCGGTCAGGTTCACCCCGTTGGAAGATCCCACGATCACGAGATAGGTGAACCCAAGATAGACGATTGCGCTCATGGGGATCATCAGCTCGGGGAAATAGGGAATCAGCAGCGCATGCTCCACGGCGGGATTCTCGGCCGTGGCGTACAGCACCGCGGCCGCCGTCAAACCCGCCACGGACTGCCAGAAGAACTTCGTGCCGGCCTTCAGTCCCCTGGAGTTTCCCAGACGGAGCTTGCGGTAGTCGTCGACGATGCCGATGACGCCGAACGCCACGGTGCAGAGCAGCACGATCCAGATAAAGCGGCTGCCGAGATCCGCCCACAGCAACGTGCTGATGACAACCGCCAGCAGGATCAGCACTCCACCCATGGTGGGCGTGCCGGCCTTGGGCAGATGGCTCTTGGGGCCCAATTCGCGGACAGGCTGCCTGACGCTACCCGATGCGAGACGCTGAATGACGTAGGGGCCCAGCGCGAACGACAGGATCAGCGCCGTAAGCGCGCTGAGTATGGCCCGCATGGTGATGTATCCGAAGACGTTGAATGCGGAGAAATACTGCGTCAGGTATTCGGCGACGTGGATCAGCATGGGTCCTTCCGGTTATCGCCGCCGGGCCCGAGGGAACCCACGAGGCGATCAAGTCCCATCACTCTGGAACCTTTTACAAGCAACGTCGACTCCTTGGTAAGCAGGGGTTCGAGCGCTTTCCGAAGCGAGGACAACTCGGCAAAGGCCTCCGCCCCGGACCCGAAGCCCCGCGCCGCCTCCCGGCTCAGATCACCAAAGGCGAACAGCGTGTCGCAACAGCCCCGCGCATAGGTGCCGACCTGCCGATGCAGTTCAGCGGCGTCGGCGCCCAATTCCGCCATGTCGCCGAGCACGAATATGCGCCGGCCACCGCGGCCACGCAGGTAATCGAGGGCGGCGTGCGCGGAATCCGGATTGGCGTTGTAGGTGTCGTCGATGATCGCGGCTCCGCCCAGGCCACGAACCGGGTTGAGGCGACCGCCGACCGGCCGCGCCCCGCTCAGTCCGGCGCGCATGTCGTCCGCGGAGACGTTGACGGCGAAGGCGGCGGCCGCCGCCGCCAGGGCGTTCAGCACGTTGTGGCGCCCCCGCAGGGGCAACGTCAACTCGAATGCGGTTGCGTCGGGCAATGCCAGGGTGAACGTCAGTCCTTCGCTGACTTCCGCGACCTCCCCCCTCACGGTGCAATCCGCGGACGGATCCAGACCGAAGGTCAGCACCCGTTTGGCGCGCGAGCGGCGGCGCCAACCGGCGCAGTGGGGGTCATCCGCGTTGAGGACCGCCGTGCCGTCCGCCGGCAGGTGGTCGAGCAATTCGCCCTTGGCCCTGGCAACACCGTCGATGGAACCGAATCCCTCCAGGTGCGCGGCACCGGCATTGGTGATGACGCCCACGGTGGGACGGGCCAACTGGCTCAGGGCGGCGATCTCGCCGTGGTGGTTGGCGCCGAGTTCGACCACGAGCATCTCATGGTGGTCCGCCAGTTCCATCAAGGTCAGGGGCACGCCCAGATCGTTGTTGAGATTGCCCCGGGTCACGCACACTTCATGGCTGCGCCCGAGAATCCCGGCGATCAGCCCCTTGACTGTGGTCTTGCCGTTGCTGCCGGTGACCGCCACCACCGGCAACGGGAAGTTCTTCCTCCAGCCGACGGCCATGCCGGACAGCGCGCTTGAGGTGTCGGCGACATGGACCTGGGGCAGCGGCACGTCCGCGGGACGCGAAACCACCGCGCCCGCAGCGCACCTGGCGTGGGCATCGGAAACAAAGTCGTTGCCGTCGAAGCGCGCTCCGGGAAGGGCCACGAACAGGTCGCCGGACTCCAGCGTACGGGAGTCGATCGTGACTCGACCGAACGCGGTGTCGGCACCGAGCAGCGTCCCGCCCGCTTGCCTTGCCACCTCCGCCAGCGTTCTAGACCGCATGGATCGCCGACCTCCCGCTCCGTGTCCCGATCCGGACGTTCATGCCGTGCCTTCCAGGGCGGCGCGGACCGTGGCGACATCGCTGAAGTCGCAATCGCGGCCCGCCGCCGACATTCGCGTTTCGTGCCCCTTGCCCGCCACCAGAACCACGTCGCCCGGGTTGGCGTCGCGGACAGCATTGACGATGGCGGTGGCACGGTCGTGCTCGATTCGGACATCCTGATGATCAATCATGCCGCTGCGGATGCCCGCAACGATCGACCCGGGGTCTTCGCCACGGGGATTGTCGTCGGTGAGCACGACATGGTCCGCATATCGGGATGCGGCTTCGCCCATCAGCGGGCGCTTGCCCCGGTCGCGTTCGCCACCGCATCCGAAAACGCACCAGAGCTCCCCGTCGGCGTGGCGACGAAGGACGTCCAGCGCGCGCGCGAGTCCCGCGGGCGTATGGGCGTAGTCCACGGCGACCCAGGGCTGGTGCCCGCGCCCTCCCAGCACCTGCATGCGGCCGGGCGGCGCGCGGCACCGGCTCAGTGCCTCGCATGCCTCGGCCAGCGGCACATCCCAACCCGACAGCACGCCCAGCGCGAGCAACAGATTTTCCGCGTTGAAATCGCCGACCAGGGAGGAATCGATCAGCACCTCGGCCGCTCCCGATGCTTCGACAAGCGGCCCGGAGACCCGTACCCGAAAACCCTTCATGCCCGACTCGACGACCATTCCGCGGAGTTCGCCGAGGTCTTGCAGGCTGACCCGGATGCGCTCGACCGAATCCGCCAGATCCCGCGCCAGGCCCGCGCCGAAAGGATCGTCAACGAAGATCACCGCGCGGCGCAGGTCCGGCCACTGGAACAGTCGGGCCTTGGCCTTCCCGTAGCTCTCCATGTCTCCGTGATAGTCCAGGTGATCGCGGCTGAGATTGGTGAATACGGCAGCATCCAGCGCAAGCCCAGCGATGCGGTCCTGCGCCAGGGCGTGGGACGACACCTCCATGGCCGCGAAGTCCGTGTCGAAAAAGCGCAAGCTGCGGTGGAGCGACAGGCAGTCCGGAGTCGTCAGGGTGAGCGGGGCCAGATTCGGAGGGACTCCGGCACCCACCGTACCCAGGTAACCGCAGGGCGATCCGCGCAGGGTCAGTGCCTGGGCCACCAGATACGCCACTGTGCTCTTGCCGTTGGTTCCGGTTACGCCGGCCAACCGCGGAGCGCCGCGGGACGGGGCAAAAAACGTACGGCCCAGATCGCCGATCCGGTTGCGCAGGTTCGGAACCTCCAGGTGGGGCACCTGCCCCTCGGCGGCCTCGATCCCGTGCGCGGGTTCGTACAGTACGACGGTCGCGCCCCGGGCGACGGCATCCGCCGCGTACGCAAGACCGTGGCGGCGGCCGCCGGGCACGGCGACGAAGGCCGAGCCCGGGGACGCCTGCCGACTGTCCATCACCAGATCGGCGACTTCCAATCCGCTCAATTCCGCCGGCACGGCGCCGAGCAACTCGCCCAGCGTCATCACCGAGCCCGCCACGGCGGCCATCATTGGCGCACCCCGGCGGCAGCCACCTGGGTGAGCGCATCCAGGGGTGGTTCGCCCAGTGCGTCCGGCGGAACCGATTGCAGCCGAAGACCGCCCGCCACGATCCGGGAAAAGATCGGCGCCGCCACCTCGCCACCGTAGTAGGCCGATCGGCGGGGCTCATCGAGGACCACGACAGCCACCAGGCGCGGATCGCTCACCGGGGCGAATCCGCCGAACACTGCCAGGTACCGGTCTTCATGGTAGCCGCCATCGGCGGACTTCCAGGCGGTGCCGGTCTTGCCCGCCACGCGGAAGTTGGCAACGGCCGCGCGGCGGCCGGTGCCTTGCCGGACAACGGTCTCCAGCATGCCCTTGAGCGTTTCCGCCGTGCGCCTGGACAAAACCTGTTCGCCCGGCTCGGCTTCGTCCACGGCCAGCAGTGAAATGGGCCGGCGTACGCCGTCGGCGGCGATCACGGCATAGGCCTGCGCCAATTGCAGCGCGGTGACCGAAATCCCGTAACCGTAGGAAAGCGTGGCCTGGCCGACCGGGTTCCAGTAGTGCACGTCCTGGAGCACGCCGGCGGATTCCCCGGGGAAGCCGCTCTCGGTGACCCGCCCGAGGCCCATTCGGGACAGGGTCGACCACAGGTGCTCCCGCTCCAGTTCCAGAGCCAGCTTGGCCGCCCCGACGTTGCTGGATCTTGCCAGAATGGTGGTCAGGTCGATGGCGCCGAGATTGTTGTTGTCCTCGGTGATCTCCCGACCGTTGACCCACAGCGAGCCAGGCGACGTGTCGATGACGGAGTCGGCCTGGAATCGACCGCTCTCGAGTGCTGCGGCGACCACGAAGGGCTTGACGCTCGACCCCGGCTCGAAGATGTCCGTGATGGCGCGGTTCCGGTAGCGGGACGGATCGTATTGCGCACGGTTGTTCGGGTTGTAGGCCGGCTGGTTCACCATCGCCAGCACTTCACCCGTGGACGGCTCCAGTATCACCACGGAACCGGAGATGGCATCGTGATCGGCCACGGCCTGCTTGAGTTCGCGATAGGCCAGGTACTGCAGCCCGAGATCCAGACTGGCCCTCAGCGTCCTGCCGGGGCGGGCGGGCTGGACCATTTCCACGTCCTTGACGATGCGCCCCAGCCGGTCGCGGAGCACCCGCTTGGAGCCGTCCTCCCCCCTGAGCCAGTAGTCGAACTCGAATTCCAGGCCCTCCTGACCCACGTCGTCCACGTTGGTGAAGCCCAACAGGTGCCCCACAACCTCGCCCGCCGGATAGTACCGCCGGTATTCGCGCAACGTCGCCACCCCCGGTAGCGCCAACTGAAGGACCCGCGCGGCGTGATCCGGGGTCAGGTGCCTGCGCAGGTAGACGAATTCGCGGTCCAGGTTGCTGGTGACGAGTCGTATGAGTCCATCCTCGTCCACCTCCAGCACACGCGCGAGTTCGGGCAACCGGTGCGCAGCCGGCGCCAGGTCCTGCGGATTCGCCCAGATACTGTCAACCGGCGTGCTGACGGCCAGCGGCTCGCCATGCCGGTCGGTGATCGATCCACGGTGAGCGGCGATCTGCACGGTGCGCAGGGAACGGTCATCGCCCTGGGCGGACAGAAATTCCCGCTGATAGACCTGCAGGTAGAGTATTCGGCCTTCAAGCACCAGGCCACCGCAGAGGAAAGCGAGAATGATCGACGAGGAGCGCCAGCGCTTCCAGGTCACCCGCTCGGACTTCTGGCGCGACTTCACGATTCCGGCTCCGCCACGAGGACGATTTCGTCCGCCTCCAGCTGGCGGAGGTTGAGCCGCTCCCGAGCGACCGCCTCGATCAGCCCGTGTGTTGCCCAGGTGCTTTCCTCCAGTTGCAGCCGGCCCCAGTCGGCCTGCAGGCGGTCGCGTTCCCGGTTGAGCGCTTCCAGTTCCACGAACAGCTGCCGGGCCTGGTGTTCCGCCTGTATCGCGATGACGCCGCTTGCCGCCACCGCGACCGCCAGGACCGCCACCGCGCCCAGTTTCAGCCCCCTGCCCGTCATGTCGACGCCCCCAGGCGCTCCGCGACCCGCAATCGTGCGCTTCGGGCACGCGGATTGTCCTCGACCTCGGACGGTTCCGGCCGGATCAATCTGCCGATGAGCCGCAGGGTCGGACCCGACCCGGGCGGAATGTCCGGCAACCCCGCATACACCGGATCACCCGTCGCCTGCCGCCGCATGAAGCGCTTGACGATGCGGTCTTCCAGGGAATGAAAGCTGATGACGCACAACCTCCCCCCTCCGGCCAACAACCGGAGGCACTGCCCGAGCGCCGACTCAAGGGACTTCAGTTCGCGATTGATGTGGATTCGTATCGCCTGGAAAACGCGGGTGGCCGGATGGATCCTGCGGGTTCCCGGACCCACCGCCCGGGCCACGATGGCCGCCAACCGTCCGGTCGTGTCGATCGGCGCCGTCGCGCGGGCCCCGATGATCGCCCTGGCGATCCGCCGCGCCCGGGGTTCTTCCCCGAACCGCCTCAGGATGTCCGCCAATTCGGCCTCCTCCACCCGCCTGAGGAATTGCCGCGCGCTGATGCCTTCATCCGGATTCATGCGCATGTCGAGGGGCCCGTCCCGGGAAAAACCGAAGCCGCGCCGCGCATCCTCCAGTTGTGCCGACGAGACTCCCAGATCGAAGAGCGCCCCGGCCAGTTGCCGCTCCCGCAACCAGGGCGCCACGAGCGTGCGAAAATTCTCGAAGCTGCCGAAGCGGACGGAAAACCTGGGATCGCCACCATACTTCTCGCGGGCATGCGCCACGGCTTCAGGGTCCTTGTCCAGGGCAAGCAACCTGCCCCGTTCCCCCAGAGCCGCGAGAATCCGGGACGCATGTCCGCCGCGGCCATAGGTGCTGTCGACGTACCAGCCGTCCCGCGACACCGCCAGACCTTCCAATGCCTCATTCACCAGCACCGGTCGATGACTCGCCATTTCTCGCTCAGCCGTTCGGCAAGATCAGAGGGACAGGGACTCGAGTTCGGCGGGCAGGTCCAGGCCCTCGCCGAAGTCGGCCGCCAACCATTCATCCCGTCGAGTGTTCCAAAGATCCTCGTCCCACAATTCGAACTTGTTCCCCTGACCCAGCAACACGGCCCGCTTGTCCAGGTTCGCGACCTCGCGAAGTTCCCTCGGAAGCAACACGCGCCCCTGTGCGTCCATGCGAAGATCCTTGGAATAGCCCATCATGATTCGCTGCAGGCGACGGGCCACCGGGTTGAAATTCGGCACCGCCATCAGATTGCGTTCGAACTCTTCCCAGTCCGGCAGTGGGTAGATGAGCAGGCACTCCCGGTCAACCGTGGCGACCAGGTGTCCGTCGGCGAGGCTGGCGAGGCGCTCCCGATACCGGATCGGGATGGCCATCCTGCCCTTGGGGTCCAGGGAAATTTGTGAAGCGCCGCGGAACATGGCAAAACCATTTTTTCCCACTTTTTTCCACTTCTTGACACTATATGGACGCCGTTGTCTGCGTGTCAATACGTTTTTTACGGTGCGACAGTGGGTTAGGTGCGATCTGGAGCCGCTTGCGATACCAGCGGACAAGCAAAAATCAATAAGTTAGGTGCTACTTCTTTCTTGTAAAATTAGAAATGTCTTGGAACTAGCCTGCGATTTCGCTCAACCGGTGTGGCGTGGACCGCGCCACATGGTGTCGGGAAGGGAGTCGGCCTGTAAGCCGGGTTCTGTCGAGGACAGCCATTCATCTTGGGCGTGCGTCACCGCACGCCTCCAGCGACCTACCCGGGAACTCGTGTGGGCACACTGCGAGCGTTCCTCTATTCGGTCTTGCTTCGGGTGGGGTTTACCCTGCCACGCGTGTTGCCACCCGCGCGGTGCGCTCTTACCGCACCATTTCACCCTTACCGGCCTCGCGGCCGGCGGTATATTTTCTGCGGCACTTTCCGTAGGCTCGCGCCCCCCAGGTGTTACCTGGCACCCTGCCCAATGAAGCCCGGACTTTCCTCCGGGATTTCTCCCAGCGACTGCCCGGCCGACTCCCGTGAATAGAGTATCAGAGCGGCGCGTCGCGCGTGAGGCTGTAGACGCGATTGCGCGGGACGCCGAGAATCTTCGCGGTCATGCCCACCGCCACCCGGTTCGAGACTTCAACCGCCAACAGCCTGAAGACTCGCAGGACCTCGTCATCCTCCGCGCGGTCCCGCTTTCCGGCGCCGGCGATCACGAGCACGAACTCGCCCTTCAGCGGAATTCCGTCGCCGAGCTGTTCCGCGAGGGACTGCAGGGTGCCGCGGTCGACGCGCTCATGAAGCTTGGTGAGTTCACGGGCGATGCTGGCACGTCGGTCGGGACCGAACCGCGCGATCAACTCCGCCATGGTCCGGCGGATCCGGTGCACCGATTCGAACAGCACCACGGTGCCGGATTCCCGCGCCAACCGGTCCAGGCTGGCCCCGCGGGGGCCGGTGCGCCGTGGCGGAAAGCCTTCGAAGACGAACCGGTCGGTGGGTTCGCCCGCCACCGACAGCGCCGCGGCCAGCGCACTCGGGCCCGGAACCGGGATCACGGGCACACCGACGTCGTGGGCCGCCCGAACCAGCAGCAGACCCGGGTCGCTCAGCAGCGGCGTTCCCGCATCGCTTACCAGTGCGACCGAATCGCCGCGTCGCAGCCGGTCCAGCAGCTCCGGGGTACGGTCGGCCTCATTGTGGTCATGGCAGGAGATTGTGGGTGTTCTGACGCCAATCTTCGATAGCAATCCCTTCGCGCGCCGGGTATCCTCGGCGGCTACCAGGTCCACCGATCCGAGTACCTGGCACGCCCTCGGGCTGATGTCGTCCAGGTTTCCGATGGGCGTCGCGACGACGTAGAGTGTGCCTGTGGAAGTTGAATTCATGCGATCATGCTGCCCTTGAGCGCCCGAGCTGTGCAAGCCCTGCCGATGCTGAACCGCCTGCGTACACCCGCCTTGCTGACCTGGTCGTCGTTGCTCTGGGGTTGTGAATCCATGGCCCCCGTTGCGCCTCCCCTGGACCCGGACGCCCTTCAACAGCAGGCGGAACAGATTGCCGAACAGCAGCAGCAGATTCTGGCCGACCGAACGCAAGCAGCCGCGCCGTTGAGCCGGGTGGCGCTGCTGCTGCCCCTGACCGGCCCCCAGCGACAAGCTGCGATCGCCATTCAGGACGGCTTTCTCGCCGCTCTCCTCAGCGGGGTGGAGACCGACCAGGGCGTCCGGCCATCGCTGCGCATCTACGACACGGGCGAGCTGGGTGCCCGGCAAGCCTATGTCGACGCCCGCGACGACGGCGCCGAATTCATCGTCGGGCCACTGCTGAAGCCTGAACTGGAGGCGATCCTGGACAGCGCCGGTTCCACCCCGACACTGGGGCTGAACACGCTTCAGGGCGGACAGGGCATCGCCAACCTCTATCAGTTCGCGCTGGCGCCCGAAGACGAAGCAAGCCAGGTCGCCCGCCACGCCGTGGCGCAGGGAGCGCTCAACGCCGTGGCTCTGATCCCCCGCAACGACTGGGGCAACCGACTGCTTGGCAGCTTCAGGGAGCAACTGGAGACGCAGGGCGGCCGACTGCTGCAGATCGGGACCTACGACCCGGCGGGCCAGGATTTTTCCCCGGCGATCACCACCGTGTTGAACATCGACAAGAGCGACCGGCGCCGCCAGCAACTGGGAGCCGATCTCGGCATCCCGCTCGAATTCGAATCCCGGCGCCGAGAGGATGTCGACGCCATTTTCCTGGCCGCCAGTCCGGGCGTGGGGCGCCTGCTCGCGCCGCAGTTGCGGTTCTACTTCGCCGGAGACATCCCGACCTATGCGACCTCGGCCATCTACGAGATCAGTCAGCAAAACGGGGACCTGGACGGTCTGCTCTTTACCGACACACCCTGGGTGCTGGAGGACGGCGCGGCTCCTTCGACTCTGGCGGCCACGCTGCGCCGCTACTGGCCTCAACGGACATCGGCCCAATGGACCCGGTTCTACGGATTCGGCTTCGACGCCTTTCGGCTGATGTCGGCGCTTCACGAGCGGCCCGACGCGCTGGCGTCGATGCCGGCCCTGTCCGGGGAATTGAGCCTCGAAGAGAGCGGCCGGATACGACGCCAGCTCCCCCTTGCACAATTTCGCGACGGCGTGCCCGTAGCGGTCGAACCGGAGGCGGGCGACGAACCCGGAGCCATTGCCGAACTCGCGGGCGTCAGGTAAGGCCGCCGGGAGTTCCCGCAGCGCGCTCGCCGACCGTTCCCGCAACGCGCCGGCAAGCGGCATCGACTGGGAACAACGTACCGCCCGGTATCTGCGGCGACGGGGCCTTGAGGTGCTGGTTCAACGGTATCGGTGCCGACTGGGCGAACTGGACCTGGTCTGCCTCGAAGGCACCACCCTGGTGATAGTCGAAGTGCGCGCCCGCGCCCGCAGCCGCTTCGCCCGTGCCGGTGAATCGGTGGACGCCCGCAAGCAACGCAAACTCATTCGCGCGACCCGCCACTTCCTGATGACCAACCCCCAGTGGAGCGACTACCCGCTTCGCTTTGATGTATTCTGCATCGACAATATCGACGGCGCCGACCCCACCATCCAGTGGATCAGGAACGCATTCCAATGCGGTGAGGCCTGAAGGGATCCGGCCCTGCGGGCAACGCGCATACGGGATGATGCCGCGGGAACATGCAAGATCGCGTACTGAAACAGTTTCACGAGAGCATTGAGCTTGCCAAGGCATCGCAGGCGCTGGCGCCTGCGATTGTCGAAGCCGGTCGCGCGCTGGCCGCGTCCCTGGCCGAGGGCGGCAAGATCCTCTGTTGCGGAAACGGCGGCTCGGCAGCTGACGCGCAACACTTCAGCGGCGAGCTGCTCGGACGTTTCGAGACCGAGCGTCCGGGACTGGCGGCGGTCACCTTGAGCGCCGACACGTCCGCGCTCACCGCGATCGCCAACGACTATGCCTATGCGGACGTCTTCGCCAAGCAGGTGCGCGCACTCGGCAGGCCGGGCGACGCGCTGTTTGCGATCACGACATCGGGCAATTCACAGAATGTCGTCCGGGCCGTAAGCTCCGCGCACGAACGCGACATCACGATCGTGGCCCTGACCGGCCGGGACGGCGGCGCGATCGCGTCGAAACTGGGCGCGGGCGATATCGAGATCCGCGTTCCCGGGCACCGTACCAGCCGAATCCAGGAAATTCATGGTCTCGTCATCCACTGCATCTGCGACCTCATCGACGCCGCGTTGCTGGACGGCTGAGGGAGACCCCGGTCCGGCTCACTCCCATACAGGTTCAAATTTCTGGATGCGCTTGGCGTGCTCCACTTCACCGGTGTAGATGTTGCCGAGCGAATCCGTCGCGATGGCGTTGATCCAGTGCAACTGGCCCGCGTAACGGCCGTTGCCTCCAAACGAGCCCAGGGTCTCGCCACTGAGCCGGTTCACGATCCATACGCTGGAATTGCCCGAATCGGCGACATACAGATAGTTCTGTTCCGGATCCCTTGAGATCACCATCTTGTACATCACGCCGCACACCGGCAATTCCTTCCGGGTCGAGACACCGGCGCACTGGGTGGGGCCGAGGCGCTCGGCGGGCGTCCATTCGGCAACGTAGATATCCTGCACCCAGGTTCCGTCCTTCTGAAAGACCTGGATTCGGTTCTGGCCCCGCTCGCCCACGTAGACCAGTCCATCGTCTGAAATCTCGATGAAATGCAGGGCCGGGACGAAGTTCGGCTCGTCGGGCGGGCGCGTTCCATCCCATTCGTAGGGTGGAATCGGATCGTTGGTGATGTCCTCCAGCGGCATGCCGTGACCGCCCCAGCCGCGCTTGAACTCGCCGGTGTCCATGTCGTACACCAGCACGCGCTTCCAGTTGATGATGTAGATCTCGCGCTCGTCCTGGTCGAGCTGGAACCGGCCCTTTTGCGTCAGCACCTCGGTCTCGGCGTTGTCCTCCTGCATCTGCGCGCCCTCCGGCGGACGGCGGCCGAAGTCCCATACGAACTCGCCCTCGCGGGTGAATTTGAGAATGCTGTCCTGCGGTGCCAGACCGCCGACCCAGACAAAGCCGTCACGGTCCGCGATGACCGTCTGCAGGCCCCGCGGCCAGTTCGGATGATGGTCCGCGTCGCCCCAGGCGTGAACGATGTTGGCGTCGGCGTCCATGGCAATCACTTCCGGGCTCTTGGTGCAGCAGGCCATCCGGTACGGCTCCTCGTCGCCGCCGGCGATTTCGTCACCCTCGGCGCCATTGGGCCGGTTGAGGAACCAGACGATGTCCATGTGGTCCACGTGAATGCCGGTCACCTGCTGCATGCTCCAGCGATTCGGCAAGGCCCCCGGCCAGAATGGATCCACCTGGAACAGCGGCGCCCCGTTTTCGTCCATCGCCCGGACGCGGTCCTGCGCCGGCTCCGGGGTCTGGGCCTGGGCCTGGTCCTGGTCCTGGGTCTGGTCCTGGGCCTGCGGTTGCCCCGCAGCCTGGTCCGGGTCCTGGGCCGGTTGACACGCAACCAGTCCCGATGCCAGTGCCGTTACCATGGCGGCAGTAGAAAATCTGATCGTATTCACAGCAATGCTCCCTCTCTTGTCGGATTGTTTCGATTGTTGATTGACGGATTACGGCTCCAGCGACGCCAGGTACGCGGAGATATACAACATGTCCTCTGCCGTGAGGTTGATCACGATGGGTGTCATGATGGGGCTCGCGCGCGAACCCTGCTTGACGTCCCACAGCTGGCGCATCGTATAGCTGGCCGTGCGCCCGGCGATGCTCGGGACATCGCCGACTCCCCGCTGATCGGGACCGTGGCAGAGCCCGCACTGAACCGTCTTGCCGCCCCCCGTTTCGACCAGTTCGCCTCCCGCGGCCAGGCTCCCCCTGGGCACATAGGCGACGAATCCGCCGCGGGGGTCCCTTTGTATCTCGGTGCGCTCCGGGTGCTCGGGCACTTCGATGATTCTCATCCCCAGCGGCATCGGCGGACGATCCGCAAGCGGCAGCATCAACCCGTTCCGCGACGATCGCACCTGGGGCGCTTCATCCGCCTCCACCACCCGGACCATCTTGCGATACGGCATGGACCCGTAATACCGGGCGATCTGCCGTTTCTCCTCCTCGCTCAGCCCCGTGGCGATCATCGCCATCTCGTTGGTATTGGCCTTGCGCAGATCGGCACTGCGTCGGGTCCCCGCCTCGAAGGCGCGCAGCTGATCGAGAAAATAGGCTTCCGGCAGCCCGGCCACATGGCCGTTTTCCATTTTGCCCTGGCCGTTGGGATAGTGGCACAGCGCGCACGGACGCAGGCCGTCCTCCTGCCTGCCGTTCGCCACGATGTCCGGCATGGGCGGATGGTCGTCCGGATACCAGTCGGCGGGACCGTAGTTGAACCACGCCTCGTTTCGGGTAAACGTCCGGTCGGTGCCCGGAAGGGTCAGCTTGATCCCGTCATCCGGAACCGCGACCGGGGCATAGGCGCAATCGATGGGCCGCGACCCGTACGGACACGGCGGCGCGGTGAGTGAATCGTCGGACAACGGCTCCGTGAACCCGTAGGCCCAGTCCGGCCAATCCGGCCCCTGCTGCGATTCCGCGCGGGCGCCGAACAAGGCGGCGACAATCAGGACCGCAAGCGACAGACTCGACGGCGCGGAGTTCATGGACGGCTTTGCCCCCTACTCCCGCATTTCCTGCTCGAGTTCCGTCAGGCTGAACTGGAACGAGGGCCTTGAGAATACCGCGTCCATGTATCGCCGGATCGGCGCCGCCTGGTCGGGCAACTCGACTTCGAACAAGGGCAGCCGCCAGAGAATGGGCGCGATACTGCAGTCGACAAGGGAAAATTCATCGCTCAGGAAGAACTTTTTCGCGGCAAAGATCTCCGCCGTGGAGACGATGCTGTCGTGCAGCGCCTTGCGCGCGCGGCCAATGGGCTTGCGGTCGCCGCCAGCGACGATCTCCTCCGCCAACGTGTACCAGTCACGCTCGATTCGATAGAGGTAGAGACGGTACTGGGCGCGCGTGACCGGATCCACCGGCATGAGCGGAGGGTGCGGGAAGCGTTCGTCGAGATATTCCACGATCACGCGCGAGTCGTAAAGGACCAGCTCCCGGTCCACCAGGGTCGGCACGCTGTTGTAGGGGTTCAGGTCGAGGAGATCCTCCGGAAGGTTTCCGTCCCGAACGTCGATGTAGTCGATATTGACGCTCTTTTCCGCGAGCACCAGGCGGGTCCTGTGACTCCACGCATCCGTGGGATCGGTGAACAGCGTCATTACGGAGCGACGATTAGCAATTACAGTCAAACACGACTCCCATGCGGCACAAGCCCCCGCCGAGCAACAGAATGGCTGTTTTCGCGCCGACCGGTGGGGCGAAAACCGCTAGCGGACATCCTTCCAGATCTCTTTTTTCAGCAAGTATGCGAGCACCAGGAAGAGCAACAGAAAGGCGATCACACGAACGCCCAGGGCACGGCGTTCAAGCTGAATGGGCTCGGCCATGTATTCCAGGAAATTGGTGATGTCGCGCACCGCCTGGTCGAATTCCTCCTCGTCCAGCGATCCCTCGCGCATCACTTCGAAACCGTCAAGCGAGCGGGTGACGATTCCCTCCTCGGCATGCTCGGAGAAGACCGCCGTCCGGATCCCTCCCAGCTCCCAGAGCACGTCCGGCATGGCGGTATTTTCGAGCCACAGGTTGTTGGCGCCGGTGGGCCGTGACGGGTCGGCATAAAATCCCCGCAGGTAATTGTATATGTAGTCGACGCCGCGGCTGCGGGCGATCAGCGACAGGTCCGGTGGCGCAACTCCGAACCAGGCCGTACCATCCTCCGGGCGCATGCTGCTGACCATGGTGTCGTACAGTTGACCGGTGCCGAACATCAGCGTTTCGACCACCTGCGCATCGGACAGGCCAAGGTCCTCCCCGAGCCGATTGTAGCGGACGTACTGCGCCGAGTGGCAGCCCAGGCAATAGTTGACGAAGTAATTCGCTCCGCGTTGCAACGAGGCGATGTCGCCGATGTCATTGTCCGCGGGCACCATCTCCGCCACCGACGCGCCGTGATCCTGTCCCCAGGATGCGGCGGCGACCCCCAGGAACAGTCCCGCAAGGATTCGGGAAACGGTCACCTGACCCGCTCCGGCACCGGTTTGGTCTTCTCCCAGGACGTGTAGAGGGGCATGAGCAGGAAGAACCCGAAGTACGGGATGGAGAACAGCCGGCAAAGCAGCGTGTAGGTGTCGGAGACCGGTTGCAACCCCAGGTAGCCGAGCACGAGGAAGCTGATCGCAAACGCGGTCAGGGCAACCTTGTAGGTCCAGCCCCGATAGCGGATGGACTTGACCTTGCAACGGTCCAGCCACGGCAGAAAGAACGGCAAAATTACCGCGAGGCTCATCAGGATCACGCCCAGCAGCTTGTACGGCACCGCCCGGAGAATGGCGTAGAACGGCGTGAAATACCACACCGGCGCGATGTGCTCCGGAGTCTGCAGGACATTGGCCGGCTCGAAGTTGGCGTGCTCCAGGAACAACCCGCCCATGTCGGGAACGAAGAACACCACAAAGGCGAAGACGATCAGGAAAATGGTGATGATCACCAGGTCCTTGCTGGTGTGATACGGATGGAAGGCGACGCCGTCGATCGGCTTGCCGCTGTCGTCCTTGTAGTTCTTGATTTCGATGCCATCCGGATTGTTCGATCCCACTTCATGCAGCGCCATGATGTGCACGACCACCAGGAAAACCAGCATCAGCGGCACCGCGATCACGTGGAAGGCGAAGAAGCGGTTGAGCGTGATGTCTGAAATGTAGAAATCGCCGCGAATCCATTCCGCCAGCGCTTCGCCGAACACGGGCAGCGCGCCGAACAGCGAGACGATGACCTGCGCGCCCCAGTAGGACATGTTTCCCCAGGGCAGCAAGTAGCCGAAGAACGCCTCGGCCATGAGGCAAACGTAGATGAACATGCCGCATACCCAGACCAGTTCCCGCGGCTTCTTGTAGGAGCCGTACAGCAGCCCGCGGAACATGTGCAGATAGACGACGATAAAGAATGCCGACGCGCCGGTGGAATGCAGATAGCGGATCAGCCAGCCCCACTCCACGTCCCTCATGATGTACTCCACCGAAGCGAATGCCTCGGTGGCGGACGGCTTGTAGTTCATGGTCAGGGCGATGCCCGTGACGATCTGCAGGATCAGCACCACCGTCGCCAGCACGCCGAAGCCGTACCAGAAATTGAAGTTCTTCGATGCGTAATATTCGGTGGCATGCTCCCTGACGAGCCTGCCCAGGGGAAAGCGGGCGTTGACCCACCGTCCCAGCGAGTCCATGCCCCGACCGAGACGATCCATCATGTCCGAAGCGGATGCGGCCACCTAGGAAGCTCCCGTGTCGGAACCGATGAGCAGCACGTTCTCCGCCACGTAGCGATGGGGCGGCACGCTGAGGTTCGTCGGCGCGGGCACGCCGCGGTAGACGCGGCCCGCCAGGTCGAATTTCGAGCCATGGCAGGCACAGAAAAACCCGCCGGCCCAATCCGGGCCGAGATCCGCGGGCGCCACTTCGAAACGGGGCGTGGGCGCACATCCCAGATGGGTGCATACACCCTCCACGACCAGGAACTCGGGGCGGATGCTGCGATGGGAATTGGCGGCGTAACCGGGCTGCAGGGACGCGCTGGATGCCGGATCGGCCAGCTGTTCTTCCAGCTCCACCAGCCTTTCGAGCATGAAGTCCGTGCGACGGACGATCATGATCACCCGCCCACGCCACTCCACCTTGACCAACGCGCCCGGCTCCATCTTCCCGATATCCACTTCCACCGGCGCGCCCAGCGCCTGCGCGCGCGCGCTCGGCCGGAAGGACGCCACGAAGGGCACGGCGGCGGCGACCATCCCCGCACCTCCGGTCACCGCGGTTGCGGCCACCAGAAAGTGGCGCCTGCCAAGGTCGGTTTCGTCGGTCATAGGTGCGCAAATCCAGGGTAATCGGGTCCGCGTGCCCGGCTCACGGGAGATGTGATCAAGAAGGCCGTCGGATTATACACGCGGCTTTCCGGCCTTGGCCATACACCCGCTTGAGCCATGGGCCCGCGTGCGGCACGGGTTCTTCTCCTTTGACCACATTGAGGACCGTATCCTGTCTTGCGGGTACACTAGCTGCATGACAACCGGGTGGAGAATTCTCGCGCTGGTCGCCCAGTCGTCGGCGTTCGGACTCGCCGCGGCGTTCCTGGTGGTGCTGGTTCGCCCCGATCTGGTCAATCTCGGCGACGGACGGGCCCCGGCCGGCGGCTACGCCGGCGCGGTGAGCGCGAGCGCTCCCGCCGTCGTCAGCCTGCGCACGGCGCAACTGGGTCAGCCGGGAAGCCTGGGCGCCGGGATGGTGGTGAACCAGGGTCTGGGGTCCGGCGTGATCGTCGACCAGGACGGCTTCATCGTCACCAATTGGCATGTTGTCCGCGACGCCGACCAGGTTGTGGTGCAACTGGCCGATGGGCGCGAGGCGCATCCACGATTCGTCGGCGCCGACCCGGAGACCGAACTGGCACTTCTCAAGGTCGATCTGCCCGACCTGCCTGCCATCCGCATGGGCAGGAGCGATACCCTGCAAATCGGCGATGTCGTCCTGGCTATCGGCAACTCCTACGGGCTGAGCCAAAGCGTCACGTTGGGTATCGTCAGCGCCACGGGCCGCGGCATTGGGCTTACGACCTTCGAGAATTTCATTCAGACCGACGCGGCCATCAACGTGGGCAACTCCGGCGGCGCGCTGGTGAATACTCGCGGCGAATTGATCGGCATCAATACCGCGAGCTTTGCGGCGACCAATCGCAGCCCCCCGGAAGGCATCGGCTTCGCCATACCGGTCAACCTGGTTCGTGGCGTGATGGACCAGCTCCTCGAGCACGGCCGCGTCCTGCGCGGCTGGCTGGGCGTTGACGCCCAGGATCTGCCGAACATGAACGCCGTCGCCCCTGGCACCCCGGGGCCCGCGGTGGAACTCGTGCGCGTCACCGGTCCGGCCGCCACCGCCGGGCTGGCTCCCGGCGACATCATCACCCACATCAACGGCGAGCGCATGCTGAGCAAGGACCAGGCAATGAACCGCGTGGCGGGCCTCCGGCCCGGGGAAACCATCCACATCCGCGGTTACCGAAGGCGCGTCGGCCCCTTCGAGACCGTCGCTGTGCTGGAGGAACGCCCTGCCGCCGGAGGCTGAAGCGGTATTCCATGGCTCGCGCCGCGGAGCCCTGGGCGCGAGTTCACCGCGGGCGAGATCAACCGGGTGCGGCCGTCACTGCAGCGAGGAGGCGTGGGCGCGACGGCCCCGCCAGCGTCGTGGGCGCGGCGCGTGGCCAGGGATGGCCGCAAGCGCCGGGCCCCGATTCGAGCCCGCCATGGATGGCGGGCGAGATCAAGCGGGTGCGGCCGTCACTGCAGCGAGGAGGCGTGGGCGCGACGGCCCCGCCAGCGTCGTGGGCACGGCGCGTGGCCAGGGATGGCCGCAAGCGCCGGGCCCCGATTCGAGCCCGCCATGGATGGCGGGCGAGATTAAGCTGGCGGGGCCGTCGCGCCCACGCCTCCTCGCCACCTTTATCACCAGCAATCTTCGCGCCACCGATCATTACGGTCACAGGATGAAAGCCTATAGCCGCCTGATCCGCGCCCCCAACTCCGACAGCTTCTCCTCGATCCGTTCGTAACCGCGATCAATGTGATAGATACGATCAATCACCGTGCGCCCGGTCGCCGCCAGTCCTGCAAGGACCAGTGAGGCCGAGGCCCGCAGATCCGTCGCCATGACCGGGGCTCCGGTGAGGCCCGCGATTTCACGGCTGATCACGGTATTGCCTTCCAGACTGAGATCGGCACCCATGCGCTGCAGTTCCAGGGCGTGCGTGAAGCGATTCTCGAACACCGTCTCGGTGATCACGCCGGCGCCCGAGGCGATGGCGTTGAGGGCACAGAACTGCGCCTGCATGTCCGTCGGAAATCCCGGATAGGGCGAAGTGCGCAGATCCACCGCCCGGGGGCGCTGACCCCGCATGTCCAGATCGATCCAGCCGGAGCCGGACGTGATGTCCGCGCCGGCTTCGGCCAGCTTGGCGACCACGGCATCCAGGTGGTCGGGCCGGGTCCTGTTGATCCGCACGCGACCGGCGGTGATGGCGCCCGCCACCAGGTAGGTGCCGCTCTCGATCCGGTCCGGCAGCACGGTGTGGTTCGCGCCGCCGAGGGATTCGGCGCCCTGAATGTGGATCGTATTGGTTCCCGCTCCTTCGATCACGACTCCCAGTCGCACCAGGAACTCCGCCAGATCGACCACTTCAGGTTCCCGCGCCGCGTTCTCGATCACCGTCTCGCCGCGGGCCAGCGCGGCTGCCATCATCAGGTTCTCGGTGCCGGTGACCGTGACGGTGTCGAGCACGATCCGCGCGCCCCGCAGGCGGTTGGCCCGGGCACGGATGTTGCCGTTCTCGATGCCGATTTCGGCGCCCAGCGCGCGCAGTCCGGCGACATGGAGGTTCACGGGCCTGGCGCCGATGGCGCAGCCTCCCGGCAACGAGACGTCGGCCCTGCCGTAGCGCCCGAGGAGAGGGCCGAGCACCAGCACCGATGCCCGCATGGTCTTGACCAGGTCGTAGGGCGCCTCGAAACGCTCGATGCGCGAAGGGGTCACCCCAATCCTGGACTGGCCGTCAAATGCGATATCCAGGCCGATTCGGCGCAGCAGCCTGACCGTCGTGGTGACGTCGTTGAGCGAAGGGATGTTGTCAAGAACTACAGGCTTTTCGGCCAGCAACGAGGCGGCCAACAACGGCAGGGCGGCGTTCTTGGCGCCGGATATCCGCACTTCGCCGGAGAGGCGCGTGCCGCCGATTACTTCCAGCCTGTCCAAGTCCGCGGCCCGATCCGAACCGGTCGGAACTTACCGGGGCGCGACTTTGAAGGTCGGATGGAGCACTATCGCTTGCCGGACCTGTCCAGCCATTCGCCGGGCGTGAAGGTCTTGAGCGCCAGCGCGTGAATCTCGCCGCCGACGCGATCACCCAGGGTCGCGTAGACGCTCTGGTGGCGGCGCACGCTACCAAGGCCGGCGAACTCCTCGGCGATCACGAGGGCCTCATAGTGCCCCTGGCCGTCCGACTGGACCTTGGCCCTGGCGCCGGGCAATCCGGCTTCGATCATTTCTGCGATGTCCTTGGGGTCCATGGTGATCGACGCATAGCCGCTCGGGTAAACCCACAGTCTACCAGCCCGTGGCGCCAGTCGCCCGTCGAACCGGAACCGGGCGGGGCAAACGCCGCGGCGATATTGCCGCGGGCTGATAGAATCGCGCCCATGTCCGAGAAATCCGTCGACGCGCTGGCCACCGCCCGCCGCGTGCTGGAAATCGAATCCGACGCCATTCGAGCGCTCATACCCCGTTTGGGCGGGCAGGTGCTGAAGGCGTGCGAGATCTGCATCGAGGCGCAGTGCAACCAGGCCCGGATCGTGGTCATCGGCCTGGGTAAGTCCGGCCATGTGGGCAGCAAGATCGCCGCCACCCTGGCCAGCACGGGTTCGCCCGCGTTCTTCGTTCATGCCGGCGAAGCGGGACATGGCGACATGGGCATGATCACGGGCAAGGACGTCATTCTTGCCATCTCGAATTCCGGGGAGACCCAGGAGATCGCCTTTCTGCTGCCGCGCATCAAGCGGCTCGGCCTGCCACTCATCACCATGACGGGAAATGCCCGCTCCACCCTGGCCCGGGCCGCGTCGGTCAATCTGGACATCAGCGTGTCCGAAGAGGCCTGCCCGTTGAACCTGGCACCCACGGCCAGCACGACCGCGGCACTGGCCATGGGCGACGCGCTGGCGATCGTACTGCTGGAACAACGAGGGTTCAGGGAGGAGGACTTCGCCAGTTTCCACCCCGGCGGTGTGCTCGGAAGGCGTCTGCTGGTGCGCGTCCGGGACATCATGCACGAGGAGGACGGCATTCCCAGGGTGACGCTGGACACACCCGTGAGCGAAGGCCTCCTGGAAATGTCGCGGAAGAATCTCGGCATCACGGCGGTCGTCGATGACGTCGGCCGCCTGTGCGGCGTGTTCACGGACGGAGACCTGCGTCGAACGCTGGACAGGCGTATCGACGTTCACGACACCCCCATCGGTGATGTCATGACGCCCGGCGGAAAGACCGTGCGCGGCGACGACCTGGCCGCCAAGGCGGTGCGACTGATGGAGGATCACGAGATTACCGCGCTGCTGGTCACGGACGACCACGGAAAATTGGTCGGTGCGCTGAACATCCACGACGTATTTCGGGCCGGGGTGGTGTGATGACACCGGACACGCTGGCACGCGCGCGCAATATCGAGTTGCTGGTTCTTGACGTGGACGGCGTCCTCACGGACGGCGGGCTTTACTACGGAGCGGCAGGCGAGTCGCTGCAGCGCTTCCACGTCCACGACGGTGCCGGAATCAAGGCGGTCATGGCGGCCGGAATCGCGGTGGCGGTGATCTCCGCCCGCCGAACCCCGGCAGTGGCGGCCAGAATGAAGGAGCTCGGCGTCGAGGCCGTCTTGCAGGGCGAGCAGGACAAGCTCGCGGCGCTGGCCGGACTGGCCGGGGAAATGGGCATCGGGTGGGACGCGGTGGCCTGCATCGGCGACGACACCGCCGATGTGGCCATGATGCTCCGGGCCGGGCTGGCGATCGCCGTTGCGGACGCAACAGCACCCGCGTTGGAGGCCGCTCACCACCAGACATCCGCCAGGGGCGGGCACGGCGCAGTGCGTGAAGTCTGCGACCTGTTGCTGCTGGCGCGCTGACGGCATGGCACGGCCCCTTCAACGCAGGGAATGGCTTGCGCTGAGCGCGCTCTCGGTGATCGCGATGCTGACATGGCTCTGGAGCCGCCAGAACGCCGGCGGCGAAGACTCGGTGACGGTGGCGGGATCCGCCGCGCCGGGGTACTACCTGCACGGGGCGTCGATATTGGGCACGGATGACGAAGGCCGGGCGCTGTTCCGCATTCAGGCCGCAAGCGCCGAGGAGCTGCCCGCGGAGAAGCGCCTGCTGATGAGCGATGTCGCGGTACGGTACCAGCCCGAGGCCCAGGTGCCCTGGACTCTCACCGCGACGCAGGGCCATGCATACCTGGACGAGGCGTATCTGGATTTCAGCGGCGAAGTGGTGCTGACCGGGGACGGGCGGCCGGACTCGAATCCCGTGCTGGTCCGTGCCGCGTCGCTACGACTCGTGCCCGAGACATTCGAAGCGCGCACGGATGGCCCGGTCAGCCTCCACTTCGGCGACCGCCGTGTGGACGCGGTCGGACTGACCGCCAACTTGAAGGCCGGGCGCTTGGCGCTAGAATCGAACATTCATGGTGATTTCGGCCCATAAATTCTGGCTCGGCGCATGGATCGCCGCTGCGGCCATCGTCCCGGCAAGTGCCCAGGACGAGGACTTGCGCGTGTCCCTGGACGCCGAGTGGTCATCCTTCGACAGGCAGACCAACACCATGATGTTCAGAGGATTGCGCATCGCCCAGGGCGACCTGTCCATCGCGGCCGACGAAGCGGTTGCCTCCGATCTGGACTTCGACCGCAGCGAGTGGGAGTTCAACGGCAACGTGCGCATCGAGGTCGATACCGCGGTGATCGAGTCGAATCGGGCGGAGGTTGTGTTCCAGACCCATGAATTGCTGGTGGTCGAATTGCGGGGCGAACCGGCCCGCTTCCAGGACCGCAACCCCGAGCGCGAAGACTCGATTCGCGGCGGCGCCGAGGTGTTGCGCTACGAGAGCGCCGGCCGCATATTGCGGATGACCGGGGGCGCCTGGCTGAGCGAGGGCCCGAACGAGTTCAAGGGCTGCGACCTGATCTATGACATCGATGACAAGAAAATCACCTCCGGCTCATCCGAATGCGGCGAGCCCGTTGTCATCACCATAGTGCCCCCCCCGGACGATGCCGAAACGCCATGAACAAGCTCGAAGCCCTCGGCATCGCCAAGCGTTACCGAACACGCGAGGTGGTGCAGAACCTCTCGATCTCGATTGAAAGCGGCAAGGTCGTGGGCCTGCTGGGCCCCAACGGCGCAGGCAAGACCACGGCCTTCTACATGATCGTCGGCCTGATCGGTTGCGGCCGGGGCAGGATCATCCTCGACGGCCGCGACGTCACGCGCCTGCCCGTGCATCGCAGGGCGCGTCTGGGTCTGGGCTACCTCCCGCAGGAGGCGTCGGTTTTCCGCAAGCTGAGCGTCGCGGACAATATCCGCGCCATCCTGCAACTGCGCGCCGACCTTCCCCGCGCCGAGCGTCAGCGCGTGATGGAAGATCTCATCGAAGAACTGCATATCGGCCACGTCCGGGACAGTCCCGGCATCTCGCTTTCGGGTGGCGAACGCAGACGTGTCGAGATCGCCCGAACGCTGGCCGCGAATCCCAAGTTCATCCTCCTGGACGAGCCCTTCGCCGGCGTGGACCCCATCTCCGTACTGGATATTCAGCGCATCATCCGCCACCTGGTCGAGCGCGGGATCGGGGTGCTGATCACCGATCACAATGTCCGCGAGACGCTGGGCATCTGCGGCCGGGCGTACATTCTCAACAACGGCGCCCTCATGGCTTCGGGCACGCCCGCGGAGTTGCTGTCGAACCAGAGCGTTCGCGATGTCTATCTGGGACAGGAATTTTCCCTGTAACCCGTCGCCATGCTGAAACCGGCACTCAGTCTCAGGGCGGCGCAGCAGCTGACCATGACACCGAACCTGCAGCAGGCGATCCGCCTGCTGTTGCTGCCCATCGCCGACCTGCGTGCGGAAATCCAGCAGGCCCTGGACGAGAACGTGATGCTGGAGTCCGGCGAGGCGGACGTGGAAGTGCCCGCCGAACCCGAACCGCTGCGGGACTCCCCCGAAGCGGCGGCCGAAGGTTCAGCTGAAGACCACATGGGCGAATGGACCGAGACCGCCGGACCGGGCGACGCGCCCGTCAACCCGGCGCCGGAAGGACTGTTCGAATTCGCCGACCGCTCCGACGAAACGCTCAAGGGCCACCTGCTCTGGCAACTGGAGATGGAGAATCTGGACACCCGAACCACGGCCATCGGGCAGGCCGTCGTGGAGGCCATCAACGACGATGGCTACCTTGCCGATGACACGTTGACCATCCAGGCGACGCTAGCGCCGGAAATCGTGGCCGGCACGGAGGAAATCGAGGCAGCGATCCAGCTTGTGCAGCGCCTGGATCCCGCGGGTGTCGGTGCCCGCTCGGTCAGCGAAACCGTGCTCCTGCAACTGGCGCAGCTGAATCCTTCCACGCCGGGCCTCGAACTCGCCCGGGCCATTGCCGCCGAGCACCTGGAACTGGTCGCGGAACGCCGGACCGACACGTTGACCATACGGCTCCAGGCGTCCGGGGATGACGTGGAACAGGCCTTGCTGCTGGTGCGTGCGTGTCATCCACGCCCGGGAGCGGCGGTCCATGCACCGGCGGCGGAATATACGATCCCCGATGTCTTCGTGCGTAGCGTGGACGGCAGGTGGATTGTCGAGCTCAACACGTCGGTCACGCCGTTGCCGAGGGTGAACCAGACCTACGCCGGCTTGCTGGGTCGCGGCGAACAGTTCAGCGCGCTGCGGGCCCAGCTGCAGGAAGCGCGCTGGCTTGTCCGCAGCCTCGAGATTCGCAACGAGACGCTGTTGAAGGTGGCACAGGCCATTGTGGGTCGTCAGGGCGAGTTTCTCGATCACGGCGAGGAATTCATGCGGCCCATGGTCCTGCGCGACATCGCCGAGGCCATCGGCATGCACGAATCCACCGTGTCCAGGGTCACGGCCAACAAGCACATGCATACGCCGCGCGGTATGATCGAATTCAGGTATTTCTTTTCGAGCCATGTCGAAGGCGAGGACGGAGAGCGGTCTTCCACGGCCGTGCGGGCGATGATTCGCCGCCTGATCGCCGGCGAAGTGGCCGAGAAACCGCTAAGCGACAACCAGATCACCGACCTGCTGGCGAAGGACGGCATCAAGGTTGCGCGCAGGACCGTGGCGAAGTACCGGGATGCGATGAACATCCCGACGTCCACCGCGAGAAAACGGGCCGGAACGGCCGAGCATCGGAAACGGGCCTGACGGGTCCTGGAGGGAAGCGTGGAGTTGAAGATTACAGGCCATCACATGGACGTCAGCCCGACCGTGCGCCGCAAGGTCGAAGCCAAGCTCGCCCGGCTCGAACGCCATTCCGACCATGTGATCGATGTTCACTGCATTCTGACGGTCGAGAAGCGGACCTATCGCGCCGAGGCCAACGTTCATCTGGATGGCGGCACACTTTACGCCGACGCCGACGCCGAGAGCCTCTACGCGGCGATCGACGGTCTCGTCGACAAGCTCGACCGGCAGGTGAACAAGCACAAGGAAATGCACATAGACCGTCTCGGAAAACGCGCCGCGAAGCGCCGCCCGGGATAGTCGACAGCTGGTCGGCGATCGCTGTTCGGGGGAGGAACGATGCGGCTTGTCGTACTGAGCGGGCTCTCCGGCTCCGGCAAGAGCGTCGCGCTAAACGCCCTGGAGGACGCCGGATACTATTGCATCGACAACATCCCGGTCGCGCTGCTGCAGTCGTTCGTGGACGAGACGCTGCCGCGGCGGGACCCGGCATTCACCCGTGTCGCGCTGTGCGCCGATGCCCGCAACGCCGCGGACATCCCGCAAGTACCGCTGTGGGTGCGGGAACTGCGCGAGGCCGGCGTCGACTGCGAGGTGGTATTCCTGCACGCCGACGAGGACGTATTGTTGTCACGGTTCAGCGAAACCCGGCGCAAGCATCCGCTGACATCCAGCCGGGTGGGCTTGACCGAGGCGCTGGCGCGGGAATCCGAATTGCTCGACTCCATCGCGGATATCGCCGACCTGGTGCTCGATACCAGCGCAACGAGCGTCCATGAGCTGACGGAATTGATCAGCGATCGGGTCGCCAGGCGGGGAGGAGGCGAATTGTCCATCCAGCTGGAGTCGTTCGGATTCAAGCATGGACTTCCGGCAGACGCGGACTTCGTGTTCGACGTTCGCTGCCTTCCCAATCCGTTCTGGGATCCTGCGCTTCGCCCCTTGACCGGGCGCGACCGCCCGGTGCGTGAATTTCTTGAGAATCAGACTCGGGCGCAGGCGATGGTGGACGACATTGCCGCCTTCCTGCAACGCTGGATTCCGCGCTACAGGAATTCCCGGCGCGCCTACCTGACGGTGGCCATCGGTTGCACGGGCGGGCGGCACCGCTCGGTATTCGTGGCCGAAGCCGTGGCGGAGCGGTTGCGGCCGGCCGAGATCGTCCGGACCCGGCACCATGGTGACGCCTGAGACACGTACCGCCTACCGGAATGCGCGCTCATTCAAGCCCTGATCCGTCGCGACAGCTCCCAGCGCACCGCGATGCCGGAATCCGAGTTTTCATCCAACACGTCCCTGGCTCCGACTCGTAGAATCTGCAACGTGTCGGTTCCCCCGGAAACACCCCGCTGGCCTCCCGCGGTGAACAGCACCAGGTCCCCCTTGGCCACGATGCGCTCGGAAGACAGCACCTGGATCGCCGTGCGATAGACGTCGCTCGGTTCGGTCTCGCAGACATCGAATGTTGCCGGGTAGACGCCGCGGTAGAGCGTTACGCGCCGGCGCGTGGCTTCGTGACGGGTGAAGGCGTAAATCGGTATGTCGCTGCGCACACGTGACATCCACAAAGCCGTGGACCCCGACTCCGTGAAGGCGATAATCGCCTTGACGTTCAGGTGATTGGCGGTGTAAATCGCCGCCAGCGCGATGGCCTCGTCCACCCGGCTGAAGTCCTTCTCGGGCTGATGGCTATGCGGTCTGCGAACGGTTTCGTGACGCTCGGCGCCGATGCATAGCGAACTCATGGTGCGCAGCGCGTCAGCGGGATAGCGGCCGATCGCCGTCTCCGCGGACAGCATCACCGCATCGGTGCCGTCCATGACCGCATTGGCGACATCGGAGACTTCCGCCCGCGTCGGCGACGGATTGTTGATCATGGACTCCAGCATCTGCGTGGCCGTGATCGAAACCTTGTTGCGGTTGCGCGTTTCCATGATCAGCCGTTTTTGAAGGCTCGTCATCGACGCGTAGCCGACCTCGACCGCAAGGTCGCCCCGGGCCACCATGATCACGTCGCTGGCATCGATGATCTCGTCGATGTTCTCCACGGCCTCCGCGCGCTCGATCTTGGCGCACACCAGCGCGTGCCCGCCGGCGGCACGCAGCAATTCCCGGGCCTCCTCGATGTCCGCGGCGTTCCTGGCGAAG
Source organism: Candidatus Rariloculaceae bacterium (assembly GCA_965221035.1). Lineage (GTDB taxonomy): Bacteria > Pseudomonadota > Gammaproteobacteria > Steroidobacterales > Rariloculaceae > UBA6522. The sequence goes on from OZ244860.1 coordinate 1,830,455, forward strand.
GACACCGACACGTAGTCCACGCCCAGCGACGCCGCCAGCTCGATGTCCAACCGGTCCTTGTCGGAAAGCGCCGGAGCCGACAGCCCGCCGCCCTGCTTGTTGAGGCCCTTCTTGTTGGTCAACGCGCCCCCGCGCCGTACCCAACAGCGCACTTCGCCACCATCGACCTCGTGCACCTCCAGGACAATCTGACCGTCGTCCAGGAGCAGCATGTCGCCGGAGGTCACATCCTTGACCAGGTCGCGATACTCGACGCTGACACGTGACTCGTCGCCGGGGCCGGCGTCCGGGGAAGTGTCCAGCGTGAATCGCTGGCCCTCCCGAAGCACCGCCACACCCTCGGCGAATCGTTCGATGCGTATCTTCGGTCCCTGCAGGTCGCACATCAGCCCGACATCACGCCCGATCATCCCGGAAATCTCGCGAACCTGCCGGACCCGGTCCGAATTCTGTTGCGACGTGCCGTGGGAAAAGTTGATTCTGAGGACATCGGCGCCGGCAAGCAGCAGCGATTCCAGCACCTGGGAATCGTCTGTCGCCGGCCCCAGGGTGGCAACGATCTTTGTGCGTCGCCGCAGTTCAAATAACTCGTGCTGATCCAAGAAACACTCCCTTGGTTGACGGTGTCACTATACCGCAGCCATGGTGGCGCCGGACCGCGCCCTGAGCGCCGCCACAGCCGGCAGTTCCCCGCCTTCGATGAATTCGAGAAACGCGCCGCCGCCGGTGGAAAGGCAGGAAATACCGTCACGGACACCGAACTGCTGGATCGCCGCCAGCGTCTCTCCGCCGCCGGCAATGGAGAAGGCTCCGCTTGCCGCCACCGCCTTGCTGACCACCTCGGTACCACCGGCAAACTCGGGATGCTCGAAGACGCCCACCGGCCCGTTCCAGAGAATGGTGCCGGACCTGCGCAGACGGTCGGCGTAATCGGAAGCCGTGCGCGGACCGATGTCGAGGATCATTTCACTGTCGCCGACCTTGTCGACGTCGCGCACCGTTCCCCGGGCGGTCTCCTCCAACGACTCCGCGACCACCACGTCGGTGGGCAGCGGGATGTCCGCCGCACCGAACTCGCCACGCAGCAAGCGACCGGCGAACCCGAGCATTTCCCGCTCATGCAGCGAACGGCCGACCGGACGGTCCGCCGCCGCAAGCAGCGTGTTGGCGATCGCCCCGCCGAGGATGAGCGTATCCACCTTGCCGGCGAGTGTCCGCAGTACGCCGAGCTTGGTGGATACCTTGGCACCGCCGATGATGGCGGTCAGCGGCGGTTCCGGATGCTCCAGGGCGGATGACAGCGCCGCAAGCTCCCGGACCAGCAAGGGTCCCGCGCAGGCAACCGGCGCCAACCGCGCTACCCCATGGGTGCTCGCGTGGGCGCGGTGCGCCGATCCGAAGGCGTCCATGACGAAGATGTCGCACAACCCCGCCAGCCCGGCGGCCAGCTCGCGGTCGTCGGCCGATTCGCCGCGCTGGAAGCGAACGTTCTCGAGCAGCACGGCCTGCCCTGGCTCCACCTCGACACCCCGAGTCCAGTCGGCGACCAACTCGATCCGCCGGTCAAGCAGTTCGCCCAGCCTTCGGGCCACGGGTCGAAGCGAGAACCTGTCGTCGAACCGACCCTCCACCGGCCTGCCCAGGTGAGACATGAGCATGACGCGCGCACCCTGCCGCAGCGCGAACTCGACCGTCGGCAGCGCTGCGGACAGGCGCGCATCGCTCGCCACGGCGCCATTCACGATCGGCACGTTCAGATCCTCGCGGATCAACACCCGCCGGCCAGCCAGCGGGAGGTCCACCATCCGTCGGATAGGCATCGCCTGGCGTCGGGTCGCCTTCATCCCACCTTGGACAACGCCAGTGTGGTGTCGAGCATGCGATTGGAAAAACCCCACTCGTTGTCGTACCAGGAGCAGATCTTGACCAGGTTCCCGGAGACCTTGGTCAGATTGGCGTCGAATACCGATGACGCCGGATGGTGGTTGAAGTCGATGGACACAAGCGGCTCCTCGGTATAGGCGAGCACGCCTTCCAGCGCCCCTTCCGCCGCGGCCCTCACGGCGCCGTTCAACTCCTCGACCGACGTTCTCCGCGAACTGATGAACGAGAGATCCACCACCGACACGTTGATGGTCGGCACGCGCATCGCGAAACCGTCCAGGCGCCCGTCCAGTTCCGGCAGCACGAGGCCCACCGCCGCGGCGGCACCGGTTTTCGTGGGAATCATCGACTGGGTCGCGGAACGCGCACGCCGCAGGTCCTTGTGATACACGTCGGAGAGGACCTGGTCGTTGGTGTAGGCGTGGATGGTGGTCATCAGGCCCTGTTCGATACCGACGGCCTCATGCAGCACCTTGGCGACCGGTGCCAGGCAGTTGGTGGTGCAGGAGGCATTGGATATGACGCGATGGGAGGCGTCCAGGATGTGGTGGTTGACCCCGTAGACAATGGTGGCGTCCGTGTCGGTTCCGGCCGGGGCCGAAACCACGACCTTCTTCGCGCCGGCGTCCAGGTGGGCCGAGGCCTTGTCCCTGGTCCGGAACAGGCCCGTGCACTCAAGGACAATGTCGACGCCAAGTTCCTTCCACGGCAGATCCGCCGGGTTGCGCTCCGCAAGCACCTGGACGGAATCGCCGTTCACCACCAGCTCGCCGTCGCCGACCTCGACCTGGAACGGGAAACGACCATGCGCGGAGTCGTAGCGCGTCAGGTGGGCGTTGGTTTGCGCGTCACCGAGGTCATTGACCGCGACGATCTGCATCTGGTCGCGCCGTCCCGATTCATACAGCGCCCTCAGCACCATTCTGCCGATACGGCCGTATCCGTTGATCGCAAGTCTCACAGGCATGTGTTTTTCCTCCAATGAAATGACGGCAAGGATGTCGTTGATCCGGATCCCCGGAGTGAGGCCGGAGGCAATGAAACAATCGGGACAGTCATCAAGGCCGGTCGGATCCGGAAGCGCAACCAACTATGGGTTGAAGCGTTTCAGAATGCGGCGCGCCGCCGCGGCAACCGCCTCCACCGTGAATCCGTAGTGCTCCATGAGGGCTGCGCCGGGCGCAGACCGGCCGAAACCGTCCATGCCCAGCACATCGCCCCGTCCACCAATGTAGCGCCACCAGCCATCCCTGGCGCCGGCTTCGACCGCCAACCTGACAGCGCCGTTCTCCGGCAGCACGTGGGAGCGGTACTCTCGCGGCTGCGCGTCGAATACTTCCACGCAGGGGATGGAAACCACCCTCGCCCGCACCCCTTCGGCCATCAGCTCCCGCGCGGCGCCCAGCACCAGACTCACCTCCGAACCGGTCGCCATGAGAATGATTTCCGGGGCACCGTCGCTGTCCAGCAGGATATAGGCCCCCTTGGCGACCAGCTCGATCTGGTCGTCCGTGCGGGCGATGTGGGGAAGGCCCTGGCGTGTCAGGACCAGGCAGGTGGGACCGTCCAGCCGTTCCACCGCCGACCGCCAGGCGATCGCGGTCTCCACCGCGTCGCAGGGCCGCCATACCTCCATGTTGGGCATGGCTCGCAGGCTGGCGAGATGCTCGACGGGCTGATGCGTGGGCCCGTCCTCGCCCAGGCCGATGGAGTCGTGTGTGAGCACCAGGATGCTTCTGATCCGCATCAGCGCAGCCATTCGCAATGCGTTGCGGGCGTAATCGGAGAACACCAGGAAGGTGCCACCGTAGGGAATGAAGCCGCCGTGAAGCGCCAGACCGTTGAGCACCGCGGCCATGGCAAATTCCCGCACGCCGAAATAGAGGTAATTGCCGGACGCGTGTCGCGCGTCGATGACGGTGGAGCCGCTGTGGAGCGTATTGTTGGAACCCGTGAGGTCGGCCGACCCGCCGATCAATTCGGGCAAGTGGGGCGCAAAGGCCTCCAGCGCGCGCAGCGAAGCCTTGCGAGTGGCCATGTCGCTGGCCTCGGCGGCAATTTCACGGATCGCCGCATCGGCGAGTTCGCTCCAGTCCGCGGGCAGCCGTCCCTGGACCCGGCGCAGGAACTCCCGCGCCAGATCGGGCCATTTCCGGGCGTAGACATCGAAACGCTCCTGCCACTCCGCCTCCCGCTCCGCACCCCTGGCGCGCGCGTCCCAGGCGGCCCTGAGGTCGTCCGGCACTACGAAAGGTTCGTGATCCCAGCCGATGTGCGCTCGCGTGGCCGCCACTTCTTCGGGCCCGAGGGGGGCGCCGTGGGTATCCGCCGTGCCCTGCTTGTTGGGTGCGCCCCAACCAATGATCGTCTTGCAGCAGATCAGCGATGGACGCGAAGTCTCCGTCCGGGCGGCCTCAAGGGCGCCGATCACCGCGTCGGGATCGTGTCCGTCCACCTCCTCCACCACGTGCCAGCCGTAGGCCCGGAACCGTGCCGGGGTATCGTCCGTGAACCAGCCCTCCGTCGGGCCGTCGATGGAAACGGAGTTGTCGTCGTAAACGCCGATCAGCTTCCCCAGACCCAGCGTGTACGCCAGCGAACAGGCCTCGTGGGAAATGCCCTCCATCAGGCAGCCATCACCCATGAAGACGTAGGTATGGTGGTCGACAATGGTGCCGCCGGGCCGATTGAAGGTCTCCGCCAGCACCTTCTCCGCCAAGGCCATGCCCACCGCATTGGCCAGACCCTGCCCCAGCGGACCGGTGGTGGTTTCGACCGCGATGTCCGGTTCCCGTTCCGGATGCCCGGCGGTCCGCTGGCCGAACTGGCGGAACTGGCGGATTTCCTCCATTTCGATGGGATACCCGGTGAGGTAGGCCAACGCGTAGATCAGCATTGAGCCATGGCCGTTGGAGATCACGAACCGGTCGCGGTCGCACCAGTGCGGGTTGGCCGGATTGTGCCGCAGGTAGTCGTTCCACAGCACCTCGGCGATATCGGCCATGCCCATGGGCATGCCGGGGTGACCCGAGCGCGCCGCCTGCACCGCGTCCATGGCCAGCGCGCGGATGGCGTTGGCGAGCCGCCTCCGGGGCGGACTGGCGGCGGACTGTGGGTTCGCTTTCGCGGTTACCATTGGGCGGCTTCGGACACGGCTGGCGGGATGGGGTGGGCGTGGCGGAATTGTCGCCTACGGGGTGGGCTGCCGCAACCCGCATCAAGGACGCTTGTCCACGATCGACTAGGCATATAATCATGGAAATCGGAAATGGGAGTCGAACAATGCTCGATACACAATCAGCCAGGGGCGGCGCGGCCGTCCTGTCGTTTATCGCCGGCCTGGTTCTTCCGTTGGCTGCCACAGGGCATCACGGCAGCAACTCCAACCCGGATCTCTACCTCGCGGAGAACCTGCTGGTACTGGAAGGCGAGATCTCGGGAATCCTGTGGCGTAATCCGCATCCCAGGCTGATGATGACCGTGGTCGGCGACGACGGTGTGGCGGCGGACTGGGAACTGGAGATGTCCGGGAGCATCAACGGCCTGATCGCCAACGGAGTGAGCAGCGATTTCGTCGGCATCGGCGAACGTGTCAGGGCCGCGGGCGTCGTTTCCCGCCGCGACCCCACCTCCATCGGATTGCTGCATCTGCTCCTGCCCAGCGGCGAGGAGTACGTTTCCGGCAACCGCGAAAACCTTTGGTCGGACGAACGCTTCACGACGACGCGCAGGCCTCTGGACCCCGAAGCGGTGAGGGCCGCTGAGGAATCGGCGGACGGTATCTTCAGAGTCTGGGGCCGACGCCTCAGCGGCCGTCCGCAGCCGGAGGAGTATGCCGGCCTGCTGACGGAACACGGGCGCGAACTGGCAGCGCAATTCTACGCTCCGAGAGACAACCCGGAGCTTGAGTGCCGCACGGGTATCCCGACACACATGTTCGATCCGACTCCGATGGAGATCACCGACGGCGGCGACCGCATCCACATCCATACCGAGGAGTACAACGTGCGGCGCGTGGTCTACCTGACGGAAGACCGCCCGGAACCGGAGCCTTCCAACGTCGGCTACTCCACCGGGCACTGGGACGGTGACACGCTCGTGGTCGAGACCACCCATATCGACTGGCCGTACTTCGATCCGTACGGCACCCCGCAATCCGACCAGATGAGCTACGTGGAGACCTTCAGGGTTGCCGACGACGACAGTCGACTGGACTACACCATCACCGCGACGGACCCGGTGATGTTCACCGCTCCGGTTGAACTGGAGCGCGGTTGGCGTTGGCAGCCGGGCCTGCAGATGGTGGAAGACTTCGACTGCGTCGCCGAGTGGGAGCAATCCGACTGAGTGATCGTCGCTTGTCCATAGCACGATGGAGGACATTGACATGAGGGAACTGCTTGATCAGGATCGGCGAAAATCCGACCCGGCCCCGGAGCCGCCCAGTCGATTCCGGCTTGCGACAGGCCTGGCGATCTTCCTGGGTTACCTCGGCGTGGCGCACTCCGCGCCGAATATCCTGCTGATCATCGGCGACGACATGGGCGTCGAGACCGTGGCGTCGTACGGCATTGGCGAAAATCCGCCGACGACCCCCAATCTGGACGAGCTGGCCCGCAACGGCGTGCGCTACAACAATTTCTGGGCGCAACCGGTCTGTTCGCCGACCCGGGCGACCATCATGACCGGCCGCTACGGCTTCCGCACGGGCATCGGTCGGCCGGTGACCAATCGCGGGCCGCTGCCGGAGGCGCCACCGGTCCCGGACTGGGCGCTCCCATACGTCGCCGCGGCCAACGGTGGCGGCATGGGCATGGGCACCGATAGTCTGCAGAGCCTGCCGCGCCACGGCCTGGATGTGGACGAATTCACGCTCACCCATGCATTCGACGCCAATGCGCACCTGGACTACGCCACCGCGGCGATCGGCAAGTGGCACCTGGCGGACGCCGAAAACGGCTGGCAGAACCATCCCAGGCTTATCGGATTCGACTACTTCTCCGGCGGCCTGACCGGCGGAGTCGAGTCGTACTTCGCCTGGAACAACGTAGTGGACGGCGAGTTGGTGGGCGTGGTCGGCTACGCGCCCACCGCCAAGGTGGACGACGCCATCGCCTGGATCGAGGCGCGGAACGAAGAGCCGTGGTTCATGTGGTTCGGCTTCAACCTGCCGCACACTCCGCTGCACACGCCGCCCGACCATGCCGAGGAGACACACGCCAACGATTACGCCGCCATGATCGAGACCATGGACGCGCAGACCGGACGACTGCTCGCGGCCATCGCGCCGGAGGTGCTGGAGAATACCTACGTGATCTTCATGGGCGACAACGGCACCCCGAGCGGCAACGTCACGGCGCCGTTCCGGCCCGGCAGGGCCAAGGGCGCGATCTACCAGGGCGGCGTCAATGTGCCGTTCATCGTCACCGGACCGGGCGTGCGGCGCGGCGAGGTATCCGACGCCCTGGTCAATTCCACCGACCTGTTCGTGACGATCATGGAACTGGCCGGTATCGACCCTGCAGCAACGATTCCAGTCGACGTCACGCACGATTCGGTCAGCTTCCTCGAGACGCTGTCCGACCCGGCGGCGTCACCCAGGGAGTGGGTGTACGCGGACGAGTTTTTCGGCGGATACGCGGGTGTGGAAACCGCCGACTACGCGATACGGGACGAGCGCTACAAGCTGTTGCGATTCGACGGCGTGCTGGAGTTCTACGATCTGAGCGTCGACCCCTACGAACACGAAAATCTGCTGGCGGGGGAATTGTCCGCAGCGCAGCGGGCGGCTTACGAATCGTTGTTGGCCGAGGTCGACGAACTGCGAAGCAGTAGATGAGATTCAAGTAGAACGACCAAGGTCAGTTCCAAGACTACAGCAGGTGACTGCCACATGATATTCATTTCTCCCGCTGTCCCGCGAAGTTCCCGCCCCGCTTCGACCGCGCTCATCCTGGCCGCATTGTTCGTCGGCGAAGCCGCGGCACAGAACGACGATGCCTGTTCGGACCTGTACCTGGTCAACGGTCGGTTCTTTTCGATGGCCGACCTCCCCCAAGGCACCGATGGCGTTGCGCGGAGCGACTTCAGCCGCATGCACATCGCCGGCAACGTGATCGCGGAAGTCGGCGACGATCTGGTTGCGACGGACTGCGCGACCACTATCGACCTGGACGGCAAGACGGTCATTCCCGGACTCAGCGACTCGCACATGCATTTCATCCGTGCCACGTTGCGGCCGGGGTACGACACGCGTGAACTGGAACTCAGCCGCAGCATTCCGGAGGCGCTGGACATGATCGCGGCCAAGAGCGCCGCCATGGCCGACGCGGGCGTGCCCGCGGATCAGTGGATCACGTTCATCGGCGGCTGGGACCCGATTCAATGGGAAGAGAACCCCGTCGGATCCGGTCCCGGAGGCGGACCGGCGTATGTCTTTCCGACACTGGAACAGATGGACGCCGCGGCGGGGGATTACCCCTTCTACATTCACCTCCGCTCGACCGAGGACGCGTACACGAATTCGCGGGGCTTGGCCAGGCTGAACGAACTGGCCGCCGGGGCCGAGGAAGAGGGCGATCCGCAGATCGATCCCGCCACAGGTTTCGTGGCCGACTCGACCGCCGCATTCCGGCTGATCAAGCGGGACAGCGATCCGCGGAATCAGGCGATTCGTGTCATGCGGGGTTTCAACCGCGTCGGCCTGACCTCGGTCGTTGACGTCGGCGGCAGCATTCGGGGTATGGGTGCGCAGTATTTCGACGTTTTCTCCGACTATGAAACGATGAAGGCGCTCTATGACTCCGACGAGTTGACCATCCGGGTACGCGCGCGGGTGCAAGGCGACCTGATCACGCCGGTCGAGGACTATGAGGCGCTGGTGCATTCGATCGCGTCCCGGTTCGGCGGCGAAGACGACAGCATGTTCAAGGTCATCGGGCTGGGAGAGGACCTGGGCGACATTCAGACCAATTGCTATCAGAACGTGGTCGAGATGGCGATCTCCAATGGTTGGCTGGTGGGCAAGCACGCGGGCGCGATCGCGGATATAGATACCTATCACAACGCTGCCGTCGCCACCGGGCAAGTTACCCGGTTGATCCTGGAGCACGCTTCTCCCGGTGCGGCCGAATTCGACAGGATCCGGGAACTGGGGTACGAGGACGTCGTCGGCACCAACCTTTCATCGCACGCGTTCTACGGTCGCGGGGCCGCGGGCCGCGCGTGTGGCAGCGTCCCGTTCCGAACGATTGTGGAAGAGGGCTTTCACGCCGGGATCGGCACGGACAGCACCAACGCGCAACCCAGCAATCCGTGGATCAACATCTACGCCATGGTGACCGGAACGGACGTCAAGGGGTTCGGGCTTCGGGCCGGTGGGGTGACCACGTTGCGAGCCGCCAACGCGGGAGGCATGGGCGGCATGGCCGCCATTGGCGCGGGAACCGCCCTCGACCCGGATGCTCCCATGACGTGCCCGGACGAGCGCATCTCAAGGGCCCAGGCGGTCCAGCTCTACACCAAGGGCAGTGCCTGGCTGGCCGGCGCGGAAGACCATTACGGAACGCTCGAAGCTGGCAAGCTGGCCGATCTGGTGGTGCTCAGCGACGACATCTTCTCACCGTCCGTCGGAGACGACGATATCCAGCGCATTCGTTCGCTCATGACGATGGTCGACGGCGAGATCGTGTACATGGACGAGGATGCCGGGTTCTCGACCGAAGTCCGGGAATAGCGTGGTTGGGAGCTTGAGCCATCCGGCGGGGCGGTACGGGAATTAGAGCGGAGGGAAAATATCCAATCGACAGCTTTTTGTATATATCAGATGGCCACAATTGAATATAATCCAGTATCGGATCCATTGAGCCAACATGAGAAAGACATCCGTTGAAATTGACGATCAACTGATCGAACAGGCGCGAGCACTACTCGGCACATCGTCGATCAAGGAGACCATCGACGGTGCGTTGCGGGAAATCATCCGCCTTGAGGCACGGCGTGAGGAAGTTCGCGCTCTAGCGGAAATGGATGAGCTGGACCTTTCCGACGAAAGGATCATGGCGGGAGCTTGGCGCACCTGATCGACAAGAGCGCGTTGGCTCGGATGCGGCATCCAAAGGTCCGGGCGCGTATCGAGCCTATCATCGAGTCAGGCGAGGCTGCGACCTGCGCAATCATCGACCTGGAAGTTCTTTATTCGACTCGCAGCAGGACCGACCACACTCGTACCCGCATCCGGCGCAATCTCGCATACCGGCGAATCGAAATGACCGAGGCCATCTTCAGCCGGGCAATCGAAGTGCAGGGACTTCTCGCCGACAAAGGAAGGCACCGCCTGCCGATCCAGGATCTGCTGATCGCGGCAGCCGCGGAAGCAGGACGGGTGTCCGTACTTCACTACGACTCGGACTTCGACATTATCGCGAACGTGACCCAGCAGGAGGTGGAGTGGGTCGCGCCTCGAGGATCCCTGTGAAACCAACTCGGATCACGTTCATTTCACCAGGGCGTTGACGCACCGTCCTCGTCAGCGTGCGGTTACACGACCTCCCTCACACTTGCGCCGCGCGGGTGCTCTACTTCGGCGAGGGCTTGCCGATGATCGGCAAGCTTCCTGGGCTCCTGAAGGTAGAGAACACCGTGCGCTACGCAGATCTGCTCACGGATGCGCCGACACGCTCTCAACCAATCTACGGAACATGATCCATAAATCAAACGGAAATATGGAATGTACTCCTTAATTCGAATAACATGGCGCAATGTTCAAGCGCCTCCTCCAGACCACGCATAACCGTTCCTTCTTTCTCTTCGGCGCTCGGGGGACCGGCAAGACGACCTGGCTTCGCCAGACATTCGACGCGAACCAGTCAATGTATCTCGACCTGCTTGATCCGGAGGTCGAAGACGTCTATCTGCGCACCCCAGGTCGACTGGAAATGCAGGTGCGGGCGCTGCCGGATGGAGTGGCCTGGGTACTTGTCGACGAGGTGCAGCGAGTGCCGCGACTTCTGGATGTCGCGCATCGCTTGATCGAGAATACGGACAAGCGGTTCGCGCTGACAGGATCGAGTGCGAGGAAGTTGCGCCGGGGAGCGTCGAACCTGCTGGCCGGCCGCGCGTCGGTCCACAATCTGTACCCTCTCACGGTCCACGAGCTTGCCGACGCGTTCGATCTGGACGATGCCCTGCATTGGGGAACCCTCCCGACAATCCACTCGCTGGACACGGCGGAGGATCGACGGGCCTACCTGCGGGCCTACGCGCTGACCTATCTGCGGGAAGAGATCGTGGCGGAGCAGCTTGTCAGGCGGCTGGATCCGTTCAGGCGGTTTCTTGAGGTTGCCGCGCAGACGAACGGCTTGATCCTCAATTGCGCCAATGTCGCCCGGGACGTCGGCGCCGACCCGAAGACCGTAAGCACCTATTTCGAAATTCTGGAAGATACGTTGGTGGGATTCCTGCTGCCGGCGTTCCACCGCTCGGTCAGAAAACAACAGCGTGTCAGCCCCAAGTTCTATTTCTTCGATACCGGCGTCAAGCGCGCGCTCGACCGCACGCTGGCAATTCCCCTGCGTCCGGGCACCTACGAATACGGCCGGGCGTTCGAGCATTTCACGATCACACAGATCGTTCATCTGGCGCGGTACCGTTATCCGGACTGGCGCTGTTCCTACCTTCGAACCGGGGCCGGGGCCGAAATCGATCTCATAATTGATCGTCCGGGCCTGCCCACGGCGCTCATCGAAATCAAGTCATCGCCGCGAATCGACGCGACAGGCACCCGCCAGCTCGCGCGCTTCGCCAGCGAGTTCCGCGACCCGTTGGCCATCTGCGTCAGCCGCGACCCGACACAAATGAGTGTCGACGGCGTGCGCTGCCTGCACTGGCGCGATGCCTTGGCGGTCCTGGACCTGACCTGAGCTGCGGCGACGCCGATTGATCGTGCTACAGTCCCTTCCCGAGCATCGACGGCCCCCGGCCCCGAATTCCGACCCGCGGATCTCGCCCAAGGAGCGCCCGACACCATGAAACGACTCGGCATCATCGTCGCCATCGCCGCCGTGGCGGGCATCGCGGCCTGGTACCTGAACCGGCCCGAAGCCATCCAGGTCACGCTGGTCACCGTCGAGCGTGGCCCGGTTTCCGCCACCGTCAGCAATACCCGCGCAGGCACCGTGGACGCGTGCCGCCGTGCCGGACTTTCGCCAGCCTCGGGAGGCCAGATCGTCAACCTGCCGGTGGCGGAAGGCGATTTCGTCGAACGGGACCAACTGCTGCTCGAACTGTGGAACGAGGACCTGCGCGCCCAACTGGAACTGGCGAGGCGCGAGGCGACCGCGGCCGATTCAAGGGCCGCCGAAGCCTGCGTCACCGCCGACTTCGCCCGCCGGGAGGCCAACCGGCTCACCCGGCTGCTGGAGGACGGACTCGCCTCCGAGGACGACACGGACCGCGCGGTGGGTCTGGCCGAGTCCACGGCGGCCGCCTGCCAGGCGGCCCGGGACGGCGCCCGCGTGGCCGCCGCCAGCGTCGACGTCACCGCGGCGGCGTTGAAGCGCACGCAACTCTTCGCGCCGTTCGCCGGCACCATCGGCGAGATCAACGGCGAGCTGGGCGAATTCGTGACCCCCTCCCCGGTCGGAATTCCCACTCCGCCGACGGTGGACCTGATCGACTCCCGTTGCCTCTACATCAGCGCTCCCATCGACGAGGTGGATGCGCCCCAGGTACGGCAGGGACTCCCCGCGCGCATCAGTCTGGACGCTTTCGGGGACCGGACGTTTTCCGGGCACGTGCGGCGGGTCGCGCCCTACGTGCTGGACGTGGAACGGCAGGCGCGCACGGTGGAGATCGAGGCCGAGATCGACGATCCGGACAAGGGCGCGCTGCTTCCCGGCTACAGCGCGGACGTCGAAGTGATGCTCGCCAGCGACGAGGACGCCCTGCGAATCCCCACGTCGATCCTCGTGGATGGAAACCGGGTCTACCGCTACGACGAGGCGCTCGGCACGATCGAGCTCCGCGAGATCGGCACGGGAATCTCCAACTGGGAGTTCACGGCGGTCACCTCCGGGCTGCGGGAGGGCGACCGCGTGATCAGTTCGATCGACCGGGACGGCGTCCGGGACGGGGCCCTGGTCCGACCCGAGTAACTGCGGCAAGCGCCGCTCCGGCACCGGGAGTCCATGATCGAACTGCGACAAATCTGCCGCCATTTCCACGTCGGCGATCAGGTGGTCCATGCCCTGGATCACGTCGATCTCGACATCGGATTGGGAGAGTACATCTCCATCATGGGTCCGTCGGGGTCGGGCAAGTCGACCCTGCTGAACATTCTCGGGCTGCTGGACAGGCCCACGTCGGGATCCTATCGGCTCAACGGCGCCGATGTCTCGAAACTGGACGAAGCGCGGCTCGCCGAGCGGCGGCAGGCGCGGATCGGCTTCATCTTTCAGTCGTTTCACCTGATACCGCGCCTTAACGCGCTGGAGAACGTGGAATTGCCCATGGTGCTGGCCGGCAGGCCCGTCCAGGCGCGGCGCGAGCGGGCCCGCCGGGTGCTGTCGTCCATGGGACTCGGCTCACGGCTGGATCACCGCCCCGACCAGCTGTCCGGCGGCGAGCGGCAGCGAGTGGCCATTGCGCGCGCGATCATCATGCGGCCCGACCTGCTACTGGCCGACGAACCCACCGGCAACCTGGACTCCCGCTCCAGCAAGGAGGTGATCGACATTCTCCACAGGCTCAACCACGAGGGCCTGAGCCTGTTGATCGTGACGCACGATCCGGAAATCGGCAGCCGGGCGCGCCGGCGCCTCGCCATGCGCGACGGCCGGATCATCGAAGACCGCGGAGCCGATCGCGCGCCATGAAGACCGCCGACACGGCACGGATGGCGTTTCAGTCGATCCGGCGTTATCCGCTTCGCACGTCCATGCTGCTGCTTGCGGTCGCCATCGGCGTCACCGCCGTGGTGTCGCTGACCGCCGTCGGGGAAGGCGCCCGGCGCTTCGTCACGGACGAATTCTCCTCCCTCGGCACCAACCTGCTGATCATCTTTCCCGGCAAGTCCGAAACCACGGGTGGAGACGTCGGACAGATGATGATCGGCGAAACTCCCCGTGACCTGACCCTGGACGACGCCATGGCACTGCAACGCAGCGCAAGCGTGGCGACGGTGGCGCCCGCCGTCATGGGCAGCGGCACCGCCTCCTGGCGCGAGAGACAGCGCGAGATCAGCGTGCTCGGCACCACAACCGAAATGCGCCCCATTCAGCGCTGGAGCATGGCGACGGGAAGCTTCCTGCCCGAAATGGACATGGATATCGCCACGCCCGTCTGCGTACTGGGCAGCACGGTTCGCAGTGAACTGTTCGGTCGCACCGACCCGCTTGGAAATTGGCTTCGTATCGGCGAGACCCGCTGCCGGGTGATCGGCGTGTTGGCCCAGGCGGGAATCACGGGGCCCTTCAATACCGACGAACTGGTGATACTGCCGGTCGCCAGCGCCCAGCAGGTCTTCAATACGCCCGGGCTGAACCGCATTCTCGTGGAAACCGTGAGCCATGACGCGCTGGACGCGGCGCGGAGGGACATCATCAGTATCGTCAAGGCCCGTCACCAGGGCGAGGAAGACATCACGGTCATTTCCCGCGACGCGGTGCTTTCGACGTTCAACTCGATTTTTGACGCGATCACCTACGCGCTTGCCGGCATCGCCGCCGTCAGCCTCGTGGTCGCCGGCGTGCTGATCATGAACGTCATGCTGGTCGCCGTGAGCCAGCGGACCCGGGAAATCGGACTGCTCAAGGCGCTTGGCGCAAAACAACGGCAGATTGTCACGCTGTTCCTCGCCGAGGCGGTCTTCCTGTCCATGCTCGGCGCCGTCGCGGGCCTGGGGTTGGGGTTTCTCTGCGCGCACCTCCTCGATCTTGCGATCCCCACCGTCGACTTCGCGGCACCCGCCTGGGCGGTCGCCGCGGCGGTGGTCATCGCTGTCGGCAGCGGCCTGCTGTTCGGAATTCTGCCCGCGCGTCGGGCGGCCCGCCTCGATCCGGTCCACGCGCTGTCGGGGCGATAATCGTGCTGCTGCGGGATATCGTCCGGTTCACCGCCCAGTCTGTGCTGGCCCATCGGATGCGCAGCGCCCTCACGGCGCTGGGGATCGGAATCGGAGTCACCGCCGTGGTCCTGCTGACTTCCATCGGACAGGGGTTCAACCAGTACATTGTGGAGGAGTTCACCCAGTTCGGCACCAACACGATCGCCATTCAACCCGGCAAGGCCAACACCTTCGGCGTGTCGGCCGGCATCTTCAATTCGGTCCGGCCGCTGAGTCTGGCGGACTCCGAAGCGCTGCTGAGGGCGCCCCACGTCCTGCACTCGGTACCTGTCGTCTCGGGGATCGGGTCGGTGGAGGCCCGGGGCCGCGAGCGTTCGGTCACGGTGATCGCCACCGGGCCGGAATTCAACCGGGTGTTCCTGCTCGACGTCAGCCTGGGCAGCTTCCTGCCGCCGGACGAACTGGAGCGGCCGCGGCCGGTGGTGGTGCTGGGCTCCCGCGTGCGCGAGGAACTCTACGGCAATGACAATCCCTTGAACGACCGCGTCCGCATCGGCGGCAGCCGGTATCGCGTGGTGGGCGTCATGGAATCCAAGGGCGATGTGCTCGGGTTCGATCTTGACGACACCGTCTACATGCCCATCGCCAGCGGACTCTCGCTGTTCAATCGGGAGGGCGTGCAGGAGATCGACATACTGTACGAGGAAAATGCGCCCCTGGAGGAGGTGATCGGCGGCATTGAGCGCATCCTGATCGCTCGCCACGGCGGCGAGGACTTCACCATCGTCAGCCAGCAGCAGATGCTCGACGTGCTCGGCTCCATCGTCGGGGTCATCACCCTGGGGGTCGCGGCGATGGGCAGCATATCCTTGCTGGTGGGCGGCGTGGGAATCTTCACGATCATGACCATCGCCGTGCGTGAGCGCACTTCCGAGATCGGCCTGCTGCGCGCGGTCGGCGCCAGGCGCCGCCGAATCTCGCAGTTGTTCCTGGGCGAGGCGATGTTGCTCGCCGGACTCGGCGGACTGTTCGGCCTCCTCACCGCCTTCGCGATCATCGCCATTCTCGAGGTGGCCTTCCCCGCGCTGCCGGCGCAGGTGTCCCCAACCTACGCCGCGCTTTCCGAAATCGTCGCGATACTGATCGGGCTCGTCGCGGGCGTGCTGCCGGCCCGCCGCGCCGCGGCGCTGGAACCGCTGGTGGCGTTGAGTGCGGAGTGATCACACGGTCGCAGGTGCCCCGGACGAGAACCCTTGGGCAGCGCCCAAGCCTGTGACGACCCGCCGGCATTCAGTCGTCGGCGGGCGCGCCAATGACACCGATGCACTCGATCTCGACACGGGCGCCGCGCGCGAGTCCGCTTGCTCCCAAGGCGCTTCGAGCCGGCCGGTTCTCGTTGAAGAAGGTCACATACACCTCGTTCATCTGTCCCCATTCCGCCATGTCGGCGAGAAATACCGTGCACTTGACCACCTGTTCCATGGAAGAGCCATGACGTTCAAGGCTTGCCTTGATGTTCTCCATCGCCTGGCGGGTTTCCCCGGCAATGCCGCCCGGAGCCAGGCCTTCGGCGGTCGTGCCGAGTTTTCCGGAAAGGAAGAGCAGGTTCCCGACACGCACCGCGTCGGAGAACGGCAATGCCATTCCGCCGGAACCTCCGGCGGGAAAGAATTCAATGTCGTCGGTCTGCGCGGTCACGGGTCCTGCGAAGACCATGCCCAGAATGATTGCGATATATCGTTTGTACATGTCCTCTCCTTCGCCTCGTTCGCGAATGACCGGTCGCCTGGCGCGAACGAAGCACTTGCAACCCGCCGGAAGCGTCCCGCGCCGCCCTCAGCCGCTCACCCCAGCCGTTGAAGCGCTTGACACGGCGAATGTTCTCGTCGACATTCAAGGTCCACGATCCAACGATAGCAAACAGAATCATGTACCGGTCAACATTTTCGAGACATTGTCATACCGCCGTCCTCGCCGCGATGGCGGCCGCGATGGCAGAAACGGCCCTCGCCCAGGATCCCACCGAAGGCGAGGAGGCGCTCAACATGCGGC
Source organism: Candidatus Rariloculaceae bacterium (assembly GCA_965221035.1). Taxonomy (GTDB): domain Bacteria; phylum Pseudomonadota; class Gammaproteobacteria; order Steroidobacterales; family Rariloculaceae; genus UBA6522. Next base: position 1,847,454 of record OZ244860.1, read on the forward strand.
TGGTCGGCTACCACGACCTGCAGGGGCGAAGCGCCTATCAACCCATCGTGCACCTGCAGGACGACCGATGGATCGCCTACGTGGGACACCACGCGGGACGCCACGAGAACCCGCTGACCGGGGAGGACGAGGGCAACGGCACCTCCATTCTGGACGTGACCGATCCCGCAAATCCCCGCTACCTGTTCCATATTCCGGGCGGCGAAGGTGAAGGCGGGGGTGAAAGCGAGGCGCAGATGGTGCGCATGTGCGCTGGCGACGATCTGCCCGGTGGCGTAGACGGAAACTACTACCTGCTGCGTGCCGTGGGCAGCAACGGCCACCAGGTCTGGAACGTCACGACGCCCGAGAATCCGGAGCTTGTTTCGTGGATGGAGCCGGAGGGTCTGGTGGACACCCACAAGAACTGGTGGGAATGCGAAACCGGCATCGCCTACCTGGTTTCCGGCGTGCCGGGCTGGGCCACGCGGCGCATGACCCAAGTCTACGATATCTCGGATCCTGCCGAACCGCAATTCATTCGCAATTTCGGGCTGCCGGGACAGCAACCGGGAGCGCCGAATCACGAGGAGATGGGTCGCTACGAGTTGCACGGCCCCATCGCCGTGGGGAACCGGATCTACTTCGGGTACGGCACCTTCCTCAACGGCGTGGTTCAGATCGTCGACCGCGAACGCCTGATTCGCGGCAATCCCGCGGCGGCGGATCCCTTCGAGCCCACGGACGAAAACCTGGAATATCCCGTGATCACCACCCTGTACACGGGACCGCGCCTCGGCGCGCACACCACGTTTCCCGTTCTCGGCATGGACGTGCCGGAATTCGCCGACAACTCCGAGGGCCGCACCCGGGACATGCTGCTGGTGGTCGGCGAATCGCTGCGCAACGAATGCCTCGAAAACCGCCAGATGATGTACATGGTGGACATCACCGACGAAACCAGACCCTGGCCGGTGGCGAATTATCAGGTACCCGAAGAGAGCGGCAATTTCTGCGAGCGCGGCGGGCGGTTCGGCACCCATTCCTCCAACGAAAACATGACGTCGATCTACTACGGCAAGATCGTCTTCCTGGCCTATTTCAACGGGGGAGTCCGCGCCGTGGACATTCGCGACCCTTGGTCGCCGCGGGAAATCGGCTACTACATTCCGGCCATCAACGAGCGAACCACCCAGCGCTGCATCACCGTGGAGGGGGCCGAGCGATGCAAGCGGGCCATCCAGACGAACAACCTCGAGGTCGATGACCGCGGTTACGTCTATGCCGCCGACCGCGCCAACACCGGACTGCATGTCGTCGAATTGATCGGCGCGGCCCGGGACATCGCCGACTTCCAGTGAGACCGCCGACGCGTATCGGGCGTTTGGCGGGCATCGCCGCCCTGTTTTTCGGAGGAATCTCCGTCTCCATGGTGGGCCGAGGGCATTGGGAGGGGTTCGAGGCGGCGGATCCTTCGACGCCCGCCGCGTTGCTGAGATTCGAAAGCGCTGCCGCCGGTTACGATCCGTCGGACTCCACCCCGAGGGTCTGGCCCACCGGAGACCCATTCGAAGCCCGGCCCGGCGAACCGGCCGGGTCTTCCCATGACGAACCGGGTGCCGGCCATCGCCAGGGCCACAGTTCCGGCGCGCAACCCGCGACCGCAGCGGCGAGTCCATGATGCCAACTGCGCGCCGCAAGGTCATCGGCGCCCAGTTCACGGCGAGCCTCATCGGCTGGGCTGTCCTTTCGGGCGGATGCGCATCCCGGCCCGAGGCGGTGCGCGGCGATGCCATCGATGCGGAGGGCGGATCACAGGTCGTTGCGGAAGGCCCGCAACCACTCGCGGTCGAACCGCCGCCCCTGACCGCGCGGCAGGAGGCGCTGCTTGCGCGCAGAACGCAACGCATCGACGAGTTGCTGTCGCGTCCGCTGTCCGCCGAGACCGCCGCGGAAATCGCGCTGCTGCGGAATCCCGCGGTGGAACGCGCGCTCGAGACACTGGACATGCCCGACTTCGACCGCCTGTTGCTGGCGCATACGGTCAACCCCGCCTTCAACAACGGCCGACCGCCCGGCACCACGGAAACGCGCATCGAGCGACCGCTTTCGGTCAACGCATTGACCTGGGTCAGCGTCCCGGCGCTTTCCCCGGACTATACAACCGAGGAACGCGGACCGCGCCTGCAGGCTGCCGATGAAATCGTTTCGCTGCTGTTTTCCGCGCGGCGGGCTTGGGTCCAGGCGGTGGCTTCGCGGCAGTCGCAACGCTATCTCGGTGACGTCGTGGAAGCGGTCGAGGCAAGCCGCGACATCATGGAGGCCATGCGCCAGGTCGGCAACGCCACGGAACTCGAATTGCTTCGCGCCCAGACCCTGTACGCGGACGCCGTTGCCAACCTGACGGCCGCGCAACTCAACGCCGCGCTGGAACGCGAACGGCTGGTGCAGACCCTCGGGCTGTGGGGTGCGGACGCCGACCGCGTTCAGCTGCCCGAACGGCTTCCCGACCTGCCGCCCGCGGCGATCGGCCCAGACGGACTGGAAGACCGCGCCGTGGCGCAACGTTTCGATGTTCGCGCCGGGCGGGTCGAGGAACTGGCCGGCGAAGCCGGCGTGCACGCGCGTGCCGACGTGCGCACGGCATGGCTCGCGTACCGGGCCTCCCACGATCTGGCGAAGCACGCCCGCGATGCCCTGGTCCCCCTGGCGCAGCGCACATCGGCCGAACAGCTCAAGCGCTACAACGGCATGCTCATCGACGTATTCGACCTGGTGGCCGACGCCACGCAGCGAATCAACGCGGTGAACGTGGCCCTGGACGCGCAGCGCGACTTCTGGCTCGCCGAGGTGGAGCTGCAGCGGTCCATGTCGGGCGTCGGCGTTTCGGCGGATACGGCGCAAACGGCCATTCAGGGCGGCTTCCGACCGGGGACGGTCCATCATGTCCACTGACCGGCGATAAATCGGGGACTGTCCATCATGCCCACTGACTGGCGAATCACATGGTGTCCCGCCGCCACTTTCTGACCAGCGCCGCGGGGGCGTTGGTGGGCGCCGGCGCAGTGGCGCGCAACGCCGCGGCGCAGATACCCGAGGCGCCCCGTTCCGAGTCGCCAGCGACCGAGCCCCCCGTCGCGCCAGCGTCGGGACCGCCGTTCAAACCGGTGATCACGCTGAACGGCTGGTCGATGCCATGGCGCATGAACGACGGCGTCAAGGAATTCCACCTCATCGCGCAACCGGTCCTGCGTGAAATGGCTCCCGGAATGACCGCGCACCTCTGGGGCTACAACGGCCAGTCGCCGGGACCGACCATCGAATGCGTCGAAGGCGACAGGGTGCGCGTGTTCGTCACCAACCGGCTGCCCGAATACACGTCGATCCACTGGCATGGCGTGCGCCTGCCGAATGGCATGGACGGGGTGACAGGACTCACCCAGCCGCCCATTCAACCCGGGGAAACCTGGGTCTACGAGTTCGAGATGCGGCACGCCGGCACCTTCATGTACCACCCTCACGCCGACGACATGGTGCAGATCGCCATGGGCCTGATGGGGTTCATCGTGGTGCATCCGCTGGATCCCGCGGAGCGGGCCGTGGACCGGGATTTCGTCTTTCTCATGAGCGCGTTCGACATCGAACCCGGCAGCTACACGCCAAGGGTCCTCACTCACACCGACTTCAACCTCTGGACCTGGAACAGCCGCGTGTTCCCCGGCATCGCGCCGCTGGTCGCGCGGCAGGGAGACAGGGTCAGGGTCCGGATGGGCAACCTCACCATGATCAACCACCCCATCCACCTGCACGGCCACTCCTTCGAGGTCACCGGGACCGACGGCGGCTGGGTCCCTCCCTCGGCGCGCTGGCCCGAGGCCACCGTCGACATCGGCGTCGGCCAGATGCGGGCCATCGAATTCGTCGCGGAAGCGCCCGGGGACTGGGCGTTCCACTGCCACAAGACCCACCACACCATGAACGCCATGGGGCACGAGGTCATGACCTCGATCGGCGTCGACTTCGAGGAGGCCGCCTTGAAACTGCGGCGCCTGATCCCCCAGTACATGGCGATGGGGGATCGTGGCATGGCCGAAATGGCCTCCATGAGGATGGAACTGCCGGAAAACACGCTGCCCATGATGGCGGGAGAAGGACCCCACGGCCCGATGGGCATGGGCGGGATGTTCTCCGTGGTCAAGGTGCGCGCCGATCAGCCACCCGGCGACTACACTGACCCCGGCTGGTTCCAACCTCCGCCCGGGTCCATGGCGTTCAGGACCGAATAGCGGGGCCCAACGTAGCCAATGAGCGCCCCCCGCCCGATGCGCGGCTCGGCCGATGACGCCGACAGGCATTCCGCCGTAGTGCTGCAGATTACCGACACCCACCTCTTTGCCTCTGCCGACACGCGGCAAAGGGGAATCAACACGCAAGCCTCGCTGAATGGCGTGCTCGCCAGGGCCCGCTCCGACATCCGGTGGCCGCCGGACGCCGTCGTCGTCACCGGCGACATCGTCCACGACGGCAGCGGGTCCGGGTACCGGCGCTTTCGCAAGACGCTGGAATCCCTGGGACCGCCCGCCTACTGCGTACCAGGCAACCATGACAACCCCGAAATCCTCGAAGATTGCCTCTCAGCGCCGCGAATTCAGGTGTGCGGCGATGCGCGGCTCGGCGCCTGGCGGATGATCTTCCTGAGCACCTTCGGTGAAGGCGAGGTCGGCGGCGCCCTGGGCGAAGGAGAGCTGTCACGCATGGCCGCGACACTTGGGAATTATCCGCGTGAGCATGCCCTGATCTGCATGCATCACCCTCCCCTTCCCATGGGCAGCGCCTGGCTCGACACCCCCGGATTGCGCCGTGCCGACGCGTTCCTTCGAATCGTGCGGCGACATGCCAACGTGCGCGCGGTGCTCTGGGGCCACGTGCACCAGGCCTCGGATCGCATCCTGGGCGGCGTGCGATTCCTGAGCGCCCCGTCCACCTGCTCTCAGTTCCTCCCCCAAAGCGACGAGTTCAAGATCGACAGCCGCCCGCCCGGCATGCGCTGGCTGAATCTGGAGCCGGACGGCGGACTGGCCACCGAGGTGGTGCGGGTGGCGGAGCCGGCAACGGGATGAAGCGCCGACCCGCGAACGCGTTGGCGCTCCCGGCGTGCCGTGATGCGACGGACCAGGTTTGACTAGACGCCGTCGATATACTCCCGCATCCGCGCCTTGACGGCTTCGTCGGGCAGCGCTCCAAGGGCGGTGCCGGCGTTTTCGTCCATATGGGCCGGATTGCTGGTTTCGGTCAGCACACAGGTGACCGTGGGGTGGGCAAGGATGTATTTCAGGGAGAACTGGGCCCAACTGGTGCAGTCGAACTCTGCCGTCCAGTCGGGCAACGGCACGCCTTCGAGCGCATCGAAATAGAAGCCGTTCATGAACGGGCGGTTGATGACTACGGCCAGCCCCATGTCGGCGGCCAGTGGCAGCACCCGCTGCTCGGCCCCGCGCTCGGAAATAGAGTAGTTCACCTGGATGAAATCCGGCGTCTCGCGCTGCAGGAAGGCTTCGAGCGGCGCGTAAAGGGCTTCGTTGGACACCGTCACGCCGATGTAGCGGGCCTCGCCCGCCGCCTTCCACTCCATCAGGCTGGGCCAGTGGGACTCCAGGTCGGTGAGGCTGAAAATCTGCGCCAGGTCCAGGGTGCGGCGACCGTAATGTTCCTGGGTCTGCCGGAACTGCCGGACTCCGGCTTCCCGGCCCTCCACGGTGACTTTCGTTGCCACGAACAGGCTGTCGCGCAGGTCTGGCTCGGCCAGCACACGGCCCAGCCCGGCGTCATCGATCGCGTCCCGAGGCCAGGTGTCGACCACGCTGCCGCCCCGGGCGTGCAACGCCCGCAGCACCGCGGCCAGGGGTTCGGTGCCGCGCTCCGAGACTTCCGACACCACCTTCGTGGCGCCCAGGCCGACGACGGGAAGCATCTCTCCGGTGGACGGGATGGGACGGCGGGGCATGGTCTCCTGGGCCAGCGCGGCGTTCCCTCCGAGCGCCGAAACCGCCGTGACCGCCGAAGCCGCCGCAATGAATTCCCTCCGATTGGTCGTACAAGCCATCTTGCCCTCCTTGCTATTTCAGGTGCCGGTCAAAGAACGCGATGGAATCGGCGACGACTTCGAGCTGGATCGGGTCCGGCTCGTACTCGCCGTCGGCGTTGCGTTCCACGTAGGCAAAACCGTGCACTTCGTGGTCGTAGCTCTTCCATTCCACGTCCTTGCCGGCTTCCTCCAGGAGCTCGTAATTGATCCTGAAGATATCCTGGTTGTGGTCGCGGTCACGCCCCTGGACGAAGATCGGCAGATCGATGGGGGCGATTCGTTCCATGGCCAGGGCGCGGTCGATGTACCCGTAGGTCGTCTCGATCTTCCGGGCGAGATAGGCGTCGTCGTACTCCGCGGCCGTCTCGGGTTCTTCCCGGTCGGCCGGAGCGGTCGAATCCATCGCCCGGCGGCCCAGAAACGCGGCCGACGCCGGTTCGCTGGCAATACCCGCCGTGATGCCACCGTAGACGCTGGCCATTTTCATGAGCATCTCGCCACCGTGGCTCATGCCCATGTAACCGATCCGGTCGGCGTCAATCTCCGGCAGGGACTTGAGGTATTCGATGGTGGCGATGACATCCTCGTATTCGAATGGCGGCCGGTTCAAGACGGCGCGACCCGACCAGGGGCGGTCCGATAGCAGCGTGCCGTCATACGGTGGCGATTCGACTTCGGAACGATAGCGCAGCCAGACCACCGCGTAGCCCGCGTCGAGGAATCGCTCCTGGGTCCAGCTGCGATTGTGGCTGTAGTCGCGGACGTAGCCCAGACCTTCGCCACCGTTGCCCGAGGCGAACAGCACGACCGGAAAAGGCCCGTCGCCCGTGGGGGTGCGCAGACCGACAGCCGTGTACAGCCCGTCATGTGTCTCGACCAGGTGGTAGGAAACCGGCCGGGATGACCCCGCAATTTCTTCGGTGTCGTAGACAAGCCCGGTCTGGGCCCGCGTCGTGACCGGGGAGACCGCCAATGCGGCCACAGCGGTCGCCGTGGCGACCGTCGCGCCTGAAACAAGTGGGAGCAGACGTTCGGACAAGCGGTTCATGATATCTCCTCCTGACTCTCGTGATCTCACGGGATTCAAGGGATTCAAGGCTCCGACGGATCCCTCTCCAACTCTACTATCCGGAACACCGTCATCCAACACCGCAGTGCCCGTCCCGCATGAACGTTAATTCAGGCTAGACTGGGCCGCATGAGCTACGCAAGTCGGAAATCTCGATACCTGCGGCGATTCCGGCCCACGGCGGCGACCTTGATCTGGCTGCTGGCGGGTGCCGCCGCGCATGCCCAGCAAGTCGTTCCGCTCACTGTCGTCAGCGGTTATCCTCCCACCGCCCTGTGGGTGGAGACGTTTCGCACCCACTTCATTCCCGAGGCCGACCGGCTGCTCGGCGCCGGGGGCCGCTACGCGATCGACTGGAACACTCCGCTCGGAAGCCTGACCCGGCCCGGCGGGGCATTCGAGGCGGTGCAGTACGGTGTGGCGGACATCGGTATCATCACCACGCCCTTTCATGCGGACAAGATTCCCTTCTACAACATCAGCTACGTCACCCCCTTCGTGACGACCGACATCGGACTGGTGGTCCGGACCGTGAGCGACCTGCATGACCGCTACCCTGCACTCCGGGAACTCTGGCGGGACTATCGACAAGTCTACCTGGTCACGGCCGGACTGGTGGACACCTACCAGGCGCTGACGCGCCGACCGATCGGGGCGCTCAGCGATTTTCGCGGTCTGAAGATGTCGGGCGTCGGTCTGAACCTGCTGTACTTCGAGGGTCTGGATGCCGTCGCGGTGAGTGCCGGGCTGGTCGACTTCTACAACAACCTGTCCACGGGCCTGACCGACGGGGCCATTGTCTGGCCGGAGGCGATCATCTCGTACAAGCTCCACGAGGTCGGTCCCTACCTGGTCGATGCCCGTCTCGGTGCTGTGAACTCCGTCGCGCTGAGCGCCAATGAACGCACCTGGGACCGGTTGCCCGAAGAGGTTCGCCAGGCGCTGCTTGCCGCGGCCCAGGCCTATCGCGATGCGCTGGCAGAGGAGACCGTGCGCAGAAGCGAAAGGGCGATGGCGTCCTTCCATGCCCTGGGCGGCACGATCATCGCGCTATCCGACCAACAGCGCCGCGAGTGGGCGGCCTCGGTGCCGGACCTGGCCGGCGCCTGGGTGGCGGACATCGAGCGCCGGGGGTTGCCGGGCGGCGAGCTTCTGTCGGCATACATGGACGCCATGCGGGACAACGGACAGCCGATCATGCGGCATTGGGACCGGGAATAACGGGGAGGCGCCGCGACGAATCGTTTCCGCATGCAGTAGCGCCGGTTCAACCCGCAAGGGCGCTTCCCTCCGGGCCATCCAGTCCGAGCGAGTCCCTGATGGGTTGCAGATGCGTCTCGTAATGCTTCCACTGTTCCAGGCCGCTGGTGTACAGCGGTTGCCGAACCTGCTCCGAACTGGCCGTCCGCACCGCGCGGCGCGACTTGTGAAATTCCAGGCAATCGGGGTGAAATGGCAGTCCGCAGTGGTCGAGCAGCCTGCGCACCTCGGTCTCGATGTCCCCGACAACATCCTCGTAACGCACCAGACAGATCTGACCCGGCAACACGGCATTCCAGTGGGCCATGAGCCGGAGGTAGGTCCGGTAGTACCTGGCGACATCCTCCAGGCTGTAGGAGAATTCCTGGCCTTCCGCGAAGAGCTGCTTGTACACGCTGAAACAGCAGGCCATGGGGTCCCGGCGCGCATCGATGATCCGGGCGTTGGGCAGTATCAGCTTGATCAGCCCGATGTGGCGAAAGTTGTTCGGCATCTTGTCCGTGAAGTAGGCCGCTCCCTGCCGGTGGATGCTCGTCGAGGCGATGTACTGCTCACCCAGCTTGCGCAGGGTTTCGGGTCGCAACCGGCGCAGGACTCCGGGGTATTCGGGCTCGCTCCGCCGGGCCGGCCGACCGTTGAGCTTGTGCGCCAACGCGAGAATGTCGGGCAGCTCGAACGTGCCGTCCACCTGGGGATGCGAGGCCAGAATCTGTTCCAGGAGCGTCGAGCCGGAGCGCGGCAGTCCGACGATGAAAATCGGGTCGGCAGCAGGCCACCCAACGCCTGCGCGCTGCTCGAAGAGCCGCCGGCCGCAGGCGCTGACCTGCCGCTCCGCTTCCGCCTCGACTCGAAGCGGGTCGTAATTCGTTTCCGACTTTTTCAGGCGGTTGCCGCGCGCATAGTACCCGAACGAGTCGGCGTACTCGCCGCGATTCTCCAGCGCCTTGCCCAGGGCGAAACACAGATGGTAACGGTCCACAAACGACGTGCCGGCGTCCGCCTCGCGGGCCTTCATCCCTTCGACCTCCGGGTCCTCGAACTGGTAGGTCTTGAGGTTTCCGAGGCTCCACCACGCGTCACCGAAGTCGGGCTTGAGTTGTGTCGCCCGCCGATACGAAGCGATCGCCTGCTCCTGGCGGCCAACGGTCTTCAGGGCGTGACCCTGATGCAGGAAGTTGAGCGGATTGGGGTGCTCCCGGGTGAGTTGCCTGTAGGTAGACAGCGACGCCTCGGTTTCCCCAACCGCCAGGCTGATGCTGGCGTACATGGAACGATAGAGCTCGTTGCCGGGATCCGATTCGAGCAGGATCCTGACCTGCTCCAGGGCCGGCCCGAACTTCTGACGTTTTCGCAGCACGTTGACGTAGTCGACCCGCGCGGCCCGAAATCCCGGTTGAAAGACCAGCGCGCTCTCCAACAGGAATTCGGCGTCGTCGAGAATATTGAGTTCGGCCCCGATATTCGCCAGCAACCTCATTCCCTCGGTGTTCCTGGGGAATCGCTTGAGGAAGTCCCGGCAGAGAAGTTCCGCCCGGCGCAGTTTCTTGCGGTGCAGCAGGCTCGCCACGTCGCGCAGGTCCTTCGGCATCCCGCGCAGGAACCTGGCTCGCGCCCGCGCCTTCGCCGCATCGCCGGCGTCCCCGCGGGCCTGCCGGAGGTCGGCGAGCGCCTCCCAGCTCGGAAGTAGCGCCGGGTTCAGCCGGGTGGCCTTCTCATAGGCACCGACGGCATCGTTGGGTGCCGCAAGCGCAGCGTGCGCACGCCCGAGTTCCTGGAACACGAGCGAGTCGTTCGGGGAGCGGCGCGCAGCTTCCAGCAGCACGTCCAGCGCGGCCGCCGGTTGGTTCTCCTCAAGGTGGCGCCGACCGATTTGCAACAGGTCGTCCGCGTCGCCCTGGTGCCCGGCGGGCCCAGCAGGCGATTCAGGATCGAATGGCGTCAAGCGATCTGGACGATCCGGCGTCGTACTGGACAGGATCAGAAATCATACGACAACTTGACGCCGAGCGTGCGCGGCCGACCGATGGTCTTGGTGATCTCTCCGGTCGCCTCGTTCCTGGAGATGGCCAGTTCGTTGCGCTCGTTGGTGAGGTTGTGGACGAACAGCTTGCCCGTCATGCGCTCGCCGAACTCGATGGTGAAATTGGCATCCCACAGCGTATAGGGCTCCATCTCCACCCGGCTGGGTGAAACGCCGTTCCACGCGGAACCCTTGTAGATCATCCCCAGCATGGCGTATGCATCCATGCCCCCCAGGCGCAGTGCGCGCTGGACTCTGAGGTTGCCGGCAAAATCGGGCTGCCGCGCCAGCGGCGTGCCAACCTGGGCAAACCGGTCGGCGGCGGACGGCGGCACGTGGGTGATCTCGGAATCAACGAAAGCAATGGATCCGGCCACCGTCCAGTCGGCATCCAGAAGGTAGGTGAAATCCGCTTCCAGGCCATTGACCTTTGCGTTGCCCGCGTTGGTTTGAAACAAGATCAGGGAAATGGTCTCGTCCAATACATTGACCACGATGTCGTTCCAGTCGATGCTGAAGATGGCGCCATTGAAACGGAGCCGGTCATCCAGCAGCGACGCCTTCCAACCGAACTCGATGTTCTGCGTGGTTTCCGTGTTGTAGTGGTCGGGAACGACCGAGCCGTCCCAAGCCGGCCCCCCGTTGCGGTTGAATCCACCAGTCGTGAATCCTTCGGAATAGGTCCCGTACAAGAGCAGGTTATCGCTGGGCGTATAGCTCAATGTCAACAACGGAATCGTGTCGGACTCGTTGGCCGGATTCAGCCGTTGGTCCAGGTTTTGCCCGGAATCCGCGTCCACGCCGCGGTTGCCGAAATTCGCCGAACCCACGGTGACCAAGTCCTTCTCGTAGCTGCGGAGACCGGCGGTAATGCTCCAGTCCTCGCTGATCTGGGCCGTCACCTGCCCGAAGAAGGCATTTTCCTCGACGGTCGGGCTGATGTCGTTGAAGAACATCGTGCCGGGCGGTCGCGGCGAGGGGTCGAAACTGGTCGCGGTCGAAATGGGCGCGTTGCGCGGGAACCCCTGGTCGATGGACCCGTAGTAGTTGAAATTCTGGCTGACCCCGCACCCCTGGGCGTCGCAGCCGGACTTGTTGTAGTAGTAACCGAGAATGAAGCTGAACCGGTTGCCCGCGTCCGAGGCGAGCCGGACTTCGTGGGTCAGGTCCTCGCTGTGGCCGAACGACGTATAGTCCTGCCGCGGAATGGAGCAGTGCGTATAGTCAGGGAAGTCGCAGGCGTAGTACGGCAGAAACCAGCCGGACTGGGTGTACCAGGAATAGTCGATGACCTGCTCCACGTCCCGGTCCATGAAGGAGCCGTTGTAGATCACGTCCAGGGCCGCCAGACGGCCCTCCACCGTCAGCGCGGAGATGTTGACATCGTCATCGAGCGATCCCGGATTGTACTGCAGCACCTTCAGGTCGCCGATGTCGTCGCGGTAGGTGAAGGGCCCGCCGGTCTCGAGATTCTGGCTGGTGTGCTGGAACAGCACCGACCAGTCGTCGCTGAGGCTGGCCAGCGCGCTCAACCGGGCGCCGGTGTATTCCACGTCGTTGAGGTCGTTCTCGAGATAATCGGAATTGTCGAGCACGACGAAGGACGTGAGGTTGTCGTACGCGCCGCCGGAGTTGGCCACGATGCGGCGATTCTCGGCCAGGCTCATCGACCCGGGCGTGTTGTCGAGGAATCCGCCCTGGTAGTCGTTGTACGCGGCGATGCGGATCGCGAACCGATCTTCGGCGATGGGGATGTTCACGAACCCCTCGATATTGTGGTTGGCTTCGGAACTGCCGTCCGTCGAACCCGTGCCCAGTTCGAAACTGGCGTCGAATCCGTCCATCGAGGGCTTGTTGGTGATGAGCCGCACTGCGCCCGCCATGGATGCCGAGCCGAACAACGTTCCCTGCGGGCCGCTCAGCACTTCGACGCGGTTGATGTCCGTGACGTAGAGATCGACGTTGCGAACGCCCGCCGTGATGGGTGCATCGTCCAGGTAAACGGCCACCGAGGCGGCGGCGTCGACGCCGCCGGCCTGGAAGACGTTGCCGCCATTGGCGGCGATGCCGCGCATTTCCATGAACTGTCCGCCGGGTTGCGCGCCTTCGGCCTGCAGGTTGGGCAGGTACTTCAGGTAGTCCTGGAAGTGATCGATGTTCAGCGACTCGATGTCTCCTTGGCCGATGACCGAGACGGCGACCGCCGTGTCCTGCAGGGCCGTTTCACGCCGGGTGGCGGTGACGATGATCTCCTCGATCCGTGCCTGGTCGGCGCCTTGTCCCTGGACAGCCTGGGGCAGTCCCATCGTGCCTCCGGCGAGCGCCAGGGCAACCGCTTCACTGATCCTGTTTTTCTTGAACATAGGAGTCGTCCCCCTCAACCCGGTTAGGCAGTTGGCTTGTCTCAAGCATAGTCATTGGGTTCAATCCAAATCAATAGGATTAGCAAGATTGACAAGGGGCATTAGCCTCGTTTATTCCGTCGAATATCGGGCGGTTGGGAAGGCGTGCGAAGCACCTCCAGCAAGCCTGTCACAGGGCGTCCCGGATCGTTCAATTCCATGATCGTCCCGCGCAATCGCCGGGTTGTGCGCGCATCCAGCGACGGTGCGCACAGGTGCTCGAATTTTGAACGGATTTCACCGTCGGACAGGGGGCGGTCCGCTTCGCCTGGCGGAAGGGTCGGTTCGGACTCGATTACCTCGCCGGACGACAGCGTCAGGCGCACGTCGGCCCAGCGCTCGGCAGGAAATCGTTTGTTGTAGCGGACCGACTCGCGGATGCGAATCCTGCGGCTGAGATCAAGGATGTCGGTGTCATGCAGCGCGTCATCGACGACCTGCTCCACGCCGAGCCCCCCGCAAACGATGAACGCGGCGACCGGAAAGGCGATCGCGTACTGCGCCTCTTCAGTGTTGCGCGGCACGTGGCCCGCCAGTCGCAGCGCCTCGTGGAACGTGGTCACTTCCACTTCGGCGACTGCCGCGGGGTCGATGGTGTGACGCCGCATGATGGAGGCCAAGGCCGCGATGGCGGGTTGCGCCCACCGACACACCGGATAGGGCTTGAAATACTGGTTCAACAATTCCCACCGCCGACCCAGATCCTCCCAGAAGGGTCGGGCCTCCGGGTACTCGATGGTCACGGCGGGCGCCCCGCTGAAACCCGACCCAGCGAGAAACGCGGCGCTGACTCCGCACATCGCGCCCCAGCCCGAGCCATCCTTCAGCATGGTGGGGTGGTCGATGCAGCGCATCATCTGGCTCCTTGGGCCGTGGTACTCCGCAATGCCCAGCGCGTGGCGCGTGCGATCAGTCGAAAGCCCCAGCAGACGGGCGCCGACCGCGGCACAGCCAAGGGCGTTCCAGGCGCCGGACGTATGGTAGTCGTCGGCGGTCGCGTGAAGACATATGCCCGCGCGCAGGCTGACTTCGTAGCCGACAGCCAGCGCGGTGAGGAAGTCTCTGCCGGATAGTTTCTGGCCTCCATGATGCCCGGCCGACGCAAGCGCATGCAGGGCCGGAAACACTGCCGCGCCCGCGTGTCCCTTGGCAAGGCTGTGGCCGTCGTGGGCGTCCACCGAGTCGATGGTCATGCCTCCCGCCAGCGCCGCGCCCATAGGGCTTGCGGTGCGCCCGGTGAAGATGATGTCGGAGGTGTACCGACCCGGCGCGAGAAAATCCACCGCGTGTTCGACGACAATGCCGGACAGGCTGGTCTGGCGCCCCGCCGCCGCGACCCCCGCCACATCGAGGCAACAACGCAGGGCCGTGCGGACGACGGCGTCCGGCAGGTCGCCGAACGCCGTGTCGTGGATGAAACCGACGATGTCCGGGGGTTGCGCCGCGGGCATGGACCCTTTACTGGGTGGATTGCTCCTGGTGCTTCTCGATGGCCATGCGCAGGAAATTGTTCAGAACGACCTTGGACGTGCTGAACGACTGCGGGATTTCCGGATGGAACTGCGTGCCGTAGACCAGTCGGTCCGTGGCCCGCATCACCTCGTTGACCACCACGCCATCCGAATCCGTCGACGTCGCCAGGATTTCCCAACCTTCCGGCACCACGGAGACGGCCCAGCTATGGGCCTTCGGACCGAAGAACGGCGTCACCATGCCGGAAAAGAACGGGTCATCATGCCCGTGTATGTCGATGGGCGGTATGTCTTCGGTGAGGATGGACTCAATGCTGTGGGTGCCGTAATAGCGGCCCGTGTCCACCGCAAACGTGAAGCCGTCCTGCTGGGCCATGAGCTGCAACCCGCCGCAGGCCCCCAGGATGGGGATGTCCGACTCGCGGATGATCTCGTACTCGCCGTTGAACTCGAACTGCGGGATCATTTCGTCCCATCTGCCGAAACCGGTGAGGAAGATCGCCAGCGGCTTGTTCGGCAGATTGTCCACCACCTCCTGGGAAATATCGAAGTGGGAAACCTCCACGACCTTAAGTTCGACAGACGGCGCCACGTGCCCATTCAGACCGAGCACCACGTCCCTGAAGGAGGTTTCCGAATTACCGGAATCGGACCGTGAATTGCCGATCACCATCACGTAGGGACCGTCCGGCACGTCGGGCACCGGCGCGGCACCCCGCCGGTAGAATGTCGCTTCGGCGACCTTGGGCGCATCGCCCATCCACCCGGAAATCTCGAGTTTCAGATAACGGGCGGCGACGGGATTGTCGTCCAGCAGGAATTCCGCCCGGAAACCGTCGGCTCCCTGCATGCTCGCGCCGGGAACGGTCGACCACTCGACGCCATCGTCGCTTTGCATCCACCGGTAGTCCGTCGCCCGCCCGGCCAGGTCCGTCTGCCGGGTGACGAAGGTGTATCCCGATTGTTCCCTTGGCTTCCAGCCCGGTTCCTTGAACAGCAGCCAGATACGGGAAACGGTGGTCGGCTCGCCGAAGTCGAACTGAACCCAGTGACTGTCCCGGCCCGCCTTTCCGGTCCACGCGCTCAGTCCGCTCTCATCGTAATCCTGGATATACTC
This sequence comes from Candidatus Rariloculaceae bacterium, assembly GCA_965221035.1. GTDB lineage: Bacteria > Pseudomonadota > Gammaproteobacteria > Steroidobacterales > Rariloculaceae > UBA6522. Next base: position 1,862,858 of record OZ244860.1, read on the forward strand.
GACGCCGCTCCCCGGAGAGGCCGTGATGGACTCCACGGGAATCCTGGGACCGTAATACTGGTCGTCCCAGGTCGTGCGAACGAAAAACCGTGCGGTGATGTCGCCGATCTCCTTGCCCCAGCCGCTGCGGTTGCCGGTCGCGTCGATGGCCATCACCCGCCAGTAATACAGCGTGTCATCTTCCAGTGGTTCGGGCAGCCTGAACGAGGTGATGTGAACACCGCTCTCGATGCCGGCGTACTCCCGCAGCGCATCGGTATCGAAGGTCGGCGCCTTGTCGAGCTGCAGGATATAGGTCTTGACGCCGACGCCGCCATCGGCGTTGGCCCAGGACATCAACGGACGGGCGTTGGTCGCGACCTGATCCAGCCGCGGCGCCGCGGCGAGAACGGGTGCGGACACCGCCGCCGCTGTCTTCTCGCCCGGGGCCGGTCCCGTGTCATTGGCAAGTCCGGCGGTGGTGATCGTGAGAGCCGCCAGCGCGGCAAGGAAGGTTCGCCCGATACTGGAAGATCCGTTCATGTCTTCGACCCCCGGCGTATTGAGATTCGTGGCTTTCCAACAGTAGACGGGCCGTTGTGGGCGGCGCAATTGAATTAGACATTCTAATGGCCGACATTAGCCCATCTGAACAGCAAGGCCCGGCAAATCTGACATCATTCACGCCAATCATACATCCGGGCAGCCACCGGAAACCACCAGCAGGCAGAGCACATGAGCATTCCGTCCCATTCGCCATACGTCATCATCGGAGCCGGTGTGCACGGGTTGAGTACAGCCTATCACCTCGCCCTTCGACTCAGGGCCTCCGGCAGGGGATCGGGCGGGGACATCGTCGTGCTGGACAAGTCGGGCATCGGCGCCGGTGCTTCGGGCATCGCCTGCGGCGTGGTGCGCAACAACTATTTCCAACCGGCCATGCGGGAACTGATGGCCCAGAGCGTGGAGGTCTGGGAAAGCGACATGGAAGCCTACAGCTATCACCCGGTGGGCTACATGCAGATCAGTTACGAAGCCATGCACGAGGATGTCCGCAGCATCCACGAGCAACAGAAAGCCATCGGTTACGTATCGACGTTTGTCGAGGGCGAGAACGACTGCAGGAAATACATGCGAAGCCTGTTTGACGACTGGCGGGCGCAAAACATCACCAGCGTGTTGCACGAGAAGCCGGGTGGCTACGCCAACAACTCGCAAGCAATGCACGGGCTGGCGCGCAAGGCCGAACGTGAAGGGGTCCGTATCCTCGGCGGGGTCGAGGTGACCGGATTTGCCAGGGACAACCAGGGCGCCATTTCATCCGTCGAGACGGGCAGGGGGAGGATCGACTGCGAATATGTAGTGATCGGCGCGGGACCCTGGATCACGCGGTTCTGGGATATGCTGGAACTGCCCAAGGTCATCGACATCAGGGATCCGCGGGATGGCGGCACGCTCAGCGATGCGCCGATGTGGACCTACTGGTGTCTGGAGGAAGGTACCCTGGGTGTGGACCCCGAACTGCAGAAGACCAATGACGGCGGCATGCCGCCGGTGCTCCATGTGGATACCGATGCGCCGCTTCTTTCCGACGAGGATGGTTCGCTGATCACCGACCGGCCCTGGGGCATCTACTACAAGCCCGACTTTCACTTCAACGGCGTGCAGGGCGGCGCGGCACCGTACAAGGTGGACAAGAACCCCGACAGCGTCGCCGTGGACCCTTATGGACCCGAGTCGCCGGATTTCATCGTCGGACCGGAATTCGCCCGCATGTGGGTATCGGCCCTGTCACACTGCCAGGCCCGCTTTTCGGGAACGCTCGGGAAGTTCAGGCGGGAGCCTTCAGGCGGCATAGGCGCGTTCACCCCGGACAGTTTTCCGGTCTTCGACGTGTTCTGTGACAACTGCTACGTGATCGCCGATTCCAATCACGGCTACAAGATGATCGGCGTCGGCAAGCTGGTCGCGGAGGAAATCTGCGGTCGCCCGTCAAATCTCCTCGAACCGCACCGGTTCTCCCGGTTTGCGGAAGGCAGGCTGCACCCGGTTTCAAATAGTCCGTTTCCGTGGAGCTGAACCATTAGTCAGATGATCGCCCGGCAAGTGAACGGACCGCCGACAACGGCAGGTGTCAAGTGAAGGATGGTCGATATTTCGATTCCCGGACCCTGCGCGTGTTCGCCGCGGTGGCCTCGTCCGAAACGCTGACGCAAGCCGCCCGACGGCTGGAAATCACCCAGTCTGCGGTGTCCCAGGCCATCAAGCGACTGGAGAGGCAGACCGCCACCGAACTGATCGTCCGACGATCCAGGCCCATCAAGCTCACCGCTACGGGCAAGATATTCAACGACTACGTCAACCGCTCGATAGCGGATGCGCAACGCGTCCTGGCCGATATACAGATGGCTGGGCACAACAGCGTGCCAACACTCAGGATCGGCATGATCGACTCCTTCGGCGAGGCGGCCAGCGGCCAGATCATGGGACGAATCAAGCCGTTCGCCTCGAAACTGACGATTCGAACCGGAGTGTCCGGCTCGCTCACCAAGGCACTGCTGAACCATGACCTGGACCTGCTGATCACCAGCGACCCCTTGGAGAGTCATCCCGAATTGCTGCGGTTCCCCATTCTCCGGGACCCGTTCGTGATGATCGTTCCGCAGAACCGTGGCCACAAGGATGACCTGACGCCGGGCTGGCTTGCCGAAAATGTCCCGTTCGTCCACTACGCGCGGCAAAACCGGATCGGCATGCTGATCGACCTGATCGCGCGCCGGATGGGAGTGGAACTGAAGACGCAATATGAACTCGACAGTACGCAGACGCTGCTGCGGTTCGTGCGGGCGGGTCACGGTTGGGCCATCGTGACCGGTCTGTGCATCACTCCTCACCTGGACCTGTTGCAAGGCGTGCGGATCCTGCCACTGCCCATCGGAGCCAACGCGCGCTACCTTTCCCTGCTGTGCCACGAAGGCGAACTCGGCACGCTGCCGGAAAAGGTCGCGCACATCTGCCGGGACATCTACGCCACGGACCTGGTGCCACAGCTGAAGAGGATTGCCACCTGGTTCGGCGAGCAGGCGTATCCCGTGACCGAACTGCCGCTGATCTGAGCCGCCTCGCCCGCCGCTCCCACCCCGCCCCCCGGACCGGGTTTCTGCCGCCCTTTTCCGAGCCCTTGCCGCCGCGCTCCACGGTACGGGCACCTCTGGCGGGCTACGCGGATGACGCGGGGGATTCTTCGCCCGCGCGCGGCTTCGAGCCGTCGCGGCTTTGCATGCCGTATCGAACGACCGTGAACCAAAGCAGGGCAAGGCAAATGGTCAGCATGACCGCTCCCGGTATCAGCGTGTACCAGTAGTTTCCTGAAACAAACCCCAGGGCGACGACCGACGGCAGGATTGAAACGATCCCCAGTTCGACCATGGAAATGAACACGTACGCGATGCCGTAGTCCCCCAGTGCGTTGCTTCTGAAATCGGGGTCGACGATCCGAAGCAGCGTGACGCCCATGGCGACAACGCCGGTGCTCCAGCCGAAGACGAAGATGCCCCTCTCGAACCAGTAGTTGTGGAAGACCCGCTTGGCGACCACGAACAGGAAGAACAACGCGAAGGACACGCCGACCACGGCAAGCAGCGCCAGGGGAATCGCGAATTCGATGACCACCGAAATCTTGATCGACGCGATACCGAACGCCACCAGATAGTCGGTGACCATGCTTCCCATGCGGGTGATGATGCGCTTGTCCACCGTGTGCTGCAGCCGCATCGCGCCCAGGAGCTTCTGCAGCGCCACCCCGCTCAGCATGGAGAGACACATCATTGGCAAGGCGATGTTCGGAAACACTTCGCGCAATCCCTGGTATGCGTAGTAGCCGCCGGCCGTGGCGATCAGGATCAGCAGCAGGTGCCACGACAGGGGATCGATGGTCATCGGATTCACCGTCGCCACACCGAGGCGGCGCTGGTGTTCTTCTGCGATGAATCCTGTGCGCACGTCGTCGGGCAGGGTCTGCATGCTGGTTATGAAGCGGGTGTAGTTCCTGCGCGTGGCGATGTTGATGGCGGCGATGCCACAGAAGATGCCGGACAGGATCCCCACCGTGGCGAACGTCTGGCCGACCGTGACCGCTTCGGCCGAATCCCAGACGGAAAACCGCGCTTCCTCCAGCGTGGTGCCGATCGCCGCCGCATAGCCGTGGCCGCCCACGAAGCCCGCCGGCTGCAGAATGGCGAACGTGGTGCTCACCTGGGGCGCGAAAAGGACCAGCAGACCGCCGCCCACCAGCAACGCCACGCCAAAACCGCCGAACTCGGCGGCCATGTTGGTGGTGAACGTATCGCCCACCTGCCGCATCATCGCCCGGGGCGACTGTCCGCCGCGATTGCCGATGTACAGGGAGGCAAACAGCACCACCACCAGCATGTAGGCATAGGAGGAGATCTGGTCGGAAAATGGAATGGCGTAACCGGTCAGGCCCGGGGCGGCATAACCCAGAAACGACTCTCCCAGAAACAGGCCCATGAAACCGGCGATCATCGCCGTCGGCAGGAAGAGGTTCTGCACCCAGCGGACGTTCGCCCGGACGATTTGCGCGATGAAGAGCAGCACGGACATCAGGGCGAAGTCCATCAGCAGAGCGTAAGGGCCGTACTCCATGGTGGTTGAGGGTACGTGGACCTGATCCGGAGTCTGCGGGGCGCTACAGCCCGACGGGTTCCAGCGCGGGCTCCTGCCGCCCAAGGGATTCCTTGCGCTTGGCGACGTGGTCCCGGAGCGCTTCCTCGATGGCCGGGTCCATGGGCGGCGGCTTGAATTCCTTGAGGATCTTCGGCCAGATTTGCGTGGCGCGCGCGGTCGTGTCCGTAGAGCCTGCCAGTTGCCAGTTCTCGTAGGTGCGCCAGTCGCTCAGGAACGGCTCGTAAAAGGCCGTCTTGTACCGCTCCTGCGTGTGCTGGCATCCGAAGAAGTGACCGCCGGGGCCTACTTCACGCATCGCCTCCACCCCGACCTCGACCGGATTGATGGTCAATGGTTCAAGCAACATGGTCATCTGCTGCAGCATCTCGCAGTCGACGATGATCTTCTCGAAGGACGCCACCAGCCCCCCTTCGAGCCACCCCGCGGCATGGTAGATCAGGTTGCCGTGTCCCAGGACGGCGCCCCACAGCGCCATTTGCGTCTCGTACACGGCCTGTGCATCCACGGCATTGGAGGCATTGCAGGCGCTGGTCCGGTACGGCAGCCCGTAGCGCCGGGCCAGCTGGCCGCCGGCGATATTCGCAAGGCTGTCCTCCGGCGTGCCGAAGGCAGGTGAGCCGGAGCGCATGTCCACGTTGGAGGTGAACGCGCCGTAAATCACGGGCGCTCCCGGTCGCACGAGTTGCAGCAACACGACGCACAGCAACGCCTCCGCGTTCTGCTGGGCCAGGGCGCCGGCCATGGTCGCCGGCGTCATGGCGCCCATCAGCGTGAACGGGGTCACTGCCACCGGTTGGCCGAACGCCGCCATCTGCATCGCCCCGTAGGCCATGGAATCGTCCAGCTTGCGGGGCGAGTTGACGTTGATGTTGGTCATGACGCAGGGATGCCGGTCGACGTCATCAAGGCCCTGGCCGAGCGCGATCGCCGACATCTCGATGGCATCGAGCGCGCGCCCGCCACCGATGCCCGTGCTGAAGAACGCCTTGTCCGAGAGGGTCAGGTTTGCGAACACGGTATCCAGGTGCCGGGAGTTGGCCGGCAAGTCCGTGGGCGGTGTGGCCTGGTTGCCGAAGAATGACAGCACATTGAAGTACTGGCCGAAGCTGACGAGCTTGCGATAGTCCTCAATGTTTCCGACCCGCCGGCCATTGATGTTGTCATGGACGTTTGGCGGACCGGAAACCAGCCCGAAGTTTATGGAATTGCCGCCGACGCGAATCGACTGGCCCGGGTTTCGCGGCGTGACCCGAAACTCCGATGGCGCCCTGGCGACGACTTCCAGCACCATGTCCCGATCCATGCGGACAATTCCGTCGCCGTCCACGCTGGCGCCGCCCCGCCGCAACGTCGCCAACGCCTGGGCTCCGAGCACCTCGACTCCGTCGTCTTCCAGGATGTCGAGCGAGATATCGTGGATGAACTCCAGCTGGTCCTCGTCCAGGGGCTCCACCGGGGCAAAGCGGTTGCTCAATGCCCTGCGGTCGATTTGCCGGATCGCCGGCCCCTCCGTCAAAGCCGCCCTCCGGCGGCCCCTCTTGCGCACCCGTCTCGACATCGAAGCAGCTCCACTGTCTTGCCTTCAAGTGCCGGCGCCGCATTCAAGGGCACCCGCCCCCCTGGCCGGTATTCTAAGCCAAGCGGGGCGCCGGGCAGCCTGGTCAATAGTCCGGCTGGCGATTTCGTGCCGCGGCCAACCAGTTCTCCACCTTGAGCGCGGGTACGCGCCGAAACTCCTTCTCGTTGTTGGTGACCAGCGTAGCCTGCGCACTGCGGGCGTGAGCGGCAATCAGCAAGTCGTTCGCGCCGATGAGTCGCCCGTCCCTGGAGAGATAATGGCGAATCTCTCCGTAGTGAGTTCCGGCCGCGGCATCGAAGGGTTGAATTTCAAGGTCAAGGCAAAACGCCTTCAGTTCCCGGGAATTTCTTTCGGCTTGCTCCGAGTAGGCGACCCCGAAGCAAAGTTCCGCGTAGGAAATGGAGGAAATGCATATGGACGCCGCGTTGGTCTCGAAGGTTTCCCGCAATGTGTCGTCGCGACTGTTGATGAGGTAGATACATGTATCCGTATCCAGCATGTACATCAGCGAATCTCGTTACGCTCATCAAGAGGTGGCTGGCGCCGTTCCGGCAGGTTTCCGCGGGTCCGGGCATCGAAGTAAGCCGCCCAGTTCTTGCCGCGCGGGCGCAGGATGACTCGATCTCCGTGCTTGATCACCTCGACTTCGGTTGTGCTGAACCGGCAAGGAGCCGGCAACCGAACCGCCTGGCTGCGGCCGCTCCAGAAGACTTTTGCCATGCCGCGGTAGTCGGGTGCGCTTGCCATGTGTCACTCCTGAATTGGGTATATCTTATGATATATATCACCAGGAAAACCGCAAGGTTTCTGGCCCAAGTTTCTGGCCCTGGTCAAGCCCAGGTCAAGCGGTCGAGAAGGTCGGCCAATGCAGCGCGAGCAGATAGCCTACGATGACGATGGCGAACAGCGACAGCAGGCAGGCCCAGAACCCCTTGACGGCCATGGTCCTCAAGTTGATCCCGTAACCTGCCGCCACCGCCGGCCCTCCCGCCGAGGTCGGCAGCATGTAGCCGCAGTTGCCGACGGCGGCGACGATGTAGACGAACGGCAACGGGTTCATGTCGAGACTCTGGAAGGTGCTGATCGTAATGGGCACGATGATGGCCACGGCGGCGGTGTTGTTGGTGATCTGGGTCAACAGCATCGTCAGAAACGCGAACACCAGCACCGCCAGGAATCCGCCGCCACTGGCGTAGGGCAGCAGGGCGTCGGCGATATGGGCCGCCGTGCCCGTTTCGCCGAGCACGCGGCCCAGGGCCGTTCCGCCGGCGAACAGGTAGAACAGCCCCCACATCATCCGCTTCTGGGCGTATTCCCAGGTCATCAGGTTCTCGCCCCGGAAGCGCAGCAGGAAACACACGATGGCGCAGCTCAGAAACGCGTACGCGGGCGTAAGCGCGGGCAGCCATTCCGCGTAGAGCGGCCGGGTGAACGCCAGGCCCGCGGCGATCGCGAACAGCACGAAACCCCACTTTTCCTGCACGCTCATGGGGCCCAGCGACTTGAGCTCGCCCAGGAAGAACTGGCGTGTCCCCTCGACCTCCCTGATCTCGGGCTTGAACGCGATTCGGACGTACAGGAATGTCACCAGCATCACGGCCAGGCTCAGGGGCACGAAGCGGACCACCCAGGTGGCGAACAGGAACTCTTCGCCAGTGACAAGTTCCCGAATGTACTCCATGGCGAGCAGGTTCGGCGCCCCGGCCAACGGCGTCATGGCGCCACCGGCGCTGGTGCCCCAGGCCACGGCAATCACCAGCGCGGTGCCCAGGTTGCTTTCCCACAGGTCCTCGATGCCGATGTAGCGCAACATGGCTACCACGATGGGGATCATGGTCGCCGCGACGATGGTATTGGGAAGGAAGGCGCTCAGGATCATGCCGATGGCAAACCAGGACATGATCTGCCGGGTCGTATTGGTGCCGACGCCGATCAGCGAACCCAGCGCGATGCGGCGGTCCAGCCCCCACCGCGTCCAGCAGGTGGTGAGCACGTTGGCCGACAACAAAAGGATGACCAGTTCGGCCGCGTACGCCGGCAGGATGCGCTCCAGCGGCGCGAAGTCGAATATCGCCACCGTGGCCAGCGGAAGGAAGCCGGTGACGGCGAGGTGCACCGGCCGCGTGATCCACCACAGCGCCATCCAGAACAGCAGTCCCAGGCTGCAGCGTACCTCGTAGGGCAGTCCGCCCAGCGGCGCCAGCGCGAGCACCGCGAACACGGCGGGGCCGGCGACCACGTACGCCGTGCGGCGTCGATCATCCACGCTGAAGACCGATCACGCCTGCGGGGACGACCCGGCGCTCATTGCAACCGGCCCTTGCGAATCAGTGGCCGCGCATCCCACCGGTGGAGGCCCTTTGTGCCATGGTTATTCTCCTGCCGCAGCTTGCGTTTCCGAACGGCCATCCGATTCGATCCAGATGGAACGCCAGGGCAATGGTACCCGTCATCCGCACAGTCCGCATCCGTCTCCCTGGTGTGGGACCGAGGCGTCAACCCAGAACAGTCGACATGAACCACTTCCAGCACTGCCCGCAATCGCTCGGTGCATCGTTACAATTCCGTTAAGTGCGATCTCGGCAACCTTCTCGACGACGGGATTTGTGCCAGAATTTCGAGAAATCGTCAGCCATCGGTCCACAAGCAAATCGAGAAGAAAAACCCATGAACAGCAACTACCGCACCCGATTCTCGACCATCTTTCCCGCGGTCGTGCTCGCGGCGGCGAGCATCGCCGGTCAACCGGCCCTGTCGCAGACCCTGGTGATTCACGGCGGTACCCTCATCGACGGCAATGGCGGAGCGCCGCTGGAGGACGCGGTGGTGGTCCTGGACGGCAACCGCATCGAGAGTGTTTCAAGCGGCGAGGCCGCAGCGGAGGTCGCGGCGGACGTTGCCACCGAAGACGCCCTGACCGTGATCGACGCCACCGGCAAGTTCATCCTGCCGGGCCTTTGGGATTCCCAGGTCAGCTACAGCTGGTACTACGGCGAGATCATGCTGAACTACGGCATCACCTCGACCATCGACGTGGGAAATTCCGGAGAGGTGGCCATCGCCCACCGGGATGCGGTGCACGCCGGCCACCTGCGCGCGCCGCGCACCTACACCGGCGTGTCTCGCCTCAACCTGATCCCCGACGGCGGCACGGGGCTTGAATCCATTCTCACGCCCGCACGCGACCCGCACTCGGTGGACGAGGCCAGGGAACTTGCCCGGGCCTTTATCGACGCCGGTGCCGACGCACTGATGTTCAACGACGGTTCGCTGCCGCTGGAGTACTACATCGCCGGCATCGAGGAAGCCGACCGCACCGGCACGCCGGTCTTCACGCGATCCTACGGTCCGGTGTACGGCCCCTGGGAAGCGGTCGAGCGAACCTCGCACAACCTGCCCCATTCGGCGGGCATCTGGGCGGCGGTGGCAGAACCTGCACCGCAGCCGGACGATCCTCGCGACTGGCTCGACCTGTACGCCGACATGGACGAAGCCCGCGCCCGCGAACTCATCGAGCGACTGGTGGCCAACGACACCGCGCTCACTCCGACCTTCATGGCCAATTTCAGGGGCTACCCGGCGGGCTGGGCCGAGTTCGAGGCCCGCGACCGGGCTTTCTTCGACCAGGCGGACCCGAGCCTGATGGCCTACTACCCGCCGGCCCGCAAGCGGGCGGCGTTGGCCTTCTACGGGCAGCGCGGTCCCTGGAGCGTGCGCGACGAGGCGGCCCGGCAGCGCAAGATGGCGGGCTACCGGAATGCGCTGCGGTTTCACAAGATGTTCGTCGACGCCGGCGGACGTCTGGTTCCCGGCGCCAACACCAATCCTTCCCGTGTGCCTGGCGAGAACCTGCACCACGAGATCGCGGTCTTCGTCGAAGCCGGGGTGACGCCGATGCAGATCATCCAGGGCGCCACCCGGTGGTCGGCCGAGATGCTGCTGCTGGGCGAGGAGATCGGCACGCTGGAGGCCGGCAAGCTCGCCGACATCATCATCGTCGACGAGGATCCGCTGGTAGACATCGCCCATCTGCGCGCCATCGACACCGTGATCATGAACGGCCGGGTCGTGGAACGCGGCTACGATATCGGCTACCACGATCCCTACCGCCGCAATTCGGAGCTCAACCCGCCGGTGGAATCCCTGCACTGGGTGGTGGCGTTGCGCGAGGCGAGCTTCAACAAGCGTGGTTTCCGCTACGTCGGGCGGCCGCCGGGCGGCCCGGGCACACCCCTGCCCGATCCGGTGGAAGCGCCCCAGCCGGCCATCGAGACGGTCACTCCCGTGATGGTGACCGCGGGCGACCCCACCACCACGGTCACGCTCACGGGCTTCAACTTCGTACGCCGGTCACGGGTCTACTTCAACGGCACTCCGGTTCCGTACCGCGCGCCAAGCCCGACCCGACTGGAAGTCACCATCGATTCAAGTCTGCTGCACCAGCCCGGGTGGGCCGACATCGTGGTGGTCAACCCGGAGCCTCTCCACCCGGAACTCGGCCACCAGTGGGGCAACGGCACCTCGAACACGGCGCACCTGGTGGTCAGGTTTCCCGACTGAAGCGTCCGTGGGCCGGCAACGTCAGCTACGTGCCGCGCGGCGATTGTCCAGGCAGAACGAATCCCAGGCGTGTGCCGCGATGAGCAGGCAGAAATAGAGCGTGTAGTGCATGTTGTTGCCGGCGGTTCCCCAGTCCTGCCGCGTGGTGTTGCCAAACAAGAGCACCAGCATCATCAGCGCGCCACCCACGCAGGACCACCAGGTAAAAAGCCCCAGCGTGAGCAGCGTGCCGAGAGCGAGTTCGTAGTAGGGCAGCACGTGCAGGAAAAGGCGCACCCATGCCTCGGGAAGAAAGGAATCGCTGAACGTCGCCACCAGACCTTCCACCCAGGCCCCGGTATCGCTGGTGATCCGCATGAAGCCATGGAAGAACATGTTGACCCCGAGGGTGATGCGGAACAGCGCATAGGCTGTTCGCAGGTTCCTGTCGTGATTCATCGCGCCTGCCTCCAGGTGGCCGTCCGATATGGCCGAGTTCTTGTTGTGAACCCCACGCCAGCTTCCCCCGCCGGGTGCCCGCGGTCAAGCGCGGTCAAGCGCGGAACGGAACTGCGCGCGCATCGGCAAGTTGGTATGATGGTCTAAGCGGAATAATAACCAGAAAACAACGGAGACATGATGGACGCCATCGTTCAGGTCATCGGTTGCTGCAAACGGTCATGCCCGCGCGTATTCCGGATTCATCACGGTGTCTGGCTGGCTGCGTTGCTGGCCGTCACCCCCACAACGGCCCATCACGCCAACTCCGCCTACGACCGCGGCACCACGACGCGGATCAGCGGCACGGTAACCCGGTGGCAATTCATCAATCCCCACTCCGGACTCTGGTTCGAGGTCGCCGGTGAAGATGGCGAAGTCGAGGAATGGTCGGCGGAGTTTCAGGGAACGCTCGACCTGTACCGGCACTTCCGGTTCAACAAGGATACCTTTCTCCCCGGAGACGCCATTACCATCGTCGGTCACCCGGCCCGCAACGGTGATGCGACCATGAGCACCCGGATCGTGATTTTCGCCGACGGTCGGGAAGTGAACGTGAGGTCCGCGCCGGACTGATCTCCGGACATTGTCCAGGCCGCACTGGGACCTGGAGACGCCTTTGGAGGCCGAGGGATGCCGAAGACGACATCGTTTACATCATGGGTTGCGGCCGCCGTGCTCGCGGTTGCCGTGGCGGTCGGGCTGCACTCGCGGGCCGTCTCCGGCCAGGAGGCCGGTCCGCCCGATCTTTCCGGAGTCTGGCAGCGCAACTTCCCCGGCATGGATCCGCTGATCCCCGACCCGCCCATGACGCCGTGGGGGCAGGAACGGTTCGACGCCGCCAAGCCCATCCACGGCCCGCGCACCACGTCGGCGACGGAATCCAACGCCGCCGAACTGACGTGCCTGCCCATGGGATTTCCGGCGACCTACTACCGGCCGCGGCCGTTCGAGATCATCCAGCTCGCCGACCGCGCGGTGATGCTCTTCGAGGTGGACCACTTCTGGCGCATCATCCACATGGACGGCCGGGAGTTCCCGGAAGTGCCGCTGCACACCTGGAACGGCTACTCGATCGGCCGATACGAGGGTGATTCGCTGGTGATCGAGACACGCCACATCATCGGTTGGGAGTCGGGGAATCAGCAACGCTGGATCGACCGGCTCGGGCATCCCTTCAGCGACCAGCTCAAGCTGGTCGAGCGTATCCGGCGCGTGGACGAGCATACGCTGGAAAACCAGGTCACCATCGACGATCCCGTCGCCTACGAACGTCCCTTCACGGGCACGCTCACCTTTCGGCTCAGGGATTTCGAGCTGGCCGAATTCATCTGCAACGAACTGATGCTCTCGGAACTGCCCGAGATGAGGCCGGGACAGGAATGAACGTAACCACTGCCTTGTTGGCATCCCTGTTCGCCATCGCTTTCGCGGCACCGCCGGTGGCGGCTCACCATGCCAATTCCGCTTTCGACCAGGACAGATCGGTCACCGTTTCCGGGACGGTCATACGATGGCAATTCATCAATCCCCATGTCGGCATCTGGATCGAAGCCGCAGATGGTGACGGGAACCCCCGTGAATGGTCCGGCGAATTCCAGAGCGTCCAGGACCTCTACCGGATGTTCGGCTGGAACAAGGATACGTTCAGGCCGGGCGACCGGGTCACCATCGTCGGCAGCCCGGACCGGCGGCCCGGCGAATACTCGATGTGGGTCTCCGCCGTCATCCTTCCCGACGGAACGGAAATGCACGTCCGCCATAATCCCTGATGGGGTGCCCCCAGTCGCGCGCGGACCGCGACTGGCGCCAGGCCCGCGAAAAAAGGAGAACGCCATGCGCAAACCCGCTACCGGATTCGCCATTTCAGCGTCTATGAAGGCCGCGTACTGGTCAACCCGGTTCGCTACGGCTACTCTCGCTCCGAAGCTGTTCGCCTCGACGCTATGCGCCCTGGCCCTGCTGGGCGCGGGCGCCCACGCCCAAGTACCCGAATACAAGTTCGACGCCGAATGGCCGCAACTGCCGCTGCCGGACAAGTGGTGGATGCAGGGCGTCACCGGGCTGTACGTGGATCACCAGGACACCATCTGGGTGCTCAACCGCCCCAGCAACCTGAACAATACCGAGAACTACGCGCAACTGGACCCGCCCACCGGTGAGTGCTGCGTGGCGCCGCCCGCGGTGATCGCCTTCGACATGGAGGGCAACGTGGTCGAGTACTGGGACACACAGGAGGGCCACGGCATGACCGTGGACACGGAAGGCAACGTCTGGATCGGTCAGGAAACCGTGCGCAAGTACACGCGCGACGGCACGCTGGTGGCAGAAGTGGCACGGGTTGACCGGGACACCAACCCACCGGCGGATACGCCAGCGGTGGTCGGCGGGCTCGAGGAGGTCCGCGTGGACGAGGCGACCCGCGAACTCTACTACGTGGACAACTACCTCAACGGGCGCGTCATGGTGCACGACCTGGACACCCTGGAGTTCAAGCGGGGCTGGGGAGCCTACGGCAAGCCGCTTGCCGACATCTCCATGGACGCCCCGGACCTGGAATACGAGATCGGCGCCCCGCCGGCCAGGGAGTGGCTCGGCCATGTCACGCTCGGACTGTCCCGCGACGGGCGCGTCTACGTCGCCGACCGCCAGGGCAACCGCATCCAGGTCTTCTCCACCGAGGGCGAATTCCTCGATGAATTCTTCCTCGCCACCTCCACCCTGCAACGCGGTTCCGCCGGTGGCATCGCCTTTTCCCACGATCCGGACCAACGCTGGCTCATCGTGCCGGATATCCAGAACAACACCGTCTGGATCCTCGACCGCGAGTCCGGCGAGGTGGTGAACCGGGTGGGCAGCGCCGGAGACAACGGCGGCCAGTTCCACGGCCTGCACATGGCCGCGGTGGATTCGCAGGGAAACCTCTATACCGGCGAAGTCCAGCAGGGCGAGCGCGTGCAGCGCTTCCGGCTGATGAACTGACCACTCGGACGGGTCCGGACGGCGGTAACGCCCCCTTTCCCCTCGAAGGATCCGAACGCGCTCAGGCCACCGCCGGTTCCAGCATCCGGATGGTGCCCGCCTCCGCATCGATCTCCGCTTCCACGCCCAGGGGCAACGTCCGCTTCTGGGCCACGTGCCCGAACATGGCGCCGGAAAACGCCGGTTTGCCCAGCGGAACCAGGTGGTGCCGGAAGACATCGTTCAGCGAAAACCTGCCATAACCTTCGGGATGGACACCGCAGTTGGTGAAACCGCCGAACACCACGCCCGCCGCCCGTTCGAACACCCCGGCCAGGGCCAGCTGGGTGAGCATGCGATCGCAGCGATAGATGTACTCGTCCACCTCCTCCAGGAACACGATCGCGCCCGTGGTGTCGGGAAAATAGGGCGTGCCGGCGAGGGCGGCGAACAGTGTCAGGTTGCCGCCCACCAGCCGGCCGCGGGCGAGGCCGGGAACGATCGGAACGGTGCGGAACTGCCGCACCGCCAGGGTGCCGTCGCGCAGGCGCGGATTCCTCATCGTCGGCGCACCGCCCTCAAAGACGATTCGCCGCATTTCCCGGGTGGTGAACTCGCCCCAGGGCGACGTGCCGTTGGGACCGTGGAAGCCCACCAGGTTCGATCGGGCCAGCAGCGCCAGCAGCAGGGAGGTGACATCGCTGTAGCCGAGCACGACCTTCGGGTTGGCGGCGATCAGGTCGAAGTCTATGTGGGGCAGCGCCCGGGAGGCGCCCCAGCCGCCGCGCAGCGCGATCACACCTCGGACTTCATCGTCGGCGAAGGCGGCATTGATGTCCGCCGCCCGGTCCTCATCGGGGCCCGCCAGGTAACCGTAACGCGCCATCACGTGCTCGCCCACCCTGACCCGCAGCCCCAGCGCTTCCAGCGATTCCACGGCGACCAGCAGGGTATCCTCGTCGTAGGTGGCCGAGGCAGGCGCGACCAGCGCCACGAGATCGCCCTGGGCGAGCCGGGTGGGGCGCGTGGGCGCCGCAGGTCGCGCGGCAGTCCCGTCCGCCTGGCCTTTCGCCCCCGTGGCCGCCGCCAGCGCCGCGCCGCCGGCAACCGCTCCGGCCAGCAGGTCTCTGCGAGTGATGTCGGTCATGTCGGCTCCTGTCGCTTGATCGAACCCAGTTACAGCATCGATACCCATCCAAGGTATCTTCGCCTCCGCTTGCAATTTCGTCTCCGCTAGATACGCGTTGATACGCCGCGTGTCGCGGGCCGCCCGAGGCCTGTTGCCGGGCCATTGTGGTGGCCTCGTTGCGATCGGCCCGCGTATTTTACCGTCGCGGACCGCGATTCGCCGACCTGGAACCGGCCAGGCACCGAACGACCCGATGGGTTGATGGGTTAATATCCGACCGTGCTGCAGGATCGCTTCCGGGGCACGAAGAGCCATTCAAGCATGAAGACCATCTACCGTCCATCGGGCCGACGCCCTTGACACGTCGACGCAAACGCAAGAGTCGCCAACCGGCGGCCTACGGACCGGAGCGCCTCGGCAAGGCCCGTGCCTCCGCGGCGGCAACCGATGGTTCTGCGGCCGGCGGCATCCTCGCGGGGGTCGTGGCCTGCTTCGTGCTCTCGGGCTTTGCCGCGCTCCTCTACCAGACCGCCTGGCTCCGGCAGTTTTCGCTGGTTTTCGGAACCTCCGAGCTGGCGGTCGCAGCCGTGCTCGCCGCCTACATGGGCGGCCTGGCGGCGGGTGCGGCCGTCGCCGGACGCCTGCTGGACCGGGTCCGGCGCCCGGTTCTGGTCTACGGCGTGCTGGAAGGCGGCATCGCGCTCTTCGCGCTGGCGGTGCCGCTACTTCTGGGCGCCGCGAGCGCCGGCTACGTTGCCGCGCTCGGCGGCCAGTCCGCGCCACCGGATGCGGCGACCCTCGGACAACCGCTGTTCTATCTGGCGGTCGCCTTCGTGGTGCTTGCGATTCCGACAGGGTTCATGGGTGCCACGCTGCCGCTGTTGACCCGCCACGCCGTGGACAGCGACCGGGACCTGGGTCCGCGAGTGGCGTTGCTCTATGCCACGAATACAGCGGGCGCCGTGGCCGGCACCCTCACCGCCGCCTTTGTGCTCCTGCCCGCGATGGGCCTCAATGCCACGGTGTGGGTCGGGGTCGCGGTCAACGCGGCGGTTTTCGGCATCGCCGTGTGGATCTCGAAAAAGGCACCTCCGGCGGCAACGGCAACGGCAAAGGCAACGGCGACGGCGACGGCGACGGCCAAGGATTCATCCGGGCCGGCGGATGGCACAAGCCCGCCGAGGCCGGTGATCGGCTTTTTCGAATCCTGCATCGCACCGGCGTTTCGCCGCGGTCTCACGCTCAAGGCGCGCTACGGAGAGATATTTGTGGCCCAACGGGGCTGGATCCTGGCGCTGATCCTGGTCTCCGGCGCCAACGCCTTCTATTACGAAGTGCTGTGGACCCGCATGCTGTCCCACGTGATGGGCGGCAGCATCTACGCCTTCGCCACCATGTTGGCCGCCTTTCTCACCGGCATCGCGCTGGGCGGTGGCCTGGCCGGACCCCTGGCCAGGGATCGCGAACGGGCAGCTCTCGCCTTTGCCGGAACGCA
Organism: Candidatus Rariloculaceae bacterium; assembly: GCA_965221035.1. Taxonomy (GTDB): domain Bacteria; phylum Pseudomonadota; class Gammaproteobacteria; order Steroidobacterales; family Rariloculaceae; genus UBA6522. The sequence goes on from OZ244860.1 coordinate 1,879,745, forward strand.
AGCGCTCATCGCGGTACTGTCCATCGGAGTCTACCTGTGGATGGGTCCGCTGATTCCCGAGTCCCGCTCCACCGCGACCATGGCAGGCATGGCGGTGGCGGTGATGCTGCCGGCGACAATCTTCATCGGCGCCACCTTCCCGCTGGCCGTGCGCATCCTGGCACGGACCGAGCGCGAAGCCGGGGAAGCCACTGCGAGGATCTATTCGTGGAATACGGTCGGCGCCATCCTGGGCGCGGTCCTGGCCGGATTCGTGCTGATTCCGGCGCTGGGCTTCGAGGGCTCCATCAAGCTTGCCGTATGCGTGAATCTGGGTCTCGCGCTGTGGGCGGCGGCCTTCGTCGGCCGACCCGGCCCCGCCTGGTCCGGGGCCGCGGCGGCGGCGTTGCTGCTGGTAATCACGGTCTGGAACCCGGCAAGGCCGCAGGCCGTCATCGGCAGCGGCGGATTCGAAGGAATGACGTCCGGGTCCCAGCAAGAACTGTTCTTCGCCGTGGGACGCTCCTCCACAGTCTACATGGCCGAAACAAGAGGCACTTTCGAGTTGCGGACCAACGGGCTACCGGAAGCTTCGGTGGTGGTTCGCGGCGCGCCGCCCATCCTGCACTCCCAGGCCTGGCTCACCGCCATGCCCGTGGCGGCGCGCCCGGAGGCGGAAAGCGTCCTGGTGATCGGTTTCGGCGGCGGCGTCGCGGTCGAAGGCGTGCCCTCCTCCGTCGAAGAGATCGATGTGATCGAGCTGGAGCGGGAGGTGATCAACGCCAATCGGCTGCTGGCCGGTCGGCGGGCGGCGGACCCGCTGGAGGACCCCCGCCTCAACCTGATCATCAACGACGCAAGGAATGCCCTGCGGCTGACGGAAAAGACCTGGGACGTCATTGTCTCGCAACCGTCGCACCCGTGGACCGCCGGTGCGTCACACCTGTTCACCCGCGAGTTTGCCGGGCTCGTCAAGGAACATCTCAATCCCGGCGGAGTCTTCCTGCAATGGATGAATTCCGAGTTTCTCGACGAGGGATTGCTCAGAACGCTGGCGGCCACGGTGCTGGACACCTTCGAGAACGTACGCGTCTACGCCACCACGGGAACCGTGCTGCTGTTCCTGGCGTCCGACGAACCGCTCGACATCGAGCGGACGGTGCTTCGAACCGGTCAACCGCTGACCTCGGATCTGCTGCACTACAGCTACATGGGGCTCAACAGCGCCGATGATTTCGTCGCCGCGCTGGCGCTGGACGAGCGGGGCGTGGAAGCGTTCGCCGACGGCGCTCCCCTGAGCACCGACAACAGGAACTACATGGCCACCCATAGCCGCCACCAGGGTGACGGACTGATGGTGGAGCAACTGTCGGAGTTGCTGAGGCCGTACGATCCGCTTCTGGACAGCTCGGGCTGGATCCACCGCGAGCTGGGCGACGAGCTGAATTTTCCCTACATCGCCACACGGCTTCTGGCAAACGGCCAGGTCCAGCGGGCCGCCCGGCTGGCGGAAACGGTCACGAACACCTCCACCCGCGCCCTCATCGCGGCCATCGGCTTCACGCACGGCGGCGAGTCGGAACGCGCCGAGAACGCGGTCCTTCAGGCTTTGCAGGCCAACCCGGACAACCTGGACGCGCTATTCCAGTTGGCCGCCACCGAGCTTCCTGACTTCGCGCGCGGAGCGGCCTCGGATCGGGCCCGCGCGGCCGCCGCCCGGCTCAGCGGAGCACCCGCAGCAGTGTTCCGCGGCTGGCCCCTGGGCGCGGCCCAGGACTGGCCGGCACTGGCCGCGCTGGACGGCGAACTCGCCCGCAGCGACACCACCGACATCTGGTATCCGGAGGTCGTGCAGCTGCGGGCCGACTGGCGCACCAAGGTGCTGGATCAGCCGCGCTATCCGTTCGACGCCCTGCGCATGGTCGACCGGGCGCTGGTCATCAGCCCCAACCTGGACCTCTATGTCCTGCGGGCCGCCGCCGCGTCTTCGCTCGACGACGAGGCGGCCTTCGTCGAATCGGGGCGCTACGTCCACGGCTACCTGGCCAACAAGCTCGAACGCGCGCGGCTTGGCACCTACGTGATCTCCGACGAGGAACTGCAGACCACGCAAAACCGCCTCCAGGCCTTCGACCTCAGGCTGACGGAACTGTCGCAAGCCGGCGGTTCCCGCGCGGCGGATGTGCACGCGGACATTGTGGACCTGATCGGGGAATTCGAGTCTATGGCGAGGGCGTCCGCCGCCCAATGACTTCAACGCCTGCCTCCGCTGCCCCTGTCGCCTTGTCCGGGAAGAGCCACGCCATAGTGACCGAGCAGTCCAGGACGAACGTCATCAGTACTTGCGGCCTTCTGCGATCATCCCGCTTACCGACAGCCCCTCCAGACCATGGGTTTGCTGAAACGACTTCATGGAGGCAATCGCCACGCGAATCTTCTCCGAATCTCGGGACCTGAAGGGAATCAATTCGGCCACTGGGCGATTATGTCGGGTGATGATGAACCGCTCCCCGGACTGAACACGCTGGAGCAGCTTCGGCAACTGGCTCATTGCTTCAAATACACCAATTTCAGACACGATCCGCGCTCCTGAGTGAGTCAGGTCCAGTCAACAATACCAAAGACGGCATCCACTCTGGACAGCGACCATGGCTGGCGGCAATGTGCCAATCAGTCTAGTCTTTAGCCAGACTGATTTGTGTGGCAGTCAAGCGGAAGCTCATGCTGCGGTATAGGGTTACGCCGAGTTGCACCATTGGACCGGCGTCTGCGCCGAGCGAGGTGAGGTAATCTTGCGCTTGCGTATGCCGAGACCGATCCATCATGAACGAAGCCCCGCTCCCGAAATCCAACCCTCCCCGCAACCTGATGCTGCTGATCGCCCTGGCCCAGGGCGTCGCGCTGCTGCTCCTTTGGCGCGCGCTCTCCAATCAGGCCTGGCCCGCCACGCAACCGGTCATCAACTTCCCGCTGTGGACGATTGCGGTTGCCTTCCCCGCCCTGGCGCTGCTCAGCCTTGTGTCCGGACGCGTCATCCCGACCCTCGCACGCGTGGGCGTGTTCTGCGCGGTGCTCATTCTCCCGGCCGCGTACATCGGTTGGCAGGCGGCGCCTTTCGGTGAATTTCCCGTCGAATCGCTCGTCGCCGTCTACGTCATCAGCATGGGCATCGCCTGCTTCAAGGCGTTGATGTACTTCCAGCACCACGTCGCGAACGCACCAATCACCTACCGGACCCTGTTCAGAAACTCCTGGCGGAACTTTCTGGTGGTCGGCCTCTCGGCAGCCCTGATGTGGGGTGTCGGGGTGATCCTGTTCCTCTGGGGGGCGCTGTTCAGCGCCATCGGCGTCGAGTACTTTACCGCGCTTTTCTCCCAGGACTGGTTCCTGTTCCCCGTGCTGGCCGTCGCCTTCGGGCTCGGCGTGCTGATCTTCCGGCACCTGGCCACGGTCATCGACAGCATCACGAGTCTGCTGGAAGGGCTGATCCGGCTGTTGTTCCCGTTGATCGTGACCGTAGCCGTCATCTTTCTGGCGGCATTGCCGTTCACCGGCCTGCAGCCGCTTTGGGAAACCGGAAACGGCACGGCGCTGCTGATGTGGATGAACGCCTTCGCGCTGTTCTTCGCCAACGCGGTCTACCAGCCCGGACGAAATCCACCCTACCCGACGGTCGTGCATCGGCTGCTGTACGGGGGAACCTGCCTGCTGCCGATCATTTCCGCGCTGGCCGCCTATGGCCTTTACCTTCGGATCACGCAGTACGGCTGGACGGTGGAGCGATGCTGGGCGCTTGTCGTGTGTATCCTGCTGGCGCTTTTCTCGACCGGATACGCCGCGGGAATCTTGCGGCGCCGGGACGACTGGCCCGAATCCCTCGGTCGGGTCAACGTGATCATGGGGCGAGTCATCATTGCGCTGACGCTGCTGGTCAACACCCCCCTGCTGGACTTCCGGTCGATCTCCCTGGCGAGCCAGTTCGCCCGGGTGGAACGTGGCGAAATCGAAATCCACGACTTCGACTTCTACTACGCCCGCCAGCACCTGGCGCGTCCCGCCTGGCTGAGAACGCAGGCGCTGCTGGAGGAGATCGGAGATTCCGACGAGCAGCTGGCGGCACTCATTCGAGAGCCCCAACCGCTTCGAGGCCCCGTACCTGTACCTGCACCCGCGGCGCTTGCCGAAGATTTCTGGGACCGTGTGATCTACCGTCCCGAACCGTTCGAAGTCCCTGAAGATCTTCGCCCAATCGTCGAATCTTCCTTTGCCACGCGTTTCGAAAACGTGGCGCTGGTCGCCGTCGATCTGAATATGGACCAGGTGCCGGAATACGTATTGATCGGATCTCCCGGCTTTGGAAGGCTGTTGGCGGCAGGGTTTTACCGACAAGCCGACGAATGGCTGGAACTCTTCGTAAACCAGGCCGATCTGCCATCGCTGGCTCTCGTTGGCCCCGACCGGAATCTGCAAACCGAAGGGATGGACCCGAATCTCCAGACCGACGAGATCGAGACCATATCTCCCGAGTTTCAGAACCTTCGTATCGGTGATGTGGAGTTCACCATCTCGCGAAGATGATGGGCGACGGGCCCCATACATCTACGCAGGCGGTTTCACTTCAGTCGTCGAGCACAAAACTGAATTTTCGCCGCACCCCGGGCGTTTCCACGGGAAGTCCATCGACGACACGCGGCTTGTACTTGAACTTGTAGGCCGCTTCCAGCGCAGGCCGATCAAAGGTGCTGTTGCTGGAAGTGACAACAAACGCATCGCGAACACCGCCGATGACCGTTACCGTGTACTCGACAACCACGTAACCCTCAAGGTGCCGCGCAAGGGCTCTTGCGGGGTAAGCCGGCGCCACCGCAACGATCGGGAGAAGCTCGCCCGACTGCGCAAAACCAGTATTCCTGCCGTCCGGCTCGTTCACCTCGGGGGGCGTGAATTCGATCTTCACTGGCGGCCCGCCCGTGGGATCCGTCTCGACCGGCGGGGACACCACGGGGGGCTGTACCGGCGGATCTTCCGGGGGCTCCGGCAGCTTGGGTTTCCTCTTGATTTCCTCGTCTCGTTCAATCTTGACGAGTTCGACGGCAGGGCCCTTGGGCGGCGTAGCGATCACGTTGTCGCCCAGCGAAATCAAGTGCTGCATCAGAAACAGCAGGGCAAAAGTCATGGCGGACGCCAACGTTGCGGACGTGAAATATCTTGTCTTCATGTCATGCCCTCCTTGGGAAGCGGTCTATACCTATAAGTTCCATGTATATGGTATACCTATAACTGATAGGTGTAAACCCCCCGTTGCGGGGCGATGTCCATGAAGTGGATCTCGCTTACCCGAATTTCTCGCGGGTCCAACAGTCACCGGCAGTCCAACAGCCAGAGACAGGGCAGCAACCAGAGACAGGCAAGCAGCGAGACCATGCCTGCCCGGCAGTTTGCTCTTGGATTTGAAATCAGGTCGGGTAATGCCGCTGTTCGGCAAACAGCGCCTACTCGGCCCGCGTCAACAGGGCCTGGAACCTAGAATAATTCCTCGAGGAAATTCGCCATCGCCCGCCAGGACCGCTTGTCAGCCGCCGGATGGTAGACGGTGCCGTGGCCCGGATCGTTGGCGGCCGGGTTGGTGAAGGCGTGCAGCGCGTGACCGTAGCCGTGAATCTGCCAGTCCGCACCGGCCCGGGTCAGTTCGGTGGCCAGCGCCGTTACCATCTCCGGCGGGACCATGGGGTCGTCCCAGCCGTGCAGTGCCAGGACCTTGGCCGTGATCTTCGCGCCGGAAGTGTTTCCGGGCGGGTGGAACAGTCCGTGAAAACTCGCCACGCCGCGCAGGTCGGCGCCGATTCTGGCCAGGTCCAGCACGCACAGCCCGCCGAAGCAATAGCCGATGGCGGCGACCCGGGAAGGGTCCACCCCGTCCTGCCCGGCGGCGACCTCCACCGCCCGAGTCAACCGGCGCTGCAGCAGCGCCCGATCATCCAGCAGGGGTTGCATGAGCGCCGTATTCTCCTCTCTGCTGCCGCCGCGCACGCCCTTGCCGTACAGGTCGACGCTGAATCCCGCATAACCCAGTTCAGCCAGGTCCCGGGCGCGGGCGTGTTCGAAGTCGCCCGCCCCGCCCCAGGCGTGGCAGACCAGCACCACGGGTCGTGGTCCGGCCGAGGCATCGTCCCAGGCGAAGTAGCCCTCGAATGTCGTGCCGTCCTGACTGTAATCGACGGTTCTGGTTTGAATGGCCAATGTAGGGTTTTCCTTGTCTGTTTGGTGTTGTCCGGTTGGGCGGAGCCGGTCCGGGCCGCAAATTATAGAGAATACCGCCGGATACCGTCGGAAAGGCGCCGCGCCGCTTGCAGCATGCCATCGAATATCGGGCCGGAAACGGATTCGGGAAAATCTCTCGGCAGTTGTGCCGACACCCGTTCGACTACATCCGGCGCCCTCTGCTTCAACTCCTCGACGTCTCGCTGTGCCGTCGACCTGAGGCCCATCCTCGCCGCCGTCGAAATCCAATGCCTGGCCTGAATATCCGCCCATCGGTAGTGCCTGTCTTTTCCGGCAACAGCCATTGCCATCCTGACCTTCTCGGGTGCCAGACGGTTCGTTCCGTGCCCCATGACCGGGTAAGCGGAAATGACATCGTACAAGGGCGCGAGCGAGAACCGACCCCTGGGTTCGATGAACACGCTGAAGTTCTTCGCGTGCCCGTCGGTGGCACACATCATCCAGAATAGTGCTTGCGCCCGGAAGAACCTCCTTCTGTCCGATTCCGCCTGTCTGGAACCGAGCAACAGGGCGCCGATGGCGGTGATGCCGGGGCCGCCGTCGGATTCGTAACGCCTCGCGGGCGGCGTTCCCGTCGCCTGGCACATGTCTTCCTGCGGAAGCCGTATCCACCACCGCCGGTCACGGGAGAGCCGCCGGTCAAACCGCTCCACCACCAGGACACGATGACCGGAGAATTCCGCCACGTCGCAGTTTGCGACGGGCAGACCGAATTCACGCACGATTTGCGCGCACAGCCATTCATTTTCCACCGAGGTCGACAGGTCGGCCTGCATGGGTCCCACCCTGCCGAGAGGGAGCTTGAGCAGGTGCGTCGTCGGCGTGGCGCCGGATGGTCGACACCATTGTCCCTCATGCCACAGCAGCGCGGTTTTTTCCTGCGCGCCGGCGAGCGAAATACGAAATGCGTCATCGTCCCCTTGACCCAGGGGTGTGGACGCCATGGCCGACCGCAGCGCCTCGGCGACTCCCGCCTCATCCAGCGGGAGCGCATTGATCTTCCTGACGTCTGCGGCGGGCCGACCGGGGGCAAGCAACTGAACCGCTCCCGCGCAGTCACGGCCGATCTCGGTCAGCAGATCGAATGCGGATGTCGATTCCGCCCCGAACCGGGCCTGCGCCCGGCGGCGAATCTCCCGGCTGTCCGGCAACAGGTTGTCGAAATACGCCTCGACAATGGGCCCGCGGTAGGCCACGGTCGGCGGTCGCACCGGCATCGACAGCGAAATGGGTCGGGAATCGCCGTCATCGGCCCACGCCGGCAGATAGCGGAACTCGTGTCGACCTCCGGCATCAACCGTCCACGTGCCGACCTGTTTGCCGTTCATCCATACGGCGAGGCGCCTGTACTTCGCGCGACGCGGCACGCCTCACCGTTCCCTGCCCGACGATTTCCTCGGTATCGACATCATCACCGACGGTTGACGCCTCGACGCCGGCAACCTACCACTCCCCGTCGGTCCGTTCCTGCGGCTTCGTCCGCACCGACAGCTCCAGTTGCAGGGAGGAAAGCAGCTTGAAAAGGCTTTCAACCGTCGCGGTTTCGGTGGCGCGCTCCAACCTGGAGATGGTTTTTGGCAGCAACCCGACCTTTTCGGCCGCTTCACCTTGGGTCAGTCGCAGGGCTTTCCGGCAGCCCTGCAAGAGCTGTCCGAGCTGTCTGGGCGTATGCGCCGTTGAATCCATTTTTGTGCCCCCAAGGGTATATTTTTGGAATATACCCTGTAAGGCACAAACATACAATATCCGCCAAGAAGTGTACCGAAGCCTTGCGGTATCGCGAGCGCGTCTGGCCTGACGCACTCGGCCTAACGCATTCGCGTGTTGCCGCCCTGCGAGAACGGAGTCGACGCGCCGAACCGGTCGGAGATGAACTGCTGGAGCATCTCCTGCTGCTCGAACAGGCTGGAGCTCGGCAACAGCAGCACCTGGTCGGTGCTTTCCAGCCCGTCGACGATTTCGCTGTACCGCAAGTCGGTAACGCCGGTGCGCACCGCCTTGGGAACAGGCTCGCCGTCGTCCAGCGTGATCACCCAGTATTCGCCGCCGAACTGATACTCAAGCGTCGAATTGGCACCGCCACGGCCGCCGCCGAAACCGCCCATGCCGCCGCCGATGGCTCCGCCCGCGGCGACACCGCCCGGCGTTCCGCCACTCCCGCCACCGCCGAATCCACCGCCGCCACCGAATCCGCCACCACTGAAATCGCCCATGCCGCCGCCAGGACTACCGCCGCCCGCGTTCTGCTGGCGCATCCGCATCATGGCGTCGACCTGCGCCTGCTCATCTGCGGTCAGCGTCTCGCCGCTGCGCATTTTCGCCATCAGTTCCCGGGTCTGTTCGAGATCGAACTGCGCGGTCGCGCCGAACGCGGCCGATGGGGCCGGTCCGAAGCCATTGCCCAGCGCCACCCGCAGTTCCGTTTCGTCAATGCCCAGCATCATGGCCGAAGTCGGTATGTCGGTGGCCGCGCGCAACGCCATCGTGGGCACCACCGAGGCCGCGCTCCGGCTGGCGATTTCGATATCCACCTCGGCGTTCATGCCCGGCTTCAACAACCCGCCCGGATTCTCCAGCAGGATGAGCACCGCGAACATGGTCACGTTCTGTTCGACGATCGCCTGGGGTTCGATCTTCAGCACTTCGCCCTGGAACGGCTGGTTGGGGTAGGCCGCGACGGTCACGCGGGTGGGCATGCCCGGACGAATCTTGCCGATGTCCGTCTCGTCAACCAGCGTGCGCACCTGCACGTTGGTCAGGTCGGCCATCTGCATCAGCACCGTTCCGCCGCTGACGTCCTGGGTGGGGGACGAGATGACCGTCCCGGTCTCGACATTCTTCTGGATGATCGTACCGGTGATCGGAGCCCGCACGTCGGTATCGTCCATGGCGATGCGGGCGTTCTCAAGCGCGACCTCGGAGCCGATCACCTGGGCTTCGGAGTTCGCGAATTCCAGTTGCGACTGCTCGTACTCGGTTTCGGTCAGCGTGCCGGTCTCGAACAGCGTCTTGGCGCGCTCCATCTGGGTTTCGGCGATGGCGCGCCGGGCCCTGGCCGCCACCAGCGTGGCTTCGGTCTCGGCCAGGCGGTTGCGCGGCGTGCGCTTGTCCACCTCCACCAGCAGGAAGCCTTCCTCCACCACGTCGCCGGTGTCGGCGTGAATGGCCAGGATTTCCCCGGACGCCTTGGACTTCACCTCGACCGTGATTTCCGGCTCGATCACACCCGCCGCCTCGACATTGACCTCGATGTCCCGGACTTCCACCGGCGCGGTGTCATAAAGCGGTGCCACGGATTCCGCCTGGTCCTGCCCGCAGGCCGCCAGCGCGAGCGTCAGAGGCAGTCCGATCATCGCCTTCATGCCCGTGCCCGATCCCTCCCGAAGACCTCCGCTTGATGGCGGCGCCACGCGCCGCCCTGCCATCGTAATCCACATGCTCAATGCCTCCTGAATCTCGCGGAGTCCCTGAACCGCTCGGTGGTGGAATCGCCTTCGATCTCGCCATCGGATATGACGATGACCCGGTCCGCGTGGCTGGCGATGTCGAATTCGTGGGTGACCACCACGATGGTGTTTCCCGCCGCGTGCAGTTCATCGAACAGCGCCATGATCTCCGTACCGGTGGCCGAGTCCAGATTTCCGGTGGGTTCGTCCGCCAGAAGTATACTCGGGGAGGTCACCAGGGCGCGGGCCACGGCAACCCTTTGGCGCTGTCCACCGGACATCTCGCTGGGCCGGTGGTTCATCCGGTCGGCCAGCCCGACACGGGTGAGCGCGTCGCCTGCGGCCTTGAGACGCGCCTTGCGCTTCATGCCGCCGTAGATCAGCGGCATCTCGACGTTGTGCAGGGCGTTGGCGCGGGGCAGCAGGTTGAAGGTCTGGAATACGAATCCGACTTCGCTGTTGCGCACCCGGGCCAGTTCCCTGTCGCTCATCTTCGACACCAGCTTGCCGTTCAGCCAGTATTCGCCGTCGTCGGGGGAATCCAGGCAACCGATCACGTTCATCAAGGTGGACTTGCCGGACCCGGACGGGCCCATGATCGCCACGTACTCGCCGGATTCGATGGAGACGTCAACGCCCCGGAGCGCGTGGATCGTCTCGCTGCCCATGACATACCGGCGCTGGACGTTCCGCGTCACGATCAACGATTCGGGCGTGTCCGCCGCGTCCGTCCGGGATTTTCGACCACCGAGCCTCATGCCCGGCATTATCCCACCGCCGCTTCCCCGTTGGGCTCAAGGTGAAGACTAATACATGATCTCTAAAGGATTCTTTGCACAGTCGGGCCCCTGGAGCCAGAACGCGGGTCGCGCGCGGTCCGCTGCAGGAAGCGGGCGCGGCACTGGAGCTTCGCGGTCGACGCCTACGGCGCCTCCGACCGGCTCAGCCTTCGAAAATACTCCGCCACGGCTTCTTCATACTCCGCGGCGACTCCCGCCGGGGCTTCCGTCCGCACCGCGGTTTCGCCTTCGACCGGGTCGCCCGACGTGAGCTGAAGCTCCAATTGCTCCATCAGGTTCAGCATCGCCAGGTATTCCTGCTCGACCACGGCGTCGTTGCGGCCCGTCAGACCGCTGCGAAGGGCATCACCGACGCGCCGGATGGCCGCAAGCTCCTCCGCGGTCAGCGCGTCCTCGGCGCCAAGCCGTGATCCCCAGGTGAGAATGCCGCTGCCGGCCGCCTGAAGCTCGTCCTCCAGGCGCTGGCGAGCCTGCGGGTCCAGCGCCAACGGCCCGGTGGGGTCCCAGAAGCCCAGGCCGCGCCGGTCGGTGTCGAATGCGCCGCCGCCACCGGGGCCAAATCGGTTACCACCCAGCGCTCCACCGGCCTGCTGCCCGGGCTGTGCGCCTCCCGACTGCTGTCCTGGCTGACCGCCGCCGGCCTGGGCATTCTGGCCCAGCGGAGCACCCGCTTCTCCATTCTGAAACGCTGCCAGTTCCCGTCGCAGCGCCCGCAGCTCGGCCACCAGTTCCGAGGTGGGGTCCACCTCTGCCTGGCGACTCCCGCGAGCTTCGCGGCTGGCCGTGGCCAGCGCCTGTTCGGTATCGCGCTCCAGGTCCTCAAGCGCCGCCGTGGTCACGCCCTCGAACGGCGCCAGTTCGTCCGCCAGACCACGTCGGATGCGATCCGCGGCAGCTCCGAGGCGCAGCGCCGCCTGGGTCTGCTGCAGGTCCGCAAGCGCCTGGTAGAGCTCATCCGACGCCTCGGGCGTCTGCCCCCGGAACTGGTTGGCCACGGCCTGAATGTCCTGCTCCAGCGTCTCAAGCTCCTCCTGCATCGCCCACTTGCGCTCCGACAGGTCCACGGCCTCTTCGTAGCTCAAGGGATTGTCGCGGGTGCCATCGGCATTGCGGTTTCGTAACGCTTCGGTGGCCACCTGCCGTAGCTCGGCGGCAATGCGCTGCTGATCCTCCAGGATCCCCTGGGCGCGCTCGTTGAGGTCCGAAAACGCCGCTTCGGCCGCCGCCTGGCGCTGCTCCGTGAGTTGCGCCAGCGCCTGGTCCAGTTGCCGGCGCGCCTGTTCGACGGCGCGCTGGGCCTGCTCCGGCGTGAGCCCGCCCTCGGAGCCGGCCCGGTCCATCGCGCGCATGGCGTTGTCGAGCTGCCGGATGGCCTCGCCGGCGGCGCCGGCGATGGCGCCGGGCTGGCCGCCCTGCTGTCCCTGTTGGCCTTGCTGTCCCTGCTGGCCCTGTTGACCCTGCTGACCTTGCTGGCCTTGCTGTTGAGCCTGCTGCTGGGCGGCCGCCTGCCTGAGTTCCTCCAGTTGCCGGCGCAGCTCCTCCGTCTCGCGCCTGAGCTGCTCCTGCTGCCAACGTTCCTGCTCGGTCAGATTCTGCTGGCGGGCGGCCTGACGGGCCAGGTTCTCCTGCCGCTGAGCCAGTTCCTGAAGCCGGGCGATCGCTTCGTCGAATTCCGCTTCCGGAGTATCGAAGGACACCGCGGACTCGGTCTCGTACTGGTTCTTCTCCAGGTCCATTTCCAGTTCGAACAGTTCCGCCAGGTCGCGTCCGGCGAACCCGCCGCCTCCGCCACCGCCGCCTTGATTGAATGACACCTGGATATCGGTGAACACCGACTCGGCCTTGAGCAGGTACTGCAACGCCTCCTGTTCAGCCGGCACCGCCTGGTCGAAATCAAGGCCCGCCAGCCGCTCGGCGGCTGGTTCCATGGCCTCGGCGGCGCTTTCAAGGCTGTTCACGAAGGTCTGGATCTGCTCGTCCACGGACGTGAGCTGCCGGGCCCGGGTCCGGTTCGCCAGGGTTCGCGCCTGGTCGGCCAGCGTCTGCTGCAGTTCCGCCAGCATGGCGGCGCTGTCCTGAAGTTGCTGCCCGTCCAGGAATCCGGTGACCTGCTCCTGCTCGCGGATCAGGTTCCAGGTGGCCAGCAGAATCTCCTTCTGGCGCTGGGAGATTTCGCTCTGCTCCCCGCCGCCGCCCCCGCCGCCGCCTCCGCCGCCCTGCATGGACTGCGTGAAGGAACGCTCGAAGGGCTGGACTTCCACGAAGAACAGGTCGGTCCGCGTCGACGCGTCGCGGTCGTGGGCTTCGGCGAAATAGGAGATCAGATCGCCGGGCTCGAGACCGCTGGCGGCATCCGCCGCGTCCGCAGGGGCCGTAGCATCCGTCGCGAAGGCGGAGGTGACCGCATCCCGTACCTCGTCGAGCCTGTCCACGGTGAGCCGGTTCCCTTCCAGCAGGTCCTGGAGTCCGTCGGCGGCCATGACCGCGGGCTTGGTCATCTCCTCCAGGTACAGCACCCGGTCATCCAGCGCTCGGGCGCCGTCGACGTCCATTTCGACGATGTGCCACTCGCCGCCGTTGATCGAATAGTGAAGCTCCAGCCGGTCGAGCCCGAAATCGTCGTTGGCCTCCACGCGCACCGTGACTTCTTCGATGTTGCTGGCCCGCCAGTCTCGTCCCGGCCTCACGACGCTGATCTCGGGCTTGTTGTCGGGCAGCACGTCGATGAAATAGTCGTCGGTGAGGCGCACCGGATCACCGGCGAAAAAGGTCGAGACGTGATACTCGCCCGTATCGGCCACCTCGAGCGTGCCGGTGGCCACGGCACCGTCGGCGGTCATCTCCAGGGTCTCGCCGTTGACGATCAGCTCGGCGGCGCCCAGGGGCTGGTCCGTGGTGACCTCCACTTCCACCCGGGTCCCCGCCACGGCGCTGATGTCGCCGCCGGGATCCGAAACCTCGGTTTCGAGCCGGGTCCAGCGGGGGTAGTGATAGGTGAGCTTGAGATTTCGCACCCGCGGCAGGTCGACCACGTCGACCTGGAACTCCTCGCTGCGAACACCGGCGGCAACCACGTAATAGCTCACCGGCTCCCGCACCGCGAAGAAGGTGAATTCGAATTCCCCGCCATCGGCCAGCATCGGCGCGCTTTCCCAGTCGTCGCGGCCGTCGAAGAGCGCGAACACCTCGGCCGCCACCGGATCGAAGCCTTCCGCGCGGGCGTCGATGACCAGATCCCCTCCGCGCCTCACGGCGCTGTCGCCCGGACGGACGACGATCCGCTGGGGCGGCAGGGTGTCGGCCATGGCCCAACCCGCCCAGACATGGCGGACACCGTAACGCCAGTTGTCCGGGCCGAAGGCCGCGAACCACACCAGCACAGCCAGCGCCGCCCCGGCGAGCGCGCCCGGTACCGCGATTTCGCGACCCGGCACGGACAGCGCCGCCGGCAGCCGGCGCGCCAGACGCCAGGCATCCTCGGCCAGCAGTCCGAGGAAGGGCGACGGCCGCGCGGCGTCCCGCCGCTTGCCGTCGGTCAGTTCGTCGTAGGTCTCGATGCGCCCGTCGAAGTCCGGTGCGCGCCGCTCGATGTCGGCCACACCGCGGGTGCGCCGCAGCAACCGGAGCGGACGCACCAGCAGCAGCGCCGCGATGGCGCCCAGGGATATCGCCAGGAACAGCCTCGCGCCGTTCATCAGTTCTTCGGGAAACGCCTGGCGCGTGCCAAGCAGCACGGCCGCCAACGTGACCGCCATGGCTGCCACGCAAAGCGCCGCGAAACCCCTCGCCAGGATCAGCGTCCGCAGGCGGCGGCGCAATCCGCCGAGATATCGTTCGAGCCGTTGCTGTGCCTTCATGCGGCTATTCCCCGTCGCACGTTCAAATGTCGGTTGCCGACCCAGGACTCCGCCAGAACCAGCGCAACCAGGAGCGCCAGGATCCACGGCCACAATTCCGTGGGCGGCGCTTCCATGATACCCGAAATCCCCGTCGCGGCCTGTTCCGCGCCGGGACCCAGCTCGCTCCACCTTGCCAGCTCCTCCCCGGTCATGGCGCCCGGGTCCGATTCCACCGGATCGACATTGACGGCGACCAGCTCGGTTCGACCGGAACCGACGACTTCATAGAAACCGATCTTGTCCACCAACACGTCGTCGCCGGCACCCGCGCCGGCGATTCCGAGCGCCATGTCGCCGTCGGGGGCGAACACCTGGGCGCCGGCGAAACCCATGGCGCGCGCCGAGAGCGCCGCGCCCAGCGGAACCTCGGAACCGATGCGGTGGTCGCCGGCCAGGTACGCGGCAAGCTGCGCGATCATCGGAACGAACACCGGCTGCACCGGCAGGTCGTTCCATTCCCGGTCCAGCGAGGAACCGTACAGCAGCACACGGCCGGCGCCCAGGACATGCTCCACGAGCAGGGGACCGCCGCCGTCCAGGCGCATGAGCACACGGTCGCCGTCCCGGGGCTCCACCGCCACATGGCGATAGAACCGGGCCCGGCGCACTTCGTCCATCTGCCCGAGCGCCGGGTGTGAACGGTCCAGCGCGCCCACCGCCAGGAATTCGTCGTCCCGGCGCCCGAAATCGGAGAACGGCCCGAATGCGTGACCGGTGACCGGTGCCTCGGAGAGACCCGCCGAGCGTACGGCGAATGCCATGAGCAGCGCGCCCCCGGACTCCACGTAGTCGCGCAGCAGGGCGGCGTCCGGACCTTCCAGCACTCCGGCGTCGGTGACCACGACGAACGCATGATTGTCCAGTACTTGGTCCGCCAGTCCCGCGGCGGTGGTCGATTCCACCCGATAGTCCTGTGCCGCCAGCGTCCCCAGCGCCGAGGCGACGAACGGCGAGGCACCGCTGCGTGTGTCGGCGCCGACCATCAGCACCTGGCGCGGCTCCGGGCGCTTGACCGCCAGGAACCGCCTGTCGTCCACCACCAGATCGTCGCCGGGTGTCAGGTCGGCGGTCACCCGGTTCCCCCCGGTCGCCAGTTCCAGGCCCTCGAAGGTCACCTGGATCGTCTCGCCGGGCCCGATGGAGACCCGCCGCTGGTCCGCCGCGGCGCCGTTGAGCCTGAGCGAGACGGTCCGTTCGACCGTCTCGCCGACGTAGCTTCGAATGCCGGCGACGACGTCGCCCGACACCGGCGACCAGGCCAGACCGTCCACGCTAAGGTTGCCTTCCTGTGCTGCGGACACGTCGTGCAGCACCAGCTCGACCGGCGACCGGGGCGCGAGATCGGCGAACCGCGGCGGCAAGGCGCTGCGCTGGGCGTCGGTGACCAGGTGTACCGTGACCGGCAACTCGGCACCCCGCGCCAGGCTGTCCACCGAACGCATCAACTGGCCGTAGTCCAGCGCGAAGGGCCCGGGCGCAAGCGTGGCCGCACCGCGCCGGACCGCATCCCTGTCCAGCGTCGGTCCGGCGATGACTTCCACAATACGGCCCGCGGCTGCCAGTTGCGCCACGTCGCCGGCGCCCAGGTCCGAGACCACGTCATCGACGGCAGCCTCGGCGCGCTGCCAGCGTTGACCGTGGCCCATGGACGCCGATCGGTCCACGACGATGACGTGCAATCGGGCGGTCTCGGCGACCAGGTCCCGAACCGCGCCGAGCAGCGCCGGGCCGGCAAATGCCAGCGCCAGCAGCGCCAGCACACCGATGCGCAACGCCAGCAGCAGCAGGTACTGCAACTTCCTGGCCAGCACCCGGCGCGGTTCGCCCGGTTCGAGAAACATCACCGAACTGAAGGCCTGCCGATTGGGGTTGGTGGACGACAGGCGGTGCAGCCAGACCGGCACACCGATGGCCAGGAGCCCGAACAAAAACGCCGGCGCCAGCAGCGTCACCGTTGCCGCCTCTGCCGGAAGAGCAGGTAGTTGCGGAGCGGGCCTTCGAGCGAGTCGGAGATGTTCACCAGCTCATGGTCGACGCCGGCGCCCGCGGCGCAATCCCGGAGCGCCGCGATGTGCTCGCCGATCCGCTCCCGGTAACGCGACCGCATGAAGATGGGGGAAACCTCCATCGATTCGCCCGTTTCCATGTCCTCCATCAAGGCCGACTCGCGCAGTTGCGGCTCAAGCTCCTGGGGATCCAGCAACTGGAACAGCACCACGTCCTGCCCCTGGTACGCCAGCGGCTGGACTCCCTTGATCATCGCCTCCGGAACACAGTAGAAATCGGAAATGACCACCACCAACCCCCGGCCGCGCTCGAACTCGCGGAAGGTCTCGAAGGGCACCCTCAGATCCGTGCCCACGCCGGGTTCGGCCCGGTCGATGGCGTGCAGCACGCCGCTGAGCTTGCCCACCCGCGACGACGGCGGCCGATGTTCGCGCACCTGTTCGTCGAAGACGATGAGGCCCACCGCGTCGTGCTGCCGGGAAGCGAGATACGCCAGCGTGGCGGCGAGAAACCTGGCGTACTGCAGCTTGTTGACCGCGCCGGACCCGAACCCCATGGAGGCGCTGGCGTCCAGCAGGATCACCAGGCGGGTGTTGGTCTCCCCAAGGTAGCGCTTGATGTAGGTGCGTTCGGTCCGCGCGTAGACGTTCCAGTCCACGAAACGGGGGTCGTCGCCTTCGGCATAGGCGCGGTACTCGGCGAATTCCTGACTGAAGCCGAACAGCGGCGAGCGGTGCAGCCCGTTCAGGAAACCGTGCACCGCTGCCCTGGCGACCAGGTCGAGGTTCGACAGGCTCGCCAGCACCTCCGGCTTCAGCAGGTCCTGAACCGTACCCGTCGCGGACTCGGCTGCGGCGGCCACGATGCGCTCAGCCTGTCTTGGCCGCCGGCGCCCCGGCGCCCACGCTGTCGACAAGCTGCCGGAGCACGTCGTCCACGTCGACCTTGTCGGATTCGGCGAAGTAGTTGGTCAGCACGCGGTGGCGCATCACCGGCAGGGCCAGCGCGCGGATGTCGTCCCGGGTGACGTGGTAGCGGCCCTGCATCAGCGCCCGTGCCTTGGCGGCCAGGGTGAGGAACATGGTGGCGCGGACGCTGGCGCCGTATTGCACGTAGCGCCGCACGACTTCCGGCGCCGCCGGATCGGCCGGCCGGGTGGCGCGGACCAGTTCCACCGCGAACCGGCTCACCGGCTCGGCCACCGGCACCTGCCGGACCAGGCGCTGGAAGCCGAGAATCTCGTCAGGACCGGTGCAGGCTTCCACGGCGGGGATGTCCATCCGGGTGGTGTAGCGGTCCACCACCGCCAGTTCGTCGTCGTCGTCCAGGTAATCCAGAATGACGTTGAACAGGAACCGGTCCAATTGCGCCTCGGGCAGCGGATACGTGCCTTCCAGCTCGATGGGATTCTGCGTGGCCAGCACGAAGAACGGCGGCTCGATGTTGTGCAGTTCGCCGCGCACGGTCACCGTCAGCTCCTGCATTGCCTCCAGCAAGGCGGACTGGGTCTTGGGCGGCGTGCGGTTGATCTCGTCCGCCAGCAGCACGTTGGCGAAGATCGGACCGGGCACGAAGGTCCAGGTGCGGTGCCCCGTGGTGATGTCCTCCTCGATGATGTCGGTCCCGGTGACGTCGGTGGGCATCAGGTCCGGCGTGAACTGGATGCGCTTGTAGCTCAGGCCCAGCGCGATGGCCAGCGTGCGCACCAGCAGCGTCTTCGCGGTGCCGGGCATGCCGGTGATGAGGCAGTGGCCGCCCACCAGCAGTGTCACCAGGAGATGGTCCACCACCTCCTCCTGGCCGATGATGACCTTGCCCACCTGGGTCCGGATGTCTTCCAACGCCGTGTGGAAGGACTCGATCAGCTCCCGGGCTTCCCCGGTATCCAGTGCGCTGTTCAATGTACGATCTCCAACAACAATTGCTGCGCCTCGCGGAAGTGGGGCGCGATTTCCAGAGCATACAACAAATGCTCCCGGGTTCCGGCCGGGTCGTCCAGCTCGAAATAGGTCTTGGCGAGCCGGTAATGGGTGCCGGCCAGGTCGTGCGGATTCATGGCCAGCAGCGCCCGGTATTCGCGCAGGGCGCCCTCGGCCATGCCCTCCTCCAGCATCCAGTCGCCCAGGGTCCGGTGCACCTCGGCGTCCAGCGGCGTGACCATGATGAGGTCTTCGTAGACGGCGACCGCATCTCCGCGCCGCCCGGCCTCGTACATCCAGGTGCCCAGTCGCCGCAGGGCGCCGGGCGCATAACCGCCGAACCTCCAGTACGCCTCCAGGGCATCGAGCGCCTCCGGTCGTCGACCGAGTTCGTCCAGCGCCAGCGACTTTGGAATGTAGGCGTCGCCGTCGCCCACGTGCTCGGGAAACGCCGCAATGGCCGCTTCGGCCCGTTCGAGCACCGCTTCCCAATTCTCGGAGTCCAGCGCTTCGTAGACCGAGCGGCGCAGCCGCCCCCACTCGTCCAGCCCTTCCAGCGTTGCGCCGAACTCGGCTTGAACGAAGTCCCTGAAACCGCTGTCCAGTTCCTGGGGCGAGACGCCCAGGCTCCGGCGGATCGCGGCGGCGGTGTCCAGCCCCTCCGCGAAACCTGTGAGCATGTCCACCAGCCCCTGCTGACCCCATTGCCGGGCGATGTGCTGGCACAACAGCCCGGCCTGGGTGTAGGAGACGATCACCTGGCCCTCGTAGGTGGGGCGCATGAAACCGCCGTCCAGTTCTTCGACGGGCAGGAAACGGTCGTCCGCCATGGCTTCGAGCACGCGGACGGGGATGTGCCGCCCCGGCAGCGGACCGGTGCTCCACTCCTCGAACACGGAAACGCCCTCGCTGAACCAGCGCGGCACCAAGTTGCCCGTGGCTTCCAGGGTGAAGATGTGGGCGATCTCGTGCCAGAGCGTCGTACCCCAGTGAAACTCCCCCTCCCGGCTGCCGGACGGGCTGTCCATGGCCACCAGGTAGCCGAACGCGACCCCCAGCAGGCCGATACCGGGCAACCCCAGGGTGCGCACGGCGAAGTCGTCGTGCTCCGGATACAGCTCCACCACCACGTCTTCCCGCAGTTCGAACTGGTAGCGTTCGGTGAAGACGCGGACGCTGTCGGAGACCAGGTCGGTGACGTAGCTGTCCAGGACCGGGGCCTCGTCCCTGTGCATTCGCAGCAGCATCCCGGGCACGGCGTCGGGTTCGGTCGCAGCGGAGGTTTCGGCAGCGGCCGATTCCGCGACGGCCTCCCGCGCCGGCAACTCCCGCCTCAGCACCACGAAGTTGTCGAAACTGTCGATCAGCCTCAGCGTGTTGACGGTCTGGGCGCTGAATGGATCGCCCTGGTAGGCCAGCGCCAGGTGCGCCTGGGCCTCCTCGACGCGGTTCTGGCGCAGCAGGTTGACCCCCAGTTCGGCGTGCGCCGACCAGAGATCCGGCTGGATGCGCACCGCTTCGAACAGCAGATCGACCGCTTCGCGGTAACGCCGGTTGATGAGGTAGTAATAGGCCGGAGTCGCGTAGATCTCGCCGTAGGCGGGATTGTAGGCCAGCGCCCGCGCGGTCCATTCGCTGTCGGCGATGCCGTCGAGCACATCCGCCGCCGCGTGCAGCGCATGGATTTCCAACGGCGGCAGGTCCTGCTCCGCGGCGATTTCCAGCGCCACGTCCAGGGCCTGCCTGGCGGGCCCGACCGCGCCGACCTCCAGACTCATCCGGGCCGAGATCAGGTGCGCCTCCAGGTGCTCGCCGGGGTCATCCAGGACATCCTCGATCATGGTCCTGGCGCGGTCCTCGAAGCGGCCCAGGGCAACCGCCGCGATGCCCAGCTTGGCCGGCGTGTAGTCCCCGTCCAGATCCAGCGCCTCCATGAACAGCCCGACCGCCTCGTCGGCCTGGTGGGTGGCGAGAAACAGCCGTCCCCAGCGGTGGAGGATGGACGGCGATTCCGGGTCGAGCTCCGCGGCGGTGCGGAAGAAGGCGTTGGCGGCCTGCAGATCACCGAGCCGCCAGGCGGCCTCGGCGCGGACCGCACCGTCCAGGCTGTCGGCGGAGACCCGCGTGTAGCAGGCCGCGGCTTCGGCCCGCTCGCCGCGATGGTGGTGCCCGTCGCAGGTCCGCAGGGCGGGGTCCCGGTCGGGCGAATAGTCGAACGGCTGCGTGCCCACGGACTGGGCGGCGGCGGACGAAGCCAGCGCAGCGCCGATCAGCGCGGCAGCCCAGGGCGAAGGTCGCGCCATCAACCGCGGTCCACGCCTTGCCAGACCCTGGCGCGCGGAACGTGCCCCGATGCGGCAGAACCGGCTCGGCCCGGCACTAGCCGTCATCACCGGCATCGTCGATCCTCTGCTGCACCAGGGCAAGCTCGAGCAACAGCGCCTGGAGTTCATTCAGATAGGCGTCGTTGTCCATCTCGCCGCGGCGGCCGCGCAGGGTCTGTATCTGGCCCTCCAGGGCGTCCAGTTCGGCAAACAGCCGCTCCATTTCCCGGGTGCGCGCCACCCGTGCCGCAAGCCGCGCGGCGGCGAACGATTCCGCCGGCTCGCCCGTCAATTGCGGGTGTTCGGTGGCGAGCGTGCCCTGGTTCTCGTAGCTTTCGGCCACCATCCGCCCGGCGTAGTCGAACGCTTCCCTGGCGGTGATGACGCCATTGCGGTCGATATCGGCAGCTTCGCTGGTGAGCGCCTCCGTCCAGTGCTCGGCGAAGCGGGTCGCGTTGCGTTCGCCGCCGCTGCGGGTAGCGGTGATCAGCGTGCGCCCGTCCCGGGTCCAGGATTCCAGCACCGCACCGCTTGAACTGGTGGCGTTGACCACCAGCTGGCGGCGGGCGGGCACCGCGTCCAGCAACGCGCCCAGTTCCTCGCCGTCCAGATCCCGCCCCGGCAGGTTGTACTTGTACGCGATGCCGTCGTAGCTGCCGTGGCCGACCAGAAACACCGCCAGGGTGTCGGCGGGGGTCACCGTTTCCGCGAGCCGTTGCAGGGCTTCGGTGAGCGCCTCCCGGGTGGCGTCGCCGCCGTTCAGCAGCGTGACCCTGGACTCGTCGCCCAGCGAGCGCGCCGCAGCGTCCGCCAGGGCCTCGGTCTGGGCCAGAAACCGGTTGTCGTAGGCCGGTTCGCCGCCCAGGCCGCCGACGATGAGGTAGTGCAGCTCCGCCTGCGCGGTCGACGCCAGCCACAGCGACGCCGTCAGCAGCGCCGCAAGCCCTGGGCGACGCGTCCTCACAGCCGACCCCAGAACAGCCTGAGGATCCACTCGCCGGCCTTGAGCAACAGCAGCAGCAGGAACACGATGGGCATGTTCCACAGGTCCAGCAGCTCCCGTTCGACGATCCCCGCCTCGGAGAACCGGATGGTCTCCGGCAATTCGTCCAGTTGGTCCAGGGTGAAGTAGCGGCCGCCGGACAGCGAGGCGATTCGCTCCAGCAGCGGGCGATTCTGCTGGACATTGAAGTGTTCGGAAATGCCGGTGGTGCGCCGCACCGAGTAACCCGCCTGCCCCAGGGTCTCATCGCCCAGGTCGGCGCGCGCCTCGAAACGGTACAGCCCCGCCGCCGCGGCCGCCACGGTCGCCTCGTAGGCGCCCGGCTCGCCGGCCACCGGCTGCATGACCAGCGGTTCGGCGGCGACCGGACCGGCGGCGACGGCGTCGCCCGACACCGCCAGTTCCACGCTGGCGTCTCCCACGGGTTCGAAACCGCCGTCGCGCACGCGCGCCCGCAGCACGATCTCGTCCCCGTCGGCATCGTACGGCCGTTCCGCCGTCAGCACGACCGGCTCCGGCGTGCCCGAGACCAGCGCATGCAGGACCTGGCGCCAGAACGTCTCGTGACGCTGGTCCTCGGAGGGCAACTGCATCTGCCAGCGCCAAGTTCCGCCGCTGGCGAGCACGTACACCTGGCCGCGACCGAAGCGCTGATGCACCAGCAGCGGCTGCGCCGTCCCCCTTACCTCGGCTTCGAGCAGCGTCACCGCCCCCGGCTTGACGGCCCCCACGTACTGGAAGTCGGCGATTTCGGGCATGCCCAGCCAGAGTTCGCGATTGGTGTCGCGGTCCGCGTCCAGCCGGGTCACCAGCGACTCCTGGCCCGCGGCGGTCAACTCCACGGGCACCGGCACGCGCATGAAGCTGGCCGCATCGAGATCGGGAAGCCGCACCGGCAGTGCCTCGGCGACCACGCTGTTGCCCCAGCCGCCATCGGCAAGGCCGCGCCGCCCGCCGAGCATCAGCAGGCTGCCGCCGCGCTCGCTGACGAAATCGCGGATGTTTTCCTGCTGGTCCGTGGTCAGCCCGGCGGCGGAAAAACTGCCGATGACGAGTCCGTCGTAGCGGAACAATGTCTCGCGGTCCTCGGGGAAACCGCCCTCCAGTTCCTCCTGGGAGTCGATGCCCTGGCGGTAGAACTTGTTCGGCGTGGTGCGCAGCAGGCTCGCCAGGCGGACCGCGGGATCGCCGTCGACCGCCCGGCGGATGAACTTGTACTCCCAGCGCGGCTCGCCTTCCACGTACAGGATCGACCGGCGGGCCCCGGGCACGACCACCGTGCGGTGGAGCGTGTTGTTGATGACGTTGCGCTCGCCCGGTCGCGGGTCGAGGCTGAACCGCAGGTCCTTGACACCGGCGTCGCCGACATCGAATTCCACCCAACGGGTGGTGATCCCGGCGCCGACGGGCAAGGTCACCGGCTCCGATGCCACGACGGCGTCGCCATCGTAGACCCGCAGACGCGCCTCGCCCGGCTCGGCGTGGCGGATGCTGACCCGGGCGCTGATCCGGGAACCCGGCATGACCTGGTCCGAAACCGCCACGCTTTCAAGCTCGATGTCCTCGGGAATGGACTCGCGACCGACGCCCACCGCGTGCACCGGCACGCCGTATCCCGCGATCTCCGCCAGCCCCGCGGCGTCCAGTCCGCCGGAGTTGTCGGCACCGTCGCTGATCAGCACCACCGCGCCCAGCGCCGAGGAACGGGCCTCCCGCAGCACGTCCACCAGGGCGGCGCCGATGCGCGTCGCGTCGCC
Organism: Candidatus Rariloculaceae bacterium; assembly: GCA_965221035.1. Lineage (GTDB taxonomy): Bacteria > Pseudomonadota > Gammaproteobacteria > Steroidobacterales > Rariloculaceae > UBA6522. The sequence continues at coordinate 1,903,161 of OZ244860.1, forward strand.
GGGCGCGGGCACGTCGACCAGCGCTTCGATGCCTTCGGATTCGCCTGAGAAGGCGTACAGCCGCAGGTCGAACAGCCCGGACAATTCCTCCAGGGCGCCGCCTTCCAGCGCGGCCACCGCCTGCTGCAGGCGGGATTGCTCCCCCTCGCCATAACTCATGCTGGCGGAGGTATCCAACAGCAGCGCGACGGAGTTCTCCTGGGCGCGCAGGGTCTGGGTGGACAGCGAGGGCCGCCACAGCAATGTCAGGATGACCGCGGCCATGGCGATCTGGAGCAGCCCGATCGCCGCCAGTCGGGGTATCGGCATCGCATCCCGGCGCCCGGCCAGGCTCACCGCGATCACCGCCGCCGCCGCGATCACGGCCGTCACCAGCACCCAGACCGGCCAGCCATTCGCCAGCACGAATTCGCCGTTCTCGAAAACGGTCGGCGAGTACTTGAAGAGAAATTCAAACACGATGATCCAACAGGGCGTGAGCGCGGCGCCCCGAAGCGCCACGCCCCCGTGATAGAGTAATCGCGAAATGCCGATCCTTGTCCAACACGCCAGGATGCTCCTGTTCGCGGGCGCCGTCGCGGCGCCGCTGGCCGCCTACGGACAGCCGTACCAGCCTTTGACCGAGCCGCCCACTGCAGAGTTTCAATTTTCCAGGCTCATCTACCCCAACGCCTACGGCTGGGGCCGCGGCTCCGCGCTGGTGGACTGGCCCGACGCCGAGCACCACTTCATGCTGGGCCTGACCCGGCTCACCCGGGTGGACGGCGCCATCGTCAGCCGTCAGGACGGCAACGGCGGGCGCATGGTGGGCCTGGGGGACGACGCGTTGTTCGACTACCCCTGGCTGTACGCCGTGGAGGTGGGCGACTGGATCCTGGACGATTACGAGGCCGGGCGGTTGCGGGAATACCTGCTCCGCGGCGGCTTTCTCATGGTGGACGACTTTCACGGCAGCCGGGGCTGGTACGGCTTCACCGAATCCCTCAGACGCGTCTTTCCGGACCGCCCCTGGGTGGAGATTCCCGAAAGCGACGAAGTCATGCACGTCCTGTACGACCTGGACAAGAGCACGCAGATTCCCGGCGTCCGGGCGCTCTACAGCGGCCAGACCTGGGAGGACGACGGCTATCATCCGCACTGGCGGGGCGTCTACGACGACAACGGCCGTCTGCTCGTCGCCATAAACTTCAACATGGACCTGGGCGACGCCTGGGAGCACGCGGACACGCCAAGCTACCCGGAACCCATGACGGCGATGGCCTATCGGTTCGCGGTCAACTACGTCATCTACGCGATGACGCATTGACAACCATAAGCTGACGGATCGAGCGTCAGCCGCCCATCCCCATACCGGCGCCACCCATGCCCTGGGGCCGGTTGTTGAACTCTTCCTCCGAGACGCTGCCGTCAGCGTCGGCATCCCATGCGGTCATGAGTTCTTCGGCCGCGATGAATCCGTTCGCGACGGGAGGCGCCGCGGCGATTTCCTCGGCGGAGATCGCTCCGTCGGAGTCGGTATCGAGGCCGGCAAACGTCATGGCCGCCATGCCCTGGGCCAGCGCGAATTGAGTGGCGAAGGCCATCATCCATCCCAACGCGGCAAGTATAGTCTTTTTCACTGTGGTTCTCCTTGGAATGTAACGTGTCGAATTGTCATTGGAACGCCGATGCGCTCAGCAGTCAATAGGTTATGGCCACACGGGAATGCCGCGCAATGCCTCTTGGGCATTCTTTGCAATGCGGACCGACGCCACGGCGTTGCGAACCGACTCCAAGGCGACGTCGACCGAATCTGCAGGCGATGCCAACCTGCGCTAAGGCGACGCCGGTAACCTCGATACGCGCCACACCAGCGCCAGCGACAGCAGCGTGCAGACCGCGCCGCTGACCACCACCGTGATCGCCAGCCCGTACTGCTCCGCGATGGCGCCGATGATGATGCTGCCGAGAGCCGGCGCGGAAAAGGCCACCGCTGCCCACAGGCTGAGCACCCGGCCGCGCATGGTCTCCGCCACGATGGTCTGGATCCTCGCCTGGGAGCCCACCCCCACCAGGGTGAGCGAGAAACCGAGGATGGCCACCAGGGCGATGCCCAGCACGTAACTGGATGTCGCGCCGAGCAGGGTCATCAGCACGCCGGTCGCCACGGTGCCGCCCACCGTGGACCACAACAGCCTGCGGCCGGAACCGATGACGGTCAGGTAGAAGCCGGCCACCACGGCTCCGGCGCCGGAAACCGAGGTCAGAGTTGCCAGGGTGGTGCTGCCGCCGCCGAACACCACCCCTGCGAACGCCGGCAGCATGACGATGACGGCGCGCCCGAACAGCGCCGAGATCGCCACGATGATGAGTTGCTGGCGGATGTCCGCGTGGCGGAGCGTGTAGTGGACGCCGTCCCTGAGTTCGGCGAGGAAGTGGCTCTTCTCGCCCCCGGAGCGGGACCTGCGCAGGGTGACCAGCAGCAGCGCCACCAGCATCGCCAGGTACGAGACGGCGTTGATGGCAAAGGCCGAGGCGAGGCCCATGGTGGCGATGGCCACACCGGCGATCGCCGGACCGAGAAACCGCGACACGTTGAAGACGATGGACTGCGCCGCCACGGCCGGTGCCAGCAGGTCGTCAGGCACCAGGCTCGGGATGAGCGACATCCGCACCGGCTGGAATGCGCTGCTGACGATCCCCAGGCACATGGTGATGGCAAACAGCAGGTAGATGTCGATGGCCTGCATCCATACCAGCACGAACAGCAACGACGCCAGCAGGCCGTTGAGCACGTTGGCGGCGAACGCGATCGTCTTGCGGTGCAGACGGTCGGCGAGCACGCCGAACAGCGGACCGAAGAACATGATCGGCAGGAACTCCGACAGCGCGATGATACCGAGCCAGGTCTCCGACTCTGTCAGCTCCCAGGCCAGCCAGCCGATGGCGACCCGCTGGATCCACAACCCGTGCAGCGAAAAGGTGCTGCCCACCAGGTAGATGAAGAAATTCCGATTTCTGAGGACGGCGGCGAACATCAGCGGGCCGCGTCCGGGTCGGATGAACCCACCAGGGCGCGTGCGTCCGCGAGCCGCTCCGGCGTGCCCACGTCCCGCCACAGGCCCTCGAAGACCTTGCCCAGCAGCGCGCCCCGGCGCGCAGCGGGGCGCAGCACGTCGCGCAGCGGCCGGACGCCGGGGGGCAGATGGCGGAACAACTCCGGGCCGAGAACGGCGATGCCGGCAAACGTGTGGCGCGGCGCGGCGGAGCCGGACCTGCCATCGGGCGCCCGCAGGCAGCCCCCGGGCGCCTGCAGCCGGCCCCCGGGCATCCGCAGCCGGCCCTCCGGCGTCAAGACAAAGTCCCCTTCCGGATGATGGGGCGGGTTGGGCACGAGCACCAGCAAGCCGGACGCGTCCGGGTCGCGTCGCAGCCTGGCGCCGAGCACCTCTGCGTCCGCGAAATCGAAGTCCGTCACCACATCGGTGCTGACCACCAGGAAGGGATCGTCACCCAGGAGGGGCAGGGCGTGAACGATGCCGCCGGCGGTCTCAAGCGGTGGCTCCCCCTCCTCGCTGTAGGCCACCGTCTGGCCCCAGCGCGTGGTTTCGCCGATGGCGGACCGGATCTGCCCGCCCCGGTAGGAGAGATTGATGACGATGTCGCCGAAGCCGGCCTCGCCGAGACTGCGCAGGTGGCGCCCGATGAGGGTTTCGTCGCCCAGCGAAAGCAGCGGCTTGGGCAAGCCGGAGGTGAGCGGACCCATCCGCTCGCCGCGCCCCGCGGCCAGCAGCATCACTTTCATGGGCGCCGCCGGGAGGGCGCCTGGCTGCGCAGACCCGTCCCGGCGGGTGCGCCCGGCACTCGCGGATTACTGTCCAAATCATTGAAGCGATAGAATGAGCACCACATTGTAGCCGCCTTTGCCCCGCTGACACCCTTGCAAACCGTTCATTCCACACTTGCCGCGGTCGCAGCGGCCGTATCGTTCGCGTACCCAGCAGCCGCGCAGCAGCTCTGTTTTCCGGAGGCGGTGGACGGTCCACTGGTCGACGCCCCGCCGCCGGTGGCGACGCTTGTCGACGAAGGCGGCGAGCGGTTGACGATCAGCGCCGGGCAGATCAGCCTGTTCGACGACAACCGCGTGGAGTTGGACGGCGAGGTGGCGTTCCGCTACGGCGGTCGCAGCGTATCCGCGCAGCGCGCCAGTTTCGACCCGCAGACCGGCACCGCACAAGTCAGTGGCACGGTGGCCTACCGCGACCCCCGGGTCATGATCTACGGTGAAGACGCCGAAGTGGACACCCGCGGCCGGATCATCACCTTCCGTAGCGGAGGATTCGAGTTGCCGCTGCGGGGCGCCCAGGGCGCGGCCGAATCCATCCGGATACGCGGCGACAACACCATCGGCCTGCGGTCGGTCAACTTCACGACCTGCGTGACCGATCCGCCGGACTGGGAACTGCTGGCGCGGGAACTGGAGATGGACATGGACTCGGGCTTCGGCACCGCCCGCGGCTTCCAGCTCCGGTTCAAGGGCGTCCCCGTCCTGGGTTCGCCCTACGTCACCTTCCCCCTGGACGACCGCCGCAAGAGCGGCGTGCTGACGCCGAGCTTCTCCAACCGCGATCGCACGGGCATGGATGTATCCGTGCCCGTGTACCTGAACCTGGCGCCCAACTACGACCTGACCCTGACCAGTCGCTACATGCGCGAACGGGGCTTCCAGGCCGATACCGAGTTCCGCTACCTGCTGCCCGGCACCGAGGGGCAGGTGCGGTTCGAATACCTGCCGGAGGACCTCAGGCTGGGCTTCACCAGGAGCTACTTCAGCTTCAACAACGACACACGCCTCGGCGAGTCCTGGCGAATCGCCGCCGACCTCCAGGAAATATCGGATTTCTACTACTTCGAGGACATGCACAACAGCCTGGGCGCGGCCAGCCAGACCCACCTGGACCGGACAGTTGAAATCAGCTACCACGCGCCGCGCTGGTCGTTCCTTGGCCGGGTTCAGGACGTGCAGACCATCGATCCGTTCATCGGCCCGGAATCCCAGCCCCACCAGCGTTTGCCGCAGTTCCTGATTTCCGGCAACTGGCGCCGCAACGCGCTGCGGCTGACGTCGCGCAACGAACTGGTCCGGTTCGACCGGCGCACCGGCGCGGCCGGCTGGCGGCTCGACCTGGACGAGGAACTCAGCCTCGAGCTCAGGCGCCCCGGCATGTTCCTGACCCCCGCCATCGGACTGCGGCAAACCAGCTACCGGTTGGACGGGGAACGCGTCGCCGACGCCGGGGGCGGCAGCGGCGGCGCGACCGAGTTCTCGCGCACCCTTCCCTCCGCCAGCCTCGACGCAGGCCTCACGTTCGAGCGCGCTGCGCCCGCCCGCGGCTGGGTGCAGACCATCGAGCCGCGGGCGCTGTACGTCCACGTACCCTTCGAGGAGCAGTCGCACCTGCCTGTTTTCGACACGGTGGAACCGACCTTCAATTTCGTGCAGCTGTTCCGCAAGTACCGCTACCTGGGCGCCGACCGCATCGCGGATACGGACCGGCTCAGCGTCGGCGTCACCACCCGCCTGATCGATCTGGCCACCGGCCGCGAGCGGCTAACCGGGACCCTCGGCCAGACCCGCTACCTGAGCCCACAGAGGGTGACCCTGCATGGGCAGTCCGCCGCGCTGGGAAGCAGTTCGGACTACATCGCCGAGGTGGTCATGAGCCTGCGACCGTCGTGGCGGCTGGGCATGGACTATCAATGGGACACCGAGGCCGCGGAAACCTCGCGCAGTGAGGCGCGGTTCGAATACCGTCCCAGGCAGGACCGCATGCTGGGCTTCGCCTACCGGTTCCAGGAAGGCGTCCTGGACCAGGGCGACGTGTCGCTGGCATGGCCCATCGGCGGCGCCTGGAAAGTCATCGCCCGGGCCAACTACTCCTTCCTGGACGAGAAACCACTGGAGCGATTCCTGGGCTGGGAGTATGTGTCCTGCTGCTGGCGGCTGCAGGTGTACGGCCGCGACTACATCAGCCGCCGCACCGGCGAATCGGACCGCTCGCTGACCGTCCAGTTCCTGCTGAGGGGCTTCACGGACAACGGAAACTCCGCCGAGTCCCTGCTGGAGCGTGGTATTCTTGGCTACCGTCGATTCGACGACCTGCCGTGAAGCATATGACCATCGCGACCGGACAAAAAAGCCTGCCGGGCGGACTTGCCGAGACCGCGCCGGTATCGGCCACGCCAGCGTCGGCATCAGCCGCGTCGGCGTCGGCATCAACTGCGTCAGCATCGGCATCAGCCGCGTCGGCATCGGCCACGCCAGCCCCGACCGTGCTGGCGCTGGGCGCCCTGATCGCGCTGGCCGTGATGTCGGCGCCGCGGCACGCCGGGGCCCAGACCCGCGAACTGGGAGCGTCCGGCGAATTGCTGGACGGCATCGCCGCGCTGGTGGACGAGGGCGTCGTGCTGCGCAGCGAGTTCAATCAGCGGGTGGCGACAGTCACCGACAACCTGGTCCGCGCCCAGTCGCAATTGCCCCCCGAGCAGCGCGGCGCCCTGCCGCCGCTGTCGGTGATCGAGGAGCAGGTGCTGGAGCAGCTCATCCTTGAGCAGATCCAGCTGCAGCGCGCGTCGCGCTTCGGCATCATCATCGGCGACGAGATGCTCAACCAGGCCATGTCCTCCATCGCCCAGGGCGTCGGCCTGACCCTGGACCAGTTTCCCCAGGCGCTGGCGTCGGAGGGCATCGACTACGCGCAATACCGGGAGGAAACCCGCCAGACGCTGGTCCTCGAGCAGCTCAGGCAGCGCGAGGTGGCCGCCTCCATCGTGGTGGCGCCCCGGGACATGGACCTGTGCCTGGCCCAGTCCACCACCAACGAGTACCTCAACCAGGAGTACAGCACTTCTCACCTGCTGATCGGCATTTCCTCCACGGCGACGCGGGAGGAAATCGACCAGGCGCGGGACCGCGTGGAAGAAATCCTGCAGCGGCTGGATGCCGGCGAGAGTTTTGCTGAAATGGCGATTACCTATTCGGACGGGCAGTACGCGCTCGAAGGCGGTTCGCTGGGTTGGCGCCGGGGTATCGAGCTGCCGAGCCTGTTTGCGGACCTGATCCCCAGCATGGAGCCGGGCGACCATTCCCAGCCGATTCAGAGCGGCAGCGGATTCCACATCGTTCGGCTCAACGACGTGCGCGGCGTTCAGCCGGTCATGCAGGACCAGATGCGCATCCGGCACATCCTGCTGCGGCCCACGGAAGTCATGGACGCGCCGGCGGTGCGGCAGCGGCTGACCGGCCTGCGCGACCAGATTCTCGACGGCGGCGACTTTGCCGCCATCGCCCGCAGCGTCTCCGAGGATACGGTTTCCGCCGCCGACGGCGGCGACCTGGGATGGACGCCACGGGGCGTGTTCGTGCCGGAGTTCGAGCAGGTGATCGACACCCTGGCGATCGGCGAACTCAGCCAGCCTTTCGAAACCCGCTACGGGTGGCATATCGTCGAGGTCCTGGAGACCCGCACCCACGACACCACCGATGAACTGCGCGAGCAGCAGTGCGTGGAACAGATTCGGGCCGGCAAGATGGAAGAAGAACAACAGCTCTGGTTGCGCCGCCTCAGAGACGAGGCATTTGTCGACATCAGACTCTAGCGCCGCAGACACTAGCGCCGCGTCAACGCGCCGGCCGCCGGGGCGACAACCCGGCGCGCAGGCGCTCGATCCCGCCGGGCGGCCGCCCACCCTCGCGGTCACCTCCGGAGAACCCGCCGGCATCGGTCCCGACATCTGCGCCATGCTGGCGATGCGGGAGATGGCGCCCAGGCTGATATTCCTTGGCGACCCGGACGTGCTGGCGGAGCGGGTTCGGGCGCTGGACTTGCCGGTCGCCGTAGAAACGCTGGACGATCCCGCCAAAGCGGGACCGCACCGGCCCGGGGTCATGCAGGTGGCGCCCGTGGCGGCGGCTGGACCGGTCCGGGCCGGACGCCCGGATCCCGGCAACGCGGGCTACGTGCTCGGCCAACTGGACCGGGGCATACAGCTTTGCGAGGATCTGGACCGTTGCGCGCTGGTCACCGCCCCGGTGCAGAAGAGCACCGTCAACGAAGCCGGCATCGCCTTCACCGGCCACACCGAGTGGCTTGCGGAACGCACCGGCGCCGAATGTCCGGTGATGATGCTGGCCGCACCGAACCTGCGCGTCGCCCTGGCTACCACCCACCTGCCGCTGAGCGGCGTTCCCGGCGCCATCACGGCGGAAGGTCTCGAGGCGGTCATCACCGTCCTGCATGGCGACCTGCGGGCGCGATTCGGTATCGAAACGCCGCGCATACTGGTGCTGGGACTCAATCCCCACGCGGGCGAAGACGGCGTGCTCGGGCGGGAGGAAATCGAGATCGTGAAACCGCTGCTGCGGTCGCTGGCGGCGCGGGGATGGCCGGTGAGCGGCCCGGTCCCGGCGGATACCGCGTTCACGCCCCGCCGGCTGCGCGGCTGCGACGCGGTGCTTGCCATGTACCACGACCAGGGACTGCCGGTGATCAAGGCGCTGGCTTTCGGCGAGACGGTCAACGTGACGCTTGGACTGCCCATCGTGCGCACTTCGGTGGACCACGGCACGGCGCTGGATCTGGCGGGCGGCGGACAGGCCGATCCTGCGAGCCTGGTTCGCGCCGCGGAGCTGGCGCTAGAGCTGGTGGGCGGGCCGTGTGGGGCAGCGGGCTGATGTCCGCACCTCGCGCCGTGCCGGGATTCGGGCTGGTGCGGGGCGGCGGGCTGAGTTCGGGACCGCGTTGATGCATCCGCGCCCGCGCAAGAGGCTGGGACAGCATTTTCTCCACGATCCCGCCGTGGTCGCCAAGCTGGTCGCGGCCATCGCGCCGGCCGCCGATGACCGCATGGTGGAGATCGGCGGCGGCCGGGGCGCGCTGACGCGGCCCTTGCTGGATAGCGTCCAACGCCTGCACGTGGTGGAAATCGACGCCCGCCTCGCCGAGAAGCTCGAGAACTCGGTTGCGGACCCCAAGCGGATGATCCTGCACCGGGCCGACGCACTGAAATTCGACTTCTCGTCGCTGGCGCCTGAGCCAGGGAGCCTGCGGGTGGTCGGAAACCTGCCCTACAACATCTCCACACCCCTGTTGTTCCACCTGCTTGACCACCGTGAGGCCATTCGGGACATGCACCTGATGCTGCAGCGGGAGGTCGCCGACCGGATCGCGGCCGCCCCGGGGACCAAGGCCTACGGGCGACTGACGGTCATGCTGGCGCCGTGGATGGAAGTCCGGACCTGCTTCCAGGTGGGTCCGGGCGCCTTCGCGCCGCCGCCCAAGGTCCGGTCGACCGTACTGCGCATGGCGCCGCGCGCCTCGCCCCTGTTCGAAATGGAGGACCCGCCACGGTTCGCGAAGCTGGTGGCGCGGGCCTTCTCCATGCGGCGCAAGACCCTGGCCAGGTCGTTGCGACCATGGTTGGCGCGGCGGGAGATCGAGGCGGCGGGCGTCGACCCGCTGGCGCGCCCTGAGCGGATACCGCCGGAGGGCTTCGAGCGCCTGGTCCGGGCATGGCGCCATGGGGCGGCGAACGGGGACGGCGCGAGACATCTTGGGGCGGACGCCGTCTCAGGCGCGGACACCGGTCCGGCATCGGAGCTTCGCTCGGACCGGGCGGTCGGCCCTGGCCCGGAGGCCGGAACATGACGACCTGGGCCATCGGCGACATCCAGGGTTGCAGCGGCGGTTTCGACGCGCTGCTGGAGGCGATCTGCTTCGACCCGGCGGAGGACCGGCTATGGATTGCCGGCGACCTGGTGAACCGGGGACCGGACTCGCCCGGCGTCCTGCGGAGACTCATGGCGCTGGACGACAGGGCGACCATCGTGCTGGGCAACCACGACCTGCATCTGCTGGCGGTGGTCGCCGGCGTTCGACCGCCCCAGGAGGGGGACACCTTCGACGAATTCCTCGCCGCCCCGGACCGGGATGAGCTGGTTCGCTGGCTGCGGCGCCGGCCTTTGCTGCATTACGATCCCGAGCTTCAGACCGCGCTGGTCCACGCCGGCGTGCCGCCGGGCTGGTCGTTGGAGGAGGCCCTGGGGCGAGCCGCTGATGTTTCGGCGCAGCTGGCGGGTCCCGACTGGCTGGATGGACTGCGAGAGCTGTACGGCGACGAGCCGAGCGCCTGGTCGGCCGGGCTAGGCGCCGCGGACCGGCGCCGCTTCATCATCAACGCATTGACGCGCATGCGTTACGTCGACGCGGCCGGGCGGCTTGACTTCGAGCACCACGGCACGCCGGGGACCCAGCCGCCCGGTCTGCATCCGTGGTACGAATTGTGCGATGTGGGCGATGTGGGCGATGTCAGCGATGTCAGCGATGTCAGCGATGTCGGCGATGTCGGCGATGTCGGCGATGTCCACATCGTATTCGGGCACTGGGCGTCGCTGGGTCTGGCGACCGTTTCCCGGGATTCGTCGGGGAAACGATCCATTTCGCGCGGGCGCGGACTATTGAATTCCTCGGCGCCGGGCCCCCGTTTCACCTGCATCGACACGGGTTGCGTCTGGGGACGATCGCTGACCGCGCTGCCGTTGGACCGGCCCGGGGAACCGGTGTCGGTTCAGTGCGGCGATTTCAAACGGCCACTTCGGCGCGAATAGCCGGATGCGGCTCGTAGCCGATGAGCTCGAAATCCTCGTAGCGGTAGTCGAACAGGGATTCCGGTCGCCGCCTGATCCTGAGCTGCGGCGGCGGCAGTGGCGTGCGGGCGAGCTGAAGATCGGCCTGCTCCAGGTGATTCAGATACAGGTGGCAGTCGCCGCCGGTCCAGATGAATTCGCCGGGTTCCAGACCGGTCTGCTGGGCCATCATGCGGGTCAGCAGCGCGTAGGAGGCGATGTTGAATGGCACGCCGAGGAAGACGTCGCAACTGCGCTGGTAGAGCTGGCACGAGAGCCGGCCGGCGGCCACGTAGAACTGGAACAGCAGGTGGCAGGGCGGCAGCGCCATATCGGCCAGTTCACCGACGTTCCAGGCGTTGACGATGATGCGCCGCGAGTCGGGATTGGTGCGAATCTGCTCGACCGCCTCGCCGATCTGGTCCACCGTGCCTCCGCCGGGCGTGGCCCAGGACCGCCACTGGGCGCCGTAAACCGGCCCCAGATCGCCTGATTCGTCGGCCCATTCGTCCCAGATCCGCACGCCGTTGTCGTTGAGGTAGCGGACGTTGGTGTCGCCGTTCAGGAACCAGAGCAGCTCGTGGATGATGGAGCGCAGATGCAGCTTCTTGGTGGTGAGCACCGGAAAACCCTCGCTCAGATCGCAGCGAAGCTGATGCCCGAAGATGCTCAGCGTCCCCGTGCCGGTGCGGTCTTCCTTTCGGACTCCCTTTTCGCGGATGGTCCTTAGAAGGTCGAGGTATTGCCTCATGCCGATGCCGGCCCGTCGGACCTTGTCATGCCTGCACCAGCCCGTCGAAGCCTGTCATGCCTGCACCGGCCTTTGGAACCCTGTCATGCCGACCCGGTGTCCCGTCTCACGCGGCGCGCGGTTGCGCATACCGGTTGATCCGATAGGCCATGAACACCATCACTGCCCCGGCCAGGATCATCGGCGTCGACAACACCTGCCCCATGGTGAGCCAGTCGAACGCCAGGTAGCCGCCGGCGGACGGGTTCAGGTGCACATCCGGCAGGCGCACGAACTCCACGGCGACGCGGAACGTACCGTAGAAGAACAGGAACGACCCGCAAAGGGCCATCATCGGCCGGGGCTTGCGCGAGAACCACCACAGGATTCCGAACAGGACCAGACCCTCCAGAAAGGCTTCGTAGAGCTGGCTCGGATGCCTGGGGACGCCGTTCACCCAGACAGCGTAGAACGCGTCCGGAGGCGCCTGCGCGCCCCAGAGTTCGCCGTTGATGAAATTGCCGACCCGGCCCAGGCCCAGGCCCGGCGCCACCCAGGGCGCGAGAAAATCGGCCACCGCCACCACCGGCCGGCCGATCTTGCGTGCATAGAGCAGGAGCGCGACAATCACCCCGATGAGCCCGCCGTGGAACGACATGCCGCCCTCCCAGACCCGGAACACCGACAGGGGATTGTCGAGCACGCCGGCGAACCCGTAGAACAGCATGTAGCCGAGCCGTCCGCCGAGGATGACCCCCACCGCGGCATAGAACACCAGGTCCGAGACCTGGGCCGCGGTCACGGGACTGTCGGCGCGGCGCGTCCGGGAGCGCATCCCCAGCCACGCGATCAGGAAACCCAACAGGTACATCAGCCCGTACCAGCGCACTTGCAGCGGGCCGATGGCGATCGCGACGGGATCGATTTGCGGGTAGTCGAACACGGGCGTTCAGTTTAATCTTCCCGAGGCGGCGACGGTAGGCCGCAAACTGCTATAGTCGAATCCATGCCCAACGGACTCACCACAGAAACCAGCCCCTACCTGCTGCAGCACGCCGACAATCCGGTGGACTGGCTGCCGTGGAACCCGTCGTCGCTGGCGCTCGCGCGAGAACAGGACAAGCCCATCCTGCTGTCCGTCGGTTACTCCGCCTGCCACTGGTGCCACGTGATGGCGCACGAGTCGTTCGAGGACGACGAGACGGCGCGATTGATGAACGAGCTGTATGTGAACATCAAGGTCGATCGCGAGGAGCGGCCCGACATCGACAAGATCTACCAGACCGCCCATCAACTGGCCACGAACTCGGCGGGCGGATGGCCGCTGACGGTATTCATGACACCGGAGCAGCTGCCGATCCTCACAGGCACGTATTTCTCCCGGCCCGTGTTCCAGCAGATCCTTGTCCGTGTGGAGAACGTCTACCGCACGAACCGGGAACAGGCCCACGCCCGGGGGGACGCGCTGCGGACCGCGCTGAAAAGCATCGATATCGCGGGCGATGGGACGGCGGCGCTTGACCTGGCACCGCTTTATGGCGCCAGGGAGAGGCTCGGCGAGACGTTCGACCCGAGTTACGGCGGATTCGGCGGCGCACCCAAGTTTCCCCATGCCAACCACGTCGGAACGCTGTTACGGGTCTGGCGGCGGTCGGTTCTTCGAGAGGAAACCGACCATCCCGATGCAGGGGAACCCGATGACGAAGCCCTGCGCATGGCGTTGGTGACCTTGATGCGAATGGCCCAGGGCGGGCTCAACGACCACCTGGCCGGCGGATTCTTCCGCTATTCGGTGGATGAGCGCTGGGAGATCCCCCATTTCGAGAAGATGCTGTACGACAACGCCGAATTGCTCGCAGCGTTCGCCGACGCCTATGCCGCGACGGAGGATCCGTTCTTCGCAAACGTGGCCATGACGACCGCCCGGTGGGTGATGAACGAGATGCAGGCCCCCGAAGGCGGTTATTACGCCACGCTGGACGCGGATTCCGAGGGCGAGGAAGGCAAATTCTACCTCTGGACCCAGGTTCAGGCGCGCCAGGCGCTGAACGACAACGAGTACGCCGTCTTCGGGAGTTTGTTCGGCCTGACGCAGCCACCCAACTTCGAGCGCCGCGAGTGGCACTTGCAGGTGCGGACCGCGGGCGAGCCGCCCACGGACAATCCGGACGTAGAATACGACGATTCCGACGAAGCTTCCCGACACGCCCTGATGGATTCGGCGCGGGGCAAGCTGCTGGCGGTTCGCGACCAACGGGTTCGCCCCGGCCGCGACGAGAAGATTCTCGCGGGCTGGAACGGCCTGATGATCCGCGCCATGGCCCGCGGGGCGCGGCTGATGGACCAGGACGAGCTGGCCGACTCGGCTACCCGGGCGGTGGATTTCGTCCGCGCGCAGCTGTGGCGGGACGGCCGGCTGTTGGCCTGCCACAAGGACGGCCGGGCGCGATTCCCGGCCTATCTCGACGACTACGCGTTCCTGGCCGACGGCCTGCTGGAACTGCTCCAGGTCCGCTGGCGCGCCGATGACCTCAAGCTGGCTTGCGAACTGACCGACGTGATGCTGGCGCGATTCGCCGATCCCAGGGGCGGCTTCTACTTCACCTCCGACGACCACGAAGAGCTGATCCACCGACCGAAGCCGCTGGCGGACGAGGCGATCCCGTCGGGCAACGGCGTGGCCGTGCGGGTGCTGGTCTTCCTCGGCAGCCTGTTGGGCGAGACCCGGTACCTGAATGCGGCGCGGCACGCCCTGGCGGCCGCCTGGCCCTTACTGGAGCGATATCCGGATGCCCATGGTGCGCTACTGCACGGCCTCGAACTGGTCCTGGACGAGCCCGAGGCGATCATCATCCGCGGACGTTCCATGGACAAACTGCGAAAGTGGAAGCGGCGGACGAACGCAGGCTTCCATCCGGGGCGGATCTGCATCGGCATTCCGGCGGACGAGACCGGCCTGCCCGGCGCGCTGGCGGAGCGGGTGCCCAAGGGCGATGTCGTGGCCTACGTCTGTCGCGGCACGCACTGCTCGGCGCCGGTGACGAGGATTGGCGATCTGGTGTGAGTTCGGGACTTGCCCAAATTCTGTGCAGTTCGAAAATGTCAAATACTGACCCAAAGCAATCACCATAACCTTCCCAGCCGGGCCCGGCGTCTGCCCCGATGTCGGCGTCCTCACCGGAACTCGCTATCGGAAGGGTTCAGCCAGGGTTTCAGCACGTCAATGGTCGGATTGACGATATCAAGCGTCAGATTGACGGCATCGAAGTCCGATTCGAAGGTTTCCAGAACCGGCTCGATCATATCGACCATGGGCTTCGAAGGGTAGAAAATATCATTTGGGTCGCCATGGGTTGCGTCATCCAAGCCTGAGCGCCTTGCGGGCTGTCGACAACGGTAGGGTCAATAAGAGAGGATCGAGTGGCGACGTCATGAAACCCAAATGACGATAGAATCCGACCGCTTCTGTATCCAAGGCATGCACGAGCAAGGCCCTGATGCCTACGAATTCCGCTACCTTCAACGTACGCAGAGTGGCATCGCGGACGAGGCCACGAGCAATTCCTCTGCCTTGGAAGGAGGTGGCGACCGCCAGCCGTCCAATTAGCATGACAGGGATCGGGTCCGGCATGTTGCGGCGCACGCTGCCCGGCGCGGCCTTGCGCTCTACTGACCCCGTCGCGAGACTGTAATAAGCAGCCACGACCCCTTCGTCGCATACTACGTAGGTCCGTGAACCACCTTCACGTTCGTTCCGCAAGGCATGGGAAATCAGCCAGCTATCGAGCGCAAGTCTTCCACAGTCAAATCCGCTTAATACATGATCAGCAGTTATGGACTCCGGTTTGGTCAGTGCCATGAGCCAACGCTCAAGTACCCCATGGTGGTGGCGTATTGAGCGTCCTGCGCAGACCATCGTCGGCTTCGATGGGCGCGTCGAGCAGGGTATTGAACGCGTCATAAATGGCCTTGTCCACGATCAAAAGCCGCTGGTCTAGCAATACCCGCTCTGCCGCTTCGCGGGCAGTGTCGAGCACGAATTGCGTACGCGAAATACCCAGCCGCCGTGCCGCTCGATCAATCAGCGCCTTCTGTTCCGACGAGGCCCGAATATGAATTGCTTGTGTTTGCAAGGCTCGCTGTCCCGCAGTCAATGCGTCAAAGTGTAAACGATGTATATACAACTTGCCGTTGGAATTGTCAACATACTCACGTAGCCGCACCTCGGCTTCATGATTCCTTGCCGAGTACATCACTCCCTCCTCTGCCGCCGGATCGCATACTCGCGCAGTTTTACCCGGTACGCTCCGATGTCGTGGTACCTCACCAGACGCTTGTGGGTGGAGAGTTCGCCGAACAGCAATTGTCGGCCGTATCGCCACAGACGCTGCAAACCGCCAATGCCGATCTCGTTTCGGAGCCGGGGATACGTTCCATCCACGCCTTCGTCGCAAATGGAAAGATAGCGCTGGTAGCCGTAGTGCCTGTAACCCTGGTAACGGCGCAGGCGACGGGTGAGCAGGTTGAAGGGTGAGAAGATCACGCCGGCGCCTCGGGAGAGCGCCTTGAGGCACTCGATGGTCACGCCGACCGGCGGCACCATGGGCACGGGGTCGGCGCCGTTGACGATCCGGTAGATGGGCGTGCGGAAGCGGTCCAGGAGCCCGTTGTCGCCGACACGGGGCGCTCCGTAGGTATAGCAGGCCGCGAGCCGGTTGCCGGAGGTGTACCAGGTGGCCAGTGTCGCCAGCGCGCCGCCCAGGGAATGGCCCGTGAAGTAGAGCGGGTAGCCCTCGCAGTCGCGCAGATACTCGTGGATGCTGTTCTCCACCGACTTGAATGCCTGGTTGAAGCCTTCGTGCACATGGCCCAGCGTCTTGTTGCTTTCGGGGTTGTCGCCACGCACGGCAATCTTGTCGGCCCTCAGATTGGTCATCCAGTCGCGCACCTGCTGCGTGCCGCGAAAGGCGACGACGGCCATGCCGGAGGTCTCGTCGGTATGGCGGACGGCTACATAGCCCTGGGTGTCCGTCCGGGTGTCGAAGAGCACGCCCCGCAGCTCGAATCCGCCGATTTCGAGAACCGAGCGAAGCCGTTCGTTGTCGGTACCGCCGACACTGTCCAGACGGCCGACGACATCCATGAGCCTGTCCGCGATGGCCTTGCGGTCGTTGAGTTCGGCCAGTTCCCTGGCCAGGTCCAGCAGCCGGCCGCGGTCTTCCTGGTCGAACCGGATGTAGGCGAGTTCCGAGAGGATCGCCATTAGCCACGCCGTCCGGTCGCTGTATGCGGCCCGTTTGGCCGGCGGTTTCAGTACGGAAAAACGGCGCAAATCGTTGCCAAGGGCCTGTTCGAACATCGTCGCTGCCTCCCTGCGCGCACGAAAAACCGGCGGCCCGATTGCTCGGACCGCCGGCTGGTTTGAGGGTTTACGAGTAGCGGGTTAGAACTGGAAGCCCACGCCTGCCGAGGCGCCGGTCTCGCCACCACTGCTCGTCACACCAATCTTGAACGAGGCCTGCTCGCCCTGGATCTGGAAGCCGACCGCAAACGCCGACTCACCGTCATACGATCCAACGCCGATGGAGATGCCACGTCCGTTGATCGCGGGCATTCCGGCCAGCGCCATGGAGGCGGCCACACCGGCCCGGACCACGTCTAGAGCCTCGCTCAGCTCACCGACTTCGCTACGCAATTCGTTACGCAACGCGCCAATCGCGCTTTCGTTCGCGCTGATCGCGCTCCTGTTTTCGCCGATGGCCGTCGTGTTAGCCGAGATATTGCCAGCGTTGGTCGAGATATTGCCCGCGTTGGTCATGATGTCGGCCGCGTTGGTGTCAATCAGGCCACGGTTTGCCACGATATTACCGGCATTCGTAGAGATATTGCCGGCGTTCGTCGCGATATTGTCGGCATTCGTAGAGATATTGCCGGCGTTCGTCGCGATATTGTCGGCATTCGTAGAGATATTGCCTTCATTCGTGGTAACTCGACCATCGAGAGCCTCGATATTTTCCGAATTCACGGCCACCGAGCCACCTTCGCCAACCAGATCTTCCACAGACTGGGCCACTGTATCAGCCGTGCTCTGCGCCGCGGCAGCCGCGTCGTAAGCACCGTCAATCGTTTCAATCAAGACCCCGCCATCGTCACCCTGGCCCTCACCCGAGTCAGGCTTCAGGGTTTCCAGGACCAGATCCCTGACCGGGCTGTCTTCGGCAAGCAAGTTCTGGAAACTGCCCTGCGCGTTTTTCGCGGCGGTCAGAGCCGTGTCGGCATCCGTTACCGCTTTCGCTGCCGCATCCTTCGTCGCCTGGTCCGGCGTGTCGTCGCCCGTAAGGCCATCAAGCCTTGCGACTTCCGCTTCGGCCCGGGACTTCAACAGTGTTCGCCTGTCCACCAACTGCTGGTAGAAGTCCTGCGGATTCGTGAATGCATTCCGCACTGCCGCGGTTGCGGTTTCGCGGTCCGCCAACGCACCTGTAAGGCCTTGGCCAGCATTGGTACGCTCGGTTACGGCGTTGTTATATCCGGTGTAACGCGACTGGAGCGACTGCACCCCTTCCGTGGCGGTATCCAGATCCGTGTTGTCTGCGATCATACCGTCGAACTGCGCCTGGTAGTGATCGCGCTCCAGCTTGGCCCGCCTGACGGCCTCAGCAAACACGCCGTCAAGAAAACTGTTCTGGTTTTCACTCTGAGCCTTTTCCAACGCCGCGACGGTCCCCTTAACTGAATCGAGCCTCGCGGAAACCGCCGAATAGTCCTGTGCGCTTGTCGTATCAACCAAAGCGCCGTCAACTATGGACTTCGGAACGATCAGGTTGCCGCTCGCGTCGAAGTTGGAGTTGTCGGCACCGGTTATTACACCCGTGTCGGGGTCCTGTATTGCGGTATTGCCGCCTTCGACGTTGGCATATTGACGCAGGTTTACGAGACTGAGATTGCCGTCACGATCAAACAAGCCATCAATCTGAGAGACTGAACGCAGCGGCACGTAGTTGGCATAGCTGGAATCATTCAGTTCCGTCAACTTGTCTGCGGCGTCGTTGACCGCCGTGTTCCAACGCGCTACTGCCGAATCCACCGCAGCCTTGGCTTGCCACTCTGCGACACCGGCCATGTTGATTGGACCCTGACTAGCCGCATTGAACTCGTTGTTTGCCGTGGTTTGAGCGTTCAGCGCAGCCGTCCGCGCTTCCCTGGCGGCGTTGATCAGCGTCTCCTGGGTGTCGTCACCGATTTCGTCGTTAAGCAATGCGTTCAACGCATCATCAGCCGTCTTGAATGCGGCGTCCGCAGCAAGCTTTGCGTTGTACTTGTTCAACGCGTCGGTGTAGGCCGCGCCAACATCCGCAGCGATGCCGGATGCGATCGGAATTGGGGCGCCCTGATCGTCTACCCCGCCACCGCAGTTGCCGTTCTCGGGGTCGATGACGTAAAGAATGTCCGCCAAGCCGGAATCATCGCCGGTGGGCACCCCTGACGCGTCCAAGGCGATCGTCGCATTACCGTCGACCTTTGCCTTCAGGGCTTCGGCCAGGCTGGCTGGCGGCGTGGGCACGTTGTTCTTACAAGCCACTTGCCCGTTGAACAAATCCGGAGCCGGAATTTCCTGGGCGGACGCAGACCCTACCGCGAGCGCCCCCAAGCCCAGCGCACTCAGCACCGTCACCATCAATCGTTTAAGAACCATGAGCGTTCCCCTATTCATCGCATGCCCCTTCAAAGCAGTAGTCATAACGAAATTCCTCGAAATGGTTGCGTCTAACAACCCCGTATTGTTCCCACCGACGCAAACCGTCGATTACGGCGGGATAATAGCCAGTACCAACGCCTAGTACAAGATTTTTTTTCAGAAACTACCCTGCCCCGGCGCCACTCGGATAATACCATGTATCCAGACAGATAATTTTTGCGTTCCAACATTGAGCCGAATATTTCCAGCATTCCATCGGCGAATTTTTCCCTAGCATACAACAATTCGCGTCAAACATGCGTAATCGATTTTGCCCGATCATAGCACTGCTGTCCGGTCAAAACATCGTAAATCTTAATTTTCATAGATATAACAATAATTTAGAGGAATAATTGGGTGTTCCTGACTTGAACGCGAATCGGGCGGAATGGCCTTTTCTGGAGCTCCGGTGTCCTAGATGTTGGGAAATACATACCGGAAAGACACTGTTCTTGCCGATCATGGATTTCCAGCCGTGGAGAACGTTTCATCGGCTGGTTGCCCGTTACCAGGTGGATAACCGGGTTCGCACCCTGCCTTGTTGCGAACCTACCGGATCCTGGCGTTTGCGCGGAAAGCGCTGGCCACCGGGGCGCGCGAGGGGCGGATCATTCGCATTTCAACCGCCTGAAGGAATCACGCCTCTGGACTGTAACAAGCCGTAGATCACGCCGAACATCGCGAACATCGCCATACCGGCCTCGAAGCGTTCAGTGGTCACCAGTTGGTTGGCAGATTCCCCCATGACCTCCACAATGGCCTCGGCCTGATAAGTCCCGTCGCACCACGCCCAGATCGCTGCCCGGGTCGCCGCTTACCACCGCAGCGAAGCGCTCGCCCTCACCCCGGCGTCGGGCGGTCCGCCGATCGCGGGCTGGCGCAGCACGGCTTCCACGTCGACCCGGTTCAGCGGTCCCGGCGCCAACCGCCAGCCCAACCGCAGCGCGCGGTCTCCACCGTCCGTGCGCGACAGCGCCGCGAACGGCGTTTGTAATCCCTTGCCCCGCGGGCCGTCCATCGCATACCCCAGCTCCGCGTCCATCCGTCCGGTCCCGGCCACTCCTTGTCGACCGCTACCGAACAGGTCCGCCACGCCGGTCTGCGACCACAGCCGCTCCGCACCGCCTGACTGGGTGGTACCCCACGACGGCGCCAGTTCCAGCCTCAAACCCTTGCCCGCCACGCCCGGGTCGAACCGCACCGACGCGCCGGCTCCCCATTCCCGGTACTGCGCGTCACTGTGTGAAACCAACCCGCGTGCATTCAACTCCACCGCCAGCCCCAGACCCGGGTCCGCGAACCGGACACCGCCGCCCAGCTCCAGCCCCGCGCCCGTCTCCGCATCACCACCGTCGCGGCGCAGGCCCAGCTCCAGACTCGGTGTCAACGCCCGCCCGCCCGCCAGGGCGAACGCCCGCGATCCCTCCAGGATCAACCGCAGCCGGCTCGTCGCGCCCTGGGAGCCCGCCAACCGGCCCGCTTGCGTCGTGACGCCCTCCGACTCCACCGCCGTCCACATCGCATCGGCCCGCACCGCCAGTTCCACTCCACCGTCCGGACCCGCCTGCCGCAGCACGCCGCGCAGTCCCGCCGCGGCCATCCGCAGGGAGGTGTCCACCGTCCAGTGTCCCGCGTCTTCGCGGTTCAATGTGGTTTCACCCGTGGCGTATCCTGCCGTGCCCCAGGCCGACAGGCGCTCATTGATCGCGTAGCGGGCGTAGGGGTGGATGCCGGTCAGGGAGCTTGTGAGCGCGCCGCGCTCCGGTCCGTTCGCGTCGGTGTGCGGGTTCGCCTCGTAGCCGCCGGCGCCTTCGCTGAGCGACAGCGCCGCGCCCGCCAGCCAGCGGCCGCGCTGGGTGTCCGCGCCCATGAGGTAAGTGCGTACATCGCCGTCGACGCGTACCTCGTCGCCGCCGCCGTCGAACCGCGTGCCGGCGCCCTGGCCCCAGAAGGTCCAGGCCGGGGCGGTGTCTTCTTCTCCGCCGGAGGCGAAGGCGAACGAGCTGTTCAGGAGCAGGTCGCCGTAGTGCGTGGGCCGGGTGCCGTAAGCACCCGAGGGCGGTGTGGCGCCGATTGACAGGGCGGTGCTTGAAAGGGCGTGGGTGGGGAAGGTTCCGCCAGTGGGTGTTTGTCCCGTGAAGGCGCCGGTCCCGCCGGGCCCACCGCCGGTCCAGGACGGGCCCCAGGCCGTGCCAAGCGACACGCCCGCACTGGCCGGGAGGCCGTGCGGGGGAAGGGTGCCGACACGGGCCTGCCGACCGTCGCCGCCGCCCAGGTCCATCCGCACGCCCGCGAACCGGACATGCGGGGTGGGCGACTGTGTCCGCAGCAATCGTTCACCGACCCCGTCGACCACGTGCCCGGCCACCGCACGCCCGAACCGCGTCAGCCACGCCTGCGGCAGCGGATCGGCGTTGGAGATCGTGCCCGTCGCCGCCGCGGTCGAGATCGTCGCACCGGACGCGCCGGACAACGTCAGCGTGAACGTCTCGTCCCCCTCGTCCACCGCGTCGTCAATCACCGCCACCGAAACGGTCTTCGACGTCTCCCCGGCGGCGAATGTCAGCGTCCCGGTCGCCGCCGTGTAGTCCTGGCCCGACAGCGCGGTGCCGTCGGAGGTGGCGTAGTCCACCGTTACCGCCGAGGTGGACGCACCGCTCAGCGTCACCACGAAATCGACGGTGACGCCACTGCCTTCCTGGGCCGAAGCGTCCGCCACCGACAGCGACACCGACGCCGGCGTCGCCATCACCTCCACCGGCAGGTCGGCCGACTTCGTCAACGTGTACCCCTGGTGACCGGACGGCAGCCCCGGCAACGTCCCCAGGTCCGCCGTCACCGCCGCCGTCGTACCCGTCACCCGCGTCACCGCCACCACCGCACTGTGCGTCGATCCCGCCGGGATCGACACGCTCGTCACGCCGCTTCCCAACTGACCCGCTCCGCTCACCGTCACCGGCAACGTCAGACCAAACGGCGCCCCCGCCGAGGCCACCGCGCGGAACTCCCCGTCCGACACCCGCTCCAGCGTCACCGGCAACGGCACCCCGCCGTTGACATTGTCGTTCAGATTCAGCGTCGTCAGCCCCGTCAGACCCGCGAACACCCCCGCCGGCAAACTCCCCAGGTTGTTGTTGCGCAGGTTCAATGTCGTCAGCGACGACAACCCGGAAAACACCCCCGACGGTAGAACCGACAGATTGTTGTCGCGCAGGTTCAGCGTCTGCAGATCGCCCAAGCCCGAGAACACACCCGTCGGCAGACTCCCCAGACCGCCGTTGCGCAGGTTCAGCGTCTCCAGCGCAATCAGCCCCGAGAACACATCCGACGGCAGCGCCGTCAGATGATTGTCCCGCAGGTCCAGCCTCTCCAGACCCACCAGACCCGCAAAATCGTCCGATTGCAGACTCGACAACGACGTATTGCGCAACGACAGATCGTCGATCCCCGCCAGCTGCGAGGCCGTCACCCCCGCGCACGTCACACCCGTACCCAACGCCGCCACGATCGCGTCGCGCACCGCCGCCGTGCGTCCGCAGATCCCGTCCGTGATCGTCGCCGTCGCCGCCCCCAGCGTCGTCCCGGACAGGCTCGCCGTCACCGTCACCGTCTCGCCCGTATCCGACACCGTGTCCGATACCCCCGTCAGCGTCGCCGCCACCGAACTGGAACCGGCCGTCAATGTCACCGCGTAGGGCGAACTCAGCACCGCGCCCGCGCTCGAGATCGTGTAGTCCGTCACGACCGTCGCCGTACCGCTCAACGCCAGCGTGATCGTGCGGTCGTCCGCGAACGTCACACCACCCGTGTCCACCGTCACCGTCGAGGTGCCGCCCGACTCCAGCATCGTCGCCGGACTCGCGCTCACCGTCCAGGTCGGGGCGTCGTCGTCCGTCACCTCCACCGTCGCCGCCGCCGTGGCGGGCAGCGTGTAGCTGCTGCCGGCCTGCACGGTCGCCGTGATCCGGCCCGCCACGCCCGGCGCTCCCGTCAACTCCTCGTCCACGGTGTCGTCGTCGGTCGCCACCGTCAACGTCGCCGTCGCCGTACCCGACGGGATCGTCACCGTCACCGCCGACGTGTAACCCGACGGCGTCGCCAGCACGCTGCCCGTCTCCGTCACCTGCACCGACACGTCCAGCGCCGCCACCGTCGGTTCCGTGCGCGTCAGCGTGAACTGCGCCGCCGTTCCCTCGGCCACCTGGGCGGACACCACCGCGATCGACACGGTTGACAACGACGCTGCCAGCACCTCCACCGGCAGGTCGGCCGACTTCGTCAACGTGTACCCCTGGTGACCGGACGGCAGCCCCGGCAACGTCCCCAGGTCCGCCGTCACCGCCGCCGTCGTACCCGTCACCCGCGTCACCGCCACCACCGCACTGTGCGTCGATCCCGCCGGGATCGACACGCTCGTCACGCCACTTCCCAACTGACCCGCTCCGCTCACCGTCACCGGCAACGTCAGACCAAACGGCGCCCCCGCCGAGGCCACCGCGCGGAACTCCCCGTCCGACACCCGCTCCAGCGTCACCGGCAACGGCACCCCGCCGTTGACATTGTCGTTCAGATTCAGCGTCGCCAGCCCCGTCAGACCCGCGAACACCCCCGCCGGCAAACTCCCCAGGTTGTTGTTGCGCAGGTTCAATGTCGTCAGCGACGACAACCCGGAAAACACCCCCGACGGTAGAACCGACAGATTGTTGTCGCGCAGGTTCAGCGTCTGCAGATCGCCCAAGCCCGAGAACACCCCCGTCGGCAGACTCCCCAGGTTGTTGTCGCGCAGGTTCAGCGTCTCCAGCGCAATCAGCCCCGCGAACACATCCGACGGCAGCGCCGTCAGATGGTTATCCCGCAGGTCCAGCCTCCCCAGACCCACCAGACCCGCAAAATCGTCCGATTGCAGACTCGACAACGACGCATTGCGCAACGACAGATCGTCGATCCCCGCCAGCTGCGAGGCCGTCACCCCCGCGCACGTCACTCCCGTACCCAACGCCGCCACGATCGCATCGCGCACCGCCGCCGTGCGACCGCAGATCCCGTCCATGATCGTCGCCGTCGCCGCCCCCAGCGTCGTCCCGGACAGGCTCGCCGTCACCGTCACCGTCTCGCCCGTATCCGACACCGTGTCCGATACCCCCGTCAGCGTCGCCGCCACCGAACTGGAACCGGCCGTCAATGTCACCGCGTAGGGCGAACTCAGCACCGCGCCCGCGCTCGAGATCGTGTAGTCCGTCACGACCGTCGCCGTACCGCTCAACGCCAGCGTGATCGTGCGGTCGTCCGCGAACGTCACACCACCCGTGTCCACCGTCACCGTCGAGGTGCCGCCCGACTCCAGCATCGTCGCCGGACTCGCGCTCACCGTCCAGGTCGGGGCGTCGTCGTCCGTCACCTCCACCGTCGCCGCCGCCGTGGCGGGCAGCGTGTAGCTGCTGCCGGCCTGCACGGTCGCCGTGATCCGGCCCGCCACGCCCGGCGCTCCCGTCAACTCCTCGTCCACGGTGTCGTCGTCGGTCGCCACCGTCAACGTCGCCGTCGCCGTACCCGACGGGATCGTCACCGTCACCGCCGACGTGTAACCCGACGGCGTCGCCAGCACGCTGCCCGTCTCCGTCACCTGCACCGACACGTCCAGCGCCGCCACCGTCGGTTCCGTGCGCGTCAGCGTGAACTGCGCCGCCGTTCCCTCGGCCACCTGGGCGGACACCACCGCGATCGACACGGTTGACAACGACGCTGCCAGCACCTCCACCGGCAGGTCGGCCGACTTCGTCAACGTGTACCCCTGGTGACCGGACGGCAGCCCCGGCAACGTCCCCAGGTCCGCCGTCACCGCCGCCGTCGTACCCGTCACCCGCGTCACCGCCACCACCGCACTGTGCGTCGATCCCGCCGGGATCGACACGCTCGTCACGCCACTTCCCAACTGACCCGCTCCGCTCACCGTCACCGGCAACGTCAGACCAAACGGCGCCCCCGCCGAGGCCACCGCGCGGAACTCCCCGTCCGACACCCGCTCCAGCGTCACCGGCAACGGCACCCCGCCGTTGACATTGTCGTTCAGATTCAGCGTCGCCAGCCCCGTCAGACCCGCGAACACCCCCGCCGGCAAACTCCCCAGGTTGTTGTTGCGCAGGTTCAATGTCGTCAGCGACGACAACCCGGAAAACACCCCCGACGGTAGAACCGACAGATTGTTGTCGCGCAGGTTCAGCGTCTGCAGATCGCCCAAGCCCGAGAACACCCCCGTCGGCAGACTCCCCAGGTTGTTGTCGCGCAGGTTCAGCGTCTCCAGCGCAATCAGCCCCGCGAACACATCCGACGGCAGCGCCGTCAGATGGTTATCCCGCAGGTCCAGCCTCCCCAGACCCACCAGACCCGCAAAATCGTCCGATTGCAGACTCGACAACGACGCATTGCGCAACGACAGATCGTCGATCCCCGCCAGCTGCGAGGCCGTCACCCCCGCGCACGTCACTCCCGTACCCAACGCCGCCACGATCGCATCGCGCACCGCCGCCGTGCGACCGCAGATCCCGTCCATGATCGTCGCCGTCGCCGCGTCGGACGGATCGCCGGCACCCGCCGAGTTGACCGCGCGCACCTGGAACACATGTTCCATACCCGCGGCCAGCCCGGTGACGACGTGCGAGGTCGTCGTGGCACCGCTTCCGGCGATGTCGTCCCACATCGTCGCATCGTCGTCGGGGAAGTTCGTGCCCGCCTTGTACCGCACCTGGTACTTCGTGATCGTCGCATCACCCGGGTCGGTCCAGCTCAATGTGACCTGGCCGTCGCCCGGCGTCGCGTGGAAACCGGTCGGCTTGGCGGGCATGTCGACGACGTCGTTCACCGTCACGTCCACCGTGTCCGAGGTCACCGTGTTGCCGTCGGTGTCGGTCGCCGTCAGGGTGTAGTGATAGACGTTGTCGGCGTCGGCGTCGGTCGGGTTCTCGTAGTCGGGAGACGCCAGGGTCACCGTCGCCGCCGTGGCGCCGGTATCCGACAGCGCGAACTCGTCCGCGTCGTCCCCGCCCAACGTCCAGGTCACCGCGCCGACAGCGTTGGCCAGCGTCGCCGTGTCGGTGAAGTCGCTGTGCTCGTCCACCACGCCGTCGGCCAGACCCGTGAGCACCAGATTCGCCGACACGCGGATGTCGAAGTTCAGCTCCGCCGCGTCGCCGTCATCATCGGTCGCGGTGTACGTGTACTCCGCCGACGTCTGGGGCGCGGTCGGGATGCCGGTGAGTGTGCGGTTGGCGGCATCGAAGGTCAGACCCGCCGGGGCCGTCGGACTCAGGGCGTAGGTGAGCGTGCCGTTGCCGCCGCTCGCCACGGGCAGCGTCAGGGTGGCGATGGCCGTGTCCTGGGTGTAGTTCTGGTCCGGTACCGTCTCGGTACCGAAGCTTGGCGTCGTGTCGGCCGTTAGCGTCACCGTCGCCTCGTCCGACTCGACACCCTCACCTTGCTCGTGAACCCCGCGCACCTTGAAGGTATAAGTGGTGCCGTTGACGAGGCCCGGCACCTCCTTGCCGGACATCGATGTGGAAGCGCTATTGGCGATGTCGAACCAGGCGCCATAGGCGCCGCCGCCCGTCTTGTAGGCGTACTGCCACTTCTGTAGCGCCGGCCCCCGCTGCACCACCGTCGCCGCCAGTGTCACCTGCGCATCCCCCGCCGTCGCGGAGAAGCTGGTCGGTTTGTCAAGCAGGTAGAGCGGCCTGCCGCTCAGGCCATCACCTATTGGACCGCCGTACTCATCGCAAGCCAGAGAATAGACGAGCACGCGGGCATCGTAAGGGGCGTCATCAAGCACGACGCCAATCTCGCCGGGATTGGAAATGAGACCCTGAGATTGCGCATTGATGGTGAAGCGCTTGTTGGCAACCCCGGCACCAAGATCCTCGTGAATTTCATAGGTCCCACCATTGGCGTCATTATTGACAAAGGGATCACCGCTCCAATCGGCAACGTCGGTCCTCTTGTATTGGACCATGTATCTGCCGACGGCACAGCTCGACGTGCCGCGGCTCCAGCTCCAGACAATGTCGAGGTCGGTATCACCGGAGCCCGGCCCCACACTGATTATCGTCGGGGCGGGCACCTGCTGGCCCTGGGCGGAGGCACTCATCGCAGCCAAGCACGCGAGACTCAGCCACGCTACTGGCGCCGCTCGGAAGAAACGAAGCAGTTTCCGAATAGTCAGCACAATTATAGTATTGTCAGGTTCGTTACCGTTTGTTGGTTCTCATTCTATTACAACATGATTTCACATCAGCAACCGGTGCGACCAGAGCGAAGTCGGACGGGCGGGACGCTGATGTCCGAAGCAAGAACCAGGGTGGCGCGGAATGCGCGGGCCACGGGGCGCGGGAATGGCGGATCAATCGTGTTTCATTCGTCTCAAGGAATCACACCCTGGACCTGCAGCATGCCGTAGATCGTGAACATGAGGGCCATGGCGGTGAGCATGATGCTGATGATGACCACCTGGGAGCGGGCGATCTCCTCCCTCATCTCGGCCTGAAGCGAATCGATTCGGCTCGATAGACCGTCTATACGGGCGTCCAACTCGGTCCGAACCGTTTCGATGCGGCCGCGCAGCATCGCCATGCCGGCCTCGAAGCGTTCAGTGGTCACCAGGCGGTTGGTAGATTCCCCCATGACCTCCACAATGGCTTCGGCCTGATCGGCCCCTACGCCCGCATCTTTGAGCTTGCGGGCCGCACCAAGTGTATCAAACGCCGGATCGGACATTTCGGACTCCTTGTGACCCGTAAACCCCGAAAGACGCCCCAGTGCCGGCGTCAAGCGAGCTGGAGGCCAAGGCCCGAAGAAAGGGCCATAGCGGTAAGGAATGCGCGGGCCACGGGGCACGCAGAAGGTGGATCAATAGAGCCCGGTTCGGATCATGGAATCACGCCCCCAACCTTCAGCAGGCCGTAAATCGTGAACATGAGGGCCATGGCGATGACCATGATGCTGTTGGTGACCACCTGGACGCGGGCGAGCTTCTCGTCAATAACGTTGGAATGAAGCGAATCAATCCGGCGAGATATACCGTTCGTACAAGTACGAAACTCGGTCCGAACCGCTTCAATCCGACTCGACAGACCCAGGCCGCCCTTGCGCGCATGCAACTCCGCCTGAACGACATCCATATGCGGGTTTGCAACATCGCAATGTCGGCGTCGAGACGCTCCGCGGTCGCCAGTTGGTTGGTAGATTCCCCAATGACCTCCACGATGGTTTCGACCTGATCGGCCCTGATGCCCGCATCCCTTAGCTTGCGGGCCGCCCCAACTGTATCAAACGCCGAATCGGACATGTCGGACTCCCTGTGACCCGAAAACAACCAGAAGTGCCCGGTACCATAGGCGTGGCCACGGCGGCGACCTGAACACGCACCATGAAATCACTGGGCGCGTCGAATGAAAGTAGCACGGTTCGCGCGATACGCGGCACCGCATCTCTGAGCAAAACGTGCAGAAATGGACGCCAGAGCGGACGACATACGTCAGTACGGACCCGCAGGGCCCCTCTTGGCGTTGCGGTTGTGGTGCGGAATGCGCGAGCCACGGCGGAGGGCTGAACACCGATGAATCGCGTTTCATTCACCTCAAGGAATCACACCCCGGACCTGCAGCATGCCGTAGATCACGCCGAACATCGCGAACATCAAGGCGTTGGCGGCGATCATGATGCTGATCGTGGCCACCTGGGAGCGGGCAATCTTCTCCCCCATCTCGGCCCGGAGGGCGTCGAAGCCGGTCCGCAGCTCCGTTTGAAGCGAATCGATCCGGCTCGTAAGCTGTGTGTGCAACATCGAGATTCCAGTCTCGAAGCGCTCCGTGGTCACCAGTTGATTGGTAGACTCCCCCATGACCTCCACAATGGCTTCGGCCTGATCGGCCCCTACGCCCGCATCCTTGAGCTTGCGCGCCGCACCAAGTGTATCAAACGCCGGATCGGACATGTCGGACTCCTTGTGACCCGTAAACCTCAATAGGCGCCCCGGTGCCGTAACCCATCTTTACCAAGATCGTAGGTTTTGGGGTCGGATTCGGCCCTGATTCGCCGGTATATTTGTCGTAACTCATTGATTTTCTGTGGTTGGAAAAGGCGAATGGGCGATGTAGTGCCATAATGTATCGTACAGGTATTGACTCCAGGCGACGCCGCCGCTACCGTCTCCACCATGTTCGTGCGACGCACCCAGACCCGCCGTACCGACGGCCAGACCTACTACACCCACCGTCTGGTGAACAGCCAGCGCATCGGCGCCAAGGTCCGACAACGCACGCTGCTCAACCTCGGTGGCCACTTCGCCATCCCCCGCGAACACTGGCCCCGTCTGTGCCAGCGCGTCGAGGAGATCCTCGACGGTCAGAGGCCCCTGCTCGAGGACGCGCCCGCGAGGCTCGAAGAAGAAGCCCAACGCATCGCCGCGCAATTGCTGGCCCGCAACCCGGCGCCGGCCGAGGCATCCGCAGACAGCGCACCGCCCGGGCGCGACCTGCAGTCGGTGGATGTCGATTCCCTGGACCTGGTGCGTCCGCGCAGCGTCGGCGTTGAAGCGGTGGGTCTGTGGGCGCTGTCGCAACTGGGTCTTTTGCAGTTGATGGCCGAGTTGGGGATGAACGGGCCGCTGCGCGCGGCGGCGGTGGGTTCGATCATCGGCCGTCTGGCGCATCCTGCCTCGGAGCGGGCGACGCATGCGTGGCTGCGCGGGCGCAGTGCCCTGGGCGAGTTGCTGGGGGTGGACTTCGAGACGATGGGGGCGATGCAACTGTACCGGGCCTCGGATGCGTTGATGAGGCACCGCGAGGCCATCGAGTCGCACCTGTTCGGCCAGGCGATGGAGTTGTTCGGGCTGTCGCCGACGATCACCCTCTACGACCTGACGAACACCTACTACGAAGGCGAAGCGGCCCCGCAGCCGAAGGCACGACGCGGCCATTCGAAGGAGAAGCGCAGCGACTGCCCGTTGTTGACGTTGGGGCTGGTGCTCGACGGCGGCGGCTTCGTGCGGCGCTCCCAAGTGTTTGCGGGCAACGTCCGCGAGGATCGCACGCTGGCCGAGATGCTCTCGGCGCTTGAGGCGCCACCCGGCGCCCGCGTGGTGCTCGACCGCGGCATCGCCACCGAGGAGCAGTTGCGGTGGTTGCGCGATAACGGCTATCGCTACATCGTGGTCAGCCGCGAGCGGCGGCGGCGGTTCGACGCCGAGGCGGCCACGGCCCATCGCACCCGCAGCGGTGGGACGGTTCACTTGCACAAGGTCGATGACCCCGAAGCCGGGGAAGTGCGGCTGTACTGCTATTCCGAAGAGCGTGCCGAGAAGGAGCGCGGCATCGCCGAGCGGTTTGCGCAGCGCTTCGAGCGGGATCTGAACGCCCTGCACGAGGGGCTGTCGCGGCCGCGCACGCAGAAAAAGCTCGACCGCGTCTGGCAGCGTATCGGGCGCATGAAGGAGAAAAGCCGCGGCATCGCCCAGCACTACGACATCGAGGTCACCGCCGACGAGAGCGGCGAGAAGGCGGTGGCGGTGGGTTGGACCCGAAAGCCCGTCGACGGCTCCATGACCACGCATCCGGGCGTCTATTGCCTGCGCAGCAACGAGACCGACTGGAGCGAACAGACGCTGTGGCGCACCTACACCCTGCTCACCGATCTTGAGGCGGTGTTCCGTTCGCTGAAATCCGAACTGGGGCTGCGCCCCATCTATCACCACAAGCCGCTACGGGCCGAGGGTCACCTGTTCATCACCGTGATCGCCTATCAGCTCGTGCAGGTCATTCGCAAACGGCTGAGCGAGAGCGCTCGCGGCAGTGGCCGACCGGCCAGCTGGACGACCCTGCGTCGCACGCTCGCCGGGCGCATGCGCGTCACCGCGACGTTCAAGCGCGCCGATGGCAGGACCTTGCATGTGCGAAAGGCAACGCGGCCGGAGCCGGAACAGCAGGCGATCTTCGATGCACTCGGCATCCATTCGTCGGCGGGCGGCACGCAGAAGATGATCGTCTGAGATCCCCGAAAAAACCGGTTTCACCGCGTTTGTAGTGCCATACGCGGATAATTGGCAACGTAACCTGTTGATATAAAACAACTTGTCAAAATGGTTGGTAAACTTGGGGTAAGAGTGGCCACGGCGGCAACCGCAGCGCACACCGCCCAAGCACAGGAAGCTGCCGAGCAGCGTAGCATCCACGATGCGGGATACCGCGCCGCATTTCCGAGCAAAACGTGCCGAAACGGACGCATGAGCGCGTGCTGATTGCCGGAGCAGTCCCTCAGGGCCATTTCTCAACGTTGCGGTTACCAGACCGCCGGGGGAGCAATACCTAACGCCGTCATCCTTGCGGCATTCGCCGGTGCCGGCCTCAAGCGAGTTGGAGGCCAAGGCCCGAAGAAAGCGCCATAGCGGTTAGGAATGCGCGGGCCACGGGGCACGCAGAAGGTGGATCAATAGTGCCCGGTTCGCATCATGGAATAACACCCTTGGCCTGCAGCATGCCGTAGATCGCGAACATGAGAGCCATGGCGGCAATCAAGACGCTGATCGTGGCCACCTGGGAGCGGGCAATCTGCTCCCTCATCTCGGCCCGAACCGAATCGATTCGGGAGTGCAACTCCGCCTGACCGGTTTGCAGCTCCGCCTTAACGGCGTCAATGCGGGTGCACAGCATCGCCTGACCGGTCTGCAGCTCCGCCTTAACGGATTCGATGCGGACACGCAGCATCGCCATACCGGCCTCGAAGCGCTCCGTGGTCACCAATCGGTTGGTAGATTCCCCCATGACCTCCACAATGGCTTCGGCCTGATCGGCCCCTACGCCCGCATCCTTGAGCTTGCGCGCCGCACCAAGTGTATCAAACGCCGGATCGGACATTTCGGACTCCTTGTGACCCGTAAACCTCGATAGGCGCCCCGATGCCGTAAGAGTGGTCACGGCGGCAACCGCAGCGCACACCGCCCAAGCACAGGAAGCTGCCGACCAGCGTAGCATCCATGATGTGGGATGCCGCGACGCATTTCTGAGCAAAACGTGCCGAAACGGAGGTATGAACAGGTGCCGATCGCCGGAGCAGACCTTCAAGACCAATTCAAGGAATCACACCCCGGACCTGCAGCATGCCGTAGATCGTGAACATGAGGGCCATGGCGGCGATCATGATGCTGATAATGACCACCTGGGAGCGGGCGATCTGCTCCCTCATCTCGGCCCGGAGAGCGTTGAAGCCAGTCCGCAGCTCCGTCTGAACCGCTTCGATGCGGGTGCGCAATTCCGCCTGAACAGCGTCGATGCGGGTGTGCAGCATCGCCATGCCGGCCTCGAAGCGTTCAGTGGTTACCAGTTGGTTGGTGGATTCCCCCATGACCTCCACAATGGCCTCGGCCTGATCGGCCTCTACGCCCGCATCCTTGAGCTTGCGGGCCGCACCAAGTGTATCAAACGCCGGATCGGACATTTCGGACTCCTTGTGACCCGAAAACAACCAGAAGTGCCCCGGTACCATAGGCGTGGTCACGGCGGCGACCTGAACACGCACCATGAAATCACTGGGCGCGTCGAATCAAAGTAGCACGGTTCGCGCGATACGCGGCACCGCATCTCTGAGCAAAACGTGCAGAAATGGACGCCAGAGCGGACGACATACGTCAGTACGGACCCGCAGGGCCCCTCTTGGCGTTGCGGTTGTGGTGCGGAATGCGCGAGCCACGGCGGAGGGCGGAACACCGATGAATCGCGTTTCATTCACCTCAAGGAATCACACCCCGGACCTGCAGCAAGCCATAGATCGTGAACATGAGGGCCATGGCGGCGATCATGATGCTGATAATGACCACCTGGGAGCGGGCGAACTGCTCCCCCATCTCGGCCCGGAGGGCGGCGAAGCCGGTCTGCAGCTCCGTCTGAAGCGAATCGATCCGGCTCGTAAGCTGTGTGTGCAACATCGAGATTCCAGTCTCGAAGCGCTCCGCAGTCACCAGTTGGTTGGTAGATTCCCCCATGACCTCCACAATGGCCTCGGCCTGATCGGCCCCGATGCCCGCATCCTTGAGCTTGCAGCATGCCGTAGAACTTGAACATGTGGGCCACGGCGACCACCGCGGCTCCGCACCCGCGGGCTACCGACCGTATTCGATCCTCAGGATCACACCGGTGTCGGGCATGCTCAGGCCAGTCGCCCCGTATTGTGAACCACCCCGCAGCGCACCCGGTTCGGACCCCAGCTGATCATATCGCCGCTCGCCCACCGATGCCGGCCAGCCGAATGGCGACGGATTGTCATAGGGACTCATCATCCAGGCATCGCCAAACCGGCCGTTCGCCCCGGCGCCCTCTCTCAGATCACCCGGCGTCCACTGCAACTCCAGCGACCAATTCCAGCGCGGCGCAGGCGCCATCCGGGCTCCCAGGTTCAATCGGCCCGCATTCCTCGACTCCGCCCCCGGCACCAGCGTCAGGCCGCCGAACGGCTCCAGCAGACGTCCGCCCCGCGTCAGCAGCCCGTAACTCCATTCCAGCTCCCAACGCTGTTCCATGGCCGTTCCCGCGCCCCGTCCCGGCATCCCCAAGGGCATCCCCGTCCACGACTCCTGCCACAACCCGGAAATCACACCGCTGCCCAATCCACCCGAGGTGCCGAACGTCGGGGTCAAACGCAACGTCAGGCCCGTCCCGTCCGTGGACGTCGGCTCCTTGACCACCGTCGCGCTCGCCTGCCATTCCTCTGACGTTCCCTTGCCCGAAATCAGCGTGCGGGCCTCACCCTCGATGCTCCAACCGCCGCTGTAGTATCGGAATCCGCCACCCAACTCCCCGCCGGTGCCGGTCTCGCCATCGCCGCCGTCGGCGCGTACACCCAGCTCCAGATACGGCTGCAGCGCGCCCACGGTCAGGTGCGCCTCCATCAACAACCGGGCCCGCGTTGTATCCGTCTCCAGGTCCGCGCCGGCCAGCGCGCCTTCCGCCACCGCCTGCGTCAGCGACACGTCGCCCTTCAACGACAGCCCCAGTGGGCCCTGCTGCGTCAGGGGGCGGTCAATGCCCAGCGACAATGACCGCAGGTCCAGATCCCGAGCCGTTTCCTGGTTGCCGTCCAGATCCCGCACGCCGACTTCGCCCACGCCCAGGCTCGCGGTGCCCCATACGTGGAAATTGCTGTCGTTGCGCCAGTCGAAGTACGGACTCAACGACGTCAGCTCCAGTTCGTACACGCCTTCCAGCCGCGTGTCCGTGCCCGTGTCCGTATAACCCAGCTCCGCAACCGAACGAGTCAACACAATGCCGTTCATTGCCTCGACCCAGTACCGTGCATCCGCACCCAGATGCACGCTCTTCATATCCCCTGCCCAGTCAATCCCCTGGCCGCTTCCGCTCAAGTCTCGGTAACTGCCGCTACCCCACAGCGTCCAGTCCAGCCCCAACGGTGTGCTGTGTCCGTGATTCAGGCCGCCCGTCAGCGATCTTCCATCCAGCGTGAACGAGGTGCCCTCGATCAGCTGACGTTCCAGCACGTCGCGCCAATCCCGATCCGATCCCTGGTTCGACAGCGTCAGGTCGCGCAACATGCCCGCGAACGCCTGACCCAACTCGTTCAGCGACGTCCCGTCGCTCCCCTCGCCGGTCAACGAAACCTGCTGCCCCAGCAAATTGAATTGACCAATCGATGCTCCGCCCATCAGCGAAGTCCCGTCCGACGCCACTGCGCTCGGGGCACGCATCGAAGCCTCGACCCGGGAGGCAATCGCCGAAGCCGTATCCGCCGTCAGGCTGCGCACCAACTCCGGCAGAATCGCCTCGTGAACCGCGCCCTCCCGGCTCTCCAGCGTGTGTTCCGACACCACTTCCACGATAAACGTCAGCGTCGCCTCGTCGCCGTCCTCGTCCAGTGCCCGCCACGTGTACTGCGTCGGGGCCAGCAAGACCGTCGGCGTACCGGATACCAGCCTCTCCATCATGGACAAGGACAATCCCGACGGCAGCGACGGTTCCAATTCGTAGCTCAAGGCCCCGTTGCCGCCAGTCGCCGCGGGCAGCCGCCACGTGCCGATCGAGCGGTTCCGCGTCCACGTCTGGCTCTCGATGGTCACATTGCCGAAACTCGGCGCGGTATCGGCGATCACGGCCACCGTAAATTCATCGGTTACCGTGCCGCCGTTGCCGTCGTCGGCCGTTACCGTCACCGCTGTCAGGCCCGACTCGACGCCCCTCACCGTCAGCGTCGTCCCCGACAGCGTCACCGTCGCCTTCGTCGGATCGCCGGACTCGGCCGAGAGCGTCAGCGTGTCACCGTCCGGATCTTCGAACACGGTCGACACGTCGAGATCCACCGTATCGCCCTCCAACACGGACTGGTCCGCGATCGGGTTGGCCACCGTCGGCGAATGGTTCGGCGCCACGACCTCGATGCTGAACGTCAGAGTGTCGGTGTCGCCGTCCGTGTCGGTCACGGTGTAGGTGTAGGACACCGGCGCCGCCACCTCCGTCGGTGTTCCCATGATCCGGCGCGTGTTCTCGTCGTGGATCAATCCAGCAGGCAGTTCCGGCGCGAGTGTATAGGTCAACGGCGCATTGCCGCCCATTGCCTCCGGCAACTCCAGCGGCTCGATGGCCTCTGTTGCCGTGTACGTCTGGTCGTCGACAGTGACCGTACCGAAGTCCGGCTTCGCGTCCGCGATCACCGTCACGGTGAACTCGTCCTCCGCCGACGCGCCGTCCGGGTCCGCCGCCGTCACGGTCACCGCCGCCGCACCCGCCTCAACACCACGCACCGTCAACAGCGTCCCCGACAACGTCACCGTCGCCTTCGTCGGGTCGCCGGACTCGGCCGAGAGCGTCAGCGCGTCGCCGTCCGGGTCGCTGAACACGGATGACACGTCCACCTCCACGGTACCTCCCGACAACACCGACTGGTCCGTGATCGCATTGGCCACGGTCGGCGATTGATTCGGCGCCACAACCTCGATGCTGAACGACAACGTGTCGGCGTCGCCGTCAACATCCCGAACCGTGTAGGTGTACGAAACCGGCGCCGCTACCTCCGTCGGTGTTCCCGTGATCCGGCGCGTGCTCCCGTCGAAGTTCAATCCCGCCGGCAGTTCCGGCGCGAGCGTATAGGTCAACGGCGCATTCCCGCCCGCCGCGTCAGGCAGCGCCAACGGTTCAATCGCCTCGTCCTGGGTGAAGGTCTGATCGGCGATCACCGCATTGCCGAATGTTGGCGTCAAATCTATCGTTCCGCCGTCTCCACTGATCGTGATGCTGAACGTCAGGCTCACCGCGTCGCCGTCGTTGTCGGTCACCGTGTAGGTGTACGTCGTCGCCGACTGCGATGCCGTGGGCGTTCCGGTCAGCGTGCGGTTGGTGGCGTTGAAGGCCAGGCCGTCCGGCGCGTCCGGGCTCAGGCTGTACGTCAGCGGCGCGTCACCGCCTTCCGCCTGCGGCAACGTCAGCGTGGCGATCTCCGTGTTCTGCACGTAGCTCTGGTCCGCCACCGTCCGCGTGCCGAAGCTCGGCGTCGTGTTGGTCGAAGGCGTCGCCGTCACCGGGCCGGCCGCCGCGCCCTCGCCCGTGGCGTTCACCGCACGGATCTCGAACGCGTACTGCGTATCGTTGGTCAGGCCCGTCACCTCGTGGCGCACGGTGGTGGCGCCACTGCTCGGGATGTCCGCCCAGGTTTCGGTGGACGGCACGGTTGCGCCTGCGTCGTAGCGGACCTGGTACCGGCTGATGCTGTCGTTGCTCGGGTCCGTCCACGTCAGGACCACCCGGGCGTTGCCGGCCGCGGCCGCCAGGCCCGTCGGCGCAGACGGTACCGGCAGCGCCTCGACCGTGATGTTGAACGTCAGTGTCGCCGTGTCACCGTCCGCGTCCGTGGCAGTGTAGGTGTACGCCGTCGCCTGCTGGGCCGTGGTCGGCGTGCCGGTCAAGGTGCGGTTCGTGGCGTTGAACGTCAGGCCGTCCGGGGCGTCCGGGGTCAGCGTGTAGGTCAGCGGGATGTCGCCGTTGCTCGCTTGCGGCAGCGTCAGGGTGGCGATCTCCGTGTTCTGCGTGTACGTCTGATTCTCCACCGTGGCCGCGCCAAACGTCGGCATCTGGTCCTCGGCGATCGTGATGTCGAACGTCAGGCTCACCGTGCCGCCGTCCGCGTCGGTCGCCGTGTAGGTGTACGTCGTCGCCGACTGCGATGCCGTGGGCGTACCGGTGAGGGTGCGGTTGGTGGCGTTGAAGGCCAAGCCGTCCGGCGCGTCCGGGCTCAGGCTGTACGTCAGCGGGGCGTCGCCGCCTTCCGCCTGCGGCAGCGTCAGCGTGGCGATCTCCGTGTTCTGCACATAGCTCTGGTCCGCCACCGTCCGCGTGCCGAAGCTCGGCGTGGTGTTGGTCGAAGGCGTTGCCGTCACCGGGCCGGCGGTCGCGCCCTCGCCCGTGGCGTTCACCGCGCGGACCTCGAACGCGTACTGGGTGTCGTTGGTCAGGCCCGTGATCTCGTGCCGCACGGTGGTGGCGCCGCTGCCGGGGATGTCCGCCCAGGTTTCGGTCGACGGCACGCTCGAGCCGGCGCCGTAGCGCACCTGGTACTTGCTGATGCTGTCGTTGCTCGGGTCCGTCCACGTCAGGACTACCCTGGCGTTGCCGGCCGCCGCGGCCAGGCCCGTCGGTGCCGACGGCACCGGCAGCGCCTCGACCGTGATGTTGAACGTCAGCGTCGCCGTGTCGCCGTCCGCATCCGTGGCGGTGTAGGTGTACTGCGTCGCCCGCTGCGCCGTGGTCGGCGTGCCGGTCAGGGTGCGGTTCGTGGCGCTGAAGGTCAGACCATCCGGGGCGTTCGGGGTCAGTGTGTAGGTCAGCGGGATGTCGCCATTGCTCGCTTGCGGCAGCGTCAGGGTGGCGATCTCCGTGTTCTGGGTGTACGTCTGATTCTCCACCGTCGCCGCGCCGAACGTCGGCATCCGGTCCTCGGTGATCGTGATGTCGAACGTCAGGCTCACCGTGCCGCCGTCCGCGTCGGTCGCCGTGTAGGTGTACGTCGTCGCCGACTGCGTGCCCGTGGGCGTGCCGGTGAGGGTGCGGTTGGTGGCATTGAACGTCAGGCCGTCCGGCGCATCCGGGCTCAGGCTGTACGTCAGCGGCGCGTCGCCGCCTTCCGCTTGCGGCAGCGTCAGCGTGGCGATCTCCGTGTTCTGCACGTAGCTCTGGTCCGCCACCGTCCGCGTGCCAAAGCTCGGCGTGGTGTTGGTCGAAGGCGTCGCCGTCACCGGGCCGGCCGCCGCGCCCTCGCCCGTGGCGTTCACCGCGCGGACCTCGAACGCGTACTGCGTATCGTTGGTCAGGCCCGTCACCTCGTGACGCACGGTGGTGGCGCCGCTGCCAGGGATGTCCGCCCAGGTTTCGGTGGACGGCACGGTTGCGCCTGCGCCGTAGCGGACCTGGTACCGGCTGATGCTGTCGTTGTCCGGGTCCGTCCACGTCAGGACCACCCTGGCATTACCCGCCGCCGCCGCCAAGCCAGTGGGTGCGGCCGGTACCGGCAGCGCCTCGACCGTGATGTTGAACGTCAGCGTCGCCGTGTCACCGTCCGCGTCCGTGGCGGTGTAGGTGTACTGCGTCGCCTGCTGGGCCGTGGTCGGCGTACCGGTCAAGGTGCGGTTCGTGGCGCTGAAGGTCAGGCCATCCGGGGCGTTCGGGGTCAGGCTGTATGTCAGCGTGCCGTCACCGTCACTCGCCGCCGGCAGGTTCAGCGTCGCGATTGCCGTGTTCTGCGTGTACGTCTGATTCTCCACCGTGGCCGCGCCGAACGTCGGCATCTGGTCCTCGGCGATCGTGATGTCGAACGTCAGGCTCACCGTGCCGCCGTCCGCGTCGGTCGCCGTGTAGGTGTACGTCGTCGCCGCCTGCGTGCCCGTGGGCGTGCCGGTGAGGGTGCGGTTGGTGGCATTGAACGTCAGGCCGTCCGGCGCATCCGGGCTCAGGCTGTAGGTCAGCGGCGCGTCGCCGCCTTCCGCCTGCGGCAGCGTCAGCGTGGCGATCTCCGTGTTCTGCACGTAGCTCTGGTCCGCCACCGTCCGCGTGCCGAAGCTCGGTGTGGTGTTGGTCGAAGGCGTCGCCGTCACCGGGCCGGCCGCCGCGCCCTCGCCTGTGGCGTTCACCGCACGGATCTCGAAGGCGTACTGGGTGTCGTTGGTCAGGCCCGTCACCTCGTGCCGCACGGTCGTCGCACCGCTGCCGGGGATGTCCGCCCAGGTTTCGGTCGACGGCACGCTCGAGCCGGCGCCGTAGCGTACCTGGTACTTGCTGATGCTGTCGTTGTCCGGGTCCGTCCACGTCAGGACTACCCTGGCGTTGCCCGCCGCAGCGGCCAGGCCCGTCGGCGCCGACGGCACCGGCAGCGCCTCGATGGTGATGTTGAACGTCAGCGTCGCCGTGTCACCATCCGCGTCCGTGGCGGTGTAGGTGTACTGCGTCGCCCGCTGCGCCGTGGTCGGCGTGCCGGTCAGGGTGCGGTTCGTGGCGCTAAAGGCTAGGCCGTCCGGGGCGTTCGGGGTCAGGCTGTACGTCAGCGTGCCGTCGCCGTCGCTCGCCGCCGGCAGGTTCAGCGTCGCGATTGCCGTGTTCTGGGTGTACGTCTGATTCTCCACCGTCGCCGCGCCGAACGTCGGCATCCGGTCCTCGGCGACCGTAATGGCGAACGTCAGGCTGACCGCGTCGCCATCGTTGTCGGTGACTGTGTAGGTATACGTCGTCGCCGACTGCGATGCCGTGGGCGTGCCCGTGAGCGTGCGGTTGGTGGCGTTGAAGGCCAGGCCGTCCGGCGCGTCCGGGCTCAGGCTGTACGTCAGCGGCACGTCGCCGCCCTCTGCCGCCGGCAGCGTCAGCGTGGCGATCTCCGTGTTCTGCACGTAGCTCTGGTCCGCCACCGTCCGCGTGCCGAAGCTCGGTGTGGTGTTGGTCGAAGGCGTCGCCGTCACCGGGCCGGCCGCCGCGCCCTCGCCCGTGGCGTTCACCGCGCGGATCTCGAACGCGTACTGGGTGTCGTTGGTCAGGCCCGTGATCTCGTGGCGCACGGTCGTCGCACCGCTGCCGGAGATGTCCGCCCAGGTTTCGGTGGCCGGTACGGTTGCGCCTGCACCGTAGCGCACCTGGTACTTGCTGATGCTGTCGTTGTCCGGGTCCGTCCACGTCAGGACTACTCTGGCGTTGCCCGCCGCCGCCGCAAGTCCCGTCGGCGCAGACGGCACCGGCAGCGCCTCGACCGTGATGTTGAACGTCAGCGTCGCCGTGTCACCGTCGTCGTCCGTGGCGGTGTAGGTGTAGGCCGTCGCCCGCTGCGCCGTGGTCGGCGTGCCGGTCAGGGTGCGGTTCGTGGCGTCGAACGTCAGGCCCGCTGGTGCGTCCGGGGTCAGCGTGTAGGTCAGCGGAATGTCGCCGTTGCTCGCTTGCGGCAGCGTCAGGGTGGCGATCTGCGTGTTCTGCGTGTACGTCTGATTCTCCACCGTCGCCGCGCCGAACGTCGGCATCTGGTCCTCGGCGATCGTGATGTCGAACGTCAGGCTCACCGTGCCGCCGTCCGCGTCGGTCGCCGTGTAGGTGTACGTCGTCGCCGACTGCGATGCCGTCGGCGTACCGCTCAGTGTGCGGTTGGTGGCGTTGAAGGCCAGGCCGTCCGGCGCGTCCGGGCTCAGGCTGTACGTCAGCGGGGCATCGCCGCCCTCCGCCTGCGGCAGCGTCAGCGCGGTGATCGCCGTGTTCTGCACGTAGCTCTGGTCCGCCACCGTCCGCGTGCCGAAGCTCGGCGTCGTGTCGGTCGAAGGCGTTGCCGTCACCGGGCCGGCCGCCGCGCCCTCGCCTGTGGCGTTCACCGCACGGATCTCGAAGGCGTACTGCGTATCGTTGGTCAGGCCCGTGATCTCGTGGCGCACGGTGGTCGCACCGCTGCCGGGGATGTCGGCCCAGGTTTCAGTGGACGGTACGGTTGCGCCGGCACCGTAGCGCACCTGGTACTTGCTGATGCTGTCGTTGCTCGGATCCGTCCACGTCAGGATCACCCGGGCGTTGCCCGCCGCCGCTGCCAGGCCAGTGGGTGCCGCCGGCACCGGTAGCGCCTCGACGGTGATGTTGAACGTCAGGGTCGCCGTGTCGCCGTCCGCGTCCGTCGCGGTGTAGGTGTACTGCGTCGCCCGCTGGGCCGTGGTCGGCGTACCGGTCAAGGTGCGGTTCGTGGCGCTGAAGGTCAGGCCATCCGGGGCGTTCGGGGTCAGGCTGTATGTCAGCGTGCCGTCGCCGTCGCTCGCCGCCGGCAGGTTCAGCGTCGCGATTGCCGTGTTCTGGGTGTACGTCTGATTCTCCACCGTCGCCGCGCCGAACGTCGGCATCTGGTCGGCCGTGATGGTGATGTCGAACGTCAGGCTCACCGTGCCGCCGTCCGCGTCGGTCGCCGTGTAGGTGTACGTCGTCGCCGACTGCGTGCCCGTGGGCGTGCCGGTGAGGGTGCGGTTGGTGGCATTGAACGTCAGGCCGTCCGGCGCATCCGGGCTCAGGCTGTACGTCAGCGGCGCGTCGCCGCCTTCCGCTTGCGGCAGCGTCAGCGTGGCGATCTCCGTGTTCTGCACGTAGCTCTGGTCCGCCACCGTCCGCGTGCCGAAGCTCGGCGTCGTGTTGGTCGAAGGCGTCGCCGTCACCGGGCCGGCCGCCG
The DNA here is from genome assembly GCA_965221035.1 of Candidatus Rariloculaceae bacterium. GTDB lineage: Bacteria > Pseudomonadota > Gammaproteobacteria > Steroidobacterales > Rariloculaceae > UBA6522. Next base: position 1,944,999 of record OZ244860.1, read on the forward strand.
CGCCCTCGCCTGTGGCGTTCACCGCACGGATCTCGAAGGCGTACTGGGTGTCGTTGGTCAGGCCCGTCACCTCGTGCCGCACGGTGGTGGCGCCACTGCTCGGGATGTCGGCCCAGGTGGCGGTGGACGGTACGGTTGCGCCTGCGCCGTAGCGGACCTGGTACCGGCTGATGCTGTCGTTGCTCGGGTCCGTCCAGGTCAGGACTACCCTGGCGTTGCCCGCCGCAGCGGCCAGGCCCGTCGGTGCCGACGGTACCGGCAGCGCCTCGACGGTGATGTTGAACGTCAGGGTCGCCGTGTCGCCGTCCGCATCCGTGGCGGTGTAGGTGTACTGCGTCGCCCGCTGCGCCGTGGTCGGCGTGCCGGTCAGGGTGCGGTTGGTGGCGCTAAAGGCTAGGCCGTCCGGGGCGTTCGGGCTCAGGCTGTACGTCAGCGTGCCGTCACCGTCGCTCGCCGCCGGCAGGTTCAGCGTCGCGATTGCCGTGTTCTGGGTGTACGTCTGATTCTCCACCGTGGCCGTACCGAACGTCGGCATCTGGTCCTCGGCGATCGTGATGGCGAACGTCAGGCTCACCGTGCCGCCGTCCGCGTCGGTCGCCGTGTAGGTGTACGTCGTCGCCGCCTGCGATGCCGTCGGCGTACCGCTCAGTGTGCGGTTGGTGGCGCTGAACGTCAGGCCGTCCGGCGCGTCCGGGCTCAGGCTGTACGTCAGCGGCGCGTCGCCGCCCTCTGCCGCCGGCAACGTCAGCGTGGCGATCTCCGTGTTCTGCACGTAGCTCTGGTCCGCCACCGTCCGCGTGCCGAAGCTCGGTGTCGTGTTGGTCGAAGGCGTCGCCGTCACCGGGCCGGCCGCCGCGCCCTCGCCCGTGGCGTTCACCGCGCGGAGCTCGAACGCGTACTGCGTATCGTTGGTCAGGCCCGTCACCTCGTGCCGCACGGTGGTGGCGCCGCTACCGGGGATGTCCGCCCAGGTGGCGGTGGCTGGCACGCTCGCGCCTGCACCGTAGCGCACCTGGTACCGGCTGATGCTGTCGTTGCTCGGATCCGTCCACGTCAAGACCACCCGGGCGTTGCCCGCCGCCGCCGCAAGTCCCGTCGGTGCCGACGGCACCGGTAGCGCCTCGACGGTGATGTTGAACGTCAGCGTCGCCGTGTCACCGTCGTCGTCGGTGGCGGTGTAGGTGTACTGCGTCGCCTGCTGGGCCGTGGTCGGCGTGCCGGTCAAGGTGCGGTTCGTGGCGTCAAACACCAGACCATCCGGGGCGTTCGGGGTCAGCGTGTAGGTCAGCGGGATGTTGCCGCCGGTTGCCTCAGGCAGCGTCAGGGTGGTGATCGCCGTGCTCTGGGTGTAGGTCTGGTCGGCAATCGTGTTGACGCCGAAGCTTGGCGTTACGTTCACCCGCGGCGTCACCGTGACCTCATCGGACTCGGCGCCCGCGCCTTGCTCGTGAACCCCGCGCACCTTGAAGGTATAGGTGGTGCCGTTGGTCAGGCCCGCCACATCCTTGTCGGAAATCGTCAAGGAAGCGCTGTCGGCGATGTCGGTCCAGTCGATGTAGGTGCCGGCGGCGCCCTCTTTGTAGGTGTACTGCCACTTCTGGATCGCCGGGCCGCGCTGCGCCACGGTTGCCGCCAGCGTCGCCTTCGCGTCACCCGCGGTTGCGGTGAAGCTGGTCGGCTTGCCCAACAGGTAGAGCGGCCTGCCGCTTTCATGGTCTGGAAAGTCTTGGTCCAACTCAAAGCAGACCAGTGACCACATGCGGATACGGACATCGTAAGTGGTGTCATCCAGCGATACGCCGACCTCACCGGGATTGCGACCAACGGTCTGCAAGTTGATCGTGTTGCGCTTGTTGGTGACCCCGGTACCAAGATCCTCGTAGATTTCAAACACTCCATGCTCGGGCGAGTTCGGCTTGGTTGCGGCGTGGTCGTTCCACTCGGAAGCATCGCTTCTCTTGTATTCGATCGTGTAGGAATTCATGGTGCACGCCGAATCCCCGAGGCTCCAGTTCCAGACAATATCGAGGTCTTTGTCGTTGCTGCCCGGACCCACGCTGACTATGGTTGCGGGGGGCGGTCGGCCTTCGATCGACGGCCTTGCCGTCACCGTTGCCGAGGGGTCGCTCTCGCCGCCGGCGTTCACCGCGCGAATCTGGAACGCGTATTCGTAACCGTTGAGGAGGCCGCTCACTTGGTGCGTTGTGGTCGTGTCATCGCTGCCGGGGATGTCCTCCCAGTCGGCGGTGTCGGGCACGGTGGGACCTTCACGGTAGCGCAGCTGGTACTTGGTGATGGAGGTGTTGCCCGGGTCCGTCCAGGTCAATGTGACCTTGGTGTCGCTGCCCACCGCGGCCAAGCCTGTGGGCGCGTCCGGCGCCGGCGGCAAGGTGATTGTGATGTTGAACGTGAGGCTTGCCGCGTCGCCATTGTCATCGGTGACGGTATAGGTGTATGGCGTCGCAACCTGGACCGCGGTCGGCGTGCCGGCGAGGGTGCGGTTCGCGGCGTCGAAGACCAATCCCGCCGGAGGCGTTGGCGTCAGCGTGTAGGTCAGCGGAGTGTCGCCGCCGGTGGCTTCGGGCAGGTTCAAGGTGGTGATGGCCAGATCCTGGCTGTAGGTCTGGTCGGCCACCGTCTGCGTGCCGAAGCTGGGTACGGGCTCCAGGCTCACCGCCACCGAGGCGGTCACGCCGGCGTAGCCACCGCCGCTGGCGGCCAGGTTGATGGTCGCGTTGCCGTCGACCGGGTTCGCAACCATGTTCACGGTCACCGTTTGCGGCGTGGCGAAGTTCGCCGTGGTGAAGGTCAGGCTGGACGAAGCCGAATCCACCGTCACGTCGCTGTCGTTGCTGGTTACGGCCACGGTCACCGTGCCGCTCGGTGCGGTGGACAGCGCCGCGGTGAAGGAGGCGCTGGCGGCCGGCCTGATCTGGAGGCTGTCCGGCGACACCGCAATAGCCGGCGGCAGCGCCGGTGTGGCCGAGGTGGTGGCCGCGGGGCCGTCGCCGGCGGTGTTGGTGGCGCGCACTGCGAAGGTGTAGCCGGTGCCGTTGGTCAGGCCCGTCGCCGTGTAGGCGGTGGCCGTGCCGGCGAGGTCGGTCCAGGCGTCGGTGGCGGTGAACGGCAGGTCGGCGGTGGCCTTCCAGCGCACCTGCACGGCGCCGATCACGCTGGCGTTGGTCGGCAGGGTCCAGCTCAATTCGACCTGGGCGTTGCCGCCGGTTGCCGTCAGGCTTGTCGGGGCTTCGGGCACCGCCAGCTTCGGCTGGGCGTCCACCGCCACCGCGGCGCTGCTGCCGGCGAGGTTGGTGGCGCGGACCTCGAACTCGTAGGTCACGCCGTTGTCGAGGGCGGTCACGGTGGTGGTGGTGGCGTCCTTGGCCAGCTGGGTCCAGAGGCCCCAGGCCGTGTCCGTCTTCTTCTTGTGGCGCACGTCGATGGTGTCGACCGCGCCCTTGTCCGGCAGATCCCAGGTCAGGGTCACCGTTGTGTCGCCGGCGCTGGCCTGCAGGTTGCTCGGGGCCGACGGCTTCGCCAGCTGCGGCGTGCCCTCGACGCTGGCCGACGGGCCCGTGCCCGCGGCGTTCACCGCGCGGACCTCGAACAGGTAGTCGGTGCCGTTGGCCAGGCCCGTCACCCGGGAACGCTCCGCCGTGCCGGCCAGGGAGGTCCACTGGCTCCAGCCGGTGTCGGGGGCCGCCTTCACCTTGTGGCGCAGCTCGACGCTGTCGATCTGCCTGGTGTTGGTCGGCAGGGTCCACAGCACCACCACCTCGGTGTCGCCGGGTACCGCGCTCAGGTTGGTCGGCGCGCCCGGCGCCACCAGCGGGGGCACCGGAGTGGCCGAGACCGACGCCGCCGCGCCAGGGCCGGAGGCGTTCTCCGCCCGCACCTCGAAGTTGTACAGCTGCCCGTTGGTCAGGCCGGTCACGGTGTGGGTGGTGGCGTCCGCGGCCAGGTCAACCCAGGCCTCCCAGTCCTTCGCCGTGTCCGCCTTGTGGCGCGCCTGCACCTTGGTCAGCGCGCCGGAGTTGGCCGGCAGGGTCCAGCTCAAGACGACCTGGGTGTCGCCGGGGGCCGCCGCCAGGCCGGTCGGCGCGGTCGGCACCGCCACCGGCGTCGAATCCACCTCCGCCACGGCGCCGCGGCCCGCGCCGTTCAGCGCGCGCACGATGAACGTGTACTCGCTGCCGTTGGTCAGGCCGGTGACTTCGTAACTGGTGGCGTCTTTCGCCAGGTCAACCCAGGGCTGGAAGTTCGCCGCGCTCTTCAGCTTGTATGCCACCTGCATCCTGTCGATTTCGCTGGTGTTGGTGGGCAGGTCCCAGGTCAGGCCGACCTTGCCGTCGCCCGGCGCCGCGGTCAGGTTGCCGGGGGCTTCGGGGATCGCCAGCTTCGGCGTCGCCGTCACCGCCGAGGCCGCGCCCGCGCCGTCGGCGTTCACCGCGCGGATCTCGAAGGCGTGCAGGGTGTCGTTGGTCAGGCCGGTCACCGTGTGACCGGTGGTGCCGGCGTTGCTGCCGGCAATGTCGGTCCAGCTCTCGGTGCCGGGCACGGACGCGCCTTCGGCGTAGCGGAACTGGTACTTCGTGATGCTGTTGTCGCGCGACTGGGTCCACGCCAGCGAAACCTTGGTGTCGCCGGCCGTCGCCGCCAGGTCGGCCGGCGAGGACGGCACCTTGCCCGGCCCCGCCTCGGGCGTCGCGTCCACCCGCGCCTCGGCGCCGCGGCCCGCGCCGTTCAGCGCGCGCACGATGAAGTTGTACTCGGTGCCGTTGGTCAGGCCGGTGACGTCGTAACTGGTGGCGTCCTTCGCCAGGTCGACCCAGGGCAGGTAGTTGGCCGCGCCCGACTCACGGTATGCCACCTGCATATTGTCGATTTCGCTGGTGTTGGTGGGCAGGTCCCAGGTCAGGGCCACCGCGCCGTCGCCCGCGGAGGCGGTCAGGTTGCCGGGGGCGTCCGGGACCGCCAGCTTCGGCGTTCCGGCCACGGCCACCGGGTCGCTGCTGCCGGCGGCGTTGGTGGCGCGGACCTGGAACTCGTAGGGCACGCCGTTGTCGAGGCCGGTCACGGTGCGGGTAGTGGCATCCGCCGCCAGCAGGGTCCATTGGCCCCAGCTTGTGTCCGCCCTCTTCTTGTGGCGCACGTCGATGCTGTCCACGGTGCCCTTGTCCGGCAGGTCCCAGGTCAGGGTCACCGTTGTGTCGCCGGAGCTGGCCTGCAGGTTGCTGGGGGACGAGGGCTTCGCCAGATTCGGCGTGCCCTCGACGCTGGCCGACGGGCCGGTGCCCGCGGTGTTCACCGCGCGGACCTCGAACAGGTAGTCGGTGCCGTTGACCAGGCCCGTCACCCGGGAACGCTCCGCCGTGCCGGCCAGGGAGGTCCACTGGCTCCAGCCGGTGTCGGGGGCCGTCTTCACCTTGTGGCGCAGCTCGACGCTGTCGATCTGGCTGGTGTTGGTCGGCAGCGTCCACAGCACCACCACCTCGGTGTCGCCGGGCACCGTGCTCAGGTTGGTCGGCGCGCCCGGCGCAACCAGTGGCGGCGCCCGCGGCGTCGCCGCGCCGGTGGCGGGGTCGCCGTTGCCGGCGCTGTTGGTGGCGCGCACCTGGAAGGTGTAGCCGGTGCCGTTGGTCAGCCCGGTGACCTTGTGGCTGGTGGCGTCGGCGGACGGCAGGTCGGTCCACTTGTCGCGGTCGTTGTCGAAGGGCAGGTCCACCGTGGCCTTCCAGCGCACCTGCACGGCGTCGATCTCGCTGGTGTTGGTGGGCAGCGTCCAGGCCAGGTCCACTTCGGCGTTGCCCGCCGTGGCGCTGAGCCCGGTCGGGGCGCCGGGGACCGCCAGCTCCGGCCTTCCGGCCGTCCGCGCCGCCGGGCCGGTGCCGGACGCGCTCTCCGCGCGCACTTCAAAGAGGTAGTCCTGGCCGTTCTTCAGGTTGGCCACGGTGTGGGTGGTGGCGTCCGCGGCCAGGTCGGTCCAGGGCTCCCAGGTGGTCTCGCCCCGGGCCTGGTGGCGCACCTGCACCTTGTCCAGCATGCTGGCGTTGGTGGGCAGGTCCCAGCTCAGGCTCACGGAGCGGTCGCCCGCGGTGGCCGTCAGGTTGTCCGGGGCGTCGGGAACCGCCACTTGCGGCGTCGCCTTGACCGCGTCGGAGGCCTCGCCCGGCAGGCTGCCGGCCACGGCGCGGATCTGGAAGGTGTACTCGGTGCCGTTGGTCAGGCCGGTCACGGTGTGGGTGATGGTGGTGGCGTCACTGCCGGGAATGTCATCCCACAGGTCAAAGCCCACGTTTTCAAAATCGAATATCTGGTACTTGGTGATGCTGTCGTCCCTGGGGTCGGCCCAGATCAGTGTGACCTCCGTGTCGCCGGCTACGGCGGTGAAGTTTCTGGGCTTGGCGGGCGGCTCCACCGCCTCCGATATGGTGATGTCGAACGTCAGGCTGGCCGTGTCGCCGTCCGCGTCGGTGACGGTGTAGGTGTACTGCGTCGCATCCTGGACCGCGCTCGGGGTGCCGGTGAGGGTGCGGTTGGTGGCGTCGAAGTTCAGGCCGGCCGGGGCGTTCGGGCTCAGGCTGTAGGTCAGCGTGCCGTTGCCGCCGGTGGCTTCCGGCAGGGTCAGCGTGGCGATGGCCGTGTTGCGGGTGTAGCTCTGGTCGGCAATGGTCTCGGTGCCGAAGCTGGGATCAGTGTCGACCCGCGGCGTCGCGGTGACGGTGTCGGAGGCGTCGCTGTTGCCGCCGTTGTTCACCGCCCGGATCTGGAAGGCGTATTGCTGGCCGTTGGTTAGACCGGTGACCGTGTGACTGGTGGTGCCGGCGCCGCTGCCAGTGATGTCGGTCCAGGCGGTGCTGCCGGGCACGGTTGCGCCCTGGGCCTGGCGGAACTGGTATTTGGTGATGCTGGAATCGTTCGGGTTGTTCCAGCTCAGGGTGACTTCGGTGTCGCCGGGCGCGGCGGCCAGGTTGGCGGGCGCGGCGGGTACCGGCGGCGGTGTTGCCGTGTAAACGATCTTCTGATTGCCAAACGCAAGTTCGATGTGGAAATCGTTGTCGCCCAAGGTATCGAGCACGGTGCCGGAGTACGTTACCGTCTTGCCCGTCGGGTTATAGATGTCCCCGTTGAGGCTGGCCTTGTCCACGACCATGTACTTGCGGTAGGTGTTGAACAGGATGGTGAAATCGTTGCTGTAGTTGACCAGGTTTAAGATTTCGTTGTAACCCGTGAAGGAACTCCTACCGGTCTTGATGAAGTCCGGCAGATCCTCGTAGCGCCTCGATGGGGCGCCGTTGGCGAGCGACGCCGGATGAAATGCCCAGAGTTCATCGGTATCGTCTATCTTGATGTAAATGACGTGTTGCGGCACGGTATCCCCGACATCTGTGAAGCCAGACATATCCAGGCTTCCGGAGGCGGCAATGGTGGTGGTGGTGCCGTCATCGGAGAAGGTGAAAGTTAGCGTGCGCGCTGGAGTCGGGGCCCGCGGCGTCGCATCCACCGTCGCCGCGCCTTCGCCCGCATTGTTCTGCACCTGCACCTGGAACGTGTACGCCGTGCCGTTGGTCAGGCCCGTTGCCGTGTAGGAGGTCGCCGTTCTCGACAGCAACTGCGGCGTCCCCCATTCGGTTTCCGACGCCTCGCGGTAACGCACCACCACCTTGCCAATGAAACTCGTGTTCGTCGGCAGCGTCCAGTTGAGCGTGACCTGGGCGTTGCCGGCGGTGGCCGTCAGGTTGGTCGGCGCATCGGGCGCCGCCAGCTTCGGCTGGGCGTCCACGGCCACCGAGTCGCTGCTGCCGGCGCCGTTGCTGGCGCGGACTTCGAACTCGTAGGCCACGCCGTTGTCGAGGGCGGTCACGGTGGTGGTGGTGGCGTCCGCGGCCAGCCGGGTCCATTGGCCCCAGGCCGTGTCCGTCTTCTTCTTGTGGCGCACGTCGATGGTGTCCACAGTGCCCTTGTCCGGCAGATCCCAAGTCAGGGTCACCGTTGTGTCGCCGGCGCTGGCCTGCAGGTTGCTCGGGGCCGAGGGCTTCGCCAGCTGCGGCGTGCCCTCGACGCTGGCCGATGGGCCCGTGCCCGCGGTGTTCACCGCACGGACCTCGAACAGGTAGTCGGTGCCGTTGGCCAGGCCCGTCACCCGGGAACGGTCCGCCGTGCCGTCCAGGGAGGTCCACTGGCTCCAGCCGGTGTCGGGGGCCGCCTTCACCTTGTGGCGCAGTTCGACGCTGTCGATTTGCCTGGTGTTGGTCGGCAGGGTCCACAGCACCACCACCTCGGTGTCGCCGGGTACCGCGCTCAGGTTGGTCGGCGCCCCAGGCGCCACCAGCGGGGGAACCGGAGTGGCCGAGACCGACGCCGCCGCGCCGGCGCCGGAGGCGTTCTCCGCCCGCACCTCGAAGTTGTACAGCTCGCCGTTGGTCAGGCCGGTCACGGTGTGGGTGGTGGCGTCCGCGGCCAGGTCAACCCAAGCCTCCCAGTCTTTCGCCGTGTCCGCCTTGTGGCGCGCCTGCACCTTGGTCAGCACGCCGGAGTTTGTCGGCAGGGTCCAGCTCAGGACGACCTGGGTGTCGCCGGGGGCCGCCGCCAGGCCGGTCGGCGCGGTCGGCACCGCCACCGGCGTCGAATCCACCTCCGCCACGGCGCCGCGGCCCGCGCCGTTCAGCGCGCGCACGATGAACGTGTACTCGCTGCCGTTGGTCAGGCCGGTGACTTCGTAACTGGTGGCGTCTTTCGCCAGGTCAACCCAGGGCTGGAAGTTCGCCGCGCTCTTCAGCTTGTATGCCACCTGCATCCTGTCGATTTCGCTGGTGTTGGTGGGCAGGTCCCAGGTCAGGCCGACCTTGCCGTCGCCCGGCGCCGCGGTCAGGTTGCCGGGGGCTTCGGGGATCGCCAGCTTCGGCGTCGCCGTCACCGCCGAGGCCGCGCCGGCGCCGTCGGCGTTCACCGCGCGGATTTCGAAGGCGTGCAGGGTGTCGTTGGTCAGGCCGGTCACCGTGTGACCAGTGGTGCCGGCGTTGCTGCCGGCAATGTCGGTCCAAGGCTCGCTGTCGGGCACGCTGGCGCCTTCAATATAGCGGACCTGGTACTTGGTGATGCTGTTGTCCCGCGCATGGGTCCACGTCAACGTCACTTGGGTGTCGCCGGCCGTCGCCGCCAGGTCGGCGGGCGCGGACGGCACCTTGCCCGGAGGCGCTTCGGGCGTCGCGTCCACCTTCGCCTCGGCGCCGCGGCCCGCGCCGTTCAGCGCGCGCACGATGAAGTTGTACTCGGTGCCGTTGGTCAGGCCGGTGACGTCGTAACTGGTGGCGTCCTTCGCCAGGTCGACCCAGGGCAGGTAGTTGGCCGCGCCCGACTCACGGTATGCCACCTGCATCTTGTCGATTTCGCTGGTGTTGGTGGGCAGGTCCCAGGTCAGGCCCACCGCGCCGTCGCCCACGGTGGCGGTCAGGTTGCCGGGGGCTTCGGGGATCGCCAGCTTCGGCGTCGCCGTCACCGCCGAGGCCGCGCCCGCGCCGTCGGCGTTCACCGCGCGGATTTCGAAGGCGTGCAGGGTGTCGTTGGTCAGGCCGGTCACTTCGTGGCCGGTGGTGCCGGCGCCGCTGCCGGCGATGTCGGTCCAGCTCTCGGTGCCGGGCACGGACGCGCCTTCGGCGTAGCGGAACTGGTACTTCGTGATGCTGTTGTCGCGCGACTGGGTCCACGCCAGCGAAACCTTGGTGTCGCCGGCCGTCGCCGCCAGATCGGCGGGGGCGGAAGGCACCTTGCCCGGCCCCGCCTCGGGCGTCGCGTCCACCTTCGCCTCGGCGCCGCGGCCCGCGCCGTTCAGCGCGCGCACGATGAAGTTGTACTCGGTGCCGTTGGTCAGCCCGGTGACGTCGTAGCTGGTCGCGTCCTTCGCCAGGTCAACCCAGGGCAGGTAGTTGGCCGCGCCCGACTCCCGGTAGGCGACCTGCATGTTGTCGATTTCGCTGGTGTTGGTGGGCAGGTCCCAGGTCAGGCCCACCGCGCCGTCGCCCACGGTGGCAGTCAGGTTGCCGGGGGCGTCCGGGACCGCCAGCTTCGGCGTTCCGGCCACGGCCACCGAGTCGCTGCTGCCGGCGGCGTTGGTGGCGCGGACTTCGAACTCGTAGGGCACGCCGTTGTCGAGACCGGTCACGGTGTGGGTGGTGGCGTCCGCCGCCAGCCGGGTCCATTGGCCCCAGCTCGTGTCCGCCCTCTTCTTGTGGCGCACGTCGATGCTGTCCACCGTGCCCTTGTCCGGCAGGTCCCAGGTCAGGGTCACCTGGGTGTCGCCGGAGCTGGCCTGCAGGTTGCTCGGGGCCGAAGGCTTCGCCAGCTGCGGCGTGCCCTCGACGCTGGCCGACGGGCCCGTGCCCGCGGTGTTGACCGCGCGGACTTCGAACAGGTATTCGGTGCCGTTGACCAGGCCCGTCACCCGGGAACGCTCCGCAGTGCCCGCCAGGGAGGTCCATGCGCTCCAGCCGGTGTCGGGGGCCGTCTTCACCTTGTGGCGCAGCTCGACGCTGTCGATCTGGCTGGTGTTGGTCGGCAGCGTCCACAGCACCACCACCTCGGTGTCGCCGGGCACCGTGCTCAGGTTGGTGGGCGCGCCCGGCGCCACCAGCGGGGGCGCCCGCGGCGTCGCCGCGCCGGTGGCGGGGTCGCCGTTGCCGGCGCTGTTGGTGGCGCGCACCTGGAAGGTGTAGCCGGTGCCATTGGTCAGGCCGGTGACCTTGTGGCTGGTGGCGTCGGCGGACGGCAGGTCGGTCCACTTGTCGCGGTCGTCGTCAAACGGCAGGTCCACCGTCGCCTTCCAGCGCACCTGCACCGCGTCGATCTCGCTGGTGTTGGTGGGCAGCGTCCAGGCCAGGTCCACTTCGGCGTTGCCCGCCGTGGCGCTGAGCCCAGTCGGGGCGCCGGGGACCGCCAGCTCCGGCCTTCCGGCCGTCCGCGCCGCCGGGCCGGTGCCGGACGCGCTCTCCGCGCGCACTTCAAAGAAGTAGTCCTGGCCGTTCTTGAGGTTGGCCACGGTGTGGGTGGTGGCGTCCGCGGCCAGGTCGGTCCAGGGCTCCCAGGTGGTCTCGCCCCGGGCCTGGTGGCGCACCTGCACCTTGTCCAGCACGCTGGCGTTGGTGGGCAGGTCCCAGCTCAGGCCCACCGAGCGGTCGCCCGCGGTGGCCGTCAGGTTCTCCGGGGCGTCGGGAACCGCCACTTGCGGCGTCGCCTTGACCGCGATCGAGGGATCGCCCGGGACTTTGCCGGCCACGGCGCGGATCTGGAAGGTGTACTCGGTGCCGTTGACCAGGTTCTCCACGGTGTGGCGGGTGGTCGTGGCGTCGCTGCCCTCAATGGGCTCCCAGGGATCGGAGCCGTATTCGTAGAGTACTTCGTACCCGGTGATGGTGGGGTCGTTCGGATCGATCCAGACCAGGGTGACCCTGGTGTCGCCGGCTATGGCGATCAGGTTGCTGGGGCTGGCGGGCGGCTCGACCGCCTCGGCAATGGTGATGTTGAACGTGAGTGTCGCCGTGTCGCCGTCCGCGTCGGTGGCGGTGTAGGTGTACTGCGTCGCATCCTGGACCGCGCTCGGGGTGCCGGTGAGGGTGCGGTTGGTGGCGTCGAAGTTCAGGCCCGCCGGGGCGTTCGGGCTCAGGCTGTAGGTCAGCGTGCCGTTGCCGCCGGTGGCTTCCGGCAGGGTCAGCGTGGCGATGGCCGTGTTGCGGGTGTAGCTCTGGTCGGCAATGGTCTCGGTGCCGAAGCTGGGATCAGTGTCGACCCGCGGCGTCGCGGTGACGGTGTCGGAGGCGTCGCTGTTGCCGCCGTTGTTCACCGCCCGGATCTGGAAGGCGTATTGCTGGCCGTTGGTTAGACCGGTGACCGTGTGACTGGTGGTGCCGGCGCCGCTGCCAGTGATGTCGGTCCAGGCGGTGCTGCCGGGCACGGTTGCGCCCTGGGCCTGGCGGAACTGGTACTTGGTGATGCTGGAATCGTTCGGGTTGTTCCAGCTCAGCGTGACTTCGGTGTCGCCGGGCGCGGCGGCCAGGTTGGTGGGCGCGGCGGGTACCGGCGGCGGTGTTGCCGTGTAAACGATCTTCTGATTGCCAAACGCAAGCTCGATGTGGAAGTCGTTGTCGCCCAGGGTGTTGAGCAGGGTGCCCGAGAATGTTACCTGATCTCCGGTCGGGTTGTAGATGTCCCCCGTGAGATTGGCTTGGTCTATTTCCAGGTACTTGGAGTAGGTGCTGAACCGGATGTAGAAGTTGGAGTCGTAATCACTGACGCCCTGCAACTCCTCTGTGCCGTCGTAGGAACTTAGGCCGGTGGTTACGAAGTCCGGCAGCAAGTTGTAGCGATTGAACGCTGTCGCGCTAGACGGACGAATTTCATAGATTGCCGTATCGTTTATCCTGATTCTGCCGACTTCGACCTTTGTGCCTGTTCGCTCAAGATTGAAACTCGAAACATCCAAACTGCCAGAGGCGGCAACAGTGCTGGTGCTGCCGTCATCGGAGAAGGTGAAGGTCAACGTGCGCGCCGGAGTCGAGGGCGCCATCGGTGTGGCCGCGGCGGTGGCCGCGGGGCCGTCGCCGGCGGTGTTGGTGGCGCGCACTTCGAAAGTGTAGCCGGTGCCGTTGGTCAGGCCCGTCGCCGTGTAGGTGGTGGCTGTGCCGGCGAGGTCGGTCCAGGCATCGCTGGCGGTGAACGGCAGGTCGGCGGTGGCCTTCCAGCGCACTTGCACGGCGCCGATCACGCTGGCGTTGGTCGGCAGGGTCCAGCTCAATTCCACCTGGGCGTTGCCGCCGGTTGCCGTCAGGCTCGTCGGGGCTTCCGGCACCGCCAGCTTCGGCTGGGCGTCCACGGCCACCGGGTCGCTGCTGCCGGCGCCGTTGCTGGCGCGGACTTCGAACTCGTAGGTCACGCCGTTGTCGAGGCTGGTCACGGTGGTGGTGGTGGCGTCCTTGGCCAGCCGGGTCCATTGGCCCCAGGCCGTGTCCGTCTTCTTCTTGTGGCGCACGTCGATGGTGTCCACGGTGCCCTTGTCCGGCAGGTCCCAGGTCAGGGTCACCGTTGTGTCGCCAGAGCTGGCCTGCAGGTTACTGGGGGCCGAAGGCTTCGACAGCTGCGGCGTGCCCTCGACACTGGCCGACGGGCCCGTGCCCGCGGTGTTGACCGCGCGGACCTCGAACAGGTAGTCGGTGCCGTTGGCCAAGCCCGTCACCCGGGAACGCTCCGCCGTGCCCGCCAGGGAGGTCCACTGGCTCCAGCCGGTGTCGGGGTCCGTCTTCACCTTGTGGCGCAGCTCGACGCTGTCGATCTGTCTGGTGTTGGTGGGCAGGGTCCACAGCACCACCACCTCGGTGTCGCCGGGCACCGCGCTCAGGTTGGTCGGCGCGCCCGGCGCCACCAGCGGGGGAACCGGAGTGGCCGAGACCGACGCCGCCGCGCCGGGGCCGGAGGCGTTCTCCGCCCGCACCTCGAAGTTGTAGAGCTCGCCGTTGGTCAGGCCGGTCACGGTGTGGGTGGTGGCGTCCGCCGCCAGGTCAACCCAGGCCTGCCAGTCTTTCGCCGTGTCCGCCTTGTGGCGCGCCTGCACCTTGGTCAGCGCGCCGGAGTTGGCCGGCAGGGTCCAGCTCAGGACGACCTGGGTGTCGCCGGGGGCCGCCGCCAGGCCGGTCGGCGCGGTCGGCACCGCCACCGGCGTCGCGTCCACCTCCGCCACGGCGCCGCGGCCCGCGCCGTTCAGCGCGCGCACGATAAACGTGTACTCGCTGCCGTTGGTCAGGCCGGTGACCTCGTGGCTGGTCGCGTCCTTCGCCAGGTCGACCCAGGGCTGGAAGTTCGCCGCGCTCTTCAGCTTGTATGCCACCTGCATCCTGTCGATTTCGCTGGTGTTGGTGGGCAGGTCCCAGGTCAGGCCGACCTTGCCGTCGCCCGGCGCCGCGGTCAGGTTGCCGGGGGCTTCGGGGATCGCCAGCTTCGGCGTCGCCGTCACCGCCGAGGCCGCGCCCGCGCCGTCGGCGTTCACCGCGCGGATCTCGAAGGCGTGCAGGGTGTCGTTGGTCAGGCCGGTCACCGTGTGGCCGGTGGTGCCGGCGTTGCTGCCGGCGATGTCGGTCCAAGGCTCGCTGTCGGGCACGCTGGCGCCTTCAATGTAGCGGACCTGGTACTTGGTGATGCTGTTGTCCCGCCCATGGGTCCACGTCAACGTCACTTGGGTGTCGCCGGCCGTCGCCGCCAGGTCGGCCGGCGCGGACGGCACCTTGCCCGGCCCCGCCTCGGGCGTCGCGTCCACCCGCGCCTCGGCGCCGCGGCCCGCGCCGTTCAGCGCGCGCACGATGAAGTTGTACTCGGTGCCGTTGGTCAGTCCGGTGACGTCGTAACTGGTGGCGTCCTTCGCCAGGTCAACCCAGGGCAGGTAGTTGGCCGCGCCCGACTCCCGGTAGGCGACCTGCATGTTGTCGATTTCGCTGGTGTTGGTGGGCAGGTCCCAGGTCAGGCCGACCTTGCCGTCGCCGGGCGCCGCGGTCAGGTTGCCGGGGGCGTCCGGGACCGCCAGCTTCGGCTGGGCGTCCACGGCCACCGAGTCGCTGCTGCCGGCGAGGTTGCTGGCGCGGACTTCGAACTCGTAGGTCACGCCGTTGTCGAGGGCGGTCACGGTGGTGGTGGTGGCGTCCTTGGCCAGCCGGGTCCATTGGCCCCAGGCCGTGTCCGTCTTCTTCTTGTGGCGCACGTCGATGGTGTCGACCGTGCCCTTGTCCGGCAGATCCCAAGTCAGGGTCACTTGGGTGTCGCCGGCGCTGGCCTGCAGGTTGCTCGGGGCCGAAGGCTTCGCCAGCTGCGGCGTGCCCTCCACGCTGGCCGACGGACCCGTGCCCGCGGTGTTCACCGCGCGGACTTCGAACAGGTAGTCGGTGCCGTTGACCAGGCCCGTCACCCGGGAACGCTCCGCCGTGCCCGCCAGGGAGGTCCATGCGCTCCAGCCGGTGTCGGGGGCCGTCTTCACCTTGTGGCGCAGCTCGACGCTGTCAATCTGGCTGGTGTTGGTGGGCAGCGTCCACAGCACCACCACCTCGGTGTCGCCGGGCACCGTGCTCAGGTTGGTCGGCGCGCCCGGCGCAACCAGTGGCGGCGCCCGCGGCGTCGCCGCGCCGGTGGCGGGGTCGCCGTTGCCGGCGCTGTTGGTGGCGCGCACCTGGAAGGTGTAGCCGGTGCCGTTGGTCAGGCCGGTGACCTTGTGGCTGGTGGCGTCGGCGGACGGAAGGTCGGTCCATTTGTCGCGGGCGTCGTCGAACGGCAGGTCCACCGTGGCCTTCCAGCGCACCTGCACGGTGTCGATCTCGCTGGTGTTGGTGGGCAGCGTCCAGGCCAAGTCCACTTCGGCGTTGCCCGCCGTGACGCTGAGCCCGGTCGGGGCGCCGGGAACCGCCAGCTCCGGCCTTCCGGCCACCCGCGCCGCCGGGCCGGCGCCGGACGCGCTCTCCGCGCGCACTTCGAAGAGGTAGTCCTGACCGTTCTTCAGGTTGGTCACGGTGTGGGTGGTCGCGTCCGCGGCCAGGTCGGTCCAGGGCTCCCAGGTCGTCTCGCCCCGGGCCTGGTGGCGCACCTGCACCTTGTCCAGCACGCTGGCGTTGGTGGGCAGGTCCCAGCTCAGGCCCACCGAGCGGTCGCCCGCGGTGGCCGTCAGGTTGTCCGGGGCGTCCGGGACCGCCACTTGCGGCGTCGCCTTGACCGCGTCGGAGGCCTCGCCCAGCAGGCTGCCGGCCACGGCGCGGATCTGGAAGGTGTACTCGGTGCCGTTGGTCAGGCCGGTCACCGTGTGGGTGATGGTGTCGGCGCCGCTGCCCGGAATGTCATCCCACAGGTTGATCCCCACGGTTTCAGAATTGAAAATCTGGTACTTGGTGATGCTGTCGTCACCGGGGTTGGCCCAGATCAGGGTGACTTCCGCGTCACCGGCTATGGCGACCAGGCTCCTCGGCTTGGCGGGCGGCTCCAGTTCGTCGTAGATTGCGGTGACCGTGGTCGCGGCGGCGTTGTCGTTGCCGGCGGCGTCCTGGGCCACGCCCGCCGCCACGGCGACGCTGAACTCGCCCTCGGCCTTCGGCGTGATCTTCGCCGTGTAGACCGGCGCTGCCGGATCCGGCTGGGCGAAGTCCGAAGCGTCGGCGTTGGTCAATGTGATGTCGCCGGCCTCGAAGCCGGTGACGGACTCGCTGAAGGTGAAGGTGGCATCCACCGCTGCGTTGACCGTTCCGGAAACGCCCGTGATGGCCACCGTCGGCGCCGTGTTGTCCAACTCGTACGTAATCTGATTGCCGCGGGGCGGGGTCCGGTTACGGAGCGTATTGCCAACGCAGTCCGTGACCTGCGCATGATTCAGCGTCAAGGTGGCCGTGCCGTTGTAGCCAGCCAACGCGCCGCCGGAAATGTTTACGACGTAGGGAGCGTAGACTCCGCAGGTATTCGGATCGTCGGCCCCCGGGGTCACGGTCAGCGTCGGCTCCTGCGTGATCGCCGGCACGAAGGTAACCGTATAGGCAGCCACACTGCCGGCCCCCGAATGGCGCATGCTTTCGTTGTATTGAACCGCCCACTGCACCGAATCCCGGTTGGTCGGCGACTTCGCGTCGGTGTTCCCAGTTTCGCTGTCGTAACGGTGAATTGAAGTTACGTGTGGAGGGGTCCTGTCCAGCAGGTAGGTGTCGTCGTTGGTCCCCGTCGGCGTGGTGTCGGTCAGCGCGTTGCCGGCGGTATCCTCGATGTCCTGGCCCTGCACGAACTCCAGGTTCACCGTGCCGGCCAGCACCACCAAATTGCCACCGGCCACGTTCACGTCCCAAGTGGTGCCGTCCGTGCCGACTGCCGTCGCCGTCTCCGTCCCGTCCGTACCCCCAACATGGAAGTCATCGTCGGACACGTTCACCACCGCCTCGCTGAACGTCACCCGCCAGGTCAAGGACACCGCGTTGGTGGGCGAAGTTGGCGGATCATGTCGCACGATGCTCGCCACCCGCGGCGCTTGGGTGTCCGCAGTGACGGTGATGTTGAACGTGAGGCTGGCCGTGTCGCCGTCGGCGTCGGTGGCGGTGTACGTGTAGGCTGTCGCGCTCTGGGCCGTGGTCGGAGTGCCCGTGATGGTGCGGGCGGTGGCGTCGAAGGCCAGGCCCGCCGGGGCGGCCGGGGCCAAGCTGTAGGTCAGGGTGCCGTCGCCGCCGGTGGCCGCGGGCAGGTTCAAGGTGGCGATGGCGGCGTTCTGGGCGTAGGTCTGGTCGGCAATCGTGACGCCGGCGGCGAAGCTGGGCGCGGAGTCGGCCTCGGGCGTTGCGGTCACCGTGGCCGAGGTGGCGCCGTCGCCGGTGGCGTTCACGGCGCGGATTTGGAAGGCGTAGGCCTGGCCGTTGGTCAGGCCGGTGACGATGTGGCTGATGGTGGCGGCGCCGCTGCCGGTGATGTCGGTCCAGGCGGTGGTGTCGGGCACGGTGGTGCCCTGGGCCTGGCGGACCTGGTACTTGCTGATGCTGGTGTCGGAGGGGTTGTCCCAGTTCAGGGTCACCTGGCCGTCGCCCGGCGTTGCCCGGAGGTTGGATGGCTGGGCGGGGGCGATGGCGCCGGTTACGGTGACGGTGAAGGTTTCGGTTACATCGGCGGCAAGGGAGGAATCGCCGGTGACAGTGACCGTTGTCACGCCGGTTCCCACCGCGGTCACACGCACGTTGAACGTTGCGAACGAGAATCCGCGAACGCCATTAACCCGATTGATAATCTCCGCCGTGGCCACGGACGGGTTGGCGCTGGTTGCCGTAAGAGCCAATCCAGAGAACGAGCTGGCGGTGGCTGCACTGGCGACTGCCGGCAACGGGGGATTGACGTACTGCCTGCCGCCATTGACAGAGATCGTGACGTCATCGAACGAAGTCATATGTCCCGAGCCATTCGAATCAATGACGGTGATGTTGAACTTGTCCTCCGCCCAGGCGCCGCTCGGGTCCGTCGCCCTGAGCGTAATCTCCGCGGTGCCCACCGTTACCCCCAGGACTTCCAAGCTGGCCAACCCGTCGGGTACCACGTTTAACACATTCCTGATGCTGGCCACGGCGGGGTTGGCGCTGGTGGCCGAGTAGGTCAGCGCGTCGCCGTCGGCATCGGAGAATATCTCCTCGCCCGCTAGTTCCAAGCGCCGGGCAAAAAGTTCATGGCCAAAAGGAGTGTTCAACCACACGCCGCTATCCGGAATCGGCCTCACCACCACCGGTGCCCGGTTGCCCGCCGCCACGGTGATCTTGAAGCTCAGGCTGGCGGTGGTGCTGGCGGCGTCGGTGGCGGTGTAGGTAAAGGTGGTTTCCGCCAGGGAGGCGCTTGGCGTGCCGCTCAGGACGCGGGTGGCGGTGTCGAAGCTGACGCCCGCGGGCAGCGCCGGGGACAGGCTGTAGCTCAGCGCGCCGCTGCCGCCGGTGGCCTCGGGCAGCGTGACGTCGGTGATCTGGACGAACTGGGTCCAGGATTGATCGGCGATGGTTTGGGTGCCGAAGCCGAGGGTGGCGGCGGTCACCGTCACCTTGAACGTGGTGGAGGCGGTGCCGCCCGTTTTGCCGTCATCGGCGGTTACGGTGATGGTGGACTCACCTTCCGCCACGCCGGTTACGGTTACCGTGGAACCGGAAACCGCCACCGTGGCCTTGGCGGTGTCGCTGGACGCCACCGTGTAGGTCAAGGTGTCGCCGTCGGGGTCGGTGAAGGTTTCGCTGCCGGAGGTTTCCAGCGCCACGCTCACGTCCGAGCCGACCTGCACGGTCTGGTCGGCGATGGTGTTGGCCACCGTCGGCGCGTTGTTCAACGCGGTGGTTGCGATGGCGGAGTAGTCGCTGTTGGGATCGCGCGGCTCCACCGAACTGTCTTCGCAAGGCCCGCTGTAGGCGAGCACGCGAACGTCGTAGTCCACCGGGTCGAGGGCGACCCCGATTTGACCTTCGCCGTTCCCCGTAGCACCCTCCTTGATCACGAATTGCCGCAGGCCGCCCCGGCCCGGGCCGGTCAATTCGAACACGCCATGGTCGACGTCGTTGGGATGGGGGTCATGGGCCAGGTGCCAATCGTCCCCCAGCGAGGTTTTCTTGTATTCGACCTCAAAGCCCGACCGGTTTCCGGTGAGCAGGCAGACCCCGCCGGTGTTGTCGGCCCAGCTCCAGGTCACCGTGATTTCGCCGGTGCCGGCCACGAGGCTCAAATTGGTCGGCGCCGCGGGCCGGATGGTGTTCTGGACCGTGACTACGAACTGGTCCGAGACCGAAGCGCCGCTCGGGTCGGTTGCCGTCACCGTCACCGTCGCGGTGCCCAGGGAGAAGGCTCCGCTCACGGTCAGCGTCGAGCCCGTCAGCGAAACCGAGGCGAGACTGGTGTCGCTGGATGAGGCGCTGTAGGTCAAGGTGTCTCCATCCGGGTCGCTGAACACCGGCGTCAGGTCGATGTCGCGCGGAACGACCGTCGAGATTCTGACATCCGCGATCGGGTTCGCCACCACCGGCGCGCTGGAGGTCACGGTGACGTCGAAGGTGTCCGAGGCCTGGCCGCCGTTGCCGTCGTCGGCGGTCAGCGTCACTTGGGCCGTGCCCTGGGCGACGCCGGTCAGGGTCAAGGTGGTGCCGGTCAGCGTTGCGGTCGCGGTGGCGGTGGCGGAGGAAGTCACTGACAGTGTCAGCGTGTCGTTGTCGAGGTCGGTGAACACGGCGGAGACGTCCACGTCCACCGTCGCGTTCACCGCCACGGATTGGTCGTCAACCGCGTTCGCAACGGTCGGCGCCCGGTTCCCCTGGTTCACCGTGACGGTGAAATCGTCGCTGACCGTGCCGCCGTAGCCGTCGCTCGCGGTCACGGTGATGGTCGGCGCGCCCGCGGCGACGCCGGTCACGGTGACGGTGTTGGCCGCGTTGTCCACCGCCACGGTGGCCAGCGCTGTGTCGCTGGAAGTGGCGGAGTAGGTCAGGGCGTGGCTGTCCGGGTCCGCGAACGTTTCACTGCCGGCGGTTTCCAGCGCAACCGTCACGTCCGAACCCACGTTCACCGTCTGGTCCGCAATCGCGTTCGCCACCGTGGGCGCGTTGTTGGTGACCGTGACGTCGAATTCGTCGGATACCGAATCGCCGTAGGGGTCGGTGGCGGTTACGGTGATTTTCGCGCTGCCGGCCCCCGTGCCCGTCAGCGTCAGCGTGGTGCCGGACAGCGCCACCGTGGCCTTGGACGTGTCGTTCGAGGACGCCGCGTAGGTCAAGGCGTCGTTCTCCGGGTCGCTGAACGTTGACGAGATGTCCACCGTCACGCTGGCCTCGGCCACCACCGACTGGTCCGCGATGGCGCTGGCAACGGTGGGCGCCTGGTTCGCCGCAAGCACGGTGACGCTGGCGACCGCGCTGTATGGGCTGTAGGTATCGTCGCAGGAACTGCTGTCGCTTTGGGCCAGCAGGCGAACCTGGTACTGGACGGCGTCCAGCGCCACGCCGGACTGGGAGCCAGGCTCCCTGCCCAGGGAGTTCGCGTCGATGGTGAACATGGTGAGCAAAGTGCCGCTGGGCACCAGGCCCCGGCTCCAATTCTCGGAGTTGTACAACTCGAACACGCCATGGTCGGCGGTGTTGGGGGTCAGTTGAACGGCTCCCTTCCAGTTCGGCTCCGTGGCTTTCTTGTATTCGAGCACGAATCTCGAACTGGCTCCGGCCATGGAACAGGCGCCGCCGGTGGTGTCGACCCAGTTCCAGTTCACCACCATCCCGGCGCGTCCCGCTTGCAGCAAGCTAATCGACGGCGCGTTGGTTTGCGAGGTCTGGGACTGGGCGGGCGTCGCGGTGACGGTGCTGGAGGCGTCGCTGTTGCCGTTGGCGTTGACGGCGCGTATCTCGAAGGCGTATTGGGTGCCGTTGGTGAGGCCGGTGACGGTGTGGCTGGTGGTGCCCGCGCCGCTGCCGGTGATGTCGCCCCAGGTTGCCGTGGCGGGCACGGCGGAACCCGCACCGTAGCGGATCTGGTACTTGGTGATGTTGCTGTCCTGCGGATTGGACCAGGCCAGCGCGACCAGGGCGTCGCCCGCCGTGGCGCTCAGACCGGTGGGCGCGGCGGGCGTCAGTGATTCGATGGTGATGTTGAACGTGAGGCTGACCGTGTCGCCGTCCGCGTCCGTGGCGGTGTAGGTGTAGGCCGTCGCTTGCTGGAGCGTGGTCGGGGTGCCGGTGAGGGTGCGGGCGGTGGCGTCGAAGGCCAGGCCCGCCGGGGCGGCCGGGGTCAAGCTGTAGGTCAGGGTGCCGTTGCCGCTGGTGGCTTCGGGCAGGGTCAAGGTGGTGATGGCGGCGTTCTGGGTGTAGGTCTGGTCGGCAATCGTGACGCCGGCGCCGAAGCTGGGCGTGGCATCGTACTGCGCGGTCACGGTGGTCGCCGCCGCACTGTCGTTGCCGGCGGCGTCTTGCGCCGCGCCCGCCGCAATGCCGACGCTGAAGGCGCCGCCGACGGCCGGCGTGATCATCGCCTTGTAGGTCGTTCCCGACCCGGAGAATTCCGATGCGGCGGCGTTGGTCAGGACGATGTCGCCAACGTCGAAGCCGCTGACCGCCTCGGTGAACGTAAAGGTCGCCTCAACCGCTGCGGTGACCGTCCCGGAAACGCCCGTGACCGTCACTGTCGGCGCCACGTTGTCCACCACGAAGGTGTTGTCGTTCGTGCCGGTCGGCGTCCGCACCCGGACCGCAGTGCCGTCGCAGTTTCGGATAACCCCGGTCGGCTTCAACATCATCGTCACCGTGCCGTTGTAGTTGGCCAGGTCGCCGCCGTAAACCTCGACGGAGAAAGCCAGCCCCGCGTCCCCGCGGCGCACGCATCTGCGGGCCGCGCCCAACCTGTCCGCGACCAGCGTCGGCGCGTTCGCGATCGGCGGGTCGTAGGCAACCTCGTATGCCCCCGGCCCACCGGCTTGCCCGTACAGCACCAGTTCGCTGAACACAACCTGCCACACCAACGTGTCCGCGTTCGTCGGGGAGGTTGTTGGCATGTGCCGCGTGATGTCTTCCACGCCGGGCACCGTGCCCGTCGTCACGCTCACCTCGCTCGCCTGGCCGTTGCCGGCGGCGTTGATGGCGCGCACTTGAAACCTGTATTCGGTGTCGGGGGTCGGGTCAAACGCGTCGAAGTCCGTGCGCGTGGCAGCGAGATTTCTCCAAAGGTCGGTGGTGTCATCGAACGGCAGGTCAGCCGCGGGCTTGTAGCGGACCTGGATGTTGGTAATCGAGCTGGTGTTGGTCGGGATGGTCCAGGTCAGGTAAACGTGCGTGCCGCCAGCGCTGGCGGTCAGGTTCGTCGGCGCGTCGGGGACAGCCAGTGCCGGTGTTGCGGTGACAGTGCTGGAGGCGTCGCTGTTGCCATTGGCGTTGACGGCGCGGATTTCGAAAGCGTATTGGGTGGCGTTGGTGAGGCCGGTGACCGTGTGGCTGGTGGTCTGGTCGTCACTGGGGTCGATATCGTCCCAGGTGGCGGTGGCCGGCACGGTGGAACCCGCGCCGTAGCGGACCTGGTACTTGGTGATGTTGGAGTCGTTCGGATCGGTCCAGTTTAGCGTGACCGTGGTGTCGCCCGCGGTGGCAGCCAGGCCGGTGGGTGCGGCCGGGGCCGGTGCCGGCGCCTCAATGGTGATGTTGAACGTCAGGCTGGCCGTGTCGCCGTCGTTATCGTTGACGGTGTAGGTGTAGGCCGTCGCGCTCTGGACCGCGGTGGGGGTGCCGGTGAGCGTGCGGTTGGTGGCGTCGAAGGCCAGGCCCGCGGGGGCGTTGGGGGTCAGGCTGTAGGTCAGGGTGCCGTTGCCGCCGGTGGCTTCGGGCAGGGTCAAGGTGGCGATGGCGGCGTTCTGGGTGTAGGTCTGGTCGGCGATGGTCTCGCTGCCGAAACTGGGCGTGGTGTCGGGCTCCGCCGGCGTCGCGGTCGCGGTGGCGGAGGCGCTGCTGTTGCCGCGGGCGTTCACGGCCCGAATCTCGAAGGCGTACCCGGTGGCGTTGGTCAGGCCGGAGACGGTGTGGGTGGTGGTGCCGGCGCCGCTGCCGCTGATGTCTTCCCAGGTCGCGGTGGCGGGGACGGTGGCGCCTGCGCCGTAGCGGACCTGGTATTTGGTGATGTTGCTGTCGTTCGGGTTGGCCCAAGCCAAGTCAACCTGGGCATTGCCCGCCGTCGCCGCCAGGCCGGTGGGCGCGCCGGGGACTGTGGCTGGGGATGCTGTCTTGAAGACGATCCTCTGATTGCCGAACGCGTGTTCGATGTCGAAGTCGTTGTCGCCCAAGGTGCTTTGCAGGGTGCCCGTGAACGTGACCTCGTCTCCTGTTGGATCGTAGATGTCTCCTGTGAGATTGTCCGGGTCTACCCCCATCCAGTTGTGGAATGGGGTGAATCGGAGGAAGAATTCGGCACTATAGTTGGGCAAGTTTTCGGCTGTAGTGGGACCTGAGAAAGGCTCATTAACCGTGGTCGTCAAGGCAGAGAGTTGATACCAACTCATCAGGCTGCTGGTGCCGGACGGGTCCGACCCGATGGCCCAGATGCTAGTGTCACCGAAATAAATGGCGTCTTCGATTCCGATCGTTGCATCAGGCCGGGAACCGGCTGCTGAGAAATCCAAACTGCCAGCGGCGTCGATGGTCACGGTGCTGCCGTTGTCGGAGAAGGTCAAGGTCAGCGTCTGCGCCTGCGCGAACGCGCTCATCACAAGCGAGCATGCGAGACCCAGGCACACTGCCCGCGCCGCTTGGAACAAACGATGCAATTCGCGAAAAATCAACACAAAATCGCGCTCAAAAGATGCCAACTCTTGATCCGAACCCGACTCGCCCACCGCAAATATAACCGCAAAGTCAAACAATTGCCTAATTTTTTTGGGTAATTTTCTTGCCCGTCAAAATGCCGAGACGGCCCAACTTCACGGACCGACCACTCATCCTCCAACGCCAGCCAAACACGCGAAGCATCCAGGTCAGGGCCGCGACCGCCCCTTCACCGCAATATAAACTTTTTTGGCGGGATTGTCCGGGATTGTCTGAAAGGAGTTGTAACATATTGACATATCATTATGCTTTTATATACGGTAGCCGAAGTTTCCAGCCTGTTTCACGGCTGAACAGCTTGCAGGAGATGTTCTCATGAAGACCCGAATGCCACCCGTGGCGACCCTGGCGGCGCTGGCCGCCGTATTCACCTGGGGCGCGGCCTGTGCCCAGGATGCCGTGATCGACCCCGCCACCGCGGAAGGCTACGTGCAATTGAACCGCAAGATCCACTGTTCGCTGGAAGACCACTCGCCGCAGGTCTACCAGTGGTTCGGCAGGGCGTGGTCGCGAGTGCCCGGAGAACCCGACCGGCACCTGTTCAACCTGGACGGCATGAACATCCGGCAGTGCGTCGCCATCGAGGATCCGGTGCGCGGGGTCGGCTACCGGATGGTTTCACGGGAGATCATGCTCTACCTCGACCCGGAGACCGACGAGGTGCTGCGCACGTTCGCCAACCCCTGGACAGGCGTCGACAACGAGGTCATCCACGTGGCCAATGATCCGGTCAACGGACGACCCAACTTCGGCCGCAACGCCGAGGGCGATGTCACCCCCTTCGAGCTCAATGACATGAACGGGGTGTGGATGATGCGCTTCGAAGTGCCGCTGTTCTACCGCAATCCCCTGGGGGGCGATTACCAGGACTACGTGGGCGGCACCTACCATGCCACCGAGATCTTCGACTTCAACGGCGACACCCGAAGTCTGCTGGATGCCTCCTCGCCAGTGGCCTACCCGGTGGTCTCCTGGGTGCGGTTGGCGCCTTGGCTGCCCTGGATGCGGATGGGCAACCGGGCCGGGATGATGTATTTCAACGCCATGGGCCGAAAGCTCGACAGCGCGGAACAGCTGTCGGCCACCATGAAGGCCGAAATCGCCGAGAACTATCCCGACTACACGGCGCCACCGCCGGGGGATGATGATCGGCCGAACGAGACGTCCTGGACCTACATGAAGAAGATCATCGACGGAGGGAACCCATGAAGCTGCGAATGACCATGCTGGCGATCACGGCGCTGTCCGTATTGGGCACGCTCCGGGCGGAACCGGTCGCGGACGACGAGCGCGTGCCGGTGGACCTTCGGCGCACCACGCTGGTGGTGCAGGACATTGAACGCTCGCTGCAATTCTACCAGGACGCCCTGGGCATGCAGGTGATCTACGACAACCTGATCACCACGCCGCGGGGTGTCGACCCCGACGAGGCTGACAGGGCGCTGCGCCTGGTGATGCTGCGGGCCAACGACAATTACGTGGGCGTGCTCGGGTTGCTCCAGTACTTCAAGCCGGTCAAGGAGACCATCGACCTGGCCGGAACCTCGTTCATGGAGGGCACCATTGTTATGGTGTTCAACCTGGAAGACCTGACCGGCAGCTACGAGCGCGCCGTCAGCGTGCCGGGCGTGGTGGTGGTGGACGAGCCGGCGCCGGTGTCCTATCCGTCCTACGACGGCGAGGGGATGATCGACGTCATCGTCAGCTCGTTGCAGGACCCCGATGGATTCACCGTCGAACTGAACCAGCTGCAGGAGCCGCTGCACTGACCGTTGAACCGTCTCCGGCCCGTTAGCCGTCACTGTCCCTTGGGCCGCCGCTGGCCGCTGGGCCGTCCAGCTCAACCACCGCGCGCCGGATGGCCTTGAGCCGTTCCTCCATGGCGGGCCCGCACGGCGCCATGCGGATATGCGGCGGCCAGTCGAATTCGTCGAACCGGTCGGCGTAGCGGCGCAGCGGACTGCCCCGCCAGCGGATGATGCGTACGGGAACCGCAATTTCCCTCACGTTGGCCGCGTCCTCGTTGTGGAGCGCGGCGCGGTAGGCCCGGGCGTAGTCCGGCCCGGCGGCCAGGTGGTCCACGAGCATCCGCCGCAGCGTCTTTTCCGGCACCGCTGACGGTTCCGCGATCCGGTGCTCCTCGTCCTGCCGGTACCAGGGGAACCACTGCCAAAGCCCCCGGACCATCGACCAGGCCGTCAGCAGATGACTGCCGTCGGCGCGCGGCGCGAGATCCGGAAAGTAGCGTTCCAGCATTTGTTCGCGTTCGGCGGCGGTGAAGTGCGCCACGTTGTCGAGCACGACGAAGCGAGTCGAGTCCGGGTGGGCGCGGGCGAACTCGATGGCGATCTGCGCGCCCGTCGCCGAACCGTACAGGCCCGCGCGTTCGATGCCCAGCGCGCGCATGAACTGCAGCAGCCAGTGCACGTAGGGTTCGAGCCCTTTCGTCGGATCGGGGGGCTGCTCCGGATGTTGCTCGGGGCGTTGCTCCGGATGTTGCTCGGGGCGTTGCCCGCGGTTTTCGGCATCCGCCTCCGGCTCGGGCAGCGGGTCCGACGCGGCGTAACCGGGCGTGTCGGGCGCGATGACTTCCGCGATGTCGCTCAAGACCTCCATCATCGGCTCCATCCACTCCGAAGACAGCGGCGAAGGGTGCAGCAGGATGATCGGGTCGCCGGCGCCGGCCCGGCGGAAATGCGTCTGGCGGCCGTCGTCGAATGCCAGGTAGGCGCGCCGGATCACAGCCCCAGGGCACCCGGGTTGAGCCGGCGGTTCGGGTCCAGCTGCCGCTTGAGGGCCCGGATGAGCTTCCAGTTGGCGGGTCTCAGCCCCTCGCGGTAAGGGTAGGACTTGCCGAGCTGCAGGTGCGCCGCGCCCAGGTCCGCGAACCGCCGGATGATGGCGGCGCGGATCTCGTGCACCGCCGCACGCGCCGCCAGGTTCTCGGGGAACGTGCCGACCCGGCGCAGGTGCTGCGGCTCGACCGTGCGGCGGTGGATTTCTTCCAGGGAATCCGGCCAGAAGAACACCGGCTCGATCACCGTGCTGTTGGTGCGCACAGTCGCCAGCAGGTGACCCACACCGATCCGGTGTTGCGCCAGCCGGTCGCCTTCAACTTCCAGCAGCGCCAGAATGGCGTTCATGGCGGCCTCGGCACGGGAGTGGGGCACGATGCCGTGAACCGGAACCCAGCGCTCACCGTCCGGCCCGATGATGTTGTTCAGGGGGCCGAAGGGGTTGGCCCGAAGCAGGCGGGGGATGCTGTCGGGCAGTTCCCACCCGCCATGTTCCGCGGCGATGGCCCGCACGGTCTCCAGGCCCTGGGATGCCTGCTCCGGAGAGCGCTCCTCGATCGACACCGCGAACGACCAAAGCACATCCTTCATGAAGCCCCGGCCGGTCAGCGCCAGGCGCGCGCCCTCGGCGAGCCCCCGGCCGACCCCGTCGGCGGACTTCATGACCCCCGCGAGCCGCTTGGCGTCGCCTGCGAGGCTTTCCCGCCGCATCCGCTGCCGTTGCAGGAAGGGATCGAAGCCGAAGCACTCCATGGTGAGGTCGCGCCGGGAGACTTCTGCCATGGCCGCAAGCGTGGCGAGGTGGTCGTCGAACGCAAACGCCGCGAAGGACTGGTTGCCGTAGCGGGGGATCAAGCGCAGGGTGACCGCGGCCTTGACGCCCAGGGCGCCACAGTCACCGCAGAACAGCCCGGTGAGATCCGGGCCGTGGTGCCGGAAGAAGGGCGGGGACCGCCGCTGACCGGCCGAACCGGTTCGCAATACGGAGCCGTCCGCCAGGACGATATCCAGGCCGAGCACGGATTCGGCCGCGGACCCGTGCCGGCCGGACCCCCAGAAAATGCTGTTCTGGGACAGGCTGCCTCCCACGGTGGCATGGATTCCCGACAGCGTGCCCCAGTAGGGCGTCCGCAACCCGGTGTCCTCGAGCGCAAGTTCAAGCTTGCGCCAGTTCGCGCCCGCCTCGACGGTGACGTACATGTCCTCCCGGTTGATTTCCAGCACCCGGTTCATGCCGCGCAGGTCGATGAGCACCGAGTCGGGCTCGACCGGCACGTAGCCGAGGCTGTAGGACATGCCTCCACCCCGGGCGATGACCGCGTGGCCCGAGTTCACCGTCTCCCGGACCACCTCCGCCAGTTGCGCCGCGTCGTCCGGCCGCACCACCGCCCCGGCCGGCAACTCGCGGACGAAGATATCCTCGGCGAGGTATTCGCAGTGCGCGGGGTCGCGGGTTACGGCCGACTCGCCCACCACGGCGGTCAGACGTTCGATCAGCGAGTTGTCGATCATCGCTGGCCGCGCTTCAAGACAACCACCCCAGCAATTCCAGCGCGGCCCGCTCGCCGGACTCCATGGCCCCTTCCATTCCGGAATGCGCATAGGAGGTATGCTCTCCGGCGAAATGGACGGCACCGGCCGGCTGGTGCAGCGCGGCGAAATGGCGGCCGATCTGGCCCGGCGCCCAGACCGCCCAGCTTCCCAGGCTGAAAGGATCCAGGTGCCAGCGCACCAGCTGCTCCAGGTGAACGCGCCCCCGGGCGTCCGGATAGGCTCGGCACAGGTCCTCCAGCACCTGCCTGCCCGCCGCTTCGTCCTCCAGCTCGTCGTAGCGGTCGCAACTGTCGCCGTTGATCCAGACGGTGAGGTTGTAGACGGTGGATTCGGGCCGACGACGAACGAACAGTCGGCCGAACGGCGCGTCGGACCACACCGAGCCCGGGATGCCCGAGGCGTTCCAGGCGGCCGGATCGGCGACCAGGTGGGCCTGGGTCACCTTGAGGTAGCGGATCGACTCGATGGCCTGCCGCTGTCCGGCAGGCAACGCAGGGTCGAATTCGACCTGCCTGAGCGCGGGCACCGGCAGGGTGACGATGGCCGCGTCGGCTTCGATGCGCAGGCCGCTGCGGCAGCCGGCCACCACGCCGGAGCCGTTTCGCTCCAACCGCGCCACCGCCTCGCCGGTCAAGACCGGTCGGGACAGGCCCGCCGCCATCCGTTCGGGCAGGCGCAGGTTCCCGTCCGCCGCCTCGAGCGCGGGCCGGCCCGTCGCCGCAGCCCGTCCGAAAGCGGCGACCACGCGGTAGAGGCTGAGCAACGACGTGTCCTCCAGGGTATTGCCATAGCCGTTGTTGACGGCGAGTAGTGAGACGCCGGCTTCGTCGAGGCCCTGGGCAAGGAAGTGTTCCCGGGCCGAGACATCCAGCTGCGCGAGTTCCCCGCTGCGCCAGTCCGAAGCGTTGCGGATCGGATGGTCGCGCAACAGGAAGGCGCCCAGCCGGTCCGGCGTGACGGCCTTCAGCGCCTCGGGAAAGGGGTTGTGCATGGAGTCCTGCCAGGTCCGGGCGGTTTCGGCGCGACCGTCGACCAGGTAACTGGTGGGCAGGGTTTCCACCGCGTCGGCGGGACGCATGGCGACGCCGGTTCGCCCGGCGACGGCGAGCAGCCGACCGTAGCTCGGGCCGATCAGGCTGCCGCCGGCTTCCGGCCGGCCCTCGATGCGGTCCAGCGTCAGCACCCGGCCGCCGACCCGGTCGCGGGCCTCCAGCACGTCCACTTCCAGGCCCGCCCGCTCCAGCAGCCACGCGGCATGCAGTCCGGCGAGCCCCGCGCCGACGACCACTATCCGCCGGTCGCGGGCTTGAGAACGCGCGTCTCCAATACCGCCCCACGCCGCCAGGGCGGACAGGGCCAGAAAGCGTCGGCGAGAGAGCGTTGCGGGCTGTTGATCGAACAATTTCACCCCCCTGTATGATATAAGATTATAACAATGACACATTTGACGTGTCGCGAGGGGACGGTCGAACGCACCATGGCGTGTTGCGGCGACGCAACCTAAGCAAGAACGGATTGGTAAAAAACTATAAATACATATTGATATACTTTTATGGCTTTGCTACGCTCAGTCAAAATCCGTTTTAGTGAATTAAACACCGCTCCGCCCTCGGGCATCAGGATGCGATCTGACGTTGGAGAACAGTGATGCACAAAATCGACACCCGTTCCTTTTCCAGTCACTCGGGCGTGGCCGTTCTGGCCATACTGGCGCTCGGCATCGGTCTGGCTCCCTCCGCTCCGGCCCAGGACGGGATGGTGCTGGAGGAGATCGTGGTTTCAGCGCGAAAGCGGGAGGAAAACATTCAGGACATTCCCCTTTCCGTGACCGCCATCACCTCGGAGCGAATCGAGGAGCTCAATGTCCAGGGGCTGTCGGAACTGTCCAAGATCACCTCCGGGCTGATCTTCGACAACGATTTCGGCCGCAGTTCCGACCGCCCGGTCATCCGCGGGCAGGCGAACATCCTCGGTGACAGCGGCGTCTCCTACTTTATCGACGGTGTTTACATCGAAGGCTCCATCGCGGACTACGATCTCAACGACGTCGAGCGGATCGAGGTAGTCAAGGGCCCTCAAAGCGCGCTGTACGGTCGCAACACGTACTCCGGCGCCATCAATATCATCACCAAGTCGCCCGGGGACACACCGACCGCCGACCTGCGCTACATGGCCTCGGACGACACCGAGCAGATGTTCAGCGCCTCGCTCAGGGGGCCGATTTCCGGCGACACGCTCTCCGGCGGCCTCACCTACCGGAATTACCGGCTCGACGGCCCCTGGACCAACCATTACGACGGTTCCGACATCGGACTGTTCGAATCGGAATCCTTCTCCGGCGTCCTGCATTTCACACCCGACGACCGCCTCGACATCCGGTTGCGGGGCTACGTGAGCAACCGCGATGACGGGCAGCCTCCGCTTTTTTCCCAATCCTCGGCGGCAAACAACTGCTACGAGGACAACGGCAGCCTTTATCAGGGGCTGGGCCGTTACTACTGCGGCGTATTGGAGCCGGGACAAATCAACACGGACTACGCTGTCCAGGCACCAGGCGCGGGCGAACAGACCGAGACGGTCCAGACCAGTCTGGCCATCCGCTACGAAGTGAACGAGAACTGGCGCCTGACCGCCATCGCCGGTTACAACCGCTACGAAGACCGGCAACTCACCGACGGCGACTATTCGCCGACATCGTTCCAGCTCGCGAACTTCACGCCGTTTGGATTTGCTTACGCCGGGTTTCCGAATCCGCCCTTCGCCTATGGGTACTCTGGGGAAATGGTCGATTTCACTTACTCCAATCGGACCGACTACGAAGACGTTTCCTTCGAAGCGCGCATGGAATTCCAAGGGGAGAGGGTGTCCGGTCTGTTCGGAGTCTTTGGTCTGGACACATCCGAGGATTCCCGCGACACCCGCGAATTGCCGCCCGGCGCCGCCGGCACCGCCCTTGCCAAGTTCAGCGCAGAAGTCGGTCGAATGATGGGAGTCTGTGCGGCCAACCCGGTTTGCGGGAGCATGGTTCCGTTCTTCGGCCCAACGATTGTGGTGCCTCGTGACCGAAACACAACGGATCTGACGAACACGGCGATATTCGGGCAGCTGGAGTTCGCGCTCTCCGACAGGGCCCGGGCGACTCTCGAAGCCCGAGTACAGTCGGAAAATGTGGCCTATGTGGGGATCGTCCAGGACCTGGGAACCGAGGCCGACCCTCCTGTCGTATCCGAAAAGACGTTTGACGCGTTCACGCCCCGCGCGACGCTGCAATGGGACGTCAACGACAACAGCATGCTGTACGGCGTGATCGCCAGCGGTACGAAGCCGGGTGGGTTCAACGGAACCGTGGCCATTGAGGCCGGCCTGCCGTCCTACGAGGAAGAGGACGCCTTGTCCTTCGAACTCGGCTCCAAGAACACGCTGATGTCGGGACAGCTCATCGCCAACGTCGCGGCCTTCGCCAACCAGATCGAGGGGTACCAGCTGACGCGGAACGCACGCTCGGGCGCCAACACGGTTTCGGCCGCGGTCAATGCCGGCGACGCCGACGTACGGGGGCTCGAATTCGAATTGATGGCGCGGCCACAATCCGTCGAAGGCCTGACCCTGACCCTGAATTGGGCCTACACCGACAGCGAGTTCACCGAGGGTCTGGACCAAAACCAGGGCGTGTTGCTCGATGCCGCCGACGATGGACTGATCAACTGCTCGCTGGGCTACGCCTTGCCGGATTTCGAGGGCCAGCGATGCTCAACAGTTCCGGGAGATACCAATCCGCCGGCTTTCGGCTCGATCGCGGGCAAGCGCATACCGCGAACGGCCGAACACCAGGCGTTTGCCGATATCGAGCTGCGCCGCCCCTTGGGAGCGGGCGCGTGGGAGTGGTTCGCGGGCGCCAACGTCGCCTACGAGACCAGCAAGTTCGCCCAGGTGCACAATCTTGCCGAAACCGGCGACATGACCATCGTCAACGCGCGCCTCGGTTTCCGCAACGGACGCTATGCCGTCAACCTGTGGGGCAAGAACCTCACCGACGAGAACTCGTCGCCGCTGGTATTGCGCTACGCGGACGCTAGCGACAGCTTCAAGCGCTCGTTCGTGGGCACGCTGCGCAGGGAGGCGCACTACGGCTTGACGGTCGATGTGATGCTTGGGGCCAACTGACCCCCGACGCGATGAGCGGGAACAAGAGCGGAGGGCTGGCCGGAGTTGTCGCGGGCCGGACGGACATCTGCACGGTAGGTCAGGAAGGCACGGGTCTCACCTACCGCGGCTACGACATCCATGATCTGGCGGAAAACGCCTGCTTCGAAGAGGTCGCGCACCTGCTGCACCACGGCCACCTGCCCAATACCGCTGAACTTGCTTCCTACCGCGACAGACTCCAGTCGCTCCGGTCGCTGCCCGACGGGCTGACCCGGGCGCTGGAGTCCATCCCGGCCGGCACGCACCCCATGGACGTGCTGCGAACCGGCTGCTCGCTGCTGGGCAACCTGGAGCCGGAAACGGACTTCTCGCAGCAGCGCGACGTCGCCGACCGTCTGCTGGCGGCCTTCCCGTCCATGTTGCTGTACTGGCACCGTTTCCATGCCGACGGCCGCCGGATCGAGACCTCGACCGACGACGACGGCATCGCGGGGCACTTCCTGCGCCTGCTGCACGACGCCCCGCCGAAGGAGTCGCACCGGCGCGCGCTGGACACCTCGCTGATCCTCTACGCCGAGCACGAGTTCAACGCCTCGACCTTCGCCGCGCGGGTGATCGCCGCCACGCTGTCGGACTTCCACTCCGCCATCACCGGGGCCATCGGCGCCTTGCGCGGTCCGCTCCACGGCGGGGCCAACGAGGCGGCCATGGAGTTGATCGAGCGCTTCGACTCCCCGCAGGAGGCCGAGCGGGCCGTGCTCGGCATGCTGGCGCGCAAGGAACTGATCATGGGCTTCGGACACCGCGTATACACCCGGTCGGACCCGCGCAACCCGGTCAACAAGCGCATGTCCCGGCAGCTGGCCGATGAAGTGGGCGATAGCTGGCTGTATCCGGTCTCCGAGGCCATCGAGCGGGTCATGCAGGAGCAGAAGGGGCTGTTCGCCAACGCCGACTTCTACACTGCCAGCCTGTATCACTTCATGGGCATTCCGACCGGTCTGTTCACGCCGATCTTCGTCTGTTCGCGCATCACCGGCTGGGCGGCGCACGTCTTCGAGCAGCGCGCCGACAACAAGCTCATCCGCCCCGGCGCGGAGTACACCGGGCCGGATCTCAAGCCCTGGGTGCCGCTGGATGAGCGGGATTAGCGGGATTAGCGCCCGGGTGAAGGTGGGGCGAGGTGCACCGGTTCCAGGCGGACCAGGTCTATCCTGATAGTTCCCACGTGAAGGTGGGGCGCGGCTACACGAAGGCTTCCTTCGGCCAGATCCACTATCGCCGCGCGGGTCCGCCGGGCAGACCGGGCTGGTGGGACGGGTCAAGCGGGCCGGGTCCGCCGAGCGGGTCGGGCAGACCGGACGGGTCAAGCGGGCCGACGCTGGTGCTGCTGCACCAGACGCCCAGCACTTCGGCTATGTACGAGGACCTGATGCGGACGCTGGCGAGCGACTTTCGACTGCTCGCCCCGGACACGCCGGGCATGGGGCTGAGCGATCCCGTCCAGGGCCGGATGACCATCGACTCGCTGGCGAACGGCATCGTCGAGTTCCTGGACGCCCTGGGCATCGAAAGCTGCTTCGTTTTCGGGCATCACACCGGCGCGGCCATCGCCACGCAACTCGCCGCGGACTACCCGGCGCGAGTGGACGCGCTTGCGCTGTCCGGGCCGACGCTGATCGACGCGACGCTCAGGGCGAAACTGGTCGAGGCCTCGGCTGTGGCGCCCCCTGACGACGACGGCGGGCATCTGGTGCGGCGGTGGCATCGCATCCGGCAGGCGGACAAGGACGTGCCGCTTGAGATCGCGCAACGCGAGACCCTCAACGCCATCGCCCTGGGGGACCGTTACGCCGCCGCCTACGAAGCCGTGATGGCGCACGATGTCGCGGCCGCGCTGGCCGCGCTGACCTGTCCCGTGCTGGTATTCGCCGGCACGCGGGATGTGCTGTACCCGCGGCTTGATGATGCCCTCGGCCTGCTCGCCCGCGGCTCGAAACGCGAGGTCGCCGACGCCGGGACGTTCATCTGCGAGACGCACTGCAGCGAGGTGGCGGCGCTGTTGCGCGAATTCCTTGCGGCGGAGGCGGCATGAAACGGTTTTCCGTCAGAATGGCCGGGGTTTCCGTCAGCACCGACTGCTTTTCCGTCTGCATCGCCGGCGTTATTCTCCGTCTGAACAACCGGTAGAACCGACATGGACAATTTCCAGCATGCCCACCGCGCCCGCATCGGGGTGCTCATCCCCTCCACCAACACCGGCGTGGAATACGACCTGCAGAAGATCCGGCTCGACGGCCTGACCTGGCATCCGTCGCGGATCTGGATCGAGATTCCCGACTGGGCGGACGAGTCCGAACGCTCGGGCGACGACTTCAATGCCGTGTTCGAGCGCTTTCTCGATGCATTGCGGGTGGAGTTGCCGATCTCCATCAGGAACATACTCAGCGCCAAAATCACGCACCTGATGCTGGGCATGTCCGCGGAAACGTTCTGGGGCGGTCTCGACGGCAATATCGCCTTCGAGAAAGGCATCCAGGACCAGATCGGCGAACTTGGCCTGACCACGGGCGCCGGCGCAACCCGCGATGCGCTGCACCGGTTCGGCGCGAAGAAGATATCGGTCATCACGCCGTACCCTCCGGTCGGCGACGAAAACGTGGAACGGTTTTTCCGCGATATCGGTTTCCAGGTGAAGGCTGTGAAGGGGCTTGCCAGTCCGTCGGCGACCGCCATCGCGCGGATCACCATACCGATGGTCATGGACGCGATCCGGGAAGTCGACGGCGATGATGTCGACGCGATCATCCAGTGCGGCACCAACCTGTCGACGGTGGACATCTTCCCGACCATGGAGCACTGGCTGGAAAAGCCCGTGATCCCCATCAACATCGCCTGCGTGTGGCACGCACTGCGCGCCTGCGGGATTCACGACAAGCTCATCGGCAAGGGCCGCCTGCTCGAGGAATTCTGAACCTCACAGCCCGCGCAGGTAGTCGAGAACGGCCTCCTCGTCGACCACGTCGGCGTACTTGGCGTTCATGTCGAACAGGTTCGCCTCGTGCGGTGTGGCATGCCGGTCGCCGCAGGCGTCGGCAATGACGATGGGGATGAAACCGTGCGAAACCGCGTCGACGCAGGTGGCGCGAACGCAGCCGCTGGTGGTGAGTCCGGTGATGATCAACGTGTCGATGCGTCGTTCGGTGAGGGTGGCGAGCAGGGACGTGCCGAAAAAGGCGCTCGGATACTGCTTGGAAATGACCACTTCGCCCTCGGCCGGCTCAAGCCCGTCGGGCCACGCTCCCAGCGGGTTGCCGCGCACGAAGACCTCCAGGGCCGGCACCTTGCGATAGAACACGCCGCCGTCGGCGCCTCCCTCCCGGTACACCACGCGGGTCAGGATCACCGGGACGCCCGCGGCGCGGGCCGCGGCGCGGATGCGCAATGCCGAGGCCAGGGTCTGCTCGACATCGGCGTACAACGGGCTGTCGGGTTCGAAGTAGGCCCTGACGAAGTCCACCAGGATCAGGGCCGGTCTCGCCCCGATTCCCAGGCGGCCGTCAAAGGCGCCCTGGTAGTTTTCGTCGAGATCCGTTTTCATCGGGGTGGGCTGCAAGATCCGGCTCCATCGGCACGGCGGGCGGCTACCGCTTCGTCGGAGACCGCCGAGTTGTCGGCAACTCCGTCGGTCGGCTCAGGTACCGCCCCCGCGCGGGGCCGATGATGCGACCGTCGTCGTAGACGATCTCGCCGCGCAACAGGGTGGTCTTGACCCGGCCGGTCAGTTCCATGCCCTCGAACGGGGTGTACCCCTGGGCGGACTGGGATTCCGCCGCCCGGACGGTGAACGTCTCGTCTGGATCGAGCAGGACCAGGTCCGCGTCGTAGCCGACCTGGATATCGCCCTTCTCGAGCAGTCCGTAGCGCTGGGCCGGGTTCCTGCAGACCAGTTCGGCCATGCGGTTGACCGACAGGCCGCGTTTCGAGCCTTCGCTGTAGAGCCCCGAAAGCAGGTATTCCGTGCCGCCGAAGCCCGACTTCGAGACCCAGATGTTGTCGCCGTCCTGGAAATCGCGCTGGTCGGACTTCAGTTCCTCCGAGCAGCAGGCGTGGTCCGAAACGACCCAGTCGATCTGTCCCTCCAACAGCTTTTCCCAAAGGTACTCGACATCCTCGCGCGAGCGTATGGGGGGGTTGACCTTGGCGTGGCATACGGCCGGGGCGTCGTAGTCCAGCAGCAGGTGTCCGATGGTGACTTCGCGACGAAAGCTGATATGCGGAAACATGTCCTGCATCATGAGCGCCGCCTCGACGGCCTTGCGCGAGGACAGGTGCAGCAGGTTGATGTTGAGGCACTGGGTTTCGTGCGCCAGATATGACGCGATCCAGACCGCAAGGCCTTCCGAGTGGGGCGGCCGCGCGGCGCTGTAGGCCCGCAGGCCGGTCAGTTTGCCTTCCCGCTGGACGATCTTCGTATAGGCGTTGAGGATATCCGCCAGTTCGCAGTGCAGGCTGACCGAGATCCGGTCGGCGATATCCGGGTACCTTTCCATGAGCCTGCGCGCGGATCGCATGATGAACTCGAAGTGCGCGATGTCGTAGGACTCGTCTTCGCCGATCATCAGGAACTGCCTCTGGGCATCGTTGTCGGTCTTGCCGTGGAGCCCGTAGCCGCCATAGAACATGAATATCTTGAACGAGCATACGCCGTGGTTGGTCAGCAGCGATTCCATCTCGTCGATGTGGGAGCTGGAAATGGGCGCCAGGTGGTAAGCGTAGTCGACCCAGTAGTTTCCGTCCGAGATGTCGAGAACCTCGGGGTAGAACTCTTTATAGGGACCGCCCTTGTTCAGGTAGTATTGGCCGGTGCGGAAGTAGGTGATGGCGGTGGTCACGCCGCCCATGGCGGC
Organism: Candidatus Rariloculaceae bacterium; assembly: GCA_965221035.1. GTDB lineage: Bacteria > Pseudomonadota > Gammaproteobacteria > Steroidobacterales > Rariloculaceae > UBA6522. The sequence continues at coordinate 1,982,253 of OZ244860.1, forward strand.
CGCCTGGCTCTCGGTGACCGCGTCCCGCGCCAGCGGCGAGTAGATGCCCACGTGCATGTGCCCGTCCACCAGCCCCGGAAAGACCAGTTGGCCCCGGCCGTCATGCACCGCCGCGGCCTCGCCGGCCGGAATGTCCGCATCCAGACGGACGATCTTGCCGTTATCGACACCGATGTCCAGGCGTTCGGGTCCGTCGCCACCGGGGCGCGCCACGCTTGCGTTCTTCACTATCAGGTCCATGGTTTATCTCCCGCTATGATGTGCCGGGCGCTTTGCCGGGCGACCCTGGGCCAGGCGCCGTTCGATGCTCAGACCCGCGCCAGGGCGCGCTCGACCTGGCGCTCCAGGTTCTCCATGGGCAGGACGTCGGGGCCGCGCTTGAGGACGAACTCCAGGAACCGTTCCGCGATCAGGGACAGGGACCTGGATTTCGGATGCACCACGTGCCAGTCGGACATCACGGGAAAGCCCTCCACCCGAAGCTGCACCAGGTCGGTACCCACCGCGTCGGCAAGGACGTAGGCCGACAGGATGGTGATGCCCATTTTTTCCACCACCGCGTACTTGATGGCCTCGTTGCTCTCGATGGTCATGGTCTTGCCGAGCGAGTCGCCCCGCCGGTCCAGGTGGCGCCGGATCGCGTTGTAGGTGCCGGAGCCCGGCTCGCGCATCAGGAAGGTCTCGCGCTCCAGGTCGCGCCACTGCAGACCCTTGCGCCCGGCCAGCGGATGACGGCGCGAGGCGATGACAGCGAGCGGGTTGGGAAGGAAGCGGTGCGAGGCGATGTCGATCTCCCGCGGCAGGTCGTTGAAGATGTACAGGTCGTCCCGGTGGTTGTCCAGCCGGGCGATGATCCGGGCACGGTTGCCGACGTGGAATTCCACCTCGATCTCCGGGTATTCCCGACAGAACGCCCCAAGGATCCGTGGCAGGAAATACTTGGCCGTAGTGACCACCGCGATCCGCAAACGGCCGGCCTTGAGACCCTTCAACCCGTTGATGGCCTCGTCGAGGCGGCCGATCTCCGCAAACACGCGGCTGGCCGAGGCGGCCACGGCGCGGCCCGCGTCGGTCAGGTAAAGCCGCTTGCCGATGACCTCGTGCAGGGGCAGTCCGACCGCCTCGGTCAGCTTGCGGACCTGCACCGACACGGCGGAGTGGCTGAGAAACAGCTCCTCGGCGGCGCGTGCCATGCTGCGGTGCTCGGCCACCCTGGCGAAGATCTGCAGCTGTCTGAGGGTTCCCAGCCTTGTGAACAGGCGCGAATCCGTCATGGTGAGGCACCCTGGTGGATAGTTTTATGATCATAAATGTATATGGCAATTATTAAATAGTATCAATTGTGCATTCATCGCTCTAGGATGCAGGTCTGACCACAGGATCCGGAGGACACGCCGATGCGACCCCATGTTGAACTGGTAGACGAAAAAGACCTGATCTGGCACCCGGCCGAACTGCCCCATGGCGAGGGCGAGGCCCGCCAGCGGAACCTGTGCTACGACGAAGAGAACGGCGCGGCATCGCTGCTGGTGGAATTCGTCACGGACTGGCGCCGCGCCGCGGGCCTGCACGCGGCCCAGACCGAGTGGTACGTGCTCAAGGGCCATGTGACGATCGGCGAGCACGAGTTGGGCGAGGGCGGCTACTGGGTGGCGCCGTGCGGAGTGCACACACCGGCGATGCGCGCCGCGGCCGGCACGCGCATCCTGCTGTTTCGCGAGTACGCCGACTGGGCCTTCACCCCGGCCGGCAACGGCGCCGCCGAGTCCGCTGACGGACTGGTGGTCATGGATTCCAATGCCATGGAATGGTACGACGTCGTGGACCCGGAGCATGGCAGCCCGATGGACTTCGACCGTGGCGGGACCCCGGTCCCCGGCCTGTTCATCAAGCTGCTGTGGCGCGACCCGGAAAACGGCTTCTACACTCGGCTGATCAAGGCCAAGCCCGGCTGGCGCGAGCATCCGCTGGCCCACCACCCGGTCTATGAAGAGGCCTACTGCCTGGACGGCGACTTCCACTACAACTTCGGCACCATGGTCAAGGGACAGTACTTCTTCCGTCCGGCCGGCGTCCGGCACGGCGACTTCACGGCCGGCGAGGAGAACGGCTGTGTCTGGCTGCTGCGCTGCGACGGCGACCTGGTGGACTGGTACACGGACAACGCCAGCGTGGAAATGAAGGGCGATCCGGTCAACTGGGGAGACGGTTATCCGGACACGGAGCCGCCCGTCTACCTGCAGCCCGTCCGGTCCCGCTCGATCGGGCCCTGGAAGGATCCCAGCTACGTGTAGCGGTCCGCCGGCGCCGAGCGCCCCACCGCCGACCGCCGCCTGCTCGCCGCCGTCCGCCGCCTGCCAACCGCCGACCGCCGTCCGGGAACCGCTGCCCACCGTCCGGGAACCGCCAAGGGGCGGCCCGGGCGTCGGCGCGCAAACTCGGCCCGCCGGGACCATCAGGCGCCCTGCCCGTCATCTGCCGCCGGTCCCTCGCGCAACGCGTCGATGGAGGCCGCCGGCGCCGTCTGGAAGAGCAGCGCCCGCCGGCGCAGAAAACGTCGCATGCCGCTGTCGCCCATGCGCGAACCACCCATGCCCGACAGCTTGAACGAGTGCTTCTCCACGTCGTTGACCATGGCCGTGAGGCTGGCGTCGTTGATGCTCACCGCGCCCACTTCCAGTTGCTCGGCGAGGATCTCGGCCTCGCCCGCTGAGCCCGCGAAGACCGCGCCGGACAGGCCGTAGTCGGAGTCGTTCGCCAGTTCCACCGCCTCCCGGCTCGACGAGGTCGGGGTCACGGTGATCAAGGGCCCGAAGGTCTCTTCGCGCATGACCAGCATGTCGCTGTTGACATCGGTCAGCACGGTCGGACGGCACCACCTGCCGCCACCATGTTCCTCGATCCTGCCGCCGCAGTGGATTCTGGCGCCTTTTGCGAGCGCATCATCCAGTTGTTGCCGGATACGCCGCGACTGGCCGGGAAGGATCAGCGGCCCGATGTGACCGCGGTCGATCCGTTCGCGGTTCAGTCGGACCGCCCTGGCGGTCCGCACCAGGCGCTTGAGAAATTCGTCGAAGACTTCCTGCGCCACGTAGGCCCGTTCCAGGGACTGGCATGCCTGGCCCGTGGCGCCGAAGGCGCTGCGCGCGATGGCGCGGACCGCGTTGTCCAGGTCCGCTGTCGCGGTGACGATGGCCGGGTCCTTGCCGCCGAGTTCCAGGAACGCCGGAATGAAATTCCGGGCCGCCCGAACCGCGACCTCGCGACCGGTGGCCACGCTGCCGGTGAAGCAGACCGCATCCACCGCGTCGACCAGGTCGGCGCCGGTCCGGGCATCGCCGACGATGGCGTCGAACACCGGCTTGAGTTCCTCCACCGCGCCAATGCTGTCGCGAAGCGGCTCGACAAAGCGGGGCGTGACTTCGCTGGGCTTGAGCAGCACCGCGGAGCCTGCCAGCAGGGCGGGAATCGCGTCCAGCACCGACAGGGTGAGCGGAAAGTTCCACGGGCTGATGACGCCGACCAGCGGATAGGGAATGTCGACCCGCCGCCAGGTCACGGACGGCGCCAGGGCCGATCGGCCCGTTCCGCCGACGGCCAGGACGTGCGGCGCGCGCCCGATCCAGTAATCGATCCAATCGATGGTCTTGGCGATCTCCAGGTGGCACAGGAGTTGTCGGCCGGTGTCCGCCGAAAGCGCGTCGGCAATGTCTGCCCGGCGGCCGGCCAGTTCGTCCCGCCACTGGGCCAGGCACTGGGTGCGCGCCCCCAGGCCGCCGTCGCGCCAGCGCGGTTGCGCGCCGCGCAGCCGACGCGCCAGATCGCGAACCGCGGCCGTATCGGCGGCATCGACGCGCCCGACGACGGCGCCCGACCTGGGGTCGGTTACGGGGAGGGTGCGCATGCTGGCGCAAAGCCCAACGGTAGGCCGGCGGCCGGCGTGAATCCGAACAATTCGACTCCCGGCAGCGCTGCCTGGACCAGTTCGCGAACCCTGAGCAGGGCTTCCAGGTCGATGCCTGTGCTCAGACCCATGGACTCGAGCAGGAAGACCAGGTCTTCGGTGACGATGTTGCCGCTGGCGCCGGGCGCCCAGGGACAACCGCCGATGCCGCCCAGCGAGCTGTCCAGGGTGGTGATGCCCAGCTCGACGGCCGCCAGCGCGTTGGCCAGCCCCTGCCCGCGGGTGTTGTGCAGGTGCACGCCGTCGAGGCGGTCCGCGCCGCACGCCTCCCGCACGCCCCGGACGAGCCGCTTGAGCTGGGCCGGATTGCCGTAGCCGGTGGTGTCCGACAGGCAGACTTCATCGACGCCAAGCCCGATGACCTGCTCCGCGAACGCGATCACGCGATGCTCCGGAACCGGCCCCTCCAGGGTGCAACCGAAGGCGGTGGACAGGCTTACCTCGAACTTCGGCCGCCGCTCGGCCGGCACGGTGTCCAGAAAGTCGATGCATTGCCCGATCTCCCGGACCACCTGCGCATGGGTCCTGCGGAGATTCTTGATGGAATGGGTCTCGCTCATGGAAAAAGGCAGGGTGGCCTTGTGCGCGCCGTTGGCGACGGCGTCCCGCAGGCCGTGCAGGTTCGGCACCAGAACCGCCACCCGCAGCCCCGGCAATCCCGTTGCGTAGCGCACCACCTCGGGCGTGTCGGCCAGTTGCGGGATCAATTTCGCCGGAACGAAGGAACCCACCTCCATCTCGACGGTTCCGGCGGCATGCTGCGCCGCGATCCAGGCCTTCTTCCGTTCGGTGGGCATTACCGGATCGATGCTCTGCAGACCATCCCGCAAGCCGACTTCACTGATCAGGATTTCTGTCGCCACACCGCTCCACCGTGCCCGAGACGGGCCATTCGGGGCCACCTGGGGCCACTTAGGGCTATTGTTATATCAACATGACAAATATACCATACGGAGCGATGCCAAGGAGAACAGGGAAGCGGATGGGCGGCATGGAACCGCAGCAAGGGCAACGCCCTCTCGAGCACATCAGGGTGATCGAGTTCAGCCATATGGTCATGGGGCCGGCTGCCGGCATGGTGCTGGCCGACCTGGGGGCGGAAGTCATCAAGATCGAGCCGCCCGGCGGCGACAAGACGCGGCGCCTGAAGGGGTCCGGCGCGGGGTACTTTCCCATGTACAACCGCAACAAGAAGAGCATCTGCATCGACCTGAAGAATCCCCTCGGACGCGAACTGGCCGGCGAACTCCTGGCGAAGGCGGACGTGCTGATCGAGAATTTCCGGCCGGGCGCCATGGAGCGGCTGGGTTTCGGATGGGCCGACCTGCATGCCGCGAACCCGGGCCTGATCTACTGCTCGCTGAAGGGCTTCCTGTCCGGTCCCTACGGGCAACGCACCGCGCTGGACGAGGTCACGCAGATGCTGGGCGGGCTCGCCCACATGACCGGTCTGCCGGACCGGCCCATGCGCACCGGCGCGTCGGTGGTGGATGTCACGGGGGGCCTGTTCGGCGTGGTCGGCATCCTGGCGGCGCTGGAGCGGCGGCGGCACACCGGCGAGGGCGAGCACATCACCGGATCGCTGTTCGAGACCACCGCATTCCTGGTGGGCCAGCACATGGCTCAGGAAGCGGTGACGGGCGAAGCGCCCCCGCCCATGTCGGTGCGCCGTTCGGCCTGGGCGATTTACGATGTATTCGAGTCCCGGGAGGGCGAGAAGCTCTTTGTCGGCGTGGTCAGCGACACCCAGTGGCGGCGCTTCTGCGAGGAGTTCGAGCTGCGGGACCTCCGGGACGATCCCTCGCTCGACGCCAACAACGACCGCGTCCGCCGCCGCGACCAGATCCTGCCGGCGGTCTCGGCGCTGTTTCGCTCCCTGGGCAGGGACGAGCTGCTGTTGCGGCTGGACCGGGCGGGCGTGCCGTTCGCGCAGGTCAACCGGCCCTCCGACCTGTTTGACGACCCGCACCTGCGAGCCAATGGCGGACTGGTGGACATCACGTTGCGGGACGGCCCCCGTGCCGGCACGCCGACCGTCACCCCGGCGCTGCCCATCGAGTGGACCGGCGAGCGGTTCGGGGTGCGGCATGACATACCGGGGGCCGGAGAACACGGCCGGGAAGTGCTCGCCACCGCGGGCTACCGGCAGGAGCAGATCGACGACATGGAGCAGGCGGGGCTTGTGTGGTTCCCGGCCGTCTAATAGACCCACGGTCTCGCGGACCGGTCGGCCGCCTCGAAATCATCGATGACCGACGCGTGGCGCATCGTCTCGGCGATGCCGTCGAGGCCCTCGAGCAGCATGCGGCGTGCGGCCGGTTCCAGGGTGAAGGCCAGGGTTTCGCCAGGCTTCCACCTGACAACCTGGTTCGGAAGGTCGATCTCCAGCTGATTGCCGATCGGGTCCGACCGGACCCAGTCGGCGAGGCGGCGGATCGCCGCGTCTTCGGCAATGATGGCCAGCACGCCGTTCATCGTGCAGTTGTTTCGGAAAATGCCGCCGAATGATGGCGCCAGAATCGCCCGTATGCCGAATTCCCGCAGCGCCCAGACGGCATGCTCGCGGGACGAGCCGCAGCCGAAGTTCGCGCCCGCCAACAGGATGCTGGCCTCGCGGTATTCCTTTCGATTGAGGATGAATTCCGGGTCCGGCTCCCGGCCGCCCGGCGCGCGATAGCGCCAACCGGCAAACAGTCCGTCGTCGAGCCCGTGCTTGGATACCCGCTGGATTTCCCGTGACGGAATGATGGTGTCCGTGTCCACATTGCGGACCAGCAGCGGTGCGGCGATGCCGCGGTGGACCGTGAAGGGCCGCGGTTTCATTCGGTCGGTTCCGCGGCGCGGATGTAGCCGCTGCAGGCCGAGGCGGCCACGGTGAGCGGGCTGCCCAGGTGGGTGCGGGCGCCGGGCCCCTGACGTCCCTGGAAGTTCCGGTTGGTGGAGGAAATCACCCGGCGGCCGGCGAACGATTCGCCGCCGGCATGAAAGCAGAGCGAGCAGCCGGCCTCGCGCCATTCGAAGCCGGCGCGGCGAAACACCTCGTCCAGGCCTTCCGCCTCGGCGGCCCGTTTGACACTGGACGACCCCGGAACACACAGCGCCCGTACCCAGGGCGCCACCCGCCGCCCCTTGAGGTAACCCGCCGCCGCCCGCAGGTCGCTCAGGCGGCTGTTGGTGCAGGAACCGATGAAGGCCGCATCGATGCGGATGGTGTCGGTCGGCGTCCCGGGCGCGAGGTCCATGTATTGGAGCGCTCTGGCCGCGGCCTCGCCACGTCGCGCATCCTCGAATGCGTCCGGGTCGGGCACGCGGCCGCCGATCGGCACCGCCTGTTCCGGATGGGTGCCCCAGGTGACGGTGGGCGCGATGTCGGCACAGTCGACCTGAAGTTCCCGATCGAATCGCGCCCCGTGGTCGCTGCGCAGTCCGGACCAGTGCTCGGCGGCCTGGTCCCAGAGCGCACCGGCGGGGGCGTGCTCGCGTCCGCGGACGTAGCGGATGGTCCGTGCATCCGGCGCCACCAGCCCGGTGAAGGCGCCCATTTCCACCGCCATGTTGCACAGCGTGGCGCGGCCTTCCACCGGCATGCCTTCGATGGCCGGGCCTGCGAATTCAACCGCATGGCCCGTTGCCGCCCGGCCTCCGAAGCGAGCGATGAGGTGGATGATCAGGTCCTTCGGGGTCACCCCCGCCGAAACCTGGCCGCGCAACTCCACGCGCATGGATCGCGGCTTGAATACACTCAGCGTTCCGGTCGCCAATGCGTGCTCGGCTTCCGTGGAGCCGATTCCCCATGCGAGCGCACCCAGCGACCCCAGCGTGCAGGTGTGGCTGTCGGGGCAGACGACGCTCATGCCCGGAAGCACGATGCCGAGTTCCGCCGCGACCACGTGGCCGATACCCTGCCGCGGGTCGTTGACGTCGAAAAGGCGAATGCCCGCCCGCTTCGCGCACTCCCGCGTGGCCGCGATGAAGTTCGCGCCGTTGGGCACCGGCGTGTCATCGCCGCGCCCGGGCCGGGTGTCGACGATATGGTCCATCGCGCAGAACACCCTGTCCGACGCACGAACCGTCCGTCCGGCCTGTTCGAGACTGAGCAGGGCGATGCTGCCGGTGCGCTCGTGCAGCCAGATTCGGTCCAGGTGCAGGAGGCTTTCACCGCCACCGAGATCGGCGACCTTGTGAATGCTCCACAGCTTGTCGAAAAGGGATTCGGGCATGGCCTGCTATAATCGCGATTCCGTTAAAACATATATTGATCTATCAATAGCACAAATGTCCACAGAAACCGCCATTCCGCCACGTTTTCCGCGTTTTCCTCCGCCCTGCCGTTCCGGTTTTCAGGGGCTGGTCGGCCTGATTGACCGCATCGCCAGCGTGCCTGCCCGTCCGGTCGGACTGTTTGCCCACAGGGTCGGCCTGTTTGACCGCATGGCCTGCCAGTTCGCCCGCGCGGTCGGCCTGCTGGTCCTCACGGCCAGCCTGCCAGCCCTCGTGACCGGCCCGGCCCAAGGCCAGGAACCCGCCCTTGCGTCCGCCAGCGACCTGGACCACTTCCTGGGCTGGTTCGCCGGCGAATACAACAACAACGAGCAGGTATGGCAGCAGGCCGTCGACGGCGTGGCGCCCGACGCGCGCCATGAGCACATCCATCATGTCTTCCTGCCGGTTTCGACCCCCGCCATCGGAGATCACGCGTTCTTCGTCAAGCAGTACCTGGACGGAGACTACGAGAACGTCTATCGGCAGCGTCTGTACAGTTTCAGCGTGGACCGGCAGCGCGACGCCATTGTGCTTGCGATCCACCGCTTCCTTGACGAGGCCAGATACCGCTACGCCGACCGCGATCCTTCCGTGCTGGAGGAGATCGGACCCGACGACTTGCGGCACCTGCCGGGCTGCAACGTGTTCTGGCGATTTGTCGGCGACCACTACGTGGGGGAAATGGACGACGGGGCGTGCTTCTATTTCTCCAACGACCTGGGTCGAAACATCTACATCACCGATACGCTGAGGCTCGACGCCGACGAGATCCGGATTGCGGATGCCGCCTACGACGAGGACGGAAACCGGTTGTTCGGTCGAGACGAACCGCATGTCAACCGCAAGGTGAAGTATTTCGACGGCTGGGCGGCGATTCGACGCGACGCCTTCGATCCTGCCGCAGCGCAACCGGACGAAATGCTGCTGGTTCCCGGACTGCGCCTGCACAACGAGGGGCAGGTGGTGCCGATGGTCACGGAGTCCGGCGACGACACCGGCTACGCCCTGGAACTGGCGCGGCTGACCTACCAGAACACGCAGGTCGCGGTGCTCAAGCTCGGTATCCTCGAAGCGGCGACCGGCGAGACGGTGGCCTATTCCTGGGCCGACCCAGAGGCCGTGCGGATCGGCATCAACCTGGGGTGGATGCAGGCCGGGCTGACGCGCGAAGGGTTGGTTCCGTAACGGCGGATGCCTTTCGGCCATGGGTCGCAACCGACAGATCATCCTGGATTCCACGCCGCGCGGAGTTCCGGCGGCCGGGAACTTTGCCCTACGCGAAGCGCCGATGCCGGAGCCCGGCCGCGATCAGGTGCTGTGCCGCACCCGCTACCTGTCCCTCGATCCCTACATGCGAAGCCAGATCGCCGGCCGCCACCCGTCCGGCACCGTGACGCCGGGCGATGTCATGAAGGGCGAGACCGTCAGCGAGGTGGTGGAGTCCAATTCGGCATCGTTCTCCCGGGGGCAGCTGGTGCGCTGCATGGGGGGCTGGCAGGAGTATTCGGTGCACGCCGCGGAAGACCTGCATGCCGTGGCCGACCGGATCGATCCGCCCTCGTATGCGCTTTCGGTGCTGGGCATGACAGGCCTGACCGCCTATGCCGGAATGATCTGGCAGGCCGGGGTTCGCGGCGGCGAGCACGTGGTCATTCCAGCCGTGACCGGCGGAGTCGGCTCGGTCGCGGCACAACTGTGCGCGGCGCGCGGCGCCCGGGTGATCGGGGTCGCGGGATCCGAGGAAAAGTGCCGCTACGCGGTCGAGCAGCTGGGTGCCGCGGCGTGCATCGACCGCCGCCGGGAGGATGTCGAAGCGCGCCTGGGCGAACTGTGCCCGGACGGCATCAATGTCTACTTCGACCTGGTGGGCGGCGCCATGCTGCACGCGGCCTGCCGGCATCTTGCGCATTACGGGCGCGTCGTGCTCTGCGGCCTCATGGCCGAGTACAACCGCGCCGACCGGGACCCGGGTCCCGGTCCCGGGCTGCTGATCGCCAGGCGCGCCGTGGTCAGCGGGCTGGTGGTCTACGACTACGAAGACCGGCGCGACGAATACATCCGCGAGTGTCTCCCCCTGCTGGCCCAGGGCAAGCTCCACCAGCGCGAGGACGTGACGGTGGGCCTTGAAAACGCGCCGGCCGCCTTCCACCGCCTCATGAGCGGAAGGAATTTCGGCAAGGTGATCGTCAAGTTCTGACGGCGGGACCGTCCGCGCTGTCGGACCCGCCCGAGGATGCGTCCAGGCGCCCCCGCAACCACTCCCTCGCGCGCCCTCCCGGCGCAGTGCCCGTCAGCCGGGTTGCAAGGTCGGAAGCCGCCAGCAGGCCCGGCAGGTCGGTGCCGGTCTCGAATCCCATCTGGTGCAGCATCATGACCACGTCCTCGGTGGCCACGTTGCCGCTGGCGCCCGGCGCGAACGGACAGCCGCCGAGCCCGCCGATGGAGCTGTCGAACCACCGAATGCCGGCCTGCAGCGCCGCGTAGACGTTCGCCAGGCCCATGGCCCGGGTGTCGTGAAAGTGGCAACCGAGGCGCGCCGGGCTGAATCCCTCGGCCAGGCGGCCGCAGAGCTGCCCGACCTGCGCCGGATCCGCCGCTCCGATGGTGTCGGCCAGCACGAGCCGCGCCACCACGTCCGCCTCCAGGTGACGCGCGGCAATTTCGTGGACAAGGCCGGGATCCACGGCCCCTTCGAACGGACAGCCGAAGGCCACCGCGACGATGACGATGGCCTCGACGCCGTCATCCCTCGCCAACGAGAGCATTTCGCCGACCGCGCGCTCCGTCTCCGCCAGGGGCATGCGGACATTGCGTTGCGCCATGGTCTCGGATGCGTAGGCGATCAAGGTGACCGACGCCGCGCCGGCCTCCCGGGCCAGCCGGTAGCCCTTCAGGTTGGGCGCCATGGACGTGTAGGTTGTCGGGCCGCCCTCTTCAAGCCGCCGCACCAATCGGTCGGTCCCCGCCATGGCCGGAACCGCCGAGGGCGACGAAAAGCTGCCCACCTCGATGCGCCGGATGCCGGCGGCCTCGAGCGATTCGATCAGCCGCAGCCGCTGCTCCACCGAGAGTATCCGGCTCTGGCTTTGAAGACCGTCCCTGGGGCCCACCTCGTTGATGACCACCCGCTCGGCCATCAGCCGATGACCCCGTCGCCGCGAAGCCGATCAATCTCGGCGGCCTCCATCCCGAGCGTGTCACGGAGCACCTCGTCGGTATGCTGTCCGAGAGTCGGCGCGGCCGTGAACGTCTCTTCCCCGCTGCGGGAGAGCTTGACGGGGTTGCCGGGTCCGCGGGTGCGCCCGCCGGCGGGGTGGCTCAGTTCCACCACCATGTTGCGATGCAGCACCTGCGGGTCCGACAGCGCCTGTTCGAACGAATTGACGGGGGCGCAGGGAATCCGCCGCTCCCGCAGGCGCCGCAGCCAGTTGGCGCAGGTGTCCCCGGACAGCACCTCGCCGAGGCGGCGGTTGATGAATTCGCGGTCGCGCCAGCGGCCGGGCTGGGTGTCGTAGTCGGGCACGTCCAGGTCGGCGCAGTCGAGCACCTGCTTGAGATTCTGCCAGAAATTGTCCGTGATCACGGCGATCACGATGAACCCGTCGGAGCAGGTGAAGGTGTCGTAGGGCACGTGGACGAAGTGCGAGTTGCCGATGGGGTACGGATTCTCGCCCGACAGGAAGTGCATGGTCGCCATGTAGTTGAGCATGGAAATCTGGCCGTCCAGCATGGAGATGTCCACTTCCTGGCCGCGACCGCTGCGTTCGCGTTCGACCAGCGCCGCCAGTATGCCCATCACCCCGAACATGCCGCCGCCCAGGTCGCCGATGGGGATGCCGGCGCGAACGGGGGTTTGCCGGTCCGTTCCTGTGATGGACATTCCCCCGCCGGTGGCCTGGGCGACCTGGTCGAAGGCCGGACGCTGGTGGCCCGGCCCGCTGGCACCGAAACCGGTCACGGTGCAGGTGATGATGCGGGGATTGCCCGCGGCAAGCGACGCATAGTCAACTCCCAGACGTTCCGGCACGCCCGGCGTGAAATTGCTGATCACGACGTCAGAGACTCCCGCCAGTTGGTGGAACAGCTCCCGGCCCCGCCCTTTCTTGAGGTCGATGACGATGCTCTTCTTGTTCCGGTTCAGCGTCAGGAAATAGGCGCCCATGCCGTCGAGGGAATGCTTCGGATCGTTGGCCAGCAGCTTGCGGGTGCCCTCCCCCGCCGGCGGTTCGACCTTGATGGTTTCCGCTCCCAGGTCCGCCAGGATCATGCTGGCGTACGGGCCCGACAGCATGTGCGTGAGATCGAGGATTCGCACCCCTTGCAGCGCGTGCCCCATGACCGCCCGCTAGATGAACTTGGTCGAGCCGAAGAACGCCGCCGAGGCGATGCCGGCCCAGTACAGGTACGCCAGCCTCTTGCCGAATCGCAGGGACTTCGCAAGCCGGTTCTCCACCTCCGCGTCCGGGCCTTCCGCCAGCACCCGGAAGAGCCGGGTCCACTCCCGCATGACGAAGCGCAGGTAGAGCCCGATGACCAGGAGCAGGCTGTAGATCAGCACCTTGTAGGAAAACCACTGCTGCATCACGCCGGCCCGGAACGGCCCGTAGCCGAGCAGCGACAGCACGGCCGAGACCAGCAGCACCGGAATGACCACGTAACGGATGCGGTCGTCCCAGGTGGTCAGGCGTATGCCCAGGTCGGTCTCCCGGTAGGCGAAGGCGGTCCAGCAAAGGCCGAGCCAGCCGGCGAATACGACCCACATGCCCCAGAGGTACGGCCTGCCGTAGGGTTGCGCGCCCCACAGGTAGCCCATGTGCAGGCCCAGCGGCAGCAGCAGGATGATGCCTGTCCTGGCGAGAATGTCGATGCGGTAGGCCGTTTCCATGTGGCGGCGCCGCTCTTCCATGGACAGTCTCGGGTTCACCACGTGGCGGGAGACGTGGAAGATGCCCCATTCGCCTCCCAGCCAGTACACCATCGCCAGGATGTGCAGCCAGCGTAGAACCGCCAATTCGGTGATCAGCATGCCAATTCTCCGGGGTCAGCCGATGTGGTCTGAGGCGCCGGCCGTCGCGGCCGTCCGCACCTTGAGCGGGCGCACCTGCGTCAGCGCGGCCAGCGCGATCAGTATCAGGGCGGCGAAGATCAGGAAAGGAATCGCGTAGCTGCCGGTGGTGTCATGGATCACGCCCGTCAGCCAGATGCCGAGGCCGCCGCCGGTGGCGTCGAGCACGGTGATGGTGCCCAGTATCTTGCCGGCGTCGCGGGTGCCGAAGGTATTCATGACGGTGAGTTGCAGCACCGTGTAGACCCCGCCCCAGCCCAGTCCGAAGGTCACCACGGCGATCCAGATCAGCGCGATGTCCATCCGCACGAGTATGAGCGAGCCCAGCAGCATGACCAGGATGTTGCCGTAGAACACCTTGCGCGGGTCCAGGAAATCGCTGGCAAGCCCGAAGGCGAACTTGCCCACCAGCGCGCAGAAGAAGAACAGGCTGATGGCGTTGGTCGCGGTCTGCGCGTCGAACTGGGCGTCGCTCATGTAAAGGAAGATGTGGGCCTGCACGCCCAGCACGGTGTAGAAGGTGGTCATGGCGATCACCGCCAGCGCCCAGAACGTGGGGCTGCGCAGCGCCGTCGCGAAGCTCACGCCGTCGCCGGCCGTGGCGGTTGCGCCGGCGGGCGGCGTGTCGTCCCCCTGGGCGTCGGCCGACGCATCGGCGGGAGATGCTGGCGCTCCGGGCGGGGCCGACCGCGGAGATTCGCGCACCGCGAACAGGGTGATCAACAGCAGCACCGCCGGAAAGACGATGCCCCAGGTGAAGGCACCGCGCCAGTCCAGCAGGGCGATCATCACCGTGCCGTATTGCGGGAACACGATGCCGCCCAGGCTGGTGCCCATGAGCGCGATGCCGATGGCCGTGCCCCGGTAGCGGGTGAACCACTTGGACACCAGGATGACCGCGGCGTTGAGCCCGCAGACCGTCAGCACCAGCGCGAACGCGGCGTGGATGAGGTACAACCCGGAGAGGCTGTCGAGACGGCTGTAGGCCAGGTAACCCAGCATGAGAACCACCCAGCCCGCCAGCATGCAGCGGCGCACGCCGTAGCGGTCGAGCAGCACGCCGACGAAGGGCGCCGCCAGACCGGCGAACAGCAGCGTCACCATGTCACGGAACTTGATCTCGCCCCGCGACCACCCGAATTCGTTGATGAGTTCGATGTCGTAGACCGACAGTCCGGAGATGGTCTGGCCGTTGCTGACCATCAACGCCATGCTGGCAAACGCGGCGATAAACCACGCGTAAAGCCTGTTGTCCTGCGTCTGCAATCCGTTCACGGTTTTTTCGGCCGAGCCTTCAAGCCCATGGAGAAACACCTAATGTATTATCATTATGCTTAACTTGCAAACCGGAAGGATGCCGACGTCAACGCGTCTTGGCGATGCCCGCGCGAACGCCAGCGCAAACGCAAGCCAGAGATGCGCGCTTCCGAATTACGCTGCAGTTGATATATCATTATGCGTAACTGGCATCGGGACGTGGCTCGTGACCGCATTCAATACGTTGCTGAGCGAATCCGAGTTCAAGGAACTGGACAAGAATTCGCCGACCCCTCTGTACTTCCAGCTCTACAGTCTGCTCAAGAGCCTGGTCCTGGACGGCACGCTGCCCTTCGGCACGCGAATGCCCACCGAGGAAGTGCTCGCGACCTTGTTCGGCGTGTCGAGGATCACCGCCAAGCGGGCCATGGACGACCTGGCCGGGGAGGGATTGCTGCAACGCCGCCGGGGCAAGGGCACGCACGTGACCTACAAGTATTCCCCCCGGCCCGTGAAGGCGCCGCTGGTGGGCATGCTGCAGGAGATCGAGACCATGGCCAGGAACAGCCGCGCCCGGGTCATCCGCTGCAGCCTGCAGGAGCCGCCACAGGCGATCCGCGACGAGCTTGGGCTCGACCTGGGTGAGCGGGCCCTTCATCTCATCCGGGTCCGCGAGCGCGACAAGAGGGATTTCGGCTACTACGAAAGCTGGACGGCGGGCGTGGACATGCCGGCCGACCCGGCCATCTTCGAGAGCCTGCCCCGGCTGTCGTACTTCCGCGAGAATGGACTGGAAGTGACCCATGTCACCCAGACGCTGAGCGCCACCGAAGCCGGCGCCACCGTATCCGAGGCGCTGGGCGTCAAGCCCGGCAGCGCCCTGCTAAGCCTCACCCGCCGCTCCTTCAACAAGCTCGCCGACGGCGAGCGGATGCACGACCACCTGCACGTGCTCTACAACCCGCGGCATTTCCAATACAAGATGGACCTGAAGGTCGATTAGGGCCTTCCGGGAACCACCAAGGTCCGCCTGCGACGGCGCGCCCAAGGACGGGGCGCCACGCATGGGTTCCCAGTCGGAACTGAATCGGCGGCACAGGCTCCAGACGGCGCACGCTCCTAAATTCGGCCCCGTTCCCGCAATCGGCGAATCGCGTCCCTCAGGTTGTCCTTGAAGAACGCATTTCCGGCATCGCCAGGACCGGCGCCTTCCAGCAGGGTGTTCGCCGGGTAGATGGCGGCGTCGGCGTAGGTGTCGCTGAACAGTTCCAGCCGCTGACGGGCCAGCAGGTTGTTCATCGAGGGCTTGAGGCGCGTTCGGCGCAACGCCTCGATGTCGACCTCCGCGAAGGCGCACATGGACTCGCCGGGACCGGCCTCGGCCAGCACCTTGCCTCTGAAATCCACCACCTGGGAGTGGCCGTCGGTCGACTCCGCCGGAAAGCGCAGGCCGGAAATGCCGCCGCTGTTCGCGGAGACCACATAGGCCAGGTTCTCGATGGCCCGCGCGCGCTTGGCGATGTTCTTGGGCGTGGCCCTGGGGCTTCCCATTTCGCTGGACGAGTGACAGATGACCTCGGCGCCCCTCAACACCAGGGCGCGGCTGATTTCGGGGAACAGGATCTCCTCGGATGCCACGCAAGCCAGCCGCCCCAGTTCCGTGTCCACCACCGGGAACAGCGCCTGTTCGCCGTGAATCTCGAGATAGCGATCCAGCACATCGTGGGGAGTGGGCGAATACATGGAGATCAGGCGGCGATAGCGCAGCCGGCATTCGCCGGACGGGTCGATGATGAAGCTTGCCTGGAAATAGAGCTCGGGGAAGTGGCTGTCGATTTCGTAGGCATTGCCGGACAGCCAGATGTCGTTGCTGCGGGCGACATCGCCCAACAGCCGGTACTCGGGTCCGTCCGGTCGCAGGCAGGCGCGCTCGGACCATTCGGCGACGCTCTCGCCCTGCGGAAATCCGCTCAGGAAATACTCCGGCAGCACCACCAGCCGAACCGCATCGCCGCTGTAGGTACCTACGAACTGCTTGCTGCCCCGGATCAGCCCGTCAACGCGCTCGATGGCGTCCCGCATGCGCGACCGCGCCGTGGCCGCGGAAACGCAGTCGTTGACGGCGTGGCAGCGCGCCTGAAGCGCCAACGCCGCGTAGGGCTTGACGACCGGCGGGAACGCCTCGCTCCGGCTCATTCCAGCGCCTCGGCGGGACGGCCGTCCAGGAGCATGACCCGGAACCGCCCGGTGCCTTCCCGCAAGCGCTTGATTTCCCGGTACTCTTCGGAATGCCAGAAACGTCGCGCCGTGGCCATGTCCGGCCAGCGATGCACCACCAGGCGCTGTTCGCCCCAGTCGCCCTCGAGCGCCTCGGCTTCGCCGCCCAGCACCAGGTATTCACCCCCCGCCCGCGCCACCGCTTCGGGCACGCGCCGCGCATAGCCGGCGAATCTTTCCGGATCCGTGATCACCGCCTCCACCACTAGATACGCCGCCATGAAGTGCCTCCAATGCTCCGAACCGAACTGCGCGTGCGCGGGCATCCGAATGATCGAGTCCGCAAGCCCCCGCCAAGGGGGTACGTTATGTCAGAAAACCTCGACGATTCAATGGTAGACTCTGCCCATGGGCTTCCGGAAGCTGGAACGGACCAAGGGGCGCGTCCTGCGCCTGTTGTTCGTCGCGCTGGCGTGCAAGTTCATCGTCCCCGTGAATTACATGCCGGCCCCTCCCGGGGAAGGCGGCCCGTTCCGAATGTGCGGAATGACATTCACCGCGCATGCGAAGGGGCACGACTCTCACGAACAGCACGGCCACGATTCCGGAAGCCAGCATGATTCGGCATGGGAACATTGTTCCTTCGGAATCCTGCTGTCCGAAGTCGGCATTCACAGCGACTTCGAGTTCCATGTTCCATTCTCCGCCCCGGATGCGGTCTTCACCGCTGGCGAGCGCCTGTCGGCTGGGCGTTTTCTCGTCGGCTATCGGTCCAGGGCGCCTCCGAGCCACTCCTTGATCTGACTTTCCTTGCGAACCCGATTCGAAGCGTGGCTTCGGATCGTCTTCATGACACTCCCTTCAGATCACGGAGTCGAAACAATGAGATTGCGAACCCTTCTGGCCGGCATCGCCTTGGCGATGGCCGCCCCTTCGGGCGCTCAGGAAGAACCTGCGACAGCGCCCTCCCTCGTCCCTGAAATCCTGGTGATCGGTTCGTCCGATCGTCTTGAGTCGATCGACATCACGCCGGGCACCAGCGCCTCCCCCGCGCCCGACGCCATGGAAATCCTGACCCGCATGCCGGGCGCCAACGTGAACCGAAACGGCGCCCTGAGCGGACAGGCTCAGTACCGCGGGCTGTTCGGCCCGAGGATGACCGTCACGGTCAATGGCATGCTGGTCACGCCCGGCGGTCCCAACTGGATGGACGCGCCCCTGCACTACATGCCCGCCGCGCTGACGGAAACCGTCACGATGACCCGCGGCATCGCACCGGTGAGCGCGGGACCCGGCATCGGCGGGCTGATACAGGCCGAATCCAGGCGCAGCGAGTTTACAGCCGGGTCCGGGTTCCAGTTCACAGGCGATGCCGTGTTGTCCTCCATGAGCAATAACGGCTCGGCGGTGGCGGGCTTCGTGGGCGGGGCGAATTCCGAACACCGTTACCATTTCGTGGGCAGCCGTGAAGAGGGCGACACGATCGAGTCCGGGGACGGGCTGATCGGCGCCACCGCGTACGGTCGCACGACCTATGGCGCGGGCTACGGCGCCAACTGGGGAAACAGCGAATTCGGGATCGATATCTCGCATACCGAAACGGACCTCACCGGGACACCCGCACTGCCGCTGGACATCGATTTCTTCAGCACGGACCGGATCAATGCCCTGTTCGAGAGCCGCGCGGGCGATGTCGACGTGTCGATTCGGGTGTTCCGAACCGATGTCGAACACGGCATGAACAACTTCAACCTCCGTCAACCGGCGGATTTCTCGCAGCTTCCGCTACCGCCGTTCCTGGGTGTGGACCGGCGACTCGTCGATGTGGTCGCCGATGCCACCGGGTTCGTCGCCAAGGCGGCGCGCGATATCGGAACCGGCCAGTTGACCGCGGGTCTGGACGGCAATTCGGCGATGCACACGGCGGTGGTGCTCGATCCGGATTTCGCCCCGTTCTTTGTCAACAACTTCAACGAGGCGCAGCACGACCAGCTGGGCGTATTTGCCGAGTGGGTCGGGGAACTGGGATCGAACTGGTCCATGGAAATCGGCGCCAGGTACATGCGGGTCGAATCCGACGCCGGCGCGGTCGACGGGTTTCCGGCGCGGCTGGCGGATGGCAACCCCACGGCGTTCGGGCCGGGTACGCCGCCATTCGCCTTCAAGGTGCTCAGGGATCGATTCAACGCCGCCGACCGCAAGGTCACGGACAGCAATGTCGATGCCGTGCTCAAGTTCAACTATGCCGTCAGCGACACGCTGTTGTGGGATATCGGAATTGCGCGCAAGACCCGATCGCCGATGTACGTGGAGCGCTACCTGTGGGTTCCGCTGGAGGTCAATTCGGGGCTTGGCGATCTCAACAACTATGTCGGCGACATCAATCTGGTCCCGGAAGTGTCCCACCAGTTCGAGCTGGGCGTGGATTGGCGGTTTGCCAGCGGCTTCCTGGCTCCGCGCGTCTTCGTCCGACAGGTGGATGACTACATTCAGGGTGTTGCAAGCACCGACATGATCGTCAACGCCGTCAGCGGCAGGGCCAACGGCGACCCGACTCCGCTGAGATTCGCCAACGTCGACGCCAGGCTGTACGGATTCGACGCGGTGGCGCGGCACTGGTTTTCCGAATGGCTGAGGCTTGATGGCACTGTCAGCTACGTCCGCGGCCAGCGCACCGATGTGGACGACAACCTCTACCGGATCGCGCCGCTAAACGGACGCATCTCGATCACGGCCGAGCGCGGCAACTGGTCCGTCACGGCGGAGAGCGTGCTGGTGGCGGAGCAGGACAGGATTTCCGCCACCATCGTGGCCGATGAACCCCGTTCAAGTAACGCTCCGACCCCGGGCTACGGACTCCTGAACGTATACGGCCAATGGCAAGCCGGTGATCGGGTTCAGATTCGTGTCGGGATCGACAACGTGCTGGACAGGCACTATCTGAACCACATCGCGGGCTTCAACCGCGTGATCAATTCCGATGTGCCGATCGGTTCGCGCGTGCCTGGCCCCGGAATGAATGCATTCGGGCAGCTGCGGGTCAGAATGTAGCCTGGACCCACGAAGCAGGCGAGAAGCAGGCGCCGCCTCGCGACCCGGTTTACGGGATTCGCGGGGCGGCTCCGCGTCAGAACCAGGCTCGGAAACCGGCCACGACGGCAACGTGTTCGCTCTCGCCGCCGCGCGCCTCCACCAGATCCCCGGTCTCGCCGACGAAACGCTCCCACTCGATACCGACATAGGGCGCGAATTCGCGCACGATCTCGTACCGAAGGCGCAACCCGACGCTCAGGTTCGAGAGTCCGCTCGCCAGTTCTCGGTCCGGGGCATCGCCAAAGGAGAATGCCGCTTCCAGGGACGGCTGCAGTATCAGCCGTTGGGCCAGAAACAGGTCGTACTCGACCTCCGCTTCGGCTGAACCATGGCCGTCCTCGCTGATGAAGGCGGAGAAATCCATTTCGAACAGATACGGCGCCAGCCCGTGGATTCCGATCATGCCGTCATACCGTCCGTGCGGCTCCGACTCCCGACGCAGGCCCACCTGAAAATCCCAGAACGTCGAGACCGCACGCGACCACATGGCGCTGATCTCCAACTCCTCCAGCTCTTCGGGGGACAGCCGATGCTCGCTTTCGACTTCCACGCGAATCCGGTTCAGGTCGCCGCCGAACCACGCCTGACCTTCCAGATTGAACGTGTCTTCGAGATCCGCCGAACCGAACTCCAGCCGGTCCAACAGCACGAACCACGAAGGCAGGCCGCCATGCCCGCTCAGCAGCGCGTCGCGGGCGATGGCCATTTCCGACGGGTCGTAAATCTCGTCGGCCTGGGACCATGGGGGTGAAGCGCGACCGTCCTGACTTGCGGAGGTTTCCGCCGGATTCGTGGCGTTACCCATCGTATGCGTCTCGTGATCCATCGGATTCGTCGCGCTGCCCGCCGGATGCGTCTCGTGATCCATCGGATGCGTCGCGTGATCCACCGGACTCGGGGTCGCCTCGTGGGCGTGCGGGTCCGGCTGCTGGGCCGGACAGGTCAATGACGCCGCGGACAGCATGCCCGCCGCCCACCAGGCCCTCGCGGTCACCGGCCTCGTCATTTCACGCCGCCCCCGCTCACGCGTCGCCGCGGGGCAGCACCGAGACGACCTGCATCATGCCGGCGTGCATGTGAAACAGCAGATGGCAATGGAACGCCCAGTCTCCGAGATGACTGCGGTCGGGAGAGACATCCACCGAGAGGCGCTCGCCAGGCTTCACGATGATCGTATGCTTGCGGGGGCAGTGATCGCCGCCGCCGTTGACGACATCGAAGAACATGCCGTGCAGGTGGATGGGATGGTTCATCATGGTGTGGTTGGTCATGGTCAGGCGCGCGCGTTCACCCGCGTACAGGACAAAGGGCTCGGTGACCTCCGAGAGTTTGTCGCCATTGAACGACCACATGTAGCGTTCCATGTTGCCCGTAAGATGGATGTCCAGTTCCCGCTCCGGCGCCCGGGTGTCCGGATTGGGATCGAGGCTTCGCAGCTGCGAATAGCGCAATGCCCGGTGTGGAACGTCCTCCAGCCCGGTGCCCGGTTCGTCCAGGCGGTTGGCCGGCATCTCGGCGATGTTCATGACGCCGGGACCGCGCTTCATGGCCGGGCCGGCTGACTGGCCGGCGCCGGGCGGTCCGGCGCTGGGCGGGACGGTCGGATCGACCGGCATTGCCGGCATCGCGGCGTGCTGGCCGTGGTCCATCTGGCCGTGATCCATCTGGCCGTGATCCATCTGGCCGGTGGACGCACCGGTAGGGGCGTCGCCGGCCATGGCGTCATGCGCGCCGTGGTCCATGGCCGCACCATCGTTGTGGGAACCGTGGTCCATGGTCGTCGCGTCGCCATGCGTGCCGTGGTCCATCGTGGCCATTTCGCCGTGGGATCCTTGGTCCATGGCCGCGCCATTGTCGTGGGAACTATGGTCCATCGCGGGCATATCGCCGTGGGAACTATGGTCCATGGCGGGCATACCGCCGTCGGAACCGTGGTCCATGGTCGCCACTTCGCCGTGCGTGCCGTGGTCCATGACGGGCATATCGCTGTGGGATCCCTGGTCCATGGCAGCCATATCGCCGTGCGCGCCGTGATCCATGCCCATATCCCTCATGGTCAGCGTCGGAACCGACCGCAATGCCGGGGGATCGGCGCGCATCCCCGGCTGTGTGCCAAGGGTCGCCACGACCTGTCCCGAGCGGTCGATGGACTCGGCGACGAACGCATACGCGGCCTCGCCATCCGGTTCGATGATGGCGTCGTACGTCTCCGCGACCCCGATCTGGAACTCGTCGACCTCGACCGGCTGAACATTCAGGCCATCCGATTGGACGATGGT
Source organism: Candidatus Rariloculaceae bacterium (assembly GCA_965221035.1). Taxonomy (GTDB): domain Bacteria; phylum Pseudomonadota; class Gammaproteobacteria; order Steroidobacterales; family Rariloculaceae; genus UBA6522. Next base: position 2,004,391 of record OZ244860.1, read on the forward strand.
CATCGGCAAGCCCGGAATGCGCACGTTGAATATCGTCATCGCCGAGCCGTTGATGATGCGCAGGCGCACGCGTTCGCCCGGGCGAACGACTCCATTCCAGTTATCGGCGGTGGTGTGGCCGTTGACCAGAAAGTGGTAGGTGGCGCCGGTCACGTCGGCGATGTCGCGCGGCGACATGCGCATTCGGGCCCACATGGCGAAATCGGAGACAGCGGTCCCGGTGTCCTGCCGACGGGCCCGCGCGAGGAAATCGCCGAACGTCCGCTTGCTGTAGTTGAACGTTTCGCTCATCGCCTTGAGTTTTCTGTACACGCTGTGCGGATTGCGGAACGTCCAGTCGGACAGCACCAGGACATATTCCCTGTCGTAGGCGACCGGATCGGCGTCGCGCGGGTCGATGATCAGGGGACCATACATGCCGAGCTGTTCCTGGAGGCCGGAATGGGAGTGATACCAATACGTTCCGTTCTGGGGCACGGAGAACCGATAGGTGAACGTCTCGCCGGGGCGTATGCCCGGAAACGAGATGCCGGGAATGCCGTCCATGTGGAATGGCACCAGGAGGCCATGCCAGTGGATGGATGTGCCCTCGTCCAGGTGATTGGTGACATGGATGGTGATATCGTCGCCTTCCCGGAAACGGATCAGCGGAGCGGGAATCGTGCCATTGATGCCCAGCGCGTTGCCCTGCTTGCCGTTGATGGTGGCCGCGAACCGGTCCACCGAGAGGTCGAATCGCGCACCCTGGAGAGGCACCAGACCCACATTTCCCTGGGTCGCGCTTCTGGCCCATGACGGAAGCAGTCCGGCAGCGCCGGCCGCGAGCCCGCCGCGGACCATGGATCGAAGAAACCTGCGTCGCGTCGGCACGGGAGCATCTCCTTTCGCATGACCGCCTGTGTTGCGCAGAAATTCTACGCCAATGCATCCGGGACTGCATGTTCGGGCATGGCCCAAGACTGCATCGAACATCATCGCGTCGGACACCGGCGAATTCGCACCCGGACCGCTGCGCCGACACGCCCCGTCCCATTTGATTTCGCCTTGAATTAGACCGTACTATGCTCAGGTAGTTTCCGCAAAACTTCAGGGAGTTTCCGCAGCCCTGCCGCGGTTGCCCGGTGCGCCGCCTGAAGAACCGAAGGAGTGATCATGACGTTCAAACGGATTTATCCGAAGATCTGGCCCTTTGTCTTTCTGGCTGGAGGCATTACTTCGGTTCTCAGCGGCAACGCCGAACCGGCGGCCATGGGCGCCGGCATGCCGATGACCACAGGTCATGCCGAGGCCATGGGCGGTGCCCTGTTCACCATCTTCGGAGCGGACGTCGGACTGCATGACCTGATGTGGTTTCTGATGGCCCTGGCCCATGTGGACTCTTTCTGGGGGCGGCACTGAACCCGGCATTTATAGTCGGCATTGACGTAGCTCCAACTTCAGCCTCAGGAACCCACCACAATGACAGAGCGTTACAATCTCCTGATCGAGGGAATGACGTGCAGCGCATGCTCGTCGAGACTTGAGCGCGTGCTCGCAAGTTCAGACGGTGTTGCCGCCGCAGCCGTCAATCTGCCGCTGGAACGGGCCACCGTGGATGCCGAGCCGGGAGTCTCGATCCGCTCCATCATCGATGCGGTTCGGCTGGCCGGCTTCGATGCGGCCACCGAGGAGCGTTTTTTCGGCATCACGGGAATGAATGACGCGGCCGACGCAAGCGCTGTGGAAGCCGCACTTTCCGCCATCCCCGGCGTGGTTTCCGCAAGCGTGGACGTGAACTCCCGCGAGGCGCGCGTCAAGCTGTTTTCATTGGCGGTGTCCGAGGACCGGTTGGCCAGGCGCGTCGAGGCTGCGGGCTACGGGCTGACCTCGGTCGCCGACGCACCCGACCCGGCGGCCGAGCGCGAACGGCGGCGGACCATCCGGGACCGCTGGGCGATCGCCGCCTCGCTGTGCCTGTCGGCGCCGTTCTTCTACCAGATGATCCTGAATCATCTCGCTCCGGGCGCGGTGGGCGGCGGTTGGCATCTGCACCCGCTGGTCGAGGCCGCGCTGGCGACGCCGCTGCAATTCGTGATCGGAGCGCGCTTCTACCGCGGCGCCTACAACGCCCTGCGCGGCGGCGGCGCGAACATGGACGTGCTGGTCGCGATGGGCACCACCGCAGCCTATTTCTACAGCTGGTTCCAGTATTTCGCGCTCGGCATGAACTCCATGGGGCAACTGTATTTTGAAGCCTCGGCCATCATCATCACCCTGGTGCTCGTCGGCAAGTACATGGAGGCACACGCCAAACGCGGCGCGGCGCAGGCGATTCGTGAACTGCTGGCCCTGCGGCCGACCACGGCCCTGGTCAGGCTGCCCGACGGCACCATCGTGGAGCGGCCGATTCAGGAAGTCAGGGTCGGCGACATCCTGGTCTGCCGCCCCGGCCAGCAGGTCGCCGCCGACGGCGTGGTGGTGAACGGCGAGGCCGAGATCGACGAGGCGCTGATCACCGGCGAGAGCGCCCCGGTACCCAAGCAGCCGGGCGATTCGGTGACCACGGGTTCCATCAACATCGACGGTCTGATCGAAATCGAGACGCTTGCCATCGGCGGGGATTCCACGCTCTCCAAGATGATACGCCTGATCGAGAACGCCCAGGCCAGCAAGCCCGCGGTGCAGCGCCTGGTGGACCGGGTCAGCAGCATCTTCGTGCCCGCCGTGGTGACGATCTCCGTGGTTGCATTCGTCGGCTGGCTGGCCGCAGGTTCCACCTTCGAGACCGCCATTGTCAACGCAGTGGCGGTGCTCGTGATCGCCTGCCCCTGCGCGCTCGGACTCGCGACCCCGACCGCGATCATGACCGGCTCAGGCGCGGCCGCTCGCGCCGGCATCCTGATCAAGGACGTTGCCTCGCTCGAACAGGCCCACAATCTGAGCCACGTGGTATTCGACAAGACCGGCACACTGACCGAAGGCGAGCCTGCCCTGGGGCGGATCGACCTGCTGGCCGGACTGGACGAGGACGAGTCGTTGCGGCTGATGGCGTCCCTGCAGCAGGGCAGCGAGCACCCCATCGCCGTGGCCTTGCGGAATGCCGCCAAGGCCAGGAACCTGGACCTCTACCCCATCGAGAACTTCAAGAGCAAGGTGGCGCAGGGCGTCCAGGCCGAAATCAACGGCGTCCTCTATCTCGCGGGCAACGCACGGCTGTTCACGGGCCGCGGGCTCGACCCGCCTCCTCGTGAACTGCACCTCGGCGGCACCGAAGTGTGGCTGGGAGTCAGCACCGAGGGCGGCGATGCCATTATCGCGTGGTTCGAAGTCGTCGACGGGTTGCGCCCGCAAGCCGGCGAGGCGGTGGAACGCCTGAAGACGCTAGGCGTGACGCCCCTGCTCGTTTCGGGCGATGCGGAGGAAGTGACCAGGCGAATAGCCGGCGAGGTCGGCATCACGGAAATCCGCGGCGAGGCCCGGCCGGAGGACAAGGCCAACATCATCGCCGATCTGATGAAGGACGGCGCCCGCGTCGGAATGGCGGGCGATGGCATCAACGACGCGCCCGCGCTGGCGCAGGCCACGGTCGGCATCGCCATGGGTTCCGGCACGGACGTGGCGATGGAGACCGCCGCGATTACGCTGATGCGCTCCGACCCCAGGCTGGTGGCGGCGGCTATCGAAGTGAGCCGCAAGACCTTCCGGAAGATCAAGCAGAATCTTTTCTGGGCCTTTATCTACAACGTGATCGGCCTGCCGCTGGCGGCGTTGGGATATCTCAGCCCACCACTGGCGGCGGCAGCCATGGCGTTTTCCAGTTTGAGCGTGGTCGGCAATTCACTTATGTTACGCATTTGGAACCCAAGAACTGGAGGAGACAAGTAATGAGCAGTACGGAATTTGTGGTTACGGGAATGGTTTGTTCAGGCTGTTCCGGTACGGTCGAGAAACTTGCTGCCGGCGTCGCCGGGGTCAGCGCCGCATCGGCCGATGCCAAGACCGGTTCGCTTACGGTATCGCACGATGGGTCGGCCAACCTGGATGCCGTCCAGGAAGCGGTTCGTGGCGGCGGATTTGGCGTCAGGGCGTGCGGCAGCGCAGGGTGCCAATGCGCCAACTGCAATTGCGATCCGTGCCAGTGCGCCAGCGCCGACGCCTGCAGCTAGCACCACAGCTGGTATTGGTGTAGAAAGCGATCCGTTAATCACTTATACTGCATGCTCGGCGGGCCGGCATTGGCTGGCCAGCTTAACCATCAAACCTGAACTGGGAGACTTGATATGAGTCCGATGGAAACAAGAACCGACGGTTGCAAATGTGCCACATGTACATGCAATCCGTGCCAGTGCTCTGCGTCTACCGCCCGTGCAGCCGAAGGCTGCAATTGCGACGACTGCACGTGTGATCCGTGCCGTTGCGCTTCTTCCTGACGCTGAAACGCATGTATTGTAGCCGGTAGCCTTACCGGCGACCTTGTGCATTGGCAGCACCTTGGGCGCTACGCTTGGCGTAAGCGCCTCAAGGTGCTTCAATTTCGATCAGCCCTTCTGTTCCGGGGCTGATGACTGATATCCACGCAAGCTACCGCTCCGGACGACTGAACGCCGTCCCGGCGGTTCTGTTTGTTCTGGCGCTTTCCACCGCGATCTTTCCTGCCACCGAGGCGCACCACTCGCGAACCGGTTTCGTCATGGATTCGCCGATGGAACTGAGTGGCACGATCACCGAGCACGCCTACCACAACCCCCACGTCTTCCTCACGCTGGAAGCCACCGACGATGCAACGGGAGAATCCCGCGAGTGGCTGCTGGAGGCCAACGCGGTTTCCACCGTGCGCAGCGTGGGCTGGCTGTCCGACACCTTTTCGCCGGGCGATCGGATCAGCGTACGAGGTTTCCCTCATCGCCAACCGGGCCGGCAGACGCTGTTCGTGGACGTCATCACCAGGGAGGACGGCGCGACGTTTCGCTCCTCGGGCCTGCCGCCCGGCACATATCAGGCACCGGAAGCGGCGGATGGGGAGTCGTCCGCGGGTTCCACCGATTTCTCCGGCGTCTGGCAGCCGGATTTCGCCAGCCGCGACGTGGCAGCCGGCTTCAGGCCTGCCAATCTTCCGCTGACGGCCAGGGGCCAGGCGGTGCTGGACGAATACGATCCCGACGATGACCCCGCACTGGACTGCATCGCGGAGTCCCTGCCGTCGACGGTCCTGCCGGTATTCCCCGTGCAATTCACCCGCGTGGGCGAGGATGAGCTGCACATCCGCTACGAGGAGTTCGATGGGCAACGGGTCGTTCACCTGGGAATGACGGAGCGGCCCCCGGATGTGGAACCGAGCTACATGGGCCACTCCATCGGCTGGTTCGAGGACGGCGCGCTGGTGATCGACACCAGGCACTTCGAGGAGACCGTCTGGGGCCTGGGCCGGGGCGCGCCCAGCGGCACGGAAAAGCATCTGGTCGAACGGTACGAGCTATCCGACGACGGCATGCGGCTGGATGTCGAGTACCGGTTCGAGGATCCGGAGTACCTGACGGAACCGGTCACGGTAACCGGCGAGATGTTCCTCAAGCCCGGTTACGAGTTCGAGGCCTGGGACTGCGACGCCGAGGCAGCCCGGCGGCACCTGGCGGTGGAGTAACCTGGCGGTGGAGTAACCTGGGTGGAGTAGCCTGGCGGTGGAGCAGATTCACTCCGTTCGCATGAGACGCTCCAGCATCCCCGTAACCAACATCTGCGCGTAATCGAACGCCGCCGGCCACTTGCTGGCCCGAGGCCCCGCGACGTTGAGTACGGTCAGGCCCTTGCTGGTCACGAATCCGACCAGGGTGTCCACCGCCTGGTCGATGCCCAGTGCCGACGCGTCGATCAGTACGCTGGGCCGCCCGTGCTGTTCGCAAGACTCCCATGTCAGACGCGTGCCGCCCTCGAGTTCACCGTGGTAGACGATGGCCGTGCCGTCGGAGTCCAGCACGTTCCGCAACGTGCGCTTGCGGTAGCCCGCGCCGGGAAGTTCGGCGACGGGATACATCGCGGGGATGGGACCGGCCTCCGAACGTCGACCCTCCGGGCACCAGCCGCCGCAAGCCGCCCCGACCGCCAAGGCCGCGGCCAGCGCCCCCTGGTCCACGCCGGTCTGTCCGCCGGAGACGACTTCAGGGACGCGCACTGGATGGACGGCGCCAATGTTCATTGGACGGCGCCGCAGGCTCCCGGGTGCAGATGGCTACCTTCGAGACCCGGTGGTCCGTTCGGACTCGCCGGCTCAGTCGAGATCCCGTCGCCGCCAGGCGCCGCCTTCGCGAACCAGTTCGTAGCCTGGCCAGTAATGGTTGTCCAGCTTCAGCGTGATCACCTCGGAGACGTTGTTCCAGGTGACCGTATTGATGCGCACGGATTCGCGATCCTCCCGTCCGGAAACAACCTCCAGGAACTGGTCGATGTCCGCAGTCGGTCGGCCGTCGACGCTGACGATGCGGCGGCCTGCGAACAACCCTGACCGGCTGGCGGGCGAGCCGTAGCTGAAGTACGACACGTACACGCCTTCCGCCTCTATGCCACGCTGCACGGCGATGGCCCGATGCGGAGCCTGCAGCAGCGCGCCGGCCCACAGCACGACCCGGTCGATGCCGGCACCTTCCAACGCCACTGTCGGGATTCGGGCACCCAGTTCACCGCCGTCCCGGTAGATGATGACGTCCACTTCGGGACTCTGGGACGCGTGTTCGGCATCCAGGAACGTGTTGGCCACTTCGCCGTTGATGCTGAGCAGGATGTCGCCGGACTGGAAGAAGTCCGCCGCGGGCGAACCGGCCACCACGGACGACACGCCGAGAACCTGCCTGCGCAGCGGATTGTGCCGCTCGTAACGCTGGACCCAGTTCTCCGGCAGGCCGAAGTTGCGCGCCGAGGCCAGCGGAACCAGGTCCCACTCCACCTCCAGCGAGCGCAACGGTACGCCGGCCTTCATGCCCTGCACCATGTCGACCACCAGGCTGGCGGGAACACCCATGTTGAACTGCGTCAGCTCGCGCCCCTGCTGGAAGGCGAAACTCGCCCACAGCGCCACCACCGTGCCGTCGGTGTCGACGATCACACCGTCGAATTCGTCCGGGCCGTTGACCAGGGTGATGGCCTCCAGATTCGATTCGCGGAATCGAAGCGTTCGCGACAAGGGCAGTTCGACCGGAATCAGCGCGCGCACTTCGCTGGGCTGGGACAACAGCGTATGGTCGGCCTTGAGTCCGACCACTTCGACTTCCTTGCCGGGATCAACGGGGTCGGCGGAGAATCTGGCCGACCGCACCGGCGTGTCCCCGATCAGCGCAGGGTCATAGGCCACCACCGCGAGGTTGTGCAGCGGGTGGATGTACTCGACCTTGCCGGGAATCTCCAGCGAACCGGCGAAGGTGATTCGCACGTCGCCCAGCGCCACCGGCACCGTGTTGCGGTCCACCACCACCCAGCCGCGCTCCGCGTCGGCGACCACGCCGGTCCCGTAGTAGTGGCGGTCGTTTACCCCGGATACCGTGTAGGGCATGTCGAAGTTGACCAGCGCCAGGGACGGGGTGATGGCCTGCACGTGGGGATCGCCGCGCAGCGGAAACGTCGTGTCGCCGGGCGTCGGATTCGTGGGCGGCGGCCCCTCCGCCAGCTCGCGGCACGGCCAGTAGCCCAGCACGTCGTCGCGCTCGCAGCGGCGCGCCGGGAACCAGTTGCGATTGTTGATGACGGCGCGTTGCCGCTCGGCCCTGGGGTCGTCGAATTGCACGAAACGCACGATGGCCCGCTGGCCCATGGGCAGGGCTTCCACGATGTTCTGGAAGTCATCCAGCGTGTTCATCGCCTGGCCGTCGATGCTGGTGAGCAGGCTGCCCCGGGGAATCGCCGCCGTGCCGAAGACGTAGCCCGGATTGGCCACGTAGACACCGGAGACGGGGCGGTTGAAATGGCGGGCCTGCTGGTAGGAGAGATTGTGGAATACGCCCTCGGCGAACTCCACGTATTCGTCCGAAGTGATGGCGTGCAGGTCGTTCACCGACAGTTCCCGCCGCAGGGCCTCGCCGCCGCGTTCGACCTCGATCTCCACGCTGCCGCCCACATTGTCGTCCAGCGCCGCGGCCAGCGGCACGAACTCGGAGATCAGCTCGCCTTCGACCCGCAGCAGGATGTCGCCGGGCTCCAGGAAGTTGCCATTGCCGGGGATCACGTGTTCCACCACCAGCAAACCCGTCTGATCCGGGAACGCCTCCCGGGTCAGGGCCTCGGTTTCCTCCCGCAGCCCGAGGCGCCGCAACTCGGCGTAGGGCTTGTGCACGAATTCACTCTGCAGCGTGCCCCGGGGGACAGGCTTGCCGTCGCGGACCAGGCCGAACGCCCGGCTGACCCGGTCAAGCGGCAGGAAGAAGCTGGACGCCGCCTGGGAATTGCCGCCCGCGTTCAACGCCAGCACGCGGCCCTCGATGTCGATCACCGGCGATCCGGAGGATCCGCCGGAAGTGCCGGAGGCCGCCTGCAGGTAGAAGGTGTTGAAGTCGTTGTAGTTGCCGCGGCCGTAGTTGGGCGCCTGGCGGTCCAACCGCGCGATGGTCCCGGCAAGGATGGAAAGCTGCTCGCCGGCGTCGTTGCCGACCACGCGAATCTCGCGCCCGATCCGCGCCGCCTCAGGCGCCAGCGGCAGTTCCGCCGGTTCGATAAACCTGAGAACCGCCGGATCGTAGCGGAAAAAGCCGAAGTCGTGGACCGGGTCCCGGTACACCGGCACGAGATCCACTTCCTCCTGGTTGAGGAAAATCGCCTGCGCCACCACCGGCCCCGGCGTCACCACATGCCGGTTGGTGAGGATCAGCCCGCGCTCCGCATCCACCACGAATCCGGTCGCCTGGCTTGACTGGTTGCGCTCGGTGTCGAAGGCGCGTGTGCTGTCCACGTGGATCGACACCACGGCGGTGGAAATCTCCTCCAGGGTGGCGTTCCAGGAGCGGTCCTGAGCCTGCGCCACGGTGGCGGTGAGCGCTGCGGCGGCGGTGACCACTACGGTGGCAGCGCGCGTTCCGGCGGCGGCGTACGTTCCGGCGGCGGCGTGCGTTCTGGTAGCAACCACCCCGGTGGCCCGTACCGCTCGCGCGGCGAATCGGTTGATCGTCTTCATGCCGCGGATTGTAACTTGTTTTGTCCGGTACGAATCCGAAGCGGGACGGTGCGGTCAACCTTCTGCTTGTTCAATGAATATATCGATATCAGAGGCGCTCATGCCAGCATCCCCAAGCACGATCCGCGCGTATTCCGGAGTATGCTGACTTCTTCTCCGAATTGCGATGCGTTTGGTTCCGCCACGTTCCTTGTAGAGGTTGACCCGATCCGTAGACCTCTTGAATCCATAACCTTGGGAACGAACGGCACTAATGAGCGCTTCGTTGCGTATCACGTCGGCTCCCTGCCGCTACCAATTCCCAAGGCACGGAAACTTCCTGGATTTCCTCTGGGTGGGTTGGAATGTCTTCCGCTCTCCATCCCCGATCAACCAGGAATTGCTCCAGTTCGTCGTCCTCGACGAGGTCCTCGAACAACCCCTTTAGCACTTCGGGAATCAAGCTGTGTAGTTCGTCCAGCGAATCGCCTTCAAGCGTGAGGCACAGAGGTTCGCATCTGGCGACCCATGTACCGGACTCTGTCTCAAAGGCCATCCACTGAAGATTCGTGGCGATATTGACTGTGAACATCTTGATCTCATCATAAACATGCAGCGTGGCGTGTCGCCACCCGGACGTAAGATAGAGCACTATGGCAGTGCATCATGGCAATTATAGTGCTATGGGCATTCATTGTATCGCTACAAGTCTTACCATCACGCTGCAGGCTCAAGGCGATCATGTCCCTGCCGCCGAAACGCGGCCCCCGACCTACGGTTGATACTTCAGGTCCGGCCGCCGCGCCGCCCGTACCTCGTCCAGCCTCCGCACCGGCAGCGTCACCGGTGCCCGCCGAGACCGCTCGGGATCCACCGGCGCCTCTGCCAGGATCTCCGCCATGGCGTCCACGAACCGATCCAGCGTCTGCTTGCTTTCCGTCTCGGTGGGTTCGATCAGGAGGCATTCCGGCACCAGCAGCGGGAAGTACGTGGTGGGCGCGTGAAAACCGCGGTCCAGCAGTGCCTTTGCCAGGTTGATCGCGGTGAGGCCGTGTTCCCGGGCCTGGCGCTTGAGCGTGACGACGAATTCATGGCACGCCCGCCGTTCGGGGAAGGCCAGATCGAACCCCGCGGCCGCCAGGCGCGCCATCAGGTAGTTCGCGTTCAGCACCGCATGGTCGGCGACGCGTTCCATTCCATGCGGGCCCAGCATGCGCGCGTACACGTAGGCGCGCAGCAGCACGCCGGCGTTGCCCATGAAGGCGGACAGCCGGCCGATGCTCCCCGGGTGGTCGGCGGCATCCACCCATCGGTAGCCGTCCGGCCCTGCGCCCACGAAGGGAGTAGGCAGGAAGGGCTCCAGCCGCTCCCCGACACCCACTGCCCCCGAACCCGGACCGCCGCCGCCGTGAGGGGTGGAGAAAGTCTTGTGCAGGTTGATGTGGATTACGTCGAATCCCATGTCTCCGGGCAACACCTTGCCGAGGATCGCGTTCAGGTTGGCGCCGTCGTAGTAGAGCAGCCCGCCGGCGCCGTGGATGATCTCCTCCACCTCCCGGATCCGGCGTTCGAATACGCCGAGCGTGGACGGGTTGGTGAGCATGATGCCCGCGGTGCGGGGACCGGCAAGCCGGCGCAGGGCGTCGATATCCATGTCACCGTCGGCCGCGGTCGGGAACTCCCGCACCGTACAGCCGCACATCACCGCGGTGGCCGGATTGGTGCCGTGGGCGGCATCGGGGACCAGGATCTCGGTGCGTTCGGTATCGCCCCGGTCCAGGTGGTAGGCGCGAATCATCGCCACGCCCGAAAACTCCCCCTGGGCGCCGGCCATGGGCGTGAGCGAGAACGCCTTCATGCCGGTGACCCGGCAGAGGATGCCCTGCAGCTCGTACAGGCAGGCCAGGAAACCCTGGGAGACATCCTCCGGCGCCAGCGGATGGCGGTCCAGGAAGCCCGGCAGCATGGCGAACGCGTTGCTGCCCCTGGGGTTGTACTTCATCGTGCACGAGCCCAGCGGATAGAACTGCGTGTCGATGGAGAAGTTCCTCTGCGACAACCGGGTGTAGTGGCGCACCACGTCCAGTTCCGAGACTTCCGGTAACTGCGGGGGGGAACCGCGGAGCGCCTCGGGGGGCAGATCCACCTCGGCGCCGGTTGCCGGAATCTGGGCGCCCGCCAGGCGCCCGGGCTGCCCGAGTTCGAAGATCAGCGGTTCGCTCACGATCCCTCTCCGATGGCGCGGACGGCGGCGCCAAGCGCCTCCACATAGGCGTGCACGTCCTGCTCGGACTTGGTTTCCGTGACGCAGGCCAGCACGGCGTCGCCCAGCTCCGGAAACCAGCCCGCGAGGTTCACGCCGCCGAGGATGCCCTGCGCCCTGAGCCGCTGCAGCACCTCCCCGGCAGGCACCGGCAGGCGCAGCACGACCTCATGGAAACGCGGCGACTCGAACGCCACGGACACTCCGTCGATGTCCCGGGCGCCGGCCGCCAGCGCCGCCGTCCTGGCGTGGCAGAGCGCGGCCACCCGCTTGAGGCCCACCGGCCCGACCAGACTCATGTAGATGGTGGCCGCGGTGACCATCAGGCCCTGGTTGGTGCATATGTTGGATGTGGCACGGGAGCGGCGAATGTGCTGCTCGCGCGCCTGCAGCGTGAGCGTGAATCCCGGCTTGCCGTCCTCGTCCACGGTCCGGCCCACCAGACGGCCCGGCAATTGGCGCACCAGGGGCTGGCGGCAGGTGAGGAATCCGAAATACGGTCCACCCGAACTCAGCGGCACGCCCAGGGGCTGTCCCTCGCCGCAGGCGATCCAGGCGCCTTCCCGGCCCCATTGGCCGGGTGGTTTGAGCAAACCCAGCGCTACAGGGTTGACCACGCCGATGGAGGCGGCGCCGTTGTCCGCCGCCCAGTCCGTCAGTTCGTCCACAGGCTCCAGCACTCCGAACACGTTCGGCTGGGGAATGACCACGGCGGTGACGTCTTCCCCGGCATGGGCGTGAAGGGCGCCAAGGTCCGTGTATCCGGCATCCGGGTCCCAGGGCAGGTCGGCGAGCACGATTCCCTGGGCGGCAGTGATCGTCTGCAGTACCGCGCGGTAGTGGGGATGCGTCGTGCGGGGCACCAGCACGCGCCGGGAACGGGACCTGCGATTGCACCTCACGGCCATCAGGACCGCTTCGGCCAACGCCGACGCGCCATCGTACTGCGACGCGTTGGAGACATCGAGCCCGGTGAGGCTGGCCATCATGGTCTGGTACTCGTAAATGACCTGCAGGGTGCCCTGACTGGCCTCGGCCTGGTACGGGGTATAGGCACTGTAGAACTCGCCGCGGGTCGCCAGTTCCCATACCGCGGCGGGGATGTGATGTTGGTACGCGCCGGCGCCCAGAAAACTGAGCGCCACCTCGTCGCGCGCGGCGCGGCGCCGCATGAGGCGTCCCACCTCGGACTCGGTCAGCGCTTCCGGTATGCCGTCGAGCGATTCCAGCCTCAGTTCAGCGGGAATTTCCGCGAACAGGTCATCGATCCCGGCAACGCCGATGGTCTTGAGCATGGCGTCGGTGTCGGCCCACGTGTGGGGAATGAACGGCATCGACTAATCGTCCATTTCGGCCAGCACGCGCCCATAGGCTTCGGCGTCGAGCAATTCCGCAAGTTCCACGGGCGAGGCTGGCGTCAGCCGGAACAGCCAGCCTTCGCCGTAGGGGTCGGAATTCACCAGTTCCGGCGAGTCGTCCAGCGCGATGTTGACTTCGGCGATGGTTCCGGCCACGGGGGAATAGACGTCGGAGGCGGCCTTGACCGACTCCACCACCGCACAGACGTCGCCGGTCTCCACATCCCTGCGCATTTCGGGCAGTTCGACGAAGACGAGATCCCCAAGCGCCTGCTGGGCATGGTCGGTAATGCCCACGATGGCCGTGCCGTCATCGGTTTCGCTGATCCACTCGTGGTCCCTGGTGTATTTGAGATGATCCGGAATGTCGCTCATCGGTACTCCTCGCTAGTGTTGGGCCAGGCCTGTCCGTTGCAGGTCGACCAGTATCCTGCCGTTGCGCACGAAAGGGGGCTTGACGACGCGGACGGGCAATTTGCGTCCGCGAATGAAGACGTGACAGGGGTTGCCGGTGCCTGCCGGCACCCGCGCCAGGGCAATGGACCGGCCCAGGGTGGGCGAAAACGTGCCGCTGGTGACAACCCCCTCCCCAGCCGCGGACACCACCGGGCAGCCGGACCGGAGCACGCCCCGGCCTTCCAGCACCAGGCCCGTCCGCACGTGGGCAGGATCGGGGCCGACGTGTTCGCCTGAACCTGCGCCGGGCGCCGAACTTGTAACTGCGCCTGTGCCTGCGCCTGAACCTGAACCTGCGCCTGCGCCTGTGCCTTCGCCTGCGACGAGACGCTCTTCCAGCACACGGCGACCCGTGAACGCCCGGCTGCCGCCGAAATCAACGGTCCAGCCGAGCCCGCACTCCAGCGGCGTGACCGACTCGTCCATGTCCTGACCGTACAGATTCATGCCCGCTTCCAGGCGCAGCGTGTCGCGGGCACCCAGCCCGCAGGGTGTGACGCCCCGCTCCCGCAGGGCGTTCCACAGGTCCTCCGCCTGTGCCGACGGAAGCATGATTTCCAGGCCGTCTTCGCCGGTGTAGCCGGTCCTTGCCATCACCCAGCCGCCAGCGCGAACGGCGGTAAACGGCAGCAACGCGCCCACGTCGGCCGCAGGTGGTGCCAGAGGAGCTACGGCAGCGCGGGCATCGGGACCCTGCACCGCCACCATGGCCAGGTCATCCCGCTCGGTCAGGTTCACATCGAGGCCGTCCGCCCGATCCGCCAGCCACACCAGATCCTTGTCGCGGGTGCCGGCGTTGACGATCAACCGGTAACAGTCTTCGGCGAAGCGGTACACGATCAGGTCGTCCAGGATTCCGCCGCGTTCGTCCAGCATGCAGCTGTAGAGCGCCGTGCAGTCGAATCCCCCCCTGCCGCGGTCAAGCCTGGCGACGTCGTTGGCCAGGAGTTGCCGTAGGTACGACCTGGCGTCCGGACCGATGGCGTCCACGAGGGTCATGTGGGATACGTCGAACATGCCGACCGACCGGCGCACGCTGTGATGCTCATCGATCTGGCTGCCGTAGGCCACCGGCATGTGCCAGCCCGCGAAGGGCGCCATGCGGGCACCCGCGTTCAAGTGCGCGTCGTGCAACGGCGTGCGCTTCAGATCGCTCATCGCTCCGTGCCATAAGGCGGAATCGTGCCCCGCCAACGTTCGGTTTCGTCCGACCGCTTTCGAACACAAAAGAACGGCGGTATCGCAAACCGCACACGAGTCGAGTGCGCGAGTCCGATCCGTACGATTGGAGACCCGATTCTAGCCCATCCCAAGGCGCGATACCCGACCATGGACTCTCCGCTTGCTATCGCAATGACCGCGCAGCCGCGGGGAGATCGACGCGGGCACCCGAGGCCTCCTTCATCAACAGGCCCTTCAGCAGCGGCGCCGAGTCGACGGCGCCAAGCCCTATCGCCCGAAGGCGCGTCATGGCCGGCGCCGACAGGCGGAACAACCTGTGCAGGCCGTCCAGGGCCAGCAGATACTTGAGGTTTTCTCCCTTGCGGCGGCGTTCATAGCGCCTCAGGATCCGCAGGTCGCCCGGGTCCTCGCCGCCCTCCACCGCTTCGAGAATCGTCTCCGCGAGCACGGCGGCGTCAAGCAGGCCCAGGTTCATGCCCTGCCCCGCCAGCGGGTGCACCGTGTGGGCGGCGTCACCCACCAGCGCGACGCGGGGGCGGCAATACCGGGTGGCGTGGATGGCCCGCAGCGGGAAACTCGCGCGTCTGGACGCGGACCGAATGCGGCCCAGCACGCCGCCTGCGGCAGCCTCAAGTTCAGTCAGAAAACGCGGCTCGCCGGCCCGGCACAGCGCTTCGGCGCGCTCGGCGCCGGTGGACCAGACCACCGAGCTGCGGCCGTCCGCGAGCGGCAGAAACGCCACGGGACCCTCCGCCAGGAACCGCTGCCAGGCGGTTTCCCGGTGGTCGTGTTCGGTGGCCACGTGGGTGACCACGGCGCGCTGGCCGTAAGCGTACTCCGTGACCGCGAACGGCAGCCGACCACGGATCGGTGAATCACTGCCGTCGGCGGCAACCAACAGCGTGGCGGAGACGGTTTCGCCGTCTTCGGTGGCGACCTCCACGGCACGATCGCCGGGCACCACGGACGCGATCCTGGAGCCGAACGCCACCCGCACCGCCGTGTCCCGCAAGACCTGCCAGATCCGGTCCCGGCACAGCACATCCTCGACGACGTGCCCGAGGTCGGGTTCGCCGGCATCCGCACTGTCGAACGTGAGCGTGCCGGCGCCGGAGTTCGACTGGCCGTGCCAGACCCGCATGAGGCGGTACGGGCTGGCGCGGGCCGCAGCGATGGCCTGCCATGCGCCAAGGCTCGCGAGGATGTTGCCGGACGTCCTCGACAGCGCGTAGACCCTCAAGTCCATGGACTCCGGGTCCCACCGGGGCGCGGGCCGCGGCTCGTACAGCCTGACCTCCAGTTCGTCCGTGCCGCGGGCAAGCAGGGCGGCCAACGCCAGTCCCACCGGCCCGCCCCCGGCGATGACCACGGTTCGAGGCGGGCGGGCGGAACGGTTCACGGAAACAGCCTCGGACCGATTCAGGGCGACAGCCGCAGACCGCGGCCCAGGCGCGACACGCGCCCCCCCAGACCCATGGCTCTACGGGCCAGCCAGCGCTTGGCGCCCGGCAGCAGGTCGAACGCCATCAGGCCGAGGCCGCGGGAGACCGCCAGCGGCGCCGCGTCGATGGTGAACAACCTCATCAGCCCGTGGGTAAATTCGGCGATTCGACGCTGGTCGGCGGCGCGCCATTCGGCGTACCGGTCGAGCAGCGGCGCCGCCCCCGGGTCGAAATCGACCTCGTCGCGGCGCGCGTCGCAGATCGACTCGGCCAGCGCGGCGATATCACGCAACGCCAGGTTGAAGCCCTGACCGGCCACCGGGTGCAGGCTGAAGGCGGCGTTGCCCACCAGCACCGCGCGGGTAGCGGTCAGCGAATTCGCCCGGACCCGGCTCAGGGGCCAGGCGCCGCGCGCGCCCACCTGGCGGATACGGCCGAGACGATGGCCGAAAGCCCGTTGCAGCGCATCCCGGAACGAAGGGTCATCCAACGCGCAGATACGGTCCCCCTCTTCCCTGGGCACGGTCCAGACCACCGACGAGCGGCCGCGGCCCAGCGGCAGCATGGCCAGCGGACCGGTGGGCGTGAATCGTTCGAACGCCCGGCCGCCGTGAGCCATCTCGGTCCGGCAGTTGAGAATGATGCCCGTCTGACCGTAGTCGTCCTCGCGCACGCCGATGCCCAGCCGGCGGCGCACCGGCGAGCGCGCGCCGTCCGCGGCCACCAGCAGCCGCGCCCGGATCGTGTGGCTCGACCCATCCGTCCCGACACGGACCGCGACGCCGCTCGCGTCGACCTTGAATTCCTCCAACCTGCCAGGCGACAGGCAGGTCACGGCCTCCGCGGCGAGTATCCTCGACCAGACGGCTCCGGTCAGCACCGCGTTTTCCACCGTATGTCCCAGCGTGGAGGTGCCTTCCTGGGAGGCGAGTATCCTCGACGCGCCGAAGCGGCCGCGTTCGGAGATGTGAATGGCGCGGATGGGTTCGGCATCGGGGGCGATTTCGTCCCACAGCCCGAGCCCGTCGAGTATCCGCCGGCTGCCGGCGGCCAGGGCCGTGGAGCGGTCGTCGAAGCCGGGCGCTTCCCGCCGCTCCGGGCCGCGTTCCTCCACCAACACGGTGGATACGGGAATCTGCGCCAGGGCGTGGGCCAGCGTCGATCCCACCAGGCCGCCGCCGACGATGCACACATCGCACTCGGCGGGCACGGCTGGGGCGTCCGCGACGAGTCCGCGCGGACTCAATGGACCCGGTCCATGAACGCCTCGATCTCGTCGGCGCCGGACGGCAGGTCACGGCTCAGGATACTGGGTCCGTGCCGGTCCAGGTGCACGTCATCCTCAAGACGAATGCCGATGCCTCGCCAGCGGGCGGCCGCCTTGCCGGCCTCGCGCGAAACGTAGATGCCGGGCTCTACCGTCATGACCATCCCCGGCTCCAGCAGCCGCCACTCGCGGGCGATCTTGTAGTCGCCCACATCGTGCACGTCGATGCCCAGCCAGTGCCCCGTCTTGTGCATGAAGTAGGGCCTGTACGCCTCCTTGCGGATCAGGTTCTCAAGCCCGCCCTTCAGCACGCCCAGCTCCTTGAGGCCGCGGGTGATCTCGCGGACCGCCGCATCGTGAGGGTCGTTCCAGTGGTTGCCGCGGCGCACCTTGTCCACGGCGGCGGCATGGGCCGCGTGGACGATGTCGTAGATCTCCCTTTGCGGCCCGCTGTAACGGCCGTTGACCGGAAACGTGCGGGTCACGTCGGAGGCGTACATGCGGAACTCGCACCCGGCGTCGATGAGCACCAGGTCGCCGTCGGCCAAGCGGGCCCGGTTGTCGGTGTAGTGCAGGACGCAGGCATTGGCGCCCGACGCGACGATGGGCGCATAGGAGCACTGTGCGCCGTGGCGGGCAAATTCGTGGCGGAACTCCGCCTCCAGTTCGTATTCGTGCATGCCGGGCCTGCACACGGTCATCGCCCGCCGGTGCGCGGCCACCGCAATCCGCGCCGCGCGCCGCATGACCCCGATCTCGGCGCGGCTCTTGAACAGCCGCATCTCGTGCAGCAGGTGGTCCAGCGACACCAGTTCGTCGGGCGCGCCGCCCTTCTGCCGGTTGCTCTGCAGCCTGTGCATCCACTCCATGAGGCGCCCGTCGAAGGCGTCGGAGGCGCCCATGGCGTAATAGATCCGCTCGCTGCGCTCCAGCAGCCCGGGCAGGATCTCGTCGATATCGTCGATGGGAAAGGCATCGTCGGCGGCGTGGTCGGCCACCGCGCCTTCGGGCCCGGCCCGCACTCCGTCCCAGATCTCTCGCTGCGGGTCACGGTCCCGACAGAACAGGATGAACTCGCCCTCGGGCCGGTCCGGCGCCAGCACCGCCACCGACTCGGGTTCGCCGAACCCCGTCAGGTAGAAGAAATCGCTGTCCTGGCGGTACTCGTAATGGGTGTCGCGGCTGCGGCGGCACACGGGCGCCGCCGGCAACACGGCGATCCCGCCGGGCCCCATCAGTTCCATCAGGTGGCGGCGGCGCCTGGCGTATTCCCGGGCGGCCGCGGTTTGCGCAGTCAAGTGGTCGTTCTCCATGATGCGGGGCGGACAATGCTACCACTGCGATGCTGCTTGTTGACCCTTGCGGCTACCCGGTTCTATAGTGATTCGATGAACTCCGATGCGGGCAACCAATTCTTCGAGCGGGAACTTGCCAGGCTCGAAAAACGCCTGGATGACCTGCTCGTCATCTGCCGGCAACTTCAGGATGAGAATGTATCGCTCAAGAGCCGCCAGGACACCCTGATGGGCGAGCGCGCCAAGCTGATCCAGATGAATGACCAGGTGCGGTCGCGGGTGGAAGCGATGATTACGCGCCTCAAGGCCATGGAGAACCCGCCGTGAGTGAAATGTTCGCGCACATCACGATCCGCATACTCGAAAAGGAGTACCAGGTCTCCTGTCCCGCCGAGGAAAAGGCCAACCTGTTGGCGTCGGTCGATTTGCTCAACAGCAAGATGCGGGAAATCCGGGACAGCGGCAAGGTGATCGGACTCGACCGCATTGCCATCATGGCGGCGCTCAATATGGCCAACGAACTGTTGAGACGGACCGGGGACGAACGCCGGATCAAGGACATCTTCGTCCCCCGGGTCCGCGCCATGAGCGAACGGCTGGACGCGGCGCTGAAGCCCGAACAGCAATTGAATTCATAGCAGATTCATGGGAAATGGCGCTCCCTGTAGCGTGCGATGCGGATTGGACAGACTTTCGACCCTAAATCTTGACCTTGGGGTTATGTCCTGTCGGTGGCGTTGCGCAGATCCGGCCTTGCCGGGTAGCCTGCAACCACCACGGCTTACCCCACTTGGCGCTCTGGTTCGAGAGCGACGGTCCGCGACGGCGTCAACGGGGAGCGTTTTTCTTCGCCGAAGCACCCTCGCTTCAGCGAAGGTTTCCACGTCCGGGGGTTCCCGGGTTCCGCGCCTGCGCGCCACGTGATGAGCAACCCGACGGCCGCGGATTCCCGAACGGCGCTGCGCCGCCGCATTCGGCAACGGCGCCGATCACTGCCCGGACCGCGGCGGCACGTCGCGCAACGCCAGGCCGCCGGGCGACTGAGGCGGCATTCGCCGCTATGGCGCGCCCGGTCCCTGGCGATCTACCTGGCCGCGGACGGCGAAGCCGACCCGACCGTGATCGCGGCCGCGGCGCATACGCGGGGTCAGCGTATCTACGCCCCGGTACTGCACCGGGAGACGCTGCGGTTCGCACGACTCACCGACGAAACCCCGTTGCGCAGGAACCGCTTTGGAATCCTGGAACCGGCCGTGGCGGATTGTATCGACCCTCGGCAACTGGACGTGGTGATCGCGCCCCTGGTGGCGTTCGACGATACGGGCACCCGCATCGGCATGGGCGGCGGCTACTACGACCGCTGCTTCAGCTTCCTGCAGCAGCGCACGCGCTGGGTCAGGCCCAAGCTGATCGGCCTGGCGTTTGAATTCCAGCGCCTGCGGACAGTTTCCCGCAGCGCCTGGGACATTCCGCTCTGGGCCGCGGTCACCGAGCGGGGTTGGTATCGATTCCACACAGGGGAAGCAACCACATGAAGTATTGGCTCATGAAGTCCGAGCCGGGCGAGTTCAGTATCGACGACCTGGCGGCCGCGCCGGGCGGCGAGACCTTCTGGGACGGGGTGCGCAACTACCAGGCCCGAAACTTCATGCGGGACGACATGAAGGTGGGCGACGGCGTGTTGTATTACCACTCCAACTGCCCCGAGACCGGAGTCGCGGGCATCGCCACCGTATGCCGGAAAGCCTACCCCGACCACACGGCATTCGACCCCGATGACAGGCACTTCGATCCCAAGAGCGACCCGGACAACCCGCGCTGGTGCATGGTGGACATCCGCTTCGAACGCAAGTTCAGGCGAGTCATCCTGTTGCGGGAGCTGCGCCAGTACGCGGACGCGGACGGACCGCTGGCGGACATGCTGCTGCTGAGGCGAGGCAACCGCCTGTCGATCACGCCGGTGACCGCACGGGAATGGGACTTTATCCTGAGCCTTGAATGACATCGGACGAAAAGAAATCGCGCGCGGCCCTTGCGGCCCTGGAACAGGTTCGCGGCGGAATGACGCTGGGCGTGGGCACGGGCAGCACGGTGAATCACTTCATTGACGCGTTGGCCCCTCGGGCGGGCGGCCTGAACGCGGTCGTATCGAGTTCCGAGGCCTCCACGGCCCGGATGCGGGACCACGGAATCCGGGTGACGGAACTGGCCCGCACCGCCGACATCGACCTGTACGTGGACGGCGCCGACGAGGCCACCCGCCACCGCCACCTCATCAAGGGCGGCGGCGGCGCGCTGACCCGGGAAAAGATCGTCGCGGCCGCCAGCCGGCGCTTTGTCTGCATCGCCGACGACTCCAAGCTTGTGGGCGTACTGGGCAGGTTTCCGCTGCCGGTGGAGGTCATTCCCATGGCCCGATCCTACGTCGCCCGCCAGATGGTCAGGCGCGGCGGCCAGCCCGTCTGGCGCGAGGGCTTCGTCACCGACAACGGCAACGAGATTCTGGATGTCCACAACCTGCGAATCATCGACCCGCCGGAACTCGAGGCTGATCTCAACCAGATTCCCGGCGTGGTCACCGTGGGGATCTTCGCGCATCGACCCGCCGACGAGTTGCTGATCGCCGGCGACCACGGTGTCGATTCGATCAAGTAGGTTGAATTGGCTGGGGGAGAGGGATTCGAACCCCCGCTGGCGGAGTCAGAGTCCGCAGTCCTACCACTAGACGATCCCCCAGCAACGCCGGGCATGCCGCACTATAGCACCTGGGCACGCGGCCAGCGCGAAGACCGCTAACGCTTGGAGTACTGCGTCGCCTTGCGGGCCTTGCGAAGTCCGACCTTCTTGCGCTCGACTTCACGGGCGTCGCGGGTCACGAAGCCCGCCTTGCGAAGCGACGGCCTGAGCGAGTCGTCGTACCGCATCAGCGCGCGGGTGATGCCATGGCGGATTGCGCCGGCCTGCCCCGTGGTGCCGCCGCCGTGCACGGTCACGTCGATATCGAAGCTCTCTTCCAGTTCCACAAGCTGCAGCGGCTGGCGCACGATCATGCGGGCCGTCTCACGACCGAAAAAATTGTCCAGATCGCGACCGTTGACCAGAATCCGGCCGCTACCGGGCTTGAGATAAACCCGCGCGGTGGAGGTCTTGCGGCGGCCGGTCCCGTAGCAGGCTTGTTCGCTCATGCCCTAAAGCTCCAGCAATTGGGGTTGTTGCGCAACGTGGGGATGATCCTCGCCACGCACGATCTTGAGCTTTCGCAGCATCTGCCGCCCCAGCGGATTGCGCGGCAGCATGCCCTTGACCGCCAGCTTGAGCACCTGTTCCGGCTCGCGCTCCAGCTTGTCACGCAGCGTCTCGGACTTGAGGTTGCCGATGTAGCCCGTATGGCGGTGATACACCTTGTCCTTGAGCTTGGTGCCGGTGACCCGAATCTTTTCCGCGTTGACCACGACGATGTAGTCGCCGGTATCCACGTGAGGCGTGTATCCGGGCTTGTGCTTGCCGCGCAGCCTGCGGGCGATCTCGGTCGCAAGGCGCCCCAGGGTCTTGCCCTGTGCGTTGACCAGGTACCAGTCGCGCTGTACTTCGTGCGGCTTTGCGGAAAACGTCTTCACTTTGCATCCGGAGCAAGTGCCCGGCCCATCCAAGGAGGCGCGATATTACGCGCCTGAACGAACACCCGCAAGGCCGAAGCAGGCCGGCAGACGGCACAGGATATGCGGAGATGGTTCCAATCGGGCGTGAGCGGACAGCCCGTTCGAGCTCAACTTCGCCCCGCCATCCCTGGCGGGGCTTCGATCGGGGCAACTCGCTAATGGCCATCCCTGGCCCGCTCGTTGCCCGACGACGCTCGAACGGGCTGTCCGCTCACGCCCTGCCACGGCAGATTGCCGCTCGGACTGGCGGTCCGCTCACGCCCTGCCATGGCAGATTGCCGCTGGGATGGGCTGTCCGCCCATGCGCTACCCCGGCAGACTGCCGCTCGGACGGGCTGTCCGATTGTGCCCTGCCCCGGCAGACTCCCGCTCGGACTCGCTGTCCGCTCATGCCCTGCCCCGGTGGGCACACGGGCTATACTTGCCGCATGTTGCCTACCCGCGAACATTTCGACTCTCTCATTTCGGCCGTTGACCAGGCGCTGCGAACGCTGACCGGTACCGCCGAGGCCGCCAGGCTGTCACCGGCCGCGGACATGCCCGAGACTGATCTGCTCCCCGAGGCCCGCCGCGAAAGTGTGGCACTGATGCGTGTCAACCACGCCGGCGAGATTTCCGCCCAGGCGCTTTACCGGGGCCAGTCGCTGATGGCGCGCTCCGAGGAAACCAGGCGTCATCTGCTTCAGGCTGCCGAGGAAGAGCAGGATCACCTCGCCTGGTGCGCCCAGCGGCTCGATGAACTCGACGGCCGGCCGAGCCGCCTCGATCCGTTCTGGTACGCGGGCAGCTTCCTGGTCGGCATGGCCGCCGGCATTCCGGGCGACCGCGTCAGCCTGGGATTCGTCGCCGAGACCGAACGACAGGTGGAGGCGCATCTTGATGACCATCTGGCGAAGCTGCCCAGGGACGATGCCAGGAGCCGGGCGGTCCTCGAGCAGATGCGGGAGGACGAAGCCCACCACGGCACCACCGCCGAGCTCGCCGGCGGCTCCGAACTGCCACGCCCCGTGCGGCGCGTCATGGCGTTTGGCGGCAACCTGCTGCGTAACGCCTCGCTCTGGATCTGATCCGCCCGCAGGCGGCATGCGCCGCCGCAAACATCATTTGCCGCCCTGATTTGGCGCACTGGTGTGCCACCCTGATCTGCCACCCTGATCTGACGCCCTGATCTGACGCCCTGGGCGGAGCGGCGTCACTTGCAGTGGCTCACTTGAACTCGCGCCGGGCCTTGATCCTTTCATAGGCGGCGCGGATCTCCTGGGTCTTCCGTTCCGCCACGCCCATCATGGATTCGGGCAGCCCCCGGGAGACCAGCTTGTCCGGATGATGCTGGTTCATGAGCCGGCGATACGCCGTCTTGACCTCCTCGTCGCTGGCTCCCGGCTCCACCCCGAGCACGCCGTAGGCGTCCTCCAGACTGACGAAGTCCCCGCCCGCGCCACCCGCCCGCCGGGCGCGGGCCATCGCCTCGATCTGCGCCAGCTCCACCCTCCCGACTCCCAGGCCGCGGGCCACCTGCCAGAGCAGGTCCCGCTTGATCCGGTCGATGCGGCCCGCCGCGACCACCGCCTGCATCTGAATCTCCACGAAGGCCCGCGCCAGGTCAGGCCGGTCCCGCAGTTGCGTGCGCAACCGCCTCAGGGCCGCTTCCAGGGGATAGGCGGGATTCTTGCCCTCGGTAAAGCGCTCCACGGCGCTTTCGACCTGGGCCGGCGAGAGCTTGAGGCCGTGCATGACCAGCCTTGCGGCGCGAATCTCCGTCTCCGACACGCGGCCGTCGGCCTTGGCAATGTGCCCCATGACCTCGAAGGTCGCGCGAAAAAACGCCGCCTGAACCTGCTCGGACGAGAAATCCGGGGTTGCGCCACCGCCTGTGTGCCTTGCGAGTCCGCGATCGAACTGGTGTCCCACCAGGACACCCGCCGCCAGGCCGACATAACCGCCGGCGATCAGTCCCAGCACACCGCCGACGGCCTTGCCGACCCAGATCATGCCGCCACACTCTCACCGCGTTGCGCGCCGACGCCTGACATTGCCGCGAAGTATTGCCGAATAGCCATCCGCGAGCCATTATCCCGCCTTTGCATGCTGGCGGAGAACCCCCGGCGTGGTTCCCTGACCGAGGTTCGTGCCGAATCCATGATCGATGCCACCCCAGAACCGTTGTTCCAATCCCGCCTCAAGAGCCTTGAACGGCTGCATCGCGGAAAGGTCAGGGACATCTACGGCGTGGACGACGAACACCTGCTGATCGTCGCGTCGGACCGGCTGTCGGCCTTCGACGTGGTGCTGCCGGACCCGATCCCCGCCAAGGGCGCCGTGCTGACCGCCGTGACCAACTTCTGGTTCGACCGGCTCGGCGGCATCGTCGCCAACCACGCCACCGACATCGACCCGGAAAGCGTGCTCGACGACCCGGCGGACCGCGCCGTCGTGAGGGACCGGTCGATGGTGGTCCGGCGCGCCCGGCCCCTGCCGGTGGAGGCCGTTGTTCGCGGCTACCTGATCGGATCCGGCTGGAAGGACTATCAGGCCACCGGACAGGTGTGCGGAATTCCCTTGCCATCGGGCATGCGGATGGCCGACCAGCTTGCGCAACCCCTGTTCACGCCCAGCACCAAGGCACCCCGCGGCGAGCACGATGAGAACATTCCCATGGACGCCGTCCGGTCGCTGATCGGAGCCGACCTGGCCGACCGGATCGCGAAGCTGTCACTGCGACTGTACGCCCACGCCAGCGACTACGCCCGGGGGCGCGGCATCATCCTCGCCGACACCAAGTTCGAATTCGGCCTGGACAAGGACGGCCAGCTGCTGCTGATCGACGAGGTCTTCACACCCGATTCGTCCCGCTTCTGGCCCGCCTCGGGCTACGCACCGGGCCGCTCGCCGGAAAGCTTCGACAAGCAGTTCGTCCGGGACTACCTGGAGACCCTGGACTGGGACAAGAGCCCGCCGGGCCCGAGACTTCCCGAAGATGTCATCCGCCGGACGGGGGAGAAGTACCGCGAGGTGCTGGAATTGTTGACCGGTGGGGGCCAGGAGCGCACAGACCGCTACCAGACAGACCGCTACCAGAGATAGGAAACTCCGCGCCGCGCCGCAGGCGATTTGCCTTGGAAATCCAGATCAGCTTTGCGACGAGACCTCGCCGGACTTGAGCATGTCGTATTCGGCCAATTCGGCCTCGATATCGGCGATCTGGCTCTCGAGTCCGTCGATCTCGGCCTTCTTGAGCCACACCTGATCAGAGGGGCTTCCCTTCGCTGCAGCCAGCGCGTCCCGAAACCTCGCCAGTTGTGCGCTTGAAATTTCGTATTGTTTGTCGCTGTAGATCATGGCTGCACGTTCCCGAGTAGAAGAGGATCGGCCGTAGCGGCCCGCTCGTCTCGCGGGTGGGCGAACGTGCATAATGGAAGCCGTCCTATGTCTTGCCCCTCCCTGCGAAATCATTTGCTCCAATTATGAAGCGCAGTGCGATTCCGCCCGAGAGGTTGCTCCAGATTTAAGCTGGGCTTGATTTCCACGCCCAGTTTTCGGAGATCCTGCCCCAGCTTCTCATGGGCGGCGACGGTGTCGACGTTGATCATTTCGTTCCGGGCAAGCACCTCCTCCCGGTCCAGAAGGGAAGCTTCTTTCTTCTTGGGCATGTCAAAAGTACTCCCTGGTGTGAACAAATGAGGTCAGCTGTTCCCTGTACATGTAGTCCTTCAATAATTCAAAGTCATCTGGAATTTGTTTGTACAGATCGGCATCGTCTTCGAAGCTGTCGATCCTCAGCTTAACTTCTTCTCCCCGCAAGTCCGTGCAACTGGTCGAGGGCGTACGCGTGGAGGGCAAGGTTCGGCCCATCTATCACTGGACCCCGAGGCGCATCCGCGCGCACCTGGCCATCGCCTACATGGCCTTTGCCTGCGTCAGGCACCTGGCCTACCGGGTCAAGTTGCAGAAAAAACGCAACCTGTCTCCCCAGGCCATCCGGGACGCGCTGTTGCACCGCCAGTGTTCGGTGCTGCGCCACACCGGCACCGGCCAACGCTACGCGATTCCCTCTTCGGCCACGGCCAGAAGCCCAACTGATCTACGAGGCCCTCGGCCTGACGCTGTCGGACGTCCCCTATGCGTTGAACTGAACCGACGACAACCCGCCCAAATCCCAGAAGGTGTGCCTAGTGAATTTGTGATGTTCAAGCGTATCAATGACTTAGGAATTCAAACCGTCGAAGTCAAGAGGGCGGTGGCGAGATGGCTCTTGCAGGTTCCCGGTGGGCCGAGGAAGTTGACGACCTCGGCGCGCTCGATGAATCAGATGACTAAAAAAGCAAATACTCCTTGAATTTTCTGTTCCAATGCCGATAATGAATGTAGCTCATCTGCCACGTGTAGAAGGAGTAACGGGGCCGTCCCTCGGGGCGGCTTCAGCCTTTCTGGCCTTTGTTCCGGCAATATTCTTCATATTCCTTTTGCAGCTTGCGCTGTCTGTGCGGTTGCTCGACCAGGTAGGCCGTCCACGGCAGGATGTACTCGCCACGGTCCGCCAGAATCACCAGATAGTTTTCCTGCTCGAACCACAAACAGATCCGCTGTTTTCCCCGGCGCTGGTTCGCCCAGACCTTTATCGCCTTGTCGGCATCATGCTTGATGATCGGACTTGGCCAGCGAATCCGCTCGCAGCGGCGAAAATCTGGTGTCCGGTCTTCTTCAACAGCGCCTTCCTGAATCATGTGCCAGAAGGTGGCTTCTTTCACATGCGTCATGGGGTGCCTTTTCAGACCTAGCCGCCGCCCCTGGAACACTGGTTTGCTATCGACGAAATCCTGCTTGAAGTAGTCATAGAAGGCGTCCAGATAAGCGTCCCAATTGCCGCCATAGTCAGAGAACAACACCAGCGGCGGCAACCAATCCGGTTCATCGGTCATCCCCGCACCTCATGCGCCTGCCAGCGGAACAGATTGACCTTCTCTTCCCGGTAGAGGGTGGTTTTCAGCAGGCTATAACCGGAGCGTTCCTGCACCCGTGCAACCAAGGTTTCCTTGGCCTGGTTCCCGTGCAAATCCCGGTTGAGGTAGGACACCGCGCCAATCAGCAAATCCGCGAGTTGCAACTGTTCGATTTCATGGGAGTGGACGAGCTGTAACCGCTCGATGACGTCGCGCGAAAAGTCATACATATCGTTGCAAAGCACTTCGTGCAGCTTGGCCGTCTTTTCCGCGCCCCGGGTGTCCTTGATGTCGAGGTAGACCCGGTAGCGGGCATCCGGGCGGAAGATCACCTTCAGCATGTCGAAATACATCTTGTAATACCAGGTGTCGTGATCCTGCCCCGGCATGGCGTCGTGCCGCAGCTTCGTTTTATCCGGCACGATCAAGGCACGGAAATGCAGATCATCGTCATCGAAAAAATAATCCACCAAGTCTAGATACAGCCCGACCTTGGCCGGTGACACCTTGGTCCACTTCACTTCAAATCCTGGCGCAAGCCCTTGCTTTCGCTTGATCTCCCGCAGGCGCACTGCGATCTCCCGGCTTTTGCCCAGAGGACTCCATACGGCGCCCAGCACCATGGCCCTCTGGTGGTCATGCTCCAGGTGGCAGGACTCATCGCAGTAGACATTGAAGATTTCACTCATGGCGTAACGGCTCCTGTCATTCTCATTTCAGAACCTGCCACCAGCACAAGGATGCAGCGCCGCTCCTCGGCGCGCACGTTCGTGTAGATCCCATCGGCCCACAGGTACACGAACTCGTGGCCTTGCCAATCCCGCCCGCGCCACCGCTCGACGGCCCACGGCGTCCCGCGCCGCCGCGTGAACATTGAGAAAATCGTGCAACTCCGCCTCCACCGCCTGCGCAATGATCCGCCGAGCCCCGTCGCGAACCAGGTCGCTCAACTCGTCTCGAAAGGCTGGATCGGCAAAGGAAACCATCGTATCGTTGTTCATGGTGGCGCATCTCCTATGGGCTGAATACCAGGTTGTCGTAAACCCTATTCCAGCAGGAATGCGCCGCCTCCTTCAACTCAGTTCATACACCAGATCCGAGCGTAACTCAGTATCGCGGGTCGCCGGTTCAAAGTAATCTCGAAATTGATTGTACTGCTCGGCATCGTCCTCGAAGCAGACGATCTCGAGGCGGTTCCTTCGCATCCGCGAGGTTGTTATGTCATACCCCGGCCCGCTGCGCGACACCTATCCCAACGTATTTCCTTCATAATCCCAGCTAAGTTCCCGCGACCGTCAACCCCTCCACCAGCGCCGTGCCGCAGCGTATACCCCCGCGCGTATCCACGTCGGAGCCCACCCGCAAAATACCCTTGAAGACTTCCCGCAGGTTGCCGGCCAGGGTGACCTCGTGGACCGGGTGCACGATGGAACCGTTCTCCACCCAGAACCCGGCTGCCCCCCTGGAATAGTCGCCGGTGACCGAGTTGACGCCCTGCCCGAGAAGTTCTCCCACCAGGAAGGCTTGCGGGCACTCGGCGAGCAGTTCGTCGAGCGAACCGCCGTTCGGCGTCACGATCAGGTTGCGGACGCCGCCGGCGTTGCCGGTGGCCTCAAGCCCCAGCCGCCGGGCGGAATAGGTCGACAGCACGTAGCCCGTGAGGACGCCTTCGTCCACCAGGGTTCTGCGCCTTGTCGCCACGCCTTCGTCGTCCCAGGCGGCACTGGCCATCGCCCGGGGGATGAAGGGGTCTTCGCGGATGGTCATGAACTCCGGGAAAATCCGCTCGCCCGCGGCGCCGAGCAGAAAGGACGTTTTCCGGTATTGGCTGGTGCCGGTGATGGCGCCGATCAGGTGCCCGAACAGTCCCCGCGCCAGCTCCGGGGGGAAAACCACCGGCACGGACCGCGTCGAAAGCTGTCGCGCGCCGAGCCGGCGGACCGTCCGGTCGGCCGCCGTCCGGCCCACCGACTCGGGTGACTCCAGCTCATCGGGCACCCGGGAGGTGGTGTACCAGAAGTCCCGCTCCAGCGATTTGCCGTTGGCGGCAACCACGCTGCAGCTCACGGTGTGGCTGCCGGCCGGATAGCCGGCGCAGAAGCCGTGGCTGTTAGCGTAAACGCGCACACCGCCTCCGGTAGATACGGTGGCGCCTTCGGAGTTGCCGATCTTCGCGTCCGCGCCCCGCGCGGCGTCCTCGCACCGCAGCGCCAGCCTTTCGGCCTCCGGGATGTCGATCTTCCAGGGATGGTAAAGGTCGAGATCCGGCAACTCCCGCGCCATCAGCCCGGCCTCGGCCAGGCCGGCATACTCGTCCTCGGCGGTGAATTCGGCGATGCTCATGGCCTTGCGAACGGCCTGCTCGACGGCGGCGGATGAGTAGTCGCCGGTGCTGGCGCTGCCCTTGCGGCCGCCACGGTACACCGTGACGCCCAGGCCGCGGTCGCGCTGCCGCTCCACGGATTCCAGTTCCCCCATGCGCACGGTGACCGAGAACCCTTCGTCGTGGCTGAGGCCGGCCTCGGCCTGATCGGCCCCCAGCCGGCGCGCCAGGTCGACGGCCTCCCCGGCCGTGGACTCCAGTGATCGGCGTATCTGGTCTGTATCCATGAAAACGAGTTCTCCGCGCCGCTGCCCGAGACGAAGGGCGAATTGTAGCCGGTGGAGAGCATTCGCGAGATACCCCAGGACACATCGGCTACCGGCCGGCACGCCGGCCTGCGAGACAGGCTGACGGGCTGCTGTACAATGATGCGATGAAACCGTTGGCCGGGATCATCATGGGTTCGCAGTCCGACTGGGACACCATGCGCCACGCGGCGGAGATGCTCAAGTCGCTGGAGATTCCCCATGAAACGCGCATCGTATCCGCCCACCGGACGCCCGATCTGCTGTTCGAGTACGCCGCCGGCGCCGCCGGCAGGGGCCTCGAAGTCATCATCGCCGGCGCCGGCGGCGCCGCCCACCTGCCGGGCATGACGGCCGCCAAGACGCTGTTGCCGGTACTCGGCGTGCCGGTGCAGTCGAAGACACTCAGCGGAATCGACTCGCTGCTCTCCATCGCCCAGATGCCCGCCGGCATTCCCGTGGGCACGCTGGCCATCGGCAAGGCGGGCGCGATCAACGCCGCGCTGCTGGCGGGCGCTATCCTGGCCAATCGTCATCCAAGGGTCGGCGCGGCCCTCGCGGCCTACCGGGAAGCCCAGACATCCGGCGTGCTGAACAACCCGGTCCCCGGCGACAGTTCCTGACGTGAGGGTCGGCATCCTCGGCGCGGGCCAGCTGGGCCGAATGCTGGCATTGGCCGGCCATCCGCTCGGCATCGAATGCACCTTCCTCGGCGGTGGGCGGGACTCCCCGGCCGGACAGGTCGGCCGTATCCTCGACGGGGAACTGGACGATGGCGCCCGACTGGATGCCCTCGCCGCCCGGTCGGACGTGGTGACTTTCGAGTTCGAGAACGTGCCGGTTGGCGCGCTGCGACGGGCCGGGGCCGGCACGTCCGTCCACCCTTCCGCCGACGCGCTCGCCGCCACCCAGGACCGCCTCGACGAAAAACGCCTGCTTCGCGACACCGGCATTCCGACGGCGCCCTATGTGGCGGTGGGCGGGGAATCGGACCTGGAACGCGCCGCGACGGAACTGGGCTGGCCGCAAGTTCTCAAGGCGCGCCGCCTGGGCTACGACGGCAAGAGCCAGCGTGTGGTCCGTTCGGCCGCGGAACTGGCGGAGGCCTGGTCGGAGCTGAACCGGGTTCCTTGCATTTCCGAGGGTTGGGTACGCTTTGAACGGGAAGTGTCGCTCATCGGCGTACGCGGGGCCGCAGGCCAGGCGGCGTTCTATCCGCTGTCGGAAAATGTCCATTCTGACGGGATTCTGAGCACAACGGTGGCGCCCTACGAAGACGCCTCACTGCAACGCACCGCCGAAGCGTGGCTGACCGCGCTGATGGACCGCTTCGACTACCGCGGCGTGCTCACGGTGGAATTCTTTCACACCGAGGCGGGACTCGTCGCCAACGAGATCGCGCCCCGGGTCCACAATTCCGGCCACTGGACCATCGAAGGCGCCGTATCGAGCCAGTTCGAGAACCACCTGCGCGCCGTGCTCGGCCTGCCCCTGGGCAGCACCGCCACCCGCGGCCACGCCGCCATGCTCAACCTCATCGGCCGGATGCCCGACCGCGCCGCGATCCTCGGCGTCCCCGGCGCCCACCTCCACGACTACGGCAAGACCCCCCGCCCCGGACGCAAGCTGGGCCACTGCACCATCCTGCGCCCAACGCGAGCCGAAGCCCTGGACGCCCTGGACCACCTCAATTCCGCCGCCAGCTGACCCAGTCCAGCGCCAAAGGGGGCGCGAGCGCCCGCGGACACCCACACATCGCACAGAGCGGGGATACGGCCTCCCAAAGAGGGCGTGTGCGCATGGGGACATCCCCTGGGAGCGTCGTGGGCACGGCGCGAGGCCAGGGATGGCCAGGAGCGCCGCGCCCCGATTTGAGCCCGCCATGGATGGCGGGCGAAATTAAGCTCCCAGGGGATGTCCCCATGCGCACACGCTCGCCCAGGACCAAGACAACACCGTCAGTGCGAAGTCCCCCCCACCGTCAGCGAATCGATCCGCAACGTAGGCTGTCCCACGCCCACCGGCACCGTCTGCCCGCTCTTTCCGCAGACGCCCACGCCTGGATCGAGCTCAAGGTCCGAACCCACCATGGACACCCTGGTGAGCACTTCCGGTCCGTTGCCGATCAGCATTGCGCCCTTCAGCGGCGCCGTGGGCTTGCCCTTCTCGATCAGGTAGGCCTCGCTGGCCGAGAACACGAACTTGCCGGAGGTGATGTCCACCTGACCGCCGCCGAAGTTGGGCGCGTAGATGCCGCTATCCACCGAAGCGATGATTTCCTCCGGGTCGTGCCGCCCCGGCAGCATGTAGGTGTTGGTCATTCTCGGCATCGGCGGGTGGGCGAAGGATTCCCGGCGGGCGTTGCCCGTGGAGCGCGTGCCCATCAGGCGCGCGTTCTGGGTGTCGTGCATGTATGACTTGAGCACGCCGTTCTCGATGAGCGTGTTGCAGCGCGTCGCCGTGCCCTCGTCGTCCATGGTCAGCGAGCCGCGTCGGCCTGGCAGGGTGCCGTCGTCCACCACCGTGCACGCGGGCGTCGCCACGCGCTCGCCGACCCGGCCCGAAAACGCCGACGTGCCCTTGCGGTTGAAATCGCCTTCGAGCCCGTGGCCAATGGCTTCGTGAAGCAGGACCCCGGGCCAGCCCGGCCCCAGCACCACCGTCATGTTGCCGGCCGGAGCCGGTACCGATTCCATGTTCACCGCGGCCTGGCGGACCGCTTCGGCGGCGATCTCCCGCGGCCATCCGCCGGTGGTGAACATGGAAAAGTCGGTCCGTCCGCCTCCGCCGGCGAATCCGCGCTCCCGTCGTCCGTTGGCCTCCAGGATTACCGACACGTTGAGGCGCACCAATGGTCTGACATCCGCGGCGAGCACGCCCTCGGAGTTGCGAACGAGGACGACTTCGTAAACGCCCGCGAGGGTTCCGATGACCTGGACCACGCGCTCATCGATCACGCGGACTTCGCGGTCCAGCTCGGCCAGCAGGCCCACCTTGCGGCGATCGTCAAGGCTCGCGAGCGGATCCAGGGACGGGTAGAGCGGATTCGCGGGCGTCGCGGCGGCGACCCTGCAACGCCCCTCGCCCCGGTGGCGGGCGATGCCGCGGGCGGCCCGCACCGCATCGTCCAGCGCCGCGCGGCCGAGTTCGTCGGAATAGGCGAATCCGGTCCGTTCGCCGTCGAGCGCCCTGACGCCCACGCCGTGATCGACGCTGTGCGCGCCCTCCTTGACGATGCCGTCCTCCACGGTCCAGGACTCGAAACGCGTGTACTGGAAGTAGATATCCGCGTAGTCGAGCTGCCGGGACATGAGCGCTCCGAGGGCCCGGTCAACGTCGGACATGTCAAGCCCGGTTGGCTCCAGCAATTGGGCGCGGGCAGCCTCCAGGGCCTCCGCCGCCGATTCCACCGGCGGGGCGGCCAATGCGGTGGCACCGGCCGTGGCCGCCGAGCCGAATGCGGTGGCGCCGGCGGTGGACGCCGAGCCGAGGGTGGGTGTCACGGAGGACGGGAACTGGGAATCGGATTGCATCTTCGATCGTTTACCGCGTGCTTGCCGGGTCGGCCATGATAGCCACTTGGTGGCCGGAGCGCAGCCCCGTGGCGGCCCTCTGCGGCAAGGGATTCCACGGCGGCCGGTCGAGAT
Source organism: Candidatus Rariloculaceae bacterium (assembly GCA_965221035.1). Lineage (GTDB taxonomy): Bacteria > Pseudomonadota > Gammaproteobacteria > Steroidobacterales > Rariloculaceae > UBA6522. The sequence continues at coordinate 2,037,637 of OZ244860.1, forward strand.
CGATCACGGCTCCAGAGACGCCGCCAGCTGGGGCAGGCTGGCGCAAAGCCTGTTCTGCTGCAGTTCCTCGTCCGTCAGCCGCTCCACCACGGGCTCGGACCAGCTACCCGTCACGCAGTAGGACACGCGGCCTACACCGGTGAGCGGTTCCCGGAAGATCTCGCTGAACAGCAGCAACGCCGCCCCGACCTGGGGTCCGGCGAGGAAACCCACCGCCGGCAGGATGCGGCCGGGCTCCGAAGTCACCACGGCGTGCTGCTGGTAGTCCCTGTCGCGCAACCCGGTCCGTCCCACCAGCCCGATGTCCACCACCGGCCCTGCCAGGCGCAAATTGTCGGTGTAGGCGTCACCGTCGATGATGACGAAGTCACCGCCCAATTCGTCGAATACGAGCCCGCGGTTGAAGACTTCCCGGAAATCCAGCGCCAGGCGACGCGGCAGCGCGGTGATGCTCATCAGACCCACCATTCGGCCGGCGCCGGGCTCCAGATTGAGGATGCTGCCCCGTTCCAGCTGAAGGTTGAACCCGCCGGAAATGGAGTCTTCCCACCCGGCCGTCGGCCCCGAAGGCCAATAGACGTTGGCCGCAAGCCGCGCGCTCTCGGCCTCCGTGATCGGGTCGAAGCCCAGCTGCTCCAGCGCACCGGCGACGTCTTCGCTGGACGCGCTCAGCACCAACCGGGTTTCCTGGCCCTGCGGCTGCTGGTGCCAGCTTCCATTGCCCTCCAGGGCGAAGCTGTCGGTGCGGCCGCTCAGCGCGACGATGTTCAGGCCATCCGGGTCGGCGCGGATATCCGCCTCGAGTGCCCCAAGGCGCCGCGTCCCTGCGGAAAAGTCCTCGACTCTGGCGAGCACACCCGGCAACCTGCGGGGATCCGGGCTTGAGTCCGCCAGGTCTTCGGTGGACAAATGGAGCCGTTCCAACTCCGCCAGGACCTGCGGGCGGTCGCCGAGATTCAATGGCCAGCTGATGGTGCCCGCGACCGGCGCGCTGTCGACCTGAAGCTGCCAGCGTGCCGCCTGCTGGCGTATTGACACATCCGCCGGGCCAAGCCTTTGGCCCAGCGCGGTGAGATCGACGATCTCAAGCTCCGCCCCCAGCAGCAGTCCGGCGGCGGAACCCATCGGGACCTGGCGCTGAAACAGCGTCCACCAGTCGTCGAAGTCGACCACTTCCAATTCGCCGTTCAGGCTCAGCCCGTCCCGGGGCGGCAGGAGCGGCTCGGCGCCCCCGAACCGGATACCGCCCCGCCGGAACGACAACTCGCCGTCCCGGTTTCGAAAGCTCAGGGCGAATCGTCGGTCCTCGCCGAGGCGCCCGTTGACGTTCAGCCGGTCCGCTTCGGAGAATACGACCTCCAATGCAAGTTGGGCATCCTGTTGCGGCGGCTTGCTCAGCGGTTCCGGAAACCGAAGTTCCGTGCCCGCGAGATCCGTTGTCAGATTGATCCTGAACGGCTCGCGCCGGGCCTGCACGAACCGGTTTTCGGGCAGCATCACCTGGCCCCGCCATCCGGACGCCCCGACCACCTGCTCGACGAATGGCAGGTTGAACGCCGAATGGATCGATTCGGCGTCGAATACGCCCTCGAATCCGATCTCCGCGAGATATCCGGGCTCGTCGGCCGTCCCAACGCCGACCAGCACGGGCGCATCGAGAAACGACGCCATGAGACGACCTCGGCTCGACACGTCGCCGTTCTCCAGCCGCAACCCGCCGTGGATGCCGGTCAGCGCCGGTCCGAAGCCGTCAATGCTCATCTCGCCGCCGGCGACCTCAAGCCCCGCCCTCAGTTGGTGGCTGGAGTGATCAAGCAGCGGCAATATCAGCTCGAAGTCGACATCTGCGGTGCCGGCGGCAGACCGCAGCCGTTGTAGGTCCGGGCCCAGGTGACGGGCGATCAGCGGCGCCCCCCTGAGGTAGCCGAGCACGTCATCCAGCAAGCCCCGTGTCGACGCGGTCACGCTGATGACCGGATCGCGCATGTCCTCGATACCCACGCGCAGGTCTTCGCTTCGGTTGCCGAGGACGCGACCGCTTCCCGCGCCTTCCCAGCCCACGTTGGTGAAGGCCACCACCCCGTTGAGGTCTTCCGCGAGAGGCCAGTTCTCCACGTACTCCATCGTGCCGTCCTCGACGATGGCTTCGGCGTTGAACAGCCCTTCACCGTTTCCGAAGGGGAATGCATCAAGCGGGCCGTCCAGCGTCACTTGCGCCTCGGGGACGCGTCCGGCGACGATGGCCCGGTCGAGGTAGGAGGCGACCTGGGGAGCAACGCCAAGTGGGAAGTATCGCATCGCGGCGGCGGCATCGAAATTCCGGACTTCCGACCGCAACGTCGCGTACGGTGCGCCGCCGGAATCGGACCATTCCAGGTCAAGCGTGGAGCGCGACTGCCCGTCGGGGGTATCGAGTACGAGTTCGCGACCGGACAAGGCCCATCCCGACGCACCTTGCCTCCAGGTCACCCTGCCGCTGAGGTTCGCAACATCCAGGGGTTCGCCAAACAGGACGGGCCAATCCAGCCGGGCCTGCCGGGTGTTCAGGTGGAGCCCGCCGCTGCTCGTATCCGTTCGAAACTCGCCGGAGAGCCCCCGCAGTCCCGGCCAGGCGCCCCGGGGATCGGTGCCGAGGCCGTCGAACCGCCCGACGGCCGAATAGCGCCAGGAATCGCGGCCCCGGACCAGCCGCGCCTCGACATCTCGCAAGTCCCCACGGGGCCGCAGTTCCGGCCAGAGCTCGGTGATGCCCGATGACGGCAGGGCCGCCAGCATAGGCTCCAGGTCTTCGAGGCGCAGGAAATCCCCGCGCAGGAACAAGGCGGACAGCCCGTCGTCGTCCCGCGCGATCTCTACGTCGATTCCGCCGCCGGCCGGCCAGGCGCGGCCCTGACGGTTCAAGTCGATGTTGCTGGCCGATATTTCCCAACCGCCATCCAGGCGCCCGACTTCAAGGGTGACGTCGAACTGTTCGTAGTCCGCACCGGTGGCAGCGGTGTCCGCGCCAAGACGCAATTCCTCCATCGCCAGCGCCAAGGTGGCCTGCCGCGCCTCACCGCCGGCGAAGTCCAACCAGAACGAGACGTCACCCGCCCCGGATACGGACAGCGGCAACGATTCCCGGAACAGGTCCGCCAGTGCCGAGAGGTCCATATCGCGGGCTTCGCCGAACAATCTCCACTCGGCCCCCGCTCCCCAGGGCGTCCCGTCGGCATCCAGTCGAGCTGACACTTCGACTCGCTCGGCCAGACCCTGCCGCGGTCGGGCCCGGCCCTCGACGACGATGCCGTCCGGTTCCCTGACGAGGCGCAACCGGACGTCGTCAAATGCCCACTCCCGTTGCGTCACGTCATCGGCGTAGACGATGGTGCCATTGTTGACGGCAATGTTCACGGGGGGTATGTCCGCAGCCGAAAGACGGGCCTGCGCGTTTCCCTCTCCGGGCAGGTTGGCCAGCCTCAGATTTCCGTCGGCGGTTCGCTCAAGCCTCAGGACCGGTCCGTCCAGCGTCAGCCGGTTCACCTCCAGCCGCCGCTCGGTGATCAGAGCAACCGGGCTCACGGCAAGGGTCGCCTCAAGTGCGCTCAGCGTCGAGTTGTCTGCTTCACCGATGGGGCTGACCGTTGGGTCCCGAAACCTGAATTCAGGCCCCAGCAGGCTCCAGCGCGCGTCCATCCGGCTGAAATTCATGCTGAATCCCAGTTCGGTCTGAACCCATTCCCAGATTTCGCCGCGATAGCTCGGAAGCTGCACGACCACGAGGCGCAACACGCCCGCGCTCATGGCGAGCAGGATGAGTGCCGCCGCAAGTGTGCCGGCCAATCCCCGCACCAGTTTCCTGAACAATCCCCTCATGGCCATTCAATTCGGTACCACGTCAAACTGCTCCGGCCCTTGCAGCCGCTCGCTCCGCAGACGAATCGACGCGCCCGTCAGGTCTTCCAGGCTGGCCACGGTCGCGGCGTCTTCATCAGCCAACCAGCCGATGACGTCCGGCGGCGCCAGCACCAGCACCTCCGCAAAGTCCTCCTCTGCCCGTCGGGCAAGAATTTCGCGGAAGATCTCGCCGCACACGGTTTGCGGCGTCTTGGTGAACCCCCGCCCCCCGCAGGTGGGACAAGGCCGGCACAAGGTTCGTTCCAGGCTGTCCCGGGTTCGTTTTCGCGAGATTTCCACAAGACCCAACGGCGATACGTTCATGACCCGGGTCTTGCCCCGGTCATCCGACAGGTGGCCGACCAGCTCGTCAACCAGTTGCCGACGATGTTCCTCATCGTCCAGATCGATGAAATCGACGATGATGATGCCCCCGAGATCGCGCAACCGCAATTGCCTGGCAATGACCTCGGCGGCCTCGAGGTTGGTGCTCAGGCTGGTGTCCTCCTGGTCGCGGCGCCCCACGTACCGCCCGGAATTGACATCGATGGTGGTCAACGCCTCGGTCTGCTCGATGACCAGGTGACCTCCAGACTTCAGCGGGACCCTTCTTCGCAGTGCCTGCGATATCTCGTCTTCGATTCCGTACGCATCGAACAGCGGCCGTCCGCCGTCGTGCAATTCGATGATGTCCGACATTTCCGGAATGAATTGTTCCGCGTATCGCCTCATCCGTTGGTACATGGCGCGCGAGTCGACGCGCACCCGCGCAAGGCCGTCGCCGCCGCAGTCCCTCAGCAGGCGGGTTGCCAGCGGCAGGTCCCGATGAACCCGCTCCCCGACCCCTGCACCGACCGCGTTCGCCCGCACGGTCCCCCACAATCCGGCCAGGTGCTGCCTGTCGGTCCTGAGGTTCTCCACCGACGCGCCCCGTGCCGCGGTCCTGACGATGAGTCCGCCCGAGTCGCCTTCCTCCGCGAGGGATTCCACGAGGCTTCGCAGCCGCTCGCGCTCCTGGTCACCGATCCGGGCCGAAACGGACACGCCGGAAGCCATCGGCGCGAACACCAGCAGTCGCGACGGCAGCGTGATGAAGGGAGTCAACCGGGCGCCCTTGCCACCCATGGGATCCTTCAGAACCTGGACCAGCAACTCGTCGCCTTCCCTGACCAGCTCGGCGATATCCCTGGAGTGCTTCTGGCCGGGGAGTTCGTCCCCCAGGCTTCGCTGTATGTCCGATGCGTGCAGGAATGCCGAGCGTTCTAGCCCCACGTTCACGAAGCAGGCCTGCAATCCCGGCAATACCCGCGCCACGCGGCCCTTGTAGATGTTGCCGACCAGGCTCCCACCATCGGCAGGCTCGAAGAACAGCTCCCTGAGCACGCCGTTGGCCACCCGTGCGGCACGCACCTCGCGCAGACACTCGTTGACCAGGAGTTCCTCGCTCACGGCAAACTCGATCGGCTCAAGACGGCTCGCATACTCGCCCGCAATTTTCTCCCATCCCGCGGACTATACGAGGTGCGGTCCTTCAGTCAACCAACGCCGGTCGAGTGGGGTGGCGCTCAGGGACGATGATAGGGATGGCCGCGGGTGAGACTCCACGCCCTGTAGAGGGCTTCGGCGACCAGCGGCCTGACCAGCCCGTGGGGCAACGTCAGCGCAGAAAGCGACCAGCACTCGTCCGCCCTCTTCAACACCCTGGGCGACAGCCCGTCCGGACCGCCCACCACCAGGCAGACCGGCGCGCCGCCCGCCATCCAGTCCAGCATGCGCGCGGCCAGCCGCTCCGTGGACCAGGATTCGCCCCGCACGTCCAGGGCGACGGTTCGGGCGCCCCGGGGGATCGCTCGCAGGATGCGTTCGGCCTCCTTATCCACAGCCTGCCGGGGAGCGCCCGAACCGGTGCGCGGGCCCAGCGGAATTTCCTTGAGATCCAGCGTGCAGTTGCCTCGAAGCCGCCTTGCATATTCCCGATAACCGTCCTGCACCCATTGCGGCTGGCGGGTCCCGGCGGCGATCAGCACGATGCGCATGTCGTCCGCCGGAGTCCCGTCGGCTTCAGGCCGGGGGCTGATCGGGCGCCGGGATGTCCCAGAGTTTTTCGAGATCGTAGAACTCGCGAACTTCCGATTGCATGACGTGCACGACGACATCGCCCAGGTCCAGCAGCACCCACTCCCCGGCCGACACGCCCTCCCTGCCCAGCGGCGGTCCGGCGCGGGGCTTGCAACGCTCGACCACGGAATCGGCCAGCGCGCGGACATGTCGGGCGGAGCGTCCGGTGGCGATAATCATCACATCGGTGACCGTCGTCAGGTGGCGAACGTCCAGCGTCCTGATGGCCTGCGCCTTGAGTTCGTGCAGCGCATCGAGCGCCAGTGCGGTCAACTCGTGGCCTGGGGCCTGGACTTCGGCCTGGCCTTGGGCTTGGCTAGCGCGCATAACACTCCGTGTGCAGGATGATGTCCCTGACGCTGTCCGGGACGAGATATCGCGGGTCCTTTCCGGCGGCGGCGAGCTCGCGGATGCGCGAGGCCGAGATGTCCAATTGCGTCACCGGCGTGACCAGAACACGTCCGGCGCGGTTGGAGTGGAGTTCGGCGGCATTGTCCGTACCGCGGCTTTCCAGCAGGTCGGCGATCGCCCCCCGTCCGGGGGGGCGCCAACCGGGCCGGTGCGCCACGACGATGTTCGCCAGCCCGCACAATTCCTCCCACCGGCGCCATCGGGGCAGACTCAGGAACGCATCCATGCCCAGCATCAGGCACAGCGCCCGCCGCGGGTGATCGGCGCGCAGCGACTCGAGGGTGTCCACGGTATAGGAGGGGCCCGGGCGCTCGAGCTCGCGCGTATCCACGGCGAACCGGCTTTCGTCGCGCACCGCCGCGCTGACCATTTCAAGCCGGGTGGTCACCGAGGCCTTGGGCGGGTCACGCAGGGGTTGCCTGGCACCGGGAACGAACAGGACCTGCGCCAGCGAGAGGCGCTGCAGCAATTCCAGTGCGGTGCGCAGATGGGCGTGGTGGATGGGGTCGAATGTACCACCGAATATACCGATTGGCCCCATCCGGCTATTGGTGTCCTGGACGGCTCGGGCTCATGGGTTCAGTGAGCCGGACGGGCGCGACCGGAGCGCCCCAACAGCGCGAGGACCAACGCGGTCAGTTGCTGCCAGGCGTTGCCGGCCTGGACACCCTTGATCACCCTGTCCGTCTCGGCGGCCTGCGCGATGAGTTCCGCCAGCCGGGCTGGCTCGAACCGTTCGAGCGCACGCTTCACCAGCGGCTGACGCCGTGGCCAGACGCCATGTCGCTTCAGGGCCGGCCCGGCGACCGCGCCGTTCCGGGCTGAGAATTTTAGCTTCGCCAGCAATCCAAGGTCTCGGGTGATGGCCCATAATACCAGAGTCGGTGCCACGCCCTCGGCACGCAGGCCGTCCAGGATGCGCAACGCCCGCCCGGCCTCACCGGCCAGTAACGCGTCGGCAAGCCGGAACACGTCGAATCGCGGATTGGACGCCACCGCTTCGCGCACCACCGCATCGTCCGCCGGCCCCTTGCCCAGCAGTAACGCCAGCTTGCGCACTTCCTGGTCCGCCGCCAGCAGATTGCCCTCCACCCGATCCGCCATCCACTCGGCGGTGGCCGTGGACAGGCCGAGTCCCGAAGCCTGGGCGCGCCGCCTGATCCATTCCGGCAACTGTGGCCTGTCCACGGGCCAGACCTGAACGACCGCACCCGCCTTGTCGATGGCCTTGGCCCAGGCGCTTCTCGACGCCGACGAATCCAGCTTGCGGGTCGCGATCAGCAGCAACCGGTCCGGGTCGGGCCGGCTTGCCATGTCCCTCAACGCCTTGCCGCCGACCACGCCGGGCTGGGGCGTGGGGAGGTTCAACTCGATGATCCGCCGGCTGGCGAACAGCGACAGGTTGTCCGCGCCGGCCGTCAGTTGCTGCCAGTCGAAGCCCCGTTCGATGACGAAGTAGTCTCGTTGTTCGAAGCCTTCGTTCCGGGCCCGGGCCCGAATCCGGGCAACCGCTTCGCTGACCAGCAGGGGTTCATCGCCGGCCACCAGGTAGGCCGGCAGCAGTTCCCGGGCCAGGTGGCCGCCGAGCTGACGCCCGTGCAATCTCACGCGTTTTCGAGCTGGGACAGGACGATGCCGCAGTCTTCCAGCAGCACCGGAATGCCGTCCCGCACCGGGTAGGCCAGCTTGCCGTCGCTTGTGACCAGCGCGTCCGTCAGCGACCCGGCCAGTTTCTCCCCGTCGCGGCTCACAAGGCTCCCGTCTTCGATGCGCCGATTGAGCTGCCGGAGCTGTTCCGCCGGCATGACCCGCAGGGGCGACCGCGTGACCGGGCAGCAGATGATGTCAAGCAAGTCGGTATCGATGCTCATTCGATGTCCGGAAATTCGGCGTCAGTGCTCATGCGGCCCTCCCCGGGCGACCGGGGTCAAGTGTGTCTGGTACCGGATCATAGCCGCTCGTCCCCCAGGGATGACAGCGGGCAAGGCGCCTCAGGGTGAGCCAGCCGCCCCGCAGCAAGCCGAATCGCCGCAGGGCCTCGATGGCGTAGGCGGAACAACTGGGAGAGTGGCGGCAAGGCCCGCCGAGCCAGGGCGAAATCAGCACCTGGTAGGCCCTGACCAGACCCACCGCCGCGCCGACGCCCAGCCGCGAGAGCGATTTCATGTCCGCTCCCGCCGCCAGCGCGGCCCGGCAGCGCTGTCCTCGATGAGCACGCCCATGCCCAGCAGTTCGTCCCGTATCCGGTCCGCCCCGGCGAAGTCCCGGGAGCGCCGCATGGCTTCGCGCTCACGCACCCTGGCCTCGATCCAGCCGTCGTCGGCATCGTCCGCGTCGCGGCCGGCCGTGAACCACGCCTGGGGATCGTCCTGCAGCAACCCCAGCAGCCAGCCTCCGGCCCGCAGCGAACTGGCCAGCCTCGCACGCTCGCCGTCGTCGCCGGCACGGTTGAGCCGCCTTACCAGCCCGAACAATTCCGCCAAGGCCCTGGGCGTGTTGAGGTCGTCCTCCAGGGCCTCCATCACGGCCGGGGGCGCGTCGGCCCGGGATGGGTCGGTCGCCGGGCCGGTGACGCCGGCGTTGCGCAGCGCACCGTACATCTTGTCCAGTTTCTGCCGCGCATCGGGCAACACGGCGTCGTTCCAGTCCAGCGGCTGCCGGTAGTGGCCGGTGAGAAGCCCCAGGCGGACCGCCTCACCCGGCGCCTCGTCCAGCAGGTCGCGCACCAGCAGCACGTTGCCCAGGGACTTGGACATCTTTTCGCCGCTCACATCCACCAGCCCGTTGTGAACCCAGTAGCGGCAGAAGCGCCGCACGCCGTAGGCGCAGGCGCTCTGCGCGGTTTCGTTCTCGTGGTGCGGAAAGATCAGGTCCAGGCCTCCGCCGTGGATGTCGATGGTCTCGCCCAGATGTGCCCGCACCATGGCGGAACATTCCGCATGCCATCCGGGTCGTCCGAAACCCCACGGGCTGTCCCAGCCGACGCCATCCGCCCCGGACGGCTTCCAGAGCACGAAGTCCGCGGGATTGCGCTTGTACGACTCCACCTTCACCCGGGCGCCGGCGACGAGTTCCTCCTGGGTACGGCCCGACAGCGCTCCGTACGCATCGAAACTGGGCACGGAGAACAGCGCATGGCCCTCGGCGAGGTAAGCGTGGCCGGCGTCGAGCAGGCGCTGCACGAGGTTGATGATTTCCGAAATGTGTTCGGTGGCCTTGGGTTCCACGTCCGGCGGCAGGACGCCCAGCGAGCCCATGTCCTCGTGAAAGGCGGCCAGGTACCGCGCGGTCAATGTCTCGATCGGCACGCCCTGCTCCCGGGCGGCCCGGTTGATCTTGTCGTCCACGTCGGTGACGTTGCGAACGTAGACCAGCCCGTGTGAACGGCGCAGCAGCCTCGCCAGTACGTCGAAGACCACGCACGGACGGGCATTGCCGATATGGGCGAAGCTGTAGACCGTCGGGCCGCAAACGTACATGGTCACCCGCTCCGGGTCCCGGGGTACGAAGCGTTCGCGCCTGCGCGTGAGCGTGTTGTGAAGATGAAGCGCCATTCGGGACCGGTTCAGCCGCTGCTGGGGCGTCGCCCATGATACCAAGGAGGACTGCCCGGTCGGTGGCATATAATCCGCGCAGTCCATCCGGAAACGGAATCAACATGACTGACGAATTCAGCCCCAGACTCAGTGTCCGGCAAGTCGAGGAAGGCACGGACCTGGCGCCGAAGTTCGATGCGGACGGCCTCATTCCCGCGGTGACCACCGATTACGGCACGGGCGAGGTGCTGATGCATGCCTACATGAACGCCGAAGCGCTGCGACTGACCATCGGCACCGGCGAAGCGCATTACTTTAGCCGCAGCCGCGGCAAGCTCTGGCACAAGGGCGCCACCAGCGGACTGGTGCAGAAAGTCCGCGAACTTCTGATCGACGACGACCAGGACTGCGTCTGGCTCAGGGTCGACGTCAGCGGCGGCGCCAGCTGCCATGTGGGCTACCGATCCTGCTTCTACCGCCGGGTTCCCGTGGGAAGCGCCGGCAAACCGGTCGAGCTCGAATTCACCGAATCCGAAAAGGTTTTCGATCCGGTGGCCGTCTACGGCGACGCCCCCAACCCCACCCGCCTGTAGCGCCGCCGGTGTTACGCCCCGCCGGTGGACTCGCTCCCGACGCGTGCCTACAATCACTGCAGTCATGGCCCCGGGGATAGTGCAATCACGGGGCCAGGAGAACGCGAATGAACCGAACTGTCCGTCTGGGCGCATGCCTGTGTGCCGGGTTCCTGATTCTGCCCGCGGCTGTCGGGGAGGAATATTCGTGGCAGGTTTCTGCGAGCTATCGCGACGAGGATGCGCCCAGCGCGACACAGGCCGATCTGCGGTTGGTGCGCGCGACGTACTATCTGACCCCGGTCGACGACGGTGCCGGACCCTTCGAGCTTGCGCCATTCCTTGACCGCAGCAGCTATCTGGCGGTGGGCACCGGGAGGACGAGCCTTCGCGAAAGTGCGCCTCTGGTAGTCTTCGAATCCGATCTTGGCGAGCCCGGGTGGTATCCCGACGGTGTGGTCGACGAGTTCGGGCGCCCCTCACCGACCTCCATCGTGCCCACGACATCGGGTGTCGACGTCGCGCAGTACATGTTGGAAGGGCGTTTCGTGTGGCGCGATTCGGGCTGGTATGTGGGCGCCCATGCCCAACGGGGCGACGGCGACGGGTTGCCGCCCGCGACGTTTGGACAGATGACCATGGAATTGCGGCAGTCCGGACTGGTCGGGGGACGGTACCTTGGACCGCGCACGACCGTTGAAGTGGGTTTCGGGTCCGAAACCACCAGCCAGGAAATGGATCTGGACCTGTTCGGATTGATCCCGGCCCTGGGACCTCCGGGATTTCCGGTCTTTACGGATATTCCCGCCATCTCGCCCTTTGCGATTCGCAACGTGACCGAAACGGACGCTGACGACACGCGGTTGTCGGTCCGGCATGTCGGCGACCTGGGCAATTCGACCTTCGAGATTTCGGCGGGCGTACGTTCCAGCCGCTGGGAGACGCTCTCGTCGGTGAACCTGCCGGAGGACCTCAACCTGCCGTTCGATCCGACCGATCCGTCAGGCACGTTGACGGGAGGCATTATCGGGATCTTGCCGCCTGCGGACGTCTACCTGTCCGGGCGCGAGCGGGAAGTCTCGCTGTCCGGGGCGCTTTTTCCTGTCGATGCCCTGGGTGTTCGTCTGACCGCGACCACTTTGGACGACGATGACCTTGGCCGAAGCGACACGCTGAGCCTGTCGGCGAACTGGTTCTTCGCTCGCAACGCAGCGCTCAATGTTGAATTGACGCGAAGCAGTTACGACCTGAGCTTCATTCCCGGCACCGACGCCTTCGGAGTGAGTCTGCTCGGGCGGTTTTAGCTCGGAATCAAACCGGGATTGTCGCTACAGGAATCATTTCCCGGTAACCCCCGACCTTGGACAACGTAATCTGACCAGGAGGAAAACAAGATGAAATCGATTGGAACCATTGGATGGGTCGTTCCCAGTCTGCTGCTTGCGCTGTCTAGCGCCCAGGCCGCGGATTTGAGCGCACAGGACGAGTGGATGATCAAGGCGGAGATCAAGCAGCTGGTGGACACCTATGCCATGGCCCGCGACAACCTCGATGCGGTCGCTTACGCCAATACATTCACCGAGAACGGCACGCTGATCATCGGTGGCGAACCGTATACCGGGCGCGACGTGCTGCAGGCGCGCGTTGAGGACGCGAACCAGGACAGCGTCGGCATGCACATGATGTCCACGAGCGACATCACGGTGATCGACGAGAACAACGCCACGGGCGTTCATTACGCGACGGTCTACGGCGCGATTCCCGGCGAGGACCATCCCGAAGGGGGGCCCATTGAATTGGCCGGCTTCCTGGCCCAGGGAAAGTACATCGACAAGTACGAGCGCACGGAGGAAGGCTGGAGAATTTCCGAGCGTAGATTCGAAAGAATCTACAGCCAATCCCGGTAGGTCCGGCAGTCCCAGGCACCGGCTCTGGATCATTTCCTCCTGCGGCCAAGGTCGTTGGGAGCGGTGAGGATCGCGTAAACAAAGGCGACGACAATAATTGCCATGGCCAGCAATGTTGGAAGCAGTCCGGCAGTCATGAGTCATTCTCCAGGTCAATACCCACCGGGCAATGGTCCGACCCGGTTACATCGGGCCATATGAACGCGTCGGACACGCGCTTGTAGCCGCCGGGCGAGGCCAGCACATAATCGATTCGCCAGCCCACGTTCCGCTCTCTGGCGCCGCCCCATTGCCGCCACCAGGTGTAATGGTCCGGCTCACCGGGATGACGGGCCCGGAACGTGTCCACCCAGCCCGCGTCCAGCCATCGGGTGATTTCATCGCGTTCCTCGGGCAGGAATCCGCTGGACTTGCTGTTGGACTTGGGCCGCGCCAGGTCGATCTCTTTGTGGGCAGTGTTGTAATCGCCCACCACGTAGACCGGACCGCGCCGACGTAGCGCCTGCAGGCGGTCGAAAACCGCGGCGTAGAAGTCGAGCTTGTAGGGGACGCGGCTGTTGTCGCGGTTGCGGCCGCTGCCCTTGGGAAAGTAGACCGAAGCCACCGCCATGCGTCCGAAATGCGCGATGATCAGCCGACCCTCGGCATCGAATCGATGCTCCCCCAGAGCTGTCTCGATGCGCCCCGGTCGCCGCCGGGAATAGATTGCAACCCCGCTGTAACCGGGCCTCTCCGCTGGCGAAAAGGCCGCATGCCACCCTTCCGGAGCGCGGGTCCGGTCCTCCAGCTGGTGTTCGAATGCACGGACCTCCTGAAGACCGATGATGTCCGCCCCGCTCGCGTCGAGGAAGTCGTGAAAGCCCTTGCGGACACACGCGCGCAGGCCGTTGACGTTCCAGCTCAGGATTCGCATGGGAGCATTTTCACCGGAATCGGCACCGGTCACAACGCCACGGAATCCAGACCACCTGACGGCAGCGAGCGCTACGGAGGCGAGACCAGCGACGGAGCGGTGGGGGGCCGCACACCTTCGATTCGCCTCAGCACGCGCCGCGCCAGGTCGTCGGCCAGGGCCTCCCGCAGCGCCTGCTCTTCGGCGGACATGCCCAGGACCTGCGTGGGGTCGTAGCTGTAGCTGCGGGTCGCCACCAGGAATTCGTTGTCGATCAGGGCGGTGCCGCCCGCCTCCAGGGAGAATCCGACCGCGTAGAAAACCTCATACTCCTGTGGGGTGTTGCGGGCGGATACCGAGAGCACCCGCTGACCGGACGTGTCCTCGATGATCCTGAGCACGGCATCCGCCCCGTCCCGGGACTCGGTCAGTTCGACACCCCGGGCCGCAAGCGCATCCGTCAGACGTGTGTGAAACTCGGTATATTGCCGGGGTGCGTCCACGAAGGTGGTGGCCACAACGTCCGGCAGAACGCCCGTTCCCTGCAATTGAAACCCGCAGCCCGCCGGGGTCACGGCGAGCACGCCAAGCAACAGTGCCACGCTCAACGGGTACGGGGCATTCGGGGTGGTGCGGCCTGCCGCGACGGGCAAGTCCGGAGGGATGTTCGATGGTTGAAGCGGTTGCTGCTCGACGGATTCGGTCATGGGCCTTGATTCTAGCGGAGTTTGCAAAGATCATCCGTCGAAATTTGCGGCCTTAGGCACCGGCCATCGCAACGACCAGGTCCCGATCGACAATTGCAGACCATCATGAGCGCCTATCCGTTCAAAGAGATCGAATCCAAGTGGCAGGATTACTGGGAGAACCGCGGCACGTTTCGTGTGCCGCGGGATATCGACCGGTCGCGTCCGAAGTACTACGTCCTGGACATGTTTCCCTATCCCAGCGGCGACGGACTCCATGTCGGGCATCCGGAAGGCTACACCGCCTCCGACATCATCGCGCGCTACAAGCGCATGCGCGGCTTCAACGTTCTGCACCCCATCGGGTGGGACGCCTTCGGCCTGCCGGCGGAGCAGTACGCGATACGCACCGGCACCCATCCGCGCACGACCACCGAGCGCAACGTGGCGCGCTTTCGCAGCCAGCTCAAGGCGCTGGGCTTCTCCTACGACTGGAGCCGGGAGATCAACACCACCGACCCCGGCTACTACAGGTGGACCCAGTGGATATTCAAGCAATTGTTCGAGCGCGGCCTGGCATACCAGGAGGAAAAGCCGGTCTGGTGGTGCCCGGAGCTGGGAACCACGCTCGCCAACGAGGAGGTCATCGACGGCAAGTCCGAGGTGGGGGGCTTCGACTGCGTACGCAGGCCACTGCGCCAGTGGGTACTCAGGATCACCGCCTACGCCGACGCGCTGCTTGAGGGGCTGGACGACCTGGACTGGCCGGACAGCACCAAGGAGATGCAGCGCAACTGGATCGGCCGGAGCGAGGGTGTGGAACTGGAATTTCCGCTGGCCGACGGCACGGGGGGTATCCGGGTGTTCACCACACGGCCCGATACCCTGTTCGGCGCCACCTACATGGTGCTGGCGCCGGAACATCCGCTCGTGGACTCGGTGACCTCGGATGACCGGCGGCGGCAGGTGGACGCCTACCGCGAGGCGGCCGCCACCAAGAGCGAGCTTGAGCGAACCGATCTGCAGAAGGAGAAGTCCGGGGTCTTCACCGGCGGCTACGCGATCAATCCGGCATCCGGCGAGGAGATTCCGATCTGGGTGGCCGACTACGTGCTGGCGGGCTACGGAACCGGCGCCATCATGGCCGTGCCGGCCGAGGATGGGCGGGACTGGGAATTCGCCGAGGCCCATGGGCTGCGGATCGTCCGCACCGTGCAACCTCCGCCGGCATTCGAGGGCGGGCCGTACCTGGGAGAGGGACCATCCATCAACAGCGGTTTCCTGAACGGTCTCGGCGTGGCCGATTCCAAGGCCAGGATGATCGACTGGCTGGAGGAACGGGGCCATGGCGAGCGCAAGATCAACTACAAGCTTCGCGATTGGCTGTTCTCCCGGCAACGCTACTGGGGGGAACCCTTCCCCGTGGTGTTCGTCGACGGCGAAGCGAAGATCGTGGGGGACGGCGACCTGCCGGTGGAACTGCCCGAACTGGACCGCTACGAGCCCAGCGGCTCGGCGGAGGGGCCCCTGGCGAACGCCGTGGACTGGCTGCGGACCGTGGACGGCGCCACGGGCAAGCCGGCCCGGCGCGAGACCAACACCATGCCCCAGTGGGCCGGCTCGTGCTGGTACTACCTGCGCTACATCGACCCGGACAACGACGGCGCGCCCGTCGATCCGGAGCTGGAACGCTACTGGATGCCCGTCGACCTGTACGTGGGCGGCGCCGAGCACGCCGTGCTGCATCTGCTCTATGCCCGTTTCTGGCACAAGGTACTGTACGATGCGGGGGTCGTCTCGACTCCCGAGCCGTTCGCGCGGCTGGTCCACCAGGGCATGATCCTCGGGGAGCTGGAGCACACGCGCTACAACGACGAGGCCGGCCACCCGGTGTCCGCAAAACACGTGCGAGCCGGTCGCGACACGCGCTCCGGGAACGCGGTTGCCCGCACGGTGGTCGACGAGCAGGACGTGGTCAAGCAGGGCGAACACTTCGTGCTGCGCGCCGACCCGGCCGTGCGAGTGGATTCCCGGGCCCACAAGATGAGCAAGAGCCGCGGCAACGTCGTCAATCCCGACGAGATCCTGGCCCGCTACGGGGCCGACGCCTTCAGGCTCTACGAGATGTTCATGGGCCCGCTCGAGCAGGTCAAGCCCTGGAACAGCCGTGGCGTGGAGGGAACCCATCGGTTTCTGAACCGTGTCTGGCGGATGCTGGCCGACTCGCGAATCGGCGACGGCGATGGCAACGGCAACGGCAACGGCAACGGCAACGGCAACGGCAACGGCCTGAAGGATACCGTCCGAGATTGCGAACCCGGCGACGAGCAGTCCCGGACGCTGCACCGGACGATCGCGAAGGTTACCGAGGATATCGAAGGCCTGAGGTTCAACACCGCCATCGCCGCGCTGATGGAGTTCACCAACGCCGCGAGCAAGTGGGAGACTCTCCCCCGGGAGGTGGTGCGGCAGTTCGTGCTGCTGCTGGGGCCGCTGGCGCCGCATCTCGCGGAAGAACTCTGGCAGCGGCTGGGACATGACACTTCGCTGGCCTACGCGGCCTGGCCGGAAGCCCGCGAGGAATTCCTGCGCGCCGACACCGTGAAGGTGACCGTTCAGATCAACGGCAAGTTGCGTGGGCGGGTCACCGTGCCGGCGGAGGCGACGGAGGAGCAGGCACTGGCCATCGCCAGGGCGGACGAGAACGTGGCGCGGCACCTGACCAACAAGCGGATTCGCCGCTCGATCTACGTCCCGGGGCGGATCGTCAACTTCGTGGTCTGAACCCGCTCCGTCGGACAACGCAGACAACCAGCACCAGGAAGGCGCCCGTCACCGCGAGGTAGTCGCCCCAAAACGCATAGGGAGTTCGACCGCTGAACCCCTGCACAGCACCGCGCAGCACGTGGGGTTCGAACGCCGGTGCCCGCGCAACGATCCGGCCGCGGGGATCGATGAAGGCGGTGATGCCCGTGTTGGTGGAGCGCAGCAGGTACCGCGAGGCCTCCGCGGCCCGGACCCGCGCGATCTGCAGATGCTGGTGTGGCGCCACGGTATCGCCGAACCAGGCATCGTTGCTTACATTGACGAGCAGCGTGGCCTCGGGCAGGTGTTGCCGCTGCTCGGCGCCGAACAGGTCTTCGTAACAGATGCTCACCCCGACACGCTCCCCGGCGATGGCCAGCGGCGCCTGATCGGGATCGCCCGGCACTGTGTCGGTATACGGCAGGCTCAACAACCTGAGCCATCGGCGCACGAATCCCGGCACCGGAAAGTACTCCCCGTAGGGCACCAGGTGCCGCTTCACGTAGAAGGCCGGTTCCGGGCCCAGTACCACCAGGGTATTCTGGACGCCGCCGCCGTCGGGATCATCCCGCAGTATGCCCAGCGCCACCTCGCCGCCACGTGCCCGGACACCGTCGCGGATTTCCTCCAGATACCGTTCCGCCTGGGCGTAAAGCGCGGGAATGGCCGCCTCCGGCCAGACGATGAGCCGGCTGTCCCCGGCCTCTTCGGTGAGCCGGCGGTAAAGATCCAGCGTGACCGGCAACTGCTCGGGACGCCACTTCAGTTCCTGGGGCACCGCCCCCTGCACCAGCGCCGCCGTGATCACGTTTCCGGACGCCTCGCTGAAGCGGACGTTTCCGAGGAGATAGCCGCCGCCCCACAGCAGCGCAAGGCCCGTCGCCGCCGCAATACGCAACCGCCAACGCCCGAAGGCCAGCGTCGGCAGCGCACCCGCCGTCACCAGCACCGCCCAGGTCATGAGGTAAACGCCGCCCAGAGGCGCATAACCCATCAGCCAGGAGTCGGTCTGACTGTAACCGGCCGCCAGCCAGCCGAAACCGCTGAGCACCCACCCCCTGCACCACTCGGTGAGCAGTGTCATCGCCGGGAAGACGGCCAGCCAGGCCGCAGGGCCGCGGCTGGGGAACCAGCGCGACGCGATCCATCCGGCGAGACCTACGTAGGCGCCCAGGTAGACGACCAGCGCCAGGGTGATGGCGGAGGCGAGCAGCGGGTGCGCCAACCCGTAGTCGTGGATGCTCACGTAGACCCAGTGCACGCCGGCCAGAAATGCCGCGCAACCGAACGCGAATCCGACCGAGAGTGCCTGCGCGGGGCGCAAGCCGTTCCAAAGGAGAAACAGCAGCGCGTAACTGAGGGGCGCCACCCAGAAATGATCGAACGGCGCGTACGCCTGGGGCAGCAGCGCACCCGCGATCAACGCGACAAGCAGCCTGGTGCGCATCGACAGCAGTGTTCGCCTGCGGGCAGCTACTTCTCCACCCAACTGACCATGTCGTATCAGCTGGTGGAAGCGCTAGCCTTGCGCCGCCGGCAAGGTCGTGACCTCCAGCGACTGGATACGCCTGCGGTCGGCGACCTTGACGCAGAAACGAAGGCCGGCCACTTCAACCACTTCACCGCGCCGGGGCAAACGGCCCAATTCATGCATGATGAGCCCGCCGACGGTGTCGAATTCGCCATTGGCGATTTCGACGCCGAACCGCTCGCAGAAATCCTCGATTCGGGTCAGCGCCAGCACGGTGAAGCGCCCGCCGCCGTGGTCGTGAATGTACTCGGCTTCCTCGGGATCGTGCTCGTCGTCAATGTCGCCGACGATCTGCTCGATGACGTCTTCGATGGTCGCCAGACCCGCCACCCCGCCATATTCGTCGACGACGATGGCCATGTGATTGTGGCTCTCCCGGAACTCGGTGAGCAGCGTGTCCAGCCGCTTGCTCTCGGGAACGTAGACCGCCGGCCGCAGCAGCTCGGTGATGCGAAAGGCGTCGCTGGGATGTTCCTCGCCGAAGTAGCGCAGCAGGTCCTTGGCCAGCACGATCCCGGCGACCTCGTCGCGGTCCTCGCCCACCACCGGAAACCGGGAGTGGCCCGAGTCGACAATGGTCTTGAGCATGGCCTGGTGCGAATCCTCCAATTCCAGCACGACCATGTGCGAGCGCGGCACCATGATTTCTCGAACCTGGGTCTCGGAGACCTTCAGGACACCCTGCAACATGGCGTGTTCGTCGTTCCCCAGGAGGTCGCCGTTCCGACACCGGCCGAGAAACTCGACCACATCGGATCTCGCCATGCCGTTGTGGGCGGATCGATTGAACAGGCGCGACCACCACCGGGAACGGTGGTTCGGATCTCTACTGGGGGGTTTATCGTCGGACATCGATGAGCCTATCTTGCAGCGACGGGGGCCGGCTTGCAAGATCGAGGGCCTGTTTTCGGTCTGAACTTCAAGATTTTCCGGCATGGGGGGCATGGGGATTGGCAAACCCCATCGCTTCCAGCAGTTCCCGCTCCCTTCCCTCCATGACTCGGGCCTGTTCGTCGTCTTCGTGGTCATGCCCCATCAGGTGCAGCGCGCCGTGAACGCAGATGTGGGCCCAATGCGCCTCGAGCGCCAGACCCCGGCGAGCGGCCTCGCGCTCCACCACGGCGGCGCAGATGACCAGGTCGCCAAAGGCCTGCTCCGCACCGGCGAAGACTGGTTCCGCACCGGCGAAGGCGGAATCGGCGTCGGTGCGACTCAGGTCCACGTCGGCGCCGTCCAGGCCCGCACCGACGCTGATCGAATCCGCGTAGGCGAAGGCGAGCACGTCCGTGGCCCCGCTGCCGCGGCGGTACTGCTCGTTGAGCCGCGCGCTTTCCGCCTCGTCCACCACGCGCACGGTGACCTCCCCCGGAACCGAGCCGCCCAGGGCCCGGCTCACCCAGTGCCTGATGCGGGCAGCGGAAGGAACCGAATCGCCACGCACCACCCGCTGAACAACGATGCCCCGCCCGGTTACAGCCCGCATGGCTTTCCGACCCGCCGCGAGGGGCGCGTGCGAACCGCCCGTGCGCGCGTCGTGGGCCCGGCGCGGGGCCATGGATGGCCAGGAGCGTCGGGCCCCGATGTGAGCCCGCCATGGATGGCGGGCGAACTTGAGCGCGCACGGGCGGTTCGCACGCGCCCCTCGCGGCGGGTCAGCTCGGGAAGGAGCCTAACCCCCACCTGAATCGCGCTCCTTGTCCCTGGCGTAGGCCCGGACGATGCGTTGCACGAGCTGGTGGCGAACCACGTCCTCCGGACCGAAGTGGACGAAACGCACGCCCTCGACCTCTCGCAGGATGCGATTCACGTGGGTGAGGCCCGATTGCTTGCCGGGCGGAAGGTCCGTCTGGGTGACATCGCCGGTCACCACGGCCCGGGAACCGAAGCCGATGCGCGTCAGAAACATCTTCATCTGCTCCACCGTCGTGTTCTGGGCCTCGTCGAGTATCACGAACGCTTCGTTGAGCGTGCGTCCGCGCATGTACGCCAGCGGCGCGATTTCGATGATGTTGCGTTCCACCAGCCGGCCGACGTGCTCGAATCCCATCATTTCGTACAGCGCGTCGTAGATCGGACGCAAGTAGGGGTCGACTTTCTGGGACATGTCTCCGGGCAGGAATCCCAGCCGCTCGCCCGCCTCCACCGCGGGCCGCACAAGGACCATGCGCCGCACCACGTCCGCGTCCAGGGCCTCCACGGCGGCCGCCACCGCCAGATACGTCTTGCCCGTGCCCGCGGGCCCGATACCGAAGATCAGATCCTGGCTCCGCATGGCGCGCGAGTAAGCGGTCTGATTGGGTCCCCTGGCGCGAATGTCGCGCCGGCGGGTCTTGAAGGAGGGCGAATCGCGCCGGTTCCCGCCGGCCCCGCGCAGGCTCTCCTGGAGGCACAGGTGAACCCGTTCCCGGTCCAGATGCTCGGCTTCGGTCAGGGAGAACAGTTCCTGGAGCACGTTCCTGGCCACCGCCGTGGAGCCGGATTCTCCGGTGATTCGAAACCGATTGCCCCGGCTGTTTATGCGGATGTCCAGCCGCTTCTCGATATGCCGCAGATGCTCGTCGAACTGCCCGCAGAGGTTGGCCATGCGCCGGTGGTCATCCGGGTGCAGGACGACTTCGAGGGACTCGCTATCGCGGCGTGGTTCAGGCAACGAGTTCGACCAGCCGTCCCCGCAGGGAATTGGGCAGGGCTTGTGTGATGACAACGTCCACGAATTCGCCGATCACGTTTTCCGGGGCGGCGAAATTCACCCAGCGGTTGTTTTCCGTGCGCCCGCAGACCTCCCGGGGCGACTTTCTCGACGGCTTCTCCACCAGCACGCGCTGTACCCCACCGACCATCCGCCTGCTGATGGCCGCGGCCTGTCCGTTGACCAGGGCCTGAAGCCGCTGAAGCCGCTCAAGCTTGACTTGCCTGGGCACCTCGTCGGGTACGGCAGCGGCTGGCGTTCCCGGGCGCGGGCTGTAGATGAAACTGAACGACTGGTCGAAGCCGACTTCTTCGATCAGGTCCAGCGTCGCCTGGAAATCCGACTCTTCCTCGCCGGGGAAACCGACGATGAAATCGGAGGACAGGGAGATCCCGGGCCGGGCCTGCTGGATCGCACGGATCTTCTCAAGGAAGTACGCGGCCGTATAGCCCCTCTTCATGAGCCCCAGAATCCGGTCCGAACCGCTTTGCACGGGCAAGTGGAGATAGTTGGCCAGCTTGTCGACCAGGGCGTAGGCCTGCACCAGCGTTTCGCTGAATTCCAGCGGATGCGATGTGGTGAAGCGGATTCGGCGAATCTCCTCCAGCGCCGCCACGTAGTGGATCAGCGTTGCCAGGTCCGCGGTTCCGCCGCCGTGAACGGGGCCCCGATAGGCGTTCACGTTCTGGCCCAGCAGGTTGATCTCCTTCACGCCCAGGCGGGCCAGTCCCGCGATCTCGGCGATGACGCCGTCAAGCGGGCGGCTGATTTCCTCGCCGCGGGTGTAGGGAACGACGCAGAAGCTGCAGTACTTGCTGCATCCCTCCATGACGGATACGAAGGCAGTGACGGGGGAACCGGTCGCGGCGGGCAGCCGATCGAATTTCTCGATCTCGGGGAAGCTGACATCCACTACGCAGGGGCTTCCCGAGCGCACCCGGGCGATCATCTCGGGCAGCCGGTGCAGCGTCTGAGGTCCGAACACCAGGTCCACGAACGGGGCGCGGCGGCGAATGGCCTCGCCCTCCTGACTGGCCACGCAACCGCCGACTCCGATGATCTTGTGGGGATGTTCGCGCTTGTAGGCACGCCACCGCCCAAGCAGCGAGAAGACCTTCTCCTGGGCCTTCTCTCGCACCGAGCAGCTGTTGAGCAGCAGGATGTCGGCCTCGTCCGGATGTTTCGTTTCGGTCACGCCCATGGACGCGCCGAGCACATCCGCCATCTTGGCCGAGTCGTACTCGTTCATCTGACAGCCGAAGGTCTGGATGAAGACTTGCTCGGGCATCGAAATTTACGGCAGTCGTATCGGGAAACCAGGAACGGAGCGTAACGCGGACCTGTTACAGATTCCAGCGCAAGGCGGTCCGTGGAAAATCGTGTCGACCGGGCCGTACGCTCAGAACGGGATGTCGTCGTCCAGGTCGTCGGTGCCGGTGGGCGCCGGTTGTTCGGTTGCCCCGCTGTCGGGCATGCGGCCCGGGGAGGCCGAATCGGAACGGCCATCGAGCATGACCATCTCGCCTCGAAACCCGTCGACCACCACTTCCGTGGTGAACCGGTCGTTACCGTCGCGGTCCTGCCACTTGCGCGTGCGCAGCTCGCCTTCGATATAGACCCGCGAGCCCTTGCGCAGGTACTGGGCCGCCGTTTCCGCCAAGCCGCGAAACAAGGCGACCCGATGCCATTCGGTGCGTTCCTGCTGATCGCCGGTATTCTTGTCCTTCCACGACCTGCTGGTCGCCAGACGGAGGTTGGTGACCGCGTCGCCGCTTGGCATGTAGCGGGTTTCCGGATCCGCCCCCAGATTTCCGACCAGTATGACCTTGTTGACGCCTCTTGCCATGTTGTTTTCCCGAATTGCTGGGCCGTTTTCGACCGTTGTCTGCGAGGGTGCCATTGTACGCCGCGGCACCGCTATTGCCAGCGGACTAACTGGTCATTGCGTACAGAATCGGGCTTCAGGCCAAGGGCGGGACCGGCTTGCCCGCAGCGCTCTTTGCGCGGCGCTTTTCGGGGCGCGTATAGTAGGGGATTGCCCCACTGCAACTACAAACGCACGTGTCCTCCACCCACATCAAGATTCGCGGCGCGCGGACCCACAATCTCAAGGACGTCGATCTCGATCTGCCCCGAGGGAAGATGATCGTGCTCACCGGCCTGTCGGGGTCCGGCAAGTCCTCGCTGGCGTTCGACACCATCTACGCCGAGGGCCAGCGCCGTTACGTGGAATCGTTGTCCGCCTACGCGCGGCAATTCCTCTCGGTGATGGAGAAACCCGCCGTGGACCACATCGAGGGCCTGTCGCCGGCCATCTCCATCGAGCAGAAATCCGCATCCCACAATCCGCGCTCCACCGTGGGGACGGTGACCGAGATCCACGACTACCTGCGGCTGCTGTTCGCCCGCGCGGGCCTTCCGCGCTGCCCGACCCACGACACCGTGCTCGACGCCCAGAGCGTCTCTGAGATGGTGGATCATGTGTTGAGCCTGGAGGAAGGCACGCGCGTCATGCTGCTGGCGCCGGTGGTCACCTCAAGGAAGGGCACCCACTCCGACGTGCTCGGCGAACTGCGGGCGCGCGGCTTCGTGCGGGTGCGGGTGGACGGTGCGATCTGCGACCTGGACAACCCGCCGGCGCTGGACCGCTACCACAACCACACCATCGAAACCGTCGTGGACCGTCTGCGGGTGCGCCCTGAAGCGCGTCTGCGACTGGCCGAGTCGTTTGAAACCACGCTGGCGGTGGCCGACGGCGTGGCCCAGGTGGCGTTCATGGATGAACCCGATCGGGAACCGCTGGTGTTTTCCGGCAAGTTCGCCTGCCCGATCTGCGGCTACGGAATTCCGGAACTGGAACCACGGCTGTTTTCGTTCAACAGCCCGGTCGGGGCCTGCCAGAACTGCGACGGACTGGGCGTGCAGAGGTTTTTCGATCCCCGACGGGTGGTGCGCCATCCGCACCTGTCTCTGGCGGGGGGCGCGGTGCGCGGCTGGGACCGGAACAACACCTACTACTTCCAGCTGATCGTGTCGCTGGCGGCGCACTATGGCTTCGACATCGAAACGCCTTTCGAGCAACTTCCCAGGAAGATTCGCGACATCGTGCTCTACGGCAGCCGGGGCAAACGGATCGAGTTTCGCTACGTCAACGACCGGGGCGGCGAGCGGCAGTGGCGCCACTCCTTCGAGGGCATCATCCCGAACATGCAGCGGCGGTACCGGGAAACCGAGTCCAACGCGGTGCGGGCGGCGCTGGGCAACTACCAGAGCACCCAGCCGTGCGAAGACTGCGGTGGTTCGCGCCTGAACGAGGCGGCGCGCCATGTCCGCGTGGGCGACCGTTCGCTTCCGGAAATCACCGCCTGCAGCGTGGGCGCGGCGCTTCGGTTCTTCGCCGGCCTCGAACTTGAGGGATGGCGCGCCGAGGTCGCCGACCGGGTCGTCAGGGAAATACGCAACCGGCTGGGATTCCTGGCCGATGTGGGCCTGGACTACCTGACCCTGGACCGCAGCGCGGAGACCCTGTCGGGAGGCGAAGCCCAGCGCATTCGCCTGGCCAGCCAGATCGGCTCCGGTCTGGTGGGGGTCATGTACATCCTCGACGAACCTTCCATCGGCCTGCATCAGCGCGACCAGCGAAGGCTCCTGGACACGCTGATGCAGCTCAGGGACCTGGGCAACTCGGTGCTGATCGTGGAACACGATGCCGAGGCGATGCTGGCGGCGGACCACCTGGTCGACCTGGGACCGGGCGCCGGCGTGCACGGCGGCCGGGTGGTGGCCGAGGGCACGCCGCAAGAGGTGCGCTCCAATCCGGCTTCGCTGACGGGTCAGTACCTGGCGGGACGGCGTCAGATACCCCTTCCCGCCCAACGCCGCAGGTTCGACCCCCAGGCCGTAATCGGCATCCGCGGCGCCCGGGGAAACAACCTGAACCGAATCGACCTTCAGATTCCGCTGGGGCTGATCACCTGCGTCACCGGCGTATCCGGTTCCGGAAAGAGCACGCTCATCAACAACACGCTCTACCGAATGGCCGCCGGCCATGTCAACCGCACCAACTACGACCCGGCGCCCTGCGACAGCATGGACGGGCTGGAACTCATCGACCGGGTCATCGACATCAGCCAGAGTCCGATCGGTCGCACGCCACGCTCCAATCCGGCCACCTACACCGGCCTGTTCTCTCCCATTCGCGAACTCTTCGCCGCCACCCAGGAGTCGCGGTCACGCGGTTACCAGCCGGGCCGTTTCAGTTTCAACGTCAAGGGCGGCCGCTGCGAGGCCTGCCGGGGCGACGGCTTGATCAAGGTGGAAATGCACTTTCTGCCGGACATCTACGTGGCCTGCGACACCTGTGGTGGCCAGCGCTACAACCGCGAAACGCTGGACATCCGCTACAAGGGTCAGTCGATTCACGACGTGCTGCAGATGACCGTGGAGGACGCCACGGCGTTTTTCCGCAACGTGCCGCGAATCGCCTCCAAGCTCGACACGCTGATGGCCGTGGGACTGAGCTACATTCAACTGGGCCAGAGCGCCACGACCCTTTCCGGAGGCGAGGCCCAGCGCATCAAGCTCGCCAGGGAGCTTTCCAAGCGCAGCACGGGATCGACGCTCTACATCCTCGACGAGCCCACCACCGGACTGCACTTCCACGATATCGCCCAACTTCTGGAGGTGCTGTACCGGCTCCGCGACCAGGGCAATACCGTGGTCATCATCGAGCACAATCTCGACGTGATCAAGACCGCGGACTGGATCGTCGATCTGGGACCCGAGGGCGGTTCAGGTGGCGGCAACGTGATCGCCGAGGGGCCTCCCGAGAACGTGGCGGCCCAGGACGCATCCCATACCGGGCGCGCGCTACGAAGCGTATTGCGCGACGGGCGGCGCACGGCCCCGGCGGCCGGTGCGGCTAACCCAGCTTGCGGAACCCCACGGCTCGGCGAATCTCGTCCATGAACGGGCGGCTCGCCTCGCGGGCGCGTTCGGCGCCGTGCCGCAGCACGTTCTCCACATGGTCGGGCGAGGCCATCAGGCGTTCGTACTCCTCGCGGGGTCCCTTAAGCTGGTCGTTGAGGCACTCGAACAGCTCCTTCTTCATCTCGCCCCAGGCAATACCCTCACGGTAGCGTGCGCGTATGGCCTCGGCCTCCTCATCGTTGCAGAACGCCCGGTAGATGGCATACAGCGCACTTTCGTCGGGATCCTTCGGTTCGCCCGGTTCCTGGGAGTTGGTCTTGATCCGCATGACCAGCTTGCGCAACCGCCGCTCCGGCGCGAACAGCGGGATGGTATTGCCGTAGCTCTTCGACATCTTGCGTCCGTCCAGACCGGGCAGCACGGCGGCGTTGTCGTCCACCACCGCTTCGGGCAGCACGAACGTCTCGCCATAGTGGTGATTGAACCGCCCGGCAATATCCCGCGCCATCTCCACGTGCTGGATCTGATCGCGACCCACTGGCACCTTGTGGGCCTTGAACATCAGAATGTCGGCGGCCATCAGGATCGGATAGGAGTACAGGCCCATGGTGATGGCCTTGTCCGGGTCCCGGTTGCGTCGGGCCTGGTTTTCCGCAACCGCCGCCTTGTAGGCGTGGGCCCGGTTCATCAGGCCCTTCGCGGTCATGCAGGTCAGCACCCACGTCAGTTCCATGATTTCCGGAATGTCCGACTGCCGGTAGAACACGCACTGCGGGTCCAGCCCCGCCGCCATCCAGCTTGCGGCCACCTCCAGCGTCGAACGCGCCAGCTGCTGCGGGTCGCCACTCTTCACCAGCGAGTGGTAATCCGCCAGGAAATAGTACGAATTGACGCTCCTGTCCCGACTGGCGACGACGGTGGGCCGAATCGCGCCCACGAAGTTACCGATGTGGGGCACACCCGTGGTGGTGATGCCTGTGAGTACGGTTTTCATCTGTTTGCGGTGGCTCCTTGGAGCAGCAAGTTGAGAATCTCGTCAATATCGCGACATTCGGCTATCGGGATTGCTTTGCCCAAGTGCTACCATGTCCAGCTTGAATGTCGTCGACACGCAAGTCGATGCAGTCGCCGGACACGGTCGCGGACACTACTGAGCACATGACACCGGAGCTATACACAATAATCGCCGTCGGGATCAGCCTCGCGGGCCTGATTCTGAACGGTCAGCGGTCGCTGACGCAACTGCGGCGGGAACTCGGTGAAGTCCGTAACCAGGTCGGCATCCTGAGCGACCAGACGAACAAGAAGATATCGTCACTGCGCGACGACCTGATGCAGGAAAACGCCGCGCTCCGCGAGCGAATGGCCCACCTCGAAGGAGTCCTCAAGGGCCTTCGCGAGGCAATAGTTGGACGTGCAGCCTGAGACTTCGCCTGTACCGCGCTAATTCGCCCTATCAGATATACGGGATCGGAACATCAATAGCCCGCGGCGTGGCCGTCCTTTCGGGACTCCGACGCGCCCAGGTAGACGCCGTTGACACTGTCGCGCTGTATCCCCTGGTATCCGCCGAAACCATCCCCGCCTGTTTCCACCCGGTGGCCCAGCAATTCCAGTGCTGTGCGCGTGGACCTGGGAAAACCGGACTCGAGGAAAACCACGCCACCGTCGCTCATGCGTCCGCCCCGGGGATCGCTGGAGCCGTCATGGCGGACGCGGGGCGTGTCGCCGGCAGTCTGGATATCCATTCCGAAGTCGATGACATTGACCAGCACCTGAACCTGGCCCTGGGGCTGCATGTCGGCGCCCATCACGCCGAAACTGAACCAGGGCTCCCCGTCACGGGTCACGAAGGCGGGGATGATAGTGTGGAACGGCCGCTTGCCGGGCGCGAAAACGTTCGCGTGGGCCGGGTCCAGACTGAATGCCTCGCCGCGATTCTGGAGCACGAACCCCAGGCCCGCCGGGGTCATTCCGGATCCCATCCCCTGGAAATTGCTCTGGATCAGGGACACCATGTTGCCCTGCGCGTCGGCCACCGTCAGGTACACCGTATCGCCCCGACCGCGTGCGCCGGGATCGCCACCGGGCAGACTTTCCGCGGCGTACACCGGATCGAGCAAACGCCGGCGTTCCCGGGCGTAGGGCTTGGAGATCAATTCGGCCACCGGAACGTCCGAAAACGCCGGATCAGCATAGAATCGGGCCCGATCCTCAAACGCCAGCTTCTTGGCCTCGACAAGACGGTGAAGATAGCCCGGACTATCCCAGCCCATGGCGCCGATGTCGTCCGCCTCCAGGATGTTGAGCATTTGCAGCACGGCGATGCCCTGACCGTTAGGCGGCAGTTCCCAGACCTGGTAACCCCGATAGCTGGTTGAGACCGGTTCCACCCATTCCGCGCGGTGCGCCGCCAGGTCGTCCTGGCTCAGGTACCCGCCCTGCTCTGCCAAGTATTGGTGGATGTCGTGCGCGATGTCGCCGAGGTAGAAGGCGTCGCGGCCGCCCTCCGCGATCCGCCGATAGGTATCCGCCAGTCTCGGGTTGCGAAAAATTTCGCCGGCTCCGGGTGCCCGGTTGCCCGGCATGAAGACCTCGGCGAACCCGGAATACCGGCCCAGCAGGTCCGCCTGCGCTGCCCATTGGGCGGCGATCACCGGTGTAACGGGGAAACCTTCCTCGGCATAGGCGATCGCCGGCGCCAGCAGTTCGTCCATGGACATTCGACCGAATCGACCGTGCAGTTCAAACCAACCATCCACCGCGCCGGGTACACTGACGCTGAGCGGTCCGTACGCGGGAATCCGGCCGGTCCCGCACAGGCTGCGCAGCCGCTCAAGGCTGAGCCCCGTGGGAGAGCGCCCGCTGGCGTTGAGGCCGGTCAGTTCACGCCGGCCGGCGTCCCAGTGGATCGCGAACAGGTCGCCGCCGATGCCGCACCCAGTGGGTTCCATCAATCCCAGGGCGGCATTGGCCGCGATGGCGCCGTCCACGGCAGTACCACCCTTCTTCAGCGTGTCCACGGCAATCCCCGTCGCCAGCGGGTGGCTGGTTGCCGCCATGCCATTCATGGCCATGACAACCGAGCGGGTGGAGAATTCAGCGAATGGTTCTGTCACGTCGAGTCAGGATAGGGTTTGGCCGCGGTTCACAAGCATTCTATTATTCACTGATGCTGGCCCGCTGAACACCGTCGAACACCATGTCACATCGCACCGAGGATTTCGCGCCGGACGGCGCGCTTAAACGATTCATCCGCAAGTTGCGGTACCACGAGGCGTCCAGACAGGTCCTGGCGGTGGTGCTGATACTGTGGTTCAGCGTCACCGCCATTCCGTACGAGCTGGTGGTGGCGCTAGGCACGCCATTCATTGTCGCCGGCACCGCGCTGCGGCTGTTCGCCAGCGGCTTCATCGCCAAGAATCGGGAACTGGCCACCGACGGCCCCTACGCCATCGTGCGCCACCCGCTATACACGGGCAACATCGCCATCGTCAGCGGATTCGCGATCGCCAGCGGGCAGTGGTGGGCGGTGGTCATCGCGCTGGCGTTTTTCTGGTTCTACTACCCCACGGCCATCGAGTACGAGGACCGGAAACTGCACAAGCTGTTCGGCGACCGGTGGCTGCGGTGGGCGAGCCGCGTTCCCGCGCTCGTGCCGTCGTTCAGGAATCTGGGGGACGCGGTGGGCGGTGGATGGTCGTTCCGGCAAAGCCTCCTGAAGAACGGCGAGCCCGTGATCGCGCTCGTCATCGCCGCCTGCCTGGTCAATATCATCCGGCAATTGACTTGATCCGCCAGACCGTACCAAATCCCCGTTTAGCCCGAAATTGCGTATCGGCAAGTTGGGGCATCAAGCGCCATCATCACGTTCATCCATCAAGAAACTGCTGTAAGCGGTCAGAAACGAGGCTTGATGGTCTACAGCATTTGCGGGAGTATGGCCACATGAAGACCACCATCGATCTGCCCGATACGACCTTCCGGCGAGCCAAGACAACCGCCGCCGCACACGGAATGACTCTCAAGCAATTCTTCACCGAGGCTCTCGAAGCAAGACTCCGTCGCTTTGGCCAAGTGTCCGCAAGCGATGGCGTCGAACCTCCTTGGATGGCCGGGTTTGGTGCATTGTCCGACCTCGCCAGCGAGAACAGCCGAGTCTTGAAAGCGGTTGAAGAAGAATTTGAAAGGATTTCCCCCGACGATCCCGCATGATACTGGACACAAATGCCTTGTCCGCCTGGGCGGAGGGGCACGGCGGAGTCGAAATGCCGCTCCGGTCAGCCGAACGGTTGGTAGTGCCCAGCGTAGTACTAGGCGAGTATTTTTTCGGCATCCGACAATCGCGTCAGCGCCGACGATACGAGGATTGGCTTGCCCTATATCTGCCCTTGACCGAAATCGCGACGGTCTCTTCGGCTACGGCAGACGCCTACGCGGACATTCGCATGGAATTGAAACGCTCGGGCGCTCCCATACCTCAAAATGACGCCTGGGTTGCCGCATTGGCCTATCAACACGGGTTGGCAGTGTTGAGCAACGACCGTCACTTCGATGCAGTCGCCGGCGTCAGGCGCATCCCGTTCTGAACGCTGCCCTGACTGCCTTGACGGACAATGACTGAAACACTGGCCGACAACCAGCGCCAGGCGATTCTTGAATGGCTGGGGTCGAGCGACGCGGACAAGGTCGCGGCCTCCTCGGGCTACCAAGCCTCGGTTCGCGTCTACCAGGGCCGGGCAGGTGCTTTCCTCATCAAGGAACCGTCGGGTCGCGGCTTGCGCCGGGTGCTCAACCGAGCCGCGATCCGCCGTGAAGCGCAAGTCTACCGCCGGCTGGCGGGCATCCCCGGAATTCCCGCCTGTTACGGCAATATCGCCGGGCAGTACCTGGTCCTGGAGTACATTCCGGGCGATACGTTGCACGCCCAGGAGGATGCCCTGGAAGACAGGGACCGTTTCTTTGCGAGGCTATTGACGACCATGCGGAGAATGCACGCCGCCGGCGTGGCCCACGGCGATCTCAAGCGCAAGCGGAATATCCTGGTGGGTCCCGGAGAACAACCGTATGTGATCGATTTCGGAATCGCGGTGGTGGCCGACGATCAACGCGGAATTCTGTTCGACATGGTCAGGCAAGTCGACCGCAATGCCTGGATCAAGCACAAGTACCGGGGCCGAATCTCCGACATCGAGACCGCGGACGCGCCACTGTACAAGCCCATGCGCTCGGAGCGGATCATGCGCTGCCTGCGCGTCGTCTGGCATGCCGCCACCCTGCGCAACTGGCGCAAACGCCGCCGCAGCCATGGCCGCATACCCAAGCACAACTGAAACCCGCTCCGCCGCCAGCCAGGCGCGACAAACACCCACACCGCCGGAAACCGCGCGAACCGCCCACGACCACGCCCCAAACCTCCCCAAAGGGTTTGCATGCGGGCCGCCTTGCGCGCGTCGTGGGCGTGGCGCGTGGCCATGGTTGGCCAGGAGCGCCGCGCCCCGATTCGAGCCCGCCAGGGATGGCGGGCGAGATTGAGCGCGCAAGGCGGCCCGCATGCGAACCCCCCGCGACGCCGCAGAAAGAAATCAGCGCCCGCTGTTCATGTTTTCAGGGAAAGCCCGTCCGCCGCGCGTCAACGCACCAGCCGCCGAGGCAGCAACGCTACTCGGCCTCCGGCTGATCCAGAAGCTGCACCACCGCCATGGGCGCCGCATCCCCCGCACGGTAGCCGATCTTCAGGATCCGCAAGTACCCCCCCGGCCGATCCTTGAATCTCGGGCCCAACTCGTTGAAGAGCTTGCCCACCGCGGCATCATCACGAAGCCGGGCGAAAGCCAGCCGGCGGCGCGAGGTGCCGTCCTGCTTGGCCAATGTGATCAGGGGTTCCGCAACGCGGCGCAATTCCTTGGCCTTGGGCAAGGTGGTGCGGATCGTCTCATGGCGGAACAGCGACGCGGCCATGTTCCGATACATCGCCTTGCGATGGGCGGAATTCCGCCCCAGCCTCCGACCGGACTTGCGGTGACGCATGGTGGGATCCTCGACTTCAGAACGCCATGGGGCTGGGCTGATCGTCGGTCCTGAGCGCAGGCGGCGGCCAATTGTCCAACCGCATGCCCAGTGTCAACCCGTGACCGTCCAGCACTTCCTCGATCTCGGTCAGGGATTTCTTGCCGAGATTGGGGGTGCGCAACAACTCCACCTCGGTCCGTTGCACCAGATCGCCGATGTAGTTGATGTTCTCCGCCTTGAGGCAGTTGGCCGATCGCACGGTGAGTTCAAGCTCATCCACGGGTCTCAGCAGAATCGGGTCGACCAGGGTATCCGGGCGGCCGTAGCCGAGGTCCGCCTCGCCCTGAAGCTCCACGAACACGTCGAGCTGGTTCTTCAGGATGCTGCCGGCCCGGCGGATCGCTTCCTCGGGGTCGATGGCCCCGTTGGTCTCGATGTCGATGATAAGCTTGTCCAGGTCGGTACGCTGCTCGACTCGGGCCGCTTCCACGTTGTAGGTGACACGGCGGACCGGGCTGAAGGAGGCATCCAGTTGCAGCCGGCCGATCGGTCGAGTCGGACCATCGAATTCCGTTTCCCTGACCGCCGGGCGATAACCGCGTCCGCGAGCCACCTTGAGGAACGCCCTGAGTTCGCCCGCCTGGGTCAGGTTGGCGATGACCAGTTCCTTGTTGACGATCTCCACATCGTGATCGCAGACGATGTCGCCCGCCGTGATCGGACCAGGACCCTTCTTGTGCAGCGTCAGTTCCGCTTCCTCGCGAGCGTGCATGCGGATGGCGACCGCCTTGAGGTTGAGCAGGATATCCACCACATCTTCCTGAACACCCTCGATGCTGGTGTACTCGTGCAGGACCCCGTCGATCTCGACCTCTACCACCGCCGCGCCGGGCATGGACGAAAGCAACACGCGGCGCAGCGCATTGCCGAGGGTATGACCGAAGCCCCGCTCGAAGGGCTCGACCGTAATTTTGGCATTGTGTTCGTCGACAGGCTGGACCTTGACGGTCCGGGGCCTCAAGAACTCAGTGGCAGATTCCTGCATCTAGCATACCTCTATTACTTGGAATACAACTCGACGACCAGATTCTCATTGATGTCGGGAAGGATCTCTTCCCGCTCCGGTAGCGCCTTGAGCACCCCCTCCATGTTCTTTTCGTCCACTTCAACCCACTCCGGAATCCCGACCTGGGTGGCAATGTCCAGAGCGGCCTTGATCCTCATCTGCGCCTTTGCGCGCTGGCGCACGGCCACCTTGTCCCCGGCCTTGATCTGATATGAAGGGATGTTGACGATACGCTCGTTGACCACGATGCCCTTGTGGCTCACCAGCTGACGCGCCTCGGCGCGGGTCGAGGCGAATCCCATGCGATAGACCACGTTGTCGAGGCGTCCCTCCAGCATGCGCAGCAGATTCTCGCCGGTGGAACCCTTGCCCCGCGCCGCGCGCTTGTAATAGTTGCGGAACTGCCGCTCAAGCACTCCGTACATGCGCCGCAGCTTCTGCTTTTCACGAAGCTGCACGCCATAGTCGGAGAACCGCGGTCGCCTCTGCCCCGGTCCGCCGGGCGGAACGTCCAGCTTGCACTTCGCCTCCAGGGGCTTGACCCCGCTCTTGAGAAACAGGTCTGTGCCCTCGCGGCGGGCCAATTTGCAGGTTGGTCCTCGATATCTCGCCATGTCTTTCTTCCGATCAGACGCGGCGCCGCTTGGGGGGGCGGCAACCGTTGTGAGGAATGGGTGTAACGTCCTCGATCTGGGTGACCCGGAATCCGAGGGCGTTCAGCGCACGAATGGAAGATTCGCGCCCCGGACCTGGACCCTTGACCCGGACTTCCAGGTTCTTGACACCGTAATCCTTGGCCACGTTGCCGGCCTTCTCGGCGGCCACCTGTGCCGCAAACGGCGTGCTCTTGCGCGAGCCCCGAAACCCGCAGCCGCCGGAGGTGGCCCAGGCCAGCGTGTTGCCCTGGCGGTCGGTGATGGTGATGATCGTGTTGTTGAAGGAGGCATGCACGTGCGCCACGGCATCCAGCACCGTGCGCTTGATCTTCTTCCTGCCTCGGGTCGGTTTCGCCATGTCGGTTATTTCCTGATGGGCCGCCGCGGTCCCTTGCGGGTGCGGGCGTTGGTTCGGGTGCGTTGACCGTTGGTGGGCAAACCGCGCCGATGCCGTATGCCCCGGTAGCAACCCAGGTCCATGAGCCGCTTGATGTTCATGGCCGTCTCCCTGCGCAGGTCGCCTTCGATGGTGAACCGGCTGACCACTTCCCGGAGCTTGGCCACCTCGGGCTCGTTGAGGTCGCGCACCTTTGTGGCGGGGTCGATCCCGGCCACCTGGCAGGCGATCACGGCACTGCTGCGGCCGATGCCGAATATGTGCGTCAACGCGATGCCGACGTGCTTGTGAACGGGAATATTGATTCCAGCGATACGGGCCAAGACGTTATCCTCCCTAGCTCTAGAGCTAACCTTGCCGTTGCTTGTGGCGCGGGTCCTTGCAGATCACGCGGACCACGCCCTTGCGGCGAACGATCTTGCAGTTCCTGCACATTCTCTTGACCGATGCCCTGACTTTCATCTCCGACCCTCCGGATGCCCTTAACGCCTGCCGACGCCTCGGAGATTGGCCTTTTTCAATAGCCCTTCGTATTGATGGCTCATCATGTGCGCCTGCAATTGCGACATGAAATCCATGGTCACCACCACGATGATCAGCAGCGAGGTGCCGCCGAAATAGAACGGCACGTTGAACTGGTAGATCATGAACTCGGGCATCAGGCAGACGCCGGTGATGTACATCGCGCCCCAGAACGTCAACCTTGTCAGGACCTTGTCGATGTAATCCGCGGTCTGCCGCCCCGGACGAATCCCCGGGATGAACGCGCCGGAACGCTTCAGGTTGTCCGCCGTATCCCGGGAATTGAACACCAGCGACGTGTAGAAGAAGCAGAAAAACACGATCAGCGCCGCGTAAAGCAGGATATAGATGGGCTGTCCGGGCGCGAGGCTCGCCGCCAGACGCTGTAACCACGATACCGCCTGGCCGGTGCCGAACCAGGTTGCGATGGTAGCCGGGAACAGGATCAGGCTGGAGGCGAAAATGGGCGGTATGACACCCGACATGTTGATCTTGAAGGGCAGGTGCGACGTCTGTCCGGCGTAGAGCCTCCGGCCTTGCTGGCGCTTGGCGTAGTTGACGGTGATGCGCCGTTGGGCGCGCTCCATGAATACCACGAATCCCGTGACACCCAGCAGCAACAGGCCCAGGACAAAGGGAAGCGCCGGGTTCATCCCGCCGGTGTTGACCAGTTCCAGCGTGCCGCCGATGGCCGCCGGCAGCCCGGACACGATGCTGGCGAGGATGATCATGGAGATGCCGTTGCCGATGCCGCGCTCGGTGATCTGCTCGCCCAGCCACATGAGGAACACCGTGCCGGTGACCAGTGTGGCGGACGCGCTGAACACGAAACCCGGCCCCGGATTGACCACGACACCCTGATTCTGCAACGCGCTGGTGGCGGCGACCGACTGGAACGAGCACAGCAGCACGGTGCCGTAACGTGTGTACTGGGTGATCTTTCGGCGGCCCGCTTCGCCTTCCTTGCGCAACGTACTCAGGGAGGGAACCACGTGGACGGCGAGTTGCATGATGATGGAGGCGGAGATGTAGGGCATGATGCCCAAGGCGAAAATCGACATCCTCTCCAGCGCCCCCCCCGAGAACATGTTGAACATGCTCAGGATCGTTCCGGACTGCTGCTCGAAGAATTGCCCCAGCGCGAATGGATCGATGCCGGGCACCGGTATGAAGGTGCCGATCCGGTAGACCACCAGCGCGCCCACCAGGAAGAACAGCCGCTGGCGAACCTCGGAGAAACGCCCGGCGGCGCCGAGCACCGACGCTGGATTTGCTGTGCCCGCTCTGGCCATGGTCAGGCCTCCACGCTTCCGCCGGCGGCCTCGATCGCCTCGCGCGCGCCGCGGCTGACGCCGAGCCCGACAACCGTGACCGCCCGATCGATCGTGCCGGAGAGGAAAATCCTGGCGGTGCGGGCCGATTTGGCCACCAGCCCCGCCGCCTTCAGCGCCGCCAGGTCGACGGTCGCGTCCTCCAGCCCGGCCAATTCGTGCAATCGGACTTCGGCGGCGTGGCGCGCCTTGCGCGATCTGAAGCCCACCTTCGGCAAACGGCGCTGCAACGGCATCTGGCCACCTTCAAAGCCGACCTTGCTGTAGCCCCCGGAACGGGACCGCTGCCCCTTGACGCCGCGCCCGGCGGTCTTGCCCCGGCCGGCGGCAATGCCGCGGCCGACCCGCTTGCGCGACCTGCGCGAACCGGCGCCGGGCTTGAGAGAATTCAGCCGCATCTCAGACCTCCTCCACCTTCAGCAGGTACGACACCTTGTTGATCATTCCGCGATTCTCGGGCGTATCCGCCACCACCACGGTTTGCTCCCGGCGTCTCAGTCCCAGTCCGGCAACGCATTCGGCGTGCCCGGGCTTTCGCCCGAACCTGCTCTTCATCAGCGTGACCTTCAACTTGGCCATATCCGACCTCATTCGACGATTTCAGCAACGGTCTTGCCGCGCTTCGCCGCGATTTCCTCGGGCGACCGCATCCGCACCAGGGCGTCCACCGTCGCCCGCACCACGTTGATGGGATTGCGCGAACCGTAGCTCTTGGCCAGCACGTTGCGCACTCCGGCGCACTCGAATACGGCGCGCATGGCACCGCCGGCGATGATGCCCGTGCCCCCGGAGGCAGGTTGCATGAACACACGGGTGGCGCCGTGGCGGCCGCGAAGTTCATACTGCAAGGTCTCGTTGCGCAAGTGTATGGACTCCAGGCTGCCACGGGCGGCCTGCATGGACTTCTGGATGGCCAGCGGCAGCTCCCGCGCCTTGCCGTAACCGTAACCGACCCGGCCGTTGCCGTCGCCGACCACGGTCAGGGCGGTAAAGCCGAACTGGCGACCGCCCTTGACCACCTTTGCGACGCGGTTGACGGAGACGAGTTTTTCCTGAAGTTCTTCCTGCATTGCCATAGGTCGCTTCCCGGCTAGAAACTCAAGCCCGCCTCGCGGGCCGCGTCGGCCAGCGCCTTGACGCGACCGTGATAACTGAAACCGGACCGGTCGAAGGCCACCCGTTCGACGCCATTGGCGGTGGCGCGCTCGGCAATCAACCGGCCCACTGCCGCCGCCGCCGTCCGGTTGCCGGTACCCTTCAACTCGCCACGCAATTCCGGGCTGAGTGTGGATACGCTGGCGATGACGCGGTTGCCTTCCGGGGCTATGATCTGCGCGTAAATGTGCCGGGGCGTACGGTGCACGCACAACCGCGTGGCGCCAAGTCGGCTGATCCTGGATCTCGCGCGTCGCGCCCGTCTTTGCCTTCGTCGCTTCTTGTCCATGGGGTTACTTCTTCTTCGCTTCCTTGAGCACGACCCGCTCGTCGGAATAGCGCACGCCCTTGCCCTTGTAGGGCTCCGGGGGACGGAAACGGCGCAGTTCGGCCGCTACCTGTCCGACACGCTGCCGATCGATGCCCTGCACCACGATCTCGGTCTGGCTGGGTGTCTCGATGGTGACGTCCTCGGGCACGCTATACCTGATGGGGTGTGAGAATCCCAGGCTCATTTCCAGTTGCCGGCCCTGTGTCTTCGCCCGATAGCCGACACCTACCAGGGTGAGCTTGCGCTCGAAACCCGAGGTCACGCCCGTCACCATGTTGTTGATGAGCGAACGCGTCGTACCGGCCATGGCCTTGGCGAAGCGGCTCCCGGACCGGGGCGACACGCGCAACTCATCTTCGACCCTGGCCACCTGGACCTCGGTATGGCATTCCAGCGTGAGACTCCCCTTGGGCCCCTTGACCGTCAGGGAGTTCCCCTTGAGATCCGCCTCGACACCGCGGCCGACGGGTACTGGATTCTTTGCAATTCTGGACATGGCCGTTCCCCGCGCCGCCTACGACACCAGGCAGATCACCTCGCCGCCGTGCCCTTGCGCCCGGGCCTGACGGTCGCTCATCACACCCCTTGAGGTGGAAACCACCGCCACGCCCAGGCCACCCTGGACCCTGGGAATTTCACCGACGCCGGCAAACAGGCGCAAGCCGGGACGGCTTGCCCGGGAAATCTTCTCGATGACCGGTTCGCCCTCGTGGTACCTGAGCGTGATGGTCATGTTGGACTTTACGCCGTCTTCCTCAACGGTCACATCGTCCAGATACCCTTCCTCCACCAGAACGCGGGCTACGGCGAGTTTCATCTTCGACGCGGGCAGGATCACGGTGCGCTTCCTGGCCTTCTGACCGTTTCTTATCCGGGTCAACATGTCGGCAATGGGATCCGTCATACTCATCAAAACCCCTCCCGGTTACCAGCTTGCCTTGGAGAGGCCCGGAATCTCGCCGCGCATGGCAGCCTCGCGAAGCTTGTTTCTGCCAAGCCCGAACTTGCGGTAGAAGCCCTTCGGCCGGCCGGAAACCGCGCAGCGGTTGCGCAGCCGCACCGGGCTCGCGTCGCGGGGCAGCGCCTGCAGCCTGAGCTGCGCGGTCTCCCGCGCTTCGTCGGTGGAACCGGGGTCGCGGATGACGCGCTTGTACTCGGCACGCCTTGCGGCGAACCGCCTGACGGTTGTGGCGCGCTTGCGCTCCCTCATGATCATTGACTTCTTGGCCATGGTGTCCTCACGCCGACCGCAGAGGGAAGTTGAGCGCCTCCAGCAACGCCCGTCCCTCCGTGTCATTTCTGGCTGTCGTGGTCATGCAGATGTCCAGACCACGAATTGCGTCAACCTGGTCGTAATCGATCTCCGGAAAGATGATCTGTTCCTTGACCCCCATGCTGAAATTGCCCCGACCGTCGAACGACCTGGCGCTCAGGCCGCGGAAGTCTCGGACCCGGGGGATCGCAATGTTGATCAGCCGATCCAGGAATTCGTACATGCGACTCCGGCGCAATGTGACCTTGCACCCGATGGGAAAGCCGGCCCGGATCTTGAACGTGGCTACCGAGACCCGCGCCTTGCAGACCACCGGCTGCTGCCCCGATATCCTCTTCAGGTCGGCGACCGCGTGCTCGAGAACCTTCTTGTCCCCCAAGGCCTCTCCCACACCCATGTTCAAGGTGATCTTGGAAAACGCGGGAACCGCCATGGGATTGTCGATTCCCAGCTGCTTCATCAGCTTGGGAGCCGCCTCGTTTCGATAGAATTCCTGCAGCCTGCTCATGTCAGGTATCCAGCACTTCGTTGTTGGACTTGAAGTAACGCACCTTGCGGCCGTCTTCCAGGGTACGGAAACCCACGCGGTCCCCTTGCTGGGTAACGGGGTTGAACAGCATCACGTTGGACATGTCCAGCGGCATTTCCTTCTCGATGATTCCGCCCGGCACACCCGCGTTCGGATTGGGTTTCTGGTGCTTGCGCGCAATGTTGACGTTCTCCACCACGACCCTGTGGCCCGGGTACACGCGTGCCACCCGGCCTCGCCGGCCCTTGTCCTTGCCGGCGATGACGATCACCTCGTCGCCCTGTCTGATCCTTGCCGCCATAACGCCCGTCCGCCTCACAGCACCTCCGGCGCCAGGGAAATGATTTTCATGAACTTGCTGGTTCTCAATTCCCTGGTGACCGGACCAAAAATACGCGTGCCGATGGGCTCGTGCCGGGCGTTGAGCAACACCGCGGCGTTGGAGTCGAACCGTATGGCCGAGCCGTCGGGCCGGCGCACGCCGTGGCTGGTGCGCACCACGACCGCGCTGTACATCTCGCCCTTTCTGACCCGGCCCCGGGGAATCGCATCCTTGATGGTGACCTTGATGATGTCGCCGATCCGCGCATAGCGCCGTTTCGATCCTCCCAGCACCTTGATACACATCAACCGCCGCGCACCGCTGTTGTCGGCTGCCGACAAGATGGTCTGTGCCTGTATCATGACGACGCTCCATCGCTGTCGATCACTTCCATCACCCGCCACGACTTGCGTTTCGACAACGGGCGACACTCCGTGATCGCGACACGGTCCCCGAGCTGACAGGCATTGTCTTCGTCATGCGCCATGACCTTGGTGCTCCGCCGGATGTACTTGCCGTAAACCGGGTGTCTGACGACACGCTCGATGGACACCGACACGGTCTTGTCCGCGCCATTGGCCACCACCTGTCCGAAAACCCTGCGCGCGGGCTTCCGCTCGGAAGCCTCGCCGACCGTTTCCACTTTCGTGTCCTCCGTCACGGCTTCAGCCTTCCGCTCCGCCGCCTGCGCGGCTTCGGCATCCGCCGCTTTGCCGTTCCCTGCTTTCTCGGTCATGATGCGCGCTCCGCCCTCTCCAGCTCGCGAAGAACCGTCTTCACCCGAGCGATGTCCCTGCGCACGCGGCCCTTCTGGTCCGGGCGCGCGCCCTGTCCGGTCGCCGCCTGCATGCGCAAGTCGAACTGTTCACGCCGCAACCGGACCAGTTCTTCCAGCAATTCACCGGACGACAGTGTCCGTAACGTGCTCGCCTTCATGCCTGCCGTCCTACAGCGTCTGCCGGGTCACGAACCGCGTGGCCACTGGCAGTTTCGCCGCCGCCCGCCGGAATGCGCCCCTGGCGATTTCCTCATTGACTCCGGACATCTCGTAGAGCATGCGCCCCGGCTGAATCTGCGCGACCCAGTACTCCACGTTGCCCTTGCCCTTGCCCTGGCGGACCTCAAGCGGCTTCTTGGTGATCGGCTTGTCCGGAAAGATCCGAATCCATATCTTGCCGCCGCGCTTGACGTGCCGGGTCATCGCCCGGCGCGCCGCCTCGATCTGTCTGGAAGTGATCCGGCCTCGGCCCATCGCCTTCAGACCGTACTCGCCAAAGCTGATGGCGCTGCCGCGTTGGGCCAGCCCGCGGTTGCGGCCCTTGTGCTGTTTCCTGAACTTGGTGCGTTTCGGTTGGAGCATTTCGCGTCTCCGCCAGTTTCGTCAGTGCGCTCGACGACCGTTAGCGCCTGGCGCGGGGATCCTTGCTGTCCCCACCCTCGGCGTCGGATTCGAACACCTCGCCGCGGAATACCCAGACCTTTACGCCGATCACGCCGTACGTCGTTTTTGCCTCCGCAAGTCCGTAATCGATGTCGGCGCGGAACGTGTGCAGCGGCACACGGCCTTCGCGATACCATTCCGAGCGTGCGATTTCCGCGCCGTTCAGACGACCGGATACCTTGACCTTGATGCCGTCTGCTCCGATGCGCATGGTGTTGGTCACCGCCCTGCGCATGGCGCGGCGAAATTGCACGCGACGCTCCAGCTGCTGCGCCACACCCTCGGCGACCAGCTGGGCGTCCATCTCGGGCTTGCGGATCTCGGCAATATTCAGGCGAACATCGTGCAGCGCCATGCCCAGCAGTTCGGCTACCTGAACGCGCAGTCTTTCGATGTCCTCGCCCTTCTTGCCGATCACGATGCCCGGCCGGGCCGTGTGAATGGTGATGCTGGCCCGCTTGGCCGGACGTTCGATGTGAATCCGGCTCACCGACGCATCCTTGAGCTTGCGCTTGAGGAAATCGCGGACCTCGTGATCCTGCCGCACATATTCCGGGAAGGTCTGCGTATCGGCGAACCACTTCGATGCCCACTCCGAAGTGATGCCGAGTCGAATTCCGATTGGATGTACTTTCTGCCCCATGACCCCTACTCGTCCGCAACCTCGATGGTGATATGGCTGTTGAGTTTGCGAATCCGGTTGCCGCGGCCCTTGGCGCGGGCCCTGAAGCGCCGGAATGCGGGCGCCATTCCCACATCCACGGTGGCCACCGTCAGTTCGTCTATATCCGCTCCATGGTTGTTTTCGGCGTTGGCGATGGCCGATTCCAGTACCTTGCGCAGCAGGTGCGCGGCCTTTTTCGGGCTGTACTGAAGAATATTGAGCGCCTCGGCCACCGGCCGGCCGCGAATCTGGTCGGCCACCAGCCGGCACTTCTGGGGCGCGATTCGGGCGTAACGCAGTCTTGCGGAAGTTTCCATGGTCCTGTCCTTACCGGGACTTGCGGTCGCCGGAGTGGCCCTTGAACGTACGTGTGACGGCGAACTCGCCCAGCTTGTGCCCGACCATATTTTCCGATATCAGGATCGGAATGTGTACGCGACCGTTGTGCACGGCGATGGTGAGCCCCACCATGTCGGGAATGACCATTGATCGACGCGACCATGTCCTGATCGGCCGACGATCATTGTTCCTCGCCGCGACCTCCACCTTCCGCAACAGGTGGGTGTCCACGAACGGGCCCTTCTTGATTGAGCGCGGCATGATCGACTACCTGTCCTCGCCTATTTCCTGCGTTTGCGCCGCCGCACGATCATGTCGTCCGTGCGCTTGTTGTTGCGTGTCTTGTAACCCTTGGTCGGCACGCCCCAAGGCGTGACCGGATGGCGCCCGCCGGAGGTTCGCCCCTCGCCGCCGCCGTGCGGGTGATCCACCGGGTTCATGACGACACCCCTGACAGTGGGCCGGATACCCCGCCACCGTTTCGCCCCCGCCTTGCCCAACTTGCTCAGGTTGTGTTCGTAGTTGCCCACTTCTCCGATGGTGGCGCGGCAATCCACGTGGACCCGGCGAATCTCTCCCGAGCGCAATCTCAGGGTCGCATAGCGTCCCTCGCGGGCGATGATCTGCACCGAAGCGCCGGCGCTGCGGGCGATCTGGCCGCCCTTGCCCGGCTTCATTTCCACGCAGTGCACCTGGGTGCCCACTGGAATGTTCTTCAACGGCAGCGCGTTGCCGGGCTTGATCGGCGCGTCGGAGCCCGACTGGATGGGGTCCCCGGCATGGCACCGCCTGGGCGCCAGGATGTAACGCCGCTCGCCGTCGCGGTAAAGGACCAACGCCAGATAGGCGCTCCGGTTCGGGTCATACTCGATCCGCTCCACGAGGCCGGGAACGCCATCCTTGCTGCGCTTGAAATCCACCACGCGATAATGCCGCTTGTGGC
Organism: Candidatus Rariloculaceae bacterium; assembly: GCA_965221035.1. Taxonomy (GTDB): domain Bacteria; phylum Pseudomonadota; class Gammaproteobacteria; order Steroidobacterales; family Rariloculaceae; genus UBA6522. The sequence continues at coordinate 2,080,570 of OZ244860.1, forward strand.
CTCCGCCGCGGTGCCGCGTAGTGATGCGTCCCTTGTTGTTGCGGCCTCCGGTATTGGATTTCGGCCGCAACAGGGGCGCATGGGGCGCACCCTTGTGCAGGTCGCTTCGAATCGAGCGAACGACGAAACGCCGTCCAGGCGAGGTAGGGTTGGCTCTGCGTACCGCCATACCGACCGCTCCGCTACTCCACGCCCATGAAATCGATGTCGTGGCCCGGTGCGAGGCGCACATAGGCCTTCTTCCAATCGGCCCGCCGTCCACGGGACGGCCCGCGCCGCTTGGCCTTGCCGGGCACATTGATCACGGTGACCCTGCCGACCTTGACCTCGAACAGAAGTTCCACGGCCTGGCGGATTTCCTTGCGGGTGGCGTCGCGGCGCACCTTGAAGACAACCTGGTGGTCGGCGTCCGCCGCCCTGGTGGATTTCTCGGAAATATGCGGACCGACGATGACGTTCATCAATCGTTCCTGGAACAACGCGCCGGCCGGCATTTCCGTACTCCTTCCGGGACCGCCGTCAGGCGAGCCTCGACTCCAGCGCTCTTGCCGCCGCCACGGTCATGACCACACTGTCATGGGCGATCAGGCTGACCGGGTCCACCACGCGCGCTTCGCGCACGTCGACGTATGGCAGGTTTCTCGACGCGAGCCGCAGGTTCCGGTCGACGCTCTCGACGACGATGAGCGTGCTGCCGAGGTCCAGTTCCGCAAGCCTGGCGATCAACTGCCGGGTCTTCGGTTCGCTGACGGCGAATTCCTCGAGTATCACCAGCCGGTCTTCCCGGATCAGTTCCGAAAGCACGCAGCGCACGGCGCCCCGGTACATCTTCCGGTTGACCTTCTGGGCGAACGACCTCGGCCGGGCCGGAAACGCCCGCCCGCCGCCGACGCGGATCGGGCTGCGAATCGTGCCGACCCGGGCCCGCCCCGTGCCCTTCTGCCGCCACGGCTTGGCGCCTCCGCCCCGGACCTGGGAGCGGTTCTTCTGCGCCTTGGTGCCGCTCCGTCCGCCGGCCTGGTAGGCGGTGATCACCTGATGCACCAGCGGACCGTTGAATTGCGCCGCGAACGCGGAATCCGCAAGCTCCACACTGCCGCCGCCCGCCAGTTCGAGTTTCATTGGGCCTCTCCGGATGCGGGCGACTTGACGGCGGGGCGGATGATGACGCGGCCACCTGCGGCACCCGGCACTCCGCCTCTGACCAGCAACAGATTGCGTTCGGCATCGACCCTGACCACTTCGGCATTCGCAGCCGTCCTGCGGACGTTGCCCATCTGCCCGGCCATCTTCTTGCCCTTGAAGACTCGGCCCGGCGTCTGGTTCTGGCCGATGGAACCCGGCGCCCTGTGCGCAAGCGAGTTGCCGTGGGTGTTATCCTGGGTGCGAAAATTGTGGCGCTTCACGGTACCCGCAAAGCCCTTGCCCTTGGAGGTGCCAACCACGTCCACCCGCTGCCCGGCGTGAAAGAAATCCACACCCCATTCGGAGCCGGCAGCCAGTTCCCCGCCTTCGCCGTCGTCGAGCCGAAACTCCACAAGACCGTCTCCGGGTTCGATGCCCGCGCTCTTGAATTCACCGAGCCGGGATTTCGCGATGCGTTTCGGTGCTTCGCCGCCGAAGGTGACCTGTACAGCCTTGTATCCGTCGCGATCGGCCTGCTTCAGCCTCGCCACCCGATTGGGCGAGGCCTCGATGACGGTGACGGGGATAGATTCACCGTCCTCGGCAAAGACGCGCGTCATGCCGCGCTTGCGGCCTACCAGACCGATTGGCATCATTCCTGTCCTCTATCCGCGCCGTCCGAACCGCAGTCTGTGCGGCGCTTCAGCCAGCACACATCCAGCGGCGCTGGCAACCACGAGCGGCCGCAGCGCGTAGCTGCCGCAAACTCTGAATACTGTTTGGTCAATCGTGGCGGATGGGCCCGCCGACGAACTCAATTTGCGTTCTATGGCAAGGCGTCGTGCGCGACAGTCTCCGGTCCCTGCGCACCCGCCATAAGCCGGAGCAACCCAGAATTATAGAATAGTCTTTCTCCAAAACTCAATTCCAAATTCGGTTTCAGGCGGCTTTGCCGGGTTGGTCCTAGTGCAACCGAATCTGCACATCCACGCCCGCCGGCAATTCAAGCTTCATCAACGCATCAACCGTCTTGTCGGTCGGGTCCACGATATCCATCAGCCGCTTGTGGGTCGGCAACTCGTATTGATCGCGGGCGTTCTTGTTCACGTGCGGCGAGATCAGCACGGTGAAGCGCTCGATCTTGGTCGGCAAAGGCACCGGACCCTTCACCGTGGCGCCGGTGCGCTTCGCCGTTTCGACAATCTCCCGCGCCGAACGGTCGATCAGCTTGTGATCGAATGCCTTCAGCCGTATTCGGATATTCTGATTGGTAGCCATCGGTCTTTTCCTGTCTGCCTATACCTTGCGCAACAATGCCTGGATGCCGTCTGCCGGGTCGCTTATTCGTGGATTTTCGAGACCACGCCCGCGCCCACGGTGCGTCCGCCCTCGCGGATCGCGAACCGCAACCCCTCCTCCATCGCGATCGGATCAATCAACCGCACCCGCATCCGAACATTGTCCCCCGGCATCACCATCTCCGTCGCCTCCGGCAACTGCACCGCGCCGGTCACGTCCGTCGTGCGAAAATAAAACTGCGGCCGGTACCCCTTGAAAAACGGCGTGTGACGCCCCCCCTCCTCCTTCGTCAGGATATACACCTCGGCCTCAAAATCCGTGTGCGGCGTGATCGAACTCGGCTTGGACAACACCTGCCCTCGCTCCACCTCGTCCCGCTTCACTCCCCGCAACAACACCCCCACGTTGTCCCCCGCGCGCCCCTCGTCCAGCAACTTGCGGAACATCTCCACTCCCGTGCACGTGCTCTTGCCCGTCTCACGGATCCCCACAATCTCCACCTCGTCTCCCACCTGAACCACACCGCGCTCGATCCGACCCGTCACCACCGTGCCGCGCCCCGAAATCGAAAACACATCCTCCACCGGCATCAGAAAATCTCCCTCCACCGCTCGCTCCGGCACCGGTATGTAACTGTCCAACGCCCCCACCAACGACTCCACGCTGCCCACTCCCAACTCCGTCTCATCCCCCTCCAACGCACGCAACGCACTGCCCGTCACCACCGGCGTGTCGTCCCCAGGAAACTCGTACGCCGACAACAAATCCCGTACCTCCAACTCCACCAGCTCCAGCAACTCCTCGTCATCCACCATGTCCGCCTTGTTCAGGTACACCACAATGTACGGAACCCCCACCTGTCGAGCCAACAAAATATGCTCGCGCGTCTGCGGCATCGGCCCGTCCGCCGCCGATACCACCAAGATCGCCCCATCCATCTGCGCCGCACCCGTGATCATGTTCTTCACGTAATCCGCATGACCCGGACAGTCCACGTGCGCGTAATGTCGTCCCTCGCTCTCGTACTCCACGTGCGCCGTGGCTATCGTGATCCCACGCTCGCGCTCCTCCGGCGCGTTGTCTATCTCCTCAAATCCCACCGTCTCCCCACCGTGACGCAACGCCATCACCTTCGTCAACGCCGCCGTCAACGTCGTCTTGCCATGGTCCACATGTCCTATCGTGCCCACGTTTACATGCGGCTTCGTCCGCTCAAACTTCTGCTTCGCCACGATCGATTACCTCTCGGATTGCGGGGCGATTCAGCCGCCCCTCGCATTGATGATATTGCTGGCCACCGACCTCGGAACCTTGGCGTAATGCTCGAATTCCATCGTGTAGCTGGCCCGTCCCTGACTCATGGAGCGGAGGTCCGTGGCATATCCGAACATTTCCGCCAGCGGCACATGGGCACGGATGACCTTGCCCATGGGTGAGTCATCGAGTCCCTGCAGCACACCGCGCCGCCGGTTGAGATCGCCGTTGACGTCACCCATGTAGTCCAGCGGACTCACGATCTCAACCTTCATGATGGGTTCAAGAACCACCGGGCCGGCCTTGGCCGCGCCCTCCCTGAATGCCGTGGAGCCCGCAATGCGGAACGCGACCTCGCTGGAATCCACCTCGTGGTACGAACCGTCGTACAGCGTCACCTTGCAGTCCACCACCGGGTAGCCCGCGATCACGCCGCTGCCCATCTGTTCCTGTACGCCACGGTCCACCGCGGATATGAACTCCCTGGGCACCGCGCCGCCGACGATTTCGTTGACGAATTCATAACCGGTCCCCGGCTCCTGCGGCTCGATCCTGAGGAACACGTGACCATACTGTCCCCGTCCGCCGGTCTGGCGCACGAACCTGCCTTCCTGCTCGACGACGCTTGAGACCGTCTCGCGATAGGCCACCTGCGGACGACCGACGGCCGCTTCGACCTTGAATTCCCGCCTGAGCCGATCGACGATGATTTCCAGGTGCAGTTCGCCCATGCCCGAGATGATCGTCTGCGCCGACTCCTCGTCGGTGTGGATTCGAAACGAGGGGTCCTCCCGGGCGAGCTTGGAGAGCGCCAGCCCCAGCTTGTCCTGGTCCGCCTTGGTTCTGGGCTCCACCGCCACCGAAATCACCGGCTCGGGAAACTCCATGCGCTCGAGCACGATGCGCCGTCCCGGATGGGTCAGGCTGTCGCCGGTGGTGACGTCCTTGAGCCCCACCGCGGCGGCGATATCGCCTGCCCGGACTTCGGTGACCTCTTCGCGCTCGTTGGCGTGCATCTGCAGGATGCGTCCGATGCGCTCGCGCCTGGAACGAACCGTATTGATCACCGTATCCCCGGACTTCAGCACGCCGGAATACACTCGAAAGAATGTCAGGTTGCCGACGAAGGGATCGGTGGCGATCTTGAATGCCAGCGCCGCGAACGGCGCGTCGTCGGAGGACTCGCACGCGGCTTCCCCGCCGTCTGCCAGCACGCCCTTGATGGCCGGCCGTTCGCTCGGGGAAGGCAGGTATTCGATCACCGCATCCAGAACGGCCTGCACGCCCTTGTTCTTGAATGCCGAACCGCAGAGCACCGGCACCACCTCACCTTTCAGGCAGCGGGCCCTGATTCCCCGCGTGATTTCCCCGGGGGACAGGTCGCCGTCTTCGAGATATTGCTCCAGCAGCTGTTCGTCGCCTTCCGCCGCGGCTTCCACCAGCTTTTCGCGCCACTCCTGTGCCAGGGGGGTCAGCGTCTCCGGCACGGCCTGCTCGACATAGCGCATGCCCTGGGTGGAGTCGTCCCAGGAAATGGCCTTCATCCGAACCAGGTCGACAACGCCACAGAAAGAGTCCTCGGCGCCGATGGGTATCTGCAGGGGAACGGGATTGCCGTTCAGCCGCTCCCTGATCTGGCGAACGACACGAAAGAAATCAGCACCCGTGCGGTCCATCTTGTTGACGAAGGCCAGTCGGGGCACGCCATAGTTGTTGGCCTGCCGCCAGACCGTCTCGGACTGCGGCTCCACGCCGCCCACGGAGCAGAAAACCGCGACCGCTCCGTCCAGTACCCGCAGGCTGCGCTCCACCTCGATCGTGAAGTCCACGTGCCCGGGCGTGTCGATGATGTTGATGCGGTACTCGGGGAACTGTTGATCCATCCCCCGCCAGAATGCCGTGGTCGCGGCCGACGTGATGGTGATGCCGCGCTCCTGCTCCTGCACCATCCAGTCCATGACCGCGGCGCCGTCATGGACCTCGCCCATCTTGTGGGAAACGCCCGTATAGAAAAGGATGCGCTCAGTCGTGGTGGTCTTGCCGGCATCGATGTGAGCCATGATGCCGATATTGCGATAACGCTCGATGGGGGTCTGCCGTGACATTGCCTGGACTCCAGCCCATCGATTACCACCGGTAGTGGGCGAACGCCTTGTTGGCTTCGGCCATGCGGTGAGTATCCTCCCGCCGCTTGACCGCCGCACCGCGATTTTCCGCCGCGTCCAGCAGTTCGTGGGCGAGGCGCAACGCCATGGTCTTCTCGGGTCTCTTTCGGGCCGCGTCGATGGCCCACCGCATGGCCAGCGTTTCCCGCCGTGTGGCGCGTACTTCCACCGGAACCTGGTACGTGGCCCCCCCGACACGCCTGGACTTTACCTCGACGACAGGCTTGATGTTGTCGAGTGCCTGCGCCAGAAGATCCAGCGATTGCCGCTCGTCTTGGCCGGAACGCGTGGAGATGCGGTCCAGGGCACCGTACACGATGCGTTCAGCCACGGATTTCTTGCCGCTCAGCATGACCATGTTGATGAATTTCGCCAACATCCGGTCACCGTACTTGGGGTCTGGAAGCACTTCTCGGCGGCGGGCCCTGCTACGTCGCGACATGGTGAAACTCCGCCGTGGTCAGTTCTTCGGCCGCTTTGCGCCGTACTTCGAGCGGCCCTGGCGACGGTCGCCGACGCCGGCGCAATCCAGCGTCCCGCGTACCACGTGGTATCGCACGCCCGGCAGGTCCTTTACACGTCCTCCGCGAATGAGCACCACCGAGTGCTCCTGCAGGTTGTGCCCCTCGCCGCCGATATAACTGGTCACCTCGAACCCGTTGGTCAACCTCACACGCGCAACCTTGCGCATCGCCGAATTGGGTTTCTTGGGCGTGGTCGTATATACGCGCGTACAGACGCCACGCCGCTGGGGCGAGGCGCCCAGCGCCGGAACGTTGCTCTTGGCCCGCTTGGTCGAGCGGGGTTTTCTCACTAGTTGGTTCGTAGTCGACATCAGTCACGCAAATAAATCAGGCCCGCTGCCTGGACTGCGGCAGCCGGGCCACTCTGACTTCACCCGGGACGCGCCCGGTACCTGCTGATTGTTTCGACCATCCCGGCCGACCCTGAAGCGCGAACGATTCTAGGGTTGACCAAGTTGGCCTGTCAACCGGTATTTTCAGTATTTTCAGGCCGGAAATTTCGGGCCGTCAGCCGGCCGGGGATTCCCGGGCCTCCTCGGTGGCGGTGCCCGATTCGGTGGGCACCGCAACTTCCGTCTCGCCCGAATCGCCGGCAGACTCGGCAAGGGAGGATTCCAGTTCCTTGAGCTCCTCGGCGAGGATATCCTCTTCCGTTCGTCGACGCTCTTCGTGATAAGCGTAACCCGTGCCAGCCGGAATCAGGCGTCCCACGATGACGTTTTCCTTCAGGCCGCGAAGGTTGTCCCGCATCCCGCGGACCGCCGCCTCGGTGAGCACGCGTGTGGTCTCCTGAAAGGATGCGGCCGAGATGAACGACTCCGTCGCGAGCGACGCCCGGGTGATTCCCAGCAAAACGGGAGCGTAGCTGGCGCACTCCTCCTTCTGCGCTTCAAGCTCTTCGTTTGTGTCGAGCACCCGGGCCCGGTCCACCTGTTCACCGCGCAGGAACCGCGTATCGCCCGGATCGACGATTTCCACCTTGCGCAGCATCTGCCGAATGATGACCTCGATATGCTTGTCGTTGATCTTCACGCCCTGGAGCCGGTAGACATCCTGAATCTCCCTGACCAGGTAGTCCGCAAGCTTCGCCTCACCCTGCAGTCGCAGGATGTCATGGGGATTGGGCTCGCCGTCGGCGATGATCTCGCCTCGAACGACGCTCTCGCCTTCGAAGACATTCAGGTGCCGCCACTTCGGGATCAACTCCTCGTGGGCTTCGCCGTCGTCCCCGGTGATGACCAGGCGCCGCTTGCCCTTGGTTTCCTTGCCGAAACCGACGATACCGGTGTGCTCCGCGAGAATCGCTGGATCCTTCGGACGGCGGGCCTCGAACAGGTCCGCCACCCGCGGCAACCCGCCGGTGATGTCGCGGGTTTTCGAGGTTTCCTGGGGCAGCCTGGCGATGACGTCGCCCACCACCACCCTGGCGCCATCTTCCATGCTGAGCACGGCGCCGGCGGGCAGCGCGTAAGCCGCCGGGATATCCGTATTGGGGAAGAATACGGGTTCGCCGTCGGGGTCCACCAGCCTGGCCGTGGGACGGTACTCCGCGCCGGCGCCACGCTTTGCCGGATCCAGCACCAGAATGCTCGTCAGTCCGGTGATCTCGTCGACCTGGGTGGTGACCGTCACGTCGTCCACGAAGTCTTCGAATCTCAGGCTGCCGCTGACTTCGGCAACCACCGGGTGGGTATGCGGGTCCCAGTGCGCTACCAACTGCCCCGGCTCCACCTTGTCGCCTTCGTTGACGGCTATGGTGGCGCCGTAGGGCACCTTGTAGCGTTCCCGCTCGCGCCCGAACTCATCCAGAACGGCCAGTTCCCCGGAACGCGAGGTGGCGACGAAATGACCCTTCTCCTCGTGCCGCACGGTCTTCAATTCGTACATCTTGGTCGTTCCGGCGGTCTTCACTTCCACGCTGTTGACCGCCGCCGAACGGGATGCGGCACCGCCGATGTGGAAGGTGCGCATGGTGAGCTGCGTGCCCGGCTCACCGATGGATTGCGCGGCGATGACGCCCACCGCCTCGCCCCTGTCGACCTGATTTCCCCGTGCCAGGTCGCGACCGTAACATTGCGCGCAGACTCCGTACCGGGTCGCGCAGGTGATGGGCGAACGCACCAGCAGCTGGTCAATGGACGCGGACTCCAGTTTCCTCACCGCCGTTTCGTCCAGCAGAGAACCGGCCTCCAGAACCAGCGATCCATCCCCGGGGGCCAGCACGTCGACCGCGGCGACCCGGCCGAGCACGCGCTCGCGCAAGGGCTCGACCACGTCGCCGCCCTCCACCAGCGGTGTCATCATCAGGCCCGCGTCGGTGCCGCAGTCCATCTCCGTAACCACCAGATCCTGCGCAACGTCCACCAGGCGGCGGGTCAGGTAACCCGAGTTGGCGGTCTTCAGCGCCGTGTCGGCGAGACCCTTGCGCGCGCCATGGGTGGAAATGAAGTACTGCAGGACGTCCAGGCCCTCGCGGAAATTGGCGGTAATCGGCGTCTCGATGATCGATCCGTCCGGCTTGGCCATCAGCCCGCGCATGCCGGCCAGCTGGCGGATCTGGGCCGCCGACCCTCGCGCGCCCGAATCGGCCATCATGTAGATGGAGTTGAAGGACTCCTGCCTGGCCTGCTCGCCCTGGGCATCCAGCACCGTCTCCGAACCGAGCTTGCTCATCATCGCCTTTGCCACGTGGTCATTGGTCCGTGACCAGATGTCCACAACCTTGTTGTACCTTTCTCCGTCGGTGACCAGTCCGGAAGCGTATTGGTCCTGGATCTCCTTCACCTCCTGTTCGGCGACATCGAGAATGCTGCCCTTCTCTTCGGGGACCACCATGTCGTTGACCCCGAAGGAAACGCCGGCGTGGGTCGCGTAATTGAAGCCCATGTACATGAGCTGGTCGGCGAAGATCACCGTGGTCTTGAGGCCCAGTTGCCGGTAGGAGGCGTTGATCACCGCCGAAACGGCGCGCTTGTTCATGGGCTGGTTGATCAGGTCGAAACTCAAGCCTTCCGGCACGATCTCGCTTAGCAGGGCCCGGCCCACCGTCGTGTCCACCAGCCGGTTGCCCGGCTCGTCCTGGTCTTGGGCATCGGCGCGGGTCAAGGGCACCCTGACGCGGATCTTCGCGTGCAGTTCGACTGCGCCGCTCTCGAAGGCTCGATGAACCTCCTCCACCCCGGAAAACGCCATGCCCTCGCCACGCGCGTTGATGCGCTCGCGGGTCATGTAGTAGAGGCCGAGCACGACATCCTGGGAGGGCACGATGATCGGGTCGCCATTGGCCGGCGAAAGAATGTTGTTGCTGGCCATCATCAGCGCACGCGCCTCAAGCTGCGCCTCCAGCGACAGCGGCACATGGACCGCCATCTGGTCACCGTCGAAATCGGCGTTGAAGGCGGTGCAGACCAGCGGATGAAGCTGGATCGCCTTGCCTTCGATCAACACCGGTTCGAACGCCTGGATACCCAGTCGGTGCAACGTCGGCGCACGGTTCAGCATGACCGGATGTTCGCGGATGACCTCTTCGAGAATATCCCAGACTTCCGGCCCCTCTCGCTCCACCAACCGCTTGGCGGCCTTGATGGTGGTCGCCTGGCCTCGCAGTTGAAGCTTCGAAAAGATGAACGGCTTGAACAGTTCCAGCGCCAGTTTCTTGGGCAGGCCACACTGGTGCAGCTTCAGGGTCGGACCGACAACGATGACGGAGCGGCCGGAATAGTCGACCCGCTTGCCCAGCAGGTTCTGCCGGAAACGTCCCTGCTTGCCCTTGATCATGTCGGCCAGGGACTTGAGCGGACGCTTGTTGGTGCCGGTAATCGCCCGGCCGCGCCTGCCGTTGTCCAGCAGGGCATCCACGGATTCCTGCAGCATCCGCTTTTCGTTGCGCACGATGATGTCCGGCGCATTCAGCTCCAGCAGCCGGCGCAACCGGTTGTTCCGGTTGATCACCCGCCGATACAGGTCGTTGAGGTCGGAAGTGGCGAACCGCCCGCCGTCCAGAGGCACCAGCGGCCTCAGGTCCGGCGGCAGGACGGGCAGCACGGTCATCACCATCCACGCGGGCTGATTGCTGGAATCGACGAAGGATTCCAGCAGTTTAAGCCGCTTGGACAGACGCTTGATCTTGGTTTCGGACCGGGTGCCGGCAATGGCTTCGCGAACGCCCGCCACCTCGGCTGCCAGATCCAGGGACAGCAGCAGGTCCCGGACGGCCTCTGCGCCCATACGGGCGTCGAACTCGTTGCCGTACTGCTCAATGGCCTCCAGGTAGGTTTCGTCGGTCAGAAGCTGCCCCCGTTCCAGGTCCGTCAGACCGGGGTCGACCACCACGAAGGCCTCGAAATAGAGAATCCGCTCGATCTCCCGCAGGGTCATGTCGAGCATCAGGCCGATCCGGGACGGCAACGACTTCAGGAACCAGATATGCGCCACCGGGCTCGCCAGTTCGATGTGCGCCATGCGCTCGCGGCGAACCTTCGTCTGGGTGACCTCAACACCGCACTTTTCGCAAACCACGCCGCGATGCTTGAGGCGCTTGTATTTTCCGCAAAGGCATTCGTAATCCTTGATGGGCCCGAAGATCTTCGCGCAGAACAGCCCGTCGCGCTCCGGCTTGAAAGTCCGATAGTTGATCGTCTCCGGCTTCTTGACCTCGCCGTACGACCATGACCGGATCATGTCCGGAGACGCAAGACCGATGCGGATCGCGTCGAAATCCTCGATCGGGGCTTGCTGCCGGAAGAGCCTGAGTAAATCTTTCATATGACTGTACCTGTCAGCGGGAGGGCGCCATCGGGCGCCGGTTCAGTGAGCCTGTTCCAGGTCGATGTTGATTCCCAGAGAGCGAATCTCCTTGACCAACACGTTGAACGACTCCGGCATCCCCGCCTGCATCTGGTGGGTTCCGTCAACGATATTCTTGTACATCTTTGTGCGGCCCTGAACATCGTCGGACTTCACGGTGAGCATCTCCTGGAGTGTGTAGGACGCTCCATAGGCCTCCAGCGCCCATACCTCCATTTCACCGAAGCGCTGACCGCCGAACTGCGCCTTGCCCCCCAGCGGTTGCTGCGTGACCAGGCTGTAGGGGCCCGTGGACCGCGCATGCATCTTGTCGTCAACCAGATGATTGAGCTTGAGCATGTACATGTAACCGACGGTCACGGGGCGGTTGAACTGCTCTCCGGTGCGTCCGTCGAACAGGGTGGCCTGTCCGGAAATCGGAACGCCGGCCATTTCCAGCAGTCCCTTGATCTCCTGCTCGTTGGCGCCGTCGAATACCGGCGTGGCGATCGGCACGCCCTGGCTCAGGTTGCGGGCAAGCTCCATGATCGAATCGGCCTTCAGGCTGCGGAGGCTTTCCTTCTGCCCCCCGGTCTTGTTGTAGATGCCCTCCAGATATCGGCGCATGGCCGCCGCGGAGCATCGTGAATCGACCAGTTCGCCGATCTTGCGTCCCAATTCCCTGGCTGCCCAGCCCAGGTGCGTTTCCAGCACCTGGCCGACGTTCATTCGTGACGGCACGCCGAGCGGATTGAGCACGATATCCACCGCAGTGCCGTCTTCCATGTAGGGCATGTCCTCCACCGGGACGATGGTGGAGATCACGCCCTTGTTGCCGTGCCGGCCCGCCATCTTGTCGCCAGGCTGGATATGGCGCTTCACCGCCAGGTAGACCTTGACCATCTTCAGCACGCCCGGTGCCAGATCGTCGCCGGCGGTGATCTTGTGGCGCTTCTCGTCGAAACGGCGCTCGAATTCCTCGCTCTGGGCCCGAAGCCTGTCGGCCGCGCGCTCAAGCTGGGAATTGACCGCGTCGTCCTTGATGCGGATTTCGAACCAGCGTTCCCTGGGAAGGTCGGCCAGGTAGGAGCCGCTGATTTCGGTGCCTGACGCCAGTTTTCCGGGGCCGCCCGCCGCGGTTTCTCCCACCAGCAGCTTCTCGACCCGCTGGAAGATGTCCTCTTCCAGAATCCGCCGCTGATCGTCCAGGTCCTTGCGGACCGCCTCCAGTTCCTGCCGCTCGATGGACAGCGCCCGGTCGTCCTTCTCGACGCCGTCCCGCGTGAAGACCCGCACGTCGATCACCGTACCGTCCATTCCCGGCGGCACGCGCAGCGACGTGTCCTTCACATCGGAGGCCTTCTCGCCGAAGATCGCCCGCAGGAGTTTTTCCTCGGGTGTGAGCTGGGTCTCGCCCTTCGGCGTCACCTTGCCCACGAGGATGTCTCCCGCCTGGACTTCCGCACCGATGAAGGCGATGCCCGAATCGTCCAGCTTGGTCAGGGCCGCGTCGCCGACGTTGGGAATGTCGCCCGTGACTTCTTCCGGGCCGAGTTTCGTGTCCCTGGCGACGCAGGTCAGCTCCTCGATATGGATCGTGGTAAAGCGGTCCTCCTCCACCACGCGCTCGGAGATCAGGATGGAGTCCTCGAAGTTGTAGCCGTTCCACGGCATGAACGCCACCAGCAGGTTCTGGCCCAGCGCCAGTTCGCCCAGGCTGGTGGACGGGCCGTCGGCCAGGACATCATCCCGCTCGATGACGTCCCCCGCCTTGACCAGTGGGCGCTGGTTGATGCAGGTGTTCTGGTTGGAACGCGTGTACTTGGTCAGGTTGTAGATGTCGACACCGGCCTCGCCCGCGCTGGTCTCGCTGTCCTTTACCCTCACGACGATGCGCGAAGCATCCACGGAGTCCACCGTGCCGCCCCGGGTGGCGATCACCGTCACGCCGGAGTCCACTGCCACGGCCCGCTCCATGCCCGTCCCCACCAGCGGCGTCTCGGTGCGCAACGTGGGCACCGCCTGGCGCTGCATGTTCGATCCCATCAACGCCCGGTTGGCGTCGTCGTGTTCGAGGAACGGGATGAGCGACGCCGCCACCGACACGATCTGCTTGGGAGACACATCCATGAACTCCACCTGGTCGGGCGGCAGAAGCGTGAACTCGTTCTTGTACCTGCACGAAACAAGGTCATCCACAAACTGCCCCTTGCTGGTCAGGTTCGAGTTGGCCTGCGCGATGACGTACTGGCCTTCCTCGATGGCCGACAAGTACTGGATGTCGTTGCTCACCCGGCCGTTGATCACTCGCCGGTAGGGAGTTTCCAGGAATCCGTACTCGTTGGTGCGGGCATAGACCGCGAGGGAGTTGATAAGCCCGATATTCGGTCCCTCCGGGGTCTCGATGGGACACACCCTTCCATAGTGGGTCGGATGCACGTCGCGCACCTCGAATCCGGCCCGCTCACGGGTCAGTCCACCGGGTCCCAACGCCGATACGCGACGCTTGTGGGTCACCTCCGAAAGCGGGTTCTGCTGGTCCATGAACTGGGAAAGCTGGCTGGACCCGAAGAATTCCTTCACGGCTGCGGAAACCGGTTTGGCGTTGATCATTTCCTTGGGCATGAGGCCTTCCGACTCCGCCAGCGTCAGACGTTCCTTGACCGCGCGCTCCACGCGTACGAGGCCGATGCGGAAGGCGTTCTCGGCCATTTCGCCGACGCTGCGCACACGCCGGTTGCCCAGGTGGTCGATGTCGTCGACGGTGCCGTTGCCGTTGCGGATATCTATCAGCGTCCTCAGCACTTCGATGATGTCCTCGTTGGAAAGCACGCCGTCGCCTTCCGACGACTCCCGCCCGACCCGCCGGTTGAACTTCATGCGCCCTACCGCCGAGAGGTCATAGCGTTCCGGATTGAAGAACAGGTTCTGGAACAGGTTCTCGGCCGCCTCCTTGGTGGGCGGCTCGCCCGGGCGCATCATGCGGTAGATCTCCACCAGCGCCTCCAGGCGCGTCTGGGAGGCATCGATGCGCAGCGTATTGGAGATGAACGGTCCCCGGTCCAGATCGTTGACGTAGAGCGTGCCGATGGACTTGACCCCCGCCTCGGCCAGGGCAGCAATCCTGTCGGCATCCAGTTCGTCGTTGGCGCGGGCCAGCAGTTCCCCGGTCTCCTTGTCGACGATGTCATGAGCCAGGATCCGCCCGTTCAGGTATTCCGACGGGACCGGCAGATGCCTGACGCCGGACTTCTTCAATTCGCGGACATGACGTACCGTGATTCGTCGATCCTTTTCGACCACCGTCTTGCCGCCGGCCTTGATGTCGAAACTGGCGGTCTCGCCCCGCAGCCTTTCCGCCACGAGTTTCAGCCGGATCCCGTTGGTCGTCAGGATGAACTCGTTGATGTCGAAGAACTGCTGCAACATCTGCTCGTTGTCGAGACCCAACGCTCTGAGCAGTATCGTCACTGGTAGCTTGCGACGGCGGTCGATGCGTACGAACACGCAATCCTTGGGGTCGAACTCGAAATCGAGCCAGGAGCCACGATAAGGGATCACCCGGGCGGAGAACAGCAACTTGCCGGAAGAATGCGTCTTGCCCTTGTCGTGGTCGAAGAACACGCCCGGCGAACGATGCAGCTGGGAGACGATCACCCGCTCGGTGCCGTTGACCACGAAGGTGCCGTGTTCGGTCATCATGGGCATCTCGCCCAGGTACACTTCCTGTTCTCGGATGTCCTTGATCTTCTTCCTGCTGGCCGGCGCGTCCCGATCATAGATCACGAGTCGCACCAACACCCTCAATGGCGCGGCATACGTCAGCCCGCGAAGCTGGCACTCCTTGACATCGAACACGGGGTCGCCGAGACGGTAGCTGATGTATTCCAGCGCGGCGTTCCCGGAGTAGCTGACGATGGGGAAGACACTGCTGAAAGCGGAATGCAGCCCATTGTCGGCCCGCTCCCCTTCCGGTACGTCCCGCTGCAGGAACCCCCGGTAGGAATCCAGCTGTATCGAAAGCAGGTAGGGAACGTCCAGAACGGAAGCCAGCTTTCCGAAATTCTTCCGAATGCGTTTCTTTTCAGTAAACGAATACGCCATCGCGAGTTACCTCGACTGCCTTGGAATGATGAAACGGCAGGACATGCGCACCATGCCGCTGCGTGTGTTCGCGGGCGACCCGCGTACTCCCGCGGGTACGGGTAGTTCGCCCGCTGTCACGGAGGCGAACTCGAGTCACTTGATGTCGACGCTCGCGCCAGCCTCTTCGAGCTGCTTCTTCACATCCTCCGCTTCTTCCCGGCTTATGGCTTCCCGTACGGGGCTCGGCGCCGCTTCGACCAGGTCCTTGGCTTCCTTCAGCCCAAGCCCTGTAAGAGACCGGACCACCTTGATGACGGGCACCTTGGCGGACCCGAAACTGGTCATGATCACGTCGAATTCGGTCTGCTCCTCGGCTTCTTCCTGAGCCGCGGCGCCACCGCCATCGGCCGCAACCGCCACCGGAGCCGCGGCAGATACGCCCCACTTCTCCTCCAGCGACTTCACCAGATCCACGATTTCCATGATCGGCTTGTTGCTCAACTCCTCGATGAGCTGTTCATTCGTCAAAGCCATGGCTTACTTCTCCATCAGGTGATTTCAAGTCAAAAAACGTTCGAAAAAAGTCAGTCGTCGGTCCCGCCGCGCCCTTGCAGGACCCGAGCCAGCATCGAGCCGGGCTCGCTCAACAGCCGGGCAAGTTGGGTCATCGGCCCGTTCAGGGTTCTCAACAGCATGGCCCGGGCCTCGTCCAGGTTGGGCAACGCCGCCACCCGGTCCAGGCTGGCCGCATCGTAGAGTTCGCCGCCCACCGACACCGAAACGGGCACGAGGTTGTCGTGATCCTTCGAGAAACCCTTGACCACGCGCGCCGCCGAACCCGGATCCTCGCGCGAGAAGGCGAGCAGCAGGGGGCCCTTGAGCGACGGCTGGATGCATTCGAAGCTCGTCCCCTCCACGGCGCGCCGTGCGAGGGAATTCTTGACGATCTTCATGTAAACGCCGGCGTTGCGCGCCTCGTTCCTCAGTTCGGTCATCTCTGCGACCGTCAAGCCCCGGTACTCCGCCAACACCGCCGACAGTGCCGAAGCCGCGACGGCGTTGACGTCGGCCACCAGGGCCTTCTTTTCTGCCAGATTAAGCGCCATACCCCTCTCCTGACTGCCGCCCGGTCCGCGTCAACCGCTTACCGACGCCTGGTCGACAACCACTCCGGGGCCCATGGTCGACGACACGCTGACGCGTTTCATGTACTGTCCCTTCGCGGCCGCCGGCTTGGCCTTGAGCAGATCGGCAAGCAATGCCTCCAGATTCTGCTTCAGTGCGTCCACCTCGAATCCCACGTTTCCGATCTGGCAGTGAATCACGCCGGCCTTGTCGGTCCGGTACCGAACCTGCCCGGCCTTGGCGCTCTGCACCGCGGCCGCCACATCCGGGGTGACCGTACCGACCTTGGGATTGGGCATGAGCCCTCGGGGTCCCAGGATCCGGCCGAGCTTTCCCACCACCCGCATGGCATCGGGGCTTGCGATGACCACGTCGAAATCCAGTTCGCCCCGCTGCACGGCCTCGGCGAGATCCTCCATACCCACGATGTCCGCGCCGGCCTCCTCGGCCGCGGCGGCCGGCTCGCCCTGGGCGAACACGGCCACACGAACGTTCTTGCCGGTACCGTTAGGAAGCACAGTCGAGCCCCGCACGACCTGATCCGATCGCCTGGGATCGACGCCCAGATTGACGGCGACATCCACCGATTCGGCAAACTTCGCTTTCGCCAGTTCCTTCACCAGGCCCAAGGCTTCCTCGGCGGGATAGGCGCGGCCTCCCTGCACGCGAGCCTTGGCTTCTTTCCGGTATTTAGTGAGTCTGGCCATCCAACCCCTCCACTTCCAGTCCCATGCTTTGCGCGCTACCGGCGATGATCCTGATCGCCGCGTCCATGTCAGCGGCATTGAGATCCGGTTGCTTGATCTTCGCGATCTCTTCCAGTTGATCCCGGGTGACCGTGCCCACCTTGTCCGAATTAGGGGTGCCGCTGCCCTTCTGGACGCCCGCGGCTTTCTTGAGCAGCACGGCGGCGGGGGGGGTCTTCGTGATGAAGGTGAAGCTCTTGTCGGCGTAGACGGAAATCACCACCGGCGTGGGCATGCCCGGCTCGAGTTTCTGGGTCTGCGCATTGAAGACCTTGCAGAATTCCATGATGTTCACGCCATGCTGCCCCAGGGCAGGGCCAACGGGCGGACTCGGGTTCGCCTGTCCAGCAGGAATCTGCAGCTTGATGTAGGTTTCCACCTTCTTGTTTACCGCCATTTTTCTGCACCGTGCGCGTTGGTTACGCCTTCTCCACCTGGCTGAAGTCGAGTTCCACCGGAGTCGAACGGCCCAGGATCTGGACCGCCACCCTGACCTTGTTCTTGTCGTAATTGACGTTTTCCACAACGCCATTGAAGTCGTTGAACGGACCGTCGTTCACCCTGATCACCTCGCCAGGCTCGAACAGAACCTTGGGCCGGGGCTTGTCCACGCCCTCCTGCACCCGGTCCAGTATGGCCGTGGCTTCCTCGTCGGTTATGGGGGCGGGCCGGTCGGTGCTTCCACCGATGAACCCGAGCACCTTCGGGACCTCCTTCACCAGATGCCAGCTCGATTCGTCCATATCCATCTGCACGAGCACGTAGCCGGGGAAGAACTTGCGCTCGCTGCGCCGTTTCTGCCCGTCCCGCATCTCCACCACCTCTTCGGTCGGCACGAGGATCTCGCCGAACTTGTCTTCCAGGCCATAACGCTTGATCCGCTCTTCCAGAGAGGACTTGACCTTGTGTTCAAAGTTCGAGTACGCGTGAACCACGTACCAGCGCAAAGCCGACACCGATCAACCTCCCTGCCCGGTCAGTCGCCGCGTCAACGCCAGCAGCGACAAATCAAGCAGCCAGAAAAACACGCCCATGATCAGGGCGAACACCAGCACCGTGAGCGTCGTCTGCAGCGTTTCCTCGCGAGTCGGCCATACGACCTTCTGAAGCTCCACGCGCGATCCCTGGATGAAACGCCACAGCGTCCTGCCCTGGGTTGACTGCATCACCACCGCCACTGCCAGTCCGAACGAGATGAGAACACCCAAGGCGCGCAGGGGCGTCGGAAAATCGGCGTAGTAGTAATAGCCGAGAATGCTTCCCACGAGAATCGCTGCCGCAAGCAGCAGTTTCAGCGTATCCAGAAAAGGATTCTCAGTTTCCACCATGGGTTCCCCGGGTCATGTCCGCGAACGGCCCGGCCCCTGTACACGCGTGCCGGCGCCGCTTGGAGAATTTCGCCAATCAACTCTTCAAACTGGCAGGCCAGGAGGGACTCGAACCCCCAACCTGCGGTTTTGGAGACCGCTGCTCTGCCAATTGAGCTACTGGCCTCTCTCCAGACTTGCGCCGGTTACGCCTTGCGGCCGGCGCCTCGACATTACCTCCTCGCGATGTTGTTGCTCGAACGGTTGACTGCCGGGTCGCTTATTCGTGGATTTTCGAGACCACGCCCGCGCCCACGGTGCGTCCGCCCTCGCGGATCGCGAACCGCAACCCCTCCTCCATCGCGATCGGATCAATCAACCGCACCCGCATCCGAACATTGTCCCCCGGCATCACCATCTCCGTCGCCTCCGGCAACTGCACCGCGCCGGTCACGTCCGTCGTGCGAAAATAAAACTGCGGCCGGTACCCCTTGAAAAACGGCGTGTGACGCCCCCCCTCCTCCTTCGTCAGGATATACACCTCGGCCTCAAAATCCGTGTGCGGCGTGATCGAACTCGGCTTGGACAACACCTGCCCTCGCTCCACCTCGTCCCGCTTCACCCCCCGCAACAACACCCCCACGTTGTCCCCCGCGCGCCCCTCGTCCAGCAACTTGCGGAACATCTCCACTCCCGTGCACGTGCTCTTGCCCGTCTCACGGATCCCCACAATCTCCACCTCGTCACCCACCTGAACCACACCGCGCTCGATCCGACCCGTCACCACCGTGCCGCGACCCGAAATCGAAAACACATCCTCCACCGGCATCAGAAAATCTCCCTCCACCGCTCGCTCCGGCACCGGTATGTAACTGTCCAACGCCGCCACCAACGACTCCACGCTGCCCACTCCCAACTCCGTCTCATCCCCCTCCAACGCACGCAACGCACTGCCCGTCACCACCGGCGTGTCGTCCCCAGGAAACTCGTACGCCGACAACAAATCCCGTACCTCCAACTCCACCAGCTCCAGCAACTCCTCGTCATCCACCATGTCCGCCTTGTTCAGGTACACCACAATGTACGGAACCCCCACCTGTCGAGCCAACAAAATATGCTCGCGCGTCTGCGGCATCGGCCCGTCCGCCGCCGATACCACCAAGATCGCACCGTCCATCTGCGCCGCACCCGTGATCATGTTCTTCACGTAATCCGCATGACCCGGACAGTCCACGTGCGCGTAATGTCGTCCCTCGCTCTCGTACTCCACGTGCGCCGTGGCTATCGTGATCCCACGCTCGCGCTCCTCCGGCGCGTTGTCAATCTCCTCAAATCCCACCGTCTCCCCACCGTGACGCAACGCCATCACCTTCGTCAACGCCGCCGTCAACGTCGTCTTGCCATGGTCCACATGTCCTATCGTGCCCACGTTTACATGCGGCTTCGTCCGCTCAAACTTCTGCTTCGCCATCGGGTTTGCTCCGTACTCCGCCTCGGCACTGCGTCGGGCCGGGGCCTCAATCGACCAAACGGCCGCCCAACCGGGGCGGCCGCCCTAAGTTCCTGTCTTGTCCACCTGAACGGGTAATGTCATACAACCTGGAGCCCACAACCGGACTTGAACCGGTGACCTCTTCCTTACCAAGGAAGTGCTCTACCGCTGAGCTATGTGGGCGGAAATCCGCACCTTCTGCCTGCGCCCTCCTCGCAGAGCCCCGCAATTGCTCCATGGAGCGGGTGAGCGGACTCGAACCGCCATCATCAGCTTGGAAGGCTGAGGTTCTACCCTTGAACTACACCCGCCTTTGTCGCTGACTGCCCTCCACGCGCTGGTGGAGGGGGTAGGATTCGAACCTACGAAGGCTTAGCCAGCAGATTTACAGTCTGCCCCCGTTGACCGCTTGGGTACCCCTCCGCGGACATAAGCCGACTATTGTCCGCCGTGTTCGACAGTGTGTCAATAGGAGGGGAAGCACGAAATCCGGCATGGAGACTATCCGTTACGGGACTCTTCGGATGTTGCCAATCGGTACCGGCGGTTACACTATGCGAGCCACCATGCAGCCGATGCGGAATATAGCGGGCGCAGGTCTGAAATCCAATGGACGCGCGTGGGCGTACGCACCGGAAAGGCGCCCGTCACGATCACACCACCCATGGATCGAACGCCTTTCGGCGTCGCACCTCCAAGTGAATCCACCGAATCGCCCGGGACCAGCTTCGGAAGATGAGTTTCGCGCCCTTGTTCGTGGGCAAGACCCATGAACCGAGTGTCCGGCAGGCGCTGGACGGAGAGAGCGAGGCCGCGTTTTCAGACCGGCTGGCGTCCCAGCTCGAGTCGTTGATTCTGCGCAAAGGCCCGGACACCATCGCGGCGTTCATCGCGGAACCTGTGCAGGCGGCCGGGGGCGTCATCGTGCCGCCCGAGAACTATTTCTCCAGGGTTCAGGCCATTCTGGACAAGTACGACATCATGCTGATCGACGATGAGGTGATCTGCGCCTTCGGGCGCACCGGACAGGCCTTCGGGGCGCAGACCTTCGGCATGCGGCCCACCACCATGAGCGTGGCAAAGGCGCTTTCGTCCGCATACCTGCCCATCAGCGCGGTCATTATCCCCGAATACATGTACGAGCCGATGGTCGACGCCAGCGGCGAAGCGGGCACCTTCGGGCATGGCTACACCTACTCCGGACATCCGGTCTTCTGCGCAGTGGCCCTGCGGACCCTGGAGTTGATGGAAGAGCGCGAACTGTTCGTCCACGCGGCGGCAGTGGTCACCCCAGGCGGCCTTGCGCGGAACCGACTTGTGAGCGTCGTGCGCCCGCCGCGGGGCCATGGATGGCCAGGAGCGGCGGGCGCCGATCCGAGCCCGCCAGGGATGGCGGGCGAGGTAAAGCTCACAAGTCGGTTCCGCGCAAGGCCGCCGCCCTATACAGGCACCGGCTTCTTCCCGGATCAGAACCGGTCCTTCAACTCCCGAGTGATGGCGAAGACTTCAACCGGATCACGTTCGGCACCGCTAGAACCGGCCAGGCCCACCGTGGCCCGAATCTCGTCGCTAGTGGGGCGCAGGAAGGGGTTGGTCGCCTTCTCGACACCCATCGTCGTCGGAACCGTCGGCAAGTTGGCGGCTCTCAGCGCGTCGACTTCCTTCGCCCTTCGCGAAAGCGCATCATTGCCCGGTTCCACCGTCAGCGCGAACTGTGCATTGGCCTGGGTGTATTCGTGGGCGCAGTAGACCCGGGTGTCGTCCGGCCAGCTCATGAGCTTCTGCAGTGATGTCCACATCTGTTCCGGGGTGCCTTCGAAGAGCCGACCGCATCCCATTGCGAACAACGTATCGCCCACGAAGGCGACGCCGTCCTGAGGTAGATGGTAGACGATGTGTCCCCGGGTGTGGCCCGGCGTGTCGTAGACCCGAACCGGGTGTCCGCCCAGCAGGAATTCGTCGCCTTCCCCGACCTCGGTGTCGATGCCCGGTATGCGCGCGGCGTCGGCGCGCGGCCCGATGATCCGGCAGCCGGTTGTCGCCTTGATGGCGAGGTTACCGCCGGCATGGTCGTGATGATGATGCGTGTTCAGAATATGCGTCAGCCGCCAGTTCTTCTCCTCGAGCGCAGCGAGGATCGGCCCCACCTCCGGCGTATCAACCGCCGCCGTCACGCCGGCCTCCGCGTCGTGGAGCAGAAACCCGTAGTTGTCCCGCAGGCACGGGAACATGTGTATCTCGATTGGCTTCATGTATGGATCCCTGAAATTCCGCTCGTCACCCGAGCGGTTCCGTGAGGTCATGACGGCTTTGCCGACACGGTTATCGTACAATGCGTGGCCGCGCGCGCAAGGCGAATCGAGCATGCCGGAAATCACCCTGCCAGACGGATCCAAGAAGTCCTACCCGGAAGCCGTGACCGGGCTCGTTGTCGCCGAATCCATCGGCGCCGGCCTCGCGAAGGCCGCTGTTGCCGTGCGCGTGGACGGCGAAATGCGGGACCTTGGCGCGGAAATCGCCGCCGACGCCGCCGTGGAGATCATCACGCGGACCTCGGCGGACGGGCTGGAAGTCCTGCGCCACGACGCCGCCCACGTCATGGCGGAGGCGGTCAAGGAACTCTACCCGGAAACGCAGGTCACCATCGGCCCGGCCATCGAGGACGGGTTCTTCTATGATTTCGCCCGCGACGAAGCCTTCACGCCGGAGGATCTGGAGCGCATCGAAGGGCGAATGCGCGACATCGTGCAGCGCGACGAGCCGGTCGTTCGGGAGGTCTGGGACCGTGCCGTCGCGGTGGACTTCTTCAAGGACCAGGGAGAGGTCTACAAGGCGGAAATCATCGCCGGAATTCCCGAAGGCGAGGAGGTCTCCGTCTACCGGCAAGGCGGGTTCGTCGACCTGTGCCGAGGGCCGCACATGCCTTCCACCGGGCGCCTGGGCGGTGCGTTCAAGCTCACCAAGCTGGCCGGCGCGTACTGGCGCGGCGATTCCCGCAACGAGATGCTGCAGCGCATCTACGGCACCGCCTGGGCCAGCGACAAGGACCTCAAGAGCTACCTTCGCCGGCTGGAAGAAGCCGAGCGGCGCGACCATCGCAGGCTTGGGCGGCAGATGGACCTGTTCCACTTCCAGGACGAGGCCGCCGGAGCGGTGTTCTGGCACGACAGGGGCTGGACGCTTTTCCGGACGCTCGTGGACTACATGCGCCGCAGACAGGATGAGGCGGGCTACCTGGAAGTCAACACCCCCGAGCTGATGGACCGCAGCCTGTGGGAGGCATCCGGGCATTGGGACACGTTCGCCGAGCACATGTTCACCAGCCGCACCGCCGACGAACGCCTGTGGGCGATCAAGCCGATGAACTGTCCGGGGCATGTCCAGGTGTTCAGAAACGAATTGCGCAGCTACCGGGAATTGCCCTTGCGCCTGTCCGAATTCGGCAAGGTGCACCGATACGAACCCTCGGGCGCGCTGCACGGCCTGATGCGGGTGCGGGCCTTTACCCAGGACGATGCCCATATCTTCTGCACGCCCGCCCAGATCACCGAAGAGACCGGCGCGGTCTGCAACCTGGTGCTTGGAATATACCGGGACATGGGCTTTGACGAAGTGGTGGTCAAGTTCGCCGACCGGCCGGAGCGCCGGGTCGGCGATGACCGCATCTGGGACCGGGCCGAGGCGGCTCTTCGGCAGGCAATGGATTCGCTGGGACTGGACTACAGCCACAACCCCGGCGAAGGGGCATTCTACGGACCGAAAATCGAGTTTGCGCTCAAGGACGCCATTGGCCGCGAATGGCAGTGCGGCACGCTGCAGGTGGATCTGAACCTGCCAGTCCGCCTGGGCGCGACCTACATAGGCGAGGACGGCGAACGGCATACGCCGGTGCTGCTGCATCGCGCGCTCTTCGGTTCCCTGGAGCGGTTCATCGGAATCCTCATCGAACATTACGCCGGCAACCTGCCTCTGTGGCTCGCGCCGCGGCAGGCCGTGGTGGCCACCATCACCTCGGATGCCGACGCTTACGCCGGGGAAGTACTAGACGCTCTGAAGGGGGCGGGCCTGCGCGCGTCGGCCGATCTCAGAAACGAGAAGATCAACTACAAGGTACGGGAACACAGCGTCATGAAGACGCCGGTGATCGTCGCCCTGGGCCAACGCGAAGTGGACCAGCGCACCGTATCCGTTCGACGCCTGGGCCGGAAAGCCCAGCAGGTCATGGGGCTGGAGGAGGCGGTGAGCGCGCTGACTGAAGAATCGCGGCCGCCCGGTTAGCTTCATTTGCATACCCGGCGAGGCCGGACAGGGAAAGCACATGCGCATAGCCAGTTTCGAACATGGCGGCCGTGCCGGCTTCGGCGTGATGGCCGACGGTGGGATCGTCGACGCGGGCGCGCGGCTTGGCGGTCAGTTCAACGATTTGCGTGACGTGCTGCGGGCGGAGGCGCTCGACCGGCTTCGGGAACTTTCGGGTCTGGCGGCCGATCTCTCCGAAGAGGACGTTCACTACCTGCCCGTCATTCCCAATGCTTCCAAGATTCTCTGCGTAGGCATCAACTATCTGGGCCACATCAGGGAAACCGGTCGCGACGTGCCCCGCCACCCCGTGGTCTTTACCCGGTTTGCGGACAGCTTCGTCGGCCACGACCGGCCCATGATCCGGCCTCGAGTTTCCACCGACTTCGACTACGAAGGCGAACTCGCGGTGATCATCGGCAAGCACGCCCGCCACGTGCCGCGTTCACGGGCCATGGACCACGTGGCCGGCTTCACCTGTTGCAACGAAGGCAGCATCCGCGATTTCCAGTACCACACGATCCAATTCACGGCCGGAAAGAATTTCCACCGCAGCGGCGCCCTGGGCCCCTGGATGGTGACACGCGACGAGCAGCCCGACCCGGCCGCCTTCCACCTGCAGACGCGCCTGAATGGGGAAGTGTTGCAGGATGCCCCGGTGAGCGACTTGTGCTTCGACGTACCGCAACTGATCGAGTACTGCTCCACCTGGACGCCACTTGAACCGGGCGACGTGCTCATCACCGGCACTCCCGGGGGCGTCGGGCGGGTACGCAAGCCGCCGATCTGGATGAAGCCCGGTGACGTGGCCGAGGTGGATATCCGCGGGATTGGCGTTTTGCGCAACACCATCGCCGACGAAGCCCGCGGCTCGTCGTAGACTGGCGGAATTCGCGCGGGTCGCAGGGGCGGAAAACGCGTACGTCTACCGCGGGCCTTCGACGTCTCCGGTACCCGCCGCCGAAAGCGAGCGAAAGTCGTATCGCCGCGGATCCGCCAGATGGGACGGGACCACGTTTCGCATGCTTCTGAACAGCCGTTCGGTTCGACCGGGATCCTGCCGTTCCCACTCGGCCAGCATCGCCTTGATCTGCTTGCGCCGAAGGTTCTGCTGCGAACCGCACAGGTTGCACGGAATGATCGGAAAATCCAGTGCTTCGGCGTACCTGGCGATATCGGCCTCCCGGCAGTAAACCAATGGCCGGATGACCACGTGCCGGCCATCGTCGCTCAGCAGTTTCGGCGGCATGGCCTTCAGGGCGGCCCCGTAGAACATGTTGAGAAACAGCGTCTCGACCACATCCTCGCGGTGATGGCCCAGGGCGATGCGGGTAGCGCCGAGTTCGTCCGCCACACGGTACAGGATGCCGCGGCGCAATCGCGAACAGAGCCCGCACAGGGTCTTGCCGGCAGGAACCAGGCGAGTGACCACCGAGTAGGTGTCTTCTTCCACAATCCGGTAATCGACTCCCAAGGCCTTCAGGTACCCGGGAAGGACGTCTTCGGGAAATCCCGGCTGTTTCTGGTCCAGGTTTACCGCGACCATTTCAAACTTGACCGGAGCACGCCGCTTGAGGGCCAGCAACCTGTCCAGCAGCGTGTAGGAATCCTTGCCTCCCGAAACGCAGACCATGACGCGGTCGCCGTCGCCGATCATTGCGTAGTCGGCGATGGCCTTCCCCACCTGGCGTCGCAGCCGCGCTCCCAGCTTGCTTGCGGACTTCTCGGACACGGCTTGCGCAGGTTGCGGCAGGGCGTCGGGGTCGCGGGCGGCTTTCGAGGACATGATCTGCCTTGGTCGGAGAGGGGTGCGGGGATCATACCCGACGCCGTGACCGACGCGTTATGATGGCGACCGATACCCCACCTCCCGGATCTGTGCGAGGGTGTCAACCATGGCCAGAAAACCACGCAATCCAGCAGCCCGGTCGCCGCTCCTTCGCAAGGGCGGGGTGCACCGCAAGTCAAGGTCCTCCGAGCGCATGCGTTCGAAGCGCAAGCTGAAGGACGAGCTCGGCGAAACCGGGCAGGACCCAACGGCCAAGGGCGCAGGGGCGGACCAAACCGCGCTCCTGGCGCCTTGATTGGCGCGGCCGAAGGGCCGACAGAGCCATCCCGGCCAGTGTTGACGGGCCCTAGCCGGACGCCAGTCGGTGAGCCCGGCGCGTGGTTTCAGGGAGCCGGTAGCGGGGCGAGAGTCCCATCACCAGTTCGATGGCCGTGGCAAGGGTAAATCCGTGTCCAACGGAAACGAAGACCGGCTTGACTCCTGCCCGAGTGCGGAGCACGGCGCCAATGGTTTCGCCCCCGTCGCGCAGCGGTACCCATGCGCCCCTCGTGTCCGGCACAGGTTCATGCACGCCGATCAAGCGAGACTTGGCGACACCAATGCTGGGCGTAGCCGTCAACAGGCCAAGATGACAGGCCAGTCCGAACCGGCGCGGATGCGCGACGCCCTGGCCGTCACACACCAGCACATCCGGCTTTTCCGTCAATCCGTCCAGGGCCGCCAGCGCGGCCGGACACTCCCGGAAGGACAACAGTCCCGGCACGTAGGGAAACACGGTCGGACGCGGGGAGATGGCGGAGTCCAGTTCTTCGAGGCCGGGGTATTTCAGCACGACCGCCGCGGCCCGGGTCACGGCCCCGTTTCGTTCGAAGCCGATGTCGATGCCCGCGACCCGGGAGGGCGGATCACGGAGCAGGTCCTTGCGCACCACCTTCCCGCGCAATTCCTCCTGGAGGCGCCGCGCCTCCGCGGGGGTCAGATCCCACGCATGCGACAGGGTCATGGCACGATCCGTCGCGGTGGAAGTCGGCAGGAAAGACACGCTAGGATTAGGGTGAACCTCAAGACAAGTTCAATGGTGAACGTACAGCTTGCCAGATTCCGGACCCCTCAATCGACCTGCTTGCTCCGGTTCCCGCTTCACGGCAGCGTGGCGGTGGCGCATGCGTGACCGCCCCGCATCATTGGCGGGCACGCTGGGCGTCGTTGCACTTTGGATCGCCCTGACGGGATCGACAGCGGAAGCGCGGCCTCTTCAGGACGTGCTCAACCACGGCACACTGCGCGTCGGCGTGGCGATATTTCCTCCCTGGACGATGCGCGGTCCATCCGGCGAGTTGGAGGGATTCGAAATCGATGTCGCCAGGAAGCTGGCCGAGGACATGAACGTGAACGTCGAGTTCAACGTGTATCCCTGGGACAGGATCATTCGCGGGCTTGAGGCCGGCGAGATCGACATCATCGCCACCGGCCTCACGATCACGCCGGAACGGGCGCTGCACGTCGCATTCAGCCGTCCCTATGCAACCGGCGGCACGACGCTGGCGACCAATTTGGAAACAACGTCGGACGTCGCCAGCCTCGACGAGCTCAATAACTCGTTCTATACGGTCGCCGCCATCGCCGGATCGACCGCCGAGGAACTGGCCCGGCGGATTTTCCCCCGGGCGGAACTTCAGCTCCACGAGGACGCCGATACCGCCAGTTCGGCCTTGGTGGCCGGCGAGGTGGACGCCTATCTGGACAACGAGCCCATTCCGACCTTCCTGGCCCTTGAGAACCCCACCGTCGTCGACGTGCCGGTGACGGAACCACTGCTTCCGACACCCGCCGGATTCGCGGTCTCCAAGGGCGACCCGGACTTCGTGAATTTTCTCGACGCCTGGATCACGGCGCGCGAAGCCGATACCTGGTTGCCGACGTCACATGCCTACTGGTTCCAGACCCTGAGGTGGAGGAACTGACATGCCGCAGCCCGGGGCGCGATCGGTTGGCCTGCTTGCGGCGATTTGTGTCGGGTCCGCTCTCGGCCAGGAAAACCCGCCGCTGCCACCGCGAATCGTCGATGACCCGCCCGGTCAGGCGAGTCTGGCGCCGCTGCCGGCCGACCGCGAGGAAGTGATCGAAGAAATCGTCGTCGTGGCCAGGAACGAGTGGCGGCTGCCGGATCTGGGCGCCAACTGGCGGGCGCGATTCGATCCACCGGCGGAGACTCGCGTGGCCATACGCTACCTGCCCCTCTACGACCCTGAAATGGCCGACCGCTGGCCGGACCTCTTCCAGCTCAGCAAGCAGGAAGAACGGACAGGCTACATCGAGCTGTTTCGAGTCCGTTTCGGGGCCGAACCCAGGCAAGCCGCCGTCCCCACCGTGTTGAATCCGGATCCCTGAACCATTGACCGCGGTCACATCCCGCTCGCGCCCTTGCCGGAACCGCACACTGTGACGGTTGGTACCGACTTCGACGGTTTTCCCGCGGAGACGGTCCGGTTTCTGGACGAACTGGCGAACAACAACAACCGTCCATGGTTCAACGAGAACAAGGCGCGCTACGAGCGGTGGGTTCTGGAGCCGGCGCTTGACTTCATCAGCGCCATGGGGCCCCGGCTGGACAAGGTGTTACCCCATTTCACGGCGATACCCAGGCGGGTGGGCGGTTCCCTGATGCGGGTTTACCGGGATACCCGCTTTTCCCGCGACAAGACCCCCTACAAGACCAATATCGGCATCCAGTTCCGCCACGAGCTCGGCAAGGACGTTCATGCGCCGGGATTTTACGTCCACATCGATCCCGATTCGTGTTTTCTCGGGGCGGGCATCTGGCGCCCCCCGTCGGGCCCCTTGGGGTTGATCCGCGATCGAATCGTCGAAGATCCCTCCGCCTGGCGGGCAGCTCGCGACGAGCCGGACTTTCGCAGACGGTTCGAACTCGCCGGCGACCGTCTCAAGAGGCCGCCGAGAGGCTACCCGGCCGGGCATCCCCTTGTGGAGGATCTCAAGCGCAAGGATTTCATCGCGGTCGCGGCCTTCGGTTTCCACGATGCCACCGAAACCGGGTTCACGGACAGGGTCGCGGCGGACCTTGCGGTTTCCCGGCCCTTCATGGCGTTCCTGTGCGAGGCGCTGGAGTTGGCGTTCCGGGAACGTGCGCCATAGGGACAGCAATGGAGGATATTGGCTTTCGCGAATTTCTACGGCGCACGCTCCGGGTCCCCGATGTTCCACTGCATGGTCGCCGGGTTGAATTCGTAGACGAGGTAAAGTACCGATAGTGCGAAGCAGACCCACGCAAAAATGTCGCCGCCACGGTGCCTCGGCAGTTCACGCATGAACGTCCGGCGCTTGTGGGCCCCGTACCCGCGGATATCCAGAGCCATGGCCTGGGTCTGCCCGTTTCGAAGCCCCAGTACCAGCATCGCGAAGGCCAGGTGGCGGATGCGGACCCACTTGCGCCTGAACCAGTTTGTATCCTGGCCCAGGTCGCGAATGCGTTGGGTAATGGAAATTTCCCGACCCAGTTGCAGAAATTGCGGAAACAGGACCAGGCCGAGCACGGGGGCGTGGACCAGGCGGTAATCCCAACCGCGCCGGGAAAGGCTCTGCACGATGTCGGTCGGGTGGGTGGTAAACGCAAATGCGAGTCCGGCCGTTGCAAGGGCCAGGAACCGCAGCGCCAGCAGCGCGCCGAATCCCAGCGCGGCCCAGGTCAGGTCCTTGACCGGTGTGCGCAGCGCGACGGTATCGGACCCCACCGTGGCCTGCCCGCCGTAAAAGAACGGAAACACCACCGCCAGGATCAGAATGAAGGGGACGATGATCCGCCCCAGAATCCAATATTGCTTCAGCGGTACGCCGGTAATGAAGGCCGCGAAAACGAAACAGGCTGCGAACAGTCCGGCGCCGACGTACAGATTGGTATTGAAGATGGCCACGAACGACACGCTCAGGACAAGCAGCAATTTCGAGAACGGCGTCATGCGGTGAGCCAGCGACTCGCCCCGGACGAACGACAGTGCGGCCCTGGCGCGCACGTTCAGGGCTCCTGTGCCGTGGCAAAGTCGAATTCGTCCGCAATACGCTCGACCAGGGCGGTTGTGGTCAGCACCGGCCCGCCCAGGACCCGGGCGGCAATCTGGTGGATCGGGGGCGCTCTCAGACTTGACCGGTCCAGTATGTCGGCTGCGGCGAACAGCGCTTCGGGTGGGCCGTCGAACGCCACCTCTCCATCGCAAAGCACGACTGTGTGATCGGCGTATTCGGCCACCAGTCGCATGTCGTGGGTAATGAACACCACCGCTGCACCGCCGTCCGCGAGTTTGCGGAGCAGTCCCATGAGGTTTCGGGCCTGCTGATGGTCCTGCCCGAAGGTCGGCTCGTCCAGCACCACGACGTCAGGCTCGCCGACCACCATCGCCGCCACCGAAAGCCTGCGTTTCTGGCCGTGGCTCAGTACATACGGGCTGGCGTCACGCCGCTCCAGGAGGCGAACCGCTCGAAGGCAGTCCAGGGTGCGCCGCCGCACTTCGTCCCGCGCCAAACCCAACGCCCGCAGCCCGTGGGCGATTTCATCGTAGACCGTTGTGCAGACGAACTGCTTCTCCGGGACCTGGAAGATGTGGGCCACGCGCCGCGCAAGGTGAGCGAACTGGTAGTCTGTGGTCGGAATGCCGTCGATCAGAACAACCCCGGTATCCGGTGTGGCGACACCGTTGAACAGCGACGCCAGGGTGGATTTTCCCGAACCGTTCTGACCGACCAGGGCAAGGAGCTGGGAACGGGGGACGGAAAAACTGACACCATTGAGGACGCCATGGCTTCCGTAGGCAAAACGGACTTGCCGTACCTCGATTGCCGGCGGTGAAGCTGCTGCCGATGCGGCCTGCTTCGACGAGGCCACGTCGCCGGCACCGGCTGCCGAGCCCGGCGGTCTGTCCGACTTCGCGATTGAACGGCCCCCTGCGTCCGCGACCACGGCAGACGGGTTGCGACCGATGGCCAACGGCCCTACCGCCGCCACCAAGTCGTCTGCCTCAAGCGGCAACCTGCTGCCGATATCAAGGCCCCGCGCCCGCAACTCCAGCGCGGCTTCGGTTGCCTGGGGAATCCACAGCCCCATCCCGTCGCGAACTTCGAGGCCGCGTCGCTCCATGAATTCCCGCGGTGTCCAGGGTCCGGTCACGCTGCCGCCCTCGACCAGGAGCACCGCGTCGGCGCGGTGGAAAATTTCGTCGGCCTCGTGTTCGATCACCATCACCGTCAGACCGCTTTGGGCCCGGATACGGTCGATGGTGGCCAGCACATCCGCGGTGCCGGACGGGTCCAGGTTGGAGGTGGGCTCGTCGAGGATCAGGACGGATGGATTCAGCGCCAGCATGGCCGCAAGCGCGACACGCTGCTTCTCGCCGCCGGACAGATCCAGCATTCCCCTCCGCCTGAAGCCCGCCAGACCCACCAGTTCCAGGGCGTCGTCGACACGCCGATGGATCTGCGCCGGATCGACCAGGTAGTTTTCCAGGGCAAACCCCACCTCTTCCTCGACCGTCAGCGTCACGATCTGGTCTTCGGGATTCTGGAACAGCATGTTGACGCGCCGAAAGCGTTCCGCGACGGCCAGTTCACGGCGGTTGATCAGACCGTGGTCGCCATTAGCGAAATAGACGCGCCCCAGGTTCCTGCCCCCCATGTAATCGGGGTAGATTCCGACAAGATTCAGTGCCAGCGTGCTCTTGCCGGAACCGCTGCGTCCCAGAATGAGCACAAGCGAACCCGCCTCGACCGAGAACGAAACATCGCGCAGGGCGGCGCGGCCTTCCGGTTCGCCGCCAACCGGTTTAAACCAGAAGCTGTACTCCTCGAGAACCAGGGCGGCCCGAGCCGCGGACGGGTTTGAAGTCATGTCCGGTCGGTCTCACCGACCTCCCATGCCGGCGGCGCATGCGCGACCGGCACCCCGGCACGTTCCAGTCCGCGCCCCAGGTACCATGCGAACAGTCCCCAGATCGCGCCGCCGAATGCCGCGATCATCATGGACACAAGCGCCCAGCGGGTACCGTCGACCAGCTGGAATCCGCCCTGGCCCACGAACAACGCCACCTGGTTGGCGATGCAGGTGACACCGACCGCCACGGCGAACAGAAGTCTCCCGCCGCGCCAACGCATCACGGCGAAAATGACCGCACCGCACGCGGCCGGGAACAGGCCGTAGAACATCAGGATCGGACCATCCGGATCGCCGGCGAACCAACGGACCAGCGCAGTCACGGCTGCCGCCAGGATAACCAGTGCGGCACGCTTGCGAAGATACATGCCGGCGTAGAACAGTATCCACGTGGTGCCGTTGTAGAAGGCGTATATGGCGAATCCCGCGGGCCCGGCCGCCCACACGGTCCGCTCAAGGAATCCCAGCAGGCCGACGATCTCGATCACCGCCTGGATCACGCCCAGCAGGACCGCGGCGACAATGTCCATGGTATCCAGCCTGAAATCCCTGCCGATTCGGTAGACGCCGGACATTGCGGCCGGATCGGTGCTTGTCACTGCTCGCCTCTGTTCACTTTTCGTCACTCCCAAGGACAAGGGTCCCACCGAATGAAGGGCCATCAGGCTACCAAAGATCGCGGCAGCGGGCAGCCCGTCCGCCCGACCGCCCGGTGCGGCTGACGGCATCGCCCGCCGTTCAGCATATAATCTCCGCAAACTGGACACGGGAGGCACCTCAATGAAAATCCATGTGACCGTGGCGGCAGCCTTGCTCGCCATTTGCCCGTTCGTCCTGACACCTGCCGTTGCACACCACGGCGATGCGGGACGTTTCGAAGAGTCCATCACCACCCTGACGGGGACCGTCGTCGCCCTGCAGCTGGTCAATCCGCATTCGACCATAATCCTCGACGTGCCGGACGAAACCGGGGAAATGGTGCGTTGGCATGCGGAGCTGACCGGCGTGAACAACCTCTCCAGGATGGGCTGGACAAGGGACACGCTGACGGCGGGAGCCAGCATCACCGTCTCCGGTCGCCTGATCAAGAGCGGCGCGCCGTACATCAACCTGACCGAGCGCGCCAGGGTCGTGCGCATGGACACCTGCGAGGAAATATTCCGCTCGCGTTCCGACCCCGAAGGCCCGCTCCCGTGCGAGTAGGTTCGGGCGCCGCGCCCGGCATCCGCGCCAGCTTGACGCTCGTCGGGCTGGCGGCCATGTTCGCCCTGGAAGACGTTCCGGCACAGTCCGGGTCCGCCGGTGCTGTGTCGGGCGATGGTGTCGGCGATGCGCTCCGCCAGACCGCCTACATCAAGGCCTCCAACACCGGGTTCTCGGACGAGTTCGGCTCCGGCGGGACGCTGCACGGCAATGCCGTCGCGCTCAGCGGCGACGGGACCACGCTTGCGGTGGGCGCTCCCTTCGAGAGCGGCGGTTCGGCGGGCGTGGGCGGCGACCAGAACGACGAGTCGAACTATGCCGCCGGCGCGGTTTACGTCTTTGTCGCCGACGGGGGTGGCTGGCGGCAGCAGGCCTATGTCAAGGCTTTCAATCCGGGCCAGACAGACAATTTCGGATACATGATCGCCCTGAGCGGTGACGGTGACACCATGGCCGTATCGGCACCCTATGAAGCCAGCGCGGCGACCGGAATCGATGGCGACGGGAACGACAATTCCATTCCCCAGGCCGGCGCTGCCTACGTCTTCAGTCGAAGCGGCGAAACCTGGGCACAACAGGCCTACGTCAAGGCTTCGAATTCCGGCGAAGCAGCGGTCGGGGACGAGTTGGGCGATGGCGACCAGTTCGGATTCGGACTCGCATTGAGTGCCGACGGCAATACCCTGGCCGTGGGCGCGATATCCGAAGACAGCGCGTCGAACGGCATCGACGGCGACCAGTCCGACAACTCGGCCTTGTCCGCCGGAGCGGTCTACGTGTACTCGCGCAGTGGCGACGTATGGTCGCAGCAAGCCTACGTGAAGCCTTCGAACACGGGCGCGGGCGACCTGTTCGGCTACAGCGTCGCGTTGAGCGCCGACGGCGACACGCTCGTCGCCAGCGCCTATGACGAGGACGGCTCGCTGGCGGGAACCAACGAGGTCCAGGACGACGAGGTATTCGGAACCGGCGCACTGTATGTCTTCACGCGCGAAAGCGACGAGTGGACGCAGCAAGCCTATCTGAAGCCGTCGAATTCCGAGCGGAACGACTCGTTCGGCGTGGTGGTCGCCATCAGCGCCGACGGCGACACCATCGTCGGAACCGCGCTGGACGAAGACAGCATGACCACCGGCATCAATTCCACACCTCGACCGGACATGGAAGCCAATGTATCCACGGGCGCCGTGTACGTGTTTGCCGCGGATGGAGGCGGTTGGACCGAGCAGGCCTACATCAAGGCATCCAATACCGGGCCCAACGACACCTTCGGCGCCCGGCTCGCGCTGAGCGGCGCTGGAAATGCGCTGGCCGTGGGCGCCCAGCTGGAAGACAGCTCGGGCCAGGGGATCGACGCGCCGCAGGACGACGATTCGGCCCAGGAAGCGGGAGCCGTGTACCTGTTCACCCGCGACGGCGCCTCGTGGGTCCAGAGCGCCTACGTCAAGGGTTCCAATACCGAAGCCTTCGACGAATTCGGCAGCGCCATCGCGCTCAACCAGGACGGCACGTTGATGGCGATCGGCGCTCGCGGCGAGGACAGCGCCGCGCGCGGCCTGAACGGCAACCAGGACGACAACTCGGCCTTCGAGTCCGGCGCCGTCTACGTATTCAGTCGCGCACCGTAGCCGTTCGGGCAGATAGGCAGTTCATCCCCCGTCGGCGCCCACAAGATTTGTTATGGTCGCGCAACCTCAGCCGCGCCGGGCGCTTGCGAGGCAGCTAACGCGTTTATCATCCCAAGCACTATTCAACCGTCATTATCGGAGCCGCAATCACCATGATCATCGACGCCCATGCACATACCGCATCGCCGCCATCCCTGGCGGGATACAAGGCCGGACTGCTGTCGCACCGCGGCGCCCATGGGCGCGGAAAGGTGCAATACAGCGAAGAGCAGCTCAACGCAGCCTGGCACCGCGTCGAGATGGCGCCCGCCGGACACATGGAGCACATGGAATACTGCGGCATCGACGTGCAGCTCATCTCGCCGCGTCCGTTCCAGACCATGCATTCGGAGAAACCGGGCTACCTGGTGGAGTGGTACATCCACGAAGTCAACCGGATCATCCACGACAGCGCGAAGTTGTTTCCGGGCAAGATCATCGGTGTCGGCGGCCTGCCCCAGCAGGCGGGCGAACCGGTGGAGGTGGTCTTCGAGGAAATGGAACATTGCGTGAAGGAGTACGGCTTCAAGGGATTCCTGATGAATCCCGACCCCTATGAGAACGACGGCAACGAGGCACCGAGACTGGGTGATCGTTACTGGTATCCGCTGTACGAGAAAGCCTGCGAGCTGGACGTGCCGCTGCACCTTCACACCGCAGGCTCGCGGCGTCCGCAGAAGACGCCCTACAGCATGCACTTCGTCAACGAGGAAACGACGGCTGTCTATGGCCTGGTCACCTCCACCGTTTTCGAGGACTTTCCCGACCTCAAGATCATCTGCTCCCACGGTGGTGGCGCGATCCCCTACCAGATCGGGCGCTT
This sequence comes from Candidatus Rariloculaceae bacterium, assembly GCA_965221035.1. Classification (GTDB taxonomy): domain Bacteria; phylum Pseudomonadota; class Gammaproteobacteria; order Steroidobacterales; family Rariloculaceae; genus UBA6522. Next base: position 2,116,197 of record OZ244860.1, read on the forward strand.
CAATGCTTCGTCGGCGCGGCGCCCCGGGGCAAGCAACGCAACACTGTTCCAAAGCCGCATGCGGAAGATGTATTTCGACACCGTGCTGTATTCCAGGGAAGCGCTGGAACTGCTCATCAAGGTGGTCGGACCTGACAATCTCCTGTTCGGCTCCGAGTGCCCGGGCGTGGGATCTTCGATCAATCCCGACACCGGCGAGACCTTCGACAGGATCGCGCCGATCATCCAGGGATTCGATTGGCTGTCGGCGGAAGACAAGACCAAGATCTTCGAGGGCAACGCCAGACGGCTTTACAAGCTGGACGTCTGAAACACGGCCGTCCGTCCCGGCTGCACCGCGGCAAGCGTTATTCTGTCTGACCGCACAACGCAAAGGAGAAGTCCCATGAGAATCCCGGTTCCCCTATTGACGTTGTTGCTGTCCGCAAGCACTTGGGCGCAGACGGTCATTCATGCCGGGAGCATGTTCGACGCGACCACGAACGAAGTGATTGTAGCCGCAACCATCGTCGTGGAAGGAGATCGCATCACAGCCGTTCAAGAGGGCTACGTGGGCGAAGCGGACATTGACCTGACCAGCGCTTTCGTCATGCCCGGCTGGATCGACATGCACGTGCATATCGCGGGCGAACTGAGCCCGGAAAGCTTCGTCGAGGGGTTCACCCTGGAACCCGCGGACCTGGCGCTGCGGGCAGTACCCTACGCGGAACGGACCCTGATGGCGGGATTCACCACGGTACGAGACCTGGGCACCGACCACCTCGTGGCGCAGTCTATCCGCCGAGCGGTTGCCGAAGGCCATATCGTCGGGCCACGCATCTTTACTGCGGGCAAGAGTCTTGCCACCACCGGCGGACATGCCGACCCGACCAACGGCGTCAACACGGCGATGCGTGGTGATCCGGGACCCGCCGAGGGCGTCGTAAACGGTGTGGACGACGCCTACGAAGCCGTGCGCGCCCGATACAAGGAAGGCTCGGACCTGATCAAGATTACCGCCACCGGCGGCGTGTTAAGCCAGGCCGCGAGCGGCCAGAATCCGCAGTTCACCGAGGCCGAAATTGCCGCCATCGTCGCGGCGGCCCGAGACTACGGTTATCGCGTGGCCGCCCACGCCCACGGTACCGAAGGCATGCGGCGCGCCGTCTTCGCCGGCGTCGATTCGATCGAGCATGGCACCTACATGTCGAGTGAAGTGATGGAGCTGATGAAAGAGAACGGCACCTGGTATGTGCCGACCATCAGCGCTGGCGTATTCGTGGGCGAGAAGGCCCAGGTCGAGGGCTACTTTTCCGAAGTCGTGCGTCCCAAGGCCGCTGCGATCGGGCCCCAGATCGCCGACACCTTCGCACGAGCGTACCTGGCCGGGGTGCCGATCGCGTTTGGCACCGACACGGGGGTATCGCCCCACGGAGACAACTGGAAGGAGTTCATATATATGGTGGACGCGGGCATGCCGGCACTGGAGGCCATTGCAAGTGCGACCAGGAACGCGGCCATGCTACTGAACGAATGGCAGAACCTCGGCTCCATCGAGCCAGGGAAATATGCCGACATCATCGCCGTGTCCGGGGACCCTCGTGACGATGTCGACGAGTTCGGGCGCGTGCACTTCGTGATGAAGGGCGGCGAGATGTTCAGTCGGTGACCGGATTCCGGAGCCGGGCCTTGCCGGGAATTGGTGCCGGCAGAGAGACTCGAACTCCCGACCTGAGGTTTACAAAACCCCTGCTCTACCAACTGAGCTATACCGGCACTTCATCGGAATACCGCAACGCACAATGCGCGCGCCGACGCGAACGCCGCGCGTGTCCATATTGGAAAAAAGGGTCTTGCGGCCGTCGATGCAGGTTTTCCTGCGGGCTTCGTCCGCCCTTGGGCTACTGCCCTTGGGTTACTCCGGCTTCCTGGCCCTGAACAGCATCCTGTTGGTCGCGCTTCGAATCGCCGGATCGAATACGCGAAGCGTGTGATCATCGTCCGAATTCATGAGGATGTCCGACTCGGCCTCGATCACGAAACCGGCCTGGGTAATCAGCTCCCGGGCCTTGGACACTTCCATGCGGTGAAGCTCGGCATTGTCCTGACCGGCAACCCCGATGTGGTCAACAAGCCCTAGCACGCCGCCGGGCGCGAGCGCGTCGTAGATGCCGCCCAGGAATCCCAGACCGACCTCATCGCCGCGATTGGCCATGTCGTGAAGGTTCAATGCGGTAAACGCCGCATCTGCCTCCATGGGCAGTTCGATGGCCGTGCCTTCCGTGTAGATGACCTCCACGTTCCCCAGGCGTTCCGCCCTGGCCGCGGCCCCCTCTTCCACCCGCTCGCGCATTCGTGCGGCATTCTGCGAGTACACGGTGCCGTCCGGACCGACCGCCGCGGACAGTACTTCGGTATACCAGCCCCCTCCGGCGATCGCCTCAAGCACGGTCATGCCTTCCCCGATGCCAACGAAATTCAGTACCTCCGCCGGCATTCGGGACGCATCCCTTTCCCTCTCTTCGGCCGGCCGCTCATCGGCCATCAACGCGGCGTCGAATCCGGGCGCCAGTTGCGCCGATGCGGCACCAGCGAATAACGTCGCGCAAGCCCCCGCCAAAACAAGCAATCCTGATCTGGTTCTCATTCTCATGCTCCCATTACTCACAAGGTTGAGCGATACGTCGCTCGGGGAAACACCGTATATTACACGATGCCACCGCCACGAAGTTCCAGTGCAAGCTCCAGCAATCGGTCGATCAGCCGACGGTATGAGATGCCGCTCGCTTCCCAGAGGCGGGGGTACATGCTGGACTCCGTGAAACCGGGCATGGTGTTGACTTCACTGATGTAAGCCTTGTGGGTGCCGCGCTCGAGGAGAAAGTCCACGCGGGCCAGCCCGGCACAGGCCAACGCTTCAAACGACCGCACGGCCAGCGCCTGAAGCCGCCGCGTCAACGAGTCTTCCAGCGCCGCCGGAACGATCAGCTCGGTGGCGTCATCGAAGTACTTGGCCTTGTAGTCGTAGAACTCCCGATGGGGACGGATTTCTCCGGGAACCGATGCCTTGGGATTGCTGTTGCCCAGGATCGCGATCTCGATCTCGCGTGCGTCGATGCCGGGCTCCACCAGTATCCTGCCGTCGTATTCCGCCGCCAGGTCGAGGCCCGCAGCCAGCTGCTCGCGGTTGCCGGCCTTTGAAATGCCCACGCTTGAGCCGAGATTGGCCGGCTTCACGAATAGCGGGTAGGGGAAAGACGACTCAAGGTCCGACAGGATGCGTCCGCGCTGATCACGCCAACGGGCACGCTGAACCATCATCGATGGCAACGTCGGTATGGAGTTCGACCGAAATACGTCCTTTGCCAGCCCCTTGTCCATGGCGACCGCGCTGGACGCCACACCGCATCCCACGTATGGCAGGCCGCAGAATTCGAGCAGGCCCTGCAAGGTGCCGTCCTCGCCCATGGGTCCGTGCAGGAGCGGGAAGACCGCATCGACTCCGGCGTTCGACAGCAAGGCCAGCGCCTCGGACATGGCGCCCATGGAACCTGCGGACGGGCCGGATTCACCCTGCTGGCGGTGGCCGGAGGCGGCGTCCCGGGAAAGCCGCTCAAGGACATCGTCGCCGACAGCCCACGTACCGGCCCTTGAAATACCGATGGGAACGACGTCGCACCGTGCGTTGTCGATGGCGCCGAGTACGCCCCGGGCCGTGAGCAGGCTGATGTCGTGCTCGCCCGAGGTTCCGCCGAAGATAACGCCGATCCGCAGTCGCCGGGACACGGCTCACCCCTTCCCGGGTGCGGCCCCGGCGGAGATTGTCATCAAAAGGCCGGGTGGCAGTCCAATCATGAGGTAGATCATAACGGTAATGCCTTCACCAACCCAGCCGGTATTGCTCACCGGACCCTGGGGTCCAGGTCCAGCGCTCCCGCGATCGAGCCGAGCCCCTCGAGCACCAGGTGGGGACGGTACTCGCAGCGTGTTTCCAGCCAGGAGGATAGCCGCCTTGCGTCACCGCCGGTGAGGTAGATCGCCGGCCGATCTTCCAGTTCGGCTGCCATGGCCGACACCGCTCGATCCAGGGCCCCGGAGAGTCCCAGCATGGCTCCCCTGGCCACCGCCTCATCCGTACTGGTCCCGAGTACGGCGGCCCCGCGTACGGGCCGGTAACGACCGCGGGTTTCACCGATTCCACTGGTCTGACGATCCAGCGCCGTGGCGATCAACCGCGGACCGGCGAGAATCAGGCCTCCCAGGTGGCGTCCGCGCGAATCAACCGCATCCAGGGTGACGGCCGTCCCTGCATCGATCACGCAGGCGGCGCCGGCTGCGAGCCTGAAGCCCGCGATCAACGCCACCCACCGGTCCGAGCCCATCCGCGACGGGTCGGCGTAAGCGCACCGCACACCGTATCCCCGCGGTTCGGTGCTCACGAACTCGGGGGCCAGGTCCCATCGCCGCTTCACCATTTCCGTGAAGGCGGTTACAAAACCGTCGCCAGCCACATTGACGGCCACCACGCGATCCGGGCGATCCGGCGTCGCGTCAGCCAGCGATTCCAGTGCCGGCCCGGGGATTTGATCGTGGACGGCATCGCCTGGATCGACCAGTCTGCGTCCGGATATCCGCGCCCACTTGATGCGGGTATTGCCGATGTCCACGACGAGAATCATCTTTCGGACCTCAAAGTGACATCTCCGGCAATGATCCGGCGCGTTCCGGTCGGGGTGGCCAGTCTCAGCGCACCGTTGGGGTCAACGCCCTCAGCCGTGCCCGACAGGCGCTCCGGACCATCGCTGACCGTAACCGGCCGGCCCCTCAGGCAGTCCGCCTCCTCATACGGAGCCTGATACGACTTGAAACCCGATACCTCGAATGTCCTGAACATCTCGAAGCAGCCTTCGATCAGGTGGGCGGCCAGGTCGTTCCGTGAAGGAATCCGGGCGTCCGTGTTCCCCCTGGTCATGCCACCCAGGTCAATCGCGCTGTCGGGATGTTCGCCCACGCTCCGGAGCGTCCCGCCATCCATGGACACGTTCAGGCCGATGCCCACCACAACATGGCAGGACCCGGTATGGCGGGGCGCGGTCTCCACCAGGATGCCGCCGAGTTTCCGCTGATTCCAGAACAGGTCGTTGGGCCATTTGAGTGCCGGTGCGCAACCGCTGAGCGCCTTGACTGCCCGGCGCGCGACGACGCCCGCGGCCAGCGAGATCGCGGACAGGTCTTTCGGAGTGCCGGCAAACGACCAGCCCACGGACAGTGCGATTCCGCCGCCGCGGGGCATGTTCCAGGTTCTGCCCCTCCGACCGCGGCCGGCAAGCTGGAATTCGGCCAGCACCGCCGTCAGGTTTCCAGGGACCGGTGCGGGCCCGCACAGAAGCTCTGAGTTGGTGGAGTTCAACTCCCGGAAAACTTCCAGGCGCGTCATGTGGCGCTGGACCTCCTCGCCGATCCGGGAGCGGATCCGGTCCGGGTCCAGGCGGTCGGGCAAACTCGGCATGCCGGATTCGCTAACGGCGCAGGCGCAACAGGTTGGCGCGATGCTCCGTCCCTGCAAGGATTCGCTTCAGATTCTCACGATGGGTGTAGGCGATGATCGCGGCGACCCAGGCGGACAATACGAACAGGCCCAGTTGATCGGGCAAGGCGGTCAATCCGACGTACACCGGCGCCGCCACCGCCACGACCACCGTCGCCAACCCCACGTAGTGCGTGGCGGCGATGACGGCAAGCCACAGCGCCACGGCGGGCAGGGCGATCTGAGGCGCGACCACGAACAGCACGCCGATGGCCGTGGCACCGCCCTTGCCGCCCCGAAATCCATGCCAGACAGGAAGGACGTGGCCAAGAATCGCCGCGGCTGCGACGCTGTACCGGAGAAGATCCCGGCTGACCAGCGGATCGATGCCCACTCCGGGCAAGTTGATCGCGGGCAGCAGCACCACAGGCAGGACGCCCTTGCCGACATCGATGAGCATGACCCCAAGGGCGAACGTAACCCCGCGGGTCCGAAACGCGTTCGTGGCGCCGGGGTTGCGGCTGCCGAATTCGCGGATGTCGACGCCGCCGCGAATCCGCCCCATCAACAAGGCGCCGAGCACCGAGCCCAGAAGATACGCGGCGGTGAATTTCAATCCCAACTCGATCATGCCCGTAGACCCACCGGGATGCCCGGCGCGATTCTATCACCGGACCTGCGCTCACCCACCCAGCCAGGCTTGCCGTCGAGCGAGGGCATCGGCATCCGGTCTGTCGGTAAAGTCGAGTACGCAGGTATCGAGGGCCGCCTCGGCGAGCGTCACCGGAAACTCCAGCAGTTCTTCGTCCCGAAAACCGACCATCCTGACGGTCTGCCCGGCTTCATGTCTTGCCAATCTCCGCAGCAGATTCTTCTCGCTCAGCATCAGCCCGTTGATCGCGATCAGGATATCCCCCGGGCTGACTCCGGCCCGCTCCGCGGGACTGTCCGCCAGCACCACAGCCACCTCCAGACCGGCGCCGTGCGGCCGGAACCGGATGCCCAGTTCCAGTGGTGGCGCGACGGTCCCGTCCGCTCCGCCGCCCGGCTGGCCGAAACGCTTGTCCCGGCGCAATTCCATGTTGACTCCAAAATCGGCCATCAGCGCGGCCAGCGGAAGATCTTCCGTAGCGCGCACGGCAACCGCGAAGAATTCCTCGAGGTCGAGGCCGGACAGGTCCTGGGCCACCTGCTCGAACGCCCCCTCGGGCATCCCTTCACCGGTTTGCCCGTAGCGCTCCCAGAGCGCCTTCATGACCGTATCCAGCGTCACTTCGGACGACTTGCGCAGGGTGAGGTCCAGGGCCAGCGCCGCCAGCGCTCCCTTGCCGTAGTAGCTGACTTCGGCATTCGGGGAATTGGGTTGCGGCTTGTAGAACCTGTCCCAGGCGTCGAAACTCGCTTCGGCGAGACTCTGTCTGAAGCGCCCCGGAGTCTGGTATACCCGGGTCAGCTTCTTGCCCAGGCCTCGGAGGTAGCCCGCCGCGTCGATGAGACCGCTCTTCAACAGCATCAAGTCCTCGTAGTAGGAGGTCACACCCTCCACCACCCATAGCAGCCGCGTATGGTTGCGTCGGTCCAGCCGATACGGGCTGAACGCCCGGGGCTTGATGCGCTTGACATTCCAGGCGTGGAAATATTCGTGGCTGCACAGGCTCAGGAAGCGCTGGTAGTTTTCCGACATGCCACCCCGCCCGCGCGCCGGCAGGTCGTCCCGGGAGAACATCAGGCTGCTCGATGCCCGGTGCTCCAGCCCTCCCTGGCCGCGGCCGGCGGCGTAACCGAGAAAGAGATATCGGCGAAATGGGGCAGGCAGGCCGAAAAACCCGATCTGTGCCTCGCAAAGCCTTGCCAGGTCGGCGGCGATGCGGTCCATGTTGGTCTGGTGGCGACCGGCGATGACCAGCCTGTGGGGCACCCCGCCCGCCTGGAAATCCGCTTCTGCGAACTCTCCGATCTCGAAAGGATGGTCGATGAGTTCATCGTAGTCATCCGCCCGGTAACGGCCGAATCCGTCCGCGTCGACCCGGACGGCCCGCATGGCGGTCGCCACCCGCCAGCCACTTGCGCGTGGGTCCCCGGGTCGTTCCAGCACCAATTCAACCGGGTCCGCCTCAAGGCCCTCGGGCGCGAGAAACAGGCACACGCCATTGAAGTACGCGCGTCTCGCATCCAGGTACGCCCCGCGCACGGAACGGTCAAGCGCGAACACTTCGGCCGTGACCGTCAGTTCCCCGCTTGCGCCGCGGCATTGCCATGAGCTCTTGGAGACTTTTTCCAGGGGGACGCTTACGCCCTTTGATTCGGCCCGTATGGCGACCACGTGCCGGGCATATTCCCGCAGCAGGTAGCTTCCCGGCGCCCAGGACGGCAGCGTGAACCGCTGCCCCGGCGCCGAGTTCGCGATCCGGCAGCTGACTTCGAAGTGGTGGCTGTCCGGATTCGCAAGCCGGACCCGGTAACGGATCATGCCGTGGTGTCCGGTCGGCTCAGCCGTCCAGGGATGCCACGGCGGGCCGGGCGTCGATAACCTTAACCCAGCGGCGCAGGTGATTCCTTCGCGCCGCAGGATCGTTCCTGGTGACCCAGATTGCGAACCACCGATAGACATGGGCGGCGATGTCGGCGTAGGTGTATCGATCGCCTGCCAGGTACTCGCTTTCGGCCAGACGCCGGTCGAGCTTGTCGAAAAACGCCTCCATGCGCCTTTCGCCCCGTTCGACCAGTGCCGGGATTCTTTCGTAACCGGTCGGACCCGGCAACGCTCGGCCGGGCGGAAAATCTTCGGAATTTCGGAACCTTTCCTGGATACCCAGATAACCTTCCAGGGTTGCGATGTCGTGCCAGGTCAACACAAGCGCCTGTTCCCTGGCGTCTCGGCCCATGAGGTTCGGTTCCGGCTTCAGTTGCTCCAGGTAGTGCGCGATCGCCAGACTCTCGGTGATGCAGGTTCCGTCGTCCAGCACGAGCGCGGGCACGGTCACGTTGGGGTTGACCGCCGCGTAATCCCCGGTTCGATGCTCACCGGCGCGGATGTTGAGGGTGACCGTTGGGATTTCAAGGCCCTTCTCCGCGATGACCATCCCCACCTTGCGGGGGCTCGGGGCGTTGGGGAAGTAGTACAGTTTCATGATGCATGCAATTATAGCCAGTCGCAGGGCATGACAAGGAGCGTGCGCCGCAGGGCCTGTTTGGTGCCTTCAAATGCGCGACTCCGGGTTTGACAGCCACTGCGCTCAGAAGAACCACGTCGGTACCTTGGCTTTGCCGGACACGAGGCACGAATGACACCAACCTCGCAGACCTCTGACCACCAGATTCGCCTGACAGGCGTCAACAAGTCCTATGGCGACCAAGTGGTCCTTGAAGAGTGCGACTTGAGCGTCCGGCCGGGTGAATTCGTCGTGGTAGTGGGGCGCAGCGGCTCGGGCAAATCCACTCTGCTGAACCTCATCGGCGGGCTGGACCGGCCCACGGCAGGGGACGTGGAACTGCTCGGACAGTCGCTGGCCGGACTGACCGAGGATGAGCTTTCCCGGGTGAGGCGGCGCCGTCTGGGGTTCGTGTTCCAGTTCTTCAACCTGATTCCCACGCTGACGGTGGCGGAAAACGTGCGCCTTCCCATGGCGCTCAATGGAACCTCCAAGGCAGAGGGCATGCGGCGCGCGGACTTGCTGCTGGAGGAATTGGGCCTTCACGGCTGCGGCAGCCGATTCCCCGAGGAACTGTCGGGTGGCGAACAACAGCGGGTTGCCACGGCCCGGGCCCTGTCCCATCAGCCGAACATCGTGTTGGCGGACGAGCCCACGGGCAATCTGGATCTTGAAACCGCGGAAGAAGTGCTCGAGTTGCTTCAGCAGACCTGCCGCCGGCACAGAACTACGCTGGTGATGGCGACCCATGGCCAGGAAGTGCTCGGCACTGCCGACAGGGTGTTCACCATCAGGTCGGCCCGAATTCAGGAGGAATCCCGGTGAACCGGCTGCTGGCGCGATCCGCGTTGCGATTTTACTGGCGACGTCCGTGGCAACTGTGCCTGGCCGTCAGTGGCATCGCCCTGGGCGTTGCAGTCTACGTGGGGGTGGATCTGGCCAACGACAGTGCGCGCAGGGCGTTCCAGCTGACCTCCGATCTGGTCGCCGGCAGTGCCACGCATCACCTGATGGGCACTCAGGGTGAGGTCGACGCGTCCGTGTATCGAACGCTGCGAATGGTGCATGGGCCGGTGCGCGCCGCACCGGTAATCGAGGCCGAGGTTCGCGTTCGCGGCCTGCCGGACCGGGTCTTCACATTGATGGGAGTCGATCCGTTGGAGGAAGCCGGGTTTCGGGGCTTCGCAGGCCTGGTGCCCGGTCGGGGAACAGACCTTGTCCGATTGGTCGTGGAGCCTGGCGCTGTGCTGGCGCCCGCTCCGCTGATGCGTGAACTGGACCTGAATTCGGGCGCGGAATTCGACCTGCGGATAGGCGGCGAGACGCGGACAGTTCGGGCGGTGGGAACGGTTCTGGACTCGTCCCTCGCCGATGGCGGGGCGACGGCGCCGATCGTTGCCGACATCGCCACGGCCCAGGAATTGCTGGGCAAGGCCTCGCTTTCCCGAGTGGACCTGATACTCGACGAGGCGGAGGCGGAGCGGGTCCGCGCACTTGGTCTGCCCGACGTGACTCTGGTGCCCTCTGAAGGACGCAATGCCGCATTCAACCAATTGGCGCGGGCATTTCGCATCAACCTGACGGCATTGAGCCTGCTGGCCCTGCTGGTGGGCGTGTTTCTGATTTACGCGACCATGTCGTTCGCAGTGGTGCAGCGACGCGGAACATTCGGAGTTCTGCGTGCCATCGGTGTCAGCAGACGGCAACTGCTGGCCGGCGTGCTGGGAGAGGCGCTGGCGCTGGGCGCCCTGGCAACGACGGCGGGCATTCTGCTCGGCCGGCAACTGGCCGAAGTGCTGGTGGAACTTGTGCTGCGCACGGTGGGCGACCTCTATTTTGAAGCCAGCGTAACCGCGGCAACCCCGTCACCGACAATCTATTGGCGCGGTATCGCGCTGGGCATGGGGATGACCCTGTTGGCCGCTGCCGCACCGGCGCTGGACGCGGCCCGAAGCGCTCCAGGCACGGTCATGAGCCGCGCCTCCCTTGAGCGCGGCGCACGCCGGCTCGCCGGGCGCGCAACTCGGTTCGCCCTGCCCTGCGCCGCCATTGCCGCCACGCTCCTGCTGATGTCGTCCCGGAGCCTGGTTTTGGCGTTTGCAGGGCTGTTCTTCGTGATTGCGACGGGGGCGCTGCTGGTTCCCGGAGCCACCCGTCTCCTGGCCAGACTGGCTGAACCGGTGGCAGCAAGTGCGTTCGGCATTGCGGGATCCCTGGCGGCGCGGGGAATGGCTGCCTCGCTGAGCCGGACCGGGGTGGCAACCGCAGCGCTCTCCATTGCGGTTGCGACCGTGGTGGGAATCGGACTGATGATCGGCAGTTTCCGCATCAGCGTCGAAGAATGGCTGACAGGCACGTTGACGTCGGACGTCTACGTCAACATTGACGGCGGGCAATTCTTCGACGACAGCCATGGAACCGCGCTGTTGGCCATTGCGGGAGTACGGGGGTCCAGTTCCACTCGCTTCCTGCGGCTGCCCACGACGGCCGGGGAAGTGAGCCTGCGCGCGCTGAATCCGGGACCGGATGGCTGGGGACTGCGCATGACCGCCGGAGGCACAGGGGCCGCAGACCTCATGGAATCCGCCGAGGGAGTGCTTGTTTCCGAGCCCTTGGCGTTTCATCGCCAGCTCCAGCCCGGGGACGAACTGATGCTGCCCACGACGGCCGGCGAACGGGCCTTCTCGGTTCTCGGGGTATTTCGCGACTACAGCAGCAACGGGGGCACGGTGCTGATGCCCCTGGGTCTTTATCGTTCCAACTGGGCCGACGACAGCATCAATGGAATCGGAGTCTATCTGGACGACGACGCCGACCGGGACACCGTCATGGCGGAGATTCGCAGGGTGCTCGGCGCGGACACCCCGGTTCGTTTGCGATCAAACGAGTTCATCCGCGAGCAATCAATGGCGATATTCGACCGTACCTTCAGGATTACCGAGGTATTGAGAGTCCTGGCGGGGATTGTCGCCTTCCTCGGTCTCGCCAGCGCCGTCATGTCCATCGAACTGGAACGTGGCCGGGAGTTGGCCGTTCTTCGGGCCCTGGGATTCAGGCCCGGCCAGGTGCGGGCCCTGACCCTTGCGCAGTCGGGCCTGCTCGGATTGGCAGCCGGGTTGTTCGCCATCCCGCTCGGAATCGTCATGGCGGGATTGCTCATCCAGGTCATCAATGTGCGTTCATTCGGCTGGAGCATGGATCTGGTGATCGCTGCCCAACCACTCGCGCTCGGCGTCATCCTGGCGCTCAGCGCGGCAGCACTGGCCGGAATCTATCCTGCGGCCCGTGCCGTACGTGTCGGCGTCGCGGGCCGATTGAGGGAAGAGTAAGCCGTGTCCCGGAGCGTCTGGATTGCGCTTCTAGTACTCAGCGGCTGCTCTGCACCTGACGACGGCCCCGAACCGTCCCAGCAGGGCAACGCGACCCGGTTTCTGATCGAGTCCGGTGATCACGAGTACGCCCGGGCGCTCGAAAGCCGAGTATTTCGGTTCCCGGAGGATCACGCCGCCCACGACGAATTCCGCAATGAGTGGTGGTATTTCACGGGTAACCTGCGCGATGCCGACGGAAGGCATTTCGGTTTCGAGTTGACGTTCTTTCGTTACGCCATGTCGCCGGAACCGGTACAGCGCATATCCGCGTGGGGCGCCAATCAGGCATGGATGGCTCACCTGGCGATCACCGACACCGACGGAGGGGAGTTCATGGCGGCCGAACGGTTTTCCAGGGAGGCCCTGGGCCTGGCCGGCAGCCGGGCGGCTCCCTTCGGCGTCTGGCTTGAAGACTGGTCCGCAACCGGTGACGGCTCCGGAATTCCGCCACTGCACTTGAGTGCGGGCACGAATCGGGCCGGCATCGAACTCACCTTGAACAGTGCCAAGCCCGTGGTGTTGCAGGGCGACGACGGCCTTGATCCAAAGGGGCCCGAGCCTGGAAACGCCTCCTTCTATTATTCGCTGACCCGGCTTGAGGCAGTCGGCACGGTTCACGTGGCAGACGGCGAATTTGACGTCAGCGGCTTTGCCTGGATGGATCGTGAGTGGGGCACCAGCGCATTGAGCCCGGAACTTGCGGGCTGGGATTGGTTCGCCCTGCAACTGGCAGACAACCGAGAGGTCATGTACTACAGGCTTCGGACGGAAGACGGTGAAACCAGCCCGTTCAGCGGGGGGTCGCTAGTGCTGGCAGACGGCACCCGTATCGCGCTGAATCCGCAAGATGTCACCTTGACACCGCTGGAATACTGGACAAGCGCCACCAGTGGCGCACGCTACCCCATCGCCTGGCAGCTCGACCTGCCCGGACAGGATATGACGCTCCAGGTCCAACCGTATCTGGACGCGCAGGAACTGAACCTGAGCGTCCGCTACTGGGAAGGCGCGGTCAGTGTTACCGGGACGCAGCGGGACTCCGTGTTGACCGGGGATGGTTACCTTGAACTCACCGGATATTGAGGTCTTTTGACACGACCCGACTGGGCTCTGCCGAGCAGACCCGGAACCGTGCGCATTCGGACTCAAATACGAAAAATCCCCCCGGCCCCAAGGCCGGGGGGATTTATTCAAGAGCCTGACGGTGACCTACTCTCACATGGGGAGGCCCCACACTACCATCGGCGCTGGACGTTTTCACTTCCGAGTTCGGGATGGGATCGGGTGGTTCCCGTCCGCTATGGCCGCCAGGCAAACCGGTCAACGCCCTTCAGCAGTCTTGTTCCGACAACCGCCGGAACGAATGCTTCCAGGGCGTAAATAATGGATTGATCCGCGTTTCGCACCAAGCTTCTTGGGTGTTATATGGTCAAGCCTCACGGGCAATTAGTACTGGTTAGCTTCATCCATTACTGAACTTCCACACCCAGCCTATCAACCTCGTAGTCTTCGAGGGCCCTTCAGGGGGATCGTGTCCCCAGGGAAACCTAATCTTGGGGGGGGCTTCCCGCTTAGATGCTTTCAGCGGTTATCCCGTCCGTACATAGCTACCCGGCAATGCCACTGGCGTGACAACCGGAACACCAGAGGTACGTCCACTCCGGTCCTCTCGTACTAGGAGCAGCTCCCCTCAAGTTTCCAACGCCCACGGCAGATAGGGACCGAACTGTCTCACGACGTTCTAAACCCAGCTCGCGTACCACTTTAAATGGCGAACAGCCATACCCTTGGGACCTGCTGCAGCCCCAGGATGTGATGAGCCGACATCGAGGTGCCAAACTCCTCCGTCGATGTGGACTCTTGGGAGGAATCAGCCTGTTATCCCCGGCGTACCTTTTATCCGTTGAGCGATGGCCCTTCCATACAGAACCACCGGATCACTAAGACCGACTTTCGTCCCTGCTCGACTTGTCTGTCTCGCAGTCAAGCACTCTTATGCCTTTGCACGCAATGCGCGATGACCGACCGCGCTGAGAGTACCTTTGCACTCCTCCGTTACTCTTTGGGAGGAGACCGCCCCAGTCAAACTACCCACCATACACTGTCCCCGATCCGGATAACGGACCTAGGTTAGAACTCCAAACATGCCAGGGTGGTATTTCAAGGTTGGCTCCACGCAAACTAGCGTCCACGCTTCAAAGCCTCCCACCTATCCTACACAAACATGGTCAAAGTTCAGTGTAAAGCTGTAGTAAAGGTGCACGGGGTCTTTCCGTCTAGCCGCGGGTACACTGCATCTTCACAGCGAATTCAATTTCACTGAGTCTCGGGTGGAGACAGTGTGGCCATCGTTACGCCATTCGTGCAGGTCGGAACTTACCCGACAAGGAATTTCGCTACCTTAGGACCGTTCAAGATTTGTTACTTGTTCACCATAGATTTGGTGAACCGGCCAGATCGTTTCCGTCTGGCTCTCCATGTCGCCATGGAGTTCGGACTATATCATCCACTCTTCCAAGTGGCCTGGCGTATAGTCTCTGGGGATTTTCCCGCCTTCAGTGTGTTGACGATTTCTGTATCGGAATATTTTCGTCTTCCGGCACCGCCATCGTTCATCTTCCGACGAATTTCGAGAATTTGTCCGATTCCATCCGGACTCCGATGAACTCCGTCAGCCATAAGCTTCGCAATCTGCTTGAATTTTGCAAAATCGCGTTTCTTCTTCGCTGACAGAAATCCGAATCGGTTGAAAAACGGAATGACATTCTCGCTGATCGCCCGAAAATTATTCACCTCATAGTACCAGACACCATCCTTTCCGGATCGCAAGGTTCCGCACTTCAGGTGTCTCTTGAACAAGGTCAGTACAACCTTATCGCGTTGGGACACGTTGAAGCACAACGATATTTTCCACGGCTGTGAATAATCTCTGCGTTTTCGAAATGATAGATTAAAACTCCCTTCACCATCGGCAAAACCTGCGAGGTAATACCCGATTCGATCAGGAATTTTCTTGATGTCTGATGAAGTCATGACAGGAACCTTTCCTGCTGATTGTCCGCACTGGATGGTTTGTCACTGCCCGCTCATTATATCGGACGAGTACCACCAGATACACCGGAGTTTCCAGCATATAGCCAGGTTTATTTACGTAACTACAACGATCTTATAGTTACGGCCGCCGTTTACCAGGGCTTCGGTCAAGAGCTTCGCCCCGAAGGGCTAACCCCATCACTTAACCTTCCGGCACCGGGCAGGCGTCACACCCTATACGTCCTCTTGCGAGTTTGCAGAGTGCTGTGTTTTTAATAAACAGTCGCAGCCACCTGGTCACTGCGGCCTCCACCAGCTCGGAAAGCAAGTTTCGTCACCGGTGCAGGCGTACCTTCTCCCGAAGTTACGGTACCAATTTGCCTAGTTCCTTCACCCGAGTTCTCTCAAGCGCCTTAGGATTCTCTCCTCGCCTACCTGTGTCGGTTTGCGGTACGGTCGTCTGTTACCTGAAGCTTAGAGGCTTTTCCTGGAAGCATGGCATCGATCACTTCGCCCTTTATAAAGGGCTCGTCATCACGCCTCGGAATTATGCTCCCGGATTTGCCTAAGAGCACTTCCTACACGCTTGAACCGGGATAACCGACACCCGGCTGACCTAGCCTTCTCCGTCCCCTCATCGCAGTAACAAACGGTGCAGGAATATTGACCTGCTTCCCATCGACTACACCTTTCGGTCTCGCCTTAGGGGCCGACTAACCCTGCGCCGATTAGCGTTGCGCAGGAAACCTTGGGCTTTCGGCGTGCGGGTTTTTCACCCGCATTATCGTTACTCATGTCAGCATTCTCACTTCCGATACCTCCAGCATGCCTCGCAGCATGCCTTCGCAGGCGTACGGAACGCTCCTCTACCATGCCCGCACAAAGTACGGGCATCCGCAGCTTCGGTACATGGCTTGAGCCCCGGTAAATCTTCCGCGCGGGCCGACTAGACCAGTGAGCTGTTACGCTTTCTTTAAAGGATGGCTGCTTCTAAGCCAACCTCCTGGCTGTCTAGGCCTTCCCACATCGTTTCCCACTTAGCCATGATTTAGGGACCTTAGCTGGCGGTCTGGGCTGTTTCCCTTTCCACGACGAACCTTAGCACCCGCCGTGTGTCTCCCGTGATTGCACTTCTCGGTATTCGGAGTTTGCATCGGGTTGGTAAGTCGGGATGACCCCCTAGCCGAAACAGTGCTCTACCCCCGAGAGTGATACACGAGGCGCTACCTAAATAGCTTTCGAGGAGAACCAGCTATCTCCGAGCTTGATTAGCCTTTCACTCCTATCCACACCTCATCCGATAATTTTTCAACATTACCCGGTTCGGGCCTCCAGCAGGCATTACCCTGCCTTCACCCTGGACATGGATAGATCGCTCGGTTTCGGGTCTACTCCCAGCGACTGAATCGCCCATTTAAGACTCGGTTTCCCTACGCTTCCCCTAGACGGTTAAGCTTGCCACTGAAAGTAAGTCGCTGACCCATTATACAAAAGGTACGCAGTCACCCGCCGAAGCGGGCTCCCACTGCTTGTACGCATACGGTTTCAGGTTCTATTTCACTCCCCTCTCCGGGGTTCTTTTCGCCTTTCCCTCACGGTACTGGTTCACTATCGGTCGGTAGGGAGTATTTAGCCTTGGAGGATGGTCCCCCCATGTTCAGACAGGGTTTCACGTGTCCCGCCCTACTCTCTGTCACTCCTCATGTCCATCTTTCGGGTACGGGGCTATCACCCCCTATGGCCAGTCTTTCCAGACTGTTCCCCTAGACTTCAATGATTGATTGTGACTGGGCTGTTCCCCGTTCGCTCGCCGCTACTGAGGGAATCTCGGTTGATTTCTGTTCCTCTGGTTACTTAGATGTTTCAGTTCACCAGGTTTGCCTCCTTGCCCTATGTATTCAGGCAAGGATGACCACCGAAGTGGCCGGGTTTCCCCATTCGGAAATCCCCGGGTCAAAGCTTGTTTGTCAGCTCGCCGAGGCTTATCGCAGACTTCCACGTCCTTCATCGCCTCCTACCGCCTAGGCATCCACACATATGCGCTTAGTCGCTTGACCATATAACCCCAAAAAGCCTGGGTTACATGTAACTCTCTCAAAAAAATACAGTGCGACTACCGAGATCCATTCAGATCTCAATAGACGGATCAATCCAGGTTTTTAAGGAGCATCCCAACAAGGGGATCGGATGCAACTCGAAAATTGCCTCCGAACCCGTTGCTGCGCGTTGGAATCTACAGTCTGGTGGAGCTGACCGGGCTCGAACCGGTGACCTCCTGGTTGCAAACCAGGTGCTCTCCCAACTGAGCTACAGCCCCTTTGCCCGCCTTGGTCGCCGAAAACCCGGCGCACCACCGTCGGCATTTCGAATCGATGCCGCATCACCAAAATCGTGCGGAAACATGGTGGGTCTGGGAAGATTTGAACTTCCGACCTCACCCTTATCAGGGGTGCGCTCTAACCAACTGAGCTACAGACCCATTCCAAATGAGCCCAAATTCCAGCCTGGCAGAGGGCTCTGCCGGATGCAGTTTGTTCAAGCAGCTTGTGCTGGGCGCCCGCTGGAGCGCTGGTGCCAGGTTTCTCTTTAAAGGAGGTGATCCAGCCGCACGTTCCCGTACGGCTACCTTGTTACGACTTCACCCCAGTCATTAGCCACACCGTGGGCGGCGCCCTCCCGAGGGTTAAGCTGCCGACTTCTGGTGCAACCAACTTCCATGGTGTGACGGGCGGTGTGTACAAGACCCGGGAACGTATTCACCGCGACGTTGCTGATTCGCGATTACTAGCGATTCCGACTTCACGGAGTCGAGTTGCAGACTCCGATCCGGACTACGATAGGCTTTGTGGGATTGGCTCCGCCTCGCGGCTTGGCAACCCTCTGTACCGACCATTGTAGCACGTGTGTAGCCCTGCCCATAAGGGCCATGATGACTTGACGTCGTCCCCACCTTCCTCCGGTTTGTCACCGGCGGTCTCCCTAGAGTTCCCGGCCGAACCGCTGGCAACTAGGGACAAGGGTTGCGCTCGTTGCGGGACTTAACCCAACATCTCACGACACGAGCTGACGACAGCCATGCAGCACCTGTCACTCGGTTCCCGAAGGCACCAAGGCATCTCTGCCAAGTTCCGAGGATGTCAAGGGCAGGTAAGGTTCTTCGCGTTGCATCGAATTAAACCACATGCTCCACCGCTTGTGCGGGTCCCCGTCAATTCCTTTGAGTTTTACCGTTGCCGGCGTACTCCCCAGGCGGAGAACTTAATGCGTTAGCTGCGACACCGAGGGGCCAATCCCCCCCGACATCTAGTTCTCATCGTTTACGGCGTGGACTACCAGGGTATCTAATCCTGTTTGCTCCCCACGCTTTCGCACCTGAGTGTCAGTATTGGGCCAGGAAGCCGCCTTCGCCACTGGTGTTCCTCCCGATATCTATGCATTTCACCGCTACACCGGGAATTCCACTTCCCTCTCCCATACTCTAGCCGGGCAGTTTCGAATGCAATTCCCAGGTTAAGCCCGGGGATTTCACATCCGACTGACCCAGCCACCTGCGTGCGCTTTACGCCCAGTAATTCCGATTAACGCTCGCACCCTCCGTATTACCGCGGCTGCTGGCACGGAGTTGGCCGGTGCTTCTTCTGTAGGTAACGTCGAGACCCGAGGGTATTAGCCTCGAGCTTGTCTTCCCAACTGAAAGTGCTTTACAACCCGCAGGCCTTCTTCACACACGCGGCATTGCTGGATCAGGCTTTCGCCCATTGTCCAATATTCCCTACTGCTGCCTCCCGTAGGAGTCTGGGCCGTGTCTCAGTCCCAGTGTGGCTGATCATCCTCTCAGACCAGCTACGGATCGTCGCCTTGGTGGGCCATTACCCCACCAACAAGCTAATCCGACTTAGGCTCATCCGATAGCGCGAGGTCCGAAGATCCCCCGCTTTCCTCCATGGAGCTTACGCGGTATTAGCCCGAGTTTCCTCGGGTTGTCCCCCACTACCGGGCAGATTCCTAAGCATTACTCACCCGTTCGCCACTCGTCAGCGCCCGAAGGCCTGTTACCGTTCGACTTGCATGTATTAAGCATGCCGCCAGCGTTCAATCTGAGCCAGGATCAAACTCTTCAATTTATATCGAAGGAGTTGAGTTCCTGAACGCTTTCTTCGGGGCACCAAGTACCCCTAGTCGGCGCTCATGCACCGTTGCTCCGGTGCGAGCGCCCACACAAGCTGCTTGAAACAAGTTCTTAAAGAGCAGACGGATTAACCGCCAAGCCGATCAATTATACCCTCCTGTCCGCAGGTATCCAAGCAGAAAATTCCTGGATCAGAACCGACCCAGACCATATTCGCATATTCGAATTAGCTGGAATGCCCGGTAGACGCGGCGGAGGAGGCGCGGAATTATACCGGCTGAATCCGCTCTGGCAAGAAATATTTCGCGAAATATTTCGCGCACCGTTGATGGTGACGGCACCGCATCGCGCCGCGACAGGCAACCTGAGTCCGCATCCACAGGCTCACGGCGCTCAACCAGACCGGCAAAGTCGTATCAGGTTGATGCGGCGCTGGTATCCTCCCAACCCGCTTCGACGACGTTCAGCGTTACCCGGGCGAACCTGCGCTTGCCCACCTGGACGGTTCTCGGCGACCCACCGGCTTCAAGCTCCAACTTCGGGTCGGATATCCGCTCGCCATCCACACGGACCGCCCCCTGCCTGACCATGCGAATGGCCTCGGACGTGCTGGCCACCAGGGCGCTGTCCCTGAGAACGTAGGCGATCCCGAGAGTCGGCCCCGCACAACTCAGCTCCATCTCCGGCATCTGCTCCGGAGCCTGGCCGTGGCGATGCCTGGCAATGAAATCCTGTTGGGCTTGCCGGGCCGCCGCGTCGTCATGGAAGCGCGCGACGATTTCCCGCGCCAGCAGAAACTTGACATCCCGCGGGTTGGATCCGGACTCGATGCCGGACTTGAGGCTTTCGATCTCCGCCAGGGACCGAAAGCTCAGCAACTCGAAATACCGCCACATGAGTTCATCGGAAACTGACATCAGCTTGCCGAACATTTCGGCGGGAGGCTCGTCGATCCCGACCGCATTGCCCAGGGACTTGGACATCTTGTTGACTCCGTCCAACCCTTCCAGCAAGGGCACCGTCAATACCACCTGCGGCGGCTGCCCGTACGTCTCCTGCAACTGCCTGCCGACGAGGAGGTTGAATGTCTGGTCGGTACCGCCCAGTTCCACGTCCGCCTTCAGCGCCACGGAGTCGTATCCCTGCGCCAGGGGGTAGAGAAATTCGTGGATGGCGATCGGCTGGCCCAGCTGATATCGCTTGCGGAAATCGTCCCGTTCGAGCATTCGCGCTACCGTATGTCGTGACGCGAGCTTCACCAGGCCCGCCGCGCCCAACTCGGTCATCCAACGGGAATTGAAGTCGAGCCGCGTTCTCTCAGGGTCCAGCACCTTGTAGACCTGCGCTTCGTACGTACGAGCATTAGCCAGTATCTGCTCTTCGGACAATGCCGGCCTGGTTGCGCTCTTGCCCGAAGGATCGCCGATCATGCCTGTGAAATCGCCTATCACGAATATCACGATGTGGCCGAAGTCCTGGAACTGCCGCATCTTGTTGAGCAACACGGTGTGGCCGAGGTGCAGATCCGGAGCAGTGGGGTCGAAGCCCACCTTGACGGTCAGCGGCCTGCCCAGACGCAACCGTTCCCGCAATTCGCTTTCGAGCAGGACTTCCACCGCGCCGCGGCGCAATTCCTCGAGTTGTCGGTCCACATCGACCTGCGTGGCGTCTAGCATGGGGAAATCTTCCGGCCCACCGTTCCGAATACGAAATTCACCACCCACCGCAAAGGTCTTCATGCGGCTGCAATCGACCCTCGGCGTTTCGCTTGGCGGCGAGTATAGCCCGTTCAGCCTTCAACTCAACTGGAACTAACGGCT
Source organism: Candidatus Rariloculaceae bacterium (assembly GCA_965221035.1). Classification (GTDB taxonomy): domain Bacteria; phylum Pseudomonadota; class Gammaproteobacteria; order Steroidobacterales; family Rariloculaceae; genus UBA6522. The sequence continues at coordinate 2,137,208 of OZ244860.1, forward strand.
TCAATGACTTCTTGCCGTTTTGACGGCAGCAAAACAACTCGTTACAGTAATTGGTTGTTTCTTGGAGGGAATTCAGTGGGATCATTTCCAAGCGGTATTCGCCACGATTGCAGGGACGCCCCTATGGGAGCGGCGGCGGCCCCACTGCGACGCTGGACCCGGCTTGCCGCGGGCATGACCATGCCCTTGGTTGTCGTCGCGGCGATGCTGGTTCTCGTGAGAGCCGGTAGCGAGACGGCGGCGATACCGGAGACGCCCGAGCGACCATCGTCGGCAGAGTCCACACCGATAGCAAGTATCGTGCCCGACATGCCCTCGGCGCAAGAACCGGAAATCCCGGAGCGTGACCTGTCCGAGTACAGGGTCTCCGAGGACAGGGTCTCCGAGGACAGGGTCTCCGAGGACAGGGTTTCCGAGGACAGGGTCTCCGGGGACAGGGTTTCCGGGAACAGGATTCGAATGACCGTGGCGCAAGGGGACTCCCTCGGCCAGATGTTCAGGCGGCACGACCTGAACCTCGGCGACCTTCACGCCATGGTGGAATTGACTGATGCCACACACTACTTGCGAATGCTGAGCCCCGGCAACGAAGTCATTGTCACCCACGATCAGGGACGGGTGCGATCGCTGGAACGCGAGATCGACGACTTCAATGCTCTGCGAATCGAGCGAACTACCGACAACTTCAGCGCGGCCCTGATTGAGCGGCCGGTGGAAACGCTTACCACCGCCGCCCACGGGATTATCGAGAGGTCACTGTTCGAGGCGGCTCAGGATGCCGGTATCGCCGAACCGGTCATAATGGAAATGGCCGAAATTTTTCAGTGGGATATCGACTTCCTCAAGGACGTGCGCACCGGCGACGAATTCACGGTCATTTACGAACAGCTCTGGCGCGACGGGGAGAAACTGAAAGACGGCACCATTCTCGCCGCCGAGTTCATCAACCAGGGTATGCCCTACCGCGCAGCCCGTCATGAGGACGGCAGCGGAGTTGCCGATTATTTCACTCCGGAAGGGCGAAGCGTTCGAAAGGCGTTTATCCGCGCCCCGGTCGACTTCACGAGAATCAGTTCAACCTTCAGCCAGAGTCGCCTCCATCCCATCCTCAACACGATCCGCCCTCACCGGGGTGTCGACTATGCGGCGCCCTCCGGCACTCCGGTTCGCGCGGCCGGGGACGGCACCGTGAGCTTCCGGGGGTCCCGAAATGGTTTCGGAAATACCGTAGTCATCAGGCACGGCGGCAAGATCACCACCCTCTACGCCCACCTGTCCCGGTTTGCCGAGATTCAAGTTGGCAGCCGTGTCCAGCAGGGCCAGACCATCGGCTATGTCGGCATGACCGGCATGGCTACAGGTCCCCACCTGCACTACGAGTACCAGGTCGACGGAGTCCATCGCGACCCGCAAACCGCTTCCTTCGCATCCTCGGAACCCGTGTACCTGGCGGATGCCGAACTGGTCGAGTTTCAGTCTTACGCGGCAACACTTTGGCGTCGGCTCGATCTGCATCGTTCAACTCAACTCAGGGCATTCTCGGGTAGCGTTGACAGGCCCTAGCCTGTGGGCAGGTTGTACCTTGGTCTGATGTCCGGCACCAGCCAGGACGGGGTGGATGCGGCATTGGTCACGCTGGATTCCCGCGGATACGAAATTCACGGCACGTCCACCACGCCCTATCCCGCCAGCATTCGGCAACGCATCGAGACATTGCTAGCCAATTCAACGGTATCCCTGGAGGAACTGGGCGGTCTTGACGTAGCCATCGCCCGTTTCTTCGCCGATTGCGCGCTCCGGCTGCTTGACGAGAGCGGACACGACCCTGGCAGTGTCGCGGGCATCGGCCACTCGGGCCATACGGTCTTCCACCGGCCGGATGGGCAGGAAGCCTTTACGCTGCAGTTGGGCGACCCCAGCACAGTGGCTGCCCGCACCGGAATCACCACCGTGGGGCACCTGCGCCAGATGGATATCGCCCTCGGTGGCCAAGGTGCGCCGCTGGCGCCTGCATTCCACCAATGGGCCTTCGCCGACCCCGGCGAGCGTCGCGCCGTCGTCAACATCGGAGGCATCGCCAATGTCAGTATTCTGGTGTCCGGACGCGCGCCCCTGGGTTTCGATACCGGCCCGGGAAATACTTTGCTGGACAGGTGGGCGCAGCGTTGCATCGGCCGGCCTTACGACCACGATGGCGCGTGGTCGCGGACCGGACATGTGCACAGTGGGCTTCTGGACGAAATGCGGTCGGATCCCTTCTTCCGGCTCCCGGCGCCCAAGTCCACGGGCCTTGAACATTTCAATCTCGACTGGCTAAAGGCAGCCTTGGAGAGAACGACGGAAAGACCCTGCGACGCGGACGTCCAGGCAACACTCGTCGAATTGACCGCGGCCACCATCGCCCTCGCGACAAGGGATGCGGGCCGCCGACCGCACCGCGTCATTCTCTGTGGCGGCGGCGCTCGCAATGGGGCGTTGCGGCAACGGCTTGCCGCCCATCTGGAAGGCATCCCCGTGGAATCCTCAGGCCATCACGGGATCGAACCGGAATGGGTGGAGGCCGTGCTGTTTGCCTGGTTGTCGCGGGCTCGATTGCGCGGTGAAACGGGCAACGTCCCTGCCGTCACCGGCGCCCGCCGTGCCGCGATGCTGGGGGGCGTATACTACGGCGGCCGACCCTAGAATCTCTCGCCGTGGACACCGTCAATCTCAAGCTGCCCGACTACTACATCAATCGGGAGCTGTCGCAACTCGAATTCAACATGCGGGTGCTGCGGCAGTCGAGGGATGAGACCGTCCCGCTGCTGGAACGGCTCAAGTTCCTTTGCATATCCTCCACCAACCTGGACGAATTCTTCGAGATACGCGTATCGGGCCTGAAACAGCGTCTGGCGATCAGCCCGGCCCCCATCGGCCCTGAATCCATGGCGCCCGCCGAAGTCCTGCGGATCCTCGCGGACAGGATAGGCCGGTTGGTTTCCGAACAATACCGGGTACTGAACGACGAACTCATCCCGCAACTCGCCAACGCCGGAATTCGGTTCATTCGGCGTTCCGAGTGGAGCGCGGATCAGCGCAGTTGGCTGGAGAATTATTTTCACACCGAGGTGGTCTCGGTGCTCAGTCCCACCACGCTGGACCCCACCCGCCCGATACCACGCATACTGAACAAGAGCCTCAATTTCATAGTCAGCGTTCATGGCCGGGACGCGTTCGGACGCCAGCGGCACCGTGCCATTGTTCAGGCACCGCGGTCGCTGCCCAGGCTCATCCAGTTGCCGGTGAAACTGCCCGGCACCGGGAGCGCTGACTTCGTCCTGCTTTCGTCCATCATCCATGCCTTCGCCGACCAGCTGTTCGCCGGCCTGACCATTGAAGGCTGCTACCAGTTTCGAGTGACACGCAACAGCGACTTCTACCTGGATCACGAAGAGGTCGACGACCTCATCAGGGCACTGGAAGGCGAGCTGTTCGAGAGCAGATATGGCGCCGCCGTTCGCCTTGAGACGGCTCATAACTGCCCGGACGAGCTGGCCGAGTACCTGCTGGAACATTTCAACCTGGACCGCCAGGACTTGTATCAGGTGGACGGTCCCGTCAATCTCGAGCGGCTGCTGGCAGTTTACGATCTCGTCGACTCGCCGCAATTGAAGTATCGCCCGTTCACGCCGGGCGTCCCCAAGGTCCTGATCAACTCCGCCAACGTGTTCGACGTCATCGCCCGTGGGGATATCCTGCTGCATCACCCCTACCAGTCCTTTACGCCGGTGATGGACTTCCTCTACCACGCCGCCACCGACCCGGACGTGCTGGCCATCAAGCAGACGCTCTACCGGACCAGCCCGGACTCCCCGCTGGTGGACAGCCTGGTGCAGGCGGCCAGGGCGGGCAAGGAGGTGATGGTGGTGATCGAACTCCGGGCACGGTTCGACGAGGCGGCGAATATCGAGCTGGCCAACCGCCTGCAGGAAGCGGGCGCCCATGTGGTCTATGGCGTCGCGGGCTACAAGACGCACTGCAAGATGTTGCTGGTCGTGCGCAGGGAGGGCGCACGGCTCAGGCGCTACATGCACCTCAGCACGGGCAATTACCATCCCAGGACGGCACGCGTGTACTCCGACTACGGTTTGCTGACCGCCAATGAGCTATTGGGCGAGGACATCCACCAGGTATTCATGCAGATAACCAGCCTGACAAAGACCTCAAGCTTGAATCTGCTCTTTCAGGCTCCATTCACCCTGCGCGACAAGCTCATCGAACTGATTCGGCGCGAAACAAGCCACGCGACAGCCGGCCGCAAGGCGCGGATCGTCGTCAAGGTCAACGCGCTGGTGGAACCGCACGTGATTCGGGCGCTGTACAAGGCGTCGATGGAAGGCGTCTCCGTCGATCTGATTGTCCGCGGCATCTGCTGCCTGAGGCCCGGCATCCCCGGGGTCTCCGAGAATATACGCGTACGATCGATCGTCGGGCGCTTCCTGGAGCATGCTCGATGCTACTACTTCCAAAATGACGGCGCGGAGGAAGTCTACTGCTCCAGTGCGGACTGGATGGACCGCAATTTATACCGCCGCATCGAGATCATGTACCCGATCCTCAACGGTGCGCTGAAGCGGCGGTTGGTCAGGGACCTTCAGACCAACCTCGACGACAATACGCAGGCCTGGGAATTGAACGCAGACGGCACCTACCGCCGCTGTCAACCGCAAGCGGAGGAAGAGGCGGTCTCGGTGCAGACCGTTCTACTGCGGGAACTCTCCGAATCCTCCTGATGGCCGAACCGGAATTTCACCCCGGCCGCCTTGAGCCATGCCTGTTCCTGCTTGAGATCCGCACGGGTCAGGTGATTTTGCAGAAGCCAGGCACGGTCGAACAGCGCCCTTAACCGCTTGCCCGAGGCGCAGAGCATGATCGGCGGAAATTCCACGGTCTTGCGGCTGCGGTTCAGCAACACCGCCATCCGGAACAACACCGTCAGCCTCAGGGCGGCTTCGCGCATGGACGAGGGCAGCGCGGAGGTGTCGAATCCGTCCAGCTTGCGTCGATGGTGGCCCACAACGATGGCGAGAAGGTGCTGCTCCAGCGTATTGAATCCGGGCAGGTCGGCGTTGGCGATCAGGTAGGCGCCGTGACGATGGTATTTGGCGTGAGCGATATCCAGGCCCAATTCGTGGAGACGCGCTGCCCAGGCAAGGACTCGGGCATGGAACTCGCCCTTCAAGTCCCAGTCAGATTCCACCTGCGACAGGAGACTCAGCACGGATGATTCCACCCGCTGCGCCTGGGCGCGATCCACATTGAAGCGCAATTGCAATCCTTCGATTGTCCGATCCCTGGCATCGTGGCGGCGGATACGACCGAGCATGTCATACAGCAAGCCTTCGCGCAGCGCGCCATCACTGACTTGCAATTCATCGATTCCCAGCCCGGCCATGGCCTCCAGGAGAATCACGATTCCACCGGGGAAGACCGGTGTCCGCTGAGGGTTGAAGCCCGACAGCCCCAATTGCTGGACACCGCCGGCACGAGTCACTTCGTCGATAATCGTTTCTACGGCATCCACGGTCAGTCCGCGTTCGATCAGCCCCAGGCTTCGCGCCGCACGTTCCGCGGCGCGGACCGTTCCCGAAGAGCCCACCGCACTCTGCCAACCCATGGACTGGAAGGTTGCGATCACGGGCTGCAGTTCCAGACGGGCCGCAAGCCGCGCCTTCCGGAAACGTTCGGCGCTTGCGGCGCCATGCTTGAAGTACCGCTCACTCAAGCCGACACAGCCCATGAACAGGCTTTCCATGTACTTGGGCTGGTAGCCCTCACCGATGATCAATTCCGTGCTGCCTCCACCGATGTCCATCACCAGCATCTGGTCCCCGGCGCTTGGCATATGGTGAGAAACGCCCAAGTAGATCAACCGCGCCTCTTCAATGCCGGAAATGACCTCCACAGGGTGTCCCAGAAGAGCTTGCGCGGCTTTCAGAAAACCCCTCGCGCGCGTGGCCTGGCGCAACGTGTTGGTGCCCACGACACGCACCCTTCCGGCTTGCACGTCCGTGAGCCGCTCGCCGAAACGCCCCAGGCAACCCAATGCCCGCTCGGCGGCGTCTTCGCTCAATCTCCCCTTCGCGTCAAGTCCTGAAGCGAGCCGCACCATCTCCCGAATTCGGTCGATGATGATGAATTGCCCATGCCTCAGCCGGGCGACCACCATGTGGAAACTGTTGGAACCGAGGTCGACCGCGGCCATGACGGCCGGCGGTTCTTCCCTGGACGGCAACTCTATGACTTGCGAAACACCAGGGTGGGCGTTCGCCACGGGGACCTAAACGGAGAACGACGACCCACAACCGCAGGTCGTGGTGGCATTGGGATTGCGAATTATGAATTGTGCGCCGGAAAGGTCTTCCTTGTAATCGATCTCGGCACCCATCAGGTATTGCACACTCATTGGGTCAATCAACAGCGTGACACCGCGACTCTCGATCTCGGTATCTCCCTGTTCGATCGCTTCGTCGAACGTGAAGCCGTACTGGAAACCCGAGCATCCGCCCCCGGAAATGTATACGCGCAGCTTGAGCTCGGAGTTTCCCTCCTGCTCGATCAGCTGACCCACCTTGTCCGCCGCCGCATCGGTAAAATTGAGCGGTGGCGGCAATTGAAGTTCGCTTGCCATACGCCAATGATGACGCGATTGCGTGTTTGCGTCCACATCTAATTCCGGAATCCGAGCTCGGCAAGCGAAGCGTCGGGCATGCCGGGTGGGCCCGTTTCAACCCGTATCCGACAGCCACCAGTGCCGAGGCCACCATCGCGGCGGAGGTGGAGGCGGAGGAGAGGCCACACCGCACAGCTCGGTCAACGCTCGTGCGTAGACCTGGCGCTTGAAATAGATCACCTTGCCTACCGGCGCCCAATACTGGACCCAGCGGAATCGGTCGAATTCCGGTTCGACGGTGGTATCGCAACGCACGCAGCCGGGATCGCAAAGCAGCTTCAGAAGATACCAACGCTGCTTCTGTCCGATGCAAAGCGGTTTCTGCTTGCGTTGATATCGCTCCGGCAATCGATAACGCAGCCAGTCGCGCGTAAAGCCCAACGTTTCCACATCCCCGCTGTCGAGGCCGACTTCTTCCTTGAGTTCCCTGTACATCGCCTCGACCACACTCTCGTGGCGGCGGATGCCGCCTTGGGGAAACTGCCATCCGCGACCCCCGGCGCGCCCGCCGATGAGCACTTTCCCGTCGCCGTCCATGAGAATCATGCCGACATTCGCACGAAAGCCTTCCGAATCGATCCAGTCCATATCGAGGTGCCAGAGTCTGACAGCATTCTTTCACAATTGTCCGCAAGCGGCATGACCGGGCTTGCGACACCGGGTGCACATCAAGACTCGCGTACGTCCAGATAGTCCCTGCCGGCCTCCATCAAGGAGACGAAACCGGATTCATCATTGGTCTGTACCAGGTCCCGAACCCGCATGGCGGCGTCCACCAGCGCATCCAGCGGAGCACCGCCGAACCGGTTGAGGGCCTGGATTTCGAAGTAGAGCTGAGGATTGTCGCGCGCCACGCCGCTGGCCACCTGCAGTTGGGCGTCGAAGGTCGTGCTCGAAAGCGCCTGGAGTGCCGGAACCAGTTCTCCGCTTTCCGCAAGCGCCGTGAAAAATGTCAGGTTCAGGGCATGAGACAGTCCCAGCACGTAGGCGATCGCACGGTCGTGATCGTCGAGACTCATGTCGACGCGAACCGCCATGGTCGATTCGAACAGTCGCCGCGCCTCGTCGAGGGCCTGCGCCGAACCCACATTCACGAATATGACGTGACGTCCCGACAGCAGTCGCGTATCCGGTCCGAACATGGGATGAATCGACGCAACCCGGCACTTTGCGTCAATCAAGGCCTCGAACCCCGATTTCAGAGGAGTCTTCAAGGACCCCACGTCGATCACCAATCCGCCGGGCCGCCGTTCGGCCAGTGCGTGGAGTATTTCCGCAGTCGCCTTGATGGGCGCGGCGACGACGATGATGTCATGCTCCAGGTCGCCCTGGCGCCAGTCCGGAATCCGCGGATAGGGCAGCCTGGATCGCCTCGGGTCCGCAAGCCGAACGCGAAAACCCTGGGAGCTCAGAAACTCGGCCATCCAGCCGCCCATCTTGCCTGCGCCGCCGATGACCAGGGCGGACCGTCCCGCGCCGGTGCCTTGCTCCGCGACCCGCCGCCGTTCCTGGTGCGTCAGCGATGAGCGAATGAGCGCCCGCATGACCTGCTCCGCCACTTCGGTGTCGAGTCCAAGCGCCTCCGCCTGGAGTCGCGCGCCCTCGATAACCTGACGCTCCCTGGCATAGTCGCGTGTCGCGGCACCGGTCCGCAACTTGTGGGAACTCACTTCGGCGACGACCTCCTGTCGCTTCGCCACGAGCGAAATCAGCTCGCGGTCCAGGGCGGTCAGGCGTTCTCGCAACTCATCCAGGCTCATCTCATCGCTCCCGAAACGGCTGCGTTAGTGTAACCTTGCGTTCCGCGGCTTTCAGTCCACAAGTGCGGCGGCGCCCCTCCCGTGGAACGTCGGCCGGCCATGTCCCTGGAAGTGGCGCGCCCGACCCGGAGCCAACAAGAGAGCGCAACATGAATGAAATCCGGATGGTATCCGAAGCACGCTGCTTTGGCGGCTCGCAACGCACTTACGAGCACGACTCGACCAGCTGCGGGTGCCCCATGCGGTTTGCCGTGTTCCTGCCCGAGGATGCCGACGGCGTTGCCGCCCTCTACTGGCTGTCGGGCCTGACTTGTACGGAGGAAAACTTCGTCGTCAAGGCGGGCGCGCAACGTCACGCCGCAGCGCTCGGAATCGCACTTGTCGTTCCCGACACCAGCCCCCGCGGCGTGGACATCCCCGGTCAGGATGACCGGATCGACGTAGGCAGCGGCGCGGGGTTCTACGTCAATGCGACGCAGGCTCCCTGGGCGGCGCACTACCGGATGTACGACTACGTGGCGAAGGAACTGGTGGACGTCGTCAACTCCCACTTGCCCATTGACCCCGCGCGCAAGTCCATCAGCGGTCATTCCATGGGCGGTCACGGAGCGCTGCTGGTCGGCACCAGGCGAGCTGAAGAATATCGGTCGGTATCCGCCTTCGCGCCGATCTGCGCGGCCAGCCGATCGGAATGGGGCAGGAACGCGCTGGCCGAATATCTGGGCGACGACGAGCGGGCCTGGCGGGAATACGACGTCAGCGAGGTGGTTCGGCGCCAACCCAGCGCGCATACGCTGCTGGTCGATCAGGGTGGTGGCGATCCCTTTCTCGACCAGCTCCGGCCAGCCGACCTGCGGGCGGCCTGCGATGCCTCCGGCCAGAAGCTCCGTTTCACGGAACGGCCCGGTTACGATCACGGTTACTTCTTCGTCAGTTCCTTCATGGAAAGGCACATGCGATTTCACGCCGAAGCCCTGGGTCGACCATGAACGTGGCGGTGGCCTCGTCGTCACAGCTCGCCGCGGACGCCGGCGCGGCGGTCGCCCGGCTCGGCGGCAATGCAGTGGATGCGGCCATAGCCGCCGTGCTGACCTCCATGAACACCGAACCCGGCGTCTGCGCAATGGGCGGCGGAGGATTCGTGACCGTCTGGCCGGCGGACAAGCCGGCCGTGGTGATCGACGGCTATGCCGCTGCGCCCGGGCTCGGACTGCCGGAAGACCGCCTGGGCACCGGCGGTGTCGAGGTTTTTCTGGACTACGGCGGGGGCGTGAAGACCGTGGCGGGGCCGGGGTCCATCGCGGTTCCGGGCAGCGTCGCCGCGCTGGGTGAGGCATCGGACCGGTTTGGAGCGCTGTCCTGGCGCAGGTTGTTCGAACCGGCCATCGCCGCGGTCGAGGACGGCTTTCCCCTGCCCGGCGCCAGCTATCACTATCTTCGGATTTGCGCGGACAGCATCTACGGACAGGACCGTGACGGATGGGCCTGCCTGCACGACGAGCAGGGTCATCTCAAACCAAGAGGCTCCCCGATACGAGTCCCGCACCTGGCCGACAGCCTGCGAAGAGTGGCGGAACTCGGGGCGCGGGAATTCTATTCCGGAGAACTCGGAAAACAGCTGGCCGACCATGTGCGGACCCGTGGCGGCACGCTGACCCGCCAGGACATGGCCGCGTACCGGGCGAAGACCAGGAAACCCCTGGTTGCGTCGGTGAAGGGCTGGCAAGTCGCCACGAATCCACCACCCGCGCTGGGCGGTGTGGTCCTGACCGCGATGCTGACTCTCATGGCGGGCGAATACCCGACATTGCCTTCGGACCCCACGGCACGGCAGATCGCCGCGCAGAAGCTTGTGCTGGGTTTCCGCCATCGAGTGGCCGGCGACTCGCTCCCGGCACAGCGGGACATGGACCGGCTGATGGCCGGCATAGGCCGTCAGGATCTTCACCTGCTCGGATCCCCCTCCACCGTGCAGACGTCCGCGACGGACGAAACCGGGCTGGGCTGCTCGATCACCATGTCCACTGGCTACGGCTCCGGGCTCATGCCTCCGGGTACCGGAATCTGGCTGAACAATTGTCTCGGAGAACTCGAACTGATTCCCCGGGACGTGACTGGTCCCGCGCCCGGTGCGCGTCTGCCTTCCAACATGGCGCCGACCGTCACCCGCGACAGTCTGGGCAACACGCTCGCCATCGGGTCGCCGGGCGCGGCCCGAATCACCACCGCGCTTGCGCAAGTTCTCGACCGGCTCTTGCTGCGTGGTGATTCACTTGCCGAAGCCATCAATGCGCCGAGGCTACATCTGGAAATTGACGATACCGGAGCCCGTCTGGCCCACGAGCCGATGGACGAATTGCCGGCGGACGCCCCTGAACCGCACGCTTTCGAACCGCACTCCATGTACTTCGGCGGCGTCGCCGCCGCCAGGGTCGACGCGGCGGGGCAGGTTCAGGCGGCATCCGATCCGCGCCGCGCCGGCGGAACCCGTGTCGTCGCCGTCTGACGCTCCGGCTTCTCTATCGGGTATTCCATGGCCAAACGACGCATCGCAAGCCCCCCGCTGCGAACACCGCCGGACGATCCCGTGCAGCTGTTTGAGGGGTGGCTCGCCGAAGCCACACGGCGATCCGGACTGCGGCATCCGAACGCATTTACGCTGGCGACGGCCGATGCATCCGGACGTCCTTCCGCGCGGATTGTGCTGCTGAAGGACCTTTCGCCGACCCACGGGTATGCGGTCTTCCATACGAACTACCGATCGAGAAAGGGCCTGGAACTCGCCGAGTGCGCCGATGCCGCCGCCGTGCTTCACTGGGACCGAATGGGGCGGCAGATCCGGGTCGAGGGTCCTGTGGTACGCAGCCCCGCCCAGGAAAGCGATGTCTATTTTGCCACCCGGTCCTGGCAAAGTCGGCTCAACGCGTGGGTCAGCGCCCAGAGCCAACCGCTGACGGGACCGGACGAACTCGTGGAACGGGCACGGCTAAAAGCAAGGGAATTCAACCTGCCCGATCCCGCCGGCACGGACTCTCCTTCCGAGTCGGCTCTAGCGACTCTTGCGCGACCGGGATTCTGGGGCGGTTACCGACTGTGGTTCGCGACCGTCGAGTTCTGGTCGGAAGGCGTCGATCGCTTTCACGAGCGGGTGCGATACGAACGATTACTCACACCCGCGGACGATGACTCCTTCAGCGCCGGATCGTGGAGCTGGCAGCGGTTGCAACCCTGAAAATAACTAATATATACAATATGTTATCTTTGGTACATGAACCAGAAAAGCACAAGAACCCCGTAAGGCAAGCACTTGACAATCTTGTGCCATCATGTCACGCGTGGCCTGTGGGCAGACACACTACCCCCGATCTAAATGTCTGTTTTCCATAGAAATAAGTGGCTTTATCGATATTTCTGCGCAATCAATGGCAAGTTTGGAAGCAGAACAAATTCGCAATTCCAGGGAATTTTGTGCGAATTTCGATTCGATTCTGTTAAATTAGTGATTCGAACAAGAATCAGAACGAGAACAAGAAAAAGACTTGCAGGCTGCGACAATAACCCAACAACGGTTGGACCGCTTGAACAGACCCTTAGGCTAACGAAGCAATGCAACCAGCAGCCAGGCCGCATATTTGAAACCGTAAACTCCGATAACAATAACAATCCAACCCGGCGCTCCCACCGCCGGGTTTCTTTTGTGGGCCCCTTGGCACGATTCGAGGCCAAGATCCATTCGGCGCGCTCCAATCGACCCAAGTTATGGTAGCTTTCGCGTCCGTTCAGACAATAGAGGACCATCATGAGCCGAATTCGTCGCCTTGGCGTGGTGATGGATCCCATCGAAAGCATACAGCCGAAGAAAGATTCCACCCTCGCCATGCTGCTGGCCGCCCAGCGGCACGGCTGGGCGCTGACCTATTTCCGCCAGCAGGATCTGGCGGTACGCGACGGCGTGGCCCAAGGCCACGGTCGGCAGGTCACCGTAACGGACGACAACGACGCATGGTTTGACCTCGGCGACCCATGGCGGGGCAACCTTGACGAACTGGACGTGGTTCTCATGCGGAAGGACCCGCCTTTCGACATGGAGTACATTTATACGACCTATATCCTGGAACTTGCCGAAAAACGAGGGCTCCTGGTCGTCAACCGACCGGCCAGCCTGCGCGACATCAACGAGAAGGCCTATACGGCGTGGTTCCCGCACTGCACCCCTCCCAGCCTCATCACTCGATCCCAAATCGAGTTGAAGGAGTTTCTGATGGAGCAGGGCAAGGTGGTGCTGAAGCCCCTGGACGGGATGGGCGGCAAGTCGATTTTCGTGGTCGACCGGGCAGATCCCAATACCAACGTCATCCTGGAAACACTGACCGAGCACGGCACCCGGTTCGCGCTCGCTCAACGATACATTCCGGAAATCACTGACGGGGACAAGCGAATCCTTCTCATCGACGGTGAAACCGTGCCATTCGCGCTGGCCAGGATCCCGGGCCCCGGCGATTCGCGCGGCAACCTGGTCATGGGCGCCAGGGGAGAGGGCCGGGAGCTGACCGGGCGGGACCGCTGGCTATGCGCGGAGGTCGGTCCGGTGCTCAAGCGCAAGGGGATCCTGTTTGCCGGACTTGATGTCATCGGTGACCACCTCACCGAGATCAACGTCACGAGTCCCACCGGCATACGTGAACTGGACAGGGCGTTCGATGTGGATATTGGCGGTCTGCTCATCAAGGCCATCGAGGCCAGGCTCTCGACTTGAGACCGGATCGCGCCAGGGTTTCCATCCGGCTCCGGGCGCCGCAATGGCGTACCCCGATGGTAGCGGCCCGGGATGCCGGGATGCGATAATCAACTCACGCTCGTCCAACCGCGCCTCCCATGAGCATACTGCAAGACCAATTCCTGATCGCCATGCCAAGCATGAGGGACCCGAACTTCAGCGGCACCGTCGCCTACGTTTGCAAGCACGACGAAAAGGGTGCCCTTGGCATCGTCATCAATCGTCCCTTGCGCATGCGGGTTTCGGAAATCTTCAGGCAGCTCTCGCTGAAGGTCGTCGACGAATTTCAGGCTGGTCGCCCGGTGATGGGCGGCGGACCCGTTCAGGTCGACAGGGGCTTCGTCATCCATCAATCCAGCGAACAGTTCGACAACACCCTGAGAGCCGCCGGCACAGGCATCAAGGTCACGGTTTCCCAGGACATTCTCGACTCCATGGCCCGGGGCACCGGCCCCAGACCGGCGCTGGTCGCGCTGGGTTATGCCGGCTGGGATCCCGGCCAGCTTGAGGCGGAAATCGCCGCCAACGCCTGGTTGAACGTCCCCGCCGACCCCGCGGTCATTTTCGAAACACCCATCAAGAAGCGCTGGGCGGCCGCCACGGCATTGCTGGGCGTCGAACCCCACCAGCTGTCAACGTATGCCGGGCACGCCTGAGAGCGGAACGGGCGACCGGAATTGAGTCCCGCCGCCGACCTCAACATCGTGCTCGCGTTCGACTTCGGGCACCGACGAATCGGCGTTGCCACCGGCAACCTGCTCACCGGCACGGCCACACCCCTCAAGGCGCTGGTCGCCGCGGGCGGACCTCCATGGCACCTCCTGGACCGCATCGTCGAGGATTGGCGTCCGGGAAAGCTGGTAGTGGGAATTCCCGGCGGAGCGGGTGCCTCGGACGTGGCCGCCGGCGCACGGGCGTTCGTCAACGCATTGCAAGGCCGCTATGGACTCCCCGTCGCCACCGCCGATGAAATGCTGAGTTCCCGGGCCGCGGAGTCGCAACTCCGGGAGGAAAGGGCATCCGGGCTGAGGAAACGACGCGTCAGCAAGGGTGACATAGACAGCCATGCGGCCTGTATCATTGCCCGGCAATGGATGGACGGTACCGCATGACTGTCCCCCGGACCCGCGGCACGATCCACCTGGAAGATGCCGAAATCCTTTCCCAGCAACGGTTCGAGGGCAACCAGTTTGTCCTGCGAGTACGGGCGCCGCATTGCGCGGCGGACGCCGTGCCGGGCAGTTTTGCCCACCTGCGGTGCGGCGGGGCGATCCCCATGCGTCGCCCCCTGTCGATCATGCGGACGAACCCGGAACAGGGCTGGCTCGACTTTCTTTACAAGCCCGTCGGCCGCGGACTGGAAGACCTCGGAGCGCGTGTCCGTGGTGAATCGGTCAGCGTGCTCGGTCCCATCGGCAATGGTTTCGCACCTGATCCTGCACGCCCGCGGATTTTCGCCATCGGCGGCGGAGTCGGCATTCCACCCATGGTATTCCTCGCCGAATCCCTGAAGGATGATCCGCGGTTCCAGGTCGTGGTGCTGATGGGCTCTGAAGTCCCCTTCCCCTTCGACCTGGCCGGCACAGCCATGGCCGTGCCCGGCGCCCCCGCCTCGGCCTCCGCCAGCGTCCAGATGCTGGAATCCTGGGGCGTGCCGTCGCGACTGGCCAGCCAAGCGGGCCATGAAGGCTGCTTCTCGGGATTCGTCACGGACCTGGCCCGAACCGTACTGCAGTCGCTGACCGACGACGAGTTGGACCAGGTCCAGGTGTTCGGTTGCGGCCCGACGGGCATGCTGGCGGCCACCGCGGAACTCGCGAGTCAATTCGGTCTGCCGTGCCAGCTCGCCCTTGAAGAATTCATGGCCTGCGGAGTCGGTGGATGTGCGGGCTGCACCGTGCGAGTCAGCACGCCCGACGGGCCCGCCATGAAGCGAGTCTGTGTCGACGGGCCGGTCTTTGACGCCCGCGCGGTCTACCCGGGTTGAACGAATGGCTTCGCGGTCCCGGCGTCGACCACGCCGTCGTCGATCAGATTGCGGATATTCTGTTCCAGCGTCCACATGCCCTGAGACCTTCCGGTCTGGATCGTCGAATACAGTTGGGCAACCTTGCCTTCCCGAATGAGATTGCGGATCGCGGGCGTAGCGACCATGACCTCATGGGCGGCAACGCGCCCCCCACCGCGACGGCTGAGCAAGGTCTGGGCGATCACCGCCCGCAGGGATTCGGCGAGCATACCCCGGACCATGGCTTGCTCCGAGCCCGGAAAGACTTCCACGATCCGGTCCACGGTCTTGGCCGCGGAACTGGTATGCAGTGTGGCCAGCACCAGGTGGCCGGTTTCGGCGGCGGTCAGCGCCAGACGAATGGTCTCCAGGTCGCGCAGCTCGCCGATGAGGATGACGTCCGGATCCTCGCGCAGCGCCGATCGCAGCGCCACGGCAAACGACCGGGTATGCTGATGGATTTCGCGCTGGTTGATCAGCGAGCGCTTGCCCCGGTGAACAAACTCGATGGGATCCTCGATCGTGATGATGTGGTCCGGGGAGTGGGTGTTGATGTGGTCCACCATGGCTGCCAGCGTGGTCGACTTTCCGGAGCCGGTGGAACCGGTGACCAGGACCAGTCCGCGGCGGGCCGAGGCGATCTCCTTGAAGACTTCCGGAGCCCCCAGTTCGCCAAACGAGGGGACCGCCGACGGGATCGAGCGAAAAACCGCCGCACATCCGCGCCGCTGGACGAAAGCGTTGGCCCGGAATCGGGCCAGCCCGGGCACCTTGAATGCAAAATCGGCTTCGAGACGCTCTGCGAATCGCCTCCGCTGATTGTCGTCCATGACCGCGTGCACCATACTCTGTACCTGCCGGTGAGTCAGTGGTGCAAGGTCGGGTTGCCTGATTTCGCCATGAACGCGAATCATGGGCGCCAAATCCGCAGACAAATGAAGATCCGACGCGTCGTTCTCGACCGCGAACGCAAGCAGCCGTGCAATGTCCTCGGCCGGCGATGAATGGCCGGACGACGACTTCGGGGCAGCCCCGGCAGCAGGCAATGAATGTTGAATCTCAAGATCTCCGATCAAGTGCGGTCCGGATCGCACGGCGCCTCGACCGCGTTCGCGGCCGTCTGCGGGCCGCGCTTCGTGAAGCCGGACGTGCGGCGGATGAAGTCGTGATACTGGCCGCTAGTAAACAACAACCCGTGACCGCGATCGAAGCGGCATTTCAGGCCGGTCTGCGCCATTTCGGGGAAAACTATCTTCAAGAGGCCCGCCGAAAGATCCAGGCCCTGGCGCCACGGCCCGTGGTCTGGCACTTTATCGGCCGGCTGCAGGCCAACAAGAGCCGCACCGTGGCCGAGAACTTTCAGTGGGTCCATACGGTGGATCGCATCCGGATCGCCAGACGGCTCAACGACCAGCGCCCCCATGCCGCGCCACCGCTCAATGTGTGCATCCAGGTCAACCAGGCCGGAGAGCCCGGAAAGGGTGGGGCGCACCCGGACCGTGTGGAGGAACTCGCATTGCAGATCGGACGTTTGCCTAAACTCAGGCTGCGAGGCCTGATGAGCATTCCGCCAGCCGGCACCGACCCGACCCGGTACTTCACGGATCTCCGCAGCCTCGGAGACGAACTGATGTCCGGGGGAATCCCCGTGGACACGCTGTCGATGGGCATGTCCGCCGACCTGGAACAGGCGGTGGCGTCCGGCAGCACCATCGTGCGCATCGGCACCGCCATCTTCGGTCCGCGTTCAGCACCGGAACATCGCACATGAAGTATGGCGACCCGGAGCCATGCTATCGTTGCCTCCGGAATCCGGCACGCTCGACGCCAGCTTCCAACGGCCCACGAAACCTGATGAACCCCGCAAGCGATGCGTAGCTCACTCTTCTATCTGGTCAAGGCGCTTGGCGACCTGTACCTGCTCGCCTTCCTGTTGCGAATCCTCCTGCAGTGGGCGAGGGCGGACTACTACAACCCCCTTGCCCAGGCCATCCTGCAGATCACCAATCCGCTGGTGAACACTGTCCGGCGCTTCGTGCCGACATCCCGAAGCGTGGACGTTCCCACCCTGGTGGTGCTGGTATTGCTGGAGTGCGCCCTGACCTGGTTTCTCCTCACCATCGGCAACGTACCGTCCTCGATCCTGGCGCCATTTCCATTGTTGATCCTTTACCGCCTGGTCAGCCTCACGCTCTGGTTCTACTCGGTCAGCATTCTCATTCATGTCATACTGAGCTGGATCGGCCCGGGCGGGCGACATCCCATGGCGGTCGTGCTGGCCGACCTCAATGAGCCGATCCTGCGGCCGGCCCGGCGGCTTCTGCCCACCATCGCCGGACTCGACCTGTCGCCGCTGCTGGTTCTGATCGTTATCCAGGCCGCATTCAGGCTGCTGCCGTTACCGGGCTACCTGAGCTGAAATCCCCGGCGCGGACGTCATGTCCCGCTCCTGACCCGGTTCCGGATTCGGATCAGGTCGGCGTGGGGAATGTACAAAAGCCCCGCAACCTTCCTCACCAGGTGGTCCTCGTGCTTGTCCAGGTGACTGTCCGCCATGGCCACCCTCCAAAGCATTTCGACCACCGAAAGCTTCTCCGCCTGACTGAGGCGTTCGTGAAGAACCCGGGTGAACGCCTGCAGCGAAACCGAATGATCCGCTTCCCGCCGGGCCTCCTCGATGAGCAGATCCGTTTCCTCTTCGGTCAGGTCGAAAAACTGCCGCAACAGGTCGAATACCGCCTCGTCCTCGGAGAGGTCCTCTTCGTAGTCGGCACGAACGACCTCCACCAGCAGGGCGGCCGTGGCCAGACGGATGGCATGGTCGCGGTCGACTTCTTCTTCCCCGGTTCCCGCCAGGTTCCTGCTGAGGATGTCACGCAATTGCTTGATCATGGCGGCAGCATCGGTCCTTGACAGTCGCGGCATCCGGTTCCGGCCAGGCTCTGACGGGTGCCGGCAGACGCGCGTATGTCATTTGGCGCGGATCAAACCCCCTCTTCGGGATCGAAGACCAGGGATGCGGAATTGATGCAGTACCTGAGCCCCGTGGGTTCCGGGCCGTCGTCGAACACATGGCCCAGGTGCGCACTGCAGCGGGCACAGCGCACCTCTGTCCGGACCATGCCGAAACTCGTATCACTGACGCTGGCCAACGCGTCCGATTCGACCGGCTCCCAGAAACTTGGCCATCCGGTTCCCGAGTCGTATTTCGCCGCCGAGGCGAACAGCGTGGCACCGCAGCAGACGCAACGGTACCTGCCAGGCAACTTGTGGGCGTTGTACTCTCCCGAGAACGGGCGCTCGGTGCCCGCCTGCTGGGTGACGCGGTACTGTTCCGCAGTCAAGCGGGTCTTCAATTCCTCCTTCGCTGGATTTGTCTGATCACTCATCCGGGCTCCCGGTCTTCTCGTGCCGCGACCCGCTTCCGAGCCCGTCCCGGAGCACGTCGTGGGCGGCGTAATGTTATCGTACCTGTCCGATGGGCGGCATCATCGAATTCAGGGGCCTGACCAAGAGCTACGGCCAGACCGAAGTATTCCGGAATCTCGACCTCGAAATCACTACCGGTATAACCACCGGTCTCGTGGGCGAAAGCGGTTGCGGCAAGTCAACGCTGCTGCAACTGATCAACGGTCTCGAGCGGCCCGACGGAGGCGCCGTCAACACCTTCGGCCGACCGGTTCCGGCGAACAACCTTGCGGCGTTCCGCAGGCGCATCGGCTACGCGGTTCAGGGAACCGGGCTGTTCCCGCACATGAGCGTGGCCAGGAACATCGCCCTGCTGGGCGAGCTTGAGCGCTGGCCCGACCCGAGGATTCGCGCCCGCACGGATGCCCTCATGGACCTGATGGCCCTGGACGGCGAACTGGCGGCACGCTACCCCCATGAGCTCTCGGGCGGCCAAAGGCAACGCGTCGGAATCTGCCGGGCGCTGTTCCTTCAGCCTGACATCCTGTTGCTGGACGAACCGTTTTCCGGGGTGGACCCGCTCACGAGGGCCGACATTCACGAGCAGTTCCTCAGGCTCATGAAGTCGGAATCCACGACAGTGGTGCTGGTGACTCACGACATGGCGGAGGCCGTTCTGCTGGCCGACGAACTGGTGGTCATTCGAGACGGATCGATCATCCGACAGGGTCCGGCGGAGCGGGTCCGGCGGTCCTCCGACGCCTACGTGGCGCGGCTGTTCGGCGAACCGCGATGACAGGGCGTCTGTCCGCCCTGCTCCTGGCGGGGTTGTTCGCCTCCCTGGCGGCCAACCCGCAAACTCGTCCCATCGTCATCGGGAGCAAGACGTTCACCGAAAGTTACCTGCTCGCGGAAATGATGGCGCAGATGCTTGAAGACCGTGGTTACCAGGTCCAGCGCCGAACGGGGCTTGGGGGTACGCTGGTCGCCTTCCAGGCGCTGCAGACGGGCGAAATCGACCTCTATCCCGAGTACACCGGCACGGTTGCGCAAGCCGTTCTTGAAATGGAAGGAGCGCTGGACGGACCGGAACTGAATGCGATGCTTGCGCCCCTCGGGGTGGAGTTGCTCGCCCCCCTCGGCTTCAACAACACCTATGCCATCGCGGTGACCGGTGGAACCGCGTCTCGCTACGGACTGCAGCGGATTTCCGACCTGGTGTCCCTGCCGGAGTTGCGATTCGGCCTGAGCCACGAGTTTAGAGATCGCGCCGACGGTTGGCCGGGACTGAAACAGCGGTATGGATTGCCGCAGACTTCGAGCGGCATCGAACACGGACTTGCCTATCTGGCTCTGCGGGAAGGCAATATCGATGTCACCGACGCCTACTCCACGGACGGCGGTCTGCTCCGATACGACTTGACCGTGCTGGAGGATGATCTTGGGTTCTTTCCCGCCTACCTGGCGGCGCCATTGGTGCGAACCGGCCTCGATCAGGACGTCAAGGCCGCGCTCTCCGAGCTTGCAGGCCTTCTGGACGAAGAAACCGTGCGCGCCATGAACGCCGAAGTGGTGGTGGAGGAACGCGCTTTCGCCGAGGTGGCAAGGTCCTTCCTGTTTTCGCAGGGGCTTGTCACCTCGGCGGAAAGCCAGGCGCCGACGCTTTGGAATACCCTGGCCAGGAACACGCTGACTCACCTGAAACTGACCTTCATCGCCGTGCTTGCGGCATGCGTGGTGGGAGTCGGTCTGGCGCTTGCAGTGTACCGCTCAGCCAGGCTCTCGGCGGGAGTCCTCTACGTCGCCGGACTGCTGCAGACCATCCCCTCGATCGCATTGCTGGCGCTGATGATCCCCTTGGCCGGAGTCGGTCAGACACCCGCAATCATTGCGCTGTTTCTCTATTCGCTGTTGCCCATCGCGCGCAATACCATCACCGCGCTGATCACCATCGATCCGCTGCTGCGGCTGGTGGCCCAGGCGCTCGGGCTCGCGGAACTTGAGCGCTTGCGTCACGTCTACGTTCCCCTGGCGCTGCCCCACATGCTCGCGGGCGTGCGAATTGCCGCTGTGGTCAGCATCGGCACGGCTACGCTTGCCGCCTTCATCGGCGCCGGCGGTCTTGGCGAACCCATTGTCACCGGGTTGGCGCTGAACGACACCGGGCTGATACTGCAGGGTGCCATCCCCGCCGCGCTGTTGGCGCTGGGGGTGGAACTGCTGTTCGAAGTCCTGGAACGCCGGCTCGTGCCCCGGCACCTGGTGGCGACGCAGGGCGCCTGACGCCATACCTGTCGTTTCAACACCCTATTCCGCAGCGGCGCCGGCGCCGAGCACCAGCGAATTGACGCGGCGAACAAAGTCTGCCGGCCGCTCCAGGGGCCGTCCTTCCACCAGCGTGGCCTGTTCGAGCAGCAACCATGACAGGTCTTCAAATCGACCTTCCTCGCCGGTTTCGCTCAACATGGCAACGAGTGGGTGACCCAGGTTGATCTCAAGCGCAGGAACCGAAACCGGTGGTTCCTGGCCCGTCGCCTTGAGCAACTCGCGCATCTGAAATCCCATGTCCCGTTCACCGATCACCAGACAGGCCGCGGACTCCTTCAGCCTGTCGCTGGCTCGAACCTCGTCCACCTTGTCACGCAGCACGCGCTTGATACGCTTCAGCAGGTTCTTCTGCTCCTTGTCGAGTTCCGTCTCGACTTTCGTGTCGGACTGTTCGTCACCGAGATCGAGCTCCCCTCTGGCGACATCCCTGAATGACTTGCCCTTGTACTCCGTCAGGTACTGCATGACCCACTCGTCGATCCGGTCGGACAGCAGCAGCACCTCGACGCCCCGCTCGCGCAGCGATTCCAGGTGGGGACTGCTTCTTGCGGCCTCGGGCGTATCCGCAACGAGGAAATAGATGGTTTTCCGGTCGTCGCCCGCGGCTTCGATGTATTCCTCCAACGAGCGGTCCTGCTCCTGGCCCTCGCTGGCGGTGCTGTTGAACCTGAGCAGCGCGGCGATCTTCTCCTGGTTGCCCGGGTCCTCGGCAAGCCCTTCCTTCAACGCCACGCCGAACTCCCGCCAGAAGGTTTCGTATTTCTCGGGCTGTTCCTTCGCCAGGCGCTCCAGCATGGCGAGTACCCGTTTCGTCAGGGCGCTTTTCATCACGCCCACCACCGGATCCTGTTGCAACAGTTCGCGGGAGACGTTGAGCGAAAGGTCGCCGGAGTCCACCACTCCGCGAATGAACCTCAGGTATAGCGGCAGGAACTGGGTCGCTTCGTCGGTGATGAACACCCGCTGGACATAGAGCTTGACTCCCCTGGGCGTCTCTCGGTTCCACAAGTCCCATGGCGCGGCGGACGGCACGTACAACAGGCTCGTGTACTCCCGCTTGCCTTCCACGCGGTTGTGGCTCCATGTCAACGGATCCTTGAAATCGTGAGCGATGTGCTTGTAGAACTCGACGTATTCCTCTTCGTCGACTTCGGTCCTGGGACGCGCCCAGAGCGCCTTGGCCTTGTTCACCGGCTCGTCGGATCCTTCCTCATCGCCCGCAACCTTGAGCGCCACCGGAAACGCGATATGATCGGAGTACTTCTGAATCAGGGCACTCACCCGGTAGGATTCGAGAAACTCCTTCTCGTCCGGCTTGAGTTTCAGGGTGATCTCCGTGCCCCTGGTGGCCTTTTCCGCCGCTTGAAGCGTGTAGCCTCCGTCACCGCTGGAAATCCAGCGAACCGACTCGTCCGCTTCGACGCCGGCGCGGCGGCTCAGCACTTCGACCTGCTCGGCGACAATGAACGACGAATAGAAGCCGACGCCGAACTGGCCGATCAGGGCCGAGTCCTTGCGGGCCTTGCCGTCGAGGGACTCCAGGAAACGTGCTGTCCCCGAGTGCGCGATCGTCCCCAGTTGCCGGACGATTTCCTCGCGGTCCATGCCGATGCCGTTGTCGCTCACGGTCAGCGTGCCGGCATCGGCATCCAGTGTGACGCGGATCTTGAGCTCCGGCTCGTCGTCCAGCAGTTCCGGATTGCTCAGCGACTCGAAGCGCAACCGGTCGTTGGCGTCTGAGGCGTTGGAGATCAGTTCGCGGAGGAATATCTCCTTGTTGCTGTACAGGGAGTGCACCATGAGGTGCAGCAACTGCTTCACCTCCGCCTTGAACTCGAAGGTGGTCGGTTCCCTTTCCCCGCTCATCGATAACCTCCAGAGCCGCCCCGCCCGATGGAGGCTAGATGGGGGCCGAAGCCACTATTTCAAGGATGGATTCCGGCGAGTGTATTATTCCGCACCGGCGCAAGCCTTGGAAGCGCTTCAGCGCGGCTAGAAGCGTTTCAGCGCCGCGATCCGCTCTTCCAGCGGCGGGTGCGACATGAACAGACGTCTAAGGCCGCCGGCGCGAGAGGAGGAAATCCCCATGGCGCGCATGGAATCCGGCAACGCCGAGGGCTCGTGCGACCTGCGCAGGCGCTCCAGCGCATTGATCATGTTCTGCCGTCCGGCCAGCTGCGCGCCTCCCTGGTCGGCGCGAAACTCCCGTCGGCGCGAGAACCACATCACGATGGTGCTGGCCAGGATGCCCAGGAAAATCTGCGCTGCGATGCTGGCGATAAAGAAGCCCGGCCCGTAGCCGCGCTCGGTCCTGAAGATGAGCCGGTCCACGAGGAACCCGATGATGCGCGAAAAGAAGACCACGAAAGTATTGACGACGCCCTGAATGAGCGTGAGGGTGACCATATCCCCGTTGGCCACGTGGCTCACCTCGTGGCCCAGGACCGCCTCCAGTTCGCTTCGGGACAATCGCCCCAGCAGGCCCGTGCTCACGGCCACCAGCGCATTGTTGCGGTTCGCCCCGGTGGCAAACGCGTTGATGTCCGGCGAATCGTAGATTGCCACCTCCGGCGTGCCGATGCCCGCGGTCTGGGCCTGGCGCTTGACGGTATTCACCAGCCAGCGTTCGGTTTCGTTCGCGGGATTCTCGATGACCCGCGCGCCGGTGAGGCGCTTGGCCGACCACTTGGAGATCGCCAGCGAGATGAAGGATCCGGCAAAACCGATAATCGCAGAGAAGATCAACAACGACTGAAGATCCAGTTGCGTTCCCTGTTCATTGAGAAGCGATTCGATGCCCAACAGCTGCATGGCGACCGTCAGAACCACCAGGATCGCCATGTTGGTGGCGAGGAATAAAAGGATACGTTTCATGCCTGCTCCGAATCCGGGACGCGCGCGCCCGGTCAATTCCGTGTGCTCGGTCAAGAAAATAAGGATAATCTGCTCAATTTCAAGTGCGATGGCACAGGCTGCGCGCATGCCGACACCAACATGGACGTCACCGTCCAGATTCTGGATGCCATGGTACTGGCACGTGTGGACCTTCTACGCTTGGCTGCGAGCTGTCGCCCCGCTCCCGCTGCGTTGCAGACTTGCCGTGGGCAAGCACCTGGGACGTGCGCTCTGCCCACTGTTCCGGGGCAAGTGCCGCACCATACGGCGAAATCTGAGAGCCTGCTTTCCGGACCTTTCCGAGCGTGAACGCGCACAGCTGTGCAAGCGTCACCACGAGTCCGTGGGCATCGGCCTGACCGAATTCGCGACGGCCTGGTTCGGCAACCCCGAACGCCTGCGCAAGACCGTGCGCCTCGAAGGCCGGGAGCACCTCGACGAAGCCCTGGGCAAGGGCAAGGGCGTTGTGTTGTTCTGCGGGCATTTCACGCCGATGGAACTCGTCCTCGCGGTATTGAGTCCGATTTGCCCCAAGCTCATGGCCATGTACCGGCCGATGGATAACGAGCTGCTGGATCGAATCATCCTCGGGCGCCGAAGGCGGTTCATCGACGAGCTGGTCCCCAAGCACGGCGTCAAGACCCTGCTCAGGCGCCTGTCCGAAAATGCCGTGGTCTTCTACCTTGCGGATCAGAGCTACAGCGGAAAGTACAGTGCGCCGGTGCCTTTCTTCGGTCTTCCGGCCATGACCAACATCGCGATCAGTCGCATCCTCAGGATCAGCGGAGCCACCCTGCTTCCGCTGCGATTCCGGCGGCTGGATGACGGCAGCGGTTACGTGGCGGCCATCGATCCGCCGCTGCAGGACATGCCGAGCGATGATCCGGTCGCGGACACGAAACGCCTGATGCGAGGCTTGGAGGACCAAGTCCGCGCCTGTCCGGAGCAGTATGCCTGGATGCACAGGCGGTTCAAGAATCCACCCGGCGATTACCCGGACATCTACGCCTAGCGGACTCGGCACCGAAGACCGTTGCGAGCACACACTGGGAATTGAGCGACTCCATGCAATCCACCCACCCTTCCGGCCCGTTCCAGTACCGGCGCTTTCTGGCGCCGCGGTACCTTCCCGCCTGGCTGCTGCTCGGGTGGATGAAACTGGCGGCCGTGCTGCCGTATCCCTGGCAGATCACCGCGGGCAAGGTCATCGGGCGGGCCGGGCGCTTGCTGGCGCCCAGGACCCGCCGCGTGGTTGCACGCAATCTGGAAGCCTGTTTTCCGGAACTCACTCCGGCCCAGCGAAAACGCCTGAGCCGCGATCATTTCGCCGCGGTGGGGGCTGCCTTTTCGGAGATGGGGCTCGGCTGGTACGCTTCTACCGGGCGGTTGCTCAGGCTGATCCGGGTAGACGGCCGCGAACATCTCGACAGTGCGCTGGCAAAAGGCAACGGCATCATCGTCCTGACGGCCCATTTCACCAGTCTCGAGACGGGGTCGTCGATCCTCCAGGAGCTGGTTCCCGGCGTGAAGGCGGTGTACCGCCCCCAGCCGAACGAAATGATCGACGCCATGATCTCCCACGGACGCCAGCGCATGCTTTCCGGGCAGATCCCCAAGGACAACATACGCGCCATGGTCAGAACGTTGCGGGAAGGCGGCGCGGTCGCCTACCTTGCGGACCTGGCGGGCAGGGGCAACAACCGCGCCATGATCCCCTTCTTCGGCGAACCGGCCATGACGACCACGGCCGTGGGCAAACTGGCGCGGATGACCGGCTCCACCGTGCTGACCTATTTCTTCCGGCGTCTGCCCGGGCGCGCGGGATACGCCCTGAACATCGGCCCCCCACCGGACGGTTTTCCGAGCGACGATCCCGTAGCCGATACCCGGCGCCTGGTGGAACGCCTGGAGGACTACATCCGTCTGGCGCCGGAGCAGTACATGTGGACCTACCGGCGATTCAAGGGGCGCCCCGATAGCTACCCGGATCTCTATGCGCGCGATCGATAACCGCGCAACAGCCAACGCCAGTGTTCCTGCCAGAACGGCGTACCGGACCGGCGGGAGATCTTGCGCAGGGAGCGCCTGAGCCTGACGAGATTCGACTGCTTCCAGCGCGCGCCTGCGCGCACTTCGCCTCGGTCGAAGTCCACCAGAAACACCTTGCCCCGCACGTCGAGCAGCACGTTGTGCGCGTTCAGGTCCGCATGATCCAGGCCCCGGTCGTGGAAACGGCGCAGGGTTGCGCCGACGTCCCGCCAGGTGTGCTCATCGATCCCGCCCGCCGCCATGACGGCCGCCAGCGACCGGGTATCGGCGATGCGCTCGGTGATGATGTCGGCGCGATACGTTATCCCGCTGCGGTTGACGTGCGCCGCCACGGGACTCGGCACGGGCAAACCGTCGTCGTGCAGTTTGCGGAGCAGGCACCACTCCCTGAAAGCCCGTGTGCGTTCCAGGCCCGTCCAGACATAGCGGTCGGTGGTCAACCGGGCCACCGCGCCTCCCCGGCGATAATGCCGCAGCGCCCAGGTCTGCTCTCCCCGCCTGACGAACAACACGGCGCCGCGGCCCGCTTCCTCGGCGACGACGAGATCCCTTGCCCTCCAATAGCGATCCAGAAACCAGTCCGCAGATATCGACCCAGGCTCTCCAGGCCGCACAATGATGGTGCTCTGGCCCTGGCACTCGACTCGCGCGTCCGTCGCATTCGGCTGCCGACGCGGATTTGTGCGCGACCCGATCAACGCGCACATCCCGCCGCCGAGGTATCGCCCAGCGCGGCAAGAGCCGCGTCCGCGACAGTTTCCACCGGGATCTCATTCATGCACCTGAAGTGCCCCAGCGGACACTTGCGCCTGAAACACGGGCTGCATTCCAGGTCCCTGTAGAGGATATCCGCCCGATCAGTCAATGGCGGGGTCACCTTGGGAGTCGTCGAGCCGTAGAGGCAGATCACGTGCGTGCCCACCGCCGCGGCGACATGCATCAGGCCCGAGTCGTTGGTCACAGCGACCTTGGCGGCGCCCAGGAGGTCGACCGCGTCCGCTAGCGTGGTCCGCCCGCACAGGTTGACAACGTCGTCCTGACCCGCCGCGGCCCTGACCTGTTCGCCCAAGCCGCGCTCCCTGTCGGAACCGAGAATCCAGACCTGCGATCCGGCCTCCGCCAGACGGGCGGCCAGCGCACCGAAGCGGTCGGGGGGCCAGCGCTTCGCGGGCCCGTACTCTGCGCCGGGCATGACCGCGGCGACTTCGCTTGCCGCCGTCAGGCCCAGACGGCGCGTCGCGCGGCGCAGGTTCTGACGGTCCGTTCGCAGGGACGGCCTCGGCGGCCGGGGCAGTTCCTCCCAGACAGGCGGCAAACCCAGCGCGAGGAACCGCTTGACCGTCTGGTCCAGGCGACCGGAGTCGAACGGCCGCATGTCGTTGATCAGCCCGTACCGCCATTCGCCACGATACCCCGTACGCACGGGCACAGCCGCGAAAAATGGCACCAGCGCGGCCTTCAGCGATCGACGCAGCACGATCGCCCGGCCGTAGCCCTCGCCGCGCAGCCGACGGCCCAGATTCCATCGGGCGCCGACGGCGATGGCGCCATGATCCACATCCAGTTCGATGGCGCCGCTCACTTCCGGCATGCGGTCGAGAACGGGTTTCGACCAGGGTGGAGCAATCACGTCGATGCGCGCTCGGGGGTGGTGGCGCAGCAGCAGCTTGTATAGCGACTGGGCCATGACCATGTCGCCGACCCAGGCCGGACCGACGACGAGCAGCCTATCGTCCCTGCCCACCGCGGTCCGACGCCGAGCCTTCAAGGATGTCCAGGTACGACTTCACACCGGTCGCGATATCGGTGAACCGGCGCGTGTAGCCGACGCGCCGCAGCTTCACCAGATCGGCTTGGGTAAAACTCTGGTAGGCGCCCTTGAGATGCCCCGGAAAGGGGATGTAGCGCTTGCGGCCCCGCCCGTGCCAATCGATGACGGCGTCGGCCAGTTGGTTGAATGTCGCCGCCCGGCCGGTACCGACATTGAATATTCCAGAGCACTCCGTGTGCCGACCGAACCACAGGTTGACGTCTATCACGTCATCCACATAAACGAAGTCGCGCAGCTGGTCCCCGGCCGCATGGCCGTCGCTGCCCTCGAAAAGCCGGGCCTCGCCGTCGTCCCGCACCTGGTGGTGCAGGTGCAGGACGACGCTGGCCATGGCGCCCTTTCGGGATTCCCCGGGGCCGTAGACGTTGAAGTAGCGCAGACCGACGACCTGCGCATCCCGTGCGCCAAGCACGCGGCGCACGTGACGGTCGAAAAGCAGCTTGGAATAGCCATAGACGTTCAACGGTCGCTCTGTACCGGCGTCTTCCTCGAAACAGCCGCCCGCACCGTACACGGCCGCCGACGATGCATAGACCAGGGGCACGCCGGCAGAGCGGCAATAGTCGAACAGCTCGACCGAGTAGCGGTAGTTGTTCTCCATCATGTAGCGGCCGTCCCACTCCGTTGTGACCGTGCAGGCGCCCTGGTGGTAGACGAGCCGGGGCACGAATCCGGGACCGCCTTGCAACCGGTCGAGGAACACGTCCTTGTCCCAGTAGTCGGCAATCTCGCAGTCCACCAGGTTTTCGAACTTGCGACCGTCGCTCAGATCGTCCACGGCCAGTATGTCCCGTTCACCGGCTCGATTGAGTCCGCGCACCAGATTGCTGCCTATGAAACCGGCCGCTCCGGTGACGATGACCATGGATTCAGGTCCTGTCGACGAGACTGTAGCGCGTGCCGCAATAGGGGCAGATTGCCGAGCCGGAAACCTCGATGGGCAGATAGACCTTGGGGTGGGAATTCCAGAGGTAGGCGTCCGGCGGCGGGCAGTGCAGCGGCAACTGCCCGGTCGTCACCTGAACATCCCGTTCGGCGTTGGCTGGCTTCAGGTTCTCCTGCACCTGTCCCGGACGTATCCGCACTGACCTGACTCGAAACGCTAGGATGTCGATTATACCGGGACAGTCCGCGTTTCGTCCGGGTTAAAGGCGCTGCCGCGAAGGCGCAAAAGCCGGCGCACGCTCCTACCCCAGCACTTCGCTCCACAGTTTGCCTATCCAGGCGCGTTCTTTGGCGAAGGCGCCTTCCGGAACCACCCGGTCACTCTCGATCAGGGCCAGTTCGTGGGCGCTGGCCCTGAGCGCCAGGTAGATCGAGCGCATCTGGTCGGCCCATTCGACCGGAATGAGATCGTTCCGCACCAGCGCCTCGAGCTGCCGGACCTTGTCGGGAAATTCCACAAGGTCGGGAAACTCCGAGGAACGCGAAAGGACCCAGTAGTCGATGATGAACTCGATGTCGGCGATTCCGCCCGCATCCTGCTTGAGGTCGAACTCGCCGGGCCCACCGCGGGACAACTCGTTTCTCATGCGCGCGCGCATCCTTGCGATTTCGCCGCGCAGATCGCTGCGATTGACGTGGTTGACCAAAACGTCGCGGCGCACCCGTTCAAATGCCTCCCGAACTCTTGAAGAACCCGCCACGGCGCGGCTGCGCAACAGCGCCTGATGTTCCCAGACCCAAGCCTTGTTCGTCTGGTACGACTCGAAGGCATGCAGGCTGGACACCAGGGCACCGGCGCGTCCGTTGGGCCGCAACCTCGTATCCACCTCGTACAGGCGCCCGTGGCGCGTCTGTATGCTGACGAAGTTGATCAGGCGTTGCGCCAGGCGTGCAAAGAACACGCGATTCTCAAGCGACCGGGGTCCCGCCGTGGTCTCCGGCTTCCCTGGAGATTCGTGCAGGAAGATCAGGTCCAGATCCGACCCGTAACCCAGTTCCAGTCCGCCGAGCTTGCCGTAACCGACGATGGCGAATCCGGCCTTGCGGCGCGCGTCCCCATCGCCCCCCATGGGCTCGCCGTGCTGCCGCACCTGTTCCGACTCGGCGGTCTCCAGGGCATATTGGAGAATGAGTTCGGCCGTGTCGGTCAGCCGGTCGCTCACCTTCATCAGCGGCAGGTTTCCCAATCGATCCGCCACTGCGATTCGAAAGATGGAGCCGAGCTGGAAGGAACGCATGACCTCCAGCCTGTTCTCCAGGTCGTCCGCGCCTCGCAGGCGCACGGTCCGCTGAAGTTCCCGCTCCAGTTCCTCCCGGCTGGGCGGCTCCACGAATACTCGCTCGTCCAGCAGTTCGTCCAGCAGGCCCGGATGTTCGGCCACCAGGGTGACAAGGAACTCGCTGCATTCAGCCAGCTTCAACAGCCGGTTCAGCGCGGGCGGATTCTCGCTGAGCAACACCAGGTATGCGCTGCGCCTGGCCACGCCTCGAACCAGCGGCATCAGCCGGCTGACAATCCAGGAGGGCGCTTCGTGGCGCGTCAGGCGAGGCATGAGGCGCGCGACAAACTCCGCCAGCCGCTTCCGTGACGTCTCGTCCATCCGCCGGTACAGGCCGCCCGTCCGAAGCGAGTTTAATTCCTCGGCCACGGCCTCCGGATGGTCGACGCTGGTTCCGGCGAGCAGGCTGCCCATGTCGGCGCGTTCCCAGGCTGCCGCCCATTGCGCTTCGTTCAACTCTTCCCGGCGCGTTTCCCCTCGTTCCTCGAACGCGATTCGCGAAAACTGCGTTTCAACCACCTGCCGCCGGACAGCCAGCTCCTCGGCCAAGTCGGTCCAGTGGGACCGGCCCATGGCGTACGCCAGCACGGCCCGGGTCTCGCCGTCCGCAGGCAGTGTATGCGTCTGCCGGTCCTCAATGGCCTGCAATCGATTCTCCAGGGTTCTCAGGTACAGATAGGCACCGCGGAGCGCTTCCGCCGCGCCGCCCTCGAGCAAGCCGGCCTCTTCCAGCCGCGGCAGCGCCGTCAACAGCGACGGGCTCGTCAGCCAGGGAGTCTGACCGCCGCGGACCATCTGAAACGCCTGGACAATGAATTCGATCTCCCGTATGCCGCCCGGACCGAGCTTGACGTTGTCGGCCATGTTGCGGCGCGCCACTTCCTGGCTGATCAGTTCCTTCATCTCGCGCAGCGCCCGAAAGACGCCATAGTCCACGTACCGACGATAGACGAACGGGTTCAGGATCTCGTCGAAGAGCTGACGGCCATGACGCCTGCCGGTGATCAACCGGGCCTTCTGGTAGGCGTAGCGTTCCCAGTCCCGACCGTGTTGCGTCAGGTAGCTTTCCAATGCCGGCAGGCTTACAGCCAGCGGCCCGCTGGACCCGAACGGCCTCAGCCGTGTGTCGACCCGGAGAGCCAGACCGTCACCGGTGACCTGTTCCAGCAGCGCGATCAAGGATTGACCGAGCCGTCGATAATAGACCTCGGGGCGGGTGCCGCAACTGCCTTCAAAGGTAAGCGAATCCGGATAGAGCAGGACCAGGTCGATGTCGGACGAAAAGTTCAGCTCGTGGCCGCCCAGTTTGCCCATGGCCAGGACGATCAATGGCTCCCGTTCACCGTCGGCATTGACCGGGCGGCCGAAGCGCGGCGCAAGCCGCGCGGCGGCGTTGTCCAGCGCGGCACGGACGAGGCCGTCGGCGAGCCGCGACAAGTCCACCAGATTGCACTCGATGTCCGACCATCCGGCCAGATCTCGCCAGGCGATGCGCGCCATTTCCACATGCCTTGTGCGGCGCAGCGCCGCCATGGCCTCGGCTTCCGGACACGCCTCCAACCGCAGCCGACCCTGCACGTCCTCCCAGGACAGGGGACTGTCGTCGGCGAGCCGCTCCAACAGCGCTTCGGGCTGCTTGAGCAATGTTCCGAGCACGAAATCGCTGCAAAGGGTCACACGGGCGACGGTTTCGGCCGCGTCGCCGTAGCGGTCCAGGATCCCTTCGGGCAGTGTTTCCAGCCGTTCCCGGACGCGTCGCCAGCGATCTTGTAACGAGGACGGCAGGTTCGTCGGCTGGGTCAGGTTCACGGCGCGCTGCCAATGAAGGAAATCCCTTGGACTGTAGCAAACATCCCCGTCGCGCAGAAGCCGGGCTCCCAGATGTCCAGGAGTCATCGCCCAAACCAATGTCCCGTAAGAGTCAGCGCTAAACCGTTACCTCAAACCGCTGTGGTCATTCAGCGCGGGACTGTGCCACGCGAAATCCGATCAAATTACTTGTCGAGTGGATGTTCTGGGCCGTGCTTCGTATTTCATGAGACACAAAAAATGTGTCCCAAGCGTGACCGCGCACCACTCTTTGACGGCACCTGCCATCCACGCGCGCCGAGCCGTCCGAAGGTGCGGCTTGGAATGTGGGAACCCAGCAATCTTCGACCCACTCGAGCGCATTGCGTTCCATATGGAAGAGACCGAACGCGTTTGGCCCGCCTTCGTCAACCGCCACTGTATATGGGGTCCCTGTGCATTCCACGGGCTCCGGGCGTGACTCGGGACAGTACGACGAAACATCCACGTCTCCCGTCAGCGTACCCGCGCGTGCCGCATATTCCCACTCGGCCTCGGTAGGCAGCCGGTAGGGACGCCCCGTCTCGGAGCCAAGCCACTGGATGTAGGCCATTGCATCCGACCAGGTGATGCATACCACCGGATGATCATCCGATTGTGGGAATCCAGGCCGTGACCATGTCAGGACTCTAATCGGAGTGTTGTAGTAATCCGTCGCCTCAACCTCGGCTAACGAGAATCCAGTGCAACCTGGTGAACCGCCGGGAGTCCCTGAACCGCCGGGTATCCCGAGGCCGCCCAGGACACCCCCGCCCCGGTGGTTGAGCTTCTCCGCGTCCGTTCGATATCCCGTCCGCTCCACAAAGGTTCTGAACTGACCGCGGGTGACCTCATGGGCCGATAGGGCAAATGGCCGTTCTATGGACACGTCGCGAACTGGCCGATTGTTCCAACACCTGAATCCTGACACGCACCCCATGCGAAATTGGCCCGGCCCAATCATGACCATCAGGGGTCCCGTGCCTCCGGAGGCCAAGGAATCGACAAACGTCGCGGCATGCTGTGCCTGGGCGGCGCCACCAAAAAGCAGCAAGAGCGGAACAATCAGCCGATTCTGCATTCTTAGTTTTCCGAAGCCGTGTTGACGGCGTTTCGAGTCGCCGGGAATTGCGCGGAGTCCCGAGTGCGGCCAAAGAGCACCCGCCTCGACCCTTGGGCGTACGAACGCGAGACGTACAAGCGGCACAACGAGGTCGAGCGTTTGTTCCGGCGTCTCAAACGCTTTTGGAGCATCTTCCCGCGCGTCGAAAAACCCGATGTCGTGTTCCTCGCCTTTGTCGTCTTCGTGCTCATCGTTGATGCGTTGCTTTAGTGCTAGCCTCAATGTTGCAGAAAATTCCGCCTGAGGAGTTGGTGAGGTAGGGCGAGATGGGCGTCACTGCTGGCATTGTTGAGTTTGCGGACTGTGACAATGCCGAGCAGGAGGGGCCACATCTCGTGAGGTTAAGGAAAGCAGATTTGAGGCGGCGAATCAACGGTTGTTTGACGCTGCGCTACGAAGCGCGAGGGCTGACGTCCTTTTCGGGTCTTGAGCTGGTTGGACGGTTTATTCGGCAACTGGGTCTACGGGGTAATCTGCGGCGTGTAGGCAGTGCGCTACCACGGAGCGATTTCGGCGGGGAACAGCTGTCAGTGCTGGTGCTGGCGATGCTGATCGCGGGCGCTCGGCGGGTGCGTCACGTGGGTTATTTGCGTGGTGATCCGCTGGTGGAGCGACTGTGCGGGATGGGCCGGTTGCCGAGCTGGCACACTCTGGGGCGCTGGCTGCGCGGTTTCGATGCTGGCGGGGTCAAGGCGCTGCTGTCGGTCAACGAGCGCTTGGTTGGCGAGGTGATCGAGCGCAGCGGTTTGCGTCGTCTGACGCTGGACGTGGACGATTCGGTGGTGTCGACAGGGCTTGAAGGTCGAGGGCGCGTGGCGGGGGTTCAACCCGCATCGACGCAAGGTGCCGAGCTATTACCCGATCACGGCGTACGAGGCGAACACGGGCCAGGTGTTGCGGGTCGGCAACCGGGCGGGGAATGTGCATGACGGCAAGGCTTCGGTGAGCTTTCTGGACGAGCTGTTCGAGCAGACTGACGCGACGCTTGAGCGGCGCCCGGTGCTGGAAATGCGCATAGATGGGGCGTTTTTCCGCGAGGACATGACCAAGGTGCTGGATGCCGAGAGCGTGCAGTACGCGATCAAGGTACCGTTTTGGCGGTGGCTGGGATTGAAGGAAAGGGTTGCCGAATGCCGGTACTGGGAGCGTGTGGATGCGACGGTGGAGTGCATCGAGCAATGGCTTGCCGTGCCGGCCTGGTCGCGCCGGATGCGAGTCGTGGTGTACCGCAAGCGTGTCCATCATCGGACTGCGAAGAATTATCAACTCGACCTGTTCGACCCCAACGACGGTCACTTCGAGTACTCGGCCATCGTCACCAACAAGGCGGTGACCGGGCGCACGTTATGGTTCTTCATGTGCGGCCATGGTACCCACGAGAAAGTTTATGGGGAACTCAAGGGCGGGTTCGCGTTCGACTGCGTACCGACCCAGCGCTATGAGGCCAACAGCGCCTGGCAGGTGTTCAGCGTCATCGCATTCAACCTCATGCGGGCCTTGCAGATCGGCACCGCCGAGCGGCGGTCCATGAATCGGAAACGGCGAACGATACTGCCGTTTCAAACGATACAGACCCTGCGGTATCGGTTCATCAATCGAGCCGGTTTATTGGTCCAGCCCAACGGCCGACTAATACTCGATGTGGGCAACAACCCGATGGTCCGGGAGCGATTCCAAGCCATCGAAAACGCTCCCGCAGCCTGAAATTCTTGCAACATCAAGGTCAATTACGTAATTTTTTGGGACTCTACACCAACAATATATCCATTTTTCAAAAAGTATATGGTTTGATCAGCACCAAAAAATACCACTAGCAATGATACGGATCTGCCCAAACGGGATTGAAAAATAAGTATACTTTTGAAATAAAGCGTTGAATTTGTAGTTTTCAAAAACCGGATTAGAACCCACGGAAAGAGCTGATGTGACAAGACCCTGATCTACTGGCAAGGACATCACCTTATTGGTGAGCATAGCTTCGACGTGTACGAGGTCCATTCTCAAAACTAACGCTTTCGTGATAGGATCATCCAAGCAATTCACTGCGAAGCCGTCGTACAGATATTTTTCTACTTGCCCGAGTTGCTCCTCATTGAAAAGTCCCTGTGGATGAAGTTCGACCTGCCTTCCTTCGGACCTTCCGGTTATATAGGCCCCTGACGCACATGAGGCCACTACCACAAGTAACAGGACAAAAAGCTTAGCCATTATGTGTCCCTGACATCCGAGAAAACTCACCAGTACACAACTGTCGGTATACCACAGAAATTCATTTGGTATGTAGGCGTCAAACTTGATGTCCCTCCGGGCACACCGTTCCTGCACCAAGGCGAATTAAAGATGCAAAAATAGTGGTGGACATTCTGCGCAAACAACCGTGCTGTGGTCCATGTCTGCCCCTGAGGTTGCGACAGACTCCAGCCGCCATAGTATGCCACATAGGGTTGAATCTGAAGCGCGGCGTAGGAACCGAAAGAAAACAATATATAGCCGGCAGGATCCATCCATCCGGCAGTTGCACAATCATTGTAGCTCGACGGGAGATTGGAAAAGCTTGTACAAGAGCCGAACAATCCGGTTCCCAGCCTTAGGTCATGCTCGTATCCTGGTACATTACCTGACCATGGGCCGGGGTTGGTCCAAGCATCGGTGTGCCGAAGGATTTGCACAATACCGGCATCCACGAAGCCTACGGGGTTGTGTACCGGGAACTGGGGTTCGATCGGTTGCTTTCGTCCCGTCACCGGGCTTCGGCCCCGGCGTTGCATCACACCGTCCTGGCGCGCATCGCCGAGGCGGCCCGCTGGGACGGGCTGCACGGGGTGGCGACCAACGTGCGCGGGATGCCCGTGGAACAGATACTACAGCGCTACCGGGGGTTGTGGCAGGTCGAGCGAAGCTTTCGCATCACCAAGCACGACCTGAAGGTCCGGCCCATCTATCACTGGACCCCGAGACGCATCCGCGCGCACCTGGCCATCGCCTACATGGCCTTTGCCTGCGTCAGACACCTGGCTTACCGGGTGAAACTGCAGAAAAAACGCAACCTGTCTTGACTTCGACGGTTTGAATTCATAAGTCATTGATATGCTTGAACATCACAAATTCACTAGGCACAACTTCGGGGATTTGGGCGGGTTGTCGCCGGTTCAGTTCAACGCATAGGGGACGTCCGACAGCGTCAGGCCGAGGGCCTCGTAGATCAGTTGGGCTTCGGCCGTGGCCGAAGAGGGAATCGCGTAGCGTTGGTCGGTGCCGGTGTGACGCAGCACCGAACACTGGCGGTGCAACAGCGCGTCCCGGATGGCCTGGGGAGACAGGTTGCGTTTTTTCTGCAACTTGACCCGGTAAGCCAGGTGTCTGACGCAGGCAAAGGCCATGTAGGCGATGGCTAGGTGCGCGCGGATGCGTCTCGGGGTCCAGTGATAGATGGGCCGGACCTTCAGATCGTGCTTGGTGATGCGAAAGCTTCGCTCGACCTGCCACAACCCCCGGTAGCGCTGTAGTATCTGTTCCACGGGCATCCCGCGCACGTTGGTCGCCACCCCGTGCAGCCCGTCCCAGCGGGCCGCCTCGGCGATGCGCTCCGGATCGATCTCCCAGCGCCCCTTGCCCCTCAACCGCACGAACCGCGCCGCGCCCCTCGGCAGAAGGGGCTTCGGGCGGCCGCTTCGGTTGAGCTGCTTCAACAGCTTGCGCACCGCGCGCCGGCGGTCGGCGGCGTCCTTGCGGGCGCGGCGGGGACTGTAGGCCACGAGGAGGCGCCGGCCGCGATGACGGAACACGCCGACCTTGCGGCCGGCTTCGGCCCCGGGCAGCGCGCGGTAGCGCTCCACGTTCAGAATCCGCTCCTTCAGCGCCCCGGGCAGGCTGCGCAACCGCGCCCCGACGATGTATCGGTGCCCGGCGGCCTCCAGTACCGAGAGGTTCCGGTGGTCGAACATCGCCGCGTCGGCCACGCACACCGCCTCCGCCGCCCCGTGCCGGCGCCGCAGCGCCTCGATCGTCGGCAGGAACGTGTGCCCCTCGTAGGTGGCACCGGGAAACACCTCGTATCCCACCGGCAACCCCTCTGTGGTGACCGCCAGCGCCAGCACCACCTGGACCCGCTGCGCCTTGCCGTCCTTGCTGTAACCGAACGCCCTCAACGCGTCGGCGTCCCCGTCCTCGACCACCGACTCGAAGTACAACGTCGTGCAATCGAAGAACAACACCTCCAGCGGCTCGCCCAGCAACGCCCCGGTGGCCGAGGCCACCCGCGACTTGAGCCGCTCGATGAGTCCGTCGTCCAACCGGTCCATCATCCGGTACACCTTCTCCAGCGCCAGCGACACCCCGAAGTCCCGGCCCAGACGGCGCACCGTGGCGCGCTTGGAATCGGGGTTGGCGATGCGCGCCAGCACAGTGTGATGCAGCGCCGGGGCCGAAGCCCGGTGACGGGAGGAAAGCAACCGATCGAACCCCAGTTCCCGGTACACGACCCCGTAGGCTTCGTGGATGCCGGTGACGATGCGCTGTTCTTCGCGCAACGCCTTCAGATCCACCGCCAGCGGCGCCGGATCGGGTGCCTGCTCCGAGGCCCGCCCGGCCTCGATGACCTGCTCGGCGACCTGCTCGGGCGGGAACAACCCCGGCTGGCGGTCCTCGGCGATGCGCGCCTTCAGGTACTGGCCCAGTTCCTTCAGCCGCCGCAGTTCGGCCTCGTCGGAGGCCACGCCGAGGTGGCGCACGATGCGCTGGCGGACCTTGCCCTGCACACGCACGCCCTCGACCAGTTGCACGGCCTTGCGGGGGCTGTTGGGTGTGGTTTTGACGCGCACGAACATGGCGGTATTGTACCACCGAACACCCACTATACAAACTGCTAGGCACAACAAAACGCCTTCGCCAAAGCCGGGAAAAAACAGGTCCCAAAATCAATGGGATAGTCGAATCGGCAAAGACGATCAAAGGGGCAAACCGTCGAAGTCAAGACCTGTCTCCCCAGGCCATCCGGGACGCGCTGTTGCACCGCCAGTGTTCGGTGCTGCGCCACACCGGCACCGACCAACGCTACGCGATTCCCTCTTCGGCCACGGCCGAAGCCCAATTGATCTACGAGGCCCTCGGCCTGACGCTGTCGGACGTCCCCTATGCGTTGAACTGAACCGGCGACAACCCGCCCAAATCCCCGAAGTTGTGCCTAGTGAATTTGTGATGTTCAAGCATATCAATGACTTATGAATTCAAACCGTCGAAGTCAAGCGGCGGTCCATGATTCTGAAACGGCGAACGATCCGGCCGTTTCAAACGATACAGACCCTGCGGTACCGGTTCATCAATCGAGCCGGTTTATTGGTCCAGCCCAACGGCCGACAAATACTCGATGTGGGCAACAACCCGATGGTTCGGGAGCGATTCCAGGCCATCGAAAACGCTCTCGCAGCCTGAAATTTCTGCAACATCAAGGCTAACACACCTTACCGTAGGCAGAACGAACTGCCAGCCCTTCATTTCGAGGTCTTTGCGTCCAGATAAATGGACTTCCATGTGTCGGTTAGCATAGTGCCTTCCATAAATGGCATCTTCAATCTGGAAGCGCTCATCGGGGCAAAAGTCAGATGGCGCGAACGTGCTCGCTCGGACGTTCTTGAGTTCCCGTGTGTACTCCCCGTTAGGTCATCTCGAGTGGCAATCTCCACGGGAAGCGCGAATCCCTAGTCGTCAGATAGCGACATTACTGCCTCTACCGGAATCTGCTTGGTGTTACCGATGACCCTGGCGGGGATTGTGCACCTCAGCGTCGACCGGTGCTTCGGACCCATTTCCTGTGAGGGATTCCAATTCCACCACTTGCATATTGTACCCGTAAAATCTGTACCAGTACTTCTCAATAGTGTAAATGCCATTTGTAGTTGACCTGTAGTCGGCGCAACATTATCATTGAACATAGTCTCTGTAGATTATTCTGAACACAAATAAAGTCACCACCTTTTCTATGTTGACGAGTAACAGTCAAGTTTACGATTTTCTCTCCGCGCCCTGGCAAAGACTAGCGTCTGTAGTGTTGGCCATATTA
The DNA here is from genome assembly GCA_965221035.1 of Candidatus Rariloculaceae bacterium. Lineage (GTDB taxonomy): Bacteria > Pseudomonadota > Gammaproteobacteria > Steroidobacterales > Rariloculaceae > UBA6522. Next base: position 2,176,209 of record OZ244860.1, read on the forward strand.
CTTGGCCAAGTAACTACAGGCTGTGATGGTAATTCAAAGAGCTCGCACTTTATTTCAATGGACATCAACGGTGACTCGATTCTTTCTTTGGGTGAATGGATGGGATACTACGGAGAACATAATCACGATTGGAACCTATGCTCGGGACGCGACTTCGAGCTTTCAGATTGCAACGGTGATTTGCGTTTAACTTGGGATGAATATTATCGTTTTCGTTTTCAGCATGACTATTGCATTATCGATCCACGGATTGTTGAGATCTCAAAACCAGTTTTTGATGACGTCTCTGGACGCTATATAATAGAGGAACCGATGAGAATTCGCATGCGGGATATTGGTGGATCAGCGCTTAGTCCTTAATCTTGTACAAAAGTGCACAATTGTTGTCAGAATGCGAAATACCATTGGATTCGCTTCGCTCCTCCGCTATTGGTGCCTTTTTTAGATGTCGAAATTATTCAAAGAACGCACTCAAAACTAACCATTGACAGGACCTAAAAGAACACAAACGCTGGATGCCCTCCGTATATTGCAAATCCAGACCAAAAACGGCTTGTGGCAACAGCATACATACATAGCGGACTTGAAAAAACAACGGAACATCTGCTTTCATTTTCTTGTGCATACAAAACCGGGATCCGGAGGTCAGCGCCACAAGGCATGGACACGCAGGCGTTGGTGCGTCGAACAGGCGGGGAAGATTTCGGGTTTCGATTGTTCAGACAAACTCAGCTTGAGTTGGTCCAGCAGCAACAGGTGCTCCCGCTGCGGTTGAGTACGTTGGGTAAGTGTAATTCCGTGAGCGCTCCCATACTCGCGGACTACCTTCGATTCCATTCTTGGATGGACACCATTGCCCTCGGCTGGCCCGCATCTCTCACCAACCCACGTCGGCACCGGTTGGACGGGGCGGTTGACCTTGGTGGGTGCGTCGACGGCGGTTTCGGGCGGCAAGAAACGGCTGGGTAAGCGTCTGGAGGGAGCTTGGCGGCGACCGCAATGGCCCAAACGGGCGTTTCGGCATGGTCGCGGCAACCGCGGGGCGAATGCCGCCCCCGGCGCGGGCCGGTCGGGATGGCATCTGCGCGTGAACCGGCTACGCGGGCGGGGCTCGAACCGCCCGGGCCATGGCGGCGAACTCCTCTCGATACGGATACGCCGAGGCGAACGACACCCATACCTTTTGCGCGGTGATCCTCACGCGGGCGGCGATCTTCAGCCAGCGCACACGGATCGTGCCGCATTGCGCGTTCGACAGCAGCGGCGAGAGCGGCCCGCCTTGTGGCGTGCCTTCCCGCCGTGGACTCTGTAGTCCGTCCACCATCATGCCCGCCTTCAGGTACCGGCGGATCAGCTTCAGCACCCGGCGGTCCGCGACCTTCTCGCCGACGCGTCGCATCAGCCGGTCGTGGTTCACCCGGTCGAAGAAGCTCTCCAGGTCCAGATCCACCACCCAACCGTGACCCCCGCGCACGTGTCGCTGCGCCGCCCGGACCGCTTGGTGGGCATTACGCCCCGGCCGGAAGCCGTAGCTGTGCTCGGAGAAGGTCGGCTCGAAGATCGGACTCAGTACCTGATGCAGGGCCTGCTGAATGAGCCGGTCCAGCACCGTCGGTATGCCCAGCTTGCGTTCCCCGCCGTTGGGCTTGGGAATGCTCACCTGACGCACCGGCTCCGCGTTCGTCCTCGATGCGTCCGTTTCAACGTGCTCGGCGTCACCGATGCCCCGGCCGGGTACCGCCCGACCTGCCTCACCGATCACCGGATAATCCGCTTCTGCCGTCATCGCACTTCGATCCAACGCACCGCCTATTCGCGGTCTGCCATGTTCAGCCCTTCAGCGACCGGCAAGCCGCCTACTACGGCGTCGGCTGACTTCTGCCGACCTCCACCGGCCCCTCTCGGAACCGGTCGCTGCTGCACGCAGCCGATCGACAGACCTCCCAGGGTAAGACGCGCGACCTTCCCACTTATACCCGCCGCATATACAACCGCACCTTCCGTGCAAGTATCGGACTTTGAAGAATTTCGCCTCCTCATCCGGTGCGACTGCCTCGCATGCGATTCCTGTTCGTCGGGTCAGTGTTTTGCCGTGAGCGCAACCACGCTCGTAGACTGCCTTCGGATTCCATCTCGCAATGGACACCCTTGTCCTCGGCTAGCTGTTCCCCTTGCCGGGCCAGCAGTGGACTTTCACCACCAAGTCGTCCGGCCACCACCATGTGTACCGGAATAGCGCCAGTCACGGCGCTGCGCGCCATGCCTGGCGCACAAAAAGGAAAAGCCCCGCACGGGGCGGGGCTTTTCAGTGGCCGAATCCGGCAGGACGCTACATCATGCCGCCCATGCCTCCCATGTCGGGGGCGGCCGGAGGAGGATCATCCTTCGGCAACTCCGCTACCATGGCTTCGGTGGTGAGCAGCAGGCCTGCGACCGAGCTGGCGTTCTGCAGCGCCAGCCGGGTCACCTTGGTGGGATCGATGATGCCCAACTCCACCAGGTCTCCGTACTCTCCGGTTGCGGCGTTGAAACCGTAGTTTCCCTTGCCCGCGGCAACGTCGTTGAGCACGACGGAGGCGTCCTGGCCGGCGTTGGCGACGATCTGGCGGAGCGGCTCCTCGATGGCGCGGCGCAGGATGTTGATGCCCACGTCCTGGTCCTCGTTGTCGCCCTTCAGATTCTTGAACGCCGACAGAGCGCGAATCAAGGCCACGCCGCCGCCCGGCACCACGCCTTCTTCCACCGCCGCGCGGGTGGCGTGCAGCGCGTCTTCGACACGGGCCTTCTTCTCCTTCATCTCGATCTCGGTGGCCGCGCCCACCTTGATCACGGCGACGCCGCCGGCGAGCTTCGCAACCCGCTCCTGCAGCTTCTCGCGATCATAGTCGGAGGAGGACTCCTCGATTTCCTTGTTGATCTGCTCGACACGGCCCTTGATCTCGGCCGAGCCGCCGGCACCGTCGATGATCGTGGTGTTTTCCTTGCTGACCTGGATCTTCTTGGCTTCACCAAGATCCCCCAGACTCGCCTTCTCCAGCGACAGGCCGACCTCTTCGGAGATGACCTGGCCGCCGGTAAGGATGGCGATGTCCTGCAGCATGGCCTTGCGCCGGTCGCCGAAGCCGGGCGCCTTCACCGCCGCGACCTTGACGATGCCGCGGATATTGTTGACCACCAGCGTGGCCAGGGCCTCGCCTTCCACGTCCTCGGCGATGATCAGCAACGGCCGGCTGGACTTGGCCACATTCTCAAGCAACGGCAGCAGGTCGCGGATATTGGAAACCTTCTTGTCGTGAATGAGAATGAAGGGATTCTCCAGTTCCGCCGCCTGACTTTGCTGATCGTTGATGAAGTAGGGCGACAGGTAGCCGCGATCGAACTGCATGCCTTCCACGACCTCCAACTCGTTGGCCAGGGCCGAACCCTCTTCCACGGTGATCACGCCTTCCTTGCCCACCTTGTCCATGGCTTCGGCAATGATCGTGCCGATTTCCACGTCCGCGTTGGCGGAAATGGTGCCCACCTGGGCGATCGAGTTGTCGTCCTCGCAGGGCTGGGAGAGCGATTGCAATTCGTCGACCAGAGCCGCCGACGCCTTGTCCACACCCCGCTTCAGGTCCATCGGGTTGAAGCCCGCGGCCACCGCCTTGAGCCCTTCCCGCAGCACGGCCTGCGCCAGCACTGTCGCCGTGGTGGTGCCGTCGCCGGCCGCATCCGAGGTCTGCGAGGCCACTTCCTTGACCATCTGCACACCCATGTTCTCGAACTTGTCTTCCAGTTCGATTTCCTTCGCCACCGACACGCCATCCTTGGTCACGGTGGGAGCGCCGAAGCTCTTCTCCACCACCACGTTGCGGCCCTTCGGCCCGAGGGTAACCTTGACGGCGTTGGCCAGTACGTTGACGCCCTTCAGCATCCGCTGGCGTGCCTCGTCGGCAAATCTCACTTCCTTCGCCATTTCATGTCTCCTGTGAAATTCTCAATAATCCTTGCTGAAGGGCCTCAGCCCTCGATCACCGCCATGATGTCGTCCTCACGCATCACCAGCAGTTCCTCGCCGTCCATCTTGACCTCGGTTCCGGAATACTTGCCGAACAGGACCTGGTCTCCGACCTTGAGGTCCAGGGGCCGCACGTCGCCGTTGTCCAGCAGCTTGCCGTTGCCCACCGCGAGCACCTCGCCCTTGATGGGCTTTTCCGCCGCGGCGTCGGGTATTACGATCCCGCCGGGCGAGGTCCGCTCTTCCTCGGTGCGCCGAATGACGACGCGGTCATGTAAGGGGCGAATCTTCATGGATGGTCTCCCTTTGGTAACTTGTTGACAAAATGGAAAAAACTCTTACGCCACTGCGCTTTGTTAGCACTCGGTTGAAGCGAGTGCTAATAATAGGGGCGCGTCGCGAGATTTCAAGACCCATTCGGCCCTGACGCCAAATTTATTTGCATGAGCCGGGGCGGCGGCGGCGCCACGCGTCCGGGCAGAATGTCGTATCCTTGGAGGATGGCTGGGCAACCTGACCTGTCTTGAGCACTTCCGCGCTGCTGGTGCTGACGACCTGCGCGAACACCGAGGAAGCGGACCGGATCGCCGGCGCCCTGGTGGAGCGGCGGCTTGCCGCCTGCGTGAACCGATTGGACGGGGTGCTGTCCACCTATCGCTGGGAGTCCAGTTTGCATCGCGACAATGAGATTCTCCTGTTGATCAAGACCATCGAAACCCGATTCGAAGACTTGCGGCTCGCGATCCATCGGCTGTCGAGTTACGACGTGCCGGAAATCATCGCCGTTCCCATCCGCAAGGGATCCGATGACTACCTGGCCTGGCTTGAGGATTCCGTGTCATGAGAGGGCCCCGGAAGCCTCGGCACGACGCGCGGCCGTTGCCATGGCCGGCCGGACGAATGGCCGTTTGCGGGCTGCTTCTTTCCGTACTGCCAGGGCTGGCAGACCCGGCCGCCCAGTTCAGCGAGCCGCTGCCGCCCGAGGAAGCCTTTCCCTGCATCGCCTTCGCCGACGCCGGTTCCGTGGTGCTCAGCTTTCAGGTCCCGGAAGGCTACTACCTCTATCGGCACCGGTTCGGCTTCGAGAGCCTCACCGACGGCGTCTTGCTCGGCGCGCCGGAGCTTCCCGAGGGCCTTGCGCACGTGGACGAATTCTTCGGCGCCGTCGAAATCTTTCGCGGCGACTTCGAGATCCGGATTCCCTATCGGCGCGCTGGCGCCATGGACGAATTGCTGGTCCGGCTGGAATTGCAGGGGTGCGCCGACATCGGCTATTGCTACCTCCCCGTGACCTGGGACAAGCGCGTCAAGTTGGCCGGAGGTGAGTGACATGGCCCGCTCTGCGTTGCTTACGCTGGTGCTCAGCGGTGTCGCGCTGGCAGCCTACCTGGGCTACCGCGCCACGGTGCCAGAACACGTTCCGGACAGCGCCGGAAGTACCGCGGCAACTCCAATGGTGGACACGCTGCCGGAGTTCTCGCTCGAAGACCTGACCGGGGAGATGCGCTCCATCCATGGTTGGGAAGGCGATGCCCTGGCGATCAACTTCTGGGCTACCTGGTGCGCACCCTGTCTGCGGGAGATCCCCCTGCTGAAGGCGTTTCAGAGTGCCAACGGTGCCGCCGGAGTTCAGGTGGTGGGCATCGCCGTGGACCACCTGGAAGCCGTGCGGGCATTCAATGACGAAATGGGCTTGAACTATCCCGTGCTGGTGGGGGAATTGGCGGCAATCGAAGCCGCCGCGAAATTCGGGCTCGAATTCTTCGTGCTGCCCTTTACGGTATTCACCGATCCCCACAAGCGCATTCTGGGCGTACATCGCGGCGAACTGCACGCGGAACATCTGCAGGAATTCCTCCTGGTGCTCAAGGCGCTGGATAGCGGGTCCATGGACATCGACGCGGCCCGGACACGCTTGCATCCGTAACACCGAAGACAAAAATTCACAAACGTGCGCTTATATGTGCTAAAGTAGCACTTAACTTCGTCGAAGTTGAAGCATGTCACGCTTGCTACTGATTAATGGCCCCAACTTGGGCCTGCTGGGACAGCGCGAACCGGAGATCTACGGCGCGGATACGCTCAAGGATATCGAGTCCGGACTCGACCGGTTGGCACAACAGCACGGCCATGACCTGCTCTGCTTTCAGAGCGACGCCGAACACGAGTTGGTGAGGCGAATCCACGCGGCCCGCGCCGAAGGCGTCGAACTCATCCTGCTGAATCCGGCGGCGTTCACCCATACCAGTATAGCCCTTCGGGACGCCCTGTTGGCCGTAGGCATTCCATTCATTGAAATTCATCTGTCCAATGTGGCCGCGCGCGAAGACTTCAGGCATCGCTCGTTCTTCTCCGATGTGGCCCTGGGCACCATTGCCGGGTTCGGTGTCGCCAGCTACGAATTGGCCCTGATCGCCGCGACCCGTCACCTGGCCTAGAGGAGCTTCCGGTGGACGTAAGAAAGATCAAGAAACTGATGGAACTCGTGGAGTCCCACGGGATCACCGAGATTGAAATCTCCGAGGGCGACCAATCCATCCGCATGACGCGATTGGCGACCACGCCTGGTGTTGCCGTCGCCCAACCGCTGGTGACGGCGCACGGTCCGGCCCAGGTGCCGGAGCCACCGGAAGCCGAACGGCTGGAGCCCGCTTCGGCGGACAGCGGCGGTCGTGAAATCACCTCCCCGATGGTCGGGACGTTTTATTCCGGCCCGTCCCCGGGAGCCAAGCCGTTCGTCGAACTGGGATCCCAGATCGAAGTGGGTGACACGCTGTGCATCGTCGAGGCGATGAAGATGATGAACCCCATCGAGGCCGATGTGGACGGCAAGATCGTGAGTATCCTGGTCGAAAACGGATCTCCGGTGGAATTCGGCCAGGTCCTGTTTCTGGTCGAGGAATGACCCGGTGCCGTATCCGACCCAAACCGTCGCATCAGTGGCCTCAAGGCCCGTCCCGGGCATAGGGCGGACCTAGCGCTACCATGCTGGACAAGGTCCTTATCGCGAACAGGGGCGAAATCGCCCTCCGTGTCCTGCGTGCATGCCGGGAACTGGGCATCAAGACCGTTGCCGTTCACTCCTCGGTCGACGCCAAGCTCAAGCACGTGCTGCTGGCTGATGAAACGGTGTGCATCGGTCCGGGTCCATCCACCGACAGTTATCTGAACATGCCGGCGGTCATCGCCGCCGCCGAAGTGACCGATGCCGTGGCCATTCACCCCGGCTACGGTTTCCTTTCGGAAAACGCAGGCTTCGCCGAGCGGGTCCAGGAGAGCGGATTCATCTTCATCGGACCGGAACCCGCGACCATCAAGCTGATGGGCGACAAGGTCTCGGCGATTCGCGCCATGCGCGAGGCGGGCATGCCGTGCGTCCCCGGCTCCGACGGCCCCCTGTCGGACGATCCCGAAGAAAACGCCCGTTGCGCGCGCGACATCGGCTACCCGATCATCGTCAAGGCCGCGGGCGGTGGCGGCGGGCGCGGCATGCGCGTCGTACACAGCGAAGCCGCCCTTTTCAATGCCGTCACGGTCACCAAGGCCGAAGCCCTGGCGGCCTTCGGGAACGAGCAGGTCTACATGGAGCGATACCTGGAACAGCCACGGCATGTCGAGTTTCAGGTGCTCGCCGACAACCATGGAAACGCGATTCACCTGGGCGAGCGGGATTGCTCCATGCAGCGGCGCAACCAGAAAGTGGTGGAAGAGGCGCCGGCGCCGGGAATTACGGACGAGACGCGCAAACGCATGGGTGAACGTTGTGCCCAGGCGTGCCGGGAGATCGGTTACCGGGGCGCGGGCACATTCGAATTCCTGTACCAGGACGGCGAGTTCTACTTCATAGAAATGAACACGCGCGTCCAGGTGGAACATCCCGTCACCGAAATGATCACGGGCGTCGACATCGTCAAGGCGCAACTCGAGATTGCCGCCGGCGAACCGCTCGGATTGAACCAGGATGACATTCGATGGAACGGAAACGCCATCGAGTGCCGCGTCAACGCCGAGGACCCGAAGACCTTCATGCCTTCACCGGGCAAGGTGAGCCTGTGGCACCCCCCCGGCGGACCCGGCATCCGGGTCGACAGCCACCTCTACAGCGGCTACGCCGTACCACCCCACTATGACTCGCTGGTCGCCAAGCTGATCGCCCACGGTGGCGACCGGGCGACGGCCATCGCAAGAATGAGCACGGCATTGAGCGAGGTCGTGGTGGAAGGCATTCGCACGAACGTGCCGTTGCACCAGGAAATCTGCCAGCATGCGGCGTTCAAGGCTGGCGGCACCGACATCAACTACCTGGAAAAGAGGCTCGGGCTCAAGTAGGAGCGGTCTGCGCGCGGCCGCCATCGTACCCGCGGAGTGCGGGTCTAGGGTCGGCGCTGGCGGGGCCGCGCCGCCTTCCCTTGCCTCTCGGCCATGATATGATTCGTCGCAGTTCCCGTATCCGAACCCGCCACGAGCAAGACCATTCCGATGTGTCCGCGGAAGCGCCGGATGCTCGCCCGAAAAAGCCATCGAGAAGAAAAATAGGCAAGCAATCAAAACCCGCGGTCAAGGGGAGCCTCCGGAAAAAACCGCTTAGCGAAGTGACGGACAAGGCGGTCAAGCAATACCTGAAGAGCCTGAATGGGCACGACCCCGCAAACCTCTACCAACTGGTCATCGGCGAGGTCGAGCGACCGCTGTTGAAGAACGCCATGGAGTACGCGAGCGGCAACAAGAGCCGGGCCGCGAAAATACTTGGCATCAATCGCGGCACGTTGCGCAAGAAACTAAGGCTTTACGATCTGCCCGAGAAATGAGCCGCGGTTCGATGCGGCAACACCGCGCCCTGATCAGCGTCTCCGACAAGACCGGCCTGTCGGACCTCGCCGGCGGACTCCTCGACCTTGGGTTCGAACTGGTTTCCACGGGAGGGACGGCCCGCGCGATTCGCGACGCCGGATTCGAGGTGCGAGAGGTCTCCGAGCTGACCGGTTTTCCCGAGATTCTGGCTGGCCGCGTCAAGACCCTTCATCCGGCGGTTCACGGTGGGTTGCTGGCGCGTCGCGGCATGGACGACGCCGTCATCAGGGAACACGGTATCGACCGGATCGACCTCCTGGTCGTCAATCTCTACCCCTTCGAATCCACCATCCGCGACCCGGAGTGCTCCGAGGAACATGCCGTCGAGCAGATCGATGTGGGCGGCCCGGCCATGCTGCGCGCGGCGGCGAAAAACCATGACCGGGTCATGGCGGTCTGCGACCCCGGCGACTATCCCCGGATTCTTGCGGCGCTGGGCGGCGGAGACGCGAACACCCGGCTCAGGAAGGAGCTGGCCGCCAAGGCATTCTCCCATACGGCCCGATACGACATCGTGATCAGCAACTACCTGGGCGGGTTTTCCGACGATTCATTTCCCGACTCCCTGTTGCTCGCAGCAAGCAAGACGCGCGAACTTCGTTACGGCGAAAATCCACACCAGCGGGCCGCATACTATCGGCTGGCGACCGCCGAACAGCCCGGTATCGGCGCCGCAAACCAGCTGCAGGGCAAGGCGCTCAGTTACAACAACCTGGCGGATGCCGATGCCGCGTTGCAGTGCGTGGGCGCGCTGGGGGATTGCGCCTGCGTGATCGTCAAGCATTCCAATCCCTGCGGGGCGGCCATCGCCGCCACGCCGTTGGCCGCGTACCAAGGGGCCTACGCCACGGACCCAACCTCCGCCTTCGGCGGCATCATCGCTTTCAACCGGCCGCTGGACGCGGAAACCGCCGAGGGTATCGTCAGCCGGCAAGTCGTCGACGTGGTCGTTGCACCGAGCATCCTCCCGGCCGCCAGGGATGTCCTTGCGGTGAAGCCCAATGTTCGTGCGCTGGAGGCGGCATCCGCCACCGCCGACCGCTCCGGCACGTGGGAGTTGAGGAGCGCGGCAGGCGGCCTGCTGGTGCAGGAACTCGATTCGGGCCTGCCGGAAGACGTCGAATTGAAGTCTGTCACCCGGCGCGCACCTTCCAGCCGCGAACGGAACGACCTGACATTCGCATGGATCGTCTGCAAGTACGTCAAGTCCAATGCCATCGTGTATGCGCGGGAAGGCCGCACGCTTGGCGTTGGAGCAGGCCAGATGAGCCGTGTGACGAGCGCGCGCGTGGCCGCGCTCAAGGCCGGGGAGGGGGAGTTATCCCTGGCGGGCGCGGCAATGGCGTCGGACGCCTTCTTCCCCTTCAGGGACGGCATCGACATGGCCGCCGAGCATGGAATCACCTGCGTGATCCAGCCGGGCGGTTCCATCCGCGACGAGGAAGTGATCCGGGCAGCTGACGAGCACGATATCGCCATGGTGTTCACCGGAATGCGCCACTTTCGCCACTGATGAAGGTGCTGGTCATAGGCGGCGGCGGCAGGGAACATGCCCTGGTCTGGAAGTTCGCGCAGTCGCCGCAGGTTGCTGAGGTCCTGGCGGCCCCCGGAAACGCCGGCACCGCCAGGGAGCCCAAGGCCCGCAACGTGGCCGTGGCGGCCGACGATCTGGAAGGCCTGCTCGGCCTTGCAAGATCGGAGGGTGTCGACCTGACCGTTGTCGGGCCGGAGCAGCCCCTGGTAGCAGGGGTGGTGGACCGTTTCGAAGCCGCCGGAATCAGGTGCTTCGGCCCTCGGGCCGCGGCGGCGCGCCTGGAGGGTTCGAAGGCCTTCGCCAAGGCCTTCCTGGAACGCCACAACATTCCCACCGCGGCGTATCGGACGTTCGACTCGCCGGACGCCGCGCTCGACCACATCAGTCGCCGCGAGCCGCCCATCGTCATCAAGGCGGACGGACTGGCGGACGGCAAGGGCGTGATCATCGCCGAGACCTGCGATGAGGCGGAACGCGCGGTTCGGGAAATGCTCGACCATCGCACGTTTGGCGACGCCGGCGCCACGGTGGTGGTGGAGGACTTTCTGCGCGGCGAGGAGGCCAGTTTCATTGCCGTTGTGGACGACACCCGCATCGTGCCGCTGGCCAGCTCGCAGGACCACAAGGCGCGCGACGAAGGCGACCGCGGTCCCAATACCGGCGGCATGGGCGCCTATTCTCCGGCACCCGTACTCACACCGGAATTGCATCGCCGTGTCATGGACGAAATCATGATTCCCACGGTCCGGGGCATGAGCGCCGAGGGCATGGCCTACCGCGGCTTTCTGTACGCCGGGTTGATGATCGACCCGGACAGCGGCCCGAAAGTGCTCGAGTTCAACTGCCGTTTCGGCGATCCGGAAACCCAGCCGGTTCTGGCCCGCCTGCGCAGCGATCTCACCGAATTGTGCCTGGCCGCATTCGACGGCTCGCTGGATTCCATCCAGGTCGAATGGGACCCGCGAGCGGCGTTGGGGGTGGTCATGGCAAGCGGAGGTTACCCCGGCGCCTACGCCACGGGCGCCGAGATCTCGGGACTGGACGCCGGATTCGGCGACGACACGCTGGTATTTCACGCCGGCACCCGCAAGGACGGCGAGGCGATCGTCACCAGCGGCGGACGGGTGCTATGCGTCGTCGGACTCGGCGACAGCGTCGGCAGCGCCGCTGAACTGGCCTATTCGTCCGCGTCCCGAATCCAGTGGGACGGTGTCTGCTACCGCCGGGATATCGGCTACCGGGCCATTGCCCGGGAGCGTGATACTGGAGCGTGATACTGGCGGAAAAGGCGCGTCAGCGCTTCATCGCCTCGAAGAACTGGGCGTTTGTCTTGGTGTCCTGCAGCTTGTCCAGCAGGAACTCCACTGCCGCCAGCTCGTCCATGGAGTGCAGGACCTTGCGCAGCACCCACATTTTCTGCAACTCGCCCGGAAGGGTCAGGAGTTCCTCCTTGCGGGTTCCGGAGCGATTGATGTGTATCGACGGGAATACGCGCTTTTCCGAGATCCGCCGGTCCAGGTGGATTTCCATGTTGCCGGTTCCCTTGAATTCTTCGTAGATGACCTCGTCCATCTTCGAACCGGTATCCACCAGGGCGGTGGCGATGATCGTCAGGCTGCCGCCCTCTTCGATGTTGCGGGCGGCACCGAAAAACCGCTTGGGACGCTGCAGGGCGTTGGCGTCCACACCGCCCGTGAGCACCTTGCCCGATGAAGGAACCACGGTGTTGTAGGCCCGCGCCAACCGGGTGATCGAATCCAGCAGGATCACCACGTCGCGCTTGTGCTCGGTGAGACGCTTGGCCTTCTCGATCACCATTTCCGCCACCTGGACGTGCCTGGTGGCCGGCTCGTCGAAGGTGCTCGAGACGACCTCACCCCTCACGGTGCGTTCCATCTCGGTGACTTCCTCGGGCCGTTCGTCGATCAGCAGCACGATCAGGTCGCATTCCGGCTGGTTGGCGACGATGGAGGCGGCGATGTTCTGCAGCAGCATGGTCTTGCCCGCCTTGGGCGGCGACACGATCAGCCCCCGCTGACCCTTGCCGATGGGCGCCACCATGTCGATCACCCGCGCCGTCAGGTCTTCGGTGCTGCCGTTGCCCTGCTCCAGCTTCAGCCGGTCGGTGGGAAACAGCGGCGTCAGGTTCTCGAACAGGACCTTGTTCCTGGCGTTCTCGGGCGCATCGTGATTGATTTCGCCCACCCTGAGCATGGCAAAGTAGCGCTCGCTGTCCTTTGGTGGACGAATCAGTCCGGAGACCGTGTCTCCGGTGCGCAGGTTCAGACGTCGAATCTGGCTGGGCGAAACGTAGATGTCGTCGGGACCGGCCAGGTAGGAGCTGTCTGCCGAGCGCAGAAAGCCGAAGCCGTCCTGCAATATTTCCAGCACCCCCTCGCCGTAGATGTTTTCGCCGCTCTTGGCGTGCGCCTTGAGGATCGAAAAGATGATGTCCTGCTTGCGGGAGCGGGCGAGGCTCTCCAGTCCCATGGAATGCGCCAATTCCACGAGTTGCGACGCCGGCCGATTCTTCAGGTCGGCCAGCTTCATTGCGGTCTTCGTCTGCTCGAGTTCGGCAGCCGGGATCACATCAAAATCGTCGTCGTCCGGGAATTCGTCACGACGGCGGCGGCGCGGCGGACGTTTTCTTCCGTCGTTGCCACGCTGCGGCCGCGCGCCGTTCTTCGACCGGGCTCGTCCTGGATTACCCAAGTATCCCCTCACTGATCGCTTTTCCAACCGTGCGCCTAACTCCGCGCGTCCACGTGCTGGTCGATGAACGCGGCAAGCTTGCCCTTGCCGACCGCACCGACCTGCTGCCCTTCCACCGAACTTCCCTTCATCAGCATCAACGTGGGAATGCTGCGGACGTTGTATTTCATGGGAGTCTGCGGGTTCTCGTCGATGTTGACCTTGACGACCTTGAGGCGATCCTTGTACTCGTCCGCGATCGCATCGAGCGTGGGGGCGATCATCTTGCAGGGCCCGCACCATTCCGCCCAGAAGTCGACCAGGACCGGACGCTCCGACCGGATCACGTCTTCCTCGAAGCTGCCATCCGTCGTATGGCAGATATTCTCGCTCACCTGCATGATCCTCCGTTGCTCAGGTTTCCGATGATTCCGCGTGCCGTACGGGTTCGCCCAATGGCGCGAGTACACGTTGCAGAAGTGACGCCGCCCGCCCCATCAGGCAAAATGCCGCTACCTAAAGCTTCCTTGCGACAGTTGTTGGGAACGAAGCGGGTATCCGGGAAGGCGAGTACGCTCGCCCTGTAAGCGCTATTCTGAACCGTTGAGAATGTAATTTGCAAGTCCTTCCGTCAGAGTCCGATGACCCGGATGTCGCGGACCATCACCTGACCGAGGTTCCGTTCACCGCGCTGCCCATCCCCGACAAGCTTCAGGAAGGGATCGCCGACGCGGGCTTCAGCCGTTGCACGCCGATACAGCGGGAGGCCTTGCCCCTGGCGCTGTCCGGCCGCGACGTGGCGGGACAGGCGCAGACCGGAACGGGCAAGACCGCGGCCTACCTCCTGGCGCTGTACAGCCGGCTTCACGACAGCGGGCCGCCGAAACCTGCAAGCAATGGCCCCAGGGCATTGATCCTTGCCCCGACCCGGGAGCTGGCGGTACAGATTCATGCCGACGCGCAGGTGCTCGGAAAACACCTTTCCTTCAGGCTGGGCCTGGCGTTCGGCGGGACCGACTACGACAAGCAGCGTCGCCAGCTTGCCGACGGCGTCGATGTCCTGGTCGGGACGCCGGGACGAATCATCGACTACTTCAAGCAGAGGGTTTTCAATTTCCGGCGCGTCCAGGTGATGGTGCTGGACGAAGCGGATCGAATGTTCGACCTGGGCTTCATCCGGGACATCCGCTTCGTGCTGCGACGCCTTCCCCCCAGGGAAGGGCGCCTCAACCTGCTGTTTTCCGCCACCCTCTCGCATCGCGTGCTCGAGCTGGCCTACGAGCACATGAACGATCCGCAGCTGGTGCGCATCGAACCGGAGAAGGTCACGGTGGACAGCGTCCGGCAAAGCATCTACTTCCCCGCCAACGACGAGAAGATTCCGCTGCTGCTCACGCTGCTGAAGCAGATGGACGCGCGACGAACCATGGTATTCGTCAACACCCGGCGCGAGGCTGACCGGCTGGGCCGCTATCTGGCGCATAACGGGGTCAACGCCAGCGCCATCTCCGGCGACGTCCCGCAGAAAAAACGCCTGCGCATGTTCAAGGATTTCCTGTCCGGGAAACTGGCGGTCCTGATCGGCACGGACGTGGCTTCCCGGGGACTGCACGTGCCCGACGTGAGCCATGTCTTCAACTTCGACCTGCCCCAGGACCCGGAAGATTATGTACACCGGATCGGCCGAACCGCCCGGGCCGGGGCCTCCGGAGACGCGATCAGTTTCGGTTGCGAGAGTTACGCCGCGTCATTGCCAGAAATCGAGGCGTTGATCGGCCGCAAGATCCCCGTGGAGAGGATCGATCCGGAAGCGCTGGTTTCCCTCGACAAGCCGCCCCGCCGACCCCGCCGACCGCCTCCCGGGCGCGACGGAAAGCGCTCGCGCCGCGCGGGTCGCACCGGCAAGCGCCGCGCAAATCGCTGACGCTTCGCAGCGAATTCAGATTCGGCGCCGGCGCCGGCGCGCCCGATCAATGCCAACGCCCTATGTTCGGCCACCCTCCGCCGCAGTTCCCGGGACAGCCGACGTGACCACGTTCGGCAGGTCATGGACGCCGTCAACCGACGGGTAGTCTTCGATCCGCCTCGGCGGATGCCGCGAATCGGGGCGCCTGATGGCGATCGTGAAGGCCAGCCCGAATTCGGTTGCGGCCCGCAGTACCGGCATGCTGTCTTCTATCAGCACCGTGCGGTCCGGATCGAACTCCACTTCGGCGCGAAAACGCTCCCAGAAGCGGCGCGTTTCCTTGGGCGCGTTCAGATCGTGCGAGCTGAACATGCCGTGGACATGGGAGTCGAGGCGAGTCTGGGTGACTTTCAATCGCAGCGTGAACGGATGCGCGTTGGTGACCAGCAATACCCGCTTGCCCTGTTCGCGCAGACCCTTGAGAAATTCTGTCGCCCCCGGCAGGTAACGGACCAGGTGGCGCTGGGTTCGCTTCAGGGCGCGAATATCCAGCTCCAGCGCTTCGCTCCAATGGTCGATGCAGTACCATGCCAGCCTGCCCTCGATGGCCCTGTAACGTTCCAGCAATGTGGCCCGGGCATCCTCCTCGCTCATACCGCGTACTTGTGCATAATGCGCCGGAATGAATTCGATCCAGAAGTAATTGTCGAATGCCAGATCGAGGAGCGTGCCGTCCATGTCCACCAGCACGGTGTCCACGCCGTCCCAGGAGACTACCGGACGATTCTTGTGCCGAGTTTTGGTGGATAGAGCCGACATGGACTGCAGGATGATAATCAATCATGGACCGCTGCGGACATGAATTTCTCCGCGACCCTTGAAGAAGTCAGGAAGATTGCCCGGGAGGCCGGCGCGGCGATCATGTCGGTCTATAGGCGTGACTTCAATGTCGAACTGAAGGAGGACCGGTCGCCGGTCACCGAAGCGGACCACGCTGCCGACGGCATCATCGGCTCCGGGCTTGCAGGACTGCATCCCGCGCTGCCCGTCCTGTCGGAGGAATCCTCGCTGCCCCGCTGGGAGCGGCGCAGGGACTGGGACCGCTACTGGCTGGTGGATCCGCTGGACGGAACCAGGGAATTCGTCCGCAGGAACGACGAATTCACAGTCAACATCGCGCTGGTGGAGAACCATCGGGCCGTGCTCGGCGTCGTTTTCGCGCCGGCGTTGAATCTGGAGTTCTCGGGCGCCTTGGGCCAGGGCGCCTGGCGGCGCGACAACGATGGACCACTGGTGCCGGCTTGCGTTACTTCGACGCCCCGGAAGCCGCTCCGGGTCATGGGCAGCCGAAGTCATCCCGGGCCCGGCTTGTCAGACTTCATGGAACGGCTGGGTCCGTACGAACTGTTCCCCATGGGAAGTTCGCTCAAGGCGTGCATGGTCGCCGATGGCCAGGCCGACATCTATCCCCGCCTCGGACCCACCTCAGAGTGGGACACGGCGGCGGCACAGGCTATCCTGGAGAGTGCCGGTGGGGGTATCATTGACCTTGCGGGCCAGCCGCTCAGATACAACACCAGGGACCTCCTCACGAATCCTCATTTCCTGGCGGTCGGGGACCCTGGACGGGACTGGCTCGGCACAGTGCATGATTGTTGAGTAGTGGCAGACAAAATCGAAACCGACCCATTCCAAAACGTGGCGCGGCTCAAGCAGTTGCGAGTGGAGCACCAGGACCTGGACGAAGTAATTTCCCGGTTGGCCGACGATCCCCATGTCGACCAGATCATGTTGCGTCGCCTCAAGAAGCGAAAGCTCATGATCAAGGACATGATCACCCACCTGGAAAGTTCCCGGATCCCGGACCTGAACGCCTAACGCCTGCCGGATCGGGCCACGAGTCTTCGTCGCCTGGGCGGCGAGGCATGCCGTGTTGACTGTTTGGAGTCCCGTCCCGCTGCGGAATGCCGTTCATCTAGCCGTGATTTGTATGGCCCCCGGCTGCGAATGCGGGCAGGGCCCAATTGACGCTAGAATTCGCGCGTGAATCTGATAGCCGATATTGGCGCGACACGGACGCGCTGTGCCGTGATCGACGGCAACGGTCGGATCGGGAAGGCCGAGGTCTTCCGGAATCGCCACTTCGAAGGGCTTCAGCAACTCCTGCACGGCTATCTGGATCGTTGCCCCGACCGTCCCCGATCCGCCGCACTTGCGGTGGCCGCACCGCTGCTTCAGGACGAAGTGCGCATGCCCAACCTGGACTGGCGGTTCTGTCAGACATCGCTGAAGGACGAACTCGACTTGCGCGACCTCGTGATGGTGAACGATTTCGCTGCCGTGGCCTGGGCGTTGCCTGCCCTGAACGCCGCTGATCTTCACAAGGTGGGCGGCGGCGCTCCGTCGGCGGGAACCGTCATGGCGACACTGGGCCCGGGATCCGGACTGGGCGTGGCCATGGCGGTACCCTGCGGGGACGGCTGGACGGTCGTCGAAGGCGAAGGCGGCAACATGACCTTTTCGGGCATTACTCCCGACCAGCATTCCGTGACCGAGCGCATTCGGGAGCAATACGGACACTGCTCGGCGGAAAGCCTGTTGTCCGGCCCCGGCCTGGTCAACATTTATGCGGCACTGGCCGATCTGCAGGGCCGGACGGTCGACCGGCCCAGTCCGGCGCAGGTCAGCGCGGCCGCCGAGGCGGGCGATTCACTGGCCCGCGAGGCGCGCGACATGTTCTTCGAGGTCCTCGGCACGGTGGCGGGGAACCTGGCGCTCACCGTCGGCGCCAGGGGGGGCGTGTTCATCGCCGGCGGTATCGTTCCCCGGTTGGTGGAGCCGCTGGAGCGTTCACGCTTTCGGGCGCGATTCGAACAAAAGGGCCGCCATCGCTACTACGTGGAGCCGATTCCCACCTACGTGATCACCGAGCCCTACCCCGCCTTCCGGGGTCTGCGGCGACTACTGGGTTACGGCTGAACGGATCACGCCGTAGTCAACCAGCCGGATTCGGTCCGACGCAATCCTCATGTTGCACGAACCGGTCGTCCATCCTCGGCCGCGCCGGCGGGGTCCTGTCCGCCGGATTCCTGTCCGGCGGGATCCAGCCGCTGCTGTGCCCGGCCCAGCGCGATGGAGAGCGCGCACCAGACCGCGGCGAACGGCACGGTGGCGGCGGCCATCAGGGTGATCGTCCCAAGCGCGCTCAAGGCACCCTGGATACCCGCGCCGGCCACGTCGCCGCCACGGTACAGGAAGACGTCGATCATGGGCTTGGCCTTGTATTTCTCGGACGGCGGAACGACGCTGAAAAGCGTTTCGCGCGCCGGCCTCGAAATGGCGTAGCGGGTCGCCCTGTGCAGCGCCTGGAACAGCGCCATGACACCGTACAGCGGCCAGATCGCCAGCACGGCGAAGCCGGCCACGGTGACCAGCGGCAGTATCGCCAGGGTCCAGCCCACGCCAAGCCGCTTGATCAGCCGCGTGGTGATGAAGATCTGGGTGATGAGGGTCGCGCCCTGCGCAATCACATCAAATTGCGCAAAGGCGGCTACCCGCTGGCTGAACGTGTCCGTGCTCTCGACGATCACATTCGCCCCGGTGAAATAGATCAGTGTATTGGAAATAGCCAGGAACACGATGAATACGGCAATGCCGAGCAGATACGGGGATCGCGCCACTGCCGTGGCTCCATCCCAGAAGCTGCCGCCGATGCGCTCTCCAGCGGCGGAAATCGTGGCAGCACTGCGCTCGCCAAGGCGAGAGTATGCCGAGCCGACCGCCATCCGGTCGAGGGTCAGCATGAGCGCGATTGCACCTGCAAATAATACGGCACCGATTAGCATGAGCCCGACCGGCAAGTAGATTGACTCGGTCGCGCCGCTGATCGCGTTGGTGGCCCGCCCGCCGACCAACGCACCGATGGTGCCGCCGATGCCAATAAACGCGAACATGCGCTTGCCCTGATCTATGTTGAAGATGTCCACCATAAAGGCCCAGAACAGACTGTTGACGAAAAGGTTGATGGCGCTGAGCCAAGCATAGAAGGAATAGCCAACGCCCCTCGCCAGCGCGGTTTCGGCATCGGTGCCGATGATCCCACCGCCGGCGCCCGCATCAAACACCAGCAGGCCGGAGAACCCCACCAGGCAGACGATGACGAACAGGTAGCCGATCGGAATGAACTTGCGCCGGTCCAGCCGGCTCACCACCCCACCGAACAACAGGACCAGTACCAGCGAAACGATGGAGGTCACCACGAACAGCCAGCGGAGCTGGTCCATGCCGCCGGAGACACCCATGGCTTCGCGCACCGGTCGAAGGAAGTAGTAACCGCACAGCACGCAGAAGTAGAACATGGCCGCCAGGGCCCCTAGCGGTAATTCCCCTCGCTTGAAATTCAATGCGCGCGCTACCCGGTCGATCATCGTTGTTATTCCCTTGTCCGTGTTTCTTACGATGTGCCGGCGAAGTATAGCCCGCGCGGCGGGGCTTTGCGCGAGACGCGCCGGATGCGCCATCCCGGGCATTGAGCGCGGTCGGGCGTCGACTCGCACACCATTGTGTTATAGATTCCGCTTTCCGCAAATCAAGAAGGGACGCCCGTGGCCGTATCGCACAGCACCGAACAAATACGAAACATTGCCGTCGTCGGGCATGCAGGATCCGGCAAGACGACCCTGATCGAGGCCCTGCTGACGCAGTCCGGCGCCATTCGGGCCGCGGGTTCCGTCGACAAGGGAACCACGGTCTGCGATTTCACAGATCAGGAGAAACGGCTGGGGCACTCGCTGAACACCGCGGTCGCGCACCTGGAGCACGACGGGCGCCGCATCCACCTGCTGGACAGTCCGGGCTATCCCGACTTCATGGGCCGTGCCCTTGGCGTGCTGTCCGCGGCGGAGACCGCCGCGATCGTCATCAGCGCCCAGGCGGGGGTGGAGCTGATCACCCAGCGGATGATGGAGTCCGCCTCCGAGAACAAGCTCTGCCGGTTGATCGTCGTCAACAAGATCGACGCGCCGGATGCGGACCTGCAGGCCGTGTTGGCGGAAATTGTCGAGACCTTCGGCCGAGGCTGCCTGCCCGTCAACCTGCCCGCCAACGGCGGCACCACGGTCGCCGACTGTTTCTTCGAGCCTGCCGAGGCGACTCCCGATTTCTCTTCCATCGAGGAAGCCCACACCCAGATCGTCGACCAGGTCGTCGAGCTGGACGATGACCTCATGGAACAGTACCTGGAGGGCGACGACATCTCGCTGGAACAGCTGCACGATCCGTTCGAACGCGCCCTGCGGCGCGGCCACCTGATTCCGGTCTGTTTCGTATCCGCCCAGACCGGTGCCGGTCTGAACCAGTTGCTGAGGGTGCTTTCTCAGTTGATGCCGAGCCCGCTGGAAGGCAACCCCCCGGAATTCCTCTCCGGAGACGGTGAATCGGCGAAACCCTACAAGATCGAACCGGCGGCCGCCAACGGACATTTCCTGGGACACGTGTTCAAGATCAACGTCGATCCCTACGTCGGCCGGCTGGCCACGTTCCGCGTCCACCAGGGCGAAGTCAAGGCCGGCGAACAGGTCTTTGTCGGCGATCAGCGCAAGGGGGTGAAGCTGGCGCACATCTACCGGGTCCAGGGCAAGGACCTGCACGAGGTGCCCGCGGCCCTGGCCGGGGACATCTGCGCGGTCTCCAAGATCGAGGACATCGGCTTCGACGACATCCTGCATTCCAGTCACGACGAGGATGACCTGCGCTTGCGGCCGGTGGCCATACCGGCCCCGATGTACGGCGTCGCGCTGGAGCTGACCCAGCGCGGGCAGGAAAAGAAACTCTCTGACGCGCTGCACAAGGTGACCGCGGAGGACCCCAGCCTGCAGATCGAATTCAACGCCCAGGCCAACGAAACCGTCCTGCGCGGCATGGGCGAACTGCATTTGCGGGTCGTGATGCAGCGCATGAAGGACGAATTCGGCATCGAACTCACCACGCGTCCACCGAAAATCGCCTACCGCGAGACCGTCCTGCGCCCGGCAGAAGGCCACCATCGTCACAAGAAACAGACCGGTGGCGCGGGACAGTTTGGCGAGGTGTTCCTGAAGATCGAACCGCTGCCGCGCGGCGGAGGCTACGAGTTCGCGAACCAGGTCGTGGGCGGTTCGATTCCCGGCCAGTTCATTCCCGCGGTGGAAAAGGGCGTCAAGCAGGTGCTCGAGGAGGGCGCCGTCGCCGGTTACCCCCTGCAGGACGTGAAGGTTATCGTCTACGACGGCAAGCACCATCCGGTGGACTCCAAGGAGGTCGCCTTCGTCGCCGCGGGCAAGCGCGCCTTCGTGAACGCCATTTCCAAGGCGCGGCCCATCGTGCTCGAGCCCATCGTGACGATCGAGGTGACCACGCCCAGCGCCTCGGTGGGCGACATCACCGGACACCTGGCGGGGATCCGCGGGCGCATTGCCGGCAGCGACTCCGTTGCGGGCAACCGGGTCAAGATTTCCGCCCGGGTGCCACTCGCCGAACTGGGCGACTATCAGACCACGCTCAAGTCTCTGACCGGCGGCGAAGGCATGTTCACCATGGAATTCGACCATTACGAGACGGTGCCGCAACCGGTGCAGAAGGAACTGGAGCGGAGCTTCAAGCCGGACGCGGAGGACTGATCGCCCGGGCGGCGAGCGACCGGAACCCTCGCGGCCCTGCTTCGCCTGACCGATGACGGCAACGGCTGCGACACGAGGCTGGGAGTTCTGGATCGATCGCGGCGGCACCTTCACCGACGTGGTTGCCAGGGGTCCGGACGGTGAAATCGCCTCGGTCAAGCTGCTGTCGGAAAATCCGGGCCACTATGCCGATGCCGCCGTCCACGCCATCGGCCTGCTCACCACCACCGACCCGGCCCCCATCGCCGACCCGGCCCCCACCACCGACCCGGCCCCCATCGCCGCCGTTCGGATGGGAACCACGGTGGCCACCAACGCCCTGCTGCAGCGCCGCGGCACGTCCACTGTCCTTGTGACCACAAGTGGGTTCGCCGATGCACTGCGGATCGGTTACCAGAACCGGCCAGACATCTTCGCGCTTGACATCGATCTGCCCGAGATGCTCTACAGCCATGTCGTCGAGGCCAACGAGCGCATTTCGACGACGGGCGAAGTCATCCAGCCACTGGATGAGACGACGCTGCGCCGCGAGCTTGCCGAAGCGCGAGCCGCCGGCATGAAGAGCGTCGCTATCGTATTTCTACATGGATACAGATTTCCGGCGCACGAACGGCGGGCTGCCCGCATTGCCGACGAGGCCGGGTTCCGGCAGATTTCCGTGTCCCACGCCACCAGCGCGCTGATGAAACTGGTCCCGCGCGGCGACACCACGCTGGCGGACGCCTACCTCTCCCCGGTGCTGAACCGCTACGTTCGCCGGGTGCGCGAGGGACTCGCCGAGCGCCTGGGTGATGCGCCGCTGTTGTTCATGCAGAGCCATGGGGGGCTGGCGGAGGCGGACGCGTTTCGCGGCAAGGACAGCATATTGTCCGGCCCGGCCGGCGGCGTGGTCGGCATGGCGGGCACCGCGGCGGCGGCCGGGATTCGTCGCCTGATCGGCTTCGACATGGGCGGCACGTCCACCGACGTATCGCTCTACAACGGCGAATTCGAACGCGCCGGCCACATGACCGTCGCCGGGGTACGGTTCAGCTCGCCGATGATGCGCGTCGAAACCGTGGCGGCAGGCGGCGGCTCGATCCTGAAGTTCGCTTCCGGACGGCTCCAGGTGGGCCCGGAATCCGCCGGCGCGAATCCCGGGCCTGCCTGCTACCGCAACGAAGGTCCACTGACCGTTACCGACGCCAACGTGCTTCTCGGCCGCATCCAGCCGGATTACTTTCCCGCGGCGTTCGGTCCGGACGGGAACGGGCGCATCGATGTCGAGGTGGTTGCGCGGCGTTTCGAACAGCTCGCCAAGGACGTGCGGCGGCAAACCGGCAAGACCGTGGACCGCGACGTGCTGGCAGCCGGTTTTCTGCGCATCGCCGTGGAGCGCATGGCCAACGCCATCAAGCGGATCTCCACCCAGCGGGGACACGACGTCAGCCGCTTCACCCTGTGCTGTTTCGGCGGGGCCGCGGGTCAGCACGCCTGCCAGGTGGCGGACGCGGTGGGCGTGGAGAGGGTCTTCCTGCACCCGCTGGCTGGCGTTCTGTCCGCCTACGGCATGGGCATGGCCGAAATGCGCTCGCTGCGACAGCGCAGCGTCGAGCGGCCGTTGGGAGATGAGCTGGTAGTGGAACTTGAGGCCCTCTACGCGGAACTCGAGGCGGCCAATGCCGAGCTGCTCAAGCGCCAGGGCGTCGCCCCCGCACGACTGGGCTTCCGTCGGCGCGTGATGCTCAAGGTGGCGGGATCGGACACGCCGCTGACCGTGTCCTGGGCGGATGGCACGGCCGAAATGACGCGGGCGTTTCGCCAGGCGCATCGAACGCGTTTCGGATTCGACCCAGGTCGTTCCACGCTGATTGTCGAGTCCGTGGAGTCCGAGACCACCGTGCCCGGCGCCCGCGTCACCGAGCCGCGCTGGACCGGGGGCGATCTCAACCCCGCGCGGGAAGTCGTTCGCGAGGTCTGGTTCGGCGACCGGCGCGCGCCGACCAGGATATTCCGGCGCGACCGGCTAGCCGCCGGCTGCCGCATCGAAGGCCCGGCGATCATCGTCGATGACCACTCCACCTTGGTCATCGAGCCGGACTGGCACGCCCGCGTCAACGAGTTCGGCCATCTGATCATGGCCCGGCACGTGCCACGGCCCGCATCGGAGCGCATCGGCACCGATGTAGATCCGGTGATGCTCGAGGTATTCAACAACCTGTTCATGCACGTCGCCGAGCAGATGGGCGTTGTGCTGGAAAACACCGCCCACTCGGTCAACATCAAGGAGCGCCTGGACTTCTCCTGCGGCGTGTTCGACCCGGCGGGCGACCTCATCGCCAACGCGCCCCACATGCCGGTGCACCTGGGTTCCATGGGCGACAGCGTCAAGACTATCCTCACCCGTCGGCGCAAGACCATGAAGCCCGGAGACGCCTTCATGCTCAATGCCCCCTACAACGGCGGCACCCATCTGCCCGACGTCACCGTGGTCACCCCCGTATTCGACGCCGACGGCAGGAAACTTGTCTTTTCGGTGGCCTGTCGGGCGCATCATGCCGATATCGGCGGACGCTCGCCCGGGTCCATGCCGGCCGAGAGCACATCGATTCACGAAGAGGGCGTACTGATCGACAACGTCCGGCTGGTGAAGGCCGGCAAATTCCGGGAAGAAGCGGTGCGGGCGTTGCTGGAATCCGGCACCTGGCCCGCACGCAATCCGGACCAGAACGTGGCCGACTTCAAGGCGCAGATCGCCGCGAACACCCGGGGCGTTGCGGAACTTCTCGAGATGGTCGAAACCTTCGGGATCGATGTCGTGCACGCCTATATGGGCCACATCAAGCGCAATGCCGAGGACTGTGTCCGCGACGCCATCGGCACGCTTCGAGATGGCGAGCGGACAGTGGGCATGGATGGCGGAGAATCGGTGAACGTGCGTGTCGAGATCGATCACGACAAGCGGGCCGCCCAGATCGATTTTGGCGGCACTTCTCCGCAGAGCCCGGGGAATTTCAACGCGCCCGCCTCCATCGCCCGAGCCGCAGTGCTGTACGTGTTTCGAACTCTGGTCAAGGATGACATTCCGCTCAACCAGGGCTGCATGAAACCGCTGACGATCCGCTTCCCCGACTCGTCCCTGGTCAATCCCCGCTATCCCGCCGCGGTGGCGGCCGGAAACGTGGAAACGTCCCAGTGCATCACCGATGCCCTGCTGGGAGCCTTGAATGTCTGTGCGCGGCGCAGGGAACCATGAACAATCTCACCTTCGGCAACGAGCGCCATCAATACTACGAGACGATCTGCGGCGGCGCGGGCGCGGGCCCCGGATTCGATGGAGCCAGCGCCGTGCATACCCACATGACGAACTCCCGTCTAACCGACCCGGAAGTACTGGAATGGCGGTTTCCGGTTCGCGTGGAACGCTTCTGCATCCGGGCTGGCAGCGGCGGAGTGGGCCGATTCGCGGGGGGCGACGGCGTCATCCGGGAACTCCGCTTCCTCGAACCCATGAGAGTTTCGATCCTTTCCAACCGGCGGCGCGTGGCGCCGTTCGGGTTGGCAGGCGGTGCCGACGGAAAGCCCGGACGAAACTACGTCATCCGCGCCGGCGGTGAGGTCGAGTGCCTTGCGGCGACGGCGGAGGTCCAGCTACTGACCGGCGACCGCTTCGTGGTGGAGACGCCGGGCGGCGGCGGGTACGGTTCGCCCGCGCACCAAACCGAACCCTGGAATACCGAACCCCGGAATTAGACCCCCCCTTCCGGCTTTGGCAGAATATCGACCTTCACCGATCAAGGGAATTCAGATGAAGGGCAATGACGAGATCATCACAATCCTGAACCGCGTGCTGACCAACGAGTTGACCGCCATCAACCAGTACTTTCTGCACTCGCGGATGTTCAAGGACTGGGGCATCAAGGAACTCGCGGAGCATGAATACAAGGAGTCCATCGAAGAGATGCAGCACGCCGACAGCCTGGTGGAGCGGATCCTCTTCCTCGAAGGCCTCCCCAACCTCCAGGACATCGGCAAGCTGATGATCGGCGAGAACGTGCGCGAAATGCTTGAGTGCGACCTCCGCCTTGAGCATGCGGCGATTCCCGACCTGCGCGAAGGTATTGAAATCTGCGAACGCGAAGGCGACTACGTCACCCGCCAGCTATTGGATGAAATCCTCAAGAACGAGGAGGAACACGTGGACTGGCTGGAAGCGCAGTTCGACCTGATCGAACGCATGGGGATCGAAAACTACGTGCACTTGCGCAGCGGCGGCGCCTGAGACCGCATTGGCGGTTATTCCCCGCTGACGAGGGGTACGCAGTTCCGGCTTCGTGCGTGGTGTTTCCGGAACTAAGTCGCGCGTGCAGGAGTTACGCGGACGTTGTAGCGCGGGTTGAGCCGGCCGCGGCCAATCCCAATCGGACGTCCCGGATCAGCTCCTCGGCATGTTCCAGGCACCGACCGCAGTTGGGACCCGCGCCAAGTTCCCGGTAGATGTCGGGCGCCGACCGCAACTCAGATTGGGCGGCGCGGCGGATGTCCTGTTCCCGGTATCGGCGACATATGCAAACGATCATGGATAGGAAGATATTACGAATGGGAATGATTGTCAATTTCGGTTGTGGCCGGATTGGGGAAACGGGCCGAATATCCCGTTGGCGCTTATCTGTGCGTGCATGATCTGGTGACAAAACTGCTCGGTCCTCGCAGATTTGCTCCTTCGGTTCAGTATGGTTGCGAGGTAGTCTGAGAATGGACTTTTGCGGTCGTCGGCCTAAGGGATGATGGAACGCCTGTTGGACGGCAAAGGGAAGTGCTATATCTTCCCGCCGAAAGTCATACAGTAGTGCTCGGCACAGCCGGCAGCGGCAAGACAACATTAGCCATTCTTCGGTCGCTCTATCTGGCCGATCCCTCATGGAACGTCTCGACGGTTTCCCTGACCATGTCTGTTGTTCCATACAGTACCGAAACGCTTGGTATTTCAAGAAAGCCCAGGGGCAGGATCACTTGTTCCCCGATTGGGTCGTCCTCCTGATAAATGCTCGTTACCTGTGGCGGATCGGCACGAAGTTCTGCCCCCGAAACGCAGCGGCGGAAGGTGGGTGCCTTATCCGAGTAGGTGCGGGAGCCTTTGAATCATTCTTGACTTCGACGGTTTGCCCCTTTGATCGTCTTTGCCGATTCGACTATCCCATTGATTTTGGGACCTGTTTTTTCCCGGCTTTGGCGAAGGCGTTTTGTTGTGCCTAGCAGTTTGTATAGTGGGTGTTCGGTGGTACAATACCGCCATGTTCGTGCGCGTCAAAACCACACCCAACAGCCCCCGCAAGGCCGTGCAACTGGTCGAGGGCGTGCGTGTGCAGGGCAAGGTCCGCCAGCGCATCGTGCGCCACCTCGGCGTGGCCTCCGACGAGGCCGAACTGCGGCGGCTGAAGGAACTGGGCCAGTACCTGAAGGCGCGCATCGCCGAGGACCGCCAGCCGGGGTTGTTCCCGCCCGAGCAGGTCGCCGAGCAGGTCATCGAGGCCGGGCGGGCCTCGGAGCAGGCACCCGATCCGGCGCCGCTGGCGGTGGATCTGAAGGCGTTGCGCGAAGAACAGCGCATCGTCACCGGCATCCACGAAGCCTACGGGGTCGTGTACCGGGAACTGGGGTTCGATCGGTTGCTTTCCTCCCGTCACCGGGCTTCGGCCCCGGCGCTGCATCACACTGTGCTGGCGCGCATCGCCAACCCCGATTCCAAGCGCGCCACGGTGCGCCGTCTGGGCCGGGACTTCGGGGTGTCGCTGGCGCTGGAGAAGGTGTACCGGATGATGGACCGGTTGGACGACGGACTCATCGAGCGGCTCAAGTCGCGGGTGGCCTCGGCCACCGGGGCGTTGCTGGGCGAGCCGCTGGAGGTGTTGTTCTTCGATTGCACGACGTTGTACTTCGAGTCGGTGGTCGAGGACGGGGACGCCGACGCGTTGAGGGCGTTCGGTTACAGCAAGGACGGCAAGGCGCAGCGGGTCCAGGTGGTGCTGGCGCTGGCGGTCACCACAGAGGGGTTGCCGGTGGGATACGAGGTGTTTCCCGGTGCCACCTACGAGGGGCACACGTTCCTGCCGACGATCGAGGCGCTGCGGCGCCGGCACGGGGCGGCGGAGGCGGTGTGCGTGGCCGACGCGGCGATGTTCGACCACCGGAACCTCTCGGTACTGGAGGCCGCCGGGCACCGATACATCGTCGGGGCGCGGTTGCGCAGCCTGCCCGGGGCGCTGAAGGAGCGGATTCTGAACGTGGAGCGCTACCGCGCGCTGCCCGGGGCCGAAGCCGGCCGCAAGGTCGGCGTGTTCCGTCATCGCGGCCGGCGCCTCCTCGTGGCCTACAGTCCCCGCCGCGCCCGCAAGGACGCCGCCGACCGCCGGCGCGCGGTGCGCAAGCTGTTGAAGCAGCTCAACCGAAGCGGCCGCCCGAAGCCCCTTCTGCCGAGGGGCGCGGCGCGGTTCGTGCGGTTGAGGGGCAAGGGGCGCTGGGAGATCGATCCGGAGCGCATCGCCGAGGCGGCCCGCTGGGACGGGCTGCACGGGGTGGCGACCAACGTGCGCGGGATGCCCGTGGAACAGATACTACAGCGCTACCGGGGGTTGTGGCAGGTCGAGCGAAGCTTTCGCATCACCAAGCACGATCTGAAGGTCCGGCCCATCTATCACTGGACCCCGAGACGCATCCGCGCGCACCTAGCCATCGCCTACATGGCCTTTGCCTGCGTCAGACACCTGGCTTACCGGGTCAAGTTGCAGAAAAAACGCAACCTGTCTCCCCAGGCCATCCGGGACGCGCTGTTGCACCGCCAGTGTTCGGTGCTGCGTCACACCGGCACCGACCAACGCTACGCGATTCCCTCTTCGGCCACGGCCGAAGCCCAACTGATCTACGAGGCCCTCGGCCTGACGCTGTCGGACGTCCCCTATGCGTTGAACTGAACCGGCGACAACCCGCCCAAATCCCCGAAGTTGTGCCTAGTGAATTTGTGATGTTCAAGCATATCAATGACTTATGAATTCAAACCGTCGAAGTCAAGATCGGCACGAAGTTCTGCCCCCGAAACGCAGCGGCGGAAGGTGGGTGCCTTATCCGAGTAGGTGCGGGAGCCTTTGAATCATTATTCGCGGAGACCGTCCAAGGAACTGGAGGCCACCAGTTCTTGCGAGGCCAGCATCACCCCGACTTCCTGCCCACCGATGAGCAGGCGGAAGTGCTGATTCCCGACCAAATCCAAAAGCAAGATGTTATGGGTATCATAGTTCGCAATGAGAAACAGGCCAGACGGGAGGTTGCACGGTTGGGCCTGATCGGAAGAACTGCGCCTCCCATCGTTATAGTCCCGGAGTGTTACGCCCCGGGAGAGCTGAGCCGGATACTCCGTTCGGGGCAACTACCAATGGAGAAGGAGCATCGCACGGGAGGTGCCAATGCCGAGTAGCAGCCAACGCCACGCGAACAAACAGACCGTACCCGTGGCAAAGGCGGAGGGCGCGTTGCTGGCGCTCGCCGCGGGAGACGCTTTGGGTTGGCCCCAGGAAATGCGGTTAAACCGTCGCGGCAGTTCGGCGGATGAGCGCGCCAAAGTGGAGTTCAAGCAATGGACGCGTCGCAGCGGCGGACGATTCCAACCCTTTGAGGAAGTCATCCGCCCCGGGGAATACAGCGACGATACGCAACTTGCCCTCGCGGTCGCCCGCTGCAGGACAAACCATGGTTCGGCGTGGTGGAAGGCGTTTACCCGCGTTGAACTCCCTCTCTGGACACTGTATGAACGCGGAGGCGGTGGGGCCACGAAGCGCGCCGCGAATGACTGGGCAGGCAATTTTTCGCCGTGGAAGCCGAGAAAGAAAGAAAACGTTCGCCGATACTTCGGTGCTGGCGGCAACGGAGTTGCCATGCGAATTCTCCCGCATGCGGTTTTTCTTGCGGGTCAGGAAACGGCTTCGGACCTTATGCATGATGTCGTTCTCGATGGCACGGCAACTCACGGCCATCCTCGCGCCTTGGTCGGCGCGACCGCATACGGCTACGCTGCCTGGTCGCTGATCCGCAAGAGCGACACACTCCGATTCGGCGAATTGCTGGACAAGTTGCTCGATGAGTCTCCGGTGTGGAGTGAGTTTCCAGAGCAAGATCAAAAAAAGAGCGCTTGGTTTGAAGCTGCTAATGTATCGACGGGCGGCTACGAACCGCTCTGGAACAAGACAGTCCGCGAAATGCATGACTTGCTTGAGATAGCCCGAAGAGGGATTCGGGCCGGAGCACTCGCCGATGATCGCACGGTATTGGAAGATCTCGGATGCTTCGGGCGCAGCAAGGGCGCGGGTACCGTCAGCGCGGCGGCAGCCGCGTATCTCGCCGCAAGGCATGCCGCGCAACCGCAACAAGCGATTCTCCGGGCGGCATTCGAAAAGGGCGCGGACACCGATACGCTTGCCGCGATGGCTGGCGGCTTGCTTGGATGCGTCGCCGGTATCGAATGGATGCCGAAACCCTGGCTTCAGGTTCAGGACGCCGACTACCTGCGGCGCATGGCTTTCCGTGTGGCATTAGGACCAGACGGCGCCGACCATGTCCCTGTCGACCCATTGACAAATCCTCGGTCAATCATTGAGCGCCTTGGTTCGAACGGAGGCAACGAGGTGTTCTTGGGCGGATCGATTCGGGCCCGCAAAGCGATCCTGCCGAATCCGAAGCCCATTTCCAAGTCGATCACAGTCTCGGCATGGCGCCTGAACACTACCGAAGGCCAGACGATGTACATCACCAAGGTGAAGCGCCTGACCAAGGAAGCTCTCTTGAGCCAGCCAAGCGCGGATCCGAAATTGCCCCCCCGCATCCCGTCGTCGGCGACGGCAGCCATGCCCAGAACCGATCCAAAACATTCGCTATACAGGGAGTTTCGCCGGCAGTGGCGGCAAAGTTTCGGAACGAACGAAGTGAAGCGCGTGGACGTGGCAAAGGCACTGGATCTGGTTCCGAGCCAGGTCAACAAGTGGTTGAGCCGTGCTGAGCAGGATGGCTGGATTCAGCGGACTTGCAAAAACCCCGCGAAGTATGTAATTCGCGGGCAACAACAGTCTCTGCTGTGATCGGTACGGGCGGTATGCCCTTGCGACGTTTGTCCATGATGTTTTGGTGATCGGGTGCACGGCGCGGCATTTCTGCGGAAAGAGGGCATTTGACCAGTAGGCTGGTAATTATTTGGTTGCGGGAGGATTGAAGGAATGGCAAGTGTTCGACGCGGATCGAATTCAGAATGCCACCGGGTGTGTAGATTCCCAAGCGGTTTTCCAAGATCGCCAGCGAGTCGTGAACCTCCATCCGTGAAAATTGGTCAATGCACCGTATCGACCATCGCGACAGATAAGCGATGCAGAAAAATATTTACCGAAGCCCACTACCCTGGTCAGATCTTGAATACTATTTCTTCGAGTTGTCGCTGCCAACCATGTTGGCGGAATGGTTACTCTTGCTTTCCTTGCGACTGTGCCTGTCATGCGAGCCCAGAGGCTCTTGCATCAATCCACGTCATAAGGAAAGATGGTGGCGAACCAACTTCTGGCCGAGCTGATACGGCTAATGTAGTAAGCGGTCCCCGCACTGCCACCCTGCGGTGCGCTCTGCCGAGTCTAAGTGGGGCTGGACTCTCTCACCGGCCCAATGACACCGAGTCAAGCAATGGTTTGGAAAACTCTATACTAGCTGTCTCAATCAACAAATTACCTTGTACCGCAATCCCACTTATTGTGGACCCGAAAAACCACTTGACAGTTTCAGCTCCGGTCGGCAGTTCTGTCGACGATAGCATTTCACTCGATTAAAGTATGCCATATTCCCGACTGCCAGCTGTCCGGCGAACCGTGACTACGTCCGTTTGGCATATCATCGAGACCCACTTTCAGCACAAAATGTGGAGTAGAAGTGAGGCATTACGCTAACCGCTCTATACATCTATATGTAACTTTGCCGAAGTTGTAACAAAATGTATCTAAAGTTACTCGGGCAGGCGAAATTAATTCTTGTTGCATTGGCAAGTTTTCTGTTTGGTTTATGGTTCGAGGATCTCATACCAAGGGGAGCTGAAGCTCTTCTACCGAGCGCAATTCTATGCTTAATTTTTGCACTCGCAACTGATAGCCCTTGGCCTTCAATATACAATCGACAGTTTCGATTATGGCACCCCTATTTTTGTGATACGTTGGTTCGTTCTAGGTCCAAATATACATCTGATGAATGGTGCAGGGAAAGGGCAAGAAAAATTCAAAATATGCTGAGGGAGCTAGACATTGATATTGATTTATTAGTGTCATTTAACAGAGAGTATTTTACTAGAGTTTTGGAACATGTTGTCTTTTTTTCCAAGGATGGCGAACTTCTTTCTGCGAAATTTCACTTGACTTATGCCGATCTTGGTACAACACGTGTGCAACGAAGTAGAGCCAGAATATCTCACTTAGTTTCATCAGTTGACTCGCCAATCAACAAGCCCGGAGATAACGTCTAGAAGCCAGAGGAAATTACTGCCAACGTGAACACCACTATGGCCGAATTGAACGATCAGAGATCGGTCCTGAATGCGTTTCGTAACGTCGCCGAGGCGCGCGGAGTGGCGTTTAGGCTCTCGCAACGCGACAGAGTCAGTCGTATCGCGGATTGAACGTGTGGCTGCCAGAACGGAGGAATCCAAACCCCGATACGCTCACGGATCTGGCTGACACCTGCCGCGTCAAGCTTCGCTTATTCGCGTAACCGGAGAGGATGTGACGGTGGCGCCCGGTTCAGTACCCAATTGTTCAACCTGGGTTGCATGGCGTTACGCAAGAAATCCGATCGCGACAAGAAACCTGTGGAGTTCAGGCACGTTACGGGCCGCTCGTTCGACATGCGATTTACCGATTACGACCCGCAGTTCACTGGCCGACATGCCCTTCCGATACGCTGGCAAGCGATCCTGGAGCTGACGAAGTGCAAGTGCGGAGGTCGCCGGTCGCAGATGCTCGCACCCGGACAGGTGCTTTAGTAGGAGAGCCTCTATACAGGGTATCGACCAAACTGCAATCAAGCCGTTTGTCTTTATCAGGACATCTGCCCTTCGACTGCGATCAACGTCATCGTTGCGTCGGTCCGCGTCCAAGAAAATCGCCTTTGCCTTGAAATGGCCATGACGAATCCTCCGGTTTTTGAGCTCACGAACTGCCCTTTGGACAACCGCCAATGGATCGCCGCCACGACCCTTCCGAATGTCCAAATGAATACCCAAGCCCATTTCGTCGGCCAAGAGCTGAAGAAGAGCCGCATAGCCTCGCTCGCTTTCGCCTTCACAGGCTACAAAGTAGCGGAGTCGCTGGTCCCTGAAGCCGGTACGCCGGGGCATCAGCCAATTCGCGGCACGGCGCCGAACGCGCCGCCAAGGTATTTCCTGTAGTAGTTGTAATCGCGGCGAACGCCCTTGATGTCGTTGAGCGCGTAAATCTCCGTCCTGCCCAGGCGGTCCTTTTCGCAGAAGACGATTTCTTCCTTGGACAACTCTTCCAGCAAGGATGCGTTGTGGCAGGTAGTCCAGATTTGAGCATCATGCGGATTTCGGGAGGGATCTTGAAACCAACCGATGACTTCCGTGAGAAGCGTCAAGTGAATGGCGGCATCGAGTTCGTCAATGATGGCGATACCGCCACTCGCCAGAGCCTCCGATATCAGCGGAAATAGCTTGAAGAATTGTCGGGTTCCGTGGCTCTCCAATCTGAATGGCAACGGACCCGCGAGGCCCTCGTGCAGGAACAGAAGTTCCGGGCCGCGCCTCCCCGGAAAATGAGTAACCTGACGAACCCCGAAATCAACCCGGCTGACTTCCCGGTTGAATTGTTTGACCAAGCCGGGCTGGTCCACGTACTTGTCGCGAATGTAATCATCGGGAAAATCCAGCCGTTGGTCATAAATATTGGTCTGCACGGCTTCTACAAGGTCCGCCAGGGCATTCGCCACCGGGTGTTGTAGCTGGGCTAATGTCGAAATCACGCTGGCGTTCGGTCGCAGGATTTTTTCAAGCGCACGCTTGTACCCGGACAGGCCGAAAGCCTTGGACGCCTTGACCGACCCATCGCCAAACCGCTGGACAAGGCGCGTTTTTCTGCGGCTGGCGCTTGGCCAATAAAAGATCCTTTCGCCCAGTACGGCTCTTTCGTCACCGTTGGCGATTTCCAATTCGTAACAGTACGGGCACGAGGCGACGCTCTCTTGTTCATGGGACTTTGGAAACTCGGGGCCCGACAGCCAGACTTCGAGTCGGCTCGGCCTCTGCCTGGAGACATCATCCTTGAAATGTTCGTGCGGGACGGGATCGTTAGGCGGCATGGAAAAACTCCGCGAAACGAACCACATGACAAAGGACAGCGCGCGCAACAAATTGGATTTGCCCGAACCGTTGGCGCCGAAAATGGCGACCACCTTGGGCGCCCGTTCGCGCGACCCGGCCCAGCAAGGGGCCAAGCGGTCGGTATCTTGTGGTGCGCTCTCCAAGGCCCGCAGATCAAGGGTCTGCTTGTCTCGGATTGAGAGGAAATTCTCGATTTCAATCTTGTAGATCATCTTGGTGCCCATCTTTCGATGCAATATATTATCACTCATAAGAGTCATAATTGACGTTTTTTTGTTGTTTTAGCCGTCTGATTGAGCATTTATGCACCGTTAGTGTGTGCGCTGACGGTTATTCGGGCCAAGACAGCATCCCATGGGAATCCGTGTGACAGTGGCGCACTCGGCGCATGAAGCTGCTGCGCGGCTTGAGTGAGCGGCCGCCCCTCAACGCCCCATCAAGCTCTCCGCACCCTGCAGGATGCGCTCGGGCAGGGGCTGCCGGCGCCTGTATGAGATCCGGTAGATGTCCGACTCCGCGGCAGCCTCGGCGAGAAAGTCGTCGCTGGTGCCGATTTCGTCGATCAGCCCCAGCTCCAGGGCCCGCGTGCCGTACCAGTATTCGCCGGTGGCGACCTGCTCGATGTCGAGTTGCGGGCGGTGGGTGTTGATCTGGGCCTTGAACAGGGTATGAACTTCCTCGATCTCTTCCTGGAGTTTCTCCCGCCCTTCTTCGGTGTTCTTGCCGAACAGCGTCAGGGTGCGCTTGAAGCGCCCGGCGGTCACCTGCTCGAAATCGACACCCTTTTGCTCCAGCAGGCGGTTGAAATTGGGAATCTGGGCGATGACGCCGATGGAGCCGACGATGGCGAACGGCGCGGCCATGATGTGGCTGGCGACGCAGGCCATCAGGTAGCCGCCACTCGCCGCCACCTTGTCCACCGCGACGACCAACGGCAGTTCCTTCTGACGGATGCGCAGCAGCTGCGAGGCCGCGAGGCCGTGCTCGTGAACGGCACCGCCGGCATTTTCCAGACGTACCAGCACGCGGTCGTCCTTCGAGGCCACCGCGAGCACCGCCGACACCTCCTCCCTCAGCGAAGCCGTCGCCGTGGCACGGAGGTCTCCCTTGAAGTCGATCACGAAGATGCGCGGGCGCTGGGAGCCTTTCTTGTCGAGTTCCTTGCGTTCTGCCTTGCGCTGCTTGGCCGTAAGCTTGAGTTGCGCCTTTCCCAGCACCGCGCGGCCGACGGTATCGCCCAACTCCTCGAAGCGCCTGTTCAGGTGCTCGACGGTGAGTCCCCGTTGTTCGGCGCCGCGGCGCAATTCCGAGACGATGAACCCCGCCACCACGATGATTGCGACGGCCACCGTGCCGAGCTTGGCCAGGAACAACCCGTAATCGAAGACGTATTCGAGCATGTCGGTCAGAGCCCTACGTTATCCCTTTCAAAGACCCGCTCGGCGCGATAACTGGAACGCACCAGCGGACCGGCGACCACTTCCAGGAAACCTCGCTCCAGGCCCCACCGGCGGTACCTGTCGAACGCTTCGGGAGGCACGTACCTCTCCACCGGCAGATGGTTCATCGTGGGCCGCAGGTACTGGCCGAAGGTCACGATATCGACATTGCTTTTCCGAAGGTCGTACAGGGCTTCCACGATCTCGTCGTCGGTCTCGCCCAGTCCCAGCATGATGCTGGACTTGGTCAGCACCTCCGGCCGGTATCGCTTCGCATAGGCCAGGACGCCCAGCGTCTGGTCGTATCCGGCGCGGGGGTCGCGCACGGGATGGGTCAGGCGGCGCACCGTTTCCAGATTCTGCGCGAACACGTCCAGGCCGGAGTCGAGCACGGTCCTGACGCTGGCGCGCTTTCCTGCGAAGTCCGGCGTCAACGCCTCCACCGCGGTCTGCGGGCAGCGCTGCTTGATGGCCTCCACGCAGGCCGCGTAGTGCCCCGCGCCGCCGTCGTCGAGATCGTCCCGGTCGACGGATGTCACCACCACGTACTTCAATCCCATCAACTCCACCGACTGCGCGGCGTGAAGCGGTTCATCCGGGTCCAGCCAGCCCTGCGGGTTGCCGGTATCCACGGCGCAGAAACGGCATGCGCGTGTACATACCGAGCCCATCAGCATCAAGGTCGCCGTGCCGGCGGACCAGCACTCGCCGATGTTGGGGCACATGGACTCTTCGCACACCGTTGCCAGCCGGTGCTCGCGAACCGTGCGCTTGACCCGGACATACTTCTCCCCGGACGGCATCCGGGCCTTGAGCCAGGGCGGCTTGCGGAGCGCCAGGGCACCGGCATCCCGCGCAGCGGCCTTGACGCCGTTCTTCACCGCCATGAAACCGGCTGAAGTTCGGTACTTGCGGCCGCTCTCGACCACGGGTATGCCGCGAAACTCGCTCACTTGATCCCTTGGATGCCGGCCTGCAGGCCAACGGTGCGTTGGCGTATCATTATCTCATGGTTTCCAGGACGAAGGGCACAGGGGCAAGGTGGTTGCCGGAGGGGCGGCGGTCGTTCGCGGTCTTGGTCTGCCTGACCACCGCGCTGTCGAGTCAGGCGCACGCGCAGGACGACCGCAGTTCCCTCTTTCAGACCGCCGAAACGGCGTTGGCCGTCGCCGAGGAGGCGGATGCGCAGGTACTGGCGCCGGCGGCGTTCGAGTCGGGAATGAACGCCTACGCGGCAGCTGAGAACGACTTTGCACGCGGGCGAAACATCAGCCGGGTCCAGAGCCGTCTGGCCGACGCGGAGGCTGCATTCAACCAGGCCGCCGAAACGGCGGAGGCGGCCGCGAACACGTTCGCGACGCTGCTTCAGGCCCGACGGGAAACGCTGGATGCCGGCGCGGACATTTTTGCGGTAGAACTCTGGGACGACGCGGAAGCCGCCTTCAGGGCCGTCAGCCGGCGACTGGAATCTTCCCCTTCGGCGTCCGTGAACGACCGTATCCCGACGGTGGAGAGCCAGTACCGCAATGCGGAGCTTACCGCCATCAAGGCGCAGAATCTAAGTCAGACACGCGCGCTGCTGGCGCAGGCGGCGCTTGATGGCGTACCGCAGCTCGCCCCGCGCACGCACGCACGCGCAGAGGCGTTGCTTGCCGAGGCCGAGGCCGCGCTGGACGAGAACCGCTACGAGGTCGAACCGGCCAGGGCGCTGGCCGAGCAGGCCGCCTACGAGGCCCGGCGCGCGATCTTCATGACCCGGCGAGTTCGCGAGCTGGTGGACAGGGAACGAACCGTCGAAGACCTCATTCTCGAATACGAGCAGGGCTTCACGCGGCTCGCCAACGCAGCGGGCCGCGATGCACGGCTGGATACGGGACCGGACCCGGTCATCGAGGACGTGGTTGCGGAAATCGAAACGCTTCGCCAGCAGGGGCGGCAACTGCAAGTCGATATCGAAGCCAGCCGCATCCGCATCGCCGCGCTCGAGGACGAAATCCGGGAACTGGACGCCCGACTGGGCGGCATCTCCCGGGAACGCGTCGAACTGGTGCGTCAGCTGGAGGCCGAGGAACGCGCGCGCGAGCAGTTCCTGAGGGTCGAGAACATGTTCAGCGTCGACCAGGCGCAGGTGGCGAGGGAAGGCGACAGTGTCATCATTACCCTCACGGGGTTGACGTTTGCCAGCGGTTCGTCCTTGATCGACGACGCCCACGCGCCACTTCTTGAGGCGGTGCGCGAGGCCGTGGACATATTCCCGCTGTCCCGGGTAGTCGTCGAAGGCCACACGGACTCACTTGGCGGGAGCAATACCAACATGTCCCTGTCTCGGGACCGTGCCGAGGCGGTGGGCGCCTGGCTGACCGACCGGCTGGGCGTGGCCGGGGAGCGGATCAGTTCGTTGGGATTCGGAGAAACGCGACCGGTGGCCAACAACGAGACGGCCCAGGGACGGGCGCGGAACCGCCGCATCGAGGTGCGGATCACGCCGCAGCCAAGGGATTGACCGCCGGCTGGTCGACGGTGCTCATCATCCCGCGGTCGATGCGGGCTGATGTAAACCATCTCCCAGCGCCCCTATTCAATCCCCAGGATCGCCGCCGCTGTGGCCGCCCACCCAAGCGGCAATCGCACCGGCGACGGGTTGGGTGATCAGGTAACCGTAGGAGGTATGCACGTCCAGCCTGCCGCGGTCCCGATAATGGTTGTAGAAGCCGGTGACGTCCTGAAGCGATTCCAGCGCGCCCAGCTCAACCATTTCGCCGTAGTAAGGTCCCAGCCGGGGATGCAGCGCGGTTATTTCCCCCCTTGCCGAGAAATTCTGCCAGCGGTCGATATTGCGGGGATAACGTTGCGGTCCCGACAACCGGGCGCCCATGACGCCCTTGCGGATCATCGGGCTTGCCAGCGGACTTCCCAAGGTCATGAACAGGTCCACGCGACCGCTGCCGGGCCGCTCGCCGTGGCTGAGTTCCCAAAGCGCATCGTAGGCGATCACCGAACCCAGGCTGTGTCCGATCAACAGCACGCGCCCGCCGGCGTTCCAGGCCTTCTCCAACGCCTCGCGCACCTGATCGCGCACGGCAGTGCCGATACCCCGCAAGTTCATCAGGTAACGTTGGGTTTCGGTGACGGTCAGGCGCATCGACCGCCTGGCGAACAGGCTCGTGAACAGCGGCGCCACGTGGCCCAGCGCGAGCAGGATGCGGGTCTTGCGCCTGGCGAAGGACTCGATATCGGCGACATCCCGCGCAGTGGGTTCCGGTTGCAAGAGAATCCGCTCGATGCTCTGTCGATCCAGTTCGATATTGCGGTGTCGGCGGTAGAAGGCGTGGGTCCATGACGCCAGCGACAGGCCCCCGGCGCCGTCCCGCAATGCCTGGGCGGCTGACGGATCGGCGCGTTCCAACCCGGCGCGCATGCAACGGGCCAGCACCTGCCGGTGAATCCGCTCCGGCGGCTTGGGTTTCATGCCCGGAACGAAGATGATGCGCACGGGTCTGGTCATGGACGGGCGGTATCGATTATGGTGCCTTGCCTTGCACGACGGTATTGAAACGAAACGGAGGATAACCGGTGCGGTATCTGCATACGATGGTCAGGGTGAGCAACCTGGAAGAATCACTGGATTTCTACTGCGGCAAACTCGGCCTGAAACAGATCCGGCGGAAGGATGTCGACGCCGGGCGGTTTTCGCTCATCTTCGTGGCACCGGAGGGACAGGAAGAGTGCCCCCTGGAGCTCACCTACAACTGGGACCCGGAAGACTACGGCGAAGGCCGAAACTTTGGTCATGTCGCCTACGAAGTCGATGACATCTATGCCACCTGCGAGCGGCTCATGCAGGCCGGGGTCACCATCAACCGACCGCCACGGGATGGCAGGATGGCCTTCATCCGCTCTCCCGACAACATTTCCGTGGAGTTGCTGCAGAAGGGAGATGCCCTTGAGCCGGCCGAACCCTGGGCGTCCATGGGCAACTCGGGCCACTGGTAGGGAAAGACCGAGGATCAGCGATACAGCGGAAGCAGTTCGCGATCACCCGTTTTCGCGGCGCGGGGCCGTGTCACGGCATCCGCCTGGGCCAGCGCATCCTTGAGCGCGTCGCCGTTCCAGGGGGGCGATGCCGGCCCGTAGAGGCTTCGTTCCAGTTCGCCGATTGCCGTGGCCAAATCGGCGGGCAGCCTCGCGGCCAGCCGTCCGAGACTCCCCGGTCGCTCGCCGAATCGCGCCGCTCCCCAGTCGAGCAACAACCGGCGGGCCCGCCGGGCGTCATGGGCCCCGCAAACCGCCCGCAGTTCGCGAAGCAGGCGCCGGTCGGAAACGCGCAGAGGGGGAGTGATTTCAGCGCTTTCGCGGGGCGCGTCGTCACGTCTGGCGCGGCCTCTCCGCCACCAGACCGCCAGCGTCAGCGCCCACCCGGCGAGCAGCGCGGCGCTGATACCCTGCCAGAGTCGATGACCCGTGTCCACGGCCTGGGTGGGAGCCGCCACAGGCGCCGGTGGCGGCAACACATCGGCGCCGGTCTCCCGGCTTGGCAGGACCGAAACTTCCCTCGGCTGGATTCGCGCTACCTCCCACTGGCGGGTTTCCACGTTGAACCATGGCATCTCGACCGCGGGTATGATCAGCGCCCCGGGGGATTGTGCGATCACGGCGAATCGCTCGGTACGTACGGCGCGCGTGCCCTCGTCACCGCTCTCGCGCGACAGTTCGGGCTGGTCGGCGTACTGGTTGAGGGAGTCGGTTTCGAAGATCGACAAGTCCGGAATCTGTGTTTCCAACACGCCCTCCGCCTCGACCGTCAAGGTCCGCGTCTGCGGGATCCCGGCCGTGAATTCCTCCGGATCGCCGCTCCACCGCTGATCGATAGTCACCCCGCGCGCCGGCAGCCACGCCGCCGCCGCGAGCTCCGGTGGCGGAGCGACCGCCGGCAGCACCGAGAGGCTGACCGGTTCGGACCGG
Organism: Candidatus Rariloculaceae bacterium; assembly: GCA_965221035.1. GTDB lineage: Bacteria > Pseudomonadota > Gammaproteobacteria > Steroidobacterales > Rariloculaceae > UBA6522. The sequence goes on from OZ244860.1 coordinate 2,216,636, forward strand.
AATCGCTGCAGGCTGGAGAATCCGGACGCGGTGATCACTACCGCCTCGAACACCATCGGCTCGATGGTCAATTCGCCCGCCACCTGGGGAAACACGGCGTAACGCCGTTCCAGGACGATGAAGGTCCGGTCGTCGCGCACGGTCTGGTATTCGCGGTCTTCTCCCAGCGGCACGACGATGGACTCGCCGCCGGAGACATCGGGCGGCGACAGGCTCGAACGCCCCGTGCTCACGGCGCGATACAGCCGCTGCGTATAGATGACCTGTGACTGGACGAAGGCGGTGGCCGGGGAGATCTCCACCTCCAGAAAGATATCTCCGGGGACATCTCCCGCGAGCGCGGGAAGGACCTGCAGGTCCACCGGATTGGAGAGCGCGCCGGCCACTTCCACCGGCGGGAGCGTGAAGGAACCCGCTCCCGTGGGCATCAACTGATACCGCCATTCGGTGATTTGCGATGTCCGGCCGCCCAGCATCTGGATACTGGTGTTGCGGCTTCGCTGCAGGACCTCGAAGTCGGCCGTCAGCATCGAAATGTCCGGCTCGTCCCGGACCTGGCCCTGCACGGACAGTACGTACGTGAACGACTCGTTCTCCCGGATGGTGGTTCTGTCCACGGCGGCGCGCAAGACCACATCCTGAGCCCACACCGCGCCTGCGACTGCCAGAAACAACAGCGTCGCCGGCATACGCGCACGGTGAATCGCTACCATGGCTGTTCCTCGTCGCCGGGCCAGACGTAGTTGCCGTCCTGGTCGATCCCGAGACGCTGATACTGATACAGGAACTTGCGCCGCAGCAGCCCGCCCGGGTCCTCGGGTATCCGCCGCAGCCACTGCTCCGCTGCCTGTTCCGAAGCCCACTCCTCCAGATCGTCCGGGGTCGGTACCGGATCCCCTTCCGGAGGTGCCTCCTGGGCCTGTTCGGGCACGGTCGGCTGTTGCGCCGGTTGCTCGTCCTCTTCGGGTCCCTGGCCGCTCTGCGGCTCGGACTCCTCCCCGGAAGGGGTATCCGCCGGATCGCCCCCCTGGTCTTGTTCCGGCTGCCGGGAATCGTCGCCTTCGTCGGGATCGCCCTGGCCGCCGCTGTCGGACTGCGGCTGTTGCGGTGGCTGCTGCATGAGCAGTTCGCGGTTGAAGAGCGCATCCTCGTGCTCCGGGTCGATTTCCAGCGCCCGGTCATAGGATTCGATTGCCTCGGCGAACGCGCCCGCCCGCGCCAACGCGTTGCCCCGGTTGTAGTGGCCATCCGCGGTCCCCGCACCTTCCAGCGTCTGGGCGCTGGACTCGAACTGACCGGCACGATATTGCGCGGCCGCGCGCCAGTCGGGATCCCGGAACAGTTCGCCGGCGCGCCCGTGGTCGGCCGCCTCAAAGGCCGCCTGCCCCTGCTGGTCGGGCCGCAGCCACAGGTCCGCCCAGGTCAATGCCTCCGCACGGGGAGCCGGCAGCAGGAACGCGGCCGCGCACATCGCGACCCAGCCGCGCCTGAAGGACAACGCCAGCAACGGCAGCAGCAGGAGCGCCAGCCAGATGCCCTGGTCCCTCCATACCTCGGTGCGCAATTCGTCGCCTTCGCCGGACAGCGTTGCGGCGCCGTCGGGAGCGGTGGAGAGCAGCCGGTCCAGGTCGCGGTCATCCGGAGTCAGGCCGGTGAACCGACCGCCGCCGGCATCGGCCAGGCGCTGCATTGCCGAAAGATTGACGCGATTGACCACCACCTGCCCTGCGCCATCGGTGAGGAAGCCTCCTCCGGCCTGGGGTATAGGCCCCCCCTCGGCCGTTCCAACGGCCATGACGTGCAGGGTGATGTCCTCGCCGCGCAGCTCGCGGGCCAGTTCCATGGCGTTGGGAGAAACTCCGGAATCGCTGACCAGGAGAATATCTCCGCTACCACCCGCCGCCTGGCGCAGCAGTTGGGCGGCGCGTTCGATGCCCGATTCGGGATAGCTTCCCCTGCTCGGCATGATGTCGCTGGAAAGACTCGACACCAACGCGGCGATGGTCCGCGTGTCCGTGGTCAGCGGCGCCACCGTGAACGCATGGGCCGAGAACACCACCAGTGCAGTCTGACCGCTATCGCGCCGCTGAAGCAATGACAGCAATTTCAGCTTGGCCCGCTCGAGCCGGCTCGGTTGCACGTCGCCGGCGTCCATGGACCGGGACAGGTCCAGAACGACCACGAGGGCTTCGGACGAACGCGCGGTGGGCACCGGCACCCGCTCCCAGGTGGGGCCGGCAAGCGCGAAGGCGGCCAGGGCGCAAGCCGCCACCGCGCCCAGGAACAGCCGGCGATGTCCGCGAAGTGCATTGCCGGCGGTGGTCAGTACAAGCGGTTGCAGCGCCTCGTCGACCCATGCGGGCCAACGCCCGGCGGTGGCGCCGCCGCGCGTGAGGCGCCAGACGAGCCAGAGGCCGACCGGCAGCAGCAGCAGCCAGAGCGGTCGCAGGAAATGGAAATCAGCCATTGATCGCCTCCCGCACCCACGTCCTTCTGGACAGCGCCACCGCGCCCCAGAGCAGGCTCAATCCCAACGCCGCTCCCAACGGCCAGAAGAATCGTTCTTCGACGGGCCGGAACCCGGTCTCGTCGCTGGCAGCCGGTTCAAGCTCGTCCAGGAGCCTGTAGATCTGTTCGAATTCCTCGGTATTGCGGGCCCTGAAGTAACGACCGCCGGTCCCTGCGGCGATGCTGGTCAGGGTTTCCTCGTCCAGGTCGGCGGAAGGGTTGATCTGGCGGACTCCGAACAATGAACGCACCATCAGCGCGTCGGCGCCGATGCCGATGGCGTAGATCACCATGCCCCGTTCGCGGGCGAGATCCGCCGCCTTGAGCGGGTCCACCGCGCCGGCGGTGTTGGCCCCGTCGGTCAACATGATGAAGACGCGCCGGTTCTCCGCAACGCCCGCGTCGGTCAACGTCTTGATGCCGAGCCCGATCGCATCGCCGATGGCCGTCTCCTTGCCGGCGAGCCCGATCACCGCTTCGTCCAACAGGGTCTGCACGGTCGTGCGGTCAAAGGTCAGCGGCGCCTGGAGATAGGTTTCGCGACCGAACAGGATCAGGCCGATCCGGTCTCCCACCCTGCGGTCGATGAAGTCGCGGGCCACGGCCTTGGTGGCGGTGAGTCGGTCCACCCACTCGCCGTCGAGCTGAAAGTCCTGCTCCTCCATGCTGCCGGAAAGATCCACCGCCAGCAGGAGGTCGCGGCCCGTGGCGGGCAGCGTCGTCGCCTCGCCGACGTACAGGGGCCTCGCCGCCGCCAGCACCGCCAATGTCCAGATGCTCCACAGCAGAACCAACCGCCCGGTGTCCCCGGTCCCGACGCCGCCCGCATCCGCAAGCCCGCCAAATGCGTCCAGGTCGGGCACCTTGAGCGCGGCGTCACGGTCTACGGGATCGGGCGGGGACCAGCGACGCACCAGCCACGGTAGCGGCAGCGCCAGCAACATCCACCACCAGGCCAATTGCCACATGTTCTATCTGCCGGTCTTCCGTGCATTGACCCAGGCCTGGCACAGCAGCCCAAGTTCAAGGCAACTTTCCTGGTCCAGGCGTCCCGCGCCGATGTAGGGTGCCGTCAACAGTCCCCTGCCGGCGCCCCGCGTGAAGGCTTCGCGCTCCCAGCGACTGTCCAGGTAGGCCAGCCACCGTTCGCCGGCCAGGCCGGCCACCCGTTCAGGGGCTTCGCTGGACGTCATGGCGAAACGCCTCAGCGTCGTGGAGAAGCGCTGCGCGCAAAGCGCCGGATCTGCGCCGGCACGCAAGGTGTCAAGCGTACCCTTCAATTCCAGCAAGGCAGCCCTTCGGCGCCACGCGGCACGATATCGCCAGACCCAGAGGAACGCCGCCACCAGCACGGCACCGGCGAGGATCCACCAACCGATGGCGGGCGGCCACCACGCGACGGCGTCGGGGAGGTGGATATCCCGCAATGGAAGCTGACTGGGGTCTAGCGCCGGGTTCATCTGCCTGCAAAGTGCGCGCCCAGGACTTTTTGTGGATCCATGTCCGTTCCGCACTCCAGCAATTGGACTCCCGGCAGGCCCGATAGTTTCTTGAGCCTGGCCCGCCGGTCAAGGAAACGCGCCCGGTAGGCGTCGCGCTGCTCGGCCCCACGGGTGTCGATGGCCAGTGAACGACTCGCGGCCTGAACGCGGTAGCGCCCGGGAGGCGGCAGATCACGCTCCACCGGATCGAAGAAATGCACCAGGGAAACATCACTGTGGCGCGCCAACTGGCGAAGGTGGCGCTCGAACGACTCGTCGGGAGCGCGGAAATCGCTGAGCAGGAAGATCTGGCTACCCGGCCTCGCCACACGGGTCAGCCGCTGCAGCGAATGGGGCTGACCGATGGCCGCGGCGCGCTTTGGCGGATCCCAGAACGACGCATCGCTGATCACGCGCAACATGCGCAATGCCGCCCGGCGACCGAGGCGGGGCCTGAGTTCAACGTGATCCCGCTCGGAAAAGACCAACCCGCCCAGCCGGTCGCCATTGGCCACGGCGCTCCAGCCAACCATCGCCGCCGCCTGCGCAGCGCGCACGGCCTTGAAGGCGCCTCGGGTGGCGAAGAGCATGGGTCTGCGCAGGTCGAGCCAGACGATCACCGGGCGGTCGCGCTCTTCCCTGAACACCTTGGTATGTGGCTTCCCGGTCCTTGCAGTCACCTTCCAGTCCATGGTGCGAAGGTCGTCCCCGGGCTGGTACGGACGTGACTCGTCGAACTCGACACCGCGGCCCTTGAGCCGCGACAAGTGTCCGCCCGCGTCGATGGCCCGCACCCGCAGCGCACCTATCTTCAGGGATTCGCCCGCCACTTTCAGGCGAATCAGTTCGGCCAGTTCGATGCGGGCGGGGGAAGCCGTCGAACGCGCCGTACCGGGCGCGGCCGTCCAGGCATACTCGCGTCCGTCGCGCTGCGGCCTGGAGGTGAATCGCGCCGCACCGGCCGCACCCATCAGGGCACCCCGATACGTGCCAACAACTCGTCCACGACCTCATCCGCGGTGCGACCCGCCGCCTCGGCCTCGAAACTCAACAGAATCCTGTGCCGCAACACGTCGTGGGCCATGGTCTGCACGTCCTCCGGTGTGACATAGTCGCGCCCCGCAAGCCAGGCGTGGGCCTTGGAACAGCGGTCCAGCGCGATACTCGCGCGGGGACTCGCGCCGTACTGGAGCAGTCCGCGCAGATCGTCCCCGTAGTTTTCCGAACGCCTCGTGCCCAGCACCACCTGCACGATGTACTCCTCTAGCGGCTGGGAGAGGTGAATCTGCAGGACTTCCTGGCGGGCCGCCATCACGTCGGCCTGGGTCAACACCTGCGGGGGCTCGAACAGCTCGGCGTCGGCGGCCGCCCTGCCCGCCTCGCGACGATTGATTTCCAGGATCGAATGCTCACCCGCGGCATCGGGATAGTCCACCAGCACGTGCATGAGGAAGCGGTCCAGCTGCGCCTCGGGCAATGGATACGTGCCCTCCTGCTCGATGGGATTCTGTGTGGCCATCACCATGAAGAGTTCGGGCAGCCGGTAGGTCACGGACCCCACCGTGATCTGCCGCTCGCCCATGGCTTCCAGCAGCGCCGCCTGGACCTTGGCCGGCGCGCGATTGACTTCGTCGGCAAGTATCAGGTTATGGAACAGGGGGCCTTCCCGGAAAACGAACGAGCCGTCCTGCGGCCGGTAAATCTCCGTACCCGTCAGGTCCGCGGGGAGCAGGTCAGGCGTGAACTGCAGGCGGTGAAAGTCTCCTTCGACGCTGTGACTCAAGACCTTGATGGCGCGCGTTTTCGCCAACCCGGGTGCACCCTCCACCAGCAGATGCCCGTCGCACAACAAGGCGACCAGCATGCGGTTGAGGAGTTCCCTCTGTCCGACCACGAGGCCGGAGAGGTGGCCCTCCAGGGTATTGAATCTTTCCTGCAGCGACATAGGTATAAAGCTTGTTCGGGGCGGGAAATCTTACCGTTCAGCGCCTTGCAGTCCAACTCCCGCGAGTCACTACCGCGAGTCGCGTCAAGGTCGATAACGCTTGAGCGAAATTCCGGGGAGCAACCGATAGTGGCGTACATTCGCCGTGATCAGCGTCATACCGAACTCGATGCAGGTCGCGGCAATCAGCGCGTCGGCCAATCGTAGTCCGTGGGTTAATGCGTGACCTTCGATGATGGCGATGGCCCGAAAACTGATGGATTCGGTTACCGGTTCGATCCCCCAACCATTCTCCCGGATCGTCTGCCGCAGGAGTCTGAGCTCGTTCTGGCTGCGCGCACCTTGAGCCAGTTCCATGTAGGTGACCGCCGACAGGCGGACGGATGCGCACTCGTCAAGCATTGTCCGTGCCGACTGCCTCCCGCGCAGAAACCAGATCAGTATGTCCGTATCAGCGAACATGACGCGGTCTACGCAGATTTCGCACGTATTCGTCCACGTCACGCATGTCGTCACGCGTGTAATGGGCTACGATGCGAGGCAACTATGGGTTATCTGCGGCGCGGCCCTTCCGCCATTTCGCGCCCGATCAAGACAGATACCCATACCATCGATTCTTTTGACGGAGTGATTACAAAGTGCCAAGTGGAAAACGAAAAGTTGAACTTCGCAGACATGTGCTGTGGACTCCCATCCTCGCGCTGGCGCTGTTGTCGGGTCGCGGTGCCATTGCACAGGCGCCTATCGACCCAAGCCCCGCGGATGCGGTCGAGTCCGTGCGCATCACGGCTTCGGGTCAGCGCTTCACGCCGCGACAGAGCGTCGCCCCCGGCGGCTCGCCCCGGCATACCGCCGACTACCAGGTCACGGTGACCTGGAATCCCGGCGGGTGGCTGGCCCGGGAAGAGTGGCGGCTGGATACCCTATATCCCCTCCAGACCAGCTTCGCCTACTCCATGACCTACGGCGGGTCGGCCGGTGTCAAGGACGGGCAAGACAACTTCCGTGCCGCCCTGGACGGTCCAACACCCCTGGCCGCGGCACGTATCGGCGCCAACTTCAAGGACCTGTGGCTTACCAATCCGCTCATCCTGGCCGCGCACTCCGAAGTGTCGCTGCCACCGGTGGAATTCTTGAGCGGCAACCGCGCCCTGCAACGGGTCGCGCTGTCGGCCCACGGCACGCAGTGGTCCATGGTCGTCGATGCCGAGTCGGGACTGCCTGAGGCCGTTACCGTCATCGAACAGGACCCCACCAACGGTGAAGCCCCCAACCACGTGCTGTTTTCCGATTGGCGGGAGGTGTCGGGCGCGCCATTCCCGTTCCAGATCGAACAGTTTCTCAATGGCCGGTTGCTGCGCCGGGAGATTCGCTCGGCCATCGAGGTGAACCCCGCCGATGTGAACGGCGTGCTCGCGCTGCCCGACGGCATCGAGGCGGAGGGGGATACCACGCAACGGGACTGGGGATGGGACATGTCGCATTTGCTGCTCGCACGGGCCGGCCTCGGAGGACCCGCGGACACCCCCCAAATCGAAAACGTCTCCTTCCATGAAGTCGGATCCGACATCTACCAGATCATCGGCGGCAGCCATCACGGGTTGGCCGTCGTCGGGCCGGACGGCATCGCGGTGGTCGACGCGCCCTGGTATCCGGAACGGTCGGAAACGTTGCTTGGGCAACTGGAGGAACGCTGGCCCGACCGCCCCGTACGCTATATCGTGATGACGCACCACCACCTCGATCATTCCGGCGGCTTCCGGAGCTTCGTCGAAGCCGGCGCGACACTGGTTGCCCACCGCGACGCGGTCGCTTTCTACGAGGAGGCGCTGGCGCTTTCAGGAGTCCGCGGAATGCGTTTCATCGCGGTGGACGGACACGCGGATCTCCACGGCATCGGCCGCAACATCGGGGTATACGAGATTCCTAACCCACATTCCGATGCCGCCGTGGCGGCCTATGTGCCCGACACCCGCTTGCTCTTCAACTCGGACCTCTTCTCCCCCGGCCGGGAGCTGCAGTTCCCGGTATCCATGCAGGCCCTGTTTTCCGCCGTCCGCTACCACGGCCTGGACGTGGAACGACATGTCGGCTCGCACGGACTGGGCTACGGTTCGGAACCCGAATGATTGCACTTGGCGCCGCGTCGACCTGATAATGCCGACTCGGGTGGACGCGGTATTGGGTTGACGCGGCCCCAGCGCGCGAGACCTCGGAGAGCCTGTGTCATGACCATCAACATCCGGCGCCTGGTTTCGATTGGCTGCGCGTGGCTGCTCGCCGCATCGGTCGAGTCGCAGGATCTCGACACGGTCACCGCCCAAGGCCGGCCGCTCGTGCAGGACTTCCCCCAATCCTCGCTCATCATCGACGCGGCCGACCTGAGCTGCGAACACTTCGAGATCTTCGTCGCATCCGAGCGAAACGCCCAGGCGAGGGGGTTGATGTTCGTGCGCGGGATGCCCGACTACGTCGGCATGCTGTTCATCCATCCCAACGAGCGGATGATATCCATGTGGATGAAAAACACGCTGATTCCGCTGGACATGGTCTTCATGGACAGCACGGGCGTCGTGACGCACATTGCGGAAAACACCGTTCCCGGCTCGCTGGAGTCCATCAGTTCGATGCAGCCGGCGCTAGGCGTGCTTGAAATCAATGCCGGACTGGCTGCGAGACTGGGGATTCGCGTGGGCGACCTGGTGCGGCATCCATATTTTGGATCGCTTTAGCGCGGGTCATCTGGAGAGTTTACGAATGAAAGCTCGATCCATGCAATGTGGCCGCTGGATGCCAGCCTTGCTCCTCCTCTTGAGTAGCGTCGCCTTCGCCGACTGCGACTTGGACAACTGGGTCCAGGAAGCCGCCGACGCTTGGGAAAACCATGGGGTGATCGAGGAAACGCTCTGTTACAGCGCCCTGCTGGATGCAGTGGACCTGGAAGCCGTCCAGGAATACAGCAGGCAGTATGAAGAGGAACTGCAACGCCGTGGCCACCCGGTCGCGGCCTACAAGATCGGCATCCACGAGCCGAGATCGCAAGCCTTCTTCGGCCTGAGCGGTCCCATGTTCGGCGTCCTGCACGGCGAAGGCGCGCTGATCGAGAACGGCGGCGAAGTGCCGGTTCAAGGCCAGACGTTGGGTTTGGAACCCGACTTTCTGTTGCGAGTCGGCAGCGACCGCGTCAACGAGGCCACGACCATCGAAGAAGCGGCGCAATTCATTGAAGCCGTCTGCGCCTTCATTGAACTGCCCGTCTACCTGAACAACCCGGAGGAAATCCAGGCGGGGATAGGCCTCAGCGCCCACTTCATGCAGGGGACCAGCGCGGCGGCCCGTTACGGTGTTGTAGGCGAATGCATGAACCCGGCGGACGACCCGAACATCATCGAGAATCTCCGCACCATGCGCGTCGTCAGTACGGACCACACCGGCACCGAACAAACCTTCAAGGACCAGCGGACGGACGAAACACACCTGTTGATCACGGCAGTGATGGCGGCGGACTTTCTCAAGCGACGGGGCCAGTCCCTGCAGCCGGGCGACCTGATCAGCGTCGGCGCGCTGTCGGGCAATCCGCGCGGTGTCAGCGAGGCCGCGACACCCGGCGGCATGGCGGCGGTGGGAGTCGGCGGACGCGACCCTGATTGGTTCAATCTACATGCCGACAGCCCCGCCAAGCATGTGAGCTATTACATCGGGGACCGGATTCTGACGGCGACGGCGAATTTCAGGTAGGAAGCGCGGCACGAGATTTCATGCCAGCGCCCGCCTCTTCTCCCGTCGAGCCCAATTCGCGGAATCAGTTGACTTGACTGCGAGTATTGCTCTGGAGGCTTGATCGTCACGACGATCGGGCCGTCGTTCATCCGCCACCCCCTGGTCGTAAGCACAATTGCGGCGCCAAAGTGTTTCAGCTACGGCGTTGTGCAATGAGCCTAATCCATATCCGCCAAAGCGACCACGTCAACATCGTTGAAGCACATAAAGTCCTTGACGTTATCGGTCACCAACCACCTGATGCCGTGCGCCGTCATCGTGGCGACGACATTGGCGTCATGAAGTCGTTTTCCACGCAGTTGGTGTGTCGTAGCGAGAAGGTGCAGCCCGTTCGCGGTCTCGACGGTTTCTTCGTAAATCCCGACATAGTTCAGAAACGCCTTCACGTTGGCGACGGCATCACATGTCTCAAGGCCCAATCCGTTTACGTCGACAGACCGGGTCGCCACGACAAGGTATTCCCGCAGTATCTGGCCACTTAGTGCGAGATGTAGGCCGCGTGACGCGGACTCCGCGATGAGCCGATGTGCCACCTCGTGACCTGGGCGCGACTCGTCCGTTGCGGTCAATAGGATGTTCGTGTCCAGAAAGACGAGTTCACCGACCTTCGGGACCATAGATCTCATCCCTGTTCCAAGAAGCAGCGTGGCCGGTCCTGACGGTCACAAGGTCGAGCGTTCGGGTGTCCTCATCCGGCGGCGCCATTTGGGCAGCCCGATCAAGTATCACGCGCAACTCGCCCTGTAGTGACCGATGATGGCTGCGGGCCAGCCGCTTGAGCGCGTCGAGCGTTGCCGGTTGAACGTCTCTGATGTGTATTGAGCTCATATCGGTACAATAATGCTACCACTATTAATCTGCAACCATATGAGACCGGATGTCAGAGCCTCTGGCCAAGACATCAAGACTTACTGCAGTCAATATCATCAACCAACCGATTCCGGGTTTGGCCAATCTCCTGGATGACTGTGTCAATCTCCTCGTGGCAACGCCACGCCGGAATTCGAAGGACAGTCCAGCCGAGTCTCTCCAGAACGCGGTCCCGCGTGATGTCCTGACGCCGCTGCTGGCCTCGGACATCAATGTGCTGATCACCGTCAACCTCGACATTCAGCTTTATTCCCTGTTCAAGTAGCGCAAAGTCCAGCTCATACCCTTCGACTTCGAGTTTCGCAGCCGGCATGAGATCGCTGCTCCACATCGCGTCAAGCAAGAGTTGCTCCGATGCACTATCCGTTCGGAAGTCAGACGGCGGGAGGCCCGATTCATCGTTCCCTGAGACTTCCTCGCGCAAGAAGATGCGCAGGGACGCCAGGGTCGGGCTACCCAATTCCTCAATGTCCGGGTGCCCCAATACGACAAGCGCCCGGCGGGCGCGGCTGACCGCAACGTTCAAGAGGTTTCGTTCCTTTTCAATCCAACGGATTCCGCTACTCTTCATGTCGGGCGAAAGGACGGAGGAAATGATGATGGCGTCCCGTTCGTCGCCCTGTAAGCGATGGGCCGTCCCGCTCACAAACTCGATATCCTTCAAATGGTCCTCGCCGAATCGCCTGTTGGCGAGATCACCGATGAGTCGCGCCTGCGCCGTAAAGGGGGTTACAACACCAACGGTCCTGTAGCCGCAGTTGATGACTTCGTGAAGTTGCCTGACGGTTTCCGCAGCCTCGTCTCGATTCACCCAGCTCGTCCCGCTGCCGGGTCGTGCTGCGGCGCCATGGACGTCACGCCAGTAGATCGCGCGATCTCTAGGAGATGTATCGGACACGTCTGTTAGAACCTTGAGCTTCCCCAAGTAAAACGCCCTATTGAACCAGCGAGCGATGTGTGGATGGCAGCGATAATGTTCGTTAAGTAGTACTGGAGCCTGTGGTTTTGCGGCAAACTCGAACGCAGCGTAAGCCGAGCCATCCTTGTGGTGGATGCCCCGCTCGCGAAGATCGTCATCGTCGAATCCGGTCTGTGCGGCGATCTCCTTCAGGAGGCGGTCGTTGAGCGACACGATCGGATTGAGTTGATGCGGGTCCCCCACAATCGCGAGACGCTTCGCGCGATAGGCCAAGGGCAATACTGCTGCGAGACTGCACTGGCTGGCCTCGTCGACAACCACGAGGTCAAACAACCCTGCCTTCAATGGGAAGTTCGAATTGGCCGTCAGCGCCGTGCACGCCCATCCTCGCAAGTAGTCAAGAGACTCGACGATGGTGCGTTTGAGCTGGTCCCTTTGCTTGGGCACTGTGCCGAACAGAGCCAGATGATCCGCGCCGAAGGCGATGCGAGCCGCCGCATCCACGCGGACTGCGCGGAGGCTTGCTTCAGCCCATTTCCGGTCGGCCTCGAGCACTGCGGTCGATGGGTCGCCTACGGCAGACTGTAGCTGTTTACGCTCTACAAGCGCATCGTTCAAATTCGAAGTCAGCGACACGACACACTGGTCAAGCTCAGCCCATGCGACGATTTGCTTCAATTGCGCTGCATCGTAGCAGCCGAGTCGTCTCCTTAGGCGCCTCGTACGCCACCGACGAAACCACCAGGCAAACAGCAACCGCTTCGCTCTTCGGGCAATTTCGCGGGAACTCATGGACAGATGGGGCGGGCACGCATCGGCCCAGAGCGTTCGCGCGGCCTCGGAACTGGCGCTCTCAGCTTCCTCCCGCTCCATTACCATCCTTAGCATTTCGGCGTCGAGTTCGTCGAGCCGTTCCAGCGCCTTCTGTATTCGCATGCGTTCGCTGGCGGTTTTCATGAGGTTTGCGCGCGTTTGGGCTTGGTCGCCGGCGTGTTTGGACGTTTGAGCAGATGCCATCGCTATACGATCAGGCATTTGCTCTCGTACCTTTCGATTCCCGGTGCGGATCAACAAGCCGCTGCCCACATCCCTGTCCGCGCGCGCCACGGCAACGTCAACCGCGCCGTTGTTGGTCGAGGTCACCAACACCCTGTCACCATCGAGCCAGGAATTTGTCACCGCGTTTACAACCAGTTGCGTCTTGCCGGTACCGGGCGGTCCGGTCACGATGGTCAGAGGTTCCCGTCGGAACCGGTCAAGTGTCTGCTCTTGTGAGTGGTTGCATGCCAAAGGCGCTGCAAGCGGCCCGGCAGGAGAGGGTCCGACCTGCTTTCGCACGTAACTGTTAGAGACAAGATGCGCGGCCGCTGTTGACGCCCAATCTTCGCGAGTTTGCAAGTGGAGCAATTCCTCTCGAAGATAGCGTGTGAAACCTGACCACTCGGCAACAACTGAAATCGCCGCATTGTAGACGCCTTGTCCGCGCTCAATGCCCGACGCCAAGGCTCTGGCATCGAGACGGGACCGTGTGTCTAGACCGAGCGACTCCGCCGTTCGTTCCGCAAGCGCGGAGAACGCTTCGGCGTCTCCAAACGGCAGGCCATGATTCAGCATCTCGCTGATGTCTTCCACCACGGCGGGGTCGAAGAGATGGCTCGCCGTGACTGCCAAGTTGAATTCCGGCTCGATTGTGGCCCGGAGAGTCCATTTCCCGTCGGAACTGCGGTCCGGTTCGACCGGCACCGCAAACAGTGGGGCTACCTTTGGCTTGTGGTCCCGGTCAATAACGACGACAGTGGGCCAACCGTAAACGATTGAGCGCGCGCGAGATTCAAGCTCGTCGGCGAGTTTTTCCGGCGCCAATGTCGAATCGCTATGCCCCACCACCAACCGCTCTTCCCCATGGTGAGGAAACCATCGAGGATTCTGCGAGGTGAACGGGACCAGTGCTCTTGCCGCTTCAGCTTCAATGCATCGTTGGGCGTACGTACAAAGACTCTGCCAAGGAGTTTGCTTACCGCGGGTAGCGGAATCGGACGGCATTGGATTGGTGGACCCAGCCGAACTGGCTGAGTTTCGAGAAGCTTCCAACGCGCCAACTGCCTCACCCCTACCCTTGGGGCGAGGTCCCCGCGCACATTCGACACACCACACGCTCTTCGATGATCGTGACCAGTAGGCCTGGGCGCCCACTTCCAAGTCGAGTGCGCACTGCCGGCAGCGACCAGCGTACCGTAGCGAGATCAGAATTAGATCTTTTGGGAGTTCTGCCTTGGGGCTGTCGCGGAATGACATATGCGAAGCATGGCCGTCTGCGACGAGGAATCCAGTGACGAATTGCTGTCAGCGAGCCCGTCAGTGGCACACGTTATTCGACAGCCCGATCGTGAACGCACCGATTCGATTGTTGGCGGCGGCGATGTAGCTCAGGCGCTGCCTTTCGAGATCGACCACCGCCACCTCGGGACTGTCCGCCGACGCAAGGTACGCACGTCGCCCGTCCGCGGAGCCGACCGCATCCAGGGGCGTGAAATTGAACTCCCCCGAGTCAACCACCGAGCGGACGTTGTTGTCGAAGATGTAGTAGTTGCGGTTCTCGGAACTGGCCAGGAGATTCATGCGGTCGAACCGACCCACCGTGACCAGGTCGATGCCCTCGCCGACGACCACGTCGCTGAACTCGGTGAACAGGTGCTGCTCGATCGAGACGAATCGTCCGGTGGCCTTGTCCATCATGTACAGAAACACGCCTTCCGGCGTTGTATAGGGGCGTGCCGGTTGGGCGCCAATCTCGAACGTCTTGTAAACGACCTTCGAGAAAGCGTTGACGCCATAGACTTCGCCGGTGGTCTGGTTGGAAACGTAGACATACCGTCCGTCCAGGCTCCGGCTCGGCGACGAAAGCAGCTGCCCCGCCTGGTCGGCGACCGGTATCTCGTACGTCCGATGGACGTTGCTGTCGATCAATCCGATGGTTCCGTCCCGGCTGTTGCTGTACCAGATATCCACCTCATTGGGGTCGAAGAGCACGTCGGAGGTGGGCGGCAGATCTTCAAGGGTGAACAGGATCTGGCCGCCGTAGGCCGAGAACAGCACGAAACCGCCATCCTCGCTGTCGCTGAATCCGATCTTCGAGCCGGTGGTGTCCAAGACCATATGCCGGGGAACGATCGGCAGTTCGACCTGCTTTGCGACCGTCTTGTTGCGCAGGTCGTACATGCTGACCAGCCGCTTCTCCAGGTTGGTATAGATCAGCACGGGCGCGAACGGGGTTGCCACCATGTCGTCGACGCGCTCCGCGGTCTCGATGCGGAATACGACCTCGTTGTCGATCAAGTCGATCACGTCGATGACCGGGTCGTCGGCGTCCGCAACGAACATCAGGCGCTGCGGGTTGGAGATGTCCACCTGGGCAGCCGTATCCTGCGCCACCAGGGTCGCGGGGCCGGCCAGCAGCGCGGCAAGCGGCAGCGCACCCCTCAATCCGGCCCATTGTGCGACGAGATCCGGGCGCATCGTCAGGACAACCCCAGGTAGGGATAGATGATGTCGCTGACCGTGTGGAAGTTGTCGGTGACGAGAATCAGCCCGAAGATGATGATGATGGCCATGCTCGCGAGGCTCAGCGACCTGGCATTTCCGGCCAGGAACGCAAGGATGCTGTCCATCCTGGAGATGTACCAGGCCGACAGCAGGAACGGGATGGCCACTCCGACACCAAAGATCATCATGATGGCGGCGCCAATGTAGGCGCTGCCGATGGCGCCCACGTAAACCACCAGCGTGGCGACGATGGCGCCGCCGAAGCAGGCCGTGCACCCCAGGGCGTACCCCATGGAGGTCAACAGCGCGCCGGCCCGGTCACGCAGCGACAGCGAGTCCATCGCGCGGCGGTCCGGAATCCGGCAGGCGAAGTCGCGCGTGCCCCTGAACCCCACCCATAGCCCGAGTAGGATGACAAGCAAGCCCGAAACGACGGCCACCATTCGACTGTACTCGGAAAAGGCGAGTTGCGCCTGGTGGCCCACGGCTCCGATGAAGGCGCCTGCCAACGCATAGAGCGACAGGAACCCGAGCACAAAGGCAAAGGCGAGCTGCATGATCTTGCGGCGGATAACCGGCGTCAGCTGAGCCGTACCTCCAGTCGAGGACCCGGGCACGGTGGCGAAACCGGCCATTACGCCGCCGAAGACCACCACCAATTGCAGCAGACAAGGTGTCAACACCGATGACAGCAGGCCCGCGCCGAGTGCGAGCACGGCCACCGGCGTGATGTCCGCCCGGGACTTGAGTTCATCGGGCAGGCTGTACGGAGCGTCCCAGGCGCCGACGAACGTCAAATCCCTCTCACTGCCGAGATATGGGTTGGAAACGAACAACCGAAGCCGGTCGGCCCCTTCCTGGGTGAGAATCTCATTGCCGTCGGCATCCCGCTTGGGAAAGCTGTATACGCTCAGCCGATGGTGCTCGGCAATGCTCGGCCCGTCGGAAATCTCCGGCAGGAATTCCTGCTCGCCGACCCACAATGTGGCCGTCGGCACCCGGTCGACCAGGTCGCCCCGATGGATGGTTTCGCTGACGAAGAAGATGAGGTTCCGGTCCGGGCGCAGGTTGGCGATTATGGCGGCGCGGTCCACGTATTGGAAATACTCGTCCGTCGCGAATGTGGCGGTGATCTCAAGATCCGGCGTGCGGATGAGTTCCCGGGTGAGGTACTGGGACACCGTGCCGGCCTTCATCAGTCGGGCCTGGTCGCCAACCCCCCTTAGAAGCTGCTGTCCCTGCACGAAATAGGGAAACACCAGCCACGTCAGGGCGATGGCGAACGCCACGAACAGGAGTGCGCCGAGTTGGAAGGGATTGACGCGGCTTGTGGCGGTCGTGGCCATGACGGGGCTTGCCTATCCTCCCTGGGCCATGGCCGCCACCAGTTCTTCGGCCGGCGTCGAGAAATTGAAAACGTCCACCAGTCGACCGTCCGGATCAATCACGAACACGTTGGCGGTGTGCTGCACGGTGTAGTTGTTCTGCGTCTTGGTCACTACGTAACTGACCCTGAAGTTGTTGGCGGCGGCGTTGATCTGCGAGACGTTGCCGCTCAGCCCGATCATTCGGTCACCGAAGCGTGAAGCATATTCGTCGGTGATCTCCGGCGAATCACGCTCGGTGTCGACGCTCACAAAGATGCCCGCCGCATCGGCTTCGGTATCCCTCAGCGCCTTGCCCATGTTGAGCGCCATCATGGGGCACACCGCCGGGCAGTGGGTGAATCCGAATCCGAGCAGGACGTGGCGACCGCGAAAATCCTCCGCGGTAACCGTCTCGCCGTTGCGTCCGACCAGCTCGAAGGCCACTACGATGTCCTGGAGCGGATCGCCGACTTCGTGAGCGCCATGCATCTCATGGCCTTCGTGGGCATGTCCGGTTTCGGCCTCGCCATCCTGGGCGATGGCGGCACCGGACGCCGAGACAAACGCCGCGACCAATATCCCAATCCACGCACACAAGGGGACCGGGAGCGGTGCCCTCCGAATAATCGCGTCAATCCGCATCATTTTGATTCCGTGATGATGCACTAGTAGTCGAGTATAACCCCCTCGAAAGGATTGATTCCGGCGTGGAAGTTGCCCTGGTCGCGCACCACGCGGGACTCGCCGTTCTCGTCGTAGTGCACCCAGATGAGTCCATGGGCGTCGCCGTTGCCGGGCATTTCGATCTTGCGGATCAGTTCCCTGGTGTCGACGTCGTAGACGTAGATCCTGCCTTCGCCATTGCTGGTGGCCCACATCTCGCGACCGTTGGGCGACAAGAGGATATGGTCCAGCTTGTAGGCGCTGTAGAGGGTCTCGGTGGCGTGCCCCGTCTGCGTATCGATGATGGTGACCGTACGGCCCAGGTGGTGTGCGCCTTCGCCCTTGTCGGCGACCCACAGTTCCGTTTCATCCGGGTTCAGGGCGGCACCGTACGGCCCTATACCGGTGCCGTTGGTCCAGATGATCTCGCCGGTGACGATATCCACCTTGGCGGCCACCGAACTGCTCATGATCGGGTAGATGTACTCGCTGGCGTTGTCGATGACGGCCCAGTTCGGTCGATAACCGGGGATCGGATACTCGGCGACCACCTCCCAGGTATCCGGATCGATCGTCGCGACCCAGAAAGGCCTCATGGCCATGAGCGTTCCCTGGTACATCATCGTCACGCCACGCATGCCCGTGCTGCGGCCCGGAGCGTAGCCCGCGGGCTCCATCAGCGCGTAGATGTACTCGTAATCCTTGTCGGTCCAGACGGTGTAGATGAACCCGCCCATGTCCACGTCCCGGACGCCGCCCAGGATCTCGTCCGTTTCCGGGTCGTACAGAAACAGCCCGAGCCCGTCCTGATCCCGCACGAAAACGTCGAACAGCACCTTGTCCCTGAATACCTGGCCGTGATGCAGCCGGGCGCCGATGGTGACCTGCGCCACCGGCTGCAAGGTGATGGCGTCGAGCTTGAGCATGGTCCAGGCGCCGGCCGGATCCGGCGTTCCGTCGGCGGTGGGTTCCCGGGGGCCGACCATGTAGGCGTACTTGCCGTCGGGTGACATGGCCGAGGTATGCACCACCGCCCGCAGGTTCTCCGGGATCATGTGGGAGGCGATGATCTCCATGGTCTGCGCATCGCCGACCACGAGCTGGTTGCTGGGCGGTGGCTGGTAGCCGTCGAACAGCACCGACGGCGAACTGGTCGTGCCCACATTCTCGTAGAAATAGGTCTTGCCCGGTTCGGGCGTGAACTTGGGCTCGCCGGGGTCCCACGTCGCCACGATCCGCGACGGATACTCGCTCCAGACGCTGCCTTCGATCGCCCGTCGCGTCCACGTCTCCTGCACCGAGGCGAACGTCTCCACCGCTTCCACCTGCAAGTCACGCGGCGTCCTGGCAAACTCCTGCTCCTCGGCCCGGTTCGCCCGTACCGCCGCCAGCGCATCCCGCCAGCCCGGCACCAGGCCTATGTCAGCCGGCAGATCCGCCAGGGTGCGAATGTACATGGCGATTGCATCGAGATCGGTGTCGCTGGGATTCATCTCCGCAACGATCACGCCCATCATCGGGTTGTTCTCCAGCTGATCGTAGATGTCAACCGGCGTCGGACCGAAGCGAAGCGTCGGGCCGACCAGGCCCTCTGCCGTCGCGCCGTGGCAGACCCAGCATCCGATGTCGGCGTGGAACAGTTCTTCACCGCGCTCGACCAGCGCCTCGACTGTGTCCTGTGCCGCGGCGGGGGCGGCGATCAGCAAACCGATGAACAGACCCGAAAGGTATCGTCTTCCCATGGCAACTGGTCCCTCGTTATCGATATGAAATAGCGCTAGAAATTCAACGCATTGCCCAGCACGGGATTGACGCCGCCGTGGAAATTGCCCTGGTCGCGAACGACCCGGGGCTCGCCATTCTCATCGTAGTGCACCCACACCAGGCCGTGCGCATCGCCATTGCCGGGCATGTCGATGATGTTCGTCAGCTCCCTCGACTCCGCGTCGTAGACGTAGATTCGGCCCTCGCCGTTGCTGGTGGCCCACATCTCCTTGCCGTTGGGGGCGAGCAGCACGTGGTCGACCTTGTAGGCGCCGTAGAGCGTTTCCGTGGCGTGCCCGGTCTGGGTATCGATGATGGTGACGGTCCGGCCCAGGTGGTGGGCGCCCTCGCCCTTGTCCGCGACCCAAAGCTCGGTCTCGTCGACGTTGAGCGATGCGCCGTAGGGACCGATGCCCGTGCCGTTGGTCCAGACAACTTCACCGGACTCGATGTTGATCTTGGCGGCGTTGGACAACGAGTTGATGACGTACATGTGCTCCTTGGCGGAGTCCACGACCAGCCAGTTGGGCCGATAGCCGGGGATGGGGTATTCGCGCAGCACCTCCCAGGTGTCCGGATCGATCTTGGCGATCCAGAACGGGCGCAACGCCGTGAACCGTCCCTGGTACATGCTCACCGCGGCGAACATCCCGGTGGCGCGGCCCGGCGCGTAGCCTGCGGGCTCGACCAGCGCGTAGATGTATTCGTAATCCTTGTCGGTCCAGGCGGTGTAGGCGAAACCGCCCAGATCCACGTCGGTGATACCGCCGACGATCTCATCGGTTTCCGGGTCCAGCAGAAAGACGCCCAGTCCGTCGGGGTCGCGGGCGAACATGTCGACCAGCACGAGATCGCGGAATGCCTGGGCATGGTGTATCCGACCGCCGATGGTGAATTGCTTGATAGGCTGCAGGGTGACGGCATCCGCCTTGATGAGTGTCGCCGAAGCATTCACCGTGGGCACATCGTCGGCCTGGCCCGGCCGTGCGCCGATGATGTAGACGTAACGGCCATCGGGCGACATCACTGTGCCGTGAACCGTGGCGCGAAGATGCTCCGGCAGCATGTAGCTTGCGATGATCTCCTTGGTCTCGGCATCGCCCACCACGATCTGGTTGCTGGGCGGCGGCACGTAACCGTCATACAGGACCGACGGCGAGCTGGTGGTGCCCACATTCTCGTAGAAATAGGTCTTGCCCGGCTCGGGAGTGAACTTGGGCTCGCCGGGATCGAACGTTGCGACGACCTCGGTCTGGTAATGGCTCTTGAGGCTGCCCTCCCTGGCGCGACGGGTCCAGGTCTCCTGCACCGAGACAAAGGTCTCGATCGCCTCCACCTGCAGGTCGCGCGGCGTCTTGGCGAATTCCAACTGCCGGGCCTGGTTCGCCTTGACGGTGGCCAACGATGTGCGCCAGCCCTCCACCAGGTCCAGCTCCAGCGGCAGGTCCGCCAGCGTGCGAATGTACATGGAGATCGCCTCGAGATCCGCATCGCTGGGATCCATCTCGGAGACGATCACGCCCATCATCGGGTTGCTTTCGAGCTGATCGAAGATGTCCACCGGCGTCGGCCCGAAGTGAAGCGTGGGACCCACCAGCCCCTGGGCATTCGCGCCATGGCAAACGTGACAACCGATATCCGAGTTGAACAGCTCGCCGCCGCGAGCCACCAATTCTTCCACTGTCTGGGCCGATACAATTCCGCCCAGCAGCCAACCGACGACGATTCCCGAAAGGTATTTGCGTGCCATCCCCGTTCCCTCAATTGTGTTCCGCCCGATGACTCCCCTCCGGCGGCGCAGGGCCAAGGATTATAGCTCAAGCCGCCTATCGTTCCCGGCCATCCATTATGATTGGGCAGTCAAGCCGGAAGGCGGCCAGGAGCGGTATCCGCATGATCGTTTCTCGAGTTTTCCAAGCCATTGGATGGCTCTTGCTGGCAACCGGTTTCGAAACCGTCCACGCCCAGTCCGCAGACCTGTTCTTCGAAGGCGTCCTGCTGATCGAACCGGCACCGCCCGCCGACGTAATGGTGCCGATCGCCGCGGACGACTCACCGGGCGGCGGCCTGAACGCCATGGGCATGGGTGGCGGGGGCCAGGGTGCCATGGGTGCGGCCGGGGGCCAGGGCGGCATGGGTGCGGCTGGTGGCCAGGGTGGCATGGGCGGCGGCGGCGCGGACGAAGGCCCGGTCCCGGTGCAGTTCTACAGGCCCGCGACGCGGCGGTCCGACGTCGCCCTGGTCATGATCCCCGGCGGAGGTCTGCCGTCGTGGAGTTATACCGCCACTCCCGACGGACGCGAGGGATGGGCGCAGCAGTTCGCCCGAGCCGGCGTCCCGGTGTACCTGATGAATCCGCCGGCCGGATTCCGGGAGGAACTGGGTCGCTGGAACAAGGAATCCGTCTGGCCGCTGTGGGGCATGGGACCGGAGTTCGGCACCCCCTACCCCGACGGCAAGCACCCGGTCGAGTCCATCGACAATCTCCACGCCTCTTTCTACATTGCCCGTGCGCCCGGCGGCGCGGCGCACCTGCGCTCGCTGCTGGACGAGATCGGCCCGGCGGTGGTGCTCGCCCATTCCGCGGGTGGCGCGGCGATGTTCTCCACGGCCAGGGCGCTTCATCCCCATCTGCTCGGAACCATCGCCGTTGAGACCACCAATTGCCCCACCGACGAAACCGCGCTGGACACCATCTATGTGGAGGGAGGCCGGGCGTTCCTCAGTCTCTGGGGCGACCATCTCGACCGGGGCGCGCCGAGCATGCAGACCCGGTATGCGTCGTGCCGACAGGCGAGCGAGACGATATCGGCGTCGGGCGGCCGTGCCCAGACCATCCACCTGCCCCAGGACCTTGGCATCACAGGCAATACCCACCTGATGATGCAGGACAGGAACAATGTTGAACTGGGCCAGATCATCCTTGATTGGATTCACTCGGAGTCCGAAGGGCGGGAGTAGGCGTAAATCATGGGCCCTGTAGGGCAGCGAGCGCGAATTCATTGACGGCAACCACCTACAACAGCAAGAAAGACACCTGGTTGAGCATCCTGATCTACGGTGCGGCCTGTAGTGCTCTTGCCGCTTGCGTGGGGCTCGTTTCCACGGGTTCGCCGGACGACATGCTCACCGCCGCGTTCCTGTTGGCCATTGGCGTGATGTTACCGGTCTGGGTGATGCGCGCGACCTACTATGTTCTTCACGTCGAGCAACTCCGCATACGGTGCGGCCCGTTCAGGTGGACGGTCCCGCTCGACAAGATTCAATCGGTCGAGCGTACCCGCACCATCGAGTCGGGACCGGCGTTGTCGTTGGATCGCGTGCGACTCCGATACGGCAGATTTCGCTGGGTGGTGATATCTCCGGAGCGTCGCGAACAGTTCCTCACCGAGCTTGAAAGCCGCCGAAACCGCCTCCCGCGCGGAGCCTAGGAACGTACAGCATGCCGTACCTGCTCGGATTGCTTGGCCTGATCGTGTCGGTCGCGATCCTGCTCAGCCGCCTGGCGGATGCCGGCATCGACCTGGGCGGACTGAATCCGTTTCTCTGGCGACGCCGGCGCGCCTGGCGCCAGAAGTTCGAGGCCAATCCGCTGTTCGGCCTGGATCAGCCCATGGACGTGGCGGCCGTTCTCGCCGTGGGCGTCGCCAAGGCGGATGGCGACATGAGCATGGAGCAAAAGCAGACCCTGCTTGAGGCCTTCCAGCAGACATTCAATATCGACCTCCGTGGAGCGGAAGACCTGCTCGGTTCCAGCGCGCACCTGGTGGGCGATGGCCGGATTCTCAAGGACCAGGTCGGTGACGTGGTCGCAAGAAGCAAGGAGCGATTCACCGACAGTCAAGTCGATACGACCCTTTCGCTGCTGGAGGAAATCGCGGCGGTCGAAGGTGCCTCCGACCGGCAACGGGAACTGATCGGCCATGTCGAGGACGCCTTTCGCGGCCAGCCCACGGCGGGGGATTGGGGATGATTGCGGCCGCCGCAAATTGAGGATTTTGAAAATGAAGGCAGCGAATCTTGTTGCGAACTTGAGAAAATTCAGTGGGCCGTCGCGGTGCCCGCTTGGCGTTTCGCTCGGCGCCTTGCTTGCCGCCGGCCTCTCTGCCGCTTGCATCGCACAGACGCCCGACACCGAGCCGCAGCTGGACTACCGCGCCGCGGCGGACTACAGCGTCGCCCAGGAAGGGGTTTCGATGCTGGTCATGCATTCGGGCGATATCGTCTTCGAGGAATACGCAAACGGTGGCGGTCCCGACACGGCCTGGGTGACCGCCAGCGGCACCAAGAGTTTCTGGGGCGTTCTGCTGGCCGCCATGGTGCAGGACGGCGAAGCCCGGATCGACGAGCTGGTGTCCGACACGATCACCGAGTGGCGCGCGGACGCGCTCAAGAGCCAGATTACCGTCAGCCACCTGCTCTCCATGACCGACGGTCTGGACGGGCAGCCGTCCGGTCCGGGCCCGGTAGAGACCTATGCCGAAGCCGTCGCCCTGGCGCCGGTCCACCCGCCCGGTGAGGTGTTTGTGTATCGCCCGGCATCGTTCCAGATCTTCGGAGAATGGGTGCGCCGCAAGGTGGCCGGTCGATACGACCACGCCGTCGAGTACATGCAGGCACGCATTTTCGACCACCTCGACATCTCGCCCGCCTATTGGCCCACCGAGGCGGACGGCCTGCCCCGCATGCCCTCAAGTTCAGAGTGGACGGCGCGTGACTGGGCTGTTTTCGGGGAATTCGTCCGACTGGGCGGAAACTGGAACGGACGGCAACTGGTCGACCCTGACGCGCTTGCCGCCAATTTCGTCGGCAGCGCGGCCAACGCCGCCTACGGTCTGGGTTGGTGGCTGGCAAGGCCGATCCCCGAGGGGGTGATCGAACAGCAAGCCCGGACCGCGTTTCTGAACTCGCTCCCCGACGAAGAGCGGATACCCGACGATCTGGTCATCGCCATCGGCGGCGGCAACCAGCGAATGTACATCATTCCGTCCCTGGAACTGGTGATTGTCCGCCAGCAGCGAATCCTGCGCGAGGGACCGGTCCGAAGTGAATTTTCGGATCAGGGGTTTTGGGGGTATTTGCTTGGGGAGGGGTGATGGTTTGCGGGTTGAGAACGGAAGGGACTGTCGGAAGGTGCTATATGGACTGACGTTCGTGAGCAGAATCTGGATTGCCTGGCGTCCGCCTGACAAACGAAAGAGCCATCGGAACTGGGGCCGGACTCAAACGCCAACCATCATGACACGGAAGAGGGGCGCCGCTACGGTTCCGCCACCTTGGGCCAACGGAAACCGACATCCTGCTGCGGAAACTCGTCTCCGATCATGTACTTGAAGTAGTCGTTCGTTTCTTCGTCAACACAGAACACATAACAGCCTTTCTGTCCTCGTGTCATCAATGTTCGGTATGTGTTCTTTATAATTCGATCCGCCAACTTACGGGCAGTATCCGGATCTTTCTTGAGCATCGACTTGTATCCGCTTATGGAGCGATCCTGTGATGACCGTTTTCCCGCGTCGGTCACGATGCTC
This sequence comes from Candidatus Rariloculaceae bacterium, assembly GCA_965221035.1. GTDB lineage: Bacteria > Pseudomonadota > Gammaproteobacteria > Steroidobacterales > Rariloculaceae > UBA6522. Next base: position 2,241,007 of record OZ244860.1, read on the forward strand.
CCGCCTCGTACTACCAAATCCGGACCGATTACTACGCCTACGTAGTCCAGTTCCAGTCCTTGGCAAGTATGTATGCACCCGATTTCTGAAACGGAATCCGGTGCAATCATCCAGAGCGATCCATCCCTATCAAGATTCCAGCGCATGGAAAAATTGTGCTCGGGGATGGCCACGTCCTCAATTTCCGGCCGCTTCTTTCCCTTCCAGTCCCAACAATAGCCTGCCACCATGCGTGCCTTGTTGCGCTTCCCATTTAGCTCGACAATTCGCTTCCGCAGCAGATTTGGCGAGTCGAATACGTGGAAATCGTAGTCGATCCCGCGCAGCGTCGGATGGGCTGTCCTTTCGATTTGAAGCGCACTGTTGACCCACGACAGGTAGCCATCGGAACCGTTGCAGCGAAACTGCGACTCAAGCTTCAATTCCGTCAGGTTCGCGCGGGCTTGCCTTGCCCACAGCCGGATTTCCTCCCGGTCGCCGATGTCCTTCAACGTAACTCGTTGATCCTGATCAAGGAAAAAAACAGCCACTCGAGCAGCTCGAATGATCTCCTTGACCTGGTTTTCACCCAAGTTCCCAAAGAAACCCGATTTCTCGTTCAAGCGGTGCGCCTCGTCCACGATCAGGCAATCCAGCACATCGGGCTCTGTATCGACATACGACCCCGATCCCTTGAAGAGATTCGCTATGTGTGTTTTGGAGAACGTTCCCGTGAGTTTACTTTCGTACACGGCTCTCGGTGCGGCGTTGCGCGACACATAGTGCGCGACCTGCCCCCGTCTGGTGAGTTCGACCAAGAGATTGACCGCCACCACAGACTTGCCTGTACCGGGACCGCCTTCCACCAAAAGGACTTCCTTCTTGTCTTGATTCGCGTGAACCGCCAAATCCAATGCCGTTTCGTAGACAATCTTCTGGTCGTCTATCATTTCAAACTCGCGATTGCCCTTAAGGAGCGACACAAGGTGATCCGCCAGATTTTTCGAGGGCTTCAGTTTGCCATGTTCGATCCTGTATAGAATTTGGGACTTGTCTCCATACTTGACGTGTTCCTTCAGAAAGTTTTCGAGCAACCTGACGTCGTCCGCCAGAAACACAGGCGCCTGTTCAGTATGCTCGTCATATTGGGGGGACTTCACAGCGGAAGGATTGCGGCAATTGTGAAGATACGCACAAGGACGCAGCGCTATGGAGCCCTCATGTATCTCGACGTTGAAGTCCCGAATCAGCGCAGCATAAGTCCACGCCTGATAAGAAGGATGTGTAACGTCTCTCAACCCCCGTCCAATGTAGGTGCGGACAATTGCGTCCTTTTGAGTTGCCTCCACTTTCTCCCATTGCTTGAGCTCAACGATGACGACCGTATCCCGATGATTGCTATCGGCTCCCGAAAGCATGAAGTCAATACGCTTAGATGTGAGTGGCACCTGGTATTCGATGGCCACACCGGCATCTTTCGGAATTTCACCGGAAACCAGCGCATTGTTCATGAAGTGCAAAGAGTTCCTCCACGACTCGATTTCCGATTTGGACGTACTACGCCCAAGACGTACTTCAAAAGCATCTAGAATCTTCTGCTCGATCTGATTCGAATATACATCATCGGTGAATTCGCCCCGCGAGGCGGAATAGACAATCATGAATTAGCCTGCATCACATGGTTCTACTGGTCGCACAGTATCGTGACCACTCGCAGTGCTTGCAAGCAAGGGGGAGTGTTTCGCGCAGCATGATGGGCCCTCGGCTATCAGAAGGAGTACCAGCCGGCAAGCCCGCATTCGACTGGGCGACCTGATCAACAGTCCGGCAGGCGATGCGTTGATCAACAACTTCGAGGTTTAGATAAAGACGAGCTCATGGCTGCCATACCGCGAGCTGCTGGTCGCGCCTTAATACCATCTGCTGAATCATCAGTCCCTCGAAAACGGCCTCGGGCGCGAGTCTTTTCTCCATGCCGAAGACCGCTGCGGGCAGCGCACTTCGGGCTTCATCGTCGAATTGATCTCTGAGAACGAGGTCTCGGCGATAGGCCAGTTCCCACCAGTCGAGTATGCAGGACCGTGACCGTTCCAGCGCCTCGGCCGCTGGCAGCCGATCCCCCTTGCTCCGGTTCACCGCCGGGGAGCTCGGTAGCAGGTTCCACAGGTCGTTGCAGGGCCAGGCCGCAAAGGGGAAGCAGTGATCGACATCGAAGTCTCGTTTAAGGCGGTTCCTCGTCCAAACGCAGTACAGCGGGGCGCCGTTTTCGCGCAGGCGCCGGCCCAGCCCGCGTACGAGCCCCGTGTCGTGTTCGGGCTCAAGCCACCGCAGCGCCGCCATGTAAGCGTCCCTTGGGTCGGGCTGCTGGGCGTAGCCGCGCATCATCTCGATCCACTCGTTGAGCACCGCGGGTTCGATCCACGCGGCGTAGCGGCTCATCGCCTGCCACAGGTTGACTGGAACGGAGAATGTGCCGAACGACCACAGAAACGCCTCGTCTACGCGAACGGACTCCCGGATTCTCACCTGCTTTGGCGTGCACGGAAAGATGGGATCGGAACTTCCCGGATACGTAGTAAACGTGGCGGGCATGTTACGGATGCACTTCGCGGCGTCGCGCACCGCAAGGATCAGGTCCCGGGCATAGTCGCCGGTGAATCGCTGGCCGATCCGCAGATCGTGCGCGGATCGCGCCTGCAGGCGGCGAAAGCCATCCTTGACGAAGGCCAACCGGGCTTTGCCGGCGGGCTGCTGGGGAAGGTTCTTCGCGATGAGCGGCTGGAAGGAGCGAACCCAGTACAACGCCACCAAGCCGAGCGGCAGGTCCACGAAGCCCTCGTCACGTCCGGGCTGCACCAGGCCGCCGGCGCCGTCGGCAACCCGGATCACCGTCCGTAGCAGGGCAAGTTTGTAGGTCGATGACTTGCGATCGTTAAGCACCACGTGTCGGAGCAAGGGGAGGGCGCCGGTGCCGTCGTCCGGGAGCCGGAGCCAGATAACCTCCCACGCGATCCCGTCCCGCTCCAGGATGTCGGGAATGCATTCGCTGCAAACCGTTTGCAGGCCGTGCCGCCGAGCCAGCATTTCAACATCGGCGGCGGTGGCCGGCTCCATCGGTCGATCGGAAGGAGACAGTCCCTGGCGCAGCGTCAGCATCATGCTGCCGCCCGGACTCATCACCGAAACCAGCTTGCGGAACGCTCGGGCACGGGCGCTCAGCGGCACATGCATCCACACCGCGCTCAGCCAGATCAGGTCGAAAGTGAGTTTCGAGCGCAACACCTTTTCCTGTTCGGGTAGTGCGTCGTCCAGCCAACGGATGTCCGGGGAAGGGTGGAGGGCCTTCCCCATGTCGCGCATTTCCGCCGCAGGCTCGGCCGCGACGACCTTGTAGCCGTTCGCGGCAAACCAGGCTGCATCCCTGCCGCTGCCGGCGCCCATGTCGAGAATGTGAGAGCCGGGGTCTGGTAGTAGGTCTAGAACAGGTGCGTGGACTTCTTCGAAGGGGAGGTCTTCGTATTTGCGGACCAGGGTGGGGGCGTGGGCGTTGTAGCTTGCTACTACGTCACGGATGGTGAAGTGGTCATCGTCGCGGTCGTTGTGGGTGGGGGCGGGCATGGGAATTGGGGGATTGAGGTTAGGACATGGTGTCGTGTGCAGGGGATCGGTGCAAGTGTGATGGCGCGTTTGTGCAGCCTCGTTGTCATTGCCAAGCCTGCTTGATGTATACATACAATATGCATATCATTTGCCAATGGATGTCATATGGGATCCGGCGAAAGCCCGGTCCAACTTCAACAAGCGTGGAGTGAGTTTCGCAGGCGTAGAGACCGTATTCTACGACCCGTTTGCAATCAGTTTCGAGGATATTGCTTCGACGGATTAGGACCGCTATGTGGTTGTCGGTACGGACGCGTTGGGTCGAGTCGTAGTCGCAGTCTACGCATACCGGGATACGATGATCCGACTAATATCAGCTCGAAGAGCAACCAGATCAGAGAGAGCAACATATGAAGCAGGAGTACGATTTCAGTAAGGGCAAGCGCGGCCCGGTCTTGCGGTCAGAGGGAAAGACTCGGGTCACGATGTACCTCGACAATGAGGTCATCGAGGCGTTCAGGGCGAAGAGCGACGAGGCGGGCCGCGGCTATCAGACGCTTATAAACGATGCCCTGCGAGAATGCGTTGCCAAGACTGCTAAGCCCCTGGACGCGAGAACACTTCGGCGCATTCTCCGGGAAGAACTAAGTGCAGCCAGTTGAAACGTGGTCACCGAACAACCTGGTGCACCTGTGCCAGCCACCCATACGCTTCACGCACATCGTAGTTGCCCGCGTGACCGACACCGTACGACAACGCCGTATTGGCATCCAGAACGGAAGTGTCGTTCTCAAGTGAGAAGAACAGTTCCATCTGGATGGCAAATGCCGTATCGCGATCTCGCAACCCGTGGCGTACATACCAGTACGGAGCGCTGTCCCCGCTTTCCGTATCGGTCAGGAAGGCAATCGGATCGATAAGCCTGATCTGGTTGAAGAGCTCGGAACCGCCGATGTACTGTTCCCAAACGAGATCGGTGTCATCCGGGCCGGAGCCGTCGCCTGGGACCGCGTTGTTGTCCCATGTCCACTGCGTGAAGTTCGAATAGACCTGGTCCTCGGCGCCGAACAGGTTGCTCTCGCCGGTTTCGATGCTGCTCCCCATTGCGAGCGTGCCCGTGGTGTCAAAGGACGGAACTCCCTTGAGGCTTGCCGTCGTCTCCACCCAGGCCAGAAAATTCTCGTAGGAGGTTACTGTCACCGTTTCGCCATCGTCCGCGATATCGAACCAGTCATTGACAGCCTCAGATACCCCACTGGGCCACGAACTGGTATCCCACGCTTCGCCCGCGTCCGGCACCGGAACACCGGCGGCAATCGCGGCCTCGACCGAGGCTTTGGCGTATGCCGAGATGGCGTCAGGCATTGTATCGGCGGTCAGGGCGGTTCCGTCTGCAAACGCAAGCCCCAGTCCGGCAAGGTATTCAGGGTATTGCGACTTCAACTCCCCGGATGCATCCAGCATTTCCTGACCAAGTGTCGGAATACCCCAGGGCCTGCCGCCGCCAGGGCCTGCCAGGGAGTCGCCCACGGCGCGCACGCCGTTGAATTGCCACTCGTAGGCGATGTCGGCATGGCCGAGATCGGTGATTGGACAGTAAGCGATGACCGCATGGACATCGTCATCCAACGTACTGCTACCCTCCGCGTCGAATCCCGCGGCGCCGATGCCCTTCAGGTACGGATAGTAGTCAGGGCTGTTGCCACTGGCCGCAACCGCCACCGCAAGGGCGCCACCCCCGCTGGTTCCGGTGATGACGATCTTCTCCGAATCGCCCGGCAATACCGCGTCGTTCAGGCGCAGATACCGAATCGCCGCCTTTGCGTCGACGACTGCCGCAGGGGACTTGCCAATGTGCGACCCGTCCGCACCCAGGGCGCCTCGACTGCGCGTACCGACATCTACATAGACGTATCCGCGAGACAACGCGACGCCAATCTTGTCCTCCGTCGAGTCAAAATCGTCGCCGGCCTGCATCGCCGGATCATGACCACGAAAGCCCCAATCCAGCTCCGACCTCATCCAGCCGCCATTGTTGACGGACAAGATGATGGCGGCAGCCGGGTCGTTGACCGCATCGGACGACGCGTAAATGGCCATCGACTGGTAGCCGTACGGGTTACCCCCGCTCAATCCCGCGGCATCGACTGGCTGGGCAACGTAAGTCACTGTATACCGCGTAACCTCCACCGGAGTGACCCCGTCCAGGGTGACCTGAAACGTATCCTCCGAAACGGATGCCTCTTCGAATCGCAAGGCGTTGTCTATGGATACCTCGCTTCTGTCGCTACCTCCCGAGTCGCATCCAGGAATGGCGAGAGCTGGCGCAAGGAAGCAAGCCAGAAGGGTTATCTTCAATTTCACTTCGTTCTCCATTTTCTCCTCGATCGGCAATCGCTGGGGCCAGGAACTTGGCGCCGAAAAGTATTCCGCAACTTCGCGGCGAATTCACTTCAACCGCACGCAGTAGTCACCTATCACCATCCAACCCAGCCAAATCGTAAAGATCCTCCAACGAATACCAGCCGTCGGCCTTGCTTCTTGCGGGCGGCGTGTAGCGCACGAAGAAGCGACGACCCAATGTGGCCCCGCGCCGGTTCGGGTACAAGGCCATTTTGCGCCCCAGTTCCGCCTCCAACCCGGCGGGCGAACGCCCCATGCCCCACTTGCATACGCCCAGGTCAGTCCAGTTGTCCTCGCGAAGCCCGACCACATCGATCTGCGCATCACTGCTCCAGAACTCGCCCACCTCGAAGCCGGTCGCAACTCCCTCGTCGGCGTAGATGAAGGGCAGTGCTTCGCGGCACAGCCGCTCGAAGCAATGTCCGTACCATGCATCCAGCGACGGCCGAACGCGATCCTCGAAAGCGCGTCCGACACCGCTGGCGCGGAGATAGCTGGTGTTCGGAAATACGAATCGAAACCAGAACCGCAGCAGCGGATCGTCGATGGCGAAGCGTACCTGTCTGACGTTCGGACGCCCTTCGACAAGGGGATAACGGCGGCGCACGTAGCCAAGTTTCACCAATTGTTCCAGGTAGTAGTGCATGTTCCGCTCTTGAATCCCGGCGGCGGTCGCGATTTCCCTTACCGCACTGCAACCTGAGGCGATACCGAACAATATGGCGTGGTAGGGCGCCACTTCGCGAAGCTCCTCTCGCAGCAGAGAGGTGGGTTCACGAAACAACGGCGAAAATTCATCGAGGAGATGCCGGCGGATGTTCTGGTCGATGGACCGTGTGTTGTCGAGGCAAAGAAGATATTGCGGCATGCCGCCGACGAGAAAATAGGCCCTTGCCCGATCCATCGTTGACCAGCGCGGATGGAACTGTGCGGCCTCCTGGTAGCCGAACGGTTGAAGGTGAATCTGGGCCGTTGGTCGGCCGAACAGAGGGCTCTTGCTGCCAAGCACCTCGCCTTCCATGAACCCCATGCAGGAGCCGCACAACAGCAGCATGACATTGCCGTCATCCTTCCAGTGCCGGTCCCAGCACTGTTGCAACTCCGAGATCAGGTCGGGCGACGAAGCCGCCATCCACTGGAACTCGTCGAGCACCAGCACCAGCTTGGCGCCGGGACGGACCGCCTGCCATTGGCCCACGACAGTGAGCAACGCTTCTCGCCAGCCCAGGGAACGCAGTTCCGCGAGCAGCGGCGCGTCCAATGCCCGTGCGGCCTCCTCCAGGAACTCGCGCACTTGCAGTCCGGCGGGCGACTGCTTGCCCAGGTAGTAGACGCCCGCCTTGTCAGACATGAACCGCAGGATCAGTTCACTCTTGCCGACCCGTCGCCTTCCGTAGATGGGGATGAGCGCCGACTGGGAAGATTCGAAGGCGCTCTCCAGCAATTCAAGTTCCCGGATACGCCCTACAAATGCAGCAGCGCTCATGCGGCGTATCCAGCAAGTCCCATGGTCGGTGTCGACACGGCGTCGTTCGCCAGGCTGTGTTGATGACCGAATTGTGTCTTGTCAAGTCGTATTATGTCAAGTTTTTTCTTGACAAGACGTATGTTGTCAAGTCACGACTTGATTATATGACGACAAGGCTTGGGCGACTTCAAGACCCCTAATTCAACCCCCGCCTCTCCAACAGCGGCTCCACGCTCGGGTCCCTGCCGGCAAAGTCCCTGAACAGGCTCAACGCCTCGGCGCTGCCGCCCCTGGACAACAGCGTATCCCTGAAGTGCTGGCCGTTCTCGCGGGTCATGCCGCCGTTCTCGTTGAACCACTTCACGGTGTCGGCATCCAGGACTTCGCTCCAGATGTAGGAATAGTAGCCCGCCGAATAGCCGCCCATGATGTGGGAGAAGTAGGTCAGGCGGTATCGAGGGGGCACGGTGGCGAGATCGGCGCCGGCCGCGGCCAACGCGGCGGCTTCGAAAGACATCAATTCCTCCGCGGAGGGCACCTGGTCGGCAGTGAGCTGGTGCAGCGCCTGGTCGGTGATCGATGCGGCCAGGTATTCCGTCGTGGCATAGCCCTGATTGAATTGTTCCGCCGCCAGGACCCGGTCCAGCAGATCCTGCGGCATGGGCTCGCCAGTCTCGTAGTGCAGCGCGTAATTGGCCAGCACTTCGGGCCACGTAGCCCACATTTCGTTGACCTGGGAGGGGTACTCCACGAAATCGCGCGGAACGCTCGTCCCGGCGAACGACGGATAGTTCACATTCGAGAACAGTCCGTGCAGCGCGTGCCCGAATTCGTGGAAGGCGGTGATGACTTCGTCGAATGTCAGCAGCGTCGGTTCGCCCTCGGGAGGCTCCGGGATATTGAGGTGGTTTGCCACGACCGGACGCGTGCCTTGCAGGTGCGACTGGCTGACGTAGGCATTCATCCACGCGCCGCCGCGCTTGGACTCGCGCGCGTACGGGTCGAATATGAACAGGCTCAACGTGGAACCGTCGTGATCGAACACTTCGAATACCCGCACGTCTTCCTGGTACACCGGCAAGTCGAAGCGTTCCTCGAACGTGATACCGAATATCCGGTTGGCCGCGAAGAAGATTCCGTTCTCCAGCACGCTGTTCAGTTCCATATAGGGCTTGAGCTGCGACGCATCGAATTCGAACCGCTCCCGCCTGACCTTCTCGGAATAGAAGTCCCAATCCCAGGCGGCCAGCTCGAAGTCGCCGCCTTCGGCCTCGATCATGGCCTGCAGATCCGCAGCCTCGCGCTCCGCGTTCGCAACGGCCGGCGGCGTGAGAGACGCCAGACGTTCGTTGACAGCCGCGACTGTCCTGGCGGTCTGATTGTCGAGTATGTAGTCGGCGTGGGTATCGTAGCCCAGCAGCGCCGCGCGTTCGGCACGCAACGCCGCCGTGCGGCTGACGACTTCTCGATTGTCGAATTCGCCGCCGCGGTTGCCGCGGCTCATGGAGGCCGCCAGCATGCGCTCGCGCAGGTCGCGGTTCTCAAGCGCTGCCATCAGCGGCTGTTGGGTGGTATTGACCATGGGGATGACGAACTTGCCGGGCAGTTCCCGTGATTCCGCCTCATCGGCCGCTCCCTCGGTCTGCGCCTCGGTCAGGCCGGCGAGTTCTTCGCGGGTGTCGACGACCGTGTACATGGCGTTGACCTCGTTCAGCACGTTCTGGCTGAACTCGGTCTCAAGCTCCGCCAGCTCGGTGTTGATGGCGCGAAGCCGTTCTTTCTGCTCTTCGGAAAGCTCGGCGCCGGCACGGACGAAGTCGCGATGGGTTTCTTCCACGAGGCGCAGCGACTCGGGGTCCAGCTCAAGTGACTCGCGACTGTCGTACAGGGACTTGACGCGCTCGAACAGTGCGCCGTTGAGCAGGATCCGATCGCGGTGCTCGGACAGTTGCGGGGCGATCTCCACCTCGATGGCTTGCATCTCGTCGTTGGTATGAGCCGACATCAGCCCGAAGAAAACGCGCGAGACACGACTGAGAACCTGGCCCGACAGCTCCAGCGGCACCAGCGTGTTGTCCACCGTAGGCGCCTCGTCCCGATTGATGATCGCGTCGATCTCCGCAAGATGCTCGGCCATACCCGCTTCAAATGCCGGCAGGTAATGGCTGTCGGCGATCCGGTCGAACGGCGGATATTGCAGATACAGGGGGCTCTCAACGAGAAATGGATTTTCGCCTGACATGGTTTCTGAGGAATCTCCCATTCCGGTCGTGGCATCGGTGCCGGTTACATTCGGAGACGAGCCAGCCTCGGAGTCCGTCATGGAGTCCTCTGCCTGGTCGTCGGTACAGGCCGTCATCAAGAAAAAGGCGACAATGGTCGCAGCGGGGCGATTGCAAATCCTGTTCATTTTTCACTCAACCTCATGTCCTGCCGCTCAAATAGCGCTGATAGTCATGTGCGGTCTGCTCCAATCGGAGGCCATAGTCTATATGCTCGCGTGAACCTGCGTGCCAGCAATAATTGGATGGAATCGGGTGGATAATTGGATGATTCTGTGTCATTCTACTAATGGATGGAATTGGAGGTTCAAATGGATGGCAACATCCATGCCGACTCGCTGAAGATCACGCCCGAAATCCTCTCGCTCATCGCGGAGATTGACGAATTCAAGGGTGCCTGGTCGGCGATTGGGCGCATTGCCCCTGAGCGGCTGGACGCGCTGCACAGGGTTGCAACGATCGAGAGCATCGGCTCCTCGACGCGAATCGAGGGTGCACGGCTGAGTGACAAGGAAGTCGAGGCGCTGCTCACCGGTCTTGACGTGAAGACCCTCGCCTCTCGGGACGAGCAGGAAGTCGCCGGCTACGCCGAAACAATGGAAACCGTCTTTGATCACTGGCGAGACATCTCGCTGACCGAGAACAACATCAAGCAACTGCATCGCGACTTGCTTCGGTATTCGTCGAAGGACGAGCGCCATCGTGGTGAGTACAAGAAACACAACAACCATGTGGTAGCGTTCGGACCCGACGGAGAACGCCTCGCCATCGTTTTCCGCACCGCGAGCCCATTCGACACACCGCGGCTGATGACCGCACTGGTCGAGTGGGCGAGGGATACATTGACAGCGAGAGACTGGCATCCCCTGATCGCCACAGCCATTTTCGTCGTGGTGTTTCTGGAGATTCACCCGTTCCAGGACGGCAACGGCCGCCTCTCGCGAATCCTCACCACACTATTGCTGCTGCGTGCGGGGTATGCGCACGTGCCCTACAGCTCCCTGGAAAGCGTCATCGAGCAGAACAAGGATACGTACTATGCGAGTTTGCGCCGGACGCAGAGGACCATACGTACGAATGCTCCGGACTGGGAGCCATGGCTGCACTTTTTCCTCAAGTCGCTGCAGCGGCAGAAAACGCGGCTTGAGAAAAAAATCGAGCGCGAGAGAATCCTGCTTGGCGATCTGCCCGGACTCTCGGTACAGATTCTGGAACTGTGCCTTGAGCGCGGCCGTGTCACTGTCGCCGACGCAGTCACAGTCACCGGAGCCAACCGCAACACAATCAAGGATCACCTCAAGGCGCTCAAGCGTGCCGGACACATCGAGCAACACGGCGCAGGCCGGGGCACTTGGTACAGTCTGTTGTAAGCTTCAGACTTCATTGGTCTGGATGATCGGAGGATTTCGTGAGCGAAAAGGACACCGGCAGTGTGCACTGGAGTTTCTGGGTCATCGGCGCTGTCGCGCTGGTGTGGAACGCGATGGGAGTCGTGAATATCTTCATGCAAATGAACCCGGACGTGCTTGCAACCTATCCGGAATCGCATCGCACGATCGTGGCAAACCAGACAGGGTGGATTTCCGCAAGCGTCATGATTGCCATTTTCGGCGGTGCCATTGGCTGCGTCCTGCTCCTGCTGAGAAAGGCCAGCGCGATCTGGCTGTTTTACGCCTCGCTGATCGCCACGGTCATTGTCGTTGCCCACACGCTGAGCCTTTCGGTTGAACTGAGTGCCTCCGACATCGTGATGATTATCGTGATGCCGGTGGCGGTGGCGTTGCTGTTGGTCTGGTATTCGAGGTGGACCGCGACAAGGGGCTGGATTTCCTGATCCGCGCCATCAAGCGCATGCTTCAGGCTTGTTCTCGCGTTAACTCGGGTTACTGCGGGTCAATGGGCGTCTCCACGCCCAACTGGTTCAGCAGGAAGGCGTATCGCTCGGCCGTTTCCAGATAGCGCTGAAAGCGGCCCGACTGGCCGCCGTGCCCGGCTTCCATCTGTACACGGTAGACCACCAGGTTGTCGTCGGTCTTGCGCGCTCGAAGACGCGCGACATATTTGCTCGGCTCCCAATACTGAACTTGCGAGTCCCACAGGCCCGTGCCGACAAACATGGCGGGATATTCCTTCGCCTCAAGCTGATCGTAAGGTGAATACGAGAGAATGTAATCGTAGTAGTCCCTGTCCTCGGGGTTGCCCCACTCGTCGTATTCGTTCGTGGTCAGTGGAATGCTCGCGTCCAGCATCGTCGTAACGACATCCACGAAGGGTACGAGCGACACGATCACGCGGTATTTTTCCGGCGCCATGTTGGCCACGGCCCCGACGAGCAAGCCACCTGCGCTGCCGCCCATGGCCGCCACTCGATCGGGCGCCGCGTAGCCCCGATCAACCAGGAAATCCGTCACATCGACAAAGTCGGTAAAGGTGTTGAGCTTGTTCAGCAACTTGCCGTCTTCGTACCAGGACCGGCCCATTTCCTGGCCGCCGCGAATGTGCGCCAGCGCGTAGACCATGCCACGGTCGACCAGGCTCAGGACGTTGCTGCTGAACCGCGGGTCGTTGCTGTAACCGTAGGATCCGTAGCCGTACTGCAGCAGCGCCGCCGTGCCGTCCCGTTCGAAGCCGGTGCGGTAAAGCACGCTGACGGGAATTCGAGCGCCATCGCGCGCCGTGGCCCAGATTCTCTCGGTCACGTAGTCGTTCCTGTCGAAGCCCCCGAGCACGGGCTGTTGCTTCAGGAGCGTGCGTTCGCCGGTCCGTATATTCAGTTCATAGGTGCTGGCCGGCGTCGTCATCGATGTGTAGGTGTAGCGAAGTTGATCGGTATCGGGCTCGGCATTGACCGACAAGGCCATGGTGTAAGCCGGTTCATCGGCGTCGACATGGTGGCTCCGGCCATCCCGTTCCACGATACGAATGCGCGTGAGCCCGCCCGAACGTTCTCCCACCGCCATGAAGTCGTCGAACAACTCGAACCCACCGACAAATACGTCCGCATCGTGCCCGATCAGGTCACGCCACTGGGAGCGGTCTCCCCAGACTTCATCGCCCACTTCCATCAACTTGAAATTCTCGGCATTCCAGTTGGTGCGGATCACCCAACGCGAGTCGTGATGGTCCGCCGAGTACTCGAAATCGCGTTCGCGCGGCGCAAGCACCCGAAACTCGCCCGGCGCCGCGGCCTCCGTGCAGCGCAGCTCGCTGGATACGGTGCTTTCGAGACCGATGCAGATGTATTTTTCCGAACGCGTGGTGCTCAAACCCATGTAGAAACTGTCGTCGAGTTCCTCGTAGACGACCGGGTCGCTGCCTGCATCGCTGCCCAGCGTGTGCGTCTTGACCCACCGAGTCAGGAGCGTGTCCTCGTCGTTCAGGACGTAATACAGCGTCCTGTTGTCGGCGGCCCATGCAAGACTCGTCGAAACACCGGGAATCTGCACCGAGAGCGTTTCGCCGCCCGCGAGATCCTTGACTCTCAATGTGTATTGCCGGCGCCCGACCGTGTCTTCAACATAGGCCAACCGGGTCTGGTCCGGGCTGACCTTCCAGTTACCGACCTCATAGAAGTCGTGTCCTTCGGCGAGTTCATTGACATCGAGCATGATCTCTTCCGGCGCGTTCATGTTGCCTTCGCGGCGCGCGTAGACCGGATACTGCTGACCTTCCTCGAAGCGCGTGTAGTACCAGTAATCCTTGTACCTGTACGGCACGGAGCTGTCGTCCTGCTTGATTCGGCCGACGATTTCCTCGTACAGGGCAGCTTTCAGATCGGCCAGCGGGGCCATCACCGCGTCCGCATAGTCGTTCTCAGCCTCAAGGTACGCGAGCATGTCGGGGTCGGCGCGTTCATCGTCTCGCAACCAGTAGTATTCGTCCTGGCGCGTTGCCCCGTGGGGCGCCGTTACTTCGTTCGGTCGCTGCTCCGCGGCGGGCGGCAGGCGTGCGCCGTTGTTGGCGACAGTTGGCATGGTCGAATGCTTCACGATTCAGTAGTCTAAACTACGCGAAGGCTGCGATTGGCTTGACGATTTGCCCGCCACGGGAGCTGGCGCCCGCTTCGCTTGGCTGGCCTGCGCGGGCCGGCGGCCATTACGCTGGCACACAAAAAGGGAGTGAAACCATGAGACACGCGAAAGTCGTTTTCCTGCTGATGCTGGCTGCTCCGGCAGGGCCTGCCGTCGCCCATCACAGCACGCTGGGATTCTTCGATCCGGATCGTATCATCGAGATCGAGGGCATCGTTCAGTCGGTCTCGATGATGAATCCGCACATTCGTTTCGTGGTGGATGTCACGGAATCCTCTGGGGAAACCGTGGAATGGCACATCGAGTCCTCGGCGCTGAGCATACTGCGCACCCGGGGCCTCGACCAGGACTTCATGCAGCCCGGCGACCGGGTGCGCCTTGCCGGCGCTGCGTCTCAGCGGAACCTCCCGGAAATGAGCGCGCGAAACATATTGCTCGAAGACGGGACGGAAGTCCTGATCGCGCTGTCCGCAACTCCCTATTTCACGGACCCCGAGACAGGCGATCTCCTGGAGCCGCTGTTCAGTGACGCAGTCACGGAGGCGGCCCGCGCTTCCGCCGACGGCATCTTTCGCGTCTGGAGCACTGTACTCGGCGATCCCGACGCTTTCCCGATGTTCAAGGGCGTCTACCCGCTCACCGACGCGGCGCGCGCGGCGCGCGATGCCTGGGATTCCACCTCCGCCGGGCTGCTGGAATGCTGGAAGAAGGGAACGCCGCTGATCATGATCACGCCTCTTCCCATGGAGTTCGTGCGTCAGGGAGACGACATACTCTTGCGCTTTGAAGAGGACGACGCGGAGCGCCTGATCCACATGTCGGACGCCGCCCAACCGCCCGCGGGCCACTCCTTCTACGGTCATTCCACCGGGCACTGGGAGGGCGATACGCTGGTGGTGGAGACCGTCAACATCGATGCGCCCGACTTCGACGACAAGGGCACGCCGCAGAGCCCCGAGATCTCGCTCGTCGAGCGATTTACACTGAGCGAGAACCGGGAACGCCTGGACTACACGATTACGATCACCGATCTGGTGACCTTTACCCAACCTTTCGAGTTGTCACGTTATTGGGTCTGGAGACCGGAAATCGTCTTGCGGCCGTGGAATTGCGACGAGCTGCAGTGAGAAATCGAGTCTGGACACCAGTCATGCAGCGCTAGTGTTCATATTCGGTGTGCCGCGTTTCGAGTTCGTAAAACGTGGCCTGTACGAAATCATCCGCTTCGCCCGTATCGTTCTGGTTGTATACGCCCGCCTTGAAATACATGTAATCCTTGTCGACGTCGTAGCCGCTCCCAGACATGTCGATGTTCTGCTCGGCGCGTACCGCGCCGTCCTGGCTGATGGTTACGCGGAGGGCGTTGCCCCGGGTTTCGATCTCGAAGCCAAACTTCTCGCCCAGAGCGATGCCGTCGGTCGGGTTCGCCGCATCGCTGAAACGACTGCCGATCAGGTCGAAATAGACGTCGTCGCCTCCGGACACTTCATGAACGGCGTATAGCGATCCGCGTGAATGACCTGGCAGTTTTCGATAGTACAGTCGGAGTGGTTCGTCAGTAGCGGCATGGATCTGCCCGACTATCACCTTGCCAACCTGGTTCCGGTCGCCCGTATCGGTTACGCGATCGATCGCCAACGTGGCGCGTAGCGTGCCATCAATGCCGCCAGCCGCCCTGAGTGCCGATACCGGCGCGCTCGACAGTACCCAGTTGTTCCTGTTCGGGCTGCCATCGTCGTTGATGGTGCGAATGCCGGTATCGCCACGCCGCAACATCTCGCGCAGTTCGGTGCGGGTATAACGGGTATTGTTCGAGGTCCTGGCGCCGGCCACGGTGGCGCGAAACACCATGCCACCGTCGTCAGCCGTGAAGAAATAGCGTTCGTCGGTTGCGCCCCTGGCCAGCTCCACTTCGGAAATCCGGTCGGATCGTCCATCGTTGTCGTCGTCAGCCGGCGTGTTCAGGTACCAGCCGAGCAGATCGAAGTTTCTCCCCGGCGCCAGGTCGGGAGAGAGGCCAAAGCCGCCCGCGCCGGAATCGATGATGCGCGCACTCATGTCAACGTCGTTCGCGACCAGGGCCTCGAGGCGAAAATCGTCGAATCGGACCTCCACACCGCCGGAACTTGCAAAGACCAAAACACTTTCGACCGTGCCGGTTGCAAACGTCACCGCCACTTCTCGCCAATTGTTGCCCCTGGCCGGCTGCTGCTCGAAGAACAAATCCGTGCCGACCTTTGCGCCGAGGTTGCCGGGACCGCGTACGTGCGCGCTGAGACGATACGTGGTACCGGGTTGCACCGCGACGGTTTGCGTCACATAGGCCCCGTTTTCGGTCAGCTTGACCGCCCGCTCACCTTCGTGGGCGACATCCGACAAGGCCGTACCGGACCCGCTGGCGTCGCCGTCTATCCAGCCGGCCCAACCGTCTTCAAAACCGGGATTGACGATTTCCGCAGCTTGGCCAGCGCCAATAGACGCCAGCGCTACGACAAGAACACCGAGAAATGAACGATGGCTCGAAAACAGTGCCTTGGGCGGCGCCGCCGCCTCCGCTTCCTCGGCCTCGGCCACCGCGCACTCCAGGTCCTCGATCCCCAGTTGGCGGTCGTTGAACGGGCGCCTCTCAAATTGCGTGTTCATACCTTCCCCAACCTCGAATTCAGACATAGGGGGCCAATACGTCGGAGAGCTTGATCTCCCAGGACTTGGCAAGATGGGCAAGGGCGACCCGTTCAGGGCCGGCCAGCTCCGCGTCGGCGCCGGCAACGCGAAGCGACATGATCAGCGTCAGCTCTCTCAGGTCGGCATCGGCGATCAATTCCCCACAGTGATCGATGAACGCCAGCTTGGTTTCCCGGTCGTGGATGGCCAGCGCGACATCCGACGTGGACTCCGCGATGTCCTCGTACTCGTCGGAAACATCCGGAGCATTGTAGGCATAGGTCATTTCGCGGCAGATATCCGCATAAACCTGTCGAACACGCTCGCGCTCGTCCGAGGCAAATTCCCCATCGACACACGCGACAGCCACCGCACACTGAAGGACGGCCTCGGGAGAATCGGCGGCGTAGAGATGAGATTCGAACTGATGCTCTTCCATGTGGCTCTTGCCCCGTCCGGATCAGAAGATGGATCGTTGACGGGTAGTCTACATTCTTGCGCGCGGCCGTTCCTGAGCGCGGCCATTCTTGAGTACGGCTTTCACTGAGCGCGGCCCTTCTTGAGCGCGGCCGTTCTCGTGCCTGGCCCTCGCTGACTGTGCTTCGTGCGCGTTTCCTGCGAGCACATCGCGATAGAATGCCGCATTCCCCGTTTGGACAACCCATGACCGCCAGATATCCCGACATGCCGGCTCGAATCGCCGAACCGCCCTACCGGCGCATCGCCACCGAAGAGGCGTGGTTGCCTCCCGGCCTGATGCGGCGCTACCGCAGGGAAATCGAAGACCGGACGATCGACGATCCCGGCTTTCACGAACTTTGGGGGTTCTTCCTGGGAAACTCCGACAAGGCACGGGCCCACTCGGAGCGAATCCAGTCGCTGGGCGAACGGCGCATCTCCGACATGGACGCCGCCGGGATCGACATCCAGGTGGTGTCCCTTAGTGCACCGGGCGTTCAGATCTTCGATCCTGCCACCGCCACAGCACTGGCCATCGATGCGAATGACGAATTGGCGGAAGGGATCGCCAGGAACCCGCAACGTCTGGTCGGGCTCGCCGCATTCAGCCCGCTGGACCCCGCGGGCGCGGCAAAAGAGCTGGAGCGCGGTGTTACGCGCCTCAATCTCCGCGGCGGTATCCTGAACTCCCACACGCTGGGCACGTATCTGGACGACGAGGACAAATGGGATGTTTTTGAAGCCGCCGAAGCGCTGGACGTACCGATCTACCTGCATCCCAACACGCCGTCGAAACAGATGATCCAGCCCTTCCTCAAGCGCGGCCTGGACGCGGCCGTCTACGGATTCGCCTGCGAAACCGGGCTGCACGCGCTGCGCCTGCTGGTGGCGGGGCTGTTCGATCGATTTCCGCGACTGCAGATCGTTCTGGGGCACTGCGGTGAAGCGCTGCCGTTCTGGCTTTACCGGATCGACTACATGCACGGGCACATCTCCGTCACCGGCCGGTACCCCGGGGCGGGTCCACTGAAGCGCCGAGCATGGGACTACCTGGTGGACAATTTCCACTACACCTCCTCCGGTATCGGATGGAGTCCGCCCATCAAGTTCGTCCAGGATGTGGTCGGCGTCGACCGCATGCACTATGCCATGGACTATCCGTGGCAGTACGTGCCCGAGGAAGTGGGCGCACTGGATGCCATGGACATCGAAGACTCCGCGAAGAAGGCCTTCTTCGAGGACAACGCCCGCCGGCTGTTCAAGATCGAGTAGACCCTGCCGGAGCGGACCGCTGCCGCCCCGACCCCCGAGAACGCCAGCCCGAATTTCTCACCAATAGGCGGAATGGGACCTCAATATGTCGGAAATTGAAGTATTGTCACAAATTCATTTTTAAACAGATACTTACCGGACAAATACCGAACAAGCGCCTCGACAATTCTTCTGAATCCCGACAGTTGTGGCCCGAATCCGGTTTCACGCGTACGGCAGCTTGTTCCTGCAAGATGACCGCCAGCTGGCGATGCTGCGTCGACCGTGTCGTTGCAATACGACACGCCTTGAAAGTCTCAGGTCTGCGGGCTCACCCTGATGATGAGCCCGCCGATTAGACGCTCGGAGGCATTGACCCTATAGGGAGCCCCTATTGAGTCATTTATTACCTCAAGTGTATGCGTCTCAAGAGGACAACCTTGCTGCTCTCAGTGAGATCATCATGACGAATGCTGAATTGCTGCGGATTTTCTTTTGCGCTCAATTCATCGGTGATTGCGCCTGGCTCCTCAAGTTCTCTCCAATCTGTGAAATCACTTGTGGTAATCCAGACGTTGGGGCTCTCTCCCTGAATGACGCGTGAAAATTCGACTCCCTGAACACCTGCGTTTTCAAGAGTCGGAACTAAGTCTTCCTGAAGCCACTGAGCGTACTCAACGTTACCGCCCTCGGCGATCCTGTCGATTTGAACGCGCCTGTATCTGGCAGGTTCCGCATCGTCCGCAGCTAGAAGGTTGAGGCCCGTTTCGTGCTTAATCAGGAATCTCTTCTGTGATTCAATAGTATCACTCACCATAGTTGTCATCACATCCCATTCAAGCGGCTCCATTGGTGGTCCTCCGTAAGCAAGAATGTCATCAAAAAGCCTCTTCAGCGTCCCTGTTCTTATGTGGTGATAGACCGTAGTATTTCCGCGCACCTCGCTCCAGACCTTCACGGGAGGGCTTCCTATCTCATCCATCGCAGAGGCCATTCTAGTCATAAGCTTTACGAATTCATTGCCTCGACCGTACTTTATCGTCATTATGCGATAGTCAGAGTAGATTGCCGCATCTTCTTCCGCCAGTGCTGATGACGAAACCGTTCCCAGCATTAATGCCAGCGAGGCGGCGAGAATTGTAGATAACTTGTTCAATGCTCTTTCCTTTTGCTTATCGATTACGCCCAAAGCTCGTCGCTTAGCGTGCTACCGGCGATTGTTGTTTGAGAATGTGTACTCTGCCAGGCCGGGACGATTGGCGGAGCGCGCACGCGCCGCCGATAGTCTTCGTCGTCCTCACCCTGGGAGTACACGAAGCGTGCGTCTGAAATCCCGGGGACGCTTTTGTGAAAATAAAGCCAGTATTTCACTAGTTTCGTTCCTGCCGCGATAGTCAAAACTGGTAGGTCAGCCGAGCTCCAACTTCTCTGGGCAATCGCGGCGTCACGAGCCACCCACGCCTGATCGGGGTCAGGTTATTGTCGTTGATAAAACCAATGTCCCGAGGTGTGTCGTCGTCCGTCAGGTTGTTGCCGTAAAACGAGAGGTTCCAGTTGTCGTTGCGGAAGGTCAATGACGCATTGACAATGCTAGTCGAGGGCAAACTAACGAGGTTCAGCGTATCGTGGTACTCCTTGTCCGAATACCGAAGAGAGAGCCGCCCCGACCATTCCCAGTCGCTCACACCCAGCGGTGCTGTGTAGGTTCCCGAAAGTGACAGCGTCGTGTCCGGCTGTTGGGGGAGGTCGTTGCCCGACACGTCAACACAATTGTAGGGCGCACCCTCTGCGGTGGTTAATGTGGGCGCGAAGCCCAAAACATTCACGGGTTCCTGATTACAAGACGAAGCGAACTCCGATTTTGCGATTGCAAGCGTGCCCCTGAAGTCCCAATTCTCATTCGGCAGGTAGGTCGCCTCCACTTCGACACCTGACAGCTCACCGTCGCCGATATTCAGGAACCCCATGGCCATCGTGTCCGCCATCGAGAACGCCCCCATCCCGCTGTTCCACGAGGGATCGTTCCAGTCGAAGCCGGTGGGCTGGATCATCATATCCCACTCCATGCTATAGACAGCCGCCGCCAAACGCAATCGATTGTCAAGCATGTCTCCTTTGATACCCACCTCTATGTTCGTTAGCTCCTCCTCCTCATACACCACGAAAGAGGTCTCGTCGAAGGTGATGAAGCCTGCGTCCCGCGCGGCTTCCAGCGACGCTACAACCTCCGGACGCAGGAAGTCGAGATTCACCCCGGCCGGGTTGGTGCCACTCGCGATCTGACCATACACGGACACGTTGTCATTGATCGCATGATTGATGGCGAGTCGAGGCTGTACCGATTCGGTCGTATTGTTGAAGCTCTGGCCGGTGACAGTGCTAGTGTTTGTGACGTCGTCTTCCTGGAACCGTATTTCTACAGAAAGCGTGGTACGGTCACTCACATCCCAGGTCACGTTTCCATAGACGCCGATGTTGGTTGCATCATCGTGAATGATCGAGCTAGGTATAAATGGGTTGCCTCCGTTGGCTTCGTCTTCGAGGCCCAATACGTCGCCGGCCAGCTGAGACCACAAGTTCCGAAGACTCGAGTAGTCAAACACGGATGCGCCCACGACCCAGCGTACAGACTGATCGGCTGGAGATACCCAGCGAATCTCGGCGTAGGATTCTTCGATCTCGCCTGGACTCGCCATCGAGTTTACGCCCCTGATCTGCCCCATCGCGAATGTCGGCGCCGTGTCGCTTACATCACCGTCATACCAGCGACTGAGCTCATCCTCGGAGTAAGACGCGAGAAACTGAACCACACTATCGTTGCTCAAGCCGAAGTTGAATTCTGCCTGCACTCGATCGCGATTCTGGAAACTTCCAGGATCCAACACGCCGTATGTCTGCGCCAGAAAGAAGTTGGGGGTACCCGGTGTCAGCGTTTTCTCTGGCCTCAAGTTCTGCGGAAAGCCTCCCTCGGGTGTCGACACATCGCAGTTCCACTCGCCCGTCACATAACCCTGCCCGTTGGGGAGCGTGCTGTTCGTACAGGCATCTAGAGCCGCCTCAGGGATCATATAAAGGTTAGGGGCATCATCGTCGGTTCTGAGCGACATCACTCGCAGCTCCATGTCAAACAATTCGCTGGGCGCCCATACCAGCTTACCGGTGACGTATTCGGTCGACTGGCCGCCGAGGCGGAGACCTTCGCTGCTAACCCACTCGTCCGGACCTCTGAAATCATCGACGCTCGCGTCCAGTGTAAAGCCTAACGTTTCAGTGATCGGCCCCGCTAAGGATAGTGCGAGCACATTCCTATCCAGATCCGATGTCATCAGATCGATTTTACGCTCGAACTCATCACCCGGGTCTCTCGTAACGTAATTGATGGCGCCTGCAAAGGTTGCGCGTCCGAAGGCCGCGCTCTGTGGGCCGCGCATCACTTCAATTCGGTCTACTCCGGTAAACTGTAGGGCTCCAGTCTGCCCCAGCACCGGGACACCATCTATAAAGGACGTGACCTTTGCCCGGACCGCATTCTGCGAGATCGACTGGATACCGCGCACCGAGGCGCGAGCGCCATTGCGATCCTGTGCCTGGTCGAAACTGATTCCGGGTGTTGACTCAAAGAGATCAAACTGATCGAGTATGCCGATCTTCTGAATCTGCTGCGCATCGAGTACGGAAAGCGACACAGGAACATCTCGGAGATTCTCCTCGCGCTTTCGCGCCGTGACTACAATCTGCTCCAAAACGCCGTCGGCACCCTGTCCGAATGTGACGCTCGGAGCCGACGTTAGTATCAATAAGGCGCAAAATGTGATGCCGATAAGCTTATTCATAGTACGCTCCCAATTCTATCGAGCAAAATCCAAAAGAACCTCTATGAACTCAAATCCTAGTGTATTGTCCCATAAATAATTTATATAATAATGAGCGTGTCCATTCCAAGGAGTACGCTCATGCCCCGCGGTCGTCCCGTCGTGCCTATCGTGTTATCCGATGAGCAGAAAAACCAATTGCTCAGCATCGCCCGCTCCCGCTCACTGCCCCACGGGCTCGTGCAACGGGCCCAGATCGTGCTCGACTGCGCCCAGGGCGAGTCCAACGCCTCCATCGCCAAGCGCATGGGCTTGAGCAACATGACCGTCGGCAAATGGCGCCGGCGCTACCTCGAACTGGGCCTTGAAGGGCTGCACGACGAACTGCGCCCGGGTCGGCCCCGAACGCATGAGGACGAGCGCGTCGCCGAAGTGATCAACACCGCCCTTCAGAGCGCCCCGCCCAACGCCACGCACTGGAGCGTGCGCTCCATGGCCGAGCACACCGGCATCTCCAAGTCCACCGTGCAACGCTGGTTCGACCTGTTCGGCGTCCAACCCCACCGAAAACGCCACTTCAAACTCTCCAACGACCCCTTCTTCATCGCAAAAGTCCGCGACATCGTCGGGCTGTACCTGAACCCGCCCGATCACGCCGTGGTGTTGTGCGTGGACGTAAAAAGCCAAATCCAAGTCCTGCAGCGCACCCAGCCGATGCTGCCCATGGGACTTGGCTACGTCGAGGGCGTCACCCACGACTATGCCCGCCACGGCACCACGACGCTGTTCGCCGCCCTGGACGTGGCTACCGGCGAAGTGCTCGCACAGTGCAAACGACGCCATCGGCACCAGGAGTTCCTGGCCTTCCTGCGCCACATCGACGCCAACGTGCCCAAGGACCTCGACATACATCTCATCGTCGACAACTACGCCACCCACAAACATCCAAAAGTCAAAGCGTGGCTGGCGCGCCAACCCCGCTACCACATGCATTACACACCCACCTACGCCTCCTGGATCAACCAGGTCGAGCGCTGGTTCGGGCTCATCACACAACAGGCCATCCGCCGCGGCTCCTTCTCCAGCGTCAAGGAACTGACCCGCAAAATCAACGCCTTCGTGGAGAACTACAATGCACAAGCCAGCCCCTTCACCTGGGTCGTCACCGCCGAATCGATCCTCGCCAAAATCGAACGAATTTGCTCATTTATTTCCGGGACACGACACTAGTGAAACTTATTTTCCGCTTCCCGGATTGCTCTTCATAATTCGTGGTTTCGGATTGCTAGGATTGCGTCCAACGATACGTAGCGGACAGGAGCCAAACAAGCGATTCGACAATTCTTCTGAAACTCGACAATCCCTGAGCAGAAACTTGTAACTATGCAAGCGGCAGCGTTATCGACTCTGTTAGGAAGCTTCTACAGAGTTTTTCGGAGTGAACTCAAATCCTTTAACGCACTATCGTGCGCTTTTTTCAGATTAGACGATACAAGATGAGTATTGCGAGGCACTTGCGCTGTGGGGTTTTTCGCGACGCCCGGCGGCATGAGCGGAACCGCGGTGGGCGTGTTCGAAGGCGGGATGGAGCGCCAAGGCGGACCGTTTGACCGAAAACGCCTCTGGATCCGGCCCAAATGAGAACGATTGTTGTTTGGGCGCGCCGAACTCAGAGGGCCTGTTCCCGGGGCGTGTCCGGCCGATGCGTTGGGGTGCTCGGGAACGCCCCCCGGGCACACCGTGCGTCGCCGCGATATCGCCGTCTACGAGCGCATCGGCCACGCCCTGGCCGGCGGTGAACGGCCGTGAGGGCGCTGCCGGAGACACCGCTTGAGCGCATCCGCGCGCACCTGGTGGGCATGAAGATGAGCCGGGCCCTGGAAGTACTCGATGACTGCGTGCGCCGCGTCGAGGACGGGCAGCTCTCGGCGTTGGAGTTCCACCTCGCCGGTATAGATGTTACCCAGCGAGTCAGAAGCAATCGCGTTGACCCAGTGCAGCTGACCGACAATATGACCGTTTCCGCCAAAGGCGCCCAGCGTCTTGCCACTTTGTCGATCCACGATCCACACGCTGGAATTTGCAGTATCGCTAACGTACAGATACTTCTGCTCCGGGTCCCTGGAGATCGCCATCTTGTACATCGTACCGCAGGACGGTAGCTCTTTGCGGTTGTACATTCTCGCGCATTCCGTCGGCCCCAGTCTTGAGGTCGGGGTCCGCTCAGCAACGTAGCAGTAATCCTGTTTCTTGGTTTCATGTCGAGTGTCCCCGACAGGCCGAATCCACGCGTGGCAGCGGGCACGATGTGGATCCAAGCTTTAAAAGTCGAATTCCGAAAATTCCTCGGCGGCGTAAACGACTTCCCCGTTCACAAACGTAAGTACTGAGCCCAGTTCCCGGATTCTCTCCACCGGTACCGTGAGATAGTCATCGCTCAACACGACAATATCTGCTAGTTTGCCCGCCTCAATGGAGCCCAGCGCATCTTCGTCGAATGAAAACCACGCATTATCAATCGTATAGAGAGATAGCGCCTCCTGCCTGGACAGCGATTGGTTTGGATTAACTAGCCGCCCGGCATTGTCCCGGCCCGTTACCGCGTAGTAGATCGCAAACCACGGGTTCATTGGGACTAGCAATGCCCCGTCGGTACCCCCGCCCATCACCATATCGTCGTCAAGCAGTGTTCGGTAGAGTGGGCCAGCATTCTCACCGCCCATTGTTCGTCCCAGCGGGAAACGATCGGTGGGCAACGTGAAAGCCTGCCCCTGGACCCTCACACCCATTTGCATGGACTTGATCATCTGAACCAGGTCTTCGGTGCCGGGTGTCCCAAGCTCGAACACGTGACTCAACGACCAACGCAGCTCATCAATGGGACGTTCGGCGTGAACGTTTGCGATCATTTGGAGGTGTTGTAAGTTTTCCGAGTTCGAGACTGAGTGCTGTTCATGACTCCAGCCCAGTGCAGCTGCGACAGCAATTTTTGATTCGTAAGCAGGATTAACTTCACCGTCTCTGGGAAAAGTGACTACATGCTCGCCTGTACCCGTGAAGCGAAGCATGTCATCACCAAAGAGCGGATACGTGTTTTCAAGTTTCTCTTCGAATAGACCACGATCCGCAGAACGCTCTGATCCGGTATGTTGAATGCGCACTCGCAGCGGCATATCCGCCTGGCGCCACAGCTCGAAGATCGCCCGATAGTCATTCTTTAAATCAAAAAATGAAGCGCCCGGAAATGGGGTACCCCCCTGGTCTACGACCATGGTAAGGCCCAGAGAATTCGCGAAGCTCATCAGCTCGCGAGCACCTCGAACCTTGTCCGCAAATGTCTGCTGTGCACTGAGAGCAGCGAACGCGGCATTCGTGTCATCGCCAGCTGAGATTATCCCCTCTTCGCCTACCGAAACACCCTGCTGTCTAAAGAACTCTATTCCCCTGCTGTTGGTCCACGCCGGCCCGAGGAATCCTTGTTGGATATAGGTCGGATGCAACGGAAGCGCCCGATCCAGCTCCGCGAGGGTCGGCATTCGATTCTCAGCAAACTGCTCCGGCTCGATTCCGCCGATAACTGTAATGAACTCCGTTCTCGGGACCGATTGTGACTTTGCTGCGAGGATCGCAGTAAACGCATCAACCGTCGTCGCGCTCTCGGCTCGGCGCGTGTCATGGCCTGGAGCGTTGCCTTGTCTGGCCAAATGCAGATGCGAGTCAATCAGACCAGGAATAACTGTTCGTCCTCCGAGGTCAATTACCCGAGCGCACTCGCTTTCTCCCACCGTCTCTACGGCGAGTATGCGATCGCCGCGAATTCTTACCGCTGTAGCGAGGCTGCCGTCCGCATCCATTGTGAGGATCTTGCCATTGCTGAGAATGAGATCATCGAGCCCAAGACAATTGGCTGAGAAGTCTTGGCCAGAGGCGCTTAAAGCGAGCGTGAACAGTATTGGTAGTATCAGAAGATGTAGTCGCATTATTTCATTCACTCAATCAATCTATTTCGCAATTGTATGGGGAGATGCTGGCCGCGATCATTGGCAGCCTGAAATTTGCCGTGCGTTTGTCCGAACTCTGAGCAGTCAGAGCTCACTAGAATGTAGTGCGTCGACGCGATCCTTCAAGCTCTCGTAGCGAGCGCGTTCTTCCTCGGAAAGCTCGCCGTCGAGCAGGTTCACATGCTCGAAGGGGTCCACGCTCAGATCGAAAAACCGCTCATCAGCGCCCTGTTCGACGAGAAACTTGTAGCGCGCGTCACGAATGGCGTAGTCACCGCCCCTCACACCACCGAGGTCCAGCATGAATTTATCAGCATAGATCCATTCGCGAATGGATTCGCGGTCGGGGTTGGCGAGATAGGGCATGAGACTCACCGAATCCAGGGTAACGTCGTCAGGCACAGCCTGGTCGACATCGATACCGGCCATGTCGAGAATGGTTGCGTAGAGGTCGGTCGAATTGGCGAGTGCGTACGAAGTCTCTCCAGCGGCGACGCCTGGTCCGGCGATTATGAACGGGACTACAATCCCGCCATTGTAGACAGTACCTTTCGAGGAGCCCTGTCGAAATGGTGCTTGTATGTGGGTGCCGGCGGTACCGTTGTCACCGATGAAGATGACGTAGGTATTCTCGAGCACTTCGGGTCCGATATGTTTGAGTAGGCGACCGATCTCCGTGTCCATTGCTTCGATCATGGCCTTGAAATACGGCCAACCGGCGGACTCCGGGTCGTCCAGCGCCGGATCGTCAGACTGGAGCAGCTCGCGTGGTGGCATGTGGATTGGCCCGTGCGGCGTGTTGAAAGCAAGCCAAAGGAGCCAGGGCTCTTCTCGCTCAGCAGGATCGCCGAGCCACGCGATCGCGTCGTCGACTTTGACGGTCGGGGCGTAGCCGGTCTCGGTTGAAAACTCGCCGTCAGTTACTTTTACCCAACCAGCGTAAGTATCGATGCAGCAGTTAAATGGTCCTGCATAGTGATCGAAGCCGATCAGGTTCGGGTGTTCGGTCCAGCCGTTGCGTTTGTCCGCAAGGTGCCACTTTCCGATAGCAGCTTTGTCGTATCCGAGATCAGACCGGGTGTTGAACGCCTGCGTTAGCGTGAACTCGTCGAGTGAGATGCCCCAGCGGAGGCCCCTCCTGTTGACGGGTTTTCCCTCGCGTTTCGCGGCCCTGTCGATGCTTATCGAGTTGTCGGAAGAGACGATAGGCGGTTCTGGCATCTCGCCGTGCGTCTCCGGGCCAACAGGTGCACCTAACCCGGTCCTGAATCCGTAGCGGCCTGTCAGGATGGTTGCCCGCGTCGGCGAGCACGATGACTGTGCCCACATGTTGTTGAAGCTGAGCCCACGTTCCGCGAGCGCGTCGAGCGAGGCGGTCGTCGGCGTATCGGTGCCAACGCCGAACGACTCGAGCGTTTCGATTCCCATGTCATCGCCGATGATGACGAGAACATTGGCAGGCGCCCTTTGCTCAGCGTCCACAGCGTGTCCATCTTGTTCTGCGTGCTTAGCCGAGCCGCACGCAGCGACCAGGCCGGTCATCAGGGCTCCTAGTAAAAAAAGGCGACGCGGCAACATGCTTTGTGAATTCATTCTTCCCTCGCGGTCAAAACGCAACAGATTCAAGCCCACCACTATATCTACCGTGCCGTTGTCCATTCAACGCCCGAAGAAATGACGATAGTAGCGAGGCGGAATAGAAATCTCTTTCTAAGACAGTCAGTTATGAGTTCTCTGCGGGGGAATCGGTGCGTAGAACTTTTAACTTCTTTGCAATGTACAAACTTCTTATTCTGGCTCGGAAAGAGTGGGGGAATGCAGGCCTGTTATATTTAGACTCAATGTTGTAGAAATTTCCGCCTGAGGAGGTGGTGAGGTAAGGCGAGATGGGCGTCACTGCTGGTATTGTTGAGTTTGCAGACTGTGACAATGCCGAGCAGGAGGGGCCATATCTCGTGAGGTTAAGGAAAGCAGATTTGAGGCGGCGAATCAACGGTTGTTTGACGCTGCGCTACGAAGCGCGAGGGCTGACGTCACTTTCGGGTCTTGAGCTGGTTGGACGGTTTATTCTGCAACTGGATCTACCCGGTAAACTGCGGCGTATAGGCAGTGCGCTACCGCGGAGCGATTTCGGCGGGGACCGGCTGTCAGTGCTGGTGCTGGCGATGCTGATCGCGGGCGCTCGGCGGGTACGTCACGTGGGTTATTTGCGTGGTGGTCCGCTGGTGGAGCGACTGTGCGGGATGGGCCGGTTGCCGAGCTGGCACACTCTGGGGCGCTGGCTGCGGGGTTTCGATGCCGGCGGGGTCAAGGCGCTGCTGTCGGTCAACGAGCGCTTGGTTGGCGAGGTGATCGAGCGCAGCGGGTTGCGTCATCTGACGCTGGACGTGGACGGTTCGGTGGTGTCGACGGGGCTGAAGGTCGAGGGCGCGCGGCGGGTGTTCAACCCGCATCGACGCAAGGTGCCGAGTGATTACCCGATCACGGCGTACGAGGCGAACACGGGCCAGGTGTTGCGGGTCGGCAAGCGGGCGGGGAATGTGCATGACGGCAAGGCTTCGGTGAGCTTTCTGGACGAGCTGTTCGAGCAGACTGACGCGACGCTTGAGCGGCGCCCGGTGCTGGAAATGCGCATGGATGGGGCGTTTTTCCGCGAGGACGTGATCGAGGTGCTGGATGCCGAGAGCGTGCAGTACGCGATCAACGTGCCGTTTTGGCGGTGGCTGGGTTTGAAGGAAAGGATTGCCGAATGCCGGTACTGGGAGCGTGTGGATGCGACGGTGGAGTGCTTCGAGCAGTGGCTTGCCGTGCCGGCCTGGTCGCGCCGGATGCGTGTCGTGGTGTACCGCAAGCGCGTCCATCACCGGACTGCGAAGAATTATCAACTCGAACTGTTCGACCCGAACGACGGTCACTTCGAGTACTCGGCCATCGTCACCAACAAGGCGGTGACCGGGCGCACGTTATGGTTCTTCATGTGCGGCCGTGGTAACCACGAGAAAGTCTATGGGGAACTCAAGGGCGGGTTCGCGTTCGACTGCGTACCGATTCAGCGCTATGAGGCCAACAGAGCCTGGCAGGTGTTCAGCGTCATCGCATTCAACCTCATGCGGGCCTTGCAGATCGGCACCGCCGAGCGGCGGTCCATGAATCGGAAACGGCGAACGATACTGCCGTTTCAAACGATACAGACCCTGCGGTATCGGTTCATCAATCGAGCCGGTTTATTGGTCCAGCCCAACGACCGACAAATACTCGATGTGGGCAACAATCCGGTGGTTCGGGAGCGATTCCAAGCCATCGAAAGCGCCCTCGCAGCCTGAGATTTTTGCAACATCAAGGTTAGGTAGCACTGGCCCTCGGGAGCGTCATATAGCCACAATTCTCTACACGTTTAGTGTTGCGGTGCGACAATTAGGCACTACGTTCGCAAATTGGTTGGAGTTGCAATGGAAGGTTCTCGGATCCTGTTAATCGACGATGATCAACAGCTTGGGACGCTACTCAAAGCGTTGTTCGGCTCCAAAGGGCACATCGTAGATCTCGCTCTGGACGGCGAGGAGGGTATTAGCGCAGCGCTGGGCGGTAGCTACGATCTCGTCGTGCTGGACGTAATGCTCCCCAAGAAGAACGGACTCGAAGTGTTACGCGAGATCAGGCGGTCATCCAATATGCCGGTCATGATGCTGACTGCCAAGGGCGAAAGCTCCGATCGGATAGCTGGATTGGAAATCGGTGCCGACGACTATCTTTCAAAGCCGTTCGATCCAGAAGAGCTGCTCTTGCGTGTTCAGGTTATTCTTCGTCGCGAAGCCGGCCGCGAATTGACCGAAGCAGATACCCTGGTCGTCGGTCCTCTGGTACTGCGCATAAAGCAACACGAGGCCAGCATTGGCGATCGGATCATAAACTTGACTGCTACGGAAGTGCGCGTGCTTGAGGAGCTCATGCGGTCTCCAGGCAGAGTTCAGTCACGAGAGGTGTTGACGAAACGCAGTCTGGGCCGAGCCAGGGTGGCCTTTGATCGCGCCGTCGACACCCACATCAGCCA
Organism: Candidatus Rariloculaceae bacterium; assembly: GCA_965221035.1. Classification (GTDB taxonomy): domain Bacteria; phylum Pseudomonadota; class Gammaproteobacteria; order Steroidobacterales; family Rariloculaceae; genus UBA6522. The sequence continues at coordinate 2,271,008 of OZ244860.1, forward strand.
CCTTCGCAAGAAGCTTGGACGCGATTCACTCAATCGCCCGGTGATACGCTGTGTTCGCGGAACCGGCTATCTGCTGGTGCCCGAATGGCAGCCCCAAGAGCCATGACATGAAAAGCATACTCTGGCGAACCCTACTGTCATTTTGGTTCGTGATCGCCGTGATTCTCGCCGTCGTCGTGTTCACAAGCGTCCGTGTTGGTCAGCAAGGCAGCGAAGAACTGTATTCGACTTCCGGCCGAGAGATCGTCGACACTGCGACAGACATTTTCGCTGAGGAAGGTATACAAGGTGTTCGGGAATGGGTGAGCAACCCGCAGACGTTTCCACCAGGGGTGACGTTGTATCTACTGGATGCGGAGGGTGATGACGCGCTAGGTCGTCATTCTATTCCGCTCTTCCTGTGGCCGCGGTGGAGTGGAGATTTCGTTCAAGGTACCGAAAGAGATGGTGGCGGTACGGGCTCGGGGAAGCGCCTACCCACGCTGGTCGCAGAAGACGGTACAGTCTACTGGATTGTGGTTGGCCCTGCGCCGCAGCCGAGCCTAGGGGTCTTTGGGATCCCAAGCGTGCAGTGGATTCTCCTACTGACGGCACTAGGAGCGTCAGCAATCGCATGCCTGGTATTTACCGAACCGCTGCGACGAAGGCTTTTTCGGCTTGAAGCTGCAGCGGAGTCGCTAGCGAAGGGGGATCTCGGCGCGCGAGTCAACCTCAAGACCAGCGACGAACTCGGCGCTGTCGGTCAGCAGTTCGACCGCATGGCCGAGCGCATCGAGAAACTGGTCCGCTCGCGTCATGAACTGTATCGAAACGTCTCGCACGAGATTCGTTCGCCGCTCGCGAGAATTCAGGTCGCCCTGGCGCTCGCACAGGAGGAGCTTGGAAGCGGCAATGAGAATATCGAGCGGATCCGCCACGAGACCAAGGTGATCGATACGCTCATGCAGCAGATTATGGAGCTCGCGAAACTAGAGGATTCCGAGCACGAACTTCAGACCGAAGAATTGGATCTTGTCGAAGTGGTGAGTCTCGTCGTTGACGACGCGCGATTCGAGACGAAGATGCGGAAGAAGTTAGTGAATTGGGACCCGCCGCAAGATCCGTTCAAGGTTTATGGCGTTGCTGAAATGCTCAGCAGCGCGGTAGAGAATATATTGAGAAACGCAGTTGCCCACTCGCCCGACGACGCCGAGATAGACGTTACTTTGATCCGTCGCGATGGAAAAGCGAAACTGCGCATATCGGATCACGGTGACGGCGTCGCCCAGTCAGAACTCGAGCAGATCTTTGAACCGTTCTACAAGCTAGGCAGCGCGCAAGGCGGTGCCGGGCTCGGTTTGGCAATTACCACAACAGCGGTCTCGTTGATGAATGGGACGATAGAGGCTACACAGACGGCTGGCGGCGGTCTTGAGGTCACGATAATGCTGCCGCTCGCGTAGTGACCAGAAAATACATGTGAATTGTAGCGTTTCATAAGAATTGTCGAACCGCTTGTTCGACTTTTGTCCGCTACGTATCGTCGGATGCAAGCAAGCAATCGCAGTTCGCAAAGCGTCACTACTTTGCAAACTGACCACATCGAAATTACTTGTGCCGGGATACCGGCAGGAGATTCAACTACCTGAGTGCATTCAGATAGCCTCGATAGTGGTACACACGGTCACGCTTCCTCTGCCCGAGTTCAGCAAGAACGCCAACATCCTTGAGCACGTTGATTGCTTTGGTGGCGGTTGGTTTGGTAGTGCCCAACAATTCCGTTACCAGCGGCATCGACACAACAGGATGAGACGGCAATAGCTCGAATAGCTGCAACGCAGAGACGGTCACGTTTGTTGCCTCAAGCAAGTTTCGCCGGTCTCGACCAATTAACGCATGTATGTCGCTGGCCGTCTGGCACGCATCCGCCGCAACGTCTGCAATGCCGTCCAGAAAAAACGCAAACCAGCCAGTCCAGTCCCCGCTGGCTCTGACGCCATCCAGGCGCTGGTAGTAGGCGGCCTGATTTGTTTTCAAATACAGGCTCAAGTACAGGAGCGGTCTGTCCAGAATCTCCCAGTATGACAGCAGCAACGAGATGAGCATGCGGCCTAGCCGTCCATTGCCATCCAAGTACGGATGTATCGTTTCAAACTGGACATGCGCGGCTGCAACGCGCAGTAGTGCTGGGAGTTCGTCTTCTGCGTGTATATATCGTTCCAGGTCAGTGAGCAGATCTCTGACGCGATCCGCCGGTGGCGGAACGAAGACAGCATTGCCAGGCCGCGTGCCGCCTATCCACACCTGCGACAGGCGAATCTCACCGGGCTGTTTGTTTTCGCCGCGCACGCCCTGCATAAGGCGGCGGTGGCATTCATCGAGCAGACGTACGGAGATTGGAAGTCCAGTATCGGATTCGAGCTCGCCGAAAGCGTAGTTGACGGCACGGACATAGTTCGCGACTTCTTCAACGTCAGCACGGTCCGACGAGCCGGACTGCCCGGTCTCCTCGAATGAAAATACATCGACGAGGGTGGCTTGCGTGCCTTCGATCTCCGAACTCAGAAATGCCTCTTTCCGAACAAAGGAATAGGCGAACCAATCCTGCGACGGAATCATCTCGCCAGCGAGACGCAAGCGGTCGAGCGCAGCCTCCGCACGTCGCAGCGGCTCTGCCAGCCTTGCGAGGTCTTGCTTCGTCAAGGCGGGCGGCAAGGCATTGGGAATGAACGCGCTGACATACTCCCCGCCGACTGCCGTCATGATGTGTGTGCCAGTTGGCTTTCCGGTCATAGTAAAGCAGTATTTACTAGAATGGCCTGAAAGTAAAGCGCTCTTTACCAACCTGCCCTGCGAGTAAACCTGGGTTTGCCAAGGGCGCATGAAAGCGAAAAAAGCGCGGCGCCAGCCAGCACCAAGACATCAAGGTCGCCGACGACGAGCGCGGCGAGAAGGCGGTTGCCGTGACTTGGATTGGGAAACTTGGTGGCCAGGGGGTGAATCGAACACCCGACACGCGGATTTTCAGTCCGCTGCTCTACCAACTGAGCTACCTGGCCCCGGGCGGAGGCGGTATTAGACCGGTGCGCTCACGGCAGAGTCAAGAGGTCCCCGCCCGTGCTGCTCGGGTAAACTTCAATTCAAGGGAACACGGTGCCCACGTTGCGGCGGACGCGAGGCGGGCGCGAACCATCAAGGAACAGACACCAGTCATGAGCGAAGACAAGATCTATCCGGTGCCGGAAAGCGCCGCCAAGCGGGCGTGGTTGGACGAGGCCGCCTACCACGAACTTTACCGCCGCTCGGTGGAAGACCCGGAAGGCTTCTGGCGCGATCAGGGCCGGCGACTCGACTGGATCAGGCCTTACAGCCAGATCAAGGACACTTCCTTTGACGCCGAGGACCTGCACATCCGCTGGTTTGGCGATGGCACCCTGAACGTCGCCGCGAACTGCCTGGACCGGCATCTCGAAACCCGAGCCGATCAGACTGCCATCATCTGGGAAGGCGACGAGCCCGGCGACGACGCGCACATTTCCTATCGGGAGTTGCACGAGAGCGTCTGCCGACTTGGAAACGCGTTGCGGGATCTGGGCGTTTCCAAGGGCGACCGGGTCACCATCTACATGCCCATGATTCCGGAGGCGGCCATCGCCATGCTGGCCTGCGCCCGCATAGGCGCCGTTCACTCGGTGGTCTTCGGGGGATTTTCGCCGGAAGCGTTGCGCGGCCGCATCGAGGACTGCCGGTCGAATGTCGTCATCACCGCCGACGAAGGCTTGAGGGGCGGCAAGCGCATCCCGCTCAAGGCCAATGTGGACGCGGCACTGGCGGGTGAGGGCGAGACAGTCGTCGAGACCGTGGTGGTGGTGCGCCGCACGGGTGGCGAGATCGGTTGGCAGCGCGGACGCGACCATTGGTACGATCAAATCACCGGCGCGGCGGATCCAAACTGCCCGGCGGAACCCATGAACGCGGAAGATCCGCTCTTCATTCTCTATACCTCCGGGTCTACCGGGCAACCCAAGGGAGTGCTACACACTTCGGGTGGCTACCTGGTGTTCACTTCGCTGACGCACCAATACGTCTTCGACTACCACGACGGCGACATCTACTGGTGTACGGCGGACGTGGGCTGGGTCACCGGCCACAGCTACATCGTCTACGGACCGCTGGCCAACGGCGCCACCACGCTGATGTTCGAGGGTGTGCCCACCTACCCCGATTCGAGCCGCTTCTGGCAGGTGATCGACAAGCACCAGGTCAACATCTTCTATACCGCACCGACGGCGATCCGCGCCTTGATGGCCGAAGGCGAGGCACCGGTCAAACGCACCTCCCGCGACAGCCTGCGCCTGCTGGGCACGGTGGGCGAGCCCATCAACCCGGAGGCATGGGAGTGGTACCACCGCGTGGTGGGCGATGGCCGCTGCCCCATCGTGGACACCTGGTGGCAGACCGAGACCGGCGGCATCCTGATCTCACCCCTGCCTGGCGCCACGGCGCTGAAGCCGGGTTCCGCGACACGCCCGGTGTTCGGTGTGCGGCCCGCCATCGTCGACGGTGACGGGCAGGTTCTGGAAGGCGAGGCAACCGGCAACCTGGTGTTGCTGGATAGCTGGCCGGCACAGATGCGTACCGTCTACGGCGACCACCAACGCTTTGTCGACACCTATTTCAGTCAGTTTCCGGGCCGATACTTCACCGGCGACGGTGCCCGGCGCGATGCTGATGGCTACTACTGGATCACCGGTCGGGTGGACGACGTCATCAACGTTTCCGGCCACCGGATGGGCACGGCCGAAGTCGAGAGCGCGCTGGTGGCGCACGCCAAGGTGGCCGAAGCCGCCGTTGTGGGTTTTCCCCACCCCATCAAGGGCCAGGGAATCTATGCCTACGTGACACTGAACGTCGGCGATGAGCCCAGTGATGATCTGCGCAGGGAACTGGTGGCCTGGGTCCGCCAGGAAATCGGCCCCATCGCCAGCCCCGACTGCCTGCAGTGGGCGCCAGGCCTGCCCAAGACACGTTCCGGCAAGATCATGCGCCGCATCCTGCGAAAGATCGCCGAGGATGCCCACAACGAACTGGGAGACGTGTCGACGCTCGCCGACCCCGCGGTCGTGGAGGAGCTGATCGCCAACCGCGTGGATCTGTAGTCAATCGGCGAGGCCAGGGGCTTTGCCAACGACTGCTATGACCCGCGGGTACGGTCCTCCGAATTTTCGGCACGGTTTGCCATCACAAACAGAAACAGACCTACGGCCAACACCATAAGGCAACCAATCAACATGGGAAGGAAACCCATCAGGATAACTCCCTGATTCTTGCGCATCCGACGACGCCCAGTATAACGCCGACGGAAAACGGAATTAGTCCGTACCAATAGGGTGACTCGCCTATGATCGCGGCAAATTCGGGGGACCTCCATTCCCTATCTCTTGCCTGATCTCCCTGATGTCCCTGATGTCCCGGTCGATGGTCGAGGTCAGCGCCAGCAGGCGCATGGTCAGGGGCTTGGTGACCTTCAGCGCGAGCGCGAGAAAGACCAGCGGCAGGATCAGGTTCTTCACCGCGATCAGCACCAGCAGGCGGGTCAGGTACTCCGCCAGCTGCGCGGCTCGGTCGAGCAGGGTCGGCAGAATGGAAAAATCGGGCATCCGCACGTCGGGAATCACCCGGTCCGCCACGGCGCGGAACCGGTCGAGCAGACTTCGTTGTTCTTCCTGAGCCGGTAGCTCGGTTTGCTGATCGTCCTGACTCTCCTGGTCCTCCTGGCCCTCCTGGTTCAGCTGGCCCTGTGGATTTCCGCGGCCATCCTCGACCGCAAGTTGATCCAGGATTTGTTGATCATCAACGGATATTTCCTCGCTGACGATCGAAAGCTCCCCGCTCTGGCGGTCGATTTCGGGTTGCAGCAGGGCCAGGGCGGCGAAATGGCTAACCAACACAAAGACCGGCACGATGAAGCGTACGACCGCTGCGACGACAAAAATCTTCACCGCCGCGCGACAAAACCGATCAACTGGACCGACCCCGGGCACACCCATAGCCCGCCTCCGCCACAGCACGGCCAGCGTCGACAGCGTGACAACCCCAAGCAATGCGAATACCCATCTGAAACCGGCGCTCGACACGAAGGCGAGGACGACTTCCTGTAGCAGGAGCGATCCGATGGCCAGAACCATGATCGACGAAAATCGCTCAACCGCATCGTTGACCGGATCGAGTGCCTCGCCGACGCTAAGCGAACCCACCACGGCATTCACTTCCGCGCTCTGAAACACCGAAACGGCAGCGTTTATGCCCCGCGCCAGCAGGTATAGGCCGAAAGACTCTGCTGTCGTCTGGCCCAAACGTTCGTCGGCGAGCTCGTCCAACGTTCCGTGGGTGGAAATGACGCTCAACGCCAGCACGACCACCAGAAAGGCGGGCAAGCGGTATCCGGAACCCCGGCGGGAACGGGGCGTTACGTCGCCGACTTGCTTGCTCTCGTCCAACCTGGTCTACGTCCTGCCTGGCCTTGGCACGAATGGTGACACTCTCCGCGGGTGTCGCCTTCCATGGTTTGAAATCCTGTCGTGCTACCGATCATCTCACAGACTGGCGTGTCATATACTGGCCCGAACCGGAACAACTTGTACTTAGGCTGAATGGCGACCACCAGCGGCACCCCTTGGACAGAGCGGGAAATCGAAGTAATCGTCAATGATTATTTCGAGATGCTCGAGATCGAACTCGCGGGCGATTCGGTCGTCAAGGCGCAACGCAATCGAAGCCCGCATCGACGCGAGCAAGATTCATAACCGCATCGCCGATGCGGCCATTCCCGGAACTCCCCCTGCCGGAATCTTGATTTACACGGAGGCACCCGTGTTGAGCCGCCAGCTGCAAGACAAGGAGCATGCCCTGTATCGGCTGGTCAAAAAGTACGACCCCGCCCTACGCGACGCCAGGGCGCGGGCACTTGGGGAAGCGGGTGAGGAATACCTGTTTCAGGCCGAACAGAACCGCCTCTCGGAAGTTGGCAGGGACGATCTCGCCGGCAAGGTGCGCTGGGTTGCGAAGGAAGACGGCGACGGTGCCGGATACGACATCTTGTCGTTTTCGAAGCGGGGCGAGGAGCGCTGGCTTGAGGTCAAGACAACAAACGGCCCAGATACGACACCTTTCTGGATTACCGCGAACGAGCGTCGAGTTTCCGAAGAACGGGCTGATGTGTTCAGGCTCACCCGGCTGTACAACTTTTCCCGAGCGCCTTCAGCCTTTCGCCTTCGACCGCCGCTGACGGATCATGTGCGGCTTTCGGTTACGCAGTATCGGGCATCCTTTTAGTGTCGTAGAACCCGTGGATGCGAATTTGCGTCTGCTATCGCAATGGACTAAGCGTCTACAAAGGCTTCGTAAATTATGGGCGCAAGTGTCTCCACCACCGGCATCTCCGCTCACCCTGTCGATCCATACAACGAGATGTGTTGAATCGCCCATCCAAGGGTGGGTCAATTTTGGACGCCGATCCCCAAGCCGAATTGCCGGCGAACTTCGCCGCTTCCGACAAACTGCGATAGCAGGCGGTAGTTCTGCCGTTCGTAACGAACCTTGCCTGCGCGCCGATGGGACTTGGCAGTCCCATCGGCACGTGTTTGCTTTCGTAGAGTTCCACCAGATCGACCAGAACATCGAGCTCGTCGCCCTCGGGGCTGTCGGGTTCCGCGTCCATGAGTTCGGAGATCCGGGTCAAAGCCGCCTCGTGGTCCCGTTCGGACCGGATGGGCTTGATGTCAGCCATGTCACACCTCCTGCACATTTTCGGCGTCATACTCTGCGTGTGTGCCCACGAAGCGTATGTAGACAATGCGGTACGGGTAGTTGATCTTCACCACAAGCCGGTAGTCGTTACCTTTGATTTTGAAGATCGCTCGGCTGTCGCCAACGATGGTCGGGCATGCGGGGGGCCCGGTCGGTGAAGTATGTGTATTCCCCGAAAGAGCCCTCGACTACGCGCTTAGGAAGAGGAGTGGAGCAAACGTCCGCGCGTTCGGGCGCAGCGCTGCCCCAAGCAGGGCCGATCCAATGCCGATGGTGTCCCTGGCAACCGAAAACCGCTCACTTTTCACTTTTGGCAAATGAACCCCGCACACCATGATGATGACGACATCAGTTGCCCTTCACTTGGTTTTGTCTCTTGGGAGGCTATATTCCAAGTTGCCACGTATCGCGGTCAATTCACGTTTCTGGGCATTTCGCCCAGTTATTCGACAAGGCCAACATGATGCCCGGCGAGGCCTTCGCACATACCTCGCAACCGCTCCCGCAACTCCTTGGGCTTCTCCACCCTGACCGCCGTGCCCCAGGTAAAGAGATGCCAGCACATCTCATCCAGACCGCCCGCCCTGAATTTCACCGTCAATGAGCCATCCTTGTTCTCGACCATAGTCTGGCCCGGATGGAACCGGAAGGTTGCGGCATCGTGTGCCGCACTCGTGTCGAACCGCAGCACGACATCCACGGGCGGTTCCTGAAACGCGCCGAACGAGCGTTCGGCGTACTGTTGTAGATCAAACCCGGTATCTCTAGCGAACGTCTCGCGGGTGATGCGTGCCTCGCTCACGTTCGCAAGTCTCCAGAGCCGGGGCTCCTCGGCCCAGTCGGTGCTTCCGACCAGGTAAGCGCGGTTGCCGTAGAGCACTCCGTAGGGGTCGACGATCTGACGGCTGGGTTTCCCGGATGATCGTGAGAGGTAGTTGAATTCCACCCTGCGGGTGGCGGTGATCGCGTTGCGGAGAAGCGGGAGCAACCCGTGTTCGATGTGGGGGCGTGGTCCCGGACGCATGGCCGAACCCTCGGCCCGCATGAGCGCCTCCAGTTCGTCGCCGAAGGCCCGCTCGTTGAATGTTCGCCGCAACGCGAGCAACTTGGCGACCAGTTCCCGCAAGATTCCGGCACGCTCCGTTAACCCGGCCCGGTCCAGGCGGCTGGCTGCGGATTCCAGTTCCGCCAACTCCTCCGGCGTGATCTGAACCAACCCGCGCAGGCTTGTGGACCGAAGCCGCCAGTGAATGCGTTTGTCGCCAGTTTCGACCAGCTGGAGCGGGCCGAACGCCGTTTCGACGGCATCGCGCATGCGTTCCGCCGTGCGTCGGCTGACGCCGAACTCCGCCACAATGTCGTCCATCGTCAACCCGCCTCTTGCGCCCTGGAGGCGGATAGCCAGATTCACGATGTCCGTAAGCCGCTCGTATCGCATATCGGTATTTCTACTTCAACCTGAATTGCAACGGCCCCACTCAACCGCCATGAACCCCAAAACCGATCCGTCGCGGACGGTCCGGCTTGGCGTCGCACTCCTCGCGCAACATGGCCGCCAGCGCTTTCGCGTCCTGCTGATTGCCAAGAATCTCCGCGCGCCGCCGCACCACGGCGAAGTCGCCGGGGGTCACGACAGACAGCGCCCGGACTTCCGGGGGCGCGGCCTGCCCGAAGAAAATGCGAAACGCCTTCTCCGACTGATCGGGGGCGAGATAATCCAGGCGAAGCTTGAAATCGAAGCGCCGGAACGTCGCGGGGTCGAGATGCTCGCCGAAATTGGTAGTGCATGCAAATGGGAGCGGGTGGCTTTCCATCCAGGTGAGCATCTCGTTGACTTGACCGATCTCCCAATTGCGACACGCAAAGCGCCGGTTGGAAAGCAACGAGTCAGCCTCGTCGAATACCAGGAACTGTCCGCGGTCGCGCGCCTCCGTGAAGGCTTCGGCGATCTGTTTTTCCGTTCCCCCCACCCACATGGACATCAGGTCCGAGGCCCGCTTCTGCAACACTTCCAGTCCGGCCCTTTCGGCCAGAAAGCGGACAAACGCGCTCTTGCCGCTGCCCGGCGGCCCCTGAAGACAAAGCGAAAATCTCTGCGCACCCCTTTTCGCAAGCCGGTCGGCCAGTTCGACCGGATCAGTGGTGGTTCGGATCAGTGCGGGATCGAACGCGCCGAACGCCGGCCGGACAGGCTTCTCGCCGTGCAGCAGTCGCGACAGGCTTTGGACGCCCCGCCGGACCGTCTCGATGTCGCCTCCGTCGATGAGCCGTGCGGCGGCAGTCGCGCCGGCCGCGACGCCGGGCGTTACATCGAACTCCCTGGCCAGCGTCTGGGCATCGGTTTCGTCAGACGGAATCCCCTGGCGCTTGAGTTGCCGGGCCCATATCCGTTCGCGGACCCGCGGAGAGGGTTGACGCAACTCCAGCGCGTACATCATGCGTCGCAGCACGGTGGGACAAGTCTGGAGAGCCGCGTTTGTCGTCCATAGCGTGGGGACCCCGGTGTCCTCCAACAGCCGATTCATGAACACCTTGGAGCCGTCGGACCTGCGCTTGCTCAGACCGGGTGCGCCCAGGTACCTCGGAAACATCGATCCCGGACCCGAGAGCAAGTCTTCCATCTCGTCAAAGAGCAGAATCGAGTTGCGGCAATCCCCCAGAACGCGCTGAGCGAGGCGCAGCTCCTGAAGGCGTTCGCCCCGCTTCGGTTCGCGCCCGTGAGCGTCCGCTTCGCCGACGCTGTACATTCTTACCCCGAGCCGGTTTGCGAGCGTTCTGCAGAACTGGGTCTTGCCGGTGCCGGGCGGCCCGTACAGGAGCACGTTTACACCCCGTTTGCCCGACTCCAACGCGCCGGTGACAAGGCGCTCCACATGGTCGCGACCGTCAGCCACATGGTCGAAGTCCGACCACTTGAGCTCCGCCGCGGGCGCGCTGTCGAACAGCAGTTGCCGGACATCCGTGCCGGTCTCGACGGGCTCATGTCCCAAGCGCAAAAGCCGCCGCAGGAGCTGGAAGTCGCCATCCTGGTCGATCGATATCAGTCCCGATCGCACCAACGGTGCGTCGCTGGCCAAGCGGCGGCGCAACGTCCCCATGGAGACGCCGAGCAAGCACGCCAACGCCGTGTTTCGGAGAGAAAAGAACTGGTGTTGTAACCGACTGAATACATGGTGACTGAAAATTTCCTCCACCATGGAATCGACTACCGACTGCGTCTCGTAGCACAGCATTAGTTCGAGCAGAAGGACGTCTGTTCGAGACAAACGCATTTGGCGGCCCAGGCGCCGGATTCGCTGTCCCGTCCTATCGGCCCGGATTCGTTTCGACGCCTTGTGCTGGTTTACCAGGAATTCGGATAGCCAAGCCCAGTCCTCCGAAGAGATTCCACCATCACTGCCAGCGCTTTTCTGCAGTCTTGGTTTCTCGGCATGGACCGGAAGTTCAAGTTCATCGGCGGCGCCAAGGACCCATTTGACCAGCTGCCCGCCCTCCGGTGACCGGTGGCGTAGCCTAGCGGACAGATTGGCCAAATAGCCAAGTACGAGGTGCCGCAGGTAGGCGGACAGCATGGGTTTTCTCCAGGAGGGTTTCCTTGCTGGAGATAAAGTTAACAGGGTGGTGCGTCAGATTCGGTCGTGTTTGATGGATGAACCGGCGCGAAGTTTGACACCTGGACACGTTCGTGTACGGTGGTTGGGGCACCAACGGTAATTTGCGTGGGTAGAGTCCAATAACTGGCGTACTTTGCCAAGGAGAAAATAATGAACCAAGAACCCTGCCGTTATTCCTTGATTAGCCACCCGCCAGAATCCAGTGTCGTGTTGGACCTGATGTCCGAAGCAGCAGACTTGCTTGTCGAGGGACGAATAACTGACGCGTACGAAAAGATCAAGCAAGCAAATTCCGACTCCTTGCGACATTGGTTTCACTACAAGGCGCAGAGGTCGAGCGACCGCCTCAGCGAGCATGGCATTGAGGTTTCTTATCCACCCAAGACTTTGCCCGCCAAACATGGTCGGCCAACAAAGAAAGTGGAACATCGTATCTTTGAACGCGATAACTGGCACTGTCGATTTTGCGGCATCCGCGTAATAGACCGGCGCGTGCGCACCATCATGTCTCGCCTAATTCCGGATAAGCAATTACTGCGCGGTAGAGGCAACCTGAAAAGGCACGCGTGTTATGTTGTCTCAACGTCTCTCGATCACGTACTACCGCGTAGTTGGGGCGGTACCAACGACGAAAGCAATCTGGTGACCGCATGCTGGCCGTGTCAGTTTTCCCGTATGGAAAACCGGATTGATGAATGCCGAATCTTCGATCCAAGGGACCGGGAGCCAATCCAAAGCAACTGGGATGGTCTGCTGAGGGTAAAACGTGCCAAGAAATCGTGAGCACACTCCGATATTCGACGGTTCGCGGCTATCTCCGCGGTCAATAATCTTCGTGAACTTATGAGGCAGCATGGGGGCGATTTACATCATGTCAGAAAATACAAAACCAAACCTCTTCGACTATGCAACCAAGGAATTGTCCCAAGATGCGGTAATCTGTTGGCTTATACATTGGGCGAGCGATTACTGCTTGGAATTCGATCGGGAACTTAACCGTCTCGGGCGCAGATTCGTTCTGGCGTTGCTAAATAAGCATGGAGTGAGGAAACTACCCGAACGGATTGAGACCAAGATTTGTCAACAGGACAAAGGCATAGACGTACTTGCCAAACTGAGCGAGCTAGGTCCTGTACTCTTGATAGAAGACAAGACAGACTCGCACATTCACGGCAAACAATTGGAAAACTACTACAATTTTGTCATCGATGGAAAAACGCGTCTCGAAGATGTTGCTAAAGAGTATGTCTACCCTATCTACCTGAAGACGGGTAATCAATCTCTCGCAATGGAACAGAAAATTAAACAAGCAAGCAAAGGTTTGCACAGACCTTACAAGATTTTTAGTCGAAGCGATTTCCTCGATGTATTGCGCCATTACGAAGGTGAACATCAAGCACTAAAGGATTATCGAGACCATCTTGAGCGTTACCAGACAGATACGGAAAGTTTCCGGAGCTGGAAAGAGCAGGACTCACAGTCCAACTGGTCTTGGGCATCATGGGAAGGATTTTACCGTTTCCTCGAAAACGAACTGGGCGATCGCGATGGCGATTGGGGGTATGTCTCGAATCCTTCAGGAGGATTCAATGGATTTTGGTGGAACTTCATCGACATCAGTGGGAGTAATGGGTCGTACATTTATCTCCAATTGGAAGTTGATCCAACGAATAGGCCCTACCTGCTCTGCTTTAAGGTCGGCTCTGTAGAAAAAGAAAAACAGCAGCAAATGAAGTGGAAGTGGCACGAACGAATTCTTGAGGCGGGCGGTGGAAGGGTAGTCAAACCTAAGGTGATGCGCGTTGGCAAGACCATGACGGTAGGTCGATGGAAGGACGAATGGCTAGCGTTCAATGGCAAAAAAATAGATCTGTCCGCAACGGTGGAGAATCTCAAAGAGGCCGGGAAAATCATCGAACGTGCGGCAAAAATGGTGTCTTGACTTCGACGGTTTGAATTCATAAGTGATTGATATCCTTGAACATTACAAATTCACTAGGCACAACTTCGGGGAATTGGGCGGGTTTTCGCCGGTTCAGTTCAACGCATAGGGGACCTCCGACAGCGTCAGGCTGAGGGCCTCGTAGATCAGTTACTTCAGGACGGACTTCCCGCGTAACGCAAATTTCGCCATCCTTTCAAGCGATGACCACAGAAAGCGGCTCTATTCCGCTAGGCAGGTTTTGCTGGATGTCAAGAAAATTAAGCGTCAACTACAAGGACACGGCATCAACTTCGGGAGTCAAACGGAATTGTTCTATAAGTGGGCGTTAGACAAGGGTGGCCTCTTCACACTAACGCTCGATCAGGGTCTAGACAGTATCGCCCGCATGATTTCGGACGAAATTTTACAGTTTCCTCGAAGCAGTATTGGACGACGTCATCAAAGAGCTGGATAGCTTATAGGTTTTTCTTATCTACCCACACGAATCCGAGAGTGTGTTCGAATACAACATCTAACTCAGTACAATGCTCGCGAATTGACTTCACTGCGAAAAAATATTTTCGAGTATCGGCCCTTAATACACCTGTGGATTTTTCATGTTGTGTGGGTCGGCTGTACTTCACAGTCGTCGCTCTCCGAGAAATTAACACCGTTCAAATTATACCGGCCCGTCGTGAGCAATATGCTGATTTCGGCTTGGCGCGCCACAATTCCCCTTGCCGCTTCCCTGCTATCTCGCTCCAAATTCCTCCGCGTGGGAACAGGTGTTCTTCGCGTTGGAAAAATAATCCTGCCCAATTGATTCCATGCGTGCGATACGCGATTGCGTTGACTGTTCATGAATTTCCTCCGGTGAAATGGTTACCGGCGTGGCGTATAGACTCCAAGGTAGGAGGTACTCTCCGTCCTAAGTCAATTGCAGTACAAAGTATCGAAAATTCTAGGAATCACCGTTGGTCGGCACATTACGCGAGTCAACACCAAAAAACTCTCGGCTCAGTGTCCCAGCGCAAGGCAATGCGGGCCAAGAGTCGCATTCCAATGCGTCACAAAGACTTTGCAGCAGTTATCAAGCACCCGCATCCACAAACCCCGCCGGCCTCTCCGACCCCTCCCCAAAAAAGAACTTTTCCATCTCCCCTTCCAAAAATTGCCGTGCCTTCGGTTCAATGGGTGTCAGGCGGTATTCATTGATCAACATGGTCTGGTGGCCGAGCCAGCGCTGCCAGGCGATTTTCGAGACTTTGTCGTAGATTCGCTGGCCCAGCTCGCCTGGATAGACGGGACGCTCAAGCCCCTCGGCTTCCGTTCCCAGAATGACGCATTTGACTGTGCGGCTCACTTGGGCGCCTCCGTTGCGTGTTGCCCTGCGTTCGGCGGCTGCCGTGCCCGCAACAGGGCCGCGATGGGCGCGGCGACACCAACCCGGTACGCCTGCGCGGTGTTATACCAGAGCCATCCGTCCCGGTCCATGAGCGTGTTCGCCGCCCCGTCCAACTGAATTTCCAGCGGCTGGATCATGAGGTCGAAATGGCTGAAGGCGTGCTTGAAGGGCGCTCCCGCCGTGTATTCGCGGACTTCCACGCCCAGATGCCGTCTGCACCAGTCACCCGGACCATCTTCGACCGCCAGTTCCGGCAGGCTGTATAGCCCGCCCCAGATGCCGTTCGGCGGGCGCCGTTCCAGCAGCACGTCCCGGGCGGCGTTGGCGATCACCAGCATTCTTGCATCGCGCCGAGGCCGATCGCGCCGCGGGCGGGGCGTGGGCAGCACCGCTTGCAGGCCCCGGATACGCGCCTGGCAATCCTCAGCCAGCGGACACTCGCCGCAACGCGGCCGCATGCGAGTGCACAGCGTGGCACCCAGGTCCATGATCGCCTGGGCGTACTCGGCCACCCTGGCATCCGGCGTATGCCGCTCCGCGTGCGCCCAAAGCGCTTTCAGCACCGCCGCGCCGCCCGGCCATCCCTCCACCGCTTCGTGGCGAGCCAGCACTCGCTTGACGTTGCCGTCCAAGATCGGGGCGCGTTCGCCGTGGGCAAGCGCCATGATCGCGCCGGCGGTCGAGCGGCCCACGCCTGGCAACGTCATGAGCCCCTCGACGCTCGCCGGGAACTCGCCCCCGTAGTCCCGCACGACCTTCCTGGCCGCCGCGTGCAGGTTCCGCCCCCGGGCGTAGTAGCCGAGACCCGCCCAGTAGCCGAGCACTCGGTCCAGGTCCGCTGCAGCAAGATGCTCCACATCCGGAAACGCCTCCATGAACCGCGTAAAGTACGGGACGACGGTCGCCGCCCGGGTCTGCTGGAGCATGATTTCGGAAACCCAGACGCGGTAGGGCGTCCGAGCTGTCTGCCACGGCAGCCCGCGCCGACCATGGGCGTCGAACCAGGCGAGCAACCGTTCTGCGAAGGGTTTCATGGGGACTTGTCGGATAGTCCATGTCGGCTAGATATATTGCAAGCAACTTGGCTCAGCGGCGAATTGGTTCCCTGGCCTGGATCGGCACACCGTATCGGCAACATCGGATCGGCAACATCAAGCCATGCCCGCCCCGTTCCGCTAGAATGGGCCATCGGCGCGGGCGTCGTATAATGGTTATTACCCTAGCTTCCCAAGCTAGAGACGTGGGTTCGATTCCCATCGCCCGCTCCATTTTGAACCGGCCCGCCGACACGGCGGACACTAAAGCGAAACCGCTCAGCATACCGGCCATTCGGGGAAACGAGACTCTATGACCACGGTTCAACACGCACCATTGCACTCTGCTATCGGCACCGTTTCCGACGCGCTGCTGCAAGCGCCCAAGCGCGCCTTCACGGGCACGCTCCTTCTCGGGATGACGGTCCACGCCGCCGCCCAGGCGCCCATCGTCCAGCCCGGCGCGCCCGGCCAGCCGGGGCGCGAGCTTACCGCCGCCGAAGCGGTGGACATTGCCGTGACGGGATACTCGCCGGACGACGTCAGGTTCATGCAGGACATGATTCCGCACCATCACCAGGCCGTGCTCATGGCCGAACTTGCTCCCGATCGCACCAACCATGAGGGAGTGATCGACGCGGCGGGGCGAATCATCCTGTCGCAGCAGGACGAGATGCAATTCATGGAGCGGTGGCTGCGCGACCGCGACGAGCGGGTACCGGACCCGATGGACCGCGACGGGATGCACACCGGCCACGGGATGGCCGGTATGGCCACACCGGAACAGATGGCGGAACTGGCCGCCGCCGAAGGCACCGACTTCGACCGGCTGTTCCTGTCGCTCATGATCACCCACCATGAAGGCGCGGTGACGATGGTCGAGGAACTGCACGATCAGCCGGGGGCAGCTTACGACCCGGTGCTGTTCGAGTTCACCAACGACGTCAACAACGACCAGAACGCCGAAATCGAGCGAATGCACGCCTTGCTCATCGAGCTGTCTGAAGACCCGCGGGCCGGTTTGGCGGCCGGATTCCAGAACGCCGGCCAAGCCGCGATGAACATGGAGCTTGTGGCTTCGCTGCCGAAACCGCCGGGCTTCTTCGATCCGGAAAACCCCGCCGAACTGCCGCCGGAGCGACCGGAGGACGACGATGGTGACGACGACGAAGACGGCGCCAGTGACGGCGAAGGCAGCAGTGATGACGACAGCGACAGTGAGGATGCCCCTATCCGGGACGACGACGAAGATGAAAACGGCGACGGTGAGACTGTAGGCGAAAACGGTGACGATGAGCCCGGAGACGAAAACGGCGACTGGGACCGTTCGCCACTGCTGAATTTCGGCAACACCGACATGGCCTTCAGGGACGACGTGCTGTTCGCGGGCAGTTACCACGGGTTCAACATCTACCGGCTTGACGAAGCGGGCGTGCCGCAACTCCTCAGTTCCGTGGTGTGTCCGGGCGGACAGGGCGACGTGTCGGTGGTCGGCGACCTGCTCATCATGTCGGTGGAACAGACCCGCGGGCGGGTCGACTGCGGGCTGGAAGGCGTGGCCGAGGATGTCAGCGAGGAGCGATTCCGCGGCATTCGCCTGTTCGACATCAGCGAACTGGCGCGGCCGATGCAGGTGGGCGCGGTCCAGACCTGCCGCGGGTCCCATACCCATTCGGTGATCACGGCCGACGATGACAGGATCATCGTCTACAACTCCGGCACGTCCCGCATCCGCGAAGAGGAGGAACTGGCCGGCTGCGTCGACGAGTCCCCCGGCGACTATCGCACGGCACTTTTCCGCATCGACGTCATCGAAATTCCCGTCGACGATCCCTCACAAGCCCGCATCGTCCACAGTCCCGCAGTATTCGCCGACCCCGAAGACGGCACTCTGGCAGGCCTCTGGCGCGGCGGCGACCATGGCGAGGATACCCAGGAGTCGGAACGCACCGACCAGTGCCACGACATCACCGCGTTCCCGGAACTGGGAATCGCCGCGGGTGCGTGTTCCGGCAACGGCATCCTGTTCGACATTTCCGACCCCCTGGACCCGCAGCGCATGGATGCGGTGGTCGATCAGGGCTTTGCCTACTGGCACTCGGCGACATTCAACAACGATGGCGACAAGGTACTGTTCACCGACGAGTGGGGCGGCGGCGGCATGCCCCGTTGCCGCGCCTTCGATCCGCTGGACTGGGGTGCGGACGCCATCTACGACATCGTCGATGGGCAACTCGAGTTCCGCAGCTATTTCAAGATGCCGGCCCCGCAGACCGAGCAGGAGAACTGCGTGGCGCACAATGGCTCCGTGGTTCCGGTGCCGGGTCGCGACATCTTCGTCCAGGCCTGGTACCAGGGCGGCATCTCCGTGATCGACTTCACCGATTCGGCCAATCCGTTCGAGATCGCCTGGTTCGACCGCGGTCCAATCGACGCGGAACACATGATCGGCGGCGGCTATTGGTCCGCCTACTGGTACCGGGGAAGGATTTACGGCACCGAGATCGTGCGGGGCTTGGACGTGTTATCCCTTCTTCCGAGCGAGTTCCTGTCCGACAGCGAGGTTGCGGCGGCGGGCCTTGCGCGTCAGGGCGGCGTATTCAACCCGCAGCAGCAATTGCGCTACGAGTGGCCTTCCGAACCTGTGGTCGCCCGAGCCTACCTGGACCAGCTCGCTCGCGGCGGTGTGCTTCCGGTTTCGGTCACCACCGATCTCCAATCCGCCCTGATCCGCGCTGAAGAGACGCTTCGGGACGGTGGTCGTGATGAGGCACTGGCCGACCGGCTGGAGTCGTTGGCAAACGGGGCGGAGACAGCGACCGGTAACAGCGAAATGGCGAAAGTGAAAACTGCTCTGGAACGGACACTGGACGAGATTGCGACCAGATTGCGCCAATAGGCATCCATGAACAGACTCATTGCCGAGATCACTCGTCCTTGTAGTTGTAACCGTCGTTCCAATCAAGTGTTCCGAAAATTTCCAGCAGCGGAGCCTGCTCCCGGCGCGCGGTGAGGTAAACGGTTTACCGCCGTAGCGCGCGCTCGCATTGTCGTAAGATGCGCCTGGAATCGCTCGACCATGACCAACCCCCGCCATCGGAAAATCCGCAGCTTCGTGCACCGCGCCGGGCGCACGACCACGGCGCAGAAACGGGCAATCCGGGACTTGCTGCCGCGCTACGGCATCCCGTTTCAGGAGCGAGCAGTCGATGTTGGCGCCGTGTTCGGACGGCGCGCGCCGATCGTGCTCGACATCGGTTTCGGCGACGGGTCGGCGCTGTTGACTCTTGCTGCCAATCATCCCGACCGGGACTACCTCGGCGTCGAGGTTCATGAACCGGGGATCGGCCATCTGCTGCTGCAACTGGAACGTGCCGGCCTCGGCAATGTGAGGATCATCGCTCACGACGCGGTGGAAGTGGTCGAGCACATGCTCCCTCCGGGAAAGGTTGACGCCGTCAACCTGTTCTTCCCGGACCCTTGGCCCAAGAAGCGCCATCACAAACGCCGGATCGTTCAGCCGGGATTCGTTCAGGACGTTGCCAGGGTCCTCAAACCCCTGGGGGCGTTCCACATCGCCACCGACTGGGACAACTACGCCGAGCACGTTACGGAGGTGATGGCCGAATGCGATCAGTTCGAGTCGCTTTCGCCCGTGAAAGCGTTGTCGCATCCCGACTTCGATCGCCCCACGTCAAAATTCGAACGCCGCGGTATCGCCCTGGGCCACAAGGTGACGGATCTGTATTTCCGCCGGACCGACTGAAACCGATTGGTCAGGCGCTGCTGAGCCAGCGCTCCCGCGCCTCTGCCAACTCATCCTCATCCGCGACGACCATTTCATCCTCGACCCGGAGCGCCACCGGCGCAAGCGCCTCGCCCGGGCAGGGCCCCCTGACGCATACGCCATCTTCTATCCGGAACCGGGCGCCGTGGGAATTGCAAAGGATCAGTCCGCCATTCCGGGTGAGAAAGCGGTTCGGCCGCCAGTTCAGCGGGTTGCCAGCGTGTGGACAGCGGTTGATGAAACCGTTGACCGTCCCGCCCTTGCGCACGGCGAAAAACTCAAGCGGCCAGACGCCCGCCCCCCACTTGAACTCGCGGCTGCCGGGGTCGGCCAACTCGTCGAAGCGGCACAGCACCACTGTGCCACCGGCCGCACCACCGTCAGACCGCATGGGATGACGGGGTCTGCACCGCACCGGCGCTCACGATGACGCGCTCCGCCCCATCGCCGCCTTGCGCGTGATGACCAGAGCCAGCGCGATGGCCGGAATGCCTGCCGCCGAGGCGTACAGGAAGAACGTGACGTAGTCGGTCGCGTCCACCACCATTCCCGAAAAGCCGCTTAGCACCTTGCCCGGCAGCAGCATCAGCGAGGTGAACAACGCATACTGGGTGGCCGTGTAGGCGGCATTGGTCAGGCTGGAGAAGTAGGCGATGAACACGGTGCCCGCGAAACCCACGGTGAAATTGTCCGCGCTGATCACGCCGATCAGGTAGGGGACATGGGCAACGCCGTGCGCGGCCAGCGCCGCGAAGCCCAGATTCGTGGCCGCCACCAGTACCGTGGCGGCCAGCAGCGGCCGGATTGGGCCGTAACGGCTGACGATGATGCCGCCCAGAAACGTGCCGACCATGGTCACGAAAAATCCGAACGCGCCCGAAATGTTGCCGATCTCGATCAACGTGAAGCCGAGATCGATATAAAAGACGCTGGCGATATTGCCGAAAAGAAGGTCGCTGACTCTCGACAGGCCGATGAAGGTCAGCACCAGCAGCGCGAACGCTCCGTTGCGCCGGAAAAACTCGACAAAGGGACCGATGACCGCGTCGCGAAACCAGGCGGCGACACGATCTAGCCCCCAGCGACGTGGCACCATGCGCGCGTCCGCCTCGGCCCGGACGTTCACTTCGGGCTCCTTGATGATCATCACGGTCACCAGGCCGACCGACATGCATGCCGCCATGACGGTATAGGACACGTTCCAGGAAAAGAATCCGGAGATAACCAGCGCTCCGGCGCCGGCCAGGAGCATGGCGACGCGGTAGCCAAGCTGATAGGTGGCTGCCATGGCGCCCTGGTCCTCAGCCGACGCGGCTTCGATGCGGTAGGCGTCGATGGCGATATCCTGGGTCGCCGAGCTGAAAGCGACGAGCATGGAAAACAGCGCAACCGGCATCAATGCCGCGCTGGGGTCCAGTCCGGCCATCCCCAGAAGCCCTGCGATGATGCCGAGCTGCGCGACCAGCATCCAGCTTCTGCGCCTGCCCAGGGCACGGTTCAGCATGGGAAGCGGCAGCCGGTCCACCAGCGGCGCCCAGCAGAACTTGAACGAGTAGAAAAGTCCCACCCAGGCGAACATGCCGATGGCCGAGCGGCTGACTTCGTAGGTGCGCAGCCACGCGCTCAGGGTGGAAAACACCAGCAGGAACGGCAGCCCCGCCGAAAATCCCAGGAACAGCATCCCCAGCACCCGCGGCTTGCGGTAGACGAGCAGACTCTCCCGCCAACCTTGGGTGGCGGCGCCGGTGGCCGCCGGGGCGTAAGCGTTCGTCATGCCGTGACCTGTAATATCATGCGGAATTCATGCGGTGACCCGGGGCCGTTCGAAAGCGCCTTGCGGGCACGACCGGGCACCGTCGCGGATGCGGACGCCCCGTATCATACAGGAGCCGGTTCGCACTGATCATGCACGATTACAAGAAGCAATTCATCGAGCTTTCCCTCGCGCTTGGCGCGCTCCGTTTCGGCGAGTTCAAGCTCAAGTCCGGCCGCATCAGCCCGTACTTCTTCAACGCGGGCCAATTGAGCACCGGCCAGGCGGCCGCGCGCGTGGCCCGCTGCTACGCCGCCGCGCTGGCCGATGCCGGCATCCGCTTCGACATGCTGTTCGGCCCGGCCTACAAGGGCATCACCCTGGTGGCGCTGACCGCCGCCGCCCTGGCCGAACACCACGGCATGGACCTCCCGTTTGCCTACAACCGCAAGGAAGCCAAGGACCACGGCGAAGGCGGTTCCACCATCGGCGCGCCCCTGTCCGGTCGTGTCGCCATCGTTGACGACGTGGTCACCGCCGGCACCGCGATCAGCGAAGCCGTGCGGATCATCGAAGCCGGCGGCGGCATCCCTTCGGCCGTGGTCGTGGCGGTGGACCGGCAGGAAATCGCTCCCGGAAGCCGCCTCTCGGCGGTGCTTGAACTGGAACGCCAGCTGGGCATACCCGTGCTCAGCATCGTCTCGCTGGACGACCTGGTGGCCCATATTCGGGAACGCCCGGACCTGGCGGCACACCTGGCAGCCATGCGCGCCTATCGGGAGCGCTATGGAGCGGTGGGGAATTGCTGATCCGTTCGGATCATGCGCGACGGCCCGCGGCAATGATCCCGCTGCCTTGACCGGAGTTGCAACCGGAACAGGCCCGATCAGGCCGTGCCGGTGTGACCGAACCCGCCGCTCCCCCGTTCGCTGTCGGCGAAGGAATCCACCACTTCGAAATCCGCCTGCAACACGGGCACGATGACCATCTGCGCGATGCGCTCGCCAGGTTCGACGCGGTACGGTCGCGAGCCGCGATTCCAGCAGGAGATCAGCAGTTCGCCCTGGTAGTCCGAATCGATCAACCCCACCAGGTTGCCCAGCACGATCCCGTGCTTGTGGCCCAGGCCCGAGCGGGGCAGGATCACGGCGGCCAGCCCCGGATCCTCCAGGTGGATGGCGATGCCGGTAGGGATCAGCTCACAGGCTCCCGGGGCCACCGTCTGCGGATCGTCCAGGCATGCCCGCAGATCGACGCCCGCCGATCCGTCGGTGCCCCGCCGCGGCAAGGGGATTTCCCGCCCGACCTTCGGGTCGAGCACCTTGAGGCGCACGCGGCGCATGGATGACGTTCCCAACCCGGAGTCCCCGTCGCTAAACCGGACCCTCCGCCCGCTCAAACCGCCCGCGTGCGGCTGAGTTCGGAACCCGCCTCGCGGTAACGCTCGGCGATGAGCTCGATCAGGCGTGTGGCCACCACGGTCTTCGGCGCGTGATCTATGACCGCTTCCCCGCCCTCCCAGAGAACCATCAGCGAATTGGTCTCGCGGTCGAAACCGCAGTCGCGACCGACGCGGTTGGCGGCGATCATGTCTACCCCCTTGTCGACGAGCTTGCCACGCGCGTTCTTCTTGACGTTCTGGGTCTCAGCGGCGAACCCCACGGTGAACGGCCGATTCTCCAGTGCCGACACGCTGGCCAGCGTGTCCGGCGAGCGCACCAATTGAAGGCTCATGGTCCGACCGACACGCTTGATCTTCTGGTCGGCGGCGCACTCCGGCTTGTAGTCGGATATCGCCGCACAACCGATGAAGATGTCCGCACTGCCGATGTGCTGGTGGACTTCGGCGTGCATCTCCTCGGCCGTTTCCACGTCCACGCGCCGGACGCCCCGCGGTGTCGGTACGGCAACGGGCCCACTCACCAGCACGACATCGGCTCCAGACCGCCGAGCCGCCGACGCCAGGGCATAACCCATCTTGCCCGAGCTTCTGTTGGTGATGTAGCGCACGGGGTCGATGGGCTCCCGGGTGGGACCGGCGGTGATGACCGTGCGCAGGCCCTTGAGGGCTTGCGAACCGATGGCCACCGGCTCCGCGAAGACCGAGTCCACGATTTCTTCCGGCTCCAGCATCCGGCCCGGGCCGTCCTCGCCGCATGCCTGGTCTCCGTGCGCCGGGCCCAGGATCCTCACACCACGCTGCTCCAGCGCACGTCGGTTTGCCTGAACCGAAGCATGTTGCCACATGGCCTGGTTCATGGCCGGCGCCAGCAGCACGGGCGCCTGGCTCGCGAGGCAGAGCGTGCTCAGCAGCCCGTCGGCCAGACCGACGGTCAGCGACGCCATGAAATTGGCCGTGGCCGGCGCCACCACAACCAGGTCAGCCCACCGGGCCAGTTCGATATGGCCCATGGCGGCTTCCGCGCCTTCGTCCCAGAGGTCGTCCCGAACGCGGCGGCCCGAAACCGCCTGGAACGTCAACGGCGACACGAATCTTGCGGCGCCCGGTGTCAGCACCACCTGCACGTCGGCGCCCTTTTCGCGCAGCCGGCGCACGAGCTCGGGGCTCTTGTACGCGGCCACACCGCCGGTCACGCCAAGCAATATTCGAATCCCGCCGTTTTGTTCACTTTTGGACATGGTGGCCGTTCAGCATATCCCCTGATACCCCAGTTTGCCACCGCGCGACACCAGCTTTCCGTGGAACTTGCCGAAATTTGCACGCTAGCCATACGGACCCGCGCAGACCAAGATTTGGCAAACCTCGGCAGTGGAGCGAATGTGGGATTGAGAGACTGGCCGCCCTCGGAGCGGCCTCGGGAAAAGCTGCTGAGAAATGGCGCCCGCAACCTGACCGACGGCGAATTGCTCGCCGTACTGCTGGGTCAGGGCACGGCCAATGAAGACGCACTGGAGTTGAGTCACAGGCTGCTGCGCACCTGCGGCGACCTGAGCCGCGTGCTGACGGCGAGCCCGGCCGCGCTCGGGCGGGCACCCGGGCTGGGTCCCGCCAGCATTGCCCGGATCAAGGCGGCTCTGGAAACCGGTCGACGGCACCTTGAGACGCCGCCACCCAACCGCAGCGCCCTCAGCGCACCCGAAGATGCCGTACGATACTTTCGAGCACGGCTGGCGGACCTGCCCCACGAGGTGTTCAGTTGCCTTTTCCTCGACACGCGTCACCGTCTGATCCGCTACGAGGAACTGTTTCGCGGCACCGTCGACGGGGCCGCCGTATATCCCCGTGAAGTCCTCAAGCGGGCGCTGCACCACAACGCCGCCGCCGTGATCTTCGGGCACAATCATCCTTCCGGTGTTTCCGAGCCCAGCGAGGCGGACCGCGGCATCACGCTCAAGCTGGGCCGGGCGCTCGCGCTGGTGGACATACGGCTGCTCGACCACCTGGTGGTGACCCGGGAGGGGCATGTCTCTCTGGCCGAGAGGGGCTGGATATAGCCTTGGGCAACGAGTATAGTGCTTCGCCTCATTCGCCACGGGCCACCAGCCCCTTGCAGGAGCCTTCCGATGTCGAGAGTGTGCCAGGTAACCGGAAAGGCCCCCATGGCGGGCAACAACGTATCGCACGCCCACAACAAGACCCGGCGTCGTTTTCTGCCGAACCTGCACACCCAGCGGTTCTGGCTGGAGAGCGAGCGGCGTTTCGTCAAGCTGAAGGTGTCACGAAAGGGCCTGCGAATCATCGACAAGCGGGGCGTCGAGCAGGTCGTGCGGGACCTGCGCGAACAAGGCCAGAAGATTTGACTTCCTGAGGAGACGACCGTGCGGGAGAAAATCAGACTGCGGTCCACGGCGGGGACCGGACACTACTACACCACCACCAAGAACAAGCGCCTTCATCCCGAGAAGATGGAAGTGAAGAAGTACGACCCGCGCGTACGCAAGCACGTCATCTACAAGGAAACCAAGATCAAGTAGCGCCCCGGAGCAATTTCGCCCCGAAAAAGCTCTCCCTCGACTTCCGACGCCAGCTGGAGCGCTACTGGCACTGAAACACTACCGGCGCCGGAACGCTATCGGCGGTCGGTTTGCGTGCTATCCCCCCTGTCCCGCCAACTGAGTGCCCGGACGGTACGACTTCAGGTATGCGGAGAAATCCTCCAGCGCCTTGATACCGCTTGATTCGGCCCGATTGCACCACTTCAGCAGTTCAGCGAGCAGTCGCTCGTTGGACAGGTCCGTCGCTTCCCACAGCGCCTTGAGCTCGTTGCGAAACTCGACCACCGTCTTGAGGCCGGGATAACGCTCAATCAGTTCCGCCAGGCGTTCCCTGGAATGACTGTCCAGCAGGCTGGGATGCCGGGTCAGCCAGCTCTTGGCGCGCCGCAATGGCGCCGTTGCCTTGCCCCCGTATCGGCCGATCTCACCGCGCAGCACGGGAAATGTCACGCTCTTTCTGTAATGCCGCAGCACGTGCATGCGATTGATCAGTATGGAGCGCAGCGCCTCGATATCCGGACCCGTCGACTCCTCCACCAGGTCCGGCCGCGGCGCCACCCGCCGGATCCGCGCAAGCCCGAGCGCCGTGAACGCCCGCAGATGCAGCCAGCCCAGATCCACCTCCCAGGGCCGCTGGGAGAACCGGGCGGAACTCGGGAAAGCATGGTGATTGTTGTGCAGCTCTTCGCCGGCGATGAACACCGCCAGCGGCCACAGGTTGGTGGAGGCGTCCTCGGTCTCGAAGTTCCTGTAACCCCTGGCGTGGGACAGACCGTTGATGACCCCGGCGGCAAGCAGGGGCATGGTGATCAACTGGATTCCGTACAGAGCGATGCCCGGGGCGCCGAACAGGATGACGACCACGAAAAACAACAACACGACGCCCGAATTCGACCAGGCATTGTAGACGTGGCGTTCCACCCAGTCGTCCGGCGTCCCGTGGCCGTACTTCTCCACCGTTTCGGGATTGCGCGCCTCCAGACGGTACAACTCCGCGCCCTCCAGCAGCACTTTCCTGAGACCGACGAGCTGCGGACTGTGCGGGTCCCCCTGACGCTCGCACAGGGCGTGATGCTTGCGATGAACCGCCACCCAATGCCTGGTGATGACGCCGGTGTTCAACCAGAGCCAGAACCGGAAGAAGTGCCGCAGCGCCGGGTGCAGATCGATGGACCGGTGCGACTGCTCGCGATGGAGGTACAGCGTGATGGCGATGAGCGTGATGTGAACGCCGACCGCACTGGCGATCACGTAGCCCCAGAAGCTCAATCCAAGCATCCCGTAATAGTATTCGGCAACAAACTGCAGCACCCTGATGACTCCTTCGCCTGCTTTCATGCCACTATAGCCCATGCTCCATTCCTCTCCAATGATCGGCCCTTCCGGTGCCTGAGCTTCCGGAAGTCGAAACCATACGGCGCGGCCTGCGACCCCTGCTGGTCGGGCAGAATATTCATGCGCTCGCGGTTCGCCAGCCGAAACTGCGCTGGCCCATCGAGCCCGCCCTCGACAGGCGGTTGCGCGGGCGAACGGTTCGAGACCTTGGTCGCCGGGGCAAGTACCTGCTGCTGTCCATGGATACGGGCGCGCTGCTCCTGCACCTGGGCATGTCGGGTAGTCTGCGTTTCATTTCCGAGGGGCACGAACCCGCGCGGCACGACCACTTCGATCTTGAATTCGTCACTGGCGACTTGCTGCGGTTTAACGATCCGAGACGCTTCGGCAGCCTGCATTGGTGCGCCACCCCCGAAGAACATTGGCTGCTGAAAAACCTCGGCCCGGAACCGCTTGGCGCCGAATTCGACACCGATTACCTCCGGCACGTCTGCCACGGTCGACGGGTTGCGATAAAGACGCTGTTGATGAACGGGCGCATCGTCGCCGGGATCGGCAACATCTACGCCAATGAATCACTGTACCGAGCCGGTATTCACCCCTCAAGGCCGGCAGGCCGCATATCTCGTGAACGCCTGCGAAGGCTCGTCGTTGCCGTCGGCAAGGTGCTGCGGGAGGCCATTCGGGCCGGCGGCACGACACTGCGGGATTTCGTCCGCGACGACGGGAGACCAGGCTATTTCCAGCAGGCCCTGGATGTCTACGGCAGGCCCGGCGAGCCCTGTCCCCGCTGCGCGCGGCCGATCACCGCGAGAATGATGAACCAGCGCGCGACCTATTACTGCGCAGGCTGTCAGCGCTGAGCCGAGAACCTCGGCTCCCCGACACGGCGCGGGTCCGACGCCGCATCCACATCACCGCTTCGGCGGTCCCAGGTCACGATCTGAAGATTGCCGTTGCCCGGTAGTTGGGGGCTGCGAACCATCGTGTGGCCAAGACCCCGCAGGGTTTCTT
Organism: Candidatus Rariloculaceae bacterium; assembly: GCA_965221035.1. GTDB lineage: Bacteria > Pseudomonadota > Gammaproteobacteria > Steroidobacterales > Rariloculaceae > UBA6522. Next base: position 2,298,619 of record OZ244860.1, read on the forward strand.
CTTCCGCGGTGGTGAGCGCGGACTGTTCGAACAGGATCCGGTCGGGAAAGTACTGGTGGTGGAAGCGGGGATTGGACGCCATGGCGGCCGCGTCGGCACCCTCCGTCCAGGCAAGACTCGCCAGAAAGACGATGGTGATGATCTGGCTGCCGCCCGGCGACCCCAGCAAGGCGACGCCGTCATCCGTGCTCAGGATGGTCGGCGTCATGCTCGAAAGCATCCGCTTGCCTGGCTGAATGCTGTTGGCCTCGGCGCTCAGCAGTTGGTATCCGTTCGGCTGACCGGGCTTCATCGAGAAGTCGTCCATCTCGTTGTTGAGCAGCACGCCTGTCCCGGGCGCCATGAAACCGCTTCCGAATCCGAAGTTGATGGTCTGGGTCGCAGCCACCATGTTGCCCTCCAGATCGAGCACGGAGAAGTGGCTGGTCTGGGGACCCCCGCCGCTACCTGTGGGCAGAATCCCCGGCAGGCTGTCGCTCGGCGTGGCTCGATCGATTCTCAAGCTCGCCCTCTGGCCCGCCGCGTAGAAGGGATGGATCAGGCGCTCCACCGGCACATCGACGAAATCGGGGTCGCCCATGTAGGGTCCGCGGTCCCGAAACGCGCGACGCATGATCTCGGCGAGCAGATGCGTGCGCGAGGCACGATTCATGTCTGCCAGCTCGTAGCCCGCCAGCATGTTGAACATGTTGATCAGCGCCACACCGCCGGCCGACGGCGGCGGCACCGTCGTGATCGTCACGTCATGATAACGGCCGACCAGGGGCTCCCGCTCCACCACCCGGTAGTTCAGCAAGTCTTCCGCGCTCCAGATACCGCCCTCTTGCCGCACGCCGTCCACCAGCATGCCGGCCACGGTTCCCATGTAAAAGCCGTCCCGCCCCTCCCGGGCCAGGGTTCGCATCGTCGCCGCGAGATCCGGCTGCCTGAACAGGTCGCCGGGTGCGGGTACTTCCCCCCCCGGCGTGAACACGTCTCTCGCGCCTTCGCTCATGTCGGGCGCGCTGCGGGACAGCCGGCGGACCAACTCCTGGTAAGCGGGAAATCCCTCCTCGGCGTAACGAATGGCCGGTCCCAGCGACTCGGCAAGCGGCAGGCGCCCGTAGTTGCCCGCAAGATGCACAAGCGCCGCGGGCAGCCCGGGAATCCCGGCGGCCAGCGGTCCGTTGCGGGAAGCGCCCGGCACGGGATTGCCGACCTCATCGAGATACATGTCTTCATGAGCGGCGGCGGGCGCCGTCTCGCGGCCATCGATCATCACCTGAAAGCCGTCGGCGGCCCGGTGCAGCAGGAAGAACCCTCCACCGCCGAGCCCCGATCCATAAGGCTCCACCACGCCCAGGGCGGCGCTTACCGCGACCGCGGCGTCGAACGCATTCCCGCCCCGTTCAAGGACTTCGATCCCTGCCTCGCTGGCCAGCGGGTTGGCGCTCGCCACCGCGGCCCGATTCGGCGTCTGGGCAAGACCAACAGAAGCCCACAACGCCAACACCGGAACGAAAAAGACTGTCAGCCTGTTCATTCGCATCAATCTCCGAACTTCTCTCCGAGGGCTCTGGCCACATGGGGCCGCACAAATGCCGATACTTCTCCTCCAAGCTGCGCCACTTCCCGCACGAGGCTGGAGGAAATGAAAGTGTATCGCTCGGTCGGGGTAAGAAATACCGTCTCCACATCCTGGGTCAACTGGCGGTTCGTGGCCGCCAGCTGAAACTCGTGCTCGAAATCCGAAACCGCCCGCAGACCGCGAATGATCACACGCAGCCCATGGCTGCGGGCAAAGTCCACGGTCAGCCCTTCATAGCCCGTCACCTCCACGTTGGGCATGTCCCGAAAGGCTTCGGCGGCAAGTTCCAGGCGTTCCTTCAGACTGAACAATGGCGACTTTCCCGGACTGGCGGCAACGGCAACCACCACCCTGTCGAACAGGGCGGCGGCACGGTGCAGGAGATCCTCGTGCCCGAGGGTCACGGGGTCGAAGGTGCCGGGATACATGGCCGCTACGTTCATCGCGCCGCTACGTTCATCGAATGGAGAGGCAAACCTTGAAAGGCGCGATTCTACCCCGTGCCCGCCAGCCGAAGCAGCCCGAACGCCACCCGCGAGGCCCTGCCTTGCTTGACCAGGCGCGCACAAGGAACATTGGCGAGCACGTCGTCCGGAAGGTGTCCGCCGCCTTGCGCGGGCCGTTCAACATAGACCAGGTGCTCCGCCTCAAGCCAGACTGGAAGACGTTCCAGCACTTGGCCGAGGTCCATCGAATAGGGCGGATCGACAAAAACAACGTCGAAGCGGCGCTCGGGCGGCGACGAAAGGAACTCCATCGCGTCACCGTGAATCACTCGCGCCTCGGCCGCCAGTTCCGTTGAGTGCTCCTTGATCGCCCGAACCAGGGCGGCCTCCCGCTCCACGAAGGTTGCGCCGGCGGCGCCGCGGGATAGCGCTTCCAGGCCGAGCGCGCCGGTTCCGGCGAAAAGGTCCAGACACTGCGCCCCCGCCACCGAAGGGGCGAGCCAGTTGAAAAGCGTCTCGCGCACGCGATCAGGGGTGGGGCGAGCGTCGGTACCCGCGGCCACGGCGAGCCGCCTGCCCCGCCACCGGCCGCCGACAATGCGCACGCCGCCCTGCATCGATCGTCCCTCAACACTGCCGCCGGGGCGGCCTCGCCCGCCAGTATAATGCCGCGATCATGATCCGGTTCGAGAACGTTCGGAAGCGTTATCCCGCGGGCAGGGAAGCACTTTGCGGCATCAGCTTCCGACTCGAAAAGGGCGAGATGGCCTTTCTCACGGGCCCCTCCGGCGCCGGCAAGAGCACGTTGCTCAAGCTGGTCGCCCTGATCGAGCGGCCGACGCGTGGCACCGTGCTGGTGGCGAATCAGAATACGGCCCGCATTCCGCGACGCCGGATTCCCCTGTTTCGGCGCAAGATCGGCATCGTCTTTCAGGATCACAAGCTGCTGCACGACCGTACGGTATTCGACAACGTGGCGCTGCCGCTGATGATCGCCTCCCTTCGGCGGCGCGAGTTGCGGGGACGCGTGCGCGCCGCCCTGGACCAGGTGGGCCTGCTTCGCTACGAGAACCAGTACCCGCTCTCACTGTCCTCCGGTGAACAGCAGCGCGTCGGAATCGCCAGGGCCGTCGCCAGCCGCCCGGAACTGGTGATCGCCGACGAACCCACCGGCAACCTGGACCCGGCGCTCTCGGTGGAAATCATGCGCCTGTTCGGGCGATTCAACGACGTCGGCACCACCGTTCTCATCGCCACCCACGATCTGGAGCTCATCGGCCGGATGGGCTATCCGCGCCTCTGCCTGGAGGCCGGGATGATCGCCAATCCGGCCACGGCACCCTGCTGAAGGCCTGCGGATGAAATGGATCGCCCGATATCTGACCGTGCACGCCGAAAACCTGGCCGGCGCGGTCATCCGTGCGGCGGACCGGCCGTTGGGAAGCCTCATGACCATCCTGGTCATCGCCATCGCGCTGGTCGTGCCCGCCGGGCTGCGTGTGATGGTGGACAATGCGCGGGCGCTTGGCGGTAGCTGGGAGGGGGCCGCGGATTTCAGCGTCTATCTCGAAATGGACGTGGACGAGCCGGCGGCGGAGGCTCTCGCCCGGCGGGTCGGACAACGCGACGACGTGGCCCGCGCCGAGTTGGTGAGCCGTTCGGAGGGGCTGGCGGAATTTCGAGCCTATTCCGGGTTCGGCGCGGCCCTGGACCTCCTGGATGAGAACCCGCTGCCGCACGCCATCATCGTGCGGCCGGCCGGCACGGGCGCCGACCTGGATCGGCTGATCGAGGATCTGAACGCCCTGGAGGAATCCGCCCTGGTGCAATTGGACACGGAGTGGCTTGCGCGGCTGCGCGCGATTCTCGATCTGGCGCGACGCGTGGTGGACGTCACCACGGTGCTGCTTTGCCTGGCGGTCATCGTGGTCATCGGCAACACGATCCGCCTCGAGATCGGCAACCGCCGCGAAGAAATCGAAATCATCAAGCTGGTCGGCGGCGGCGACGGTTACATCCGGCGACCCTTCCTGTATCTGGGGTTGTGCTATGGAATCGGCGCGGGCATCCTCGCGACGCTGATCATCGTACTCACGCTCGGTCTCGTCGCTCCGCCGGCTCGCGCGCTGCTGGAACTCTACGGGTCGGACTACCGCCTGGCGGGCATCGGCATGGCCGAGGCGGCGTGGCTGCTGGGCGCGGGAGGGTTCCTGGGCTGGGCCGGCGCCGGAGTGGCCGTCGCCCGTCATCTGCGCGAGATCGAACCCAGCTGATCGGCCATCACGCCTTGCCCGGGCGGACAGTGGCAGGACCGGACAGTTTATTTGCTCCAAAATTGGACAGATCCATTTACTCGTAACGGAACCATCCATCGCATTAGCACTCTAACCGACAGAGTGCTAAAATCCGGCGTCCGCGCAGCCCCACAGGCGGGTCTGCGTGCTTGTCGGCAGGACAAACGGACAGGAGACCCTACATCGTGACCACGGCGATCGCCCATAATCAGTTGGTACTCGGTGGGCCCATCGGAAGTCTGGACCATTACATCCAGGCGGTCCGGGCTGTGCCCGTGCTCAGCCAGGAGGAAGAATTCGATCTCGCCACACGGCTTCACGAAAACAACGACCTGGATGCGGCCCAGCGCCTGATCATTTCCCATCTTCGGTTCGTCGTGCACATTGCGCGCGGCTATACCGGTTACGGTCTTCCGCTCGGCGACCTGGTCCAGGAAGGCAATGTAGGCCTCATGAAGGCGGTGAAGAGATTCGATCCGAAGGTCGGCGTGCGGCTGGTGTCCTTCGCGGTTCATTGGATTCGGGCCGAAATTCACGAATACGTCCTGAAGAACTGGCGACTGGTCAAGGTCGCCACCACCAAAGCCCAGCGCAAGCTGTTCTTCAATCTGCGCAAGGCCAAGAGCAGCCTCGGCTGGCTGTCCAGCGACGAAACCGAGGCAGTGGCCGAGGATCTCGGGGTCAGCGTGAGCGAAGTCACCCGCATGGAGAAGCGGCTCGCCGGTCGCGACGTTTCCTTCGACGGCTCGCCGACGAACGAGGAAGAGTACGCGCCGGTGGCGTACTTGCCGAGTCCGGACAGCGATCCCGCCGACATGGTCGAACAGGCCGACTGGCAAGCGGATTCGCGCCGGCGTCTGGGCCGGGCACTGTCCGAACTGGACGAACGCAGCCGCGATATCGTGCAGCGCCGATGGCTGGCGGAGAAGAAGGCGACCCTTCACCAACTGGCCGCCGAGTACAACGTCTCCGCCGAGCGCATCCGTCAGGTCGAGGCGAACGCGATGCGCAAGCTCCGGGGTTCCATCGCGGCCTGAATCCTGAAACGGTTCCATGAGCGCGGACACGCTCGTCGCCGTCGTTGAAGACGAGGTCGCGATCCGCGACAACTATCTGGCGGCGCTCCGGCGCCAGGGCTATCGTGTAGCCGGTTATTCCTCGCGAGCAGATGCGCTCGCCGCCTTCGAGGCCCGCCTTCCCGACCTTGTGATCATCGATATAAACCTGGCTGGAGAGGTCGAGGGAGGCTTCGAACTGTGCCGTGAATTGAGAGCCCGTTCGGCGCAATTGCCGATCATCTTTCTGACCGCCCGTGAAAGCGAACTGGACGCCGTGTCCGGTTTGCGGCTGGGCGCCGACGATTACCTGACCAAGCGCATCAGCCTGGAGCACCTGCTTGCCAGGGTCGCCGCGCTGTTGAGACGCGTCGAGGCGCTGACTTCCGCAGCGACCGAACCCCGGCTGGTGCGCCACGGTCCACTGGAAATGGATCTGGACCGGGTCAGCGTCGACTGGAACGGCGTCGCGATACCCCTGACCCTGACCGAATTCTGGGTGGTGCACGCGCTGGCCGGGCACCCCGGCCATGTGCGTACGCGCGAGCAACTCATGGTCGCGGCCAACGTGGTTCTCGACGACGGCAGCGTCACTTCGCAAATCAGGCGCATCCGCGCCAAGTTCACCGCCGCCGACCCGACCTTCGCCGCCATCGACACAGTTTATGGCATGGGTTATCGCTGGATCGGTCCCACTGCTCCGCCCGGAGGCTGACCGTGTCCCTGCGCTTCAAGCTCCTGGGCTTGGGCCTGTTCACGCTGGCGCTGCCCTGGGCGGGTTGCCGTTACGTTCAGGAGCTCGAGGGCGCGTTGCGCTCGGGCCTGGAAGAGTCGCTGCTGGCCGCCGCCGAATCCACCGCTGCGGCGCTTCCGGAACAGGGTCTCCGATCCATCGTGGCCCGGACGGACGTCCAGCCGGACGAAGTCATCTATGCGCACCCGCTGTCATCCGAACCCCTGGTCGACGGCTATCGCGACGACTGGAGCAGCGCGGAAGCCACGGGCCTTCCCCTGGGCGCGTCCGGACGGTTCTGGTTCGGCCTGCACGAGCGCAGCCTGTTCCTGTTCCTGCGCTACGCGGATTCGTCCGTCGTGTACCAGAGCGCACCGGGAGAAACACCCTACGGCGACCGCGTATTGCTCGTGACAGATTCACCGAATGCGAACTGGTTGTTGTTCCACACGACCTCGCCCGGCAGCCTGCTGGCGCAGCAAACGGCCGCACCGATGTTCACGCCGACGGGACGGCTCGACGCCCGCGTTCCGGCGTTCTGGCGCGACACCGGCGACGGCTTCACGGTCGAGATCAAGTTGCCACTCGCGATGGCTGGGGGACGGCTGGGTGTCGCGGTGCTGGATGTGGACGCCGAGGGGCCCGACCCGGCAGCGGCGCATTATAGAGTGGCCGTGGAGAGTTCCCGGCCCGGCGGCGAGGCCGGATTGCTGTTGCGCCGACCGGCCAGTCTGGCCGCGCCCGCGACGCGGTTCGTCCAGCCGGGGAGACGCCTGGTGATTGTCGACCGCAACGGCTGGATTCTCTTCGAAGGGGGCGAGATCGATCCGCTGTCTGCCACCTTCGACGACCTCGACCCGAGTCTCATGGAGCCGATCTTCCGGTTCATGCTCAGACGAAGCGACCCCGCCTTCACGGGGTTTGAACAACCGCCCGGCCGCCTGGGCCACGGCCCCCTGCAGCCGGTTCTGGATGGCCTGCCCGTGACCGCATGGTTCGCCCGTGGCGGCGATGCCAGCGCGGTGGTGTCGGCCGGCGCGCCCATCGTTCGCGGCGACGAGCTGCTCGGCGCGGTGATCCTGGAACAGGGCAGCGACTCGATTCTGACGCTGACCAACGCCGCCCTGGTGCGCCTGCTGAGCGTCACGTCCCTGGCGATGCTCGTCGTCGTCGCCGGGCTGCTGGGCTACGCGACCGTTTTGTCGTTCCGGATACGGCGGCTCTCCCGGGCGGCGGAGTCCGCGCTGGGCCCGAAGGGGGAAATCCGCACATCGTTGCCCGGGCGCCGCGCCAGGGACGAAATCGGCGATCTTGCCCGCAGTTACAGCGATCTGCTGAATCGGCTCCGGGACTACAACGCCTACCTGACCACGCTCAAGGCGAAGCTTGCGCATGAACTGCGTACCCCGCTTGCCGTGGCGTCGACCTCCCTGGAAAACCTGGAGCGGGAACCCCATGGAGCCAACCTTTCGCCCTATCTCGCCAGGCTCAAGGATGGAATTTCCCGGCTGGACGGCATCCTGGGCGCCATGGCGGAAGCGACGCTGATCGAACAGTCCATCGCCGACACCGAACCGGAACGCTTTAATCTGAACAGCGTATTGGCGAGTTGCACGGAGGCGTATCGGGACGTGTATCCCTGCCATCAGTTCGAATACCAATGCGACGCCCCCCGAACCACGGTGCTGGGGTCGGCGGAACTCATCGCCCAGATGATGGACAAGCTGATCGACAACGCAGTGAGCTTCAGCAACGCGGACAGCCCGATTCAGGTAGCCGTGACCGGAACGCGCCGCGAAGTCACCCTGTCCGTCACCAACAGCGGGCCCTGCCTTCCCCGGTCCATGCGCTCGCGACTGTTCGACTCGCTGGTATCCGTGCGACACGAAGGCGGCGCCCGGCATCACCTGGGGTTGGGCCTGCATATCGTCTCCCTGATCGCGGAGTTCCACAGGGGCGCAGTCCGGGGCGAGGATCTGGACGATGGCAGCGGGGTGGTCTTTGCCGTCACGATGCCGGTGGAGGAAGGCCCAGACACGCCTTCTGTGCAGCCTACTGTGCGGCCGATGTACGATTGACAACGCGGCGGTTTACAATATGTGCAGACGCTTGATCCAATCGCGGTTCCGATACCGCTCGATAAACAATGGGGAGTGAAATGTTTGAGGTGTCCAGGAAAAAAGCCTCTTCCAAGGCCACGCGGGAGAATTCCGCCACAGGCAAGATCCGCAGGGCCGGGGGATCGTCAACCCAACCCGGCGGCGGCGACCCGGCAAGGTCTGGGGAGGGTACGGTTCAGCGCCAGCGCGCCGAAGATCCGGTATCCATCGGGGGAGCCGCCATAATCCGTGGCGATTTCACCGGCAAGGGTGACCTGGCCATCAGCGGTCGGGTCGAGGGCACCGTAAACTTGCCCGACAACGACGCCAGTGTCGAGGAAACGGGATACATGGACGGTGGAATCCTTGCAAGGAACGTGAACATCCGCGGCAAGGTCCAGGGCGAAATCGAGGCCGGAAGCAAGGTCACGATCTTTGCCACCGGGGTGGTGGTCGGGACGATCTCGGCACCACGAATCCAGATCGAGGACGGCGCCAAGTTCAAGGGCCGGATCGATATGGAGGAATCAGAGCCGGAAGCCGCGACAAAATCCAACAAGGCACCCGCGGCAGCGCCTTCGAAAGGGACAGCACCTGCAAAGGCCACAGCGCCTTCAAAGACTGCAGCGTCTTAAAAGGCCGCGACGCCGCAATAGCCCGGCGCGAAGACAGTCGCCGGAAATCAGGCGGTCAGGCCGCAGGCGACACCGGTTCCGCCGAGCCCGCAGTATCCGCCGGGATTCTTGGCCAGATACTGCTGATGATAGTCCTCGGCGTAGTGAAACGCCCCGGCCGCCGCAATCTCGGTGGTGATCGCAGCGTAACCGGCCGCGCCGAGCGCCTCCTGGTAGGTCTTTAGGCTACGGGTGGCCGCCCGAAGCTGGTTGTCGCCGAAAGTGTAGATCGCGGAGCGATACTGCGATCCAATGTCGGCGCCCTGGCGCATGCCCTGGGTCGGATCATGGGACTCCCAGAACAGCTTCAGCAGCCGCTCGTAACCGACCGTCGCCGGGTGGAATACAACCAGTACCACTTCGGCGTGTCCGGTGCGTCCGCCGCATACCTCCTCATAGGAGGGGTCCGTTGTCGCGCCCCCGGAATATCCCACTGCCGTGGAATAGACCCCCGCAAGTTCCCAAAAGCGACGCTCGGCTCCCCAAAAGCAGCCCATGCCGAATATCGCCTGTTCCGTGTCGCCGGGAAATGGAGGCCGCATCCGGCGGCCGGTTACAAAATGCTTCTCAGTCGCCCGCGACGAGTTGCCGGGCTTCGTTCGGCCCGCTCGGTCAAGCATGGGCGGCATCCAGGGCGACAGCTTGTGAACACGCCTCGGGCATTCCCGCGGACAGCCAGTCCCCGATGCTCTCGGCGGCGCCGCGGCCCTCGTTGATGGCCCATACCACCAGGGACTGGCCACGGCGACAATCACCCGCCGTGAAAACGCCGGGCACATTGGTACGGTAGTCGCCGTGCCTGGCCTTGTAGTTCGAGCGCGCGTCCAGCTCCACGCCAAGCGACCGGGCCACATAATCTTCGGGACCAAGAAATCCCATGGCCAGGAGCACCAGATCGGCCTTCAGGGATTGCTCCGTGCCCTCGAGTTCGACCAGCTTTCGGGCGCCACCGTCGAGTTGCCAGCGAATGTTGACCGTGTGCAGCGAAGTGACGCCGCTTTCGCCGCCGGAAAACGCCTTGGAGAGCACGCTGTAACTGCGCGGATCGGCACCGAATCGGGCCACGCTCTCTTCATGGGCATAGTCGGTGCGGAAGATGACCGGCCACTCGGGCCACGGATTGTCCTCGGCGCGCTCGGGGGGAGGGCGATCCAGCAATTCCAGGTTGACCAGGCTGCGGCAACCGTGGCGCAACGCGGTACCGATGCAGTCCGCGCCGGTATCGCCGCCCCCGATCACGATGACATCCCTGTCCCTGGCGCTGATGTAGCGACCGTCCTTGAGCCCGCTATCCAGCAGGCTACGGGTATTGGCGGTCAGAAACTCCATGGCGAAGTGAATCCCCCCGAGTTCCCGTCCGGGAATCGGCAGGTCCCGGGGCCTCGTCGCCCCGGTGGCGAGCAGAATGGCATCGAATTGCGCCCTGACTTCGTCCGGGTCCACGTTGCCGCCCACATTCGCGTCCACCCGAAAATGAATGCCGCTTTCCGCCATCAGACGCACACGGCGTTCCACCAGGGCCTTGTCGAGCTTCATGTTGGGAATGCCGTACATCAGCAGCCCGCCGATGCGGTCCTCGCGCTCGAACACGGTCACCTCGTGCCCGGCCTTGTTGAGCTGATCAGCCGCCGCGAGGCCCGCCGGGCCCGAGCCGACCACCGCCACGGTCCGGCCCGAGCGTTGCTTCGGCGGATCGTGACGCACCCATCCCTCGGCAAAACCCCGGTCAATGATGGCATTCTCGATATTCTTGATGGTCACCGGAGGATCCGTGATGCCGAGCACGCAGGCACCCTCGCAGGGCGCCGGACAGGTCCTGCCGGTGAACTCGGGGAAATTGTTGGTCTGGTGGAGCCGCTCCAGGGCTTGCTTCCACCGGCCCCGGTAGACCAGATCGTTCCATTCCGGGATGAGGTTGTCGATGGGACAGCCCGTGGCGGTCTGGCAAAACGGAACGCCGCAGTCCATGCACCGCGCACCCTGGCGGCGCAGCAACGATTCATCCGGATCGGTAAAGATTTCCCCGAAATCGCCGGTCCGCTCGGCAGCATCCCGATAGGGAACCGCGTTTCTGGGAAATTCCAGAAATCCCGAGTGCTTGCCCATCGGTGGCCCGCCTATCTCTCGGCCACCAGCGGCAGAGGCGGCGGCTCTCCAACCGCCGAGACCTTGGCCGGATCCAACCTCCTGCGTTCCGCCAGGACACGCTTGTAGTCGACCGGCATCACCTTGACGAAACTGCCGAGCGATTTCGGCCAGTCATTGAGCACCCGCGTCGCCACGACCGAACCGGTGTACTGGCGGTGCCGTTGGATCATGTGGCGCAATTCGTCGATGTCCGAAGGATCCTCGACATGCTCCAGTTCGACAGTTTCGGTGTTGCATCGGCCATCGAATCGACCTTCGGGATCCCATACATAGGCGACACCGCCCGACATGCCGGCGGCAAAGTTTCGTCCCGTGGGGCCCAGAATCACCGCCCGGCCACCGGTCATGTATTCGCAGCCATGATCCCCCACACCCTCGACCACCGCCCTGGCGCCGCTGTTGCGAACGCAGAACCGCTCCGCCGCGCGCCCCCTGAAGAACGCCTCTCCACCAGTGGCGCCGTACAGCGCGACGTTGCCGATAATGACATTTTCTTCAGCAACGAAGGTGCTCTGGCGGGGCGGATAGGCGATCAATCGTCCACCGGACAACCCCTTGCCCACGTAGTCGTTGCTGTCGCCTTCCAGTTCCAGCGTGATCCCCTTGGCCAGAAACGCCCCGAAACTCTGTCCGGCGGAACCGTCCAGCTTGATATGGATGGTGCCATCCGGCAGTGCCGACTCACCCCTGGCCTTGACCACCTCGTGGCTGAGAATCGTACCCACGGTGCGGTTGGTGTTGACGATGGGAAGATTGAGGCGAACTCGGCGCCCATGGACGATCGCGTCCCGCGACAATTCCACCAGCCGCTGGTCCAGGGCCCGCTCCAGGCCGTGGTCCTGAGAAATGGTGCACCTGACCTCGACATTCTCGTGAGGCTTGAAAGCCGGTGTGAGCACGGGTGTCAGGTCCAGGCCGTCCGCCTTCCAGTGCTCGACCGCGTCGCGGGCCTCCAGCACGTCGACGCGCCCGATCATGTCGTCCATTTTTCGGAACCCCAGTTGCGCCATCCACTCCCGGGCCTCCTCGGCCACCAGGAACAGGTAGTTGACGACGTGCTCGGGCATGCCGGTGAACTTCCTGCGGAGCACCGGGTCCTGGGTGGCGATGCCCACCGGACAGGTGTTGAGATGACACTTGCGCATCATGATGCAGCCGAGCGCGATCAACGGTCCGGTGGAAAATCCCATTTCCTCGGCCCCGAGCAGCGCAGCAATGACCACGTCCCGTCCGGTCTTCAGTCCGCCGTCGGTCTGCAGCACGACCCGGCTGCGCAAATCGTTCATCACCAGGGTCTGGTGCGTTTCGGCGATGCCCAGCTCCCACGGCAGGCCCGCGTGCTTGATGCTGGTGAGCGGCGAGGCCCCGGTGCCGCCGGAGTCGCCCGATATCAGGATGTGATCGGAATGTGCCTTGGCCACACCCGCGGCGATGGTGCCCACGCCCACCTCCGACACCAGTTTTACGCTGATCCGCGCACCGGGGTTGGAGTTTTTCAGGTCGTGGATGAGTTGAGCGAGATCCTCGATGGAGTAGATGTCATGGTGGGGCGGCGGACTGATCAGTCCGACTCCAGGTGTCGAATAGCGGATACGCGCAATGGTCTCGTCCACCTTTCGCCCCGGAAGCTCGCCGCCCTCGCCGGGCTTAGCGCCCTGGGCCATCTTGATCTGCAATTCGTCGGAGTTGGCCAGGTACCAGATGGTCACTCCGAACCGCCCGGAGGCCACCTGCTTGATGGCGGAGCGCTTGGAGTCTCCGGAAGGCATTGGATGAAACCGCTCGGGATCCTCGCCGCCTTCACCGGTGTTGCTGCGACCGCCGATGCGGTTCAGCGCCACCGCCAGGGACTCGTGCGCCTCGGCCGAGATAGAACCGAAACTCATGGCGCCCGTGCAGAAGCGCTTGACGATCTCCCGGGCCGGTTCCACCTCTTCAAGCGGGACGGCGGGCCCTTCAACCCCGGGTTTCAGCCGCAGCAGCCCCCGCAACGTGCAGTTGGCCCGGGCTTCGTCGTTGGCCTGTTCTGCAAACCGCGCATACGCGCTGCCGGACCGGGTGCGCGCGGCCAGCTGCAGCGACGAGATCACCACAGGGTCCCAGCCGTGGCGCTCGCCCCGGCTGCGCCAGTGGAACTCACCGGGATTGGGCAGCGCCGCCAGCCGATCACGTCCCTTGCCGGGATAACCCAGCGCGTGCCGCCGCAGCGATTCCTGTTCGAGCACGTCGAGCCCGACGCCCTGGAGCCGGCTCGCGGTGCCTGCGAAACACCGCTCGATGACTTCGTCGGCGAGACCCACGGCCTCGAAGATCTGCGCCCCCTTGTAGGACTGCAGCGTGGATATGCCCATTTTCGCCATCACCTTGAGCATGCCCTTGGCCACGCCCTTGCGGTACGCGGCGACCACCGAACGATCATCGGGATGCTTGACGGAGTCCAGCAATCCCTGCGCCCGGGCATCCCAGAGCGCCTCGAATGCAAGGTAAGGATTGATCGCGTCGGCGCCGTAGCCGACCAGCAGGCAGTGATGGTGAACCTCGCGCGCCTCGCCCGTTTCCAGCACAATGCCGATCCGGGTGCGTTTCGCCCGGCGGACCAGGTGATGGTGCACCGCGCCGCAGGCGGCCAGGCTGCTGACCGGCACCCGGTCTTCGCCGATCCGCCTGTCCGACAGCACGACGATACTGTAACCCTCGTCGATGGCCGCCTCGGCTTCGGCGCAGATCCGGTCCAGCGCGCCGGCCATGCCCTGTTCCGAAAGATCGCGCGGAAAGGTGATGTCGATGGTCCTGCTGCGCCAGCCGCGGTGATTCATGCGTTTCAGCGCCGCCAACTCCTCGTTGTCGATCACCGGATGCGGCACCCGCAGGCGGTGGGCGTGACGTCGGGTGGTTTCCAGCAGGTTGAGCTCGGGGCCGACGTAACACTCCAGCGACATGATCACTTCTTCCCGGATCGAATCGATCGGGGGATTGGTGACCTGGGCAAACAGTTGCTTGAAATAATCGTAGAGCATGCGGGGCTGGTCGCTCAGACAGGCCAGGGCGGCATCGTTGCCCATGGAGCCGACCGGGTCCCGCAACTGCTCCACCAGCGGTTGCAGCATGAACTGCATGGTCTCCACGGTATAGCCGAATGCCTGCATCCTCGGCAGCAGTGTCGAGGCCTCCATCCCGGAGGCTTGCGCATCCGTTACGGACAACAGTTCCTCCAGAGTCAGCCGTTCCGACTCAAGCCACTCGCCATAGGGCGCCCGGTCGGCGAATTCCTGCTTCAGTTCCTCGTCGGGCACCAGCCGGCCGGACGCGAAGTCGATGAGAAACATGCGTCCGGGCTCCAGCCGGCCCTTGTGCTTCACCATGGCCGGGTCCACAGGCAGCACGCCGACTTCGCTTGCCATGATGACCCTGTCGTCGTGGGTGAGGTAGTAGCGGCTGGGCCGCAAACCGTTGCGGTCCAGCACCGCTCCGATGTAGTGGCCGTCGGTGAAGGCGATGGAGGCCGGCCCGTCCCAAGGCTCCATCACACACGACTGATACTCGTAGAACGCCCGCTTGTTCTCAGGCATCTCGGCGTTCTTCTGCCAGGCCTCGGGAATCATCATCATGACCGACTCCTGCAGGGTGCGGCCGGTCATGAGCAGGAACTCCAGCACGTTGTCGAAGACGCCGGAGTCGGAGCAGTCCGGTTCCACCACGGGGAACAGCCGCTCGATGGAATCGCCAAACAAATCCGAACGGGCCACGCCCTGGCGCGCGGCCATCCAGTTCTCGTTGCCCCGTAGCGTGTTGATCTCGCCGTTGTGACTCATGAAGCGATTGGGTTGCGCACGGTCCCAGCTCGGGAAGGTATTCGTCGAGAACCGCGAATGGACCATGGCCAGGTGGGAGGTGTAGTCGGGGTCCCGCAAATCCGGATAGAAGGCCGTCAGCTGTCCGGGCGTAAGCATTCCCTTGTAGATGAGCACCTTGGTCGAGAGGCTGGACACGTAGAACGCCTTGCGTTCGCTCATGCCGGGATCGGACCGAAGCAGGTGGCTGGCGCGCTTGCGGATCATGTACAGCTTGCGCTCGAAAGCGTCACCGTCCAAACCCCTGCCGGCGGCGATGAACACCTGCTCGATGGCGGGCGCCGCCGCCAGGGCGGTAGGGCCGACCCCCGCCTCCTCGGGACGGGTGGGCACGCGGCGCCAACCGACCAGGCGCTGGCCTTCCTCGGCGCAGATCCGAGCCACGGCTCGCTTGCACCGGTCACGCTGCGAGGCATCTTTCGGCAGGAAGACGACACCCGCGGAGAACCTGCCCGGCTCCGGCAGGTCGCTGCCGAACTCTTCGCGGGCGACCCGGGCCAGAAACTCGTGGGGGAGCGCCGTCAGGATTCCCGCGCCGTCTCCGGAGGCCTGTTCGGCGCCGCGGGCGCCACGGTGGTCCATCTGGCAAAGCAGGTGTTCGGCGTCGGCGATGATTTCATGGCTGCGCTGCCCCTTGACGTGAGCCACCAAGCCCACCCCACAGCTGTCGTGCTCCCGCTCGGGAGTGTACAGGCCGCGGCGCGGCGGCAGTCCACCCTTCGACCTGATGTCGTTGCTTCGCTTCATTCGTCCCCTGGAAGAGCTTGCGCTCCGTCAAGTTGTCGCGGATCAGTGGTCCGCGGTGTTCACCTGGCGGCCGGTTTGCGGCGCACACGCACTCGGCGCGCATTCGGCTTGGCGCGCATGCAGCGCGGGTGAAACTGGCCGGCCCGAATGATCGCTCACCGCATTACGGCTTCACCGTAGCGGCGGCGCGGGCGTCTCAAAGGGCCGAGACCGTCAGACATTATAGCACTGCCGGGACCGTCTCTCCCGGATGGTGGGTGCGCCAGCTTCCTGCCTTGACAGTCCTCGGTCACGCGGACGGGCGCCACGCCGTCCCCGACGCTTGCGGCGTCAGCCGCTGACCGGCCATTTGCTCAGCCCTGGTCTTGACGCCCCTCAAGAGCGGGCGCATAGTGCCGGCATCCCAGCAACGGAACGGCTTGCCGTGCGTAACCAACCAGCCCGCCCGGTGGCCGTCGTGGGCAGCCTGCGGATTCCCTTCGCGCGCGCCCACACCGCCTACCGGCATTGTTCCAACCACGCCATGATGTCCCACGTGCTGAGTGCCCTGGTCGAAAAGTACGGCCTGGTCGGCGACCGCCTCGGCGATGTCTCACTGGGCGCGGTGATCAAGCACTCTCGTGACTTCAATCTGGCCCGGGAATCCGTGCTCTCCTCGGGGCTCGACCCGCACACGCCGGCGTTCGACATCCAGCGCGCCTGCGCCACGAGCCTCTCCGCTGCCGTGATGATCGGCGCCAAGATTTCCACCGGCCTGATAGACGCGGGCATCGCAGGCGGAACCGACAGCATCAGCGACCTGCCCATCGTCTACCCGGACGCGTACCGCCGTATCCTGCTGGAGAGCGCCACCGGACGCACCATGGGGCAGCGGCTCAGGCCCTGGCTGGGGCTGCGGCCGAGGCATTTCCGACCGGGGCTGGTGGATGTCAACGAGCCCCGAACCAAGCTGTCCATGGGCCAGAGCATGGAAATCACCGCCAAGGAGTGGCGGATCGGCCGCGAAGAACAGGACGCCTTCGCGCTCGCCAGCCATCTCAACGCGGCCCGAGCCCAGCGGGACGGGTTCTTTGACGACCTGCTCGTGAAGTATCGCGGCTTGAACCACGACAACAACGTCCGCCCGGATTCCAGCCTGGAGAAACTGTCCACGCTGCGACCGGTCTTCGACCGCGGCGAAAGGGGCTCGCTGACCGCCGGCAACAGCACGCCGTTCACCGACGGCGCGTCGGCCGCGTTGCTTGCCTCGGAAGACTGGGCGCGGGACCGCGGCCTGCCCGTCCTGGCCCGCCTGACCTACGCCCACGTATCCGGCGTGGACTTCGTCGGCGGCGAGGGACTGCTGATGGGACCGGCCTACGCCATTTCGGAGCTGCTCAGGAAAACACCCTACAGACTGCAGGACTTCGACTACTACGAGCTTCACGAAGCCTTTGCCTCGCAACCGCTGGCGACCATGAAGGCACTGGAATCCGAATCGTTCTGCCAGGACCGGCTGGGTCGGTCCGAACCGCTCGGAACCATCGACCGGAGCAAGCTGAATGTCAACGGCAGCAGCGTGGCGCTGGGCCATCCGTTCGCCGCCACGGGGACCCGCATCCTGGGGTCACTGGCGAAACTGTTGCACCTGAAGGGGTCAGGCCGTGGTCTAATGGGCGTCTGCACGGCGGGTGGCATGGGCGTCGCCGCCGTGCTCGAGGCGGGCTGACAGCCATCGGATGGCGGTACCGGGCCTCAAACAAGACATTCGCGCGCGCTAATTCCATCGGGAGCCAATCATGGATGGATTCACCGGGTTTCTGACCCTGCTCAACCTGATCATCTGGCACGACAGCGTGCTGTTCATCCTGCTCGGAACCGGTGTGGTGTTCACCATCTGGAGCCGGTTCAGCCAGTACCGTTCGCTGACCCATGGCATGCAGGTGGTGCGGGGCGTCTACGACGATCCCGAAGATCCGGGCGCGATCAACCACTTCCAGGCGCTGTCCGCGGCGCTTTCCGCCACGGTGGGGCTGGGCAACATCGGCGGCGTGGCGCTTGCCATCGCGCTGGGCGGCCCGGGCGCGATCTTCTGGATGTGGACGGTGGGCTTTTTCGGCATGTCCATCAAGCTGACGGAAGTCACCCTTTCCATGCTCTACCGCAACACGGAAGATCCGGACAACCCGCACGGCGGTCCCATGTGGGTCGTGGGCAAGGGGCTGCGGCGGATGAATCCCAGGCTGGGCCCGGTGGGCAGCTTCGTCGGCGGACTGTTCTGCCTGACCCTGCTGGTCTCCACCATCACCGGCGGCAACATGTTCCAGGCGTGGAACGTGGGCGAGATCACCGAGGTCTATTTCGGCGTGCCGAGCATCGCCTCCGGCGTGGTGCTGGCGATCCTGGTCGGCCTGGTCATCATCGGCGGAATCAAGCGAATCGGCGCGGTGGCCGGGCGCCTGGTGCCCTTCATGTGCGCCCTGTACCTGCTGGGCGGCACGGTGGTGCTGCTCGCCAACGCCGGCGAGATTCCCGCGCTTGTCCTGCTGATCTTCCAGTCCGCCTTCACGCCCCACGAAATGAGCGGGGCCTTCATAGGCGGCACCGCCGGCTATGCCTTCCTGTACGGCATGAAGCGCGCCCTGTTTTCCAACGAGGCGGGACAGGGGTCCTCTCCCATCGCCCACTCGGCGGCCAAGACCAGCGAACCGGTCCGCGAGGCGGTGGTCGCGGGCATGGAGCCGTTCATCGACACCCTCGTGGTGTGTACCTTCACCGCCCTGGTGATCCTTTCGACCGGCGTGTGGAACCGCGCCGCCGAAGCCGAATACGCCGTGACGCCGGCGGTGGTCGCCGAGAGTGCCGGCGTCTGGACGGTGGAGACCGTGCCGGTGCCGGAGCGAATCGGCGACACATGGAGGGCGGGCGACAATGTCTTCATGATCGTACGCGCCGATCCCAACCCGCAGTCGGGCAACGACGCCCACCGCCTGGAGGGAAGCGTCGTGACCGGCGAGGATGGCGGGCTGCTGGTGGACTGGGGGACGCTGGCCAGCGACTCCATGCCGCGGCTCGACAACCCCGGCATCTACGCCAGTTACGTGGGCGCGACACTGACCGCGAAGGCCTTCGACACGGTCATGCCGGGGCTGGGACAGTGGCTGGTGACCGTCGCGGCCTGGCTGTTCGCCATCTCCACCATGATCTCCTGGAGCTATTACGGCGAGCAGGGCATCGTCTACCTGTTCGGCGACCGCATGGTCCTGCCCTACAAGATCATCTACTGCCTGCTGATCCTGGTCGCCACATGGGGCCTGATCGAGACCGATGCGGACCTCGACAACCTCACCGGCGTCGGTACCGGCGTGATGCTGTGGGCCAACGTGCCCATCATCTGGATATTCGGACGCCAGGCCATGCGCGCCTACCACGACTACGTGGACCGGCTGAGGACCGGCAGGATGGGACCCGGGCATCCGCCACCTTCCATCGGCGAGTTGATGGGCGGCGGGAGAGGCTGAGCCGCCGACCCTTGTCGCGCGGGACTTCGAGCCGCCGACCCTTGTGGCGCGGGACTTCGAGCCGCTGACTCTATGTCGCGCGGGACTTCGAGATGTCGTGCGGGACTTCGAGCCGCCGATCCCTATGCGGTCGACAAGTGCCGTTCCAGTCTGGCAAGGCAGCCGGCGACCTGGCCCAGGTAACCTGCACCGAAAAGATTGAAGTGATTCAGCAGGTGATAGAGGATGTAGAGGTCCGCCCTTTGCTCCCAACCGGGGGCTAACGGCCACTGTTCCTCATACGCCGAATAGAAGCTCTCGCCGAAACCGCCGAACAGCCGCGTCATCGCCAGGTCCGCTTCCCGATCACCGTAATGTACTGCGGGATCGAAAACGTATGGCTTGCCGTTGGCATCCGCCCCCCAGTTGCCGGACCAAAGGTCACCGTGCAGGAGGGATGCCGTTGGCTGGTAATCCCTGAAAAATGCCTCCAGCCGCTCCGCCAATCGCCGTCCCTGCATCAGCTGTCGGTCGGGCAATCCGTTCTTCCGCGCCAACTCGAATTGAAACCACAGTCGTTCATCCCGATAGAAGTCAGGCCAGTTGCCCCGCGGTGTATTCCGTTGAGGGGTCGCGCCGATGGAATTGTGCCGGTGCCAGCCAAACGTCTTCGAAGTGGCGCGGTGCTGGCGGGCCAGTCCCCTGCCCAGGCGCCGCTGTGCCGCCGCCGTACGGCCACCCAGTTCGAGCCACTCCAGGGCGAGATAGGCGACATCTCCGACGCAACCGCTGGCAAGGACCGCCGGAACGGCGACTCCGCCCGCGGCGCCAAGAGACGCCAGACCTTCGGCCTCGGCCTCGAAGTCGGGCAGCGCGGCCGCCCGATTTGTCTTGACGAATAACGGCCGGGGCTCGCCCGCCAGCCTGAACGCCTGGTTGATGCTCCCGCCGACAACGGCACGAACCCGGGCCGGATCGCCGCAAAACCCGGTCCGGCGCTCAAGTTCCCGGATGACCGGGCCCAACAAGTCAGGCCGCCGGCGCGGGAAGCCAGCCCAAGGGAATCACCCCGGCGCCCCGGCGAGATGCGTACGCAACCTGGCGTGCAGCGGGGACGTGCGCGGAAAGTGCGTCAGCAGGTACTCCATCTGATCGGCCAGCACACGGCGCGCCTTCAGGTAGATGTATTCCGCGTAGGTCGGCGTGAACGGTATCGCGATGAGCTTCATCCCCGCCTGCTCGGGGGTGCGGCCGCCCTTGAAATTGTTGCAGCGCCGACACGCGGCGACCACGTTGGTCCACGTGTCGCTGCCACCCAGGCTGAGCGGCGTGATGTGGTCGCGGGTCAGGTCGCGGGTCGGAAACTGCTGCGCGCAATACATGCAGACATTGGCGTCGCGCTTGAACAACGTCCGGTTGTTCAACGGCGGCGTGAACGGATTCCCCCGCTCACGCAGTCCGGGGTCGCCCTCGGTGGCGATGATGGAGTTGACCTCGACAACGCTGCGCAGGCCCGTGCCGGCGTTCCAGCCGCCACGGACCCGGTAGATGGGCGAACCGCAGACATAGGCCACCCTCGACATGTGATAGAGCCTCACGGCGTCGCGATAGTCGATCCACTCCAAGGGCATGCCTGCGACATCGGTGCGCAGAACTTCCTGGCTAACGGCGTTGGGTTGCATGGTTTCGGCCGGGTTCGTCTCGGGCGCAACAAGTTTTACCGAGACGCCGGCATTATTCAACAGCTTTTGATGTAAAAACCCGACGTTAGATTTCCTTGAGAACCGCGTCCAGGCTCTCGCGGGCATCCCCGAACAGCATCCGCGTGTTGTCCTTGAAGAACAGCGGATTCTGTACGCCCGCGTATCCGGTGGCCATGCTCCGCTTCAGCACGATGGTCGTTCCGCCCTTCCAGACTTCCAGCACGGGCATGCCGGCGATTGGGCTGTCGGGATCTTCCTGGGCCGATGGATTGACGATGTCATTGGCGCCGATGACGATGGAAACATCCACTTCGGGAAAGTCCTCGTTGATCTCGTCCATCTCGAACACGATGTCGTATGGCACCCGCGCCTCGGCCAGCAGCACGTTCATGTGACCGGGCATCCGTCCGGCCACCGGGTGGATTCCGAAACGCACGTTGACGCCCTTGTCCCTCAGGATCTTGGTGATTTCGCAGACGATATGCTGGGCTTGGGCCACGGCCATTCCATAACCCGGAACGATCATGATTTCCTTCGAGCCCGCCAGCAGGTTCGCCGCCTCGGCGGCGTCCACGGGAACCACCTCGCCCTGATCGTCCCCGCCACCGGCGGAGGCGCTGCCAGCGGTGCCGAACCCGCCGGCGATGACCGCCAGGAATCGTCGGTTCATCGCCCGGCACATGATGTAGCTCAGGATCGCGCCGCTGCTGCCCACCAGCGCCCCGGTAACGATGAGCAGATCGTTGCTCAGCATGAAGCCGGTGGCAGCGGCCGCCCATCCCGAGTAGCTGTTGAGCATGGAGACCACCACCGGCATGTCCGCCCCGCCGATGGCCATCACCATGTGGATGCCGAACAGCAGCGCCACGGCGGTCATGATGAGCAGCGGCACAAGCCCTCCGCCGGCCGCCGACTCGACCACGAACTGGTAGCCGTACCAGATGGCGATGAGCAGCAGCGCCAGATTCAGCCAGTGTCGTGCCGGCAGAGTCAGGGGCGCGCCGCCGATCTTGCCGCTGAGCTTGCCGAAGGCGATCACCGAGCCGGAAAAGGTCACCGCGCCGATGAGTATCCCCAGGTAGGTTTCGATGTCGTGAATGGTCAACTCGACGCCCGTGTAATGCACTTCCGGGTCGAGGAAATTCACGAAGCCCACCAGCACCGCCGCCAGTCCCACCAGGCTGTGCAGGATGGCAACCAGCTCCGGCATCTGCGTCATCTGCACGCGCCGCGCCAGGATCAGGCCGATGAAGCCGCCCGCGACCAGTCCGGCCAACAGCATCGGGTAGTTCGCCGACACCACCCCGAAAATGGTGGCGAGCAACGCGATGCTCATGCCGATGATGCCGTACAGGTTGCCGCGCCGGGCGGTCTCCGGATGGCTCAGCCCGCCCAGGGCGAGGATGAAGAGTATCGTGGCGCTGATGTAGGCGACCGTCACAATTCCTTCTGGCATGACGCTCTCCTACTTCCTGAACATGTCGAGCATGCGCCGGGTGACCGCAAAGCCTCCGGCGATGTTGATGCTCGTGATGAACACCGTGATGCCGGCGACCCAGGCGATCCAGTTCAGCGGTGAACTGATCTGCAGCAGGGCGCCGATGATGATGATGCTGGAAATCGCGTTGGTGACGCTCATCAAGGGCGTGTGCAACGCCGGCGTGACGTTCCATATCACCATGTAGCCGACGAAACAGGCCAGCACGAACACCGTGAAATGGGCCATGAACGATGGCGGCGCCACCGCGCCCAGTCCAAGCAGCGCGAGTCCGCCGACGCCGAAGGTGAGCAGCGGCCCGAGCAACGAACGCTTGCGTTCCGGTACCGTGGGCGGCGCTTGCGCGGCCTCGGCCGGCGCGGGGGGAGGAGACGGGTCGGCGATCCTGGGGGGCGGCCAGGTGATCTCCCCGTCCTTGACCACGGTGGCGCCACGAATCACCTCGTCCTCCATGTCCACGGTCAATTCACCGTCGTCCTGTGGGCACATGTCGTTCAGCAGGTGTCGCAGATTGGTTCCGTAGAGCTGGCTCGACTGGGCCGCCAGCCGGCTGGGCAGGTCCGTATAGCCGATGACGGTGACGCCGTGGCGTTGAACCACGCGGTCGGCCTCGGTGACCGAGCAATTGCCGCCCTGTTCCGCCGCCAGGTCGACGATGACGCTGCCCGGTTTCATGGACGCGACCATCTCCTCCGTGATCAGCTCCGGCGCGGGGCGGCCCGGAATCAGCGCGGTGGTGATGATGATGTCCACGTCCCTGGCCTGCTCGGCGAACAACGCCATCTCGGCCTTGATGAACTCCTCGCTCATCACCTTGGCGTATCCGCCCTCGCCTGATCCCTCCTCCTCGAAGTCAAGCATCAGGAACTCGCCGTCCATGCTTTCGACCTGCTCCTTGACCTCCGGACGGGTGTCGAAGGCGCGGACGATCGCGCCCATGCTCCTGGCCACGCCGATGGCGGCCAGCCCGGCCACCCCGGCGCCGATCACCAGCACCTTGGCCGGCGGCACCCGGCCGGCGGCGGTAATCTGCCCGGTGAAAAAGCGGCCGAAGTGCTGCGCCGCCTCGACCACCGCGCGATAGCCGGCGATATTGGCCATGGAACTGAGCGCGTCGAGCTTCTGGGCGCGGGAAATTCGCGGCACGCTGTCCATGGCCAGCGCGGTGACGCCCGCCTGGGCCAGCCGTTCCAGGAGTTCGGGATTCTGGGCCGGCCACAGGAAGGAGATCAGGACCTGTCCGGACCGAAACAGGTCGAGTTCCTGCTCGTTCGGCGCCCTGACCTTCAGGATGATGTCACTTGCGGACCAGAGCGCGGCCCGGTCCGCCACCACATCCACTCCGACTTCCGCATAGGCGTCGTCCCCGAAGCTGGCGGACGCCCCGGCACCAGCCTCCATCGAGACCGAAAACCCGAGTTTCAGCAATTGTGCCGCGACATCGGGTGTGATCGCGACTCGCTGTTCGCCCGGATGGGTTTCACCGGGAACGCCGATCTTCATAGAAATTCTCCCGTCGACATCGATTCGAGCCGACATGCCTTGCAACCATTCACCCTGGCCGGACGCCCCCCTTTCAGCCCGGCCCGACCGCTTGTGCCGCGACCACCGACAAATTCAGGCGCGGATTGTATATAAATCTCGTTCGCTCCGTTCGCGGTGAGTCGAAAGTTTTGAAAACCATCCCCTTTTCGACAGACTGTCCAGTCCTGAACGACCCGTTATCGGCCATTTGAGGGGATTGCGGCATCGCCCCTCCTTGATACACTGCATTCGCATGCTGACCGATCCAGACTCGTGCCCGGCTTCCGACACCGCCTACCCGTTGACTTTGTCTCACTATTCGCCCGCATCGGCGCGTTGACGTCCCGATGACGCCGCGGTCGAACGTTCTGCGGGTCGCGGTCCCGGCGCCGCTGACCGACGCGCTGGACTATCGCTGGACGGGACCCGGCGAACTGCCCCGTCCGGGATGCCGCGTGCGCGTGCCCCTCGGTAACAGCAAGCGCATCGGCCTGGTCGTCGAGCATCCCGGCGAGTCGTCGTTGCCGGCGGACAAGCTGCGCGACGTGATCGAATCCATTGACACGGAACCGGTGCTGGCGGGAGAGCTTCTCAGGACCCTGCGGTGGTGCGCCGACTACTACCATTACCCCATCGGCGAAGTGCTGAGCCAGGCACTGCCGGTGCCGCTGCGCCGCGGACGCAGCCCCGTCCGGGCGGTCTCCGGACCATGGGAGCTGACAGCCGGGGGACAGGCCCGGGATCCAGGTACCGTTCGCCTGCGGGCGCCGCGTCAGGCCGATGCGCTGGAGCTGCTCATCCGCGCCGGCGCGGTCGAAACAGCCGAATTTGTGGCCCAGGGTGTGTCCAGGGAGGTCTTGCGGCGCATGAGCGACAAGGGCTGGATCCGTTGCAGGCCTCCTCAACGCGCCGGTACTGCTCTCGAAACCGAGCGCGACACGCCGCCGACGCTGACCACGGAACAACAGCACTGCGTGGATTCCGTCGCCGAGGCACCGCCGGGTTATCGCGCCTGGCTGCTCCAGGGGGTGACCGGCAGCGGCAAGACCGAGGTCTACTTGCGGTTGATAGCCCGCGAACTTGAAGCCGGCCGCCAGAGTCTGCTGCTGGTGCCGGAAATCGGCCTCACGCCCCAGTTGATCGACCGCCTGCAGAAGCGATTCGCCCAGCGCCTGGCGGTGATGCACTCGGGACTTTCGCCGGGACGCCGCCTGGATGCATGGCAGGATACGCGCTCGGGGTCGGCCAGACTCATCCTCGGCACGCGCTCCGCGGTGTTCGCACCCATTGCCAACCCGGGGCTCATCATCGTTGACGAGGAACACGACCCTTCCTACAAGCAGCAGGATGGATTTCGCTATTCGGCCAGGGACCTGGCCGTGCTTCGGGCCCAGCGCCTCGACATCCCCGTACTGCTGGCCTCCGCGACGCCGTCCCTGGAGAGTGTCAACAACGCCGACCGGGGCCAGTACCGTCCCCTCGTCATCAGCCGACGCATCGGGTCCGCCGGTCGACCGGACATTCGCGTCATCGACATGAACCGCCACGGCGTCCGCCAGGGTCTGTCGACGCCCCTGGTCACGGCGATACGCCGGCACCTGGACGCCGAGTGCCAGATCCTGCTGTTCATCAACCGCCGCGGATTCGCCCCCGTGTTGCTGTGCACCACCTGCGGCACCGCGCAGGACTGCGACCGCTGCGACGCCAGAATGACAATCCACGCCGGGACCGGTCGGCTGCGTTGCCACCACTGCGGCCGCACCAAGGCGTTGAACTGGGTCTGCGCCACCTGCGGCTCCGAACGCATCGCGGTGGGTGCGGGCACTCAGCGGATCGCTTCAGAACTGGCATCGCTGTTTCCCGAAGCCCGCATCGCGCGGCTTGATCGCGATTCGGCTGCCCGCCGGGGAAGCGTGGGAACCGTACTTGCGGATGTCAGACGCGGCGAAACGCAAATCCTTGTGGGCACGCAAATGCTCACCAAGGGCCACGACTTCCCACGGGTCACCCTGGTGGGCGTGCTCAACGCCGACCAGGGTCTTTTCGGCACCGACTATCGCAGTACCGAGCGATTTGCCCAGATCCTGCTACAGGTCGCCGGCCGGGCCGGGCGCCGCGACCGGACCGGCGAAGTGCTCGTTCAGAGCCATTACCCCGACCACCCGCTGCTCCGCCGGCTGGCCGGCCAGGATTACGCCGACTTTGCCCGGCTGGCGCTGGCCGAACGCAGGGACGCCGGGTGGCCGCCGTTTTCCCACCTCATCCTGTGGCGCGCCGAGGCTACCCGCCGACCGCCGGCCCGCGCCTTCCTCGAACAGGTGGCCGCGGCGGCACGAAGGTTCGCCGACGGAGTGGAGGTGCTGGGGCCGGCGCCCGCCTCCATGGAGCGGCGCGGCGGACGGTATCGCGCGCGGCTGCTGTTCCAGAGTCCCCGCCGGCAGCCCCTGCGCCGACTGATGGCGGAACTCGCGCCCCTGGTGCGAACATGGCCCGCCGCCCGCCGGGTGCGCTGGAGTGTCGATGTCGATCCCATCGAAGCGTGACGGTCAGGCGTCGATCCCATCGATCGAGCCGCACGTTCCTAGGAGCGCGCATCCATTGTCCGGGCGTGAGGGTACTGGAGAATCCGTTCATCCGCGGTCAACAGGACCAGTTGGTGAATGCGGGCTGTGGCGACCAGGATCCGGTCTGTCGGATCCTTGTGAAACTCGGGCGGGAGGCGGTATGCCTCGGCGGCGATCTCATGTGTCACCTTGGCCGTCCTCACCTCCAGACCCCTGAGGGAGTCTCCAATCCATGCATCCAGCGGGACAGTCAGTGAAATGGCCTCGACCGCCAGCAACCGCGCAATTTCCAGCGTGGAGATCGCGGAAACCATGTTGACGTGCTCCGGCGCCAGCAGCGCCCGCGCCGCCCGGCGACCCAGCTTTTCCGGTAGCTCCTGCGACCAGATCCAGACATGCGTGTCGAGCAGAAACTTCATGATTTCCGCACCTCCGCCACAGATGCGCCGACATGCGCGTAGCTTGCATAAGGCCTTGTAATATATATATTAATCTTCACACTGAAACTCACTTTCGGTCTTGCGTCCGTGCCTTATGTACGCTGTAATGCTCTCGGATTTCAACCCACTCTCTTTCGGTTTGCTTACGCAAGCGCGCAAAGTCTACGTGATCCAGACTCGGTCCAACGGCAAGTCGAGACGCGACACCGTGGGCCGGCACGGTGAGATCGCGCCCGACCACGCCCGCAAGGATGCCGGCGCAATGAGATCATGGGCCTGGCTTGGGACGATCTTGACTTCGACGCGGGCGAGATGCGTCTCCGCGACAGCAAGACGAGCGGACGGATCGTTCCAATTCCGCCGGCCGCGACCGGAGTACTGGCCGGCCTGCCGACGACCGAGGGCAATCCGTACACGTTTCCCAGTCGCAATGCGGGCGCGCATCAAACCAACATCAACGAATCCTGGAGCCGGGTGCGCGCGCGGGAGCCTTGAAGGCTTACGGCTCCACGACTTGCGCCGCAGCTTCACGCTCAGGCCGTATTCGCGCAGGATGGGGGCCACGCGCTTTTGATTGACTCGTTGGCCTTCGTGATGAAGCTCTGCGGTGACACGCCGATCACTGTATCGGGGAAACTCCGCTCAGATCGCCTCGATCCGTTCGATAAACGCCGCTTCGTCCTTACCACGGCCGGGGCCGATAATAGTCACTGCTGCGTGCAAGATTCATCCGCTGACAGCCTCGTCGGACCGGGAACCCGTCGGGCCGCTCACGATGGAGGAGGTCCCGCTGCTCGGCCGCTCGACCGCTCGACTGACCGGCGGTTTTTTTTCAGCAGGTCGTTTTACATGACCAACTGACCCACCTTGCGCCCGAGCTCCGAGATCCTCGCTTCGTACTGCGCCACCTGGCGCTTGAACTCAAGGCTGTAACTGCGATGACTACGGGCCGTCGTCTTGTCCTCTTGGCTCGGCAAGCTTGCTGGCAATATCCCGCCGTCACATTGTCCAGTCGATAGGGATCACTCCAAGGGGTGGGTCAATTTTGGACGCCGATCCCCTCGCTAGTGGACCACTATTTCATGCCGATTTACAAACTTGGATGGACTGTGCCCAGTCGACTGATGTATGTTTTTGAATCAATCATCGATCGCAAGCACCAGGGGGCGGCCCATGACCGGACAACAGCCCACAACCAACGATCCCCGAAAACTCCCAGCGTATACAATCTCGGAAGCCGCTCATTACCTTTCTGTGCCCGCGTCGACCATTCGCTACTGGTCGTTGGGTCGAGGTTCAGTTGAGCCCCTGATCGATGTACCCTTGAGCGCGCCGCCGCTGCTCTCCTTCCTCAACCTCACCGAGCTCCACGTACTGGCCGCCATCCGGCGTGAGCACGACGTGAAGATGCCGAGCGTTCGCAAGGCCATTGAGTACCTGAAAGCGCATGCCCGAGGAGCGCTGGGCACACGCCATCCTCTTATCAGCCACGAGTTGGAGACGGACGGGCTGGATCTGTTCATCGAACAGTACGGGCAACTGATCAACATCAGCCAAGTGGGTCAAATCGCCATGCGACAGGTGATCAGCGCAGCGCTTCGCCGCATCGTTCGCGACGGCTCCGGCGTACCGATCAAGCTCCATCCATTCACCCGCAACGCCATGGAGGAAACTCCAGCGATGATCGTCATCGACCCCAGGCTTTCCGCCGGACGTCCTGTCATTGCTGGCACCGGCCTCGCCACCGGGCTCATCGCCGAACGCTACAAGGCCGGTGAATCCATCACGGACCTGGCGCAAGACTATGAGCGCGAAAACGCGGAAATCGAAGAAGCGATCCGCTGCGAACTCCAAGCAGCCGCCTGAACCCACCCTCTTCCTTGATCGCAATCTCGGCAAGCACATCATCGCGAACCTGCTTCGTGACAACGGGATGGCCATAGAGGTGCATGACGATCATCTCCTTCCGGCCGCACCGGACGAGGATTGGATCGCGCTCGTCGGACGCAAGGGCTGGGTGGCGGTAACGAAAGACAGGAATGTGCGTTACCGGATGGCAGAATTGCAGGCAATCCGGCAGCACTCGGCTCGTGTGGTCGTGATTCGGATGAAGAACGCGACAGGACCGGAAATCGCCGACGTGCTGATAAAGGGACGAAAGCGCATCGCTCTTTTCACGGCCAAAACTCCCGCGCCCTATGTGGCTGGCATCCAGAAGAGTGGAACTGTCCGCAAATACGAGATCGGATAATTGCCGACCGCAATTCGCCAATCCTCCTTTTTCCTGAGAAACGGGCGATGCTTGCTTGGGAAAGGAGGCTACAGATACACATTCGAGGACTAGTCTGGCCAAGAGGAGCGCCTCGTATGAAAGCGACCGCCGCAGCCATCTGCACATTCGTTCTGATTTTCGCCGGCACCGCGGCGGCCGAGCGGCAGCTTCCTTGGGGCGATACCCACTTGCACACCAACTATTCCTTCGACGCGTTTCTGAACAACAATCTCTCCGTCGACCCCGACACCGCCTTTCGGTTCGCCAGGGGCCAGCCCGTGATTCATCCCTTTCATCGGGCACGCATGCAGCTGGAGACGCCGCTCGACTACCTGGTGGTGTCGGATCAGGCCGAGTTTCTCGGCGCGATGCGCGACATCTATCGCAACGGCTTCAAGTCAATCAGAGTGATCAAGCCGACCGGTGTGCCACTCAATGATCCTGTGAGTCGAGCAACAACGTCACTCAAGCATGTCCCAGTCACCTGTCGAGTCCATGTGGACGAGATCACCGCGAATGGCCATCTTGCCCTTCAACCCGCCAAGGTGCTTCCCCGGCGGGAAATCCGGGAATGGCTGGATCGTCACCATGGGCTTGCCTCGGAGCGTCACCACCAGCGGATCACGGGAGCGGTGCACCTCCTTGAGCGCCGCTATGCACTTCGCCTTGAACTCGGATACCAGCATCGTCTTCATGCTCGAAAGTTAACCTGGTCATCCTACTAGGTCAAGTACGCACTGAACACGTTGGCATGTCCCGCCGCATCGGAACGAGCTTCGGGTAGAATGCCGCCTCCCCGAGGCCGGTGGACTGGACCCTTGCGCGGCAATATCAAAGAGGACCTGGAGAGAATCCTGGAGGAGGCCTGGTCGCGCCTGAAGGACGAACGACTCCAGGAGTGGGATCCCGAAAACTGTGATCCGGAGCACAGACATCGGTATGCCCAATGGTCGGAGGAGCTGAAAGGCGCGGACCCCGCGCAATCGGCGCCGCGGCTGAAGCGAACCCGCGACCCGTCGCACGGCGACTTCACGACCACCGTCGCGATGAGGCTCGCAAGACCGCTGAAGTTGCCCCCAACGGACGTCGCCCAAAGACTCCAGGCGAAATCCGAACAAGTCGACAATGACAATGGGCCCATTCGCGAAATCGAGGTGGCCGGGCCAGGCTACCTTAACATCCGGGTTTCGCCCGAAGTCTGGCGCGACGGGTTGCTTCGCATTCTGGATGAGGGTACAGACTACGGCACCTCCAACCTCGGCAAATCCGCCTCGGGACACCCGCAGCGGGTGATCGTGGAGTACGTCTCGGCCAATCCGACCGGCCCGCTGCATGTCGGTCATGGCCGACACGCCGCCTACGGTGCCTGCGTGGCCAACCTGCTGCGCGCCACCGGACACGATGTCCACGAGGAATACTACGTCAACGACGCCGGCCGTCAGATGGACATCCTGACGGTGAGCGTCTGGCTCCGGTACCTGCAGGCGCTCGGAGAAGAGATCGACTTTCCCCGAGCCGCCTACCAGGGCGACTACGTGGGCAGGATTGCCGGGCAACTGCTCACGCAGTGGGAGGACCGAATGGCCCGCTTCGACCGGACCTCGCTGCTTCAAATCCTCGCCGAACCCCCGTCCGACGATGACGTGCTTCTGGACCGGATCATCGACGCGGTTCGATACGGCCTGGGGGATACGGGCTTCTCGGTGATTTCCAACGCGGCCCGCAACAGCGTGCTCGACGATATCCGCGAGGACCTGGCTGAATTCGGCGTGCGCCCCGACAACTGGTACTCCGAACGCAGCCTCACCGACGGCGGTGGTCTTCATCGTGCGCTGGAGCGCCTCAACGAGCGGGACCGGCTATACGTTCGCGACGGAGCGGTGTGGTTCAAGGCGACCGAGTACGGGGACGAAAAGGACCGGGTGGTGGTGCGGGAGAACGGCGCCACGACCTACTTCGCATCCGACATCGCCTACCACTACGAAAAGCGGACGCGAGGTTTCGAGGTGCTGCTGGACATTCTCGGAGCCGACCACCACGGCTACGTCCCCAGGGTCCGGGCGGGCCTCGAGGCCATGGGCGAACCGGGCGAATCGCTGGAGGTGCGCCTGGTGCAGTTTGCGACCCTGTACCGCGGCAAGGAGAAGGTGCAGATGTCGACCCGCTCCGGCGAGTACGTCACCCTGCGCCAGTTGCGCGAAGAAGTCGGCAACGATGCGGCGCGTTTCTTCTACGTTTCCCGTTCCTACGACCAGCATCTGGACTTCGACCTGGAGTTGGCGAAGGCGCAGTCCAATGACAATCCGGTGTATTATGTCCAGTACGCTCATGCACGTGTCGCCAGCCTGTTGAACAAGATGGTCGCCGAGGGATTCAGCCTGACGCCGGCCTCACGCACGGACTTGCGCTCCCTGACCGAGACGGCGGAACAGGGACTTCTGGTGTCCCTGAGTCGTTATCCCGAAGTGATAAGTCTGGCTGCCACCAATCGCAGGCCTCAGCAGCTGGTTCAATACCTGCGGGACCTGGCCGCAAGTTTCCACTCCTGTTACAACGCCCACCGGGTCCTGGTGAGCGACGATACGCTGCGCAACGCCCGTGTGACCCTGGCCCGCGGCGTGCAACAGGTCCTGCGCAACGGACTGACGTTGCTGGGCGTGTCCGCGCCCGAAAGCATGTAGGCGGCGCGATGGCGGCCAGACGACGCTCAAGAACAAGGCGGAAGGGGGCATCGGGCTGGGGCTGGATGCTGGTCGGGCTGGTTCCGGGCCTGCTGTTGGCGGGCTACTTCTACGTCGACGGGCGGGAGACCGTTCCGCGGCAGCCCATCGACGTAACCGTGACGGCACCACCCGCGGCCGTCGCGCCCGCGCCGACCGAACCCGCTCCTGCCGCGACGGAAACCGTCGCCGATGAAGGCATGCGGTTCGAGTTCTACGACATCCTCCCCAGGTTTGAAGTCGTGCTGCCGGAAACGGAATCTGAAGCGACGCCGGACGACCCCGGCGAGACCGCGACCGTGCTTGAGGAGCCCGGCAGCTACGTTCTGCAGGCCGGATCCTTCAGGGCCGAGGCGGATGCCGAGCGCATGCGCGCCAACCTGGCCCTGTTGGGAATCGAATCGCGTATACAGCGTGTCACCATCGACACCGACAACTATCACCGCGTTCGCATCGGACCGACCAGCGACCTGGACTCCCTGAACGGCATCCGCGACCGCCTCTGGAACGCCGAAATCGAGGTGTTGCTGATCAAGCTCCCCGACTGAGCCACCATCCCCAAATTCCGCGCCAATTCAGGCTCAAAGCGCGCGTACGGCTGGCTCCTACAGTACACCGGTTTGGCGCCGCGAGGGTGTGTGGGGGTGCCCGTTGTTCGCGTCGTGGGTTCGGCGCGAGGCCAGGGAGGGCCAAGAGCGCCGAACCCCGATCCTGGGCCGCCAGGGATGGCGGCCCAGGTCAAGCGAACAACGGGCACCCCCACACACCCTCGCGGCGCCTCCCCCAAAGCCCAAAGAATTCCGGGAGATTACTCCACCGCCACGCGCCTGAAATCCACCCCCAACGAACGCAGCTTTCGATACAGGTGGGTCCGCTCCATACCCACCCTCGTGGCGAGCTTGCCCACCTTGCCGTCGCAAAGCATGAGTTGCTGCTGCAGATAGGCGCGCTCGAAGTGCTCCCTGGCTTCGCGCAGCGGCATGGAGAGCAGGTCCAGCTTGACCAGCGGCTCGCCCTTCGTGGCTGCGGCCGCCAGTTGCGCTTCCACTTCCTGCAGACTGATTTCCTCGTCCGCGCCCAGGATCAGCAGCCGGCGCACGATGTTTTCAAGCTCGCGAATGTTGCCGGGCCAGGGATAGTTCCGCAACCTGTTCTGGGCGGCCACGCCGAAGCGCCTGAAAGGCAGGCCCTCCGTGTCGACCAGCATGTCGACGTTGCAGCGCAACAGCTCCGGTACATCCTCAAGGTGATCCCGCAGCGGTGGCACGCGAACTACCACAACGCTCAGGTGGAACAATAGCTCCCGGCGAAAACCGTCTGTGGCCTGTTCAAAATCCGGGGGCGCGCTGGAGAGGATGCGCAAATCAAGATCTTTCTCCCCTGTGCCTTCACGCGGCCGGAATCGGCCCTGCTCCAACACCGCAAGCAGCTCTCGCTGGGTATCCGGCGGCATATCGGTGATTTCGCTGAGCAGCAGCACGCCGCCGTGGGCGCGCTCCAGCGCTCCCGGGCCACGATCATCGCCCAGCAGCGAAACCGCGCCTTCGTCATCGCGACCGCCGGCCTTGAGCGCGACGAACGGAGCATCGGCCCGATCACTCAAGCTGGCGAGGTACCTGGCGCACATGTCCCGACCACTGCCAGGCTCGCCGGTAAGCAACGTGTGCGTGTCGTGTCCGGCAACTCGCTTCAATTGCTCGCGCAGCACCTGCATGGGCTCGCCCTTGCCCACGGGCGCCATCACCGGCGGCACCAGTTGGCGGCGCTCGCCACCGGATTTCGCCAGCGCTTTCTCCACCGTGCGCAGCAACTTGACCAGCGACACCGGCTTTTCGATAAAATCCAGCGCGCCGATCCGAATCGCCTCAATGGCAGTGTCCACGGTGCCGTGTCCGGACATCACCAACACCGCCCCGATGGAACCTTCCCTGGCCCATTCCTTCAACAGTGAAATGCCGTCGGTATCCGGCATCCAGATGTCCAGCAGCACCAGATCGAAGTCCTGTTCCGATCTGGCGGCCCTGGCAGCCGCCGCATTCTCGGCCGTTGTCACGGCGTAACCCTCTTCGCCCAGAATCTCCTTCAGGAGCATTCTGATATTGGCTTCGTCGTCTACGACCAAGATCCGCGCATCCTTCACGCGAATTCCCTCCTTTCGTCTTGTGGGCCCGCGCTCCATGACGGGTCAGCGCCGGCCTCTGCGGTAACGGGCAACAGTATAACGATCTCCGCCCCCTGACGCCGCCGGTTCCGCGCCCGGATGCGACCATCGTGCTCGTCGATCAGCTTCTTGGCGATAGCCAATCCAAGGCCGCTACCTTTCGCCTTGGTGGTGACATAGGGATCGAATGCCTCCCGGGCGATGTCGGCCGGAAAACCGGACCCGTTGTCGACGATCCGGATCTCCACCTTGTCCCCGCGCCCGTCCCGGACTCGTCGGGTGGAAATCCGCAATCGCGGGCTGCTGGTTTGCTCCATGGCATCCAGGGCATTGCGAATCAGATTGTGCAGTACCTGCCGGAGCCTTCCCGCATCCGCGGTGACCTCGGGCAAGTCCTCGAGCTCAAGCCGGAACTCCATGGGCGGGTGCCGGTGGTCATAGAGTTCCGCGACTTCGGAAATCAGGTCGTTGAGGTCGAGCTGCGTCATGTCCATGGCCGGCATCCGCGCATACTCGCTGAACTCGTTGACCATGTCCTTCAGCGCTTCGACCTGCTGGATAATGATGTGCGTGGAGCGGTCTAGCAGTTCACGGTCCACGGACCGCGACGGAAGATAGCGTTGACGCAGCCGTTCGGCACAAAGCTGAATGGGGGTCAACGGGTTCTTGATCTCATGGGCCAGGCGCCGTGCGATCTCACCCCAGGCGGCGTCGCGTTGCGCCCTCAGCAGCGCCGTGATGTCATCGAATACGACCACGAAGCCGCCCGGATCGCCCTGCTCGGGTGGCAACGCGGC
Source organism: Candidatus Rariloculaceae bacterium (assembly GCA_965221035.1). Lineage (GTDB taxonomy): Bacteria > Pseudomonadota > Gammaproteobacteria > Steroidobacterales > Rariloculaceae > UBA6522. Next base: position 2,333,391 of record OZ244860.1, read on the forward strand.
GCAGGCGCAGACCAGTACCCGCCGCCCGTCCTCCCTCGGAAGCTCGATCTGCTCCCGCCAGTTGCTGTCGCCCCGTTCCAGATGGCGATGCAACGCGGACAGGAACGGGGCCAGCAGGGGTCGCTCCGCAGCGATCTCCTCAAGCGACTCATCCTGACAGCGCTCCAGGTCGACGCCGAGAATCGCGCTGGCTGCCCGGTTGACGGTGCGGACGCTCAGATCCGGCTCCAACGCGATGACGCCGCTCGACAGTCGGCCCAGAATCGCTTCCAGTTTTCCCCGTTCGCTCTCCAACTGCCGCTGACCCTCCCTTGACTGGGTATCGGACCTCGCAAGGCGCAGCGTCATGTCGTTGAAGGCGTTGACCAGGAACCCTATCTCGTCCCTTTCGGTGGTGGGCAGACGAGTGTCGAATTCTCCCCTCGCCACCGCCCGTGTCGCGGTCATCAACTGCTGGATCGGGCCGACCAGGCGCCGGGCCGAGAAGAAGGCGCCGTAGAGCGCCACCAACAGTCCGGTCAGCAGAACCACGCTCAACGTCAGCGTGAGACTCGTCTTCAGGGGCGTCCTCAGGAACGACAATTCGGCGTACTGCTCGTAGCTGACCTCGGCGCGCTCCACCAACTCGGCCAATTGAGGCTCCACCGCAAACTTGGCCAGCAGGACGCCACGTTCGATCAGCGCGTCGCCAGCGACAACGTTCGAGGCCGCCAGGATATCCACACCGCCGTCCGTCCGCGGTTCCAGACTGACGTAGGACCCGCCTTGCCGCAGCTGGAACATCAGTTCGGCTCCCGGAAACTGTGGAACACCTGGCGACGGATTCTCGGAACTGGTGGCGAGGATGCGACCGTCGGACGCATTGAAGACCGTCAATTCCACTGCGCCTGCGTCGCGCCGAAGCTCGCCGAGTTCGCCCACCAGGTCACCTCCCCCACCCGGCGCCAACTGCTGGGCGATCCGCCGCGCTTCGGCAAGGTTTTCCCGCATCTGCACATCCAGCGCACTGCGGCTCAGCTCGAGCGAAGCCTCCAGACCCTCCTCCAGCTCAAGGCTGAACCAACTGTCGATTCCCCGATTGATGAATTGCAGCGAGAAGGTATAAACCACCAGCAGCGGCACCACGGTCAGGACGACCAGCAGCGCCACCATTCGCGCCGTCAGCCGCGCGCCGGGCACCTGATCGCGATAGTCTCGAACCAGCTTGAGGATGTTGCCGATGATCACCAGCGACAGCACGCAGATCGCGGCAACGCTGACCAGCAGGATGCCGCTCTGCAACCGGGCCAGCGCGGCGGAGTTCTGGGCGACTTGAGCAAACCATATGAGACCTGCCAACCAGAGCACGGCGCCGGCGGCGATCGCCAGGACGACGGCTATCGGCCTCAGCCTTGCATGCGCCATCGGAACCAGTCGCTCCTGATCGACCACTCCCGCCGCCAGAACGCGAGGAACCCCCACGGGTCGGGTACCGCCTCGACACGCAGCTGCGTCCTGATCCGAATGTCGTAGGCGATGTCGGGATTCAGCAGCGTCGCGTCGATCAGCGGCAGCTCACCGACGCGCCCAAGGAAATTCAGGGCGGAAAACAAGGTCGCAAAGGTGTTTTGCTCCTCGCTGTTGACGTTTAGAACGACGTAGCGCTCGCTCAGGGCGTGATACTGGAGTCGGTAACTCTGGGTCAGCCTGCCGACGAGCTCGTCTGTCCAGTACCACCGGGGGTTGATGAACTCCACATCCAGATCGAATGTGAGCGGCACTCCCGCGTCCAGGGCCTCCCTTGCATCCGTCGACAGCCGGTATTCGACCCACGCATCAAGATAATGGACGCCGCCCGTCAACGTCACGCTTGCAGTGCGGACATCGAATCTTCCGGGATCCTCCTGCGCAGCAACCGGCAAACATGTCACCAGCGACAACGCCGCCGCAACAGCGGCCTTTCGGCGCCAACCGGGAATTTCAGACCGCCAGGGTCCCACCGGGTATTCCGTCTTTCCAGGCCACGCCGCGATCACTCTATCCAGCCTTCCGCATGCAAGCATAATAGAAGCCGTCCATATTAGTCTCCCCGGGCAGAATCTGACGACTTGAGGCCGAAGCGGTTCCCACGCTACGTGCGGTCGGGGTGTCGGCGAGAAAATCCCCGATCTGTTCCCGGTTCTCCTGGTGGACCACGGTGCAAGTGACGTAGAGCAGCCGTCCGTCGCGGGAAAGCAGTGGCCACAGCGCATGGAGCAGATCACGCTGTCTGGCTGCCGCCCGGGGAATGTCCCCGGCACGGCGCAGCACCTTGATGTCGGGGTGGCGGCGAATCACTCCCAGGGCGCTGCAGGGCGCATCCAGCAGGATCCGGTCGAACGGGCGACCGTCCCACCAGGATTCGGGCGTGGACGCGTCCGCGCAGACCAGCGTTGCCCGCAGGCCGAGCCGGTCCAGTTCGCCGGCGACGACATCCAGGCGGTCCCGGTCCAGATCCAGCGCCACCATCTCGTCGAGCCCGGGACAGCTCTCAAGTACGTGCGCGCACTTTCCTCCGGGAGCCGCGCACGCGTCCAGCACCCGCTGGCCGGGTCGCGGGTCGAGCCATTGCGCTGCCAGCTGTGCGCCGGCATCGTGCACTGAAACCAGTCCGTCGGCGAAGCCGGGCAAACCGTCCTTGGGCATGGCCCGTTCCAGCAACACGGCGCTGGGCGGGTTCCGCACGGGCTGCGCGGCAATGCCCTGCGCCGCCAGCCTGTCCAGGTAGTCGGCACGGGTGGTACGGCGCAGGTTGACTCGCAACCACATGGGCGGCTGGCGATTATTCTCCTCGACCACGCGCCGCCAGTGGTCGGGCCAATCCTTGCTGACCCTGTCCAGCATCCAGTCCGGATGGCTGGTTTCGGCTTCCCGGACTTCGCTCAAGCGCTCTCCCAGGCTCTGGCGCTCGCGCAGGTAGCGTCTCAGCACGGCATTGACGAAGCCCTTCGCACGCCGTTTGCCCAGCGCTGCCGCGGCGTCCACCGTAGCCGCCACCGCCGCGTGATCGGGGATACGCAGCCACTGGAGCTGGTAGAGGCCGATACGCAACAGCGAGGCCAGCGGCGGGTCAACCGGCTCCCGCGGCCTTTGGACCAGGCGCCTGACCTGGTGCTCCAGCCGGTGATGCCATCGAAGCGATCCATAGCAGAGTTCCCTCAACAGGCCGATATCCCGCTCCGGCGGGGGCGGATAGGCTGAAAAAGCCGCCTCGAGCGACGATCCTCCGGCCACAACCCGGGCGTTGACTCTCGCCGCGAGGGCGCGAACGGCGGAGCCGGGCCGTTTCCCCGGGGCCGCAGTATTCTCAGCCGCCAAGAGAGTCGCCCTCGAGAGGATGCGCGTTGAGATAGGCGCCGGCGCTCATCACGCGCCCACCGGGCGGCTGCAGACGCAGGACGCGCAGGATTCCGGTGCCGGTCGCCACGTCAATTCCCTCCGCGCCGGTGTGGACCACCGACCCCGGACGCGTGCCCGGGCGACACTCCAGCGCGACCGCTTCCCAGATACGCAACCGGTCACCGCCAGCGGTGCTGGTCTCGGCCACAGGCCAGGGGTTGAAGGCACGCACCCGGCGCGCCAGTTCGACCGCCGGCGAGTTCCAGTCCAGAATGGCTTCGGACTTGGCGATCCTCGGCGCATAGGTCGCCAGGGCGTCATCCTGCGGTTCGGGTACCGACTCTCCCAGCAGAATGCCCGGCAGTGAATCCGCCAGAAGATCCGCGCCGGCCTGCGCAAGCCGATCATGCAGCGTCCCCGCCGTGTCGCCAGCCTTGATGGCGAGCTTGCTGCGTCCGTATACAGGTCCCGTATCGAGCCCGGTATCCATCCGCATGAGGCACACCCCGGACTCGGCGTCTCCCGCCAGGATGGCGTACTGGATGGGCGCGGCTCCGCGCCAGCGCGGCAACAGGGAAGCATGAACGTTGACGGCGCCGTATCGGGGCCAGTCAAGCAGCCAGGGCGGAATCAGCAATCCGTAGGCGACCACCACCAACAGGTCGGGCGCGTCTCCCCAGTCCTCCGGCGCCGCGCCGCTGTCCAGCCGGCGCGGCTGCCGCACCCGCAACCCGTGGCCGAGCGCTTCGACCTTTACGGGACTTGGGGTCATGCGCCGCCCCCGCCCCGCCGGCCGGTCGGGTTGGGTCAGCACCAGGCAAACCTCGCAGCCGCCCGCAAGCAGCCGCTGCAGGCAGGGCACCGCGAATTCCGGCGTGCCCGCGAAGGCGACCCTCGGCATGGCCACGGTCGGAGATTGCGAACGGGTCAGATGACAGGCGCCGAAATGGTGGACCGTCCAGCCTCGCGGGACACGGGAGCGCGGCGGGCCTTCTTGCGGAATTTCGTCCGCAGCCGGCCGCGTTTCAGGGCCGAAAGGTAATCCACGAACAGCTTCCCTTCCAGGTGGTCCATCTCGTGCTGAATGCAGATGGCGGGCAACCCTTCGACATCCATCTCGAAGCGTTCGCCATCGGTGTTGAGCGCCTCGACGCGGATGGACTCCGCCCGAGTTACGGATTCATATACATCAGGAACCGACAGGCAGCCTTCCTCGTAGCTGACTTCGCCCTCGGAGTGCAGGATTTTCGGATTGATGAGGCAATGCGGCTGGTTGCGCTCTTCAGAGACATCCACCACCAGAACACGCTCGTGCACATTGACCTGCGTTGCCGCAAGCCCGATTCCGGAAGCCGAGTACATGGTCTCCAACATGTCCGCCACCAACCTGCGGATACGCGCATCGACTTCCGTGACCGGCCTGGCCTTGATCCGCAGCCGGGGGTCCGGGTAGTGAAGGATGGTTAACTGCGCCATGGAGCCTGACCTGGAATTTCCCTTCAAATCCGCCGAGTTTGATCAACGCCTTGAGGAGTTGACCATAGTAGTCTATGAAACGATGCGGTGCGGCAGCCGTTCGGCGGCCCGCAACGGTCGATTATAGCAGCAGGTCAGATCATGAAACTCGGCGCTTGGCTCCAGGTTCTCCAGTCCGCCGCGCCCCCTCCCGGGCGTCGCTTCTCGGCCCTGATGGAGCGGCACGCCACCGTGGAGGAGGTGGTTGAAATCTCCCGCGCCGAACTGATCGCGGCGGGTGTTTCCAGACGCCAGGCGGAACGTCTCGGGGATCCGGATCGGAGCCGTATGGACCAGTGGCGGCGTTGGCTCGACCAGCCAGGCCGCACCCTGGTCACGCGGGATTCCCCCGACTATCCGTCGATGTTGAAGGAATTGCCGGACCCTCCCCTGGCGCTTTGGGTCGAAGGGTCCCGCCACGATCTGCTGAACAGCGCGCAGCTGGCGATGGTGGGCAGCAGAAAGCCCACCGCCAACGGTCGGGAAACGGCGCGAAGATTCGCGCGGTTCTTGAGCGAAAGGGGTCTGACCATCGTCAGCGGACTGGCCATCGGAGTCGACGGCGAGAGCCATCGTGGCGGTCTTGCGGGGTGCGGAAGCACGTTGGCCGTATTGGGATCCGGCCCGGACGTGCTGTATCCCAGGTCCCATCGGCGCCTGGCGTCCGAAATCCTCGCCGGAGGGCTGGTCGTCTCGGAATACCCGCCCGGAACGCCGCCCCGGGCCGCCCACTTTCCGCAGAGAAACCGGATCATTGCCGGCATGAGCGCGGGCACGCTGGTGGTGGAGGCCGCACGGCGCAGCGGATCGCTCATCACCGCGCGACTGGCGGGCGAGTTTGGCAGGGAAGTGTTTGCCATTCCAGGTTCCATCCACAATCCCATGGCCAAGGGGTGCCACCGGCTGATCCGGGACGGGGCAAAGCTTGTGGAGGATGCCGCGGACGTGCTTGTGGAACTGCCGCCGCTACTTCAAACCGCCATCGAGTCGGGCACTCCTGCTGTCGATACGCCACCCGGTACGGCGGTCGAAACCGTGCCGCTTGAACGTCGGCCGGCCTATGCGGAATTGCTCGCGGCGCTCGGCTTCGACCCGTGCCGCATCTCCGATCTGGCGCGTCGAACCGGATTGACGGCGGCAGAGCTTTCATCCATGCTCCTGCTCCTGGAAATGGAGGGGCTGGTCGAAGCCCTGCCCGGCGGACGTTATTCTCGCCTGTCAAAGAGGATCCCATGAAAGAAACCGTACTCGACGTGCTCATGTACCTGATCGACGTCATGGTGGACGGCGAAGAGGAGTACGAGCCGGATCGATACGCCTTGAGGGAAGAACTCCAGTGCGCAGGTTTCGGAGAGTGGGAGATCGACCGGGCACTGGATTGGCTCGATGGCCTGAACAGCGTCGGCATCGATGACGTGACGCATGCATCCATGCACGAGTCCATCCGCGTTTACGACGGTTTCGAACAGGATCGGCTGGACACGTCCTGTCGCGGCTACCTGCTTCACCTGGAGCAAATGGGCATTCTTTCGCAGGCTCAGCGGGAACTGGTCATCGACCGCCTGCTGGCCCTGCACTCCGACGAGATCGAGAGCGACCAGGTCAAGTGGGTGGTGATGATGGTCCTGTTCAGCCAGCCGGGGCAGGAGCAGGCCTACGCGCAGATGGAAGACATGGTCTTCACCGACAGCTCCGGCTGGTTGCACTGACGCACGGCAGCCCCGACCCGTGAGGGATTGGCAATAGCATCCACGGCCGTCACCTAGCGATGAGCAAGCACCTGGTCATCGTCGAATCGCCCGCCAAGGCGAGGACGATCAAGCGTTATCTGGGCAAGGACCATGATGTCCTGGCCTCCTATGGACACGTGCGAGACCTGGTGCCCAAGGGCGGGGCGGTGGATCCGGAACACGGTTTCACCATGAAATACCAGCTGATCGCCAAGAACAGCAAGCATGTGAAGGCCATCGAGAAGGCCGCCCGTCAGGCCGACGACCTCTATCTCGCCACCGATCCGGACCGCGAAGGCGAGGCCATTTCCTGGCACGTGTGCAATGTCCTGGAGGAGCGCGGCGTCCTGTCGGGCAAGCGCGTTCACCGGGTCGTCTTTCACGAAATCACCAGAAACGCGGTCAGGGAGGCCATGGCGTCGCCGCGGACCCTTTCCGAATCCCTGATCAACGCCCAGCAGGCCCGGCGGGCGCTGGACTACCTGGTCGGCTTCAACCTGTCGCCGCTGCTGTGGAAAAAGATCAGGAGGGGCCTGTCGGCGGGAAGGGTCCAGAGCCCCGCGTTGCGCCTAATCGCCGAGCGGGAGGAGGAGATCGCCGCCTTCAAGCCCCGGGAATACTGGACCATCTCGGCTGAAGCCACCGCCGGGAAACAGGCAGGCAAGGCGCAGACCATACAGGCCCGGCTGTTCCGATACGCCGGGGAAAAGGTCGAGCAGTTCACGTTCACCAACGAGACCACCGTGCGTCATGCCGAAGACGACATCCGCCAGGCGGCGGGAGGTATTCTGACGGTAGCCAGAGTCGACAAGAAGCAGCGCAAGCGCAATCCCGCGGCGCCCTTCACGACATCTACGCTGCAGCAGGAAGCGGCGCGCAAGCTTCGATTCAGCGCCCAGAAGACCATGTCGACGGCGCAACGGCTATACGAACAAGGGTTGATCACCTACATGCGTACGGACTCGGTCACCCTGAGCGCTGACGCCACCGCCCAATTGCGATCGCTCATACAGGAGCGCTATGGGGCCGACAACCTGCCGCCAAGCCCTCGTCGCTATCGCACCAGGGCAAAGAACGCCCAGGAGGCCCATGAGGCGATACGGCCCACATCCGCCGGCCAGCTTCCACAGGATCTCAAGTCTTCCATACCGGCGGAACAGCGGCGGCTGTACGACCTGGTCTGGAAGCGAACGGTGGCCTCCCAGATGAGTTCGGCGGTCTTCGATACCGTGAGCGCGGACCTGGCGGCCGGTGGCGCGGACGACGCAAAACACCTGTTCCGGGCCACGGGTTCCGTTCTCGTCAAACCCGGCTTCATGACGGTCTACCGGGAAGGCGGCGACGGCGATGCCGGGCAGCAGCGAAACAGCCCGGAGGCAGCGCCGGGCGGGGACGACCGCATCCTGCCGCCCCTGAAGGTCGGCGACCGGCTCGATCTCGACAAGTTGCTCAGCGAACAACATTTCACCGAGCCGCCACCGCGCTACTCGGAGGCAACGCTGGTCCGGGCGCTGGAGGATTACGGCATCGGACGTCCCTCCACCTACGCTTCCATCATCTCCACCCTGCGCAACCGGGAATACGTCGAGATGCAGTCCCGGCGGTTCGTGCCCACGGATGTGGGCAAGGTGGTCAATCGATTCCTGACGGACCATTTCGCCCAATACGTGGATTACGAATTCACCGCGCGGATGGAGGACTCGCTGGATGCCATATCGCGGGGCGAGAACGAGTGGGTGCCGCTGCTGCAGGATTTCTGGAAACCCTTTCAGGAACGGGTTCACCACACGGAAACCACCGTCACCCGTGCCCAGGCCGCGCAGGCCCGATCCCTGGGCCACCATCCCGAAAACGGCCGCGCCGTCGCCGTGCGCATGGGACGATACGGTCCCTTCGTTCAGGTGGGAACGCGCGAGGACGAAGAAAAGCCCCTGTTCGCCAGCCTCAGACCGGGTCAGAACATGGACCGGATCTCGCTCGAGGAGGCGCTGGAGCTGTTCAAGCTGCCCCGCGAACTGGGCAAGACCGAAGACGGCCAGCCGGTGTCGGCGAACATCGGGCGCTACGGTCCCTATGTGCGGTACGGCAACAAGTACGTGAACCTGAGCGAGGACGATCCCCACACGATCGAATTGCCCAGGGCGCTGGAACTCATCGCCGAACATGCCGCTGCCAACCGCGCGATCAAGGAATTCCCCGAGGAGGGTATCGAGGTGCGAAAGGGCCGCTATGGCCCGTATGTGACCGACGGCAAGAAAAACGCCAAGATACCCAAGGACCGGGAGCCCGAGGATCTGACCCTGGAGGAATGCAGGGAGCTCATCGCCGCAGCGCCGCAACGGCGTGGCCGCGGCCGACGACGTGCCGCAGGCGGTGCGAGGCGTCGGCGGGCCGGGGCGTCCGCGAAGGACACCTGAGCCATCGAAATATTCCGCCGATGTGAAGGGGCTGAATCGCCATGTCACGCATTCACCTGGCAAAGGCCGCGCACATCCTGCACCGAGGCGGCCTGATCGCCTATCCCACCGAAGCCGTCTACGGCCTGGGCTGCCTTCCCTGGGAGCGGCGCGCGGTGGAGCGGCTGCTCGACGCGAAACGACGCTCGTGGCGCAAGGGCCTGTCCTTGATTGCCGCGAACCTTGAGCAACTCCAGCCCCTGGTCGAATTCCCCACAGGCGCGCTGGCGGAGGAAGTGCGCCTGAGCTGGCCCGGGCCCGTCACGTGGATCTTCGACGCGCGTCCGGGCATTCCATCCTGGCTGACCGGCGGTCGGCAGACGCTGGCCGTCCGGGTAACGGCCCATCCCCTGTCGCGCCGTCTGTGCGAAACGGCCGAAACCCCGTTGATCTCGACCAGCGCCAATCGTTCAGGGCGTCCACCGCTGCGCAGGTCTCTGCATGTGCGAAGGGAATTCGGCCCGGAGGTGGACTACGTGCTCGAAGGCGGGCTCGGTGGGCTTGCGAATCCCACAAGGATCCGGGACGGCCGGACCGGAGTTGTCCTCAGGGAGTCTTGAGGCGCGGTCGACAGTCCTGTTGCGCGCCCGCGCACCTGTTTGGAATAAGGTCCGGAACAGGTGACAATCCGCAACTCCCTTTCGAAACAGGGATATATCCATTGGCTGCACGCGATTCCACCCCGGATGCTTTTCCTATCCGGTCAATCGACCGCTACGCCGTGGTCGGCTTTCCGATCGATCACAGCCGCTCCCCGTTGATCCATCGGCTGTTCGCCGAACAGACCGGCGAAACAATGACCTATACGCGCCTTTCTGCGAGACCGGGGGAATTCGAAAATACCGTGCGAACGTTCGCTGCCGAAGGCGGCAGGGGCCTGAACGTCACCGTTCCCCACAAGGAGGCGGCTTTCGACCTCGCCGACGAAGTCGGACTCGAAGCCCGTCGCGCAGGCGCCGTCAACACCCTCTCGTTCGCCGAGGAGGGACGCATTCACGGCGACAATACCGACGGCATCGGTTTCCTGCGTGACATGGAACGCAATCACGAAATCTCGCCTCGCGGGAAGCGCATACTGGTGCTGGGAGCCGGAGGCGCCGCCCGGGGCGTGCTGGCGGCCTTGCTTGACGCACGACCGGGCGAACTGGTGCTCGCCAACCGCACCCATCAACGCGCCGAAGACCTGCTGGCCGCCCTGAACGCCCCCTCGGCCTTCTCCGCCTGTCGGTTACCCGAATTGAACGATCACGAACCGTTCGATGTGGTCATCAACGCCACCTCGCTGGGACTGCGCGCCGAAACCCTGCCTTTTCCGTCGGCATGCCTCTCCAGGAAAACCTTCGCCTACGACCTGGTCTACGGGCCACAGGGGACCCCTTTCGTCGACTGGGCCATACGGCACGGCGCCGGCAGAGCCGTCCAGGGCTGGGGCATGCTGGTGGAACAAGCCGCCGAGTCTTTCACCATCTGGCGAGGCGTTCGTCCGGACACCGCCCCGGTGCTGAAGCGCATCTTGACCCAGTGCCAGGACTGAAGGCCGCGCCACGCCCATCATCGCATGGTCACCAGCTCTTCCGCACTGGTTGGATGAATCGCGACGGTGTTGTCCAGGTCCGCCTTGGTGGCGCCCATGGTGACGGCCACGGCAAACCCCTGCAGCATCTCGTCCGCGCCCGCGCCGATCAGGTGGCAGCCGACCACCCGCTCAGCCTCTCCCGTCGTGACCAGCTTCATGACCGTCCTGGGCTTGTGGGGAGTGAGCGCGTTGTACATGGGCACGAACTCCGACCGGTAGATGCGCACCGAAGTGTCCCCGAACCGCTGCCGCGCCTGCGCCTCGGTCAGCCCGACGGTGCCCACCGGCGGATGGGAAAAAATCACCGTCGGAATGTTCTCGTAGCTCAGGTGTCGGTCCGGTTGCCCACCGAACAATCGGTCCGCCAGGCGCCGACCCGCCGCGATGGCTACCGGGGTGAGCTGCGCCCTCCCGGTGACGTCGCCCACGGCGTGGACTCCGTCTACATTGGTGTTCTGAAAGGCATCCACGATCACATGCCCGCGGGGGTCCGTTGCGACGCCCGCGCAGGGCAGGTCCAACGCCGCGGTATTGGGAGACCGCCCGATCGCCCACAGCAGGCAGTCGAATCCTTCGAATTCGCGCTGGTCAACGGTTCGCACCGTCAAGCCTTCGTCCCCGGACCGCACTGATTCGGGAACCGCGCCGGAGACCAGCTCGATCCCGGACTCGCGCATGTGCTCCGCCAGGTGCTGGCCGAGCATGGAATCGAAGGCGCGCAGCACGCCATCGTAGCGGACCAGCTGCACGACCTCGCTCCCGAGGGCACTCAGCACGCCGGCGAGCTCCACCGCGATGTAGCCGCTGCCGATCACCGCGGTGCGGCGCGGTAACGCCTCAAGATCGAAGAATCCGTCGGAGGTGATTCCCAACTCCGCCCCGGAAACCTCCGGCACGGCAGGATATCCCCCGGTCGCGACCAGCACATGTTCGGCGGCCAGTTCGTGCCCGCGATCCGTGGCGATCAGGTTCGGGCCGGTGAACCGCCCCATCCCCCGAATCCAGTCGATGGACTTGCGCTCCAGGTTTCGCTTGTAGATTCCGTTCAGCCTTTGCACATAGGCGTCGCGGCCGTTTTTCAGTGCCACCCAGTCGTGGCCGCGACGTGCGATGCTGAATCCATAACCGGCCGCGTCATCCAACGCGTGGGCCAGTTGCGCCGCATTCCACATCACCTTTTTCGGAACGCAGCCGACATTGACGCACGTGCCGCCGAGCCGGCCGGGCTCGACCACGGCCACCCGGGCGCCGTACTCCGCCGCGCGTTGCGCCGCGGCCAGACCGCCGCTGCCGCCGCCCAGGACAATGAAATCGTAACGCGTCACCAAAGAGCCCCCCCGCGGACCCGCAAACGAGGCGCAGCTTAACAGGAAAAATGGTAGTGTCTCGGTCGGTGCCGGGACGGCTGCTGCGCCAGACCGGCATCCACCGGGAAGAGCAAGGAAATCCGTGAAAATCGCGACCTGGAATGTCAATAGCCTGCGGGTGCGGCTGGAACACGTCACCGATTGGCTGCAGCAGTCCCGGCCCGATGTGCTGGGTCTGCAGGAAACCAAGGTCACCGACGACCTGTTTCCCGCCGCTGTTTTCGAAGACATGGGCTACCATGTCGCCTACAGCGGACAGCCCACTTATAACGGCGTCGCGCTCATTTCCCGGCACAAGCCCGAGGATGTGGTGGTCGATCTGGACGGCTTCGACGACCCCGCACGGCGGGTGCTGGGCGCCACCTGCGGAGGAGTCCGGGTGCTCAACCTCTACGTTCCGAACGGGCAGAGCGTGGGCTCGGAGAAATACGACTACAAGCTCTCCTGGCTCGCCGCGCTGGAATCGACCCTGCGGCGCGATCTGAAGCGTCACGAGCACGTGGTCGCGGTCGGCGATTTCAACATCGCCCCAGACGACCGCGATGTTCACGATCCAGAACTGTGGGAAGGCAAGATCCTGTGCAGCGACAGGGAGCGCACCGCCCTGGGCAACCTGCTGGCGGCGGGCCTTGCGGATGCCTTCAGGCTGTTCGAGCAGGAGGAGAAGAGCTTCAGCTGGTGGGATTACCGTGCCGGCGCATTCCGCAGGAACAACGGCCTGCGGATCGACCTGATTCTGGCGTCGAACGCGTTGAGCACCGCCTGCACGGGATGCTGGATCGACAAGGCGCCGCGCAAGCTGCAAAGGCCCTCGGATCATACGCCCGTCGTGGCCGAATTCCCGCTGTCCTGACCGCGTCGCGAACCTTATTCGACCGTGACCGACTTGGCGAGATTGCGGGGGCGGTCCGGATCGGTACCCCTCAGCATTGCCACGTGATACGCCAGCAGTTGCAGCGGTACGGCGTACAGCAGGGGTTCCTGCAACGGCTGCACGTGGGCGGGCATGCGCAGGATTCGCACCCCGTCATCGGCACCGAACCTGACCGCCGGGTCGGCGAAGACGTACAGCTTGCCGCCCCGCGCCCGAACCTCCTCCAGATTTGACTGAAGCTTCGCCAGCAACTCGTTGTTGGGCGCCACGGCCACCACCGGCATGTCGTCGTCCACCAGCGCCAGCGGGCCATGCTTGAGTTCACCGGCCGCATAGGCCTCCGCGTGGATATAGGAAATTTCCTTGAGCTTCAATGCGCCTTCCATGGCGACGGGATTGAGCGCTCCCCGGCCCAGGAACAGCGCGTGGTGCTTTTGGGCGAACTCGCGCGCCAGTTCCGCGATGGCACTGTCCAGCAACAGGCTCTGTTCCACCAGGCCGGGCATCTCCGCCAGCTGGTTCACCAGCAGGCGTTCGCTTACGGTATCGGCGCCGCGGTGGCGCGCAAGCGCAATGGTGAGCATGAGCAGCGTCGCCAGCTGCGTCGTGAAGGCCTTGGTGGAAGCCACGCCGATCTCCACTCCCGCCCGGGTAAGGACCACCAGGTCGGACTCGCGGGTCAGCGAACTCTCCGCCACGTTGCAGATGGCGAGTGTCGCCAGGTAGCCGAGCGACTTTGCCACCCGCAATGCCGCCAGCGTGTCGGCCGTTTCGCCGGACTGGGAAATGGCCACGAATAGCGTATTTTCCGGCACCACGGGCGAGCGGTAACGATACTCGCTGGCGATATCCACGGTACAGGTCATCCGCGCGAATTCCTCCATCTGGTAGCGCGCGACGAGGCCGGCATGGTAGCTGGTACCGCACGCGACGATGTGTACGCCGGCCGTGCGGGCGAAAATGGATTTTGCCGTTGCGCCGAATGCCGCATCCAGGATCGCGCCGTCTTCGATCCGATGCTCCAGTACCCGCGCCAGCGCACCCGGCTGTTCATGGATTTCCTTCTGCATGTAGTGGCGGAAATGCCCAAGCTCCACGGCATCGGCGGTCTGCTCGCTCTCCCGAACCGGGCGACGGACCTCTCTGCCGCCCGCGTCGAAAATTCGCACATCCTGCCGGGTGATGACGGCGACATCCCCCTCCTCCAGAAACTGCAGATGCCTGGTCACCGGAACAAGCGCCGCCACATCCGATGCCACCAGATTTCCATTGCTGCCCAGGCCCACCACCAAGGGCGTCCCGACGCGCGCGGCGAACAGCGCATTCGGTTGCGCCGAGCCAAGCACCAGGATCGAAGCGTGCCCGCCCTCCAGTTCTCCCACTGTGCGGCTCACCGCGAGACGCAGATCACCTGACAGTTTCAGGTGGTGATGTATCCGGTGCGCGATCACTTCAGTGTCGGTAGCGGAGTGGAACCGGTACCCGCCCGCCTCCAGTTCCTCGCGCAATGCCGCGTGATTTTCGATGATGCCGTTGTGCACGACCGCAATGCCTTCAGAGGTATGGGGATGCGCATTTGATTCGCTGGGCCTGCCGTGGGTCGCCCAGCGGGTATGGGCGATTCCCGAGGTGCCGCTCAAGGGTTTCGAGTCCAGCGCATCCTGCAACGCCCGCACCTTGCCTACCCTCCGCAATCGCTCTGGCCTTCCGCCGTTGGCGACAGCCAGGCCCGCGGAGTCGTATCCCCGGTATTCCAGACGGCGCAACCCCTCCATCAGAACAGGGGTGACGTCTTGGTCCGCAACCATGCCGACAATGCCGCACATCTCCTTTCAGGACTCGCGTCTGTTCGGCCGCTTCCAGCCCTTGACCGTTCTCTGGCGCTGCCGCGCCACCGCCAGTGTCGCGGGAGGAACGTCCCTGGTGATGGTGGACCCCGCGGCGATGGTCGCGCCATCACCCACCGTGAGCGGCGCCACGAACATCGTGCCCGAACCCACGAACACTCGATCGCCTATTTCCGTAAGGTGCTTGTTCGCGCCGTCGTAATTACAGGTGATGGTGCCGGCCCCTATGTTGGTGTCGCGGCCAATGTGCGAATCGCCGACATAGCTCAGGTGGTTTGCCTTCGCGCCCGTGGCCAACCTCCCGGCCTTGACCTCGACGAAGTTGCCCACCTTGACCCGCTCGTCAAACTCCGTACCCGGCCGAAGCCTTGAGAACGGACCGATCTCGCAATTCTCGCCCGCGACGACGCCATCGATGACACAGTGAGCGTGAACCGTGCAACCGTCGCCGAGCTGGCTGTTGGAGATCACGACGTTGGGGCCGATGTGAACCCGGTCCCCAAGCGTGACATCGCCGCTGAAAACCGCCCCCACATCGATGCACACGTCCCGCCCGACGGCCAGCCGACCGCGAAGATCGAACCTGGCAGGATCGGCGAGCGTGACGCCCTGTTCCATGAGTGATTCCGCATGGCGCAGTTGTATCGCACGTTCGGCCCGGGCGAGCTGCCTGCGGTCGTTGACGCCCAACGCCTCAACCGGATCGCCCACCGGCACCCCCGCCACCGGGACCCCCTCCCCAACCGCCATGGCGATGACATCGGTGAGATAGAGTTCGCCCTGGGTGTTGCCGTCGTCCAGGCGATCCAGCCACCGGCGCGCCGCTTGCGCCGGCAACACCATGATGCCCGTGTTGATTTCGTTTACGGCGCGCTCCACCGTTGTGGCGTCGGCGTGCTCGACCACCGACTTGACCGCCCCCTTGCTGTCGCGCAGCACGCGCCCGTAACCATGCGGATCCTCTACCCTGGCGGTCAGTAGGCCCACTTCGCCGGCACCGGCTTCGACCAGCAGCTCCGACAGGCTGTCAACCGAAACAAGCGGCACATCTCCGCAGAGCACCAGGACCCGATGTTCGTCAGGAATTCCCGGCAGCGCCTGAGCCAGGGCGTGGCCCGTGCCCAACTGCTCGGCCTGGTGCGACCACGCCAGGTCCCGGTCCGCAAATGCGTCCCGCACCAGCTCGCCGCCATGCCCGTACACCACGTTGACCGTTTCCGGCCCAAGCGCTTCCGCTGTTTCCAGAACGTGAGACAGCACGGTTCCTCCCGCAAGTGGTTGAAGCACCTTCGGATGCGAGGAATTCATTCGCCGCCCCTGGCCGGCCGCCAGCACAACGACCGTGACGGGCGCGAAATTTCCGTCTTTGCCTTTCGCCATGAACCGTATTTCCGATTTGCCGAAGGAGCTTGGTCGTGACTGCGCGTCCAGTCAACCCCGGTCCGCACCCCGGTCCGCGCATTGGAGGCGTCGGGTTGGAGCGACCGGCTCCATTTCCCGACGTTTCGGCCTGAAACACAGCATGACCCGGCACCTCGTTTCGGCGACCATGATGCGCTCTGCTATCATCTTGCCGAAGGAAACCAGATGAGCGATGCGATGGCCGCGGCGCAGTGCATAGACGATCTCAAGGAGGCGGGCCTCAGCTACGAGCAAGCCCGAATCCTGGTCGGTTTCATTGTCCGCTCGCAGGAACCTCTCGCCACCAAGGCGGATATCAAGGCCCTGGAAATAAGGATCGACGGCCTGGAGGCCAGAGTCAGCGGCCTGGAGGCCAGGGTCGGCGCTCTGGAAGCCAAGGTTGACGCCCTGGAAGCCAAGGTTGGCGCCCTGGAGGCCAAAGTTGGCGCCCTGGAGGCCAAAGTTGGCGCCCTGGATGTCAAGGTTGGTTCCTTGGCAGTCGAATTGAAGGCATTCGAAGCAAGGCTGACCCGTCAACTCTACCTGTTCGGGTTCGGCATCACCGGATCGATGATCGCCGTCATGAGCCTGTTCATCGCCCTGCAGATGCCCGGCTGAGACTCGCGCGCAGGTCTGGCACTGAGGCCCTGGAGGGTTATCGCCTGCCCCTGAGCTTCTCGGCCGCTCGGTAACGCGCCTCGGCCTCGACGAGTTCCCGTTGGGCCTGTTCAAGGTCTATTTCCCCGTGGCGGCCTTCCAGCGCTTCGCGGGCCCGCTCCCGCGCCGCCAGCGCCGCGGCCTCGTCGAGATCCTCCGCGCGGGCGGCGCTGTCCGCCAGCACGGTCACCAACTTGGGCTGCACCTCAAGAACGCCGCCGGTGACGAAAAAGAATCGCTCCTCTTCACCGGCTGACTGGACGCGGATCTCGCCGGGCTTGAGATATGTCAGCAGGGGCGCGTGGCGCGGCGCGATCCCGATCTCCCCGAGAACGCCGGGTGCAAACACCATATTCGCCTCCCCGGAGAAGATCGCGCCCTCGGCGCTGACGATGTCGACATGGATGGTGGCCATGGCATGTGCCCCGAATCAGCGTGAACTGCCCATCAACCCGGCATATGCAGGGAACAGCGCGACTGTTGCCTTCGACCGCATCGACTCGATACCTATTGCAGGCTCCTGGCCCGCTCTTCCGCCTCGTCTATCGTGCCGATCATGTAAAACGCCTGCTCCGGCAGGTGATCGTATTCGCCGGCGACGATGGCCCCGAACCCGCTCACGGTGTCCTTCAGCGGAACATACTTGCCGGGCGTTCCTGTGAAGGTCTCCGCCACGGTGAACGGCTGCGACAGGAAGCGCTGAATCTTGCGCGCCCTCTGCACGATGAGCTTGTCATCCTCGGAGAGCTCGTCCATGCCCAGGATGGCGATGATGTCCTGAAGCTCCTTGTAGCGCTGCAGCACAGCCTGTACGGAACGGGCCGTCTGGTAGTGCTCTTCGCCGATGATGTTGGGGTCCAGCAGGCGGCTGGTGGAATCCAGCGGGTCGACCGCGGGATAGATGCCCAGTTCCGCGATCTGCCGGGACAGCACCAGGGTCGCATCCAGATGCGCGAACGTGGTGGCTGGAGACGGGTCGGTCAGGTCGTCCGCCGGCACGTAGACCGCCTGGAACGACGTGATTGAACCGGTGCTTGTGGAAGTGATGCGCTCCTGGAGCACGCCCATCTCCTGGGCCAGGGTGGGCTGATATCCCACCGCGGAGGGCATCCGCCCCAGCAGAGCGGAGACTTCGGTGCCCGCCAAGGTATAACGGTAGATGTTATCGATAAACATGAGCACGTCCCGGCCTTCATCGCGGAAGTTTTCGGCGATGGTCAGGCCGGTGAGCGCCACACGCAGGCGGTTCCCAGGGGGCTCGTTCATCTGCCCGTAAACCAGCGAGACCTTGTCGAGGACATCGGACTCCTTCATTTCGTAGTAGAAGTCATTGCCCTCGCGGGTCCGCTCGCCGACACCGGCAAAGACGGAATAGCCGCCGTGTTCCTTGGCGATGTTGTTGATCAGTTCCATCAGCGTGACGGTCTTGCCGACACCGGCTCCCCCGAACAGGCCGATCTTGCCGCCCTTGGCGATGGGCATGATCAGGTCGATGACCTTGACGCCGGTTTCCAGCAGTTCAGCCGTCGGGGATTGCTCCTCGAAGGTCGGCGGGTCCCGGTGTATGGGCAAGCGCGCCTCCTCGCCAATGGCCCCGGCCTTGTCGATGGGATTGCCAAGCACGTCCATGATGCGCCCCAGGGTCTTTTCTCCTACCGGAACCGTAATGGGCGCCGCGGTGTTGTCCACCGTCAAGCCGCGCTTCAGTCCCTCGCTGGAACCCATGGCAATGGCCCGAACCACGCCGTCCCCCAACTGCTGCTGCACCTCCAGCGTGAGGTCCCGGTCCTGCAGCGTCAATGCATCGTAAACCCTGGGAATGTCGTCCCTTGGGAACTCCACGTCGACGACCGCGCCGATGACCTGAACAATCGTACCCGTGCTCATGGAATGCTCAACCTTCCTCTGTTTGCGGTATCGCTAGACGGCTGCGGCGCCGCCGACGATCTCCGATATCTCCTGGGTGATCGCTGCCTGGCGGGCCTTGTTGTAGGCCAGCTGCAACTGATCGATGAACTTGCCGGCATTGTCCGTGGCGGCCTTCATCGCCACCATCTTGGATGCCATCTCGCAAGCCACATTCTCCACCGCGCCCCGATAAACCTGCGCTTCCAGGTAACGCTCGAGGACATTGTTCAGCAGTTCGGCGACATCCGGCTCGTAGATGTAGTCCCAATGGTCCTGCAATGCGTCCGCGTCCACCGGTTCCACCGGCACGAGCGTGCTGATCGTGGGCGTCTGGGTCATGGTGTTGACGAAATCGTTGTAGACCAGAAACAGCCGGTCGATCGTCCCTTCGCGGTAGGCGCTGGTCATGGTGGCGATCGGGCCGACAAGATCCGCAACCTTGGGGACATCGCCCAGATGCGTCGCCGCCGAGACGATGTTGGTGTTCAGTCGACGGAAATACGCCAGCCCCTTGGCGCCGAGGATGCACAGATCGGATTCGACGCCCCGGTCCCGCCATCGACCGATATCATCGATCAACGCGCGGAACAGGTTGACGTTCAGCGAACCGCAAAGGCCCCGGTCGGTGGTGACCACCAGGTATCCGACGCGCCTGACTTCCCGCGTCTCGAGGTAGGGGTTGTGGAAATCGGGACCGGCTTCGGAAAGGTGGCCGATCACGCGGCGGATGCTTTCGGCATAGGGTTTGGCGGCGTTCATGCGGTCCTGGGTCTTGCGCAGCTTGGAAGCCGCGACCATCTCCATCGCCCGCGTGATCTTCTGCGTATTCTTCACGCTGTTGATCTTGGTACGGATTTCCTTGCCGACCGCCATCCAGGTATACCTCGCGACCCGTCCGTAACGCCTAGTACGCGCCCGACGTCTTGAACTCGTCGAGCAACGCCTTGAGACCCGCCTGAATTTCCTCGTCATACGCGCCGGTGCTGTCGATCTTCGCCATCAGTTCCTCCGCATTGGCCCGGGCGTGGGCATGCAGCGCCGTCTCGAACGGCACTACTTTCTCCACCTCCACGTCGTCCAGGTAGCCCTCGTTCACGGCATAGAGTGAAATCGCCATTTCGGCCACCGACATGGGCGCGTATTGGGGCTGCTTCATCAGTTCGGTGACCCGCTGGCCCCGTTCAAGCTGCCTTCGCGTGGCTTCGTCGAGGTCCGAGGCGAACTGCGCGAACGCGGCCAGTTCCCGGTATTGCGCAAGCGACAGGCGTATGCCGCCGCCCAGTTTCTTGATGATGTCGGTCTGGGCCGCGCCGCCCACCCGGGACACCGAGAGTCCCGCGTTGATGGCCGGGCGGATTCCCGCGTTGAACAGGTCCGTCTCCAGGAAGATCTGCCCGTCGGTGATCGAGATCACGTTGGTGGGCACGAAGGCGGAGACGTCGCCCGCCTGCGTCTCGATGATCGGCAGCGCGGTGAGCGATCCGGTTCTGCCCTTGACCTCGCCGCCGGTGAACTCCTCCACGTACCCTGCGTTGACCCGCGCGGCGCGCTCCAGGAGACGGGAATGCAGATAGAACACGTCGCCCGGATAGGCCTCCCGGCCGGGCGGGCGGCGCAACAGCAGGGAAACCTGGCGATACGCCCAGGCCTGCTTGGTCAGGTCGTCGTAGATGATCAGCGCATCCCGGCCCCGGTCGCGGAAGTACTCGCCCATGGCGCATCCGGCATACGGTGCGATGTACTGCATGGCCGCGGATTCGGAGGCGGAGGCGGACACCACGATGGTGTGCTCCATGGCGCCCTCCTCTTCCAGACGGTTGACCACGTTGGCTACGGTGGAGTTCTTCTGTCCGATGGCCACGTAGATGCAGATGATGTCGCCGCCGCGCTGGTTGATGATGGTGTCGACGGCCACCGCGCTCTTGCCGGTCTGCCGGTCGCCGATGATGAGTTCCCTCTGGCCGCGACCGATGGGCACCATGGAGTCGATGGACTTGAGGCCCGTCTGAACGGGAGACGACACGGACTGGCGGTCGATCACGCCCGGGGCCACCTTCTCGATGGGGGATGTTTCCGCGGTATCGATGGGGTCCTTGCCGTCGATGGGAGCACCCAGCGAGTCCACGACGCGCCCGAGCAGCGCTTCGCCCACCGGCACTTCAAGGATCCTGCCCGTGGTGCGAACCGTGTCGCCCTCGCGAATGTGCTTGTACTCACCCAGAATCACGGCCCCCACGGAGTCCTGTTCCAGGTTCAGGGCCAGGCCGAAACTTCCACCCGGGAACTCGATCATCTCGCCATACTGGACATCGGCAAGGCCGTGGATGCGGACGATGCCGTCGGTCAGCACGACCACCGTGCCGACATCGCGCGCCTCGGCCCGGGCATCGAAGTTCTCGATGCGCTGCTTGATCAGTTCGCTGATTTCCGACGCTTTCAGTGCCATTTGATTTCCTCTCGCCCGCAATCCCTCATGCGGTGATCGCCCCGGCAAGTTCGGTGAGCCGGCTCCTCACGGAACCGTCGATCACCTGGCCCTCGGCGTGGATCACCGCGCCGCCGAGCAATTCCGGGTCCTCTTGCAATTCCAATTCCACAGCCCGGCCCAGCCTTCGTTCCAAGGCCGCGCCGATTCGACTGACGACGGATTCCTCCACGCCGGCGGCCGTTACCAGTCGAACGGTTATGGTGTTCTCCGCCCGGTTCTTGAGTACTTCGAACCGGTTGGATATCTCCGGAAGAACCTCAAGCCGCCGATTCTCCGCGAGCAACCGCAGCAGGTTGCGGCCCCGCTCCGAACCGAGCAGCTGGCCTCCACCCGTTTCGCCGCAAACCGACACCAGGAACGTAACCCGCGCCTCGTTGTCGAGTTCGCGCCTGGAGAGAAACGCTTTCGCTTCGGCGTTTTCCACCACATGGCTCACCGCTTCGAGCGCGACCGACCACTCGGTCAGGCTGCCGTCGTCCCTGGCCAGTTCAAATATCGCGCGGGCGTAGGGCCGCGCCAGGGTGCCGGTTTCAGCCATGGGAGTTCATCCGTTGCGCCGGGCCCGCTAGAGGTCCGCGGCCAGGCGGTCCAGCAGTTCGCGGTGCGCGTCGGCGTCGATTTCCCGGGCCAGCACCTTCTCGGCGCCCGCCACGGCGATGCCCGCCACCTGGTGCCGGAGCTCGTCCCGGGCGCGATTGACTTCCACTTCAATCTCCGCCTGGGCAGTCTCCAACCGCTTGCGCCTCTCATCCTCGCCCTGCGAACGGGCTTCGTCGACAATGTCCGTTGCCCGGGAGGAAGCCTTGTTGAGGATGTCGCGCGCCTGCTCCCGGGCCGCCGCGACGATGGTCTGCGCTTCCTCCTCGGCCGCCTCCAGCTGGCTGCGCCCCTTGTCCGCGGCGGCCAGGCCGTCGGCGATCCGCTGCTCGCGTTCTTCCATGGCCTGGAGAATCACCGGCCAAATGAACTTCATGGTGAACCACACCAGAAGCGCGAAGACCAGCATCTGTACGAATAACGTGACGTTGATGCTCACGTATTGCCTCCAGGAACGATGTCGTCCGTTTCAGATTCGCTCAACCGCCCAACGTCTGGACCGTATCCAGCGCCGTGGCGAGAAACGGGTTCGCGAAGGTGAAGAACAGCGCCACACCCACGCCCATCATGGTGACCGCGTCCAGCAGGCCGGCCACGATTAACATCTTGATCTGCAGCATCGGCACCAGTTCCGGCTGCCGGGCCGCGCCTTCCAGGAATCGCCCGCCAAGCAGGCCAACGCCGATGGCGGTGCCCGCGGCACCCATGCCGATCAACAGCGCCACAGCCAGGACAGTCATTCCCTGTACATTGGCGATCAGGTTTGCAAGTTCCATAACTCCTCCTAAACCCACAATGGCCGCGGAACCTTCGCGACTAATGATCCTCGTGGGCCATACTCAAATAAATAATGGTCAACATCATGAAAATGAAAGCCTGCAGCGTGATGATCACAATATGGAACAGCGACCATATCAGACCCAGGATCAACTGAATCAGCAGGTACACAATGGTGTCCGGCGAAGCCAGATTCAACAGCGTTTCGGTCAACGTGTGCCCGCCCGCGGATAACGTGAACAGCGCGATCAGGATAAAAATCAGCTCGCCGGCGTAGAGGTTCCCGAACAGCCGCAGCGCCAATGATACCGGCTTGGCGATCTCCTCCACCAGCTTCAGCAGGAGGTTGAAAGGCATCATCCGCTTGCCGAACGGGTGGAACAACAGCTCCCTGGCGAACCCTCCGGCACCCTTGATCTTGATGCTGTAGAAGATCATCAGCAGGAAGACGGAGATCGACATTCCCAAGGTGATGTTGAGATCGGTGGTGGGCACGACCTTCATGTACTCGATGCCCATGGCCACCCCGATCTCGGGCAGCAGGTCCACCGGAACCAGGTCCATGAAATTCATCAGGAAAATCCAGCAGAAGATCGTCAGCGCCAGCGGCGCGATCAGCTTGCTGGTGCCATGGAAGCTGTCCTTCACCTGCGTGTCGACGAATTCAACCATGATCTCGACGAAGTTCTGCCAGCGTCCCGGCACGCCGGCGGTTGCGCTCCGCGCGGCGAACCAGAAACTCCCGGTGAAGAGGATTCCCAACACCACGGCATAGAAGATGCTGTCCAGGTGCAGGTTCCAGAACCCTTCGCCCACATGCAGGTTGGTGAGGTGGTGGACAATGTACTCGGTGGCGTTGGCCGGACCCTGGTGTGCGTCTTCCATGCCTAATTCCTGCCCGACCGCTCCAGTCCGCCGGCCAGCGCGCCACCCGGGCCGACAATCAATGCCGCCCAGAACACCAGCAGGGTCGCTGCGAAACCTCCGATCATCGCTCCGAAAACCACTTCCGTGCTCGTCAACACCAACGCGAACAGCCCCGCCGTCAGCAGCAGCTTGAACGCCTGTCCCCGATACAGCCGGCCGAGAATCTTCGACGGCTCACGGCTCGCCCCCGGCCTGAACATTCCCGCCACCTGAACGAGGCTGGCCAACGTGCCGACCCCGCCGCCCAGCAATGCGGAGATGGCCCCCGCCGCGCCCGCCATCAAAAACCCTGCTCCGGCAGCCAGCAGAGTGACGCCGGACTGTGCCACGACAATGCTGAATGCGGCCCTGCGCGCCTGGCGGAACCGCTCATCCAAATCGCTCACAAGCAGACCGTGTGCCCGTTATGTCCTGCCGCATCGGATAATGAAAAAGCCACGCCCGGAGGGTCGCTTCTGGGAGGAACTTCCACCGCTCGAACGCGGCGGTATCCTATAGACTTGCAGGCCCGCGATCAAGATGAAAAAAGGCCCGGAGCTCACGGCCCTGGCCGATGCCCCAGCTGATCGAGTATTCCCTCCAATTCGTCCATGCCATGGTATTGGATGATGACCCGTCCTCCCCTGGAGCGATGGTCGATCCGGACCGTGGCGCCCAACCGGTCGCTCAATTCGGTTTCCAGACGCTCTACATCGGCGTCCTTGGCCGGAGCGGGCGGCTTCTCAACCTCACGCTGTGCCAGCCGGCTGACGGCGCGCTCGGTCTCCCTCACGCTCCAGCCATTCTTGACCGCCCGATGGGCCAGAGCCACCAGGTCCATGGAATACTCAACCGCCAGAAGGGCTCGCGCGTGTCCCATGTTCAGGGACCCCGCCTCGACCAATCGCTTGACTTCCTCGGGCAGCTCCAGCAACCGCATCAGGTTGGTCACAGAGGCTCTTGACCGTCCCACCGCGTCGGCCGCCTCCGCGTGGGTCATGCGGAATTCGTCCACCAGCCGCCGCAGCGCCCCGGCTTCCTCCAGCGGATTCAGGTCTTCGCGCTGGATGTTCTCGATCAGCGCGACCACCAATGCATCCTGCGGGGACATTTCCCTCACTATGGCGGGAATTGCCTCCAGACCCGCTTCCTGGGCCGCCCTCCAGCGCCGTTCCCCGGCGACGATCTCATAGCGAGTCTCCCCGAGGCCGTCTGGCGAACCGTTCAAGGGGCGTACCACAATCGGCTGAACCACTCCCTGGGCGCGGATGGAATCGGCCAGCTCCCGCAGCGATTCTTCGCCCATGACCTCCCGCGGCTGGTACTGGCCGCTCTGAAGGAGATCCACGGGCAATTCCCTGAGTCCCTCGCCTGACTCCGGGAGCGCGACCGAATCTGGGTCCGCGGGCACCGGATGCGTGCCCAGAAGCGCGTCGAGACCCCGCCCGAGGCTTCTGCGCCTAGCCGGCATGGGTCAATGTCAATTGAGTTGGAAAAGCCGGCGAACGACGGCCACCGGCAAGGCGCATGACAGGTGGAGCGAGCCTGTTGAGCATATGGTCCTGTTGTCGGCGGGTGAGGGCGCGGCTCATTGTATCGCAAGCCTTCCCGCAAACCATGCTCAAAGCGTCGCCGGAACCGCCTCGCGACGGTTGATCTCACCGGCCAGGGCCAGGTACGCCAACGCCCCCGCGGAAGACCTGTCATGGTGGAGAGCCGGCTTGCCGAAACTGGGCGCTTCGGCGAGGCGTACATTGCGCGGAATGACCGTACGGAACACGCCGTCGCCGAAGTGTTCCAGAAGCTGGCCGGACACTTCCCTCGTCAGGTTTGCCCTGCCGTCGTACATGGTGCGCAGGATGCCGTAAATCCGCAGTCCGGGATTCACGTCGCGACGGATTTCCTCGACGGTTTCCAGCAGCGCGCTGAGGCCCTCCAGCGCCAGGTATTCGCACTGCATGGGGATGAGCACGCCGGTGGCCGCGGCCAGGGCATTGAGGGTGAGCATGTTGATCGCCGGCGGACAATCCACCAGTACATAGTCATAGTCCCCTTGTAGCGGTGCGAGAACCTTGCGAAGTTGGCTTTCGCGACCAGGATGGCTCAGCAACCGGACTTCCGCCAGGGTGAGATCATGATTCGCCGGCAGCACGCCGAATCCACCCTCGCCGGCGGCGCGAACCGCCGCGACCGCGTCGCCCCCCTCCAGCAGCAGATCGCAAACGGTGACTTCCAGGTCGGCCGCGTCCACGCCGCAGCCCACCGTCGCGTTGCCCTGGGGGTCCATGTCCACCACCAGCACACGCCGGCGCGTGGCCGCCAGGGATGCGGCGAGGTTGATGCAGGTGGTGGTCTTGCCCACCCCGCCCTTGCGGTTGGCTATGGCGATGATCTGTGTCAAGGACCTGTTACCCCCGGTTTCCGTGAAATCCGCAGCAGCGAGCCGCCGAACTGGTCCAATATCGCCTCGTCCACCGGGCGAATGTCGAATCGCTTGTCCACATCCAACGACTCTCCGGCGAGCCGCCCGCTTGTCGGCACCAGCATGACCGTATCCGGCTTGAACAGATGCACGGTGAGCCGCAGCAACTCCCACGGCGGCGCCACTGCCTTGGCGAGCAGCGTATCGAAGGTTCCAACGTTGTTCATCGCCTCCACCCGACCGTGTTCGACGTGAACGTTAACCAATCCCAGCACGCCTTGCACATGCCGCAGGAACGCCACCCGCTTGCGACGGCTTTCGATGAGCGTGAAATGCCGGTCCGGCTCGATGATCGCAAGTGGTACACCCGGCACACCGGCGCCGCTGCCTACATCGGCGATGCGGCGACCCTCAAGCAGCGGGCGCAGCGCCAGACTCTCCATCACGTGGCGGTCGATCATCGCTTCCGGGCGGGTGATCGCCGTGAGGTTGTGGGTGCGATTCCAGCGACCAATCTCCGCCAGATATTTCCCCAACGCCAAGGCAATTGCGGGATCCACTGTCAGTCCGGCACCGGCCAGCCGCTGAATCAGCTGCTCATGCATGGCGGCCTGTTTGGTGCCCGTCAAAACAGACCGGCAAGGCTCAGCCGGGTGTCCTCGGTACATGCCGCGTGTCCCGCCGCTACAGACCGACCCAATCGGCTGCCCACTCAGCCCAACTCCGCCTCGCCCGCCCGATGGCAGGCCACCAGACTGTCCGCCAGCGGCCGGAGAAGCGGAACTTCGACGCGGCACCTTTCCTGGACGAACCGGCAGCGGGTCCTGAAGCGGCAGCCGGAGGGCGGGTCGACGGGCGAAGGCAGGTCTCCCGACAGCAGCTCCCGCTCGCGGCTCCGCTCCTTGTCGGGATCGGGGATCGGCACCGCGCTGATGAGAGCCCGCGTATAGGGATGAAGCGGCGATTCGTACAGCGCCTGGCGCGACGCCACTTCCATGATCTGGCCCAGGTACATCACCATGATGCGGTGGCTGATGTGCCTGACCACCGCCAGGTCGTGGGCGATGAAGATCAGCGCCAGGCCGAATTCCTCCTGAAGGTCCATGAGCAGATTGATGATCTGGGCCTGGATCGACACGTCCAGGGCGCTCACCGGTTCGTCGCAGATGATGACCCGCGGCTTGAGCACCAGCGCCCTGGCGATGCCGATTCGCTGGCACTGTCCGCCGGAGAACTCGTGGGGATAGCGGTTCAGTTCGCGTCCGCTGAGCCCCACGCGCCGCAGGACATCCGCAACCCGCGCCTTGACCTGCTCCGCACCGAGCTCCGGAAAGTGGGTCCACAGCGGCTCGCTGATGATGTTTCCCACCGTCATTCGGGGGTTCAACGAAGCCAGGGGGTCCTGAAATATGACCTGGGCATCCCGGCGCATCTCCCGCAGCGACCGCTTGTCCAGATCGGCCATGCTGCGCCCCAGCAGGCACACGTTGCCGGCGGTGGCCGGCACCAGCCGAAGGATCGCCCGGGCGAGGGTCGACTTGCCGCAGCCCGATTCGCCCACGATGCCCAGGGTTTCCCCGGGGCGCAACTCCAGGTCGACCCCATCCACCGCCCTCAGTGGCCGCTTTTTTGCCAGCCAGCCGCCGGTGCGAACCGCAAAGTGGACCTTGAGTTCGTCCACGCTCAACAGCGAGTTCCCCGAACCGGACGCCGCGGGCGGGACGGTATTCGACGGCGGCGGCGCGGCGGCGGCCGAAGACTTGCTGGAGGAGGAGGCGGCGCCGACATCCGCCGCCGGAACCAGCCGCTCGACCCTGTCCGCGTCCAACCTCGGCACGGCCCGCAGCAGCGCCCTGGTATAGGGATGGCGGGGGCGGTAGAAGACGTCCCGCACGTTGCCCTGCTCCTTCGATTCTCCGTCGTGCATCACCAGGACCCGCTCGCACAGCCCGGCGATGACGCCCAGGTCATGGGTAATTAGCACGATGGCGGTACCGAGTCGGCGGTTCAGACCGCGCATGAGATCGAGAATCTGTGCCTGTACGGTGACATCCAGCGCCGTGGTGGGCTCATCCGCTACCAGGATTTCCGGGTCCAGCAGCAGGCTGGATGCGATCATGACACGCTGGCGCATGCCGCCCGAGAGTTCATGGGGATAGCAGTCCAACCTTGCCGCGGCGTCGGGTATCTTGACCGCCTCCAGCATTTCGAGACAGCGTTTCCGGGCCTCCTTGCGGGACGCCTTGCCATGCTCGCGCACCACCTGGACCATCTGCCCGGCGATGGTCAGGTAGGGATTCAGCGAGGTCATGGGATCCTGGAAGATCATCGAGATCCGCCGCCCGCGGATGCTTCGCAGTGCACCCGGGGCGAGCTTGAGCAGATCCTGCCCGTCCAGCATGGCCGTTCCGGTGGCCCGACCGTTTTCCGCCAGAAGCCCCATCAGGCTCAGAACGGTCTGGCTCTTGCCGGATCCGGACTCGCCGACCACGCCCAGGGTCTCGCCCCGGTCCAGGTCGAAGCTCAGGTTCCTGACGGCGTGGACCTCCCCGTCGGGCGTGTGGAAGCGGACATCCAGGTTTCGGACTTCAAGCAGGCTCACGGCGGGCGGCACAATCGATCATGAAGACCGCGGTCAGCGGTCCTTCGGGTCCAGCGCGTCGCGCATGCCGTCGCCGAGGAAATTGAAGCAGAACAGCGTGGTGGCGAGAAAGACCGCCGGAAACAGCAGCAGCCATGGCGAACTCTGCATTTCGTCCGAGCCGTCCTTGACCAGCGCGCCCCACGACGTCATGGGCTCCTGGACCCCGAGCCCCAGGAAACTCAGAAACGACTCCATGAGAATCACCTGCGGGATGGTGAGAGTCACGTAAACGGCCACCACGCCCAGCAGGTTGGGCACGATATGCCTACGAATCACGGCAAGGGTGCCCACGCCTTGGGCCCTGGCCGCCTCGACGAATTCGCGATGCTTGAGGCTCAGGGTCTGGCCTCGGACGATGCGGGCCATGTCCAGCCAGATGATGGCCCCCAGCGCCACGAAGATCAGGAACAGGTTCCGGCCGAAGAACACCATGAGGAGAATCACGAAGAACATGAAGGGCATGGCGTAGAGGATGTCCACGATTCGCATCATCAGGTTGTCCAGCCGACCGCCGAAGTAGCCGGCAACGGCACCGTAGGCAATGCCGATGAGCAGGCTGACCAGGGTGGCCGACAGCCCGACCATCAGCGAGATGCGGCCGCCGTAGAGCGTGCGCACGAACAGGTCCCGCCCAAGGGTGTCGGTGCCGAACAGGTGGCCCGTCTCCAGGCTCGGGCCGATGGACAGGTTGTTCCAGTCGGTGTAGTCATAGCTGTACGGGCTGAACCAGGGGCCGACCACCACCAGTACCGCCATCGCGGCGATGATGACGCCGGAGACCATGGCGGCGCGATTCTGGCGCAGCGTCCGCCAGGCATCCACCCACAGGCTGCGCCCGGCAACCTCTTCCTGACCCTGGACGGCGTCGGCCGTGGCGCTCACGAGTACTTCACCTTGGGGTCCAGCCAGGCGTAGGCCAGGTCCACCAGCAGGTTGAAGGCGATGATCAACACACCGTAGAACACCACCACGCCCATCACCAGGGTGTAGTCGCGATTCAGCGCGCCCTGAACGAAGAACCTTCCAAGCCCGGGGACACCGAAGATCTGCTCGATGACCACGGAACCGGTGATGACCGCCGCCGTGGCCGGTCCAAGATAGGACACCACCGGCAGCAGCGCCGGCTTGAGCGCGTGCCTGAGCACGATCTTGCGCATGGGCAGCCCCTGCGCCCGGGCGGTGCGTATGAAGTTGCTGCGAAGCACTTCGATCATGCTGCCGCGGGTCAGCCGGGAGATGTAGGCGATCTGCGGCAGCGCCAGCGCGACCACCGGCAGGACCATGTTGCGAAGCGAACCGTCGCCCAACCCACCGGCCGGCAGCCACCCCAGGTACACCGCGAACACCAGGATGAGCAACGGCGCCATGACGAAGTTTGGGATGGAGATGCCGGTCATGGACGCCGACATCACTGCATAGTCGGTGCGCGTGTTCTGTCGCAGCGCGGCGAGGCTCCCGGCGGTCACCCCCACCAGCAAGGCCAGCAATATGGCCATCCCGCCCAGTCGCAGCGACACGGGGAACCCGGTCATGATGAGTTCCGTCACCGAGTAGTCCCGATATTGAAAAGACGGTCCGAAATCGGCCCTCGCCAGTCCCCAGACGTAGCGGGCGAATTGCTGGTACAGCGGCTCGTCCAGGTGGTAGGCGGCGCGGAGGTTGGCCTCGACTTCGGGAATCAGCGCCTTCTCGGAATCGAACGGCCCGCCCGGAGCCACGCGGATGAGAAAGAACGCCAGCGCGATCAGGATGAAGAGCGTGGGCAGCGCCCCAAGAAGGCGGCGCGTGGCGTAACGTAGCATGCGCTTGCTCCGGTCTTCAGCAGCGGGCCCGGCTCGTTAATGCTTGAGGATCTGGAAATTCTTGCTGCGATGATGATCCATGATATTGGAGGTAAAACCGCCCACCCAGGGTTTCACCATCCGAGCGGTCACGTAGAAATAGATGGGCAGGATCGGCAGGTCCTCCAGAAAGATCCGCTCCGCCTCCTGAAGCAGTTCCGCGCGGCGCTGCGGGTCGCCCTCCGCCGAAGCTTCGGCCAGCAAGCGGTCATATTCCGGGTTCACATAACCCGAATCGTTCAGCGCGCTGGTGGATTCGAACAGTTCGGCAAAGGTGTAGGCGTCGTTGTAGTCGCCGATCCAGCCTCCACGGTATACCTCGGTGTCGATCTTCTGCCGGCGGGTGTCCAGGAACACCTTCCATTCCTGGTTGAGGATCTCCACTTCCACGCCCAGGGTCTCCCTCCACATGGAGGCGATCGCCACGGCGATGCGCCGGTGATCCTCCTGCGTGTTGTAGAGGATCTGCGTGCGCAGCGGATTCTCGGCCGAATAACCGGCCAGCTCGTACAGCCGCCGGGCCTCTTCGTTGCGCTGTTCCTGGGTCCAGGCCGCTTCCGGGATCTGCTGACCCGTGTAGTTCTGCACCGGCGGTACCCAGCCGTAGGCCGGCACTTCGCCCGCGGCGGTGATCTGGCCGGTGATGATGTCCCGGTCCACGGCCAGGGTGAGCGCGCGGCGAAGCTCCGGGCTGTCCCCGAAGGGCGGCCGGGTCATGTTGAATCCGTAGTAGTAGGCCCCCAGGTAGGGCGCGATCACCAGCTCTTCCGCCAGGTTTTCGCGAATCCAGCGCAACTGGCGCTTGGGTATGGTGTTGGTGAGGTCCAGCTCCCCGGCCCGGTAGCGGCTCAGCTCGGCGGTCTGGTCTTCCGTCGGGTAGTACCACACCTCGTCGATGGTGGTGTTGGAGTCATCCCAGTAATGGGGGTTGCGCACCAGCTTGATGTGCGACTGCACCACCCACTCATCCAGCTGATAGGCGCCATTGGAAACCAGGTTGCCCGGGCGGGCGTATTGGTCGCCGTGCGTTTCGACGCTGGGCGGATGAACGGGATAGCTGGCCGAATGTGTCAGCAGGCCGAGAAAATAGGGGGTGGGATTCTCAAGTTGTATCTCAAGCGTATAGGTGTCCAATGCCCTGACGCCCACCTCCGCGGAGGGCAGTTCGCCCGCCGCAACCGCCCGGGCATTGACGATCGGGTTCAGGATGAAGGTGTAGCGCGACAGCGTTGCCGGATCCAGGCTGCGGCGCAGGCTGTAGACGAAGTCGTCGGCGGTGACCGGGTCGCCATTGGACCAGCGGGCATCGCGGCGCAGGGCGAATGTGTACGTCCGGCCGTCCTCGCTGATCTCCCAGGATTCGGCCGCGCCACCGATCACCGTCCCGTCCGGGGCCTCGCTCATCAGGCCGTCGTACAGGTCGCGACCGATGTTGGAGCCCGGCACGCCTTCGGTGCGGTGGGGGTCGAGGGACTGCGGTTCGGCCCCGTTGCCCCAGCGAAGCACCTGTTCTTCGGCAAGCTCCCGACCGCTCTCGCCGCCGATGGGCTGCGCCTGATCGGCAGGCCCGCCGCATCCGCCCAGGCCGATCATGGCCAAGACCAAGCCCATCCAGTAGTTCATATTCATTGGCAATCCCCCGTTGCAACCATCGGTGCGAGGCCCTGGGCCTTGATGTTCATGCGCTTTCGCGGAAATCCTGCTTCTTCAGGTGAATCAGCAGCAACGACACGGCTGCCGGTGTGACGCCCGATATGCGGGCCGCCTGACCGATGTCCGCGGGCCGCGCCCGGGCGAGCTTCTCCCGCACCTCGTTCGACAGCCCGCGCACGTTGGCGTAGTCCAGTCCGGCGGGCAGGGGTGTCCCCTGGTGCCGACGCTGTCTTTCGATATCGCGAGACTGGCGCTCGATATAGCCCTGATAGCGGGCCTGGATCTCAAGTTGTCCGGCCACCTGCGAATACAGCTCCTCGCTCAACTGCCCCGAGTCCGCGCCGGCGCCCACCCGCGGCAGAGCCACCAGGTCATCGTAACGGCATTCCGGCCGCCGCAACAGTTGCCGGGCCGGGGTGTCACGCCTCAGCGGCCCGACCGGGCTTGCGGTCGGCACGTCCCTGGGCCGCACCACGATGGCCGAGAGCCGCTCGGTCTCCGATCGGATCGCGCCTTGTTTGATCTTGAAACTGCGCCAGCGTTCATCGTCGACGATGCCGAGTTCCCGGCCCGTGGGCGTCAACCTGAGATCGGCATTGTCCTCCCTCAGCGACAGCCGGTATTCAGCGCGCGACGTGAACATGCGGTAGGGCTCCAGCGTGCCGTTGGTGACCAGATCGTCGATCAACACGCCGATGTAGGCCTCGTCGCGGCGCGGATACCATCCATCCAGCCCCAGGGCCTCCCTGGCGGCGTTGATCCCGGCGACAAGGCCCTGGGCAGCGGCCTCCTCGTAGCCGGTGGTGCCGTTGATCTGTCCGGCGAAATACAGTCCCGCGACCGCCTCGGTGCGAAGACTCGGCCGCAGGTCCCGCGGATCGAAAAAATCGTACTCGATGGCGTAGCCCGGCCGGGTGATCCGCGCCTTCTCGAAGCCGACGATGGACCGCACGAACCGGTGCTGCACATCGAACGGCAGGCTGGTCGAGATGCCGTTGGGATAGACTTCCCGGGTGTCGAGGCCCTCCGGCTCGACGAAGATCTGATGGGACGCCTTGTCGGCGAAACGAACGACCTTGTCCTCGATGGAAGGGCAGTATCTGGGACCCGTTCCTTCAATGGCCCCGCTGAAGATGGGTGAGCGGTCCAGGTTGTCACGGATGATGTCGTGGGTTCTGGGAGTGGTGCGGGTGATGTGGCAGGGCACTTGCGCGGGATGATCGGAGCGCCGGCCCATGAAGGAGAAAACCGGCGCCGGATGATCCCCCGGCTGCGGACTGAGCCGGTCGAAGTCGATGCTGCGCCCGTCGATCCGCGGTGGCGTTCCTGTCTTGAGCCGGCCCACCTTGAGACTCAGCTCGCGCAGCCGTCCCGCCAGCCTCACCGACGCCGGGTCCCCGGCGCGCCCCCCCGATTGACTGGCGCCTCCGACGTGAATCCGGCCTGAAAGGAACGTGCCCACCGTCAACACCACCGCGCTTGCCGCAATACTCAGCCCCATGCGCGTGACCACACCCCGGACGCGCCCGCCCTGAAGCAACAGGTCGTCCACGTCCTGCTGGAGCAGGCTGAGCCCCGGCTGCGTTTCGAGCATCCGCCGTATGGCCTTGCGATACAGCACCCGGTCCGCCTGCGCACGGGTGGCGCGCACTGCCGGTCCCTTGCTGGCGTTGAGCGTGCGAAAGTGGATGCCCGCCTGGTCCGCCGCCCGCGCCATGGCGCCGCCGAGGGCATCGACCTCCCGCGCCAGGTGACCCTTGCCGACACCGCCGATGGCCGGGTTGCAGCTCATCTGGCCGAGCGTATCGAGATTCTGGGTCAGCAGCAGCGTCCGAGCACCGGCCCTCGCGGCGGCCAGCGCCGCCTCGGTTCCGGCGTGGCCTCCGCCCACCACGATGCAGTCGAATTGTTCCGGATAGTTCATGGTATTGCGCCTTCGCAGACGCGCAATTCTAGCAGTCTCCCGGCAGGTGTCTCGCTGCCCTGGGGCTGCGGCAAGCCTGCGCGGCCCGGGCCGGGCGGCGCCTTTGCAGCCGATAGACGAAGGCCGGCGGCATGTTGATGGGCGTGAACCGCAACAAGGAGGCATCCAGATCGAGTCTCCTCAATACCGCGCGTTCAACCGGGCAACGGCCGCCGTAGGTGAACTGGTGGAACGCCCCCTCCTTCGACAGGGCCGAGAAAACCTGGTGGAGCAGGCGAAGCTTTCGCCCGGGAGTGAACAACAGCAACGGCAACCCGCTGACCACGAAGTCGGCGGGTCCGGGAAGCGCCCGGGTGTACCGGTTGAGCGCCAGCGCGTCGCCGGTAACCACCGGCACCCCGGGAAAGCGCTTGCGCAACATTTCGGAAAAGGCCTCGTTCTGCTCGATCACGAGGAGGTCGGCCGCGGCGACGCCGGAATCCAGTATCGCCCGGGTCAGCACACCCGTGCCCGCCCCCAGTTCGATGACCCGCGAGCCGCTGGCGATGTCCGCCACCATGTGGTCGGCCAACCGTCGGCTGCTCGGAGCCAGCGCACCCACCGAGCGCGGCTCCCTGACCAACGTGCCCAGGAAACGCCGATGACGTTCCAGGGAGCTGGTCAAGGCCGCCAGCATGCGGTTGCGGTGTCGCTTCATCTACTTTCCGATACAGAAGCTTGCAAAAATCTCCCCCAGCAGATCGTCGCTAGTGAACTCGCCGGTCAGCTCGCCCAGTGCGCCCTGGGCGCCGCGCAATTCTTCCGCGGCGAGTTCCAGGGCGCCGTCCGCCTTCAGCTGATCCCGCCCGGCGCGCACGTGGGCCCTGGCGCGCACCAGCGCATCCAGGTGCCGGGACCTTGCGCTGAAGGTTCCGGAAGACTCCCCTCCGAACCCGGAGATTTCCTTCAGATACTGGCGCAACAGCCCGGTTCCCTCCCCTGTCAGGGCGGACAGCCGCATGACCGCAAGACCGTCCTGGTCTTCGCGCCCGGCCCGCAGGGGCACCAGGTCGACCTTGTTCCGAATCATCGCCAGCGCCGTGCCGGCTGGCACTTCGGCGCGGGCGCGGGCGACTTCGGCGGCCAGGTCCTCGCGAATGTCCATCATCCACAGCACGCAGTCCGCGCGCTCGACCGCCTTCCGGGCCCGCCGCACGCCCTCGACCTCCACCGGGTCCGACGCCGGCCTGAAACCCGCCGTATCGGTAATGCACACCGGCAGGCCGTCCACGGACAGGTGTTCGCGCAGGGGGTCCCGGGTGGTTCCGGCCATCCGGGTGACAATGGCGGCATCGTATCCGGCCAGCCGGTTCATGAGGCTGGACTTGCCCGCGTTGGGCGGTCCCGCGATCACCGCATTGAGACCATCGCGAAGCGCGGCGCCTTGCCTGGATTCGTCCGACAGCCGCTCGAGCAGTTCCAGTACGTTGCCGAAGCCGGGCTCGAGATCGCCGGCCGGGTCCAGCTCCAGTTCCTCATCGGGAAAGTCCAGCCAGGCCTCAACACGCACGCGCAGCGCGGTCAGTCCCTCCTGCACTTCCAGGACGCGCCTGGAGAACGCTCCGCACAGGGAACGGGCCGCCGCCCGCGCCGCCGCCCGCGAACCGCTGTCCACCAGGTCGGCGACCGCTTCGGCCTGGGCCAGGTCCAGCTTGTCGTTGAGAAACGCCCGTAACGTGAACTCGCCGGGCTCGGCCGCGCGGGCCCCCAGCCGGTACGCCTGGTTCAGCAGCCAGTCCCCGACCACCATGCCCCCATGTCCGTGCAGTTCGACCACATCCTCTCCTGTTGACGACTTCGGTGCCGGAAAGAAGAGCAGCATGCCCCGGTCGAACGGTCGACCGGCCTCGTCGCGGAACGTGCACACATGGGCATGGCGCGGGCGAGGACGCAGGCCTGCCAGCTCCACACCGATGGGCAGCGCCCCGGCGCCGGATACGCGCACGATGCAGACCGCCCCCCTGCCCGGCGGCGTCGCCAGCGCCGCGATGGTGTCGTGATGTGCCACGAAATCCGTACCTTCCCCGGCCGGAACTTCCCCGACCGACGGACTGCGGGCCGTCATCCGTACAGCCTCGATTCCTTCAGGCGGCGATTACCTTGTTGATTCGCCACTGCTGCAAGATGGAGAGCGCGGTGTTGGTGAGCCAGTAGAGCACCAGGCCGGCCGGAAAAAAAGCGAAAAAGGCGGTGAATGCGATGGGCATGATCTGCATGACCCTGGCTTGCATGGGATCCGGCGGAGCCGGATTCAGACGGGTCTGAACCAGCATTGCGGCGCCCATGAGCAGGGGCAGGACAAAGAATGGATCCCTGGACGACAGATCGTCGATCCAGAGCATGAACGGCGCCTGACGCAATTCCACGCTTTCGATCAGCACCCAGTAGAAGGCGAAGAAAAACGGCATCTGGATCAGGATGGGCAGACAGCCGGCCGCCGGGTTGACCTTTTCCCGCTTGTACAGCTCCATCATTTGACGGCTGAGTTGTTCGCGGTTGTCCTTGTAGGTCTCCTGCAGGGCCTTCATGCGCGGCTGGAGCTTGCGCATCTTCGCCATGGAGCGACCGCTGGTCTGGGTGAGCTTGTAGAACGCCAGCTTGATCAGCAAGGTGGTGATGATGATCGACCAACCCCAATTGCCGACCACGCCGAATATCTTGTCCAGCACCCAGAACAGCGGCAGCGCCAGGAATGTGAAGATGCCGTAATCGACGGTCAGCTCCAGGCGCGGCCCGGCCCCGGCGAGCTGGTCCTGCAGCTTCGGTCCGACGAACAGCGTGAAGTCGAAGTTCCGGCGCTCGCCGGGCGCCACATCGACCACGTTCGTCACGGCGCTCAGAACATAGTCCGCGCCCCGGGCGGAGGCCTGATAATGGATTTCGTCACCGGGTGGCGGCACGGCCGCGGCCAGAAAATGGTGCTGAATGCTCGCATGCCATCCGCCGGCAAGACTCTGTGTGATGGGTTGCGCACGCAGGTCGTCCACATCGAGCTTGTCGAATTGGTCGCCGTCGTAGAGCACCGGACCCGTAAAGGAGTACGAGTCCACTGAAATGAATGATCTGCCAGCCGGATTGTGGCGCCTCAACAGCTGCGCGTAGGCCGCGCCGTTCCAGGGCGCGGCGCCATCGTTCTGCAGGACCAGATCAAGGTCCACGGCGTATTGACCGCGCCGGAAAGTATAGGTCTTGGTGGCCTGCAACGGCCCGTCACCCTGCCAATTCAGCGTGACGACGAGCTCGTCCGCGCCATCACGCAGCTCGTATTCGCTTCGCGCCGCAGAGAATGAGGCCAGGTGGTTCGGTTCGTCCACGCCGGACGTGCCGCGCAGGCCGGTCTGATAGACCCAGCGGTCTTCGCCCGAAAAGTCCAGCAGCCGCACGGGCACCAATGGCTCGGCGTCCTTGTCCACCGGATAGTCAAGCAGGTCGACACGCACCAGGTCTCCGCCCTGGCCATCGATGATCGCGTCGAAGACATCGGTGCGAACGGTGATCGGCCGACCGGGCTCCGATGTCGCGCCCGCGGGCAGCAGCGGCGGTGCCTCGCGGTCCAGGTCAAGCTGCGGCAGATCGGCTTCGCCGCCCAGGCCCGGATCCTCCGCCGCCTGACCCGCCGGAACCGGTTCGGGAGGTGCTTCGACCGGGTACTGGAGCACCCACGCCCGGTAGGTAAACCACAGCGCAAGACCGAAGGCCACCCAGAGAATCAACCGGACGTTATCCATCGCGGCAGGCCTTCGCCCTTTTCGCGATGCGACTGAAATGTTCCGTCAGGCTCCGATGCAACACGTTGTTCTCCGCACGGGGAGCTTCGGCTCTCGCCATGACTACAAAATCCCAAGCCGGCAACTGCAGGTGGCGGAAGGCCTCGCGGCCAAGGCGCCGCAGCCGATTCCTCGCACAGGCGGTCTTGGCCACCTTCTTCGAGACCGCCAGCCCCAAGCGTGCATTATCGCAGGTACCGGGTCGGGCGAGTACTGTGAAATACGCGTCCGCGGACCTTACGGGGCGTGCGAATACCCGCCCGAACTCGCGGGAAAGCGTCAGGCGCTTCCGGCGGCTGAAGGTTGCCGACGGCCGCATGGACACATGGGGCGGCTAAGGCGTGAGCCGTGCGCGGCCCTTCGCCCGCCGACGCTTCAGCACCAGGCGACCACCCTTTGTCGCCATACGGGCCCGGAACCCATGGGTGCGCTTGCGCCTGAGGTTGCTGGGTTGAAAGGTTCTCTTCATGGGTTTTCCGCAATCCGGTCCTGTCCTGCCAGAAAAGTTGTAAGCAAAACAAGGACATGTGCTTTTCGAAAGAGGGCGAAACTCTACGCTCGCCAGTTGACCCTGTCAATAGCGGGCATCATCAATTCGGGCTGGATAGTCGGCGCCCTTGAACGGTACACTTGTAAACGCTTACGGGCACCAGGCAGACTTCCAATACCCACGGACCAACTACAACCAGCGATCGTGGCATCAGCACCGCAGCCATCGCTCTGGAACCAGTGCTTGAGGACGCTGGAACTGGAGCTGTCCGAACAGGAATTCAACACGTGGATCAGACCGCTGCAGGCGGAACAGTCCGACCGTGGCCTGCGCCTGCTGGCGCCCAACCGGTTCGTGGTGGACTGGGTTCGCCAGAATTGCCTTTCCCACATCCTCGCAACCGCCGCCGGGTTTCCCGTGGACCTGGCGGTGGGGGGTCGTCGCCCGCCGCTCAAGGCCAAGGCGGTTGCCGATGCGCCGTCGCGACGGCGCCCGTTCGCGCCCGGGCGTTCAAGCATGCCGGGCAGCCGGCTCGATCCGAATTTTACCTTCGACAATTTCGTCGAAGGCAAGAGCAACCAGATGGCGCGGGCCAGCGCCATGCAGGTGGCGAAGGCCCCCGGGCGGGCGTACAACCCGCTGTGCATATACGGTGGCGTGGGTCTGGGCAAGACGCACCTCATGCACGCCATCGGCAACCTGATTCGCGACCGGGAAGCCAATACCAAGGTCATCTATGTGCAGTCGGAGGATTTCGTCCGCCACATGGTGAACAGCTTGCAACAGAACACGATTGACGCCTTCAAGAGACACTACCGGTCCCTGGATGCATTGCTGATCGATGACGTCCAGCTCTTTGCCCACAAGGAACGCACCCAACAGGAGTTCTTTCACACTTTCAACGCGCTTCTCGAGGGACAGCGTCGAATCGTGCTGGCCTGCGACCGTTACCCCAAGGAAGTGTCGGGATTGGATGATCGCCTCAAGTCACGCTTTGGCTGGGGCCTGACGGCGGCCATCGAACCGCCGGAACTGGAGACCAGCGTGGCGATCCTGATGAGCAAGGCCGCCGCGGAACAGGAACATCTTCCGGAGGAGGTGGCGTTCTTCATAGCCCAGCGCATCCGCTCGAACATTCGCGAGCTGGAGGGCGCGCTGCGCCGGGTCATCGCCAACTCCCGCTTCACCGGAAAACCCATCACGCTGAAGTTCACCAAGGAAAGCCTTCACGATCTGCTGGCGCTGCAGGCAAGGCTGGTTACCATCGAAAACATTCAACGCACGGTGGCCGCCTACTTCAAGGTCCGGGTCGCCGACATGCACTCGAAGCGGCGAAGCCGTTCGATCACCCGCCCGCGCCAGATCGCCATGGCATTGGCAAGGGAGCTGACGAACCACAGCTTGCCGGAAATAGGCGAAGCCTTCGGCGGTCGTGATCACACCACCGTGATTCATGCCTGCCGAAGGGTCAAGGAGCTTCAGGAAGGGGAAACCAGGGTCGCGGAAGACTACGGCAACCTGTTGAGAACGTTGACGGGTTGATCTGGACTAGCTGTGGATAACTCTGCTGGGGATTATTCATCCACAGGCTGATCACAGGAAGAAGCCTGCCTCAGATCACCCCCGATTAAACTTTATGTCACTGATTTATAAGCGTTTTTTGTTGTTTTACAGTTATTCAGGCCAATAACAGTAATTACCGATATGAATATGAATCAACTATTGGACAGGTACTCACGAAGATGAAGCTTAGCGCACCGCGGGACGCGATTCTCAAACCACTGCAGTCGGTGATCGGCGTGGTGGAGCGTCGCCAGACCATGCCAATCCTGGCCAATGTTCTTCTGACGACCCATGAGGATCGGCTGCGCGTCGCGGCAACGGATCTTGAGGTCGAGCTGGTCGCCGAGACGGAAGTGAAGGTTGAGGCTCATGGGCAGATCACGTTGCCCGGTCGAAAGCTGCACGACATCTGTCGGGCGCTCCCGGAAGGCGTGACGATTGAGCTGAGTGTCACCGGCGACAGGGTGACATTGAAGGCGGCCCGGAGTCGGTTCACGTTGTCGAGCCTCCGGGCAGAGGATTTTCCGCTGGTGGAGCAGGTGTCCGCTCAGCAGGATGTGAGCGTGGACCAGCAGGGTTTGCACAAGCTGCTGGAGAAGACGCACTTTTCCATGGCGCATCAGGATGTCCGCTACTACCTGAACGGGTTGCTGCTTGAGGCGGAGGGGAACCAATTGCGCGCCGTTGCCACCGACGGGCATCGCCTGGCGATGTCGGAACTGCAACTGGACACGTCGACCCAGAAAACCGAGCAAGTCATATTGCCACGCAAGGCGGTTCTGGAGCTTTTGCGGCTTCTGGACGGGGAGGGTGATGTGGCTCTGGCGCTGGGAACAAACCACCTGCGGGTCCAGCTCGGCCCCATTCGCTTTACCTCAAAATTGATCGACGGTCGTTTCCCGGAGTACGGGCGGGTTATCCCGTCCGATGTCGGCAAGGTGATCACGGCGGATCGGAGCGTCTTGCGCCAATCCCTGCAGCGCGCGGCGATCCTTTCCAATGAGAAATTCCGGGGTGTGCGGCTCCATGTCACCGACGGGACGGTCATCATCCGGGCCAACAATCCCGACCAGGAAGAAGCCGAAGAAAAACTCGAAGTGGAGTATTCCGGCGACGACATGGAAATAGGCTTCAACGTGACGTACCTGCTGGACGCGCTCGGGGCCGTGGAGGAAGACAGCGTCCAGTTGGGATTGAGCGACGCCAATTCCAGTTGCCTGATCAGCAGCCCGTCGGTGGCCGATACGAAATTCGTGGTCATGCCCATGCGGTTGTAGCGCGGCTTGCGTCAGGTACGCTCGCCGATTGCAATTTGACTTCGGTCAAGGCCTGGAGTTGCTTGCAGCCAACCGTGCCGGACCGTTGGTTCTGGTAGCGGAGGAACCCTCTGAGTGCCGCTCAACCGATTGAGGATCGAGTCATTCCGATGCCTGACGGAGGTTGAACTGGTTCTGGATCCAGATCAGAACTACTTCTTCGGGCCCAACGGGGCGGGCAAGACCAGTCTGCTGGAAGCGATTCACGTGCTCGGGCGCGGTCGGTCTTTCCGGCTCAGGCAGAACAAGCGCCTGATTCAATATGAGGCCCACCGTTTTGCCGTGTTCGGTGAAGTCCTTGCCCAGGGCCGCCGTCACCGCTTGGGGATCAGCGTTGGCGACGATGGTCGGCAGCTTCGCCTTGACGGGCAGAACGCACCGGCGATGACGGCCATGGCGCAGATTCTGCCCGTCTACGTGATCGAGCCCAGCGTCCATTTTCTGATTGAGGGCGGACCTGGGGAGCGGCGACGCTTCCTGGATTGGGGAGTGTTCCACGTGGAACAAGCATATATTCCTGCCTGGCGGCGCTATCGTCGCGTGCTTGGTCAGCGAAACGCCGCCTTGCGGGTGGGACAGCAGTCCGGTATCTGGGACGAGGTGCTTGCGGAAGCTGGTATGGAAGTCACGCAAGCGCGGGAGCGATACGTGGGGAAACTTCGGAATGCCCTGGCAGGCCTGGGTGAAACTTTTCTGGGTGAGTCGCTGGACGTGAAATATCGTCCGGGCTGGCGGGCGGACATGTCGCTCAATGATGCGTTGCAAAGGTCCCGCCAGCGGGACTTGCAGGTCGGCGCCACACAGGCAGGGCCGCACCGCGCCGAACTGGAAATCAGGCTCGGCGCCAGGGGCGTGCGCGAGGAAATATCCAGGGGCCAGCAAAAGCTGGCGGCGGCCGCGCTGGTACTGGGGCAGGTGCGCGTGCTGGCCGCCGCAAGAGGACATGGCGGCACGTTGCTGGTCGACGACCCCGCAGCGGAGCTGGACGAGTCGGCCCTCGGAGCGTTGTTGACGGCTCTGGAATCCCTGCCCGCACAAAGAATCATCA
Source organism: Candidatus Rariloculaceae bacterium (assembly GCA_965221035.1). Lineage (GTDB taxonomy): Bacteria > Pseudomonadota > Gammaproteobacteria > Steroidobacterales > Rariloculaceae > UBA6522. Next base: position 2,375,554 of record OZ244860.1, read on the forward strand.
CAGGCCTGACGGACGATTCATTGGCGGGATCTCATCCCACCCGGACGTTCCACGTGGAACAGGGTAGCGTGCGTCCGATGCTATAATGCGGTGGTTTGGCCGAAGGTGAGTCACAGGATGGTCGAGAACGACTATACATCCAGCAATATCAAGGTGTTACGCGGGTTGGAAGCGGTCCGCAAACGCCCCGGAATGTACATTGGAGACACCGATGATGGCACCGGCCTGCATCACATGGTCTTCGAGGTGGTCGACAACTCGGTCGACGAGGCCCTGGCGGGATATTGTGATCGCATTACGGTAACCATCCACTCGGACGAATCCATAACGGTGACGGACGACGGTCGCGGAATACCGGTGGATGTTCACCCGGAGGAAGGGCGCTCGGCGGCTGAAGTGATCATGACGGTGCTCCATGCGGGCGGCAAGTTCGACGACAATTCCTACAAGGTTTCCGGCGGGTTGCACGGCGTCGGCGTGTCGGTGGTCAACGCGTTGTCGGAGGAGTTGGACCTGCGGGTCCACCGGGCCGGCAAGATCTACCAGCAGACCTATCGCATGGGCGAACCTGCCGGTCCCCTGCGGGTGGTCGGTAAAAACTCCGGCAAGACCGGCACGATCATCCGCTTCAAGCCCAGCCGGACCGTCTTCTCCAACATCGAGTTCGATTACGATGTGTTGGCAAAACGCCTCCGGGAACTGTCATTCCTTAATTCGGGCGTTCAAATCGAGCTGAGGGACGAGCGCGACGGGCGTCGCGAAGTGTTTCATTTTCAGGGCGGTATCCGGGCGTTCGTGAATCACCTGAATCGCTCAAAGACGCCCATACACCCGACGGTACTGTATTTTTCCGAATCCCGAGCCGAAGTACAGGTCGAATTGGCCATGCAGTGGAGCGACAGTTACCAGGAGAGGACGCTGTGCTACACCAACAATATTCCCCAACGCGACGGCGGCACGCACCTGGCCGGTTTTCGCGCCGCGCTGACCCGAACGTTGAACGCGTACATGGAGCGAGAAGGCATCCGACGCAAGGAAAAGGTGGCTGCAACGGGTGATGACGCCCGGGAGGGAGTCACCGCCGTGCTGTCGGTCAAGCTGCCGGACCCGAAATTTTCCTCGCAGACCAAGGACAAGCTGGTGTCCTCCGAAGTCAAGGGGGCCGTGGAATCCGCGGTCGGCGCGCGCCTCGAGGAGTTTCTCCTCGAGAATCCGGTCGAGGCGAAGGCGGTGGTGAGCAAGATCATCGAGGCGGCGAGGGCAAGGGAGGCGGCCCGCAAGGCCCGGGAAATGACGCGTCGCAAGAGCGCGCTGGACGTGGCCGGTCTGCCGGGCAAACTCGCCGACTGCCAGGAGAAGGACCCATCGCTATCCGAGCTGTTCCTGGTGGAGGGAGACTCCGCCGGCGGTTCGGCCAAGCAGGGTCGCGACCGTCGTACCCAGGCCATTCTGCCCCTCAAGGGCAAGATTCTGAACGTGGAGAAGGCCCGCTTCGACAAGATGTTGCAATCGACCGAAGTCGGCACCTTGATCACCGCGCTGGGATGCGGAATCGGTCGCGGCGACTTCGACCCGGACGGACTGCGCTATCACAGAATCATCATCATGACCGACGCCGATGTGGACGGGTCCCATATCCGCACCCTCCTGTTGACGTTCTTCTACCGTCAGATGCCCGAGCTCATCGAGCGCGGTTACGTCTTCATCGCGCAGCCTCCGCTGTACAAGGTCAAGAGGGGCAAACAGGAGCACTACGTCAAGGATGATGCGGAACTGAACGCCTTGTTGCTGGCGACGGCATTGGACGGGGCGAAGCTGCATGTGGGCGCAGACGCTCCGCCCATCCAGGGAGAGGCGCTGGAAGCGCTCGCGCGCAAGCATACGGACGTAAAGTCCGTAATCGTGCGCTGGGGACGGCGCTACGATGAGAACGTGCTGCGCGCCATGTTGTGGTTGCCCCGGGTCACGCGCAAGGAGTTGAAGGACGCCGCCGCTTTCTCGGACTGGTCCAATGGCCTGGAGCGGCAATTGCGGATGCTGAACGGCAGCGGTCCGCGATACCAGGTGCGCACGGTGGACCTGGAAGGGGAGGATGACGATGCCGAGATGGCGCTATGCGTGGAGCGCGAACATCACGGAACCAGGACAGAGCGGGTGATTCACGGCGGATTTTTCCTTTCCCCCGAGTATGAGCTCATCGCGGTGACGGGGGCCGAGTTCAACGAACTCATCGAGCCCGGCGCGTTCGTGACGCGCGGCAAGCGGCGGTTCGAAGTGAGCCGCTTCCCTGACGCCATCGAGTGGCTGATGGACCAGGCCAAGCAGAGCCAGAGCATCCAGCGCTACAAGGGCCTGGGTGAAATGAATCCACAGCAGTTATGGGATACAACGGTCAACCCGGACACGCGGCGCCTGACGCAGGTGCGAATCGACGACGCGGTTGCGGCTGACGAGATATTTAGCACGCTGATGGGCGATCATGTGGAACCGAGGCGAGACTTCATCGAGCGTAACGCACTGGCGGTCGCCAATCTGGACATCTAGCCATCATGCGACTGGATGCCGGCATGGCAAGATGCGAAGCGGCGTTCTGGGACGCAGCAAACCGGGAGTCCATCAGACCATGATCGAACGTAAAGACCTTATTCGCGCCGGTATCGGAGCCCTTACCGCCTTGGCATTCTTTTCGTCCGTCAGTCTCGGACAGACCGGAGACAATACCTTGTCAGCCGAACAGCGGGCCGACGGTTGGGAGCTGCTGTTCGACGGTGAAACGACGACGGGCTGGACGGGTGACTGGGAAGTCGCTGACGGCGTTCTGCGTCGCGCCGCCGGCGGCATGGGCAGCGCCCGAACGGAGGAACTGTTCACCGACTTCCAGCTCAGCCTGGACTTCTACATCGACGAGGGTGTCAACAGCGGGGTATTCGTGCGTTGTCCAGTGGGCCGCGGCGGTCCACGAGCCTGCTACGAGTTGAATATTTTCGATGACCATCCCGAAGGCTACTTCACCGGCAGCATCGTCAACATCGCGCCACCGGTGGAGCGCGTGCCGACCGTCGGACAGTGGAATACCTTCGATATTCTCGTGCGGGAGAATCGCATTGTCCTTACGGTCAACGGTATCAGGACGCTGGACATAGAAGACGACCGGTTTCCCGGTCCCGGACAGATCTCGCTGCAGCACTCGGGTGACGGCGCCCTGATGTTCCGCAACATCATGATCAAGCGGCTATAGAACTAAAACCTGAATAAAAACAAAAGGTTAACGGTTTTCAGCGGTTTGCCTGATTACCGTGCCCTGCGGGTCCTACCGCCGGATTTCCTCCAGTGTGGTTTCGATCCAGGATTCGACGTCCTGATTGACGTCCCGAGGTGAGCGTCCGGCGGCCTGTACAGGTGGGCCGATGACCATGCGGATGGTGCCGGGACGCTTCAGCCACCCGCGGCGCGGCCAGAAGTCGCCGGCGTTGTGCGTCACCGGGATCACCGGCAGCTCCGCCAACGCGGCCAGCAAGGCGCCGCTCAACCCGTAACGGCGGCGCTCGCCCGGCGCAACCCGCGTGCCTTCGGGGAAGATCACGACCCAATCGCCTTCCGCCAACCGCTGCCGGCCTTGTCGCAGGACCTGCTCCACCGCCCGGCGCCCCCCCTTCCGGTCGATGGCGATGGGCCTGAACCTCGCCAGCGCCCAGCCGAAGAACGGCACCCAGAGAAGTTGCCGCTTCATGACCCAAGCCTGTGGGGGGAACAGAAGCAATTGGGCGATGGTCTCCCACGCCGAAGAGTGTTTCATCAGCAGCACGGACGCTTCCTGGGGCAGGTTTTCCGTTCCCTCGACGCGGTGGGTCAGTCCGCAAAGAATGCGCAACAGGGAAAGGTTCAACCTGGCCCAGGCACGCGCGACCCGCCAGGCATGATCCCGCCGGGTAATCGGAGCCATGAGCAGGATCCAGCAGCTGTAAGGAACGACCGAGACAAACAGGCAGACGTTGAACGCCACCGAACCCGCGGCCTGGCGCAGCCCGCTCATGTCACGGACTCCTGTATCAGCGCCTCGGCCACGTGTGACAGGTCCGCAAAGACTTCCACATCGTCGTCGTTCAGCCCTGCCAGCGTGCTTTCGCCGTATCCCGTGCGGACCAGGATGGGGCGGGACCCGACCTTTCGAGCCAGCTCGAGGTCGGAGGGCTTGTCGCCGACCAGCGGCGCACGGCGTGCGCTGTAGCCCAGTTCGCGCTCCATTTGCCGGACCATTCCCGTAGCGGGCTTGCGGCAGTCGCACCCCGCGTCCGGCGTATGCGGACAATGGTAAATGCCGGACAGCCGGCCTCCGGCCCTCGCCACGGCCCGGGACATCCTGTCCTGAATCTGCGCCAGTGTGCGCGCCGACAGCAGTCCCCGTCCGACTCCGGATTGATTGCTGACGACCACGGTGGCGAAGCCGGCCCCGCAGAGCGCGGCGATGGCTTCAAGGCTTCCGTCGATGGGATGCCACTGCTCAGGGCTGCGTATGTAATGGGGGGAGTCGTGATTGATGACCCCGTCGCGATCAAGGATGACGCATCCTCTGGACCCCGGCTTGAGTGTTCGAGTCACCGACCCTGCCCGCACGCCCGATTACGACTCGACCCGTTCGATGATGTAGTCGGTGACTTCCGGGACGGGGACGCGCGTCTGTTCGCAGCTGTCCCGCTCGCGCACGGTGACGGTGTCGTTTTCCAGGGTCGTGCCGTCGACGGTGACGCAGAACGGCGTGCCGGCCTCGTCCTGACGCCGGTAGCGCCTGCCGATGGCGCCTTTCTCGTCGTAGACCGCATTCAGCTTCGAGCGCAACGTCCGGTACAGCGGCAGCGCCCGTTCAGGCATCCCGGCTTTCCTGACCAAGGGGAACACGGCCGCCTTCACGGGGGCCAGACGGGGATTGAGCCGCAGAACGGTGCGAGCCTCGCCACCCACGTGATCTTCGTCATAGGCGTCGCAAAGGAATGCCAGGGTGGCCCGGTCGGCCCCGGCGGATGGCTCGATGACGTGGGGAAGGAAGCGCTTTCGATCCGGATCCTTCTCCAGGACGTCCAGGTAGCGCAGGTCCTTGCCGCTACAACTCATGTGCCGGCCCAGGTCGAAATCGGTGCGGTTGGCAATGCCCTCCAGTTCGCTGGTCCCGAACGGAAACTCGTACTCGACATCCGCGCAGGAGGCGGCATAGTGGGCCAGTTCGTCGGTGGCGTGCTCACGCAGGTGCAGCTTGGCCCGGTCCAGCCCGAGGTCGACGTACCACTGGAAACGCCGGTCCCGCCAGTAGGCGTACCAGGCCTCCGCCTGTTCCGCCGCACAGAAGAATTCGATCTCCATCTGCTCGAATTCACGGCTTCGGAAAGTGAAATTGCGCGGATTGATCTCGTTGCGGAACGCCTTGCCGATCTGGCCGATGCCGAAAGGCACCCGCACCCGCGACGTATCGCAGACGGTCTTGAAGTTGACGAATATTCCTTGTGCCGTTTCCGGCCGCAGGTACGCCTTGCTGGATGCGTCCCGCATGGCCCCCACGTGGGTCTCGAACATCAGGTTGAATGTCCGGGGTGGCGTCAGCGTGCCCGGTTCGGACGCGCCGGGCGCGAAGGTTAGTTCCCGCAGCCGGTCATCCTCGATCGCGCCGGGAACCGCGACCACGCGGAAATCGCGGAAGGCTTTTGTCGCACGTCGGAAACGCTTGCCATGGGCGGCGGCGAGCTCGGCCTCGGAAGCTTCGCCGGACTCTCCGGGCAGCGCGAACAAGGGATCGGCGTGCTCGGCGCCGCCATCCTCGGTTCCACCATCCTCGGCGCCGCCGGCAACCAGGCCAAAGACCGTCAGTTGATCGGCGCGATACCGGTTCTTGGTTTCCCGGCAGTCCACCATGGGGTCATTGAAGCCGCCCACGTGACCGCTGGCTTCCCATACCCTGGGATTCATCAGTATCGAGCAATCCAGCCCCACCATGTCGAACGCGACGGGGGCGCCGTCGACCGCCTCCGTGTTGTCATGCCGGCTTACCATGTCTTCCCACCAGGCGTCCTTGACGTTGCGCTTCAGTTCTACCCCCAGCGGTCCGTAGTCCCAGCAGCCGTTGAGCCCACCATAGATCTCGCTGGAGGGGAAAATGAATCCCCGCCGCTTGGCTAGCGAAACCAGCTTGTCCATCGAGATCATCGTCATCGTTCCTTGCCGCACTCTCGGGAAAGGCGAGCAAGTATAGCGAGTCGAAAAGGTTCCGGGGATGCTCAAAACTGCCCGGTTGTTCCCCATATGCACAAAATTAGGGCATTATGGGAAGCGCACGCACCAATCTGGACCGTACGCTCGTTTTACCCCTGTCGAATTCCGTCGTGCCGGATCGGCGCAGGGGGCATTTTCGGGCGATGGCGGGGCTGGCAGTGTATGCTGCCGCGCTGGGGTGACGGGAGGAGCGCTGGGTCTTTCGCGACTGGCACGAAACCTGCATCTGATTGGGAGCCGGCGATTGTGCTGGCGTGGCGGTGCCTTGCGCCGGGGTCATGCCTGCAAGGTGCCGGCTGATGGACAATGAACAACGGAGGAAAGTCATGTCGTCTGCGGAAATTCTCGAGCAAATTAAGGAAAAGAACGTCAAGTTCGTCGATTTGAGGTTTACCGATACGCGCGGCAAGGAACAGCATGTCACTGTTCCCAGCCATGCCGTGGACGAGGGCTTCCTGGAAGACGGCAAGATGTTCGACGGCTCGTCCATCGCCGGCTGGAAGGGCATCAACGAGTCGGACATGATCCTGATGCCTGACTTGCCCACGGCGGTTCTGGACGTATTCTCCGAGGAAACGACCCTGAACATCCGCTGCGATGTCGTCGAACCAATGACCATGCAGGGCTACGCACGGTGTCCGAGATCGCTGGCCAAGCGGGCCGAGGCCTACATGCGCTCAACCGGCGTCGCCGACCAGGCCTTTTTCGGGCCGGAAAACGAGTTCTTCATCTTCGACGACGTTCGCTGGAACGTCGACATGAGCGGCTCGTTCTACGCGATTGAATCCAGCGAGGCCCACTGGCACTCCGCCAAGGAATACGAGGACGGCAACATCGGCCACCGCCCCGGCATCAAGGGCGGCTATTTCCCGGTCCCCCCGGTGGACTCGCTGCACGATATCCGCTCGGCGGCCTGTCTGGCGCTGGAAGAAATGGGACTGGTTACCGAGGTCCATCACCACGAGGTGGCCACGGCCGGCCAGGGCGAGATCGGCGTACAGTTCGACTCACTGGTCCGCAAGGCCGACGCGGTGCAGATCCTCAAGTACACGCTCATGAACGTGGCCCACAGCTACGGCAAGACCGCCACCTTCATGCCCAAGCCGCTGGTGGATGACAACGGCAACGGCGCGCACGTGCACCAGTCGCTGCAGAAGAACGGCGAGAACCTCTTCATGGGCGAGGAGTACGGCGGCCTGTCGGAAATGGCGCTGTACTACATCGGCGGCATACTCAAGCACGCGCGTGCCCTGAACGCCTTCACCAACGCGTCGACCAACAGCTACAAGCGGCTCGTCAAGGGTTTCGAAGCGCCCACGCTGCTGGCCTACTCGGCCCGGAACCGTTCCGCCGCCATTCGGATCCCCTACGTGGCCAACCCGAAGGCGGCCCGCGTGGAGGTGCGTTTCCCCGACAGCTGCGGCAACCCCTACTTCCAGTTCGCCGCGATGCTGATGGCCGGACTCGACGGTATCGCGAACAAGATTCATCCCGGAGATCCGGTGGACAAGGACCTGTACGACCTGGCTCCGGAAGAGGAGAGCGAAATTCGTACGGTCTGCTACTCTCTGGATGAGGCCTTGCAGGAACTCGACAAGGACCGCGGATTCCTCAAGGCGGGCGAAGTCTTTTCCGACGATCTGATCGACGGCTACCTGGAATTGAAGGAGCAGGAGCTGACCTGGCTGCGCAAGTCGACGCACCCGGTGGAATTCCAGCTGTATTACAGCCTTTGATCCGACAGGGTCAGGCGCTGGCCGACGGAAATGTGCGGCGGGGCTCGACTGGCCCCGCCGCCGTATGCGTCCGAGGTGCCGGACACGATCCAATTCGCCCGCAGCGCCAAAACCAGGGGGCGCAGACACATGAGCAAGAAGCTGATCGCCGTTTGGCTTGCGAGCGCTGCGGCACAGGCGGTGCCCGTATATCGCTGGGTGGACGAAAACGGCCGGGTGAACTACTCCGACCGTCCCGGTCCCGGAGCGGTGCTTCTCGACTTGTCCGCGGAGCCAACCTCATCGAATAGCGGGTCGCCGCCATCGGCGCGGCAACAACGGCCGCTGGAATTCCGGACGACGGAATTCGGACCGCCCGAGACCCAACCACCCGAGTCCCAACCGTTCGCGACCGCGGAATACGACGCGATAGTCGTGACACAGCCGGCTTCGGGGGAAACCCTTTGGGGTACGGCGGGAAGGGTCTCGATTACGGTTGACGTTTCACCGGCGCTGGACCCGCGCCATCATTTCGGACTGTACCTGGATGGCGCGCCCGCCGGTCAGGCCTTTCGCACAGGGATTGCGGAGATCGGGGATGTTCCCCGCGGCGAACATGTCGTCGAGGCGGTCATCCTGGACGAGTCCCGCAGGGAAATCCTGCGCAGCGCGCCGGTGACCTTTTTCGTCCAGCAGACCAGCATCCACTATCCCCGGAATCCCGGCCGGGCCCGGTAGGGTGGCAGCGCCGTGGACGGAGGCCGTATAGCGTCGGACGCCGACCGCGTACTGCAGGCCCTGACCACTGCCGTGGTTGTGCTCGATGAGGGTCTGACGGTCACCCGGGTCAACTCGGCGGCCGAGCACCTGTTGGGCGTCAGCCGCCAGCTGGCGTGCGGCCGGGAGCTGCGCGAGCTGGTTGATCCGCCCGAAGGACTGGTTGCGCTATGCCGCAGGGCGGTGGCCACGCGCGCGACCTGCGGAGCCACGGAACTCGCGGTGCGGGTGGGCGAACGCTCGATGCGCCTGGACAGCCGCGCGGCGCCGATGAACGGCCGGGGAGGCGGTCTCGTGCTGGAACTCATGGACTCGGAGCGGGGTCGGCAGGTCCGCCGTGATGCCGAGCTGATCGCACAGCGCAATGCCAGCCGGCGCATCATTCAGCAGCTGGCCCACGAAGTGCGCAACCCCCTGGGAGGATTGAGTGGAGCGGCCCAGCTGCTGGCCCGCCAACTTCCGGACGCACGCCTGCGGGCCTATACCGACGTCATCATCGACGAAGCGGATCGACTGGCCTCGCTGGTGGAAAATATCCTCAAGGCCGGCCGTCGGCCGGTGCCGTCGGTCCTCAGTCTCCACGAGATCACGGAACACGTCGCAAGGCTCATAGAAGCCGAGAAACCGCCGGGCGTGACATTGCGTCGGGACTACGATCCCAGCCTGCCGCCCATGTCCACGGACAGGAACCAGCTGATCCAGGCGTTCCTGAACCTGGCCCGGAATGCGCTGGAGGCGGTTGGCGAGGAGGGCGAAATCACGGTCCGGACCCGGGCGCTCAGCAATTTTTCCCTGGGCGGCAAGCGCCACCGTCTGGTCCTGTCGGCCGAAGTGGAGGACTCCGGACCCGGTATTCCCGAGGAATTGCGGGGCACGATATTCTTTCCGCTGGTAACCGGCCGGACCTCCGGCAGCGGTTTGGGGCTTACCATCGCCCAGGATCTCGTTACCCGAAATGGCGGGCTGGTGGAATTCGAGAGCGTGCCGGGTATGACCGTATTTCAGATGAGGCTGCCAGTGGCCGCCGACCCGCAGGACGCGGACTGATGGCAGGCGACGTAATCTCGGTCTGGATCGTCGACGATGACGAGTCGGTGCGCTGGGTTCTGGCTCAGGCGTTGAAACTGGCGCAGATGGCGCCCCGGTGCTTCGAGTCGGGAGAGCCGTTTCTTAGGGCGCTGGGCGAGGAACGCCCGGACGTGATCATCACCGACATCCGCATGCCCGACATGAGCGGGCTGGAACTCATGGAACAGCTTGCCCGCAGTCACGCCGACATTCCCGTCATCGTCATTACGGCGTTTTCGGATCTGGACAGCGCGGTCGCCGCGTATCAGGGCGGCGCGTTCGAGTACCTCCCCAAGCCTTTCGATATCGATCAGACCATCGACCTGGTCGCCAAGGCCGCGCGGCAGGGGAGCGGCGAAACGCCACCACCGCATCCGTCCCCCGTGGCTCGGATGGTCGGACAGGCGCCGGCGATGCAGGAGGTGTTCCGGGCCATCGGCCGCTTGTCGCGGTCCAGCATGACGGTGCTCATCACGGGTGAAACCGGCACGGGCAAGGAACTGGTCGCACAGGCCCTGCACCAGAATTCTCCGCGCGCCAAAAAGCCTTTCGTGGCCCTCAACACTTCGGCCATCACACCGGAGCTGTTGGAATCGGAGCTGTTCGGCCACGAACGGGGCGCCTTCACCGGCGCGGACAAGAGGCGTCAGGGCCGCTTCGAGCAGGCCGACGGCGGCACGCTTTTTCTGGACGAGATCGGCGACATGTCGGTTGCCCTGCAGACCCGGTTGCTCCGTGTGTTGGCGGAAAGCGAGTTTTTCCGGGTTGGCGGACAGACCCCCGTGCGGGTGGATGTGCGCGTGATCGCCGCCACCCACCAGGATCTTGCGGCCGCTGTACGGGAAGAACGGTTTCGCGAAGACCTGTACCATCGTCTCAATGTTGTGCGCGTGGAGGTCCCGCCGCTTCGCGACCGCAAGGAGGACATCCCGGAACTTGCCGCCGTCTGGCTGGCTCAGGCTGCCGCCGAGTCGGGCGTGGCTCCCAAACGCCTCAGCGCCGATGCCCTTGGGGCGATGACTGCCTACGATTGGCCGGGCAACGTGCGCGAACTGGTCAATCTATGCCGACGCCTGACGGTCGGATGCGCGGGGCGGGAAGTGAGCCGGGAGGACTTTGCCGCCGAGTCCGGGTTCATCGAAACTCCGTCGACATCCAATGACTGGACGGCGGCACTCAAGGCATGGGCCGAGAACCGCGTCGCGGGGTCGCCCGGGCATCCGCTGCTGGCGGAGGCGTTGCCCGAGTTCGAGCGCACGCTGATACGGACTGCGTTGCAGGAAACCCGGGGGCGGAGGGTGGAGGCCGCCAAGTTGCTGGGTTGGGGGCGGAATACGCTGACGCGCAAGATCAAGGAGCTGGGGTTGGATTTGGATGGGGGTTGAGGTCCGAACGCACCCCCACCCTATCCCCGAACCCCCCTGACTCGATCTCCCCAATAATTCGCTCTGCGACCTCCAGGGCCAGCACACCATCCCGCCCGGAAACTTCGCACGGTGAACCGGAGCGAATGGCGTTGCAGAACGACTTCACTTCGGCCAGCAGCGCGTCCCCCTTCGCCAGACTCCAGCGTTGTTCGCGCAGTTCGGGCGACTCGCCCGTTTCGTCGCGGCTGACGAGTTGAACCTCGCCCTCGCCGAAGTCGATGGAGAGGTATTGGCCTTCGTGAAAGATGCGGAACTTGCGCTGCGACGTGGTGGAGGCTCGCGAAGCGGTGACGTTGGCGACGGCACCGGAGTCGAACTCGATTCGGGCATTGGCGATGTCCGCGGTATCGGTGAGGACGGCAATGCCGACCGCCGAGACACGGGTCGGCTTGCTCCCGAGGAGGGAAAGGATCACGTCCAGGTCGTGAATCATCAGGTCCAGCACCACGCTAACATCCGCCCCGCGATCCTTGAAGGGGGCCAGTCTGTGGCATTCGATGAACTGAACCGATGACAATCGCTTGCGGGCCGAAAGCAGCGCGGGGTTGAAGCGTTCCACATGCCCGACCTGCAGCCGCAGGTCGTTGCTTTCGGCAATCCGCGTGAGTTCCCGGGCCTCGGCGCTGGTGGTGGTCATAGGCTTTTCCACCAGCACGTGGACTCCGTTCTCAAGAAAGTATCGGGCCAGCTCGTAATGTGCCGAGGTATCCGCGGCTATGGTGACCGCGTCCACATGGCCAAGCAGTACCCGGTGATCGAATACCGGTCTGGCACCGTGAGCGGCGGCAACCGCCCGGGCGCGGTCGCGGTCGCGGTCGCACACCGCAACCAGGTCCACATCGTCAAGGGCGGCATACTTCCCGGCATGGAAGTTCCCCAGGTGGCCGACGCCGACCACGGCAGCGCGAAGCGTGCTCATGCCCGAGCGAGCCCCCGCCGGGAGCTGGCGGCAAAGTCCGCCAGTTGCCGCACATGCTCATCCGGCTCGCACTCCCTTTCGATGGCCGCAAGCGCGCCTTCCACGGTCAGCGACGTGTCAAGGAGCAGACGCACCGCGCGGCGGACATTGGCCAATTCGCGGGTCCTGACCCCGGCTCGCCGCAGGCCGATCTTGTTGACAGCCTTCGGGGTAGCCCAGCGGCCTTCCGCCAGGGTGTAGGGAAGGATGTCCTTGTTGACGCCCGTGCGCGCCGCCACGAAGGCGAATTCGCCGATTCGCACGTGCTGGGTGACGGCCACCATCCCCCCGATGACCGCGTTTCGGTGCACTTCCACGTGGCCCGCCAGCTGGGTAAGGTTGGTCAGCACCACTTCGTCGTCGATGCGGCAGTCATGGCCCACGTGGGTGCCGGCCATGACGAATACGCGGTTGCCCACCGATGTGACGCCCCGGCCGGAATGGCTGCCGAGGTTGAGGGTTGCGCCCTCGCCGATCCGGTTGTGATCGCCGATCACCAGGCGCGTACGGTCATCGCCCAGGTCCCTGTGCTGCGGGGGACCGCCGAGCACGGCACCGCTCTGGATGTGGTTGTGCCGCCCGATAGCCACATCGCCGAATCGGCTGCCAAGACGCGCGTGGGACTCCACTACCGTCCGCGCACCGATTTCGACGTTGCCGGCGACGACGCAATAGGGTCCGATTTCCGCATCGGCCGCGATGGACGCTTCCTCCGAGACGATGGCCGTGGGATGAATGTTCAATATCCGATTCGCTGTACGTTGGTTGGCGGCTGCGAGGGTCTGATACACCAGAATCGTGCTGGCGGGCAAGTTCGGGCGAATCGCCTGATGCATAATAGGCAGCCTTTGGGAACGTCATGCCCGCGAATCTCAGTCCAGAGTACAAGAAAGCCGAGCAGGCCTTCCGGGAAGCCTCGGATGATCGCGACAGGCTGCTCCGGCTGCGCGACATGCTGCGCACGATTCCCAAGCACAAGGGCACCGAGCACCTCCAGGCGGACATCAAGAGCCGCATCAAGCAACTCACCGAAGAGCTGTCCGGACCCAGGAAGGGTGCCGCGCGCACCGGTCCCGTGCACACCCTGCGACCGGAGGGGGCGGCCCAGGTCGCGCTGCTGGGTCCGCCCAATGCGGGCAAGTCCAGCCTGCACGTCAGGCTGACCGGCTCCCGGGCCGATGTCGGGCCCTATCCCTTTACCACGCACGAACCCATGCCCGGCATGCTCCCGTACCAGGATGTGGCGTTCCAGTTGGTGGATCTGCCGCCCATTTCCGAAGACTACATGGAGGGCTGGTTCGTCAACGCGCTTCAACCGGCGCATGCCGCGTTGCTGGTGGCGGATATTTCCGCCCCCGAGTGCATCGACCAGCTGCAGGCCGTTCACGCGCGCCTGAAGGAGAAGCGGATCACCCTGATCGAGGATTGGCCGGGACTGACCGGTGCGGAAAGCCACGCGCCGGATGACGAACTCGATCCCTTCGCCATTCGTCTGCCTGCCTTGCTGGTAGTGAACAAGGTCGATCTCGCGCCGGACCCCGAGGAAGTGAGCGTGCTGCTGGAGCTGCTGGACGCGAGTTTCCCGGCGGTGGCGACCTCCACGGTCAGCGGACAGGGCCTGGAAGAGGTCGGCGAATTCCTGTTTCGCGGACTGGAAATCGTGCGGGTGTATACCAAGACGCCCGGCAGGCCGCCGGAGATGGATCGTCCATTCACGGTGCGCCGCGGCGCCACGGTCATGGACGTGGCGCGACTGGTGCACAAGGACATCGCCGGTTCCCTGAAGTACGCCCGGGCCTGGGGCTCCGGTGTCTTCGACGGCCAGCAGATCGGTCCCGAGCATCGGCTCTCGGACGCCGATGTGGTCGAATTGCACATGCGCTGATTCAGGGGCTGACCTGGGGGCTGACCCGGAGATCAACCGCTGGGCGGCGTGTCCTTCAGGCCGGTTGTGTCCATGCGGCCCACCAGTTCCCTCACCGAGGCCAGGCCGTGGCGGTTCAGGTAGTCGTCGATCCCCGCGTTGATGCGCTTGGCCGCCATCGGGTCGTAGAACAGCGCCGTCCCCAGTCCAACCGCGGTCGCGCCGGCGAGGAGGAACTCAAGGGCATCCTCGGCGGTTTCGATCCCGCCTTGGCCTATGATGGGGATTCCCAGCGGTCCTGCAACTTCGTGGACCTGGCGCACCTTGAGCAGGGCGATCGGCCGGATCGCCGGTCCGGACAGCCCGCCCTGCACGTTGCCGATGATGGGCCGGCGGGTCTCCACGTCGATGGCCATGCCCATGATCGTGTTGATCACCGCGAGGCCGTCGGTTCCCGCGTCGATGCAGGCCCGCGCGTTGGCCGCGATATCCGTCTGGTTGGGGGACAGCTTGGTGATCAGCGGCTTGTCGGTCGCGGCCCGGCAGGCCTCCACCACCCGCGCCGACATGTCGGGGTGGTTGCCGAAGGCAACGCCGCCCTCGCGGACGTTGGGACAGGAAATGTTGATTTCCATGCCGTCGATGGGAGAATCGTCGAACCGCTTCGTCACCTCGGCGTACTCGTCCACTGTCGAACCGCACACATTGGCGATGAAGCGGGTCTCGGAAAAGTCCAGCGTCGGCAGGATTTCCGAGACGACATTCTCCACACCGGGGTTCTGGAGACCGATGGCGTTGAGCATCCCGGCGGGTGTCTCCCAGATTCGATGGGGGGCGTTGCCGAGCCGCGGCTCAAGCGTGGTGCCCTTCAGCACCACGGCGCCGGCGTCGCGATTGGAGAAGCCGGCGACCCGCGTGTATTCCTCGCCGAATCCGACACATCCGGACAGCAGAACCACGGGGGACGACAGCTTCAGTCCGCAGTACTCGAGCGAGAGCCTGTCGGTCACGTTTGCGGCAATGGAGACATGGTCGTGGTCATTATGGCGAACGTCCGCAGTCAAGGCCACAGCGCGACGTCGGCCACAGCGTGGCGTCGGCAACAGCGTGGCGCCCGGATGCGCGGGTCGAACGCGAGGATGCCTTCGAGTTCGCCTATTCGGCCGCGAGCGGGCGGTTCAGCAGCTCGGTGACCGCTTCCCGCGGCGCCAGGCCGTCATGGATGATGCGATGGATCTGTTCGACGATGGGCATTTCCACGTCGAGCCTTTCGGCAACGAGCCGCACGGCCCTGGCCGCGTAATATCCTTCCACAACCTGCCCGATGGCCGTTCTGGCCTCTTCAACGGTCGCGCCCCGGGCGAGCTGCAGGCCGAACCTGCGATTACGGGATTGGTCGTCGGTACAGGTCAACACCAGGTCGCCGATGCCGGACAGGCCCATGAAGGTCTCGCGTTGCGCGCCGAGCGCGAGTCCTAGACGGGTCATTTCCATCAGGCCACGGGTCACCATGGCAATCCGGGAATTGGCGCCGAACCCGAGCCCGTCGGAAATGCCGGCGCCGATGGCGAGCACGTTCTTGGTTGCCCCGCCGACCTCGACTCCGACGATGTCCTGCGAGGTGTAGGCGCGAAAATTCGTCGTGCTGATGGCGTTGGCCAGACGCTGCGCGTTGCCGTCGTGGGTGGAGGCGATCGTCACCGCGCTTGGCAGCCCCGCGGCGACCTCGGCGGCGAAGGTGGGGCCTGAAATCACCGCTGTCGGAACGCCGGGATCCAGCATGGCCGCCGCCACCTGGTGGGGCAACAAACCGCTGGACGACTCAAATCCCTTGGTCGCCCAGGATAGGTGCTTGACGGCGCCGCCGGCATCCCCGACCCGCTCCAGCACTTCCCGGAACGCATGGCTGGGCACGACGACAAGGACATCGTCGGCGTCCCGAAGGGCGTCTTCCAGCCGGGTGGTGACTTCAAGCGATTCCGGAAAGGGCGCGCCCGGAAGGTAGGCGTCGTTGCGGCGCTTGCGGGCCATGGCCCGGATTTCGTCGCGCTCGATTCCCCACATGATGGTGGATCGACCGGCGCGCGCGAATTGCATCGCCAGCGCGGTGCCCCACGAACCGGAGCCGAGCACGGCGACGCGTTTCATGCGGCCCGTCCCTGTACAGCGCCCGGAGCGCTAATGTCGCTGATCGGGCACCTCCGCCTCCACCTGCGTTTCCGCCGGTTGTTCGCCGTTGCCCTGCTGCCTTTCGCGCAACGCCTGCGCGTAAAGCGCGTCGAAATTGATCGGTTGCAGCAGCAACTGGGGGAATCCCCCCCTTGAGACCATGTCGGAGATGGCTTCGCGCGCGAAGGGGTATAGCGTTCCGGGGCAGTAGCTGCCCACGAGCATCTGGTGTTCGTCCGGCGTATAGCCCTGAATCAGGAACACCCCCGCCTGTTCAAGCTCGATCAGGAACAGGGTATTGTCCTCATCCTTGGCTTCGATGGTCAGCGTCAGCGTCACTTCCTGAGCGCCGCCCGAGACCTCCTTGGCGCTGGACTTGATGTTCAAATGGGTTTGCGGGGTGACCCGGGTTGCGAATACGTCCGGTGCCCGCGGTGACTCGAACGAAAAATCCTTGATGTAGATTTTCTGGAGTACGAGTTGTTTGGATGTGCTCTGGGCCTGATCTTGTTCCGCCATGATTTTCTCGATTCATCCGTTTAAGCGCCGGGAGCGGCTCGCCGCGGAAGCGTAAATGACCTTGCGGCCCATGGCAAAACGCGCGGCGTTCAACCGCCGCGGCCTTCCACCAGCAAGGCGTCCAGTTCCCCCGAGGCGTCCAGCGCGCTCAGTTCGGCGTGGCCGCCTATATGCTGTCCGCCGATGAAAATCTGTGGAACGCTTCGACGGCCGCTCAGGTCGACCATCTCCTGTCGGCGTTCGGGGCTGCCGAGGATGTTGATCTCGATGAAATCCGCGCCCTTGTCCATCAGCAGGCGTTTGGCCGCCGCGCTGTAGCCGCAGAGCGGGGAGGAAAACACGATCACGTGGCTGGCGCTGGGATCGGCAAGGCTCATTTGACCAGCGGAAGGTTTTCCGCGCGCCATTGATTCAGTCCGCCCTTGAGGCTGAAGGCGTTTTCGAAGCCCGCCTTGCGCAATTCGTTGGCAACCCGGCCGGAATCGGCTCCGTTCTCGCACACGGCAAGCAGCATCTTGTTCTTCCTCTTCAGCGGTGACCGACGGGAATGCAGGGATTCCGGATCGATGTTCCGGGCATTCACGATGTGACCGGAGCTGAATGCGTCCGCGGGCCGAACGTCGATGATCATTGCGCCCTTGTTGATGATGCGTAGCGCGTCCGGAGCAGTGACCTGGGACAGCCCGCGGGCCTTGAGCCTGATTTCATAGAACATGACGGCCGACCAGGTCGCCATGAGTGCCAGCACGAGAAGCAGGTTGTTTTGGGTGAATTCGGCCAGGCGCGCCATGGACTTTCCACGCTTGCAGCCCCGTTATCCGGGCGCGGCATTATAGCAGTGTCCCGTTCCGCCCCGGGCCGCGTTATGCTACCAGGCCGTCATGATGCACTGTCCTGTATCCGTACATCCGCCGGTGCCGTCGAGGGGTAGGCGGCCGGCGCGCACTTGCGATCTGCGGGGACTGTCCGTGGTGCTTGCCATTTGCGTTGCGCTCGTTGCTCCCGTTGGCGCGCAGCAGGATGCGGCGACGTCGATCGAGGCGGTGCGGGCAGAGATTCAGGCGTTGCAACAACGCCTCGCGCGGCAGAATCGGGAGTTGGACGCCGGCCAGCGGGAGCTTCGCGAACGGGAACGGGCGATCGCCAACGGTATTCTTGAACTGGCGGCTCTCCGCGAGGACCGCGACAGGCAGGGCCAACAGGCCGAGCGGATTGCGGCGCAAGCCTCCGAAGTGCGTGATCGGCTGGGTGACGAACGCCAGGTTCTGGCCGAACAGGTGCGCGCGGCCTATCTCTCCGGTAGGCGGGAGATGGTCAAGCTGCTGCTCAACCAGGAGAGTCCGGCCCGGCTGGGCCGCCTGCTGGTCTACTACGACTACCTGAACCGCGCGCGGAGCCGTCGAATCGGTGCCGTCGGCCGTGAGCTGGAGGACCAGGAGCGGCTGGTCGCGCAGAGCGAGCGGGTGGCCTCGGAGCTCGCATCCCTGGAGCAGGCGCAAGCTGCCGAGCTGGCTGCGCTCGAGAGCGCCCAGGAGCAGCGGGGGCAGGTTCTGGCCAGGATCGAGGAGGGCATCCGGGGCACGGACGACGAGCTTCGCAAGCTGTTGGAAGAGGAGCGGAGGCTCACTCAGGTCGTGGCGGAAGTCGACGCCCTGGTCACGCGGCACCCTGCCGACGCTTCATTGCGCTTCAGTGATGCAATGGGGCGCCTGGCGTGGCCGGTCCAGGGTACGCTGATCAATGACTACGGGGATTCCCGCGTGGACGGGCAGCTTCGCTGGAACGGCGTCATGGTTGGCGCGCCCCGGGGCTCGCCGGTGCGCTCGGTGCACTCCGGAAGGGTGGTGTATGCGGACTGGCTGCCCGGACTCGGCATGCTGATCATCGTCGACCATGGCATGGGCTACATGAGCCTGTATGGTCATAACGAAGTCATTCTGACCGAGTCGGGTGCCGGCGTGGCGGCCGGAC
Source organism: Candidatus Rariloculaceae bacterium (assembly GCA_965221035.1). GTDB lineage: Bacteria > Pseudomonadota > Gammaproteobacteria > Steroidobacterales > Rariloculaceae > UBA6522. Next base: position 2,394,280 of record OZ244860.1, read on the forward strand.
AACCCATCGCCCGGGTGGGCGACTCGGGAGGCCGGCGGCAGAGCGCCGTGTACTTCGAGATCCGTGCGGATGGGTCCCCCATCGATCCCCGTCCCTGGATGGGCACGCGCCTGCCGCGTTGACTCGCCATGCCTCGCCGCCTGTGTTAAGGTGCCGGGTCCGGGCCGTCAGGCGATTCTGTCTGCATGCAGTTGAATTTTAAAAGGTTTTCGCCCGTTTTGCTGGGTTCCGCATTGGGACTTGCGGCTTTTGTCGGCTTCCAGATGATGGACGGTGGGCTGGGCCGTGCGGAGTTGTCCGATGGAGGCGCGGACCAACTTGAGCTGTTCGCCGAGGTGGTGGAACGCATCCGCGAGGAGTACGTAGTCCACGTCGATGAGACGGACCTGGTGGAGAACGCCATCCAGTCCATGCTCGCGGAACTGGACGGCCATTCCCGGTTCCTGGACGAAGACGCCTACGCGGACATCCTCATCAGCGCGTCCAGCCACTACTCCGGGGTGGGCCTGGACGTTTCGGTGGACGACGGCAAGGTTACCGTGGTGGCGCCATTGGCCGGCGCGCCTGCGGAGCGCGCAGGGATACTTCCCAACGACGTGGTCGTCGCGGTGGACGATATACCGGTGGACCCGGACAACACGCAGGATGCCATCAGTCGAATGCGCGGCGAGCCCGGCACCACGGTTACGCTGGATGTGCTGCGCGACGGCGAGCAGGACCTCATGAGGTTCGCCCTCACCCGCGCCGAGGTGCGGCAGTCCACCGTGCATTCCGAATACCTCGGCGATGGCGTCGCCTACGTGAGGCTGTCCAGCTTTACCGATGGCACGGATGAGGAATTACGCCAGGCGGTCGAGGCGCTGGACTCGGAACACGGCTTTGAAGCGCTGGTGCTGGATATGCGCGACAATCCCGGGGGCACGCTCGGTGCGGCCGTGGAGGTCGCCGACGCATTTCTGGAGGATGGGCTGATCGTTCGCGGCAGCGGCCGGATCGACGAGGCGAGATTCGTGGAAAACGCGACACCCGGGGACATAATCGACGATCGCAAGTTGATTGTCCTCGTCGACGGCAGGTCCGCGTCGGCGTCGGAGATAGTGGCCGCGGCGCTACAGGAAAACAGCCGCGCACGCCTGGTGGGTGAGCCCACGTATGGCAAGGGCTCGGTCCAGACCGTCATTCCATTGGCCGACGGCGGCGCGTTGAAGCTCACCACCTCCGAATATTTCACTCCAAACGGGCGCTCGATAGACGGCACCGGCGTTGAACCGGACCTGTTGGTTCAGGGAGGGCGGCGGTACGGTGGCGCCGGAAGTCTCATCGCGCCGAGCGAGGACATTCAATTGACCGAAGCGCTGAAGGCGGGGGGGTTCGATGCACCCTAGAAGGGTGGTGATCAAGTATTGCGGCCAATGAAACTACCTGCCGCGCGCCTCCGGTCTGGAGGCGGAATTGAACGGCGATACGCGCCTTGAGGTTGAACTTGTCCGGGGAGGCGGCGGGGTGTTCGACGTCTCGCTGGACGGCGAGTTGCTGTTTTCCAAGCACCAGAGTGACCGGTTTCCGGAACCCGGCGAGATACTGGGGATCTTGCGGACAAGACAGGACCCAGGTGCCGGGTCCGGGGTCGGTTGAACCCATGTCGCGACGGATATTTCCGGGCTGGGGCCTGGCGTGTGTCCCGGCGGGCATCTTCGTCGGCGTGCTGGCGGGCTTTGCGCTGGGTGCCTGGTTCGGTGTTCCGGGGGTTGGCGCGATCATCGGTGTCGCCTTGGGCGTATCCGTGGGAATGGCCTTGCTGGCAGCGGCGATCGTGGTCGCATCTTCCCGCTGGCCGCGTTGAGCCAGCGGTTTCTGGCACCACGGTGAACCATACCGGCGGGTGGGGCGGCTCCGCCGCGGACCGAAACAAGGGACCCATCCTTGAAATCCTGCAAGAAATTCTTCCGGAGCGCGGGCTGGTGCTGGAAGTCGCCAGCGGCACCGGCCGGCATGTGGCGTTCTTCGCCGCCGCGCTGACCGGGCTCACCTGGCAGCCAAGCGATCCGGATGCGGAAATGCGCCGGGCGACAGCCGTTGCCGCCGCCGGGCTGCCCAACGTCCGCGAACCGCTGGACCTGGATGTGATGCGGCAGCCCTGGCCGAACACCGCCGCGGACGCCATAGTCAATATCAACATGATCCATGTGGCTCCCTGGCAGGCGACCCAATCGCTGATGCGCGGCGCCGCGACCGTGCTCGGGGATGGTGGGGTCCTCTACATCTATGGTCCATACCGTCGTTTCGGAGGCCACACCGCACCCAGCAACGCCGCCTTCGACGAGCGGCTTCGACTGCAGAATGGTCAATGGGGGCTGCGCGACATGGAAGAAGTGGAACGACTGGCCGACGAAGCGGGCTTTCGCCTGTCGAGGCGGCTGGCGATGCCCGCAAACAACTTCAGCCTGGTGTTTCGGCGGCGTCCGGAGGCCGGCAAAGGCGTTTCGGCACAAGGCGGCCGAACGGCCAAACACAACTGATGGCGCCGCATCGATTCAAGGGAACACTGGCCAGCGATGATGGAAATACGTGAGGCGGATCTGAGCCTGGCTGATGACACGGCGGCCGTGGTGGAGTTGCTCGACGAGTACGCGCGGCATCCGATGGGGCAGGCGCAAGCGCTGTCTGACGAAGCGCGGGCGCGGCTCATTCCAGGTCTGCGCAATCAACCGGGCGCCCTTGTGCTGCTCGCCTGCGAGGGTGCGGACAGGATCGGTGTCGCCGTCTGCTTCCGGGGGTTTTCGACATTCGCGGGCTTGCCGCTGATCAATGTCCACGACCTTGCCGTGACCGCGGGCCATCGCCGCAAGGGCGTGGGCCGGGCGCTGCTGGAGGATGTGCTGCGTCGTGCCGGCGAATCGGGATGCGCGAAGGTCACCCTGGAGGTGCGCGACGACAACCTGGCGGCCAAGAGCTTGTACAAGCGCATGGATTTCGGGCCGTGGCGTACGCCCATGCTGTTTGTCGGTCGACGGGTTGGATCGCATTCTTCTCACATGGCCGCTCATGGTCCACCGTTCCGGCGGCCAGGTTAAGCCCGTGACGCGGCTCGCAAAGCCACTGACGCGGCTCGCAAGGCCCATGACGCGCCTGGTTCGGTCCGTCACGCTGGTCATCTGCCTTGGATGGATGGTGTCGCTGAGCTTGCCCGCGGTTCAACTGGGCGACGGAGCGCCGCTGACGGGCTGGACATTGCTGGTCAATGGCTGGCGGGTCGCTCGGGCCGGTGTCTGGGCCTGGTTCGCAAATCCACTCTTCATCTGCTCCGCCGCCCTGATTCTGGCACGGCGGGACCGGGCGGCCGGCATCCTGGCCGCGGTCGCGCTGATGCTTGGGTTCTCGAGTCTGGGGGCAGGCGCATTGGCGGCCCGATCAGGGTACGAGATTCCGGTACTGGCGTTCGGCTCCGGCTTTCATCTTTGGCTGATTTGCCTGAACACCCTGTGCTTGTGGGCTTGGGTGGCGGCATTTCTGACGAAAATGCAACGGAATTCCAGTTGACCCCCCGTATGATCGCCCTTACAGTGGCACCGACGCGGCGTTCCGCACCCCATGACCGAAGAGCTCGGACGGGGTGGCGGGGTGTCGTGGTGGTTGTGCGCACGGGCAGCGGGGCATTGACGGCAGGGACATTGCCGTCCGGCGGAGGTTGGCGTGGGTAGATTCTTCAAGCGTTCGGTCTTGCGCCGTTGGTCGATTCGCTGTTTTCTCGAGTCACGGCGCGAGAGTTGTTGTAAATGAATATCTATGTTGGAAATTTGTCTTACGCCCTTAGCGAGCCGGAACTGCGGGATGCCTTTGCGAACTTCGGGGACGTCTCCTCCGTAAAGATTCTGACCGATCGGGAAACGGGCCGGTCCAGAGGTTTTGGTTTCGTCGAGATGCCCAACCGCGAAGAGGGCGAAGCGGCGGTCGCCAATCTCAATGGCAAGGATGTCGGCGGGCGCCCGCTGCGAGTGAACGAGGCGCGTCCACGCGAACGCCGCTGAGCGGATCGTCGGCCGCTCCCCGGCCGGCGGCAATCACGTTTCGCGCCCGTAGCTCAGTGGATAGAGCACTGCCCTCCGGAGGCAGGGGCCGGGGGTTCGAATCCCTCCGGGCGCGCAAGTCCCGCGCACGCTCCTAGCCGGTTCCTTGAAGGGTGAGCATTCGCGACGAGGCGGACCTTTCCCGCGCCGTGCTGCGTGTAATGGAGCGCACCGCGGATCCGCGGCTGCGCGAGATCATGGTGTCGCTGGTCCGGCATCTGCACGGATTCGTTCGCGACACGCGCCTCACCGAAGAAGAATTCGAGGCGGCCGCGGCGCTGCTCAACGAACTGGGTCAGCAGCAGACGGATACCAACAACGAAGTCGTGCTGATGGCCGGTTCCCTTGGCGTGTCCGCACTGGTCTGTCTGTTGAACACCGGTGACCGGACCGAAACCAAGCGATCCATGCTGGGGCCGTTCTGGCGGCTGAATTCGCCGCCTACCGAAAACGGCGGTTCCATCGTGCGCTCGCCCACACCCGGCCCCGCGGTATTCGTGGAGCTGCGCTACGAGGACGCGGGCGGCGCTCCGATCGCCGGCGTGGAGGTGGACATCTGGCACGCTTCCACGGTGGGCTTGTACGAGAGTCAGGACTCCAGCCAGGCGGACATGAACCTCCGCGGCAAGTTCACCACCGATGCCCACGGCCGCATCCGTTTCCAATCCATAAAGCCCGCGGGTTATCCGATCCCCACCGACGGGCTGGTGGGCAAGCTGCTGGCGGCCCAGGGCCGTCATCCGTTTCGACCGGCTCACCTGCACGCCCTGGCCCGCAAGCAAGGGTACAGAACGTTGATTTCGCAGATCTATTCGGCAGACGACCCACGGCTGCACGATGACGTTCAATTCGGGGTGACGGAATCACTGATCGGCCATTACCGGTGTCACGACGAGCCGCATCCGGACGACCGAACGGTTCAGGCGCCGTGGTATACGCTCCAACACACCCTGACGATGGAGCCGGGCGAGTCTCGGCTGCCTCGACCGCCCATCAGGTGACCCGGAGCGGCTGCGAAGGCGGTCAGCCGTCGCCGCCGGGCAGCACGAGATCGTCTCCGAGGAGACCTTCGGCGGCGTAGCGGTTCAGCAGACGGTCGTCGTGGGACGGCACCAGCACCACTCCCTGGTCCGCCCAGTTTTTCAGCCGGATCAGCTGCGACATCAGCGCTTCCGGATCCTCTCCGATCCGCTCAATCGTCTCGGCGGGACGCAGTTTCAGTTCGGTCACGTTTTCCAGCAGCCAGCCCACATCGCCGATGAAGACGAATTCGGTTCCCTCGGCCACGAGGACATAAACCATCTGGTGTCCAGGCGTATGTCCGGGCGCCTTGATCAGCACCACGCCGGGCGCCACCGCGTGGTAAAGCTGGTAATCCACCACGCGGTAGTCGCTTGCCTGCCGCTCGGTGATCCGGATTTCCGGCAGTTGGGGCGATGTGGTAAGCGTGCGGACCTGCGCCTCCGTGAGTATGGCCTTGGCGGCGATCGAGGCGCGGTCCGGACTGCGCAGGATGCCGGCCACGTGGTCGCCATGTTCGTGGGTGACCACGACGAGGTTTGCGGCGGACAAAGCGGCCTGAATCCTGTCGTTCCGGTCCTGCCAGTATGGTTCGTCGCGGCCGAATCCGTAGAAGCGGTGGACCTCCTCGTCCATGCCGGCGTCGATCATCAGACTGCCGTCGGGGTAGAGGACCTGAAACGCGGTCCGGGCCGAGACGAACGGTTCCTCCGTGCCGCCTTCGATGACCGCGGCGTAGGTGCGGTGGCTTTCGGCAAACTTGATGAAGTTGATGGACTCGGGCAGTGCTCCGGGCACGTCGTCCGCCGCCTGGCGAATGCGCTGCAAAAGATCATCCGGAGTACTTGTGATCTGACCCGTGGCGGGCGATACAAGGCAAACCGCCAGAGCGGCCGCACACAGCTTCTTCATCGCTCCGGTCCCGGTCGTCATCCTGACCCGTGTGCGACTTTGCGCCGCGTCGGCTATGGCTGCGCTTCTGAAATCATGAAGTCCAGCGCCTGGAAAATTTCCTCGTCGCTGAGATCCGGCCGTCCGCCCTTGGGCGGCATGACGCCCACCTCGCCCTGGTAGCCGTTGATCACCCGCTCCCTGAGCACTTCGGGCCCCTGGGCGATGCGGGGCGCCCAGGCTTGTACGTCGCCGTGCACGGGCGCACCGCCGACACCGGGCGCGGCATGGCAGAGGTAGCAGTTCTCGTTGTAGACCTGCGGGCCCGACATCGGCGCGCTGACGCTGTCAACGACCGTGTGCACGACGGGTCGTATGCCGACGTCGGGGTCGCCGATCAGCGCCACGCGGCCGATCGGGCGAAGCCGTTCATCGGTGGCGCTCATGAATGCGGGATCGTTGAACCGATCAGCTCCGCTGGCCGCCGCGAAAGCCTTCGTGAAGGCGACGCCGGCCAACACGCCCACGAAAACGCCCAGGATCAGCATGAAGCCGTCGTAGTAACGCTGGTTTCTGGTCGACAAAAAGGGGCTCCCATTCCGCGGGCCGCAGAGTATAGCCATTCTCGCCGATGCATCAAAGCAGCCGGTCCAGGCACCTCAGGTGGACCGCTTCGGCTACATGCTGCGGTGTCAGAACTTCGACGCCCTCCAGGTCCGCCAGGGTTCGCGCGACCTTGAGAATCCGGGTGATGGTCCGGTTGCTGAGCCGCCAGCGGTTGACGGCCTTGGCGAGTATCCGGCGCGCATCCGGGGCGAGCGCCGCGGTGCGCCACAACTGACGATTCGTGAGTCTCGCGTTCAGTGCGCCGCCGCGCCGCAGTTGGCGTTGCCGCGCGGCGGACGCCTGCCGCGCCAGGGTATCGCTCTCGCCGGTGCCGAGCGGCTCGACGAACTCGTCGAAAGCAATTCGGGGAATTTCCATTTGTATGTCGAATCGGTCCACCAACGGCCCCGACAGCCTTGATCGGTAGCTCTCAAGACGGGATGAAGAGCACCGGCACCGATCGGAGCCGTCGCCGAGATAGCCGCAGGGACAGGGGTTCATGGCGGCCACCAGCTGGAACTCGCAGGGATACTGGACGCGGTGGTTGCTTCGGGCGATGGTGACGGTGCCGTTCTCCAGCGGTTCGCGCATCGCTTCCAGCGCGCGGCGCGGAAATTCCGGCAATTCATCCAGGAACAAGACGCCGAGATGGGCGAGGGACACCTCGCCCGGCCTCGGGCGGGAGCCGCCGCCCACCAGCGCGGCGGCGGAGGAGGTGTGGTGCGGATTGCGGAACGGGCGCTCCGCCCTGAGGGCAGGCTCCAGCGAGGCTCCCGCGACGGAGGCGATGCTCGCCACGCACAGCATGTCGTCCCCGGACAGGCGGGGCAGCAGGGTGATGAGCCGCTGGGCGAGCATGCTCTTGCCGCTGCCGGGCGGGCCCAGCATGAGCATGTGATGTCCACCTGCCGCGGCGACCAGCAACGCGCGTTTGCCTTCGCGGTGACCGCGTACATCGGAAAGGTCCGCGGCGAAGGGCTGCGCGGCGCCCGCAGAAGACCGTTTCAATCCTTCAAGAGGTGTCCCGCCGTTGAGATGTCCCACCACCTCCATGAGGTGGGAGGCGGTATATACGCGGGCACCGGCCACCAGCGCGGCTTCGGCCGCATTGCCCGCCGGAAGGATCATCGCCCGACCGGCATCCCTGGCCGCCAGTACGGCCGGGAGCGCGCCCAGCACGGGGCGCAGGGCGCCGCTCAACGCCAGCTCGCCGATGAACTCGAACTCGTCCACGGGCCACCGCCAGTGGTTCTGCACCTGCAGGACGCCCAGCGCGATGGGCAGATCGAATCGGCCGCCCTCCTTCGGGATGTCGGCGGGTCCCAGGTGAACGGTGACCCGGCTGGGATTGACGGGATGACCGCAGGTCTGAAGCGCCGCGCGCACCCTGTCCCGGCTTTCCCTGACGGCCGCCGCCGGGAGTCCCGCGATGGTGAAGCTGGGCAAGCCCCCTGCCACGTGCACTTCGACCAGGGTCTGATAGGCTTCCATGCCCATCTGCCCGCGGCTGTACAAGTGGGCGAGACCCACGGTCAGCGGGCCGCAACGGCCCCCGCGTCATTCGGTCGCGCTGTTCTCCGATGCGGCCAGCCGGGCTTCGAGAGCCTCGAGTTTCTCGCGGGTCCTGGCAAGCACGGCCACTTGAACGTCGAATTCTTCACGGGTAACCAGGTCCATTCGAGCCAATGCCGACTGCAGCAGCGACTTGAAATTACGTTCCACGTCCTCACCCATGGACTTGATATTTTCCGGCACCGAATCAGCGAGTTTTCGGGCCAGCTCGTCCAGGTTCGGACCATTGAATCTGTCAGTCATCGTCTTCCCATATGGTTGTCGAATCGGCGCACCGCCACCAGCGGCATTTCTCGCCAATCCTCTTGGAAATGCCCCTATGATACTCTCGCTTCCATGGCCCGGTTGAACAACGAAGTCGAGACGTCGGCCCCCGAGCCGGCGACGGAAACACAGCAGCCACCGACCAATCCCCGACCGCGCGGCAGAAAGGTGCGCTGGATTGCGATTCCGCTGGTTTTCTTCGGGCTGCTGGTCGCCGGCGGGGGTGGATTTTTGTGGTGGCAGCAGGGGCGGCAACTGGAGTCGCTGGATGCGGCGGACAGCGCCGTCGCGCAGTCGGTGGACGAGAATCGCGCCGCCATTCAGTCCCTGGAAGAGCGCATGGACACTCTGCAGCGCGCGGGCGCGGCCCAGCTGGAAGCTTCCGGCCGGCTTGGCGCCAGTGTCGAAGAGCTGTCGACCCGGTATGGGGCGCTTGAGGCTCGTATCGACGATTTCCAGGGCGTGTCCGGCGACGCCCGTCGTCGCTGGCTCCTCGCCGAGGCGGAACACTATCTGAGCCTGGGCAACGCGGAACTCTCGCTCGGCGGGCATTGGGAGAACGCAATCGTCGCGCTTGAGCTGGCCGATGGCGCTCTTGCGCAACTGGCCGACCCGGCATTTGCGGAAGCCCGAAGGGAGATTTCCGCGGACTTGCTGACCCTGCGAAGCGCCGAACTGGTGGATGTGGAAGGCTTGAGCCATACGCTCGGCCGCCTGGCCGGACGGGTCGACGAGTTGCCCATGGGTCCGGCGGCGCTCGACAACCTGATCGCCGAACCACAGGGCCTGGAGAACGTGGAATCCGGCTGGAGCCGGGTCTGGCTCAGTATCAGGGGTGCGATTTCCGGAATGATCCGCGTGGAGCGCAGCGATGTGTCGGAATCGCCGGCGCTGACGGCGCGCGAGCAATCCCTGGTTCGAAGGCAACTGGCGCTGGAACTGGAGTCGGCGCGGCTCGCGTTGCTCAGAAATCAGCCCCAGGTCTTCAGCTCCGGGCTGGAAACGGCCGGAAACTTGCTGACCAGTCACTTCGATGGGTCCGAACCATCCGTGCGCAGCGCCGTCACACTCCTTGAGGACATGATGCAACTGGACATTGCTCCCGAGCGACCCGACATCGGCAGTTCGCTGAGCCTGTTGCGCGAATTGGCAGCCCGGGACGGCTGATGCGCGCCGGGCTCTGGGGCATGACCGCCGTATTCCTCGGCGCGTTTGCCGCACACTTCCTGCTCCGGGACCGGGGCTACGTAATGGTCAACTATCTCGGCTACGTCATCGAGATGTCGGTGCCCGTGCTGGTGTTGGTGCTGGCCGGCGCGTACTTCGCCATTCGCCTGTTGCTGGCGTTGTGGCGGGCGCCGCGCCGGCTGGGCGAAGTCGTGGCCGAGCGGCGCCTGAAGCGCGCCGGAAGAAAATTGACGCAGGGGCTGATTCACATGGCCGAGGGTGACTGGTCCAGGGGCGAACGGCTCCTGGCGCGCAGTGTAAGTGGAACCGACTCGCCGCTCATCCACTATCTCATGGCGGCGCGGGCGGCGCAGTTGCAGGGTTCCGATGAGCGTCGCGACGAGTGGTTGAAGCTTGCCTACGAAGAAATGCCGGAAGCCGAGACGGCCGTCCTGCTCACCCAGGCGGAACTGCAGCTGGAGCATTCCGACCACGAGCGCGCGCTGGCGACACTGCGCCGCATTCAGGAAGCCCACCCCGACCACCCGGTGGCGCTGGCCTTGCTGGCGAGGATCTATCATGCATTGAAGGATTGGGAACGGCTGCTGGCGTTGAGCCCGCGGCTGGCCGACGCGCGAATGGATTCCGATGAAATGGAGCGCTTCATCGCGTCAGCGCTTGAAGCCTGCACCTCGGGGAAGGACGTCACTCGCGTCGACATCGACCGCCTCTGGGAACGCCTGCCGGCGGCGTTGCGCAAGGCCCCGCGGCTGATTGCCCAGCATGGTATCGCGCTCGATGCGCTCGGGCAGGGCGACGAGGCGGAGAAGAACATCCGCAAGGCCCTGAGGCGCGACTGGGACGAAAATCTCGTGCTGGCCTACGGTCGAGTTCGCGGTGCCGGGGCGGAAAAACAACTCCTGCAGGCCGAGGCGTGGCTCAAGGACCGCCCCGAAGACAGCGCGCTGCTATTGACGGCGGCGCGCTTGTGCATGGTGCTGGAGCTGTGGGGCAAGGCCCGCAGTTACCTCGAAACCAGCCTTGCGATCACGCCGCGGACCGAGTCGTACGCCCTCTACGGGCAATTGTTGGATCGATTTGGGGAAGCCGACAACGCGGCGCTGGCGTTCCGCTCGGGGTTGAGTCTGGCGGTGGGGGGTGGGGACGACTTGCCGGCGCTGGGTTCTCCGGATGCTGTTACAAAGCCCGAACAAGCAACTCGTTGATCAGCCCAAGGCTTCGATCAGGCTGTTTTCAATTCGTCTTGCCAGTGAGTCGAAGTCTTCGGGGCACTTTTGACGGATCACGCTGATTCGGCGCGCCGCTTCTTCTCCCAAAGTCTTGCGTCCTCCGCCTGGTCGGTGGTGGGAGAGGCCCCTCCGAGCCGCGGGTCCTGGCACACAATGATCCGGGCTGTCGGCCTTCCAAGTTGATCAAACAACCATTGGAAGATTGGCTTCAGGATGTACTGGTTCTTTCGAAAATCTTCCGGGATGATGAGCACCCTCACTAGACACCACCATCCTCATCATCGTTCGCCAGAAAGACGGCATCCTCAATCCAGCCGGAAGTATGGAGCGTGCCCAGGCCTTGCGAACGCCGAAGCTCGCAGGCGTTGGGCAGCTCGGATAAGGGGCGGATGACTGCATCGTCCGTGTCGGGGCGCCGGCAGACAACGGAAGTGCTTTCAAACGCCTTGTCGCTCAACATGGACAAAAGCTCTGGCGAATGCGTTGTCGTGACGACTTGAATGTCGCCTTCAGCTGTTCGGCTTTCAATCAGGTCCAGCAGGAGGCGGAGGCGTGATGGGTGAATCCCATTGTCGATTTTCTCGAAAACATACAGTTGCGCGGGATTGTTTCCCAGCAACGCCGCCAGCATGGCAAGAAATCTCAATGTGCCGTCGGACGCAGCGTAGGCTGAAATCGTTCGGCCATTCTTCTCCCGAAAGGCGAGACGGACCCGACCGGTAGTTGGGTCCACCGGAAACTCGAAGTCCGCCACGTCCATCGGAGTCAGCTCCTGGGTCCATTCCAGCAAGGTTCCGCGCCGGTTGTCGTCCTCGCAGATTTCCGCAACACGGTGGCAAGATTTTCGCCTCGGTCGCCTAGCATGGTTTGTCCGGGAAATGCTCCTCGCCGCATACGGTCGGGCCAGAGATCAAGAAAGCGCATGCTTGCCAGTGCGTCCAATGCTTACTGGGATAATTCCTTCCGTAGCATCTCGTCCGCGAAATTCTTGAAGTTCGTGAGCCTGAGAGACGTAATCATGAACTTGCCGCCGGAAACCAGGTTCGCAAGGTTTGTTTCAGATCCTGAAATGCGGGGCATGCGCAGCCGCTCAACGAGACCTTGTCCGCCAATACACCGAACAACGCGGCGGAGACTCGCCTACCCTTCTTCGCCAGTGCGGCGCCCATGGCTTCCTTCGGGTTGGGAGGTTTCCCGTTTTCCTTTGGCCAGTGACCTCCTTTATGCAACCAACCCTTGAGTTCGCCATAACTGTTCCAGCCTAGCACTTGGGGAACGTTGTCCGACCCGCTCCAGACCCAGTTTTCCAGTTCAGGCTCGATCACGATGGCTTTTGACCTGTTTTCCCATCCGTTGAGAGACAGGTCCCGTTCGACGTCGCGCTCAATCTGATCCCTTGGCGCGTCGTCCCGTCCACAGCCGTCCCGTTCGAATACGATCAATGCATGTTGATACTCACGAAGGTGTGGGCGCAGTCGCCTGACTGCATCGGTTCGGCACCCGGGGTCGCGGTGCCGATGTCGTGTAACGGCGTATTCAATCGGGCGAATGCCGAGTGCTTGATGACGTTTCAACAGTTGTTCTACTGTCGTAAGCATGTCCTGGTCGGCGACCAGGACGAACAAGTCCTTCATCCCAAAATCTCCGACGCGAAAAGGAGATCGACATCGGCAGCGCTGCGCCAATGGGAGAGCCGGGGATGCTGGTCGCCTGGAATGATCTCCGCCGCGCCTTCGTCGTTCCTGCTGAAACAAAGCACATTCTCGGGTTTGGTGCACATGAGCAGTTCGGGGGAATGCGATGCGATAAGCACTTGCGAGTCCCACATTGACGAGAGCGATTGATAGACCGTCTCAACGGCCAATGGATGAATTCCATTTTCCGGCTCCTCCAACAGATAGATGAAATCGGAGTCCGGCAGGTAGGCAATGAGGGTCAGTGCGAGCAACCGCAGGGTTCCTTCGGAAACGGACCATGATGGAACTTCGACACCGTTCGCGTACTGGATCATGAGGTAAGCATGGCGGTCGTCTTCCCTCTCGACGACCCGAATGTCACGTAGATCGCGGATTGCCGTTCGAACATGGTCGAGCCATTTTTCGAAGCGGTTCCCAGCGTCGTTGCGAAGTCGCTGAATGGCCCAAGGCAAATTGGATCCATCGGGCAAGATTGGGCCGTTTAGGGCCTTTGGCCGACTCGCTCGTCGTAAGAGTTTTCCGTCAAGAAACACGACCCGAAAGCGGTCGCAGAGCATCTGGGACAAGTGCTTGGCTGGGAATCTCCCGACACTGGGGCTTAGATTGAGCATGGAGCGCCCAGGTCCAAAAGTTTCCCTCATATCAATCAGCCCACGGACGGGGAGCTCATTGCTATTAGGGAAAGACAAGCAGATTGAATCCGGAATAGATTCGCTCTCAGTTGAGATTGAGGCGGGTTGGTCGGTAACAATCAGGGACTCCCTGAGAATTGGCGTGACATCGTTTCCTTCATCGACCATCAGCTCATACCGAATTCTGCTGACCTCTCTATTGTCTAGCGGGCCGAGATCATCCGGGTTGTCGAACTCCAATGCCAATTCGAACCGCACATTCTTCCACGGTCTGCCCCACACTAAATCCTGAAAGTTGTTTGTGCGTTCGTCTACAGCGTGGTCGAACCCGCCCGATATCAAGTCCCCCACGAATGCAATCGCATCGAACAGAGCGCTCTTGCCACTACCATTCGGCCCGACCAGCACATGGAACCGGTCGAGTTCCAAATCCACATACCGCAGACAGCGGAAATTCAATGCTTGAATCCGGCGTAGCATGGCGGAATCCTACAACATCGCCTGCCTACGCGACGGGACGAAGCGCGGGTAGTGTCGGAGCTGCGATCTGCCCCTTCCGTTCACCCCAACCCCAACTCGCTCCACATCCGGTCAACCCGTTCCACGACTTCGGGCGACATGCGGATGGGCCTGCCCCACTCGCGTTGCGTCTCGCCGGGCCACTTGTTGGTGGCGTCGAAACCCATTTTCGATCCCAGGCCGGCGACGGGCGAGGCGAAGTCCAGGTAGTCCATGGGCGTTGATTCCACCATCACGGTATCCCGCACCGGATCCATGCGGGTGCTGACCGCCCAGATGACATCCGGCCAATTGCGTGCATCGATATCGTCGTTCACGACGATCACCAGTTTCGTGTAGAGAAACTGGCGCAGGTACGACCACACACCGAACATGATGCGCCGCGCGTGCCCCGGGTACTGCTTGCGGATGCTGACCACGGCGATACGGTAGGAGCAGGCCTCGCTGGGCAGGTGGAAATCCACGATTTCGGGAAACTGGGTCTTGAGGATCGGCACGAACACGTCGTTCAGCGCAAGTCCCAGAACGGACGGCTCGTCGGGCGGCCGGCCCGTGTAGGTGGTGTGGTAGATCGGATCGTTCCGGTGGGTGATGCGTTCCACCGTCATCACCGGGAATCGCTCGGCCTCGTTGTAGTATCCGGTGTGGTCGCCGAACGGGCCTTCCATGGCGTCGTCGCCGGGGGTGATGTGGCCTTCCAGCGTGATTTCGGCGTTGGCGGGGATCTTGAGGTCGGAGCCCAGGCACTTCACCAGTCGCGTGCGCGCTCCCCGCATGAGTCCGGCGAAGGCGTATTCCGACAGGGTGTCGGGAATCGGCGTGACCGCCGCCAGGATGGTGGCCGGGTCCGCGCCGATGCTGACCGCCACCGCGAACGGTTCGTCCGGGTGGCGGGCGCACCATGCCCTGTAATCCGTGGCGCCGCCCCGGTGCGGCAGCCACCGCATGATGAGGCGGTTTCGGTCGATGACCTGCTGGCGGTAGATACCGACATTCTGCCGCATGCCCACTGCCTCGCCGGTCGGGCTGCGTGTGGTGGTGAGCCCCCAGGTGATCAGCGGCCCGGCATCCCCGGGCCAGCAGGTCTGGATGGGCCAGGCAGACAGGTCGACATCCTCGCCCTCGATCACGTTCTCCTGGCAGGGGCCGCTGCGGGAGGTCCGCGGCGCCATCCTGATCACTTCCTTGACCAAGGGCAGCTTTTGCCAGACGTCGCCGGCGCCGCGGGGCGGTTCGGGCGCGCGGAGCGAGGCAAGTAGCTGACCCAGCTCGCCGAACACGTCGGTGGAATCGGATCCCAATGCGGCGGCGATGCGGCCCGCCGTGCCAAACAGGTTTCCCAGCGCCCGGACATCGCTTCCAGTCGGATGCGTGAACAGCAGGGCGGGCCCATTCTGCGCCAACGTGCGTCGGCAGACCTCCGTCATTTCCAGGCACGGGTCCACCGGCGCGTCGATCCGGCGAAGTTCGCCGCACGCCTCCAGATGGCCCAGAAAGGCCCGCAGATCTTCAAATTTGAATGACGCTTCGGTTCTCATGCGTTGATCGTAGAGCCTTCCGTTGCTTCGCTATCTGCCCGGGTACTCCTTTAATCTATCCCGTCGCAGCTTTCAATCCCTGGGGACTTCGACTTGGTGACATACGGATTCGGCGGCGCGATTTGCGGGCCGGCGGTAAAATGGCCGGATGATCGCGGCTCGGAGTTCACAAGACTCCTTGAACGCGTGACCAAATCTAACGAGGTCCTGCCCATCCCATGGAACTGGCTTTCGCAAAAATGCACGGTGCGGGCAACGACTTCATGGTCGCGCGCTGGCCGGAACGGACGAGCCTTCCCGAAGCCGCCACGGTGCGAGAGTGGGCGGACCGGCGCGCGGGCGTCGGCTTCGACCAACTACTGTTGGTACGCCCGGCCCGAAGCCCGGAGGCCGCGGCGTTCTACCATGTATTCAACGCGGACGGTAGCGAAGTGCAGCAGTGCGGAAACGGCGTGCGCTGCATCGCCCGGTTCCTGTCAAAGAGTGAGCGCGACGAAACCTTGCTACTGGAAAGCCGGGCCGGCAAGGTGGAGGCCCGGCTGGCCGCGGACGGTCAGGTCAGCGTCAACCTGGGTGAGCCTGATTTCGCACCGGACGTGCTGCCCTTTCGCGCCAAACCGGCGGCCCGCCACCATCCGGCCACCCGCCACCACCTGGACCTGAACGACGAAACCATCGAATTCGGCGCGGTTTCCCTTGGCAATCCCCATGCCGTCATCCCGGTGGATTCGTTGCGTTCGGCACGGGTCGGTATAATCGGCCCGCAACTGCAATCACACCCATCGTTCCCGGAGGGCGTCAATGTGGGCTTCGTGGAGTTTCGTGATGCGGCGACCATCCGGCTGCGTGTTTTCGAACGCGGCGCGGGCGAGACGGAGGCCTGCGGTACCGGAGCGGCCGCGGCGGCGGCGGTCGGCAGGCTCTGGGGTGAGCTGGGCGACGCCGTGAGAGTGGAAGTCAAAGGGGGCGTACTGCATACGTCCTGGCCGGGCCCGGGACATCCGATCTGGTTGCGCGGGCCGGCCGTTCGCACATTCGAGGGGCGATTGCGGGCATGACGCGGCAGGGCAAGAAAGCAACCGTGTCAAGCAAGTTGTCCGACCGCGACGTGGCCGAATTCCTGCGCTCCCACCCGGATTTCTTCGAGCGCCACCCGAAAGTCCTTCTCGACATGGAACTTCACCATCGGCCGGGCCGCGCCGCGGTCTCACTGGTGCAACGCCAGATGGAGATGCTGCGGAAGCGAAACGGGGAAATGCACGCGCAACTCAAGGAGATCGTGGCCGTCGCCAGGGACAACCAGGAACTGGTGGAGAAGATCCACCGACTGGCCGTCTCGCTGCTGGCCGAGGTTGACGTTGAACGGCGAGCCAGAATGCTCAAGGCGCGGTTGAGGGACGATTTCCAGGCAAGGAACTCGGTGGTGCTATTGTTCAGTGCGCCGTTCGCCGTGACCGGTCAGGACCGATTCCTAAAGATCGTTGATCGCCGGGACCCAAGGCTGAAGTCGTTTGCGGGCGTGCTGAAGTCCGACGAACCCCTTTGCGTCCGGCTGCGCCCCGCGCAGAGACGTTTTGTGTTTGACGATGCGGACGCGGACCTGAATTCGGCGGCGCTGATCCCCCTGGGCGGACATGCGAAACACGGGTTGATGGTTATCGGCAGCCCAGACCCAGACCATTTTCATCCGGGCAAGAGCACGGACTACCTGATGCGTCTGGGCGATGTCGTATCGACGGCGCTGTGCGCAAGCCGTCTGGCACGGGATGTGAGGAACGGCCCCAAGGCCAGTGGAACCTGAACATCGAATCGATGCCTACTTGCGGCATCTTGAAACCGAACGGCGGCTCTCGCCACACACCTTGAGCGCATACCGGCGCGATCTGGAGTCCCTGACCCGCTTCGCCCGCCGACAGTCCATCCCGTTGGAAGGGCTGGACTCCCAAGGGGTTCGCCGGTTTACCGCGGAGTGCCATCGCCGTGGCCTGAGCGCCCGTAGCGTTTCCCGCCGACTGTCCGCCGTGCGCTGCTTCTTCGCCTGGCTGGTGCGGTCCCGGGTGGTCGGCTCGAACCCGGCGGTCGGCGTTCAGCCCCCCAGGCCGAAGCGACGGTTGCCGTCGACCCTGGATGCCGACCAGATGGCGAGTCTGCTCGGGTCCGACGGCGCGGATGCGGCACCGCCGGACGGTCGCGTCAACGTGGCGGATAATCCGCTGATGGCAAGGGACCGCGCCATTCTCGAATTGTTCTATTCGTCCGGTCTAAGGCTCGCGGAACTGGCGGGACTGGATTGGGCCGATGTGGATCTCGCCGACCGGACGGTGCGGGTGACCGGCAAGGGCGGCAAGGTTCGCGTCGTGCCGGTGGGCGCCGCGGCGCTGCGGGCGTTGCGAAGCTGGCTTGCGGTACGCGGCGAAATCGCCTCGCTTGGTGAAACGGCGGTCTTCGTCAGCCGGCGGGGAACGAGGCTGGCCCCGAGGACCGTGCAGCAGCGGGTCCGCGTGTGGGCGCGGCGCCAAGGCACTCCGGTGGGCGTGCATCCGCACATGCTCAGGCACTCCTTCGCCAGCCACATGCTCGAATCCAGCGGCGATCTGCGCGCGGTGCAGGAACTCCTCGGCCACGCCAGCATTTCCACCACGCAGGTGTATACCCACCTTGATTTTCAGCATCTGGCCCAGATATACGACAAGGCGCACCCCAGGGCGAAGCGCCGGCGAGAAACCTCCGCCGGCGATGACCGCAAGGACTGACCAGTAGCCTCTCGGTGAAATTCGGCGTGGCGTTTGCCAAGGGACGCCGGGTGGCGCATGGGGCGCATGGCGGAAAACGAAGTGCAGGATAACCACGCAACGACCATCGTCTGTGTCCGGCGTTCCGGCCGGCTGGCCATGGGCGGTGACGGCCAGGTCACGCTGGGCGACAAGGTCATGAAGGGGAACGCCCGCAAGGTGCGTCGACTGCACGACGACAAAGTACTGGCGGGTTTCGCCGGCGGCACCGCCGACGCATTCACCCTGTTCGAACTGTTCGAGAAGAAACTCGACCAATACGGAAATCTGACTCGCGCGGCCATCGAACTGGCCAAGGACTGGCGCACCGACCGCATGTTGCGGCGGCTGGAAGCGATGATGGTGGTTGCCGACCGTTCCAAGACGCTGCTGATTTCCGGAACCGGCGACCTGATCGAGCCTGAACGGGAAGTGCTGGCTATCGGCTCCGGTGGAGCGTACTGTCAGGCGGCCGCGCGGGCCCTGCTGGAGAACACCGAGCTGGATGCCCGCAGCATCGTCGAGAAATCGTTGGCCATCGCCGGCGAGATCTGCATTTACACCAATGCCTCGATCACCATCGAGGAACTGTAGGCACCCCGGACGCCAAGGGCTCCGGAACCGTCATCGTTCAACCTGGGGATCGGCCATGAACTCGGACTTTGATGCGCTCCAGGCGCGGGGAGAGCCCCAATGTCGATGACACCCAGGGAAATCGCCCAGGAACTGGACAAGCACATCATCGGCCAGGATGACGCCAAGCGCGCCGTGGCCATCGCGCTTCGCAATCGTTGGCGGCGCACGCAGGTGGGTGAGCCCCTGGGCAGCGAGATTACTCCGAAGAACATCCTCATGATCGGCCCCACCGGGGTGGGCAAGACGGAAATCGCCCGGCGCCTGGCACGTCTCGCCCACGCGCCGTTCATCAAGGTGGAGGCGACCAAGTTCACCGAAGTGGGTTATGTCGGCCGGGAAGTGGACTCGATCATCCGCGATCTGGCCGACATGGCCGTCAAGTTGACCCGTGAGCAGGAAATTGCCAAGGTCAACCACCGCGCCGAGGATGCCGCCGAAGACCGCCTTCTGGATGTCCTGCTGCCGGGGTCGGACGCGGACGAACAAGGCGACACGCGGCAGCGCTTCCGCAAGTTGCTGCGGGAAGGCGAACTGGACGAACGGGAGGTGGAGGTCGACGTTCAGGCGCCCCGGATCGGCGTGGAGATCATGGCGCCGCCGGGCATGGAAGACATGACGAGCCAGTTGCAGAGCCTCTTCCAGAACGTTTCCTCCGGTCGGCGCAGCACGCGCAAGCTCAGGGTGCGCGATGCGCTGCGGCAGCTGACCGACGAAGAAGCCGGCAAGATGATCAACGAGGAGGAGATCAAGCTCAAGGCGCTGCATGCCGTGGAGCAGAACGGCATCGTTTTCCTGGACGAGATCGACAAGGTCGCACGCCGTTCGGATACCCTCGGCGCGGATGTTTCCCGGGAAGGCGTGCAGCGGGACCTGCTGCCGCTGGTCGAAGGCTGCACGGTCAGCACGCGCTACGGGATGATCCGAACGGATCACGTATTGTTCATCGCCTCGGGTGCGTTCAATGTCGCCAAGCCTTCCGACCTGATCCCCGAACTCCAGGGACGCTTCCCGATCCGGGTCGAACTGGACGCGTTGAACGCCGAAGATTTCGTGCGCATCCTCACCGAACCGGACGCGTCGCTGACGGAGCAGTACGCGGCGCTGATGGCCACCGAAAGAGTCGAGCTGATCTTTGATCCCTCCGGCGTCAAGCGGGTCGCCGAAGTCGCCTTTCAGGTCAACGAGCGTACCGAAAACATCGGCGCGCGGCGGCTGCATACGGTCATGGAACGGCTGCTGGAGTCGGTTTCCTTCGAAGCGGCGGACCGTGGGGGACAGACCATGGTCGTGGACGAGGACTACGTGAACGAACACCTGGGTGAACTGGTTCAGGATGAGGACCTGACCCGGTATATCCTGTAGCGGTTTTCGCCGTGTCCGAATCCGACCCCCATCCCGTCAGTCTGAAACTGCTCCGGCGATCGCGCCGGCTGGAAGTGTGTTTCGAGGACGGCGAATGTTTCGACCTGCCAGCGGAGTACCTGCGCGTTCACTCACCTTCGGCGGAAGTAAAGGGCCACGGCGGGGGCGAAGGCGTTCTGGTGACAGGCAAGGAGCGGGTGAATATCGAGCGGATCGAACCGGTAGGGCGCTACGCCATTCGGCTGGTGTTTGACGACGGCCACGATACCGGCCTGTACACCTGGCCTATACTCTACGGACTTGGCGCCAGGCATCAGGCCAATTGGGCGCGTTACCTGGAGCGCCTGCGCGAGGCGGGGCATCGGCGAACGGCGGTGGAGGATGGCGGCGAGCGAACATAGTTCCGGAGATTTCGTCGATTTCGGATACGAACGTGTACCTCCGGGCGAGAAGCGGCGCAGGGTGCGGGGCGTTTTCGACTCGGTGGCCCACCGCTACGATCTCATGAACGACCTCATGTCGGCGGGCCTGCACCGGCTCTGGAAACGCTTCGCGCTCGCCAGAACCGGGCTTCGGGCGGGGCAGTCGGCTTTGGATGTGGCCGCCGGAAGCGGCGATCTGAGCGAAGGGATGGCTCGCCAGGTGGGCCCCGCGGGCCGTGTGCTGGTGACCGATATCAACGCCGCGATGCTCGACCTTGGTCGGTCGCGGATGCTCGACGCGGGTCTGGTCTCCAACGTGAGCTATCTTCAGGCCAACGCCGAACAGCTGCCCTTCTCCGGTCCGGCGTTCGATTGTGTGAGCGTCGGATTCGGGTTGCGGAATGTAACCGACAAGCACGCAGCGCTGGCCGAAATGTACCGTGTGCTCAGACCCGGCGGTCGGCTGCTGGTGCTGGAATTCTCCCGGCCGCGGCTGAAGCTGCTGGACACGGCCTACGAGGCCTATTGCATGCACGTACTGCCGAAGTTGGGACGATGGGTGGCGGATGATGCCGACAGTTACCGCTACCTGGCGGAATCGATACGCGTTCACCCTGATCAGGAATCCCTCAAGTCCATGTTGGCCGGTCAGGGGTTCGAACGATGCCGGTACCACAATTTGAGCGGCGGCGTCGTCGCCCTTCACATGGGTTTTCGGTTATAGGCCGACCATGGCTGATCCGTTTGCCGTGTTGGCCCGCCTGTTGCTGCGTTCATCCGCCGCCGTCAACGACGCAGTTGAATCCGCTGCCGCCGACGCCTTCGGGCTGGAGGCCCTGGTCAATCGCTGCATCCGGGATTCTTCGCGGGCTACCGAGCTGTTGGAAAGCCTTGACGGCGAGAGTCTTGCGGTGAACGTTCGGGGGGCAGGAATTCGGCTTCGCCTGAAGGCTTCGGAAGCGCACCTTTCGTTGAGGCTTGCGTCGTCCCGGACTGATGTCGCGGCTTCAGCGACCGTGGACGGAACACCGCTGGACCTGTTGGGGCTCGTCGGCTCAACGGGAGCAGATGGCTTTATGGCATCGGGAGTGAATCTCACGGGGGACGCGACGGTCGCCGAAGCGTTTGCCGAGATGTTGCGCCACGCCCTTCCCGACATTGAAGAGGCCCTCTCAGGCCTGATCGGCGACATCCCGGCCCACGAGGTCGCCGGAGTGGCGAGGCGCGCCGGTGCCTGGTCGCGGCAGGCGGGATCGGCTCTGCGCATGAACACGTCCGAATTCCTCCAGGAAGAGGCGCGGCAATTACCGCCACGGGTCGAGGTGGACGCGTTCGCCCGGGACGTGGACCGCATCAGGGACGATGTGGAAAGGGCGTCTCAACGCATGGACAGGCTCAACGCGCCTCCGCCGGCAAAAGCGCCTTCGCAGGGTGTCGAACAAGGTGCCGGGGCGGACTCGGGGCGTTGACGATGACCCGGAAACACGCGCCCGGAGGCGTTGCGCGGCTAAGGCAGGCGGCCCGGCTGCTGGCCATTCAACGCACGCTGCTCAGGCATGGGCTCGATGAAATCGTCTGGGCGACGCACCTGTTCCGGCCCATCGGATGGCTGAACAGGTTACTGCCGAGGAAGGCGCGTTCCGAGCCGCTGGGAGCACGAATCCGGATCGCGCTGGAGGAACTCGGGCCCATCTTCGTGAAGTTCGGACAGGCCGTCTCGACGCGTCGCGACCTGCTGCCATCGCCCATCGCGGACGAGCTGGCGAAACTGCAGGATCAGGTGCCGCCGTTCGCCACCGAAGACGTGCTCTGCATCCTCGCCGAAGCGTTCGGGCGTCCGGCCGACGAGGCGTTCGCCCAGTTTCAGCGATCCCCGTTGGCGGCCGCCTCCGTGGCTCAGGTTCACGCCGCCCGGCTCCACGACGGCCGCGAGGTGGTCGTCAAGGTGTTGCGCCCCGGCGTCCATGAGTCGGTCCGCAGGGATCTGGAATTGCTTTTCGCCGTCGCGGAACTGGCCGAACGCTATTGGCCCGGTGCCCGGCGGCTGAGGCCCAGGGAAGTTGTGCTGGAATTCGAGGCGACGCTCTCGAAGGAGCTGGACCTGATGCGCGAGGCCTCCAACGCGGCCCAGCTCAGGCGGAACTTCGAAGGCTCCGCCATGCTCCACGTGCCGGAAGTGCACTGGAGCCACACCCGTTCCAACGTCCTGACCATGGAGCGCATCGACGGTATCCCGATCAGCGATGTCGCGGAACTCGAGGCCCGCGGAACCGATATCCGGCAACTGGCGGAAAACGGGGTGGAAATCTTCTTCACCCAGGTGTTCAGCCACAATTTCTTCCACGCCGACATGCACCCGGGGAACATCTTCGTCGATGCGACGGATCCGGAGCAGCCCCGGTACATCGCCGTGGATTTCGGGATCGTCGGCACCCTGAGCCCGCGCGATCAACACTACCTGGCCGCCAACTTTCTCGCCTTCTTCAAGCGCGATTACCACCGAGTGGCCAAGCTGCACGTCGACTCGGGCTGGGTGCCGCCGGATACCCGCGTGACCGAGTTGGAGGCAGCCATCCGTTCGGTCTGCGAGCCCATATTCAACAAGCCCCTCAAGGACATCTCGTTCGGGCTCGTGTTGTTGCGCCTGTTCCAGACCGCCCGGCAATTCGACATGGAGGTGCAGCCCCAGCTGGTGTTGCTTCAGAAGACGCTACTGAACATCGAAGGGCTTGGCCGCCAGCTCTACCCGCAGCTCGACCTGTGGGCCACCGCCCGACCGGCGCTTGAGCAATGGATGGCCAAGCGCACCGACCCACGTACCCACCTTCGCGCGCTGTTCGCAAATTGGCCCCGCCTTGCGGAGGACCTGTTGCTATTGCCCGACGCGCTTCAGCAATTCTTGCGGCGCGCCGGGGAGACCGATGGGGTATCGCGCGAGGGGTTTTCCGGAAAGGTGTCCGGAGGAGCATCTTCGGGAGCGTCCGGACGGGGCACCGCGGGACGCAACCGCGGCATGGCCCATCTCCAGGCGGTGATCGCCGGGAGCGCCCTTGCCATTTGCGGTGTGCTCTGGCTGGGACTTGAGGCGGCGCCGGCCTGGCCGGGCTGGTCTGCCGCCGGTGTCGGTGTCGCACTGTTGTTCCGTTCCGCCGGCTGAGTTCAATGGAAAGGCAACTGCCGGCGCGCGAGTTTACCTTGCTGATCGCCATGCTGACGGCGCTGACGGCCTTGGCCATCGACGCCATGCTGCCGGCATTGGGGGAGATTGGTGGCGATCTTGGGGTCGTGCGGGAAAACAATCGCCAGCTGGTGCTATCCGCGCTGTTCCTGGGATTCGCCCTCGGGCAGGTTGCCTATGGCCCGCTTGCCGACCGTTTCGGCAGGAAGCCCGCAATGTATGGCGGGCTCGGCCTGTTCGTGCTGGGGTGCCTGCTCTCCATGGGCGCGTGGAACTACGAAGCGATGCTCGCCGGGAGATTTCTGCAGGGCATCGGTGCAGCCGGACCGCGAGTCGTCTGTCTGACCCTGGTGCGCGACCGGTACGAGGGCCGCGAGATGGCACGGGTCATGTCATTCATTATGGCGGTGTTCGTCATCATCCCCACCGTTGCCCCGGCCCTTGGGCAGGCGATGATGCTGGTGTCGGGTTGGAGGGCGATCTTCGGCGCGCTGCTGGTATTCGCCATGACCGGGCTGATCTGGTTTGCGATCAGGCAGCCGGAAACGCTGAAGCCGGAGCGACGCGTGCCATTGTCCATCGGCCCGATCGCAGCCGCGATGGCCCAGGTAGGAAGTAATCGCGCCGCCGTCGGCTACACGGCCGCCGCCGGACTGGTATTCGGCGGCTTTCTCGGCTATCTGAATTCGGCGCAACAAATATTCCAGGAGCAGTTCCAGGTGGGCGCGCTGTTTCCGACCTATTTTGCGATGCTTTCGCTGGCATTCGCCGCAGCATCCTATGTGAACGGCAAGCTGGTGATTCGGTATGGCATGCGCAAGCTGGCGATACGCAGCATCATGGGTCTGTGCGTATTTTCGGTCGTCTTCCTGGTGGCCCTGGTTCCGGCCGACGGGTTGGCTCCGTTGTGGGTCTTCCTGCTATGGGGCGCCGGTGCGTTTTTCTGCCTTGGTGCCGTATTCGGCAATGTCAACGCGCTGGCCATGGAGCCCTTCGGGCACATCGCGGGCATCGCGGCGGCGCTGATCGGGTCGTTCACCTCGCTGCTCTCGATGCTGCTGGGTGCGGTGATCGGCCAGTTCTATGACGGCACGCTATTGCCTCTGGTGGGTGGTTTTGCCTTTTTGGGGATCGCTTCGCTTTGCGCCATGTCTTGGGCGGGGCGCGGGGGCTGAATTCGGAAGAGTCTCTTTCGGCTGGCCCGCGCCATTCGTGCACGGCCATCCCTTGCGCGCTCAAGTTCGCCCGCCATCCATGGCGGGCCCACATCGGGGCTCGGTGCTTCTGGCCATCCATGGCACGCACCGAGCCCACGACGCGCGCAAGGGATGGCCGCGCACGAATGGCGCTCATGGGTTTTGTTGGCGTTTGGGCGTTGGCGCTGCCTGGTGGCGAATAGGCTACGCGAAATTTTTTTGCTCGTATCTGCATATTTGCAACCGACAGAACACCGACAGAACTCAGTCTTGACCTCCCCCCCCCTTGTGGTAGGTATACTACAAGTCGATGATGGTTGATCCATATGCGAACCTTGGCGTAGCAATAGGTGCATTGACACGGATAAATGGAGGTCTCCGGCGTTGAGACGGCACTGATACGGAGTTGATGGATCAGGGGGATAGAATATGAAGTACGCGCGAAAAATTGTAATTTGGACGCCTATTCTGCTTGCGGCCATCGTAGTCTCATTTATCATGGGCAGAATCACTCTTGAGCCTACTGGCGAACAATCCTTGTCGGAATTTCGAGGTTCCGCTGTCGATAGCGGTGAACATTCAGCGGAGGCAGCTCGGGATGAAGGGGTGTCCGATCTCCTGTCTGGTGAACACGCATCCATCGAATCAGGTCAGACGTGGACATTGGCGGAGCTATCGCTCATCAATTCCAGAAACCATGAACTTTTTCTTGGAAATACAGTAGTCGAAGAGCTTGCGATGGGTTATGAGTTGATTGGCCAAGAGCTATTTCCGTCTACAAAACCACGACACAAGCTATTGGTTTTCCCGGATGGCAACGCGCTCACTGTTGAATTCGAATTACCAGCCCAATTTGATGAGACTTGGTGGCACGTGGAAGATGGGATCAGTCCCGGTTTTTTCGAGCCGCTCAGTATGGCCGCTTCCAAGGGCAACGATGCTGCTGCTCATCAACTTTACACATCCCTAAAGGCATGTGAGAAAGCACCAAGAACGTTGGCTGAATTCAACGCGCGGGAAAATCAACTGCGGGGCAAATACCCCGTTGAAGATGCAGAAATATATGTTCAGCACGATCAGGATTTGTATCGTCGCTGTCAAGGCACGACCGAGGACATGATGGCCACTGCAATTGAGTTATTGCGACAAACGGGTGAAGCTGGTAGTTGGTTAAATGCAGAAAAGTGGGCGTTGGAAGTGCAAGGCGCGCAACCAGAAGTTGCCGAAGCCATTTATAGGCGCCTTTGGAATGAAAACGGGAGTATGTCGGCCCTGAATCTGCTGGCAGGAGTTTACAGTGTCAGGCAGCCGGCTTCGTATTCGGAGGCAGTAGCGGCCTTTGCGTACTACTACGCCGGCACGATGCTCGTACTTGCCGATTTGGACGGGATTGTTGATGTGGACGACGTTCGAGAATATCTGATTCAGGACTTGATGCAGTTGGAAAACACCGCTTCCTATTCCGTGGCCCAGGCAGGAAAGGCCCTTGCCTACCGGTTGATTGCCGAGAATCCGAATTGTTGCCGCTGACCGAAGGAGACGTCCAATGAACATCCACATACCTGTATTATTTTGTTCTTGCGTGCGGCATTTTTCTCTCGGATATTACCCCTGCGCAATTATAGAGCGGTATGAATTGCTCGGGCCAACGTATATACGTTTGCCGCGATGAAGAACACTCAGCCGGGGCTGCTTGGAGACCATATGGTTGGTCGATGAGTGGGCCTGCCTTTGGTCAATTTGAACCGTTAAGGGTAGGGGTAAGTTTAAATTTCCCCGTCGTCCGCTTTGTTTGTGACAGAGACCCAGCTGGGGCCACACGCCGCGAAGAACCGCTTGTTTTTGGCCGAACGGCCGTCTGGTATGAACGTTTTGGGCGGATAATCGTCGACCACCCAGCAAAATCGCATAGCGTCCAAATCCCGGGCGTCACTTATGAAAATACTCGACATAGGGATGGTGTGACCTGCCAACGACAGCAAACGCCTATGCTAGGGTAGGTGGCTGGTATTGGGTTCGACCGTCAGGATTGTTTATTGCTTGTTTGATCCAGATACCCGACGAGTTTAATGGGTCTACAAGTAGTGGAATCGCAAGATCTCAAGCGATCAGAGAGTGTGAAGAATCGTACGGTTGGTATTAGGCATTGCGATCCTACGGTTCCCTTGGCGGCTTTTTCATTGGGTTTCACCGCCTATGTTGGCCATGGTGACGATGATCTCCCGCAGGACCTGATCGACCAGTTTCTCGTCCGTCCCGCGCACAACCAGGTTGGCGCCGAAGCGGTTTTCCCGGTAGAACGGGTAGCTGCCGATCTCCACCTGGGGGTGCTTTCGGACGATGACTTCCAGGGGCGCGGCCAGTTCGCCTTCGGGGAGGTAGACGTCGATGTTCCGGGAATGGATGGGGGCCCCGCCGTCCAGTTGCTCGTCCAGGGTGGAGAACATTCCGCGGGCCACGGCGGGAATGCCGGCCAGGACGAACACGTTTTCGATCCGGAACCCCGGTGCGCCGCTAAGCGGGTTGTCGATCAGGCTGGCGCCTTCGGGGACGTGTGCCATCTTCAGGCGCGCGGGGTTGAGCTCTAGTCTACGCCTGCGCAGGCGCTCCACCGCTTCCTGGTGTAGCACCAGGTCGCGGCCGAACGCATCGGCGACGCACTCCGCGGTGATGTCGTCGTGGGTCGGCCCGATGCCCCCGGTCGTGAATACATGGGTGTATGCCGCGCGACACTCGTTCACCGCGGCAATGATGGCCGCCTTGTCATCCCGCAGCACGCGCGCCTCCACCAGTGTGATTCCCTTGGCCGCAAGCTCGGTGCCCAGGTACTTGAGGTTGGCGTCCTGGGTCTTGCCCGAGAGGATCTCGTTGCCGATGATCAGTACGCACGCGGTTGCGGATTTGGCTTCCATGGCTGCGAATGAAGGTTGTCTATGCATCGCCCGTCCGACCGGCCGGGTGGGGCGAATCCTACACTATGTTGGGTTTCGCGTTTTCGAGGCCACGCGCATTCACTTGATATGCACTGACTTTGCCAGAACAATACCCGCCCCATGAACGATGCGGATTCTCAATCGCCCGGAACGCTGGTTCTGGTGCGTCATGGCCAGAGCGAGTGGAATCTCAAGAACCTCTTCACCGGCTGGACCGACGTGGACCTGACGGACCAGGGTATCCGGGAGGCGCGATCCGCGGGCCGCGCTTTGCAGGACCAGGGATTGTCCTTCGACATCGCCTTCACTTCCGTGTTGACCCGCGCGATCCGCACGTTGTGGTTGATCCTGGACGAGATGGACTTGATGTGGATCCCGGTGCACCGTGAGTGGCGGCTGAACGAACGCCATTATGGCGCGTTGCAAGGACTGGACAAGGCGGAAACGGCTGCCCGGCACGGCGCCGATCAGGTCAGGATATGGCGGCGGTCCTACGACCTGCCGCCACCCGCCCTCAAGCCAGACGACAGGCGCCACCCGAGGCACGACCGGCGCTACCGGCGGCTTGACCCGGTGCAACTGCCGTCAACCGAATCCCTGGCGACCACGCTGGAACGGGTGATGCCCTGCTGGGACCAGCGCATCGCGCCGCAACTCAGGGCCGGGCACAATGTCCTGGTTCCGGCCCATGGCAACAGCCTGAGGGCGCTGGTCAAGATGCTGGAGGGGATTTCCGAACAGGCGATCACCAAATTCAACATCCCCACCGGCGTGCCGCGGGTATACGAACTCGATCATCAATTGCGCCCGGTGAAGGCGGAGTATCTGGGCGATCCCGCCGCCATCGCGGCGGCGGCGCAGGCCGTGGCCGACCAGGCCGGCGCGCGGTCAGACTGAAAATGCTTTACGACCTGGGCGAATATCGTGTACAGACCGTGGGCGACCGGTTCTTCGTCGCACCCAACGCCGCCGTCATCGGCCAGGTGGTGCTCGGGGAGGACGCGAGCGTGTGGTTCAGCGCGGTGCTGCGGGCGGATAACGACAAGATCCTCATCGGGGATCGTTGCAACATCCAGGACGGCTCCATGTTCCACGTGGACAAGGGTGCGCCGGTCGTGCTGGAGGAAGAGGTGAACGTCGGCCACTCCGCCACGGTCCATGGTTGCCGTGTGGGAGCCGGTTCCCTGGTCGGCATGGGCGCCACCATCCTGAGCCACGCCGTGCTCGGGAAATACTGCATCGTCGGGGCCCAGGCGCTGGTGACGGAGGGCAAGCGGTTTCCCGACCGTTCGCTGATCGTGGGAACGCCGGGCAAGCGCGTCCGCGAGGTCACCGACGCCGAGATCGAACACCTGCGGTGGAGTGCCGAGCATTATGTGCAGCGCGGCCGGTACTACCGGGAAAACCTCGCTGCGGTTTCGCCCGGCGTCAAGGACAGGTAACCGGGGGTAACAGCCGGTATGTGTGGCCGGCGCGATTCGGGTGGATGCCGCAGGTGACTTCGCGTTGTCCGAAAAACCCGTTGTAGTGTTGTTGCCTCAGGCATCCGGCTGCGGCCAGATGCGAATCAGCCCTTCCTGGGCGGTCGAAGCAACCAGCGTGCCGTCCTCGTCGTAGAACCGGCCCGTGGCCAGCCCCCGCGCGCCGGAGGCGTTCGGACTCTCCATGCGGTATAGCAGCCACCGATCAGCGCGGAACGGGCGGTGGAACCACATGGCGTGGTCCAGGCTCGCCATCTGGACGTTGTCCTGCTCCCAGCGGATGCCGTGGGGCAACAGGGTCGTTCCCACCAGCTGGTAGTCGGAGATGTAGGCGAGCAGATTCCGGTGCACGTCCGCGTCGTCGGGCAATTTGTCCACCGTGCGTATCCAGAGATGGCGGTGGGGCGGCCTCGGTGCCCTGGTCAGCAGGTCCGCCGACTCCACCGGCCTCATTTCGACGGGCCGCTCCCGTTTCAGGTAGCGGCGCATCTTGTGCGGCACGTTCTGCATGCTGGCCGCGGGCACATCGCGCAGCTCGGCCAGTTCTTCCGGACGAGGGACGTCAGGCGCACTGGCTTGATGTTCGATACCGGTTTCGAGCTTCTGGAACGATGCAGCCATGTTGAAGATCGGACGGCCGTGCTGCACGGCGACCACCCGGCGATTGCTGAAGCTTCGGCCGTCCCGGGCGCGGTCGACCTCGTAGAGGATCGGCGCGCCGACATCCCCGGCACGGAGAAAATAGGCATGCAGCGAGTGGACGGTGAGGTCCTCCACCGTGTGGTTCGCCGCACCGAGCGCCTGGCCCAGCACCTGGCCGCCGAATACACGGTTGCTGCCGATGTCCCGGCTCTCGCCGCGAAAGTGGTTTTCCTCCAGCCGTTCAAGCTCCAGGTGCTTCAGGAGATCGGCCAGAATCGGCTTCATGGCGGGTCAGTTCCGGGTCCGGTTGAGACGCGCGATGAGGCTGCTGGTGTCCCATCGTCCGCCGCCCATACCCTCGACATCCGCGTAGAATTGGTCGACCAGGGCGGCGACCGACAGCTCCGCGCCGTTGCGCCGGGCTTCCTGGAGGCAGATGCGCAAGTCCTTCCGCATCCACTGAACGGCGAAACCGAAATCGAACTCGCCGGCCATCATGGTTTCCCAGCGGTTGTCCATCTGCCAGGACTGGGCCGCTCCCTGGCTGATCACCTCAACCACCCGCTGCGGATCCAGGTCGGCCCGGCGGGCAAAATTGAGGGCTTCCGAAAGGCCCTGGACCAGTCCGGCGATGGCGATCTGGTTGACCATCTTGGTCAGTTGGCCGCTTCCGGCGCCGCCCATGAGTTTGACCGTCCCCGCGAAGCAGCGGATCAGCGGTTCGGCCCGCTGGAACGCTTCGGCATCGCCGCCCACCATGACGGTCAGCTTTCCCCCCTCGGCACCCGCCTGTCCGCCGGATACCGGGGCGTCCAGGCACCGAACGCCGCGTTCCGCTCCAGCCGAAGCCAGCTCCCTGGCCATGTCCGCGGAAGCGGTGGTGTGATCGATGAGAAAGGATCCAGGTCGCATGGCGTCGATCACGCCCTGGTCCAAGAGGACATCTCGAAGGTCGGGATCGTCTCCCAGACAGGAAAAGACGAAATCCTTGTCCGCCACCGCTTCCGCTGCGGTGTCCGCCCGGGCACCGCCGTGCTGGTCGCACCACTGTCGTGCCTTGCCGGCAGTGCGGTTATGGACCGTGACATCGTGTCCGGCGTGGCGCAGCCATCCGGCCATGGGATACCCCATTACGCCCAGACCCAGAAAGGCGACCTTGTTCGGCACTCGGGTTTCCCCTTGGTCCTCGAAAAACCGCGCTACCTTAGCACCGCCGCCATCGCGGCGGCAAAGCGCTTCAGTTCGTTGGCCTGCTCACCTCCGCGGTGTGCCAGCGCCCAGAAATAGGCCATGAGGCGCACCAGCCGGATGACCTGGTCCAGTTGCGCAATGGAAGCGTTGTCGGGCGCACGCCCATGGTAGGCCTGAAGGAGGCGACGCGCGGGTTCCGGGCCGAAACCATTCAGGCCCGCAAGCCCGGCAAGATCGAGAACGGGGTCGGCGCGTACCGCATACTCGAAGTCCACCAGCCAGAGATGCCCGTCGTCTAGGACGTTCGCGGCCACCAGGTCGTTGTGGCAGAGAACGGTCGGTTCGAACGCCGCCTCGAAGCGCAGCGCGAGCTGCCGGAATTCCCGGCCCCAGCGACGTCGCTCGGTCAAAAGCTTGTGTGATGCGCCGGGCGGTGCCCGGCAGGCCTCGACGTAACGCCGTGCCAGTCTTGTCGGTCTGAAGGCGCTCACCCCGGCCGGCACTGGCAGGCTGTGCAGGCGGCGCAACTGGGCAGCGATCCGGTCGATGTTGGCGTGGTCGCGAACCTGTCGGGCTTTCAAGGCTTGCGCACCCCGAAGGTACCGGGTTATCAGGGCACCGGTTTCAACGTCATGGGTGACGATCTCGGGGGTCAGCCCGGCATCGGCGGCCACCGCCAGCACCTGACGTTCTATTTCCGGACCCAGCGTATTGCCGGCGCGGAAACGGTTGCCGGTTCCGGAAGCCACCGGCAGGCGGACGGCCCACCGGTCGCTGCCGCAGCGTAGCAGGAAACTGCGATTGCTGAGCCCGCCGGACAACGGCCGTACCCGCACTTCCGCAGGCTCGGCCCCCAGTAGGCCCGCGATCCGCTTGAGCGCCTCCCGTTCGATCATGGGTTCATGCGGCGCCCGCCCGGTAGTCGCGACGCCAGCGCAGAAAGCCCATGATGGACAGGATGAGGTAGAACAGGAACAGCAGCGCCGTCAGATAAAGCTCCCTGGCGAGGTACAGACCGACGGAAATGGTGTCGATCGCCAACCAGTAGAGCCAGTTCTCCAGCAACTTGTGGGCCATCATGAAGGTGGTGACGATGGCCGCGACAGTCACAAGCGCCTCGACATAGGGGAACGCCGTGCCGGAATGGCGCATGGTCCAGCCCACGAGCAGGCTTGTCACGGCGATTCCGGCCAGTACCTGCACGTGCCGGGTCCCATTCCAGGTGTGGATCCTCGCACCGGCGTCCCGGTCGCCGGCGTGACGCCACTGGTGCCAACCGTAGACCGCCATGGCCGCGTAAAAGATCTGCAGCGCGGCCTGCAGGTACAGCAGCGCGGCATGGAACACGGCCACGAAGATCAGCGCGCTGGCCAACATCGCCGCCCAGCAGAGGATGTTCTGGCGGATCGCCAGGACCACATAGGTGATCGCAAGCAGGACCGCCGCCGACTCGGGGAGGGACACTGCCTCCCACGTGGCGGTCAGGTACTCGACCATGGCAGGCGGCTAGCCGCTCGGATCCGACGGTCCAACCAGGGAAGGATCTACCCTCATCCCGTCTCCTTGAGTCGCGGCAGAAGCTCGGCCAGGTTGCAGGGACGGGTCCGATAGTCCAGTTGCAGGGAGATGATCCTGTCCCAGCCGGTGGCGCAGGCGTTGGTGGAGCCGGGCAGGCAGAAGATGTAGGTGCCGTTCGCCACACCGGCCAGACAGCGGGACTGGATGCTGGACGTGCCGATTTCCTCGAACGAGATGGCCCGGAACAGCTCGCCGAAGCCGTCGATCATCTTCTCCAGGAGGGGCGACACTGCCTCCGGCGTGCCATCGCGACCGGTCACTCCGGTGCCGCCGGTGGTGATCACCACTTCGACTTCAGGGTTGCCGATCCATTCCGCGACGCGGTCGTGGATGGCGTCCCGATCATCGCGCACGATCACCTTCCGATGAAGGCGGTGACCGGCGTCCGTGAGCCTTTGCGCCAGCAGCGCCCCCGAACGGTCGGTCTCCTCGTTACGGGTATCGGAGACGGTGAGGACCGCGATGTGGAGCGGGATCAGTTCCCTGTGCTTCGCCTCCGGCATGGGGCGATCACATGGCAGTCGACTAATCGAGCGTCATGTACCGCTCGAACCGGGCGACCTCGGCCTCGTCCACGTACTTGCCGATCTCCCGGCGGAAGTGGTCCATGTCCGAATACGGCTGGTACTCCAGAAACTCGCGCACCATGCGGTTGCTGGCCCCGGGCACGGTCGCGAAGTCATCGCGTGTGGCGGAATTGAGGTTCAGCGGCACGAAAACGTACTGTTCCAGCCGGGCGACTTCGGCCTCATCCACGTACTTGCCGATTTCCTGCCGGAACTGCTCCAGCGAAGTGTAGGGTCGGTACTCCTCGAATTCGTGGGTCATGCGGTTGTTCATGCCGGGAATCAGCATGATCTCGTCGCCGGATGCGGCATTAAGGTTGAGCGGGATGAAAAGTTCCCCATACACCTCGGCGCGCTGCTCCTCGCTGAGCGAACCGCTCAGGAGCGCGTCGACCTCAAGCGTGCTGGCGAACGGCCGTGCGTCGACGATGCCCGCGACCAGCCCCTCGTCCAGATGGGCCACACCGGCCAGTTCTCCCTCGTCGGCGAGGTTCGGATTGAGGACGCTGTCGTTGTTGCCTACCTGCGCTTGCGCAAGGCCGAAGAAAAGTCCGGCCGCCAAGGAAACTGCTGTCTTGATCGTATTCATCGATTTCTCCCGGAAAGTAGTTTCTATCTCCCTACATCAGGCCGCTAAACGCTGCGGACGGTCGCTGCCAGGGTAGTTTTCGTCCCAATTTTTCGTCAACCATCGTAGGCAGGCCGGTCGGAACGCGTCAAGGCGGCTCCGTTCAACTTGAGTAATCTTCACAAATCCGGGCCCGTTGGCGGCATCAGGGGGGCCGGGCGAAAGGCCGTTGGGCGCTATACTTCTCAAATGCTGCGCCGCCTGGTCGATTCAATCTGGTTCATCTGGTTCCTGCTCGCGCTGCCCGGGGCCGTGACCATCTTCCGTTACGCGACCGGGGCGACATTCTACGGCGAGGTTGTCCATTCCACGGGGCAACTTTCTGCGCAGCTGCTCATCGCCACCATGGCCGTGACCCCGCTGCAGTTGATGTTTCCAGGACGGGGATGGGTCCGGTGGCTGCTGCGGCGCAGGCGTTACCTGGGCGTTGCCTCGTTCGGCTACGCGGCCTTGCACACGGTGGTCTACCTGATACGAACGGGCGCTTTCGGCGACATTCTCGCCGATGCCGCGGAGCCTGGGCTGCTGACCGGATGGATCGCCCTGGCCATATTCGTTCCCTTGGCCATCAGCAGCAACGACGCATCGGTTCGGCGGTTGCGGCGACTTTGGAAGCGGCTTCACCGATGGGTGTACGCGGCCGCCGTGCTCACCTTTGCGCACTGGATCCTGACCGCATTCGATCCGCTGGCGGGCCTGATTCACCTGGCCGTGCTGGCCGCGCTGGAGGCGTATCGACTCTGGAAGTCCGCTGGGCGGCGCCGCGTTGCCGGATAGGCTCTGGAGTCTGGTGCTGGCGGCCGGAGGATCGAGCCGGCTCGGCACGCCGAAGCAGTTGTTGAGAATCCAGGGGCGGCGGCTTCTCAGCCGGGCCATCGACTCGGCCGAAGCGGTGACTCCCGGCAGGGTCGTTGTCGTCCTCGGTGCCGACGCGCTCCGGATGCGCTCGCTGGTCCGTCGCCACCATCCGGGCACCTGCAGCGTCGACAATTCCCGGTGGGCCGAAGGCATGGCCGGTTCACTACGGGTGGGGCTTGCGGTCCTGCCCGCCAGCGCCTCGGCCGCGCTGCTGATGGTGAGCGATCAGCCGGCGGTGGACCGGGCGTCACTGCGGCGGCTGGTTCGCGCGTGGCGTCGTCGTACCGGCAAGGCGGCGGTCGCCGCCTACGAGGGGGTGACGGGCGTGCCGGCAATCCTGCCGAGGGCGCTGTGGAGGCAGGCTCGGCGGCTCGGGGGCGACTCCGGCGCCCGCGGATTGCTGCGTGGGGATCGGATAGCCGTCACGGAGGTGAACATGCCCGAGGCGGCGTGGGACATCGATATGCGGGAAGACTTGCGACACCACCCGCAAGGGTTTTACCTGCCGGGGAGTCGCTGGCAGCGGATGGCATAGGAATCGGAGAATTGTTCTACCCCGAGCTGCCGGTCTATACTCATTGAACGATGTCGGCGGCTTGCCGCCTTGACGTGCAAGGCGGCGCTCCTTCCAGCGGAATGCAATAGACCGCTGCAATCAGCACTGGAATGACGGGGAACTGACAAGGAGAAATCGATGGTAACAGCCACCTGCCGGTCGGTGTCCTTGCTTGCCTTCGGACTGTCCGTGACGGGTCTTGCGCAGGATGTGGATATCTCCGAACTGTGCGCCGTGGCTTCCGTCGATGCTCTCTGGTCCAGCGAATCAGCCACCCGGGTGGCCCGCGCCATTGCCTGTGCCGACAGCCCGCAGGATATTTCCACCCAGGCGTGGGCCCATGCGGTCGCCCACTCGGACGGCGAGGCGCTGAATGTCGTCGTTAACGAGTTGGGTAACGTGGTGTACACCAGCGGCTGGATCGGCGGTGACTACATCAATACCACGACGACCCGGTTCGGTGACATCATTTACATCAGCGGCCAGGTTGGAGACGATTATATTGATTCGATTAAGGTCAGGTACGGTGACATCAGCTATACCTACAGCTGGGTTGGCGACGATTCAATCTATACGGTGACGGTCCGGTTCGGTAGCACGAGCTATACCAGCGGCGATGTGGGCGACGATTCCCTTAACACGGTGACGACCCAATTCGGAGACACGAGCTACACCAACGGCCAGGTCGGCTACAACACCATCTACAAGGCGACCACCCGATTCGGCGACACGAGTTACACCAACGGTCATTTTGGCGGTAAAGCCATCAACACGACGACCAACCAGTTCGGCAATATAACCGTGACCGGCGGCGTCGTGGAAGGGCGGTCGGTTTCGGTGACCGCCGTCGACTTCGGCAACATCACCCAAATTACCGGCGAGGTGCGGGGGCAGCCGTTCAACTGAAGCGCGGTGCCGTTCGGCGGCAGCGATCTTGGGTCTGGTCAGCGGGGGTCAGTCGTCAGTCGGTGACTGGCGACGCCGGGCACGGACCCATTCGAGCTCGCCAGGCAACCGGCCTCAGCCGGCCTCAGCGTGATTGCCCGGTCACGCAATTGATCCAGCCGGAGTTACCGTCGGCGTAGTGCTCTTTCTTCCATATGGGCAGCCGGCTCTTCAGCTCGTCGATCACGTACCGGCAACCGTCGAACGCGGCTCCCCGATGTGCGGCGCTGACTCCGACCCACACGGCGCAGTCGCCGACCCGCAGGTGACCGGTGCGGTGTGCCGCGGCGACCTTGAGCAGTTTGAACCGCTGCAGGGCTTCCGCCAGTATGCGCTCACCCTCCGAGACCGCGATGGGACCGTATGCCTCGTACTCCAGCGACTCTACGGCCTGTCCCTCGTTGTGATTGCGGACCCAGCCCTGAAAGGATGCGTAGGCGCCGGCGCCCTGATTTTCAAGCTGAAGTTTCAGGACGTCGACATCGATGTCCCGTTCGGCAATCTCGAATTTGACCCTTTCGGTCGGGGTATCCATTGATCGTTCGTGTCCGCGCCGGGCTGCGAAATTGATTTCCCGCTGTCGCGAATTCCCGCCGGGGGCGGGACTCTACCCGCCGGCGACGGGTGGGAAGAACAGCACCACGTCGCCCTCTGACAGGGTCTTGTCCCAGTCGGCGAGTTCGTCGTTGATCGCCACCTTGCAATGGGCGATGGAATCCTCGAGGCCGTGAAGTTCCGCGACCTCCGCGAACAGTTCCGCCGCGGTGGCGGCCCCCGTCGTCAGCGGCTCGGCCTCGGTTCCCGCCTGCTCTCGAAAAACCGCGAAGTAACGGGCCGTGACACAGATCATGGGGCGTTCACCCTTCGGCCTCGAAATCGGCCTTGCCGCCGGACTTTGCCAGCAACCTCACGTCCCGGATGCGGATTCCGTGCGATAGCGACTTGCACATGTCATAGACGGTCAACGCGGCGGCGGAGGCGCCGGTCAGGGCCTCCATCTCCACGCCGGTCTTGTGGGTGGCGCGAACCGAGCATTCGATCACCAATTCGCCCGCCCCGTTCCAGTCCACCTCGATGGAGCAGTCCTCCAGGGGAATCGGGTGGCAGAACGGGATCAGTTGATGGGTCCGCTTCGCCGCCATTACCCCGGCCACGATGGCGGTATCGATGACCGGACCCTTCCTGGTCCGCAGCGGGTCGCCCTGGCGGTCCAGGACGTTCTCGGGAAACGTCACCACGGCACGGGCCCGGGCGATGCGGGTGGTCACGGCCTTGTTCCCCACGTCGACCATGGTGGGGCGATTCGACGGGCCTACGTGGGTCAGCATTCGGCTACTCTAAAGGCATGCGCGGGGCGGCCTTCAGCCGCCCATGCGGTACATTTCGACGCGGGCTTCCCGGGGTTGGCCCTGGCGCCCGCGCTGCTCGCTGTAGCGGTCGGCGCGTCCGCGCCAGACGCTCTGCAGAAGCCCGATGAGATCGGCGTCGCTGGCGCCCGCGCGCAGCGGCTCCCGCAGGGAGGTGCCCAGCTTGGCGAACAGGCACGTATAGACTGTGCCGTCCGCCGAGATACGTGCGCGGTGGCAGTCTCCGCAGAATGGTTCGCTCACCGAGGATATGAAGCCGACTTCTCCCCGGCCGTCCTCGAACGCATAGCGCTGGGCCACCTCTCCGCGGTAATTGGGCTTCACCGGCACCAGCGGCCACCTCGCCGAAATTCGTTCAAGCAGCGTCTTCGACGTGACGACTTCGTCCATGCGCCAGCCGTTCAGGGTGCCCACGTCCATGTACTCGATGAAGCGAACGATGGTGCCGGTGCCGCGAAAGTGCTCCACCAGATCCAGCGCCGTGTGTTCGTTCCTGCCCTTCTGGATGACCGCGTTGAGCTTGATGGGGGCGAGTCCCGCCCGCCGCGCCGCCTCGATCCCTTCGAGCACCTGGGCAACACCGCCCCGGTCGCCGTTCATGGCCCTGAAGACGTCCTCGTCGAGACTATCGAGGCTCACGGTGATGCGTTTCAGGCCGGCGTCCCGAAGGTCTTGCGCCTGCGCCGCCAGGCGGGAGCCATTGGTGGTCAGCGCCAGGTCTTTCAGGCCGGGAAGGCCGCTCAGTCCGCTTACGATCTCGATCACGTCCCGGCGAAGCAGAGGCTCGCCGCCGGTGATGCGCAGCTTGGTGACGCCTAGCTGCATGAACAGTCCGGCGACCCGCTTGATTTCGCCCGGGGTGAGCCAGTTCCGGCGGGC
Organism: Candidatus Rariloculaceae bacterium; assembly: GCA_965221035.1. GTDB lineage: Bacteria > Pseudomonadota > Gammaproteobacteria > Steroidobacterales > Rariloculaceae > UBA6522. The sequence continues at coordinate 2,432,692 of OZ244860.1, forward strand.
CAGGAACTTGTACCCCTCACCGTAGACGTCCGCGGGCATGCAGTAGGGACAGCGATAGTTGCAGCGGTCGATCACCGAGATGCGCAGATCGCGCAGGGGACGGCCCCAGGTGTCCGCCACTCGGCCGGAGGTTCGCCACTTGGCAACGTTGCCGCTCATGCGCCACATTCTAGCGCAGTGCGTCAGCCCGGTGTCCGCACCGGACTGCGGTCGCCGTTCAGGCGCATGTTGGTGGTGGCCAACAGCTCTTCCAGCCTCTTCCGATATCGTCGCGTATTCACGCCACGGTTTCTGCCGCCTGCCGCAGCGCCTGCCGTTCGATCCTTGCCCAGGAATCGCTCAGTGTGATGGTGCGCAGGAAGACCGCCCGCCCGGCCGCGTGAAGGACCGGATCCAGCGTGAAATAGCCCAGTCGTTCGAATTGGTAACGTTCGTCGGGCGACGCTTCCGACAACGATGGTTCCAGAGCCGCGTCGACGCTCTCCAGCGAATCGGGGTTCAAGTGCCGCAGGAAGTCGCCCGGAGCCTGATCCGGATTGGGGGACGAGAAAAGGCGGTCGTAAAGGCGCACTTCGCCCCGCAGCGCGTCGCGCGCCGAAACCCAGTGAATCGTGCCCTTCACCTTGCGCTGGGCCTGAGCCATGCCGCTGCGGGTGAGAGGATCATAGCTGCAGCGCAATTCGACGACCTCGCCGGATGTGTCCTTGATGACTCTCTCGCACTTGACTATGTAGGCGTAGCGCAGCCGCACCTCGCCGCCCGGCCGCAGGCGGCGGAACTTGCGCGGTGGATCCTCCATGAAGTCGTCACGCTCGATGTAGATTTCCCGCGCGAAGGGCACCTTGCGGTTGCCCAATTCAGGGCGGTTGGGGTGGTTGGCGGCGACCAGCCATTCCTTGCCGTCTTCGGGGTAGTTCTCGATGACAACCTTCAGGGGCCGAAGCACGCCGAAGCGCCGCGGGGCCGATGCATTGAGATTGTCGCGAACGCGGGTTTCGAGAGCACCCAGCTCGATCAGGTTGTCTTTCTTCGTCACTCCGATCCGGTCGATGAACTCCCGTATGGACGCGGCCGGATAGCCGCGCCGCCGCATGCCCGAAAGCGTCGGCATGCGCGGATCGTCCCAGCCCTTCACGTGCCCTTCGGCCACCAGCCGGGCCAGCTTGCGCTTGCTCATGATGGTGAACATCAGGTTGAACCGTGAGAATTCGGTCTGCTTGGGGCGATTGCGCACCGGCAGGTTGTCCAGGAACCACTCGTAGAGCGGCCGGTGGTCCTCGAATTCCAGGGTGCAGAACGAATGTGTCGTGCCCTCCAGTTCGTCCGACAGGGTGTGGGCGAAGTCGTACATGGGGTATATGCACCAGTCATCCCCGGTGCGTTGGTGGGGGACCTTGCGGATGCGGTAGAGCGTCGGGTCGCGCAAATTGATGTTTGGCGACGCCATGTCGATTCTCGCCCGCAGCACATGTTCGCCCTCCTCGAATTCTCCGCGGCGCATGGCGGCGAACAGTTCGAGGTTCTCTTCAACGGATCGATTCCTGTGCGGGCTCTCGCGGCCGGGCTCGGTATAGGTACCACGGTAGGCCCGGATGTCCTCCGCGCTCAGGCTGTCGACATAGGCCTTGCCCGCGCCGATCAGATGCACGGCGTAGTCGTGGAGTTGCTCGAAGTAGTCCGAGGCGTGTGTCAGCCGGCCTTCCCAGTCAAAGCCCAGCCAGCGGACATCCTCCTTGATCGCCTCCACGTATCGGACTTCCTCCTTGGTCGGATTGGTGTCGTCGAAGCGCAGGTAGCAGGTCCCGCCGAACTCTTCGGCGATGCCGAAATCCAGGCAGATGGCCTTGGCGTGTCCGATGTGCAGAAAGCCGTTGGGCTCGGGCGGAAAGCGCGTTTGAACGCGCCCGCCATGCTTGCCTGCGGCGATGTCGGCGGCCACGAGCCGGCGCAGAAAGTCCTGCGGTTTGTTTTCGGTCTCCATGGACGCAATTGTCGGTCAAGTGCGGCGTTTCGCACAATCAGGCTACAAGCGCGGATGGACGTTGCCACGCGCCACCACCGGGTGCCCGCCGTTCTCGGCGAGATGCGGATTTTGCCGCGGGCCGCCGGGGAATGGCAGAATGCGCATCATGCGCAGACGTCATTTTCTGGCGGGAGGGCTGGGTGCGCTCGCCGCTTGCACCGAAACCCCGCAAACAACTTCGGCCCCGGTGGGGATGCGGGAGCAGCACCGCTGGCGGATGGTGACTTCGTGGCCGCCCAACTTCCCCGGCCACGGCGTGTCGGCCAATCGCCTGGCCGCGCGTCTGGAACAACTCTCCGGCGGGCGGTTGCAGGTCGAGGTGTTTGCCGCGGGAGAGCTGGTGCCCGCCTTCGAGGTGCTCGACGCCGTATCCCGGGGAACGGTTCAGCTGGGGCACTCGGCGCCCATCTACTGGCGCGGCAGCATACCGGCGGCGCAGCTGTTCGGCAGCGTGCCCTTCGGCATGATGGCGGATCAGTTCAACGCCTGGCTGTACTTCGGCGGCGGTCTCGAACTCTGGCGCGAAGCATACGCCGGACATGGGGTGATCCCCTTTCCCGCCGGCAATACCGGGGCGCAGATGGGCGGGTGGTTCAATCGCGAGATCAACTCGCTGGCCGATCTCGTCGGACTGAAAATGCGTATCCCCGGCCTGGGGGGCGAAGTCATGCAGCGTGCCGGCGCGTTGCCGGTCACCTTGCCGGGTCCCGAGATCTTCACGGCGCTGCAGACGGGCGCCATCGACGCCACCGAATGGGTGGGGCCCTACAACGACACCGCGTTCGGCCTGCACCAGGCGGCCCAGTACTACTACCATCCCGGCTGGCAGGAACCGTCCGGCGCATTGGAGTGCCTGGTCTCGGCCGAGGCCCATGAATCGCTCTCCGAGGAACTCCGCGGCATTCTCGAAATCGCCTGCATGGCGGAAAACGACTACCTGCTGGCGGAGTTCAACACCCGCAACCACACGTCGCTGAGAACCCTGGTCGAAGAGCACGGCGTGGAGTTGCGCAGGTTCCCGGACGACGTGTTGGAAGCCCTGCGCGGCTTCAGCCTGGAGGTGGTCGAGGAATTGGCGATGTCGGACGCCATGAGCGGCCGGGTGCTCGAGTCCTACAGGGCGTTCGCGGCGGAGGTGGGCGCTTGGCTCAGGATTTCGGAATGGGGTTGACCCTTGATGCCGCCGGCCGTCAGTTTCCCGCACGGGCGTGCGACTCCGAACCGCCCTCCAGTTCCCCCAGAAAGCTGCGCAACCAGACCATCGACACGGCGCCAAACACGAGGTGGGCGATGGCGATCGCGGCGTAGATGCCGGTCAATCCGAACGGCGCGGACAGCAACCACGCCATGGGCAGGAGCACGGCGAACAACTTGATGAAGGTCAGCAGCGTGGCGGAGACGGGTTTGCCCAACGCGTTGAAGCACGCCACCGTCACCATCATCAGGCCGAACCCGCCGTAGGAGATCGGCACGATCCGCAGGTAGGCGCTGGCTGCCGACACCACTTCGGGGTTTTCGTCGAAGATTCTAGCGGCGGGTACCGCGGCAAGGAACAGGACCGCGGCGATGACCACCCCGTAGGCAAGGAAGAACCGGTTGGCGATGTCGGCCGCCAGACGCACCCGGTCCATCAGGAAGGCGCCGTAGTTCTGGCCCACGAACGGCGCCACGGCAGCCTGCAGGGCGAAGATGACGATGAAGACCGCCGCCTCCAGCCGCGTCGCCACGCCGAATCCGGCCACCGCCTCGGGCCCGAAGGTCGCCACCAGCGCGGTGATCACCGCCGTGATGACGGGAATGAACAGGTTGGTGGTTGTTGCCGGTACCGCCACCTGCAGCAGCCGTCGCCAAGAGTCCCACAGACCGGCGGGGAGGAGGTGCCTGGGCAGAATCAATCGCTCCCGGTAGTAGAGCACGGCGATGGAGGCCACCACCGTGGCGACGTTGGATATCACCGTGGCGATCGCGGCCCCGGCCAATTCCAGTCGGGGGAGGCCGAGCAGCCCGAAGATCAGCAACGGGTCGAGGACGATGTTGATCAGCGCGGAGAACACCATGATGACGCTGGGCGCCAGGGCATCCCCGGTGGCGCGGATCGCAAAATTGCCCACCATGGGCAGGATGACGAATGCGCTGCCCACGTAGTAGACGCGCATGTATTCCGCGATAAGCGGCAGGGTGCGCTCGTCGGCCCCGAGTGACCGGAACATCGGTTCCAGCGTGGCCAGGCCGACCGCCAGCAGCATCAGGCCCAGCAAGGTTCCGAGCAGCATCGCGTGGGTGATGATGCGCTGCACCGTCTCGCGGTTCCCGGAGCCGAGCAGGCGTGCCACCACACTGGAGGTGGCGATGCCGACACCGAGGCCGACAGCGATCATCGCGAACGACACGGGAAAGGTGAACCCCATGGCCGCCAGCGGCAGCGTGCCGAGCCGGCCGACGAAGTACGTGTCGGCGATAGCGTAGGAATTCATGGCCACGAAGCCGATGCCCATGGGAATGGCCAGCGAGCGCAAGTGGGCGCCCACGCCGCCCTGGGTCAGGCGGGGGGCTGTACGGTCCGAAACCTGCCGGCGCGACGGCACCGCTCAGAAACGTTGTTCCAGGCTGTAGACGAAGCTGCGGCATGCCGGTCGCGCCGGTCCGCCGGGGTCGTCGGACCAACCCTGGTACTGGGACTGCATGAGCGCGCTGAGGCTCGGTTCGCGGAACATTTCGTCCGAAAGCTCGACGAACTCCGGGTCGCGGACAAATCCCTGTGGCGTGACTTCAAAGCAGATCACGGCCCGGCCTTCCCTGGCTTCGCGAATCGCCTCGCGGGGATAGGCCGGGCTGGCGGTGATTTCCTGTACCAGCGGCGAAGTCATCGCCGTGGGTTCCCCGGTCGGACGGGTATAGAGTGCCGACGCCGATGCCGGATCCGCCTCAGAGCACCACCAACCGCCAAATACGTCCGGGCTTCGCCATTCTCCGCCCAGGGTTGATCGGTTCAGAACCGCCGAGAATTCCCGAGCGGTCCTGGAGTCGGAAAACGCCAGCACGTCGTTCTCAAGCTGCCAGCGGGACAGCGGAAACCAGGGCCGCTGCACATCCTCGCTGGGGATGGCCATGCGCGTGGTGCCGTCGGCGCCGAAATTGAGCACCACGCGTTCGTCGCCCGTCTGCGGATCGCCGTAGAGAATGCAATTCCACACTCCACGATGCTCGACGGGTTCAAGATCCGCGGATTGCTGTGCCTGGCCGGCGCAACAGGTTGCCAGCCAGACGAGCACGCAACCGGGGAAGTATCGCGCGGTTGCAACTATTGATGATCCTCCACGACGACGCGCGGAATCAGCCCGCGTTCATTGATCATACCCCTGAGTTGCAACACTTGTCTGGCGTTGGGATTGATCGCCGCGGCGGAGTCGAGATCGAACGTCGCCTGCGACAACTCACCCAGCAGGAAATACGCGTAGGAACGGTTGCTGTAGGCGCGCCAGTTGCGTCCCTCAAGCCGCAACGACTCGGTACAGTGATCGATGGCCACTTCCGGTTCTCCACTGGCCGCGTAGGCGGCGCATAGATTGGATTCCGCTGCGGCCCGGTCCGCAGGGCTCGGTTGATAGCGCGTCAGGCCCAGTTGGGTCAGTCGAATCCCTTCGTCGTATTGACCCATCCTGATCGAAAACGCGCCGGCGGACAGGAACTCGTTGCCGGAACCGATGATGGTGCGGTTGTCCGCCTGTCCCCAAAGCCCGGTGGAGGCCAGCGCTGCGACCACACCGAAAAGAAATGGGCGGCTCATGTGTTTCCTCCGTTCGTTTAGTATAGCACCGGTAGTCCACGCGCCATGGGTGGATTCTCCCCGATTTGCAGCGTTTGCGGGCGGGCGGCCCGGCGCTGCGGCGACGGTGCAAGGGATTAGAATGAGGACAACGCGATTGGTTCACAAGGCGCGCGCGCCATGACCGAAGTCTCCGAGGCCCAAGCCCTGATTCTGGAGCGAATGGGCCGATTCCCCGCCCAGGAAACGCCGCTAGAGGAATGTGTCGGAGCCGTGCTTCGGGAGACCGTGCATGCCGAACGGGACCAGCCGCCGTTTGACCGGGTCACCATGGACGGCATCGCCATCGCCCATGACGCATGGCAGGCCGGCCGCCGCCGCTTCCAGGTCGTGGGCACCCAGGGCGCCGGGTCGCCGGCGATGTCCATCGCTTCTCCGGCGCAATGCGTGGAGATCATGACCGGCGCCATGTTGCCCGGCGGGACCGACACGGTCATTCCCGTCGAACGGCTCACGGTCGAGAATGGCGAGGCGGTGGTTCAGTCGTCGGCCCGGGTCTCCCGGAGGCAGTTCATTCACCCGAAGGGGTCGGATCGGACGGCGGGGAGCCGGGTGTTGAGTCGCGGCCAGCGGATCGGACCGGCGGAGATGGCGATCCTGGCTGGCGCGGGGCGCGTGCGGGTCCGCACCACCGCCCCGCCCCGGGTGGCGGTGATTTCCACTGGCGACGAACTCGTCGAGGCGGGACAGCCGATCCTGCCCCACCAGATCCGCTCGAGCAACGACCGGGCCATCGAAGCGGCCCTGGTCCGCCGCTTCGGCGCACGCGTCACACGGTCACACCTCAGGGACAACCCGGATGAAATCTTCGAATCCATTGCGCGCCTGCACGAACGGCACGATGTCGTCATCCTCACCGGTGGCGTGTCCATGGGCAAGTACGACTTCGTTCCCGGCGTGCTGGACACGCTTGGCGTGGAACTGGTCTTTCACCGCATCGAGCAGCGGCCGGGACGTCCCATGTGGTTCGGCATCAGCCAGGCATCCAAACCCGTATTCGCCTTGCCCGGCAACCCGGTTTCCACGCTGGTGTGCCTGATCCGCTATGTGGTCCCGGCCTTGTGGAAGGCCGTGGGCGCCAATCCGGCAGCCGGCGAGTGGGTGCGGCTTGCGAGGGAGGTAAGGTTTGCGGCCGATCTGGCCTATTTTCTGCCGGTGACGGTGCACTGGAATGCGGACGGGCCTCCGCTGGCCGAGCCGCGGCCCACCAATACCTCCGGCGACTATGCCGCGCTAGGTGGAACGGACGGCTTCATCGAACTGCCGCGGGGCATGGACGTGTACCCGGAGGGCACGTCGGCGCAGCTGTTCCGCTGGTAACGGCATCGGCCGTTCCGCTCGCGGCGTCGCGGCTGCTCACGCTGGTGGCGGAACCGGCTATCCGACTCTGCCGACGTCGCCCAGCAGGGTTCCGATCTGGCGGCGCTCCGCGCCGAAATCGGCGGGAATACCCCCTTGAACGTAGCCGAGCCATTCTTCCTCGAACGCCTGCCAGCGCGATTCCCTGGGGTCGTCCGAATGGCTCACCGGCAACAGCCTCACTTCCAGCGGACAATGCAGCTGGTTGACGATGGCGAGCACGGTCCGGGAAGGCACGACATCGTCGTCCAGTCCGACACCGACCAGGGTTGGCGCCTTGATCAGCGGGGCGAAGTGAAGCGTGTCGAAGTACTTCAAGGTTTCGGTCACCGTGTCGCGGCGCCAGCGGTGCTTGTCGACGTACTGCCGCAGTTCCAGCGCCGATCCCCCCAGCGCCAGCCGATGCCGCTCCGGGTTCCAGCCGAAGGTCGGCTGCCCCAGGACGACAAAGTCGGCGCCGTCGCCCGTGGCGGCGGCCATCAGAGCGAGGGCGGCGCCGAAGCTGAAGCCGTAATATCCAACCGTTCCGGCATCGCCGCCAAGCATTTCCTTCGCGGTCCGGACCGCCTGGAGGTAGTCGGCGACGGCGCCTCGCAGGATGCAGTCGGCAGGCGACTCGATGCCGGTGAGCAGATAGCCGTCATCGGAAACGGTGATCGCCGACGACGAGCGGCCGAATCCGCGGACGTCGAAGCCGAACACGTTCAATCCCCGACGCGCCCAGTCCACCTTGTGCTCGTAGCGATCCTGGTATCCGTGCGCATGCACCACCAGCGGGCACGGCTGCCCCGAGTCGGGGCGCAGAAGGTAGCCCCGGATTCGACTCCCTCCCAGGGAATCGAACGCCACGTGGTGCAACGTCAAGCCATCTTTTTTCGCCTGGCACGACAAGACCATGGGATTCGGGGCAATTTCCGCAAGCTCGACCGTCGTGGATTGCCAGAAACCCAGAAAACCCGGTGGCCTGTCCGCGTTTGGCCCGAAGCGTTCCAGACCCTTTATCGGCATCGGGACCGCCACCGTGCAAGCTGGCACGAATCCTGCTGCGCTATTTGCATGATATCGCCTATCGACGCCTTCCTGGATCATCCGGTGTGGCGCGGCACGCATCGCGCCAGGCTGGTGCCTCTGGGCGAGACGGCGACGGTGCGAAGCCACGACCCCGGGGAGGTACTCTTTAAACGATTCCATCCTTCGGATCAATTTTCGCTGCTGCGAGAGGGGTCGGTGGGGCATGAGACCGGAGCCGAAGGCGGGGACGGCACGTGGCCCATGGGCAACGTGAATTGGCCCTGGGCGGCGCTGGGATGGAGCGGATTCATTCCGCCTCGCCGTTACGGCACGACGGCGCGGGCCCTGTCTCCGCTTGAGCTTCTGAGCTGGCGCCATGACGACCTTGCAAGGATCTTCTACTCCGATCCGCTGCTCTCGGTCAGCTTTTTTCGAATCGTCCTGGACAGCGTTCGGCGTCAATTCGAATGGATCCGCGACGAGCGGCTTGCGGCGCAGCGACAAGGTCCCATACATGATCGCCCGGCGGCCACCGACGAGCCGCCCGCCCGCCAGGCGTTCGCGCCGAGCAGCATTTCGGCATTGCGACGCTCGGCTTTCTTTGCGCAGTTCGACGATTCGGCGTTGATCAGGCTGTCCGCGAATGCCGAACTCACCCGATGCGAACCCGGTACGGAGCTTGTACGGCAGGACGAGGCCCTTTCCGGACTCTGGTTGTTGGCGCACGGCAGCGCGGCCAGTTATTTCTCCGTGCGCGAAGACCGGGGTGGCGGTACTCCCAAGAATCATCGCGGCTGCGCCGAGGCGCCCCGGGGCGAACGCATGGTGCGCTTTCTCTCCCTTCCCGCCAGGGGTGGAGTTGCCGCGGGAGTGCCCACGGTCGATGGCGGATTCAGGGCGGAGGCCTCGGTCGTGGCCGTATCCGCTTGCTGGTTCTACCGGATTCCAACGCACTGCATCGAAGCCTTGATCGCGGAGGATCCAGAGTTTGGCCGCAATTTCGTGCAGCGCCACCTGGCGCGGTTGTCCCACCTCATCACCGCCGCCAGGATTCCCAGGCCCAGCGACGACGAGGAGCCGGAAATCGTTGCGCTTACGTCCGTGCTTCAGCAGAATCAGGCGCGCATCCCGGTCACGTCGGAGTTGCACAAGGTTCCACACCTGCTCTCCCACCGGTTGACAACCCCCAGCGCGCTGAAATGCATCCGCAACGTGCGTGGGACGGGAAGCTATGCCGAACGCGCCGTCGCGGGAGTCTGCGCCGACGCGCTGGCCGGCGTGCAGTCGGAAGTGGGATTCTACGGGGAAGTCCTCAAGGCCTATGCGGCGGTCACCGATGCCCCGGAAGACACGCAGCCTTCGATCCTGCGTGACCGTTGTGACCGGATCATGTCCCGGGCGTTCGGTTACCTGCGCACGGAGGTACGCGGTACCGAACATCTTCCCGCGACGCCCGGCCACATCGTGATCATCAACCACCTATGCTGCCCGGCGCACTATCAATTGCCCAATGATTATCACTTTTCGTTCGATACGGCGTTCGTCAGCGTCCTGCTCAATGAACATTACGGCGAATCTCCGGTGCGGGTTGTGCGCCAGAGTCCGGGTGCGGAATATGGCCACAACCTGTTCTACGGCCGGCTCGGCCACATCACGGTGCCCACCCTCGAATCGGGTATCGAGACCAGCTCGCCCGATGAGATGGCAAAGCTGCGGCGAAAGGCGGCCGAAGGATTTTTTCAGCGCGGTGGAGAAGCCATAGGTCGAGGGCGGAATGTGCTGGTCTGTCCCGAGGGACAGTGCCAGAAGTCGGCGGGCTCCCCGGCTCGATTCCATAGCGGCGCCTTCCGTCTGGCATTGAAGACCCAACCGGAGCCGTACATCGTTCCGATCGCCATTGCGGGATTCGACCGTCGGTACAAGGACGTCAGTCTGGTGGCTGTCGTGCAACCTCCGTTTCGGCTCTCGGAGGTCATGGCTCAACAGGATGCGCATGACCTGCGCACGTTCCTGGACGACTATCGTGGAAAATTCGCCGCCGAAGTCAGCGGCGCGCAACGCCTGAGCCAAGGTGCGCCCCCGGCGCCCTGGAGATACGCCGGCGCCACGTGAGCGGTCCTGCGCGTCACTCGTCGGAGGTCAACATTCGTGCCGATGCGCCGGCGAGAACCGCGTGCATTTCCGACAGCAAGGATAGCGCGATGGACTCCGGGTCGTCGGCGCCGATGTCAAGGCCCACGGGACCCTTCAATCTGCCGTGGAGAGACTGGCCGGCGTCGCCCAGCGCCGCCAGCAGGCGTTCCCGGCGATCCGCAGGACCCAGCACGCCCAGGTAGCCCACCTGTACCGAAGCCAGCTGCGCCAGGTAGATCTGGTCAGTCATCAGATGATGGCTCATGACGATGATGGCGTCGAATCCGGCCGGCTCAAGCTCCCGGGCCATCGCGGCCGGGTCGATCAGCCGGGCTTCTTCGGCCGCGTCGAAACCGCCCTTTTCGAGATAGGCGGGCCGGTGATCGGCGACGGTCACGCGCCAGCCCAATTCCGCCGCCAGGTTGACCACGGGCACGGCGTCCAGGCCGGCTCCGAGCACCAGCAACCGCCGGATCGGCTTGAGCGGCGCATAAAGAGCGTCCACGCCATTCGCCTCGGTGCGGCGGATGGTCTGGCCGGCCATCAGCGCCTCGCGGCATCCTTTTACCAGGAAATCGAGGGGGGGCGCGGACCCTTCTCGCACCTTGGTACCGGTCCGAGCCGGATCCGCGTCACCCGCCTCGGACCCGGGCGGGTCGGCGCGCGCGCCGCCCGGCGTCCATACCAGGGTCGCGCCCGGTCCGGGCGCGCCGTCCACGCCGGGCCCGGCGATGACCGTGGCGACCGCGGTCGGTTCGGCCAGGAGCAGGCGTTCGGCGATGTCCGCAAAGGGGTGATAGCCGCCCTCTGCGGTCAGGGGCTGCAGGAGGACGCGGATGAGTCCGTTGCAACCCACGCCGAGGCCCCAGAGTTCGTCGGCTTCGTCCCGCATGTCGAAGCTGATCGCCAGCGGTTCGCGTGTTTCGATCACCCCGCGGGCCCGCTCCGCCAGTTCGCCCTCCAGGCATCCTCCGCTTACCAGGCCCTGGTAGTCGCCGTTGGCGGCGATCAGTATCCGGTGGCCGGCCTTGCTGTAGGTGGAACCGATGGTCTCATAGACCGTCGCAAGCACCATGGGCTCGCCGGAACGTCTCCAACGCTCGAAGGTCCTGACGAGTCCGTGGGCGCTCATTCGTCCTCGTCCGCGTCATCGACCGGCAGGAAGCGGCCGTCCGCCAGGAAGGCGATGACCTGCTCCATGACCTGCCCGTCGGTGAGGATGAACGTATGACTCTCGTCGACGGCGAGAAAATCCCGCATCTCCTCAAGGCGCGCGCTGTCCAGACTGACCTTGCCGTCGTTCGGTTCGGGCAGCGGTGCGGATTGCAGCAGCAAGGCGTCCAGGCTGGTACGGGTTCCCGCGATGATGCCGATCTCCAGGTTCACCGGCCCGAGGTTTGCCGGCACGCTGTCGGTGCCGGTTCCCAGCTGCAGCGCGGCGGGGCCCATCACCGCGAACCAGGCATCGTCGCCGAATTCGTCGACCAATTCGCTGCCGTGATTGGGCGGGCCCAGCATCACCATGCGGCTGCCCGGCGGAACTTCGTGATCCTGAAGGTACTGTCGGACCAGTATGCCTCCCAGGGAATGGGCCACGAAATGAACGGGCTCGTCCGGGGCGGACTCGCAATCCTCCAACGCATCCGCGACGTACGTGGCCGACAGTTCTTCAATGGGTTGCAGGAGCGACGGATAGCCCTCGTTCACCGTCCGGTACCCTTCACCGTCCAGGGCGAATTTCAACGGCAGCATGGACAGCGGCGTCCGACCGAGCCCGTGCAGCAGGATCACGCAGGCTGGCGGTCCGGCACACATCGCGGCCATCGGGGCGAGGGCGAATGTCGCGGCCAACATGACCCCGAATCGGCGGAAAGACTGGTTACGCATGGCTCCAGAGGAGCTCGGCGATGTCCGCCCAGAGACAAGAGCCTGCCGCGGCGGCCCGGGCCTGCCGTGATTCACCTTGCCTTTCACCCCATCAGACTTGAGTGCCATTTTCTTGCCGAAGCGCTTCCGTGAAGCGGCTGCACCAGGCGTGTATGTCATTGTGCCTCAGTACTTCAATCATGGTCCTGTAACGCTCCCGGCGTTCTTCCAGGCGCATCTCGACGGCCTGCTGCATGCCGTCCGCAACGCCTTCCCGGTCAAAGGGGTTGACCATTACCGCTCCGTCGAGTTCCTGGGCTGCGCCCGCCAGCGTCGATAGCACCAGAACGCCGGGATTGTCGGGATCCTGCGTGGCCACGTACTCCTTGGCGACCAGGTTCATGCCGTCGCGAACGGGTGTCACCAGGCCAATGTCCGTCAGCCTAAGCAAGGACATCAGCACGCCCCGTTCGTACGCTCGGTTCAGGTACCGGATGGGCACCCAGTCCATCTCCGCGAAACGCCCGTTGATGTTGCCGGCCGCCCGCTCCAGCTCCTCGCGGATTTCATCATAGGCGCGCACGCCGGTCCTGGTGGGCGGAGCGATCTGCATGAAGGTCAACTGGCCACGATTGGTCGGATACTTCTGCAAGAGCCGCTCAAACGACCGGAAGCGCAACCGCAGTCCCTTGCTGTAGTCCAGCCGATCGACTCCCATGATCAACTTGCGTTCCCGGAGGCTCTCGGTGAAGCGGGTGACGAGACGGTCATCCAGATTTTTCGCGGCCAGGCGCCGGCAATCGTCCACGTCCACGCCGATGGGAAAGACATCCGCACGAAAGATCCGCCCATACGCCTCGATGCGCCGATTCCCGATGAGCCGTCCGCCGATTTCGGGCTGGCGCATGGAGTCCTGGAAGGCGCGCAGGTCGGTTTCGGTCTGAAACCCGATCACGTCGTAGGATGACATCGAGCGGAGCAGGTGCTCATACGAAGGCAGCGCGCGCAGGGCGTCGAAGCTCGGGTAGGGCACGTGGAGGAAGAACCCGATGGGATTGGTGACCCCGGCCCGGCGCAGTTCCGCGGCCAGCGGGATCAGGTGGTAATCGTGTACCCAGATGATGTCGCCGGGTTTCACCAGGGGCACAAGCTTGCGGGCGAAGAGTTCGTTGACCCGGCAGTAGGCGTCGTACTGGAAACGGCGGAACGAGAAGAATCCGAGCATGTAGTGAAACAGCGGCCACAGGCTGTTGTTGGAGAAGCCGTTGTAGTAGTTCTCGTAGTCCGCCCTCTTCAGGTCGATGGTTGCATAGGTGATGCGCCCGCGTGTTTCAATCGCGGGGTCGCGAGGTTCCTGCCCGGTCTTCCGACCGCTCCAGCCGAACCAGATGCCCCCCTGTTCCTCCAGCGCTGCCAACACGCCCACGGCGAGTCCCCCGGCGACCTTCCCCTTCTTGGGAATGGCCACTCGATTGGAGACGGCGATCAGTCTTCCCTGCATTGGTCTCGCCTTCTTATCCGGCGGTTGCGAAATCCGCGTCGGCAACCATGCCCGCCGCCGCGAGTTTCGTAGTTGCGGGACGTCCCGGAACCGGCGGCGTCACAGCGCCTCCTCCCAGGACCGGCTCAGGCGCGTGGCGCCGTTGACGATGCCCACCATGCTGTAGGTCTGCGGAAAATTGCCCCAGAGCTCGCCGGTTCGGGGGTCCAGGTCTTCGGACAGCAAACCCAGATCGTTGCGTCTCTCAAGCATGTTGCTGAAGAGTTCCCTGGCTTCCCGGCGGCGGCCCACGGCCGCGAGTGCGTCAATGTACCAGAACGTGCAGATGTTGAATGCGGTTTCGGGCACTCCGAAGTCGTCGGGGCTTGCGTATCGGAACATGTATTGGCCTCGGCGGAGTTCGCCCTCCACCGCTTGCAGCGTGCCCACGAATCGGGGGTCCTGGGCCTTGACGAAGCCCAGGTCGGCCAGCGTCAGCAGGCTCGCGTCCAGCGTGTCGCCGCCGAACGTGCCCATGAAGGTTTCCCTTTCGGCGTTCCACGCCGCCGCGGAAATTGTCTCGTGCAATCGGGCGGCGACGCCGCTCCAGTAATCGGCGCGGTCGGTCAGATCCAGGTGTGCGGCGATTCGGGCCAGGCGGTCGCACGCCGCCCAGCACATGGCGCTGGAATACGTGTGCACCTCCTGCCTGCCGCGGTATTCCCACAACCCGGCATCGGGCTGGTCGAACAGCTCCACCGCCCGGCCGCCCAGCGCTTCCAGCCGCTCGAACTCCTGGCGTCCGCCGTGGCGCGACAGGCGGCGGTCGAAGAATTGCTGCGTGGCGGCCAACACGACGGCGCCGTACGTGTCGTTCTGGATCTGGCGGTACGCCTGGTTGCCGACCCGCACCGGGCCCATGCCGCGATACCCCGGAAGCGTCTCGACTGTTCTTTCCGCCAGCCGGCCACGCCCGGTCACCCCGTATACCGGCTGAAGCTGCTCCGGGCTGCCCAGTTCGCCGACGATGTTGTTCAGATAGCCCAGGAAAGCTTCCATGGTCGTGGTGACGCCGAGCCGATTGAGCGCCTTTACCACGTAGAAACTGTCCCGCAACCAGCAGAAGCGGTAGTCCCAGTTGCGGCCGCTGTGGGCGGCTTCGGGAATCGACGTGGTGAGCGCCGCCAGCACGGCGCCGGTGTCTTCGTAGGTGCAGAGCTTGAGAGTGATCGCGGCCCGTATGACTTCGTCCTGCCATTCAAACGGCAGCGACAGGCCGCGGACCCAGCGTTGCCAGTATCGCCGCGTCTCCTCCAGCATCTCCCGGCAAATGCGGTTGGGATGTTCGGGAATGGTCTCGTCCGCGCCAAGGATGAGGCTCAAGGGTTCCTCCAGCACGATGGCGCGCTCTTCGAGTACCGAGGTCAATGACGCGTTGGTCGTCAGCCTCAGCGTGAAGCGGCTGTCCACGAATCGGATGTGGTTGCTGCCGTAGGTGGTCTCGACGCGCTTGCCGCCGTAATTCGTGGCGGGACGCAGCCGGATGCGCACGGTCGGGCTCCCGCTCAGCGGGGTGATCTGGCGCATGACCATGATCGGGCGAAACGTCCGGCCGAACTGCTCGTAGCGAGGCGCAAAATCCTCCAGGCGCACGCTTCCCCCCGACTTGTCGTACAGGGTCGTCACGAGAATCGCCGTGTTGCCGTCGTAATGTTGCTCGTGCCGGTCGAGGTCCAGCAATTGCACGTCGAAGAAGCCCGTTTCCGCCTCACCGTCCCCGCCCAGCAAAGAGCAGAACGCGGGATCGCTGTCCACTCGCGGGAAACAGCCCCAGACAAATCGCCCGACCGGGTCGACGAGCACACCCACCTGGCAATTTCCGATGAGCCCCAGGTTCAGCGTGCTCATGCCGTTCGCGCCCTGGCGGAGGGTAGTTCACCGGACACCGCTTCGGTCAGCCAGTCGAGGACGGCCGAAACGCTGGGCAGGGACCATCTTGCCACGGTGTCGCCCGCGCCGACCTTGACCGAAACTCCGCCGAGCGCATTGACGGCGGCGAACCCGGTTTCGTCGGTCACGTCGTCCCCCGCGAATACCGGCGTCCGGCCGGCAAAGGGCGATTCGGACATGTAGGCGCGAATCGCCGATCCCTTGTTTACCTGAAGTGGTTTGATTTCGACCACCTTGCGGCCATTCAACCGTTCCGCGGCAGCCGGCAGATCCAGCTCCTCCACGAACCGCCGCACCTTGTCCTCCAGTTCGGGGCGGTTGCGGTAATGCAATGCCAGACTCGCGCCCTTGTTCTCCAGCAGCAGCCCGGGATGCGCGGCCAGAAAACGTTCCATGGCATCGCGGGTATTGTCCATCCAATCAAGGTCCACCACGGCACGGGTCATGTTGCCCTCCGCGTTGCGCCGTTCCAGCCCATGCACGCCCGCCACCGCGAGCCGGTGGGGCGCGAGCAGCGTGTCGACGTCGGCGACCTGACGTCCGCTGACTATGGCGACGGCATTTCCCGCGAACGCGGGCAGGAGCCGGAGCAACGTGTCCAGACGCCTTGTGCGGTTGACCGCATCGGGACGCTGCGCGATCTCGACCAGCGTCCCGTCGAGATCGAGAAAAACGGCCGGATGCCCGGGCCAGGGAGGTCGAGGTGTGCTGTTCACGCGCGCACGATACATCGGCGTCACTCCACTCGCAAAGGAAGTCTCGACCGGTGCGGGGGCCGGGCTTGGTAAAATGGCGGGGAAGGGGCGGAAGGCAGCAATCGCGGTCGCCCCGGGCGCTGATCCCGACCACGACAGACTCTGGAGAACCTTGATGAAAGTGCCGTTTTCGAACATAACCACAACGCCCGACTATCCGGGCCGCGAGATCCGGGAAGTTTTCGGCATCGTCACCGCGGAATGCGTTCTAGGAGTCAACATCTTCCGTGACGTTCTTGGAAGTCTGCGCGACCTGGTCGGAGGCCGCAGCGGCACCCATCAGAAGGCGCTCCAGCAGGCCAGGGAAACCTGCCTTGAGGATCTGGGGGAGAAGGCGGGCGAACTGGGCGCCAACGCGGTGGTGGCCGTGGACCTTGACTACAATGAGATCAGCGGCGGCGGCAAGGGCATGTTGTTTCTCGTGGCTTCGGGAACAGCCGTGCGGATACGCTAGGAGAGTGCGCCGTGGGGACGATCCGGACGCCTCAGCTCGTGGCCTTTCGGTGTTCCGTGTGGCTGGTTGACGCTTCGAATGGATTAACCATAATATTAGCTAACTCGGATTCAGGGTAGCCCGTGATGCAGGTGGTGAATGTCCATCAAGCAAAGACCCAGTTGTCGCGCTTGCTCGCGCAGGTGGAACAGGGAGGGGAAGTTGTCATTGCGCGACACGGCACGCCGGTTGCCAGGCTTGTGCCCTTGAAGCCCAAGGGAAAACCGCGATTCGGCTCGTGGAAGGACCGCATCGCGATCGATGACGGATTTTTCGAGCCGCTCCCGGAAAGCGAACTTTCCGCATGGGAAAAGTGAGCCTTGCGGCTCCTGCTCGACACCCACGCGTTCATATGGTGGCTCGCCGGGAACGTCCGATTACCGGTCGTTGCTCGTCGCGCCATCGCTGACGAATCCAACGAAAAGCTGGTCAGCGCGGCTTCGGCCTGGGAGATTGCGACCAAGTATCGCCTCGGCAAGATGCCTGCCGCGGCGGCGCTTGCGGAAGACGTTTCCGGAGCGATCGCTGGCGAAGGCTTCAACGAGTTGCCCATTACCGTGACTGAAGCCGTACGCGCTGGAGGCTTGCGGGGACCCCACCGGGACCCGGTTGATCGCATGCTCATCGCGCAAGCGTTGACTCACGACCTTGTTCTTGTATCCAATGAATCGCGTTTCGACCGTTACGGCGTGCGCCGAATCTGGTGACCGGCATAAGCCGCAACGCGTTCTTGCACGCGCCGCAGGGCGGCCTTAGACTCCGGTGCCCCGCGCGGTTGGCGTTGATCATCAGGAGCCCATGTGTCCCGTCCGAGTCGAACAGAAGCCGAACAAGCGGTTCGAACACTGCTGCGCTGGGTGGGCGAAAACCCCGACCGGGAAGGGCTTCGGGCCACGCCCGGCCGGGTGGTGAAGGCGTACGATGAGTACTTCGCCGGTTACAAGGTCGATCCGGTCGAATACCTGCGCCGGACCTTCAACGAAGTTGACGGCTACGACGAATTGATCGTGTTGCGGGACATCAGCTTCGAATCCCACTGCGAGCACCATATGGCACCCATCATCGGCAAGGTCCAGGTGGGGTACCTGCCCGACCGCAGAGTCGTCGGCATCAGCAAGCTGGCACGGGTCGTTGAAACATTTGCCAAGCGGCTGCAGGTGCAGGAGTCGATGACCGCGCAGATCGCCAACTGCATCAACGATGTGCTCAAGCCCAAGGGTGTCGGAGTGGTGGTGGAAGGGGCGCATCATTGCATGACGACGCGCGGTATCCACAAGCCGGGCGTGGCAATGATGACCAGCTGCCTGCTGGGGGATTTCCGCTCCGACCCGCGCACACGCGCCGAATTTCTGAACATCATCCGTCGCGCGCGGTTGCCGGAGTAGCTCCGGCTGGCGAGCACCTCGGGGCTGACCGCGGCGCCGCGGACTACCCCGAGGTGCGGGGTGACGATAGCTACGATTCCTTGATGCCCCGCCAGCGCCTGACCAGGTTCGATTCGATATCGAAGAGGTCCAGCATTCGCCCGACGGTCTGATCCACCATGGAGTCCAGGCTTTCCAGCTTTGCGTAGAACGGCGGAACCGGCGGGAAAATGATGCCGCCCATCTCGGTCACGGCGGTCATGTTGCGCAGGTGCGCAAGGTTCAGGGGCGTCTCCCGCACCATCAGTACCAGCCGCCGGCGTTCCTTGAGAACCACGTCGGCGGCGCGGGAGACCAGGTTGTCCGCCAGTCCGATGGAGATGGACGCCAGGGTTTTCATGGTGCACGGCGCCACCAGCATGCCATCGGTCCTGAACGACCCGCTGGCGATGGTTGCACCGATATCGCGGTTGCTGTGCACCACGTCCGCCAGCCCTTCGACTTCGCTGCGAGGCATGTTCAACTCGTTGGCGACGTTGAGGAAACCGGCGCGGGACACGATCAGGTGTGTTTCGACGGCTTGTTGTTCGTGCAGCGCCTGCAACAGCCGTACTCCGTAGACGGAACCGGCCGCACCGGTAATTGCGACGATGATACGGCGCTTGTCCATAGGAGCAGTTTACCCTTACTCCGTCGGCGAAGACTCGTCGCGACGCATGTACTGGGGCACTAGCTCAATATCGCCATCGATCAACGAAGATATTTCACGCATATCGGCACGAAACTCATTGTCGGATACATTTCTATAACGCCAGCAACTAAAGATCAGGCGCTCCCTGTCGGACCCTTGAATTGCCTTCTCGACATATCTCCGGGCGGTCTCGATATTCTTCACCGCCCAATGCGCGACGGACAGGCACTGAAAATAGTTTGCGCCGTCGGCGTTTCCGTCGCTGGTTTTCCCAGTGTCTTGCTTTGAAAGTGCAACGACTTGATCAAATGAAGTCCCGTCGACCGATCCGTCAATCCCCCACCGTGCCATGGCGTAGTTGAACGCATCCTGTATTTCCATCTGTTCCACACTTCGCCCGTCGTGAGCAAGCAAGTCAATTGCGTCCTGAAACTCGCCCTCTCCGATCAAATTGATTGCCAATTGACTGCGCACCCGTGACTTGAATTTCTCATCAAGGTCAGCATCGTCCGCCAATTCCCTGAAAATTGCAGTGCTTGCACTGAATTTCGTCCAACGCGGCAGGCTGTCGGCAAGCCAAAACTGGTCTTCCGCTTCCAAGGAGGCCACTGCCGGGAATTGCCGGACATCCTGTTCGGCTGAGTCAGGAATCAGGCGCACCGCTACCATTGCGAGATGGGGTGCGAGATTCGGAAATTGCAGCGCGCTGATCGCGTCGTTGCTAGCCCCTTCGTGGTCCCCCCGATCATTTCGGAGCCTCGCTCGGTGCAAGAATGCTTCGGGGTCATGACAGCCTAGTCCTATCGCCTTGTCCAGCAACGACTCGCCACTTTCGAGGCCGCGTTGAGCCGCCAGCGAACCGAGTCGATACAAGACTTCCGCGTCCTCGGCGTGCAAGGAAGCAATTTTCCCAATGGATTTTGCCAAGCTTGCGGCGGACTCCTCCCGGATTCGCCAAGGTTGCTCAAAGCGTTGGTGCCGACGCCGAATGAAATGCATGGCACCGTCTCTGTCTCCCCAATTCCCCCTGACGATGCGATTGGCAACATTGCGGTATTCGCGTGTGAGGCGGCTCTTGGGGCGCTCAAGTACAAATGCAGATTGATTGAGCAAAGACAGGCTGTCGTACCGATGGACAACCAGCGGTTCTTCCTCCAACTCCGTTCCACTTTGGAACCGATGCTTTATCCCCGTCAGTATTTCGTCCTCATCGTCGAGATCCGGCACGTTGGACATCACGAAATGCAGCGCGATCCGCTTGTTCCGCGGTGCGTTTGCTTCCGAGCGAACGTCCGCGACAACCTTGGTCAGGCCGCGAAGATTCTGCTCGTTGGGAAAGAACAGTGCCGTTACCGCGTCTGGAAGTTGCCTTGTACAGATTCCTCCCGTATCCGTATATCCTGTGCGCGAATCGATCAGGACGTAATCCGCCTCGATCTTCTGCCGCCATTGTTCCTTTATATCCTCAAACAGCAGGTAGCCGTCGCGTTCTGCATATAGTGCTTGCCAATCGACTTTTGTGAAGTCGGAACCGTAACCGGCCTGAGCTGCGCCGGAAGGCATCATCAGCAAATTATCGACAGTAGGCGAAATGCCTATGTAGTCGCAAACGTCCGGAGCCACATCGGTCTCCAGATAGCGGGCGACATAGTCCACCAGTCCTGGAGTTTGCGTTTTGGGCGCCAGGGCAGGAAACGTGTCCAGCCCGGGAGCCTCCAGATCAAAGTCCACGGCCAGTACGCGCCGTCCGCGTTGCGCCAGATCGACAGCAACATTGACCATCGCCATCGAACGGCCAACCCCGCCCTTGAAAGAATAGAAAGTGCAGATGTACACGGGTCAGGCAATCTTTCGCAATCTGAAGGATTGCTGCTCCGCGCGGAGTTCGTTGGTAATGCGAATGGCCGGAAACCTGTCCTCGGGCGAGTTGGCCCGCGTGACACTGGAATTGGCGGTCTGAGTTGCCGCCAGTAGCCGATCAATCCCCCCTGGCTGCGCTATTAGCCGCAGATAATGGTCGTTGGCCCGGTTCTGGGTCACGTGTCCCCTTTCCCACCGGGCAAGCGTCGCTTCGCCTAGTCCGCTTATTCTGGCGAACTCGGCGCGTGACATCTTGTGGCGAAGCCGAATGTCCTTGATTTCCCAAGGGCTCAGTATGTCCAAGTGCTTGCATACGGCCTCGTGTTTGCGCCTTTCCCCATCATGATCGAGGAATTCAAAATCGCAAGCGTCGCATCGACCGAAAGGCAACTCCGCACGTAGCTCGACCGCGTCGTCGCCCACGCCATAAAGGAAGTCATGCTGGCACCAATGCGTCTCCGCCTTGCCGTCGCAGATCGGGCAGCGGCGGTGTCTTGAAGCGGAGCACATCGGGGTCTGCGGTGTTTCGTCTTGCATGTGATTAGTCCTCGGAGCGGTTCGCGGGGTACTCGGAGTAGTGAAAGCTTCGGCCAATAATTTTCTTGCCTGCGAACTGTAGCTTGACGTATAGATGCCGCTCCTGGCCGATATCGATTTTCATTACGTAGCCTGTCCCGCCACGCGGCTGTGCCAAGGTCACCGTCTCGACCCTATGCCCTTGTTCCAACCTTGTCGCAATCAGTTCCCATGCGGTCGAATCGGTGAACCAGGGAGCCAGTAGTCCGGCCGGGTTTCGCACCTGCTCCGGACGCCAGTCTGTAGGCCGGTCGGGCCGAAACTCGGAAGACCGCGTTCTCGCCGATCTGGCCCGAATGACAAGTTGGTGTCTCGTCTCCTCGTCGATTCCCATTCCCGCAACCAGCTTTGAAGGCAGCCGGCGGATTCAGTCGATCCGTTGTCCTGCCCGCTCTGAAGAAGCAAAAAGACGTTTGACGAGACTTTAGGTCTTCCGAGTCACTCAAACGATCTACATTATTCGGCCGATCGTCCATATTCGCGTCAATGCGGATAATTTGAAGATCATATGATTGACCAATACGTGAGAGCAAGAAGCAAGTTGCGAGAAGCAACGGGCGGCAATCGCGTTGACAAAGGCCCGCCCGGCTGGCTTGATCGAAACATGGGCGCGATCGAATGGGGGCCGGTCTGGTTGAGTCTGCAATTGGCGGCGGTGACGGTAGTCGTGTTACTGATTCTGGGAACGCCGCTGGCCTGGTGGCTGGCATTCACCCGCTCGCGAATCAAGCCGGGTGTCGAAGCATTGGTGGCGCTGCCGCTGGTGCTGCCGCCCACGGTGCTTGGCTTCTATCTGCTGATATTGCTCGGACCGGCGGGTGCCATCGGACGTTTCTGGGTGGAGTTGACGGATACAGCGCTTACTTTCTCCTTCCAGGGGCTTGTGGTTGCGTCGGTGATCTACTCGTTTCCGTTCGCGGTGCAGCCCTTGCAGAACGCGTTCGAGAATGTCGGTCGCCGGCCCCTGGAGGCGGCGGCGACCTTGGGTGCAAGGCCCCTGCACGGTTTCTTCCGCGTCGCGCTGCCACTGGCAACCCGGGGAGTCATTACAGCTACCGTGCTCGGCTTCGCCCACACGCTGGGCGAGTTCGGCGTGGTGCTGATGGTGGGCGGCAATATCCCGGGTGAAACCCGAGTGGTGTCCATCGCCATCTACGAACACGTGGAAACCTTGAGCTACGCGCAGGCGCACGTGCTGTCGGCGGGCCTGCTGGTGTTTTCCTTCGTGGTACTGCTGGGCGTATACGTCTGCAACCGGCGTCTGCCTGTAAACAGGTTCTGAACGTGTCGACTCTGGCAATCGACATTCGGCTTTCACGGGACGATTTTTCCCTGCGATTCGATGCCGAACTGCAACTCGACGGTGTCACGGCGATCTTCGGACCAAGCGGCGCTGGCAAGACGACACTGCTGCGTGTGCTCGCCGGGCTTGAGAAAGAGGCGAAGGGCCGGGTGAACCTGGGCGGTGAAACATGGCAGGACACCGACCGGGGCATCAGGGTACCGACGCACGCGCGGCGCTTGGGCTACGTGTTCCAGGACGGTCGCCTGTTTCCACACCTTTCCGTGGAGGGCAATCTGCTTTTCGCGGCCGAATGCTCCCGCAGGCGGGAGAGTGAACGCGGCGGCGTTCGGGGCGCTGATGAACGGGCCGCCTCGCAAGCCTCCATCTCCGGCGTGGTCAAGGCGCTGGACTTGAAGGACCTTCTCGCGCGAACGCCCGATACGCTTTCCGGCGGGGAGATCCAGCGGGTGGCGATGGCCCGCGCCCTGCTGGGCGCGCCACGCGTGATGCTGCTGGACGAGCCGCTGTCTGCGCTCGACCTGCGGCGCAAGGCCGAGATCATCCCCTACGTGGAGCGCCTGTCCGGCGAATTCGGCGTCCCGGCGCTCTACGTGACCCACAATGTGGACGAGGTCGCACGGCTGGCTTCCATGATCGTGCTCTTGTCCAGTGGGCGCATTGCCGCCATGGGTGGCGTCGCCGAAATCCTCCAGCGGGCAGACTTGTGGCCGATCACCGGCCGTCTCGAAGCGGGATCGATCATTGAGGCGGTCGCCGGGGAGACCCGCGAGGGGATGACGGCGCTGGACGTGCTGGGCGAGGCGCTGCAGGTCCCCGCCATCGGCGTGAGCGCCGGAACCCGTGTGCGCCTGCGCGTTGAGGCCCGGGAGGTAGCCATCGCGGTCGAGCCGCCGGGGCGGCTGAGCATTCGAAACATCCTGCCCGCGACCCTGGTGGGGATGGAATTCACGGAATGCCCCTTTGTCGAATTGCTGCTGGACGTGCGGGGTCAGCGCCTGCGCTCCAGGGTCACCCGCGCGGCAGTGGATGAACTCGGCCTGCGGGAAGGTCAGGCGGTCTTCGCGCTCATCAAGAGCGTCGCCTTCGAGGGCAGGCTGCTGAACTGAACTGGATTTCGCGGTGGACCCAGGGTCGGAGTACGATGGCGAATCGCGGCTCCGTGATGGGTGCGACTACTGGAGCGCGCAGGGCCGACCGGGTGTTGGGGGGTGTCCCGCAGTGAACATCATGTGAGGAGAGCATCATGAATAGAAGTGTTATCTGTGTTCTTGGACTGCTGGTGCCGTTGTCCGCGTATTCGCACCACAGCAACTCGGCGTACCAGGTCCGTGAGGTCATCTCGCTCACCGGGACCGTTCAGGAATGGCGCTGGGTCAATCCGCACACCTGGTTGTTCCTGGAAGTGGAGGACGAGGATGGCGAGCGCCGGGAGTGGGCGCTTGAAGGTCGTGCGCCGGGCATACTGGCCCGGGCCGGTTGGCACCCGGACGTGTTTCAGCCCGGCGAGACCGTCATGGTGTATGGGAGTCCGGCGAAGGACGGTCGTGCGGAGGCGATCATCGCCCGGGTGACGAAGGCCGACGGAACGATTCTGGGCAATTCGCCCGATTACTTTTCCGGTGGCGAGGAGCCGGCAGCCCCGACCGTCGCCTCCACTGGCGCCACGCCGGATTTTTCCGGCGTCTATTATCGACACCGTGCCGATGCGGGAAGTGGAACGGGTGCCGAGACTACGGCTCCCGACAATGCTCCACCTCCACCTCCCGCCCGTTCGGCGCCCATCAGCGACGGTTCGCTGGGCCGGTTGCCCCACGAACCGAAGCTCACACCGGAGTACCTGGCAAGGTGGGAAGTCATCGCCGAGTCGCTCATCGGCGGTTCCTACGAATACGACAACGCCGCCAACTGCCTGCCGCCGGGCATGCCATCGATGATGGCCATGCCGTACGGGATGGAAGTGATGCAGGATGACCAGAAGATCACCTTCTTCGGCGAGCACCTGGACGCGATGCGGCGCGTTTATCTGGACGGTCGAGAACCCTCCGCCAGGGTCTTCGACGATCCCACTTACGCCGGCTATTCAACCGGCCACTGGGAGGGCGACACGCTGGTGGTTGAAACCGTCGCCCTGACAACGAAGTCGTACATTACGGGGAAAACACCCCACAGCGACCAGATGACCATCCACGAGCGCATTCGCCTTACCGAGCCCGGGATCCTCGAAAACCGCATCACAGTCCACGACCCGGTGGCGCTGACCGAGCCCTGGGAAGTCGTCTACCGGTACAGGAAGGCCTCGTACCCGAACGACGAGTTGCGGGAATTCGCCTGCGCGGAAGGATTGCGGGACTCCCCAGTTCACCAGTAGCCCGGACTGCGCACGGCAGGGCAGCGCACCGGCAGGACAGCGCCCCGGCAGGACAGCCCCCGGCAGGACAGCCCCCGGCAGGACAGCCCCGGCTGCGTGAGACGACTGTTGTGCCCCGTCGCCGGCGCGCCCTCACATCAGCAGGTGCGGCAGGAACAGCGTGATCGGCGGGACCAGGATCAGCAGCGCCACCCGGACCACGCCCGAAAGCAGGAACGGCGTGACGCCGATGAAGGTCTCGCGCATGGGCACCCTGGGCGCGTGGTGGTTGATGATCAGGACGTTGATGCCCACCGGTGGCGTGATCAGCCCGGCTTCCACGACGATCAGGACGACAATGCCGAACCACATTTTCAGGTCCGCCTCCGGCATGGCGAAGTCCAGACCGGCCATGATCGGCCAGAAGATCGGGATGGTCAGAAAGATCATGGCCAGGCTGTCCATCAGGCAGCCCAGCAGCAGATAGACCACCAGCAGCAGGATCAGGATCACGTAAGGATTCAGGCCGCTGGCGGCCGCCAGGCCGGAGAGTTGGTCCGCCACGCCCGTCAGCGCCATGAAGATGTTCAGGAATCCGGCACCAAGCAGGATCAGGAAAATCATTCCCGTGGTCTTGGCCGCGTCCTTGACGCAGGAGAAGAACCCATCGAGGTCCAGATTTCCCTTCCAGACAGCCAGCACGCCTGCCCCGAATGCCCCGACGGCGGCGCCTTCCGTGGGGTCGAAGATGCCGAAGTAGATGCCGCCGATCACCGCCACGAACAACAGCAGCGTGGGCCAGGTCTCAAGCAGCGCCTGAACCCGTTCCGCGGCGCTGGCGCGGGCGCCCACAGGTCCCGATTCGGGGAAGATCCGGACCCACACGGTGATCGCCGCCACGTAGCCCACAAGGCCGATGATGCCCGGGATGAGTGCCGCCTGGAACATCTGCACGATGTTCGCCTGGACCGCGATGGCGTAGATGATCAGGGCGACCGATGGCGGTATGAGGATGCCCAGGGTGCCGCCCGCCGCCAGCGCTCCGGTGGCGAGGCTGCCCGAGTATCGGTAGCGCTCAAGTTCCGGAATCGCCACCCGGGCCATGGTCCCGGCCGTCGCCAGGGACGAACCGCAGATCGCCCCGAAGGCGCCGCAGCCGCCCACCGCGGCCATGGCGACGCCGCCCCGGCGATGGCCGAGGAAGACGTTCGCGGCCGAGAACAGGGACCGGCTGAGGCCCGAGCGGGAAGCGAACTCCCCCATGAGCAGAAACATGGGGATCACTGAAAACTCGTAGGACGCGAACTGCCAGTAGGCCGCCGTCTTCATGTAGGCCAGCACGGGGTCGAATCCGGAAAGCGCCACGTAGCCGCAGATGCCCACGGTGAGCATGGCCAGGGCCACCGGGATGCGGATGACCAGCAGGCCGATGAGCACGG
Organism: Candidatus Rariloculaceae bacterium; assembly: GCA_965221035.1. Classification (GTDB taxonomy): domain Bacteria; phylum Pseudomonadota; class Gammaproteobacteria; order Steroidobacterales; family Rariloculaceae; genus UBA6522. The sequence continues at coordinate 2,459,171 of OZ244860.1, forward strand.
CCAGTCCGACGAGCGCCAGCTGCACGCTGCTCATGGATGGCCCTTCGCGGCGTTTCGCAAATCGGCGGTGGTGCCGCGCGGGGTTCCGCTACTCATCGGCGCCGCCTCGCATGGTCTGAACCGCCGTGTGGAAGCAGCATACGGTGAGCAGCGCGAACGACGCTACGCCGAACGGGTGCACGACCCAGACCGGGAAACCCAGGATCATCGAGATGTCGCCGTTCCTCACCGTGTCCGCCAAGCCGAAGACCGAGCGCCAGGTGAACAGCGCGGCGACCAGGCCGAACAGCGTCGCCGCGAGCACGTCCATGGCGCGCTGCGCGGCCGGCGGCATCCGGGAAATGAAAATGTCCACGGCCACGTTGCCCTTCTGCATGTAGCAGTAGGGGAGGAACAGGAAGATGGCCACCGCCGTTCCCAGGGCGACGATCTCGAAATCCCCTGGTACTGGGCTTGAGAACAGCGCCCGGCCGAGAATGCTGATCACCACCAGGACCACCATGGCGGTCAGCACGACGCCGCCACCCATCGCGAACCAGGCCGAAACTCGATGCAGCCGCCGGTCAAGGTTGGTCAAGGCGTCGTCCTCATTGTTGTTGTCGTTATTGCCAATTCACCATCGCCCCCGGGCCCGCCGAGGCGCGACCGTCCGTCAACCGCTAAACCCGTAGAGCCTGTGGGGATTGTCGACCAGCACCTTCTGGCGCAGTGCGGGGTCGGGCATGAACAAGGGTATCAGGTCCACCAGGTCGCCGTCGTTGGGCATGTGTTTCCTGATGTTGGGATGGGGCCAGTCCGTGCCCCAGAGCGTGCGGTCCGGGCACACTTCCAGCAGCGCCTGCGCAAACGGCACCGCGTCGGTGAATGGCGGTCCGGCCGTGGAAATCCGCTCCGCGCCGCAGATTTTCACCCAGCAATTCTCCCGGCGCGCGACCTCCAGCAGCAACCGGAATGGCCGTTGCCGCACGCCGCCGCCGGTGGGCACGCGGCCCATGTGGTCGATAATGAAGGGCACCGGCAACTCGTCCAGCAGCGTGCTGAACTCCAGCAGGTCGCCGGCGTCGAAGTGCAGCACCACGTGCCATCCCAGCGCCTGGATCTGGTTTACCACCCGGTGAAAGACGGCCATGTCCGGTGTGCCGCCCAGGTGCTTGACGAAGTTGAACCTCACTCCGCGGATCCCTCCCTCGTGGAGCCGTTCCAGCGCAGGATCGTCAAGGCTGCCGTCCGCGTTCGCCACGCCCCGGTAGCGTCCCCCGCTCTGGGCGATGGCGTCGAGAATCACGGTATTGTCGAGGCCGTGGCAGCTGGCATTGACCAGCACCGCGCGTGAAAGCCCCAGCGTCGCCTGCAGTTCCCTGAACCGCGCAAGCGGCGCGTCGGGAGGCGTGTATTTCCGGCCCGGGGCGTAGGGATAGACGGATCCCGGCCCGAAGATATGGCAATGGGCGTCGCAAGCTCCGGGCGGCGGGACATAATCCGGCTTGCGGGTATTGGGGTCGGGGGCTCTGCAGGTGGGAATCGACACGGCGCGCTATGTTACCAACATTCCACGTCCTTCACGCGGTGCGCCAGTACAAGTGCGCCAGTACAGGTTTGCCAGTACAGGTTTGCCAGTACAGGCTGCGCCAGCACACGGCAAGCGTTCACTGTACGCGAAGCACCTCCGTACACGACCTACGAGTCCAGTTCAACGCGATTTCTGAAGTGATCCAGCGCTTCGGGATTGGCAAGCGCGTCCAGGTTGACGGCGGTTCTGCCGTGAATCGCATCCCGGACCGCCAGCTCGACGATCTTGCCGCTCCGGGTTCGCGGAATGTCGGCGGTTTGCAGAACCTTCGCCGGCACGTGCCTCGGGCTGGCTTGCGCCCTCAGGGCTCGCCGGATTCGCTCCACCAGGTCGTCCGACAATACATGTCCGGGCAGCAGCCGGACGAAAAGAACGACACGTTCGTCCCCCTCCCACTGCTGCCCAACCGCGATGGATTCAGCCACCTCCTCGAATTTTTCCACGATACGATAGATCTCCGACGTGCCGATGCGAACGCCGCCGGGATTGAGAATCGCGTCCGACCGCCCGTGGATGATCATGCCGTCACGCGGCGTGATTTCCGCGTAGTCGCCATGGCACCAGACATCGGGAAATCGCTCGAAATACGCCGCCCGGTACTTGACGTCGCCCGGATCGTTCCAGAACGACACCGGCATGGACGGGAACGGCGCCGTGCAGACCAGCTCGCCCTTTCGGCCGCGTACCGGCCGGCCCCGCTGGTCGAATACGTCCACGGCCAAACCCAGCGCCCGGCACTGCAATTCACCCCTGTAGACCGGGAGCATGGGATTGCCCGTGATGAAGCAGCCGAGAATGTCCGTGCCGCCGGCGATAGACGACAGTTGCAGGTCTTCCTTGACGTGCGAGTAGACGAAGTCGTAGCTGGCCGGTGCCAGGGGCGATCCGGTCGACAGGACGCAGGACAGGTCGGGGAGGGAGACGTGATCGGCCGGCCGGTAGCCGGACTTTTCAAGCGCGCCCAGATACCGGGCGCTGGTCCCGAACACTGTCATGCGCTCGCGCTCGGCGATGCGCCACAGGATGCCAGGGTCCGGGTGGAACGGCGAACCATCGAAAAGCACCAGGGTCGCGCCGCTTGCCAGCGCCGTCACCAGCCAGTTCCACATCATCCAGCCGGTGGTGGTGAAATAGAACACCCGGTCACCTGCCCTGATGTCGCAGTGCAGCTGGTGCTCCTTCAGATGCTGGATCAGCGTGCCGCCCGCGCCGTGCACGATGCACTTGGGAACGCCGGTGGTGCCGGAGGAGTACATGATGTACAGGGGATGCGAAAACGGCAGTGGACGAAACTCCGCTTCATGGCCGCCGTTGAGCAACCCGTCATAGCGCCTGGCCCCGCGTATTGAGCGGAGGTCCGGCTCCGGGTCCGCGTAGCCGATGACAAATACCGCCCCAAGGTTGTCGAGGCGGTCCACGACGTGGGCAACCATCGGCCGGCAGTCGATGGTCTTGCCGCCATAGAAGTAGCCGTCGGTGGCAAACAGAACCTTGGCGCCGATCTGCCCGAGCCGGTCCAGCACTGCATTGGCGCCGAAGTCCGGGGAGCAGGACGACCAGATGGCGCCAATGCTTGATGCGGCCAGCATCGCCACCACCGCTTCAGGCCGGTTGGGAAGCAGGCCGGCCACCCGGTCGCCTTCCCCGACGCCGACATCCTCAAGCGCCTGGGCGACGCAGCCCACCTGGCGGCGCAGCTCCGCCCAACTCATCTCAAGGCGGTCACCGCGCTCACTGTAGAACACCAGCGCCGGGCCCCGGTCCTCTGAATGCAACAGATTGGCGGCGAAGTTCAGGCGGGCGCCCTCGAACCAGCGGGCGCCCGGCATGCGCTCGGGTTCGGTCAGCACACGCCGAAAGGGAGCAGCGGCGCGAACCCTGCCAAAGTGCCAGAATGCTTCCCAGAACTCGGCGCTGCGGTCCACGCTCCATCGATAGAGCGATTCATAATCCGGCTTGTCGAGTCGATGGGCCTGCTCCCGCAGGAAACGCAGCATGTTGCTGCGGGCAATGCGCTCGGGTGATGGGCTCCAGACAGGACTCGTCATGATTGCGCTCCGTGCGCCAGATCAGGCTCGCCCAGGCGTTCGAGCATTCGTGCGCGGGTAACTGCCGCCAGTTCCGATGCGGACTTGAGGGCGGCGGGATCGATGGGGTCGCACAGGCTGATGGATAGCCTGCCGGGCGCGCACAACCAGACCTCCGCGGGCAACATGTGCCGCGAGCCGCTGATGATGATCGGAACGACAGGCATCCGGGCCCGCCAGGCCGCGGCAAACGCTCCGGGCAGGAACGGCTTCAATCCCGGGTCGCGATCAAACCTGCCTTCCGGAAAAAACGCGAGCGACTCGCCCCGCATGGCGGCCTTCAGCAATCGCCGGCCTGCCCGGAAACGATGCGTCTTGTCGTCACGGTCAACGAACGCCGATCCGATGCGCTTCAACAGGAAGCCCGCAAGCGGGACGGACTTGAGCCCGGCCTTGATCAGGTAGGTGAATCCGGGAGGCAGGGCGGCCTTGAGGATCATTCCGTCCAGGTAGCTTGTGTGGTTGGCCACCACCACGCAGGGTTGGTCCGGCAGCCTTTCCGCGCCGTCCACCCTTACAGGGCTACCGATGAGCCGGAAAAACGCCCGGGCGCCGAGGTGCGCCACGCGCCGCCTCGCGTTCAGAGTGGTTACGAATGTCAGCATCACCAGAGTCGGCATGACCGCCGCCGCCAGCATCAGCCAGGCATAGGGGCCGAAGACGGCGCGCGACCATCGCGTCACGGCCCTGGCCGTCATTTCGTGATTCCGCGTGCGCCCACACCGCTAAAGCTACCCGAGAAGTCTCTGTCGGGTCCATCCTTCGTTCCGGCAAGGCGGCGCGAGCGCAGCTATGGCAAGCTGAGAACGCAATGATCCAGGACCGATCGCATCGGGAGCGAGGCAAGGCGGACCGTTTCGGGACTCCGACGGCGGCCATCGACTGGTTTCTGGACGGAATCTGGGCCGAGCGCGGGCTCGCGGAGAACACGCTGCGTGCCTATCGGGCCGACCTGCTGGCGCTGAACGGGCACCTCACCAGGCGCCGGACCGGACTGGTGAATGCCTCCGAAGCCGATCTGCTGGAGTACCTCGCCAGCCGGGTGGACATGGGAGCGAATCCGCGCTCCACTGCGCGTCAGCTGTCGACGTTCCGGCGTTTCTACCGGTACCTGCTGCGAGAAGGCGCCATCGCAGAAGATCCCACCGCGCAGATCCGGATGCCCAAGGTGGGACGGCGCCTGCCGCACTCGTTGACAGAGGCCGACGTCGACGCGTTGCTGGCCGCGCCGGACGTCGACCAGTCCCTGGGCCACCGCGACCGCACGATGCTGGAACTGCTGTACGCCACCGGCGTGCGGGTGTCCGAGTTGGTCGGCCTGAAGCTCTCGCAGGTCAACCTGAACCAGGGTGTGCTCAGGATTATCGGCAAGGGTGACCGGGAGCGGCTGGTTCCCCTGGGCGACGAAGCGCAAGATTGGCTGCGGCAGTTTGTTCTCGGCCCGCGCGCGGTCATCCTCGGCGGGCGCCAGACTGATTGCCTGTTTCCGACGCGCCGTGGCGGGCCGATGACCAGGCAGTCGTTCTGGTACCTGATCAAGCGCCATGCTCAAAGGGCGGGAATCGAAAAGAGACTCTCGCCGCATACTGTGCGTCATGCCTTCGCCACGCATCTCCTCAACCATGGCGCGGACCTGCGCGTGGTGCAGCTGTTGCTGGGTCACAGCGATGTGTCCACCACGCAGATTTACACGCACGTGGCCCGCGAGCGCATGAAGGAGCTTCACGCCAGACACCATCCGAGAGGTTGATCCGGCGAATGCGGGCCGTGTGGATTTCACCTCGCAACGTGCCATCGGAAACGTCCGAAGTGCTACTATCCAATGTCCAACATCTGGCCAGGGACGAGTGATGAACCTGAATTGGAAGCTCTGGATGGTGCCGCTTGCGTTCGCGTCAACGGCGGCCGCCCAGGAAACCGAGTTGACCCGGGAAGAGCTCGCGGCGACGCTGCCCGGCGTCGAGGCCGATGATATCCATGACTCGCCTCTGCCCGGGATGTATGAAATCGTCCTGGACTCCGACGTGGTGTACGTCTCCCGGGATGGCACCTACCTGATTCAGGGCGATGTCTTCGACCTGCAGGGCAGGCAGAACCTGACCGAGCGGCGGCGCGCCGAGGCGCGGGCCGACATTCTCGCCAGCGTGGACCCCGACTCGATGATCGTGTTCAGACCGGGTCCGGAAGACGTAAGGCATACGGTGACCGTATTCACCGACATCGACTGCGGCTTCTGCCGCCAGCTGCATCGCGAAATGGACCAGATCAACGCGCTCGGCGTCGAAGTGCGCTACCTGTCCTATCCAAGAACCGGGCCCGACACGGAGTCCTGGTCCAAGGCCGACAAGGTATGGTGCGACAGTGATCGCGAAACGGCGTTTACTGACGCCATCCTTAACAACGACGTGCCGGAGCAAGCGTGCGATGCGACACCCGTCGCCTCTCACTTTGAACTGGGCCGGCAAGTCAGCGTGCGCGGGACGCCCACCATACTCAACAGCGACGGCGTGCAGCTGGGCGGCTATCTGGAGCCGGGTGAACTCTTGACAAGACTTGAAGCCTTGGCAGTGGAAAACCCCTAGAAAGGGGTTCACGGTCGGGTTTGGTTGGGGCTGTGGACGGTGTCTTACGAGTCCGCACCGTCCGTAATTTCGTCACCGATGACCGGCGGCGCGTCCGGCGCCCGTTCGAGATAACGGGTCAGATCGCCTGTCCTTGCTTCGGCAGCACGCCGCTTCAGGAGCGCATCTGCCGTTTCCACAGCTCCAATCTTCTGGGCAACCGCGGCGGTGATCCATTGATTGAGGGAGACTCCGTCTTCCTTGGCCAACCGCGCCGCGGTCGCCTTCAACGACTTTGGTAATTGCAGCGGATATTTGTATCGGCGCGCTTCACTCATTACCGCAGCCTCCTCACAATATCACCCGGTGGGGCAATCTCTATTCCGAACATTCTTGCTGGCAAGAAGTCTCTGACATTATGAGTCACGATTGCGTCGGCCCTTCCGCATATCGCGGCTTCCAATACCATTTCGTCACCAGCGTCCCGCAGAACGGGCCTGATCCTGAAACGGATATCGACAGGATCGGTTATCGTGGCCAGCGAATTCATGATCGCTTCGACATCGTCGAGTGAATGCCCCGTGGCCATGCGTGTTTCCGCTCGGGCCAGCACCGCCTCGTATTCCAGGAACAGTGCTGTTGTGCACAATGCCCGAACCGTTCCATTCTCCGCCTGCCCAAGCAGAAGGTTGCTGGCACCATGACGGCTGCGAAATGCTGCAACGACTACATTCGTGTCAAGTACCAGCCTCACTTCACAGCCACACTAAATGACATCTTATATGATGTCAATATTCTGCGTGGACCCTGGCCGGACAATGCACTGCTCGCGTACGTGAAGCAGCGGTGCCACAGCGGCTCCGCCTCGTCACGAAGGTAAATTTGTAGGAGCCGGACAGTCGGCGATGTCGTGCTACAAGTGGCCGGCCAAGTTAGTCAGCGGCATGAACGTATAATGCCGCATCAGGCTTTCCTGCAAAAAGCGTTGGCAAGTTCCCGGACTCGCTTGGATGACCATTGGTGCGGAGATACCCGAATATGAAATCAGTGAATCGCGAATACCTTGCGCCCGTCGCGGCCCTGTTCGTTGTCCTCCCGGCATCAGGCCATGCCCATCACGCCTTTGCCGGCGTATTCGACATGGACAACCTCGTCGAACTGGAGGGTGAGATCACGCGTCTGATGTGGCGCAATCCACACGTGCAGTTCTCCGTCCGGACCTCCGAGGGTGAGACCTGGCGGGTGGAAACCAATTCGGTCAGCATCCTGAGCCGCATGGACGTCGGTCCCGACCTGCTGAGCGAAGGCGACCGGGTCACGGTGGCAGGTTATACCGCCCGAAACGGCAATCTCGAGATGTGGACCAACAACGTGCTGCTGGCCAGCGGGCGCGAACTGGTTACGCGGCCCGGCGTAGCGCCGCTCTGGTCCGAAAACCACCTGGGGCGGTCCGAAATATGGCTTGCCGACGGTGACGCGGGTGGGGCGGATCAGGGCATCTTTCGGGTCTGGAGCACGCGGTTCAACGGGCCGGGGCGGTACATGGGACTGGACCAGTATCCGTTAACGGCTGCAGCAGCCGCCGCGCGTGCAGACTTCGACCCGCTGGTGGACGACCCGATCGGCGAGTGCGCGCCCAAGGGCATGCCCACGATCATGCATCAGCCCTATCCCGTCGCGTTCAGCCGCGATGGTGACGACATCCTGTTTCACATTGAGGAGTACGACCTGGTGAGGCGCATCCACATGAATCCCGAGGCCCGGGACGCCGACGTTGAACCGACCCTCATGGGCCATTCGACAGGCCGTTGGGATGGCGATGACCTTGTAGTCGATACCCATGCCGTGGACTGGTTTCACTTCGACACCTCCGGTATTCCGCAGAGTGACCGGGCGCAGTTCCAGGAACGCTTTTCATTGAGCGGAGACGGCGCGAATCTCGACTACACGATCACGGTCACCGATCCCGAGACCTTTACCGAGCCCGTGACCATGAGGAAGCAGTGGGTCTGGCGGGCCGGTGAGACGGTCAAGCCCTACGGGTGCACAAACTTCTGATTTCACGCAAGCGCGCCGGAAGGTATGTGCTAGAGTTCGGCGTCGCTACGCAAAATCGACAACAACTCGTGCCGAGAGCCCAGCAAGGGGCCAGGCGGGTCGAGGATGACTCGCCACGACCCAAGCGCCCCGACAAGAAATCCCAGATCCTGGATGTCGCCAGCGAGTGGTTCCTGGCCCATGGGTATGCCGGCACCAGCATTTCCGCCATGGCTCGGGAGTCCGGAATCTCGAAGGAATCCATCTACCGGTATTTTGCAAGCAAGGAAGCCCTGCTTGAATCCGTCATTGAACGGGAACTGGAGTTCTATGGCCGGGAGCTGGAATCGGCCCATGCGGTCGAGATCGGCAAGACCGACCTCAAGGAGGCGCTGATCCGCATTGCCGAGACGATCGCCTTTACTCTGAATTCCGATCGGACGCTGGACTTTCGCCGGCTCATCTTTCAGGTTTCTCGCACCTCTCCGAAAGTCGGCGAACACTACTTCGAAGTCGGCCCGCTCCAGGCCGAGGGTCCGCTCATCGAAATCTTCAATGCCCATCGCGCGGCAACGCAATTCGAGTCCGAAGTGTTGGCGACGTATTTTGTGGCCATGGTCGGGCATCGACTCGTGCTTGAGCGCGAATGCCGCATCAACATGCCCAGCAATGTCCACGTGGGTCGGGAATGCCGACGCGTCGTGGCGCATTTTCTCAGGGCGTTCTTCAAGTCCTGACGCCGAAAAGTCACACGTTCAGCCATGAGTCGGCGGCACTTTGTCGCATTTTTGACTCAACCGTTGACAGGGGCTTGATCCCGAATATAGCATGCGGGAACTGCCCGAACGGATCGGTTCGCCCAATCTCTCAAGGTTCTCGATGCGCAAGGGCCTGGGGTGGGAGTGGAGTTGAGTTTCCGAGCAGCGGACGATGCAGCCAACAAGCCGGTATTGGCGTTGGCGCACCACCTCTTGAGTTGCGCATCTACAGGAGAATTAGAATGAAACAGGAATTCTTGATGGTCGGTCGAAAGATGTTCGTGGGCGGCTTGACGTTGTTGTGGTTGACCACATCATCGCCGCTTTTCGCACAGGACGGCGAACTCGAAGAAATCGTTGTCACCGGTTCGTTCATTTCCCGTCCGGCTGACAGACCGCAGCCGGTGGCCATCATGGAAGCGGCGGAAATCAGGGCGAACCAGCGAGTCTCTACGATTGAAGTGCTTCGCGACATGCCGCAGATTTCTTCGGCAAACGTCGCGGAGAATTGGAACACGCCCACCAGCAGCATCGACCTGCGCGGACTTGGCCCAAGATCCACGCTGGTACTGTTGAACGGACAGCGCCAGACCATTGATGCCAACTCGGCATCGCAGGTTGACGTCAACAATCTGGCTCCGGCCATCATGTGGCAACGTATCGAACTCGTGCTCGACGGGGCTTCCGCGCTGTACGGTTCGGATGCCGTCGCGGGTGTCGCCAATTTCATCACTCGCAACAACTTCGAGGGCATCGAGTTTTCGGTTTCCAGTCAGTTTGCGGAAGCCCAGAGCGACGTCCCCGAAGTCCTGGTGGGCGGATTGTTTGGCGTTCAGCAGCCCGACTTCGGCGTTGTCATGGGGTTCGAATACCTGAATCGTTCGAAGGAAATGCAGAGCGAGGACGTTTTCAGCAACGAGCGTCTTGGGGAGGGATTGATTACCGGCCTCTATAACCCGGGCACTTTCTTCGGCGGGGACCGAGTGGGGGGGGTTCATGCGGATCCGCTTTGCGGCAGCCCGCTCATTGGCGGCCTGGAGGAAAACGTGATCTGGGATCCAGCTGGCGCAACAGGCCATGATGCGGACGGGCTGCCCACCGGTGGCTCGTTCTGCAGGGGCACGCTCAGCTTGCAGCGCACGATCATTCCTGAGAACGACCGCTTCACCGGTATGGCCGTTGCCACGGCGCAAATTTCGGACAGCACGTTTCTGACGTGGGAACTCAACTACGCGCGGGTTCAGACGCTCAGCAGTTTCGGAACCGGCGTGCCTTTGTTGGCGCTGCCGAGTCTGGGCGCGGTGCTGCCGGCGGACAATCCGGGCGTGATCGACGCCAACCAGCGCAACCCGAACTTCCCCGTACAGAACTACAGCAGGATTTTCACCCGGCAGGCGAGTCCGCTTGAGGGGTCGCTACCCTCCTTTGCGGAACAGAACACCTTCAGGACATCTGCGACACTCTCGGGATCGATCAACGCCAATTGGGATTGGCGCGCGAACGGCACGGCTTCCTGGAACAGTCAGGAATCCGGACGTTCGGACACCATCGCCGACCGGTATGCGCGTGCGCTGCAAGGCTACGGAGGAGGCAACTGCAAGTTCAACCCGGTGAGCGGCGCGGCCAATGATGCCAACATCCAGCCGGGCGTCGGCAACTGTCAGTGGTGGAATCCGTTTGCCAGCCGGTTGATTGCGCAGCCCGGCGATCCGACCTACAACTCTCCGGAACTGGCAGCCTGGATGACGGACCTCGATGTGGAACGGGGGGATTCCGATTTCTTCTCGGTTGAAGCACTGGTCACGGGCGGGCTCTGGGAGATGGCAGGGGGTGCGAGCGCGATCGCGGTAGGCGCCCAGTACAGGCAGCAGTCGCTCGATATCCTGGTCAATCCCGTCAGAAGGGATGGCGGATTCGGATTCGCCCCGCAAGTCGTGCAGGACTGGTCGGCAACACGGGACACGCAGGCCGTTTTCGCCGAATTGGTGATTTACCCGATTGAGGATCTGGAACTGGATTTCGCCGCTCGCTACGAAAGCACGTTGGGACTGAGTTCAACCGAACCGAAGCTTACCGGGCTGTGGACACCAACGGATGACCTGTTTGTGAGATTTTCCGTAGGCTCCTCGTTCCGTCTGGCCTCGGTGCGTCAAACCTTTGGAATAGGGCCGAGCGGAACCACGATCCGTCCGCTCGGCGGCGAGGTGAACCAGGCTCGAGCCCTGTCCGTCGGCAACCCGGACCTCCTGCCGGAAGAGTCCGACAACTGGACGATTGGCCTGACATGGGACGCGACCGACAGCCTGACGTGGGAACTGACCTACTGGGACTACGACTTCACCAATCTCGTATCCACAATCGACCCGGATGAGATTCTACTGGCGGATATCGCGGACGGGTTCATTACCGACCCCCGGATCGAGCTTTTCCCCGGCGTCCCCAACGAAGTATGCGAAGTCACTGGCCGGTGGGATGCAGACTCCGGCGACCCGCTGCCTGACGGTTGTCTCGACGGTTTCGATATCGCCCTATTCAAGTCATCCTTTGTCAATCGCAACGCGGTGGAGACTTCCGGCATCGATCTGACGCTTGACTGGCGAGGGGAGTTGCCCGGCGGCAACCTACTTGGAGCGCGGCTACTGGCGTCCTATGTCGAAAGTTTCAAGATTTCGACGCTTGATGGAACCCTGGTCGAAACCGTGGGTACTGACCAGGGCTCGGATCTGGGCCTGTTCGACAATCCTCAGTTCCGCGCCAACCTGATCCTCACGTATTCGTCGGGCAACCACGACTTCCGCTGGAGCGTTCGCCATACCGACGGTATCGAACTGTGGAATCCGGGTGATTTCGAGTACAACACGGATGAGAGCCCCTGGACACAACACGACGCCGTCTACACCTACACCATGCCATCGTCCAACCAGCTGAACCTGGCCATCCTCAACGTAACCAACAATGAACCGCCCTTGATGGCCAATACGTTGACCACGGTGGACTCGCGCCTTCATGACCCAAGAATGCGCATGGTCAGGGTGGAGTATGTCCACAGCTTCTGACCGTGATTGGAATTGAGGCACCTGGACCCCGCCGTTTGGCGGGGTCCTTCTGGATTATTTGAAACTGCCCCGTATACTATCCGGGTAGACAAACCGAGCCGTTCGGTTCTGTGCACGATTCCAATCGGGGTCTGGCGCGCCTTCAGCGGTCGGACACGATTTGCAAGACGCTTGTTGGGGACGAAATGAGACAAGGGACATTTTTGTCAATCGCTGTGCTCGGGCTTTCCATGGCAGTGTCCGCACAGGAAGGTTTCCCGCTGGACGGCACGTGGCGTGGCGACTGGGGCACGGCTCCTGACGACCGCATGCCTGTGGTGCTTGTCATGAAGTGGGATGGCAGCGACATCAACGGGATGATCAATCCGGGCCCGGACTCCGCCTCATTCACCCAGGCGGTACTGAATCCCGATGCGTGGACCGTGCGCATCGAGGCGCAAGCCCGCGACGATGCCGGCAACCCCGTGACCATCGTGGTGGATGGCCGACTCGGCAACATCGGCTCCTACAACCGTACCCTTGAAGGCACCTGGCGGCGTGGCGACGTGGAAGGCGATTTCAGGATCGCCAGGGAGTAACGTGGACCGCATCAGCCCAATCGAGCCCGACACCTTCATCGCCGGAAGCGTTGTCCGCCTGCTGGCCGTTGCCCTGTGCGTCGCCGCTTGCTCAGCGCCGCCGGGTGGAACCGAACAAGCCGCCCGAGCCACGCCGCGTTATGAAGATGGTGTGGTGAACCTCGACCGCCCGCCTGGCGAGAAAGGCTACTGGGGGCCCGCCAGCGTGAGTTCCTTGGTGGAAACGGGCGTGGACGTGGCAATGGACGAACAGGGATTGCTGGCCGACATTGGTGATGCGAGCCTCGTGGCGCCGTTCCAGCCGTGGGCGCTGGCATTGTACGAATACCGGCAAGACAACGGCCTTCAGGACGATCCCGTCCGTTTCTGCATTTCTCCCGCCGGCCCGCGGCACCTTCACACAGACGGCGGATTCCGAATCATCCAGGACCGGAATTACGAACGTATCTACCTGATATTCGGAGGAGGCAACCGCGGCTGGCGGGTGATCTTCATGGACGGACGTTCTCCGCCCGACCCGGAAGAAGTGGTGGGCACCTACTACGGCCATTCGTCCGGTCGCTGGGAAGATGACGTGCTGGTGGTGGAATCCAGCGGCTTCAATGCCCGATTCTGGTTTTCCAATGGAGGCCTGCCGCACACCGAAGCACTGCGTCTCACGGAAAGATTTTCCAGACCGGATTTCCACACACTCAGATATGAACTCACCATCGATGACCCGCTCACCTACACGCGGCCCTGGAACGCGGAATGGACCGTGGATTGGGTCGAGGGCGGAGAAATCGAAGAGAGATTTTGCGAGGACAATCGATGATGCGGCGCCCATTGATGTGGTGCCGACGGATGCGACGCTCCGCAGGTTTACGCCATGCTTGCGCCACGCTGGGCAATTGAGGGTAAAGGAAGAGGTACAGGTCATGAAGGAATCTTTTGTCAGGAAGCTTGCCGGCGCGCTCGCGATGTTTGCAGTGGCGCTGCCGGTCACGGCACATCATTCCTTTATCGCTCAGTTCGACCCCGACCAGCCCATCAGGATGACGGGTGTCGTTACCAGAATCGACTGGATGAATCCGCATGTCTATTTCTATATCGACGTCAGGGACGAGGAAACCGGTGCGGTCGAGAACTGGGGATTTGAGATGGGCCCGCCACACATGCTTCAGGCTCGCGGCTGGAAGCGGAACTCCATGGCCATCGGCGACACCCTGGAAGTGCATGCCACCCGCGCCCGGGATGGCAGCAACACCGCCAACGCGCGCGAGGTCAGGTTCGCGGCCACCGGCGAAGTGCTGGGCGCCGCTTCCAGTGAACAGCAGACCATCACCTCCGGGCAGCCCTGACCCGGAGCGGGAGTTTTCGTCATGAAACCCGAACATTGTGCAACTAGCGCCACCTCCGTGAACTATCTGGGCTTGATCGTTGTAGCGTTTGCGGGCCCGGTCGTATCCGCATGGGGTCAGCAAGCGGGCGAGGAAGCAAGGCCCGCGCCGCGCTGGCCCGACGGGCGGATCAGCTTCACGGCACCTTCGGGCGAGGTGGGAAACTGGAACGGTCCGGTGGGCACCAATCTGTTCGAACATACGCGCGAATTTGAAAACGATGTCCGCGGATTCAACCTCGAAACCAACCTGTACATCGACGATGTCCCCTTCAAGCCCTGGGCGCGGGCCCTGTACGACCACCGCCAGGCGACATACACCAAGGATGACCCGCACACCCGCTGCAAGCCCTCCGGCGGAGCGAGGATGTTCCATACGCCCTACGGTTTCGAGATTATTGATCGTCCGGAGACCGAGGAGATCATCTTCCTGAGCGTCGGTGCCCCTCACTCCTGGCGAGTCGTCTACCTGGACGGCCGTCCCCATCCGGAGAATCCGCGCCCGACCTGGTACGGACACTCCGTGGGCCATTGGGAAGGGGATACCCTGGTGATCGACACGGTCGGATTCAACGAGCGCTTCTGGTTGGCACGTACGGGCGTTCCCCATACGTCTCAATTGCACTTGATCGAACGCATTTCCAGGCCGAGCTTCGATCGGCTCAGGTACGAAGTGACCATCGACGACCCCGGAGCCTACACCGAACCCTGGTCGGGCGGCTGGTACATACCGTGGGGCGCCGGCAACGAGCCTTTCGACTACCTCTGCCAGGAAAACAACCTGGATGCTGCCCGTATGGTCGGTCCCGACCTGGACTCGCCATAGGCGGCGAACCCGACCGATTCATACGGCCGAACGGAAAGGAACCGGCGGACCAACCGCCCCTACAAGACGAAGACTTAGGATGAGAATTCATGACGACGAATAACCTGGAGTCCTTGATCGAAGCCGCAGGCAATCCGGTCGACATGCTTCGGAACTCCCGGATTGGTGCCTACGTTTACCCGATCGTTCCGACGGAATTTTCCAACTGGCGCACCGAACAAAGGGCATGGCGGGAGAGTGTGGTGCTGTTCGACCAGTCCCATCACATGGACAACATCTACATCAGTGGGCCGGACGCCGTCAGTCTCGCTTCCAACCTGTCGATCAACAGTTACGCCCATTTCCCTGTCAATCGGGCCAAGCAATTCGTTCCCTGCAGCCACAGCGGCCACGTGATCGGGGACGGAATCCTGTTCCACCTTGCCGAAAACGAAATCGTCTTCGTCGGCCGGGCGCCGACCGCGAACTGGATAAGGTTTCACGCCGAGACCGGCGGCTACGACGTGGAGGTCAATCACGACCCCCGTTCCCCTTCCATGCCCATGGGTCGGGCGGTCACGCGTGAATGCTATCGATTTCAAATCCAGGGTCCGAATGCCAGGCAGTTGATCGAAAGGCTCAACGGCGGTCCGTTCCCGGACATCAAGTTCTTTCACATGGGCGAGATCAACATCGGCGACCGCAGGGTGCGCGCTCTACGCCATGGCATGGCGGGGGCTCCGGGATTGGAAGTATGGGGCCCCTACGATGAGTATTTCGAAGTTCGGGACCGGATCATCGAAGCGGGCGGGGAATTCGATCTCGTGGTGGTAGGCGCCCGCGCCTACGCGACCAATACGCTGGAATCCGGCTGGATTCCCTCGCCGTTGCCCGCCGTGTACACGGACCCGGAAATGAAACCCTACCGTGAATGGCTTCCCGCCGACAGCTACGAGGCCATGGGGTCGATTGGTGGAAGTTATGTTTCGGACAATATCGAAGACTATTACCTGAACCCCTTCGCGCTGGGTTATGGCACCTTCATCAAGTACGATCATGATTTCATCGGTCGTGAAGCCTTGGAGAAAGTGAACAAGTCCGAGCAGCGACGCAAGGTGACCTTGGCCTGGAACAGCGAGGATGTTGTCCGGATCTTCGAATCCCACCTCGGGCCCGACAAGCCCTTCAAGTATTTCGAATTGCCTCTCGCCAACTACTCATCGTCCAATTACGACTCGATCACCGTCAACGGGAAATCGGTCGGCTTGTCCCTGTTTACCGGCTATAGCGCCAACGAGCGCAAGGTCCTGTCGCTCGGTGCCGTGGACCCCGGCGTGGAAATCGGTGACGAGGTAACGGTCGTCTGGGGCGAGCCGGACGGCGGCACGAAGAAGACAACCGTAGGGCCACACCGACAGATCGAAATTCGCGCCATCGTCAGCCCGGTTCCCTACTCGGAAGTCGTGCGTTCGACGTATGCCAAGGGATGGAGATCAGGCGATGCATGAGCGCAGGGCCGCTGCCTACTCGTCGGTGCATGCTGTGCAAACGCGGGCTCCGATTATCTCTGCAATGGTTTTCCTGCTCGCGTTGAGCGGATGCCAGCCTGCGCCCGACTCTGCCGACTACCCTGACTCCGCCGACTACAAGGTGATGCTGGGCACCTACTGCACTCACTGTCACAACTACGTTGATCGCGAAGGTGGATTGTCGCTCAGCCGTGTCGACCTGAACGATGTCGGCGGCCACGCGGAAATCTTCGAAAAGGTCGCCCGCAAGCTTCGCGCCGGCCAGATGCCTCCTTCGGGGGCGCGGCGTCCGAATGCGGAGACGTACGAAGGATTTGTCTCGTGGCTTGAGCACCAGCTTGATCGCGAATCCGTGACCCGGATTCCCGCGCCCGGCCTCCACCGGCTCAATCGAACCGAATACTCTGCTGCCGTGCGCGACCTCCTTGCCGTGGAAGTCGACGCCACGCAGTTTCTGCCGGCGGACGACTCCAGCCGGGGATTCGACAACCAGGCGGGCACGCTCGGCCTCTCGCCCGCACTGCTGGAAGCCTACCTCTCGGCGGCCGGGAAAATCAGCCGGCTGGCGGTCGGGACCGAGACGACCCCCTCGCAGACGTTGTATCGGCTTCCGGAAGACGTCAACCAGAACTATCACGTCGAGGGCCTGCCGTTCGGCACTCGGGGCGGTACGCTCATCGAGCATCACTTTCCCGCCGACGGTGAGTACACAATTCGCGTATTCGCGGTCACCTTGGGCAACATGGGCAATTTCCGCCCCTTCGGCGAGGTCCGGGGCGAGCAGTTGGAGGTACTGCTCGATGGCGAGCGCGTAGCCCTGTTCGACTGGGACGAGGAGTTCAATGTCGACAGTTTCACCGGTGGTTCCGGCCAGCTGCAGAGCATTGAGGTCACGTTGCCGGTCAAGGCCGGCCCCCACCAGTTGGGCGTGACGTTTCTGGCCACCAACTATGCACCGGGGCTGGACCTCAACCACGCCTTCGAGCGAACCACCATCGAAACGGGCGGATTGCCTGGCTTCACCTTTTTCCCACACGTAGGCAGCGTGAGAATAGAGGGGCCCATCAACGCGTCTCGCGCCACCAGCAGTCCCAGCCGCGAACGGATCTTCGTGTGTTCACCGCTCGACGCCGCCGGCGAGGAAGCTTGTGCGAATCAGATCGCTTCGAGCCTTGCGCGGCGCGCCTACCGCGGGTTCCAGACCGATGAGGATATCGACACGTTGATGAACTTCTTCCGTTCCGGCAGGGAGTTGAGCAACTTCGACAGCGGTATCCAGATGATGGTGCAGCGCACCCTGTCCGACCCGAAGTTCATTTATCGATCCGAGGCCGAGCCACCGGACCTGGCGCCCGGCGAGATCTATCGTCTCGGCGATCTGGAACTGGCGTCCCGGCTGTCGTTCTTTCTGTGGAGCAGCATTCCGGACGACGAGCTGCTGACCATCGCCGAACAAGGGTCGTTGACCGACCCGGACGTGTTGAGGGACCAGGTGCGGCGCATGCTCGCCGACGAGCGGTCGCGGGCGCTCACCGAAAACTTTGCCGGACAGTGGCTCGGGCTGCGGAGCCTGGACGCACATACGCCGGTGGTCGAACTGTATCCCGATTTCGACGACAACCTGCGCCAGGCGCTTCGCCGGGAAACCGAACTGTTTTTCGACAGCATCCTGCGCGAAGGCCGCAGTGCCATCGATCTGCTGACCGCGGACCACACGTTCGTGAACGAAAGGCTGGCCAAGCACTATGGCATTCCCAACGTCAGGGGCAGCCGATTCCGGCGAGTTGAACTTTCCGAGGAGTTCGATGTTCGCCGCGGCTTGCTGGGCAAGGGCAGCATATTGACCGTATCGTCGGTGCCGGCGCGCACGTCCCCCGTGATCCGGGGAAACTGGATTCTGCTGAACCTGCTCGGCACGCCGGCCCCCGATCCGCCCCCGCTCGTCCCGGAACTGGAACCGGTCGACACCTCGGCCGCGCGGGATCGGCGACAGCCGTCGATACGCGAGCAGCTGGAGGCGCACACGGCCGATCCGGTCTGCGCGTCCTGCCACAAGATCATGGACCCGTTCGGGTTCGCTATGGAACACTTCGATGCCATTGGGCGGTGGCGCGACGAGGAGGCCGGGGAGCCGATCAACTCCACCTCCGTCATGTACGATGGAACGGTGGTGACTGGCCCGGTGGAGCTTCGGGAATTCTTCCTGAAGTATTCGGAGCAATTCGTGCGGTCGTTGACCGAGAAGCTGCTGACCTATGCGCTCGGTCGGGGAGTCGAGTACTATGACATGCCTGTCGTTCGTTCCGTCGCAAGCCAGGCGGCGGGCAGCGGTTATCGTCTGGATTCCATCATTCAGGCCATCGTCGCAAGCGAACCGTTTCAAGTGAACATGAAGGGCGGGGCCCGGCCGGACGAGACGGCGCCGGATGAATCCGGGAACTTGTCCGCTCAGAACTCGCCCGAGTTGGAGTTGGCGACTGCGGTTATCGCGAGGAGAGAGAGCCGATGAACTTCATTACCAGGAAACACCTTCCCCGGCGGACGTTCCTGCGCGGTGCCGGCACCGCATTGGCGCTGCCGTTCCTCGACGCCATGATTCCCGCCGGCATGCGCACCGCCCGGGCCCAGTCCCCGGCATCTCCGACGCGCTTCGTCGGCATCTTCGTGCCCCACGGCGCCGCGCCAGGTTACTGGGTGCCGGATGAAGTGGGCACCGATTTCACGTTTCCGTTCATCTACGAACCGCTGGAACCGTTCAGAAATCATGTTGTGGTGACCAGCGGCCTCTGGAGCCAGTCGGCCGAGCCGCCCCCGGGGGTGACCGGCGCCGACCATTTTGTTGCCGCCGCCTATCTTTGCGCCGACAAGCCGCGCAAGACCACGGGCGCGGACATTCGCGCAGGCACCACCATCGACCAGTTGATTGCGCGGGAGATCGGACAGGAAACGCTGATGCCCTCGCTGCAACTCGGCGTGGAGGATCCGGGGGCCAGTTCCGCCTGTGGAGAGGGCTACAGTTGCGCATACACCAACTCGATTTCCTGGCAGACACCCTCCAGGCCGTTACCCATGGAAATCAATCCCCAGGTGGTATTCGAACGGCTATTCGGCGACGGTGGATCACCGGAGGAACGGCACGCGCGCCGAGAAGCGCAGCGGAGCATCCTCGATTCGATCACCGGCAGCCTGGGACGGTTGGAAGCGGATGTCGGCCACAACGACCGCATTCGGCTTGAGCAGTACCTTGAGGACATCCGCGAACTTGAGCGGAGGATGAAGATCGCGGCGGAGGCTTCCACCGAAACACCTCCCATGCCGGTCCCGTATGGGGTACCCGAATCGTTCGATGACCATATACGGCTGCAGTTCGACCTGCTTGCGCTGGCCTTCCAGGCGGACATCACCCGGGTGTCCACCCTGCTGTACGCCCGCGACCTGACCAGCCGGGTGTACCCCGAGAGCGGCACGAACGTGAGCTTCCACGGCGGATCCCATCACGCCGGCGACCCCGGAAGAATCGCCGAGTACGCGAGGATCAACCGCTATCACGTATCCACGCTGGCTCACTTCATCGAGAAGCTCCACCAGGTACCCGAGGGCGACGGCACGCTGCTGGACCACTCCCTGGTGCTCTACGGCACCAACATGGGCGATTCGAACCAGCATCTGCATTACGACGTCCCCCACGTGCTGATCGGTGGCGCATCCGGAAGGATGGCCGGCAACCGGCACCTCGCCTATCCCACCAGGGAGGTGCCCACCGGGAACCTGCTGCTAAGCATCCTGGACGCTTACGGCATCCATCGGGAGAGCATCGGGGACAGCACGGGTCGGCTCGACGGGTTGATCGCCTAGTATCGCAGTACGCGGTCGGTAACGAAGGGGAGTCTAGAGGATGCATGCGGCCGGATGGATTCGCGAAGCGGTCGTGATAGGGCTCATGTTTTCCGTCGGTGCCGCACGGGTAGCTGCGGCCGGAGACATCGCGGACGCGGCCATGCGCGGAGACGTCGCTGCCGTCACTGATCTGCTCGATGGTGGCGCGGACGTCAACGAGCCGCGGAGCGATGGCGCGACCGCGTTGCACTGGGCGGTACACGGCGATCTTCCCGATCTGGCGGCTGTTCTGATCGAGGCGGGCGCCGATGTCTCGGCCCGCAATCGGTTTGGGGTGACGCCATTGTCGCTGGCAGTCGAAATCGGCAGTGCGGCCATGGTGGAACGTCTGCTGGACGCGGGTGCCGATCCGCGGGAATCGCTCTCCAACGGTGAGACGGCGTTGATGATGGCGGCGCGCACGGGCAATGTGGAGACCATCGAATTGCTCATCGATCGAGGTGCCGAGATCGACGCGCGGGAGACCAAACGCGGTACGACCGCGCTGATGTGGGCCGCCGCCTACAGCAACCCGGCCGCAGTCCAGGTGCTGGCCCAGCGTGGCGCGAACATCGGATTGCGTTCCGATCCCATCCAGCAGGCCCGACGCCCCTACCTTGCGCCGACGCCCAAGGAGCGTATCGACGAATACCTGCGTGGCACGGGTCAGGCGGGGACCTCGCTCGCGGTCGATCTGGGAGTTGGTGACGATACCGCCGAGACCCCTGTCCAGCCTGCCGCGAGTGGTTCCGCCCGGACCACCGAGGTCGTGGGTGATCCCACCCAGCCTGCGGACGTGGTGGGCGACTTCGGCGGGTACCGGCGCGAACGGCCCATCACCGGAGGGTTGACCGCGCTGATCTTCGCGGCACGCCACGGCGACATGGAAACCGTGCGGATTCTGCTGGATGCGGGTGCCGACGTGAACCAGGTCAGCGAATACGGTTGGACTGCGTTGCTGACAGCGACCCAGAACCGTTACTACCGGCTCGGCATGTATCTGCTGGAACGCGGCGCCGACCCCGCCATCGCCAACCAGGGCGGCTGGACGCCGCTCTATATCGCGACCGACAACCGCAACATCGAGAACGGAGACTACCCGACACGCCAGCCCGACATGGACCACATGGAGTACATCGGGATGCTGCTCGACCATGGAGCGGATCCGAATGCGCGCATGACGTCGAGCACGGAGACGCGCACCATCTTTACCCACCAGTGGTTGAGGGAAGAAGGCGCCACTCCCTTTTGGCGAGCTTCCCAGTCCAGCGATACGGAACTGATGCGCAGGCTGCTGGACGCGGGCGCCGATCCGCTCGTCGCAACCGGAAACGGCACCACGGCGCTCATGGTGGCGTCCGGAATCGGTTGGGTCGAGGGCGTTACCCACGAATGGTCCAGAGAACAGAACGTAGAGACCGTGAACTGGCTGCTTGAACTTGGGGCGGACGTCAATGCACGCGACCTGGACGGGCGTACGGCCTTGATGGGCGCGGCGCACAAGGGTCGCAGCGAAATCGTGCAAATTCTCGTCGATCATGGCGCCGACCTGGCGGCCCGGGATGTCGGCAGCCGTGACAGCATCCACAATCTGTTCGGAAAGACCTGGCAGGCGATCGACTATGCCGACGGGCTGGTCAGGGTAGGCGTGCAGTCATCCATCCCGCATCCGGAGACCGCCGATCTGTTGCGACGATTGATGGAAGAGGCGGGATTGCCCGTTCCGCCCAGGGGCCGGACGCTGGAGTCAATTTGCGTTACCGAATTGTGCCGATAGACTCCTCGGTTTCCCACCGGCAAGAAGAAAGGGAGCTTCCGCAATGAAAACTAGAGCAGCCGTCGCCTGGGAGGCCGGGCAACCCCTCACGGTGGAGGAGGTCGATCTCGACGGACCAAAGGCCGGCGAAGTGCTGATTCGCATCGTCGCCACTGGCGTCTGCCACACGGATGCCTACACGCTTTCCGGCGACGACCCGGAAGGCGCGTTTCCGTCGATCCTGGGACACGAGGGCGGCGCGGTGGTCGAAGAGGTCGGTGAGGGCGTCACCAGCCTTGAGGCGGGCGACCATGTGATTCCGTTGTATACGCCCGAGTGCCGGGATTGCTCTTTCTGCAGCTCGGGGAAGACCAATCTCTGTCAGGCCATCCGCGTCACCCAGGGTCAGGGGCTGATGCCCGACGGGACCAGCCGATTTTCCAGCAACGGCCGGCAAATCCTGCACTTCATGGGCACCTCGACGTTCTCGGAATTCACCGTATTGCCGGAAATTGCGGTGGCGAAGATCAGCAAGGCGGCGCCGCTGGAGAAGGTCTGCCTGCTCGGTTGCGGAATTACCACGGGCATTGGCGCCGTGCTCCATACCGCGAAGGTGGAAGCCGGTTCGACAGTGGCGGTGTTCGGCCTCGGCGGCGTGGGCCTGAGTGTGATTCAGGGCGCGGTGATGGCCAACGCCGGACGGATTCTCGCCATCGACATCAATCCCGACAAGGCGGAGATGGCGAAGGCATTGGGTGCCACGGATTTTGTCAATCCCAAGGACCACGATGACCCGATCCAGGACATCGTCATCGAACTGACCGGCGGCGGCGTGGATTACTCCTTCGAGGCGGTCGGCAACGTGAACCTGATGCGGGCCGCGCTCGAGTGCTGCCACAAGGGCTGGGGCGAGTCCACCATCATCGGCGTGGCCGGTGCGGGTCAGGAAATCACCACGCGGCCGTTCCAGCTGGTGACCGGACGAGTGTGGCGCGGCAGCGCGTTCGGCGGTGTCAAGGGCCGAAGCCAACTGCCGGGCATGGTCGAGCAGTACATGGCCGGCGACATCAAGGTGGACGAGATGATCACCCATACCATGGGGCTCGAAGACATCAATTCGGCCTTCGACCTGATGCACGAAGGCAAGAGCATCCGCTCGGTGGTTCACTTCTGAGGCGAAGGGGAGATTGGTGGTTGGAAACACTTCCATTGAGGTCGAAGGTCATGCCTAGGATTCCGCTTGCGGCAATTGTGTTCGCATGCCTGGCGACGGCGCCGCTATGGGCCCAGGTGGGGCATCCCGCCAAGGGAGCATGGAGCGGTTATTGGGGACCCGGTGAAGCCGAACAGCGGCGCATGCTGCTGGTATTGGACTGGGTGGACAACGAGATCACCGGAATGATCAATCCGGGGCGCAACGGCGTCGAGGTTGATGCGGCGGAGCTGGATGAGTCCACGTGGATGCTCACCATCGAGGCTGAGATGCCGGTGGAGGGAGGAACATCCGCCCGTTATATCGCGACCGGCACGATTGAGAACCTCGGCTCGTGGACCAACCGCAGGTATTCGGGCACGTATCGGCACGGCGACGAGACCGGTACGTTCCTTGTGACATTGAACTAGGCATTTTCCCCTCGGCGCAAGCGACTTGGACCTGGGGGAAAATCCATTGCAGAGGGTTGAGAACATGGACATGGTACGCAAGGTTTCAGAAGTTGTGCTGGCCGTTGGCCTGTTGGCGCTACCGGCGCATCTGGTGGCTCACCATTCCTTCGCCGCCGAATTTGACGCGGACAGCCCGATCGAATTGACGGGCATTGTCACCAGCGTCAAATGGACCAATCCCCACACGTTCTTCTATATCGACGTTGAGAATGAGCAAGGCGACTGGGAGAACTGGGCACTGGAATTGGGCAGCCCCAACGGATTGATGCGCCGGGGTTGGACAAGGAATTCCCTGAAGATAGGCGATACGGTGACCGTCACCGGGTCCCGGGCGCGGGACGGCAGTTTGAAGGGCAACGCCCGCGCAGTGGTGCTGGCTGGCGGTCAACAGCTCTTCAACGCGACCAATCGGGCGACCGACGACTGACGCCCTGATTTGCGCGCAGGCCGTTCAACCGAATGGTTGGTATGCACCACCAGGCTGAATGGCCGAACGGGATCAATAGCGGAGAAGCTTCAATGTTCAGATCCGTCATCACCGCTGCCGGCATAATGGCGCACTTTCTTGCCGCACAGGGTTCCGCCGTCGCCCAGGACACGCCGGACGCCTCGCCCATGCCGCCGCCTACGCCCCGGTTGCCCGACGGAACCGTTGACCTGGGCGGCGACGGTGTCTGGGATCTTCCCTGGATACAGGATTTCGAGACGGTGATGGTGGAAGAAGGCGGGACCGCGCCGATGTTGCCCTGGACGCGGGCCATGCGCGACTACAACCGGTCCAACAGATCGCTGTTCGACCCCGAAGGGTTCTGCCTGCCGCCCGGTGGCCCACGCGCATTCGCCACGCCCTATCCCGCCGAGATCATTCAGGACCGTGACCGCATCATCGTGATCTTCGAGGGCGGTGCCCACGTATGGCGCGAAATTCACATGGACGGCCGTCCCCACCCCGAGGGAGATTCCCTGAATCCGACGTATTTCGGGCACTCGGTCGGACATTGGGAAGGCGACACGCTGGTCGTCGACACCGTGGGCTACAACGAGAAGACCTGGTTGGACTATAGCGGCCACATGCATACCGACCAGTTGCGCACGGTCGAGCGACTCACCCGGCCTGATCGCGACACGCTCCACTACGAAGTGACCATCACCGACCCCGGCGCCTATAGCGCCCCTTGGACCATCGCCTGGGATATTCCCTGGTCCGAGGGCCAGGAACTGACCGAGTACATCTGTCAGGAAAACAACCAGTTCCTGATCGACCTGAAGGACGATTTCGGCAATCCGTTCTTCGAAAAGACCACGGGCGCGGAGTAAGGCGCGACTACCCGCCCTGGGGTGGCGTTCCGCCCCGAGGGGTGCCGATAGCGCACGGTGACAGTAAAGCTGGTCCGCGCTTACCTCAGGATCGTCGTTCTCACTACGCCGCCGGCGTCCCTGACGCGCAGGAATCCATCACTTGCGTCGCGTCCTGTGTTCACGAGCAGCATTTCCGTGGAGGCACCCTCGCCGTTGGCGTAGAACGGGAAGATAACCGTGTCCGTGGGCGTTTCGGGCGTGGGCTGCATCGGTATGTCCGTTACAATGGTGTCGCCGACCACGTTGACTACGCGTCTCTGCAGCGTCGTTGCGACCTGTGCGTCCGAGAAGACCCGTAGAGTCCCCCGCAGAGGCGCCACCCCGAACGCATCTTCCAGCGACAATTGCACACGTCGTCCCAAGGGCACGATGCGCTCCCGCTTGGTCATTGAATTGCCGTCGATATCGAAGATCTCGAGGTAGACGGTGGCGGGAACGCGGCCCTCGTTCACCAGGCTCAACTCGACGTCCATGTCGCCGTGGCGCAACAGGCCGGGATACGTATCCACCGGCGCCCAGAACAGCGTACCTTCCTGATGCGACGGCACCAGGTGAACGCTGCTGATCCGTTGGCTTCGGGTCTCGGACATCGACAGCGCAAATGCCGAAGGGGCTTCACCCCGGGTGGCGCGAACCACCCCGTACCCGGTCGCCGGCGGCCGCGTGTCGCCGCCTGTCTCACTCACGAAGGCTCCGCCCGGAGGGACGGTGTAGGCGATCGACTGTCCGTCGATCTCAAGCACGCCTTCGGCCTGATCAGCCGACGAGTTCAGGAGTATGTAGGCGATGCGTTGGCCCGCGCCCGTAGTCACCGCAGGCAGGACCCGGCGTTCTGCCGAAAGTCCGCTTTCGAAGGCCCGGGCACGGGGTGCGGGCGCCAGTAGCGTGGCGCCCGCGTCGTCCTCAATCCGCAGGATGCCGCCCACGGCGACCGGCTCGCTGGAGTTCACCCGCAGCGCACCCTGGGCGCCGCCCAACTCCGGAAACAGCTCCGCCAGGCCGATCTCGAGCTCCTGCATCGGCTCGATCGCCGCGCGTCGTGAAAGTGACTGTCCGGTCGTGGTGAGCAATTCAAACTCCACATCCGCCGCCGTCGTGTTGCCGTTGACGATGGACAGCGCCAGCTGGTGTCCCGGTCGATTGTCGAAGTACAGGAGTGCCCATGTGTCGGGTTCGGGTGCGGCCAGGATGGCTTCGGCCTCCAGCACGCGGCTCTGGCGCTCGCTGTCCGGATCCATCACCGCACGGGTGAACAGATGGGAGCTGACGCCGGCGACGGCGGTCGGTTCTGACAGTGTGACTTCAGCGTAGCCTGTCGTCAGTGGTTCCGGACCGGTGGACAATTGGGCGTCCAGCGACTCGTATGCCAGCCTGGAACGGGTCGGCAGGTCCACCCTGTAGTCTTCCCGCGGCATGGTGAACACGGTCAACCGGCCGTTCAGGCCCTCACTCTGAAAGAGACGGCGGTCGGCGGAGTCGAAATGGCTGCCGCGGGGGTCATGAAGCCTGTCCTGGAAGTTGCGCGGATCGCCGGGGCCCATTTCCACGCGGTTGAAGGTCTGCTCGCCGATCACGGCGGTCGCCTCCGGCAGATTGTCGGTTCGGCCCGGTGGTACGTTGTAGACCAGTACCCGGTGGTTGTACTTGTCGGTGACGAAGAGCTGGTGGTTGGCCTCGTCGTAGGACAGCCCGTCGGTCTGCCTGAACCGGCTCGCCGAAAGCCCGGGCTCCGCGCTGGTGAAGTCGGGTTGGCCGATGACAAAGGAGGCGGCCTGGCCATCGACCAGCCGTTCCGGATGGACGTCGAATGCCAGAACCCGATGTTGCCATGCCACGCCCACGAACAGCCGCTGGTTCTCCTCGTCCAGCACCAGGTCGCCGGGCAATTCCCAACGCGTGTCGGAGATCCCCGTTTCACTGGAGACAAAATCGTCCTGACCGAGAACAGCGATGGCTTCCGCGCCATTGGCGATGCGGTCGGGATGGACATCGAATACCAGTACCCGGTGGTTGCCTCCATCGGTGACGAACAGCCTCTGGTTGCGTTCGTCCATGGCGAGTTCCGCGGCGCGGGCTTCCGTCGTGTAGATGCCGCGACCGGCACGCGACCCGAAATAGATCCGGTCGCGCGCCGTTTGTGGATCGTACGACTCGAAGTCCGCCTGACCCAGCACGTACGACGCCTCCATGCCGCTGTCCACCCGCCCGGGGGTCATGTCGAACACCAGCACGCGGTCGCTCCAGGTGTCGGCCACGAACAGACGCTTGTGGGACTCGTCGTACTCGATGGCCAGAGGCAACTTGACGGTGGTCGCGTTGCGCTCGTCCCTCAGCAGGCTGGTTTCCCCGTCGGGCTGGCCCAATACCCAGCGGGCTCCCCTTTCGAGGATGCGGTTCATGCGGTCGAGCTGGAAGATCATGATCCGGTGGCCGTAGTTGTCGCTGACGAACAGCCTGTGATCCACCGTATCCAGCGATATGTCGCGGGCCTGGGTCCAATACCTGGGCGACGTGCGGTCGTTGGCGGAACGGGACTCGAAGTCCGGCTCGCCCTCCGGGTTGATGTGGCCGATCTGGTCCAGCAGGGGTTGCGACGTGGGTTGCAGGCGATCCGGATGGACGTCGAAGATGTTGATGCGGTTGCCTGCGGGGTAACCGTCCGGCACATAGGCAAGTTGACGCTCGACATCCACGGTGATGCGGGGCATGGTCAGCCGGGTCCGGGACACTACCGGCTCGGTGGACTCGAAATCCGGTTGTCCGAGCACAGCGATCGCGTCCGGGTTGAGGGCGCCCTCAAGCGTTCCCGGACTGACGTCGATAATCACCATCCGGTTGCCGAAGGCCTCGCCGACGAACAGCCGATCATGCTCGTGATCCAGTGACATGGGCCCCACGCCGATCTTGCGCAGATCCGAACGAGGCACATTGGACATGAAGTCTTCCTGGCCGATGACCGCGAATGCCTCGATGCCGCTGCGCAGGTTTCCGGGGCTGGCGTCGAATACCAGCACACGGTGATTGCCGCCGTCCATAACGAACAGGTTCCGCTCGTCCGGATCGTAGGCGATAAAGCTCGGCCGGGAGAAGCGGTCGGGACCCAGTCCGGCCTCCGACGCGAAAAAGTCCGACTGACCGATGACATACATCGCGTCCATTCCGGTCTCCAGGCGATCGGGATGGATGTCCCACACCAGAACCCGGTTGCTGAACGTATCCGAATAGAACAGCAGCTGTCGATCCTCCGCTACGTGCGCGACTCCCCGTCCGTTGATCCTGGCCGGGCCCACGCCGGGGTCCCATACGTCGAAATTCGGCTGTCCGAGCACCGCGATGGCCTCGGGAAGTTCATTGCGCCCGAGCTGCGCCAGGGAGTCCGGGTCCGCGTCGAAAACCATGATGCGGTAGCCCGGATGGCCGAGACTTGAATTGTCCGGAACGAATAGCCTCTGGTGCACGGAATCATACGAGGCGTTAGACGGAAAATTGAGGTAGGTGCGTCCCAGCGGCGCGAAGGCGAACCCGCGGCCGATGAGGTTGCGGCCGATGCCGTAGTCGGCGTGCCGTCGTGCCGGCAGACCGGATTCGTTCAGCTGGTAAACGTCGTAGCGGCTGTTGCCGTGGTGCCCGATGAAGAGTCGATCATTGACCTTGTCCAAGGTCACGCTGCCGGGTCACCATACGCCGTGAGCCGTTCCTCCCCCGTTGGCCACGCCGCCTATAAACGTCGGATTGCCGGCCAGGTCATCCGCACCCAGCGTGTCGCTGGCAGGCATTCCGGTTATCTGTGCCAGTGCCGGGAGCGGTACCACCGCCATGGTCAAAACAAGCGTCGATACTCGCGCATCCATTGCAACCTCCATCAATCGATCAGCCCCCGCGCATGGATCGAGAAGTCTACGTTCCGGATCCCGACGTGAAACTATCGTACACCACTTAGGTAATGCCCGCGCAAACTCTCCGCGACCGATGGAAAATGACCCCATGGCTCTCCACGGCGCGCGATCTCCGCCTCGATCTCGTCCAGTTCGTCCATGATCCGTCGGGCCTGTTCGATCCGGCCCAATCTCAGGCAGGCATCCAGCAACCAGTCGAGCGCGTGGTAGTCGCGCATGTGCAGCGGCCGGCCCGTGCGTTCCTGCCAGATCACGGAAGCACGCCATGAATCCTCGTTGGATGCCGCCACCTCGGGCCACATGCCGAGATGACGAAAAATGTGGCTGGGCATGTGCAAGGCATGGGACGATGAGGGGGCGATCCTCGCATAGGCTCGCGCCTGGCGAAGGCCCATGGCGGCAAAGGTTCGGGTATCGTAAACGTGTATGAGGTAGTGCAGCGCGCCGGGGTGTTCGCGGTTTCGCTCGTAGACTTCCTCCAGCCGCGCGGCCACCGTCACCACGTGCAGCGGCTGTTCCCGGTCGAAGCCAGGCAGGGCCATCAGCGCGAGCGCCGTAAATGTGGTGATCTCGTCGTCGTCGGGATAACGCAGCGACAGCCCCTCCATGGCGCTGGCGTAATCCTGCCGCCGTTCCGCCATACCGTAGCCGGGCGCGAATCGCCGTCTCACGGCTTCGGCGAAACCCCGCTCACGCTCGTCCCAGACGAGTAGTCCGGCAGCATCCAGTGCGTTCATGCGGGCCACCACGCGCTCGCCCTGAAGTTCGTATCCGGCCTGGTCCGCCTCCGTCAGCAAGGCGTTGTCATAGCTCATGGCCTCACCCCACCAGGCCATGCCAAAGTCGGGATCCAGTTGCTGGGCTTCAAGGAAGTATTCCCGCGCCTGTTCGTACCAGAAGCTGTGCAACGCCAGTACACCCATATTGAAAGACGAGCCGGCTTGCGATGAACCGGTCGTGGGGAACTCGATGGAGCCCAGCAGTGGCGGCTCGCCGAGGTCGGTTTGAGCCACGGCGTAGCGCGGCGCATTCGCAAGCTGGGCGGTTACCAAGGCAGTCGCGGTGAGTCGAATGATCCGCAACACACGGTAACCGTGTGCGAATCGTCTGCCTGTCAGTCCTGATTTCACGATCCGCAGAACTCCGTCAGGTGTCCGGGGCGCATCCATCGGATCATCAAGCATATCAGCGGCAAGCCGAGTCCGCCCGACGCGAGGGCGACCTCAGCCCCGGTCCCGGAATCCTTCCACCCACTCGATCGTGCGCTTGAGCGACGCGAACGTGAAGAAATGGATCCCCCAGATGTTCAGTGAAGGCTCCGCTTCCACGGCTTTTTCAAGATCCATGATGAGTTTCTCCGGTGTCTCGCCGGAAAGCACATTCCTGGCCAATGCCTGACGTTCCCGGAGCGCCCTAAGCGACGCGCCCACGCCGCAGATCATTGCGTACCTGACCAGCGTGGCATGTGTTGCCGGGCCCGCGATGCCGACGCGCACCTGTTCGGTCACGCCCTCGGCCCGGATCGCCCTCAGGAATTTCACGATGGGCGCGGCTTCGAAACAGATCTGACTGATGAGTATCAGGCTTAGACCGCCAGCGCGGGCCGCGGCGATCTTGTCGGCCCTCGCCCTGTCGAGGACTTCGTCGGGTATTCTCGGGTGGCCTTCGGGATAGCAGGCGATGGCAATCTTGTCGATTCCATGCTTCTGCAACAGGCCGGACTCGATCAGCTGCAAGCTGCTGTCATACTCGCCGGAGGGCACATCCCGGTCGCCACCGAGGATGAGCGCCCTGTCCACGCCCGCCTCGCGGGAAAGCCGCCGAAGCAGGTTGTCCAGAGCATTCCTGTTGGCAATGTTGCGCGCCACGATGTGCGGCACGGGAATCAGCCCCAGGTCCCGAACCTGCGAGCACACATCGATCTGGCGGTCCGGAGGATGCTTGGGCAGCGACGCGACATAGACCCGCGCTTCACTTGGCATCAGGTTCGCTGCCAGATCCAGCGATTTCCGGTCGGGCGTTGTGACCTCAGCCGAATAATCTGACAACCGTGTCATCAATCGCGGTGAGGAAGGCTGGATTCCTGGTGCGGTTGCCGCGCTGGAAACGGAATGCATAGGCGATATTCCTAGACGATATCTACTTATCGGCACGTGGCGTACCGAACCGGTTGGTTCGGACTATACCTTTTGGTATCTTACGCATACAAGCAGGGTGGGCAAGACCACCCGAAACGATAACATCGCCGCCCATGACAGATTCATCACCTGACAACGCTCGATCACTGGAAGATGTTCTCTGCGATGCGGGAGATATCGTCGAGTTCCTGCGAAATCGGCAGACCGGTCCCAACGTCTATCCCGGCGTTCCGGCCGAGTACACGAACTGGCGCGACGAGCAGAAAAGCTGGGCCGAGACCTGCGTGCTGTTCAACCAGTCGTACCACATGGCCGAGTTGATGTTGGAAGGACCCGGTGCGCTCGGGCTGCTGATGGGCCTGGGCTATAACGCGTTCAAGGGCTTCGGCACCGGCAAGGCCAAGCAATTCGTTCCTTGCAGTTACGATGGCCACGTCATCGGCGACGGCATCCTCTTCCATCTGGACGAAAACCGGTTCAATCTCGTGGGACGCGCGCCGGCGCTCACCTGGGTGATGTTTCACGCCGAGACGGGCCGCCATGATGTGGTCTGCTCCTACGACGAGCGAACGGCACTGCGCCCCGATCCGGAAAACCGTCGGCACTACCGCTTTCAGATTCAGGGTCCCAACGCGATCAAGGTGATCGAGGCGGCAACCGGCAAGAGCGCCCCGCAACTCAGGTTTTTCAGCATGGGCCGGATGGAGATTGCAGGCCGCCAGGTCCGCGCATTGCGCCACGGGATGGCCGGACAGCCCGGTTTCGAACTGATGGGACCCTGGGCGGATGGCGACGTTGTGCACTCGGCGCTGGTCAAGGCCGGCGCGGCCCATGGAATGCGGCTGGCCGGCGGGCGCTGCTACTCGTCGAACACGTTGGAGTCCGGTTGGATTCCCTCGCCGCTGCCGGCGATCTATACCGGCGAAAGGATGAAGTCGTATCGAGAGTGGCTGACCGAACACCACTACGAGGCGAATGCCACCATCGGCGGCAGCTTCGTTTCCGAAAACATCGAGGACTACTACCTGACGCCGTGGGACCTTGGTTACGGGGCGTTTGTCAGGTTCGATCACGACTATGTCGGACGCGAGGCGCTCAGGGCCCTGTCCGGCGGGCCCCATCGCCGCAAGGTCACACTGGCGCTCGACAACGTGTCCGTGACCGACGCCATGTACACGATGTTCGACGACGGTCTGCGGGCCAAGTTCATCGAGTTTCCGAGCGCCGTCTACTCGATGCACCCGTATGACAGCGTGACCGTGGACGGCGAACTCGTGGGCTTGTCCACCTGGATCGGATACAGCGCCAATGAGGCCAGGATGCTTACACTCGCCATGATTGACGAGAACTACGCAGAACCGGGCACAGAGGTCACGCTGGTCTGGGGGGAGCCGAACGGCGGAACGCGCAAACCGGCGGTTGAACGTCACAGGCAGGTAGAAATCCGGGCCATCGTCTCGCCGGCACCCTATTCGAAGGTGGCAAGGACGGTATATCCGGAAGGTGCCGGAGGCTGGCGGCGACCGTGACAACCGAGGTTGGCCCGGCATGGCTCGACTTGCGCAAGCCGTTCGCAAGCATGGCGGCAATCTCCTGCCTGGCAACGCCATGGGCTCCGCAGGCGCAATCCACATTCGACCTTGAGACATGGGACCAATACCTGGGAGGCGGGGATTCCTCACAGTTCTCGTCACTGGACCAGGTCGACCGAAGTAACGTCCACCGGCTCGAGGTCGCGTGGACGTACTTGACCGGCGACAGCAACCATCGCTTCAATCCCATCATCGTCGACGGGGTCATGTACGTCCTGGCCCACGGCAATTCGCTGGTGGCTCTCGATGCCGCCACAGGCGAGGAAATCTGGGTCCGGACTCACGAGGGGCCGGTGGGGGGCAGGGGCATCAGCCACTGGCAGAGCGACGATGGTTCCGATCGGCGATTGCTGTACCTGAACGACGGCCTGCTGACCGCCGTCGATGCCATCAGCGGCAACACCATCACCGCTTTCGGCAACGATGGCCGCGTCGACCTGAGGAACGGCCTGGACCTGGACCCCGAAGGCATACGCCGCCTGCAGACCGACAACCCCGGCCGTGTCTTCGAGGATCTGATCATCATGTCGCTGCCCGCGAGCACCGCGGGATATGACTCGGCCCCGGCGGACATTCACGCCTATAACGTGCTCACCGGCGCGCTCGAGTGGGTGTTCCACACGGTGCCCCGTCCAGGTGAGTTCGGCGAGGACACCTGGCCGGCGGAGGCCCGGGGCAACTTCGGCGGTGTCCACAACTGGAGCGAGTCGACGGTCGATGCGAATCTCGGAATCGTCTACATACCCACAGGGACGGCTCGTTACGACTTCTACGGCGGCAACCGGCACGGCGCCAATCTGTTCGGCAACAGTCTGGTCGCGCTTGACGCCCGGACCGGCGAGCGGCTTTGGCACTTTCAGACGATTCACCATGACCTGTGGGATTATGATTTGCCCGCCGCGCCGAAACTGCTCACCGTGCGCCAGGACGGCCGGGACATCGACGTGGTCGCGCTGCCGACAAAGCAGGGCTACCTGTTTGTGTTCGATCGGCTGACGGGAGAGCCATTGTGGCCCATGGAAGAGCGCGAAGTGCCGCAGTCCGATGTGCCGGGCGAGCAATCGTGGCCTACCCAGCCCTTCCCCACGGCGCCTCCGCCCTTTGCCCGACTATCCTTCACCGCTGAGGATATCAACCCTTACCTGCCCGAGGCCGACCAGGCAGCGCTGCGTGAACTCCTGGCGCGATTCCGCAATGAAGGCCTGTTCACACCCCCAAGCCTTCAGGGCACCATCATGATGCCCGGGCACAACGGCGGCACAAATTGGGGCGGTTCCGCGGTGGACCCGCTCAATGGCCGGATGTACATCGCGTCCAAGGCATTTCCCACAACGGCCCACCTGATGGAGCCCGGTGATGCGCCTGGGCAGGTTGATGTCCCAAACGCAGGAGCCGGGTTTGTCCCCTATAGCGTGCCCATCGACTTCATGTTGCAGAGCAACGGGCTGTCGGCGATCGGTCCGCCCTGGTCGCGGATCACGGCATACGACCTCAACAGGGGCACGATCCTCTGGCAAATCCCGAACGGCGACGTGGCCCAGCTTCGGGATCAGGGAATTACGGGCACCGGCAGCCACGCGCCCCGGAGCGGGCCCGTGGTCACGGGAGGCGGACTGATCTTCATGGCCACATCCTCCGACCGGATGTTGAGGGCTCGGGACGTGGACGATGGATCGGTGCTGTGGGAATACAGTCTCCCGGCGGGGTCCGAAGGGGTGCCGGCTGTGTATTCGGCCGCCGGTCGACAATTCATCGCCCTGCCCGTCGGCGGTAATGGAATCTTCAATTGGGGCCTGGACCTGCCCGATCCCGGACCCGGCCAGTACATGGTGTTCGCTCTGCCGGAGGACTGACAGGGCCTCAGTTCTCTGTCAACTCCCTCATCTGGCGCTCGTAAAGCGCGTTGAACAGGGCGAACTTCTCGAACGGCGGTGCCGTTTCCGGTACCGCATTCTCCGCCAGCACCATTGCGGGATCGTTCATCAGATCGGTGAATGGCGGCCATTCCGGCAACCCTTCGCCGTTCGGGTCGCCGCTGCGGGCGAAATTGACCCAGTAGGACGACATGAGCTCCGCCAGCGCCTGGTCGGCGGGCGAGGCGACGGCCAGTTCGGGAGAGGCGTTGTCCGGATACAGGGGCAACTGTCCCAGATTGTTGAAGACATAGGGCAGCTCGGCCGCGTGAGCCGCGCCGAGAGACGGGACGCCGGGGTCCACGGGTGGAGTGTGGGCGAAGTAGTAGGCGTACGCCCTGTTGCCCTCTTCCGCTTGCCGTTCGCCCAGAAGCCGCATTTGCCAGGTCAGCTCGTCGCTGAACAGCCTGACGAAGCTGTCCTGGACCATGTCCTGCGGATAAATCGCAAATACGCGGTCCGCGAGATCGCCCCAGCGATCCCGGACCTGGTTTTCCCATTCCTCGGCGGATGGGCCCTGGCCGAAAAACGAACCTTCATCGCGGGTCGAGCCGACAAGCACGTCAATGTCGTTCTGACGCCCCTGCGCAAAGACGACCGACAAATCCTCGGGAATGATCCAGCCGTCAACAATGACGCCGGCGCCACGCAACGACGCAAGTTCATCGACCGGAAGGGACCGGAGTTCGGCTATCGTGCGTGCCCCGAGTTCCTCCGCCTGCCGAAGGCCTTGGGCGGCCGCCTGATCGCGTGTCCGCATGGGCGTCATGGTCAGGCCCATCCACCCCGCGCTCTGGACAATGCCGCGGTGGAACAGGCCTTCCGCCTCGCCCGATGCCACCAATACGGCGGCAAACATCGCCCCGGCGGACTGGCCGAACAGCGTCACGTTGTCCGGGTCGCCTCCGAACGCGGCGATATTCGCCCGGACCCAGCGCAGGACGGCGAGCACGTCCATCAATCCGTAGTTGCCGGCCGCATTGCGACCGGACTCGGCGGCCAGATCGGGATGGACAAAAAACCCCAGGGGTCCCAGCCGGTAGTTGAGGGTAACGACGACCGCCCCTTTTTCGGCCAACCGCGTGCCGTCGTACAACGCCACGGAGCCTGCTCCTTCGGTGAACGCGCCGCCATAGGCATACACCATCACGGGACGCCTCTGGGCCGGGGACTCCGCACCCGTCCAGACGTTCAGGTAGAGGCAATCTTCGTTCAGTGGCGGCGAGTCCTCCAGAACGGCGATATTGAGCCGGCCGACGCCGGCTGGCTGAACGCAGACGTTGCCGAAATCATCCGCTTCGCGCACGCCATCCCAGGCAGCCACCGGTTGCGGAGGTCGCCAGCGCAGGTGGTCTACGGGCGGTGCGGCGAAGGGGATCCCCTTGAACGCACGA
Organism: Candidatus Rariloculaceae bacterium; assembly: GCA_965221035.1. Lineage (GTDB taxonomy): Bacteria > Pseudomonadota > Gammaproteobacteria > Steroidobacterales > Rariloculaceae > UBA6522. Next base: position 2,495,119 of record OZ244860.1, read on the forward strand.
ATGCCGGTCGGCGTCGTGGGACCTCCCGATACAAGACCGGAATCCAGCGGCACGGGATCGGAGATCTGGGCCGTGACGACCGGTACCGCGGAGAACAACCCGACCGCCGCAAACCACGCAACCACCAGCTGTGCCATGACTCGCCGGCCATACGGGGCGTTCATTGCACCTCGCGGCAGGGTGCGCATTATTCCGCGGACCCGGACTGCTCGGCTGCAGCCGCCTGGGCGCGCTCGTAGCGGGACGTGGTGATGTAGTCGCGGATCGTGTAGTTGTCCTCGTGGCAGGCGTATTCGTAGAACTCGTAATCCTGATCGCGATACCACGGGTACGTGATCGTCCAGGGCGCCGTCATGATTTCCGGGTCCTCGATGGTCATTTCGAACTGGATGGTGTCGGCATCGATGAGCGTGAAGCGCTCGACGATGTGCAGCGATTCGCTGGTGGCGATGCTGTGCCAGGGCGTGCCCACGGTCGCCACATTGGTCATCCCGGGGATGCCATTGAAATTGGTGGACTCCACGACCAGCGTGTTGCCCTCCCAGCGGCCACGGGACTCGCCCATCCAGTGGCGAATCGCGGGATCCAGTTGCGGACGACCGTCCACCGGGATGATGCGCGTATCGTGGATCATCTCCAGGCGGATCACCACATGGCCGGGCGCCTGCATGATCTCGATTCCGTTGTTGTATCGGAAAGGCAGCATGGACGGAGGCATGCCGCGAGTGATGCAACGATCCCAGACGTCGAAGTCTTCAGGCCTGTCCCAGGTCTCCCTGAACCAGCTGCTTCCCAGCGTCTCCGACTTGGCCGCGCCGAATTCCGTCAATTCCGGCAATTGACCATCCGGAGGATCGATGATCAGGGACGTCTGGCGTTGGGCCTGCCACGGTTCCGCCCAGTGGCCCATGCCGATCCGGTCTTCGGAATCCTCCTGGTCGTAGCGTGCTTGTGTTTCGCGCATGGTCTCCTGGCGCGCGACAAACTCCTCCTCGGTAACGAACAGCCGATCGATCATTTCCTCGGGCCGAACCAGAGGTGTGCCAATCATGTGGTCGACCGGCCAGATCCCCCTGAGATCGGGGTCGCCCCAGGGCGTTATCGGGTGGACCCAATCCGGATCGCTCTCGGCGGGCGCCGGTTGCGCCAGTGCTTCGACACATGTCATCGCGACGAACATGCCCCCGAAGATACCGAACAGTCTGCAAGCGGATACTCGGTGACTCATGATACGCTCCAGTTTTGTCGGCCTGACTGCCGAACTGATTAGTTTGGTGAATTTAGCACACGCTTCCGGCCCGCGTGAAGCACTGTCCCGAAATTACCCCATACAATATTGGCGAACTTGTCGGTTTGGCTAAGAAGCCCATCACCTGTATCATCCAGGAACAACAAGCCATTTGAGTGGTGTGTTTTCATGTCGAGATTGCCCGGGGGCGTTCTGACGAAAGCGGTCGCACTGTCCGCGGTTGTCCCGTGCATGCCCGCAGTGGCGCAGGACGATGTTGGCGGCTCCGCCGCCTTGCCGGCCACGGGAATGAGCGACCCCAGGCAAACCGTGCTGGCCGGAGACACCGGCGACAACGCGAACATGCCACCGGGTGACTGGCGTACGATCAACCGGGATCTCGCCGCCACGCGCTATTCGCCGCTGGACGAGATCAACCGCGGCAATGTCGGCATGCTGGCGGAAGCGTGGTCATACAGGCTTGCCACCGGCTCGACCGCCGTCCCCCTGGCCATTGGTGGCGTCATGTACGTGCCCAGTGGTGGCCAGGTGGTCGCACTCGATTCCGGGACGGGCGAGGAAGTCTGGACCTATGCCCTTCCGGACGACACGCCGGACTTTCGCGGCCTGCCGGCGGCGGTTTCCAATCGCGGAGTGGCCTGGTGGCCCGGCGACAGCGACAATCCGGCACGGGTCCTGTTCATGAGTCGCAACCTGTTGATCGCGGTGGACGCTGCCACCGGAGAACCGGTGGAAGGCTTCGGCGACAGCGGATACGTGGATGTCGGCGTGCCCTACGGGGGCACGCCCACCATCTGGCGGGATGTCGCCATCATCGGCGCCGCGGTCCTCGAGCTTCCCCAGGGCCCGCCCGGCAATCCGAGGGCGTTCGACGTGCGCACCGGTCGCAAGCTGTGGGAGTTTCAGACCGTGCCGCGCGCAGGCGAGCCGTGGAACGAAACCTGGGGCGACGGTTGGGAAAACCGTTCCGGCACCAACATGTGGGCGTTTTCCGCTCCGGTCGACGCTGAGCGCGGCATCGCCTACCTGCCCATCTCGGGTCCCGCGCCCAACTACTACGGCGGCGGCCGTCCGGGCGCCAACGTGTTCGCCAATTCCATCGTCGCCGTGGACGCCCAGACCGGACAATACCGCTGGCATTTCCAGACCGTCCACCATGACTTGTGGGACTCCGACATGCCCTCGTCAGGCGGTCTCATCGAACTGAGGCAGGATGTCGGCGAAAGCCGCCCGTCCATCTTCCACGTAGGGAAAACAAGCTACGTCTTCGTGCTCGACCGGATCACCGGCCAACCGGTGTTCGAAGTGCAGGAGCGTCCCGTCCCGCAGGGTGACGTCCCAGGCGAATGGTACTCGCCGACACAGCCGTTTCCTGTCAAACCGGGTCCGCTGAGCCGGGTTTCGTTCGTCAGGGAAGACATGGTCACTGCGGATGACACCAGCGCCGCACATGTGCAAGCGTGCAATGCCCTGTGGGACAGGAGCGGCGGATTCTACAACGCCGGCCCATTCACACCTTTCCATTACAAGGCGCCGGACGATCCCCCGAAGTCCACCGTTCAGTTCCCTGGCGGCATCGGCGGGGTCAATTGGGGCGGGGTCGCCGTGGACCCGGAAACCAACCACGTGTTTGTCAATGCCAACGATACGTCGCTGGTGGGATGGGTCCAGGACAAGGACCCGGCCGAGACCTACAGCTTCGAAGCGGTGGGCTCCACGCAGCCCTACGACAGGGCCAGCGTGGACGGCGTCGGTCCATTCTTCAGCTTCAACGCGTCGGTTGCCGGCATCGGCGAGGACGGGCGGCCATTGCCCGGCGAAAGCCTGCCGTGCCAGAAGCCGCCGTGGGCAAGACTGGTCGCGGTGGACGCCGATACCGCCGAGATCGTTTGGGAATCGGTTCTGGGAATCGTCGAAGACCTGCCCGTGGACAGACAGCTGGTGGGCAACGCCGGCAGCGCCGGACCGACGGTGACGGCGGGCGGGCTGGTCTTTGTGGGCGCCACGAACGACCGCCGGTTTCGCGCCTTCGACGCGGAGACCGGCGAAGAAGTCTGGACGACGCGGCTCGAAGCCAACGCCAACGCGAACCCGATGAGTTATGCGGCTGGCGATGGCCGGCAGCATGTGGCGGTGATAGCCGGCGATCTGGTCAAGGCCTATGCGTTGCCCTGATTTGCGCCCACCAACAAACCGTCGGGGATGGATGAGCGGATGAAGAAAACAATGAGAGTCGAAGGAAAAATCCGGTTGAGGAGGTCCGATCAAGTGTTGAAGCAATGGACACATGCATGGCCGCTGGCAACCCTGATCGTTGCCATGACGGCCCACTCGCAGGAGTCTCTCCCGGAGCGGGTCGACGGCGAACCGAATTTCAACGGCATCTGGCAGGCCATGGGCACGGCCTACTGGAACATCGAGGCGCATTCGGCGGAGCCTCTGGCCGACTTCTGGCAATTGGGCGCGCTCGGCGCCATACCGGCCGGCCAAGGCGTCGTGGTGGACGGCACCATCCCGTACCTGCCGGAAGCGCTCGAAAAACGCGCCGAGAATCGCGCCGGATGGCCCCGGTCGGACCCCGAAACCAATTGCTACTTGCCGGGAATTCCGCGGGCCAACTACATGGCATATCCCTTTCAGATCGTACAAGGCGGTGGCGGCACGGACATCCTGTTCGTCTATGAATACGCCAGCGCGAATCGCATGATTCACATGTCGGACCACATGGAACCGCCCGTGGACACCTGGATGGGCCGCTCAAATGGCTACTGGGACGGGGATACGCTCGTCGCCGTCACCACCGGCTTCAACGGCAAGACCTGGTTCGACCGCGCCGGCAACCATCACAGTCCAGCCATGCGGGTGACCGAGCGATTCACGCTGACTGGCGGGAATCACATTCAATACGAGGTCACGATCGAAGACCCCAACACGTTTTCCCGACCTTGGCAGATGGCCATGCCGCTTTATCGGCGTGTGGAACCCCATGCGCAAATTCTCGAGTACAAGTGCGTGCCATTTGTCGAAGAAATGTTCTACAAGGATTTGGAACTCCCGGAACAGGAGTAGCCGAAACACTATCCACAGGCCACCGATCCACTTTTTCAGGAGATCGATCAGATGCGAATTCAATCCAGGTACATGCTCTTGAGTGCTGCGATGTCGATAATTGCCGGGTCCGCTCCGGCACTTGCCCACCATTCCTTCGCGGCCGAGTTCGACGCGAATCGTCCGGTCAACCTGGACGGCGTGGTCGTGATGTTCGAGTGGGTCAATCCCCATTCCTGGTTGCATATCGACGTCACCACGGAAGACGGCACCGTGGAGCGATGGCGGGTGGAAGGTGGAGCGCCGAGCACATTACTGCGCCGCGGCTGGAATCGAAACTCGTTGCCGGCGGGCACCCGGGTCATGGTGGACGGCTTCCAGGCGAAGGACGGCTCGCCCCGAGCCAACGCGCGCGACATCGTCTTCCCGGACGGCAGGCGACTGTTCCTGGGCTCGACTCGAATCGGTGCGCCTTACGAGAACGAGGAACGGGAATAGGCTCTCGTATTCGATGCAGCCGATGCAGCCGATGCGGCGTCATCGGTTGGATCAATGGCGTGATTGACTCGATTTCCGCCAACCGTTAGCATCATCGAACCGCGCCGTTCGGTTTGTTTGGCGTTCGAACGGGCGTAGTTTTTGCAAGGGTATGCGGCTGCCGCAGACCCGGAGGGAGTGCAGTGAACAGAATAAAATGCCTTGAATCCTTGCGCGCCTTGAGTTTTCTTTCAGTTGCATTGGCAACGATCGTTGCGATCCTGCCAATTGGTTCGGCCTTCGCGCAGGACCCACCGGAGTCCGAAGCGGCGATCACGCTGGAGGAGATCACCGTCACGGGTTCGCTTATCCGCCGCGATGACTTCAGTTCGGCGACACCGACGACAGTCTTCGACAGCGACTACCTGGACAACCTGGGAATCGTCAATCTAGGCGATGCTATCGCACAGATTCCCGCCAACATCAACACCAACAACCCGGCCGTGGGCGCCGGTGCGTTTGGTCCCGGCAGCAACTTCTTCAACGGTTCCTCGATCGCCAATCTCCGGGGTCTGAATCCCTTCTTCGGCAGCCGCACGCTGACGCTCGTGGACTCGCGCCGGCACGTGCCGACGAACCAGGGAGATGGCGTCGACCTGAACTTCATCCCCACGGTACTCATCGACCGGATGGAGGTCGTGACCGGGGGCGCATCGGCTTCCTATGGATCCGGCGCCATCGGCGGCGTGACCAATATCCTGCTCGACCGCACGCTGGACGGATTCCGCGCTGAAATCGACTTTGCCGATACGACGCGGGGCGACGCCGGTGATTCCCATGTCGGTCTGGCCTGGGGCACCCCGATCGGCGAAGGCGGAAGGGGAGGAAACTTCGTGATCGGCGTCGAGGTAGAGGACCTGGCCGACATGCCCAACTGCGGATTGTCCGGCCGCGACTGGTGCGCGCAGAATGTCGGCACTATCCAGAACCCGAACTGGCCGGATGACGGCAATCCGGAGCACATCATCCGCGGAGGGCTCCGCGGCGCCTGGAGCAGTCCCAACGGATTGTTCTGGCTGCCCGGCCTTGGCGGTCGGACACCCAATGCCGGCGGTGTCGTGCCGGGCGTGCAGTTCACCGCCGACGGTCGCGGCCTGATCGACTACGACCCGGGCATGTGGGGGGACGACTTCTTCGATGGTACGGCTATCGGCGGTGACGGCATGGGTCTCTACGAAGACTCGCGCCTGAGATCCAATGTCGAACGAAACGTCGTGTATGCAAGTTATACGACGCAGTTTGCCGACGACCTGGGTTTCTTTGCCGAAGCTTCGCTGGGCGAGGTTTCCACATGGTCCCCAAGCACCGGGCAGGCATCCAACTATTGGTGCATGCGCTCCGACTACGCCTTTATCGATCCCCGTTACACCGGTGGTGACACGACAATTCGCGATTTCATCCTTGAACAGGAAGCGAACGCCGGATTCTTTGCCGGACCGTTCCCGTGCTGGGGCGGCGGTGTGCCGATTCGCAAGAGCTGGTTCGGTCAGATCGACTACGGCAATGCGACCACGACCGATCTGACCCGCTTCGCCTTCGGCCTGGACGGACGGTTCGGCGATTCCTCGTGGACCTGGAACGCCTATGCCCAATTCGGCGAGTCCGACCGCACTCAATCGGTCAACGATGTGGCCTTCGAGAATCGTTGGGGATATGGTTTCGATGCGGTGATCGATCCGGCCACCGGCCAGCCCGCCTGCCGTGTCGATGTGGACCCCGGCATCACCACTCCCCATCTGGTAGCACCCTTCTATAGCGTGCCGGGTCGCTTGCTGGCCAACCCGGTCCTGTCGGAGGGATGCGTGCCCATCAACATCCTGGGCCAGAACCTGACCGACGAGATGCGCGAATACGGCTGGGGCTTTCTGCGCGAAGACACGGTCGTCAAGCAGGACATGTACGAATTCCTGAGTTCCGGCGACATCGGTGCCGGCTTTGGTGCCGGTCCCATCCGGGCGGCCGCAGGCATCTCGTTCCGCAAGGAGTCCATTTCCAATGTCGGCGCCGAGGAACTCGGCCCCCTGCGCACGGATTTCGCTATCCAGTACGGTGAATCGTTCGGTGGCGACGTGGACGTACTGGAGTACTTCGGCGAGCTTGATATCCCGCTACACGAGAATGTCGACATCCAGGTGGCCGCGCGCCAATCCTCATACGAGCACACGGCGGGCCGCGGCACTCCCGTTCCGGGCGAGCAGTACAGCCACGACATCACCACCTGGAAACTGGGCGGCGCTTGGGATGTCGTGCCCTCGTTCAGGGTCCGGTTCAGCACATCCAAGGACATCCGTGCGCCGAACTTCCGCGAACTCTACTATGGCCAGATCTTTGTTCCGGGAAGTTTTTTCGGCTTCGTGGACAATCCCTGGACGCAGAACACAATGGACCCGGTGCAATCCGCACTGTATGGCGGTCCGGACGTGAAGCCGGAGGAAGCCGATACCAACACCATCGGGTTCGTTATCCAGCCGGCGGGGACGAATCTGCGGTTGGGACTGGACTACTACGAGATCGACCTGCAGGATGCGATTACCCCGGCAAACCTGGGACTGAACCTCGACCTGTGCTACGACGGCAATCAGGAGGCCTGCGACCGGATGTCCGGGACCACGACGCCGTGGCGGGACCCGGCGATGGACCACCTTGGTATGGGCGTGCCGGGAGGAATGGATTCCGTGCCCTGTCCGGCTACCTGCTTCGTGGATATTGAAACCCAGTACCATACTGCGTTCAACTTCAGAAGGTATGAAACTTCGGGGCTGGATTTCACCTTTGACTGGATCACTCCGCTGCCGGTGGGCACCTTCAATCTGCGGGTGATCGGTTCTCGGACGTTTCACCAGATTATTCAGCCCAATGCGACCAATCCCAATCTGTTCGAGGATCTGGCCGGGGTCACGGGCAATGCCGTCAGTTTTCTTTCGGACTGGGCGGCGGCACCGGACCTCACTGCCAACGTGATTGCAACCTGGGTCCGCGACCGGTTCAGCATTACCGGACAGATGAGGTGGATTTCGGAAGGGGTCAACGTGCCCACCCGGATCGGTCCCGACGACCCGGACTACAGTCCGTCGCTGGACGAAAGCCAAAATGAGAACACGGTGCCGGACTATGCCGTGTACACGCTCTCGGGAACGTATGACTTCGATACCGGAGCGGACCGGTCCATGCAGCTCTATGCCGTGGTCAACAACCTGTTTGACAAGGACCCGCCCTTCTTGGGCAGTGGCGGAGCCTTCTTCGGCACGGGAACCACGCTGGGTACGCAGCCGGTATTCTTCGACACGCTGGGACGGCGCTACAGGATTGGCTTGAGGATGGAATTCTAGGGGTCCGCCATGCGGCCAACGCAAGGGTGCGTTCACTGGCACCCTTGCGTTCACCCCGCAAACCGCGGCTCCGGCAATCCCTGTATCCCAAGCCCGGTGATCCTGAACAGCGATCCCGCGCCGTATTGCGGCTTCGCGTCCTTGCGGAACCGCTCGTGGACGGCCGGATGTTTCACCCTTGCCATGGAGGTCACATAGATTTCGTCCAGACCGTCACCACCGAACATGACCGAGGTGATGTTCCTGACCGGCATCCCGATCCTGCGCTCCACGTTCCCATCGGGGTCGTAACGAACCAGGTCGCCTGAGATCAGTTCGGCGTTCCACAGGCAACCCTCTGCGTCCACCGTGGAGCCGTCCGGAACCCCCGCGCTGCCCCTGGTGTCAGCGAAAACGCGCTTGTTGGAGAGCGTACCGGTGTCGATATCGTAGTCGTAGGCCCAGAATTCGTCGACGAAGGTATCCGCCACGTAGAAGGTCCTGTCATCGGGGCTCCAGCAGGGCCCGTTGGTGCAGATGATGCCCTGCTCGATACGCGTCACGGAGAAATCCGGATCCAGCCTCCACAGCCCGCAGATGGGCAATTCCTCCTTGTCGTCCATGCCCCCGGCGATGAACCGGCCGCGACGGTCCACCTTGCCGTCATTGAGGCGCGAACGGGTCTGGTCGGCTTCGATGGGTTCGATGAGTTCCAGTTCCCGGGTTGCCGGATCGAAAAAGCAGAACCCCCCGTCAATTGCCAGGACCAGCTTGCCGTTCTCCCGCATGGCGAGGGCGCCCACATCGCAGTCCAGCGACCAATTGGCCACCCTTCCCGACTTCGGCTCAAGGCGCCAGATCGAGGGTTTGCCTACGCGCCGGCCGGTGCCGTCCAGCCACCACAGCATGCCGGTCGCGGTGTCCCATACCGGCCCTTCGCCAAGATGATTGGCACACGCCAGCATGCATTCGATTCGTAGTGCCATGGGTCACCCGGGCCTGATTCGCCAAATGTCCACCAACGCAATAATATGCACTTCCCTCGACAGGATGCACAGTCCTCAATGGTTCCGGGGACGGGCACAGATGAAAGCAAGACACGCGGCAGCATTGTTTTTTCTGTTCGCATCGCTTTCCTGCCGTGCGCAGGATGCGGACCATGCCGACATTCTGTTCATCGCGATCGACGACCTGAATGACTGGGTCGGTGTCCTCGGGGGGCACCCACAGGCCAGGACGCCGAATATCGACGCGCTCGCCGCCCGCGGCATGCTGTTCGCCAACGCCCATGCGGCGGCTTCGATCTGCAACCCGTCTCGAACGGCCCTGATGCTGAGCCTGCGCCCGTCCACGACCGGCATTTACGAGAACGACCCGAGTTGGCTTGACTACGAACACCTGGCCGAGCTGCCGACCATACCCGGGCATTTTCGCGATCATGGTTATCGCACGCTCGGTGCGGGCAAGATTTTCCACGCCCACACCTACTACCCGGACGCATTCAGGGGCTACCACGACGCCCGCGCCTGGGACGCCTACTATCCATCGTTTGATCGCCAGCTGCCGGACGAAATCGCTCCCCTGGAGCGGCCTGCCAACGGCAACCCCATCACCTTCAATATCGACTGGTCCCACGTGGTGGCCGATGATCGGGCCATGGGCGACGGACAGGTGGCGGCGTGGATTTCGGAGAGGCTTCTCGACTCCGCGGACGGGCCTCGGTTCATCGCCGCTGGGATCTACCGCCCTCATCCTCCATGGTTTGTGCCCCAGGCCTATTTCGACGCGCATCCGCTGGCGGACATCGTCCTGCCCGCCGTCCTGGACAACGACCTGGACGATGTCTCGGAAATAGGACGCGAATTCACCCAGGACTCGACCATGCCGGCCCTTGATCTGTACCAATGGGTGGTCCAGGCGAACAAGTGGGCCGAGGGCGTACAGGCCTACCTGGCCAGCGTGACGTTCGCCGACGCCATGGTCGGGCAAATCATAGACGCCCTGGACCGGAGCGGCCGCGCCGACAACACCATCATCGTACTCTGGTCCGATCACGGCTGGCACCTGGGCGAGAAGCAGCGGTGGCGCAAGCAGACGTTGTGGGAAGAGTCCACCCGGGTACCGCTGATCTTCGTCGTGCCCGGCGTGACCACCCCGGGCAGCCGCAGCGAACGAACCGTTTCCTTGCTGGACATCTTTCCCACCCTGGCGGGGCTTGCGGGCATCGACGTCCCCGAACACCTTGAGGGGACCAGTCTTGTGCCGCTCCTTGAGGACCCCGGCGCGGAATGGAATCGCCCCGCGATTTCCACGCATCTGTTCGGCAATCATGCGGTGCGCGGCGAGCGTTACCGCTATATTCGCTACGTTGACGGTAGCGAGGAACTGTACGATCACGACACGGATCCCAACGAATGGCACAATCTTGTCGGCGACCCCGGCCATGCCGATGTGAAGGCGGAACTGGCGAACTGGCTGCCGGTCGAGGATGCGCCGGACCTGCGGTTCGCCGGTGCGCCATAGGGGGCGCTTCCGCCGGGCCGTGGCAAGGCGGCACCGGACTCGAACCGTAACCATTGAGAAGGAGAAGACATTGACAATCAGAACCCTGGCCACGCTCGTACTCGTGGCCGTTGCACCGACACTTGCCCAGGGCCACCATAGCGTTGCGGCGGTATTCGACACGGCCGCGGTGGTGGAAGCCGAAGGCGAGGTGGCCGAGCTTTCCTGGCGCAATCCCCATGTGCGATTCCAGCTCCGCGGCACCGATGAGGACGGCGCCCCGCGGGAATGGAACGTGGAGATGACATCGCTCACCAATCTCAGGCGCGACGGCATTTCGGGCCAGCTCGTCAACGAGGGCGACTGGGTCCGCGTGGCCGGCAACCCCGGCAGAAGGGATTCGAGCATGATCTACCTGGAAAACATTCTCCGGGCAGACGGCGAGGAGGTGGTGCTCGAGCCGCGGGGCGAACCGCGCTGGGCCGATGAGACGCTGGGCCGCGCCGGCCCCATCGGCCCCGGCGATCCGTCGGCTCCTGAACTCGGCATCTTTCGGGTCTGGAGCACGCCGCGGGACCAGGGGCTGCTCATTCCGCAGGATTCAAATCCGAATTTCGATTTCGACGTTTATCCGCTTACGCCGGCGGCCCGCGCCTCGGTCGACGGGTTCGACCCGGTCGAGGACAATCCGGTCCTCAACTGTGTCTCCAAGGGCATGCCGACTATCATGGAGCAGCCCTACCCGATGCAGTTTTTTCACCAGGGCGACGACATCGTGCTTCACATGGAGGAGTACGACACGCTTCGGATGATCCACATGGACCCGGACGCGACCGACGAAAACGAGCCCACGTCCAAGCTCGGGTTCTCAACCGGGAGGTGGGAAGGCGATACGCTCGTGGTGCGTACCACGAAGTCCGACTGGCCCTGGTTCGACGTGGTCGGCACACCTCAAAGCCAGGATTCGGAAATGCTCGAGCGGTTCACGCTCAGCGAGGACGGCAGCCGGCTGGACTACTCGCTGACGGTTACCGATCCGGCCAACTTCACCGAGCCGGTGATGCTGACCAAGTTCTGGGTCTGGTATCCGGAAATGACCGTTGAATCCTTCCAGTGCCGCATTTGAGCGCAGTATTCGGAGAATGAAATGAAGATCAACCCGCGAACACTCCTGCTTTCCTGCTTGATGGGGCCCGTGGCCTGCTTGACCGTGCCTCTGGCGAAGGCCGGCGTGGTCGGCGCGGAGGTGGACGTTCACGAGGACGTGCTGGGCGGAAAGCCCTGGGGGCTCGCGGGTCCCTACGAGAAGCTCATCGGCACGCTGTTTTTCGAAGTCGACCCGGACAATCCGGCCAACCAGATCATAGTCGACATCGAGCACGCGCCCGTCAACGCGGACGGCAACGTGGAGTTTTCCGCCAACTTCCTGCTCATCAAGCCCGTTCAGATGGAGCGGGGGAACGGCACCGTGCTGCTGGGCGTCGCGAACCGGGGCACGCGGCGCATGCTGACTTTCTTCAACCACGGGCGCGACGAAGAAGGGGAGTGGGATGCGGTCAATCCCACCACGCCGGAGAATTTCGGCGACGGATTCCTGATGGAGCAAGGCTATACGTTGCTTTGGGTCGGCTGGCAGTTCGACGTGCCGCTCAGTCGGCCCCATGGTTCAAGGGTGTTCGTGCCCCGGGTCGAACCGGACGAGCCCATCACCGGTCTGGTGCGGAGCGACTTCGTGGTGCGTGAGGCGGTTTTCGATCGCACCCTGGCCGACCGGAACCACATCCCCTACCCCGTCTCCGATCCCGATGCGCCGGAAAACGTGATGACGGTCCGCGACGAGGTGGAAGGGGAACGGCAGCCCATCCCCAGGGACCAGTGGGATTTCGCCCGGCTCGAGAACGGCGAAGTGGTGGCGGACATGACGCGCGTCTACCTTTCCACGGGTTTCGAGCCCCACCGCATCTACGAGGTGGTCTACAAGGCGCAGAATCCGGAAGTCGTGGGGCTCGGGCTTGCCGCATTGCGCGACGCGGTTCCGCTCTTCAAGTACGGTTCCTCGGAGGCGTTGAACGTCCCTGAAGGCGCCATCGACCACGCCATCGGCTACGGCATGTCCCAACCCGGGCGCACCCTTCGGACCTTCGTCTACATGGGATTCAACGAGGACGAGCACAACCGCAAGGCCTTCGACGGCATCATCGCGCAGATCGGCGGCGCCGCGCGGGGCAGTTTCAACCTGCGGTTCGGCCAGCCATCCCGGGACGCGCATCCGTTCCTGAACTTCTTCTACCCGACCGACATCTTTCCCTATGCCGATGTCGAGCTGACCGATCCGCTGACCGGCGAGAGCGGTGGCATGCTCTCCCTCGTCCCCGAGGAATTCATGCCCAAGGTGTACAACGTCAACAGCTCCTACGAGTACTGGGGCCGTGTCGCCTCGCTACTGACCACCACGCTGGACGGTGAGGAAGATGCCCCCATGATGGAGGAACACGCCCGTGTCTATCACTTCGCCGGGTCGCAGCATCTGCCGTCGGAATTCCCACCGGAGCGGACCAACGGCCAGAACGTAAACAACCCCAACGATTTCTCGTGGTTCATGCGGGCGCTGCTGGTGCGGATGCAGGAGTGGATCGTCGACGGCACGCCTCCGCCGGCCAACCGCTTTCCGCTCATCGCCGACGGCACGCTGGTGGAACCCGAAAGCGTCGATTTTCCGGACCTGCCCGGCATCAACTTCCCCACCAGGACGCACAAGGCCTATCGCGTCGACTACGGCCCTCAATTTGCCTCCGACGGAATCATCGGCCGGGAACCGCCCGAGGTGGGCCCCGCGTATCCGATCCTGGTGCCCCAGGTGGACGAAGACGGCAACGAACTGGGCGGATTGCGGACCCCGGGCCTGGTGGCGCCGTTGGCAACCTATACCGGGTGGAACCTGTACAACGCCGACTACGGGCCTACGGACACCGTCTCCCACATGTCCGGTTCATTCCTTCCGTTCCACCGGACCCGAGCCGAGCGCGAATCGGCGGGTGACCCCCGGTTGTCCATCGAGGAGCGCTATCACGACAAGGCGCACTACCTCGGCCTGGTGGCCGAAGAGGCCATGGCGCTCATCGACGACGGCTACCTCCTGGCGCAGGACCTGCCCGCCATCCTCGGCCAGGCGGAAGCGATCTGGAACGCGGTCGCCGAGTAGCCGGGTCGGCAGGAGGTCGCTGGGCGGCAGGGGCCGGCAGCCTGTCGAGGGACCGTAAGTTCCGCGGGGAGGCTATTGATCCGGCGTGCAGCTATACGGTTCAGGTGTTTCGCCCAGCGCAAGCCAGAAGCGCTCGACGGTTGCGGGCTCGGTGAAATTTTCCGGGTCCGTGAACACCGCCGAGTAATCGAGTCGGGCCTGATCGTCGCTCAGCGTGAATCTTTCCTCGACTTCCACCTCATCCCCGAGTCCGAAGCCGAAGAAGAAGTAGTTCCAGGCGATGTCCGTGGTCTCCACGACCAGGGTATCGCCTTCCCACCGCCCGACGGAGTAGCCCACGGTGCTGGGCGGCCGCTCTTCCGGTAGCTCGTTGTCGATGTAGATGGTCCTTTCGACGCCGTACTCGTGCGCGAGCATGCGGATGTTCGAACCGTCCTCGAAGAATGTGACCGGATGCGGCGTGACCATCACCGCCGGCATTCCCTTGGCCATGCATTGCATGTCGGGATCGTCCAGCGGGTCCCACGCGGCGCGCCGGGCCAGGGCGGCCTCGTTCCACGGCAGGTGGATGCTGATGGCGCCTTCCAACTCCGTGGTTCCCGCGCTTCGGTGCGGCTGGCTCCAGACGCGGAACATGCCGAGGTTCTCCGCTGCGGCATCGACGACATCATCCTCAGCGGCCGCCCAGTAAGCCTGCCCGCCGGCTTCCGCCGATTCGTTGAAATAGGGCTCGGCGCCGCCGTTGAGCACCACCTCCCGGCCGTCCGGAAGCAGCACGTTGTTGGCGAGAAAGATGTTGTCCCGGCGCGTTGAAACCTGCCCCGCGACACTGACCTGCTGTCCGGGTTCGAAATTGTCGCCCGACACGCCTCCGCGCGAAAGCGTATAGAGGGAGCCGAAGGCCTGTATTTCCCAGGTCTCTTCGCCGCCGTCCTCGCCGGTCACGGTCATGTCGAAAGTCGGATGTGGGTTGGTCCAGTTGACGCTCTGGAGCACGCCTTCCACCACTTCGATGTCCAGGGAGAACTCCTGTCGCGAATGGTGTGCTTCCGAGGCCAGCGGCGCGAGAACGATTGCCGCGGCGATCATCGTGGCGGCGGCAATTGGAGCAGCAAACATGGCGGCGGCAGGTGGAGCGGAGGCTGGTGGCACGGCAGCTGGTCGAGTGGTGGCCAGCGGGCCTGCCGCAAGAGTCGAGTCGACTGTGTTCATCAGTTTCTCCTGTTTGGTCCGCCCCTCTTCTCCGGCGATGGTGCGCTACGGCAAGTTCGCGCGCTCCCTGGACCCGTCGGGAAAGAGCCTGTAACGAATACGGGTACCGGTTTCGTCGAGAAAACTCAACGATTGCTGGAACAGGCCCGGGGGAAGCGATCCTTCCGGCACGGTGGCCTCGAGAATGTAGAGGCGGCTGTGGTGAAAATAGATGCCGGCGAAGGTGCGCGAGGCATCCGGGTTGGTGATCTGCAGTTGGTGGCCTTCGACCAGGTCGATGTGGTGCCAGGCGTCGTAGGTCACATCGCCGCCCCGCAACCTGAACTGCCGCGTCGCGTACGCGACCGAGGCGCGCTGGTCGTAGAGCCAAAGCGAGGCGTTGTTGGCCTCGTCACTGCGGTCGGCGAGTTCCAGGTAGGCTTGCTGGGCGTCGGTAAAGTCGACCACGGTAACCGAATGCAGGCTGTCGCCGTTCGTCACCGCGTACACCTTTGCAGGGAGCGTGGCACCGTACTCCGAGTCGTAGGAGAATTCCGTGACTTGTGGTTCCCCCGGGAAATTGACGCTGAAGTACTCCGACTGATCCTCAAACTGACGCCATTGCGCCGATGCCACCAACGGCAGCGCCAGCGAAATGATCCCCAACGCTACAATCCGCATGATGACTCCCTCAATTTCATTGCAAGTACCTTGCCACGAATCGCGTGACAATCGAGAATCGCCTGACAATCGCTGATGTGACCGAACCGGCTCGACTCGACGCTAGTCGAACTCCTTCTCGACGCCTCCCGGTGGAGTCAGGTAACCCAACAGGCACCCATTGGAGCCATCTTTCAGCTGGTGGCACCTGACGGAGACGAGATCGCCGGGGTTGACGTCATCGCGGGACCAGCCGCGTTGGTGCAGCGCGTTGATGCTGCCGCCTTCGAGGGCCCACATGGACGCCTCGCCGTTCTCGTCCGTCACTTCCAGGTGAATCCACACATGGGGATTCAGCCAGAGCAGTTCCTTCACCTCGCCCTGCAGGTGCGTGTACTCGAACAGGGAATAATTCCCGTGGGAGTGATGGGCCGCCACGGGTGTGGACAGCATGAATGGAAACGCCGCAAGTGTCGTAAATGCCATAATGTTGGTTCGCATCGCAATTCCCCTCTCGCCCTAGTTCAGCACTTCGAACGCCAGCCTGCGGCCAAGCCCGTACCGGAATACGGCGAAGTCACTGTCGAACGAAATGACCCGTGAAAGCCCTAACCGTACCATGAGCGCGAATGAAGTGCGGTCGACGATGGCAAAATCCTGATCGGAGAATTGTTCACCGATTGCCCAGGCGGCTTCCAAATCCGCGCTCGTTGTCTGTTCAACGGTCGCCACACCGCCGCGAAGACCGTCCCAGAACGTTTCCGCGGCGATGGGCGAGAGGTTGTGGTGAATAAGCCGCCATGTCTCGACTAGCACATGGTCGCTGGTCACCAACGCGTCATCCGTCTTCAATAGCACCTTTGCTCGGGCATTTCGCTGATCACCTGTGTTGGCGGCGGCGTACCAGGCGGACGTGTCCACAAAGATACTCATGAGCCATGGCTTGATGATCGATCTTTTTTGGCGAGCTTCTGTGCCCCGATCGCTTCTGCAATCATCCAGTCCTTGTCCGTGGAGATATCCGTGCCGACCGAGTTACCGAGATCGAATACGACGGAACGACTGACCGTTGTTGGCGATTCGGCGAGGTCACGGGCAACGAGCCGTCGAAAGTATTCCGCAAGAGATATGCCGAGCGCGGAGGCGCGAGTTCGGACGCGGGACAACAACGCGGAATCGATGGATATTTGGGTTCTCACCATCATTGTTGCGCCATTATAACGTCAACGGCCTGTCCGACAAGCGGTGCCGCCGATTGTCGTAGAATGCGGTTGCCGAGAAAGATTGACCGAGACCTGCAATGATCGCGCATGCGACGACATTCCGAATTTGGCACTCTGCCGGTCCGGCTTGGATTGCGGCGCTTGTGGTAGCCGTCATCGGATCCGCGGACGCGCTTGCCCAAACCGGCACCCTGCTCGTGGTCAACCGGCACGCAGACGCGGGCAGCGTATCGTTCTTCGATCTTGAGACGGAAACGGAAATCGCCCGCATTCCCGTCGGCGCCGGCTGGCCCCATGAGGTTGCGGTGTCGCCGGACGGCCGCCTGGCGCTGATCGCCGAGTACGGTCTTCAATCACCCGGCGAGCGTCTGGTGGTCGTGGACATCCCCGGCGCGCGCGTCTTGGGGCGCATCGACACGGGGCCGGGCACCAAACCGCATGACTCGGCGTTCTTGCCCGACAACCGCCACGCCGTCGTCACACTGGAGACCACGGACCGGGTCGCGCTGGTCGATGTCGCCAATCTTGAAGTCGTGAGGACCTACCCGATCGGTGTCGGTGCCAAGGAAGGGCATATGGTGTGGCCGAGCCCGGATGGAAGCCGCGTTTACGTCGGCGCGCGCCTCGGCCAGGGCACCGTATCGGTGGTATACCTGGACCAAGACCGGCCGCCGACGGTCATTCCTACGGGTCTGGGGGCCGAAGCGATCGCCGGCACCCCGGATGGCCGGGCCGTGTGGGTCATCAACCAGGACGAAAACACGATCTCGATCATCGATGCCGAGACGCTTGCGGTCACGGAGAAGTTCGATGCGGGTACACAGCCTCGGCGTCTCGCCAATCTGCCTGGCGGCCGCATGGCCGTCATCTACGGCAATCGCCAAGACGAGGGCATACACATCTACGATATCGGGACCCGCGAGGTGCTGCACCGGCTGGCCATCCCCGGCGACGAGCCGGGCGCGGGCGGCTTCGGCTTCCTGGCGGTGGGCGACACCGGATTTGTCACCACCCGCCTTGACGGGCGTATCCTGATCTATGATTTTGGCGATCCCGACAGCGCCCCCCGCGTGCTGGCCCGGGATCATGACACGCCGGACGGCATGGTCTGGTCGCCGCACCGTCTGGATGTATTCGATCGATAGCCGACAATCAATAGCGGAGAGAACGCGCTGCGCTGTATCCCGCCGGCGCCGGTCAGGGCCAGTCAACGCCTATGCAGGGAATCGACAGGTGCCGATGCCGGAACCACCCGGATCATTCGGCTCGGGTGGTTCCGACAGGGACTTCATTCGCTACGGCATCTGCCACGTCGCGCGCAGGTAGTAGTACCCGCCGTTGAAGCCCCACGGGGACTGTTCGGGATACAGCAGACCGGCCGCGGCGGCAGCATCGGGGTTCTCGGAGGGGTAGGCGTCGAACGCATTCTGAAGGCCAACCAGGACCGAGAGGCTTTCCGTCGCCTGGAAGGCGGCTTCCAGGTCCAGCAAGGTGTCCGGTCCGGCCAGATCGACCAACGTGCCGAATGCCAGCCCACCGCTGTTGAATGGCGCATCATAGTGCTCGCCGTAATGCCGGGCCCGGGCGAGAAACCGCCACGTGCCCTGCTGGTGGCTCCAGGTTGCGGTCAAACGGGAGTCGGGGCGGCCTTCCTCGATCTGGCGACGGGTGTTGTCGTCGGTGAACGCAGGGTTGTACTTCGTCAACTCGATGTCCGACCAGTTCGCGGCCAGGGAGAACTCCGAATCTCCGCCGCCGAGGCTGAAGGGCAGGCTGGCCACCAGGTCGACGCCTGACGCTTCCATGGTCTGCTGGTTGGAGAAAAACCGCACCGAGGTAAAGCTGCTGGCGTCCGAGACGCCCACGGCCAGTAGCGCGTCGATGTCCGCCTGAGTGAGATCGAAGCGGCTTGTGAAGGCGATCCGGTCCTCAATCTCGATGTTGTACCAGTCCAGGGTCACGTCCAGTGCCCCGGCGTTGAAGACCAGGCCCAGCGTGACGTTGCGCGACTCTTCCGGCGTGAGCGGCTCGGCGCCCTTCTGTTGGGCGATGGGATTGGTCGGCGGCAGCGTGGCGATATCGGACAACTGGCCGTTGGCGAATTCGGTGGTGACGTTGCGCAGGTTTGCCTGGCCGGCGGTGGGCACACGGAATCCCGTGCTGATCGCGCCTCTTAGCGAGAAATTGTCCGCCAACCGAAGCCGTGCGGCGATCTTGCCGTCCAGCGTGTCTCCGAAGTCCGGATAGTCCTCGTATCTCAGCGCACCGCCGAGCAGCAGCCGGTCGGTGACGTCGGCCTCGATGTCCAGGTAGGCGCCGTAGGCCCGCACGGTGTTCTCTCCGGCGTCGCCGGGAGGGAACCCCGGGAACCCGTTGGATCCGATGCCGAAACCCTGCGCCGCCAGGTTCGGGTCGATATACCAGGAGTTGGGTTCGCCGGCGTGGATTCGGAAGGTCTCGTCACGGTACTCGAGGCCCGCGGCGACGTTGAGTGGCCCCCACAATCCGGCGTCGATGGGCTTGGACATGTCGAAGTTGACCACCCGGTCCGTCTCCGTGTAGCCGCCAGCGGTGTAGTACGTGGGAATGTCGTTGCCGAGCGACAGCAACTGGGGATTGATGGTGTTGTAGATGTAGAACACGGCGTTGCTGCGGCCCGCGGTGGCGCTCAGATCGTAGTACCAGCCGGATTCGAGTTCACCCCGCACGCCACCGGCGATCCCCAGATCGTCGATGAAGCCGCCGAAGTTCGGCGTGAAGCCGCCGGGAAATTTCTCGATCAGCGAATAGCAGCCGGGATTGGCCCGCACCGCCGCCACGGCAGTCGGGTCCGCAACGTTGTTGACGATTGGTATCGCCGGGCAGTTGCCGGACATGTCACCCGTCAGATCGGCCACCTTGACCGTCGGTGTGCCGTCCGCGAGCGGGTCGCCGCGAAATACCCCGCCGCGTGTGTGGGGATTGCGGAAGTAGAATCCGCCGTCCACCTGGCGCTCGGACCAGTTGCCGAAGGCGTAGGCTTCGCTGCCGTTGCCGAGGTCCAGGCCGAGGTTGCCGAACAGCTTGAAGTCGCCGGAGATCTCCGGTGTGCCCCAGATCTGGGCCGCCGGTTGGCGGACATGGGTGTTGCCCGCGTCGATCAGCCCCTGGGCGTCGGCGCGCTGCACGCTGCGGCTGGTGGGATCGGCCTCCCGCCACTCGAAACTGAAGTTCGCGAATCCGGCATCGGTGAGCGGCATGCCGGCATTGGCCGCCAGCGTAACGGAATCGCCGTCGCCCTCGAAGTAGCTGCCCCATTTGGCGTCCAGGGTGGCGCCTTCCCTGTCTTCACGGAGCACGAAATTGAGGATGCCGGCGATGGCGTCGGAGCCGTACTGGGCGGACGCACCGTCCCGCAGCACCTCGAGCCGTTCGATCGCGATGGCGGGAATGGCGGCAAGGTCGGGACCTTGAGAGCCGCCGCTCGCCCCTGCGCCCAACAGCGCGATGACGGCCGCGCGGTGGCGCCGCTTGCCGTTCACCAGCACCAGCGCGGCGTCGGGCGGCAGGCCCCGCAGCGTCGCCGGGCGGATGAACGTGGCCGCGTCGCTGATGGGTTCGGAGCCCACGTTGTAGGAAGGCACCATCGAGGCGATCAGGTTGTCCATGTCGCCATCGCCGTGGGCGAGGAAATCGTCCCGGTCGATCACGTCGACGGGAACCGGGGAATCCTGCGCCGAACGATCGCGCCGCCTGGAACCGACGACGATGATTTCCTCCAGAGGAACGGCGGAGGCTGGCGCAGCTTCCTGCGCGATGGAATCAGTCGAATTCGCAGCGAGTCCGGCAACCCCGACCACCAAACCCACCAGTGTCGCTCGCGAATAGAATCTCATTGAAATCTCCCTCTTTCTGAGGGCCATGGAATAGTGCGCAGAGTCCGGAATCAACCCACGGAATCGCAGACTCCACCCCCACAAGCCGCTGTTTGAACCACGCGGAATTGTATCAACAAGTCCCATCCTTGCCCAAGACTTCGTAACAGTTCGTTACCCGGTTCGCTTGCGTTCCGCATCGTTCCGATGGCTTCCTTGGGCTGTGCTGGGCAAGCCCCCATAGGAGCACGAATCCCTACCCCCTTGGGGGCACGAATCCCTACCCCATGCGGCCGGCGAGCCACAATGCGGTCTCCGGCACGAAAATCAGCAGTGCCAGGACCGCCAGTTCGCCCAGCACGAAGGGAAACACACCGCGAAAGATTTCCTCCATCGGGACGTCAGGAGCCACCTGGCGCATCACGAACACGTTGGCGCCGATGGGCGGCGTGATCAGCGCCACTTCCGCCATCACCACCACGAATACCCCGAACCAGACAGGATCGATGCCCAATTGGCCGACCACGGGAAAAATGAAGGGGATGGTCAGCACGAGCATGCCGAAAACGTCGAGCATCGCGCCCAGCACGAAAAACAGCGCCACCAGCATCAGCAGGAAGCCGATGCGGCCCAGATCGGCGGCGATGATCAGGTCCACCAGCATGTCGGTGAGTCCGGTGACGGCCAGAAAGCGCGCCATCACGTAGCCGCCCACGATGATGGTGAAGATCATGGCGCTGATCAGCGCCGAGCCGTGCAGGGCGGCGCCAATGGAGGCGAAGCTGAGCTTGCGCCGGATCAGGGCCACCGAGAGAACGCCCGCGCAACCGATCCCGGCCGCTTCCGTAGGCGTGAAGATGCCGGCGTAGATTCCGCCGATGATGAGCGTGAACAGCGCCGCCACGGGGCCGAGGCGGCCGAAGGCCGCGAAGCGTTCCCGGCCCGAGGTCGGTGGGCCCTTGGGTCCGAGCGAGGGATTCAACAGGCAGCGGCCGAAGATTATGGCGGCGAACATCAGCGCGGTAATCGCGCCGGGGACGATGCCGGCGACGAACAGCGCGCCGATGGATGTCTCGGTCATCACGCCGTAGAAGATGAAGATCAGACTCGGCGGGATCAGTATTCCCAAGGTCCCGGAGGCGGCCAGCGCGCCGGTCGCCAGGCGGGTATCGTAATCGTAGCGACGCATCTCCGGCATGACGATGGTGCCCATGGTCGCCACCGTGGCGATGCTGGACCCCGTCACCGCGCCGAAGCCGCCGCAGGCGAACACCGAGGAGATGGCCAATCCGCCGGGCACCCGGCCCACCCATGCGCGCAGCCCCCGGTAGAGATCGCCGGCGAGCCCGGCGTGGTAGAACAGTTGGCCCATCAGCACGAACAGCGGGATGGCGACGAAGATGAAGTCCCGCCCATGCTCCCAGGGAACCAGCGCCGCGTGCGCCATGGCGGGCGCCGCCCCTTCCACGATCCAGAGCCCCAGAATGCCCGTGAAGGCCATGGCGAAGCCGATGGGCACGCCGACGATGAGCAGCGCGAGGAGCACGACGACGCCGAAGACGCCAATCAGCATCACATCCATTGACCGGGCGCCTCCCCGTCGTCGGCCTCTTGAGCGGCCTCGGGATTGACCACGAGCCGGGCGCAGAGCACGAGGCCGCAGACGGCGACGAACGTCATAAACGGCCACAGCGCCACGCTCAGGTCCTCGCCGGTTTCGCCGGTGACGAACATGTACCGGGCGAAGCCCGCCGCCTGCACGCTCATCAAGGCGAAGAACACCAGTCCCGCCAGCGCCGAGAGCGCGTCGGCCACGATCCGCCAGCGCGCGCGCATCCGCCGGTGAACGATTTCCATGCGGATGTGATAGCCGCGGTCCCAGGCGTAGGGCAGCGCTGCGAACAGCGTGATCAGCAGCAACAGGCCGTTGACGTCGCGGCTCCACTGCAGGGGTGAGTTGAACCCGTACCGCAGCACTACCTCCAGCGTGACCATCGCGAGCAGCGCAGGCAACGCCGCGCGCACGGCGATCGCGAACAGCACCGCAGCCGCCCAGGCGGAACCTCGGCTCAGCATCCTCAAGATCACAGGTCGATGATTCCTTCCACCGGCGTTTCCCTGATCCGGGCGTTGATCTGCTCGTCGGTGAGCGATGCGTAGGTCGCGGACAAGGTCTCCATGCGTTCCACCAACTCGCCGGCCGGCAGTCCCTCGGCTTCATGCCGGGTGATGTAGCGTTGCTTGAGCGGTTCCACCCTTTCTCGCCACCGGGCCCGCTCCGCCTCGTCAAGCTCCAGCACCTCGACCCCTGAATCGACCAGGGTCGTGAATGCCCGCTCGAAGGCCGCCCCGCTGTAGTAGTTCTGCACGGCAATCTGGCTGCGAACCCGCAGCAGGCGGTAGAACTGTTCGCGCAGGTCGCCGGGCAGGGCGTCGAACGTGCGCCGGTTCAGGCAATAGTGCAGCAGAACGACGCTTATATCGCCCACCGTGTAGAAGCCCGCGATCTCCTGCAATCGATACGCCACGATATCCGCCAGCGAAAGGGTTACGGCATCGAGGATGCCGCGTTGAAAAGCCGGATAGATCTCGGCGGCGGCGATGGACACTGGTACGGCACCCAGCTCACGGTAGATGTCCGCCGTGAGCCCGCCGGTGACGCGAATCTTCAGCCCGCGCAGGTCTTCCAGCCGGCGAATCGGCGTCTTGGAAATGATGTTGTACGGGCTCGTGCAGTCGCAGTGGGCCAGATACACGCCCATGCGCTCGTATTCCGACTTGAAGAAGCGCGGGTAGAGCTCCTCGACCACCAGGCTTGCCACCTGGGGCGAGGGGAACAGGAACGGCAACTGCGGCGCGTGCAGAAGCTTGAAACTGCCGGGCTGATAGGTGACATAGGCGTGGGTGTAGTCCGTCACGCCGGTGACCGCCGCCTTGAAGCCGTCGATGGGCCCGTGAAGTATCCTGTCGGTATACGCCTCCAACCGCAACCGCCCCTCTGTCTCGCTCTCCACCATTTCGGCGAACGGCAGAAACGCGCGGGTGTAGAGTCCGTGCGACCGTGGCACGTGCGCCGTGTACCGTAGTGTGATGGGTTCCGCCATTGACACCCTGCGGCCGGCGAGGAAGGGCGCCGCGAGCGCGGTGCCCGCGAAGGCGGCGAGTAGGGTGCGGCGAGGTTTGTCGATGGGGATTCCGTTGGTTGGTGGGATCTGTCGGTTTGTCCGCCATTCGGGCGGATGCGGGGGTCGGGTGCCGGAGTCTTATGACGGCTACCATCCTACATGGAACGGGGTTGAATACGAATGGGGTGTGGGGTTCGAGCGATGCGGACACGCAGGTTCGTATTGTGGGACAAGTCGGCCAAGGCTAATCGTTGGCTCGGTATCTTCAGCCTTGGCGCAACCTGCAATCGACACGCCAAAGACCGCTGGCGACTTCAACCATCGTCCGCTCCAGGGGCGGAGACATCAAGCACGACAATCCTCGTTCGGGAACTGATTTCGTCCGGCAGCCGATCCCTCAAGCGTTTTTCCATATCCTCGCTCGACTCCAGGCGTGTTCCGTCGGGGTCGCGTTGGCAGTCCTTGAAGCCGAACCACAGTACGACATAAACTCCATGGCCTTCCGCGCCCGGGTCTTGGGCGTAGGCGGCAAGTTGGCCTTGGGCAGCTCTCCAGACATCCCTGTGCGTGTCTTTCTTGATCTCGATCGGCACGTTGAATCCAGCGCGGGATACGCGGATGTCCGCGCGCCTGTCTTCCTTGTATGAACCCTCGGGTTCGGCGTCGACTCCGTACTGTTGCAGCGCAGGGCGCAGGTGCGACAACAACGTGTCACGGCAGTCCTTCTCGTGCCAAGCGACCGTAGTCACGTAACCAGTCCTCCGTCATAGCGGCCAAGTCCGCAGGATTCACGGGCGATGCTTCATCCAGTACCGCCGCGACTTCCATTGGAGACAATTGGCGGAACGAGGCTTCCCGTACACTCGCGCGTTGCCGCGCAGCCGCTACCTGTAGAGTGGGCCCCCATGCGAGCAAGGCATCATTGCGAACCAGTTGCCCGAGGTGGGCGTGCGCCTCCCGCGATGGCCTTGCTGCCAAACAGTCGATCAGCTTCCTTACAAGTTCGCCAGCCAGCTCTCCAGGGCCTACACAAAGAACGCCGGACTGCTCCCACGGCGGGCCGTGCGCCTTGCCAACGCACTCGATAAGCAATCCCAGTGCTTCCTCACTGAGCCCGCTGGGAACCACGACCGGGCCTCGTGCGGAAAAAAATTCCGTGAGATAAGTGATACGTTGTTCACCTCCACGGCCGTGCAGGAAGGTAGGCAATCGGTCGGCGAATCGATGGGGCGAGACCAGCAAGCCAGTTCCAAGCCAGTACATACGTTGCGCTGCGGTCATGCTTTTGATTGCGAGCTTGGCTGTCACGATGGGGATGAGTTCATCTTGTTCGCAATGTTCACGTGCGGCGAGAAGCAGTGTCCTGAGCACGGGCAGAAGGCGTTGCTGCGCACGCGGCGGAAATTTGT
This sequence comes from Candidatus Rariloculaceae bacterium, assembly GCA_965221035.1. Classification (GTDB taxonomy): domain Bacteria; phylum Pseudomonadota; class Gammaproteobacteria; order Steroidobacterales; family Rariloculaceae; genus UBA6522. The sequence continues at coordinate 2,520,427 of OZ244860.1, forward strand.
GCAGCGCCGCGGGCACGGATAGCCGATACACTTGGGTGTATTCGGAGTCCCCGTAGAGCAACATAGGCTCGTATCTGCGCTTCGAGAGGTAATGGTTTGTCAACGACCTGAGGAGCCATTCGGCGACAACTCCGGGTTTGACTTGCAGTACGGCTCGAAACCATTCCGGTTGTCGATTTATCGGCTCATTGGCGTCCGCAAGCATCGCGACGGCGCGTCGCATGCCGGAATCGTCCAACGGCGAACTGCCGGGCGAAGGATCTCTCAGTTCCTCAAGCCCGGCCAGCATGGCTAGCGATAGCGGGTGATTTCTGCCTTGGTGCGCCAATCGCTCCAACTCATCGTCGTCAGGCAGGTCCGCGCGAAACGGCGTTTGCCGCAATGCGTTGATTGCCGTATCGACCAGCCAGTCGGCGTCCGGCAACCAGTCCGCCAGTCTTCGTCGCGGCGTGTCGCCCTCGACTGTATCGGCGAGGCCGAAGTAGATTTGTGCCAATTGATCCAAGACCTGCGGTGAGCCGGCGTTCTTGCGCAAGTGATCGGCATGCGCCGCCACCGCGTCGCGAAAAATCTCGCGCTTCTTCTGACGTTGCTGCTTTTGTGATCGTGAAGTCTCGGCCCTGTCAGCATCGAATCGCTGCGTGTTCTGCACATTTCGGGCGTGTCTGGCGAGCAACTTCGGCTTTTCTTCGAGGCGCTCACGTACCAGACCATCAGTAAGGCCATCACTTCCCTTGCCGCTGCGCAAACACGTGTGGACTTCATCCACGAAGAGCAACGCAACCCGTTCGAACGGCGACAAAATGGCTTCGTTGAGGGCCCACCGACCGAAATCGCCTGGCGGGTCGGCGTCGAGAACGCGCTCACGGGCTGTCGAATTCAGCTTCTCATGGATCAGTGACTGTCGAAAAATATTCTTGAATAACTCTGGGTGCTTGGCCAACCAGCTCGATATACGTCCATACTCGGCCTGACATGATTTCTTGGAGACAAGGCCGAGCCATCGGTACAGACGCTCGTCATCGATGTCGCTTGTCTGAATCAAAATGCGGTCGAGCAGGAGCGCGTTTACTCTTCGCAACAAGTAAGGTGTCGCGCCGCTCATCGCTCTGTGGGATTGCTGTCGGTCCGCCAACGCGTCCAAGGCTTCGCCCAGTTGGTCGATGCTGGATCGCTCGCACATTTCTTGGAGCCAGAAATGCTGGTACCTCCCGTAAAAATGTTCTGATTTCGGCGTGCGCAGATGGGCGACCACCTCATCTCCGGACAGGTGTTGGGGATACAGCTTCGAAAGCAGGCGGCCCAGAAATTCGTCCTCGCTATCCGGAACAACACCGTTCCAGATGTCGGTCAGCAGGTTCATTGCTTGTTCTACATTCCAATCAGGTTGTTCCAGCCACGCGTCAAGAGCCCTGCGCCGGACCGAGGTCCATCTGTCCGCATCGCGTACGATTCCGGCAAGCACCGGCGTCAGCTCGGGCATCACTACGCCGCTCCGCATCGCTGTAAGGATTGCGAACGCCACCGCCTGCTTGCCTTTGCAACGGCTCGTGTCTTCAAGCCGCTTGCGAAAATTGGCAGACATGTCTGGTGTGGCGATGTCCCCCCACCGCTCAATGAGGTCGTGTATCTGCTCAAGGAATTTGCTGTCCCGGTCCGCAGTCCGTTCAATGCTGTCGAGTAGTTGAATTTTGTCGAACGTTGCGAAATCGCGGACATCGCCATACAGCGCCACGCCTATCGGGTCGCGTCGGATCAAATCCCTTCTCAGCGGCCCCGCCGCGTGCGCCGCAAGCCAGGCAAACAGACCGCGCAACGGCATGGGCGGTCGACCATCGATGGGCGAAACAAGCAGAGCCAGAATCCGGGTCGGCCAGACTCCATCGGCGATTTTGCCGGCGAGCCAGCGTCCTCCCAGAAATTCGGCAATCGAACGGTGGTAAGGCTTCGCGTGGTTGCTCCGAACTTCAAACAGTCGGCTGCGAATGGCCCATAGCGCATCTTTCGGTAACGCTCCAATGGCCCCGCTCAACTCGGGCCAAGCCTCATCGTGACAACCCGGTTGGAGCGCGTAACCCGCAATTCCCGACAACAGCTGAACGGCGCACAGCCGACCGGCTTCCTCAAGAACACTTGTGTGGCCAGGTCCGGCCGCCGCATTTCCCTGAACATGCTCATCGTTGAATTCGCGGGCCAACAACTTGCAAGCAGACTCGAGCGTCTTGCCGCGCGTCGTTGGCCATCCGCCATCTGAAACGACGCGAAAAATCAATTCGAGGTTCAGCGGATTGAAAACCAATGCTTCAACACCATGTTCCGCAGCTTTACCACGAAACACGGGCACATCTAGATTCCCATCCGCCGAGATGGCGTAGAGCAGTTGCGTGACGGCGTCATCTGACAGAGGGTCTAGCCGCAATACCTTGACTTTGCCCGTTCTCGTTACCGCTTCAAGGTGCAACCGATCATGCGGGCCAAACCAATCGGCTTCGCGGCACGACAGGCGGAAGCGTGGCTTCCCCAGTTTATCCAGTTTGCGGCGGATCGCGTCGAACGGTGTGCGACGGTCAAGCGCACCGGCCTGAACCTCGTCCAGACCGTCGATGAACAACGTTCGGTCTTTCCATTCGGATTCGCGGTCAAGGGTCAGAAAGTCCCTGGCCACAACGTATTCACCGTCGTTCGCCTTCTCGGCTTCGTTGCGGAACACGGTGGTCTTGCCTGCTCCCGGCCCGCCCAGCAAGACGATCCCCGGACAGCTGGACCAAGCGCCAAATTGCTTGCCAACATCAGTTGTGCCCGACTCCTCCGCATCGGTGATCTCGGTACACGTGCGTTCAACGACCAACTTCATCGATCAAGCCAACGGTCGGCCGGTTCGGCCAGAAATTCGCCGAGCGGAATGCCGTCGGCGCCAACCACTTCCGTGTGCACCGTTCCGAAGTGCTCGAAGCGCTCGCGAAAGGCTTCATGGCCGCGGCGGGACGCCGCTTTCTTGCCACCTTTGACTTCAAGCGCGACAGCGCGGTTTCCGCGCGAAAGCACGAAGTCGACTTCGTGTCCTCCATGTCGCCAGTAGCGGACTGCCACACCCGAGGACGCCGTATTCAGAAGATGTGCTCCGACGGCGCTTTCGACCAGGTGCCCCCAGAAGGTGCGATCCGCCCGCGCCTCTGCAAAGCGATACCCGGACCGTGCTGTGACCAGCGCCGTGTTGTATACGTTGAGCTTCGGGGAACCGCGCCGCATGCTTGGTCGGTGACCGAACTTGTCCAGCCCGCCGACGAGTCTCGCGTTGCCGAGCAAGTCCAGGTAGCGTGCCAGCGTGGTCGTGTTGCCGGCGTCTTGCAGCCCACCGAGCAGCTTTGTATAGGAAACAATCTGCGCCGAGTGCGATACGGCAGTATGAAATAAATGCTTGAGCAGCGCGGGTTTGTCCACACGCTGCATGGCAAGTATGTCCCGGTCGATATTGGGTTCGATCAGCGCGTTGCAAACATAGTCGCTCCAGCGCCCCTCGTCCGTGATGTATGGCGCCGCACCAGGATAACCGCCGAAAAAAATGTACTGTTCCAGATCGAAGTCGAAAGCTCTTTCCATTTCGACCCAACCCCAATGGCCAAATTCGATTGTTTCGAAACGTCCCGCGAGGCTCTCGGTCAGCCCGCGCTGCATGAGTAACGGTGCCGAGCCGGCCAGCACGACATGCAGGTGCCGTCCTTCGCGGCGGTCGGCGTCCCATAGGGCCTTGACCGCTTCGGACCAGTTCGGAACGTTCTGAATCTCGTCTAGCGCCAGAACCTGTGGCCGTTCCGGCGAGGCATTTCTTGCCGCTGCTTCACGCGCCATGCGCCAGACGTTCTGGAGCCATCCGTGATCGCGCCCAACAGAGTGAGTGTCGGGTTGAAGTGCCCCGGAATCAAATGGATCGGCTGGTATGTATGGCGCAAGTGGCGACTCTGCGGAAGCATAGATGAAGCGGTCTTCACCCAAGCGTCGCTGCGCCTCCAGCATGAGCGTAGTCTTGCCAGTTTGGCGCGGACCCGCCAAGAGAACCAGTCTTAGCGGGGCTTCTGCCAACCGATCAAGAAGGGTTTGAATCTGTGGGCGATGGTACATGACAATTACTATATTGAGTATTTTTACTCAATATAGTAATTCAGCTGGTTCGGCGCAAGAGGCTATGGAACAGCTATGGAACGGCAACCAAGGACATTGCCCTTATCCGATCAGCAATGCGTCGCACCCGCCATGTCGGCGGCCCGGCACATTGCATTGTCGCGCACAGGTTCGGCTCCGTGCGCCTGGAGTTCAATCCATCGCCACCTTCTCATACAAGGTCGGCGCCTTCCCGTGCGGATCGTACTTCTTCTTGAGCATGCGGTACGCGGAGCCGTTAAAGCGCTCCTCGAACTCCTTCTCCCCCAGGAAGGTTGATGAATACAGCATCTTGACGCCGTCGAGCTCGAAGCACTTGCGGTCCATGATCCGCGTGTAGTGAAAGGGTTCCCTGCCCGCCGGGCGGCGCACCTGGCAGTAGCAGCCGAGATTCAGGTACAACTCGTCCGCCCGGATCGGGTACAGCGTCGGTTGACGGGGCGTGCGGATCGGCACCGCGGCCCAGGGCAGACCGTCCAGGTCGACGTTCGCGATGCAGAACTCGATCAGCGCCTCGCCGTGCCGCCAGGGCACCTCCCAGTCTTGGATCAGCGGTTCGATGCCGGTGTCCCTGGGTCCGCGGATCGCGTTGAGCAGGCGGTTCTTGGTGGCGGAGTATTTCGTGTAGAAGCCCGAATTCCGGAAGCGCTTCGGCGCGAAACGTCGAAAGAGCGCGTGGAACCGCGTTTCGGGGATATTCCAGAACCATTCCGGATCGTAGCGAAAGATGTAGTCCTGGGTTGTCAGCCAGATGTCGCTACCTGTCTGGACAAGCTTGTAAAAGATGTTCCTGCGCAGGATGTCGTCGACCTGGGGCGCCTCGCCGCTAAAGCGGCCGAGCATGAGAAAGAATCGGCGGTCTCCGAAAAACAGGCCTTCGACGAAGTCGTTTTCGGAGTCGTTGGTGGCCGCCCGCATGGCATCGAGATAGGTACCGGCATCGTCGAACCGTTCCATCCGCAGGTGCACGTACGGCAAGGCCTCGACCAGGCGGATTCTCGCCCGCAGGATGTAGCCGAGCGTGCCGTAGGAGTTCGGCAGTGCGTGGAAGAGGTCGGCGTGTTCGTTGGTGGCGGAGCAGGTGACGATCTCGCCGCCCGGCAGGAGCACGTCGGCCTCGATCAGGCTGTCGTGTACGAAGCCGTGCCGGAAGCAGGTCGATTCGATGCCGATGCCGACGGTCGCCCCGCCGATGGTGATGTGCTTGAGTTCCGGGGCCACGGGCGGCAGGAAGCCCCTGGGGAGGCAGAATCCGACGATCTTCTCGAATGTCGCAAGTCCCTCGACATCGAGCGTCCGGCGTCCGGCGTCGAGCTGGATGATGCCGTTGAAATCGCCGAGCGACAGTTTCCGCTCGGCCGCCCCTCGACCCTTGTAGCGGAAGAGGTTCGAGACGGTCGACTTCGAAAGCCTGAGCTGGCCTGCCCCATCTTGCCAGGAGGCTTGGAGTCGGGTCTTTTTCCGCTCGTAACGGGCGAATTCGGCGGAGGGACTAGTCACCGTGCCCGTAGACATGCGCCCGCGTCCAAGGGATGTCGTTGGCTCCGGAACGCGCGTAAAGGACCTGGAACAGTTGCAGCTTGCCGGCGAGGAACGCCGCCATCGAGCCGACCAGGTAGAGTCGCCACGCGCGCACGAAAGTCTCGTCGAACATCGCGCGGACGGTGTCGACATTGTCTTCGAACCTCGCGAGCCAGGCGCGCAGCGTTTCGGCGTAATGCAGGCGGATATTTTCCGCATCGAGCACAGAGAGGCCATTCGGCTCGAAGATGTCCATCATCTCGCGCAACGTGGGTGGGTAGGCGCCAGGGAAAATCCGCTTGTCGATCCAGGCGTTGATCGGTTCGGTGCGGTCACGGCCGATGCTGTGGATGAGGCCGCGGCCGTCGCGAGTCAGCACGCGATCGATGAGCCTGCCCAGCTCGCGGTAGTTGCCCGCGCCCACGTGCTCGAGCATGCCGATCGAGACGAATGCATCGTACTTGCCGGAAATGTTCCTGAAATCGTCCTCGACGAATTCGACCTTGTCATCGACCTGCTCGCGCTTCGCCCATTCCCTCGCGTATGCGACCTGCTCCCTGGAGATATTGAAGCTGCGTACCTTCACTCCGTAGTTCTTGGCCATGAAAATCGCGAAGCCGCCCCAGCCGCTTCCGGCTTCGGCTACGGTTTCGCCGGGGGTGAGGCGCATCTTGCGGCATACGTGGTGCATCTTCGCCTGCTGAGCCTGCTCAAGAGTCATTGAGGGTTCGGCGAAGTACGCGCAGGTGTACTGCAGGGCTTCGCGGTCGAGCCAGAGTTCGTAGAAGTCGTTTCCGAGGTCGTAGTGATGGTGGATGTTGCGGCGCGAGTCCGCGAGATCGGGCGTCGGGAATTTGCGAACGCGCAGAAGCTTTTCGGCCAGCGACGGTTTCCGGCGGGCGTATCGGTAGCCCTCCAGGACGGCGTTCAGCAGGTCGCCATGGACGGTGATCCTGCCCGTGGCGTAGAGGTCGCCGAAATAAAGATTGGGATAAAGCACCACCCTGCGCAGCGCCTTGCGGTCGCGGATGCGTAAGACGGTCGGCAGTTCGTCCGTGTTCTCGGGCTCGGGCTCGTCCCAGAGCGTGACGTGGATGCGCTTGGGGTCGGTCCGGTTCAAGATCTGGCCGACCAGCCACCGGTCCAGGGCGTTGGGCGCCGACGCGTCCGCTGCGCTTGTGTCTTGCGCGGCAACTTCGCGTTGGGCGCCTGGAACGCCTAGCGGTTGTTCGCGGACTCTTGCCATACTAGAACTTATTGCGATGGTCGAATCGGGGTGGATATGGTGCCGGGAGAGTGAGTTTACATGAATTCGCAATCTTTTGATTTGTAAAGAAAAATATCTGTTGCGATGATCCATGTCCAACAACTTGCCCAACAATTGATCTAGTGTGTTGTCCAGCTGTGCGATATGGGAAAGTCTCCCATTGACCACTTAACAGTGTAAAAGGGATATGGACCCTACATCAATCATGTCTAGCCGGATCCTCCGGCGTTGATCAGCGCTAAGGTGTTGATTATTTTGTAGAATAGGGATTTCTAGCGGCATTTTGCTGGAAACGATATTGCAGCCGAATGCTGTGCGGCCCGAAGGGTACGCGCTGCAGGTCGGTGGGCCGGGTCAGCAGCTCGAACGGTTCGGCACCGGCGGCCGGGATGCCAAGCCGTCTAGGTAGACGGTGGCCAGATCCGTAGCATGTTCGGAAGCTGTGCATTGGTCGATCATCGCCGGTGCGATTGCGCACTGCTTTGCGACGGGCGGATTCAGGTACGCGTCGCCGGATACCGCTGACATGGGCCGACTCACGACGCGCAAGGTGCTTGGTAGAGGCAAATACGGACGCGATGGAGGCGCACGAATTCGCTGCGATGGGTGCCGCCGAGTTGAGCGCGTTGAGTCACGCTCGACGGCGATCCGACCGCCCTCGAACTCCCCGATGCGTATGCCGGCCAGGGCCGGTTCACGCGCGACACCACAACCTTGCTCACCGACTGAGGAGACGACCATGAACCCCATGCCCGAACTCGCCCCGCAACTGAAGCAACTGCGCCTGTCCGGCATCCTCAACACGCTCGAGGCGCGCACCCGCGAAGCCATCGAGCTCCCTCTCCCGGCTCGAAATCGACCTCGGCAACTCAACCGGCGTCAATCACCCCGTCCAAACGACGGCAGCGTGAGTTGGCGACATATGCGGGCTAGCTCAATTTCGCATTAGGCGCGCTTGAAATTGTCCGACACCGTGCTGCGCGCCGCGCAGATCGCCAATGCGATCTCGCGTTGGCTTCACCCGGATGCTGAAAGCCTCGATGGGTCCTTGAGCCACCGCATTTACAACCTGTCTTTCGCCATCTCGATGCTCCAGTCGTTAAAACGGGCCGAGATAGCCAGTTGTCCTGCGTCGCTTGGCCCCAGCGACAACCCTTTCAACAGGGCGGCCGACTTGCCGTGGAATACGCAGAATGGTGTACAATTTCTCCCATAAATGGCAAATATGTGATGGAACTCTTGGTGTAGAATATGGTCCAAAAATGAAAAACAATGTTCTGAACTCAAAAACAGGAGAGGCGAATGGGACGACGAGTTACACAATTTGGGGTAGAACTGAGGAAGAAACGTGTGGAACGTGGTGAGACACTCGGCGAAATGGCCGAAGCATTGGGCGTGAGTCCGTCGTTTTTGTCGGGAGTGGAAACGGGTAGGAAACGAGCTACCGATGAGCTTGTGGAACGAATCGTGGCTCGTTTGGATCTTAACTCGTCGGAAATCTCGAAGTTGCGACGAACCGCGCAGGAAACTGGGCCGGTGCTTCGGATCACGCTGACGGGTAAAGGTAACAAAGCGCGCGAGGTCGCGGCGATGTTCGCTCGGTGCTTCGACGATGACCTGAAGATTGAGAACCTCCGTAGTGCTTTAGTGAAGATAGAAAACAGAGAGGGTAGTCGTGGTTCGGGGAATTAAGGTTGCGCCAACCAGCCGCAAGGCGCTGCGAGCAGAGGCGCAAGAAATACGCACGCAGCTTGGAATCACCGATCCCTACTTCCCGATTCTTGAGTTTGTGGATGTGGGCTTGGGACAGCTGTTTCCTCAGTATACTTTGGATGTTGTCTCTACCGTTGAAATGGGGAATGACCACGCCCTAACAATCCCTGACGAGCAAGTAATCGTGATTCGCGAGGATGTGTACCTCGGGGCATTTAAGGGGTGCGGTCGTGACAGATTCACCCTTGCACACGAGGTTGGCCATTTGCTGCTGCACGGCGGGATCCGGCTAGCTCGAACGAGCGGTGATAGCCCGACGGTGCACAAGCCATTCGAAGATTCGGAGTGGCAAGCGGATGCGTTCGCGGGTGAACTGTTGATGCCTATCGAAACGGCGCAGAGCTGTTTCCCCAGCGCTACTCGATTGGCGGATAAGTGTGGAGTATCGGAACCCGCAGCTCAGGTTCGGTTCAGTGTGCTTCGCAAGGAGGGACTTATGCCGTAAAGAAAAAGCGGGCTAGAGTTGCAGCTCTTTGCCCGCTTACAGGAATGGGCAAAAGCCTCTTGTACCAGGCGGGCTAAGGGGCTCTCACGTAAGATCGGCAAGCGCATCCTATCGCGTGCGCAACTCTTAAGTAAAGCCTCGTGAGTTTTGGGTGGGGCCCGTCTATGAAGCTGCACGAGGTGGATTATGCGCGATAAATCGCAGTCGGTTGACGACTATACAGTGATTTTTCGGCGTTTTCGTCGAACTCGTTCGGGCAAGTGCTTGGATGCCAGAGACTATGGCTACCGAGCATGGCCCATACGAGTACGGTCGAAACCTAAACCGAAAACTCACTAAGACGATTTCTGGCGGCGAGCCTGAGTGTGCCTGTGCCTAGGCTCGTCCGTCGGATTCCACACATTTGTGCCCTAAGGCAAGGAAAACGTTATGATTAGAAACGAACGTACTTCGAAGACGGTAGCATCGAAGGCAGCGAAGATTCTACGTAACCCCAAGTCGACAAAAACGCAAAAAAGCGTGGCAGCGTCGGCTTTGACACAAGCTCCGAATAGAAAACGACGGTCAAAGAAGCGAAAGTGAACCACCCCGTCTTTTCCGGAGGCTCTGTCTTTTGAGAAGATAGAGTGTCCGAAAGTCGAACGAGGCATTCCCCGGAGATACGGGAACGGGCGGTTCGGATGGTGTTCGATCATGATGGCGAGCATCGCTCGCAGTGGTCGTCCATGATCTCGATTTTGCAGAAGTTGGGTTGCACGGCGGAGACAGCGTCGAAGGGTCCGTTGAGCGAGGTGGATCGGGGTTGACGCGCTGGTGCGGGGTCGGTGGAACGTGAGTGGCTCAAAGAGTTTGAGCGGGCGAACCGTTTGCTTAGCAGAGCCAACGAGATATTGAGCACGGCTGACCGTTCCCCTGTAATCCGAGCCGTTTCGGATGTGGGATTTCCTTGTATGTTGACCCCAAGGAGGTCCCCCGATGAAGCGGAAGCGGTATACGCACGAACAGATCATTTCGATCCTCAAGGAGCACGAGGCCGGCCAGCCGGTCGGCGAGTTGGCGCGCCGGTATGGCGTCGTCGAGAACACGATTTATCGCTGGAAGTCCAAGTATGGCGGTATGGAGCTATCCGACGCCAAGCGGCTTCGTGATCTCGAGCACGAGAACGCCCGGCTCAAGAAGCTGTTGGCCGAAGCGGAGCTGGACAAGTCGGCGCTGAAGGAGCTGGTTCAGGGAAAATGGTGACGGTCGCCCAGCGGCGAGCGGCCGTGGATCACCTCACCGATCGCCGCTACAGCCAACGACGTGCCTGCCGCCTGGTGGGCCTGCCCCGTTCGGTGGCCTGGTATCGGCTCAAGGGCCGTGACGACGCGGACCTGCGTCACCGGATGCAGGTCCTGGCGGAACGCTATCCCCGCTACGGTTATCTGACGTTGCACGAGATGCTCAAGCAGGAAGGCCGCGTCATCAACCGCAAGCGCACGTATCGGGTCTACTGCGAGGAAGGCCTGCAGGTGCGTACCAAGCGCCGCAAGAAGATCACGCGGCCCAGAGTTCCCATGCCGGTGCCGACGAAGGCGAACGAGCGCTGGTCCGCGGACTTCATGTCCGATCAGCTCGCCAATGGCCGGCGGTTCCGGATCCTCAACTTAATCGACGACTTCTCCCGCCAGTGTGTCGGTCAGATCGTCGACACCTCGATCTCCGGCGCCCGCCTGGCCCGGTATCTCGATGAGCTCGGCACCATCCGGCCATTGCCCAGGACCCTGGTGCTCGACAATGGCCCGGAGTTCACTTCCAAGGCAATGTTCTTCTGGGCCCGGCGAACCGGTGTGCGGCTCCACTTCATCCAGCCCGGAAAACCGACTCAGAATGCGTTCGTGGAAAGCTTCAACGGCAAGTTCCGAGAGTACTGCCTGGACTTACATTGGTTCGGCAGCCTGACGGAAGCACGCGCCATCATCGAGCGCTGGCAAACGCACTACAACCATGTCCGGCCTCACCGATCCGTGGGCAGAATGCCCCCCTCGGTGTTCGCCAAGAAAGTAGCTTGATATGATGAATTGCCCACATCCAGGGTGGCTCGGATCTAGGGGAACGGTCACGGCCTCGGCGTATTTTTACTAGGCGGAGCTCGACCGCCAACGCCGCTGATGGCGGATTACATCGAGACGCACAGAGACCGGTTTGGGATCGAGTCGATATGCGCGACGTTGCCGATCGCCCCATCGACGTACTACGCGCTTCGAGCCAAGGCGAGGGATCCAGCACGTCGCGGACCGCGGGCGCGACTTGACAAGGCGCTGAGCATGTACATTCAGCGCGTCTTTACGGTGAACTTCGGTGTGTACGGAGCGCGCAAGATATGGAAGCAACTCAATCGGGAACACCGGGTAGCTTGGTGCAGCGGTAGCGGTTGTTGCGCGGATTGAGTCTGCTCGGCGCGGTACGCGGCCATCGGGTCCGGCTTACGGTTCCGGCAGCGTAACCGGTGAGGATCACCGATTGGGTGAATCGAACGTTGGCCGTGTGTCGGCCGAACGCTTTGTGGGACGCAGATTTGGCATACGTGGCGACCTGGAGTACGTATTCCAAACCAATTCGGTCGCTCTTCTGAAGAGTATCGGGGGACACAAACGACGCACAACAACTGGCCATCATGGCCCGTTTTCGACGACGGGAGCATCAAGGTGGCGAGAGAGAGGTTTAAACGCGTCGGATCAAGAACTTATTGAGGCTGTGGGCATCGGGGCGAAGCCAGCGCGAGCTCGCGTCGATGATCGGCGCGTGCGCAGCAAGGCGTCTGACTATCTCAAGCGCTTCGAGCGGGCGAAAATGAACCGACCGGAGGCAGCGGAGTGGGACGATGCGATGCTGGAGCGGGCGTCGTTCCCGCCGGGGCCGACCGTTCTGGCGCGTGTGTGAAGACGAACCGGTTGTGCGTTGTCGGCGATCACTAACACGCCGAAGGTTTGGTAGCGTGACATCCGACAGAAGGTGGAGTGGACGCACCGGCAACGGAATGGTAAGACGAGCACGCTGCCGTCGTCGAGAACACGGCATTCTTCGAGACTATACGGGCTGAGTCGATGAGGGGTACACAGTGCTCGGACACTCGCCTTCATGGCGGGTAAACTGGGGGTCCGTTGATCGCTTTGCCGCCCGCGCTGAATTGCACATACCCATGCGCCAAGCACCGTGCCCTTAACGTGTCGCCTTACCTTCCTTGCCGATTCGGGACAAGGGTCATATTGTTAGAGCTGAAGAGTTGGGTCCAGACCGGTGGTACGATGCGTGTGTAGTAAACTTGACTTGACCGCGGAAATATGCTTGATCTAGAATCGGAGCCGTCTTGCACCACATTTGCGTATGCGCAACTAACAATTACGCCAGAGGAAACCACCATGAAATGCTCGACACAGCCGCTGGTCCACATAGGGTATCGACCCCGCTAGGCGCGTCTGTTTCCCACCTATTTCGGCTTTCCGACTGCGGGGGCGTAGCTCTCCACGGAATCCTTGTCTGAACATAAACGGAGCCAATGGTGACGCTATCAATCAACGTAGTGGCGCTTGCTACTTTTGTTCTAGTGGCAACGTGGTACGCATACAACACATATAGGGAGCTTAGCGCTCTTTGGGAGTTGACCAACGAAGTTAGAGCGGTCACGATTTTCAGGGGGCAAAATACCGACAGTCAGGTTGCCACCATGTTCATAAACCTCATCGGCAGAGCTCAACATAAACTTGAAGTCTACGATGATGGTAACAAGATGCCGGAGTCAATTTACGAGAACGACGACGTGATCGCGGCGCTGAAGGAAAAGCTAGACGCCAATGAGCAATTCAAGGCTATCTTTTTCTTCAATGACAACGATCAATTGAAGTTGCGTAAGGAATTTGAGAAACATCCGAGAGTGAGCATTTACGCTGGCACAAAGTGGTGGCGAAGGAGGCCGAGGACTCAGGTCCATTACCGGATCATAGACGATGGGTTGCTCATGTATATTTCTGAGCATCGTCATGGAGCCGAAGAAAGAAGGTTCGAGGTTCATGACGCCAGCGAAGTACCAGCGACTCGTCGCCCCGCATTGACCCGGGCAAAGTTCGGCAAATTAATAGATCGCACCCATGCCAAGTTTCGTGAGTTCAAGCACGCCAAGGCTGCGTAATGCCGGTCGAAGTAGTGCTTGTGGAGACTGTGGCAACAAAGTTTCCACCACCGCAGGTATACGTGTTGCTGGCGATTTCCATCGCTGGGCTGTCGTTTGCCACTCAAAATCGCGAAGCGCTTGGCGTAGGATCCCTTAGGTTGGGATTTGTAGCATTCGTGCTTACGTGGATACACGCGACAGGGTGGGTTATATGGGTCATGCTGAGCTTTCAGTCGTACAAGGAATTGTTGAATCTTGGGACCCATTTCATTTGCTTATTGTTATTCGGACTGTTCGCCAGAAATTTCCTTAATGTGATATCTGGTCAGGGCGGGGCAACAGCTATCGAGAACATGCTGGACTCCTGACCTACGCCCATCGCTCAAACCTCCCGCATGCTGAGGGAAGGGATATCGAGTATTGATCGCCAATTGCGAGTAGTAGAGGCACGTCGTACTTCACGCTTTTTTAGCGTCCCCATCATCATCGTCACATTCGCCGAACGGCCCAAATAACTTTGCCCACGATGCGGGCCTCATCGGCAAGGCAGGTATACGAAGCATACCGCGGATTAGCGGAACTCAGGCGCAAGCGGACTGGTTCGACACCGCGGACAATTTCCACGCGCTTGACAACCAGCCCGTGCCCGTCCCACACGGCGCACATCTCGCCGGTTGACGGACGCGTGCGGGCGGTGTCGACCATCAGCCGGTCACCCTCCGAAAGAAGGGGCTCCATGGAATCCCCCCGCACGCGCACGATGCGCAGATCGGCCGGGTTGGCGCCACCCTCTTGGCGCAGCATGGCTTCCGGCAGGTACCACCTCGCGTTTTCCCGCGGCGCATCCTCGTTGATGGCGACATGGCCGGCACCGGCGGCGACATCCATCTCGGGTACGGCGGCGACCGGCGCGCCGACGGGCGGGCGCCTTCGTGCGCGGCGCGCCTTGCGGCGCGGTGGCACTCGAGGGTGTCGGATGTCCTCGGCGTCACACTTGAGCAACTCGGCCAGCGATTCGGCGTCGCGATAGGCGAGTACACGCGGCTGCCCACGTGCGAGGTACTGCTGCAGATAGGTCGGATTGCGCCCGATGGCGACGGACGCGCTTTTCATGGTGTGGTCGGCGCGCCGCAGGAATTCCCGCAGACGCTCTCGGTAGGGGTCGTCCGGCATCGGTTGGGCCCAGGCTCTAGTCGGCGATAGTATATTGACTACAGACGCCGATCATCAACCCGGTATGGATATCGACCCAGACCGATGAACCTTCAATCGGATTCCGAAAAGCCTGGACTCGACAGTCTCAAGCAGTAGAAATCAGGGGTGGCTCCTGCGGCCCGATGCGAATTCGGGCGAAGCCGAGCGAACTCGGCGGAAGCAATGTCGTAAACTGTAGGAACAATAATAACGAATCCTATTGCATGACCCTTAGCCCGTGCCTATGTTCGGCGCCATGAGCTTCTTGACCGCCGACGCGACCCCCGACCTGCAACGCCTGTGCAAGGCGTCGTTTGACTCAAGTCTGCGCGATTCCATCCGCCGGCATCTACGGCGCAGCGGCATGAGCCGCACGGGATTCGGACGGCGCGTGCTCAATGACCCGGGGTTCGCGCCCCGCGTCCTGGCCGGCAAAGCACGTGTGCGGCTCGACACCGCGGACCGGGTCCGGATGTTCGTCGGTGATTTCCCCTTTCGACCGGTGTTCATGGCCGAGGTCGAGACCTTCGTGGATTTGACGGGAGTCGGGCCCTGGGCGGTTGGGCACTACGCGGTCCGCCAGTCCGGCTTCGTCGGACGGTTGCGTGCCGGAGCCTCGCCCTGGCTGAGCACGATGGACCGGGTGCACGCCTGGATGCGCGCCCAATTGCGGTCGGAAGACCGGCGGGCGCTGCTGCACGGCACCGTCGCATCGATCAAATCCGTGGCGGGCAACCTTAATGGCGCCGGATTTGCCCATGGATTGAATGGAGAACGACCCATGACCCTCCCTCCCAAACTCATGACCACCCAAGCGGCCGCGGATTATCTGGGCCTGAGCCCCCGAACACTGGAACGGTATCGGGTCACCGGCGGCGGCCCACGGTTTCGCAAGATCGGCCGCTGGGTGCGGTATGTGCCGGACGACCTGTCGAGCTGGCTGGACACGTGCGCACGAAATTCGACATCTGATGACGGCCGCGCCGCCAGGGAGCGATGAGCATGGAACGGAAAAACACAAGAAACCTGCGGCAGCGCGCAGCGTGGACGATCACGGTGGCTGTCAGATGCCTGCCGATGGCGCTGTGGCTGCTCGCGGGCGCCGACGCCGGGGCGACGACGGACACCACGTTTTCGGCCCCACTGGAAACGGTGACCGACATGGTCGGCGGCACCGGCGGGCAACTGGCCGCAGTACTTGCCGTGGGCGCGGCGCTGGTCGGTTCGGTGCTGCGGTTCAACGCCACGCAGATCATGGGTGCTGTAGGCGTCGGCGTGGCGGCGGGCGCGGGTGCGGGCGTCGTGACCAGCATCGTCGGCACGGCGATCATATGAGCGTCCGGCATGATCGACGCAGAACGCTACGCGATCCCTTCGCGGCTGGACGACCCGGAACGGTGGTTGTTCTGGACTTTGGACGAGGCCGCCGTGCTCATGGGGCCGGCCATGCTGGGCCTGGCGGCGAACGCATTCCTGGCGGGACTCTTGGCCGGGTTGGTCGGTTGGCTGGTGCTGCGCCGCATCAAACGCGGCGGCCGCGCGGGCATGGCCATGCACGCCGTCTACTGGTTCTTGCCGGGCGCCGCCCTGCGTCTGCGCGGTGCGCCCGCCAGTCATCGTCGGCGCTTCGTCGGATGACTCTTCGCGAATGCACCATCAGCCGCGCGGTCAGGCGGGCGGTCCCGCCCCGCACGGAGTGAAGCGTCGTGCGTAGCGAGATATTGGCCGGTGAACGCCGCAGGCTGCGCGACACGCGGGCGGTGCTGGCAACGTTGCTCGCGCTGTCGATGGCTGTGAACGCAATTCTCGGTCACGGGTTGTCGCGAAAAGAATCGATGGCGGTGCTGTTGCCCGCGGTGGCCGGTCCCGCCTGGACGGTCGGCGAGACCTGGGCTGGCCGACGCTATCTGGAAGACACCGCCCGCACGGTCGCGGTGACGCTGTTGACGCTGACGCCGGACAACGCAGCGGCCGTGCGCGAGGCAATCGCCCGCATGGCGCACCCGTCGGCCCGCGCCGCAATCGTCGCCTGGGTGGACACCGAGGCGGACCGCCTGGCGCGACGGGATTTGTCGAGCGCGTTCTATCCGCACGGTATTGAACTGGACCGCGACGAATTGGCGGCGGAAGTGACAGGTGAACTGGTGGCGTGGCTCGGCCGGGAGGAAGTCTCCCGCACGGCCAAGCGCTACCGGCTGGTATTTGCGATGGACGGTGGACGCATCGGTCTGATGCGGTTCGAGGAAAGGGAGGAAGACGAGTGAGTTATTGGCTGAATTCAATTGGCGTCCTGCGGGCCACGTACGTTGCGGCGCTGCTGATCGCAGGCCTGCCGGCCGCGGCACTGTTGACCGCGGCAGCGGCGCGGGCCATCGAGATCATCGAGGCGGCGGACCACGCGGAACTGAGCGTGAAGGTGTCGTCGCTGACGGTCAACCGGATCGCGCTTGAGGGCGACCGCATCGCGAGCGCGACGCCGTCCTCGGACGCGTTCACGGTCGAGCACGATCCGGTGCGCGGAGATCTGTACCTGTATCCGACCGCCGCTTGGGGATCGCCGCCGCCATCGTTGGGCGATTCCGTGACCGTCGCGGCGGATGCGCCGTCGGCGGCGCCGACTGTGACGCTTTATCTGGGGACCGAGAAGGGATTCACCTACCGGTTGTCGCTGACGCCTGTGGCCCGTGATTCGGCCCAGATCCTGATTCGCAACCGGTCCCTGGAGCGGGAACGTCCAGTGCCGTCGGTGAACACACACGAGGGGCGCGAGCAGATGCTCGCGCGTCTGATCAAGGCCGCGGCGCGACGCCAACCGCTGCCCGACTATGTGGTCGTTCAGGCTCCGATATTTCCCGGTGCGCCGCCGTCCGTCGACAACGCGTCCCGTTTGGGCTCGCTGCTGGAAATCTGGCGCGGACCCCGGTTTACCGCGCGGGTGTTGGCCGTACCGGACGAGGTGGATGCTGAAAGCATCGCCGAGGTTTACGGACCCGGTCTTGCCGCGGTTTGGATCGCCCCGGGGGAAAGCGGTTCGGCCGAACGGTTGTCGACCGAATACTCCATGGGCGAAGGGTCATCGACCGACAGGTCAACTACTGACAAGTCTCCGACTGACAGATCATCGGCCGAAAGGCCATCGGGCGATAGCCCGTCGGGCGAAAGCCCGCAGGACGTGGAGTTTGGGCCGGCGGGCACGTTGTCGCGCCTCGCCGTTGTCGTGAAAGAACGCGTGGTTCCAGAGGGCGGGCTGTGAGATCGGGCGACCTGCTCAACCGGAGCGTGCAGCGCCGGCAGTGGATGCTGTTTTCGGTGCTGGCCGCCGTCGTGCTCGCCCTGTTTGTTCTGTGGATGCGCGGCGGCAGCCGCGGTCCGGAACCGATCGGCGGCATCGACGCGCAACTCACCGCGCCCGGCGAGGCCGAGGCGGGCTGGGTTCGGCAGTCGGAGACCCGCCTCGGCGTCATCGAAGCACAGCTTCGCGAGCTTGAAGCCGGCAACCGGATTCTGGGTGACGAGAACGAGCGGCTGCGTCAACAACTGCGGGACGACGCCGAGGACGCCCGCGCGGTCATCGATCGCCAGGCGGCCTTGATTGACGAACTCGCGTCCGCGCCGCCGGCGGCGACCGAACCGGTCAATCCCTTTGCTCCGGCAGCCGCGCCGGGATTGGACGGCTCGCCCGCGCCGTTGCCGTTCGGGCCGCGCAGGCTGGAATTCACGCTTGAGGACCATGTCTCGAACGGCAATGACCCGCCACCAACGCCGGGATACCGGCCGACCGCGGACTACGTTCCGGCAGGGAGTTATGCCGAGGCCGTCGTGATCGCCGGCGCGGACGCCTCCGCCTCCGTGCAGTCCCAAGGCGATCCGCGCCCCGTGCTGATGCGGCTGACGAGTCCGGCCTACGGCGCGGCGGTCGACGGCGTGGCGGAAGAAACCGACATCGAGGGCTGCAGCCTGACCGGCGCGGCCTACGGGGATCTGTCGTCGGAAAAGGTCTATGTGCGGCTTCAGACGCTGGCCTGCGCCGGTGACGCGCCCGGGACGGTGATCGAGACGGATGTTTCGGGATTCGTCGCCGGGGGCGGTTCGGCCGGTGTGCGCGGCCCGGTCGTCAGTCGCGAGGGATCGCTGGTGCAACGCGCATTCTTGGCGGGCGTCTTTTCGGGGGTCGGCCAGGGCGCGAGCCGCGCCTTCGGTCCCCAGGCCGTCGTCACGGGCGCCGGCGGCGCAATGATCGCCAACACCGACATCGAGAGCATCGGCCGCGCCGGAATCGGCGCGGGCGCGGGCACCGCGGGGCAACAGGTCAGCGATTACCTGATCCGCCGGGCCGAGCAGTATCAACCGGTGATCCAGCTCGGCGCCGGCGTGCCTGTGACGGTGGTGTTTCTCGAAGGCGCCTGGCTCGACGGGCGCGGCTACGCGGCGGAGAACGGTTGATGAAGACAATGAACGGAAACCCGATTTCGGCGCTTCGCCGCTTACGGACGATCAGACACTGCGACAGGGCGCAGCGACCGGACCGGCACGGCGGCCGGCGCCTGTGGATCGCGACCGCAATCCTGGGCGCACTGACCGCAAGCGGCTGTGCCGCCAACCGCGTCGGTGACGACTGGCAATGTCCGCTCGTCCAGGGTGCGCCGTGCACGAGCGTCTCCGACGCCGATCCCGCGCGCCGGAGCGGACAATTGAGTGCCGACGCGAAGCTGCCGGGGCTCGTGGTTCCGGCACACGCGGGGGGCGAATTCGAATTACGCGAGCCCCGAAACGCCTGTACGAACACCTGCCGTCCTTCGGCAAGACACCGAAGGGCCCTGACGGGCCGAGATGCCTTGGCCAGCGGTGCTGTCCGTCCAGGCAGCCAAGGCCTAACGGATACTGCAGACCCCGCGGAGGAAGCGATGAACCCGGCAGCGCACGAACTCCTTTCCGAGGCCCCGCACACGACCCCGCCGGACGGGCTGCGCACGTCGGAGATCATTGGCCGTATCTGGATCGCGCCCTACGTCGACGACGCCGGCATGTACCACGAGGCCGGCTGGGTGCGGGTCGTATTCGAACCGGCGCGATGGAGGCTGCCGTGATCCGCCGCCTGCTTGATCTCGTGGAAGGCTCGGAGGCCATGGCGCCCTGGGCCCCGCCCCCTAGTCCCGACGCGTTGCACGAGCTGTTGCCGTGGCGGGCCTGGGATGAGTCGTCGGAACTGTACGTCAACTCGGCGAGCCACGGGTTCGTGCTCGAACTGCCGCCGTTCGCCGGTATCGACGCCGAAACGCTCGGCGCGATCGGCGGTGCGTTGGCCGATGCTGCGCCGGATCGCTGCACGATCCAGTTCATCCATTGGGCGAGCCCCCGATTCGGGGCCCCGTTGGCGGCCTGGGCCGCGGCTCGCCGTAAGCCACCGTCCGGTAGGACCGTGTCCGGGCAGGCGTCCCCCGAAAACCCGCTGCCCGCCATGGCCGACCGGCGCGAGGCGCTGTTCGGCCATGCGGGCTGGCGCGCGCTGCACGCGGGCGGACCCCCATTCACCTGTTCGGACTACCGTGTGTTCCTGACTGCCTGTCTGTCCGGCCTGCCGGGACCGGCAACCGAAACGGCGCTTGGGGCGTTCCGCCGCGCGCTCGAAGGCACGCTGGCCTCCGCCGGCGCGCGGGTACGCAGAATGGGGCCGGACGGACTGCTGTCGCTGGCGGCCGAACTGCTCGCGCCGTCGGTCGGACAGCCAGCGGACGCGGGTGTGAGGAGACGCGCGTTATTGCGGCCTGCGAGGCGCTGGTCGCCCAGGGACCCGATCCATGTGCAGTGCGCGGCGCCGGGTCGCGCGTTGAGCGTGACGCCCTCGGGGTTGAGGTTCCATCACCCGGATAACGAGGACGTGGCGGTGCGCGTGCTGAGCGCGATGGCGTTTCCGGACGTCTGGCCGGGGTGGCGGGGCAACGCGCTGATCGGCGATTTCCACCGCGACTTCCTGCAGCCGGGCTGTCCGGTGTTGACCTGTCTGACGATTCTGACCGGCGATTCCTCCGACGGCGAGAAGGCGTTTCTGAAATCGGCCCGTGCGACGCAGCAGGCCGGTACGGGGATTTCGCGTTACCTGCCGGGCCTGCCGGAAAAAGCGCGCGACTGGCGATTCGTCACCGAACGGCTCAAGGACGGTGAGCGGCTGATGAAGGCAGCCTATTTCGTCGCCGTGTACGCACGCGCCGACGCCATCGACGACGCCGAACAGGCGGTGCGGGCGATCTACCACGGCCAGGGCTGGCGGATCGCCGCCGAGCGCTACATGCAGTTGCCGTCGTGGCTCGCTTGTCTGCCGATGCTGCCGGCCGGGGGCCTCGACGCGGACCTGATCCGCATGGGACGCACGAAAACGCTGCTCAGCGCCTCCGCCGTCCATCTTGCGCCGTTACATGGCGAGTGGCGTGGTCAGCCGCTCGATCCGGACAACCCCCCGGTGTTGCTCCTGATCGGCCGTCGCGGACAGCCTGCGGGCTGGTCGCCGTTCGCCAACGACGCGGGCAATTTCAATGTCGCCGTGACCGGCAAGTCCGGTTCCGGCAAATCGGTGCTGATGCAGGAACTGGTGGTCGGCCTTGTGGCTGCCGGTGGCGAGGCGGTCGTAATCGATGACGGGCGCTCGTTCCAGCACACCGCCGAAGCGCTCGGCGGCGCGTTCGTCCAGTTCGGCCGGGATTCCGCTTGCCTGAACCCCTTCGCGATGATCGACGCAGCCGCGGCCGAGGCCGACGACGATTACCGGGAAGAATGTTTCTCGATGCTCGGCGCTGTGCTGCGGCGGATGTGCCGGCGTCAGGGCGGCATGGACGACATCGAGGCGGCGCTGATCGACGGGGCCATCGCCGAGGCCTGGGAAGAGGCGGGCAACAACGCGGATCTCGGTCACGTACGGAAGCGCCTTGAAGCGCACGGCGACGCCCGCGCGCTCGACATGGGGCTGTCGCTCGGGCCGTGGTGTCCGGGCGGGGCCTCCGGGAGGCTCTTTGCCGGTCGCGACGTCCCGTCGCTCGACGCGGCGTTCGCCGTGTTCGAGCTCGCGGAACTGAAGGGCCGCCACGACGTGCAGACGGTGGTGCTGATGCTGGTGGTGTTTTTGGCCACCCAGCGCATGTACCACGGCGACCGCACGGTGCCGAAGGCGATCGTCGTCGACGAGGCCTGGGACCTGCTCGCCGGCGAAGACAGCCGGGCGTTCATCGAAGGCGCCGCACGCCGCGCCCGAAAATACCGCGGCGCGCTCGTGACCGGCACGCAGTCGGTCAATGACTACTACGCCAACCCGGCCGCGCGGGCGGCCTGGGACAACGCCGACTGGGTGATTTTTCTTGCCCAGAAGGACGAGTCGGTTGAGCTGCTCAAGAGCGAAAAACGTATTCATTGCGACGCCGGAATGGAACGGGCGCTGAAAAGCCTGCGCACGGCCGGCGGACGGTACGCCGAACTCGTGCTGCACGGTCCGGACGGCTGGCGCGTGGCGCGCCTGGTCCTCGATCCCTGGTCCGTGGCGCTCTATTCGTCGCGCGGACCCGCGTTTGCAGCGGTCGAGGCGCTGAAGGCGAAGGGGCTTTCGACGGCCGAGGCGATCGCGCACATCGTCGATGGGCGTTCTGCGAAAAAGGTCGTGCAATCGACTGGACCAGCAGCCGCGACAGCGGCCGACAGCCTGGCCGACAGGCCGGCTGAATCGGAGGCGGCGGCATGAAACGCGTGATCGCGCACGAGGCACTGTTCTGGCCGACCGGGGCGCCGGTGCAGGATTCGGGTGAGGTGCGCTGGCCGCGCCTGGCGTCGGAACTGGCGTCGACCCCGTACAACGACGCATCCCGAACACCCGAAAAACCGCTGCGACCGACCGCGCTTGGGGTGTCCTACGGACGCGCTCAACACGCGCTGGAACTCAGCCGCGCGGTCGAGGCGCTGGCAAAGCTCAACCCACGGCAACGCCGCGTGATTGCCACCCACGCCTGGCTTGCGGACATCCGGAACGCGGCGCTCAGCGACGAGTCCGGATCGGCCGCAAGGGGTCGGACCCGGATCGGATTGCGCCTTATGGACATCGAAGCCTTGGCGACAGTGCTGGCGGACGCGATGCGCTGGGATGCGCCGGGCCGTCGCGCAATGGCGCCCGGCGCGGTCGTTGCCGACGCCCTGTTGCGGCAGCTCGCCGCGCTGGATACCAGGGATCGTCGCCGGCTGGCGCTGCACGCGCTTTTTTCCGAACTCTTGCCGGCGGGCCTCGGCGCGGCGGCTGCGGACACCGTGGTCCGCGCGGCGCGGCTCGACCGCGAGGTCCCGGAAACATGGGTGGAGATGCTCAGGTTCGTGCGGCGGTTGGCCGCGGCGACGGTGTCCCGGGATGTGCTCGGCGAGCGCGCCGAATTCCCTGCGCTGGACACGCGGATTGTACCGATGGAACCCGAAGTGGCGGCAAGGCAATGGCTTGAACGGCTTCGGGCCTTGGGGGTTGACGTGGAGACAGGCGGGGCCGGAATGCCCCCAGGAGAAAAGGAATGACGACACAAAACGGAAACCGGCGGCCCGACTGGCCGGGGGACCCGGCGGCGCTTGAGGCCGACGGGGTGGATTTCGAGGCGCTCGGGCACGTGCTCGGCAACCTGTGCTGGCGGGGCGGCCGGACGCGGCGGTTCTATTCCGTGGCGCAACAGGCGTTGACGGTGTGCGACGCGGTGCAGCAGTTGGGCGGCCTCGACGACGAACATCGCCGGACGATCGCGCTGCACGCGCTGCTGGGCGATGCCTGGCGGGCGTGGCTGACGGAGCCGGCGGCATACACCTCCGCGAAGTCGGTGGAAAGACACGTGCGCGACCGCGCGGCGGTGCAGCGCACGGTGCTCGAAGCCGTCGGCGCGGCGCCCGAACTCCCCGAGAGCTGGGCGCAGGCGCTTGAGCTGACCCGGCGCATGGCGGAGTCGGCGTTGTTGCGGGATCTCGCCGACGCAGGCGTTGCCGCTGACGGAGCCCAGGGCGGGCCGTTGTTCCCGCCGCTGAAGGAGCGTACGCGCCCCCTGCGTCCGGACCGCGCCGCAAAACGCTGGATCGCGGCCCTCGAAGAATTGCGTCCGCAGGATCCGCAGCCGGACGGGCTGCGCCCGGAAGGCCAGCGCCCGGAAGGCCAGCGCCCGACAGGGTCAGACCCGACCGGGTCACGTCCGCCAGGACTGCGGTTGGGCGCTGATGCCCCGGCCGGTGACACGTGAACCGCCGCTCCGGAGTGACGGGAATCCTGATGATCTTCGTGTTCCACATGGTGATTGCCGCGATCGCGGTTCATCTGACGACGCGCTGCGGCATCGCCGCTGGCGCGGAGCGTCCTGACCGTGCCGGTCCTGGAGCGGGCTTACCCGCGAACGGGGCGCCGGCGACTGGTGCACCCACGAAAACGACGCAGGCGATCCGATGAGCAATCCGCCCGAGGTGGCCGCAACGGTGCCCGCGGAAACATCGAACACGACGGCCGGGCCGAAGCCGTGGCTCTGGGCCGCAGCGGCACTGGCGGGCGGGTTCTTCGCCGGTGCCCTGCTTGATATCGACCGGACACCACCCGGCATCGGCGCCGTGCGTCTCGACGACCTGACCGCGGAGTTCTACGCCAGTGCACTGCGGACGGCGGACACGCCGGAAGAAACCGCCCGGTCTGCCCGTGACTGGGGCCTGCGGCTGGAGGCCGCGCTGGATTCGGTGGCCGTCCGGAACGACATCGTGCTGCTGCCGATGGCGTCCGTGGCCGCCGGTGCAACCGATTACACCGGTGAGGTTCGGGCCGCGATGCGCCGGACCCCGGCGGGCGATCACCAAGCCGCCGCGCTGGAGCCGCGGCCATGATCGGTACGCAAGGCGCCGTCCATGGAACTGCGGCCCGCACGGCTGCCACCCGCAGGGCACGCGGGGCCAATCGGATGCTGGCGGGTTTCGCCGTGGTGGCGTTGCTGTTCGTGCTCGCCGCGTCCCGCGTGCACATCAACGCGAGTGGGTCGGACGATGCCTGGGGCTATCTTGCGTTGCCGCTGGCCGGCGACCCGGAGATCGGCCAGGCGGTGCTGTTCGACCCGCCCGCCGCACTGCACTCCCCGATGCCGTACATGAAAACCGTACGGGGACTGCCGGGCGCCGAGGTGTCGGTGGATTCCGACGGGACGGTGCGGATCGACGGTGTACCCGTCGGTCGCGCGAAACCGCACGCGCTCGACGGGCGACCGCTTGCGCCCATCGCTGCGGGGACGATCCCGGCAGGCCATTACTACCTGCACGCCGATCACGTCGACAGTCACGACAGCCGTTATGCGGAAATCGGATTCGTGCCGCGGGAGCGGATTTTCGGACGCGCCCTGGCCCTGCCCGATCTGCCTTGGCTGGGGCTTGACGGGCCGCTCGCGGGGGCCTGCGGGCGGCGGACGAAACCGGCGCCGTCGTGCCCAACGGAACCGGCGCCATGATATCGCTCGGCGACGTATGCGGCGGACGGCTGGTCGCGGCCTTGTGGCTCGCGGGTGTGCTGGACGCATCCATGCCGGTGTCGGCGAAGGACCTTGGCGTCTGGGGCGAAGTCTGGCCGATCGAGGAGCCGGATCTGCTGACTCGCGTCGAAACCCTGCTTGAGGAGTTTCAGGCCTCCGGTGAATGGGATCGCATGAACGAGGACGCCCGATCCCGCGCGCGGCAGCGCATTGAAGCGCCGCCGCCGGTGCCGGGAATTGCGCCGGCGACCGAGCCGCGCAGTTGGCTGCACGATCCGGCGATCGTCGTGACCGAAGACGTCTTGGGTCCCGGCGGCGCCGTGATCGCCGCGGCCGGCACGCGCATCGAGCCGCTGGCGCACCGACCGCTCACGCGGACACTGCTGTTCATCGACGGCAGGCGTTCCGCCGAGGTCGAGTGGGCGCTCGCGCAGCCAGCACCGACACGGATCGTCCTGCTGGCCGGGCGCCCGCTCGATCTGGCGCGCGCTCACGCCCGCGCCTTCTATTTCGATCAGGGCGGCGCGCTCGCCGAACGGTTCGGATTTAAGGCCACGCCCGCGCGGATCCGCCAGGAGGGCCTGAAGCTGCGCATCGAGGAACGGGTCCTGCCGGACCCTGCCGACACGTTACGCGGGGAGAGCACACCATGAACCGATCCTTTACTTTGCTGCTGAAGGCGGCCACTGCGGCCCTGACAGGCCGGGCCCGGTCGAGTTGGGTCCTGTCGGTTTCGGCCCTGTTGGGCGCATTTCTTCTGGTTTTCGGCGCGGCCGTGCCAGGCGCTGCATATGCGCAGGCATGCACCGGGCGGTTCGTCAATCCGATGACGGACGTATGCTGGGAATGTCTTTTTCCGATTTCCATCGGCGCGGCGGACATCGGCTCCGCGTCCGGTGCGCCGGACACCCCGAATCCCTCCTCTCCGCTGTGCTACTGCGGATCGCCGCTGCCCCGAGTCGGCCTTTCCGTGGGCTTGTGGGAACCGGCGCGGCTGGTCGACGTGTCGCGCACGCCGTACTGCTTTTCGAATCTCGGCGGACTGAGCGTCGACCCGGGCGTGGGCGCCGGGCGCGGCCGGACCGGGTCCTCCGGCGGCGACGGGTCCTCCGGTTCGGTCTGGCATGCGCACTACTACGTCTATCCGCTGTTGTCCTGGATCGGCGCGTTGCTGGATATGGGGTGTCTTGAGTCCGGCGGCATCGACATCGCCTGGATTTCGGAACTCGACCCCGCCTGGAACGACGAGGAACTGGCGTTCCTGCTGAACCCCGAAGCCTTGCTGTTCAGCGGCCTTCCCGCGCAGGCGGCCTGCGCCGCCGACTGCACTGCCGCGTCGGCGGGGCTGCCCAGAGACGAGCTGTTCTGGTGCGCCGGGTGCCAGGGCAGCATGTACCCGCTGACCGGCACGGTCGCCGCGCACGTCGGCGGCGCGCAGGCGTCTTTGCTGGCCGCCGAACGGGCCGTATACCGCCAACACCGCCTCGGGCTCGCGTGGGGCACGTCCGGATCGCAGGCGCTGTGCGCGCCGTACCCGATGCCGGTGATGCGCAAGTCGCAGTACCGCTGGCAGATGAGCCAGCCGGTGCCCGCGACCTCGCCGGCGCTCGGCTGCAACCCCACCGGCCGCAGCTCCGTGCTGTGGGAGTCGATGCGGGAATTGCCGGTTTCGGGCGAGAACTTCGGGTACCTGGTCTGGCGCAAACGCAACTGCTGCCTGCTGTGAGGCGACGCGGATGAGACACGCACTGCCGATGCTGTTCGCTGGATTGTGGTTCGCCGCGTCACAGGCGCAGACGCCGCAACCCGACATCGGTACGGACATTGAGGCGCAGGCGCGCGCGCTGGTCGACGCCGTGACAGGCGCAAAAGAACCTGCAGGCGGCGCCGTCGACGAGGCGGAACTCGCCGACTGGGCCCGCTCCGTGCTCGCCGAAGCGCTCGCTGCCTCCACGCCCGAAACCTCCGGGCCGCCCGGCCCGGTCCCGGCCAGAAACGAACCGGCGTCACCGGCCAACAGCGGCGAAGTCCTCGTGTTCGCGAGCCTCTCGATGCCTGCCGAGAGCTGGCGTCAATGGAGCCGCCAGGCCGCTCGCCTCGGCACGCCCCTGGTGTTGCGGGGCGTGGCCGCAGACGGCCTCGCCGCCACCGTCAGGCGCATCACTGCGCGCCGCATCGCGGCCGAACGTCCGGGCGCGGGCGCCGCGGTCGATCCGAGGCTGTTCCGGTTGTTCGGCATCGACCAGGTGCCCGCGGTCGTGGTGGTGCCCGGCGGTGTTCCGCCGTGCACCAGCCCGGGCTGCGCCTCCGACGCCCCGCCGCCCTACGACGTGGTGGCCGGCAACATCGGACTTGAGGCTGCGCTCGAAGCCATCGCCAGCGACAGCGGCCCCGGCCGCGACACCGCCAGGAACTATCTGCAAATGCTCGAAGGAGACCCCCATTGAACCCAGCGAATTCTCAACGCGCGGCCGTGCTGATATTGGGCGCTCTCGCGTGGGCCATCGCCCCGGGACAGGACCGGAATACCGAAGCGCGCGAAACCGCCCGAGCCGTCGGCGCCGACGGACAGGCGACGGCCCGGAACCTCGCCACCGATCCGACCCAGGCGCTCGCAGTGCCGGGATTCGAGGGTGCGGACGTCGCCGAGACCGGCCACACGGCGGCCAACCTGGAAAACGCCGCCCGCGCCGCCCTGGCCGATCCCACCCACACCGGCGGCGCGGTCGGGGCGTTCGTGACCGAAAGCACGGCAACCCGCCCGGCGGCGAATGTCCGGACCGACGATCCCGACATACAACGCGGCGAGGCCGTCCAGGCGGCCCCCGCCGCGCCGGTCTGGCGGGCGCAGGGACTGACGTCCGGCACGGTGCGGGATTGCGGACGCAATCTCGACACCGCCGGAACCGGCGGCAACTGCGGCGGCGTGAACTGGTGCGTCGGCGCCGGTTGCGAACGCGTCGACACCCCGGCCAACACCGGTTTCGTCAGCGCGGCGACGCGGCTCAACATGGTGTTTGAAATGGGCGGCGACGAATTCGACCGCCAGACCATGAGGATTTTCTCAGGCGAACACCGAGCGTGTCCGGTGCGTCTGCTGGGTGCCCAGAACTGCTGCAACGATTCCGGGCTGCTGATCGAGATCGGCCTCGCAGACTGCACGGCCGAAGAAATCGAACTGGCCGAGGCCCGCGCCGCGGGCGTCACGCACTATCTCGGCGAGTACTGCGCCAAACGCATCCTCGGCATCTGCCGAAGGCGCGACCGCGCCTGGTGCGTGTTCACCTCCCGGCTCGGGCGCATCTTCCACCAACAGGCGCGCCCGCAGCTCGGCATCGGCTGGTCGCATTGCGACGGCTTCACCGTCCAGCAGATCGAGCGGATCGACTTCGACCGGGTGAATCTGTCGGAATTCACCGCGTCGCTGCTCGACCCCGGCCAGGCGCCGGGCGTGGTGCTGCCCAACGCTGATGCCACCGGCGCGGCGATGGAAAACCGCATCCGGGTGTATTTCCAGACGCGCTGAGACGATGGCAGCGCGCGGCAAGACATGGAGCACAAGCCTGCGATCGGGCATCGTCGTCGCCGTCCTGTGCCTGCCGTTCGCGGAAGCGCGGGAATGGCGCGACTGGTGCGGCGATGAGAGCACCGCACCGTCGCTCGGCTGGCACTTCTATTGCGATCCCGAAAAACCTGCGCCCACGGAACCCGCCGCACCGCCCCCGGCAACCGCACCGGCCAGTCCCGGAGCCGTGGCGGAGATCGAACACATCCGCCGCACGCTGGAGGAATCCCGAGCGGTGGCGATCCTCGATCCGACCCCAGCCAACGTGGCCGCCTATCTCTACCTTCAACAACAATCGCTGCAACGCGCGGCGACGTTTTCGGACGTGTTCCGCCGGGTCGTGTGGTCCACACCGGAACTCGACTACACCCTGACCCGGCCCGCGGGCGCACTGTCCAAACAGCTGTGGTCGGACCAGCGCCTGGCGGCGCAGCGCGAGGCACTCGCCAACCTCTCGGAACGCTACGGACTGATCTACCTGGGCGATGCCGGCTGCGCAAGCTGCCTTGTCTTCGGGCCGCTGCTCCGTGCGTTCGCGCTGCGCCACGACCTCGATGTCCTCGCCGTGTCCATGACCGGCGAGGCGCTCGAAGGCTGGCCGGAAGCGGTGCCGGACAACGGCCGGGCCGCCGCATTGGGCCTCGGCAACGCCCCGCTGCCGGCGGTGGTGCTGTTCGACACCGAAACCGGCCGCGTGACACCCGTCGCGTTCGGCGTGGTCGCCGAGGACCAGCTCGCCGACCGGATTTTTGCGCTCACAACACTCGAGGTCGGACATGACTATTGATCGGACCGTTCCATACAGAATTCTCCGGCGGGAGATCAGGATCGGCGGCGGCCGTCGGCCGCGCAGACGGGGACGCGCCCAGGCAGCCTGCCGGCCGCAAAGGCTGTTGTGCGCCGGGGCCGGCGCACACGTCCCGCAACGCGTGGCCCCGGTCGCCGCCACCCCTCGCCCGCGGGCCTTGCGGCCCGTTGCATTCACCTTGCTCGCCGCAGGCGTGCTGGCCGGGTCCCTGGCCCGGGCGGACGTGCTCTCCGAAATGCAGCGGTTCTGGGACGGGGCGGCGGTCAACACCACCGGTCCCACGGCCTTCGAGGGCCAGGCGTCCGGGCACTGGACCCTGGGCAATCTGTACCTGCGCGCTCCGGTGCAGTCCGAGCGCATCGCCACGGTCAGTCTGCCGTCGTTCCGCGCCGGCTGCGGCGGGATCGATGCATTCGCCGGCGCCTTCTCCTTTGTGGATTCCGACCAGCTGGTGGCCCTCGCCCGCGGGATCGCACAAAACGCGACCGGGTTCGCGTTCGAGCTTGCGCTCGAGACGATCTCGCCGGTCATCGCGGAAACGATGAGCAAGCTGCGGGCGCTCGCCAACTGGGTCAACAACCAGAGCATCAACTCCTGCGAGATGGCCCAGTCGCTGGTCGGTGCGGCCTGGTCCAGAAACGACCGGGCGAGCGCCGCGATCTGCGCGGCCATCGGCACATCCCAGGGCATTTTTTCCGACTACGCCGCCGCGCGCCACGGCTGCGGGGCCGGCGGACGACGCAACTCCACCCTGGCCGCGGCCACGGGCGAACTTGAGGACGTCGTGCCCGTCAATGTCAACTACGCCTGGCGCGCGGTGCTCGAATCGACGTTTCTGGCCTCGGATAGGGAACTCGGCGAATTCGCCCTGGCCATCGCGGGCTCCGTCATCGTCACCGCGCCGGTGGCGGACGCGAGCGCGGCGACGCCCGAGGTGCGCGTACTCGAACCGCTCGCGCTCGACCGGCAGGTCACCGAAGTGCTGATGGAGGGCGGCGGCGACCTGCCGGTCTACGCGTGCGACACGGCGGACGCGTGCCTGAATCCCGTCCTGGGTTCGCTCACGATTCCCGAAGGCCAGGGATTCCGGGCCCGAGTGTCGGAATTGCTGCGCGACCTGCTCGACGCCGTGCGTGCCGACACGGCACCGCCTGCCGACGCATTGGGGCTGGTGAACCTCACCACGCTGCCGGTCTACCGCGTCATCAACACCGCCGCCGCCTATCGCGGCGCGGTCATCGACCAGGAAGTCGACGCGCTCGCCGAAGCGGTGGCGCTCGACGTGCTCCAGGTCTGGATCGCGGACCTGCACCGCATCGTCGAGGAACGGGCCGGCGCGCTCGACATCGCCGACGGGGCGCAACTGGAACGCTGGCGGGCAGGATTGCGGGCCAACCGGATCGCGCTTTCCACCCACCGCCAGGAAGGACTGCAGCGCTTCAA
Source organism: Candidatus Rariloculaceae bacterium (assembly GCA_965221035.1). Lineage (GTDB taxonomy): Bacteria > Pseudomonadota > Gammaproteobacteria > Steroidobacterales > Rariloculaceae > UBA6522. The sequence continues at coordinate 2,551,247 of OZ244860.1, forward strand.
CACGGCGTTGGCCGTCGTCGAGAAACTGCGCCTGATCGAGACCGAACTCGCAGGCGCCCTGTCGGCCGACCTGCGCGCGGCGCTCGCGTTCTCCCGGGGCCAGGGCGCCGGCCGCTAGGTGTACGAACTGTTCACACTCGGCGGCGGGGTCTACCTCGTCGACCTGCTCAACGCCGTCGCGGCTATTACAGGGGGCGGCGCGTATCTCACGCTCGCGCAACTGGCGGGCGTTGCGGCGCTCGCCTGGATCCTGTTCCGGACCGCGTTCGGCGGATCCTGGCGCGACAACGGCAAGTGGGTGCTGATGTTCACCGCCGTCTGGGGCGCGATGATTGTCCCCAGAGCCACCGTGCGCGTCGTCGACCGACTGAACCCGGCGCTCGGGCCCGCCGTGGTCGACAATGTGCCGGTCGGACTCGCGCTCTTCGCCTCGCTGACCTCGCAGGTCGGCGACGGGCTGACCCGGCTGACCGAGCAGGCGTTCACGCTGCCCGACGACCTGACGTATCAGCGCCACGGCATGATCTTCGGCACGCGGCTTGCCGATGCGGTGACCCGGATGGAGGTCACCGACGCGGTGTTCGCGGGCAATCTGCGCAACTACGCGCGCCAGTGCGTGTTCCACGCGCTGCTCCTCGGGCACATTTCCGCGGACGATTTGCGCGAGACCACGGACCTGTGGGCGCTGGTCACGAGCCAGGGCACGCCATCCGCGGGTGCCTCGCCCGCACGGCTGGTGGAGTTCTCGACCCGCCAGGCCGCAGGCGCAACGGGCGCGACCCCGGTACAGACCGAAGTGGTCACCTGCGCCGAATCGGCCGCGCGGCTTGCGACGCTGTGGGGCGCGGAGATCGACCGGGCCACCGGAATCTTCGGGCGCAGGCTTTTTCCCGGCGCCGATACCGAGGCGCTGGCCCGGGCCGAACTGATCGCGGCGCTGCCGGCCGCGCACGACTTCCTGATCGGCGCCTCCCGAGACGCGGCGGACATCATCCGCCAACAAATGCTGCTGAACGCCGTGCATGATGCCGGGGAACAATGGGCGAGCGAGGCCGGCAACGCCGCGGCACTGCGTGCCTACACCGAAACCCGCGCCGAGGCGCAGACCGTGGCCGCCTACCGCGCCATCGGCCGGCAGGCCGAGACCTGGGTGCCGCTGCTCCGGATCGTGTTCGAGTGTCTTTACATCGGCGCCTTCCCGCTGGTCGCGCTGCTGATGCTGACACCCGCCGGCGGGGCGTTCTTCCGCGCCTACCTGTCCGGATTCGTGTGGCTGCAGAGCTGGGGGCCGCTGTACGCCATATTGCATCGAATCGCGCTCGGCGAAGCCGCCGAAGGCATGGCCGCGGCCGCGCTGATGCCCGGCGGTGACGCGGGCATCTCCCTGGTCGCCCAGGCCGGCATCCGTGCCGTGGCGGCGGACGTGGCGGTGATGTCCGGATACCTGTCGATGTCGGTGCCGTTTCTTTCCGCCGCGCTTGCCTACGGCGTCGGACGGGCCACGTCGCTCGCCTCGTCCGTGCTTCACGTCGGTCAGGAAGCCGCGATCGGCGCCGCTCGCGAGGGCTCCACCGGCAATTTTTCGCTCGGTTCGACGCAGGTCGACACCCACCGATACGCGACCCTCGAAGGACGGCAGCTGCGCACGTCCGCGCAGATCGACACCTCGCGCTATTCGGACTACACCCCGGAAGGTGCGGCCTACACCGTCGCCGCAGACGGCACGGCCATCGGCGATGCCGCGGTCGCCACCAGCCGCCTGCCCGCCGCGGGCATCCGGCTGTCGGAGTCGCTGGCCGCAAGCCACGAAAACCGGGCGGCGCAGTCAAGGACACTGGCGGAGAACTTCTCCGCCGAAGCCGGCGCCGCCCGCACGGCCGCGGCGACCGACGCCACAGCGATGGTCGAGCGCCACGCGCGCGACGTCAACATCGGCACCGCCCACGCTCGGGGCGTGACCGAATCCGAATCCCAACAGGTCCAGGAGCTGGTGAGCCACATGGACCGTCTGTCGGAGATCGGCGGAATCACGAAGGATCAGGCCGCCACGTTAACGGCGGAGGCGAGCCTCGGCGGGGGATTCGGGAAGGTAGTGCGAATCGGAGCGAACGGCCGGGCAAGTTGGCGGGGCCAGGCCGTTGAGAGTGAGTCGTTCAACCGCATGGCCGATTACGCAGAGCAGAATCGAGTTCTGGACTTGTGGTCGCAGGTTGCCGACGCGTCCAGACGGTACTCGACCGCCACCGGCGAAAGCGAGTTGGCGAGCCTGGAGAAAAGCTTCGGGAGCAACCTCACAAGCATGGAGCGGTTCGAAGACCGGGCATCGGCGAGTTACTCGGACGCGGAGAACTGGAGCGCCCAAGCGGCGCAGGTGCGCGCCGAGGCGCAGGCCATCGACCGCGATCTCGGTCAGCCGTTCTTCACCTGGCTGGCCGAACGGCCCGGTACAGACGGACGGTCGATCGGGGTCGGAGGGGCGTTGCGGCTGGCGACGCCGCAAACGCCGGAAGAAGCGGAAACGCTGCGTGAGTACGCCGCGCAATTCGCATCCGAACGGCTGCCGACACCGATGGCACCACAGACCGCGAGCGTGCCGAGCCGCGCCTCATTCGACGACGCGCGGGAGGACATCCGGGACCTGCAGCTTCCAAGCACGGGCACGGCGTACGGCGGATGGTCGGAAGGGGCCAGGGATCGGGCGATGGAGGCTTCGGTACCGCAGAATGTGGAGGCGTTCGCGGCGCAATCCCGAGGCGAAACCGAAGCCGCGCTGGCCGCACGGACCGGAGAGCGGCGGGAACACACCGGCGCTGCGGCGGCGACCGTAGACGCGGGCCGCGAAGCGGTCGAGTCCGAAAGGACTCAGCCGATGACTCAGCAGGTGCTGGAAGAGGTGCCGCTGGTCGGCGGATGGCTCGCTGGACGCATCTACGGCACGGCAAGAAACGAGGCACCGGATTCCGGTGGACGAAGCGGCGAAAGTGCAGCGGACGATCAGCGAAGGGAATCGGAGTGATCGAGGTTATCGAGAAGGCTGTCACTTTCGCGCATGAGCGCCTCGTGTTCGGCACGGATTCGCAGGTGCGCGTAGCTCCCGGTCCGTGTGAAGTAATCAAAGTCATCGTCATCGGACCCAAGCACTTCGTCGGGTGGCTGCGAGTCGTGGAAGGACGACGCGCCGCCCCGTCCAGCCACGGCGCGGACGCCCAGCACAAGGCCCGCGCCGATCGGCCAGAAGACGGCAACGAGCCAAGCGAAGCCGATCCAGCCGGGGGCGGCGACGCGCAGCAGCGGAATCGCGGCCAGCGCAATGGTCGGCGCGAGGAACACCCAAAGAATGATCCGCGCGATAGGGCTGCGCACGACAGGGCGTTGCACGACAGTGCGGTCGGGCTGTTGTTGATCTGGACTCATGACGAAGAACTCTATTGTCCGGGGGACGGAATATCCGGTAGCGGCCTTTCGCGGACTGCCGGCCCGGGTGAACGCCGCCGGACGCGAGGACCCCGCCCCAAACCGCTATTTTACCGCGCGCCGCAAGCCGGCAACCAGGCGCGGTCGCCACGACAAAACCACGGCCTCCGGAAGGCCTCTTTCCCGGCAGCTCGAAGCGACCGCACTCTGAAACCCGCCCGACCCGGACTCTTGGCGGCGTGGAACCACGTCCTGGCGGACGAACACGTGTGCGGGAGGCGTAAGGAAAATCGATGAAGAACTGGGGCGACGACACCGTCCGGGGTGGTCAGACGGTTTTTCATGGCATCCGGATGTGGGGCCAGCTCGCGCGGGTGGGTCTATTGACGATCCTGGTGCTGACCCTGACCGTGCCGTTCGTGCAGTTTTGGCGGCAGCATTTCGGTTACGACACCTACGCGGCGGCCATGCTCACGGTGGCGCAAGTGAAACTCGCCATGGGCTATCCGGACGATGCCGTGCAGGAAGTACGGCTCGAAAACGGCCATGCCGTGACCGCGACGCTCGGCGACATCGCCGTGCACCGTCCGTGGCATGCGGTGCGCCTGCAGATGTCCGACACGCTCATGGCCGGAGCATGGCTTGGCGCGAAGCTCGGTGTGGGCGCCGTAGTGGTGATGCTCGTCTGGTTTCGCTGGCGCGGCGGACGGCTCAAGCGGAGCCGGCGTGTGCGCGGAGCCGAACTGGTCAGCGCAAAGCGGCTGCGCGGGCGGATCGATCCGCGTGCGGGGCGCGTCCTGCGGACGCTCGCCGGAGCGCCGGCACCGTATCGCATCGCGGGTGTTCCGTATCCGGAACGCGCCGAGACGCAGCACACGATCGTGTCCGGCACGACCGGGTCCGGAAAAACGGTGTTGATCTCCGATATCGTCCATCAAGTCCGGCTCAAGGGCGAACGCTGCGTGATTTACGACAAAATGGGCAGCTACACGCAGGCGTTCTTCGATCCCGTGCGCGACGTGCTGCTCAATCCGCTCGACGCGCGGGCTCCGCGTTGGTCGCCGTTCCTGGAGGCGCAAAGCCCGCGGGACTTCGACATGATGGCCGCGGCGCTCATTCCGCAACAGAAGGATACGGTCGACCCGTTCTGGGTCACGGCCGCGAGGCAACTGTTCGCCAACGGCGCGGGCACGCTGTGGCGCAAGGGCGAGTGCACCAACCGCGCACTCGTGGAGCACCTGCTCAAGACGGACCTGTCGGAACTCGCCCAGGCCATGGAAGGCACCGTGGCGCAGTCCATTGTGGACCCGAAAAACCCGAAGACCGCGCTGTCGGTCCGCGCCATGCTGACCGCGCACATCGGCGCCATGGAGGTATTGGCGGATCGCGGACAACCGTTCTCCATCCGGGACTGGATTTCCGGAAACCGGGGCGGAGGATTCCTGTTCCTGACGTCCAGAGGAGACCAGCACGCGAGTCTCCGCGGGCTGATCTCCACCTGGCTTGAGATTGCGGTCAACTCGTTGCTGTCGCTGGAGCGGGACGACGGACGCAGAATCTGGGTGATTCTCGACGAGTTGCCTACGCTGCACCGCGTGCCGAGCCTTCAGCCCGGACTCGCCGAAAGCCGACAGTTCGGGGGTTGTTTCGTGCTGGGCGTGCAGGTCGCCTCGGCGTTGCGCGATCTCTACGGACGCAACGGCGCGGAAACCCTTTCGGGATTGTGCGGCACCCGCGTCGTGTTCGCCGCGCCCGACCGCGACACCGCGCAGTGGTCGGCGGACAGTCTGGGACGCAGCGAGGTCGAGGAACTGGCCGAAGGGGTGAGTTACGGCGCCGATCCCTACCGCGATGGCGTCACGCTCACGCCGAAACGCGAACTTCAGGCGCTCGCGCTGCCCTCGGAAATCATGCGGCTGCCGAATCTCACCGGGTATCTGAAACTGCCGGGCCCGCACCCGGTCGCGCGGTTCAAACTCGACTACGTCAAGCGCCCGAGGGTGGCGCCGCAATTTGTGGCGCGGGACGGTAACGGCAGCCCACGCGACGCGGCCGCGAAGGAAGCGGAAGACAACGGAGCGAACGACGGTCCAGTACGCCGCGCTTCGCGCGACGATTCATCGCGTGCAGAAACCGCGCTGCCGCCTGATGAAGAGACGTCCGGGCACGGCGCCTCCGCGCCGCGACGCCCCCGGGAGGAAGAAGCCGATTCCGCAGAGGACGAAACGAAAACGCAACCGCGTGCACCGCAAGGCGATTCGTCCAAGCGCCAGGGCCCCGAGGGCCTGATCCCGATCTGACGTGGTCGCGTCCATCGGCACGATTGCTTCTCCGTCCCAGGGGGTCTCCTACTACGAAAGCGACGGCTACTATGCGCAGGATGACCCGGAACACCGGGCCGGCAGTGCATGGGCGGGCCGCGGATCGGACGCGCTCGGACTCTCTGGAGCGGTCGACCCGGAAACATTTCGGAAGGTTCTGGAAGGCCGCGTTCCGAACGGTTCCGGACAACGCCTGGGCAAGCGAACGCGCAGCGGTGAGATTGTTCATCGCCCGGGCCGTGACCTGACACTTTCGGCGCCAAAATCGGTGTCGGTCACGGCATTGATCGGCGGGGACGCGGGCATTGTGAAGGCGCACGACCGGGCGGTCCGGCGCACGCTCGACTGGGTGGAGAAAAACGTCGCGCAGACGCGGGTCCGGGATCCACATACGGGCCGAATGACCCGTGCCGGCGGACAGAAACTGGTCGCGGCGACGTTCCGTCACGACACCTCCCGGAATCTGGACCCCCAGCTTCACACTCACGCCGTGCTCGCCAACATGCTCCAGGGCGGCGACGGCAAGTGGCGCACGATGGCCAATGAAAAACTGTATGCGTCAAAAATGCTGATCGGAGCGATCTACCGGAGCGAACTCGCGCATGAGGTGATGCGTCTGGGCTACCGGATCGAAAAAACCCACGCCGATGGACGGTTCGAGATCGCCGGTGTTCCGGAAAAGGTTCTGAAGGCGTTTTCCACCCGCCGGGCCGAGATCGCGGCGGCGATGCAGGCACGGGGGCTGGGTGAACCGGACAGCAATTCGCGTCTCGCCGAACGCGCCGCGCTGATGACGCGCTCGTACAAAAAGGATGCGGACCGCGATAGGCTGCGAGCACTCTGGCAACGACAGGCCGAGGCGCTCGGTTTCGACGCAACGGCTCCGGCCCGGACCGCCAAAGAGCAATCTGCCACCGTGAAGGCGGACGCGCCGCCGACGCCTCCGGATCGCGCCAGCGACGCGGCGCGCGAGGCGGTGTCGTGGGCGGTGGAGCATTTGTCCGAGCGTGAGGCCGTTTTCTCGAGAACAGACCTGCTGACCGCGGTGCTGGGGCGCAATCCGGGCACGGTGCGCGCAAAAGATGCCACGATCGCGGTGAACGATCTGGTCGCGGAAGGCACGCTTCACGCGACCGCGCGCCCGGACCCGGCCGAATCGCTGACCACGGACCGCGCGGTGGCCGATGAGAAAGAAACCATTACGCTGATGATCGAGGGCCGGGGAAGGGGCGCCGCGCCCCTTCGTGCGCGGGCAGTGGACAAGCGTCTCCGCAAAGGGCCGCTGACCGACGGACAAAAAGCGGCCGTGCGGTTGATTTTGTCGGAGCCCGACCGCGTGGTGGGCGTGCAAGGGTACGCCGGCACCGGCAAGACCCGGATGCTCGGACGCGCCCGGGCGCTGCTCGAGAAACAGGGCTACGAACTTCGTGGTCTCGCGCCGTCGGCCTCGGCTGCGCGAACGCTGGCGGACGAAGCCGACATCAAAACGGAAACACTGCAGAAATTCCTGCTGCGATACGCGGGGGTAGCCGAAGGACGGTTGACGAAGAAAGGCGCGAAGGGCTTGCGGGAGACGTTTGCAAAGACAGTGCTGGTGGTCGACGAAGGCTCGCTCGCGTCCACGGTCCAGGCAAGAAACCTGCTCCGCATCGCGAACGAAATCCGGCTGCCGAAAGTCGTGCTCGTCGGCGACAGAAAGCAATTGGGTGCGGTGGACGCCGGCAAACCGTTCGCACAACTCCAGGACGCGGGCATGAAGACCGCGACGATGTCGGAGATCATGCGCCAGAAGGACGCCGGGCTGAAGGAGGCCGTGGAGTCGAGTCTGGCGGGCGACATCAAGAAAGCGTTCGAACGGCTTGGAGACAACATCGACGAAGTCGAACGAAACAACCTGGCTGGCGCGGCGGCGGCGCGCTGGCTCAAGCTGTCGCCCGAAGAACGTGATCGCACGGGGCTGATGGCGCCGAGCCATGCACTGCGCGTCCAGATCAATGAAATCGTGCGCGACCAGCTGATCGGCGACCGAGTCATCACCGGCCCGACCTATGCGGTCAACAGGCGGGCGTCCAAAGGCTACACCAACGCCGAGAAGGCGCTGGCCGTGAACTACCGGCACGACGATATCGTAGCGTTTCATCGACCGTACAAGCGGTTGGAAGTCAAGAAAGGCGACGAACTGCGCGTTGTGAGCAACAACCCGAAATCGGGAGTGGTGTTGTTGGCGCGTCGGGACGGCCAATTGGTTCATTGGAAACCGGGACAATTGGCAGGCCGGAGCGGTGGTGTCGAGGTCTATCAGTCGGAGAAATTGCCGTTGCGCCGGGGCGACCGCATCCGCTGGACTCAAAACGATCTGACGCGCGGCTTGGTCAATAGCCAAACGGCGGACGTGACGGAGGTGGGTCCCGACACCGTAAAGGTGCGGCTCGAAGACGGCGCCATTGTCGAATTGGACAAGGGGGACCGTCAGCTTCGCCACATCGACCGGGCCTGGGCTTCGACGGTGCACGCGTTTCAGGGGCGCACGGTCGACAACGTGATCGCGGCGATGGAGGCGAGACATCCGCTCCTGACCACACAGAAGAGTTTCTATGTCGAGATCAGCCGTGCGCGGCACCGAGCGGAACTGGTTACGGACGACCGCAAAGCCTTGGGCGAGCAACTGAAGGCCGTGACTGGGGAGCGATTAACGGCGCTTGAGGCATTGGAGAAAACGGCTGTGCCAAAGAAAGCTCGGGAGGTTTCCAAGGAGAATGTGCCAGAGCCGGAACTAGCGCATTGATTTCGGGACGCGCTGATCCACTCGGCTTCATACCGGTAGGCGAGGAACGTGGTGGTGCATTCGAAAAGGTTCAGCACCAGTTGGGCGATCGTGCTCCAAGCGAGCAGACTCGGCCTCGCGTCGCTAGAATGTGCTGACGTGTATCACTGGCTACCGGGAAGATAATGTACGATGCGCTTCGAAAACTTCTTGAAGGGGACCAATTCCGCGTCCTAGAACAGTTTCGCCTTCCTGCCAAACCGTCTCGCTATAGAGATATACCGCGATTCCTCTTCGACTCGCGTCTAGGGCTTTTCTTGCACCAACGGGCTAAGAAGCAACGTTGGCCGGGGGCCCTTTGGTCCCACCAAGCCATTGCGCTTGAAGCCTTGGGGCGAGGCGAAAATGTTGTCGTATCCACAGGCACGGCTTCCGGCAAGAGTTTAATTTTCAGAACGTTCTCGTTTCACAAATGCCTATTGGAACCCGAAAGCCGAGTTCTGGTCTTCTACCCACTCAAAGCGTTAGCTGCTGATCAGGTTCACGGTTGGAAGGAGATGGCGTCACACCTCGGCATTCCTGAACAATTCATTGGCCGAATCGACGGATCAGTGGCAGTCTCCGATCGCGAGAAAGTACTAGAGAATGCACGGATTGTTGTAATGACACCGGACGTATGCCACGCGTGGCTGATGTCGCGCCTGTCACTACCACCAGTCACGCGTTTCGTAAAATCTCTGTCGACGCTAGTAATGGATGAAGCACACACATTAGAAGGAGTTTTCGGTAGCAATTTCGGATTTTTGATGCGTCGATTGATTGCTGCTCGAAATCACCTACTTCGCGGCGTAAAGGATTCACAGGTGATGCAGCTTGTCGCCACAACAGCCACCATCAAGAATCCGATGCATCACCTGCAACGGTTAACTGGTGCTGACTTCCATGTGGTCGACCACACGAGAGATGGAGCACAACAACATAAACGTCTCGTTTCACATGTTGAGTGTGCGGAAGGCGAGGAATTTAATGTAGTACGTGCTCTACATCAGTGGTTGCTCAAACTCGGGAAAAGAGGAGGGTTTATAACTTTTCTGGATTCACGTAAGGGTGTTGAGCGTTTGGCGCTGGAGAGCAGCAACGCCAGCGGAACTAACACGCTATCCGAACTTATAACTAGTGTTGACGTACTTCCGTACCGATCCGGTTACGATGCAAATGATCGCGCAAAGATCGAACGTCGTCTCGGATCGGGTCAACTCCGGGGGATCGTATCCACGTCTGCGCTGGAGCTTGGAATTGACATTCCTCACTTGTGCGTAGGAATCAATATTGGCGTTCCGACTTCACGAAAGAGCTACCGGCAGCGGCTTGGCCGTGTCGGTCGCAGTGGGCCAGGGGCCTTCGTTATTGTTGCACCTCGAAACGCGTTTAGCGCGTACGGCACCTCATTGCAGGAATACGACCGTATGTCCGTAGAACCTTCTTACTTGTATCTCGACAACCGTTTCATGCAGTTCGCACACGGCAGGTGTCTCGCGGTTGAACTGGAATCGATGGGCGCGTCGTCGAGCACGCCATCGAATATCATGTGGCCAACAGGATTTCGTGAAATGCATGCCGCCGCGCGTCCAGGTGGCAGGCGACCAACAGCATACGACGCAGTGGCAGCGCTTGGCGGGGATACGCCACATTACGGCTATCCTCTTCGTAACGTAGGGGAGGTGAATTTTAAAATCAAACTCCATTCAGATGCTAATAGCTTTGGTGATGTAAACCAACTTCAGGCGCTACGAGAGTGTTATCCTGGAGCCACTTACCTGCATTTGACTCGCGCGTACGAAATCCAAGCGTGGCACACCAGTTTCACGGGATCCTATATTAGGGTGCGTCAATCAGTTCCTGGGCGGATCACGACACCAAGAATCAGGACATGGATTCATGCCGGTGTTGACCCGGTTGAATTGCAGGAGAATCGTTTGATTCGAGGCGAAGGAGGTTTTCTCGCCGAATGCCAGATGCAGATAACCGAACGAGTTGAGGGCTACCATGATTCCCGAACAGGCCGGTTCCACGCATATGCCGAGCTCCAGCAAAAAAACCCCAATATGCGCCCTCGGATGCGAACTTTTCGCACAAGCGGAGTTGTGTTGCACTTGGCTACGAATTGGTTTACCAAGGCGGCGCTGCGCCGTGAACTGGCCGACTTGATCTGCGAAATCTTCCTACGCGAGTATAGTGTAGCTCCGCAGGATATTGGTGCGGCTGGCACTAACATCACAGTTCAGGGCCTTGGTGAATATGGTCAGCATAGATCGTCTATTGCAATATACGACGAGACCTATGGCAGTCTTCGCTTGACGGAGAAGCTCTACGTTAACTTCGATCAAATATTGGGTCGTCTGTGCGCGGCCGTGGAATCAGGATCGCTGGAAATCGACAACGAGCTTGCGCAGGTTATTCCGCAGATTGCAAAAGAGGTTACGCGGTTTTCAGACGCTGTTTTAGACACCGGAGGCATACTGGACGCGCCAAAGGGTTATGAACAGGTATTCTCGAAAGGTTCCATCGTTTGCTTCATGGAGGGCGGGCAGATGGGTTCGGAGGTACAAGTAATACAGCCTACTATGATGCAAGGGCAGTTGATGTACCAAGTGGAACAAGCACGGCGCCCAGGTCAAGCTCCTGGAAAGCGGTGGGTGGACGCCTCTTCAGTACAAGCGTCGGCCAATGCCGATGCATGGGAATTTGCGTGGTGGAATCGAGAAACCGAGAAATACGAAGATCCACCTGATGATGAGAAATCAGTTTCAAAACGTGGCAAGAAATAGTGGACAAACAATCATTAATTATCGGATTAACGGAAGCTACCAACAGCTTTGAGATGTCAACTACTGCTGCTAACCTGACCAAGGATAGGAGTCCACCTCTAGGCTCTGGTGTCAATGCGCGACTCCCACTCGCTCGGGGTCGGCAAAGCCGTCGCGGTGCCTCCGCCCAAACCTGATTAGAACACAACGCTCGACACCCAGAATCGTTTTCCACGCAGTTAAATCCATTGACAAACCGCTTTAACTGGTCTATGCCACGATTAACAACAGGATTCCGGCTCGCGAGTATACGGGAGTTTGGCCGGACGAAATGCGGAAGGACTGCCAGACCGAAAGCCTAGGGGACTTCTGCCAACGAATCGTTTGCTCGGCCAAAGGACGAAGCGATAACAGATCTAATCTTTGATGGTGAGTCGGTTAATTTAGTAGTGCACATCGAGGACATTCCGTTCAGGGGGGTCACCATCGATGAAATCAGTAACGGTGTGGATCGGCAGGTACTGACACCACCTCGCAACGAACCCGAATTCTCGCGGAGGCCTAATGGAAACTTTCGGCCGTTTCTTGGGAGGGCCGACAATACCGACTATAATAGTCGCTACAGGAGATGGACACGTTATGGCACGCGCGACCACGAACTTGGCCTAGACTATGTGGTTGACGGCACCGAATTTTTTCGAGGCTGGCGAATGATTTCGTCGAGCTGGCCAGCCAGCAGTGGCTGTGGCATGCATCGTTGACAAAAAGGTAGTACGAGAGCCAGCGTTTCGAAGGCGACTCAGAGCTGCCAAGGATGACGATGGAAGAAATGATTAAATTGGATGTATCAATACCATCTATAGCAAAGAGCGACTACCACAGCGTACATCGCAACTCGCCGATAATGAGCGACAGTAGACGAGAGGCAAGGTAAATGGAAACGAAGACGAAGCACATGTTCGGAAAGATCTTGGGCGAACTGTACCGATTGCAGGCTGCCTTTGATGTGCCGTGCTCCGCAACACCAGCACGGATTTACGGACTGCTGAACGGGTTCGAGACAGAGATCGATGCAGAACTTAGGGAAACGGGAGTGGTCGAGGCGGAGAAGGTACGGGCTGTGATGGACGTGCTGCAACCGATTTGGGACGACACTGACAAGCTGAAGCAGTTCGAAGGGTACTACAAAATCGATGGAGACTTGAAAAATAGGGGAATCGACCGCGGGGAAGCCATTAAGGTACTAACGTTTCTCAAGGCCAACGGGCAATTCCTCGAAGTTATCGAGAAGATGGATACGCCGAATTCTCCTGCTGAATGCAGGACATTTGAATTGAGCAAATGGGACTCTTAGTAGAATGAAACAATGGTGGGATGTCGCCGTATTGGGGGCGCTGGCGTCGATTGTTGGGGCTGCACTTTCGGCGTGGCAGGCCCGCAAATCAGCAAGCGGCGCCAAGGAGGCGCGTAGGGTACGGGACGAACTGGCTATAAGGAAGGAGGTAGGGGATATCGCGGCGGTGGCTACCGCTACATCGCGAATCCTTAAGGTTGTGTCCAAGATTGGGGCCAGCGGCACCGAGTCAATGATGCGCGGAGTCAGACTATCAGACATTGCGCAAGATGTGGACGAGTATCGAGTGTTCATCGGCGAACGTAGCGGAGCGTTCGCGGCCGGCGGGCAAGACGAGCTAATCGACAATCTTTGTTTGGACTTGGACAACGACATCGCCATGTTGTCGAAAGCCAGGAGCTTCGACGAGGCCATGGAGCCAGGACGGTCGATCTACAGAAGGATCATGAACTTCTATGTCAAGGTTGGACGTCTATCACATACCAAGGCTACGGGCCAATAGGAATCGCTACATCGCTGCTGAGCCTGTCAGTAGTCAATGTCCTAACGCCACCACGATATCTGGACTCATTCAACAGGTGAGGCTGAAGCGTAATGAAGGATATGAGGTCGCAGGGCGAGGAGAATCCAGCAGCGAACACGGTAGGGCAATGCCTTTGCGGCTTTTGATGGAGTAAGTTGAATGCGAATAAAATCTGTACGCCTCAAGAACTACAAACGGTTCACAGAACTGAGTATTGCCAACATTCCCGAGACAGCGAGGCTTGTCGTACTAGTCGGTCCGAATGGTTCCGGCAAGTCGTCGGTCTTTGACTCCTTCCTGCTTAAGGCGGGCTTGGCAGTAAACAGGTACCGATTCGATGATGAAGGGGATCAATACTACGATAAGAATATGTATCAATCTCAGAAATCCCGAGACATCCACGCGGTCGCGAATCGTGTGGAGATCGAGTTCCATGAAGCTGGAAGCCGGCAGGACGATCTGAAGTCTGCATTTCAAATCCGTTCAGCCTATCGCCATGAGTCAGATTTTCGCGTTTCAACGCTGGAGCGCGTACGGTCACATGAAACTGGCCCGCGCTTCACGCGAATCATTGATAACGACGAATCCGTATCACGGAACTACAAACGTATGGCATGGAAAGGGATGCAGGATCTTCATCAGGACGCTCCGGAGGACCAGACGTTCGCCGAGTACCGAGAAACGTCTCTCGGTGATTTGAAGGAGACGATGCGCGACTTGTTTGCGGAACCACCACTGATACTTCAGGACTTCGGTGGCATTGGAGAAGGTGCTTTTCGGTTTCACAAGGGCGGAGAGTCTGACTTTCACTACAAGAATCTCTCTGGTGGGGAGAAGGCAGCGTTTGATATACTCCTCGACGTGTTCGTTAAGCGAGACGTGGTGCCTGGCGCGGTTTTCTGCATCGACGAACCCGAGCTTCACGTAGCGACAGCCCTACAGGGGGGGCTTGTTAGATCTATCCTCAAGTTGCTACCGGAGCAAATGCAACTCTGGGTCGCCACACACTCGATCGGGATCGTCAGGGAGGCATACCGTATGTATCAAGAACAACCTGGCGAGGTGGCGTTCCTCGACTTTTCGCATCACGATTTCGACGAATCGGTCGAAATCAAACCCAACGCACCCAATCGAGTATTTTGGCAAAACATCTATAAGGTAGCTCTTGACGATTTGGCGTCCCTTGTGGCGCCTGAGCTTGTAATCATCTGCGAAGGCAGCAAGGACAGAAATGTCAATGCTTTCGATGCGGAGTGCTACAACAAGCTATTTGAGGACAAGTCACCTGAAACGCTGTTTATCGCACGAGGAGGCGCAAAAGAAGTCGTAGGCTCCGAGCACTTGGTCGCGATACTGAAGGCTGTAACGAGTGGCACGCGCGTGTTCAGATTGATCGATCGAGACGATATGACCGACGAGGTAAGGGCACAGCAGATCGATCAAGGTATCCATGTGCTGCGACGCCGTGAGCTTGAGGAATACCTCTGGGATGTGGAAGTCCTTCGAACATTTCTCAAGGCCTCAGACTGTGATGAGGCCGTGGTTGAGGAAGTGCTGAATGAACGGGAATCACTGCTGAACGGTCAATTGGGCCCTTGTAACGTTAAGGATGTCTCACAGAAGCTGTTCCAGAAAATTCGCGCTACCACCAGGCTATCGAATCTCGGCAATGGCGCGCAGGAGTTCGCCGTGCAACACCTCGTGCCGGCCTTACGAAATACTGAAAACGTATACGACGAAATCTGCAAGGACGTGTTTGGACACTTATAGTAGGCATCGCGACCGACTCGCGGCTCACGCTGGACCGATCAAGAAACTCGGGAACGGTTACGGAGATTGCGCTCTTGACCACTTCCGAGAGGACGTCCAATGTAGTATGACGCTGACTTTTGCTTTTGCGACTAGCCGGTCTGCGACATTTCGGAATCCTGACTTCGGTAACCGACGGGACCGTAAACCAAAGACGTACCGGAAACCAAACACGACTCACTCAAATTGGTGTTGATATACACCTTGGCATGCAACAACCAACTGTCATTCAAGAACGTTGCTTCCATCGGATCGCGGTTCCGGCGCGATTTCCGAAATCTCACGTCGGATTTGCTCGATCTCGTCACCCCGTCCTTCCGCCATCAGCGTCCGCGCAGCCGCCTGCGCGGTGAACAAGGCGGACCGCAGCAGGTGGATTTCGGCCTCGGTACGAGGCCAATCGCTCCGGTCCAGCGCTTCCAGCGCAAGCTCGACAACCATCCGGTTGGGGCTGACGCCGCGAACCCGGGCGGCGTTTTCGATACGGTCCCATTGATCGGGCGTGACGCGAATTTTCTTGAGAAGCGTGTCGGTCATGTGGATTTCCATGCGGAAGCAGGCTTGAGTCATACCATCATTGGCCGAATTCGTGACGATTTCCACCGGAAAATTCCGTACCGGGCGTTGGAAATCGGACTGGTCTGGCGATCATTTTTTCGGCAGAGCTCTTCGACGGCCAGGTCTCGCGACGGGTCCTTTCGTAACCGAGGGCATCCCGTGAGGGGTACCGTTCGGGGCCTTGGCAGCTTCTCATCCAAAGTTGCCGGGACCCGGAAGGGACTGCCAATCCGAACTACGCTATAAGTTTCAATCAGTTAGGTCCGAGGATGGCGAGGGGCCCGATCGGGCCTGTCTGATTCCGGCGCGTCACGAGTACGAATTCGCATGCTGCCGCGCACCCGGAGGCCGGTCGAGCGTACCGGCAAGCCGGTGGTGTCAGCCGATGCAGCCTGCTGCGTCGGGTGTGAGAGCCAAGCCGCCGAAGGGCGTGGAAGCGCGGGATCCAGAGTACAGAGCGTCGGGTGAACGGTTCCGGAGCCGGAACCGGAGAGCAGCCGCCGCGGCGACTGAGCGGACGAACCGCGGCGCGGCGCGGAGGACCGGGGAATACCGCGTCGCCAGGTTCACGTCGCACCGCGAGAGCGAAGCCGCGCGTCCGCCCAGGCGGCGGCGCGAGCGAGCACGTCGCCGTGGCACGGCAGCGGCGCGCACCAGCAGGCGAGCGTCTTGCCGTGCAGGCTCGCGAGTTCCTCGATCTTGATCTCGCCGGCACGGATGCGGCGCCAGAGGTCGACGCGGTACTGGGCGATGACCTGCTCGCGGGTGGCGGGCCCGATGCGGAACGGGTTGCCCCACGGGGTGCGGCGGTCGATTCGCACCGCGCCGTTCTTCACGGCGTCGGGATCGTGTTTCAGATTGACGATGCGATGCTGCATTGGATTCTCCTTTGAACTCTTGCGCCTTTCGGCTACCGGTTATTCACTGTCGCGCGCCCGCAGTGCCGTCACCGCGCAGCGGCCGGAACGCAGTGGAGGACCCGCAGGGTTGACGGTGCGAGGACGTGCGCCAAGCTGGGACCGGTAGCGGGAAGGGCATTATCTCGGATACGTCATCTGCAACAGGTGCACGCGCAGTCGTCACACAACGAGCTGCGAGGGGTCAAGCACTCGGGCAAGCGGAGCGCGCAGCGAGCGAAGCGAGCGGAGGCGCGAGGGATACCCGCCCGAAGGGCCGAGACCGCGCAGCGGGCTCGGCAGGGTAGCCCGGTCGCGAAGCGGCGCGCCCGAAATCCGAACGTAGCGCGACGACAGCGCCACAACCCCGGTCAGCATGACCGGACCGTTGTGCTGACTCCGGTGACTTCCGAACCAGGTCATCTGACCGCCTGGATGCAAACCAAGCTACAAAGCGGCACGGTCGAAGTCCAAACGCAGCAGCACCACGCCATCCCGATCCGGGACCGGACGATCAGACACCTGTTCTGTTCCCAATGACTCCAGAACCAAACTCCTGACCGCCTGGACTCGATCCCGACTGGGCAGCAGCGCGTCCGGAATCCAGACGCACAGCATCAATGCCACCGCGATCAGTGTCAGCATGGCCGGACGTATGTACTGATTCCGGAGACTCCAAAAACAAGACATCTGACCCCACCGATGCAACCGAGACCGTGCAGCGGCGCAGCCGCCGCGGAGCGCGGCGCCGAAGGCGACGCGCTCCAGAAAGGCAGGCGAGTGATCGGGCTGATGCAGTCGGCGTTCGCGAAGCAGAACGCCGACGCGATGGCATCAGTAAAACGGATGACCGTCCAGGCGGGCCTGCGCGACATCCCGAACCTGTGAGCGATCGAAGACGCGAACGAATCCTCTCGGGTCCTCGTCGAGATGGATGACGAAGCAGTGCCCGCTGGGATTCAGCAGGTCGGGTTGACGGAACACATCGCCGACGCATCCGTCATTGTCGAAGATGCGAAAATGCTCCGGGGTCACCTTCGTGAACTGGATACTGCCCATGTGAATCTCCTGTTGCGATGCGGAAACGGTGAGAAGGAACCGGGCCGCACCGCGCGGTGGCGATGCGACCCGGTCGATGGGCGCCGCTAGAGTGCGACGCGCTGTACGGGAATCCCGAGCTGCGCGGCCTTGTCGAGCAGGTTCTCGGAGATGCCGGAGCCCGGGAAGCCGATGACGCCCTTCGGCAGCAGGCTCAGGAGGCGGTCGTTGCGGCGAAACGGTGCGGCCCGTCCGTCCGCGTTCCAGTTGGGCTTGCAGACGACCTGGTGCACGCCGCGCGACTCCGCCCAGCGCGCCGCGATCTTCTCCGCACCCGGACCGCCGCCGTGCACAAGCACCATGTCGGCGTACTTCGCCCGCACCCGGTCGAGCGCGAAGTGCACCGGGGCCGCGTCCTCGACCGCGCCGGACCCGGCCACCGCGACCAGCGTCCCTTCGGGCAGGTGCGCCCGGGTCTTGCTCTGCTCGCGGGCGCGCAGGTAGTCCCGGGCGTCGATTGCGGCGGAGGTCAGTTGCGAAGTGCGGCTCGTGTGCGACCCGCTTCTCGGACGCCAGGTATGGCCGGTGTCGTGAAGGTAGCGCTCGGCCGCGGCATCGCGCAGCTGTTCGAACGCGTCCCTGCGGTCACCTAAGTTGCGGGCGCGCTCGATCACGCGCTCGAGTTCCCAGGCGTTGATCTCGGTCCCGTCCTGGGCGGCCTGCAGTTCCTTGAGGCTGGGGCTGACCTTGTCGATCGCCCGGTCCAGCCGCTGCGCCTGCATGTGCAGGGTGTTGACGAAGCCCCAAAGCAGCGCTTCGCGTTCGTCGGCGAACTGGGTGCCGTCCGGAGCGATCTCCTCGACGATGCCGTCCAGGATGCGATCCAGCGCCTCAAGGGCTTCGGTCTTGTCCCAGACTGCGCGTGTATCCGGTTCGCCCCGGGCGGGTCCGCCGCCGAAGGTTTCGAGGTTCTCGCAGACAACCGCGGTGGGCGAGAGCTGTTGTGGATGGTTCATGATGATCTCCTTGGTCGAATCAGCACGGCGGTGGATTCCGTCGTGACAGGTTCTGTGGGACACGCGCGCGCAGGGCAGTCATCCGCGCAGCGGACCGGAACGCAGTGGAGGACCCGAAGGGTTGACGCCCGAGCACGTGTGGCACACTGGGCCTGTCATGACGGAAGACAAACCCCCACCCTTCCGCGACCTCTTTTCCGGATCTTCATCCGCGGCGCAGCCGCTCCGGTTCCTGACCCCGAACAAGCCGCGGCGCCAGCCGATGCGCGAGCGTCTCAGCGCCGGACGCGCGCAGGTCGTCGTTGAAGTCGTTACCCTCGGGTAGCCACACCGCGCAATCGATGCCGAGGTGCGCACATCGCCGTTGCAGGCCGAGCGCGGCGCGTTCGCCCGCCACGTCGCGGTCGCGGGCGATGATCATCCGTAAGACGCCCTCTGGCGGGACGAACGCGCCCAGGCCGCCTGCAGAAAGCGCAGCGGCCGCGACGGGCATCGCGTCGTCGGCAGGGATAGCCGACAACGCCGTGACGAGCGACAGCATCGTCTCGATGCCTTCGCCGATCAGGAGCGTGGAGGACGATCCGGGATCACCGAAACGAACGGCCAGACCGTGGATGGGTCCGAGCGCCTTGCGCGGACGCGAGACCCGCGCCTTGGCCGGACGGCAGGGATCGAGCCAGGTGCGGTGCACGCCCCGAAGTCGGCCGTCGTCGCCGGTGACGGCGGCGACCAGCGCCGGCAGGCGGCACCAGCCGCCGTTGCCGGAGCGGTACGGGAGGGCAGGGTGGAACCGAAGCGCGGGAAATCGGCAGCGGTGTATGCCGCGGGCGCGCAGGTAGGCCTCGGCCTGCGTGCCTTCGATGGGCACGCAGCGGTCCCAGAGATTGCGCGCCGCCCGGGTCCGGTCGTAGGCGCCGGTGTCCGGGCGGGCCGGCGGCGCCGGACACGCCAGGAACCGCTGCGCCTCGGCGAGCGCGTCGCGCAGCGAGCGCGCGCCGCTGGCCAATCGGATCAGATCGAGCAGGTCACCGTGCTCGCCGGTGGCCGCGTCGGTCCACTTGCCGGGCCTGCCCGGCGGTTCGAGCCGGACGAACAGCGAACGGCCCTTCGCGCCGCGCGCGTCGCCGGCGCACCAGTAGCGGCCCTGCCGGCGGCCGTGCGGCAGGTACCGGCGGCACACGGCTTCGACGCGCTGCGCGAGCAGCGCGGATACGGTCGCGGCGTTCATCGGCACTCCGGGATGAAACGGGATCGCCCGACCACCGCTTCCGTGGCCTCTTTGCGGCGAACCGCCGCGCGGGTGTGACCCGGCGGGTGTCAGCCTGCGAGACGCCCGGTTCGCCGAAGTCCGCGAAGGACCAAACAAGCCTCGCGCGGCGCGATCACGGCCAGGTTCAGAACGGTGATGCTGCGGGCGGCAGCGATCCGCAGCGCCAGACCGGTGCCGCCGACGACTTTCCCGCCCGGCGTCCAGCAGACCACCGCGTCGACAGACTGATCGAGATCGGGGCCGAGGAGGATTGCGGAGTTCCGGGCATGCAGCGCACGCACCGCACGGGAACACCGGGCCCAGGCGGGGTGCAGCCCGGCGGCGAGGTTGCGGCAGGCGGTTAACTCGTCAACGGACAGGAGGTGGCAATCGTCCCCGGCGTGACCGTTGTAGCCGGGCCAGGGGAGATAGAGCGTGCGGGCGTCGACAGGCGTACCGTCGGCAAAGGCCCGGTCGGCCCCGAGCGCGCCGCCCGAACTCAGACGCCAACCCGTGCGGTGCAGCCATCCGGCGATGCGGGTCATGTCGGCGAGGACCTCCGGCGGCGTGCGGCGGGCCCCGATGCCGGCGTAGGTCAGTACAGGCGTCTTCTGGCCGGTGGTGTGAGGCATGGTCGGTTCTCCCTGGGTGCATCCGGTGTGGACCCGCGCTCTCGCCGATCCGCGATCGTAAACCACCGGGCCCGGACGCCTCCGCGGGAATGCCTGAAGCGGGCGCGGTCGAACCCCCGCACGGGCCGGAACAAAAAAAAGGGGGCCGACCCCCGCCGCGGATGGGCGGGAGCCGACCCCGGGAGGATCAGCCTAGAACGGGACTCCGTCGTCGTCCGGAGAGCCCGCCGCCACTTCGGACGCCTCGGCGGGAACCTGCGACTCGGCCGCGCCGTTGGCGTTTTTCGGCTTGTCCAGGAATTGCACCCGCCCGCCCGGCGCCAGCCGAATCTCGGTGGAGAAGCGGTCGGACTCCTCGCCGTCCTTGCGCCACCGTCGCGTCTGCAGTGTCCCGGACACGTACACCAGGCGACCGGTCTTGGCGTGCTTCTCCAGCATGTCGATCAGGCCGGGCTGGAACGTGACCACCCGGTGCCACTCGGTGCGTTCCTGGCGCTCGCCGGTGTCGCGGTCGATGTAGCCTTCGTCCGTGGCGACGGACAGGTTGGCCACGCGCCCGCCGTTGGTCAGGTGGTTGATGGTGACGTCAGCGCCCAGGCGGCCGATGACTTCCGCGCGATTCAATCCGAACATGGTTCGACTCCTTGAGTAGTGGGTTGAACGAACCGGGAACGGCCTCTCCCGAGCCCCTTCCCGATTCACTCCTTTCGGGCTTCGCCCGAACTCTCAAACGTCGGTCACGGAGGACACGGCCAGGATCGAGCGGACCGCGTGATCGGGCAGGCCCGCCTCGGTGAGCAGCGCGCCGGCATCGATGCCGGAGGTGGAAGCGCTGGCGGACGGATCGGGACCGAGCGCGTCGGCGACCGTGTCCGTGCGGCGGGGCGCATTGAAGTCCAGCGGCTCGCGCCGGGAAGTGCGGTATGGGAATCTGGTCATGGGTGGGTCTCCTTGCATGGGGTGGACGTTGTCCCGGGAGCCGGACCTCTCTCCATCCCCGGGACGCTCACCCGCCGGGCGCCCATCCCGGACACGGGCCGCAGGGCCTGCATGGCCCGCAGAGTCCGGAAGACGCCGCCGGAACCGACGGCCAATACGGAACAGGGGATTGCGCCCGCGTTTGGATCGCCGCAGGCAGCAGGCGCGTCTGCGCGGACAGGTGCGGGATTGGCGCCGAGTGGCACGAAGTGCCGGCGCGCGATGCGTTTACAGCCTCGGGGACCGCGGATAAGCTGAACCGGTCATGTGCGGAAGGTTCACGCAGCGTTTTTCGTGGCGGGAGGTTCATGACTTCCTGGACGTTGTCGGCCCGGAGGTGGAGCTCGCGCCGCGCTACAACGTCGCGCCGGGCCAGGCGTTGGCGGCGGTGCGATCGGAGGACGGCGCCCGGCGGCTGTCGATGCTGCGCTGGGGCCTGATCCCGTCCTGGACGCGTTCGGCTACGGCGGCACGCCGGCCGATCAACGCGCGCGCAGAGACGGCGGCATCGAAACCGATGTTCCGCGGCGCGTTCCGCGCCCGGCGATGCCTGATCCCGGCGGACGGGTTCTACGAATGGGCGCGCGAGGGCCGCATCAAGCGGCCGTATCTGATCGGAAGGGCGGACGGCGGCCCGATGGCGTTCGCCGGACTCTGGGAACGCTGGCGGGTACCCGAAGAGGAGGACCTGCCCCGGTTCCTGGCCGGCGCCGCGCCGGGGGATTGCCTGGAGACCTGCGCCATCCTGACGACGGCGGCATCGGCGGCGGTCTCTCCCGTACACCACCGGATGCCGGTAATCGTGCCGCCGGAAGCGTTCGGCGCCTGGCTCGACGGCCAGACCGTGCCGCTCGGCCCTGCGTCCTCGGTTGAACTGCAGCTGCAGCCGGTCGGGACCTGGGTCAACAACCCCGCCCACGATGATCCCCGCTGCATCGAGCCGCCGGAGCCCGCGCTCGTCTGAAGCATCGCGGTCCACGCCACGCCGGGCGGCAGGGCGTCCCGGCCGCGTGGTTCAAACGTGGCGGTCACCGATCCGATAACCGCGAGATCGGACAAGAAGCCGACCCCCGGGAACATCAATGGCATCGGCCCGGCAGCGCCATGGACCGCGTCACGAGTTTCGTCCACGCGTCCCGGTCGAGGCCGAGGCGGGCGTTCAGCTTCGAACACAAACGCTCCGCATCGGCGAGGGTCAGCGCCACCAGCGCGGTGGGCACATAGCCGGGCACGTCCTCGAAGACGATGCGAATCTGCTGCGGCCCTTCCGCCGGCGCGTACTCGGGGCAGAAGGCGTAGACGGGGTCGTCGGGCAGGATGCTGGTGGGCGCCATCGGAAACTCCTAGCGTTGCGTATGAATCGTTCGTCTTCGGACCGGCCGCGAACCCGGCGTTTGCACGGACACCGTGACGGCGGTACGGACGGTGTCGCGGAACGGCCCCCGATCAAGCGCGGGGTCGCGTCCAACCAGAGAACCACCGGTCACGCGAATACTCGGCCGTCGGCCGTGAACGCCCAGTCGTTCGCCGCGATGGCGTCGTCCACCGCCGCATCGGAGCGCAGGTGGTCGTGCTCGCGCTCGAGCTGGCCGTGGAGCCACCGGGCGAGGTCGCGCACGGCCTCGGCGACGGCGTCCTCGGCATCGTCCGTCATGGCCTGGCCGTTCGGGCTGTCGCGCTCGACGGCGATGGCCATGCTGTGTTCGTGGCAGTGGCGGCCGCGCTGGCGGATGTCGGCGCTGAGTCCATAGAAGTTGCGCCGCTGGGCATCCTGAAGCGCGTCGGCGATGGCGTGCAGCTCGGGGTCCTGGGGCGCGTGCGAGCGGACGGCGCGCGTCGCCCCCGTCGCGTACTCGTAGGTGCCCTCGAAGCTGGCGCCGTCGCCCTGCGACCCGAACCCTCGGAAGAAGATCTGAGGCTTCTCCCGCGTGCCGCTGCCCATCAGCGGCACGGGCCGAGTCCTGAGCGTCACGCCCAGAAGGCCGCAGACGGTCTCGAAGTCCTCGAAAACGAACTCGTGCCAGTCGTTGTCGAGGCACCGGTCGCGCCACCAGGCGCGGGCCCGCTCCCGGGCCGCTTCGGCAAGCTCGTGCAGTTCGTAGACGGTGGTTTCGACGATGCGTGGCATGGCTGCCTCCGGACTGGCGAAAAAACGGGAACGGATTCCGGCGCAGCCGGTTCCGACGCGGCAATCGCCGAGCCAAACTCGACCGCGATGTCGTCGCCTCGGACGACGATGGTGACCGTGCGGTCGGCCGGCATCAGCCAGTGGATCTCGGTCCACACGGCATGGGCGATGGTTTGTCTGCGGGCCTCGTCACCGGAGGCCGACTCCGTCGCGGACACGCATTCATGGGACCGCGCGGTGCCGCTCATTGCTCGGCCACCGTTTCGGGGTCGCCCAGGGTCACGGTGACCTTGCGGTCGCGCACGGCGATGTCGACGGCCCGGCCTCGCGGGATCAGCCAGGACAGCTCGCGCTCCACAGTGTCGGCGATGGACCGCCGCCGCGCCTCATCGTCGGAGACCAGCAGCCGGGTGGCGATGTGCAGTGCCTCCCGCTCGAAGTCGGCGCGCTGGCGTTCCCAGGAGTCCGCTTCGGCCTCGTCCGCCGGGGAGAAGAACGCCTGATAGAGCAGTTCCGCCAGTTCGTGCGGCTCGATCGCGCTATCGGGAGTGACCAACGGGAGCGCGTCGCCGATCCAGCACCAGGGCTCACCGCCGAAGGCCACATCGGCTGGCAGGTCGATGCGCTCCTCGGCTCCCGCCGCGGAACGCACAGACAGCACCATGCGTATCGCGTCCGGCCGCTCCGGCGGGGGCGGTTTGAGGCCGCGCCTGCGACGCACTACCTCCTCGGCGTCCAGCGTCTGCGTCTTGCCTCCGGTGATGATGTCCGTGCGAATTTCGGTGACGCGCGGTAGCGCGTCATACCACGGATAGCCCTCCAGGTCCCGGTTGGGCTCAACCAGCCGGGCCGCGATACCGTCGCGCCGGGCGGCGCGCCAGAACGCCTGGGCCTCCGGCGGCTCAGGGTCCCAGGCGACAATCAGGGCATCCTCGCCGACGGGTTTGGGGCTCTGCGGCTCGCGCAAGTGGTCGAGGTCGGCCACGTTGGGCCGCCAGGGCAGCAGCGCGGGCGGCGGCGGCGCGATGTCGATTCCGTGCTTCGCGGCCCGTTGCCAGTCCCCGAACGACGGCCGGGGATCGGGATCGGCGGCCAGTGCGCGGTAAATCGCCAACCGTGCGGCGTCGCGCATCTCGCCCAGAAACGGCGTCTTGACCGCCTCCTTGCGGGCCGGCAGCACCAGTTCGAGGCCGGGGCAGTCGTCGATATCCGCGGCCACGCTCCAGCGGTCGCCGCTGACGGTCACGATGGCGGGCAGCCAGGCGGAAACGGTCACCCCGTGGAAGTTCACGTCCGAGCCGTCGAGCCCGAAGCGTTGGCGGCAGTGCCTGAACACGCCGAACGCCAGTCCGCGCCAGTGCTCGATGCGCACGGCGCCTTGGAGGAAGTCGCGGCGCTCAAGCACCTCTCCATCAGGCGGGGTGTGCGGCGGATGTGCGAAGACCACCGTCAGGGGATAGTGCCGGGCGGCGACTTCGAGCGCCCGCCGGACCGCGTCCGCGTTCTCATAATCCTCCGTCGGGAACGACACGGTCGTACCGTGCGGAAACGGCGCGTCGTCGTCGGTCCGCACGACGGCCCCGGCCTCGCCCAGGAAGTGCTCGGGCGCCAACTCGACCCGCCAGCCTGGGGCGGGCGAGCCATCGCGCGCGCGGGGCCGCGAGGAGACGGCGCAACTCCGGCGCGCGAGGCTCAGAAAACCCATGCCGGCCGCGTCTTCACGGCGGACCAGGTCGTCGTCCCAGCCGTTCCCGCCGAACGAGAGCAACACCGCGGGATCGGCGATGCCGGCCCCGTCGTCGGACACAGTGACGGTGAGCGGCCCATCGGACGCCTCGGTCAGCGTGACATGCACACGCGAGGCGCCGGCGCGGCGGGCGTTCTGCAGCACTTCGGTGAAAATCTCCGCCAGAGTGGCCGCAAACGTTCGCGTGACCCGCTTCAGGGCGGAGTCATGGACGCGCGCGTGGATCGTTGGCAAGTCGCTCATGGAAACCTCCAATGTTTCGGTAATGGAAAACGCCCCGCCCGGAGCAGTGTCCGGACGGGGCACACGGTCGGATCGGCCGCTCAGGAATCGGCGGAAACGGATTTGCCGTTGGCGTTCAGCGGCTGATCGGCCGGATCAACCGGTGCATCCCCGCCGGATGGTTGCGGCCCGCCATCGTCGGCCGCCGCATCGAAGGGTGCGAACCCGGGCATGACCCAGGCGAGCGCGGCCGCGTGCTCATCGGCGGTGACGCCCACGGGTGGCTTGCCGGCGGCGAAGGCCTGCTCCATCGCGTTGGCCAGGTCCGCCTTCTTGTACTTCGCGCGCGCCGACGCCCAGGACGGGCCGAGCGTCTCGCGGGCGATGGCCAGGATGCGGTCCTTGCGCAGGCGCGACCACAGCAGATCCGCGGTCGGCCGCAGGTGCTGCGCGAAGTCGATGCCGAGTCGCCCGACGGTGGCCTCCAGCTCTGGCCGGGCGTCGTACTCGAACGAGAGCTGGCCGTTGACCGTGCGCGCCACCGCGGCGGCGAACAGCTTCCGCTTGTCCGACTCCGGCAATTCGCGCAGCGCCGCGAAGCACGCCGCGTCGTCCTCGGCCTCCATCCAGTCGAACGGCAGGTCCGACCAGTCGGCCAGCTTCGCCTCGCCGGGACTGCATTTGCCGAAATCCCCGTCGTTCTTCCGGACCATCGGCCGGTCGGCGGTCTCACTGAACGCGATGTCGAGGGCGTGGCAGGATGCAGTGTAGCCGCGTGCGAACACGCTGCGCACCATCTGGAACACCACGAGGTCGAACGCGGCCTCGAAGTCGGACGCCAGGTGGACCTTCACCAGCGCGGTGCGGATCGCGCGCAGGTCGTCGGCGAGTCCGACGCCGATGCCCGCGTCCCGGTGCGCCTGCGCGCGCGGGTCCTCGGGCGGCGCCAGCGGCGGCGAGACGGCGGGCGCTTCGGTGCGCACGGCACCCTCTGTCCCATTCCCGGTCTCCGCGGCGTCGGCGCTGCCGTTCGTGGCTGCGGGATCAGCTGCTTGCTTCGGCATGTCCTCGGGCTTCACCAGCCCCTGGATCACCTGCAGCCTTCCGTCGGTGCCAATGGTGGCGATGGCCCCGGCGATGGCGAAGTCCTTGCGGCGGTACCTGGCGCGGGCCTCGACCTTCACGTCGATCGCCCGCAGGCGTTCCTCGATGTCGTCGAGCTCCCGTTCAGCCTTCTCGGTCCAGGCGTCCTCGTCGAGATCAGCGAGTTCGTCCCGGCGCTTGCCGAGCCGCTCCATCCGCTCGGCCTCCCGAGCGGTCGGCTTGCCCGGTTGCGGGTGCACGCGCCCGAACCGCGCGGCGGCGCTCCAGTCGATCTCAAGCCGGGCCTCGGCCCACTTCCAGCGCGTGGACAGCTCGTCGGCGATGGCTTGGAGCTTCTTCGTGGCAAGTTCGCTCAGCA
The DNA here is from genome assembly GCA_965221035.1 of Candidatus Rariloculaceae bacterium. Lineage (GTDB taxonomy): Bacteria > Pseudomonadota > Gammaproteobacteria > Steroidobacterales > Rariloculaceae > UBA6522. The sequence goes on from OZ244860.1 coordinate 2,578,165, forward strand.
GGGCGCAGTCCTCGAACCACACGCCGTCCTCCTGCTCGTTGGCGAACAGGTCGCGGAGCACGGGACCGCCCGCGTCCTCGTAGGCCTCGACGCCGACGAAGCGGGCGAGCGCGGCGCTGGCCGGCACCCGCTCCTGGGTGAGCAGGCGCTTGACCTGCCACGGGGAGGGACGGTAGCCCTGCGCGCGGGCCTGCTCCCAGGCGGCGAGCTGCCGCTCCCGGTCGGTGGTGACCGCGAACGCCTTCAGCGTGTCCAGGTCGATCTCGTCGGCGCGGTAGGCGTCGAGCAACTCCGGGGCGGCGTTGCCGAGGCGCAGGCGCTGTTCGACGATGCGCTCCGAGACGCCGAACCGCGCGGCGATGGCGGCGACGGACACGCCGTCGGTGGCCAGCGCCGAGAACGCCACGACCTGGTCGGCCGGGTGCATGGCGACGCGCACGACGTTCTCGGCCAGCGACAGCTCTCCGGCATTGCCGTTCGCCGCGATCCGGCACGGCACCGGGTGGTCGGGGTCGAGCGCGCCGTCTTCGACCAGGGCCTGCAAGGCGGCGAGCCGCCGGCCGCCGGCGACCACGGCGAAGCGCTCGCCGTCGGTCTCGTCTGCCCCCGACTCGTCGACACGGGCGACCAGGTTCTCCAGCAGGCCGTGGGCGCCGATCGAGGCCTTGAGCTCGGCGTGCGCCAGGTCGTGGGCCGGGGTCTTGCGGACGTTCTCGGGCGCGAGCGCGAGCCGCGACAGGGGGATTTCCCGGATGGGGGCATCCGGTGGGGAAACGGTGGTGTTCATTCGGTTCTCCGTTGGGAAAGGGACAAGTGCGCGGACCTCGGCTCTCGCCGGCCGGTCCGCGCCCGACCGCCCCGAGCCGGCTCGGCCTCCTCGGGGCGTTCGGACGTGTGTCTGGGAAAGGGACAGAAAGAGCGGCGGAACCGGATCGGTTCAGGGCCGCGTCAGCCGCCGATGGGGATGTGTTCGCCCCAGGGCGTGGGCTGTCCGCTGCACCGCGGGTCGGACCAGTCGATCCAGAGCACGGGAAAGTCCGGTTCGCTGTCGGGGAAGCGCGAGCACCGCATGTCGGTGAAGTACAGGCACACGCCGGGCCGGATGCCGCGCTCGTCGAGCCAGTCGAAGCCCGGGCGGAAGTCGGTGCCGCCCCGGCCGTGCAGCTTGATCTCGTCGGGCAGGTCGAACGCGGCGTAGTCGGCCGCATCCCGCACCGCCGCGTCGACCTGGAGCACGACGACACGCTCCGGCCGGACCTCGGCGGCGATCTCCCGCACTTCGGTCCAGAACGCCGCGAGCGCGTCCCTGGGCAGCGAGCCGGACGTGTCGACGATCACGGCCACGGTGCCGATGCCGTCGGAGCGGATCGACGGCAGGTACAGCCCGGCGTCGATGAAGCGCCGGTTGGGGACGCTCCAGGAGTAGTCGCTTCGGGCCGCGTCGGTCATGTGCCGGCGCAGCAGCGCCCGCCAGTCGAGCGTTGCGATGTGCGCGCCGCGCACGGTCTCGCCGATGGCACCGGGCAGCTTGCCCTCGGCGCGGGCGAGGCTCGCGGCCTGGTGCATGGCCTCGTCCCAGGCCTGTTCCTCGGCGGTCTGTCCGGCAGTCGTCCCGCCGGACGATGGCGGCGTGGCGCCGGGGCTGTCCCCGGCCCCGCACGCCGGGGCGTCCATCACCTCGCCGGTGCCCACCGGATCGTGGCTGGGCTGCGCGTCGTCGGACGTGGCGGAAGCACCCTGGGCGGCCTCGGTACCGGAGGAACTGTGCTGGCCGTCCGCGGACGGGGAGCCTTGCGATCCGTCCCCGTCAGGGTTTGGCAGCCGGTCGTAGGCCTCCTCGACGCTGACTCCCTCCCAGGCCTCGGCCTCGGGCGGCAGCGTGAACCCGGAATCGCGCAGCAGGGCGTGCGTGACCAGTTGCGAAGCCGTCTGCCAGCGCTCCGCGTCGCGGTCCCCGCGGCGAGTGTGGTGCTTGAGCGCGCAGGCCAGCACGACCCGGGCGATGGCGGCCTCAATCCCGTGGGCCGGAGTCTCCGCAATCCAGCGCGGCGAGTAGCGGATGGCTCGCCCGTCGCTCGCAAGCGTCTTGCGCGAGGCGTCGGGCGTGAGCGGCAGCCTGAGCGCCAGGCTTCCGAAGAACGGCTGCTTGCGCAGCAATTCCGTGACGCAGGCGCTCACGCGCCGGGCGGACTCGATTTGAACGGTGCCGAAGGTCATGCCGCCTCCTTGCTTGCATCGGCGGGCGCGCCGAAGTACCCCGCGAACTGCTCCTTCAGCGAGTCGGCCTCGCGCTTGACTCGGCGGCGAACCACGGGATCGAACGACCGCGACGGCCGCAGCGCGTTCGGCTCGACGTCCGCGATGCGCTTCCTGGCCCGCTCGCACAGCCGAGTGAGTTCGGCGTCGCCGAAGATGTTCAACCTCGGCACGATGTCCACCAGGTCGCGCAGGTTGCCAATCATGGAGTCGCGGAACACCAGCGGCTTGCCGTCGGCGTCCTCGCGAAGCCGCTCGGAAACCCGCTCGACGGCTTCGGCCAGGCGGCGGTAGAGGTCGCCGACCGCGTCATGCAGCCGCTCCTCGATCTGCCGCTCGATGTCGCGCTTGACCCGCTCGGTGTCGTCGCTGGCGAGCCTCGCCATGAAGTGGCCGGAGTCCGGCACCGGGGCGATGCGGTAGCGGATCGAGAACTTCTCGCGCAGCGACTCCCGGGACGGATAGTCCTCGATGCGGAACAGACGGCCGAGGTCGGCTTGTGCCCGGCGGATGTTCTCGTCGTAGTCCTCGATGAACCGGGAACGCTCGCGGACCATGCGCTCGCACAAACCGTCCATGAGTTCCGTGTAGCGCTCGTAGTTGGCCACGGTCAGCAATCGGGCGCCCTTGTCGTCCCACGGCAGGGTCTGCCCGTAGTGGGTGCTTCTCGCCGCGCTCACGGTGGAGGTCAGCGCCGCGAAGGCGTCCTTCGGCAGCAGGAGTTTGTTGTAGCGCCCGGCAGTGGCGCTCGCGTCGTGGTGGACGGCGACGTGGGCGCTCGCGTCCTTGTCGTACAGACGTCCGGACCACGAAGCGATGTGCAGGCAGACGAGCATGGCGTCGGTGTTCAGGTTCATGGGGGGTCTCCTTGGGTTGTTGCGTTACCGAAGCGTCCACACGGGGACGCCGAGCGCGGCGGCGAGCTTGCGCTTCGCCGCCTCCAGGTTCGGGGCGCGCACCTTGCATTCCTGCGATGGCGCGTCGCCCGCGGGGTAGTGGATGATTCGCCAGACGGGTTGCGCGGCCATCACCGCGTCCTCGCCGACGCCCAGCGGATGAACGCCGGGGTGCGCTGCAGGTCCGGATCGCGCCGGACGCAGGAGCCGACCAGGAACTCACCGACCTCCCGGCGCAGACGCTGGGCGTAGGTCACCACCGCGTCGACGTTGACGTCGTCGGCAAGCCGGTAGAGCGATCCGCACAGCGCGATCAGGGCGCTCGCGTTGTCCGGGACGGGCGCGTTGTCCGGATCGTCCAGCACCGCCCGCGGATGGGGCAGCTCCCGCCAGACGTTCAGGAACGCGCAGAACTCGACCGCCGCGGCCTCGCCGACGGCGCCGCGCAGGAGCGCGCGTTCCGCAATCGGATCGAGGCCGTTTCTGCGGTGCACGATGCGGCTCGCGAACTCCCAGGTGCGGGGGCAGGCGAAGGCGCGCTCGCGGGACTGCGGATCGAAGGTGTGCAGGAGATCGGGCCGGAGCTGGATGAAGAACAGCACCTCCGGCGCGATGCCATTCGCGGCGCCCCAGGCGCACCAGTCCTCCGCGTCCACCTTGATTTCCAGGTGCACGAACCGGGAAGCCAGCGGGGTCGGCATCCGGTTCACGACGCCGCGGTCGCCTTCCCGGTTGCCGCAGGCGATCAGGGAAGCCCCTTCAGGCAGTTCGTACTCGCCGACCTTGCGGTCCAGCACGAGTTGGTAGAGCGCCGCCTGCACCATCGGGACGGCGGACGGCAGCTCCTCCAGGTTGATGAGCCACGATCCCGTGTCATCCGACGGCGGCAGGAAGGCCGGCGGCGCCCAGCGGGTGCGGCCGTCGCCGTCGCGCCAGGGGATGCCGCGGAGATCGACGGGATCGAGCAGCAGGGCGCGCACGTCGACGTATTCACGGCCCGCGTCGGCCGCGACCTGTTGGGCGATCTGCGACTTGGCGGCGCCGGGCGGCCCCCAGACGATGCAGGGCTGGCGCGCCTCGACGAGCAGCGCGAGCGTTGATGCGAGTTCGCCGGGACGCAGCGTGTAGTCGGCGGACACGGTGTTGGGTTCGGTCATGAGTGGTCTCCGTTGGGGTGGAACCGAAAGCGGACACGCTCCGGCATCCGCGCCTTCGCCCGGCAGAAGCCCTCACCGACCTCTGGAAGGCGCGGCGCGGGCTGTCGCCGTGCGAAGCGTTCAAATCCAGCCGCGCTCGGCCATGGAAATACCTTCGCCGTCGGTCACGACGATGTGATCCAGCAGGCGGATGTCGACCAGGCCCAGGGCCCGGTTGAGTTTTCGGGTGATGCCGCGGTCCGCCTCGCTCGGTTCGGCCACGCCTGAAGGGTGGTTGTGGAAGAGAATCACGGCCGCGGCGTTCTTCTCAAGCGCCTGCTGCACGACCACGCGGGGATAGACAGCGGCGCCGTCCACGGTGCCGTTGAACAGCTCGTTCATCGCGATCAGGCGGTGGCGCGTGTCGAGGTAAACGATGCCGAACGCTTCGTTGTGCCGCCCGGTGAGCTTGAGGCGAAGCAAGTCCACGATGTCGTGGGGTGACTGGATTTCACGGCGTGGTCGATAGCGCTGCTTCAGCACCGCGAGGGCGAGAGCGATGACGGAGGACTTCTCGGCCGTGGACAGAGCGGCGGGAGTCAACCTCTCAAAGCGGTTGTCGCCGGCGGGAGAAAGGGTCGATGTAGCCATGGTTGACGAACTCCTCGGCAGATGAACGACAGGCATCAGCAAAACAATGAACGCCCCGAGGAACTCGTGATGGAACAACGACCACCCGCCTGCTCCCGGGATTCACCTCTTTCCGGCCAGGCACCACGCTAGACGGCGCAGGCGATTCACGTGTGTTCAGGCTCGGGTGGGGCGCGAGGCAGGGCGGGAACCGATCTTCAAAACAGATACACGACCGGCAATGCAACGGTCGGCGGGCGAAACGCGGCCCGTACCGGTCAGAGGGGATCGGCAATCACGAGCAGCGGGAGTCGAACAGGCGACGTCTTGGCAGGCAGCCTTGGCAGGCGCCGTGGCCTTGAGGAGAAAGGCTACTCGACCGGGTCGGGATCCTCGTCGCGAACTCCCGGTTGACGACGGATACGCTCGATGGCTTCCTCCGCGGTCAACTCCCCCGCGAGAAAGCGATGCACGCATCGCCGGACGTAGAAGGATTCCTCGTTCTGCAGGTACAGACCCGCCAGAATGGAGAGATCGCGCCGCGTCCAGTTGAACATGAGACCATTGTGAGGATTTCAACCGCGTGTGTGAATGCGCATATCTGTACGCACCGTTGATAATGTCCTTTTCCGGCGGCGTCTGTGGACGCTCGAGATGGTGGAAATTTCCGTAATGTCCGTGATTTATGTCCTGAGCAGTTCCTTTCCGTCGTAGGGCTACTCGGTAGAAACGCTACCGAGCCGCTTCCTGCATTAAACCCTGCCGCGCCAGCGCCTCGGAGATTGTTGGCTAGACTGGAATGTGCTGTAAAACATAACTATGCGGCAGTCGGGCAATGCCGGCTTTGCTCGGAACCTCTACCGGGCCCGTCGTCACACGCCCCCTACTCATTTCAACGTCGAGGCTAGTTGCATTTTTTATCGCAAGCGTCTCAAAAGCCGGTGGCCCTGTAAACGATAACCTTTTTCTGCTAGAACACGGTTCCAGCCGTCTCGCGTACCGATCCGGGTCGTGTCTTGGTAAAGCCCCTTGGAATCTTCAATTCGCGTAAGGCGTGAAAATTTCTTGTGGAGCGGATGCGCTGGTGCCAAAAAAGTCTCCTTGCGATGAAGGATAGGCGGATTCTGGTAATGCTGAAAATTTTTGTACTTGACCCGTAGAGTCTGAAGATTAACCGTGATCGACAAAGACAGCGCGGGATGGGGATCAACCTCAAAATCAGGGTAACATAGATATGATATCCTCGGTGCTTTTCGGCACAGCTTTATAATCGTGCCACCCGTAATGTTGCCGACCAGTGTGCGTGCACATCCTTCGTAAAGGCGAAGAATAGCGGAAAGCTGGTTAAGGGCGCTTTCATGTATATACAACGCTGGAGGCAAGAGTTTACCTATTGGCGAGGTCGAGCACGCAGCGTCAATTTGACCACAATCCCGTAGTGAGAACAGCAGTTGATCGGCTTTTCGGCAAGCATGCGTATAACGCGCGTAGAAGCTGCGAACATCGTGTTGTAAAGGGCGGGGGAGTTGGGAATACTTGGGTCGGCCCTCGAATTGGCAGAGTGCAAGGTAGATAAGTAGTTCTTGTGCTCGTTCCTCACGAATCGATTCCCACTGATCCTTCGATGTGGCAAGTTGGATGACTCGGAATGCACGCTTTATGGAACCGAAAATCTCTTTTAGTAACTGGGCATTTTCCAGTTCGTCATCATGAGGAATGCGACCGCGTTCAGTGACGAATGTTATAAGCCGTGTAAGCACCTCTTCATTTTGATCAAACAGCTCTGTTGACCGACTTCGACGGGGTGCGCGGAAGGATCGGCGAAGCCGCGAAGACTGGAAGGTAAGGCGCGCATCTTCGTGGCGAAAGACGTAGAAGACACCTGGTGCAGCGGGAACGGCGGGCGTGTTCAATGACTCATGAATCCAGATCTTCAGTTCGTGCTGTTCGTAATACTTCTGAAATGTGCCGAGAGAGGTTAAACAACCATCTGAGAAGCGTGTCGTCGCATTGGCGGCTCGTAACTCCGTTGTGAGTCGTGCGCTAACAATCAATACAGCTTCCGTCAGAGACCACGCATCTCGCAATGTTTGATTGCGTTCGACCGGGTCTTCGATGACATTTACGACATAACCGAGATTTACTACCGATGCTTTCTGGGGTTGTCGTTCGGGTGCGTGGACAGGATCCCAGCCATAGGCTGGAACGCCAATGTCATTGAGGCGACGAACGTCATCGCCCTGACCGCAACCGTAATCAAGGAAAGGCGTTTGACAGTCAAGTAGTCCATCAGACAACGCGAGCTTAACTGGACGGGAAATGTCAGTACGAGCCATAGCGGTCCTGTGTCTGGCGATCGAGGGTTGCATGGTGCCTAGGTACCGAAAATGCATATATGGCGGAAAATCGCGCTCTTCGGAGTTCCCGGATGTTCTGGTAGCACCAAATTATCAGACATTAATCTCTAGAAACTCGGTTTGTGGATGGAACCGCCCGTACGCCATTCAAATCTCGATTGATGGCCATAGCGAGTTCCAATCCATGGTTCCTAGTGTTATCCGTGACTACGGTGCTCGCCCTCGTGGCCTGAATGTATTCCATGGTCTCATCAAAATCCGCGTGGTTGGATAACGCAATGCTGTAGGATCGATCAGTAAAGACCTTGAGCGGATCGTCGAAATCAGTCATGTAGGCACTGCAAACAATGGTTGTTCCGCCATCGTTCATCTCGTTTGGAAAGCCGTCGCCCTTAGAATAGAGTCGAATATACGATCTCTGCCCTATAGCGTGCTCCCCGTCTGCGGTATCCAAAGACACAAGCGTGCCGACCGCAAAGCCGTACTCTTGGTAGACATTTACTTCCTGAATGAATCGGCTACTCGCGAGGATCGGTACACCGGAGCTGTCTCCCAGCAAGTGTAGAACTCGTTCAACGGTGCCCCGGTGGGCTCGAATGTGTACCGGCCCATGCCGCACGCGCTTGCTTACTACTTCGATGAGAGCCGCCTCAGCCTCTGCTTGGGTATAGCCACGAATACTTCTTGGGCTGCCGTATGTGCTGTCAACTACGAGCTCGTCGACCTCAATGATCCTTTCAATTGGCCATCCGAAGTCGCCTGAGTAGCCGAGTCGCCTACCGTCTGTCAAGCAAACCGCGACCTGGCAAGAGCCGAGAATGTGATTGGACGCCTCAAGAAGTACGCGTGTACCATCGTCCAACTCGCAGTGTTCGCCCCGTGTGACAGGCAACAGGTTTTCCCTGTAAGCCAAGTCTGCATTGAACTCGGCGATAAGCAAGGCGAGTGTTTCTGGCGAAAGGAGAATATCTTGACAACCCTTACTCCTGTTAAATCCACCCATGTGATCGTCATGAATGTGTGTTTGTACACGAAATTCGCGGTCGTGAGCAAACCCATCACAGACGACGTTGTCTCCCAACATCACCGCACCGCTATCTAGAACGTCAACGTTTGGTTGGGTCATCGTTCAGTCCCCTGCGAATCTCAGAGCACAGCCTTTGTTCTAGTTTGTTTTTCCCGATCTTCGAAATTAAGGAGCCAAATTCCTCTCCTCCCACGAGTGTAAATCGTCTGGAGCCCAAACGACCGGAAGCACCAATTAGACCCAAAGTCTTCAAGGAACGATCTAGAAGCGCGTCCTTTTCGCGCTGCGTACATTCCATGAGTACTGCCGTGATTGACCTATCAGCTACTGAGCCGATGAACACAAACTTGCGCTCAATGACAGGACGCATACCAATCACTTCGTTTACTACGTCCTTGGGAGATCTGCTCGAACGCCTTAGAAGTTGTGCAACCTGGCGAGTTTCCTTGCTTGTCAGACTATGTTCGAGCACAGCATTCGCGATGGCGTTTAATTGGTCGGTGTTACGAATTCGAAGAAGTTCAACAGCTTGCGAAAATCCCAATACGCCGTTACCGCCACCCCAATCAACAAGATGGCGAATGTCTTCTGGTAGTTCCAACAAACGGAGAAAGCGGATGAGTCCGGTCTCGTCGATTCGTATTTCTCGCGCACAGTCAGATAAGGAATTGCCGTTAGTACGCGCCCGACCGATCAATTGCGCTACCTCAACAGGGGTCAGCGGCCGACCGGTCTTGTGTGTACCGTACCCAACTGATAAGCGTAATCTGCCGAGTTCGAGCGCGCTTAGGCCATTTAGCATACGAGTAAAACCTCAGTCGAGGTAACCTCGACCTGACAATGCCTCTTCTATCAATATCACGGCGGCGTCATCTTGCGTGACGTTGTCTTCATTAGCTACATCTTGGATGGCACGATGCGTATTTTGAGTAACAGTGGCGATGATTTGAATCACTCTCGAGCCTGTTTTTGCGTGCTCAATTAGGTCGTCGATCGGTTTTTCCGGGTGATCCTTCCGCCCCTGTACAATTTTTTTTCGCTGTACATTCGTCATCGGCTCCATTTCCAATGCTAGCGTTACTGCAAGCTCGCTGTCCGGTTCACCATTCTCATCTTCCGACGCGTCCTGAGCCTTAACCGCGGCATTTATGTCCACGGCACCGTCGTCAACGAGACTCTTGAGTTCAGAAATTAACCGTGGATATTTGATGTAGTCGCGAACCTTTGACCTGGGTAGGCCTGTTGCCTCAACAACGTCTTTGATGCTTCCGTAAATGTTGTAGAGATAGAGAATACCATCCTTAAGCTCCCGTCCGGATAGCCGGCGCCGGATCAAATTTTCGGTGATGGATATGGCCTTTGCTTCGGTCTCCTCTACACGACCGTCGAGAATTGCAGCAGCGATCGTATCCGTTCGCAGAATCTTATGAGCAAGGAATCGGCGTTGACCTGTCAGTATTTCCCACTTACCCTCCTTCTTCGCTTCGCATACGACGATAGGCTGCAGTAGTCCCTGTACGGCAATGCTCGAGGCGAGTTCGTCGATGCCCTTGCCCGGACTGGCTGTTCTTACCTGGCCACGCCCAATGACTAGGTCGTTGAGTGGTATATCTCGGTATTCAATGATTTTTGCCATTACCTAATCCTCCAAGTGAGTAGTGTCCCGTCCGTGTTCGGTGTGGGCAGTGATTTCTAGAATCCGCAAGAGTTCTGATCTGCGGAAGTGTCTATCAGTTGCGCGCGTTCTCTCCACCACATCGTCGAATAACTCCGCCTTTTCTTCTAGAATTGATGCGATGCGTTCTTCAATGGATTGACGAACGACGAATCGAAGGACGTGAAGCGGATCGGACCGGTCAAAGCGATGCGCTCTATAAATTGCTTGATTCTCAACCGCTGGATTCCACCATCGGTCAAACAATACAATGTGGGTTGCTTCCCCAAGGTTCAATCCGATACCACCGGCTCGAAGCGAGATCAACAGTAAACGTGGTGTTTGGCCAGATCGGAATCGTTCAATCGTAGCCTGGCGCTCATACATATCCATTGAACCAATTAGCATTTCATGAGGTATAGACATTCGCTTGGAAACCCATTCAAGGGTCTTAACAAACTGGGAAAAAACGATGACGCGTGCAGAATCCCCGGTGGCTTCCAAAACTGCCTTAAGTGCGTCGAGTTTTGTTGACGTACCACTAATTTCATCACGATTGCAAATTCCCTTTAAACGAGTAATGAGGCCAAGCATTGCGACAACATTCTCTCGGGATTTAGATGTAATGCAAGAAGATCGGTTAGCCCACAAATTGTTATATTGGGCACGTTGTTCAGCGCTAAGGTCGAGCTTTATGTCCTGTACAATCACAGGTGGAAGTTCGCCTCGCACTGCATGTTTGCGTCTCCGCAACATTGTTGTTTCCAATATTCTGTCTATTTCCGCCCGACTACTTGGAGATTTAGAGTCTGGGTGTAAGAAATCCAGTATCGTTGCAACGTCAGAGAGTTGATTTTCCAGCGGAGTAGCAGATAGTGCCCAAGAGCGTCGTCTCGGTAATAGTCTGCAGGCGAGTGAGGTAGCAGAGTTTCGATCCTTTATTCGTTGCGCCTCGTCGAGTACAACTAAGTCAAAAGTGTCCTGTGGGATCCTGTCCATCCCGTCCATACGGACATGTTCGTACGACGCAACCAAAAGCGGTATCGGAAGCGTGTAGAGAGCAGTTCGGTCAGCCGCGTTGCCTTCTAGTCGCCGCGCAACTACCCCGGGCGCCCATAAAGACAATTCCTCCATCCAGTTGAGAGTCAGTGATGCCGGCGCTACTACTAGGACGCGATTAATATCACTTTCCGTCTCCAAGAGTAGGGAAATTGCGACTGATGTTTGAACGGATTTTCCGAGCCCCATTTCGTCGGCCAATAATGCTGCGTTCGATCGGTATAGAAAAGAAACGCCTTCCCATTGATAAGCATGCAGCGGTGAAGGTATACCCAGTCGTTGTTCTGCAATTAGCCGAAGTTGTTCCACATCGTTCTCATCTAAACGACCACACGCGGACGGCAACCTCCGCGATATGTTCTTGTCGATTTCTAATAACATCAGGTGACCATGTGTCAACGTTCGCGAGGTCGCGGGTAATTGCAACGCTACTATCGCGATACGCATCAACTTTCGTGGCAAAACTACGGTTAAATTTGGCGCCCGGTTTGTTGTCTATATTCGCCATAAGGGTAAGATTACCAATGCGATGCGTCCAATCGTTTGCGTCTACGTGCGAAAATTCAGTCCATCCCTGCCAGTGTCGGTCTCCTGTTGGCAGTATGTGTTCGACACTGCAAGTTGCTTCGTTCAGGAGAACTGCATCGGGGCGACCGTCGCGATTGACGCCTAGCAACAGTGATTTAATCTTCTGATTTCCACGCATCTGAGCGTTAACCATAATTGACATGAAGTTTTTGTCGTCAAGTATGTTGTGCTCCGCTCGATCGCACTCCTGTAGGAACTCCACGAACTCTTGATCAGGAACGCCACCACTGTTTGATATTACCGATGCGAAATCGGCAAACCGTCGTTCGAAATGTGATGGTTCAAACTTGGGAGCCACAAACGCCGTCCTTAAAACGAAGGACGACAGACGGCTCAGATTCGCGTTTACCAGTCTAGCAATGCGCCGACGTTTACGCCCATCGGACTCATGAACAAATTTCGACATAAGTGCAAACACCAACGTTTGCGTAACACTATAGGCCTTCAACTCTCTAAGGAAGACAGTAAGATTTCTAGGCGATCGAGGTGTTCCTGACTTGACTTCGAACTCCTTCAGGAATTCAGGGCTAGCTGAGGGAATGGTGAGCCGGCGGTACAGTTCCAAATCTTCGGGTTTCGCGACTTGTCGCGTCAATTCAAAAATTAAGTCGTTCGGCCTATCAGATTGCTCGCGAACGGTGCGGCGTACGTCGCGATACAAATTATCCTTCGGAAGGTACCCAAAACGACATTGCATTCGGCAACGTACATAATCCTCGGCCTTTCGCGTACTTTTGGTACTAGGAAAGACCTGTCGAACTCGCTCCAAGTTGAAATGTACGGTTTCACGTCTCTGCCTTTCATTTGGAGTGTTGAAGTGCGAATAGAAAAAATTTCGAATCAGATCAAGCTGATCAAGGGCTTTGCCTCGACAGTTTATCGTCTCGAAAACCGCGTTGGGATCAATATCGTTCGGGACCGTCAAGCAAGCGACTTCAAGACGTTCGCAAATGTAGTCAAAATACTTTTCCCAGCGGTTGTTTTGATTTGCAACTCCTAAAAAGTCATTTATGACGCGCCAAGCAGAAGTAAGTTTACCGTTCGTTCCGATCGTATTACCGCGTATAATCAGTTCATAGCGGACGCGATCATCTCGGGGCGGCCTCATTCTGGGTTCATAACGCTCCGCGTCAGACAGTTTACATACTGTACCACTGTGTAGATTAAATAAAATTCGCAACGCTAAGAATTCACGTTGTGAATCGTGTATCTCCTCTGCAAACCTACGGCACAGCGCAGCGCAGAGCAAAGAAACAGTGACCATCCGTTGTTGGCCGTCATTGATCTCCCAAACATCGCTTTCCTTTTCAACGAGAATTACGGCCCCCAAAAAATAACAGCGGCGATTTTCTCGTATAGCATCTTCAATGTCATCGAGCAATGCTTGCACGTCCTTGTCAGTCCAATCGTAATACCGCTGGTGCCACGGTACATGAAAACGCCCTTTATGAAAAAGTTCGGAAAAGCGTATTGCTTCAGCACCAATTGCCGTGCTATCGGGTAGGTTCACGTTGAAGTTACCTGGTGTAGAACCTCCGCCTTACGATCGAGTGCGTCACGGCAGTCCTTAAGAACTAGATCTCGGCGCCAGATATCCTTAATAATTTCTATCTCGGCCTGGGAGATTAACGACCATCCAGTCACAGCCTCAAGTTTCTTAAGTCGGTCGAGAATTATTCTTCGTATTTGAACTGTGAATGGTCCGAGCACCCTGCTGCCGTCGGGTCGAGATCGAGACCTTCCGTCGCGACGCACGAGTTGTCGGTTGGCATCGTCTTCACGAAGTTCAATCAACCACTCTCGGAAATCAAACAGTCTTTCCAGAATTGGCGCTTCCTTATGACCTGAAGCAATCAGACCGCGCAAACTGCGGTCTTTGGCCACGACCGTGCATGTCCAGCATCCGAAGCGCGGCGATGTTGTTCCGCACGATGGGGCATCTTCCTTGGACAAAACAAGGGGACACTCGCCACCACCCGCGTTCCGGTATAGCGTGATTAGATCGCGATGGGTGCCGCCCCAAGGTGCTGGACGCTGCATCAACACCTTCCAAACGTCCTCGTCGTCAAGGTCGGCGAGAGGCGCAAACACACGGCATCCTCGGATTGAACCGTGAGCATTCATGGTTTTGCTCGATACGCGCCGTTTCGCCATATTGCGTCGACGTTCCGCTGATTCGCTCTTGCGCGTCCCTACTAGGAGTATCGCCTGACTGTGCCGCTTGACCAAGGCTTCCAGTAACTGTCCACTAGGAACAATTTTCATTCTATCTGTGCACCATCGGAAATTTCGTGTTGGAGGTATGTAACCCCGACCGATGACATTGACCCAGAACGTCTGGTCAATGTGTGGGCGCGTGATACGGGTAGAAATAGGTAAACCTGCGCTGGTTGCAGACTGCGCTATAATGTCCAAAGAAGCTCGGAGATGATTGATGACTAGCGGGGATTCCACCAATGTGTCATTACCAATCACATAAACTTTACGATGGCGGTCGGCTTTGGGCAGGGTGGTAAGGATTTCCCACACAATTTGAAGGAGGAGGGTGGAATCCTTGCCACCGGAATAAGCGACAACCCACGGATAGGAATGCCTACGGCTATATTCGCGTGCAATGACTTCTTTACAATTTGCTAGTTTTTTTGCAGTATTCAACAAGAGTTTATGGTCCAGATAGCAATGTGAGACTCACAATGATCAGATTTGTCCAAGACCAATGGTGCCTGATGGTGAGCGACTTATGCAATATCACGCAGTTCTCTCAGTTCGTTCACCGTATCTCGCAAATATCGGGCGGCACCATTGACTTCGGATTTGGACGTGAAACGACCAATACTGACGCGAACTGAAGAGTTTGCTTCGTGTTCAGAGAGCCCCATGCCCAAGAGTACGTGTGACGGTTCTATTCGCGTTGAAGTACACGCAGAACCGGACGAGATCGCAATTTTGTCGCGGAGCGCGATCATGAGTGACTCGTTATCAACGTCCTTGAGACGTATGTTCAAGATTCCTGAAACGCGTTTCTCTGCTTTATTGATGTACGTGTTCGGAATCGGTGCGAGTTTTTCAAGTAGCAACTGCTCAAGCTTTGCCGTACGGACTATCTCGGCCTCCTTACAATCGGCGAGTATTTGGGCGGCCTTGCCCATTCCGATAATCTGGTGTGTCGGTAGGGTACCGGCACGAAGCCCCAATTCCTGATCGCCACCGTGTATTTGCGGCGCGATCATGGAGGCGGACTTCCCTCGAATGTATAGTGCTCCTATTCCCTTAGGCCCGTAAAATTTGTGGGCGCTCATTGATAGAAAATCGATGTTGGTCTGGCTGACCCTCAAAGGAAGCCTGGCGACACTCTGAACTGCGTCGACATGAAACGGGACACTTCGTGCGCGCAGAATGTTGCCTATGGCACCTATGTCCGTGATCGTGCCTGTCTCGTTGTTAACATGCATTAGGGAGACAAGAATTGTGTCGGCCGTAAGCGCATCTCTTACCTGGTGGGGAGCTATCAGACCGTTGTCGTCTGGACGGAGAAAGGTGATTTCGTATCCCTGCCTCGCGAGATGGCGACATGTGTCAAGAACTGCGCTGTGTTCCAAGGCAGAAGTAACGATGTGGCGCGCTTTATGGCCGTGCGTCTGTGCTATACCCTTAATCGCCAAATTTATTGACTCGGTTGCGCCAGATGTCCAAATGATTTCATGTGGGGAAGCACCAATTAACTCAGCTACGGATTCACGAGCCTTTTTGATAGCTTTTGTGGCCATCTGCCCTGGCAGATGTGAGTGTGAGGACGGGTTGGCGAAGATCCCGCGTGGCCCCATGTAGGCGACCATCGATTCCACTACGACCGGATCCACCGGTGTAGTTGCAGCATAGTCCAGATAAATGGTATCAGTCATATGAATTCGCGGGCGGACTTGCTGCGCATTCTAACCGATCTTTCTGCTAGCCGGTCTTCGATCGCGACCATTCGAAAACCGCTGCGCGTAGCCGTGTACAAAATACGCGTTGATGGAACGCTTGGTGTTGTCATCTGGTGAGATACTCGGCCCATGCGTTCATCAGGCACCTCCGGCGCTCGAACAGGTCAGAGCGGAAATACGCGCCCTCGACGCCGCCGACAGAATGCGCAAGCGCGGCCTCGGCAACCTCCCTTGGCTGACCGGTGTCCGCACACCAATCCCGAAAGGACGACCGAAAACCATGCACGGTGGTATGCTCCCAGTGACCGGTCGTGCGCAGAACCTTGGTAAGCGTGGCGTCCGACAACGGGCGGCGTCGACGCACCGGAGATGGGAACACGAGTCCGCTACCATCGTCGAGAACGCGGCATTCTTGGAGAGTGGACAGGGCTGCGTCGACAAGGGGTACGCGATGCTCGGTACCCGCCTTCATGCGCTCGCCGGGGATGCGCCAGACTTTTCCGTCCTCGTCCATTTCCTCCCAAGTGGCTCCTCGAACTTCACCGGACCGCGCGGCGGTCAGGATCAAGAACCGCAGTGCCAGCTTGGAGACCGGGGACACGCCCGAGCGCTGAATCGTCTGGAGCGCATCAGCCAACTCAGAATAGGGCAGTGCCCGAAAATGCGCCTTCACCGCGGGTAGACGCGGCAGGGCGCCGTCGATCGCTTCGCCGGCGGCGTTGAATTGCACATACCCATGCGCTAGGCACCATTGAAGCGTGGCCTTGACGTGACGTCTTACCCTCCTGGCCGTTTCGGGTTTGGATGTCCAGATCGGCGTGAGCACTTCGAGGACGTCTTCGCGCCCGATTCGGTCCACGGGCAGATCGCCAAGGCGTTTGAACGCGTGGCGCTCCAACTGTTGCATCCAGTTGGCTGCAACCTTGTCGCTGCGCCATCTCGGTCGCAGAGCGTCGTAAGTGCGTTTCGCGGCTTCACGGAAAGTCGGAACTTTGGCTTGGCGTTTCCTGGTCAGAGGATCGCCACCGCGCCGCGCCACTCTGCGATTTTGCCAAGCGGCCTCGCGCGCTTCCGCCAAGGTCACCGAATTGCAGCCGCCCAAACCGATGTCGTGGCGCTTGCCTCCGATAACCAAGCGCTGAACCCATTGTTTCGAGCCGCCGGGTGCGACTCTCAGGTAGAGCGTGTTGCCGTCGCCGTACAGTCCCGGTTCAACGACAGAGCGAACGATTCTGACCGAAAGTTTTCCTTGCCCAACACTTTGCCCCACAGCTCTTGTCCCACATTTTGTACCACACAAGAATTCAAAATATAGCGTAATCGTGCGCACACGACAACCCGTTCTCGGCAGTCGCAAGTGATTATTTCTAAAGAGATCAATGCCCTGTCGGGCAATGACGGTTGGAGGCGTTTCGGTGGGGGGAGAGGTGGTGCCGGGAGAGAGACTTGAACTCTCACTCTGTTGCCAGAACCGGATTTTGAGTCCGGCGCGTCTACCAATTCCGCCATCCCGGCCCGGAGGCACCCGTAGCTTACCATTTCCTCACCCTTGGGAATCGCTCCGTGAGCCACTCCCCGGGTCGGTCATCTTCGTCCTGAATAGAAACTATCGTGTACCTTGGGCACCTAAATCCACGGTGCCGCTCCGTTACATGTAAAGATGGCCCGGCCTGATTTCGGGATGTCGCTGCAACCATTTGCTGGACCCCCGCATCATATCGACTGGAACCATGGGATCCCGAGTGCCAAGCATTAAGCCCGCGATCATCGCCGATGCCCGGAAGGGAGATTCGGCAGCCCAAGGCCATCTCTACGAGGCCCTTGCGCCCATGGTCTACACGCTGGCCCGGCGCATGCTGGTGTCGCCCGCCCTGGCGGAGGATGTGCTCCAGGAGACGTTCGTGGAGGTACTGCGGAAACTGCATACCTATCGCGGCGATGCCGCAGTGGGTTTCTGGGTGCGACGCATCGCGGTCAACAAGTGCCTGATGCATCTGCGCTCGCCATGGCATTCCCGCCGCGTGGAGGCCGATGCGATCGAAGCGCTGTGTCAACCGGCGCCGGCGTCCCGGGCGGACGACCAGATGGCCCTGGAGCGGGCGCTGGCAGAACTTCCGGCCACCTCGCGGGCGGTGGTCTGGCTGCACGATGTGGAAGGCTATACGCACAAGGAGATCGGCGCGATGATGGGCCGCACCACCAGTTTTTCGAAATCGCAGCTGGCGCGCTCCCACGAGCGGTTGCGCACATTGCTTGAGGAGGGGAGCGCGGAGGATGAAGGACAACCATGTACCCCGGCACTGAAGACTTGCTGAGCATTCGCGACGGCGGTCCCGTCGACGCGCAGGCGCGTGCCGCTGTGGACGCGGACCCGTCGTTGCAGGCGGAGGTGGCGCGCCTCGACGCCACCCGGGACCGACTGCGGGAATTGCCGGAATTGGTGCCCCCACCCGGCGTCCGCGCGAGGGTTTTTGCCGAACTTGAGGGCGGTTCCGGCGAGCGCTGCGCCACGTCGCACGAACGATCCGGACCACTGGCGGAGACACAATCCCGCGCTGCGGGCGCTGCGGGCGCTGCGGGCGCTGCGGGCGCTGCGGCAGAGGCACGAACGATGCCCGGCGGCACCCGGCGGTCGCAAGTCCAGCAGATGCGGTTCCTGCGTCACACGCATTGGCCGCTGCGGGGCGCCATCGCCGCCGGAGTCGCGCTGGTCGCGATTTTTGGCGTTCGTTCTTACGACACGCCGGATGGGCCACTGCCGGCCACCATCGTTGCCGAAGGGCCCCTGTCCACGACCGGCGCCGTCGATCTGGGCGGTGCCGCCGCCACCTATGCCTCGCTCACAAGCGAATCCGCGCGTCTGGAGCGGTTGTTGAGTGAAATTCAGTATCGGCCTCGCCTGGTGAATGCCGGCACGGCCACCATGATTTCAGGGCTCGAAGACCGTATTGGCCAAGTGGACCAGATGCTGATGTACTCGAACGTGAACGGGCTTCAACAGGAGCAGGCCCTGCAACTGTGGCAGCAACGGGTGGACCTGATGAACGCCTTGCTTCAAGTCAGATATGCCCAGGCGCAACGTTTCGGGTTTTAGCCGCATCCTTAAGGCAGGACACTGAACTGGAGGAATTGGAACCATGACCAGATCTGCAATCTTGACCCTGATTACTGCGGTGGGATTGACCGCCGCCTCGGCGCCGCTTGGCGCCC
This sequence comes from Candidatus Rariloculaceae bacterium, assembly GCA_965221035.1. Lineage (GTDB taxonomy): Bacteria > Pseudomonadota > Gammaproteobacteria > Steroidobacterales > Rariloculaceae > UBA6522. The sequence continues at coordinate 2,596,904 of OZ244860.1, forward strand.
AGACCGCCGAGGAACAGGAGGAACGCCAGGAATCCCGCTCGGAGCTTCAGGAAGCCCGGCAGGCGCTGGAGGAAGCCGCGCGCGAAGTTGCCCGCCTGTCCGCCGAGACTGCCGGCCCGGTCATCAGCCGCATCCGAATGATCGCGAGGCCTGCGGTGCTCGGCATCAACATCAGCGACGCCGAGGACGGCGTCCGGGTGGACGGCGTGACTCCCGGCGGACCCGCGGAGGAAAGCGGGTTGGCGACCGGAGACATCATCGTGGAAATGGACGGCGCGGAACTCGGCGGCGATTCGCCGGCCCAGCTTCTCATTGGGCAGATGGAAAATGTCTCGCCCGGCGACACGGTCCTGCTGACCATCGTTCGGGATGGCGACCAGGAGGAGGTCGAGGTTATCGCGGGGTCGTCCAATGTCCTGTTCGGGCGTGACGACGAGTCCGGTGCGCGGCGCCTCGGCTTTGGCGAATTGATGGAGATGCGGGGCGAGGTCGGCGACCGTCTCCTTTCGTTCCGGCGCCGCTGGGGCGATATGGAACTGGTGGAACTGACACCGGAACTTGGCACTTACTTCGGTACCGAAACCGGCATCCTGGTGGTCCGCGCGCCTTCGGATGACGAGTTGGAGGTACTGATGGACGGGGACGTCATCCTGGACATCGGCGGACGGGAACCGAACAGCACCGAACACGCGCTGCGCATACTGGCCAGCTACGACAACGGCGAGTCGCTTGAGATCACGATCATGCGCGAGCAGCGCCGTCAGACTCTGGAAGTGGAGATTCCGTAAGGCAAACTTCCCGGAACCGCCCGCGACAAAAACCCGGCGCCGCGTCCAAACCGAGTGCGGCGCCGGGTTGCGCCATTCCGGGGCGCGGTGTACGTTGCCCCGAAGCCACCTTGGACCGCCACGAGGCCACGCCCATGACGCGCCCGCACGTTCTCCGGCAAATCCGCGCACTCGCCGTTGCGGTGACCTTGTGCTTCCCTCCCACGGCCGGGTCGCAACAGCCGACCCTCTTCAATACGGTCAAGCAGAAACTCGCTGAAGGCGGCCAGGTGGTCGGCGCGACAGTGGCAACGGCCGACGCTGAGATCTATTGCGCGGTGGCCAACTCCGGCTTCGACTTCATCTGGATAGAGATGCAGCACAGCCCGCTGACCTATTCGGATGTGGCGCTCATGATCTGGGCCTGCCGGGATGCGCCGGCCATTCCGTTCATCCGTGTGCCCGAAGCGACCGAGGGCGATATCCAGAAGGCGACGGATATCGGCGCGCTGGGCATCATCGTGCCGATGGTGGACAGCATGGATGAGATTCAGACCGCCGTCACATACGCGCACTATCCCCCATTCGGAAAACGCAGCCAGGGCGGCGGGCAATACGCGGCGCTCTGGGGAAGCGGCTACCGGGCCGCGGCCAACGAGAACATGATGGTGGTCGCGATGATCGAGCAGCCGGCGGGCGTGGAGATCGTTGAACAAGTGGCCAACCTGGAAGGAGTGGACGTGGTGTTTGTCGCCAGCTCCGATCTCGGCAGCTTCACCGGGCTGTCCCAGGGACACCCCGAGTACGAAGCCTTGGTGACAAGGGTCAAGGACGCTACGCTGCGGGCTGGCCGCACCGTGGGCGGACCCCTGGCCTGGCTGTCGACGCGGGAAGGCTACGGCTTCTTTCAGGCTCCAACCACGACCAGCCTGGTTCGAACCGGCGCACGTGCTGTGCTGGAGGCGGCTGACCCGTGTTACGGCGTACCCTCGGGGGTGGCGCCTGTCGAAGGCGAAGATCCCTGTCCCTGACTTTCTCGCCTGACAACCGATCCCTCATCCAGCGCTCGCTCCAGGACGCGGGCTACGTGCCATGCATCCCGTCCGGCGCCGTGACGGATCTGGGTGCGGCAACTGGTGCCATCAGCCACGATCAAACTATCGCTGCCGGCCTGACGCACCTTCGGCAACAGGTCCAGTTCCGCCATTTTCATGGATGTCTCGTAGTGTTCGGCCTCATAGCCGAATGAGCCCGCCATGCCGCAACAACCGGATTCGATGAGTTCCACCTCCGCGCCCGGAATCAGGCGCAATACTTCTTCGACATCCGACACCTGGTCGAAGGCCTTCTGATGACAGTGTCCGTGCAACAGCAATCGTTGTTGCTCCAGTTGCTTGAGCGGCAATTTCAGCCGCCCGGACCGGTTCTCGGCCGCCAGAAACTCCTCGAACAGCATCGCACGACTCGCCAGCTGCGCTGACTCTTCCCCCGGCAGCATTGCGGCAAACTCGTCACGCAGCGTCAGCAGGCAGGACGGTTCCAGGCCGACTACGGGAATGCCCCGGTCCACGTAGGGCTTGAGCGAATCGATCACGCGGCGGGCTTCAGCCCTGGCCTTGTCCACCAACCCCGCGTTGAGAAACGTCCGGCCGCAACACAGCGGCCTGCCGCCGGTGACAGGCCTGGGCGTAACCACGCGGTAACCGGCCGCTGTGAGCACCCTCAGCGCAGCTTCGGCCGTTTCCGGTTCGAAATAGGTGTTGAATGTGTCGACCAGCAGGACCACCTCGGGCCCCTCCCGGGGCTGCCGGACGCCACTGCCAAACGTCCCGCGGCGCCACGCGGGCAGCTTCCGGTGGGCAGTGAAGCCCAGCACGGACCGCCGCAGCCAGCGGCCCGGCGCGCCCAGGCTGACGCTGTTCGCAAGCGGCGCCAAGCGAGCCGCCCAGGGCGCGTACCTCGGCAGGAAGGCGATGACGCGGTCCCGCAAGGTGAGCCCCCGGCGCTTCCGGTAGGCGCTGAGAAACTCGATTTTCATGCGGTAGACGTCGACGCCCGTGGGGCACTCGCGCTTGCACGCCTTGCAGCCGATGCACAGGTCCATGGTCTCGTGGAGTTCCTTCGACGTCAGCGCGTCCGCGGGCAACTGCCCGGTGAGCGCCAGCCGCAGGCTGTTTGCCCGGCCTCGGGTGACGTGTTTTTCGTCCCGCGTCACCCGGAACGACGGGCACATCACACCGCCGGTGGCCTTGCGGCAGGCGCCGTTGTTGTTGCACATTTCGGTGGCACGGTAAAGACCGCCCCAGGCCGACCAGTCCAGGCTTTCCTTGATCTCAAGGGGTTGGTAGCGGTCCGAGAATCGCAACAGGCTGCGGTCGTCCATTCGCGGCGGATCGATGATCTTGCCCGGATTGAATCGCCCGTCGGGATCGAAACTGTCCTTGACCTCACGGAAGGCCTTGACGATTTTCGGGCCGAGGATCGGCTCCAGGAACTCGGACCGCACCAGGCCATCGCCGTGCTCACCCGAATGGGTGCCCTTGTACTCGCGCACCATCGCATGCGCCTCGGCGGCGATGGAACGCCAGTTCGTGATGTCGCTGTCCTGCTTGAGGTTCAGTATCGGGCGCACATGCAGGCAACCCGCGCCGGCGTGCGCGTACCAGGTGCCCGTCGTGCCGTGCCGCGAGAACACATCCGTCAGGCGCTCCGTGTAGTCCGCCAGATTTTCCAGTGGTACGGCGCAGTCTTCCACGAAGGAAATGGGCTTGCCGTCACCCTTCATGGACATGACGATGTTCAGGGCCGCCTTGCGCAGCGACCAGACACGATCCTGCAAGGCCCGTGATTCGGCCCGCAGCACGCTGTTCGGCAAACCCAGATCGCCCATGAGCGCCTCGAGCCGGTTCAGGTTCGCCAATTGGTCGTTGAGGTCGTCACCGGCGAATTCCACGAGCAGCACCGCCGCGGGAGTACCACGAATGAATCTGCGCAGGCTCGAACTGAATGCCGGTATCTTCGCCGCCAGCTCCAGTACGGTGATGTCGATCAACTCGGTGGCGGCCGGGTCGAGTCCGACGATGTGCCGCACCGACTCCATCGCGGCGCGGAAAGTCGGAAAGTGGCAGACGCCAAGAACCTTGTGCGCGGGGATCGGCTGCAGGGCGAGTTCGATCTCCTGGAACCACGCCAGCGTGCCTTCGGAGCCGATCAGGAGATCGGCCAGGTTCATGTCCTCGCGACCCAGCCGGTTGATGTTGTAGCCCGCCACGTTGCGCCGGACCTTGGGGAAGCGCCGCTCGATCTCCTCGGCATGGCGGGCGTGCAGAGCCCGCATCCGGTCGGTCAGGATGCCGAGGTGGTCATTGCGAACGGCATTCCCGCCGGAAGCCTTGCCGCCGCGAGCATTGCCATGCTGCCGGGACGCCTGCCCGACTTCCTGCGGGCGGCAGTCGAGCAACTCCCCATTGGCGAGCACCGCCTGAATGCCGACGACATTGTCCACCATGTGCCCGTAGTGCAACGAGCGGGCGCCGACGCTGTTGTTGCCGGCCATGCCGCCGATGGTCGCGCGGCTGGAGGTCGAAACGTCCACCGGGAAGAACAACCCGTGCGGCCTCAGGAACCGGTTCAGCACATCCAGCACGATCCCCGGATCGACCAAAACCGTTCGGGCCGCCGGCCTGAACAATTGAACGTCGCAAAGGAACTTGCTGGCGTCGATGACCAGCGCATCACCCACGGTCTGACCGCACTGGGATGTCCCGGCGCCGCGCGGCAGCAGCGGCGCGCCATGCTCGGCGGCTATCTGGATCGTGGCCAGCACATCCTGGCGTCTGCGCGGCACCACGACGCCGATGGGCTGTATCTGGTACACGGAGGCATCCGTGCTGTAGCGGCCGCGGCTGAACGCGTCGAATAGAACCTCGCCTTCAATCTCCCGGCTCAGCTGGGCCGCCAAGGGCGCAGTGCCGGATGTGGGTGATTTCCGTGGCATCATCTTCGCGCATGCATTCTATGGCAAATCCGCGCCATGCGAACTATCGCAGCGAGGCGCAGGCACGCTGAATCCGGCGGCATGCCTCGGTCAGGGCGTCGGTGGAAGCGGCATAGGAGATCCTGAAATAGGGAGACATCCCGAACGCCGCACCCGGCACCACCGCGACACCCTCGCTCTCCAGCAGGTACGCGCAGAGCGCGGCGTCGTCCGTGATGGCAGTTCCGTCGGGCGCGGTCCTGCCGATCAGCCCACCACAGGAGGGGTAGACGTAGAACGCTCCCTCCGGTGTCCGGCAGGAGACGCCCTCGGTCCGGTTGAGCATGCCAACCACCAGATCCCTTCGTTCCCTGAACGCCCGGTTGCGCGGTAGGAGGAAGTCCTGCGGGCAGTTGAGTGCTTCCACGGACGCCGCCTGGCTGACCGACGAGGTGTGCGTGGAGCACTGTGATTGCACCACGGTCATCGCGCGGATCAGTTCCACGGGGCCCGCGCCGAATCCCAGGCGCCATCCGGTCATTGCGTAGGCCTTGGAGACGGCGTTGATGGTCAACGTGCGGTCTATCAGCCGCGGTTCCACCTGGGCGACCGTCGTGAATTCGAAACCGTCGTAGACAATGTGCTCGTAGACGTCATCCGCCATCACCCAGACGTGTCCGTGCCGGAGGATCACTTCCGTCAGGGCCTGGAGTTCTTCCCGGGAATAGGCGGCGCCTGTGGGATTGCTGGGCGAGTTGAGCATCACCCACTTCGTCCGCGGCGTGATCGCAGACTCCAGGTCTTCGGCGGTCACCTTGAATCCATTCGCCTCCCGGCCGTCGAGGATCACCGGCGTACCCTCCGCAAGAAGCACCATTTCGGGATAGGAGACCCAGTATGGCGCCGGGATGATGACCTCGTCGCCGGGATCGAGCGTCGCCATGAGGGCGTTGTAAAGCACCTGCTTGCCGCCGCAACTGGCGATGACCTGGTCGGGCGCGTAGTCGAGTCCGTTTTCCCGTGCGAACTTGTCGCAGATGGCCTGGCGCAAGGCCATAGTGCCCGGCACCGGCGTATAGCGGGTCCGGCCCTCGTCGATGGCCCGCTTTGCGGCGAGGCAGATGTTGTCCGGCGTATCGAAGTCGGGTTCGCCCGCGCCCAGGCCGATGATGTCGCGTCCGGCGGCTTGCAGTTCGGCCACCTTGCCGGTGAGCACGTTGGTCGGGGAGGGTTGGATGCGCGACAGGCGCTTGGCGATGATCGCCATGACTGAACTCCGTGTTCGAGCACTTCGACAGCCCGAACCTACGCCCAAAGGGCTCGCCGCGCAATCGACAGCCGACGACGGCGCCTCACGTTGCGCTCGGGTCGCGCTGACGCGACGGACAAGACTCGACTCGACACTGGGTTAGAATCCCGGCGCCATGGACCTTTCCTGTTTTCGCTACGACTTGCCGGCGGAACTGATCGCGCAGAAACCGCTGCCCGAGCGGGCGGCCAGTCGATTGCTCGTGGTTCGGGGCGACACCAGGGAAGATCGGCAGTTCGCCGACCTGCCCCGGCTTCTGAGGAAAGGCGACCTTCTCGTTCTCAATGACACCCGCGTGATCCGCGCCCGCCTGCACGGGCGCAAGTCCACCGGTGGGCGCGTGGAAGTGCTGCTGGAGCGCATAACCGGTGCGCGCAGGGCGACGGCCCAGCTCAGGGCCGGACGCGCTCCGGGCGAGGGGGCCGAGCTGCGGCTGGCGAACGGCTCGAATGCCCGCGTGCTGGGTCGAAACGGCCGGCTGTTCCAACTGGAGTTCAACACCGATATCGAACCGCTGCTCGAGCGGCACGGCGAGGTGCCGTTACCGCCCTACATTCGCCGCCGCGCCGTGCTCGAAGACCAGGCCCGGTATCAGACCGTCTACGCGCGCGATGACGGTTCGGTCGCGGCCCCCACGGCGGGACTGCATTTCGACGCCGATCTGCTCCGGGCGCTTCCGGAGCGCGGGGTCGAGATCGCCTTTCTGACCCTGCACGTGGGCGTCGGCACGTTTGCCCCGGTCAGGACGCGGCGCATGGAGGATCACCGCCTTCACTCCGAGTGGTGCCGTGTGTCGCCCGAGTTGTGCGCAAGGATTCGGCGGGTCCGAGAGCGCGGCGGGCGCACGGTGGCGGTGGGCACGACGACGGTCCGGGCGCTGGAGAGCGCCGCCATCGACGGTGAACTGAAGCCGTTCGATGGCGAGACGTCGCTTTTCATACGGCCCGGGTTTCGGTTTCAGGCCGTGGATGTGCTGATTACGAATTTCCACCTGCCGGAATCGTCCTTGTTGATGCTGGTTTGTGCGCTGGCGGGACGCGAGCGGATCCTTGCGGCGTACCGCCACGCCGTGGCGCAGCGCTACCGGTTCTTCAGCTACGGTGACGCCATGCTGATCGAGCCATGAGATTCGAGCCGCCGCAAGCCAGCCGTGCGGCCTCGCCGACCGGGCCATGAAGTTCGAGCTGCTGCACACCGACGGCGCCGCCCGCCGGGGCCGAATGACCTTTCCCCGAGGCGTGGTGGAAACCCCGGCGTTCATGCCCGTGGGCACCTATGGCGCCGTCAAGTCGGTCGGCCCCGAGCAACTGCGCGCCGTCGGCAGCCGCATCATTCTCGGCAATACCTTTCACCTGATGCTGCGGCCCGGCATGGAGGTCATTCGCTCCCACGGCGGCCTGCACGGGTTCATGAGGTGGAGCGGGCCGTTGCTGACGGACTCGGGCGGGTTTCAGGTGTGGAGTCTCAAGTCCCTGCGACGCCTCGACGAGGACGGCGTGGAATTTCGCTCGCCCGTTGACGGCGATCTTGTCAGGCTCACGCCAGAGAGTTCCATAACCATCCAGCATCACCTGGACGCGGATGTGGTCATGGTGCTGGACGAGTGCACCGCCTATCCCGCCGGCGAGCGCGAAGCCCGCACCTCCATGGAGTTGTCGCTTAGGTGGGCGGCACGCAGCCGCAGCCGATTCGACGATCTGAAGCCGGCTGACACGTCTGCGGCGATTTTCGGAATCGTCCAGGGCGGTGTCCATGCCTCGCTTCGGCATGCTTCCATGGAGGGACTGCTGGATACCGGCTTCGACGGATACGCTGTGGGTGGCCTGGCCGTCGGTGAGCCGGAACAGGAGCGCCTCGCTGTGATCGAGGCCCTGGAGCCGGCCATGCCCCGGGACCGGCCGCGTTACCTGATGGGGGTGGGCACGCCGAATGACCTGATCCGAGCCGTCGCCAGGGGGATGGACATCTTCGACTGCGTCATTCCCACCCGCCACGCGCGCAACGGCCAGCTTTTCACCCGGGGCGGCACGATCAACATTCGCAACAGCCGTTTCCGCAACGACACATCCCCGGTGGACCCCGACTGCGGCTGTTCGACCTGCCGCAATTACAGTCGCGCCTACATCCGCCACCTTCAGCAGTGCAACGAAATTCTAGGCTCGACGTTGGCCACGATTCACAACCTTCACTTCTATCACGTCCTGATGGCGGAGATGCGCGAGTCCATCGAAAACGACCGCTTCGACGAATGGGCGTCCCGCTGGATGCGCGACGCGGGTTTGACTCGACACCAGGTGGACCGGCTTTGACCGTCCCCCATTCAGGCCAGGCCGAGAAAGACGGCAATGGCCCGATTCAACCGCACCAGCTCTGAGGGTGACAGCTGGCCAATTCGCTCGCCGACCCGTTGCTTGGGAACGGTGGTGATCTTGTCCACCATCAGCCGTGAGGTAACGCGCAAGCCGTTTATATGATCAGGTTCGATGGCGAGCCGGAACAATGGTGCCTCCGTTGCATCTGTCGTGAACACGCAGACTGTCACGGATGCTGTCGCGTCGAAACGGTCGTCCTGGACGATCACTGCCGGTCGCGGCTTTCCGGCGTAACCGCTGCCGGACACAATCCGGATCTCGCCTCGTCTCATTCTGGATTGTTGTGTGACACCGCGTCGACAAAGGCCTGATCCAAATCCGCATCGGGACTGTGCGCCACCACCAGCGACTGCCGGTGCGCTTCAGCGTGAAAGCCAGTGGATCGCGTATCGGGTACCCAGATTTGAATTGGCCGCAAGCCGGATGCCCGCAACCGTGCACGGTAGTTTCGGACCCGGTCCCGCGACCTTGGAGAATGCGCTTCGTTCTTCATGAGTTCCAGCTCCGAGATCAGTTACATGTAACATATAACGTAGCGAATTTTATGCGCGGACGTCAATGTGACACCGGCGAGAGTCGGGTTCCACACGGAACCTATGTCATAATAACGGGCTTCGCCGGATCATCCGCAGCAGGCAGACCTATGGATTTCTTCATCAGCCCAGCATGGGCCCAGACGGGCGGGGGAGGCAATCCCATCCTGCAGTTCCTGCCGCTGATCATTATCTTCGTGCTTTTCTATTTCCTCCTGATCCGCCCCCAGAGCAAGCGCGCCAAGGAGCATCGGCAAATGGTGTCCGAATTGGCCAGCGGACAGGAAGTGGTCACCGGTGGCGGACTGCTGGGCAAGGTCACCAGGGTGGGCGAAACCTGGGTGACGGTTGAAGTTGCAGATGGCGTTTCCCTGAAGGTGCAGCGCAACACCATCTCCGGGGTCATGCCCCCCGGCACGGTCAAGAACGCCTGATCGAATTCCCATGAACCGTTATCCACTCTGGGTCAATATCCTCGTCCTCGTGGTGATCCTCGGCGGTGCCCTGTTCGCGCTGCCGAACATCTACGGAGACGATCCCGCTCTGCAGATCACCCGGGAGGATGGCAACCCCATGACGGACATCGTCCGCGCGCAGATTGTCGCGGCGCTGGACGGACAGGAGATCGACTTCACGTCCGTGACCCTTGAAGACGATGCCGTGGTCGCGCGCTTTCCGGACGTTGCCTCCCAATTGAGCGGCAGCGCCGCGCTTGGCGAGGCCATGCCGTTTCACATTGTCGCCCTGACGTTGGCGCCCCGGACGCCCGGGTGGCTGAGATACCTCGGGATCGAGCCCATGAGCCTGGGGCTCGACCTGCGCGGCGGCGTCCACTTCCTTTACCAGGTCGATCTGGACTCGGCGATCAACCAGTTTCTGCAGTCCTTTCAGGGCGATCTGCGTACCCGCCTGCGTGATGAGGGCATCCGCAACGGCGGCATCAATCTGAGCGGCACGGTCATCACCGTCGGCATCCAGGATGCGGAGAGAATGAACGATGCCGAGGAAATCATTCGCGTGCTGGACCCGCAGGCGAGCGCAACCCTGCTCGGCGGCCAGCCGGGCATCAACATCAATCGAACGACGGTCGACGGATTGCCCGGGTTCCGCATCGAGCCCACGCCGACGCTGATCAATCAGCGGCAGACCTTCGCCATCCAGCAGAACACGATCACGCTCAGGAACCGCGTCAACGAATTGGGCGTGGCCGAACCGGTGGTGCAGCGCCAGGGCTTGAACCGCATCGTCGTCCAGCTTCCGGGTGTGCAGGATCCGGCCCAGGCCGAACGCATATTGGGCGCTACCGCCACCGTGGAGTTTCGGCTGGTGGACTGGGAGAACGACGCCTTCAACGCGGACCGGACCGGACGGCCTCCGCTGGGTTCCATCCTTCGCTACCAGCGCGACGGGACGCCGACACTGCTTCGCCGCGACCTGATCGTTTCGGGGGATCAGCTCACCGATGCCACCTTCATCTACTCCCAGGGCCAGCCCGCGGTCAACGTGCGGCTGAACAGCCAGGGCGGCGCAAGGATGCTCGAAACCACCCAGGCCAATCTCAACAGGCCCATGGCCGTGCTGTACGTGGAGGAGAAACCGGAAATCATCGAACGGGACGGCGAACAGATCATTCGCAACACCCGCGACGAAACCGTGATCAACGAGGCGACCATCCGCGGGATCTTCTCCACCAATTTCCAGATCACCGGCCTGACGCCGTTCGAGGGTCAGGACCTTGCACTGCTGTTGCGAGCCGGCGCACTGGCTACCCCGATCTTCAAGGTGGAGGAACGAACCATCGGGCCGAGCCTGGGCCAGGACAATATCGACAGGGGCCGCTCCGCCGTGCTGACCGGGTTCCTGCTGGTGGTCCTGTTCATGGCCGCGTACTATCGAATCTTCGGGTTGACGGCTGACCTTGCGCTGTTCGCCAACCTGGTCCTGATCGTCGCGCTTCTGTCCATGTTGCAGGCGTCCCTGACGCTGCCGGGCATCGCCGGCATCGTGCTCACGGTGGGCATGGCGGTGGATGCCAACGTGCTCATATTCGAGCGCATCCGGGAGGAATTGCGTAACGGCAATTCGCCCCAGGCGAGCATCCGCGCCGGCTACGAGAAGGCGTTCTCCACCATTGCAGACGCCAACATCACCACCTTGATCGCAGCCAGCGTGCTGTGGGTCTTCGGCACGGGGCCGATCCGCGGATTCGCCACCACCCTGGGCCTGGGAATCATCACGTCGATGTTTACGGCGATTGTCGGCACCCGCGTCGTGGTCAACCTGATCTACGGTTACCGCCGCGTGGATTCGCTCGCCATCGGCACGGTGCGGTCCAGCGCGTGATTTCCGACAGGCTCAACATCGACTTCATGGGAGCCCGCCGCGTGGCGTTGATCATTTCGGCGGTGGTGATCGGGCTTTCGCTGGTTTCCCTGGTTACCCGGGGACTGAACTTCGGCCTCGACTTCACCGGCGGCGATCTGCTGGAACTCACGTACGCCGGCGAAGCGAACCTGGCCGACATTCGCGATGCGCTGAACGAGGAAGGGTTACAGAATGCCGTGGTGCAAAATTTCGGCACCACCAGCGACGTGATGATTCGCCTGCCGTTGCAGGCCGATGTGGAGGAGGGCGAGACACGCGCCCGCGTCCTCGAAGCGCTGCAGGCCCGGGACCCGACCGTGGAGTTGCGCCGGGCCGATTTTGTCGGGCCCCAGGTGGGCGAGGAACTGACCGAACGCGGCGGGCTGGCGATGTTGATCGCCCTGGTGCTCATATTCGTCTACGTGATGCTGCGGTTCCGCTGGAAATTCGCCGCCGGCACGATTTCCGCGCTGGTCCACGACGTCATTGTCGTGGTGGGGTTCTTCTCCATCTTCGGATTCAGCTTCGACCTGACCATCCTAGCGGCGATCCTCGCCACCATCGGCTATTCGCTCAACGACACCATCGTGGTTTTCGACAGGATCCGGGAAAACTTCCGGCTGATGCGCCGGGGCACCGCTGTGGAGGTGATCAACCGCTCCATCAACCAGATGCTGGGCCGCACCATGATCACCAGCTTCACCACGCTGCTTGTGCTGGGTTGCCTTTTCGTGCTCGGTGGCGACACGGTGTCCGGATTCGCGCTGGCGCTCATCGTAGGCGTGATTGTCGGCACCTATTCGTCCATTTACGTCGCCAGCGCTTCGGCGTTGGCTCTCGACGTCTCGCCCGCCGACCTGATTCCGCCCAAGCGCGAGGAGATCGACTCGCTGCCCTGAGTGTGGGGTGTTCTAGGGCAAAACTGCAGGAACGGGTGGTGCACATCGAAGCGACGTTGGCCGCAAGCCTCGCAGGTCCTGGTGCCCGTTCGAACTGATACGAAATGGTGAGTCGGAACGGGGTCTTGTCTCATCTGCTGAGCAAGACTTCAAGTCACTCTGGCGCATGGGGCGCGAACAGCTTCGACAGCGCCGCGTAGACTTTCGGCGTTCCGGCAACGACATCGCCGCTCTCCAGGAACCGGTCCGTACCGCGGTAGTCGCTGATCCGCCCGCCGGCCTCGCGGATGATGAGCGCGCCCGCGGCAATGTCCCAGGGCTTGAGCCCGAGCTCCCAGAAGCCGTCGACCCGGCCCGCGGCCACGTAGCACAGGTCCAGCGCGGCGGAACCGGCCCGCCGCACGCCGGCGTTGTTGACGATCACGGCCCTCAGCATATTCAGATAGTTGTCCAGATGCTCCTTGTTGGCGCGGTACGGCAGTCCGGTCGCCACCAGCGCCTGGTGCAGGCGGGCGTGCTTGCTGACCCGGATCCGGCGGTTGTCCAGTTGCGCGCCCTGGCCCCGGCTCGCGGTAAACACTTCCTGGCGATGGGGATCGTAAACGACCCCGTGCTCCAGCTGACCGGCGCGGCTTACGGCGATGGAAACGGCGAATACCGGAAATCCATGCAGGTAGTTGGTCGTTCCATCCAACGGGTCGATGATCCACTGGAATTCGTGTTCGCCCCGCTGCCCGCTTTCCTCCGCCAGGATGGAATGTTCGGGATAGAACTCGTGGATGGTGTTGATGATGGCCTCCTCGGCCAGACGGTCGACTTCGCTGACGAACTCGTTTCGACCCTTGTCGACCACATCCAGCGATTCCAACCGATGGATGTAGCGCATCATGATGGCGCCGGCTTCGCGGGCGGCGCGAACGGCGATGTTGACCATTGCATGCATGGGGGTATGGGGAATCCAACCGAAACTCAGGCGGCGCAAGCGTAAAATACTCCCCGACTCGCGGCAAATGAGAATCCAGGCGAACCATGCATATTCCGGTGCGCATCGTCCTCGTCGAAACCTCCCACCCCGGTAACATCGGCGCCAGCGCGCGGGCGATGAAGACCATGGGGCTGGATGACCTGGTGCTGGTCGCGCCGCGGGACTTTCCCAGTGCCGAGGCAACCGCAAGGGCTTCCGGGGCGGACGATGTCCTGGCTCGCGCCCGTATCGTGGATTCCCTGGCGGACGCGATTGCCGACTGCGGGTTCGTGGCCGGCGCCAGCGCCCGCATGCGCAGGCTGTCATGGCCGGTGACCGGACCCCGTTTGGCTGCGGCGGCCCTTCGGGATCACGCCCGAAAGGCGTCCGTGGCGATGGTTTTCGGGCCCGAGCATTCCGGCTTGACTAACGAGGATCTGGGCCGCTGCAACCAGTTTGTGCATATACCGGCGAATCCCGCCTACAGTTCCCTGAACCTGGCCATGGCAGTACAGGTGCTCTGCTACGAGTTGCGAATGGCGATGCTGGAGCCCCAGCCGGCCGCGAAACCGGTGAATCGCAGGACCGATGGGCCGGAATCCCCTCCCGCGACGGCAGCCGAACTGGAGGGATTCTACCGCCACCTCGAAACGGCGCTGAGCGCTGCGGGATTTCTGAAGCCGGAGCGGCCCAGGCAGCTGAAATTGCGTCTGCGCAGAATCTTTCAGCGCAGCGGCCTGGACCGCAACGAGGTCAATATTCTGCGCGGTGCCCTCACGGCACTGGCAGGCACCCGCAAGGAGGGTTGAGTGCGGCGCGGCGAAATCTACCTGGACTACGCGGCCACGACGCCGGTGGACCCGCGCGTCATCGAGGCGATGGTCGAGTGCCTCGGGTTTACGGGCGACTCGGCCAATCCCTCGTCATCCCATGCGCCCGGCCGGCGCGCCAGGGCCCGCGTGGAGGCGGCACGGGCACAGATCGCCAGTCGCGTCGGCGCCGCGCCGGAAACCATACGCTTCACCTCCGGAGCCACGGAGTCCGACAATCTCGCCTTGCTGGGCGGCATGGCGGCCCATGAGCATCGCGGCCGCCACCTGATCACGTCGCGTCTGGAGCACAAGGCGGTCCTGGACACCGCCAAAGCATTGCGGACACAGGGCGTCGAAGTCAGCTTCGTCACGCATGATGCCCACGGCGTCATCCATCCGGACGTGATCGCGGAGTGCCTCCGGGACGACACGGTGCTGGTCTCGATCATGCACGTCAACAACGAGACCGGGGTGGTTCAGGATATCGCCGCCATCGGCGAGCGGTGTCGGCAACGGGGCGCGCTCCTGCATGTGGACGCCGCCCAGAGCACGGGTAAGGTGCCCCTGCGGCTGGGTGAATGGCCGGTGGACCTGGCCTCCCTCACGGCGCACAAGACCTACGGGCCCATGGGTATCGGGGCCATCTATATCCGCAAGGGCGTCAACCTGCGGCCGCTGATTCACGGTGGCGAACAGGAGGGCGGAATGCGGCCGGGAACGCTTGCCACCCACCAGATCGCGGGCTTCGGCATGGCGCTCGAACTGGCGGATCCGGCGAAGGAAGGCCCGCAACTGGCCAGGTGCAGCGACCGGCTCTGGAGCGGCCTGGGTGCCATAGAGGGCGTTCGCCTCAACGGCCACCCGACGCAACGGTCTCCGCATGTCCTGAACGTCACATTTCCGGGCGTGCAGGCGGAAAGTCTGCAGTTGGCCGTCAACGAAGTCGCCGTGTCCACGGGGTCGGCCTGCAACTCGGACGTCCCGGAGCCGTCCCATGTCTTAAGCGCCATGGGACTCAGCGACGCGCTGGCGGGCGCGACACTGCGCTTCAGCGTGGGGCGATTCACCACCGAGGCGGAAATCGACCACGTGGTGGAACGCGTGCGGTCGGAGGTTGTGCGCCTCAGGGAGCTGGCCACGGGGGCTCCTGCCTGGATCGCGAAATGATGCCGGAAGATCGCCCGTCGCTGCGGTCGGAATCGCCTTCATCGGACGCCATGGGTTAGGTGGCAGGGACAGCAAAATCGCTGGCCGCAACAGAGATTTCCGCGATACACTACAGTGCTTCGCATGGAATATGACTCCCGGGTACGGCAGCGGTTTCTGGAGACATCACGAGCCGGGCCGTTGAACGATGCTGCCACGGATCTGGTATCCGGCGAGGCGGAAGATCGCACGCTGAACGTCTGGGTACGGTTCCAGCTGAAGGTATCGGGAGGCGCCATCCACGCCGTCCGCTACAATGTCTATGGCTGTCCCCACACGGTGGCGGCGGCCGAGTGGGTCGCCGGGCGGCTGGAAGGCCTTTGCTCCGATGCGCTGGACGAACTTTCCATGCGCAACTGCCTGGAAAGATTGGGGGTGCCCGTGGAAATGTTGGGGAAACTACTGCTTATCGAGGATGCGCTGCAGGCCTGCCGGCGTAAACTGGAAGATCGACAGGAGTGATGAATGTCTGTTTCGCTGACCGAGAGTGCCGCCGAACGAGTACGTCAATATCTTGGCCGGCGCGGCCACGGCGTGGGACTGCGCATCGGCATCCGGAAAACCGGTTGCTCCGGTTACGCCTACACCATCGACTATGCGGACCGGGTCGATCCGGCGGACGCTGTCTTCAATGAGTCCGGCGTCACGGTAGTGGTGGACAGGGAAAGCCTTGAATTCATCGACGGAACCCGAGTGGATTTTGTCAAGGAAGGCCTCAACGAGGCCTTCAAGTTTCGTAATCCGAACGTCAAGGGCGAATGCGGTTGCGGCGAAAGTTTCAGCGTCTAGGTTTGAGCAGGCACCAGGACCGGCATGGCAATCGAGAGAACCTTATCCATCGTCAAACCCGATGGCGTGCAGCGCAACCTGATCGGCGAGGTGTATCGGCGCCTGGAAGAGGGCGGGCTGCGAATTGTCGCGGCGAAAATGCTGCATCTGACCACGCAACAGGCGGAAGGCTTCTACGACGTCCATCGCCAGAGGCCATTTTTTCGGGAATTGGTGGAATACATGACCTCCGGACCCGTCATGGTCCAGGTTCTTGAGGCCGAGGGCGCCATCGACAAGTACCGCGAGATCATGGGCGCCACCAACCCGGTCGATGCCGCGCCGGGTACGATTCGGGCGGACTTTGCCTCGTCCATCCAGGAGAACGTTGTCCATGGCTCCGACAGCCCGGAAAACGCCGCCCGGGAAATCGATTTCTTTTTTGAAGGGACCGACATTTGCAAGCGCACGCGTTAAGCGAAGCCGGAACGATCGATTCCACGGGAGAAAGGCTCAACTTGGTCGGTCTCCCTCCGGACGCCCTGGCCGAGTTTTTCGAAGGCCTGGGTGAGAGGGCCTTCCGGGCCCGCCAGATCATGCACTGGGTGTATCGGCGCGGTGTCTTCGACTTCAACGAAATGACCGACGTCAGCCTGCGCTTGCGCAGGCAGCTCCAGCAGATCGCAAACCTCACCTTGCCCCAGGTTCGCCGCGAAGCCCGATCATCCGACGGAACCCGCAAGTGGCTGGTAAATGTCGGGGGCGGCCAGGCTGTGGAGACTGTCTACATTCCGGAGCCCAACCGCGCCACACTCTGCATTTCCTCCCAGGCCGGGTGCGCCATGGACTGTTCGTTCTGCGCGACTGGACATGGCGGTTTCAACCGTAATCTCGGGGCCGGGGAGATCCTCGGCCAGGTGCTGTTGGCCAATCGGGAGCTGGGATCGCCGTCGGCGATCACCAACGTGGTCTTCATGGGAATGGGCGAACCGCTCGCCAACTACCGGCAGGTGGTTCCGGTGGCGCGGTTGCTGACGGACGACCATGCCCTGGGCCTGTCGCGCCGGAGGGTGACCATCAGCACCGTCGGTCTGGTGCCCCAGATCCGGCGGCTCGCACAGGATTGCAACGTGGCGCTGGCCGTTTCGCTGCATGCCTCCACCGACAAGCTGCGTGACGAACTCGTGCCGATCAACCGGCGCTATCCCATCGCGGAACTGCTGCGCGCCTGCTGGCGCTACGCCCGCTGCCTGGCGTCCAGGCAGATCACCTTCGAGTACGTCATGCTGGATGGCGTGAATGACAGTCTCGGAGATGCGCGACGCTTGGCGGACCTGTTGCGGGACCGGCCCGCCAAGGTCAACCTGATACCGTTCAATTCCTTTCCGGGCACAGCCTTGCGATGCTCGGCACCGGATGCTATCGAACGGTTCTGCACACGCCTTCGCTCAAGCGGTGTCGTGGCCACGGTTCGCCGGACCCGGGGCGATGACATTGATGCCGCCTGCGGACAACTGGCCGGTCAGGTGACGAACCGGGCGCGGGCTCGTTTGGGAGGCAAGCGGTTCAGGGCCGCGGGCGCATGCGCTTGGTCAAGTTGATTGCGCCTTGGATGCCGGTTGCGCTGCTGCTGTGCCAGGGGTGCGCCGGCACGGTGGGTTCGGGCGCATCAGGCCCGGGTCATTCCGCGACCGGCGCGGCAGTCGCCAACCTAAACCTGGGGGCGGCCTATCTTGGCCAAGGGCAGCTCGGATTGGCCCTGGAGAGGCTGGACAGGGCCTTGGAACACGATCCTCGCCTGGCTGAAACGCATACCATGATCGCCACGGTCTACGATCAGATGGGCGACGTTGACGAGGCCCGCAGGCATCACCTGCGCGCCATCCGGCTGGAACCGGACAATCCCGCGACCGCCAACAGCTACGGCGTATTCCTCTGCCGCCGCGGGAGTTGGAGCGACGCCGAACCTCAATTCGAGCGGGCGGCCCGCAATCCGCGTTACCGCACACCCGAAGTGGCGTTGACCAACGCCGGTGTCTGTGCCCGGAATGCCGGCGAAGTCGAGAAGGCGGAACACTACCTTCGTGTCGCGCTGGCGCGGAATCCTCGTCACCTGGAGGGTTTGTTCAACATGGCGGCGCTTGCCTTCAGCAACCAGGACGCCGCGGCGGCCCGGCACTTCCTGCGCCGCCATCACGAACTTGCTCCTCAAGACCCGCAAGCGGCGCGTTTGTGCGTGCAGGTGGAGACCCGGCTTGGAAACAAGGAGAGTGCGCGGCGCTGCGTGGCCGGCTTGGGACGAGATGTCCCTGAATCGGCGGTCGCGGCGTGGCCCGACGTATCGGATCATGGCGAACCAAGATAAATCAGAACCGACCGGGGAGCCGGCAAAGGAGACTCCGGCCGAATCGCTCGGCAGCATCCTCGAGGCCGCCCGGAGAAGGAAAGGACTTGCCATCGACCAGTTGGCCGCGAAGCTCCGTGTCGATCCGCAGCTTCTGAAAGCGCTGGAGGAGGACCGGCTTGATGACTTGCCAGCTCCCGTATTCGTAAAGGGCTATATCAAGAATCTCGCCAATCGTTTTGGCCTTGAATACGAGGATCTTCTCGGCCTTTACATGCTTCAGACGGACGCGACCGACTCGCCTGTCACGTATGCCAAGCCAATCGGCGAAACCAGCATGTTGACCCTGCCGCTGATTGTCGGAGCGCTGGTTCTGGTGCTGGGTGTTCCGGCGTTCTGGCTTACGTGGGTCGGCAGCGATACGGTTACCAGCATCATTTCTTCGGACGGCAGTACGCCGGGGTTGCTGTCCACCGATGTCGAGGCGGATCCGGAGGTCGCTCCGGTGGTTCCCGATGATGGGCCAACAACCGATCCGGCTTCTGCCGGGGCGCCGCAAGCACAAGACGCCGAAGATCCGGGCGTAGCAGGCTCTGCCGCGCCCCAGGCTGAAAGCGCCACCGGCCCGGCCGTTCCCGGCTCCACGGCGCCGCAAGCGCAGGATCCGGCCTCGCCCCAAGAGGAGGTTCCCGCCGCGCCGGATCCCGCTCCCGCCACGCCGGATCCCGCTCCCGCCGCACCGGACGCCGCGGCCGCTGCACCGGACGCCACAGTCGCTGCACCGGACGCCACTCCCGCCACACCAGATGCCACTCCCGCCGCGCCGGAGGCCGCTCCGACAGCCTCGTCGGTCAGCATTGCGCCGGGACCAGATCCTTCACTGGCAGTGCCGATCCGGGTCGCCATCCGGTTTGTGGAGGACTCATGGACGGAAGCGTACGACCGCAACGGAAACGCCCTCTACTACGCGCTCGGAGAGGCCGGCACGACGGCAGACTTCAGTGGCATGCCTCCCCTGTCGTTCGCGCTGGGCAATTCGGGCGGGGTGGAATTGACCATCAACGAACAGCCTTATCCGCTTCCGCCACTGCAGGGCAACGCGTCCACCCTTCGCTTTCTGGTGGCGGAAACGCCGTGACGGAAACGCTGCGGATCAACGCCTGAGCAAGGCAGTCACTCGTCAGGAAATCGGGCCCTGGCGCCTCACCATCAGGCCAAGGGATCAATAAGGGGCTTAGCCGGAATGCAGATCAGACCCGTTCGAGGCATGAACGACATCCTTCCGGAAGCCGAGGCCGTCTGGTCCGCCGTCGAATCCGCCGCACGCGAGGTATTCGATGCCTACGGGTATCGGCGGGTCCGGCTGCCGGTCATGGAACACACCGAACTGTTCAGCCGGTCAATCGGCGAAACCACGGACATCGTCCAGAAAGAAATGTATACCTTCGAGGACCGTAGCGGGTCCAGCGTGACGCTTCGGCCGGAAGCCACGGCGGGAATTGTGCGGGCGGGCCTCAGTCACGGCCTGTTTCACAACCAGCAGCAGAAGCTATGGTGTTCAGGCCCCATGTTTCGGCACGAGCGCCCGCAAAAGGCGCGCTACCGCCAGTTTCACCAGATCGACGCGGAAGCCATCGGCTTCGCCGGTCCGGAGGTGGACGCTGAATTGATCGTCATGTCGGCACGAATCTGGCAGCGGCTCGGGCTTCGGAGTCCGCGGCTGCAGATCAACTCGCTGGGAACGCCCGAAAGCCGCAGCGGCTACCGGGATGCGCTGCGGACCCATTTCGCTGAATCGGTCGATTTGCTGGACGCCGCCAGCCTGGAACGCCTCCAGCGCAACCCCCTGCGGATTCTTGACAGCAAGAACCCCCGGCTCAAGGATCTGATCGCCAACGCGCCACTATTGACCGGTTACCTGGACGACGAATCGACCGCGCACTTTCGCCGGTTGACCGAACTGCTCGACGACGCCGGCGTAACCTACCGGATCAACCCGCGGCTGGTGCGGGGTCTGGACTACTATTCCCGCACGGTTTTCGAATGGATCACGGATCGTCTCGGCGCCCAGGGAGCGATTTGCTCCGGTGGGCGCTATGATGGATTGGTCGCCCAACTGGGCGGCAGGGAAACGCCGGCCATCGGCTGGGCGTTGGGCATGGAGCGGGTGGTCGAGTTGATGGAGGAGGAAGGATGCCGTCAGGCTCCGCGCGCTCCCCACGGGTACCTGGTGCTGGCGGGCGACGAGGCCCGGCGACGCGGCCTGGGTATCGCCGAGACGCTCAGGGCTCGGGCTCCCGGTGTCAGGCTCGCCATGGATTGCGCAGGCGGCAGCCTCAAGTCGCAGCTGCGGCGGGCTGATCGAAGCGGCGCCCGTCTGGCCTTGATTTTGGGTGAGGATGAACTAAGGAGTGACACCTTGAGCATGAAGCCGCTGCGCGAGGACTTGCCGCAGGCAGCATGCGACCTTGAGCGCGTGGTGGCCGAATTGCTCCGGGTTCGGGACGATTCGCCGTAGAATACGCGTACTGATCCCGGCGATGACGCCGGGCCGCGCGGAATTGGAGAGGTTGGGTGGACGAATTTCTTTCCGAAAAAGAGCAACTCGAGATCTTTCGCCAGTGGTGGCGGGACAACGGC
The DNA here is from genome assembly GCA_965221035.1 of Candidatus Rariloculaceae bacterium. Taxonomy (GTDB): domain Bacteria; phylum Pseudomonadota; class Gammaproteobacteria; order Steroidobacterales; family Rariloculaceae; genus UBA6522. The sequence goes on from OZ244860.1 coordinate 2,617,858, forward strand.
TGGTACCTGGTGGGAGGCGTCGCCTTGGGCGTGCTCGGCCTGTTCGGCTGGAACCAATACAACGGTTATGTGGACAACCGGGGCGAGGCGGCTGCCGCCATTTATGTGGAATTGCGCGACGCGGTAAGCGATGACAATGCCGGCGACGCGCGCAATCTGCTCGGTGAACTGCGCGAGGAATTTCCGGGAAGCCCCTATACGGACCAGGCGGGGCTGCTGGTTGCCCTGATGCGCCTCGATGACGGCCAGGTGGACAACGCCATAGAGGACTTCAGGTTTGTCATGGAAAACACGAGCGACCCGGAACTCGCGCTGATCGCCCGGCTGCGGCTGGCCAGGACGCTTGCACAGGATGAGTCCTATTCCGAGGCGCTGGAGGTTCTGGACATCGACCCGGGAAGTTTTGCCGCGGGCTACAATGAAGTCCGCGGCGACATTCATGCCGCGCTGGGCGACACCGGGAGCGCCCGTACGGCCTACATGGCGGCACTCAACGACCAGGCAACGGGATTGGTGGACCGCACCCTTGTGCAGATGAAACTGGACAATCTGCCCACCGACATGGTCGCGGCCGCGCCACCTTCAGCACCAGCTGTCCCGGGGGCGGGGGAGCCTGCGACTGCCGATGATGAACCGGTCGTGGAAGAGGTGCCGGAATGAGAGTCTGGACCGTCGCCGTGGTCGTCGCATTCGCCGCGGCATCAACCGGCTGCGGTCGCGGCGACGATTCCGGTGAGGCTCCGGCGGAACTTCAGTCCGTCGACGGGCAACTTGATGTTCGAAGGCTATGGAGCACGCGGGTCGGGCGTAGCACGGAACGCCTGCGCCTGGGCCTTCTGCCCGCGACAGACGGTGCAAGGGTATTCGCAGCCAGCCACGGCGGCGATGTCGCGGCATTCGACCTGCAGACCGGTCGGCGCAGCTGGGCGACGCAGACCAACCTGCCGTTGTCTGCAGGACCTTCCTATGGCGCGGGCGTCCTGGTGCTCGGCACCACCGACGGGGAACTGATCGCGATCGAAGCCGAGACCGGCGCGGAACGCTGGAGACGCGCGGTGGGGGCCGAAGTCCTGGCGCCGCCGGCGATAGGCGGCGAGGTGGTGGCCCTGCGCACCGTGGATGGCAGGTTGCGCGGCTACTCCAGCCTGGACGGCCGCGAGCTCTGGGCCGTGGTGCAGACGGTGCCGGCGCTCACCATGCGCGGCAATACGGCCCCGTACGTCTCCGGGTCCGCTGTGGTTGCCGGATTCGACAACGGGCGGCTGGGCGCTTACGAACTGGCGACCGGCGACGTGCTGTGGGAGTTTCCCGTGGCCGCGCCCTCCGGCCGTACCGAGCTGGATCGGCTGGTGGATATCAGCGCCGGACTCCAGGTGGCCGGTAACGACGTGTTCGCTGTCGGATACAACGGCCGCGCGATCAGTGTCGCGCTGGAAAACGGAGTCGTGTTGTGGCAGCAGGATCTCTCCAGTTATGCCGGCCTCGGCGTTGACTTGAGCAGTGTCTACGTAACCGACCAGGACAGCGAACTGGTGGCGCTGGAGCGCGGTGAGGGAACACCCAGGTGGCGCCAGGACGCGCTGCGGCTCCGGGACGTCACCGCTCCCAGCGCGTACGGAAACACGGTCGTGGTCGGAGATTTTGAAGGCTTCGTGCACTGGATCGATCCCCTGGACGGAAGGTTTCTCGACCGCGAGCGCGCGGCATCGAGCCGTATCGTGTCCGCTCCGCTGGTGGTGGGTCGGAACCTGATCGTGCAGACCGAGGACGGCACGGTGGTTGCCTTCACGGTCGAGCTGGAAGAGTCCGCATCCCTCGAAAACCCGGGCTGACCGCGACGCCGCGTTGTAACGCCGCAAGCGCCGAGGGGGCGGCCGCAACGCCGACAGGCGGTCGCAGAGAGGCAATCAGGCTGGAGCATGGTTCCCGTAATCGCCCTGGTGGGACGGCCGAACGTCGGCAAGTCCACGCTGTTCAACCAGCTCACGCGTTCCCGTGACGCGCTGGTTGCGGACTACCCCGGCCTGACCCGGGATCGCCGCTATGGCTTCGCCGACTTCGGTGGTCGCGCCATGGTCGTGGTCGACACCGGGGGGCTTGGCGATGATGGGGGAGAATTAACCGCTGGGGCCGCCCTGCAGGCGCAGGCCGCCGTGGACGAGGCCGATGTGGTTGTGCTTGTCGTGGACTACGGCGAGGGTCTCACCGCGGGCGATGAGCACATCGCTTCGCGGCTGCGTGTCGATGGCAAGCCGGTTATCGTCGCGGTCAACAAGTCCGAGGGTATCGCTCCCGAATTGGCCGAAGCGGAATTTCACCAACTTGGCCTGGCACGGTCCATCGGCATCGCCGCATTGCACAGGCGCCGCATATCCGTACTCATGGGCGCGGTTCTCGGGCTTTTCTCCGACGAAACTGAAGCAGCGCCGGCGGAAGACGCGGGTGGAGAGCGGGCGGAAGACGCGGGCGCTGCCGCGGCCGGGCGCTTCAGGGGGCCGAGGCTGGCGGTGGTCGGCCGGCCCAACGTCGGCAAGTCCACCCTGATCAACCGACTGCTGGGAGCAGAACGCCTGTTGACCTCTCCGGTGCCGGGAACGACCCGCGACAGCGTGCTGGTGCCCTGCAAGCGCCGTGGCAAGCACTTCGTGCTGATCGATACCGCAGGGATTCGCCGGCGCGCCCGTGTTCGGGATGTCATCGAGAAATTCAGCGTCGTGCAAAGCCTCAGGGCCATCGAGGATTCCGGTGTAGTCATCTGCATGCTCGATGCGCGTGAAGGGGTGACCGAGCAGGACCTACATCTCATAGGACTCAGCGCCCAGAGGGGACGCGCCCTTGCCATCGCCGTAAACAAGTGGGACGGCATCGGCACGCGCCAACGGCGCCGCATTGAGGGTGAAGTCAAGCGTCGGCTGGCGTTCACCGATTTCGCCCGCATCAGCTACATCTCCGCGCTCGACGGAAGCGGCATCGACGGTGCCGTGGATGCCGCGCTGCGAGCCTACGAAGCGGCCGGCCGGGAGATGCCGACGCCGGTTCTGAACCAGATTCTGGAGCAGGCCTTGATCGCGCATCCTCCACCGCTGGTGGGCGGACGGCGAATTCGATTGCGCTACGCGCATCAGGGCGGTCGTCATCCACCCGTCGTTGTGGTTCACGGCAGTCGAACCGACCTGCTGCCCGGCCACTACCGCCGATATCTGGCCAACGCCTTCCGCAAGAAAATGCGGCTGGAGGGGGCGTCGCTGAGACTGGAATTCAAGAGCGGCGAGAACCCGTTCGCCGGTCGGCGCAACCGGCCCGCGTCCCTGCGCCGTGGGCGGGGACGCCGGAGCCGCGGTCCCTGAATTCGAGTTAAACTTGCGGCCCCACCGGCAAGCCCGGACAGTCCGAGGATCCATGGCAGGCGGCGCAAGGCAATTTGTAACCCTCAAGGGCAGTTTTCCGATGCACCGGGGCGGCGTGTTGGCGCGCCCGACGTTCGCCTATGAAACCTGGGGAGAATTGAGTCGGGAACGCGACAATGCGGTGCTGATCTTTACCGGGCTCTCGCCCTCGGCCCACGCTGCGTCGTCGCCGCAGGACCCCGCGCCCGGATGGTGGGAGGAGATGATCGGTCCTGGTCGGCCCATCGACACACGGCGCTTCTGCGTGATCTGCGTCAATTCCCTTGGCAGTTGTTTCGGTTCCACCGGTCCCGCCTCCCTCAATCCGGCCACGGGTGAAACATACCGCCGATCCTTTCCGGTCCTGTCGCTGGAGGATGTCGCCCGAGGAGGCCGAGAGGTGCTCAGGCATCTCGGCGTGGAGAGACTGCACGCGACGGTGGGTCCTTCCATGGGCGGCATGACGGCGCTCGCGTTCGAAATCCTGTTTCCGGGGCGTTCCGGCGGGTTGGTGATCATCTCTTCGGCCACCCGGTCGTTGCCGTTCGCGACGGCCTTGCGGTCGCTGCAGCGGGAGATGATTCGACGTGACCCCAACTGGAAGCAGGGCGAATACACCCCGGATGCATTGCCCCTGACCGGCATGCGCCTGGCCCGCAAGCTGGGCATGATCACCTACCGTTCCGCCGAGGAATGGCGTGGTCGTTTCGGGCGTGAGCGCAGTTGCGAGGAGGCTGAGACGGGCGACCCGTTCGCGCATAGTTTCGAGATCGAGTCGTATCTCGAGCACCATGCCAACAAGTTCACCGGGCAGTTCGACGCCAACTGCTACCTTTACCTGTCCCGGGCCAGCGACCTGTTCGACGTAGCCGACCATGGCGCGTCGGTGGAAGCGGGACTGGCGAAAATCCGGGCGGAACGGATCCTGGTGATCGGCGTCGCCACCGACATCCTGTTTCCGTTGCACCAGCAGCGGGAGCTTGCAGAGCAGCTCGAGCAACCTGGACGGGAGGTGAACTTGCTGGAATTGCCGTCGATCCAGGGGCACGACTCATTCCTGGTGGACATGGACAACTTTCGACCGGCGGTTGCCGCATTCTTCAATAGCTGAAGGCTGCGCCGGGATGCGCCGGGCTTATCGGCGGACGGGATTTCCGCTAAGGTGTCTGGAATAGGGCCAACCCGAAGCGAAGGCCGGCTTGCCGGAAAGGCCGTCCCGACGTCAAGGACAGCCTGAAGCCAAGGTCAACCCGAAACGAAAACCAAACAGGCTGGGGGCATCACCATGAACAAGAATTTTCCAATGATCGCGGCCGGAATCGGGTTTCTTCTGTGCCTGGCCGGCTGCTCAAGCGACGAGCCGGCGATGGCGGTGGCTGACCCGACGAACGGCGACGAGGCCGCAATGCCCGCGGACGAAGCCGTCACCGCGGCAAACGAACCTTCGACGGAAGGAGCGCCACAATACGAGGTCGACCCGTCTTGGCCAGCGCAACTTCCAGATCGGTGGACACTCGGCCAGGTTTCCGGAATCGCCACCGACAGCCAGGACAATGTCTGGATCATTCAGCGGCCCCGCAGCCTGACGGAGCATGAGATGGGCGCGGCGCACAGTCCACCGTGGCACGACTGCTGCGTCCCGGCACCATCGGTCATTGCGTTCAACCCTTCGGGAGAGGTGATCCACGCCTGGGGCGGTCCGGACTGGGATCAGGATTCCGGCGAATGGATCGAGCCGGAAGACTGGCCGTCGAACGAGCATGGAATTTTTGTCGACTACCAGGACAATGTCTGGATCGCCGGCAACGGCATGACCGACCATGTGGTGCTGAAGTTCACGCCCGAGGGCGAGCGGCTGCTCGTCATCGGAGAATGGCAGACGACCATGGGCAGCAACGACCCCCGCCACCTGGGGCGTCCCGCCGACATCACCGTGGACCCGGAGACCCACGAGGTCTACATCGCGGACGGCTATCTGAACCGCCGGGTCATAGTCCTTGACGCCGATACCGGCGAGTACAAGCGGCACTGGGGCGCCTTCGGCAACGTTCCGGACGATTCGATCGACACTTCGGAATACCTGCCCGACGCCGAGCCGCTGCAGGTCTGGCACAACCCCGTGCATGCGGTTCGTATCGCCAATGACGGCCTGGTCTACGTCGCCGATCGCATGGGCAATCGAATACACGTTTTCAACAAGGACGGATCGTTCATCAGGGAAGGGCGGTTTGCCGCGTGGACCATCGGCGGGCAGGGAGCCGCCTGGGACATCGAGCTGTCCGGCGACCCGGAACAGCGATGGCTGTTTGCCGCCGACGGTGCCAACAAGAAGGTCTGGATTCTGGAACGCGAATCCCTTGAGGTCGTCGGTTCGTTCGGTCACGGCGGCCGGCAGGCGGGCCAGTTCGAGTGGGTCCACAACGTTGCCGCGGACAGTTTCGGCAATCTCTACACAGCGGAAGTCAATACCGGAAAACGGGTCCAGAAGTGGGTGCCGGTCGGCACGGAATAGTTGGGCGGAACGGTACGGAGCGCATCGATTTCGTGCAGGGGTGACCCGATCCGTCCCGGACGGCGCGGCTCAGGCCTGCTCCGTCTCGAAGGCCACGATGTTCCGCTGTGACCTGCTGAATTCCACGCCAATCAGGTGAATCGGCTCGTTCAGGCCGCGGTACTTCTCGGCGTACCCTCGCGCTTTCAATTGCTCCAGCGCTGCGCCTTCCGGCTCCAGTTCCACGACCTTGAACTCGAACAGGTACACGTGGCCGTTGAATCGCACGGCCATGTCCAGCCGACCGCGATTCGTGCTGTCCTCGACTCGGATATCGAATCCCAACCCGGCAAAATACGAATAGAACACGCTCGCGTAATAGCCCTCGTAGTCCCCTATCTCGCTGTTCGTATACCACTGGTGTGGAATACTGGCGAAGAATGCATGGAACAGTTCTTTCAATCCCCTGATATCGTGCGCCTCCAGCAACCGTTCCAGCCGCGTGGCGTTCGCAACCCGCCTGTCGTCGTCCCGCACGAGCCTGTCGAGCAGCGACTCGTTGAGGCTCTGCTGCACCTCTCGGTTTGGGTACCCGAGCCGGTATCGGGTGCCGGCTCGGGATGGCTCCTCCCGACGGATGGTCAGATAGCCAGTCTGGAAGAGTAGCGCCCGGGTGGAGATATCGCCAACGTCAAACCGTGACAGATCGCGGTCGGTTGCCGTCATGTCCTGCAGGGTCGCTGAACCAACCCGTCGCCGCACCAGCGTATCGATCAGAAAGGTGGGCGAACCAGTTTCATACCAGTGGGCCTTGAACTCTCGGGTATCGAAAAGCAGCAATACGTCGAAGGGGTTGTAGACTTTATCGGTGCCCCGCCAGTTGTAGCCGTTGTACCATCTACGGATGGCTCGCCGGTCGAGTCCTTCCAGTTCCGGCGTGAACACCAGGTCCAGATCCGAGTCCGTATAACCGCAGATCGCCGAGTAGCGCGGGTCCAGCGTAATGTCCCGGAGATTGTTCAGTCCCGAGAACAAGCTTACCTTGGAGAACTTGCTGACACCGGCAATCAACGAAAAACGGATGTGCGCGTCGCGGTTCTTGATCACCGCATACAGCCCGCGTAGCGCGTCCCGATTGGCCCTCGCCACCTCCGGCGCCTCCAGTGCGTCCAGGATCGGCTTGTCGTATTCGTCCACCAGCACGACGACCCGCCGTCCTGTGCGGCGATGCAGTTCCTCCAGAAGGAAGCCGAACCGTTCCGGTCCCGTGGTGTAGCCTGACTCCACACCTGTTTGCCTTTCCACCGAGTCCAGTTGTGCCATGAGATTGATGTGCAGGTAGCCGGGTGATCCGAAGTCGCCTTCGGCGAAACTCAAGCGGACCACCGGATGGTGCGTCGACCAATCCCAGTGGCCGTGGATGTCAAGCCCTCGGAACAGCGCCTCACTGCCCTCGAACAGCTCTTTAAGCGTGTCAAGAAACAGGCTCTTGCCAAATCGCCGCGGTCGCGACAGGAAGAAATGCTTGCCACCCGACAACAAGCGTCGTATCCAGGGAGTCTTGTCGACGTAATAATACCCCTCCTCGCGAAGTTCGCGAAAAGTCTGCAAGCCGATGGGCAGACGCAGTGCCGTCATGAGGAGCGCGGCCTGTCCACGGTGGCCGCCAGTTCACCTCGGGCCAGTCGTATGTCCAGCGCGGTACCGGGCGGTGCGTTCCTGGCATCGTTGACAATGGCGCCGCCGTCCCTGGTCTGGACGATGGCATAGCCTCTTTCCAGCGTTGCCTCCGGGCTCACCGAATCCAGGGTCCGTCGTGCCAGCGTGAGCCGCTGGCGCTGCCGGTTCAGCGCGTCGCGGGCCGCGTGCTCCAGACCCAGGAACAGGAATCCCAGCCGCCCATTGATGCGCCTGATGCGTTCGGCGGGACTGGCGCCGCGCAGCCGGGCGGTTGAACGGGCGATCCTCGACCGACGCTCCTCCAGCGACCGGCGCAATGCCATCCCGAAGCGCATCTCGAGTTCGTCCAGCCGCTGAGCGGAGTGACGCAGCAGTACCCGTGGATGATTTTGCCTGAGGCGATGCCCCAGTGCCGTCAGGTGGGTTGTGGGCCCGGCCAATCGTTGCCCCATGGCCCGAGACAGTCGTTCGCCAAGGTCCTCCACCCTGGCGGTCCAGTGTGCCCGGTCCGGCACAGCGAGTTCGGCCGCCCCGGAAGGCGTGGGAGCGCGGACATCCGCCGCGAAATCCGCAATGGTGAAATCGATCTCGTGTCCCACCCCGGAAATGATGGGAATCCGCGTGTCGGCGATCGCCCGGGCGACAATCTCCTCGTTGAAGGACCAGAGATCTTCCAGCGAACCGCCGCCTCGCGCCAGGATGAGCAAGTCGCATTCGGCGCGCTGGTCCGCCAACTTCAAGGCCGAGGCGATTTCCGCCGCCGCTCCCGGGCCTTGCACGGCGGTGGGATAGATCAGTACCGGAATCGCCGGAAATCGCCGAGCCAGAACCGTCATGATGTCGCGAACTGCGGCGCCGTCCGGTGACGTGACAACTCCGATTCGGCGAGGCAGCGTCGGCTTGGCGCGTTTGCGGTCCGCGTCGAACAGCCCCTCGGCTGCCAGTTTCCGCTTCAGGTCCTCGAACCTTCGACGCAGCAACCCCTCGCCCACCTCCTCCAGATGCTCGACAACCAGTTGATATTCGCCCCGGGGCTCGTAGATGCTCACGCGGCCGCGGGCCAGTACATGCTGTCCATCGTCCGGCCGGAAGTTCAACAATCGATTCTGCGAACGGAACATGGCGCAGCGAACCTGCGCGTCTTCGTCCTTCATCCGCCAATACAGATGCCCCGAGCCCGGGCGCGCAACTCCCGAGATTTCCCCCTCCACCCAGACGACGCCCAATTGACCCTCGACGATCTGGCGCGCCCGCCGGTTGAGCGAAGACACCGAAAAGACTTCACGCGCGGGCTGGAAGGAGAATTTCAAGCTGTCACCGGGGGAACTCATGCATGAAGTATACGGCGTGATCAAACTTTCCCGCACCATCGCGCAACCGTATAATTTCGCGTTTAGGCGGCGGGTGAGCGTGTCGATGCGGATACTTCACGAGGCTCTCACGTTCGATGACGTGATGCTCCAGCCCGCCTTCTCGGAAGTACTGCCCCGGGAAGTCGCGCTCGAAACGCGCCTGACGCGATCACTTAGCCTGAACATTCCCATCATCTCCGCCGCCATGGACACGGTCACCGAGGCGCGTCTGGCCATCAGCCTGGCGCAGGTGGGCGGCATCGGCATCATCCACAAGAACATGTCGCCCGAGGAACAGGCCCTGCACGTGTTCCGGGTCAAGAAATATGAGAGCGGCATCATCAGCGATCCCATCACCGTGGCGCCGGACACCTCCATCCGGGCCGTGATCGAGCTGACGCAGGCCAACAGCATTTCCGGCGTGCCCGTGGTCGAGGGCGAGGACCTCGTGGGCATCGTCACGCATCGGGACCTGCGCTTCGAGACCCAGCTCGACGCTCCCGTATCCGCGGTGATGACGCCCAAGAACCGTCTGGTCACCGTCAAGGAAAACGCGGATAACGATGAGGTATTGACGCTGTTGCACCGTCACCGCATCGAGAAGGTCCTGGTGGTGGACGACGACTTTCGCCTGCGAGGAATGATCACGGCGAAGGATTTTCAGAAAGCCACCGACTATCCCCTGGCCTCCAAGGACGAGTTCGGGGCGCTGCGGGTGGGTGCGGCCGTGGGAACGGCTTGGGACACCGACGAGCGGGTCGCCGCCCTGGTGGAGGCCGGTGTGGATGTGCTGGTCATCGATACCGCCCATGGCCATACCCGTAGCGTCCTGGATCGCGTCCGGAAAATCGGGACCGACCACCCGGACCTGCCATTGATCGCAGGCAACGTGGCCACCGGCGAAGGCGCGCGCGCGCTGGTGGAAGCCGGGGCGGACGCCGTCAAAGTGGGTATCGGGCCGGGCTCGATCTGCACGACGCGTGTCATCGCCGGCGTGGGGGTGCCGCAGATCACGGCGGTCGCGGAAGTCGCCGCCGCCCTCAAGCAAAGCGATGTGCCGGTGATTTCCGACGGCGGCATCCGTTACTCCGGCGACATTGCCAAGGCCATTGCCGCCGGTGCCCACTGCGTGATGATCGGCAGCCTGTTTGCCGGCACGGAAGAATCGCCCGGAGAGGTGGAGCTTTACCAGGGCCGCTCGTACAAGTCCTACCGTGGCATGGGTTCCCTGGGTGCCATGTCCCAGCACCACGGCTCGTCGGACCGCTACTTCCAGGACACCAGTTCGGATCTGGAAAAACTCGTCCCGGAAGGTATCGAGGGGCGTGTCCCCTACAAGGGCAGCGTGGTGCCGATCGTGGCCCAGCTGACCGGCGGCGTCCGCGCGGCCATGGGCTACACCGGCAACGGCAGTCTCGAAGAAATGCGTTCCAGGGCGAGTTTCGTGCGGATTACCGGAGCCGGCCGCAAGGAAAGCCATGTGCACGATGTCACCATCACCAAGGAACCGCCGAACTACCGCGCGGAGTAACTTCCCTTGCAGGCAGCAGAATCCGCCCGACAGGCCAGCGCCCCGGACACGGCGCGCATTCTCATTCTCGACTACGGGTCTCAGTACACTCAGTTGATCGCCCGTCGCGTGCGCGAGGCTGGGGTCTACAGCGAGATTCACGCACCGGAAATCGCGCCCGACAGTCTGGCCGCGTTTGGCGCGTCCGGGATCATCCTGTCGGGGGGGCCGGAGTCGGTGGGAACCGAACACGCACCCAGGGTGAGCGACGCGGTGGTCGAGTCGGGCGTTCCGCTGCTGGGAATCTGTTACGGCATGCAGGCGCTGGCGGAGAAGTTCGGTGGAACGGTGCGGCCATCCGCGCAGCGGGAATTCGGCCATGCCGAGGTCATCCTCAGCGGTGGCGACGGCCTCCTTGGCGGACTGGCCGGCGAAAACGGCTCCCTGAATGTGTGGATGAGCCACGGCGACCGGGTGGAAACGTTGCCCGAAGGCTTCGAGCGCATCGCGTCCACAGGGAATGCGCCGATGGCCGGCATGGCTGATTCGAAGCGGCGGGTGTACGGGCTGCAATTCCATCCGGAAGTCACCCATACGGAGCACGGCCAAGCCATCATCGAGCGTTTCGTACGCGGAATCTGCGGCTGCCCGGATCGCTGGACGCCCGGCAATATCGTCGCCGAGCACATCCGGCATGTGCGCCGGAAAGTTGGCGGGGACCGTGTTCTGCTGGGATTGTCAGGCGGTGTGGACTCGTCGGTGGTGGCGGCGCTGCTGCACGCGGCCATCGGCGATCAATTGGTGTGCGTATTCGTCGACCATGGCCTGTTGCGCCTTGACGAGGGAGACCAGGTGATGGCCACGTTTCGCGAAAGCCTGGGCGCGAATGTGGTGCGGGTCAATGCCGAGGAGGCATTCTTGGGCGCCCTGCGCGGCGTGGCCGATCCCGAGGAAAAGCGCAAGATCATCGGTCGCCGATTCATTGAAGAATTCGAGGCTCAGGCGAAGAAATTGTCTGGGGTGCGCTGGCTGGCACAGGGAACAATCTACCCCGACGTCATCGAGTCCGCGGGCGCGTCGTCGGGGGGCAAGGCGCATGTCATCAAGTCGCATCACAACGTCGGCGGATTGCCTGAACGCATGAAGCTCCGGCTCATCGAACCGCTGCGCAGCCTGTTCAAGGACGAGGTGCGCAAGATCGGTCTGGAACTCGGACTGCCCCCGACCCTGGTCGGCAGGCACCCGTTCCCCGGCCCGGGCCTGGGGGTGCGCATTCTCGGGCCGGTCAGGAAGGAATACGCCGACCTGCTGCGGCGCGCCGATCACATCTTTGTGAGCGAACTGCTGGAGCGGGGGCTATACGACCAGGTGAGTCAGGCATTCGCCGTGTTCATGCCCGTCAAGTCGGTGGGAGTGATGGGAGACGGGCGGCGTTACGACTACGTGGTCGCGCTCCGGGCGGTGGAGACCGTGGACTTCATGACCGCTCGATGGGCGCACCTGCCCTACGACTTTCTCGACCATGTATCGCGGCGGATCATCAACGAGATTCCGGGTATTTCCCGGGTGACCTATGACATCTCGGGTAAACCTCCGGCAACCATCGAATGGGAGTGAGCCACGTCCCGTGCGCGCAACCGACCTGGAGCACATGAGTCGCGCGCTGGAACTGGCCCGGCAGACGCGGGACAAGGGCGAAGTGCCGGTCGGGGCTCTGCTTCTGGGAACGGGCGGCGATGTACTGGCGGAGTGCGGAAATGCCCCGATCGCGTCCCACGATGCCACCGCGCATGCGGAGATCCGGGCGTTGCGGCAGGCCGGGCGGTTGGTGGGGAATTACCGGCTTCCTGGCACGACGATGTACTCGACACTCGAACCGTGCCCCATGTGCGCGGGCGCCCTGCTGCAGGCCCGGGTCTCGCGACTCGTGTTCGGGGCGCGCGACCCGCGCACCGGCGCCTGCGGCAGCGTCATCGATCTGCCGGGCGACAGCCGATGGAACCATCGCATGGAGGTGGTGGGTGGCGTCATGGCGGAACAGTGCGCGGCGCTGTTGCAGTCCTTTTTCGCGGCGCGCCGACCCTCCCGTAACGACGAATAAAAAACGTGTGCCGTGGGTTCCCGCGGCGTAGGCTCCTAATTCTCCAGGAACCTGCTGGTGGCTTCCGGGTCGCACGCGCCGGGAAACATCTCAAGGTGCGGCGCGTAATTCAGTTGCCTGCGGTGAATCATCGGCTCGGCCAGGTACTCGGGGTCTTCGAGCATGAACTCCAGTTCGATGTGGGTACCTTCGTCGTTCAGGGTGTAGCGCTCCACCACGTGTTTCTGCCCGCCCGAAGGCACGCCGATCTGATAGGGCGACCGATGGTCCTCGAAGTTGCGCGTGTCCACCACCAGCGTGTCGCCTTCCCACCAGCCGATGGAATGGCCGGTGACAAAGCGCTCGTCGGCGTCTGGATGCTCGCGTCCGTCCATGTGGACGGTTCGGACCTCGTCGAAATACTCGCTGCGAAGGATGGCTGTCTGTTCCTCCTCCCGAATATCGATCTCCATCAGGTAAAGGCTTGTCGAGACCAGTGCCGCCGGCGTGGGCCGCCCGACGCACGTGGCTTCCGGATTCTCGGCGGACAGGGGGTCGTAGGCGGCCTGGGCGGCGCGGCCATTCTCGTTGAGGGACAGCAAGGCGTTGAAAAACCCGTCGAAACCGCCCGGATAGCTCATGGTGGCGGCCCGGTCCGCGATCCACCTGCCTTCCAGGCTGGTGGCCGCTGCGGACGCCGCAGTTGGCGCGCCACCGGTGGCGTTTGCGAGCCGCAGGCCGCCGTCCCGGTCGATGGAGTCGATGATCCCGTAAGAACGGCCGTTCAATGACGCGTGGGCCCGCACCGAAACCGTGTCGCCGGGCTGAAGCGTGTCCCGCCTCCAGCCGCGACGGGACATCACGTTGACCGGCCCCATCTGCAGTTCCCACTCTCTTGCCTGACCGTCCTCGGCCGTGTGATCTACCAGCACGTAGACATGGGGGTTACGCCACACAAAGTCCGACACCACGCCTTCGAAAGCGACGATGGACTCCATGTCGATGCCGGCGTCGCTGTGGTGGGCCGAGATGGGCGCGGCGGTGGCCATCATCGCCGAAACGAGCGCCAGCAACATGGGTCGATTGGTATTTGTGGACACAGCCGCCTCTCCAGTTTTTCGTATTCCGCTACTGTACCACCCGGCAAGCGTCCGCAGTCGAAGGATTGCGTACGATCAATCCTCGGTGGGCTGGCTGGTTGTCCCGGTGTCGGTCGTCATCCACTGCAGAGTCTCGTAGTAACGCCGAATGTTGTCCACGTACCGCACCGGTTCCCAACCGCGCGCATAGCCCCTGGCCACGCGCTGATACCATTCGGGCTCGGCGAGCAAGGGCAGCCGTTCCCTCACCTCCTGCCAGGAATCGGGATTGCCGCCCTGAATCTCGGTGATGATTCTGGCGTCCTCCAGATGACCGAAGCCCACGTTGTAGGCCGCCAGGGCGAACCAGGTTCGATCGGGCTCACCGATGCGCTGGGGAATCATGTCGGTTACCCGGACAAAATACGATGCGCCGCCGACGATGCTCTCCAGCGCGTCCGTGCGGTCCTCGACCCCCATCATCCGCGCCGTTGCCCGGGTGAGCATCATGATGCCGCGCACACCGGTGGGCGATACCGCGTCTGGATTCCAATGGGACTCCTGATAGGCCATTGCGGCCAGCAAGCGCCAGTCCACACCGGTTAGGTCGGCCGCATGGAGAAAGAACGGCTTGTATTTGGGGAGCCGCCCCTCGAAATGCCTGACGAACGCCCGTGTGTCCACGTAGTCGAATTCGTCTTCGACGTGGAAGTAATAGCGCTCGATGATTTCGGCGAGTTCGTTGTTGGTGTCCAGCTCCGCAAAGTATTCGGCCGCGCGATCCCGCAATGACGAATCAGGGCCCTTGCGAAGCGCCCAGGCGACGGGCGTCTCCTCGCCCACGCTGAATGCTGCCCTGACCCCTGGAATCGAATGTTGGAGCAGATCCAAGAGGTTCGAATCGACAATCGTGAAATCGCTATGGCGGTCGGCTACGCGCCGAACGAGGTCGTCCACTCCGGCGTTGGTTATCTCTTCCCACGTCAGCAGAGGTTGGATTTCCCGTGCCGCTTCAAGCGCGCTCACATAGGAAGTTCCTCCGAGAACCTCCAGCCGCCCTTCCAGGAGGTCTGAAAGACCTTCCGGTCGTCGAGCGCCGCGCCGATATACCACAACGGGTTGTACGTTCAGATAGGCCGGGCCGAAATCCACCACCCGCCGACGCGCCTCGGTGGCCGACATGCTCGCAGCGCCCACGTGGGCCCTGCCCGAGCGCACGTCCGACAGCAGTTGGGCGTATTGGTCCACCGTGTAGATTTCGAGTTCGACACCCAGCCAATCCGCGAATCCCCTGACGAGGTCGTAGTCCACGCCCCGGGGGCCATCGGGGCCATCGAAGAATGTGCCGGGTCCGTTGCGCGTGGCGACACGCAACTCTCCGGAAAGCATTACCTGATCGATCAGGCCGGGCGGAGATCCGCAAGTGACCAGGATCGAGCACGCGACAATGGTTCCAACTGTGCGCAACACTCCTTGATCCTTGGATATCAAATGGACGCATCGCCCGGCCAGACGAAGACGGCGCTTCGCGCCGCCCGAATTTGGCGCGGAAGGGCCGCCTAGAACCCCAGAGTGGCGCCCAGATTAAACGTTGCGGCGCTGCCGGCATTCATGTCAAACCATTCAAGATCCGCACGAAGCGCCAGGGTCGGCAGCGTCCACTGCAATCCCGCTATGGCGGTCGGCCCGCTGTCCGTGCCCCCGCCGCCGAGATTGACGGGACGTTGTACGGTTCCCGCTCCGGATACGACCAGGTTGACACTCTGTGTCGAGCTGGTTTCCGCGTTGAAGTAGCCCAGTCCGCCGAAGAACGCGCCCAGCCGATAGGGGACGTACGCCATCACTCTGGCCGAACCGATATCGACATTGGTGGAAAGGTTTGCGGAGACGGTGAGGTCGCCGACCTGCTCGGTGTATGTGCTGGTGAGATCGTTCGCCCGTCCATAACTGACTTCGACACCAAGATTGTCTGTGACGTTCCAGCCGCCGAAAACCTTGAAGGCCGACTGCGAAGCGTCCACACGGCCTGGGATCGCGCTGATGTCCTGCGGCACGATGTCTCCGATTTGATCCAGGAGACGATCTTCGACATCCACCGACAAAGGCCCTTGATCCTCTTCGAACTGGAACCGGCCCAACCCGACGCCGGCATAGAGCCCAAGGCCACGCTGCTGCGCCGCCGCAGGCAGACTGATCGTCAGGAGGAGGACAAGGCAAGCTGCTCTGGCCATGACGCGCCCCGTAGAGGGTATTCGTGACGGAGGCTACACGCCGAATTCAGACAACGCAATATGCGCGTATGGGTGGCGCAATCGCACAGAATCGGCGCGCGGCGCGTAGCGGTCACGCGATATGGTCTAGACCGATGTCGGCAACGCGAACCGTTCCCGCCTGCTTCATCACGATCTCAAGCTCCCGCGCCAGCAGGTCGAGTACCGCCTCGACACCCTGCTGCCCGAACGACGCCAGGCCCCACAGGTAGGGTCGACCGATCGAGATGGCATCGGCGCCCAGCGCCAAGGCCTTGAATATGTCCGTGCCGCGGCGAAAACCGCCGTCGATGATCACCGGTATTCGGCCCTGGACCGCATCCACGACTTCCGGGAGGCATTCGATCGTGCCGCGCCCGCTGTTTTCGGAACGCCCGCCGTGGTTCGATACGATGATCCCGTCCATTCCGTGTTCCACTGCGAGTGCGGCATCGTCCGCCGTGACAATGCCCTTCAACAGCAGGCGCATGGATGTCGACTCCTTCAGCCGGTCGACGAAGTCCCAGTCCATGAAGTCCCTGCCCATCGGACCGGCATCTATGCCTTCGTACATGGGTTTGGTTGGTATGACGCCCGCGTCGGGAGCGTGGCAGGCAAGGCATTCGTCGTTGCTGGCACGTCGAAACCGCGCCAGGACCTCCCGGTTGCTTGCGGGCAGGTCCACCGTCAACGCCAGCACGGGGCACCCGCTCCTCTCGGCGCGATTGACCATGGCACGGGTCGCCTCCCAGTCTTGTCTGGCATAGAGCTGAAACCATACGGGCTTGCCGCGCGACGCATTCACGTCTTCAATGCCGGTGGAACTGACAGTGGAGAGTATCTGCTCCACATTTCGCGTCCGGGCGGCGCGGGCGACCGCGAGTTCACCCTCCGGATGAAAGGCCTTGTGGCTGCCGCAGGGCGCGATGATGATGGGCAGAGCGTGACGCTCGCCAAACAATTCGATGGACGTGTCGATCTCCCGGACATCGACGAGCCTGCGCATCCTCAGGCGGAATTGCTCGAATCCCTCGCGGTTGGCGCGCAGCGTGCCGGCGTCGTCGGTGCCGAGCGCCATGTACGTGTAATGGCCGGGCAACAGCACCTGTTTGGCGACTTCGTGAATGTCAAAGACATTGATGGCGTCGGTCGCGCTGGAAACAGCCTGGGGAGCGTAAGGGTCGGCCAGGTCTTGAGCCAATATTGGCGGGGCGGCATACGCTGCTGGACTGCTGGCGAGGAAGCGCAGGAAGGCTCTTCTGGAGGCTGCGGTGGAGAAGGGGTTCCTTGTCATGCTGTTCTCCCGGCAAATCAGGCGGTTCCGACGGGCGGTCTCGTCGCCGAGCCAGGTTATTCGCCTTTGAAGGTGACCCTGGCGGTTGTTTGTCCATCGTTCCCGGCGTTGTGGATTATAATGCGTCGAGCACGGTCCAGGAGCGATCATGGAAATGTGGGTCAGGCAAGCGTCGCTGGTATTCGCCGGAGTCTTCATTGTCGGCTGCGCCTCTACCCCTCCTGCCAATCCCGCCGACGTCTGCGACGTGTTCGTGGAGAAGCGCTCCTGGTACCGGGATGCCGAACGCGCGTCCCAACGCTGGCAGGTGCCGGTGAGCGTATTGATGGCATTCACCTACCAGGAATCCAGTTTCCGCGCCCGGGCCCGACCGCCGCGCCGCCGCTTGCTCGGTGTCATTCCCTGGACACGCCCTGCGGATGCCTACGGCTTCGCCCAGGCCACCGACGCGGCATGGAGCGACTACACTCAGGCGACGGGACGGCGCGGTGCGAGTCGAGACAACTTCGGCGACGCCATCGATTTTGTCGGGTGGTACAACGACCAGAGCTACCGTCGCAACCAGATCGAGAAGTCCGACGCCTACCGACTGTACCTGGCCTACCATGAGGGACATGGTGGCTATTCCCGGCAGACGCATGCCGACAAGACTTGGTTGCTGGACACGGCTCGCACCGTCGCGTCCCGGGCCGATACCTACGGCAGCCAACTTCTGGGATGCGAGCGACAACTGCAGCGGGGCCGCTCTTGGTGGCCGTTCTGATCGGTGTCGAGCCTGAGGCCGTACCGGCCATGGCGATTGTTTGCCGCCAGCCATTCATGATCAACAGAACAGGAGCCTCGGGTACGTCTCGTACGGAATGATCAGGCTAAAAGGCTCTAGTCTAGTCCGAGCTTCGCGCTTGAAAGTCACCCACGCTCATATTGCCGCACTCGTTCTGCAGAAAGTCGATGATCGACGTGTAGAGTTCGATCTGATGCTCGTAATAGAGCGTACTATAGTAGTGGTCAGCGCCCTCCAGTTCCACGTACTTGTAGTACTTGCCGGCCCTGTCCAGTGCGTCCCGATATAGGTTGGCCTGCTTCGGCAGAACGCGTGAATCCAGATCGCCGTGTATCAGCAGGATCGACACGTTGACTTTCTCTACTTCATCCACCGGCTGCACTGCGCCATATTCGTAGACGTCCCGCAACACTCTCGCGGCACCACTCGGCGGACGGCCCCTCATGGTGTCGTTGGCGAAAGTGGCGTAGTCCGATACCGCCGCACCGGCAATCACGCACTGATAGATCTGAGGGGTGCGCGACGCGGCGATCAAGGCTGCGTAACCGCCGTAGGACCATCCGTACATGGCCATTCGGTTCGGATCCGCCAACCCCATTTCAACAAGGTGCAGCGCGGCATCGTCCTTGTCGTCCTGCATCTTGCGCCCGGCCTGGCTGCCATCGGCCATTGCGCTCATGAAATGGTCGAATCCGTAGCCCAGAGTCATTCGAAATTGGGGCTGCACCACCATATAGCCGTTGTTGGCCAGCATCTGGGCCCATTCGTCGAATAGCACGATTTCATGTACGAAGGGTCCGCCGTGGGGCATGACGACAGTGGGATACGGTGGCTCTCCGCTGTTCGGGATCGTGACGAAAGTAGCCATCTCGCGTCCATCCCGCGCGGTGAAGGAAATGTACTCGACATCCGCCAGCTGCTCGCTGTCGAACAGCGGCTGGGCGCTGCCGACGGCCTGGAACACACCGTTGCGCAACAGGTAATAGGTGCCCGGGTCCCGAGGTCCGACGTTCCTGGCAACCAGCGTATTTCCCTCCCTGGAGCGCGACGTGACACTCACATAGTGCGAATATGGAATCAGTTCTTCCAGTTGGTTGAATGTTGCCCCTTCGACTTCATCGAAGTACTCGTAGTGCCACTTGTCCTTGAAGTAGGATACGGCCGTCACACGATTGGGATGTGTCCAGGAATTGCTGTGATAGCGGACGCCGAATACGTCCACATCCGACCTACGGTAAATCAGTTCGTCAAAATTCTGCGTATTCGGATTGAATGACCAAAGTCCCAGCTTGTCGTCACCGTTGAACGCCAGCATCAGAATATTGCCCGGTATCGACTCGTCGAGATTCAAGACATCTTCAAAGAAAAATCCTTCGAATTGATCCTCTGTCCAACGCCAGACATCGCGCCAGGAATTTTCTCCAACGTCCCGGTAGTAGACAATGTATTCCCGCGACCCCGATTCGAACCCCCGGGCCAAGCGCGGATTGCCGTCTCTGTCAAAGGATATCTGGCCCAAATCCAGTCTGCCCCGAATCAATAACCGCTTGGTTTTCCTCTCCAAGTCCAACGTGTAGTACGCTCGCGGTCGGAAAGCCTCTCGTACTCCCACCGAGTTGTCGAATCCCTCCATCTCCGAGATGATGATCTCGTTGGGCTTGCCTTGAAGGAGGCTCTCGAGAACCGGGGCGGAATTTGTTTCGAAATCGTCGAAGGTTTCCTCGATAACATCAAGAATGGCCACCCGGTAGCCGAACACGCTGCCTTCCTGCCCCTCAAGTCGGTTCCGAACGCGCTGGCGCAATGTCAGGACGATGTGGCGGTCGCTTGCCCAGCGGTAGTTGATGATCTCCATCGGATCCGCGTTGACCACGAGGGGGTCCGCATCCAGATCGTCCGAATCGTGGATGTAGAGTATGGGATCGCCGTCCCTCGACAGGATCTTCAGCATAGCGAGGCGTTCGCCGTCGGGGGAAACCGTGGCGTTCTCGACGACTTCGCGCAACGCGAAATACTCCAGCGGATATACCTCGGCGGTCACCGCCCCGGTACCTGCCAAGCCGAAACCCAGCAGAACATGCCGCAGAATCGCCCCTGACCCGGAAATCATGCGTCTTGCCCTCACCACGACACCTTCAATCTGTGAATCTAGCCAAACAGAAACCTATCCTGCGGAACACTCCGTGCGCAAGCGCCAAATCTGTATCGAATGCACAGAAACTGTCGAGCTTCAACAGACTTGCGTCAACCAATGGACCTGCACGGAACCCGGCTCAATCAAGAACCGCCCTTATATTAAGGAACACCGTTCTGCCCTGCTCGTCGTAGCCTCGGCCCAGCGGCGTATTGTTGTAGACGTAGGACACTTCGCTGCTGTCAACCTGCGGCGGCCAAGTGTTCATGACGTTCCTGACGCCCAGGCCGACTTCCCACGTGTCGCTTCGATAGTAAACCGAGGCGTCGTGACGGACATATTGCTCGGCATAACCGACGTCACGGCATTGGAAGTCGTCCCTGGCAGGACCGAGACAAGTCGAACTGTTTTCGTTGAAGACATCGCCCCAGGGGTCGACGCCCAACGGATCCTGGGCGACGGAACCGATGTACCGTGTTCCCCAGGTGTAGCGCCATCTGCCCGCGTCCGCGCGGAAGATCGCCTGGCCTTCCCACTCTGGAAAGCCGAATTCGCCCACATAGTCCTCGACATCCCGCGCGCCTGTCTGCAGATCGATGTTGACCGTTTCGAACTCCAGTTTGCGGTTGAAATTCACGTCCGCGGAAAAATCAACCGGTCGATTGAATAATTGCGTGGGCCAATCGAATGCCAGGTTCACATCCACACCCCGGGTGGACAAGGCGTCGCGGTTGAAGAAAATCTCGTTGCCGAATTCGATCAGGCCGAACATGCCGCCTCCGAGGTCTTCCCGGAGGATGTTGTCGCAGAACACGCTGTCGCCTTCAATGTCCTCGTAACAGTCGTCGATGCTGATCTGCGAATGCAGTCGAATCACTTCATCCCTGAGCGAGATGTCGTAGTAGGTTGCCCCGATGGTGACATCGAATGCGTCGGAATATGGCTCCTCCCAGGAAAAACCGGCTGTCCAGGACTCCGATTTCTCTTCCTCCAGCCCGAGCGATCCGATGCCGTACACCTCTACCGAATAAATGCTGGAGGTCTGCGTCGTATCGATGATCCCAAGTGTGGTCGGATCTACGCCACGGCTCCTGCAGTTATCGAGGACATGATCGTCACGCTCATCGAGTGCGCGGTTGTAGCCCGTGAGCGCGTTGTACGCATCCTCCGGCACCACGCAGGGGTCGCTCAGGGAACGGAAACCGGACTGGCCGAGCATGAAATTCTCCTGCATGTTCGGCGCTCGGTACGAGGTGCCGACGGTGCCACGCAGGAGCAGCGTGTTGTTGGGCCGGTAGGCGAACTTGCCCGAGTAGGTCCACGACCCCGGATACAGTTCGTCCTTCGTGTAACGCGTGGACAGGTTCACCGTCAATTCCTCGATGCCGGGCCGGCCCGCCACCAGCGGCAACTCGACTTCGGCGATCAGCTCGCTGGTGTCCTTCGTGCCGACAGCACCGCGGTCGGAAAAGTAGCCCCAGAGCAAGCCGTCCCTGGCCACGTTGTTTGGAATCGAGTCGATATCGTCGCGGCGCCACTCGAAGCCGACGCCGGCCAGCGCCGAGCCGCCGGACATTTCGAACAGTTCCCCCGTCATGTAATAGTTCAGCAAGGACTGTTCGTATTCCGTGTCGAACTCGCGCGCGGCGTATAGGTAGTCCCACTCCGCCTGGGTTGCGAACTGGTTTTCCACCAATCCCGCGTAGAGGGACGGCGCGAACATGTTGATCGGCACGCAACCGTCGGAACCGTTGCCGCAGGTGACCGTGCCGGTCGCGGGATCGAGCACGCTGGTCTCGAGCGAATGCAGCAGGTTCTGTTCATTTACGCCGGAACGAAGCGACTCTCCGCTGGACACGCTGTGGATGAAGACCAGGTCGAATGACCAGTTCTCCAGCGAGCCGACGTTGAGTTGCGGCAGGTCGCCCCGTACCCCCCCAAGGTATCGCGCCTGGGAGATGTCCGCAAAGACGCTGTCGCGATCACCAAGAATGGAAACCTGCGCTTCCATCGGTCTTGGGCCGATCGCGCCTCGGCAAATCCAGGCAAAACGTGGAATGGCACAGTACTGCGCTGGCGTTAGGCCGTACACACCAGCAAAGTCCGCTGCGAATGCGGGATCGAACAACACGGAGTCGTAGGCGAGACCGCAGTCGACGCCGTTCAGACCATTCGGGTTGCAGGGATTGTACGGATTGTTGCCCGGCACCTCCTCGAAAATAACCGTTCCGGGGTCGTAGTTGTCGGTCTTGCGCCGGTTGTACATCAACTCGAAGTACGGCGTGATGTTCATGTTTCCCGAAAACGTGTACTCGCCATAGGCGAAGACGCTGGTGCGCTCGAATTCGGGAATCAGATCGCCGTGGCCGAGTGCGCCGTTGACGTTGTAATCGGTAAAGTCCACATCGGGCACGCCATCCTGGTCCAGGTCGAGCACGAGTCCCCAAAGCGTTGCTTCGGAAAGGTTCGGGATTGTGGTGTTGGATTCGCCTGGCGTGTAGTAGAGCGAGCCGAAGCCGACCGTGGGATCCCAGGTTCGGCGACCGAAGCCGATTTTGCAGGGGATCGAGTTCATGCCGTAGAGTTGCGGATACTCCTGGTCATCGCTGCGAATCTCACCCCTCTGGTCGACCTCGTAATGCTTGTTGCAGCCCGCTGTCCACGGTCGGTCGTCGAAAGCCACGCGCGCCCACCTGGAGGTATCGGCCGCCACGCCGATGAACCCGCGGTCGAAGTTGCGGCCCCACAGGGCACTGAACGTGTGCTGCTCGCCATTGCCTTCCTGGGGCATCAGGGAATACGACTCGAATTCAAACCCGTCGAAGTCCTTGCGCAGAATGACGTTGGCGACCCCGGCGATGGCGTCCGAACCGTAGACCGATGAGGCGCCGTCCAGCAGTATTTCGTACTGCTGGACCATGCTGGCCGGGATCAGCGAAATGTCCGGCGATACCGGTGCGCCCTCGACTCCGGACGGACCGGCGCGCCGACCGTTGATGAGGACCAGGGTGCGCGAGGAACCCAACCCCCGCAGGTCCAGCGCCGAATGGCCCGGGCCGCTGTCCAGCACCAGGCCCGTGAACGTGATGTCGACCTGCGCGCCGGCGGCGGATGTCGATTCCTGCAAGATGGAAGCCGGGTCGATCTGGCCGATCTCCCGCGAAACCTGGCCGGTGATGACCTGCAGCGGCGAGATGCTGCTGTAGGTATCGCGCCTCAGCCGAGATCCCGTGACGACGACCTCTTCCACAGGCGCCACTGCCGCTTGAGTCTGACCCGTTTCTGAAACGGGTAGTTCGACAGCGTCCTCATCTTCGTCCTGTTGCGCCAGGACGACGCTCGAGAACAGGACACAGGGCGCGAACAGGGCAACCGAGAATTTGAACAAAGTGTGGAGTTTCATGGCTTCCGCCTGCTTGAATTTCGTAGTAAGGACACCAATTGTACCCCCAATATTCGTTGGCGGCAGCAATTCATTCGTGCGTGGCGACAACATGTAGGTTGTCCGGTTATCGACGGCGCAACAAGGCTTCCAGGGGCTGTCTGGCCGCAAGTCGGTTTTCCGCTTCCAGCCTCAGGTAGCAGCACGCGCCCTGCCAGGTAATCATCGAGTCCGACCGGTAAACCCTGCCGCAGCAGGCTTCGAATCCCGCCTGATCGGGTGTCTCTCCGAAGACCTTGATCCCACCCGGTGAGATGGTGTACCTGTCGCTGGCGCGCCACGGCATTGATGAAGAGCTTGGAGTCGACGCGCTCCGACTCCGCTCAGACCTGTTCCGGGCTGTTCGGGTGATTGCGCTACCGCGGCGACGAGTCGCCTGGAATACTGTCAGCACCGGGCACATTTGGCACGGGTCGCGCTTTCGTGTTTACATGTGCTCACCGTCCCAACCCCATGGATCCGCATGAATCGTTCAGGCATCGTCAAGTTCGGCGTTTTCGCGGTCGCCATGGTCGTGTCGTGGATGGTCGGCTCCAATATCGCACCGACCTGGACCGTCGAGCAGGTTTCGCTTGACGTACAGACCGATCCGGACGGTGCCGTCTACTATATGTCGGGCGGCGACCCCCTCTATTTCGATGCGGTTCCGGCGGCCCAGTCCCAGCTCGATCCCGCCCTGGTCACCGGCTCCACCACACCGCCCCCGGTGCAGGAGGAATTGGTTTCCGACGTGGAAATACGCGACGGTCAGGAACAGGATGTCTATTTCCAGCGCACGGCGAAGTTTCACTGGGGATTCTGGTCGCTGCTGCCCGCGCTCGTTGCCGTGGTGCTTTGCTGGATTACCAGGGAACCGGTCACCGCGCTGCTGAGCGGCATCATTTCCGGCGCACTGATACTTGGCCGCTACGATCTGTCCGGGGAGGTCCTGATCCCCTCGCTCGCGACCACCGGCGCGGCCGGCGTGCTGCTGTTGTACCTGTGGCTGCTGGGCGGACTGATGGGGATCTGGTCACGGACCGGGGCCGCCCTGGCATTCGCGGAATTCGTTACGGAGCGCTTCGTTCGAGGCCCCAGAAGCGCCAAGCTGGTCGCCTGGTTGCTGGGTGTGGTGTTCTTCCAGGGCGGAACGGTCAGTACCGTGCTGGTGGGTACTACGGTCAAGCCCATCGCCGACAAGGAGCGGGTCAGCCACGAGGAACTGGCCTACATTGTGGACTCCACGGCCTCGCCCATCGCGTCCCAATTGGCGTTTAACGCCTGGCCCGCCTACGTTCAGGCGTTCATCTTCGTCGCCGGGGTCGGCTTTCTGGCCACCGAGGCCGATCGTATCGCGTTCTTTTTCCAGAGCGTGCCGTTCTGCTTCTATGCGATCTTCGCGGTGCTGGGCACGTTCCTCCTGAGCATCGAGAAGCCGTTTTTTCTGGGCGGGCAATTGCGCGAGGCCATGGAGCGGGCGCGCGCCACCGGGCGGCTCGACGCGCCCGGCGCGGATCCCTTGAGCTCGAAGGAGCTGCAAGGCAGCAACGTCCCGGAGGGCTACAAGCCCCACGTGATCGAGTTCTTCCTGCCGTTGGGCACGCTGATCGGGCTGGCCATCCTGACCTTCGTCGTCTACGGCTCGCCCAACGTGCACTGGGCGTTCGGGGCGGCGCTCGCATTGGCGGCGGGCATGGCCCTGGCCAAGGGCATGTCGCTGAAGGACCTGATTGGTGGCTTCCACGACGGCATCAAGGGTGTGGTGCTCGGGTCGGTCATTCTGCTGCTCGCCATCACCATCGGCGGGCTCAGCCAGCAGACCGGCGGGGGCGTCTATCTTGTTGAACTGCTGGGCGAAAGCCTGCCGTACTTTCTGCTGCCGGTCCTGCTGCAGGTCATTACGGTCGTCATTGCCTTTTCGACGGGCACGAGTTGGGGTACGTATGCCGTGGCCTTTCCGCTGGCCATGCCCCTGGCCTGGGCGGTCGCGAACGCGCAGGGCCTCGCCCATCCGGAACTGTTCATGACGCTCTGTTTCGCCGCGGTGATGGACGGTAGCGTATACGGCGACCAGTGCTCGCCCATTTCCGACACCACCGTGCTGAGCTCGGTCTGCACCGGCTGCGACCTGATGGATCACGTCAAGACCCAGATTCCGCAGGCCTCGGTGGCCGCCGTCCTTGCCGCCATTTGCTGGACCGCGGTGTCGTTTCTGGCGGCGTGAGTTCGCCGATTGTGCGCGAACGTGCGCCTGTACAGGCTGTGCCGTCGCGCGCGGTCGCAACTTGAGAAATCCCAAGGTGGCGCTTTCGCCTTACGGTGTAGAATCCTTGCTCGCAAAACGCCAGGCAAACCGTGGTATGCGCTGCGCTGGTCGCATGATGCGGAATGGTTGTAACGGGCAGTAAGTGCGTAAGTTTTGGAGGACCCAACAGATGGCGGAACGTGCGGCTCAACTGGACCACCAGCGCGATTTCTGGTTGACGATCAACGGTCGATCCGTTGCCGGCGACGGGACGTTGGAAGTGATCGATCCGGCGACGGAAGAGGTGTTCGCCGTCGCTCCGGCCGCGAACCGCGAACACCTGGAGCAGGCCATTGCGGCCGCGCGGCGTGCGTCGAAAGGCTGGAGCGCGCGGTCCTTCGAGGAGCGGGCGAAGCTGATAGAGCAGTACTCTGACCTGCTGCGCGAAGCCAGGAATGAACTGGGTACGCTGCTGACGCGCGAGCAGGGCAAGCCCATCGGCCAGTCGGTGGCGGAGTTCGAGCGGGGAACCGCCCAGGCCGATGGCATGGCGGGCATCGAAATCCCGGTCGAGGTTCTCGTCGAGGACGAAGGGCGCCGCATCGAGTTGCATTATCGGCCGCTGGGGGTTGTCGGCATCATCACCCCCTGGAACGCGCCGGCGGCGCTGGCGCTGGGGTCGCTGAGCGCGGCGCTCTACACGGGCAACACCGTGGTCCTCAAGCCGTCGCCCTATACGCCGCTGACCACGCTCAGGATGGGCGAACTGGCGCAGTCGGTTTTTCCTCCCGGCGTGGTGAACGTGCTGTCGGCGGGCAACGACCTGGGTCAGTGGATGACCGAGCACCCGGACATCGACAAGATCTCGTTCACGGGCTCGGTGGCCACGGGCAAGAAGGTTCTGGCGACGGCGTCGGACACGCTCAAGCGCGTCACGCTGGAACTCGGCGGCAACGATCCGGCGATCGTTCTCGACGATGCCGATCCCCGGGCCATCGCCAAATCGTTGTTTTTCGCATGCTTCGTGAACAGCGGCCAGGTCTGCATGGCCGTCAAGCGCGTCTACGCGCACGAGAGCGTCTACGACGAATTGTGTTCCGCGCTGGTGGACGAGGCGAACTCGGCCAAGGTCGGCAACGGGCTCGATCCGGATACCAGGCTGGGCCCGCTGCAGAACCGGATGCAGTACGACAAGGTCTCCGAGATCCTCGAGGAGACGAAGAATAGTGGCGCGACGATCCTGGCCGGCGGCGACATTCCCGACCGGCCGGGCTACTTCATACCGCCGACGCTGGTCACCGATGTGGATGACGACAGCCGTATCGTCAGCGAGGAACAGTTTGGCCCGGTGGTGCCGATATTGAAATTCACGGATCCGGAGGATGCCCTGCGGCGCGCCAACGACACACGCTACGGATTGAGCGGTTCGGTCTGGACTTCGGACCCGGCACGCGGCAAGGAACTGGCGAAGCGCCTGGAAGTGGGCACGGCATGGGTCAATCAGCACCGGGCGGTGTCCGCCTACGTGCCCTTCGGCGGCGCCAAGCAGTCGGGGTTGGGCCGCCAGTACTCCATCATCGGGCTCAAGGGCTACATGGAGCCCCAGGTGGTGAGCGTCTCCAAGGTGTGAACGAACCGGGCCAACCGGGCCTGGGAGGACGAAGATGCTGTTGGGAGAGATTCTGAGGGTTGCCCTGCAGTCCATACGGGCGAATTTCGTCCGATCATGCCTGACGATGCTGGGCATTATCATCGGCGTTGCGTCGGTCATCACCATGCTGGCCGCCGGTTCAGGGGCGCAGCAACAGATCGAGGAACAGATAGACGCGCTTGGCGCCAACGTGCTCAACATCACCGCCGAAACCTGGTTCCTGCGAGGCGTCGCCCGTGATGCGCTGACGCTGGAGGTCGAGGACGTGTGGGCGCTGAAGGAACAGGCCCGATATCTCGACGCCGTGGTACCGACCCTGGAGGACCGCGGCCAGATCACCTATGAGGGCCGAAATTCGAATGTCCGGCTGGTCGGGACCACGGCCGACTATGCCGACATCTTCAACTACGACATGCGCTACGGCCGGATGTTCACGGAAGGGGAAGATCGGGCTCGTCAAAGGGTCGCCGTGGTCGGAGCGGCGATTCCGCAGTACCTGGAAGTGGACAATCCGGCGGATCTGCTGGGTGAGCGAATCTTCATTCGCGGCATACCCTTCACCGTCATCGGCATTTTTGATGAGATCGGAGGTGACTGGAACAGCCCGGATCAGCGGGCCTTCCTGCCGGTCCGAACCGCAGAGTCCCGGGTGTTCGGATCCGAGGACCTGGAAGACATCAGTGTGCGCGTTGTGCCGGATGTCTCCCTGGAAACAGCCATGGTCGACGTGGAGCGCGTGCTCAGGGCCGAGCACAAGATATTGCCCGGCCTGCCGAACGATTTCGCGATCTACGACCGCAAGCAGTTCCTGGAGACCCGCGAGCAGGCCCAACAGACGTTCACCATGCTGCTGGCCAGCATCGCCGGCGTGAGCCTGCTGGTCGGCGGTATCGGCATCATGAACATCATGCTGGTCTCGGTGACGGAGCGCACCCGGGAAATCGGCGTCCGAATGGCGTTGGGCGCGACGCGTTTCAATATCATGTCGCAGTTCATGATCGAGGCCATCGCGCTGTGCCTGCTGGGCGGCGCCCTGGGCGTGGCGGCCGGCGGCGGCATGGCGACGCTGCTGTCGAGGACGGCCGGATGGTCAGTGCACATTTCTCCTGAATCGATCCTGTTGGCGGTGGCCTTCAGTCTGGGCATCGGGCTTTTCTTCGGGCTGCTGCCGGCCCGGCGCGCGGCGGCACTGAATCCGATCGACGCACTCAGGTACGAGTAGGTCCTGAAGCGCGGCCTCGAACGGCCCCCGGATTGGGGCGTCCGGGCTACAGGTTCGGTTCCCGGGATCATTTCCATGCAAGCGTTTGCCATGGACACTCAGAAATCAATGCGCAGTGCAAGCGCGGCATTGATTCCCGGTTGAGTGAATCGTTCAGGCGCATCTTGGCCGATGCCCGCGGTGTCTGCCCATCGGATATATGTCCTGTCCGTCAGGTTGAAGAGACCGGCGTTGAACCGCACGCGGGCGCCCATGTTGACGTAGGCCAGGGCGTCCAGGACCCCGTATCCGGCCGTCGCCAATCGGGGGTCGGCTGGGTCGATGTCAGCTTTGTCCTTTCCGCCGGCGACGCTCCAGATCAGATCGCCGCCCCAACGGTCATTGGGCGCGTCGTAGCGCAGGCCCAGCACGCCGTTGAGCGGTTCGATGGAATTCAGGGGAGCCGGTCTGGTCCTGTCTTTACCGGCGGCCAGGGCGACGGCCGCCCGAAGCGTCAAGCCGGCGCCCAGTTGCAGCGATCCGCCGAATTCCCAGCCGCTGATTTCAACCTGGTCGCGGTTGACGGACTGGAAGGTGCGCAGTCCATCGCTCAAGTCGATGCCGCAACTGCGCAGGAAACGGGGCGCGGTGGCCAGCGACTCGATGAAATTCTCGAATTCGTTGCGAAACACGGCCAATTGGGCCTGACCGCGGGCACCCTGAAACCGGACGCCGAGTTCCACGCCACGGCTGCGCTCGGATTCGAGATCCGGGTTGGCGATGGTCTTGTATCCGCCAAGGAAATTGGTGTGCCCGACATTGACGTCGTCGTACGGCGGCGCCCGGAAACCCTCGCTGTATCGCATGTAGGCCGAAATCCTGTCGGAGAACGCAAGCACGGCGCCCACTTTCGCGGTGACTTGGGAATCTTCGTAGTCTTCGGGGGCAGGCGTACCCGGATTGCCGCCGAGATAGACTGCATCCGCCCGCGTGGCGGCGTTGAACCGGTCGTAGCGCACGCTGGGCGAGACCAGCAGGTTGCCGTCCATGATCGTCAGTTCGTCCTGAAGGAAGATTGCCAGTTGGCTGACCTCGGTAAGCGGGAAGTCCCTTGTAGGAAGCGGAGGAAATTCGCGGACGGGATGGCCGGACGCATCGTACGTGCCACCGTCTCGGATCGAGGCGTTGTCCGTGGCGTAATGTTCGGCGCCGTAGGTCAGGAGGTGGTTGACTCCGCCGAGTTCGAAGGACTTGTCGAACTGGGCCCAGGCACCAGTGATGGCCTGCCGGTAAGCAGAGATTCGCTGACGGGTCTGGGGTGCGCGGGCCTGAGTCGTGCGACGTTCGTCGGTGAGTTGGTCGGAGCGGCTGTCTTGACCGTAGACGGTGACCTCGATTCTATCGGCGAGCGCGAGGTTGCCGGTGCGGCGGTACCGGAGCGACCAGCGGTCACGCCGGCGGGAGTCCTGGGCATCGCGGCGGTTCACCGTGGTCCCGAAAACGATGATGCCGTAATCCGAAAGAATCCGAGTGTCGGTGCGGTTGTCGTAGCGGTCCACGCCAACAGTGAATTCGTGGTTGTCGGAAGGCGCGAAGACCAGTTTCGCGGTGAGGCTGTCGGTGTCGACATCCTGGGGGTCGGGCAATTCCCGACCGGCGCCTTGACCCGCGACAGTACCCGCGTTCGCGTTCTCCCGGCCCGTTCGGCGGGTAATCAGAATCATCCCGGACGTGGGTCCGGATCGGGCGGCCAGCGAAAGAGTGCCCACCGTGCCGTTGTCGATGCCGGAATACCCGCCCTTGAATGACCCCGAAAATGTCCGGTCCGTGCCGAGGTAGTCCCGCGGCTGACGGGTGGTCAGCGCGACGACACCGCCCAGGGCATCGCTCTCGTAGAGCGATGAGATGGGACCGCGGGCGATCTCGGCCCGACTCAGGCTGTCCATGTCCACGAAGTCCCGCCTGGAGCTCAGGAACGGACCAAAGCTGAACTCCTCAGGAACGCGAATGCCGTCGATCATGGTCAGCACACGGTTCCCTCCGATGCCGCGGATGTTGAACCCGGTGAGCCCGAACCGGCTCGTTGTCCCGCCCACGGTGACCCCGGGCTCGAATCGCACCAGATCGGCCATATCCCGGGTCAGTTCTCGCTCAAGATCATCCGCAGTCCTTACCGATACCGTGGCTGCCAGCCCATCAACGGATCGCTCGGTACGAGTGGCGAGCACCGTGACGGTTTCCAGTTCACCGGACTCCAACTGCTGCGCAATGGCCGACGAAACAACCAGCCACAAGAGGAAAGTCGCCGCCATCTGCCGCACATGACGAAAAGGGGACATGCTCATGCACCAACAAAACACAAATGACAATCATTCTCACCACCAATTGAAAACGATTCTCAATGCCTTTGTCAATGCTTGCGTGATGGTCGCGGGCGTTCCGGGCCGGTGCGATACGGCGGGTACCCCGGCGAGACATGGGCGGAACACGGTTGTCTTCAGAATAACTTTCCGCATTTCAGGAAGTTAATGGTGTAGATTGGCTGGGAACGCGGGGGTGACAGAGAACCCGGTTCGATGGATAATGGCGAAATTGCCGCGATCATTGGTAGAGAGAAACAAATGACCCAATCCGAACCCACCGCCCATCCCGCCTCGGGCAAGCGTCTTCTGATCAGCGTCGTCGCGGCGGCTGCGGCCGGGGTGCTGCTGGTATTTGCTGTCATCATGCCTGCGGAATACGGCGTTGATCCGCTGGGTACCGGGCGCCTGATGGGACTTGATTCCATGACCGCGGAGCCCACCCGCACGATCGAGATCACCGATGTCATCGGCGGTAACGAAACCGTTTCCGAAGTGGAAATTCCCGACTTCGGAGACCCCGTTCCCCTTCCCAATCCGGCTGTGCACCAGGACGAGACGGAAGCGGTGCGGCGTACCACGATGGAGGTCGCCATCGGCCCCTTCGAAGAAACCGAAATCAAGACCGTTCTCGGGGAAGCCAAGGTCATTCTCTACTCGTGGAGCGTCGATCGCGGCGACATCTATTCGGACTTTCACGGTCACGCGCCGGAGTTCGGCCCGGATTTCTTCGTCCGCTACGAGGAGCACCAGGAAGGCTCAGGCAACGAAGGGTCACTGGTGGCACCCTTTGCCGGTGAACACGGCTGGTACTGGCTGAACTACAACGAGTATCCGGTGGTCGTTACCCTGACCGTGGAAGGGTATTATGACGACATCATTGACTACGGTATTTTCTAGTGCCCCCATCGGTAGATGGCTCTTGACGGTTGTTGCGAGCCACTCGGCGTTTACGGCTGAACGGCCACCATGTCACAACAAAGAAACCCCAGGTACTGGGCATCACGCTGGTACACGACCCGATTCGCGCGGCAACCGATGCCTGCGGGATGGTACTGGCACGATGAGCATTACACCTGGAGCGGGCCCTACGAATCGGAGGAGCAGGCCCGCAAGGACCTGGACACCTACGAGAAGAGCCGCGAAACGCCCGTGCTCAGTTCGTTTCTGAATTACTGACGAGAACCTCGGCTCCCAGACCCGCACCACGAGCACGACGCGGGCAAGCGACGGCCCGCGCGCGCGAAAACGGCGAACACGCGCTCCCGAATGACCGGACCGGTGGTGATGTCCCCAAGCGCACCCGCAAACGGCGTCGACCGGCAAGGCAAGGGGGTTCAATCGGCATTCGCTTCGCGCTCGCGCGGAATCCGGGAAGTTTCTGGCACCAGGAACAGCAGCACCAGTCCGCCGAGCACGCCCAGGGCGCCGGCGAACAGGCTGGCCGCGGCCATGCTGAACGTCTCCACCAGCAGCCCTGCAATTACCGGGCCGCCGACCCAGCCAACATCGCCGATGAGTCTCCACACACCCAGAAACTGTCCGCGCTGCCCGACGGGAGAAAGGTCCATGCCGATGATCATCACCAGACCGGTGCTCAGGCCGTTGCCGACACCCAACATCAGCGCCGCCGCCAGCAGCGTCCAGAATCCCTGGACGAAGGGCAGCATGGCCATGCCGATCACGAAGCCGACGATGCTGGGAACACCGGTCCATTTTCGGCCCCAGCGGTCCATGGCCACACCGACCGGATAGGAAAGCGATACATCCACCAGCGCCGCCAGGGAGTAGATCAGCCCGATGGTGGCCGGTTCAAGGCCGACCAGTACACCGAAAAGCGGAACCAGAAGCTGGCGGGTGGCGCGCATGATCTGGAAGATCATCGCGACGGATCCTGCGGTGACGAATGTGCGCCGATTGTCCGCGAGGATCCGGCCAATGGTCTTGAGGTGTCCTGACTTGACCGGCGAGTCCGGACGGACGTCGGCCGTATGGACCAGCGAGATCAGAAAGGCGATGCCACAGAGCGCGGCGGCTCCCAGGTAGGCGACCGGGTAGCCCAGGGACTCAGCGACAATCCCGCCCGCCAGTGGTCCCGCCAGGGCGCCCAGTCGCTGGATACCCGCGTTCACGGCTGTGGCTTGTCCACGCAGTTCCGGCGGACAGCTATGGGTGATATAGGTCAGCCAGCCGAGAAACCAGGCGGCATGACCCGCACCCAGGGGGACCGCGAGCAGGGCGATCATCCACGGTTCCGTGGCGACCGACATGCCGAACATGGAGGACGCCATCAACACGAATCCGCCCAGCAGTACCGACTTGTCCCCGAAACGCCCGACAAGAAGGCCCGCCGGCACGTCGAAGAGAAGCACCCCGACCCCCCTGAGCGCCATCACCAGCGCGGCGAAGGCCGCGCTGCCGCTGACCTGCAGCGCGTACAGCGGCAGCAGCAGAAGCATGGCCTGGTTGGCGAACGCGGTGAACGCCGACGGCAGGTAGACCGGAATCAGCAGTCGATCATATGGAGCGGGCAGGCGCACGTTGAACCGTCAGGGAGTAGACCGTCCGCCGAGGGGCGTCGCGTCCTATTGAAGCACCGCGATGATGGCGTCGGCGACATAGTCCATGTTGGACTCATTGAGCCCGGCAAAATTGATACGGCTCGATTCCACCATGTAGACGTGGAATTCCTCCCTCAGCCGAACGACCTGCTCCCGGGAGAGCCCCAGAAAGGAGAACATGCCGCGCTCCCGGGCGATAAAGGAATAGTCCTTGGATGCGCCGCGTTGCGCCAGCTTGTCGGCGAAGGCTCGCCGCAGGCCGTTGAGCCGGTCGCGCATCCCGCCCAGCTCCTTGAGCCAGAGTTCGGTCAACTCCTCGTCGTGCAGGATGCGGCTGACGATGGCGGCGCCGTGGTCCGGCGGCATGGAATAGAGGCTCCGACCCATCTGAGCCAGGTTGGTCCGGGTCGTCTCGGCCGCGTCGGCGCTGCTTGAGACGATGCTTGCCAAGCCCACGCGCTCCCGGTAAAGACCGAAATTCTTCGAGCATGACGAGGCCAACAGCATTTCCTCGACCCGCTCGGCCATGACCCGCGCGCCGTGGGCGTCTTCATCGGGATTCGCGGCGAGTCCCTGGTAGGCGAGATCCACGAACGGCACGACGCCGCGCTCGGCAAACAGGTCGGCGAGCACGTCCCACTGGTCGCGGGAAAGATCCCCGCCGCAGGGGTTGTGGCAGCAGCCGTGCAGCAAGACCACGTCGTCGGGTCCCAGCTTCGAGAACGCTGCGATCATGCCCTCGAAGTCGACGCGGTGACGATCGAAGTCATAGTAGGGATAGTGATCCAGCGAAAGTCCCGCCAGTCGGAGCAGGGGCAGATGGTTCGGCCAGGACGGCCGGCTCAGCCACACCGTCGCCTCGGGTCGGGCGCGGGCGATGAGGTGCCCCGCGACACTGAGCCCGCCGCTGCCGCCCGGGGTCTGGACGGACGACACACGGCCCGACGCCAGCGCCGGGTGGCCGACACCAAACAGTAACGTCTCCATGGACTCGATGAATCCCGGGTTTCCGGAAATGCCGACGTAGCTCTTGGTTTTCTGGTCTTCCAGGACGAGGCGTTCCGCGCGCCTTACGCACTCCAGCACGGGCGTGTGTCCGGACTCGTCCTGGAACACGCCCACGCTCAGGTCGTACTTGCCTGGGGCCGGATCGGCGCGAAACATCGCCATGATGCCGATAATCGCGTCCGGGGGCTGGAGTTTCAGTTGTTCGAACAATTCAGGTCCCGGGACTCGCGAATTTCCCTTCACGCCTTGGCGGAGAGTCTGCGCGGGTGCGCATTCGACCGCTATTCATGTACCAGTTGCCACGAGGAATAGCCGCTCACGTCACGATCGAGCATCACGACTCCGGTTTCCTCCGCGTAGCGTTCCCATTGCTGGATCATGGACTGCAATCGCTCCGGATGGCGGTCCGCCAGGTCGATGGTCTCGGCGGGGTCGGAACTCAGGTCATACAGCTGCCATGAGGCCTCGCCCGCCGGCGTCCAGATCCACGCGATCTTCCAGTCGCCGCTGTTGAGCGCACGATGACTGAACATTTCCCACCCGGTGGTCCGTTGACTGCCAACCGCATCTTCGCGGGCACCTTGCAGATAGGGTAGCAGCGACAACCCGCGCATGCTCTGTGCCGAGGCCTGAAGGGTGGGGTCGATGCCCGCAAGTTCGATCATCGTCACGGCCAGGTCCATCGCGGTGATCAGCTCGTCATTGCGCACGCCCTGGTGCTCGAAGCCGCCATGATGGATGAAGGCCGGAACCCGAAGCCCACCCCCGGTCGGAAAGCGCTTGTAGAGCCGCAGCGGGGTCGCCGAAGCCTGCGCCCAGCCCCGACCGAGCATGATGTGCGATCCGGGCCGCCCCATGTTCTCGAAGCGGTTGTCGAATGTCGCGGGAATCCAGTACAGCCGCTCGCCTTCGATCAGTTCCTCGCCCTCCGGGCCATTGTCAGACAGGAACAGGATCACGGTGTTGTCGCGTTTGCCCAGGTCGTCCAACCGCTCCATCAGCCGTCCGATGTGGTAATCCATGTTTTCGACCATGGCCGCGTAGATTTCCATCCGGCGCGCTTCGATTCGCCTTGCCAGGTCGCTCAATTCATCCCAGGCCGGTATCGATGGCGAGTCGTAACGCGTGTGTTGGGCGCCCAGCAGTCCCAACTCGCGCATCCGGGCGATGCGCTGGTCGCGTATCTCGTCCCATCCGGCGTCGTACCGGCCCCGGGTGCGCTCCAACCATTCTTCGGGCGCCTGCAACGGCCAGTGCGGCGCGGTGTAGCCGAGATAGGCGAAGAAGGGCCGGTCGCTGTCGCGGTCCGTCTCGAGGTATTCGATGAGGGTGTCGGTGTAGAACGACGAGGAGAAAAATTCAGCCGGCAATGCTTCGACCCGTTCTCCGTTCTCCGTGTAGGTGGCGGTGCCCAGGTACACGCCAGTCGCGTCGGCGTAGTGACTGGCGCCGCCGTCCATGAGTGAAAAACTCCGGTCGAAGCCCCTGGCGGCGGGATTGTTGGCGCCATCGCCAATGTGCCATTTCCCGACCATGTAGGTGTCGTAACCGGCGGCGTCGATGAGTTCGCTCACCAGCGTGACGTCATCATCCATCCTGCCGAGGTACCCCGGCAGGCCGTGCAGTTCGGGAGCTCCCGCCAGTCTCGTCCCGAAGCTTCCGAGACCGACCTCGTGGGGGTGCAGCCCCGACATGAGCATGGCCCGGGTCGGACCGCAGGTCGCCGCGGCGTGGAAATTGGTGAACTGAAGCCCGGTGCGGGCGAGTTGGTCCAGATTGGGCGTGCGAATCTCGCCGCCGTAGGCGCCGAGGTCGGAATAGCCGACGTCGTCGACGACGATCAGCAGGATATTGGGCTGTTGCGCATGGGCCAGACCCAAGGTCAACACCAGGTGCACGGTGGTCGCGGCAATACGGATCAGGGTTGTCAATGTCTCATTCTCCCTCGGATAGCGGATTGTTCCGCCCGCCTCGATTCGTGTTTCCATCACGGGCATGAATGATGAGGTGCCCGACAATATCAGCACGGCGCGGGCGATTCCACAGCGGTACGCGCCGGGCAGGTGTCAGGGAAAGCCGATGGATTGTCACGGGCTCGAACCGCCGAAGACTGCCGCGACGCGAGGCACAAGTTGCTGCCAGATCAGCACCAGCGACATCCCGGTGAATACCGCCAGGCTCAGCCAGCCGAACCACTTCGCGAACTTCGACGGATAAAACACCTTGTCGTCCTTCGGAATGACCGTGAAGCAATAGTAGAGGTTCAGGAAGAAGATCACCGGGGCGACGAAGTAGGCCAGTGCCGAGGCCACCAGCACAAGGAATACCGGCCGAGGCAGGCCCGCGATGATCGCCACGGACGTCACCAGGGAAAAAACCATGCTGATCCGGTAGATGTTGTACTCGGAATACCAGCGGCGCCGATGCTCCGGTCCCAGGTCTTCCCTGGCCGTTCCGCGCAACTCGGCGGTGGCCCTGAAGAGGTTGCGGCAGCAGGCGCCGACGACCCTGGGCCAGCCGTCGAAATAGTTGAACGCCGTGGAATAGGTGGCCGCCATGGCGCCGGCCAGAAACACGATCATCATTCCGGGGCCGACGCTATCCGTGAAAATGCGGGCGATCTCGCCCATCACGGCGTTGCCCTGGACTTCGCTCGGGAAGAGCCACACGGCGGCCAGCAGCATGAAGATGCAGACCAGTACAAAGGAGATCGCGTGGCCCGCCCGAAAGTCCCACAGCCCGATCTTGAACCACCGGCGGCAGTACTCGTGGGCGTGAGAAGACAATCTTGAGGTGTCCACCGCAAGGTCGGCCTTGCCACTGCTGAAGGCGTCGAATCGCGCGGCGATCCCCCGGGCTTCCAGTTGGTCCCGGATACGGCCCATGCCGGCTTTCTTGGCCTTGCCCCACTCCGACGCTTGCAGCGACACGTCGATCCCGGTTGGCAGCAGCCCGAGGAACGATGCGATGATCAGCCAGGAACCCTCGGGGGTATCCAGCTGGAAAAAGTGCACGAATTCGCTCACCGGGGCGGGATTGACAGCGTAAACGCCGACGCTGCAGACAATGAGGATTCCGGCAGCGATCTTGGTCACCAGTTCCACGGCGGCGTACTTGCCGCCGAGGATGATGGCCACAGAAACGGTTCCGAGCAGCAGGCCGTACAGTGATAGTTCAATGTCGTCGCCGAGCCCCGGGATGTCCCAGCCCAGGTATTGCCTGAAGAAATAGAAAACCACCGCGGCGCTGGCCACCAGGCGGCCGGCCTGGCCGATGGCCGACTGGATGACGGTTGTGACGAGCACATACCAGACGGGCAGCTTCTTCCAGGCCGTGGAATAGGCATCGAGCATGCTGCGGCCTGTGGCGTGGGTGAATCGAAACGCCATTTCGAACCCGTAGTACTTGAAGATGTAGGCGATCGGTATGCACCAGAGCAGCGCATAGCCGAACCGCCCGCCGGCCACCGGTGCGGTCACCAGGTGGCTGGTGCCGATGCCGGTCATCATCAGGATCATGCCCGGCCCGAACTGCCGGATCAGGCTGCCCGGCGACATGGACGGGAGCGTGAGCGACTGGAATGACTTGTCCTCTGTTGAAGGCTCTTGTGTGTTTTCGTTCATCTACGGATGACTCCCGGGGCCTTGTGCGGACGATATGTTACAGCAGACAGGACCGGCCCATTCCCGGTACCCTTCGTACCATGGACGTTTCCATCAAGGTTGCGTTGTCACCCGAAGACCGGCTCAAGGCCTTCATGGTGCGATGCGTGGTGTTTTGCGGTGAGCAGCGCATTCCCTATGGCATCGAACGTGACGAATTCGAAGACATCGCGATCCACGTGCTGGGCGAGATTGCCGGTGAACCCGTTGCCGCAGGTCGGCTGCGTTGCCTGCCGGACCATGCGAAGCTTGAACGCATCGCCGTCCGCTCGCCATTTCGCGGTCGGGGTGCCGGATCGGAAATCACGCGCTTTCTGCTCAAGTTGGCACGGGAGCGAGGTTATTCGAGCTTTCGCATGAACGCGCAGGCGCATACGGTGGAGTTTTATCGCCGCCTGGGGTTCAGGGCGGTTGGCGACATATTCCTGGAAGCCGACATCGAGCACGTGTTGATGGTTCGGGAGGACTGAGGTGGTCGCGGCGGGCGGTCATGCGCCGCCGCGACACACGCTGGAATGTCTCGATGGCGCGCTTTTGCGGCGCAAGCACCTACTCGCCCCAGCGCGCCGTCGCCTGCGCGTGTTCGGAATCCGGCGGCAGTTCCAGCAATTCGATGCGGTTGCCCCAGGGATCGAAGATATTCGACAGGATGGCGCCGGTGCCGCTGCGATTGCCGTCCGCCAGTTCGATGCCCCGCTCGCGCCACATGCTCAGCGCGGCCTCCATATCGTCGACCACGACGCCGACATGGCTGATACCGGGTCCCCTGTTCTCGTTGGTGCCCTGCAGCTCCACGAAGGTGCTTTCACTCACCTGAACGTACATGAGTACCACTTCACCGGCGTCGTTCTCGATGCGGAACGCCTCGGGGAACCCGAGTGTCCCGGTGTAGTGCTCGATCGCCGCATCGATGTCCTCGAATGCGATTCCGACGTGGTTCACGCCGACGATGCCGCTGTTCTGGCTCTGGCCGATGGCGATCTGGATACCCATTCCCGCCAGTATGCCGCCCACAAAGATGCTGATGACGCGCATGGAAACCTCCTCGGTTGTTATTCGCTGCCTTGGCGGAGTTGTCTATGCCTGCAAGATCGTTCTCATTGGCTCTCTTGCGGAATTTCCGCGAGGCGAGACCTGCATTATGACGGTACCGTGAAGGTGGCGCCACAGGTTGCGTCGTGGTCCGGCGGCGCGAGCGTCCTGACGACGCAGCATGACCACTGCGGTTATTCTTCAGGATTGACCTGGGCGGTAGAGGGGATGAGATGAAGGCGATCCTGCAGACGGATTTCGGAGGCGCGGAAACGCTGTACCTGGGAGAAGCCGAGACGCCGGAACCCGGCGAGGGGCAACTCCGTATCAAGGCGGCGGCCACGACAGTCAATCGGGCTGACTGCGTGCAGCGGCAGGGCAACTACCACCAGCCACCGGGTGACTCTCCGATCCTGGGTCTGGAGGTGGCCGGTACCATCGACGCGCTGGGGCCTGGCGTTTCGGGCTATGAAGTCGGCGAGCGCGTGATGTCCCTGGTGGGCGGTGGCGGTTACGCGGAGTATGCTTTGGCTTACGCAAGCCACGTCATGAAAGTCCCCGAACGGCTCGACCTTCTCCAGGCCGCCTGCGTCTGTGAAACCTACATCACGGCGTATCTCAACATCTTCATGCTGGCGGGCCTCAAGGATGGCGAAACCGTGCTGGTTCACGGCGGTGGCGGCGGCGTCAATACGTCAGCCATCCAGCTTTGCAAGACGTTGAGGCCCGGCAGCGCCGTCATCGTCACCGCCTCGACGGGCAAGGTCGAACGGGTTCGCGCCCTGGGTGCCGATCATGTCATCGACTACCGATCCGAGGACTTTGTCGAAGGTGTGGCCGCCGCGACGAACAAGCAGGGCGTCGACGTGATCCTCGACCATCTGGGCGGGTCGTACCTGAAGCGCAACCTCCGATCCCTGGCGCTGGGCGGGCGGCTGGTGATCATAGGGCTCATGGGCGGCGCGAAATCGGAAATCAACCTCGCGCAACTGATGGTTCGGAGGCAGCAGGTCATCGGCTCGGTGCTGCGGTCCCGCCCGGTCGACGAAAAGGCCGTGATCACCCGCGAGTTTCGCGAAACCGTCGTGCCGCTGTTCGCGGATGGACGCATCGAGCCGCTCATCCACCGGGTCCTGC
Source organism: Candidatus Rariloculaceae bacterium (assembly GCA_965221035.1). Taxonomy (GTDB): domain Bacteria; phylum Pseudomonadota; class Gammaproteobacteria; order Steroidobacterales; family Rariloculaceae; genus UBA6522. The sequence continues at coordinate 2,658,175 of OZ244860.1, forward strand.
CGCTTGAGGAAGCGGCCTCGGCTCACCGGATGATGGAGTCCAGCGAGCACTTCGGGAAGATTGTGCTGGAAGTCGGGTGATTGGAACGGTATACCTGATCACATTGTGCAATCCGGAGCGGAAACCATGAAGAACATCGGCGCCCTATGGATCATCGCAACGCCGCTCGCGGTCTCCGGAAAGGTTCACGCCCAGGAGGCGGCGGACTGCGCAGCGTACGTGAACACTGAATTGTCCGGGATGACCGTGGAAGCGGCGGAACTCGTCGAGTCGACCGGAGATTTGCCCCGGCATTGCCGTCTGGTCGTTCTGGTGCCGGAATTCGTGCGATTCGAGCTGCGCTTGCCGGACCCTTGGAACGGCAGGTTTCTCATGGTCGGCAACGGTGGCTACCTCGGCGCGTTCTTTGACCAGTCGTACGGCCTGACGCGGGGCTATGCGACAGCCTCGACGGACACCGGCCACACCGGTCCCGACCCCCGGTTTGCCTTCAACAATCCGCAAGGTGAAATCGATTTTGCCTACAGGGCCGTCCACGAGACGGCGACGGGCGCGAAGGCGCTTGTCGAGCGACACTACGGCGAGGGGCCGGACTATTCGTACTTCAGGGGCTGCTCGACCGGGGGGCGCCAGGCGCTGATGGAAGCGCAACGGTTCCCCGAGGACTTCGACGGCTGGAGCGTGGGCGCACCCATCTTCGACTATACGTACAAGCAGATATACAACGCTTCGTGGGTCGCCCAGGCGCTGTTCGGGAACGAGCGGGCCGGCTACCTGCCCAGGGAACGGCTCAAGGCATTGGGCGAGGCGGTGTATGCGGGTTGCGACGCTGTCGACGGTCTGGAGGACGGGCTCATCGACGATCCGCGGGAGTGCGATTTCGAGCCTCGGTCGGAATTGACGCAGTGCCCGGATGGAGCCGGAACAGACTGCTTCACGGCGGCCCAGATCGACGCGATCGAGAGTATCTACCGGGGACCCGGGGAGGGCATCTATCCGGGAGCGGTCATGGGCGGCGAGTGGATGGATGTCGCCGAGGGTTCCCTTGGAGGCGGCTGGGATACGTTCTTTACGGGAATCATGGCCTATCCTGGAGCGGTTGAGTCAACCGCCCGGGTCGACAATGACCCTTATGGAGGCGACCAGTTCGTCCCCGTCCAGCTCCGCAATGGGAACAGTTTTTTCCGGTATTTCGCATTCGAACCGGACCGGCCCGAGTTCGATATCCTCACCGACCTGGACTTCAATGCGGTTCCCGATGTCTCGGCCGTCGCCGATCTCATGAACGCCGCCGACACCGACTTGGCCGATGTTCGCGATTCAGGCAAGAAGATCGTCATGTGGCACGGCTGGGCGGATGTGGGCCTGAACCCCCTGCGCAGCATCGAGTATTACGAGAACGTCGAGTCGCGCATGGGTGCCGCGGAGACCCGCGAATTCTTCCGGCTCTTCATGGTACCTGGGATGTACCACTGCCAGGGAGGTCCCGGCCCGGACATCTTCGACGATCTGACGGCCCTTGAGAACTGGGTCGAGCAAGGTGAACCGCCACAGTCCATGGTGGTCTACAAGACCCGGGAGGCCAATGGCTTCTATCCGGATCGGGGACCCGGCCGAATCAGTGCGGAAGAGGCCGGAGTCATCCGCTCGAGACTGCTCTGCCCCTACCCGCAAACTGCCAGCTACACGGGTTCGGGGAGCATCGACTCCGCCGCGCGATTCCGGTGCGCGGCGGAGTGATCGCGCTCAAATGTCGACCTGGCGGGCAGCCGTTTGTGCTGGCGCCTTGCGCGGTAAACCCAAGGAGTACGTGACTGCCAGAAGTAGGGTGGCGAGTGCCGGTGTTTTCGCGCAACGGCGGCAGGATGGTACGTCCAGGACATGGCCTACAGCGGCTGGACGCGGGCCCTGGTCATCGCCACGGACGTACCGCCGACCGGGCGGACACGGCCGGGGATGCCAAATACGCCTGGAGTACCCATCGCGGCGGGGTGGACGGTGGCGACATTGGCGGTCAGCACGCGCACTCGATCTCCGCTCTGGAACCGGTCTTCGTCGTCCTGCACGATAGCGACCGTGCTGCCGCCGTCCAGATCCACGGTGATCTGCTGGGCGTTCATGGATGTGGCGGCATGTTCGATCGCCGCACCCGCAGCGGCCCCGACAATGGCCCCTACGGCTTCGGCGTTGTGGGAGTCGCTGACCTCCGCACCGATGGCGCTGCCGACCACGCTTCCCACGAGGAGACCCAACAGGGAAATTTCGCCTTCGACGGTAACCGGGCGGACGTCAACGACTTCGCCGTATTCCACGTTCCAGACGGATTGCGTCCCGGTGGTCGGAAAAGTCTGGCTGGACATTCCTTGGTTGGCGCAGCCAGTCAGCGCCGCCGCAGCCAGGGCAGCCAAGGCGAGGGCCGACGTCCGAGCGCTGGTGTTACGAGTGTGGGCGGCGAGGCTCGATTTTCGAAGGAAGGGCAGTTGCATGGTGTTCTCCAGACCACGTTGAAGCAAGGTCGTATGGTAGACAGTATTTCCGATTATGTCGTCGCCGACCACAGATGTCCTTACCTTTTGAATTGAAACGGGAGAAGAAGTTCCGCGTCGGGTTTCCCGCATTTCGCTTGGTCTTTCTTATATCCAGAAGTGGGGTCCGCTCTTTTCTCGCAACTCCGGCCAGAAAGCGGGCGTTGGGCTTCGTCTTCCGGATGCTATTGTAACCACTTGTCTGCAAAGCGAATGATCGCTCAAAACAGCGGACTGCGGGAGAACTGTCATGGCAGCCACGGCATTTGATACACTGGACGCCGCCCGAAAGCTCAAGGCGGCGGGCATTGAAGCAGAACACGCCGAAGCCATCGTGGGAGTCATGGGCCAATCCGTCTATCAACTGGTGACAGTAGAGCACTTCGACGTGGAGATCGCCAAATTGCGGACTGATAACATGCGCACGCACCTGATTTCGGTGGGAGTGATGATTGCCGCCATCGCGTTGGCGACGACAATACTCGGCATCATCATGACCTAGGGAGGCGGGGTCTAGGTAGAGATTTTTGTAGGTGCGACCGACGTTGGCGCACATTCAGCGCGTTCGGCGCGCCCATTTCCACATGTTTTCCCAAGAAACTGCCCGTTGCGTGTTCCTGCCAACCGTCATAGTCTGAGCTGCATGAACAACGGACGACTTGATCGCGCCCTGCTGTTGGCCATCCTCGCCGCGCTTGGCGGCCTGTATTGGCAAATGTTCAGAATGAATGAACGGATTTCCGATGAAGCGGCGAGTTTGTCCGCCGACACCGTACAAGTGAGCGAACGATTGTCCGGCGACATCTGGGAGTTGAACGAACGATTATCTGGCGACATCGGCGAGCTGGACGAACAGCTGTCCGCCGACATCTCGGAGCTTGACCAAAGGCTGTCCGCCGACATTTCGGAGCTTGACCAAAAGCTGTCCGCCGGCATCTCGGAGCTTGACCAAAAGCTGTCCGCCGACATTTCGGAGCTTGACCAAAAGCTGTCCGCCGACATCTCGGAGCTAGACCAAAAGCTGTCCGCCGGCATCTCGGAACTTGACCAAGGGCTGTCCGCCGACATCTCGGAACTGGGCGAACGACTGTCCGCTGACATCGCGGCGTTGAGCGAACGGCTTGCTCGTGTCGAAACGCATCTTGAGTACATTGTGCCGAGTGTTGACGGTCCGTCCACCGAACTGTCGCCCGGCGGTTGAATGGTTATTGCGGAATTTCCGCGGGTCGGCGAGGTCACCGCCAGTCTCCCCGCAACGCCATCACCCGTTCCCGCAGGTCGTCTGCGCGGACTTCCTCTGGCGGTACCGGGTCGGCCGCGACGATATCCACCCGGCTCCAGATGCGCGACCATTGCCGGTGAAAGGCGCCCTTGCCCTGGCGGCTGAAGAAGCTGCCCCAGAGGCCGCGCAGGGCCATGGGCACCACTGGTACGGGCGTTTCGCGAACGATCCGCTCTATTCCCGGGCGGAACACGTCGATGTTGCCGTCGTGGGTGAGGAGTCCTTCCGGGAAGATGCACAGCAGATGGCGTGACTCAAGCGCCTGGCGAATCTCGGCGAAAGCGGCCTCGTAGGATTCCGGGTCCGCTCGTTTCGAGGTGATCGGGATGGTCCGGCTGGTGCGGAAAACGAAGTTGAGTACCGGCAATTCGTAGATGCTCTTGGCCATCACGAAGCGGATCGGCCGCCTGATGGCGCCAGCCAGCAGCAGCGCATCCACGTAGCTGACGTGATTGCAGACAATCACGGCGGCTCCCCGCTCCGGGATGGCTTCCAGGTTCTCATGGCGGACGCGGTACATGGAGTGGGACACGAGCCACACCAGAAACCGCATGGTGAATTCCGGCACCTGCCGGAAGATGTAGCCCGCCACCACCGCGTTGGCGATGGCCACGAACAGGAACAGCGACGGAATGCTGAGGTCGAGGTAGACGAGCCAGAGGATCGCGAGACCGGAGCCTGTCACCATGAACAGCGCGTTGAGGATGTTGTTGGCGGCGATGACCCGGGCGCGCCGGTCGTCTGCTGTACGCGACTGGATATTGGCGTGCAGCGGCACCACGAATATGCCGGCAAACATGCCCATCAGGCCCAGATCGATCAACAGGCGTGGCGTGCCTTCCCCCGCCAGGAATTCACTCGCCGTGCGCAGGCCTTCCGCCTCAAGCTGGCCAATGGCGAAATACGAATCGATGGCGAACAGGCTGATGCCGGCGGCGCCCAGCGGCACCAGGCCGATTTCGACCCGCCTGCCGGACAGCTTCTCGCACAGCAGCGAACCCACGGCGATGGATATGGTGAAGAATGCCAGGATCAGGGTCACGACTCCCGAGTCGCCGGCCAGGTGCAGCCGCGTGAGATTGGCGATCTGGGCCAGGTAGACAGAGCCGATCAGCCAGAACCAGGATACGCCCAGTACGGACTGGAACACGGCTTTTTTCTCCGTCGCAAGACGCATGAGACTCCGCGTTGCGGTCACCGGATTCCAGGACAAGGACCCGCGGACCGCCGAAGGTGCCTGCGGAATGCCGAGGCTGGACAGAAAACCGGTCACGGCCACCAATACGACCGTGACCGAAAGAAACAGCGAAACGCTGCCACTGTCGTCCCCCGCGGTGGCGCCGCCGATGAGGCCGCCGGCGATGGTGCCGAGCAGAATGGCCACCAGCGTTCCCATTTCCACCATGGCGTTGCCGCCGACAAGTTCGGTGTTGTGCAGGTGCTGGGGAAGTATCGCGAACTTGAGCGGCCCGAAAAATGTCGATTGCACTCCCAGGAGGAATACCACGCCCAACAGCGCGACGACATCCTGAACGTACAGTGCCGCTGCCGCCAGCAGGGCGACGACGATCTCGCCGAGCTTGACGTAGCGGATCAGGCGGGACTTTTCGTATCGGTCCGCGAGCGTTCCCGCCGTGGCTGAAAAAAGGAAAAACGGCAGGATCAGGAGCCCCGCGGCCACATTCACGAGCAAGTCGGTGGCATCCTCGCTGACCATCCCGCCATAGACGAGGATGAGCGTCAGCGCGAACTTGTACAGGTTGTCGTTGAAGGCTCCGAGGAACTGCGTGATGAACAGCGGCAGCAGCCGCCGCGTGCGCAGCAGTCCGAACTGCGATTCCCGGCCCCTCGACACTTGTCAGGCCATCGACGGGGTACCGTCCACGCTCACGGTTTGTTCCGCTGACATTGGGGGATAGGAGTCCGTTCGCGTGACCGGAGTTGACTGCAAAGAATTGTGATTGTAGCCCACGCGCCATCGACGGCTCGTGGCAATGTTTCCCGGCTGCCACCTGAACGTCACGACTGACCGCACGCTTGGGCACCGCATGGAGGCGCCATCGTCAGCGTGAACCCGACGGTTGTGGGCCAATCCGCCGTGCCCGTCCGCCCGTGCGTCACGCTGTCGCGAAAGTCGAGTTCAGTGAATCTGTTCAGATGACGTGCTATAAACGCGGCGGGTAGCGAAGCGATTCAATTCTGCGGGAGCTGATTATGGCAAGCGTGGCAAGAGAGAGAATTCGGTCCGCCACGGCCGAGGACACGCTGGCGAAGAAAAGCCGGGACGCCGGCGTGATTTCCGGCGGACACCTGGTCGGTGCGGCGCTCAGGAACGAAGGTGTCGACACGATCTTCACGCTGTGCGGCGGTCACATCATCGACACCTACGATGGTTGCATCGACAACGACATCCGCATCATCGACGTGCGCCACGAACAGGTTGCCGCCCATGCTGCGGACGGCTATGCGCGTCAGACCGGCGGACTGGGGTGCGTGATCACTACGGCCGGGCCCGGATTCACCAACGCGCTCACCGGTATCGCCACAGCGCTTCGCTCCGAGAGCCCTGTGCTGCACATCGGCGGGCAGGGTGCACTGACCCAACACAAGATGGGTTCACTGCAGGATCTGCCCCACGTGGACATCGCCGCGCCGATCACCAAGTTCTCCGCCGGCGTTCGCTCCACCGAGCGCATCGCGGACATGGTCGCCATGGCCGCGCGGGAGTGTTTTGCCGGTGCACCGGGTCCGAGCTATCTTGAAATCCCCCGCGATGTCCTCGACGCGGAGGTCGCGGTGGATAAGGCGGTCATCCCGCAGCCGGGACGCTACCGCGCGTCCACCAGGTCCATCGGCGATCCGGCCGATATCGAGAAGCTTGCGCAGCTGCTGGTGGAATCCGAGCGCCCCGCCATCCTCCTGGGGACACAGGTCTGGATGTGCCGCGGCCACGAGCAAGCCATCGCGCTGCTCAAGGGCCTGAACATCCCCGGTTACATGAACGGCGCCTCCCGCGGGCTTTTGCCGCCGGGCGACTCCCATTACTTCCACCGTACCCGAGGTGACGCCTTCAAGCAGGCCGACGTCATTGTCATTGTCGGCACACCGTTCGATTTCCGCATGGGCTACGGGCGGCGGCTGCGCGACGATGCCACAGTGGTTCATATCGACATGGATTACCGTACGGTGGCCAGGAACCGCGACGTTTCCCTCGGTCTGGTTGGTGATCCGGGAGCGATCCTCGGCGCGGTCCTTGATGCCACAACCGGGCTGACCGACAACGGGGCGGGCCGGCGCAGCGAATGGCTGGCCCATCTGCGTGGCATCGAGAAGGTCAAGACGGAGCGGCTGATGCCCCTGTTCCTGTCCGATGCCGATCCGATCCACCCGTACCGGGTGGCCTGGGAGCTCAACGAATTTCTCACCGAAAAGACCATCTACATCGGCGACGGCGGCGACGTGGTCACCATCAGCGCCCAAGCCGTGCAGCCGCGCGCGCCGGGTAACTGGATGGATCCGGGCGCGCTGGGTGGTCTGGGTGTGGGCACCGGCTTTGCACTGGCGTCAGGACTCGCGCATCCGGACAAGGAGGTGCTTTGCTACTATGGTGACGGCTCCTTCGGAATGACCGCCTTCGACATGGAGACCGCCAACCGTTTCGGCGCGCCCTACATCGCCGTGATCGGCAACAATTCCGCCATGAACCAGATCCGCTACGGTCAACTGGCCAAGTACGGCCAGGAGCGCGGCGACGTCGGCAACCTGCTGGGCGACGTGCCCTTCTCCAAGTTCGCCGAAATGCTCGGGGGATACGGTGAGGAGGTCCGCGAACCGGGCCAGATCCAGCCTGCGCTGTTGCGGGCGCGTGAAGCCGTGGCGTCGTCGGGCAAGTCGGCGGTGATCAACATCTGGGTGGACCCGCAGGAGTGGGCGCCCGGAACCAAGCGTCAGACAATGTACAAGTAAGGGGAGAACAGGACCATGGACAAGGCCCTCTCCGGCATCCGCATTCTTGACATGACCCACGTGCAGGCGGGGCCGACCTCCAGCCAGCTCATGGGTTTTCTGGGCGCCGACGTGATCAAGGTGGAATCGCCCTGGGGTGATGCCACTCGCAAGCAGCTCGTGGACATCCCCGGCGCCGACAGCCTTTATTTCACCATGCTGAACTGCAACAAGCGGTCCATCACGCTGAACCTGAAGAACCAGAGGGGCAAGGAGGTCTTCACGAAGCTGATCAGGTGCTGCGATGTGGTCATGGAGAATTTCGGGCCGGGCGTGCTCGACCGGCTTGGCTTCGGCTGGGAGCAGGTCCACCAGATCAACCCCCGCATCATCATGGCCTCAATCAAGGGGTTCGGGACCGAAGGTCCCTACGCGGCATTCAAGGCCTATGAGAATGTCGCCCAGGCCATGGGCGGCGCCATGAGCACCTCCGGCTTGCCGGACGGACCGCCGGTGGTGACCGGCGCGCAGATTGGCGACTCGGGCACGGGTGTGCACCTGATGGCGGGCATCCTGGCGGCGATCATCCAGCGGCAGCGCACCGGCCGCGGCCAGTACGTGGAATGCGCCATGATGGACTGCGTGATGAACCTGGTGCGGGTCAAGTGGCGCGACCATCAACGCCTCGACCATGGACCGCTTGCCGAATACTCCAGTCAGGAGTTCGAGGATTTCACCCCGCGTGCCGGCAACGACTCCGGTGGCGGGCAGCTCGGCAATGCCATACGGTGCAGGCCCGGCGGTCCCAACGACTATCTTTACGTGGTGGTTCAGGAACATGTCTGGAACGCATTGGCCAAACGGGTCGGTGGCGAGGAGCTGGTGAACGATCCGCGTTTCATCAATATTGACGTGCGCCGTGCCAACCAGGGCGAGATGTGGCAGATACTGACCGACTTCGCCAGCAGCTACACCAAGCGCGAGTTGATGGAAATTCTCAACGAGATCGATGTGCCCTGCGGCCCGATCATGAGCACCAAGGACCTGGCCAACGATGATCACGTCAAATTGCGTGAGATGTACGTCGAGCTGGACCATCCACAACGCGGCAAGTGGTACAACCTGGGGTGCCCGATGAAACTGTCCGACTCGCCCGTGGAGGTGAAGCGGTCACCGCTGCTCGGCGAACACACCGACGAGATCCTCAGTGAAGTGCTGGACTACGACGGCGATGAGATCGATGGGCTCAAGGGCGCGGGCGCGTTTACACGTTGAGCCGGGGAAGGAGTTCCCCGGCGCTGTGCCGCACAGATAAGGAGATCGCATGCCTGAAAGGCAAGAAACCGTCCGCGGCATACTGAACCGTGTCAAGGCGGATGGGCGCACCGCCCTCACCGCGCCGGAGTGCGAGGCCGTATGTGCCGCGTACGGCATACCACTGCCGCGCGGAGGATTTGCCCAGTCCGCGACGGAAGCGCGCGCCATCGCGGATGACATCGGTTACCCGGTGGTGATGAAGGTCGTCTCGCCGGACATACTCCACAAGACCGAGGCCGGCGGTGTGGTGGTTGGCGTCGCTGACGGCGGCGCGGCCATGTCGGCATACGATTCCATCGTCGCCGGTGCCCGCGCGTGCCGGGAGGATGCCCGGGTCGACGGCGTTCAGGTGCAGCAAATGGTGTCCGGCGACAAGCAGGAGGTCATTGTCGGTGCCGTCACCGATCCCAGTTTCGGCAAGCTCGTGGCATTCGGTCTTGGCGGAGTGCTGGTGGAGGTTCTCAAGGACATCACCTTCCGACTCGCGCCTGCCACCGAGGACGATGCCCATGCCATGCTCGACGGAATCCAGGCTGCGGAGGTGCTGGACGGCGTCCGTGGCGCGGTCGGCGTGGACCGCGATGCGCTCGCCGACATTATCGTCAACGTCTCCGAGCTGATCGGCGACTTTCCCGAAGTCCGGGAGATCGACCTCAACCCCATACTGGCCGGCGCCGACGACGCCACCGCGGTGGACGCCCTGATCACCGTGGATTTCTCGCCGCGGAAGGAAAGGTTCAGGCCGAGCCGGGAGGAAATTGTCGCGGCCATGGACCGGATCATGAATCCCCGGGCGGTTGCCGTGATCGGCGCCTCCGACGGCGAGGGAAAGATCGGCAATTCGGTGATGAAGAACATCATCAACGGCGGGTACGCGGGGGAGCTGTATCCGATCAACCCCAAGGCCGACGAAATCCTGGGCAGGAAGGCCTACAAGAGTGTCAGGGACGTGCCTGGCGAGATCGACGTGGCCGTATTCGCCGTGCCGGCACGGTTCTGCGCAGGCGCCATGGAGGAGGTGGGCCAGAAGGGAATCCCGGGCGCGGTCATGATCCCTTCCGGGTTCGCCGAGGTGGGAGAAACCGAAGCGCAGGACGAACTGCTCGGCGTGGCGCGCAAGCACGGCGTGCGCATCATGGGGCCCAACATCTACGGCTTCTACTATACGCCTTCCAATCTCTGCGCCACCTTCTGCACCCCCTACGACGTCAAGGGCAAGACGGCGTTGTCGTCACAGAGCGGCGGCGTGGGCATGTCAATCATCGGTTTCAGCCGCTCGACCGGAATGGGAGTTTCCGCCATTGTCGGACTCGGCAACAAGTCCGATCTCGACGAGGACGACCTCCTCGCGTTTTTCGAACAGGACGACAACACCGATGTCGTTGCCATGCACGCCGAGGACCTGAAGGACGGTCGCAGTTTTGCTGAAGTCGCCAAGCGCGTCTCGCGGAAGAAGCCTGTCGTGATGCTCAAGGCCGGCCGCACCCGGCTCGGCGCCCGGGCCGCGGCTTCCCATACCGGCGCGCTGGCGGGAAATGACAAGGTCTACGACGACATCCTGCGGGCCAGCGGCGTGATCCGCGCCTACAGCCTTAACGACATGCTTCAGTTTTCCAGGGGGTTGCCGGTTCTGCCGACGCCGAAGGGAGAGAATATCGTCATCATCACCGGCGCGGGAGGGTCGGGTGTCCTGTTGGCCGATGCCGTGGTGGATCACGGGCTGTCGCTGATGTCGTTTCCGACGGACCTGGACGAGGCATTCAAGCAATTCATCCCGCCCTTCGGCGCGTCCGGAAACCCGGTGGACATCACCGGCGGCGAGCCGCCGATCACCTACGAGAACACCATTCGCCTGGCGCTGCGGGATGAGCGGGTGCACGCGCTCATCCTTGGGTATTGGCATACCATCATCACTCCGCCGATGGTGTTCGCCGAGTTGTGCGCGCGGGTGGTTCAGGAAGGCAGGGACGCGGGCATCCACAAGCCCATCGTCGCTTCGCTGGTGGGCGACGTGGAGGTGGAGGAAGCCTCGGAGTATCTCTACGGACGTGGCATCGTGTCGTGCCCGTACACCACGGAACTGCCGGTAGCCATTCTCGGCGCCAAGTATCGGTGGGCCAGGGGAGCGGGGCTGCTGTAGGGCCTGTTTATACTACCCGAGAATACCCGGTTGGCCCTGTACGAGGCATAGTCCCTCGTCTTCAAGGCGATTCAGACAAATTTGCCCGGATCGTCAGGTTTCGCAGTCAGGACTCCCGGCTCAAGTGCGACAGCGTGTGCGCGTGTTGTTCCCAGTTGCGTCCGTCGAATGGCTCGATGATGACATTACGGGGCGCCGGCTCCAGGCACCTGACGTTTACGGAATAGCCGTCGGGATTGGATCTTGGAACATAGAATGACTTGATCCCGCACGTCTTGCAGAACAGGTGCCTTGCGACGCCGGTGTTGAACGTGTACGAAACGAGTTCCCGTGTTCCCCGAAGTAGCGAGAACCGGGACTTCGGAACCATCAGGTGCAGATAGCCGGATTTTCCACAAATGGAGCAGTTGCACTGAACGCACTCGATCTGCTCTGGCGCCTCGACCTCGAAAACGACGGATCCGCAATGGCATTTTCCCGTGTAGATCAAGGCTTACTCTCCCACCTCCTTGATCTCGGCCAAACGGCTCCCATGATCCAGTTCATACGGCGGCGCTTCCCCGCCTGGACCCAGAAGATAGTGGTCCATCCACCGTACCAGGCGCATCGAGTAGTCGAGACGTGCGGCCATGCGGCTGTTGCCGTGCCCTTCGCCAGGATAGATCACCAGCCGCACCGGCGTTTCGCTGCGCAGTTTCAGCGTCTGGTACAACTCCAGGGACTGTGCGGGATTGACTCGCGTATCGCGGTCGCCACCCAGGATCAGCAGGGGGGTCCGCGAGTTGCCCGCGTGGTAAATGGGGCTTCGCTGCAGCGCGAGTTGCCAGTCATCCCAGGGCCAGAACCGCATATGCACCTCGTACAGCTCGCGGGGAATGTCGCCGGAAACGACCTTGGATACCAGGTTGGAGATTCCGACGAAAGCAACCCCGGCGGCGAAGTGTTCGCTCAAGGCCGTCGAGGCCCACATGGTGGCGTAGCCGCCGTAGGAGCCGCCGGTAATGCCCACGCGGTCGGGATCGGCCAGGCCTAGGTCGACCAGGTACGTCTTGGCATCGACCAGATCATCAAACTGCTTGCCGGCGGGGTCGTAGTGGTCGAGCCTGGAGAATTCCACGCCGCGCCCGGTGCTGGCCCGGTAATTGGGATAGAAGAGCGCATGGCCTCTGGCGGCAAGCGTCTGTGCCGGAGCCGAGTAGCCTGACATCCAGCCGTTGCTGTAGTGCGCCTCGGGGCCGCCGTGGATGACGAGAATCAACGGATGGCGCTGTCCGGGTCCGCTCTCCAGCGGGCGCACCAGCACGCCCTGGAGTTCCAGTCCGTCCCGCGCGGTGTATGTCACGGTTTCCTGCGTGGCCAGCGGCCGGCCGGCCAGCTCCGGATTGGAATCCGTCAGCCGCCGATACCCATCCGTTTCGTTCCAGACATAGACCTCGCGCGGATGTTCGGGTGTGTCCGCGATCGCAGCAAGCGTCCCGGAACCCGGTGCCGCGTCAAAGGAACGTGCGATAGGGTTGCCTTCCGGCGGCGTGCTCAGAACGGATGAGCCATCCGCGGCCAGCGCATCCAACTCGTTCCAAAGGCCGCGCGAGCCGAGATACCAGAGAGTGTCGGCGTCGCGCCACTGAACTTCCGTGACGTGGCCCGGGTAGCCTGGCGACAGCGCGCGAATGCCCTCGCCGTTGGATTCGGCGATAAAGATCTGGCCGGGCGCCGGGTCGTTGAGATCCACCGCGCCTACGAAGGCCACCTGGCTTCCGTCCGGCGACCAGGCGACATCACCAAGTTTTCCGGCTGTATCGAGTACGGTCAGCACTTCGCCTGTGTTCGCCTGGACGATGTGAAACCTCCGTCGCATCAAGCTGTCGTCGACGCTGGGCGTCGGGGCCAGGGCGACCACGTAGCGACCGCCATCGGGTGCCCACCGAAAGCTGCTGGCCGACCCCGGCAGTTCCGCCGCCACCGCCTCCGGCTCGTCGACATCAAGATCCAGCATCCAGACCCGCGTGGAACGTCTGGATTCCCCGTACACCACGGCCCTGAACCCCAGGTTGGCCAATTCTTCCCGTTCGGACGGATGGCCCTCGGTGGCCAGGAAGGCGATATGCCGTCCGTCCGGTGAGGGATGGAAGCTCTGAATGTCGGCGGCATGGGAATAGATTCGCTGCGACTCGCCCCCGGCCAGGGGGATGGCGTAGAGTGCCTTGAACTCATCGTCGTCGTTCCGCTCCGCCAGGTAGTAGATGGATTCGCCATTCGCGGACCAGGCGATTTGCCCTATGTTGACCTCACCGGTGATGAAGCCTCGAGAATTGCCATCCAGATCCGTGACATGCAATTCGCGGTAGGCGCCGCCATCCTCATCCACATACGGGATGCGCGGCACGTTGAGCACATAGGCAATGTCTTCGCCGCTGGGTGACATGTCCGCCGAAACGACCTGCTTGAGCGTGACGATGTCCTCAAGCGTAAGCGGCTCATCCTGGCCCAGTACGGCTCCGGGGTGGCCGAGAAGAACCGATAGAATCAATATCGAGGATCGCATTTGCATCTTGTTTCCCGGAAGTGCGAGGCGAACGCAATTCTACCCGTTGCGCCGACGACGGGTGTATCCGCGACGGTGCATGGCGATCAATACCTGGTGATCTGCGGCATCGCGCGAACCACTGTGGTGCCCTGGCGCCAATTGCTTTACCGGTCCCAGCCCTTCTAGACTCCCTGTCATTGCTCGCTATTGCCGGTGACGGGGCGCTGGCGAGGCCAACTGTGGTGAGAGTGTCGGATGCCATTCAGAAGCTTGCTCTTCGTGCCGGGCAACAAGGAGTCCATGCTCCGCAAGGCGATGAACTTCCGTCCCGACGCCTTCGTTCCGGACATGGAGGATTCCGTGCCCGACGCCGAGAAGGCGAACGCGCGCAGTACCATCGCTGCCGTCCTGCCGGACCTCGCGGGGACAGGAATCCCGGTAATCCCGCGGGTCAATGGCCTGGAAACGGGCTGGACCGCTGCCGACCTGGCGGCAGTGGTGGGTCCACACATCCACGGCATCTCCATCGGCAAGGTCAACGGTCCTGACGACATTGGCATAATTGCCTCGCTGCTGGACGGGCTGGAGGAGCGCAAGGGGCTTCATTCGGGCCAGGTAAAACTCTTTCTCTGGCTGGAGTCCGCAAAGGCAATCGTGCATTGCTACGAGATCTGCAGCGCCAGTCCGCGAATCGAGGGGGTCGCCTTCGGCGGAGAGGATTTCACCCATGACATGGGCATCGAGCGGCTCGGAGACGAGTCCGAAGTCGCGGTGGCGCGCAACCTCCTGTGCATCGCCGCCCGGGCAGCGGAAGTGCAGGCGCTGGACACGCCTTATTTCCGGTTCAGGGATGAGGATGGATTAAGGAACAACTGCGCACTGGCGAAGCGGTTCGGTTTCAAGGGAAAGTTCGCCATACACCCGGCACAGATCGAGGCCATCAACCAGTCCTTCTCGCCCTCCGCTGTGGAGATTGAATATGCGCGACGCGTGGTGGCCGCATACGAGGACGCAGAGCGAAAGGGGCGCGGTTCCACTTCTCTCGACGGCAGGGTGATCGATGTCCCGGTGGTGAAGCGCGCACGGGCGTTGCTCCAATTTGCCAGAAGTTACCGCCCCGTCAGTGAGCCTGACCAGGAAGCGGATGTCTCCAGGGCATCAACCTCATGAGCGCTGCGACCGCGGCGATGATTCCACCGGTCCGTCGCCGAAAATTGGCTAGAATGGCAGGCCAATTCAGAACCGGAGAAAATGCAATGAACCGGCGACGCTTTCTCCAGGCCAGTTCCAGCACTGTCCTGATGCCGTACCTGCCTGTTGCGCGCTCGTTGGAAGCGCCTGTCAGCCCGTTCGGGGCGGCTTCCACGGCCGAAGAAGTCACGGCCGGGCTTGATCTGTCCGGCAAGACGGCCCTGGTGACGGGCTGCAACTCGGGTATCGGGTACGAAACCATGCGCGTGCTGGCGCTGCGGGGCGCCCACGTGATCGGCACCGGGCGCACGCTCGAAAGGGCTCGGGAAGCGTGCGACAGCGTGGCAGGCCGCACCACGCCGGCAGCGCTCGAACTGAGCGACTTCGACTCCGTAGTCGCCTGCGCCGAGGCCGTCAGGTCCATGGACACACCCATCGACATGCTGATCTGCAATGCCGGCATGCTGTTACGGGAACTTCAGCAGGTCAACGGACTGGAAATCCAGTTTGTGGTCAATCACCTGGGCCATTTCCTCCTCGTCAACCGGCTGCTTGACCAGGTGTTGGCGGCGCCCCAGGGCCGGGTTGTGGTCGTCAGCAGCATCGCCCATAACGGTGCGCCCGAGGGCGGCATCCAGTTCGGCAATCTCAGCGGAGAAGGCTGGGCGCAGGGTGCATACGGTCACTCCAAGCTCGCCAACGGGCTGTTTTCGCTGGAGTTGGCGACGCGGATAGCGGGAACCTCGGCGACATCGAACTCGCTGCATCCTGGAGCGATCTTCACAACCAACATCCTCCGCAACCTGCCGCCCATGGGCGCCATGGGCATGGGAAGCGGGATGGCGACCAAGACCATCCCCGAAGGAGCCGCCACCACATGTTACGTGGCGACCTATCCGGAACTTGCCGGAGTCAGCGGACTGTATTTCTCCGACTGCGATGCCGTCGAGCCGGGCGGTCACATGGAGGACCGTGACATGGCCCGCCGGCTGTGGGATGTGTCGGAGGAACTGACCGCAGACTACCTGGGCTGACACCGCAGCATCCCCAAAGTCGCCGCCGAAACCATCGGTGAATCCGTCGCGCCCGGCCCTGGAGTGTTCCTCGGTCCAGAGCGTTGACAATGGCTTGCGACGCCTTGCGATAATACGCCTCCTTCGAGCCAACCCCATAAAGGACACCAGGACCATGGCCCTACGACAACGCATTTCCGGACCGGACATTCCAGAGCACGTCAATCCGTTTCCCGCGGCGGTCAAGATCGGCAACATGGTCTTCTCGGCAGCCACCGGTGGTGACGATCCCGAGACTCATGAACTGCCCGAGGACGAGGAGAGCCAGATCGCAAATACATTCCTGAACGTGCGCAACATCCTTCGAAGGGCCGGCGGTTCCCCCGCCAACATCGCGAAGGTCACCGTGTACGTAAGGGACCGCAGGATCCGGCCCAAGGTCAATCCCCATTGGCTCGAAATGTTCCCGGACGAGGACGACCGCCCGGTACGCCATATGGTCCCGTCGGACATGCCGGCCGGCCGGCATATCCAGATGGACTTCATCGCCGTACTTTCCTGAGCAAAGATCGATGAAATTCGAGATCGGCCTTGAGGCCCTGCAGCAACTGTTCTTCGATGCCCGCAGCTACAACGGCTGGCTTGAGGGACCGGTTCCCGAAGATCAGCTTCGCCGCCTTTACGACATCCTGAAAATGGGGCCCACCAGCTTCAATTGCTGCCCGGCTCGGTTCGTGTTCCTGTGCACGCCGGCAGCGAAGACGCGCATCGAGCCGCACTTGCGGCCGGCGAACGTGAAAAAGGCGATCACCGCTCCTGTCCTTGCGATTGTCGCCTACGATTCCGAGTTCTACGAGCAGATGCCGAAACTCACGCCCCATCGGCCGGAGACCCGTGATTTCTTTGTCGGCAACGAACAACTGGCGGAGGTGACCGCGTTTCGCAATGGAACGCTGCAGGGAGCCTATTTCCTGATCGCCGCCCGAGCCGTGGGGCTGGATTGCGGCCCGATGTCCGGATTCGACAACGCCGGGGTGGATGCCGAGTTCTTTCCGGACGGGCAATACAAGTCGAACTTCATCTGTGGCCTGGGCAGGGGCGATCCGGAGAGTGTCTTCGGGCGGCTGCCCAGGCTGGAATTCGATGATGCCTGTTCGGTCTTGTAGCCGGCCCTCCTCGCTTTCAATCTATCACCATGGGAGCAATGAATGACGGAACACGTGTACAAGACAACGCTCACCTGGACAGGGAACCAGGGCGAGGGCACAAGCGGCTACAAGGCGTATACCCGGGACTACGACGTGGAGTGCGAAGGCAAGGCGGTCATCAGGGGGTCGTCGGACCCCAACTATTTCGGCGACGCCAACCGCCACAATCCCGAGGAGTTGCTGCTGGCGGCGCTCTCGGCCTGCCACATGCTGTGGTATCTGCACCTGTGCGCCGTCAATCGGGTCGTGGTCACGGGCTACCAGGACCGGGCGGAAGGCGAGATGGAAATGTCCCGCGACGGTTCCGGCCAGTTTACCGGGGTGACGCTCAGGCCGCAGGTCACGATCACCGCGGACAGCGATGCGGCCAGGGCCGGGCAACTGCATGAGCGAGCGGGTGCCCTTTGCAACATTGCCAAGTCGGTCAATTTCCCCGTGAAACACGAGGCCTCGGTGAAAGTCACCTGAGTGTCCGAATGTCCGTACATTCGTACGGTCGACACCCGCTATATGACCTCCAGGACCGGCTCCTCCAACGTCGCGGCCTGCTCCTTGAGCGCCAGCACATGTTCTTCCCAGTACTTCGTCTCCGCGAACCAGGGGAATGCTTTCGGGAACGCCGGATCTTCCCAGCGGCGGGCGAGCCAGGCGGTGTAGTTGATCATTCGCAGAGTTCTCAGCGCTTCGATCAGGTGCAGTTCGCGGTAGTCGAAGTCGTGAAACTGGCGATAACCGCGCAACAATTGCCGTAGCTGCAGGGCGCGCTCGTCGCGCTCCCCCGAGAGGAAAAGCCAGAGATCCTGGACCGCCGGTCCCGTGACGCAGTCATCCAGATCCACGAAGTGCGGGCCGTCGTCGCTCCAGAGCACGTTGCCCGGATGGCAGTCGCCGTGTATTCGCAGCCGCCGACAGGGCTCCGCCCGGTCGAACGCTTCGGCCACCGCCGCTAGCACCCTGTCGACGATTGCGCGGTAGCTTTCCACCAGGTGCGCCGGGATCCAGTCGCTCAGCAGGACGAAGCGGGATGCGTCGTGGCCCATGCGTTCGATGGAAATCTCCTGCCGGCGCGCGAAACGGCCGAGCGCGCCGACGGCGTGGATTCTGCCGATGAACCGGCCGAGCATCTCCCGTTCCCCGGCGCGGCCAAGCTCCGGCCAGCGCCCGCCCTGGCGTCGATAGACTGCGAAGCGATGGCTTTCGTGGCGGTGCAATGTCTCCCCGTTAACTGCGATGGGCGGCACGACGGGAAGCTCATTGGTGACGAGTTCCAAGGCGAATCGATGCTCTTCGCGGATGCCCTCATCGCTCCACCTTCCCGGCCGATAGAACTTTGCCACTACGAAACCGCCGTCTTCGGAGCCGATCTGATAGACGCGGTTCTCGTAACTGTTGAGCGCGATGATGCGCCCGTCGCAGGCAAACCCGACCCCCTCCAGAGAATCGAGAATCCGGTCCGGACCGAGGTCGGCGTAGGGCTGTGGGGTCTGCGAGTTGTGCGCCACCGTTACTCCATGGAATTCGGCACGGCAATTATCGCCGAACGGGAGAGCGACTTCGGGCGGTGGATTGATCCCGGCTCACCCCAGCGAGCCGAACAGCCACCCCATGTAACCCACGTAGCAAATGATCAGTACTGCCCCTTCGGGCCGGTCGATGCGCGGCTTGAGGACCAGGAGGGCAAGGGCGAACAGTGAAGTCGCGACCATGACACCGAGGTCGGCGATGCCGATGCCGTTGGGTGTGAGCGGTCGGACAAGCGAAGTTGCCCCTAGAATCAGCAGCAGGTTGAAAATGTTCGAGCCGATCAGGTTGCCCGCAGCCATTTCCGGCTGGCCTCGCCGCGCGGCGACGATTGAAGTGGCAAGCTCCGGCAAGCTCGTACCCAGCGCCGCGGCCGACAGGCCGACGACGGCGGAGGAAATGCCAAGCGCAGAGGCGATATCGACTGCGGCCCTGACGAAAAGATCGCTGCCGAAGATGAGCATTGAAAGGCTTGCCAGGCCCAGTAGCAGGTTGAACGTGATCGAGGCCTCCGAACTCGTGCCCACCAATGTCTCGTCGGTATTCGGTGCGGGGTGGCGGACCGTTGCCGCCTCGCGCACCGCAAGCGTCACGTAGGCGGCGATCATGCCGACCAGCACAAGGCCCTCGATCCGCCCCAGCAGCCCGTCGAGCAGCAGAAACGGCACGAGCAGCGTGCTCACGACCAGGACCGCGGAGTCGCGCCTTTGCAGTTGTCCCTTGACCCGGGGTCGCCCGATCAGCGCGGTCACGCCGAGCACCAGCGTGATGTTGCAGATGTTGGATCCCACGACGTTGCCGACGGCCAACCCCGGCGAGTCGCGGAACGCCGCCGCAAGGCTCACCGCGAGTTCCGGTGCGCTCGTGGCGAAGGCGACGATGGTCAGACCAACGATGAGCGGTGTCATCCCGAATCGTATTCCGAGCGCCGCGCTCGCACGCACAAGGCCCTCGCCGCCGAACCAGAGCAGCGCGAGGCCCGCAAAAAACAGCAATACCATTGTCATAGGGGGAGGATAATGCGAGCGGGCTCAGGGGTGAGGGTGGTTTGGCGACGGGAGCTGTGAAAGCCGGTGTCCAGCTTCGGTATTGAACCGTTACTCAGTGTGCTGAAAGCGCTATTCGCCCGACAACCGTATGGCTCCCGGCAAGGAGGCGGCCAGGATGGCCAGGATCAGGACCAACCGGTTCTGCGCAAGCCATGCCGGATCATTCCAGCTGGTGGCAGAGGAAATCAAGCCCTCGGAAAGCTGGACGGAAAATTCGTATACCAGGACCGACACCTCGACAAGCGGGTCGAGTGACAGCATGCCTCCGACGACCACGGCGGCGCCGAGCACGGCGCGCCGCAACCACCGGCGTCGCCTGATGCGCCGCGCCACTCGCACGCTGAAGCCCTGGTCCTCCAGCGGTGGCGCGAGCGCGTCGAAGAGTTCCGAGAGCCGGCGCTCCTCGTCAGGGATTTTGCGTGTGTCGAGCTTATCCATTAGCGCGGTTCCCCAAGTCGAAACGGTCCCGAATCCGCGCCGCTCCCCTTCGAATGTGTGACTTTACCGTTCCCAGCGGCAATTCGGTGAATTCGGCGATCTCCCGGTGGCTCATGCCGTAAGCGTAGCAGAGTACCATGGTCACGCGTTCGTCTTCGGTCAGCGCCGCCAGCATCCTGGGAAGATCGGCCACACCCACGTCGCGACTCGGAGTGACATGGCATTCGGTTACCAGTTGTTCCCGGCCCAGGGCATCCGCCAACCGCGCTTCCCTGCACTGCCTACGGGTTGACTGTAGAAACAGGTTGTAGGCGATTTTCATTGCCCAGGCCTTGAAACTTTTGCCGTGACTGATCGTATGCAGCCGTTCCCACGCCCGAATGAAGGTTTCCTGTGCCAGGTCATCGGCCCTTGAGGGGTCGCCCGTCAGGTGGCGCAGCCAATTGCGCACATCGGATTGGTGGCGGCGGATCAGCTCGTCGTAGTCCGCGGGATGGCCGGTCGCGATGGCTCGGGCAACGAGTTCCTCGTCAAGGCGCTCCACGGGCAGGCAAACTACCGTGCTAGCCGGACTTGTCCGACTGGCTGAATTTCCACAGCCCCAGGTACGCGGTACCGATCAGGAACGGCAGCGTACCGATGGCAAGCATCGGACGCATGGCTTCGCCCTTGCCAACCAGCAACCCGAAGGCTGCGATGCCGAGTCCGACGGTGATCAGGATTACGCCCCGGCGGAGGTCCGTTTTCTCGCCATTGTCCTTTCCGCGTTGAGGCGCCTGTGCAAGTCTTTCGAGGAACTCGGGGGTGAGTTCCTGCCCCTGTTCGATGGCCGTTTGCACGGTCTTCTGGACCGCCTCGATGTTGCGATGGCGCAGGTAGGAACCAACGCACATCACGACTGCGATGGCGATGAACAAGACGATCGGAACAAATACGGCGACGACTTCTTCTTCCATTGCATTCTCCGAGAGATGAGTGTTTCGAGTTTCGCGCTGCGGCAAAATGCCGCGCTCGTGGAAAGGATGCTCCCGGAGATCCTTTTGGATGCAGCAGTCAGAACTCCCGCGACAACGTCAGACCGAACCTCCGCGGTTCCCCCAGCTGCGTATAGCGGTGCCCGACATAACCGTCGCGCGGGTCGTTGCCGAAAAAGAACCCGCGCACGAAATAGTCCTCGTTCGAGAGATTGCGGCCCCACAGGCTGAACGAAACATCCCGCCATTCCCATGTGAGCTGCGCGTGGACCAGATCGTAGGCCTTTGAGCGAGCGTCGTGGCTGTCCGAGAAGAAGAATTCGTCACGCCCTTCAAGGGTCAGAGATAACCCCAAATTTCCCGTCAATACGACATTCGCCGCGAGGTGGTATTGATACCCGGGCGCATGGGCCTGGTCGCGACCGCCGAGGTCTTCGCCGTTGCCGTTGACGTAGTTCTCGTATTTGCTGTCTAGCAGCCCGAGGCTGCCGACGATGTCGACGCGCTCGCCCGGGTTCCAGCTGAGCTCCGCCTCCAAGCCCTGGTTCACGCCTTCCGCGGCATTGCCGATGAAAGCGATGAATTCGCTGCTGCCGTCATCCCGGAGCAGGGTGGTCGAACTGCCGATCTGTACGTCGTTTCGGTCCATTCGGAACAGCGCGAGGCGCATGCGGAGTCCGGTATCCGGCACACTTCCCTTGATGCCGAGCTCATGGTTGTAGAGGAATTCGGCGTCGTATTGGCGCAGACTCTCGTCGAGCGAGCCGTCCAGGTTGAATCCTCCCGCCTTGTATCCGCGGGAGAGACTCGCATACCCGGACCAGCTCCCCGAGAGGGCGTGGTCGTAGGCGATGCGGCCGCCGACCATGCTCTCATCCGGGTTGTAGGCCACACCGACAGAGTCCAAGTAGTAGGACTGGTGCGCCTCAAGGCGCAGCCCGAGCGTGAGGCGGCCCCGCCGGGACAGATCGCCCTGGATGCGCCCATAACCGGCCATGCGCCGGATTTCGAATCGGCTCGTGAAATCCGACTCCGCGTAGGTATAGATCCTGAGCAAATCCACCCGCTGCCGCAGCGTGTACAGGCCGGCCACCCAGTCGGCGCGACCGCCGAACAGGCGTCCGGCCTCCGATGAGGCCACGCGGACCTCGGTGGTCAGTGTTTCGCGTTCGCGGTTGAGCTGGTCCGTCGAGGAATAGCCCCAACGATGGAATCCATCGTATGTCCAGTCCTCGTCGTAGCCGTATTCGATGTCGGACCTGGCGCTGGCGATGCTTAGCTCCGTGTCGAATACCTCGTTCGCGAGTTCCAGGCGCAGGGAACCGAAGAGGCTTTCCTGAGTATCGGCCCCGGGTTGGTCGGAACGGGTGCGCCGGTCGTTGTCGAGCGAGAAGGCGTCGTAGCCGTTGTCGAGGTCGACGAAACCGAGATTGGCATGGAGGCGCGCACCGTCGGACAGATCGATGGCCAGCTTGCCGCGCCAGGTGAGTTCGTCGATGTCGTTCGTGTCGTGGGTGCCGAGATGGATGTTGTGGATGAATCCGTCGCCAGCGTAGGTTGCAAGCGAAGTGCGAAATGCGACGTTGTCCGACAGCGATCCACCGTAGGCTGCCGCGAGACCGCGTACTCCGTAGTCACCAGCTTCCACTCGAATGCGGCCTGAGGCATCGTGTTCCGCGGCATGGCTGCGCAAGGAAATGAGTCCCGCCAGCGCGTTGGCACCATAAATCGTGCCCTGAGGCCCGCGAAACACCTCGATCTGCTCGACATCGAAGAGCGTTGAAACACCCCCGATTCCGCTAAAGTCCACGCCATCGACGAGGAGGCCCACCGAAGGATTCAGCGGCTCGGTGAACTGGCCGCGCTCGCCGACGCCCCGTATCTGGAAAAACCGCGCCCGCGATGCGCCGTTGGAGAGATTCAGGTTGGCCGCAGCGGCGACCATTTCCTCGAAGTGCGACGCGTTGCGCTGACGGATAAGCGATTCGTCGAGGACCGTCACGCTGGTGGGCAGGTTTTCGATCTCGGATTCGCGAAGGTCGCCGTAGACGATGATTTCGTCAATTTCCTGGGCGGCCGGTCGGAGGGGCAGCGCGAGAACGGCACCAGCTAGCAACGAGATACAAACTTTCGGCAGCGGAACCGCCCACCACACGGGAAGCGTCCGTCGCGCGGAGAGCTTTCTGGGTTCAGGAAGGCCTTGCGCAAGACGACGCGGAGCAAGGCAGCAAGAAGAAAAATGACAGTAAACGGACATGGGCCTGTTCCTCCGCCAGCATTATCTGGTTCAGGTTCCAAGGGTCTGCCGCCACTCGGTCGGCATCTCAGGCGCGAAGCCGCCCCTCAGGTCTTTGCCTCGCTCTGTTTCATCCAGAGCGCGACTTGGGTCAAATTCTCACAAGTCGAGTTCCAGAGTCAAGTTGTGGAGTCGTGGAGGAATGATGGGCAATCCGAGGCTTGCTTGGAACTAACGACACGTCACAGCTGCCCGGCAAAGTGCGGCACCCGGGACGAGATGTGCGCATAATGTCGGCCAGCGGCCAGCGGCCAGCGGCCAGCGGCCAGCGGCCAGCGGCCAGCGGCCAGCGGCCAGCGAGACGATTGCCACGGGGCGTTGGTGCCCGGCCGTCAAAGAGGAGGCGACAGGATGTTCAGCAAGGCGGTACCCGTGGCTGCGGGCTACACGCGACCGATGGTCATCTCCAGCCGCAGCGCCGAGGGACATTGCGGCAGTATCATTGGTGCCTACATCGTGTTGAATCGCGACGGCTGGATTCTGACAGCCGGTCACCTGCTGGACATTCTGCGCCGGCAGCAGGAAAGTGCCCGACGGCGTGCGGGCTACCGGGAGAACGTGGTCGAGTTCCAGAGCGATCTGGCGGCCGACAAGCGCTTTCGCAGGCAGGGAGTGCGCTCCTTCCACCCGCCCAAGCAATCGGCCGTGGCCAACCATTCGGTATGGTGGGGCGTGGACGGCGTCGAACTGGTCGTAGCCAAGGTGAGGCCTGCCGCGGATCTGGCGTTGTGCCGACTTGATCCATTCGACCCGGACTCCGTGGCGCGGTTTCCCGTCATCAAGAGTCCTTCGCGGGGCTACACGCCCGGCAGAAGCCTCTGCAATCTGGGTTTCCCCCTGCACAAGATCGAGCCCATCTACGACGAGCAGACCGATACGTTCTCTTTGCCGCCAGGTTCCGTGCCGTTGCCGATGCTACCGCTGGACGGAATGTTCATGCGAGTCGTCAACAAGCGCGGTCCGAACGGCGCGGAAGGAGAATCGAGCGACTTCATCGAGCTCTCCTCGCCCAGCCTCATCGGTCAGATGGGCGGGCCTGTCTTCGACGCCGAGGCCGTAGTCTGGGGCATCCAGTCCCACACCGTTCATTATCCACTCGGCTTCAGCCCGCCTGTACCGGGTGGACCGAAGGGACAGGTGGCACATCAGTTTCTCAATACGGGCCTGGCGGTGCATGCGGAGGTGATCCGCCGGTTTCTCGACGATGAGGGGATCGAATACCAAGCGGAAGGATAGTTGACTCGCCCGATACTCGCTGCCCATTCGCTATTCACGACATACGCTGGACCCGGAGGGTCATATCGAATGACCGTAAATTCGCGGAAGCGAGCCAGCGCGCTTGCAGTTTTTCCTTGCGCCGATCAGTTTCCGACGCCGAGGAAATCAACGATAGCGTCGCCCAGGGTGGAAAGTGCCGCTCCCGTGGCTTCCAACTGGGACATGAGTATCGTTTCGTTGAAATTGATGTCCTCGGTATTTTGCTCCGCGCTGAAGTTTTCGTACGCCACGGTCGTCAGCGGCACAAGGCCCGTGCGAACGTCGAGAAGTACCGCGTCGACGGCGCAGGATCCTTCCGACCGGTCTGTTCCAAAGAACCTGTATCGCTCAAATCCGTAACACGTGTTTCGATAGACCAGGAGCAGATCGGCCTGATAACGTGCTGCCGCCTCACGCAGGTGCGGTACCGTTCTAAGCTGCGGAATCAGGATGGTCGGAAGTATGGAGGCGTCGTAGACGCGCGGCGACTCTCGTAAGCGGACAATCAGATTCTGCTTAAGTTGCTCGGACAGCAACAGGAAGTCGCTGGACCACCTGGACCAGGTTTCCTGCCCGAATGGCATCACGGCGATGCGGCTGAGCGGCGGCGGCTGGTACTCGTATTCCAGGATTTCCGC
The DNA here is from genome assembly GCA_965221035.1 of Candidatus Rariloculaceae bacterium. GTDB lineage: Bacteria > Pseudomonadota > Gammaproteobacteria > Steroidobacterales > Rariloculaceae > UBA6522. The sequence goes on from OZ244860.1 coordinate 2,683,496, forward strand.
GATCGCCTGGTCCGACAAAACTTCCGCGTCGCCCGAGAACAGCGAAACGATGGATTGGGCGCCCTGAGGCTGAGCAAATGCGAAATCGCTGGGCCGTTGAATCGTAGTCACGGAGGGTGAACAGCCTAAAGCCGCAAGGCACGTAACGATCAAGCCCGTATGGCATCCGGTCATCTTCATCGCCATGATGGTAAATTATCGCCGCCGTCTAACGCAAAGCACTGCCCGATGCTTCAACAGAATGAACCTGATACAGTCGCGCGCCACGGCAAGGACCAGATTCATGAACCAATCCACAGTCGAACTGCTGCTGACCCGCCGCTCCGTTCTGGCCAAGGATCTCATCCCGCCCGGCCCATCTCCTGATGAACTGGAAACGATTCTGCGATGCGGCCTTCGCATACCTGACCACAGCCGCGCCGAACCCTGGAGAATTCAGGTACTGGACAAGTCGGCGCAGCAGGCGCTGGGGGATTTCTGCGCGGCGCTGTATCGGCGGGAGCACCCCGAAGCCGGAGACGTGATGGTCGAGCTGGAGCGTCAGCGGCCGCAACGGGCACCGGCCCTGCTGGTGGTCACGTATCGCCCCAACGAGCAGAAATTGGCGAAGGTGCCGGAGGTGGAGCAGCTGCTCTCCACCGGGGCCGTGTGCCAGAACATCCTCGTGGCGGTCGCGGCGCTGGGTTACCGGGGGCAGTGGCTGACGGACTGGCCAGCGTATCACCCGGAGGTCATTCGGTATCTGGGACATGGGGAGGAAACCCAGATCACGGCCTTCATTCATATCGGCAGTGTGGCGACGCCGCCGAACGAGAGGCCACGGCCAAAGTTCGACAATATTGTCAGTGAGTGGCATTCGGGCTGAGGAGGGTCGCTGTCACCGAAGTTGTATCGGGAGCGCGCTGCTCGCCAGGCCTGACTTTCGGCTTCCGGTCTCGCATTTATGGAAAATGCGCTCTACTCGCCGCCCCAATCAAACCGACCACTCAACCAGCTGCTGATCCTGCCGCAACCGGGCCCTCTGGTGCAGCGCGGCAAGAAAGACTTCTTCCAAATTGGGATGGGCGTCAAGAATTCCCGGCAGAGAGTAACGCGCCTCCATGAAGAATTGCTCTTCCCGTGGCGATCCGACCCAGGCATGTCGCCACCAGTCCAGCATGCGTTCGCGGGCGTCGGCCATGGCGTGGGAGGTGGGCAGCCGGTCGCTCTTGCTGAGGTTGACGTTGCCCCGGGCAGGCAGGAGGTTCCAGAGATCGTTGTTGCGCCAGCGGGACCACGGAAAACAGTGGTCTATGTGCGGGGATGACTTGATGCGCGCCGCCGACCATATGCAGGTCAGCGCAAAACCAGCTTCGCTTAACTGCTTCGCCCGATCAAGGGCTATGCTGGTGTCGTAGCGGCTTTCCGCCCACTCGAATACGTCGTCGGTCGCTGCCCAATGTTGGGCTGTGTCATCCCGATCTTTGATTGCGTTGACGGATGCGCTTGACTCCGATGTGGCCGCGCTGCGCCGATACGGGGTGCTGTCCCAGTTCGACGTCAATTGCCGCCATTCCCGGACGATGACGGGATCAAGCCAGCAGGCATACTGGCCGAGCGTTTGCCAGAGCAGTGCTGGAATCCGCAGGCGGCCAAACCTCGCCAGATATTTGCGTGAAAGTACGATGGGTCGGGCGGTAGGCTTTACCCGGCGAAACTCCGACTCGAACAATTGCTTGTCGTTGGAACCCGGAAAGGTGATGTGGCGCACCGGCATCTTTTCGATGTTGGCACAGGCGTCTTCTATTGCTTGGGCGAGGATGACGGCCCTGTCCGCATCGAATCGGCTGCCCAGTCGAAGGTCGGCAGGCGAGACGGCCCCCAGCCGGTGGAACGCTTCCTTGGCCCAGCCATAGCCTCCCGGCCCCGATGGCCGTTGCGGCAGGTCGTGGTGCAACACCAGTGGCAAGTACTGTTTCACCCAGTACAGGCCGACGGCCCCGAACGGAATATCCACGTAGTCGTCCGTCCGTTCGAGGACCAGCCCGGGCGCGGTTTCGGCGAGACGCACCAGCGTACGCAACAGTCCCAGCTTGTAGGTGGACGACTTGTTGTCGTTGACGATCACATGGCGCAGCAACGGCAGGCTACCGGTGCCATCGTCGGGCATGGCAAAGACGAGTGTTTCCCACGCGAGGTTGGGGCGTGTCAGATCTGGGCGCGTGGTTTGTTCGTGTAGCGCGATGGCGCGCCGGTTGGCATGGCCGATCAACTCCTCGGTCGACGCGTCGTGGAATCCTCGGGCGGCGTTTTCGGTGGCATCCCCACCGCGGCGCAGCGAAATCACAAGCCAACCGGACGGACCGAGCAGTTCGGAAAGGATTCGGAACGCCCGCTCCCGGTCACTTGGCGCAACGTGCATCCATACGGCGCTGAGGAGAATCAGATCGAACCGACGACCGAGCGCGCGTAGTTTTCGCAGGTGTGGCAGCGCGTCGTTCATCCATACGACTCGAGGGTGCGAATGTCGCGAGGCCCGATCGCGCAACGTGCTCGGTTCCACCGCCACCACCTCCCAGCCTTGGGTAGCCAGCCAGTTTGCGTCCCTTCCGGAGCCGGCGCCGATATCGCAAGCGACTCCGGGTTTGTCCGGCAGGTGTGCCCAGGCTGCGTGGACCTCAGCGGCGTCCAAGGCATTGTAGGTTGTGAATAGGTTGTCTCGGTGTTGGTCGTAGTATGTGGTGCCGATCATGGCTATTTCTTGTTCGATGTGCGCATGTCATCCGCAAACGCGATCCGGCGGAAATCTTATCCCAAAGGGACGGCGAACTGATTCAGGAAGCGCACGAGTGCTTCCCTTTGAACGAGCCTTGCGCGGAAATGGCGAGCGAGTGCCCGCGGGGTTACCCCGCAACGGGTGACCAGCAGGGCGCACTCGTGCGGCGCGATGCTTGACAGGCACCAGTGCGCCGCGCAGTCTGCATCGTCGTTCGGGTCCCCGTTGAGGGACTTCACAAGGGTCGCGCCATCCACCCGTCCCCTGCGCCCCGCGCAGTGCTTGCGCGCGATGACCTGTGCGACATCATCGGCGTCGGGTTGGCGTTGCGGCAGGGCGTCAGGGTAGTGGTCCGCGTACCTGGCGAAATCCTCGTCGGGGCGCAGAGCCGTCAGTTTCTCGGTGCGGCGATTCACCGTTCAAGCTGCTCCTCATCATGCCGGTTTCGTTCAGTTTGAAGCGCCCCAAGCAGTCGGTCCCGCAACTCCCGTTCCGACCACCGGTGCCTGGTATCGACAAGATTTTTTGTGTCGTTCGCTGACCAACCATGCGGCAGCGCTTGGATGATAACCGCTAGTGTCATGTCACACGTGATATGTCGTAATGAACATGATAGATTCCTTGTCGTTCGGGGACGGCGAGGAGTGGGTCATGAAGCGCTACGTTGTGGAGTTGGAGGCGCGGGAGCGCGAGACATTGACGGCGGTCACGCGCAAGGGTTCGCATCGTTCGCAGAAGGTGATCAACGCGTTGATTTTGCTCAACTGCGACGCGGGCCAGTACAACGAACGGCGCGCGACGGGCGAGGCGATCGCCGGGGTGTTGCGCATCAGCGCGCGCCGGGTGGACCGGGTCAAGAAGCGGTTTGTGGAGGACGGACTGAAGGCGGCGCTGGGATCTCGTCAGGGGCGGCGCGCGAAGTACCTGCGCAAGGCGGACGGGGAGTTCGAGGCGCGGCTGGTCGCGCTCAGTTGCGGGGAGCCACCCGAAGGGCATGCGCAGTGGTCGCTGCGCCTGCTGGCCGACCGGGCGGTGGAACTGGGTTATATCGACAGCGTCTCGCACGAGACGGTGCGGCGGGTGTTAAAAAAAACGCCCTCAAACCGTGGCGGCGCGTCGGTTGGGTGATCCCGCCGCCGCGCAATGCCGACTTCGCGGCGGGGATGGAGAAGGTGCTCGACGTCTATCGACGCCCGTACGACCCGAAGTGGCCGGTGGTGTGCATGGACGAGACGCCGCGGCAGTTGATCGGCGAGACGCGCACACCGGTCCCACCGGCCCCGGGACGGCCGGCGCGCGAGGACTACGAATATCGACGCTGCGGCACTTGCACCGTGTTCATGGCTACCGAACCGCTGGCCGGATGGCGCCTGACCAAGGTGACCGAGCGCCGGACCAAGACCGACTGGGCGCGGTTCCTTCACGACATCGCTGCGCGCTATCCACAGGCCACGCGCATCACCCTGGTGCTGGACAACCTCAACACGCACCGTCCCGGCGCGCTCTACGAAACCTACCCACCGGCCCGCGCCAAGGCGCTTTGGGACCGATTCGAGTTCGTCTTCACCCCCAAGCATGGCAGTTGGCTGAACGTGGCCGAGGTCGAACTCAACGTCATGATCCGCCAGTGCCTCAACCGCCGCATCGACTCCATCGATACCGTGCGCGCCGAGGTCGCCGCTTGGCAGGCCGCCCGAGACCGGATCCAAGCCAAGGTCAACTGGCAGTTCACCACCGATGACGCACGCGTGAAACTCAAGCGCCTCTATCCGACATTAGATGAGTGACAAGACACTAGATCGTTTGGCAAATGATTCGATGTGACAGCACGGGATATGATGTGCCACGATACGGGGGTCAATTATGCCTTCAATACGAAAGGAGACCGGGCAAAGCCCAGACTGATCGGAAATGCTGAATTTCAATGCGCGCTCCTTCGCGTTGGCCGCGTTTGCGTCCATCGCTGCTTGTGGTGGAGGCAGTGGCTCCGACCCATCGGAACCGGTATCCGGCGGTGCGCAACCCGTGCCTCCACCGATCGACCCGGCCCCTTCCGGACCCCTCTCGGTTGAGGCCGGTTATGGCCGAGTCGTCATCTCCGGAAACCAGGTCACCCTGTCCGCGACGCTGACCGAAGGCGAATCCTCATCCATCGAATGGCGCCAGACCGCCGGCATGGCGGTCACGCTTGACCCGGCCGACTCGCTGACACCTTCCTTCACGGCTCCGTCCGTGGACACCAGCGAAACCCTGTCATTCGAAGTCACCGTCCGGAACAGCGATAACACCGCCACCGATTCGGTCCTGGTGGAGATCTGGGTTCCGAACCAGGATCCAACCGATGGCACTCTCCTGGGCGATTTTTCGTCAAGGAACGGCTGGCCGTGCGACGTCGATCCAGTCGCGGCACCGGAACTGACCACCCAGAATCTGGGCGATGTCACCGAGTATTACACCAACGGCATCCCGGGCCATGCCACCGGCGCGTTTCCCAACGGCGGCAATCCGAACACGATCCAGACCGTATTTCAGACCTGGCACATACCGCGCGAGCCGGAGCGCAGGGACGTGGTCACGGAGATGGCGACATTCGGCATCACGCTCGACGGCATCAAGCTGGAACGCGATACGGCGGAAAGTTTCCGCAACGAAGGAGAATGGCGCTACGAGGCCATCACACCGGGACTCGCCCAGCGGCAGACTCCCGACGCGCGCTTCGAATGGCTTGGAACGGATTGCAACAACGCGCACGTTCAGCCCACCGGCGCCTACCACTACCACGGGCTTCCCGAAGGACTCATCAATCGTCTGGGCGAGGGCGTTGACGGCGCGACGAACATGATCGCCGGCGGATTCGCGGCGGACGGGTTCCCGTTCTACCTGCGCTACGGCTACCGGGACCCGAACGATCCGCAAAGCGGGCTCGTGGTGGTCCGGGGCAGTTGGATGCTCCGCCCGGGGTCCCGCCCCAGTGGCCCGGGCGGACCCTACGACGGCACGTTTCGCGAGGATTGGGAATACGTGGAGGGCTCCGGAGACCTCGACCAGTGCAACGGCCGATTCGGTGTCACGCCGGAGTACCCCGCCGGAACCTACCATTACTTCATCACGGACGATTATCCGTACATCCCGCGGTGCGTGTTCGGAACACCGGATGGGACGTTCAGGGTACGGAGGTAAATGGTCAACTCCCGCTGATGCCATTGGAAACGACCAGCGCGGCCGTGGTTACTCCTTCGGATATCGGCGCCCCATTTCGGCGACCGAATCGCGCAATAGCTCTTCGAGCACCGCTTCGTCCACGTCGTCGAGGCGGTTCACGTAGAGGCAGGACTTGCCCGTCCTGAATTTGCCGAGCCTTGCGAGGAGATCACCGTAGTTCGAGAATCCGGGCATGATGTAGATCACCAGGTTCTGCTTGCGCGGCGCGAAACCGACGACAAGCGAGGTGCCTTCCCGCCCGCTGGCATATCGAAACCGGTAACTGCCGTAACCGACGATGCTCGGTCCCCACATCTTCGGCGGTTGGCCGGTGACCTCGCCCATCAGCTCAAGAAGGCGCCTCGCATCCGCCCTTCGCCGAGGGTCTTCCACTGCGGCGATGAACGAATCGACGCTACCGTCGGTCTGTACAGTCTTGCGTTGGGTCAGAGCAATCCCCGCAGCGACAATCTCAGGCCATGACCCTCGATATTCGCCCTTGTCGGCGCGAGGTCGAGCGGCAGCGGTTCGCGGCGGTAGTCGCGCCAGACCACCTGGCCCTCTCCCCGCGCGGTGCGGATTTCGCCGAGATCGGTATAGCGCCACGCCACATCCAGGCTCAGCCGCTCGTTCAACGCAACCGCGAAACCGGCGGTCGCCATCCAGGTCAGGTTGACCCGGCTCCCGCCCGGCACGGTTGTTGTGGTCGACGGGAAGGTCATGGTGGTTTCCCCGATTCGGGCATGCGCGACTCCGATTCCAGCGCCGATGAACGGAGTCAAGGGCCCGGCTCCCGGCCTCTCCCGAGCTGCCAGATCGAGAAAGCCGGCCAGCATTCCGGACAACGACGACAGCTCCGCCGAGACCGATTGCTGGCGGTCCGGGGCGAGGAAGTTGGCGCGGCCAACAAAGGGGACGTTCGGACGGTATTCCACCACCGCCTCGAAGCGTGCCACTCCTTCGGTTGCGTATCCGAGTCCGATTTCGGCGGAAATGGCAGTTCCGAACTCCCCGTGCGAACGGTAGGTTGCGCCGTCGCCGTCAGTTCCACAGCCATAAAGCGCCGCCGGAGCGATGCTGGAACAGTCCACGTCGGTGAACGCCGTGTCGTGGGAATAGTCGAGCCCGATCCCCGCGCGAAGGTAGGGTTCGCCAGCCTCGGAGCCGCAAGCGATCAGGTACATTCCGATCGTGATCGCACAAGCCGCCAGACCGGAACCTCCACAGGGCACATGTCGGTCGCGCGCTGGCGAACCAGGCGTTTGATGGCTCTTGAAATGGCGAGGCATGGCGCTGAACTTACCATGTTGAAGGCTTCACTTGGAGCTTGCAGTCGAGTTAATGTATTTTTCCTTGGATTGTCGCCATGGATGAATGCGGGACGGGACATGAATTTCAGGATCGCAACGGTAATCTCGCTCGTCCTGCCGGCCATCGCATCCGCTCACCACTCCCGCGCGGAATACACAGGCGACCCCTTCGAATTCGAGGGCAGCCTGGTGGACATCCTGTGGCGGAATCCACACCCGGCGTTCACGGTGGAAGTCGGTCAGGACGGGCAATCCCAGGTCTACCAGGTCGAGGGCTGGAGTTCCCTGTACACGTTCGACCGGGCGGGCATCACCCAGGACCGTTTTTCGCTGGGTGACACGGTCAGGGTCTACGGACTTGCCTCCAACCGCCGTCCAGAACGCATCCTTGCCACCCACATGCTGCTGGCCGACGGGACCGAGGCCATACTGCGGCGCGAAGAGGACCCCTATTGGGGCGAAAGCCAACGGCTCGGCGGACAGGAGCTGTGGGCCATCGAGACAGAAGCTGGTGTGGTCGATGCCGCCGCCGAGAACCGCGGCATCTTCAGGGTCTGGAGCTATCCGTCGCCGAGTCCACGGACGGTCCTGCACGAGCCGCTGACGGCCGCCGCGGAAGCCGCGCGTGCCGAGTGGGATCCGATTGACAACTACGTCATGCGCTGCAAGCAGAAGACGCTGCCGGGGAGCATGCTGACGCCGAACCCGTATGAGTTCCTGGACAACGGCGACACCATTTCTGTCCGCGGCTACGAAGGCGACGTCGTTCGAACCATCCACATGCGGGACGCCGGGGACCCGGCCGACCAGCCATACAGCCTTCAGGGTTATTCGGTCGGTCGATGGGAGGATGAGCGCACCCTGGTGGTTCACACCTCGCGTATCAGCGCCGGCTACCTGGGGTTCTCGGGGATCCTGCTGTCCGACGAGGTGGAAGTGGTGGAACGCTACACGCTGAGCGAAGACCAGTCGCGGCTGGATTTTCACATCACTACGACCGATCCGCAGACGTTCACCGAACCGGCGACAGCGGAATATTACTGGCTGGCCCTGGGGGAATCCTTCGGCCAGTACGATTGCAGCGTGCATTGACCCCGAGCGGCACCGTTCGCCGGGTCCCGTACAATCGATTGCCACGCGCCGCGGCATCCGGTTAATCTGCTTTACGTCGTGGCGTAACGCATTTGGAGTTGCCCGCAATGGAAACACCTGTCAGATATGGTCTGGTTCTCGGTCTCGTCGTGGCCGCTTTCGGCTTCGTCCTGGCAATGTCGGGATTGCATACCAACGCGGCGGCGCCGATGTCGTTCGTCTTCGCCGCCATCATCATCAATGTCGTGATCGTCGTCCTTGCGATACGACGCACAGCTGCGGAATCCAATTGGAGCCGACAGGTGCTCAACGGCCTGGTGCTCGGGGTGGTCGCGGCGGTGATCGTTTTCCTGGGATCCTGGGTTTTGACCGCCGTGGTCTATCCCGATTATTACGCCGAGTTCGCCGAAGCGGCGCGGCAGCGATCGATTGCCGCCGGGTTGTCGGTGGCGGAGATCGAGGAAGCGGTGGCGATGGCCAGCGGTACGCCAGTGGGTTCGGCGTTCTCCGGGGCGATTGGCACGGTCATCACCAGCGTGGTGGTTGCGGCGATCGCAGGGTACTTCAAGCGAGTTCGTTAGAGACTTGCCGATGGAACGCATGCGCATACCAGCCAGAGTACTCTCGCGGGCGACAGGCCGGGCGGCGTCCGTCGCGGCGCTTGCCTTGTCCGGGTTGGTGTGCGCGGTCGCGCAGGTGCCTGCCATCCAGTGGCAGCCAATGGATGAACTGAACGCGGAATTGCCGGAGGCGGTTCGGGTATTCGCTGGAATCGATACCGAAATCCCATTGCGGGCCTGGTATGTATCTGTTCGTCCAGGCGCTGATCCGGTTCGGGCCGAAGTGCTTGTTTCCGAAGACGCCGGGGATCGGCGACAGCGCGTATCGGCCTTTGCGGCCGACACCGGCGCCTGCGTCGTGGTGAACGGCGGCTACTTCTCCATGGAACGCATGCCGGCGGTGCACGCCGGGCTGTTGGTCGTCGACGGCGTGATCGAGGCCCCCGCGACACGGTCGGTGCGGCGGGGCGATTTCCACTACGACACCGCGCGTGCGGCGCTGGGTCTCACGACGGATGCCTTCGACATCGCGTGGGCGACCAGCCGCGGGGGCGAGTTGCAATCGTGGCCGGAACCGCCGTCGCATCGGCCGGGCGCGCCTGCGGAACTGGATGGAGAGGGAGTCCCATGGCCGGTGGAAGACGCCATCGGCGCGGGCCCGGCCCTGGTTTCCGGCGGGCGCGTTGACGTAACAGTCGATGAAGAAGTCTTCTTCGGCTCGGCGATCCCCGATACCCACCCGCGAACGGCTGCCGGTGTCACCGCCGACGGCGCGTTGCTGTTGCTGGTGGTCGATGGCCGGCAGCCGATGAGCCGGGGCGTCGACCTGGAACAGCTCGCATCCGTGCTGGCGGACATCGGCGCGGAAGAAGCCCTCAACCTGGACGGCGGCGGTTCGTCGAGTCTGGTCGTGAACGGCCAGCTGGTGAACCGCCCTTCAGGCCTGACGGCCGAGCGCGAGGTGATGAGCGCGATCGGGGTGTTCTGCCGCTGACGGAACTTGGCCTCCAGCCGACGGACCCCTGATCCCCCTCACTGCCAGTTGGTCTCAAGTTCCTCGACCATCTCGGCGACAAGCGCGGGATGATCCGCTGCCAGATCGTGGTGTTCACCCGGATCGGCGGAAAGATCGTATAGCCGCCAGGGCGTGGGGCCTTCTTCACCCGGCCGCGCCTGGTCGATGATCTTGTAGCTTCCGCGGATGAGTGCTCCGCCGCCCATGCCGCTGACCCAACCTACGGAATAGTCCGGTGGATGCACCGTCTCCGCACGACCGGTCAGATGCGGCCAAGCCGAACGGCCAACGATTTCGTTGATCACCCGCCCGTCACGATATGGCCCGGCACCCGGGTGCTCAGTACCGGCGATCTCCAGAAATGTCGGCATGATATCCATGAAGGTCATGAACTCTCCGCTGACTCCGCCCGCGGGCACTGCGGCCGGGTAGTGCACAAAAGCCGCGGCGCGAAGACCGCCTTCCGTGACCGATCCCTTCAGATATCGGAACGGCGCGGTCGCCGCTTCGCCGAAGCCTCGGCCATGGTCCACGAATGAACTGCGTCGGCCGAAATTTTCAAAGCTGTTGTCGATACCGGCCGGCACCTCCGGCCCGCCGCTCGCGGGCATGCGTCCCGTATCGACGCCGTGCTCGCCTCCTGAGGCGCCATGATCCGCTGTGAACACGATGACCGTGTTGTCAAGCTGGCCGCTGTCTTCCAGATACTCCACGACCCGCCCGACGCTCATGTCGAGATATTCGATCATTCCGGCGAAAATCTCCTGCGCCCTCGAGTAACGGCGCTGTTCCTCGAGGCTCAGGTTCGACCAGGGCTCGGCGACCGGATCGAAACCGTCAAGCGTGGCCCCGGCGGGCAGGACGCCGACCTCGGCGGCGTTATTGAAGCGGCGTACCCTAAGTTCGTCATAACCGTCGTCGTAGCGTCCCGCATAGCGGTCGAGCCAGTCTTCCGGCAGCTGCAATGGCCAGTGCGGTGCCGTGTAGGGCATGTAGGCGAACCATGGCGTTCCTTCCTCGTTGGACTCCAGGTACTCGAGCATCTTGTCGGTGTAGGCCCGGGTCGCGTAGAAGTCCTCCGGGACATCGTCCGGCGTCAGTTCGCGGCCGTCGTCCCAGAAAGCGAACGTACCCCTGAAGTACTCGGCAAAGTAGGGACCGGATCCGATGGCCAGTGTAAATGAGCGGTCGAATCCACGGGACTCCGGGCGGTAGCCGTCGACATCCCCCAGGTCCCACTTGCCGGTCATGTAGGTGGCGTAGCCGGCGTCCTGAAGCAGTTCCGGAATCGTTGCGTAGTCGAGGCTCAGCACACCGTCGCGGTACGCCCCGGGATACGGCTGGTTGGCCGCGACAGCACCCGCGCTGGCCATCAGCATCAGCCGGGCGGTCCGGCAAGCGGACGACGAGTGCAGATTGTTGAGTCGGACCCCGCCGTACGCGAGGCGGTCCAGGGTCGGTGTCGATATCTCGCCGCCGAACGCGCCGAGGTCCGTGAAGCCCATGTCGTCGGCGACGATGAAAAGGATATTGGGCCGGTTGCCAACGGTTGTGGGATCTGTCGACGCGGTCGCCTGCTCCGATGCTGCGGACGATTGCGCCGCAGACCCAATAGCCCCAGTTTGGTCTGAAGCCGGGTCTTCTCCGGTGCACGCGTGCAGTCCTCCGAACAGCCCCAAGGCAACGATCATGGTCCTATGGTTCATTTTCTTGTTCCTCACCCGTTAGGAGGCCCATTGTAGAATGGTTTACGACCTCAATGGGTGGCACGGTGACTGCGAACCGTGGCCCGTGCGGGCAATCTTCAGTCTTTCCTCCTGACTTCGATCTTCCTTGTTGCCGTCTTGGCCGCCGCTTTCTTCGGAACGACAATCTTCAGCACGCCCTTTTCGAAACTGGCCGATACGTCTTCGGTGTCAATCTCCGCCGGCAGCCGGAACGAGCGACGAAATGCGCCGAAGCTGCGCTCCAGCCGATAGTGATGCTTGTCGTCCTCCCTCTCCTCGGTCTGCGAATGCTTCTCGCCCCGGACGGTGAGCACGCCGTCGGCGAGCGTGACGTCGATGTCCTTTTCGTCCATGCCCGGCAGCTCCGCGGTCACTTCGTACCGCGTGTCGGTCTCGCTCACGTCCATGTCGGGCGAAAAGCGCCCGGACGGACGCGCCCTCGCGAGGCGCGGCATTTCCGCACCGAAGAATTCCGTGAACACCTGGTCGATCTGACGGTGAAGGGGTGTCAGCCAGTCGTCCGTCAACTCGCGGGTCATGGGCTGCCTGTGCTTTCGCCATGGAACCAATTCAAGCATCGACATTTTCCGTCCTCCTTTGCCATTGCCCTTTGCCGCCAACAATCGATTTGGAAGCTTTCAGGCAAAAAAAACCTTCATTCGCCGCAGTTCCTTCAACTCTTGGCCTTGTTCGTGAACTTACCAAGTTCAAGGTTGAGCAGAAACGCGATCAGCAGCACGGCGCCGCCGGCAAACAGGATGTCACCCGGCACGCGCAGCCACACCAGCGTTTCCATTAGGGGCGAATGCATCAACTCCGGCGAGCGCGCATGCCAGTAACTCTGCTCGAATGACGCAAGGCCCTGAATGATTCCCTGCGGCAGCAGCGAACCGAATACCATCAGCGCCAGTCCGCCGTTGAAAAGCCAAAAGACCCACTTGAGCATTCGGTCCGACCAGGCCCCCGCCGACTGCGGCAGGTCGCGGCGGCACAGCAGCAGCAACCCGATGCCCAGCATGCCGTACACGCCGAACAGGGCCGCGTGCCCGTGGCTCGGCGTGGTCATCAGGCCCTGAAGGTAGTACAGCGCCAGCGGAGGATTGATGAGGAAGCCCAGCACGCCGGCGCCCACCAGGTTCCAGAACGCCACCGCGAGAAAGAACAGCAACGGCATGCGATAGCGGCGCACCCAGTCCGCGTGCCGCTCGGCCTTCCAGTGATCGTGCGCCTCGAAGGCGATCAGCGTCAGCGGGATGACTTCGAAGGCGGAGAACACCGCGCCCAGCGCAAGCACGGATTCGGGGGTTCCGGCGAAATAAAGGTGGTGGAATGTGCCGAGCACCCCGCCGCCGAGAAAGATCATGGCGGAAAACATCACGTAAATTGCGGCTGTGGATGCCCTAAGCAACCGCATGTGCACGAAAGCCCAGGCGATCCAGGCCGTCGCGAACACTTCGAACAGGCCCTCCACCCACAGGTGCACCACCCACCAGCGCCAGTACTCGGCGATGGTCAGGTGGGAATCGCGCCCGTAGAAGAACCCCGCGCCGAACAGCAGCCCGATGCCGGCCGACGAGAACAGCAGCAGTATCAGAAGCTGCCGGTCCTGCCGCCGCTGGCGAATGGCCGGCACCAGGCATCGACACATCAGTACGAGCCAGATCAGCAGTCCCGCGAAGATCAGCATTTGCCAGAACCGGCCCATGTCGAGAAACTCATAGCCCTGGTGGCCGAACCAATAGACCAGGGTGGAGTCGGTGAGCCGGCCGGTGAGCGTCAGCCATTGGCCGGCCAGGGAGCCCGCCACGGCGACGACCAGCGCCACCCAAAGCGCGTCCACGCCCAGCCGCTGCAGAGGCGGTTCATGCCCCGATATCTGTGGCGCCAGGTACAAGCCGGCACCCAACCAGGCCGTGGCGATCCACAGTATCGCCAATTGAACGTGCCAGGTGCGGGTCAGGGCGTAGGGCGCAAGCTCGGACAGCGGCAGCCCATAGAAGTCCTGTCCCTCCACTGCGTAGTGCGCGGTGACGGCTCCGAGGACGATCTGCAGCGTCAACAGCAGCGCCACCACCCAGATGTACTTCGCCACGCCGCGCATCGACGCGGTGGGACGCATCTCCGAGACGGGATTTTCCCGCGGATAGCCTTCGACGGGCGCCAGATCGGTTTGCCACTCTTCCCGTTCGCGCAGGTAGAACCAGCATAGCGCGCCGACTCCGGCGATCAGCAGGACGACGGAAATGAAGGACCAGATAAAGGTTGATCCGCTCGGATGGTTTCCCACCAGCGGTTCGTGCGGCCAGTTGTTCGTATAGGTAACGGTATCGTCGGGACGCAGCGCGGAAGCCGCCCAGGCTGTCCACCACCACCACGCCACCAGCGCCCGCACATCCTCGTCCGGTTCTGTTCCCAAGGGTGCGTCGGGGATCGCGAACGCTTCGCGCAGGGCCGCGGCTTCGGGGCCGTCTCCCGCGCCCCCGAAAAGCGCGGTGTAGTGATCAACGATGGTCTCGATGGCGCTCGCCCGCTCGGGGTCCACACGGATTTCACCCGTCGCCTCATCGTAGGTGTTGACGCGAATGCCGGCCGCCAGGGCGGCCACGCGGCTAGCCCGTTCGGGTTCGGACAAGGCCTCGAACTCCCCGTCGGCCGTGAGCATGGCCATCGCCTCGCGATGCAGCACATCCGCGGTCCAGTCCGGCGCCAGGTAGCTGCCGTGGCCCCACACCGAGCCCAGTTCCATGCCGCCCAGGCGCCGCCAGACGTCACGGCCGTGTTCGATATCCGCACGGGTGAAGATGGTTGCTCCGTTTTCGGAGGATACCACCCGGTCCGGCATCGGCGGCGCCATCTGGAAAGCCCTGCCTCCGACCAGCAGCAGGGCGCCGAACATCACCACGAGCAGGGCCGCAAACATGAGCCAGAGACGGGTGATGGTGAAGGTTTCTCGATAGTTCAATTCGTGTGCTCCGTCGGTGCGAGTTCGTCCCGGATGCGTTGCGCACCGCCACCAGACGATGGCGTGGCGGGGACGGAAACCTACACTCGGGGAGCGGGTCGCGGCGCACAATTCGGGCTCGTACTGAAGTGAAAACCCGTAGCAGTCGGCGGTTCGACAACGCCGGGAGGAGTGGTGGCGGCTTGCCGGGTGGACCGGAATGTACGCACGGGAACGGACTTGAATCCGGGCCGCGCTTAACGATCTACGGCTTCAATGCGCGATACAGGAACGGCAGGCTCCTGTCCATCCGGTAGTCGATTCCCGAATGCGTGTCCGGAAACTCTTCGTAAACGTGCTCCACTCCCGCCTGGCTCAATCGCTTGGAGAGGATACGGGTGCCGTAGTGGATGTGATACTGATCCTTCCAGCCGCAGTCGATGTAGATGGCCCTTAGCGTTTTCAGATCGCGCGCGTGGCGTTCCACCATGTTGATCGGGTCCCAGTCAAGCCATGTGCGCCACCGGGCCGGCAGCATCTCGCCGGTTTCCAGGTTGACGGGCAGCCTGAATCCCAGCGGCGCCTCGGGATGGGGGTCGTAGCTCGCGGCCATGGCCACCATCATCAGGGCATGGACTTCCGCGCTGCTGAGTTTTTCCTTGCGCCATACCCTCTTCAGAAAGCGTGCTACCCGGCCGTCATCCAGACCGTCCATCGCCCCCATTTCTTCCTTCAGCACGTTGATCGGGCCTTCCTTGCGCTTCCTGGACCGGTGCTTGGCGAGCTCGTTCAGCACGTTGGGCCAGTCGCAGCGGTACAGGAAATCGAAATGGGCGTCACCCGAGTGGTTGGCGATCGCTCCCCAGTGCCTGGCGTACATCATGCCGTGCACCATCGCCCCGTAGCCGCCGGATGACTTGCCGAAGCAGCCGCGATGATCGCGGGATGCCAGCGTGCTGAACTCCCGGTCGACGAAGGGAATCAGTTCCTCGGTGAGATAGTGGGCGTAGCGGCCCATGGCCGGGGAGTCGATGTACTGATTGCCGCCCAGTGCGGTGAAGCAGTCGGGGAAGACGATGATGCACGGACCCATCTTTCCTTCGTGGAGCAGGCGGGCGGCGCGTTCCGGCACGTTCTCCGAAAAATTGCTCCAGTTGGTATGGGACTTGCCGGAACCGGTGTAGCCCACCAGGTCGAACAGCACCGGGAACTGCTGGCCCCGCCGGGCGGCGGTGTCGTAGCCGGGCGGCAGCCAGACGTCCAGCGGTCGGATGTGCGGATCGCCCAGCGCGTTTCCCTCGAGGACTTCGGAACGGTGCTCAAGCGTCACGACCTTTCCGGTCGGCCAATCGATCCGCTTTCGTGCCATGTTCAACGCTTCCCGTCAGGCTCGGCCTCAGTAGGGTTCGGGCCAGGGTGATATTATCCCCCCGCCCCCGAACATTGACCAATTTCCGAGACTTCGATGCTGGAAACCATGCTGGAAGCCCTGTTCGCAGGGTTGGGCCTGATCTTTCAATGGCATGTGCTGGCGTATTTTGCGCTTGGCTGCGCCATCGGCATTCTCATGGGTGCGATCCCGGGCCTCGGCGGCGCCATCGGCCTGGTGCTGCTGCTGCCGTTCACCTTCAGCATGGAGCCGGTGGCGGCTTTCGCGCTGCTGTTGGCGTCATGGGCGTCGACCTCCACCAGCGGCGCCATTACTTCCGTCCTGCTCGGCATCCCCAGCACGGCGGCTTCCCAGGCCACGGTGCTCGACGGTTATCCGATGGCCAAGCGCGGCGAGGCGGCGCGGGCGCTGGGCGCGGCCTTTACCTCTTCGGCGATCGGCGGAGTGTGCGGGGCCGTGGCGCTGGGCATCTCGCTGCCGCTCATCCTGCCGGTCATCCTCGCGTTCGAGTCGCCGGAAACCTTCATGCTGGGCGTGCTGGGTCTGGCCATGGTCGGCTCGCTCTCCGGACGATCGATCCTCAAGGGCGTCACAGCGGCGATGCTCGGACTGCTGCTGGCCATGGTGGGATTCCCGGAGTCCCAGGCGATTCCGCGCTACACGTTCGGAACCCTGTATCTGCTGGATGAGCTGCCCCTGATACCGGTGCTGCTGGGGCTTTTCGCGATCCCGGAGATCATGGAACTGGCGATCAAGAACGTCTCCATCGCCCGCAGCGGCCGGACGGCGGACACTCGCCGCGGCCTGCTGATCGGAGTGCGGGACGCTCTGCGGCGCTGGTGGCTGGTGGTTCGATGCAGCGTGATTGGTGCCTACATAGGTATGCTGCCGGGGCTCGGCGCCTCCATTGTCGGTTGGGTCACCTACGGCCACGCCATGCAGAGCGCCAAGGACCAGTCGCGGTTCGGCCAGGGCGACCTGCGCGGCGTGCTGGCGCCGGAGGCGGCCAACAATGCCCTGCGGGGCGGGGCGCTCATACCCACTGTCACCATGGGCATACCTGGCAGCGTCGGAACGGCCGTGCTCATGGGCGCGCTCATCATGCTGGGCCTGCGGCCGGGCCCCGGCATGCTGGAGGCCGAACTGCCCATGACGTTCAGCTTCGTGTGGATGATCGCCTTCGCCAGCGTCATCGCCACCGTGGTCCTGCTCTGGACGGTGGAGCATGTGGCCAAGGTGGCGCTGCTTCCCGGGCACATGGTGGTGCCGGGCGTGCTGCTCTTCGTCTACATGGGCGCCTGGCTGGGCGGCGCGTCGGTGGGCGACTGGGTGAGCTGCACCCTGTTCGGCGCGCTCGGATTTTTCATGAAGCGCGGCGGCTGGCCACGACCGCCGGTGATCCTGGCGCTGGTGCTGGGAGGCATACTCGAAGGATCATTCCAGATCAGCATGCGCGTGCACCAGGGTATCGGTTGGCTCGAGCGGCCCATCGTACTGCTGTTGGTGCTGGTGATCATCGTGACGCTGGTCTTCGCCGCCCGGGGCATCGCCCGGCAGCGGATCAAGGGTAGGCCGGAGGCCGGCGAGGCTTCCGAGCGCAATCCGGCCCTCTCGCTGCCGTTTTCGCTGATGCTCTTCATAGTGTTTGTCTGGGCCGGTTTCTCGTCGTTGGAGTGGCCGCCGCCCGTGAGGCAGTTTCCGCTGCTGATTACCGTTCCGGGTGCCTTGTTGGCGCTGGTCGTCACGGTCCGGGACCTGCTCGACCTGCTGGCGGCGAATCGGGCGGCGGGCGATTGGCGGGTTACGCTCAAGGGGGCTTCCAGAGACGCGTGGTTGGCTGAGGCTCTGCCCTTTTTCGGCTATCTGGCCGGGATCCTGGTATTGACCCTGTTGGTCGGACAGAAGATCGCCATGCCCGTCTTCATCGGTTTGTACCTGTTGCGATGGGGTGGCTACCGGAAGCGGTTCGCGTTGGGCTACGCGATGGCGGGCTGGGCGGTGCTGGTGTTCTTCTACGATCAAGTGATGGGCATGCTGTTCCATACTTCCTGGCTCGCGCTCTGGTTGCAGTCGGTGTTGCCAAGCGGAGTGCCCGAATGGCTGATCATTTGATCTCGCCGGTCTGCGCCTGACCAGGGCGGGTCGGCCAGGTTCGCGCACTTGAGCCGGAACGACATTGAAGGTGACCGAATTGGCTTGTGTTTCGAACCTCTTGCGGTGCGCGGCCGGTTCGGTCTGCGCGGTTTTACTTGCAGGATGCGTGGTTTCGAGCGACGCGCCGCTTGACGGAGGTGCCACCGCGACTGGTGCCGCGCGCAACGTCATTCTCTTTATCGGCGACGGGATGGGTGTCTCCACAGTGACGGCCGCGAGAATCTTCGACGGGCAATCGCGCGGTCTGGCGGGGGAGGAACATTCGCTGGCATTCGAGTCGTTCCCCCATGTCGCGCTGGTCAAGACCTACAACACCAACCAACAGGTTCCGGACTCCGCCGGTACCGCCACCGCGATGATGAGTGGCGTCAAGACCCGCGCCGGTGTCATCAATGTCGGTCCGCAAGCCTCGCGGCGCGACTGCAGTGCGGCACTTGACAACACCTTGCAACCTCTCGGCACCATGGCCAAGGCGCGCGGCAAGTCCGTGGGCATCGTGACGACCACTCGCCTGACTCACGCTACGCCGGCGTCGGTATTCGCACACTCGCCGGAGCGGGATTGGGAAAGCGACCGCTACCTTCCCCAGTCCGATCAGGAGGTTGGTTGCCGCGACATCGCGCACCAGTTGGTTCATTTTGATGTGGGTGGCGGACTCGACGTGGCGCTGGGCGGCGGCCGCGCCGAATTCCTCGGCGGCGAGTCGGGCGGAAATCGGCGCGACGGCAGCGAAAACCTGATCCAGCAGTGGTTGGACGCTGATTCCGCCAGGGCGTACGTGACGACTCGAGACGAACTGGCGCGGTACGGCTCAGCCGAAGGTACGCAACCGACATCGGAACAGCCGCCCGCGCAAGGACCTGGCCAGCAGGTGCTTGGCATCTTCTCCCGCTCGCACATGACCTATGTCGCCGAGCGCGCCACCGACACCACCGAACCGACGCTGGCGGAAATGACCGTGGCGGCGATCCAACTGCTTGAGGAGGCCGGCGACGGGTACTTCCTGATGGTGGAGGGCGGTCGGATAGACCATGGCCACCACGAGGGGAAACCGGGTTACGCGATGCTGGAAACGCAGGCGTTCGACCGGGCGGTCGAAGCAGCGTTGGAGCGGGTCGATCTTGAGGAAACGCTCGTGCTGGTGACGGCGGATCATTCCCACGCGTTCACCATCGCCGGATACCCGGTGCGCGGCAATCCGATCCTGGGTCTGGTCGTGGAAAACGATGTCCATGGAGAGCCGGCCCCCGGCGTCGCCGTGGACGCGAATGGCACGCCCTATACGACGCTCGGTTACGCCAACGGCCCGGGCGCCGTCGCGGGAGAGGCGAGACCTGCGCCCGATACGGGTGATACAGCCATGTACCAGGCGCTTGTCCCGGTAGTGCATGCAAGAATCGACGGGTCAATGGACTACAGCGAGACACACGGCGGGGAAGACGTCGCGCTCTACGGCATCGGAGTGGGTTCGGAGCGGGTAGGCGGGGTCATCGAGCAGGATGAGATTTTTCGGATCATGACCCGGGCGTTCGGCTGGGATGGTGGGGATTGATGGCCCTTTTATCGTTCGGGCAACTATAGCCAATAACGGACCACTGTCAGCGATCGCCAACCATGTTGTTAACCCAGTCCTTCGGAGCGGCGAGGTATTCCAGTCCCCTGGCTGTCCGGATGGCCCGCTCCGCGAAACAGCTCTTCCCGCTGTTGCCATAGTCTGCCGCGTGGACCGTTAATCAACATCTGCAGCAAATCCGATGCCTGGTCTTCGCCTTCGGCTTCCATGGCGCGTCTGAGCTTCCTTGTACTGAACGTGCCGGGAGATTCCTGCATGCGCGCCAGAACCGCACCAAGTCGGCCTGTACCGTCCGCCATTGTCGGTCTTCCATCGATGAGCCAGTATGCGACCACTCCGCAATCATCGAATGCGACAATGCCATCTGCAGGATGCGTCCGCGGCATTCCAAAATTTCCCTCCGCCAACAAGTCAAGGCACCCGCTCGCCATCCGCTCGATTTCGGAGATAAAGGTCGGTTCGCTCAAAGAACCGCCAACACTGTAGGCAAACTTGATGGCAAGGTAATCCGCCAGGCCCTCAAACATCCACAATTGTGGAATTCTCCTGATTCCCCACCACCGAGCGTGAAAGAAATGAACCAGTTCGTGAACAACAACGTGCCTCGCAAAACGCCCGATCTCTTCGTTCTCCCATGCCTTTGGGTCACTGTTGAATCTTATTGAAATGTCGCCGAATGGCTCCTGATCAGTATCTAATGACACGTGTGCAACACCCCGGATCCGAAACCGGAGCGAATCGTTGGCATGGTGGAAGATCACGATAATGAACGGTCGATATTGGCCAGATGAGTCAAAGTACCCATTGATCCAGTGCATGGCAGGATCGATGTTGTCCCTTATGACCTTCAGCGCATGGTTTTCTGGTTCAATGCGAGACACGATGACGGCGTTGCCAACATATGAAAGCCCTGCCCGATCTCCGAAATAGATATGGAACAGACCACTGAAAACGCGATCGAGCGAAACTTCTTTGGCGCCAACATTGGAGACAAAACCCGCATGAGCCACCACCTGATCCGGTGAAATGTTGGCGGACAAGCCGGTCATTCGAACGTCCTCGACAGAGAAGTTTGCGCTGTAAATGACAAGGCCAACATTTCCAATTGCGTTTAATTCATATAGGTTTTCTTCGTTGGGATCCTGTTCGACACTAACCTTGACGGTCACTGATTCAAATGGCATCGAATCGGTTCTCGATACGATCCCATCTTTCAACTCCATCGCTGAATCGATCACGCTCCAGCTTGAGCTTCGGCCCCCTTCCGGTGAGTTAGCAAACCGCATTGTGCGCACTGGCGACTCGAACTCGTATGTCAGGTATAGCGTCTGGTTTGGGACATCAACGTCTATCGACAGGGAAACCGAGTTATTCGGGATCAAGAAGCCGCTTTGGCAAGCCGCCAGTAGAAATGCCAAGGATGTCGTCAGGACGATTCCCAAGAGGTGCTTGGCTCGGGTCATCAAGTACTCGCGTGCCGGTTTTGCCACAGTTCTAGCCATGAGATACCGGAACTGGAGTGAAAGTTCCGGTCACGTAATGCTTACTAAATGCACACAAAGCAAATCGCGTTCGGACCCACCGCTCACCTATTCCGGGTGCTCCCCCAGCCAAAATTCCACCGTCCACCCGTCCAGGCTGCCCGCATCGCCCGGGGCCGCATCAATGACGCGCACGGTCCACTCGCCATTCGGTGACTCCCCGTAGAACGCGTTTGTAAGCAGCGACCAGTCCCTAAAACCGCCAGGGTCCGCGGTGAGGGCGTCGTTATAGACGGGGTTGACGATGCTCTCGGTTCCGGCCGGCGAGACCAACGTCACACCGAGGTCGTTGGGAAAGTTGTGGGTCGCCCGCAGGATCAGCCGCACGGCCTCGATGTTGGCGGTCTCGCTCACGCCCGAGACGGTAAGCGTTTGCGTCGCGCCGCCGCCGTCGTTGTCGGGGATGGAGACCGAGCCCTCATGCGTGAACTCCGCCTGCGTCAGTTCGCCGAGACCGCCGGGAGCGAGGGTCCGCGCCATCTCCACGGCCGCATCGACGTTGACCGCGCCGAACCCGTACCAGTTGTGGAAGTGGTACCCGGCGCCGTTGGTGATCCAGCCGTGGCGCAACACCGCCGGCCTGTTTCCGAAGGCGATGCGGACCGGCTCCACGTCCGGGTCGATCTTGCGTGCGGTCCTGGCCAATATGTGTTTGACGTCCCGCCAGGTCAATTCCGGCTGGGTCTCGAGCAGCAGGGCGATGGCGCCGGACGTGTTGGGCACTGCAGAGGAAGTGCCCGAGAATGTCTTCCGGTAATCGCCGTGCGGGTCGGTGGCATCGAAACCCGGATCGACCTCGTCGTCGTCGACTTCCGCGCCGCGATACGGACCGGCCTGGTCGGTAGTCACCATGGCCGGGCTTCGGCCGTCCGACTCGCCCGCGGGGGCCGTTACCCAAAGGTTGGCGCCTGCCCCCGAATAACTTGCGCGTTTGCCGTGCGCGTTGAAAGCGCCCACCACGATCAGTTGCGGCAGGTTGTTGTTGTAGTCCGAATTGGCCGATGAGCAGCCCACGGCATCGTTCGGCCGGTAAGGGTCCTCCCGGTTGGCGAAGGTGTACTGGCGCCTCATCGCGAAGCAGTACCGGAATCCGTTGCCCGCGGCCTTGACGTAAAGCGCTCCGAGTCCGGCACGCAGATCGGTCACGCCGTGGCTGAGCGCCTCGACCAGCGTTCGCGACGCATTTCCCTGCAGTCCGTGCAGGAATCCGTAGCTCATGTTGAAGATGTCCACGCCGGTCGAATCGGGTTCGCTCGCGCTGGAGCCCAGCGCATCCAGCAGGATCGTCGGATCATCGCTGCGGTCGAAGGCCGACAGGTAGTTGTAGCCCCGAAGCTGAGCGTCGGGCGCCACGCCCCGAATGCCGATGCCGTTGTTCGCGGTGGCTGCGGCCAATCCGGCGACGCCGGTGCCATGGTCGCCGCTGGCGGAGGGGTTGAAGGGGTCAGTGGCGACCGCGCCCGGCCATGCCGCCACATTGAAGTTGTGGGACGCCTCGGGGCTCGCGTTGTCGCGAAGTTCCGGATGGCAGACCTCAAGCCCGGTGTCGACAATGGCGATCTCGACCCCGCGGCCGGTGGGGCCTTGCGCCAGCGTCCCGGTCATTCGCAGGTCTTCGCCGGAGACGCCGCCGGACAGCGCAAACGCCGCTTGGCCGACGTTTTCGAGATTCCACTGGTGCGGTTGCAGCGGGTCCGCCGCTCCGGGCATCACGGGCCGACCGACTTCACCGCAGGTGTAGGGATTTCCGCCCTGGTCGGGTACCAGCAGGGTATGGCGATCGACAAATCCGCCGGCCCGGGAAAAGTAGTCCCCATCCGGAGCGTAGACTGCGGCGGTCGCCGTGTAGATTCCGGGTCCCTGCTGGGTCGTGATCCATTCCGGCAGATTGATTTGTCCCCTGACCCCCGCTCCCGGAGCGAGCCCGGGGACGCGGAACCGCCGCCACAAGACAAGCGTTTCCGACGATGTCCCGGTCGCGATGTCCCTGTGATCGATCCTCGCGATCATGTTCGTGGACGGGGTCGCAACCCCGCCGAAATTGACGACCACGAAGTAAAACGCGTAATCCGCCGCGGTTTGCCTGAAATTGTTGAACAGCACAAACGTTGCCGAAGTGAGGCGGTCCTTGGCGTCGGCGAACATTGCACCTTCGTCCAGCAACTCCAGGTTCACCGAAGGCCCTCTTCCGTCGAACCGGCTGCCGTTGGCGGAGGCGACGGACAGTTCGATGGTCTCCGTGCCCTCTTCGTCGAAATCGGGCACCGGCGCGAGTGACGTCTCGGCACGGTCCACGCCGGCCTCGATCACGACCGAAACGCCCGCGCCTGAGGCGTTGTCATCGGCGTTTGGGGGACTGTCTCCGGAGCCTGCAAACTCGTAATCACCCCCTGGCGTGGCCGTGCCGTCGGCGCTCA
This sequence comes from Candidatus Rariloculaceae bacterium, assembly GCA_965221035.1. Lineage (GTDB taxonomy): Bacteria > Pseudomonadota > Gammaproteobacteria > Steroidobacterales > Rariloculaceae > UBA6522. Next base: position 2,707,172 of record OZ244860.1, read on the forward strand.
GCATGACCTCGACAGAATGGAGGGCTGGCTCCGACAGACTGACGGTGATCGACGCGCCGTCACCGTGCCACTCGGCAACCTGGGTCGTGTCCGCGTCTGCCGAAATGGCGCTGACGCTCATCATGAACGTGAGCGAGGCGGTGTCACCATTGGCATCCCGTACGGAATAGGTGAACCCGGTCGCCTCCAGGGTGGCCGTCGGTGTTCCCGAGAGCGCGCGCGTCGCCGGATCGAAGATCAGTCCGGGCGGCGGAAGAGGCTGCAGCGCGTAACTCAGCGGCCCGTCGCCGCCAAGCGCCTCGGGAAGAATCAGGTCCGGAATGGTCGCGCCCGCAAAGAAGGTTTGAGCGTCAATGGCGGCCACATTGAAATATGGGCTTCGCGTCTGGTCCTGATCGCAGCCGGCCAGCAACAGTACCCCAAGCAGTGCGACGAAAGGACCGTCAGCCGCACCCAGGAACGACCCGGCGATTCGCCTACATCGGCACACTTGGCCGCCTGCCCAGTTGCACCTGCACTGCGGTCACGGCCTCATGTCCGCGCAGCCTTTGTGCGGCCTCTGCCGGGTTCACCGTGCCCGGCAACCGCACGATGGCGAAGCCGAGCTGCTCGTAACCCTTGCCGGAAATGCCGCCGACGGCCCGCACCACATCGTCCAGACGGGCGAAGTCATCGAGTTCGACCAGCAGGCTGGGCAGCACCTCCCGGAACCGCGCCTGCGCAGGGTCGAACGCCATGTGCCGCACCGGGCCATCAAGCGCAACATGGGCGACATGGGATTTGCCGCGAAAAACAGCCCGGTAGACCAGGAATTCGCCCTCGACTCCGACGCTGACGTTCACGCCGTCCACCAGTGCGGCCCGCGTGTCCGACATGCCGCCCGGCATCATGATGACCTGCCCTTCATCGCTGGCGACGGACATCGCCCGATCTTGCGCCGCTGCCGGAACGAAGCCTAATCCGAAGCCGAAGAGCGCCAGGCCTGCAAGCGCGAACAGCGCGGTTGCGCCGCGATATCGACTCCTTCCCATCTACTTCACCCTACGCCGAATCGCGAAAGTCGCGCGGCGTGAATCGTGCGGGCGGCCGGGAAGCGGCGGTCTCACTCAATAACCGTTGTTCCGCGCGATCTGCGCCTCGATGTAGGCCTGGACCTCGTCAGTCACGTCGGCGGTTGCGGCGAGAATCCGCGTCGCGCGTTCGGCGTCCACGGGGTCGGGCACGTAACTGAGTATGCGCACGGCTTCTTCCCTGAAGGCCTCGGAGGAAAGCGTGGGACCGATCACCGCCCTGAACTCCTCGACGGCCCTGGGGTCCATCCTTGGCGGGCCCAGGAAGACGTGCTGCATGGTCTGATCGATCTCGATCATCGTGCGTATCGCATCCCAGTTGGTTCCCGACGGCGGTGCGCCGTGTATGGACTGGTAAAGTTCGTCGATGGTGGGAATGTCGGGCACCAGCGGGCTCTTGACCAGTTCGCCGTCCGCATTCAGCAGCGGCAGGCTGAACAGCGGAGCGTTCAGGTCCTGCTGCTCGAACATGGGCACCACTTCGTTGAGGTAGGCGTGGGCGGCGTCCGTGGCCATGTTCACCTCGCCGCTCAGCACGGCGGCGCGGATCTTGCCGCTGCCGGGATAGCCGCCGACGAAGTGATAGTCCGCCCCGAGCAGGTCGAGCCCCAAGGTGCTGGCGATCATGCGGCCGTGCTCCGCGGAGATGCCGCCAAAGATCAGGTCCTCTGCACGAAGCACATCGGCGGGCGCCTGGATGCCCCCGGGCATCATGTCCTTGCGGACGTAGGTGACCAGCGGCGCCAACTGTACGCCTCCGAGCACGGTGAACTGGGAATACCTGAAGGAGTGCCCCGGGAATTCGAGCAGTTCGCCCAGGGAAGAGCGCGGCCCGTAGTAGAGCGTCGTTCCATCCCTCGGGGCCTTTAACAGCACGAAGATATGCGCCGACATCATCGATGCGCCCGGCATGTTCCGCACGACCACGTTGGGGTTGCCCTCGAGATTCATTTCCAGGTGCTTGGCCAGCAGCCGGCCCACCGTGGTGCCGCCGGCGGAGGCGTCAAGACCCATGACGAGCGTGATGGTCTCCCCATCATAGTAGCCTTGCGCCGTGGCGGTGTTCGGCAGCGGGCCGACAGCGAGAGCCGTAGCGAGGACGACTGCGCACAGTGCGACGCTTCTTTTGGCGCGTCGCGCGATCTGGTTCCGGTAGCTGAGCATGATTCAATCCTTACAATTGCGACGCGTTACCGTCGAAGGCATCCGGCAGACAGTAAACTATACAGAATCACGGCGGATCGCGTGTCCGCCCAACGAAGAATGACCGCCACGGGAGCGTGCGCGACGGAAAACGGGGATTCGATGGCCGAAAGCCGACCCATCATTGAAATTCGCAACCTCGACAAGTTTTTTGACGATTTCCAGGCTCTCAGAAATGTCAGCCTGTCGATCGGAACTGGCGAGCGCGTGGTCATCTGCGGTCCGTCGGGCTCGGGGAAGTCAACGTTGCTGCGGTGCATCAATCGGCTCGAGGAACCATCGGCGGGACGGGTATTTGTCGATGGCGGAGAGGTGACCGGCCACGCCAGGGAGCTTCGCGGGGTCCGTACCGAAGTCGGCATGGTATTTCAGCAGTTCAACCTGTTTCCTCACCTGACGGTGCTCGAGAACCTGACGCTGGGTCCGGTGCGCGTGCGCGGGATATCGCCGTCCCAGGCCATCGACCGCGCCCGGAAATACCTGGAACGCGTGCACATCCCGGAACAGGCGGACAAGTACCCGGCCGAACTCTCCGGCGGCCAGCAGCAGCGGGTCGCCATCGCGCGGGCGTTGTGCATGGAACCGCGCATCATGCTGTTTGACGAACCCACGTCGGCGCTCGACCCGGAGATGATCAACGAAGTGCTGGACGTCATGGTGGAACTGGCCGGCAGCGGCATCACCATGGTCTGTGTCACCCACGAAATGGGTTTCGCCCGCAAGGTCGCCGACACCATGGTGTTCATGGACAACGGAGAGATTGTCGAATCATCGCCGCCCGATGTCTTCTTCTCCAGACCCTCCAGCCGGCGTTGCCGGATGTTCCTCGACCGGATTCTGGAGCATTAGGGCGTGACTGTTGTGTACCGCGACAAGGTGATGCGGGCTGTCGGCAGGACAGCCGCCGGGGGGGCCGGGAACAGGCTGCAAAACGCCCTGGGGTTGGTGAAGTCCAGAGCCATACCGGTGATTTTCTACCTTATCGTGATGTACTTGCTGGTTAGGATTTCCCTGACCGGCGCCGAGGCCATGGGGTACAACTGGCAGTGGTACAGGATTCCCGGCTACCTCTATCGGATCACAGACGAAGGATTTCAGTGGGGCGAGATTGCCGTCGGATTGGCAAGGACGCTCACGCTGTCGGCGCAAGCCTTCATCATGGCACTGGCCGGCGGCTTGCTGGTGGCGCTGCTGAGGCTCTCCAACCTGGTGGTCGGAAGGGCGCTGGCGACGGTTTTCCTGGAGTTCGTGAGGAACATGCCGCTGCTGGTGCTGCTGTATCTCTTCTACTACGTGCTTGGGCCCATTTTCGGCCTGGATCGGTACATGGCGTCCGTCCTTTGCCTGGGTGCCTACCACGCGGCGCTCGTGTCGGAAATATTCCGTGCCGGAATCGGCGCCGTGGGCGCCGGTCAGTGGGAGGCAGCCCGGTCCATCGGCCTGTCCACCGGCCAGGCCTACCGCTTCGTCATCCTTCCGCAATCCATCAAGTTCATGCTGCCGCCCATGGCGGGTGAGGCCGTGCACCTCATCAAGAGCACCGCCATCGTCAGCGTCATCGCCGTGGTTGAACTGACCACCACCGGGCGGAACATCATTGCCGACACCTACATGAGCTTCGAAGTCTGGTTCACGATCGCGGCCGTGTACCTGGCGCTCACGCTCACGCTTTCGATATTCGTGACCTACCTGGAGAAACGCCATGCCGTCAAGACTTAGCCGTTGTCTGGTGGGAGTGGTTCTTGCGGTGATCGCCGCGGCGGCAGCGCCGCCGACGGTTCAGGCGCAGAACGCCCGCCAGGAGCTGTCCGCCGAGAGTGTCGTCGAGGCGATCAAGCGCCGGGGCGCCATCAAGATCGGCGTGTCGGTGTTCCTGCCCTGGTCGATGCGCGACAGGAACGGCGAACTCATCGGCTTTGAAATCGATGTGGGTCGCAAGCTTGCGGAGGACATGGGCGTGGACGCGGAGTTCATCCCGACCGCCTGGGACGGCATCATCCCGGCGCTCGTGTCCGGCAAGTTCGACGTGATCATCAGCGGCATGTCGATCACACCGCAACGCAATCTGACGGTCAATTTCACCGACCCCTATGCGTTCAGCGGCGCGACGATCGTGGCCAATCGCCAGTTGACCGAAGGCTTCTCGATGGAGGACTACAACAACGCGGACGTGACCTTCACGGCCCGGCGGGGGACGCTGTCCGCATTGGTCATCGCCAACAACTTCCCGGACGCGGAACTGTTGCTGTTCGACGAGGACGGCACCGCGACCCAGGAGCTGCTGAACGGCAATGCCCATGCGACCATGGCCTCGGAGCCTGTGCCTTCCCGGGACGTGAAAACCTATCCGGACATCCTGCACATTCCATTCGATATGCTGTTTGATGAGCAGGGCGAGGGGTTTGCCCTTCGCAAGGGCGACCCGGATGCGCTGAATTTCTTCAACCACTGGATCGCGATTCACTGGCGGTCGGGCTGGTTGCAGGAGCGCCATGATTACTGGTTCACCACGGAAGACTGGGCCGACCGGGTGGTGCTGTAGGATGTCGCGACAGGATGTTGCAGCGTGGCCCGGTTGATGCGACGCCTTACGTGGCTGGATGCGGTCCTGCTGCTCGCCGTGGCGGCGGCCATCGCGTGGGTGGGGCTGCGGATACAGGGCACGCTGAACTACGAGTGGCGCTGGGAAATCATTCCCAATTACCTGCTGCGTTTCGATGAGGAGAATGAACGCTGGGTCGCCAACCTGCTGCTGCAGGGCCTGATCACGACGGTCCGGATCGCCTGCTATGCCAGCGTCCTGGCGTTGCCTCTTGGCGTGATCATCGGAATCGCGCGTACCGCGAGGAGCCTCGCGGTGCGGATGCTGGCCCGCACGTACGTGGAACTGCTCCGAAACATTCCGCCGGTAGTGGTCATCTTCATTTTCTTCTTCTTCCTCTCCGAGCAGCTGATCGTGGCGTTCAACATCGAAGGCTGGGCGCGCGGAATCGCCAACGGCGACTCGGCGGGGGTCTGGACGTTCCTTTTCGGGGACATGAGATTGTTTCCGTCGATGATCTCGGGTGTCGTGGTGCTGGCGCTGTTCGAGAGCGCCTTTGTAGGCGAGATCGTCCGTGCCGGAATCGAATCGGTCGGTCGCGGCCAACGCGAGGCCGCCAGCTCGCTCGGACTCGGTCGGCTCGACGAACTCCGCTTTGTCGTATTACCCCAGGCCACCCGGCGCGTTCTGCCGCCGCTGGCCAACCAGTTCATCGTCCTGGTCAAGGACAGTTCGATCATCTCCCTCATCTCCGTGCAGGAGCTCACCTACAAGACCGTGGAGCTGGTTTCGTCCACCCGGGCGATTTTCGAGGCTTGGCTGACCACGGCGGCGCTCTACTTCGGGTTGTGCTTCTGCCTTTCCATGTTGTTCCGGCGCCTCGAACGGAGCGGCGGCAGCGCATTGCGAACGTGATGCGTGGCCTGGAGCGGTGACGCCAACCCGAAATGCGGGCCGGGTTCGTTCGTGCAATAATCCGGCTCCGACAATCGGCCGTAGCGAGGGCGTTCGCATGTCTGACCGCAAAATGTCTTTGGTTGCGCTGGGAGGCCTGGCGGGCCTTGCGGTGACGGCCTCCGGACCCGCACAAGGGCAGCTCTACGAGTCCGCGGAACACAACTTCCGCGTGGTGACCGTGGCGGAGGATATCCAGCATCCCTGGAGCATCGCGTTCCTGCCGGACGGCGACATGCTGTTTACCCAGCGTACCGGGGAATTGCGCATCGTGCGCCACGGCGAACTGTTGCCGGACCCGGTCGAGGGCGTTCCCGAAACGCGCGTCATCAACCAGGGCGGACTCCAGGAAGTTGCGGTGCACCCGGACTTCGAGAACAACCGCATCGTCTACCTGAGCTACTCGAAGCCCGACGGCTCCCGCGGAACCACGGCCCTGGTCCGCGCCCGGTTCGAGAACGACCGGCTGAACGACGTGGAGGAAATCTTCGAAGCCGTGGCCTGGAACCAGACCGGCGGCCACTTCGGGGCCAAGATCGCGTTTGACGGGGACGGTTACCTGTTCATGTCCGTGGGCGACCGCCAGTCGCCGCCCCGAGGCAACCTGGAAGCGCACCCGGCGCAGGATCTCACCACCCACTTCGGCACCATCGTGCGGCTGATGGATGACGGTTCGGTGCCGGATGACAATCCCTTCGCGGGCCATGCCAACGCGTTGCCGGAAATCTGGAGCTACGGCCATCGCAACCCGCAAGGACTGGCGTTCCATCCGGAAACCGGCGACCTGTGGTCGACCGAACATGGCCCCCAGGGCGGTGACGAACTAAACCTGATCCTGCCGGGCGTCAACTATGGCTGGCCGGTGATCGGCTACGGGGTGAACTACCGTTCCGGCTCACGCATCCACGACGGCGGGGAACGCGAGGGGATGGAGCAGCCGAAAACGTTCTGGATTCCCTCCATCGGCGCGTCGGGCCTGATGATCTATGACGGCGACGCCTTTCCCGAATGGCGCGGTGATATTTTTGCCGGCGGGCTGGCCGCCACGCATCGCCGACTCTCGCGCATCACGGTCGACGACGACGGGCGGGTCATGACCCAGGAATCCCTGCTGCACGGCGTGTACCGGATCAGGGATGTCCGACAGGGTCCCGACGGTTTCATTTATCTCGCCACGGACAACCGCGCCGGCGGGCTCACCGACATCGTGAGGCTGGAGCCGGTGGTTGCGCAGAGCTACTGAAGCCGGACTGGCGGCCCAAGGCATTTGGCGGCACGGGGCGGTCAATCGGAAATGTCGGCAAGATCCTCCGGACGCAGCCGGTAGCGGATGACGTTACCTTCGTGCAGCCCCTGGAATTCCCTGCCGATGTATTTGACCACACTCTCCTGATCGGGCTCCGGAATACCGGCTTCGATGGCCATCGTCAGTACGCCTTCAGGCCGAAACTCCTTCCAGTCGAGAATGCATCGCCGCACAGCTTCCAGAACGAAATCCCGATAGACCACCGCAGCCTTTGCGGGCCGGTCCACTTCGGCGCGCAGCACGTTGTAGTTCCTCGCCGAGGCCGCGTAGCATTCGATATAGGCATCGCGAAGCAAGGATACGTTGTTCAGTTCGTAAATCCCGATGAGTCCGTCAATGTAGCTGCGGTCGTCCATGGCGGTGAACGACATCGGCGCAAGACCGCTTCTGAGCAAGGGCACGTTGGATGCGATCCTTGATGTTCGCTTGTTGATGTCGTCGAAAGGCTGCAGATACGGGATATGTGCGAGCAGAAAGAATGACTGTTCGAACGGGTCGGGGATTGCCGCCGCCTTTTCGATCAGTATTCTGAATTCCTCTTCGATACCGTACCGGTCCTCAAGCGGCTGATAACTCGATAGCCCGATGACTACCGGCATGCGGCGCAACCGCCCGGCCATCGCGGGGTCAACGAGCAGACCGGCCGCGAGCAGGGCATGAATGTTGCAAATGTCAGAGCGGCCAATCACGAGCTCGGAGAGGTTGTCGACCAAGTATTGAATGGCTTCCTTGTGGTTGAGGATCATTACCGCGTCCTTGTGGTCCTTGCCGGTCGCCTCCTCTCCGAAACGGATCAGCCGTTCGGTGTCGAGGATGTTGTAGGTATTGCCTTCCATGCGCGATGATGCCCAGGAGAGATCGACCAGCAGGCGTTCCAGAATGTGCCGCGCGTAAGTTCCCGCCGGCTGCTGTCCTGCAGGCTGCGTACCGGTGTCATGCAGCCTTTTTCTGTCGTGGGCGTCAAGATAGAAGGTTTTTCCCGGAACATAATTGTCCAGAAATTCCCGCCTATAGCTGGTTGGCGGGCGGTGGTTGTACGCTGTCTTCAGATGGGCGCGAACCGAGTCCGCCCCGGCCAGGCTGTAGCGGGTGGCCGGTCCCTTGCCTGAGAGTGCAAGCCTGTTGGATTCCACCAGGCGCTTGAGCGTGCGCCAGACAGTCGTCTCGCTCAAATTCGGCGCCGCATTGCGGCGGATGGCTTCCCTTCCGCTACCGGGATGCTCGGCGATAAAGTCCAATATGGCTTGATCGTGCGCCGCCATGAAACGATTGAGTCGAATGGATGAAACGATTATATAATTGATTTAAAGAGAAATAATCACTTCACAGACCAATCGTTTCAACAAAAGTGAAACGATCAAGGCCGACAACGTGTTTCAGTCGGAGGCAGAAATTCTGCTTGGTTGGCCTGACCAGTCAAGGACTCGTTTATCGGCGGTCGCCAAGCGGTGGCCCGCCAAAGCGGTTGCCACGATGATCCGGTCTGCCGGATCAGGGTGAAATTGCTCTTGGGTATTGAGCAGTATCAATCGTGGGAGGTCGAGGAGTCGCTCAGAGCCCGTCGCCGACCTGAACGTCTTCGGGCCTCAGCTCAAGCCCGGATGCCTTGGCCTGCTCCTCCAGCAGCACGGCAAAGTCCCGGCCGCCGTGGCCCGCATCAAGCGTTCGTTGCACCAGGTCGCGGGTGAGTTCGGTCACGGGCAGGGGCACGCCCAGTTGCTCGCCGGCCTTGAGGCCTAGGTTCAGGTCCTTGCGCAACAGTTCCGGCGTGAACGTGGGCGTCATGTCCAGGGAGACGAAGGCCGGAGTCTTGTACCGTGAAAACATCGCGCCCATGACGCTGTCGTTGATGAATTCCAGAAAGTCATGCCGGCTGACGCCGCCCTTCTCCGCGAGCACCGTGATCTCGGCGAGGCACTGCGTGTAGACGCCCAGCAGCAGGTTGTGACAGATCTTGACCATGCGCGCGAGCTCTCCCTCGCCTACATACGTCACGCCGCGGCCCATGGCATCAAGGTAGGGCTCGGCCATTTCGTACGCCGGGCGCGGCCCCGACGTGACGATGGTGAGTTTGCCGGCCTTGACCACCTTGCCGTTGCCGCTGACGGGGGAGGCGAGCATTTCCACGCCCATCGCCGCGGCCCTCGCGCGAACCTGGGCCGAAGCTTCTTCGGAGACGCTGGAGCACTCGACCAACAACTTCGGCCGGTGTTCGCCGGTGAGCAGCCCGTTATCGCCGAAAACCACGGAAACCAGATCGTCGGAAGTGGAGACCATGGTGAAAACGATGTCGCGATCCCCCAGGTCCCGCGGCGTGTCGACCACCTTGCCGCCGTACTCGGTGAGCGGTTCGGCCTTGCTGCGCGTGCGGTTATAGATGGTCACGTCGCTGCCCGCGTCCAGCAGGCGTTTCGCCATGGGATAGCCCATGCGTCCGGCACCGATCCAGCCGATGGTGTATTGCTTCATGTTGCCCACGATGGTTGCTCCAAAGTCATTGACTTGTGTCTCTGCAAACGTTTGCAGAGGTTAAGGCAATGGCCTCATCGCTTCAAGGGCTTGGCGCCAGACGCTCGTTCCAACCGACAATTCTGGGAACGGCGCGTTCGCAAGCGCCCGGATGCGCAGCGTCGGCTCGCTCCCATCCTGAAAATAACGCATAATATGACAAAATACGCTGATCGTATGAAATATTCATCATTGGGAGAAGGGCATGGGTACTGTTCGCAAGACCATTACGGTAACCGATCAGCAGGATCGCTGGATCAAGTCCCGCATAGTCGGCGGTGGTTTTACCAACGATAGCGAATATATCCGCGCTCTGATCCGCCGTGACCAGGAGTGGAGCGCCAGCCATCGGGACCTCAATGCCGCGATCCGGGAAGGCATTGATAGCGGCGTGAGCGACAAGAACGTGCCCCAAGTCATGGAATCCGTCGAAGCTCGACTCCGCGCCGATGGCCGCCTATAAGTTGACGCCGAAGGCCGTCGATGATCTCGACGGAATCTACGAATATACGATCATGAATTTTGGATTGGAGCGTGCACGCGGTTACCTGAATGATTTGCACCAGCGCTTCAATGACCTCGCCGAGCGTCCGGCGCTTGGCCGCGGGGCGGAGCGGATGGCAATCGGGTTGAAGCGCTATACCTATCGATCCCACGTTGTCTTCTACATGTCTGAAAATGATTCTGTGCTTATTGTTCGCGCGTTACACGAGAGGATGGATGCGCCGCGGCACTTTGACCCCACCGTCTGACGGTTCTCCGGATCGGCTTGTCCGGTCCCGTCGCGCCACCTAAGATCGGGCCATGGTGCCACCACAGGCCAACATCAAGGACGTTGCAAGCCGCGCGGGCGTCCATCCCTCCACCGTGTCCCGCGTGCTCAATCCGGCGACCCGGTCCATGGTTTCGGATGGTCTCGCCCGCAAGATCCTGCAGGCGGCCAGGGAATTGGGTTACAGGCGCGATCCCCTTGCAGCCGGTCTTCGCACACGGCGCACCCATACCGTTGGAATCGTCCTGCCGGATCTCACCAATCCGGTGTTTCCGCCGATCATTCGAAGCGCTGAACATACCTTGGGAGCCGAGGGCTACACGGCGATCCTGGCCGACACCGGCAACCGCCGGCGACGCGAGCGCGCCATCGTCGACAACATGAACTCCCGCCGCGTGGACGGTCTGATCATAGCCGCTGCGCGCAGAAAGGACCCCGTTGTCGACGATTGCGTGGACCTGGGAATCCCGCTGGTGCTGGTCAATCGTACCGTTGACCGACATAACGTCCCGGCGGTGATCAACGACGATGAACTCGGCATCGAGCTTGCCTTGAGCCACCTCCACTCCCTGGGTCATCGTCGGATCGCCTGCGTCGGTGGGCCCCAGAATACGTCCACTGGGCATACCCGTTACCGGGCGTTCATCTCCTTGCGCAAGCGCTACGGCCTGACACGGGATCGCGGCTTGGTGGTCAACGCGGTGGACTACACGGAAGAGGCCGGTCGACACGCGTTCAGCCGCATCTGGGAGCGCTCCCGGAATTTCACCGCGGTGCTCGCCGCCAACGATCTGCTGGCGCTGGGTTGCTATGACGGGATACGGGCTCGCGGACTGAGGTGTCCGGAGGATATTTCGGTGACCGGATACAACGACATGCCCTATGTGGACCGATTCGACCCGTCCCTCACCACGCTGCACATCCCTCGCGAGGACCTCGGTGCGCTGGCGGCGAAAATGCTGCTCGAGCGAGTGCGGCAACCCGATACGCCTGTCGAGCGGCTTCGGTTGGAGCCGCGTATCGTTGTCAGGGGTTCCACTGCACCGCCACGCCAACAAATATAGTATTATGCATTTTCAGTGGAATAGCGTTCAAAATCATGCATAAAAGCGCATATTCTGCGCAATATCCTACACTTTTATCTTTAGCTTGAATCCACCGAACCCCTCCGAAAAGGATGTATCGAACATGAACAAATCATGCGGCAGGAAGTTCTTTCGCTTGCTGGCGGCAGCGCTAACGGTTGTCCTCGCAGACGCCACGGCGCTGGCCCAGGAATCTTCGGAATCCGATCTGCTCAGGGTTCTGCGCACGCTGGACACCAACGGCGACATGGAGCTTTCCACCGACGAGATCCAGGCCGCCACGGAGCGGCTCTCGGCTCTGGACATTGATGGAAACGGGGAGATCGACCTTGAAGAGATGGGCGGACCGGCGCTCATACGCGGAATGATTCGCCAGCAGACGGTGGTGCGCATCCTGGACCGCGATGGTGACCTGGTGATTTCCGCGGAGGAACTCTCCGAAGCGGGCCGCAACCTCGCGCGGCTGGACGACAACGGTGACTGGCGTCTCGACACCGAAGAACTGGGCACGAACCTGGGCGATGCAGTGGCCGACGACGACGCCACCGTCGCGGCCAATCCCAACTTCTACCGCATGAACGCCTGGGTCGAGGAGATGGAGGGCCCCATCCTGCCCGGCGAGGACGGACGCGCCTTTGAAGGATATACGTTGATTCACGACTCCGCGTTCGGCTATCACAACGCCAATCGGATCTATCTGATCGACAGCGACGGCGCCGTTGCGCACGAGTGGGAGCCGGGACCCTGGCAATACGATGCCGCGATCGCCTACCTGCTACCGAACGGGTTGCTGCTGCGCACCGTGTCGAAGAATGACTGGCTGCACATGAGGGCGTTTCCCGTCGGCGCGAACGGAACCGTGCAACTGCTGGACTGGGACAGCAACGTGGTGTGGGAATACGAAATGGACGTGCCCGGCAAGCACGTCCTGCACCACGACGTGGAGTATCTGCCCAATGGCAACATCCTCGCCGTGGCCTATCAGGGGTTCAGCAACGAGGAAGCCATGTCCATGGGCTGGGACGGCGAATATCCCGATCATCCCCGGCGTATCGTCTGGTTCAACAAGATCGTCGAGTTGGAGCCCAACCTGGAGGACGGTTCGACGGAGATCGTCTGGCAGTGGAACAGCTGGGATCACCTGGTCCAGGACAAGTTTCCCGACCGCCCCAACTACGGTGACGTCAGCGCCGAATCAGGCAAGCTCGACGTCAATTTTCTGCGGGACAATTACGTGCTCTTCAATGCCGGACAGATTCACCATGTCAACACCGTGGAATATCACGACGAGTGGGACCTGATCGTCCTGAGTTCGGCCATTCACGGCGAACTGTGGTTCATCGATCACAGTACCACCATGGAAGAGGCCGCCGGCGACAGCGGAGGCCGTTACGGCGTGGGCGGCGACCTGGTTTACCGGTGGGGCAACCCGGCGTCCACCAAGACGGGCACGCTTCATGACGCCATACTCTGGTGGCAGCACGATCCGAACTGGATCGGGGAGGGGCTCCCCGGCGCGGGCAACATGCTGGTCTACAACAACGGCACGAAACGGGGGAGCGACGGCAGGCATCATCCCGACATGGGCCAGGATTTTGAGCAGTCCTGGGCGGAAATCCTGGAAATCGCGCTGCCAACCGACGACGAAGGCCGTTTTGACACGGGCCGGGAAACGGAAATCGTCTGGTCCTGGAACCGGGACTCAACGGAGGACTATTTCTCCCCCTTCATGAGCGGCGCCATGCGCATGCCCAATGGCAACACGATCTTCGTCAATGCCCACAACAAGCACATCATCGAGGTGACGCTGGAGGGCGAGCGTGTGCTCGACTACCGCGTGCCCGGTCCCGGGCGCATGTACCGGATCTACAAGTACCCCGTGGACTATCCGGCATTCGACGGGCGTGATCTCTGAGCACTGTTGTGAACTACCTGTGGGTCGGGCTTGGCAGCGCGCTCGGCGGCATGGCACGGTACGGCTGTTCGGGCCTGGCTGCCCGCTATCTCGGTGTCCCGTTCCCCTGGGGCACCCTGTTCGTCAACGTTTCCGGATCCCTGGTCATCGGTTTCCTGGCAACACTGGCGGTGCCTGACGGCCGCCTGCTCGGTTCCGAGGCTGCCCGAACCTTCCTGATGATCGGGGTTTGCGGGGGATTCACCACATTTTCCTCGTTCAGCATCGAGACGCTCGATCTGGCCCGCGATGGCCAGTGGCAGTGGGCAACCGCGAACGCCGTGTTTTCGCTGGTCCTGTGTCTGCTCGCCGTCTGGGTAGGACACCTCGGTGCAGTGACGATCAGCCGATGACACACATGTCGCGCATGAACCGGTTATAGGCAACAAGGTCCGCCGTGACGACGCGCAACAGGTAGTCATGGCCGCCGGACGATCGGGGGCACGAGCGAACAGCCCTTGCGTGCGTCGTGGGCGCAGAGCGGGCCAAGGATGGCGCAGAGCGAAGCGCCCCCGATTCGAGCCGCGCCAGGATGGCGCGGGGAGATAAAGCACGCAAGGGCTGTTTGCTCGTGCCCCTTACGCGTCATCAGATCCAATATCGCCCCTTTGTTCCCGCCAAAGCCCGAGCTTCTCCTGCAATCCCCGGTCGGAAAAACTGAACAGCACCACGTCATCATCGCCGGCGATGTGTCGGTGCCGCGCCCAGATAGGCACCGCGAATGAATCCTTGGGCCCCCATTCCAGCACGGTGTCTCCGATTTCCGTGCGTCCGTTGCCTTCGACCACCGAGTAGACGCAGCCGTCGGTCTGACGGCAGGGTGTCCCGCTGAACCCGGCCGGCAGCAGCTGCAGGAAGGCCGACAGCGTCGGGATGGCGTCGTCGCCGGTCAGCGGATTCGTGTAGCGTGTTTTCACGCCGTGACACGAATCGGGTTCCCCTGAACGGCTGATCGTCTCCAGCGCCTCGCGGGTCCGTTCAAAGGTGTAGTTGACGATGGGGGTATAGTTTGCGCGGTGCCCATGCCCAAGTGGGGTGATTCCCATCCCGTAGCGAACCGCCGAATCCCCCGGCGGGCGGGTCTCCGGGTGCTGAAAGCCCGGATACGCCTCAAAATATGTCAACCCCAGCTTGTTGGTGAGCGGCCAGTCGAGCCCGTCCAGCCAGATGATGGGCTCATCGGTCTCGTTGCCGTGGTCGTGCCAGGTTCTGGACGGTGTGACCACGAAGTCGCCGGGTTGCATGTATGTGCGCTCGCCGTTGACGGCGGTGTAGGCACCACCGCCTTCGATAATGAACCGGAAAGCGGCGGGGCTATGCCGATGCGAGGGCGCCACCTCTCCCGGCATCACCAGCTGGTAGCCCGCATAGATCGTCGGGGTGACGGCCATCCGCGGCGCGAGGCCCGGATTCATCAACGCCAGGACACGGCGTTCGGCCTCCTCGGCCGAGATGATGTCGGCGCTTCGCATCACCAGTGGCCGGACATCCGAGTAGCGCCACAATGCCGGCTGCATTCCGGGTCCCGGCCTGGTCTGCGAAGCAAAGGTGTTCATGACTTCCCACAGCGGCCTGAGCATCGCGCCCTCCACTTCACGGTAGTAGTCCGGATGGGCGTCGCGTAGTGCTTCCGTGTCGACGTGCACATGCCTTGGTTCTGGTCTGGTTGCCATGTCAGCTTGCTTCAGGACCGTGCCGATGTCTCGGCCTTCTCCCGTCAGCGGACCGGAACGCGCATGGCGCCGAGGCCCTGGATTTCGCACTCCAGCACGTCTCCGGGCCTGACGGGCCCGACGCCGGCCGGCGTGCCGGTATAGATCACGTCGCCCGGCAGGAGCGTGTGGAACTCGGAGCACTTGGAGATCAACATCTGAACATCGTAAATCAGATGGCGGGTATTGGAGTCCTGGCGAATCTCGCCGTTGAGTTTCAGGCTGAGGTCCAGATCGTTCGGGTCGTCAATCTCGTCCGCGGTCGTGAGCCACGGCCCCAGCACGGAGTAGGTGTCGACGGACTTGCGCATGCTGCGGTCTTCGACGCCCCGCACGGTCATGTCCAGACCCACGGCGTATCCGGCGATGCATTGAAGCGCCTGCTCCCGCGAGACGCCGCGGACTTCGCGCCCGATCACCACCGCAAGTTCAACTTCATGGTCTGTCCGCCGGTCCGGAAAACTGCGCACAATCCCTTCGGCCGGACCCACCAGCGAGGACACCGCCTTCAGGAAACATAGCGATTCGCTGATGGGCCTGAGCGCCTTCTGATCAAATACGGCTCCCCCATCCTCCTTCGCTTCGTCCATGTGAAGCTGGTAGTTGACGGGAGCGCCAAGCAGTTTGGTGGGATTGGCCACCGGGCTGTAGAGATCCACCTTGTCGAGGTCGTGACGCACGGCTTCTGCGCTCAAGCTGTCCACTCGTTCCCGAACCGCATCCAGGTGACGGATCAGCAGGTCTCCACGCGCCGGCAATGGCCAGCGAACCGCCGGAATGACGTCGAGCGCCGCGGTTACGTCGAGCACGACATCCCCCTGAACGCAACCCAGCCTCGTCTCGTTGAAACGGCACAGTTTCATTTCCGAGGAGCCCTCGCAGAATCAACGTGTATTGTGGCACAGCAACCGGCAGCCAAAACTGGCGCTCGGTTGGCTGCTCGCTTTCCGATCCGGTTGCTCCGCCGTATCCGACTATTACGGTGGCAGCGCTTCAAAGGGGTTGATCACGGGGATTCCCAAAGGGGCAAAATGACGGATGTTGCGCGTCAAGACGGTAAAGTCCCGGCTGGCAGCCGTCGCCCCAATGGCAAGATCGGCGAATCCGGGAGATTGGCCGATCGCCCGCGCTCTGTCCATCAACACGCCTGCCTCGTGCGCCGCCGCAATGTCAAACGGCAATATCCTGTCGCTGTAAAGATGAAGTACCAAGTCGAGCCACTCACGAATCATCACGGCTTTGCCGGTGGCTCCGGTCCGCTTCAGCTTGGCGATGCCATCGCAAACTTCGGCTACCGTGACCGTGGACAGGAACAGGGCATCGGAGCGAGCGTCCATCCAATCAATCAATGCCGCACTCCTTGCTTGCCGTCCGGGTGCACCGACAGAAAGTATATTTGTGTCGACAAGGAACACACCAACTCATCAGAAGTTTGGGCTGCGACCCTGGCTAAAATACCGGGTCGCGCGGTGGACTTGCGTCCCTTGGTGGTATATCGCCGTCTTCAATTCCGGACGCGGCTAATAGCCGCCCGAATGATGGGACGTTGCGCAGGCGGTTCCACTCGTCCACGCCGACGATAACGGCTCGGGGCCGGCCATGGCACGTAATCAACGCGACCTCTCCCTGCGCCGCTCCTTCAACCAGCGCCGACAGTTTGGCCTTTGCGTCGCGTAGCTGTACATTGAGCATGCTGACTCTCCGTAACCAATGTAGTCACATTAGTCGATTGCCCTGGCCCGCGCAATCCATGCCGACCGTCGAGAGTACAGAGTTTCGGGCCGCTACCACTCCACGGCGATGTACTTGGTCTCCATGTACTCCATCATTCCTTCGTGGGAACCCTCGCGGCCCAGGCCGCTCTGCTTGGATCCGCCAAACGGGGCTGCGGGGTCTGAAACCAGGCCGCGATTGAGGCCGATCATTCCGGCTTCAAGTCGTTCGGAAACTGCCATGCCGCGTTTCAGGTTGCCGGTGTATAGGTAGGACACCAGGCCATATTCGGTGTCGTTGGCCGCCTGGATCGCCTCGTCGTCGTCGCTGAACGGTACCACGGGGGCCACCGGGCCGAAGACCTCTTCCCGCAGGATGTCGGCCGATGGCGGTACCTGGCCCAGCACGGTCGGCGGGTAGTAGTGCCCGACACGGTCGAGCGGAGCGCCGCCGGTCAGAATCTCGGAACCGCGGGAAGTCGCATCGTCCACCAGCCGATGAATGTCCTTGATCGCCCAAGCGTTGACCATGGGCCCGAGCTCGACATCGGGGTCCAGCCCCGGCCCGACCTTGACGGCCTCCATGGCGGCGGCGAACTTGTCGGTGAACTCGTCGTACACCGCGCGGTGGGCATAGAAACGATTGGCCGCGGTGCAGGCCTCGCCACCATTGCGCATCTTCGCGATCATCGCGCCCTGGACGGCGGCGTCGATGTCGGCGTCGTCGAAGACCAGGAACGGCGCGTTGCCCCCCAGTTCCATGGAGCAGTCCACGATACAGTCGGACGCGGACCGCAACAGGGCCCTTCCGACTTCCGTCGAGCCGGTGAAGGATAGCTTGCGGACCAGCGGGTGATGCAGCATGGCGTCCACCACCTCGCCCGAGCGGCGCGACGGCACCACGTTCATCACCCCCGGCGGAACGCCCGCCTCGGTGAGGATATCCGCCACGAGCAACGCCGTCAGCGGCGTATCCGACGCCGGTTTGAGGATCACCGGGCAGCCGGCGCCGATGGCCGGAGCGATCTTGCGGGTGGCCATGGCAGAGGGGTAGTTCCAGGGCGTGACGAGCACGCTGACGCCTATGGGTTGATGGAGCACGACGATCCGGTTGCCGCCGGAGGGAGAGGTGAGAATCTCGCCGTAGTTGCGAACGGTTTCCTCCGAATACCAGCGAAAGAACTCGTTCGCATAGTCGGTTTCCCCGTAGGCGTCGGGCAGCGCCTTGCCGTTTTCGCGCACGATGTACTCGGCGATGGTCTGGCGGTTTTCCCGGAGCAATTCCCAGGCGCGCCGCAGGACTTCGGCCCGTTCCCGGGGTGCCCGGCGGGCCCACTCGCGTCCGGCCGCGTGGGCCACCTCCACGGCATGGGTCACATCCGCGACGGTAGCGCTTGCGACTTCGGCGATGGTGGTTTCGGTAGACGGGTCCTCGACCGGGAAGGTTCCGCCGTCGGACGCGTCGCACCACTCACCGCCGATGAACAAACGGGTGCGCATTTCGGATACTGAACCAGTGTTGATCGGGTTTGCACTCACAGGTGGGACACTAATACTCATTCGCGATAAAAAGGTCCTGTGCCGGGAAGAGCGTGATGACCCGGCAGCCGTCGGGTGTGACCACCACTTCCTCTTCGATGCGCGCCGCGCCGTTGCCGTCGGCCGCCGGGCAGTAGGTCTCCAGCGCGAACACCATGCCTTCCTGCAATTCGAAGGGACTGTCGAACGACACCAGCCGGCTGATGATCGGCCGCTCGTGCAGCGCCAGTCCCAATCCGTGGCCGAACTGCAGCCCGAAGGCTTCCATCTCGTTGGCGAAGCCGAATTCCGGCGCCTCAGGCCAAAGCGCCGCGATCTTGTCGGTGGTTACGCCGGGCCTGACCATGTCGATGGCGGCATCAATCCATTCACGGGCGCGGGTATAGGCATCTCGCTGCGCCGGTGTCGCCGAGCCCACGTTGATCGTACGGTAGTAACAGGTGCGGTAACCCATGTACGACTGGATGACGTCGAAGAATGCCTGGTCGCCCGGTCGGTACATGCGATCGGTGAAATTGTGCGGGTGGGGACTGCAGCGCTCGCCGGACACCGCGTTGATCGCCTCCACATCGTCTGAACCCGATTCGTATAGTATCTTGTTGGCCAGCGCCACCATCTCGTTTTCCCTCGCGCCGGGCTTGAGCGCTTCGGAGATGCCCTGGTAGGCGCCGTCCACAATGGCCGCCGACATGTTGAGCAGCACGATTTCGTCCATGCTCTTGATCTGCCGGGCATCGAGCATGGTCTGCTGGCCATCCCGGACCTCAAGGCCCGCGGCCTGCAGCGCGAACATCATCGGCGGTTCGCAGATGTCCACGCCGACCGGCATGTCGGCGACACCTTCCAGCTGCAGCAATTGCCGGATCTCCTCGGCGGCCTGCCTGAACAGCCCGGCATCCTCGGGAACCGATCCGCGCAGTCCGAGCATGCCTGCCTTGCAGCGGTCCGTCTCCAGCCACGGCGCAAACAGGCGGTGGTGGGTCGCCGCCGAGCCGAAGTCCCACAGGTAGGGCTCGGAGTCGGCGGTGAACAGCGCATAGCGGCAGATCTTGTCGCGCGACCACTCGCCGATCACGCTGCTGGTGATGTAACGAATGTTGTTGTTGTCGAAGCACAGTAGCGAGCCCAGGCCGGAGTCCCGCAGCGCCCAGCGGGTCCGGGCGACCCGGTAGCGCCGGAGTCGATCGAAATCGACACGTTCCTCGAAGTCCACCGACATCGGGCCGGGCGCGGCAATGGGTCGGGTCCAGTTCCAGTTTGTGTCCATGTCGCGGTTGGTCATCGTCGCGGTTGCCTCGTCAGCCGTCATATCCCACCCTGTAAAATTGATCTTTCAATTTGTGAAAAACTCAGTGCGCATGTGGTGCCGGGCCGTGATGGTGGTGGGTGCCTGAGACCACGCGGGGCCCGCCGTTTGCGGGCCGCCTCGCCAGGTCCCTGAGCGCGGTCCTGCTGCAGCCGCAGGGTGTCGCCGCGGCCAGCGACTTGTCGACCACGGTGCTGCGGCGGACAGGTCCGCCCAGGACGACCGAACCCCCGGTGATCACCCGGCGGACCGGTTCGCCGGTATCCGGGTGTACGGCAAGAGGCGCTTCGCTCATGCCTTGCACCACCTCGAATCGTTGCGCGACGCCGCCGTCGCTGGAGATGACTTGGTAGGTATAGGTGGGCATGGAGTGCTTTTCCTGCAAACGTTTGCAGGCGGTATGGTAGTTAAATCGGATTAACCTCACAATATGGGGCAACGGAGTTCAGACAAGTGAAAGGGTACGAGAAATGCGCTATTGCTCTTCAGGGCCGGTCGCCATGGCCGCTTCCATGGCGATTCTTGCGGCACCGGATGCGGTGGCACAGGGTCCTGCGGGGGGTACGGAGCGTTCCGCGTGGTACGTCGCGCTGGGCGCGGGTTCCAATCGGTCGGCGGTCCTGGACCAGACAGGCCACAATAACGACAACATCTGTTATCCGACCAACCTGTGTCCGCGCGAGCCCGATGGATATCGATGGACTTACGACCTGGAGTCGGAGTCGGGGTCGGTCGTCGAGATCGCGGTGGGCCGCACGTTCGGCAAGCTGAGGCTTGAGGTCACGGCTGCCAATCTCAGCGTCGGCATACAGGAGCGCTTCACAGGCATCACGTATCTGGACGGAACTGCTGTGAGGCCGGCGCAGGACGGGAACTACGGCAATTCGACCGAGACGGCGGTTGAAGGACTGTCGACATGGACCTTCGGTCTCAACGCGGTTCGCGACTTTCCGGGTGCCTTGGACAGGTTCACCCCCTTTGCGGGCATAGGCGCGGGCGTGTCCAGGGTGGAGCTATCCGGACTGCACTTCAGCAGCGAGTATTCCTGCCTGCGTGAACCCTGCGCGGGCCGCCCCGCCGCCGAATTCAACAGTCTGCAAACCACCGATCTGACGGGTACGGAATGGTCCGGCAACCTGTTCGCCGGTGTCGACTATCCCCTGTCCACAAGCGGATTGGTCTTGGGGTTGCAGGCGAGCTATCGTGTCGTGGGAGACATGCAGGATGAGCGCGGCTACCAGCGTCACCCCATTCCCGATCAGACCAACACCAACCGGATCAGCGGCATGAATCTCTGGTCGCTGACGCTCGGGATCAGATATCCCCTGGGCGGTGGCACGTAGAGGCGACGGCGCTGCGCAATTGTAGCGGTACGGTCGGGTCGGTGGCAGTAACGCGCGCAGTCAGGCCGGTAGTGATTTCGGTTGCCGGACGAGTCATTCCCGTGGCAGCAGCAGCGACTGCCCCTGGTGCATCAGAACCGCGCCGTCCCGGGTGATGGCGCCGAGAAGTGGACCTTCAGCCAGTGTCTGGCCTTCCTCGTACTTCGAAGCGTTGATGAAAACGAAACGTTCCGAGGCGGTGGGGCTGTAGACGTGCAATTCCAGGTTCAGTTCCGGCAGAGTGCCGCCCAAGGCCCGGAATTGGGCCACGGTGCGAATCGGGACGGCGGGCGCTTCCGAAACGGCCATGGTCGATGCGGACGCTGAAGCGGCGGGCGCGTTTCCGATGGCTGGTGCGCTGAATTCGGTCGCAACCTGATTCGTCACTTCGGACAGATCCGTAACCTCTCCTACCGGGAGTGGTGTGTCGATGGTCGTTGCGGACACCAGGGACGCTGGCGTTGACAACGATGGGGCCGGTCCCGTGCCCGTCGCGGACTGCGTGGACGTGACTTCCATACCCAGTTCCGAGCTTGTGCCAACACCCCGCAACCAGAACCAGCCCAGGACCATGAGGCAACCGCTCAGGCAGGCAATCAATCCGACCGTCCACCGCGGTACATGTTTCTGATGCACGACCAGGGGGGCGTCGCCGATTCCGGGCACCTGGGCTTTCTGGCGCTCGGTTTCCGACTTTCTCAATGCATCCAGTATGAACGACATGTCAGTGGGTCCGGGACAGCGAGGGTGTGTCGGGAATGCCCAGATCCGTGTTGATCGCGATCTGCGTCTGCGCGCCCGCGATTCCGTCAACGCTTAGCCGCCGTTTCCTCTGGTAGTCGCGCACGCGCGCCTCCAGGTGGCTGTCGAAGAAGGACGATCCCGAATCCGGCGCGGTTTCCGGTCCGCCGCCGATGCTCGCCAGACTGGCCCGGAGCCATCGTACACCTTCGCCTTCCATCCCCGGCGCGAGATCTTCGCCGCCGGACGCTGCGGGGCGCCACAGCATCAGGCTGTCCCCGTACCAGTATCGGGACAGCTCGGACAGGCTGGTCCGAATGGTCCGGGGGCCGAATGCGAGGCCGGCGGTATCGGTGTCCATGTTCCGCAACACCACCTGGTACTGCTCACCGTCCTCGCCGATCAGGTTCAATATGGCCGGCCGGTCGACGCTCCTCAAGTGCGCAAACGAACCGCGCTGGAACCAGCAGCGCAGGTTCAACGCCAAGGCCTGTTGGCAGGATGGCTGGCCGTCCGGCTCAAAGGGCCTGTCCCACAGCTCGAAAAGTGTTGTGAACGCGGTGGCGGTATCCTTGGGCACGGTCGGATCGGCGAGCAGTTGAGCCAGAGGCGTGGTGTCAGCGTCATCCTGGGCCGACTCGGCCTCCGCAAGGATTTCTCCGGCTCCCGCCAGTAGCGGCGCCGCCGCCGAAAGCTGAACTTCGGCAGGCGGATCCTCGGAAACGCTGGCGTAACGGTCAAGCCAGACCGCAGTCGCCACCGCCGCCCCGCCGGCGAGCGTCGCGGCCGCCGCGCCGGTAGCAAGCCGGCGCCGCAACGCGCCGGCGCGGCGTTCGCCGAATACTTCAGCGGCCGCCCGGCGTACCAGCTTGCGATCGATCCATCGGGAGTCCAGCGCATAACCCGCCATCAGGGCCCTGTCCGCCACCACGTTGATCAATCGCGGCACACCCTTGGAACGGCGAAAGATCTCGCGGACCGCCGCGGGCCGAAACACACTGCCAGAGGCTCCCGCCACGCGCATCCGGTGTTTGACGTATCGGGCGGTGTCCGCCCGGTCCAGCGGCTCCAGGTGGTAGCGGCCGGTCACCCGCTGGGCCACCTGACGCATGTCCTCCCGCGACAGGACCTCCCGCAGCTCCGGCTGACCGATCAGGATGATCTGCAGCAACTTCTGCTTGGGCGTTTCCAGATTCGTCAACAGGCGGACCTGCTCAAGGATTTCGGTTCCCAGGTTCTGGGCCTCGTCCACGATGAGAACCGTGCGCCTGCCGCGGCCGTGCGCGTCCAGCAGGTAGGCGTTCAATCCGTCGATCAGGGCCTTGACAGAACATTCACCGGGAGCCTCGATACCCAGTTCTTCCGCAATCGCCGCGAGGAATTCCTCGGTCGTCAACTCGGGATTGAGGATCAGGGCGACATCCGCCTCGGCCGGCAGTTGCTCGAACAGGCTGCGCACCAGTGTCGTCTTGCCGGTGCCCACTTCGCCGGTGAGCTGGATGAAGCCCCCGCTCTCGGATATACCGTAGAGCAGGTGGGCCAGCGCGTCGGCATGGCGCTGGCTCATGTACAGGTAGCGGGGATCCGGAGTGATGGAAAACGGCTTTTCCGTCAGTCCGAAAAACTGTGTGTACATGCGGGCAAGTCCTGAATGCCTGAACTCGCCGCCAACGGGCAACGCCGTGCGCGAGACTCCGGCCGTTCTACGGTCGTCTCTACTCCACTACGGTGACTGTGATGGTTTCGGAAGCAATGGGCGGGTCGTGCGGGATATGCAGGTGATCCCCCAGCAAAAGCTGCAACGTGCGCTCGCCGGGCGGCAGTTCCACCGTGGCTTCGCTCTGACCCAGGCCGAAATGAAGATGGTTCGCATCTTCCGGTATCGGAATGTCTTCCGGAGGCATGCCCGTATCGACGAGCATATGGTGATGTCCGGTATCGGGAAAGACGATGCCCGCCGGAGCCACTCCGGCACCACTCAGACCAAAAATGACGTTGACCGGGTTTGTGACCTCGTCGCCGTCCGCGGGCGCGATAAAGTAGAGTGTCGCGCCTTCGGGCGCCGGTGTGCGCATCGGCGCCGGCGGCACCGCGGCCGGCTCGGCAGCCGGTTCCAGGGCCGCCGGATCAGCGGTGTCGGGTGCTTCAGCTTCCGGCGCCGGGCCTCCGCATCCGGCCAACCCTACGCAGCCCGCAAGAGCCAACATGATACCAATGCGCATACGCTCACCCTCCAACCACTTCACCAGAATGGAAATGTAGCATAACACCGGTGGGTTGCCGGCTGATGGTCAGGTCTCGACCCGCAGGCTATCCGGCGGTGCCGGGACCCAGGTCGCCGGGGTCAAACACATCCACGGTCAGCAGTTCTGCCACGGCCTGGTCGAATGCCCGTAATTCCTCGGCTTCGGCGGCGGACAGGATGCCCTGATCTTCGGCTTGCGCGATCTGGGTCTCCAATACGGCGCCGTCGACCTGCCCGGATTTGAGCGCTTCGCCAAGCTTGCCCTCCAACGGCGCAACCTTCTCGACCGTCTCCAGCGCTGCCTGTAGCTGGCCAAGCGGGTCGCCTCGGTCGCCATTTGTGTAGACGTCCTCGCAAAGGCGGCTTCGGGCGGCGGTTGGGCGAGTGACGAGACTTGCGAGCTCCTGGTCGAGCGAGTCCGTCGGCGGCGAGTAGGTCTTTCCCCGGGGAAAGATGAGCAATCGCAACAGCGCGACGGCCCAGCGGTTCGGAAGGTTGCGCATCAGCCCGTCCAACTGCTGTTGGGCCTTGTACATCATTGTGCGGCAACTCCATTCCACCAGCGGCGCGTCGCCGGCCGGACTGCCCTGGTCCCGGTGGTGCTTGAGGACCATGGACGCGAGATACAGATAGCTCAGGATGTCGCCCAGACGGGCCGAAAGCTGTTCCCTGCGCTTGAGTTCCCCACCGACGAGAATCATCGATGCGTCGCACGCCAGCGCGAACGCAGCGCTGAAGCGATTGATGTGCTGGTAGAAACGTCCCACCGGACCGGTCTCGGGCGTGCGGGACAGGCGCCCGTGGGTCAGGCCCAGCAGAAATGATCGCGACGCATTGGACAGCGCGTAACCGACGTGACCGAACAGCAGCCTGTCAAAGGTCTTGAGTTGCTCCACCGGATTGTCCATGACCGCCGCTCGCATCTCCTTCAGCACGTAGGGATGGCACCTGACAGCGCCCTGTCCGAAGATGATCAGGTTGCGTGTCAGGATGTTCGCGCCTTCCACCGTGATCGAGATGGGCAAGGACATATATCCGGTTGCCAGATAGTTGGAAGGCCCCCGCATGATGCCCTTGCCGCCGTGTATGTCCATCGCGTCGTTGGCCACGTGGCGGCTCATCTCGGTATTGTGATACTTGAGAATGGCGGTGGGCACCGCTGGTTTCTCGCCTTCGTTCAGCGCCGCGCAAGTGACGGAGGATGCGGCCTTCATGATGTAGGAATATCCGGTCATTCGCGCCAGAGCTTCGCCGACACCATGAAACTCGCCGATGGGCAGCTTGAACTGCCTGCGAATGCGCGCATATGCGCCGGTGGCGTGAACCGCGGCCAGGGCGCCGCCCAGGGCGTTGCTTGGCAGGGCGATTCCGCGCCCCGCGCTCAACAGTTCCACCAGCATCCGCCACCCCTCTCCGGCCATCTCGGGTCCTCCGATGATGCAGTCCAGTGGCGCGAATACGTCCTCTCCCCGGGTCGGGCCGTTCTGGAAGGGGATGCCGATGGGCAGGTGACGGCGACCGGTCTCCACGCCCGCCAGATTCGTCGGGATCAAGGCCACCGTGATGCCGTATTCTTCGCGGTCGCCGATGAGGTGGTCCGGGTCATATAGCTTGAAAGCCAGGCCGAGAACCGTGGCCACGGGTGCCAGCGTGATATAGCGCTTGTCCCAGTTGAGCCGGATGCCGATGATTTCTTCACCTTCGTATTCGCCGCGGCAGACCACGCCGTTGTCGACCAGCCCGGTGGCGTCGGAACCGGCCTGACGTGACGTCAGGGCGAAACACGGAATCTCCTCGCCGGAGGCCAGACCCGGCAGCCAACGCTTCTTCTGATCGTTGGTGCCGTAGTGGAGCAGGAGTTCGGCCGGTCCGATGGAGTTGGGCACACCCACCAGCGTGGAAACGGTCCCGCTGCGGGACGCGAGCCTGGCCAGGATTTTGGAGGTCGCCAGCGGCGAGAATCCCTTGCCGCCGTATTCCTCCGGGATGATCAGCGAGAAGAAACCGTTCTCGCGGATATATTTCCATATCGACTCGGGAAGATCCTGCAACTCATGAGTGATCTTCCATTCATCCACCAAGCCGCACAATTCCCCGGTGGGGCCGTCCAGGAATGCCTGCTCGGCTTCGGTGAGCCTGGGTGGGGGCGTCTTGCCCAGTTGCTGCCAGTCGGGCATGCCGGAAAACAGCTCGCCCTCCCACCAGATGGTACCGGCTTCCAACGCAGCCCGCTCCGTCTCCGAAAGCCTCGGCAACTGCTCCTTCAGCAGTTTCAGTATCGGCGCGCTGATCCGATCGCGGCGAAACGCTTCCACGTTCAGCGCCACCAGCCCGGCGAACAGCAGCCACAGGACCAGCAGCCAGATCGGCCCGGCGCCCGAAAACGATGTGAACGCGACCAGCACGGCCGCCACCACCGCGGTGGAGACGCGCAGCTCGGCGCGGTTGTAGATGAGCGCGAAGCAGGTCCCAAGGAATACGATGAGCCAGAACAGGGTTGCCACGCTGAATGCGCCTCCAGGTCCTCGTCGTTGCCAGACTAGGGATTAGACCGGCTCAAGCCCATCGACGTTCCCGCGTTCTTCGCGCAATTCGGCGTGGGAAGCATCCATCCGTTCCCGGCTGAACGAATCGATCTCAAGACCCTGGACGATCTCGTAGCGCCCATCCCCCGGACATCGCACGGGATACGAATAGACCACGCCTTCGGAAATGCCGTAGCTGCCGTCGGACGCGACCCCCATGCTCACCCAGTTTTCGTCCGTTCCCAGCGCCCAGTCGCGCATGTGGTCGATGGCGGCGGACGCGGCGGAAGCCGCCGATGACGCGCCCCGCGCCTTGATGATCGCCGTGCCGCGCTGCTGAACCGTGGGAATGAATTCCTCGCGGTACCAGTCCCGTGGAACCACTTCGGTCGTGGGGCGGCCGGCGATGGTGGCATGGGCGATATCGGGATACTGGGTCGCCGAATGATTGCCCCAGATGATCATGCCGCGCACATCGCTCGCATGGGCGCCGCTCTTGAGCGCCAGTTGGGCCTTGGCGCGGTTGTGGTCCAGCCGGGTCATGGCGGTGAAGTTGCGGGGGTCCAGGTCGGGCGCGTGGGTCCGGGCGATGAGCGCATTGGTGTTGGCAGGATTTCCGACCACCAGAACCCTCACATCCCGGTGGGCGACCGCATTCAATGCCCGTCCCTGGGTGGAGAAAATCCGCGCGTTGGCCATCAGCAGGTCCTTGCGTTCCATGTCCGCCGTTCGCGGCCGCGCGCCCACCAACAGCGCATATCGCGTGTCCCGAAAGCCCTCGTCGGGATTGTCGGCGAGCGCGATGCCGTCCAGGGCGTCGAAGGCGCAGTCCTCCAGCTCCATGGCCACGCCCCGCAACGCATCCATGGCGGGGGGAATCTCGATCAACTGAAGGATTACGGGCCGTTCCGGCCCGAAAAGCTGTCCGGAGGCGATGCGGAAGCACAACTGATAGCCGATCTGCCCGGCGGCGCCGGTGATGGCGACGCGCACGGGAGCTTTTTTGGAGTCGTTCACTGTGTTCGGGAACTCCCTATTGTGGGGCAAAGCGAACGGATTTTAGCACGTGATACGAGGCTTATCCGGCATTCCTGCCATACCTGTGGCGTCTGCTGCTTCAATACCTCCGGTCCGACCATCCCAGTCGAGCTGAAAAGCGGTATGCCGATGTTGCGACTCGATCAGGAGGAACTCTCCCAGGTTGTTCGCGTGCGCATTGTACCGTGTCAGACTGCCAAACAATCGTGCAGGAGGGAGAAAATAGTTGTGTGCTGACAAAATAAGGCGTCAAGCAGGTGGCGTACGATAACTCTAGGATATATGCGGGTGATGTTTTACAAACTAGCATATTGTGTTTGTGCTTAGCATCGCAATGAAATTCTAGAGTACATATGGCTCAGTTCGCATGCAGTGATTGGGACCTATATTGGAGGGTTGATAAGAAGCGAAATAGTTCAATTGTGCAATCCTGGCAAGTGTCGATTACTCCTTGCAGTACTTACTAAAATCGTTTTACATTTTTCTAATACGTAGGATACCCTCCCCATGCGCACAGCCTCGGCCAGTAGGATGTAATTACGACCAAGGCTGGGAGGGGTATTCCATGTCTGTAAACCTTTCCAGCCCCAATACTTGTGGTCACAATATCTGCCGAGTGAACCAGTTCTGACTCAAGGGAGGTTTCGAGTCAGCAATCCAATCGATACGACCTGAATGCCCAAATAAATCGATTAACCTTCTTCTATTGATTTGTCCCGTACAATTGACCACCAAATAAATTGCAAAGCATTCACCACTCACACGCCAAACTAAGCGGACGTATCGCGTCGGATAGCCCGGATAAGTCCCACACTGCTGTAGTCGGATTTTCGTTATAAGGTGTTGTTTGTGCTACTAAAGTTTCTGCTGTCATTAATCTGCGGATAAACGTTATTGCGTCGAATGGATAAAACGTAGCTTCGTTGTCAGTTGAAATATTCCATCTGGTCGTTTCAGCTTCATCCGAACCGACTCTGATAAGCACGTTAGGACTGTCACTGCCCAAATAATCGCCCCAGTTGATGTACAAGTCTGTGTCATTGCTCCGGCATCGTAGAATTAACAAAATAGACCTACCAAAATTTGATCTGCCCTCTGTCGAACTGTTGCTAAGGACAACTGTCTTAGAATCATCGATTGGGTTTATAGATTCCTGAATATCCCACTGATCTGTCGCCTCGCCTCCTGAGGCTCCCGCCAAACTCCACCATAAGTCATAACACTGCAATCGATCAGTGTCATCTATGTAATCAGCGCATGTTTGGAGCAAATGTTGCATAGAAGAATCAATTTCTTGTGAATGAGCCGCTAAGTTCGGGATTACCGTAAAGAAAAGGATATATTGAAACAAAATCTTTTGCGCCATGTTTTCTTACTCGCTTTTTCTTGAGAATCTAGGCATACAAGCGGAGAAATCATTATTGATTTCCGATTTAACCACCGGAAACAGTTTAACGAGGAGGTATTAACTTAGTTTCCCTCGGCCGCCGCGTTGTCCTGGAACTGCTGTCGCGCTTCGTTGAACCGGGCGGCGACTTCTTCCATCTGGTCAACGCCGCTGTTGTATTGCTCGACCAGGGAAGCGTGGTCTTCTTCGCTTGCATCTTCTCCCAGGGCCTCGATTTCGCCATCCATGCAGGCCAGGTACTCTTCCATCGATGCGATGAATTCCCTGACGCCGGTTTGTGCCGCGACCATGTCCTCCAACGTGGCTTCAGCTCCGTTGGGAATATCGACCGGGGCGGGCATGTCACAGGCGATTGCGGACGTCGAGCAGCCCAGGATAGCCAGCAAGATAATGGGGCGAGACAGTTTCATGGTTGTTCCTCGGGAAATTTGAATACAGTTGGCGAATTGAAAGAAAAGTCTACCTGCAGGGTTGATGTCGGGCGCCGCGCTTATTCCGCAAGCAACTCGGCGCATTCGTCGGTTGCAACCGCATTCTCGCCCGACACGCCCGTGCCGGTTCCGGCGGTGCACCGGTAGAGCTGGATCTGCTCATTGAAGTGAGCCGCCATGGCTTCCATCTCCGCCACGGCGACGTTATGGCGGCTGAACATGATGTTCTTGAATATCTCGGGAGCTTCATTGCCGGCCACGGTCAACTCCTCGTTCACGCAGGCCAGGTAGGATTCCATCGCGGTGACATAGTTCCTGACTCGCGTCTGCGCTTCGAGCATTTCCTCAAGGGTCGCCTCACGGCCCTCGGGGATTGTAACCAGGGGTGGGTATTCGCAAGCGGTCGCCACGCTTCCACCGGCGAGCGCAAACAGTGCAACGAGTGATCGCGGGAGGCTGATGGCGTTTACCCAAGGTGCGGGAGTCGAGCCGCACTATACTCCAACGCCGCAGGCGATGCCAAAGCGAAACGGGCGGCACCGGCGTATTGCCGCGCAGGTCGATGTTGCCGTCCACGGCGTCGGGTTTACCGCCGCAGCGCTTATAATGGGCCGCCCCCGGGTCCCGCCGGCCTCCTGCTACGGGGCTGCCGGCCGGGCTGGTTGGTGGATCGCTCGCACATGAAATATCGTTCCCTGGATGCTCGGCTCGCCTGGTTGAGCGATGAGGACAAGGCTTCGAAGTTGCGGCGGGGGTTGCGCGGTCTCGAGAAGGAAAGCCTGCGAGTCGATCCCATGGGACGCCTGGCCGGCACGCCGCATCCACCGGGCCTCGGGTCGGCCCTGACACATCCGTATCTGACCACGGATTACTCCGAAGCGCTGCCTGAACTGGTGACGCCCCCCTATCCGAGCAACTGGGAGGCGCTGCAATTCCTCTGCGACATGCACGTCTTCATTGCGAGGCGCCTTAAGGACGAGCTGCTGTGGGCGCAGAGCATGCCCTGCAGGATTCCTTCGGGCGACAAGGTTCCAATCGCCGAATACGGAACGTCCAATGTCGGGCGAATGAGATCGGTGTACCGGCGGGGACTCGGCTTTCGATACGGCCGGGCCATGCAGACGATTTCCGGCGTTCATTTCAACTACTCGGCGCCGCAGGAGTTCTGGAGCGCGTTTCATGACAGGGAACAGTCCGCGCTGAGCCTCAAGGACTTCATTTCAAGTCGGTACATGGGCGCGATTCGCAATTACCGCCGACTGGCATGGCTGCTCATCTACCTGTTTGGCGCATCGCCTGCGTTCAGCAAGTCCTTCCCGGCGCCCGGGAGCGAATACTTGCGGGAGCTGGATGCCGATACCTGGTACGCGCCCTTTGGCACGTCTCTGCGCATGAGCGATATCGGTTACAGCAACCAATCGCAGTCGCAACTGCAGATCTCCATGAATTCCCTGGACGATTACCTGGCGGGCATGGTGGCGGCGGTGACCACGCCGAATCCGCGTTACGAGGCCATCGGAGTGCGCGTCGACGGAGACTACCGCCAACTCAATTCGAATACGTTGCAGATCGAGGCGGAGTACTACAGCCCGATTCGTCCGAAACCCCCTGCGGTCAGCCCCCAACGACCAACTGTGGCCTTGCGGGAGCATGGGGTCGACTACCTGGAAGTCAGGACGCTGGACATCAACATGATGGACCCGCTGGGCGTTAACCGGGTCCAGCTGCGATTTGTCGAGTTACTGTTGCTCTATTGCCTGTTGGACGAGAGTCCGCCGGTGGATTCCGCGGAGCAGAGCGAAATTGACCAGCGGGATCTGATGGTGGCGCGCGAGGGCCGCAGACCGGGACTTGATCTACCCCGTGACAGCGGAACGGTGGGTCTTTCCCGCTGGGCGCTTGAGGTGCTCGACAGGCTTCGCGAAGTCGCCGCCATGCTGGACAAGGATGGCGCCGGTTACCTTGATTCGGTGCAGGCGCAGGTGGCTGCGGTAGAAGATCCTGATCGGACACCCTCTGGTCGAATGCTACGTCACCTGCGGGACGAGGGCGCGAGCTTCTTCGAGCTGACACTCGAGACATCCCGCCAACAGCATCGCTACTTTTCGGAACTGCGGCTGCCGGCGGAGAAGGAAGAGTGGCTGGACAGGCTAGCCGCTGACTCGCTCAAGGAACAGGCACGTCTTGAATCCGGCGCGAGCGAACCCTTCGCGGACTACCTGAGCGACTATTTCGCGCGGGTCTGAGGGAGTCGCGCTTTTCAGTTGCCGGACGGACGACGCGTTGGTCCCGGCGCGCGATGCCGGGGCCTTGTCGCGGACCGTCGGATCAGGCCCAAAGCTGACTGATCGGCAGGGCGTGCAACCGTTCACAAAATGGAACAACATCCGTGCCCGTGTACAACACGATACCCCTGATGAATCTTGACCCAGAGACCTCCGCGAGCACCTTGAGGCCGCGGGTTGCGTTTTTTCGTAGCGTGACGGCACCCTTGACCTCGATGCCCACCAGTCTCCCGGCGGAATCTTCCAATACCAGGTCCACTTCGACACCGGTCTCCGTTCGAAAGTGATACAAGCGGCACCGCTTTTCCGACCAGCCAAGTTGCTTGATCAATTCCATGGCGACAAAGCATTCGAGCACATGGCCGAGCAGCGTACGGTCCTTGGCAAGCCGGTCCCCGTCCATGTCTAGAAGATGCAATATTAGCCCGCTATCGGTCAGCAGCAACTTGGGTGCCTTTGTCAGGCGCTTGCCGATGTTGGTAAACCAGGCGGGCACCAGCCTGATGATGAACGTTGTTTCCAGCAGCGCCAGATAACGTTTCAGTGTCGTCTGAGGAATTCCCAGGGATCGGGACAGGTCAGCGTGTTTGACCAATTGTCCGGTTCTGGAGGCCAGTAGCGCGAGCAGCCGGGGAATTTCCGACAGCCGCTCGATATTCGCCAGATCTCGGATATCGCGTTGCGTAATGGCGTCGAGATAGGAATCGAACCATGCATGCCGGCGGTTGGCGGTCTTCCGCACCAAGGCTTCAGGATATCCTCCGAAGCGGATTCGCTCAATGATCGGTTGTTCCCGACCCGTAGTTGGCAAGGGAGGTTTATTGGCGAATACGCGGTCGATGAACGTTTCCTGCGTGCCGGAGATTTCACCTTGGGAAAACGGCCACAGCGTATGTATTTCCATCCTTCCCGCGAGCGACTCGGAAAGCCTCGGCAGGGACAGGATGCTTGCGGAGCCGGTTAACAGGAATTGCCCGGCGTGCCGGTCGGCGTCGACGGCCGCCTTGATCGCCAGCGCCAGATCCGGCACTCGTTGAACTTCGTCAATGACCGCGGGGCCGTCGAGGCCGGCAATGAATCCCTCCGGGTCAGCCTGTGCCGCCGCGCGGACGGCGGCGGTGTCGAGCGTCAGGTAGGTACACGGATGTTGTCTTGAGGCAATGCTCTTGGCAAGCGTGCTCTTGCCGGTTTGGCGGGCGCCCTGGAGGTGCACGACGGGCGTATCGTTCAATGCTTCAAGTAGCCGACTGGTTGCATGGCGGTGGATCATGTCTTGGAATACTACCACCCAACGGTTGGAAATCAACCATTGAGTGGTTGATTTCCAACCGTTGGGTGGATCAAGTATGCAACGGTTTGCCGCCGGATGGGCGAGTCAGCAGCTCGCCGAGTTCCCTTGCCGGATCGGCAAGCAATTCGGGCGGTGGAGACGCACGCTGCGCGATAAGCCGCTTGCCCAACATGAAATCCTTGGGTGAATTGACGGCGTCCACCGCCAGCAGGCTGCCGTCGCGCAGGTAAAACGCCGCAAACGAATCCGTTGACGGGTCGCCGCGCAGCACGACCCGGTCGTGATTCGGGGAGAGTCCGGCGATCTGCAACTTGATGTCGTATTGATCGGACCAGAACCACGGCACCGTGTCATACGGCTGCTCGTCGCCCAGCAGGCTTGCCGCGGCGACTTTCGCCTGATCGATGGCGTTCTGAACGGATTCGAGCCGAATCCGTTCGCCGTACAGTGTGCTGGGATGATTGGTGCAATCGCCGGCGGCGACGATGGCGCGGTCGCTCGTGCGCGCAAATTCATCGACCACGATTCCATTCTCACACGCAAGTCCCGCGTTTGCAGCCAGGTCCGCCACCGGTTCGATGCCGATGCCGACGATGGCCAGGTCGCAGGGGAATTGTTCGCCGTCAGCCGCGGACACCGCCTTCACGCGGTCGTTGCCGACGAAGCCGTCGATCACCGTGCCGCAGCGGATATCCACTCCCGAGCGGGTGTGGCGGTGAAAGTAGAATTGCGAGACTTCGGGGCAGACGACCCGGGCCATGACCCGGTCCACGGCTTCCAGGACAGTGACCTTAAGGCCCCTGGTCGCCGCGACCGCCGCAACCTCGAGTCCAATGTAGCCGGCGCCTATCACCACCAGCCGGTTGCCGGGTTCAATGGCTGCGGAGATCTGGTCGACGTCGGCGACATTGCGCACATAGTGGATTCCCGGCAGGTCGCCGCCCGGGATCCGCAGTTGCCGGACGCGGCTGCCGGTCGCCAGCAGCAATCCGTCATATTCCAGTGATTGACCGTCATGCAGCCTGACGTGTCGACGGTCGGGATCGATCTCTTCCGCCCGGATGCCGAGCCGCATCTCCACCCCGTTCTTCTCATAGAACGCCATTGGACGCAGCAACAGCCTTTCCCGGGCCAATTCGCCGGCGAGGTACTTCTTCGACAGGGGCGGGCGCTGGTAGGGTGGCAGGACCTCCTCGCCCACCAAGGTGATCCGGCCATCGAATTTCTTCTGTCTGAGCGTGAAAATCGCCTGCGCCGCCGCCTGGCCTCCGCCCACAATGACAATATGCTGGCTGGTCAAGGTTTGTCTATCCTTGCCGATTGCACGAGAATTCGCATGGTAGCGCGAACTCCAGCTAACGCGTAAGGGACGAGGCACGATGACAAGGGCGATTCGAATCGACAAATTTGGCGGACCGGAGGTGCTCCGGTGGGTCGACGTGGAGTTGGGCGAACCGGGACCGGGCGAGGCGCGGGTCGCGCACCGCGCCGTCGGCGTCAACTTCATCGACACCTATCACCGTTCGGGACTCTACCCGGTTGATTTGCCCAGCGGACTCGGTGGCGAGGGCGCGGGGGTCGTCGTCAGCGTGGGGCCGGACGTGGACTATCTCGCCCCGGGAGACCGGGTGGCCTACGCGGCGCCGACACCGGCGGGATCGTATTCCGAAGAGCGCATCATGCCGGCGAAGTGGTTGACCAGGTTACCCGACAGCATCGACGACGAAACAGCGGCCGCCATGATGCTGAAGGGAATGACCAGCTGGTACCTCCTGCGGCGCGCCTATGTCGTTCAACCGGGGGACTGGATCCTCATTTATGCCGCGGCCGGCGGCGTCGGAACGATCGCTGCCCAATGGGCGCGGAACCTGGGGGCCCACGTGATCGGCGTGGTCGGGACCGAAGCGAAGCGCCGGATGGCCTTGGCCCACGGTTGCGAGCATGTGCTGCTGGCCGACAGCGACATAGCCGAGCAGGTCCGCGACCTGACCGGCGGCAAGGGACTGCCGGTCGTCTACGATCCCATCGGCAAGGAGACGCTGCAAACGTCCATGAAATGCCTCGGGCCCAGGGGCCTGCTGGTGAGCTTCGGGAACGCTTCCGGGCCGGTCGACTCGCTCAACCTGCTGGATCTGCTCAAGCATGGATCGCTGTACGTCACCCGGCCCACCCTGTGGCATTACGTGACCAACCGCGAGGAAGTCGACGAAAGCGCCGGCGAACTGTTCGCACAATTCGCTGCCGGCAACGTCAAGATCGAGATCGGTCAGCGATTCCCGCTGCGCGACGCCGCCGAGGCCCACCGGGCCCTGGAAGCCAGGCAGACCACAGGCTCCACAGTACTTCTCCCGTAGGCTCCGCAATATTGCTCCCTTGATTCTTGTACCCTGCTGAGTTGCTTGGCCCAATGGCGAGGTTGCGCGGCGGCAGCCCCAGTGCGCGTCGTGGGATCGGCACGCGGCCAGGGATGGCCAAAAGCGCCGATCCCCGATGTGAGCCCGCCAGGGATGGCGGGTGAACTTGAGCGCACAGGGGCTGCCGCCGCGCAACCTCGCCCCCGCGCCACCCAATTCAGATGAGAACGGTGCCCTTACGCCGGCGTAACCGGCCAGAACAACGGCAGCAACACCATCACCGTGACGAAAACCACCACCGTCAGCGGCAGCCCGAGCCTGAGATAATCCCCGAACCGATATCCCCCGGGACCCATCACCAGTATGTTCGCGGGATGAGAGATGGGGCTGGTGAAGCTGGCCGACGCCGCCATCGCCACGGCCATCATCGCAGTCTGCGGGGCGATGCCCAGGTCGGCGCACGCCGACAGCGCAATGGGCGACATCAGCACGACCAGCGCGACGGTGGGAATGATCATGGTGCCGGCCGCCGTGATCAAGTAGAGCGCCCCGATCACCCACCACGGTCCGAGGGGACCGACGTAATGCATGGTCAATTGAGCCAGGTACTGTGCCGCGCCGCTCTCCTGCATGGCGGTTCCAAGGGGCAGCATCCCGGCGATGAGGAAGATCGCCCGCCAGTCGATGGCCCGATAGGCGTCCTCCATGGTCAGGCATTGGCTGAGCACCATCAGTGTGGCGCCGATCACGGCGGCGATATAGATCGGCAGCCACCCCGCCAGCACGCTGACTACCACACCCAGCATGATCCCGGCGGCCAACGGCGCCCGCCGCGTGTCCAGCGCCCGCTGGGTCACCGGTGTCAGGATGATGAACTCCGGGTCGCGCTCCAGCACGATCAGCCGGTCGCGGGGGCCGAGCACCAGCAGGGCGTCGCCGAGCTCCAGGCGCAATTGGTCGAGATTGGAGCGGATAGCCTCACCGTGGCGCCATACGGCGACCAGTTCCAGGCCGTAGGTATCGCGGAAATTGATGTCGGTGAGTGGACGTCCCGCCAGACCGGAACGGGGTTCCAGGGTGGCTTCCAGCAGGCTGAGCCGGTCGGATTCGAAGGCGTTCAGGTGGGTGTGCCCGCCCTGCTGGATTTCAAGTTCCTGCAATCCGCGCAGCACGTCGAGATCCTGGCGGCGTCCCTGCATGAGCAGTACATCTCCACCTCTGAGCGGCTGGTCCGGTTCGGGCATGATTTTCAGATCGCCGTCGCGGAACAGCGCCAGCAGGCGGAAGTCGAAGGCATCCCCGATGCGGCTGCGTTCCAGCGTATCCCCGGCAAGTTGGGATTCAAGGGGGACGCGCACCACGAAAATGTAGTTCTGGAGCTGGTAGGTGTCGCGCAGCCTGTCCTCGCCCACCTCCCGGCAGTGGGCGAAGTTGGGTGAATGCTCAAGCTCCAGCGCGCTTTCCGGCCTGGCCTGCAG
Source organism: Candidatus Rariloculaceae bacterium (assembly GCA_965221035.1). Taxonomy (GTDB): domain Bacteria; phylum Pseudomonadota; class Gammaproteobacteria; order Steroidobacterales; family Rariloculaceae; genus UBA6522. Next base: position 2,744,013 of record OZ244860.1, read on the forward strand.
AAGCAGCGTATCCGCCGGTCGCAATGGAACATTGGCCAGATTGGATCGGCGCACCAGCGGTCCCCGGCGGATGGCGAGCACATTGGCGCCATAGGTCTTGCGAAACTCCGAGTGATGCAGGAGGTCGCCGGCCAGCGGCGAGCCTTCCTCCACTACCACCTCCATCAGCTTGACCTGGCCTTCCATCAGGCCCTGCAGGACCGGTGCCTCGCGCTCGATGACGAGTTCGCTCCAGCGCTGAAATTCGCGAAAGCGGTCCAACCGCCCCTGCAGGACGAGTTGGTCGCCGCCCCGCAGCACGGTCTGGCGCGACGGCATGAGTTCGGTCTTGCCGCCTTGTACGCGGGCGATGACGATCAGTCCCGCGGCAACACCGATACGGCTCTGGGCAAGGGTCTTGCCCACCAGGATGGAGTCATGGGGTACGCGCATCTCGAATGCCCTGGAATGCAGCCCGTACTGGGTTCGCAGGTTGCGCTGACTGCGCCTCTGCGTTTCCTCCTCGGGCTTGATCTCCGGCAGCAGGTGACGGCCGAGCAGCGCGATGAACAGCGTTCCGACGATCAGCACACCCCCGCCGATGGGCGTGAAATCGAACAGGCTGAAGGGTGCCTCGCCGGCCTGTTGCAGCGCGCCGCTGATCAGGAGGTTCGGCGGTGTGCCGATCATGGTCGTCAGTCCGCCGAGCAGGCAGCCGTAGGCCAGCGGCATGAGCAGTTTCGAGGCCGGGATCCTGGTTCGCCGGGCGATCTCGATCACCACCGGCAGCATCAGCGCGGCTACCCCGATGTTGTTCATGAACGCCGAAAGCGCACCGGCGGTAAGCATGATGACCACGGTCATCGTGCCCCGGCCGGCGCCCGCGAAGCGGAGCACGGTGCGCCCGATGACGTTGGCAATGCCGGTGCGGGTCAGGCCGTCGCTGAGGATGAACATGGCCCAGACGGCGATTACCGCGCCGTTGGCGAATCCGGCCACCGCGGCCTCCGGCGTGACCAATCCCGTGATGGCCAACGCGCCCAGCACCATGAGCGCCGTGACATCCATGCGGACCTTCTCGCTGACGAAAAGTACCAGCGAGAGGCCGAGGATGATCAGGACGAGGCCGATTTCAAAGGTCAAGATGTGTCCGCCGATCGATTAGGACTTCTGCACCAACAATGCCTGTGCCGCAGGGAAAAAAAAGGCCGGGACACGGTCCCGGCCTTTGGCTCTTGTCTGAAGCAAGTCAGCCGAGGACAACTCCTCCTCAGAAACTCACGCCCAGATTGACGAACGTGTAGCGGCCCAGCGCGTCGAAGAATGCCGGAAAAGTATTGCCATTGCCAGGTGCGGTCCCCGCGTCGGAACTGACTTGCGGGTCGGTGTCTAGCAGGTTGGCGATTCCGCCCGTGATGACGTAATTCCCGGCGGCGCCCCACTCCGCCGTCAGGTCCCAATACGTGTCCGCGTCGAAATCGATTTCGTTGGAACCCAGATCGTCCGTGCTGCCGAGATACCGCAAGGCGAGCGAGACGCGCACATCATATGGGGTGTTCAGCGTTGCCTTGTAGTTGCCGACAAACCTTGGTTGGGGATTCTTGCCGCAATAGTCGCCCCAGTAGCCTGCGCATTCCAGCGGCGTCTCGCCGGGTAGCTCGGTCAGATCCGATGTCAGGAGGTATGTGGATATGCCCTGCATTTCCATGGGACCCCAAGGCGTATCGAAGTTGTAGTCGAAAATGATGTCGACGCCTTCTATGTTTTCCTCGCTGAGATTGGTGGTCTGAGCCGAGATGTAGCCTCCCGTGAGCCACAGGGAGCCATTGACAGGGTGGCGGTTGATCAGGTTGCAGAAAGCCGAGAGACCCGTGTCCAGACACTTTTGCAGCGCCGTGGCCGCGGGAATATTGTCGATACCCTGCTCAACGTTGATGTCGAAGTAGTCCAGCGTCAATGTCAGGCCTTCAATGAAGCCGGGCGTGGCGACGAGGCCGGCCGTAAAGGACACGGATTCCTCTGGCGCCACCATTTCGTTGCCGCCCTGCAGAATGTTGTATTGATCCGCCGGCGACTTGAGATCCGTGCCATACAGATTGGCCGGCAATCCGGTGTTGGCGCAGGCTGATTGGCTTGCAGTCATCGACAGACCGCAGGGATCGTCCGAGAGATCGACAAGGTTGAACCCCTGGGCGCGGAACAATTCGAACAGGCTCGCATGTCGGATCGCGGACTGATACGAGGCGCGTAGCGCCACATCGTCCGACAGTCGCCAGAATACACCCAGCTTGTAGGTGTCCGTGGTGTGGCCGGTCGAGTAATCGGCATAGCGATAACCCGCATCAAGGCTGAGGTTGTTCAAGACCGGGATGCCGAACTCGGCGAAAAACTCGCTGACGTCGTATTCGCCCGCCAGGGGCAAGGTGGCGCCGCCTGAACCGGCGCGGTCGCCGGTGCGGCTGGGTCGGTCGGGACGAAAGTCCGTGCTCAGCTCCTTGTTCTCAACGCCGAGCGCAACCGATATCGTGCTCGGGGCACCGGGAAGCGAATATGGAAGATCGCCGGCAACCACCGCCTGAAGAATCCGTTGCGCACCGGTGCCGCGAACGAAGGTCGAATTCGCGATGTACTGCTGCAATTCCGCACCACCGTCGATCACTCCCTGGACACCGCCGTCACCGGGCAGGCCGCCCTGGAACAGGTTGTAGGGTATGCAGTCGGGATCGGTGCCGTTCAGCGCCGCCACGCAGGTCGGCGTGCCGTTGACGCTGACCACGTTGATGGCCCGGTTCATGGCGATGACCGAGAGGTCGTTGCGGTACTCGCTGGTGTATTCGACGTCGGACAGCTGGTAGGACACGTCGTAGGTCCAGCCATTGGCGATATCGCCACGCAGGCCGTACACCGATACCGTGTTGTTGTAGGTCGTGATGTCCTGGCGGGGACCGCCCTCCACATTTCGTTTCAGCGAGTAGACGGGCGCGGTGTAGCCGAGGATGTCACCGGCGCCGACCGCCAGGTCGAGCGAGGAGATGTAGGCAAGCGCATCGGCGGCGCTGGTGAAGTCGGGCGCGTGATCGCCTCCCATCCTGGCCCAATTGCCGCATACGGTGTCGTACTGTTGCCTCGACAGCAGGGCGTTGTAGCAGGGAATGCCCGAGATGTTGCCGAACGTTCCGGAGTACGCGATCTGCGCATTGGATTCGGATTGCATGGAGCGAACGTTCGCATACCCTTCGATGTTTTCGCTGATCTCGAATCTGCCGAAGAACCCGGCGTTCAATCGCTCATCGGGGCGCTGGAAGAAGTTGGTGGGATTGTAGTTGAAGGTTTGGCCGTCCCGGGGCACGAATTCGTCACCCAGCACTTTCAGGTCGAGTCCCGTGACCGATGGATCCACCGTGTTGACGTACCCCGACGCCGTGTAACTGCCGAAGTCCGCCCACCGGCCCGGCGGGATGGTGGAGGAACCGCCGCAGGCGCTCGTGCCACTTGCCAGGGCGCAGGCGGAAATATCGTAGTCACCCTGCAGGATCGGTGCCGTATCGGTCTTTTCGAGAAAGCCCGTTATGTGTCCGCGGCCATCGAATATGGTGCCGCCGAACGCAGCCGATAGCTTGTCGGTTTCCCCCGTGGTAACGTTTTCGTCGGCCAATCCGTAGCCGTAGGAGCTCACCAGATCGCGGAACTGGCGGTTGTCGTTGGTGTGCTGGTAGAAGCTGCGCATGTAACTGGCCTTGAAACCCTCAAAGTCGTCGTCGAGAATGAAATTGACGACGCCGGCCACGGCGTCCGAGCCGTACACCGAGGAGGCGCCGCCCGTCAGCACCTCCACCCGCTCCAGCAACAGGGTGGGAATGGAATTGAGGTCGGCGCAGTTGCCGCCGCCGGTGGTCCCGGGGGCCAACCGCTGGCCGTTGAGCAGCACCAGCGTCCGCTCGCAGCCGAGGTTGCGGACGTTTACGGTCGCCGTCCCGGACGCGCCGTTGGACGCCGTGATGGCCTGGCCGGGCGAGATTTGCGGCAGATCGTTGAGATAGTCCTCGACCCGGGTGATGCCGCGGTCGGAAATATCTTCAACTTCGACGGTGGTGATCTGGGAAGAGCTGATCACGTTGGGGTCCCGGAGGCGGGAACCGGTCACGACCACTTCTTCGATTTCCTGTGCTTGCGGGTCCTGGGCCAAGGCGATCTGCGTCGCGGTCGGCCCAAGCGCCAGAGCGCCGCAAAGCGGAATGGTCCATCGGTTGTTGACCAACATATGCCACCTCCTGATAACCGGCGTGCTCCGACTTGCGGGGCGCGAGCCCATTATTCGTCCGCCGGTTCCTCCGGAAGGGCGCGCAGCAGGTCATCCATGCGGCGGGTCATCTGGTCATGCTGGTAGCCGGCGATTCGATATTGCCAACCGGAAAGGCGTTGGTCGAGCTCCAGCGCCTCGGCTGCAGCCGGCTGGTTTGAGTCATCCTCGGCTACCCCTTCACCTTCAACCGGCAGGGGCTGGAATTCCACGCTGAACGAAACCCAGGGTTCTTCCTGCAATTCGAAGGATTCGGCGGTAATCGACAGGCCGTCAAAGGCGGCCCATTCCGTGATCGTCACCGGTACGTCCGGCTCGCCACGAGGTTCCACATCCTGAAGCCGCAGGTTCGACAGCACCGTACCCATGACATTGGCGATGCTGGCGTACTGAAGTTCCCGCCCCTCCGGCATGTCCTCGACCTCGAAGTTGGACTGGTCCGCGTCGGTCTTGGTGACGCGGACCACTTCGCCGTCGGGGTGCGTGACGGTCACTCGCGCCATGCGGGACCCCGGAATCGCCAATATTTCGGCATCCAGCCAATCCGTGGTTTCGTCTCCGACTTCCGGGTCGCGGTCGACGAGGACACTCTGGTCCTGCCCGACCACGCGAACGTACCTCTGTGAAGTACCTTCCGTGTCACCGACGATGACATCCACTGGCGGGTCGACTCCCATCAAGGTGACCGCGACGCCACCGGCATCCTCGTTGGCGACATCCTCCACGCCGAGACGGTCGTAGAATTCGGGGTTGGCGGTCTTGGGCTCGACCACGCGGGCTTCGGCCAGACTGATCAACGTATGGCGGACTGCCGCCAGGTCAGCCGGATAGCCGGCCTTCTCGGCAACCGACCAGATTCCCTGGTCATCGCGCTGAAGCGTGGCCACCGGCTCCGACCCCGCACCGACGACGGTGATCTGGTTGACGCTGTCCAGATCGTCGGCGAGCTCCGGCAACAGCAGACCGCCGCCGGGGGATGGCGGCTGCGGGTCGTACTGCGCGATCAGGGCCAGGGCCGCCAGCACCACCAGGGCACCCGCAAGCACAGTCACGGTGCGGTAGGTCACGATGTCCCCTCCCTGCGCCGCCGCCGTCTGACGACCACCGCCGACAGCGCGGCCACGGTCAGCAGCAGAGGCACCAGTCCGATGTTGATGATTTGCAGCACCGTGCCGAGCCGTTCGATGCTGCGGTCCAGGTTGCGCTGCACGGCACGCAACTCCTGGCGAATCCGTACCTGCTCGTCGAGAAAGCGTTGAAGTTCGGCCTGCTGTTCGTCGCTCATCAGCAGGGAACCCTGGTCGGTGCGAGCGTCCTGCAGCTCGCTGAGACGGTTCTCCGTCTCGGTCAGTTCCGCCTGCAGGCGTTGCTCGGTGGCCCGGAACTCGGCATCGGCCTGGCGGCGCAAGTCCTGAACACGCGTGAAGGGTCGGGAGTAGGAGCCTCTGGCGCGTATCCCGATCAAGTCCGCGCTTCCGGATAGATTGTCCAGGGCGTTGACCAGGAAGTCGCCGTTGTTCGCAAACGCGGTCGCCAGTTGCTGCCCGAGAAAGTTCTGCACCTGGACCCACAGCCGGTCGCTGAGAATATCAACGTCCCCCACGAGGATGATATTGGCCGAATCCGTCGACGCGAGATGGTTGCTGTTGGGGGTGGGTTCTTCAACCTCTGCTTCGGTATCCGGAACATCGTCCGTGGGCGGTCCTTCCGGGAAAGCGCTGCTCATGGGTCCCGTCAGGCGGGCCGCGAACACATAGGTCTCGCCGCTGGGCGCGAAGCTGTCCAGCAGCGCCTCGGGGTCGGTGAGCATCTGCATCTGGATCGCGGGCATGGTGTCCGCTTCGTTGCTCGAGAACAGCAGGGGCTGAAGTTCAACGCCGCTGTCTTCTGTCGCGCTGAAGTGACCGGCGGTGCCCAGATTGAGGTTGTATAGCCCGTCGGTGATGACATCCTCCGCATCCAGTGCCGTTTCGTCGAGGCCCAGCAGTCCCAGGTGACGCACGGGTCGGGGATCGACCCCCGTGGTCACGCTGAGCGCGTAGCGGTTGTCCGCCACCACTTCGCTGGCGGAGAACTCCACCCCCCAACCGCTCAGCAGAGGCGCAAGGTCAGATGCGCTGCCCTGGGCCATGGCGGCCGGGTCCATGGCGGCCATGGCCATGTCGACTTCGGCGAACGGGTCCAGGAAAATCAGCGCCCGGCCGCCGTCCAGCACGAACTGGTCGATGGCGTACAGCGACCCGTCGTCCAGGTCGCGGGGATGCACCAGCCAGAGCACGCCGATGTCTTCGTCGATTTCGGTAAAGTTCGGCGGTAGCGTGCGTATTTCGAACAGCTGTCCGGCCTGACTGTAGGCCACCCAGGGTTCGGTGACGCGCTGGGTCTGCGGGTCAAATCCTGCCGCCATGGAAACGCCGGCATGAAAGCCCACCACCACCTTGTCCGGCCGTGCGAGGCTATAGATCAGCCGCGCCAGTTCGTATTCGAGAAACCGTTCCCGGTCCGGGTTGAAAATCTCGATGACTTCCCGGTCGCCGATGCTGTTGGTGGCCGCAAGCCCGAAGTAAAGCGTCTGCCCGATCCCGAGGCTGATCGGCTGCAGGCCGAATTGCGCCGCCTGGTCTTCCTCCTCCGAGAACGGCACAGGGTCGATGACGTGCAGCACCAGATTGCCGTCCGCGGCCCCCTCGAATTCCTCCAGCATTTCCCGGACCCGGTTGGCATAGTTCCTGAGCGGCGCGATGTCCGCGGATTCGCTGTCGGAGAAGAACAGGTAGACATTGATCGGTTCGACGATGGAGGCGAGCACGTTGCGCGTGCCGGGCGAAACGGTGTAGAGATCGTCCTCCGTCAGGTCGATGCGCAAGCCGGTCAGCAGCGAGTTGTTTGCCGTGACCGCCGCGACGAAGGCCAGCCCGAGCAGCGCCAGCGACAAGGTGCCGAGTTTGCGTTGTCGATTGCCTTCCACGGTCCCGGTCAACCCGCCTTCTTCATTTGCAGAACCAGCACGGTGGCGTAGAGGAACGTTCCCATCAGCAGCGCGAAGTAGATGAGGTCGCGCAAGTCGATCACGCCCTTGCTGATACTGGAAAAGTGGGTCAGGAAACTGAGGCTCGCCACGGCATCAATAATCGGTTGGGGAACCCAGCCCACCAGGGGACTCAGCAAAGGCTGGAATCCCGCCATCAGCACGGCGAAGCAGATGACCACCGAGACGATGAAGGCGATGACCTGGTTGTTGGTGGTGGCCGATACGAACGAGCCGATGGCCAGGAACCCGCCCGCCATCAACAGGCTGCCCACGTAGGCGGCAACAATCACCCCGTTGTCCGGCTCGCCCAGATAATTCACGGTGATCCAGGTGGGAAAGGTCAGCGCCAGCGCCAACGCGGTGAAGCTCCAGGCGGCAAGGAACTTTCCGGCGACGGACTGCCAGATCTCGACGGGTAGCGTCAGCAGCAGTTCGATCGTTCCCGTCTTGTGTTCCTCGGCCCAAAGGCGCATGGACAGCGCCGGGACGAGGAACAGGTACAACCAGGGGTGATAGTTGAAAAACGGCGCAAGACTCGCTTGCCCTCCATTGTAGAAATTGCCGAAGTTGAACGTGAACCAGCCCGCAAGCACCAGAAAGATCACGATGAAGACATAGGCCAGCGGGGTCACGAAGTAGCCTCGCAACTCTCTGCGCATGACGGCCGTCATACCGTTCATGCCCGCGCTCCTGCAGTGATCGTGCGGAACACTTCGTCCAGCCGGCCGGACTCGAGGTGCAACTCGGATAGGTCCCAGCCCTTGCTGTCGGCAAGCTCGTTGACCGTCTTCAGCGAAAGCCGGCCTTCCTTGACAAATGCCGTGATCCGCCCGGACTTCGAATCGAGTTCCGTTTCCACCACCTCCGGGAGCGCTTCGATGTCGCCGCGCAGCGCCTGCAGCTGGGACCGGTCCGCCGGTCTGAGGGAAATCGCGTTGTGGAATCGGGACCGGGCCTCCAGGTTGGCGGGCGTATCGTCGGCAAGAATCCGGCCACCGGCGATGATGATGGCGCGGTTGCACACGGCATCGACTTCCTCAAGCAGATGCGTCGATATGATGATGGTCTTGCTGGTGGACATCCGGTTGATGAGCTGGCGAACCTCGTGCTTCTGGTTCGGATCGAGTCCGTCGGTGGGTTCGTCCAGGATCAGGACCTCGGGATCATGCAGGATCGCCTGGGCCAGGCCGACCCGCCGCCGATAGCCCTTCGACAGGGTATCGATCGTCTGTTCCAGCACCGGCTCGAGGTGCAGCAGGCCAAATACCTCATCCAGCCTGGCCCGGCGCTGTGCGCCCTTCAATTCGCGGGTGTCGGCGATGAACTCCAGAAACGACCGGGCGGTCATTTCCGGGTAGCTGGGCGCGCCTTCCGGGAGATAGCCCATCCTGCGCTTGGCGGCCGTCGGTTCGCGTTCGACATCGAAGCCGCAGACCCTGGCCCGGCCGGATGTGGGCGGCAGGAATCCGGCGATGATGCGCATGGTGGTGGTCTTTCCCGCGCCATTGGGTCCGAGAAAGCACAATACCTCGCCGGGACTCACCTGAAAGCCAATCCTGTCGACGGCGAGTAGCGGCCCGAATTGTTTCGTCAGCTCCTGACACTCAATCATCTTCAGAACTCGTTTAAAACAGCCCCGATCCGGCGACGTCCGCCACACTGCGCCGCACCGGATTTTGCATAAGGCCGGCCATTTTTCAAGCCCTGCGCCGCAGCCTCGTGCCGCAGCCCAGCGCCGCAACCACTTCGGACAGAGTCCTCAGGCAGCCGAAGGTTCATTTCCGGGCCGCCGGCGCACGTCCGTTGTGAGCGTCGTGTGTTCGGCGCGGGGCCACGGATGGCCAGGAGCGCCGAACACCGATTTGAGCCCGCCAGGGAAGGCGGGCGAAATTTAGCTCACAACGGACGTACGCCGGCGGCCCGGAAATGAACTCCCGCCAGGTTTCAGGGCGCTACAGCAGGTTGCCGTCCACGTCCATGAATTCCACACGCCCCAGGTTCAGCGCCCGCACGCTTTCCTCGATCTCCGCCAGGTCTCCGACAATGACCCAAACCAGTTGATCGGGGCGCAATGCGGCCCTTGCCGCGGCGTTGGAATCCTCGGCGGTTACGCCTTCCACCAGGTCCGCATAGTGATCCCAATAGTCGTCGGGCAATCCGAAGCGCACCAGTTCGGCGATATCCCCCGCCACGGCGCGCGCGGTTTCCCAGCGCCCGGGCAGGGTCAGCGTATTGCGCCGGGCAAACGTGTCGATTTCGGCTCCATCCACCGGGCGTTGGTCTAGCAGTTCCCGAATTTCCCGGTCGAGCTCCGCCAGCGAGTCGGCGGTTCGATCGGTCTGCACGGGCGCGTAGACGATGAACGGCCGCTGGCTCATGGTATCCACCAGCATGGACCGAACGCCGTAGGACCAGGCCTTGTCTTCGCGCAGGTTCATGTTGATGCGTGAAGTGAAGGATCCGCCGAAGGCTTCATTGGCCGCGCGCAGCGCCATCTCCCGCCCGTCGGACCGGCCAAAGACCAGTTGCCCGCCGAATATGATGCTTTGCGCGGAACCCGGGCGGTCCACCAGAACGACCCGGGTCGCGTCCGGCAAGTCCACGGCGGGAATGTTTTTCTCGGGCACCTCGCCGGGCGACCATCCCTCGAACAGCGATTCGAGCAGGGGTGCGATTTCCTCGAGCGTCGTATCGCCCACCACGATCATGGTGGCGTTGTCGGGCTTGAACCAGGTGTCATGAAAGGCGACCAGGTCGTCTCGGGCGATGGCGCTGACCGATGCCTCGGTTCCCGACCCCGTCATGGGCAGCGCATAGGCATGGCCGTCGCCAAAGATCAGCCCCGGAAATATCCTCAGCGCCATGGAAACGGGCTCGGCCTTTTCACGCTGGATCTGCGAAAGTCGCAACCTTCGCTGCCGCTCGAGTTCTTCCTCGGAAAACGCCGGATTGAGAATCACGTCGCTGAAGATTTCCAGCGACTCGGCCAGGTTTTCCTTCAATGCCGACAGCGAGACGGAAGAGTGGTCCAGGTTGGAACCGGCGCGAAGCTGCGCGCCCAATTGAGCCAGTTCCTCGCTGATTTCCAGCGCGCCCCGGGTCGTGGTGCCCTGGTCAAGCAGCGACATGGCCAGCGCCGCGGTGCCCGGTGAACCGAATTGATCGGCCGAATAGCCGGCTTCGAGTTGAAGGCTGAAGTTGACCACCGGGACCGCGTTGCGTTGCGCGACGATCAGCCGCATTCCGTTGGCGAGCGTTGCGTGCTGGAGGGCAGGAAATTCGGCGCCGGGGAAGGACTCCGGCATCGGCAGGGCGGAGCGGTCCGCGTCGCCCTCCGAAGCTGCCAGCCGATCATCATAGGGGTGAACCTCCAATATGAACGATCCCTTGTCGAGCCAGTCCCTGGCGACATCGCGCACGTCCTCGGGTCTGGCCGCTTCCAGCAGCGCGAGGGAATCCTTGTAGGCATCCGGCCGGCCGCCGAATACGGCGCTCTCGGCCAGGATCCCCGACTTGCCGGTGAAGCCGCCGACCCGCTCCACCCCGCGGACGAATCCGGACCGGGCCTGGGTGATCACGCGTGACAGTTCCTTGTCCGTCGGGCCTTCTTCCAGGAAGCGCCGCAGCTCCTCGTCCAGCGCCGCTTCCACCGCCTTGAGGTCCTGCCCGGGCTGTGCCGTCGCCCAGACGATATACGCGCCGGAGATTTCTCCCTGAAAAACGAATCCGCCCGCATCGGTTGCGAGCTGGTCCTCGTATACGAGCCGCCGGTGGAGCCGGGAAGTCTGGCCCCCGGTCAGCACGCCGTTGGCGATCGAAAGCAGGTCCTGGTCGGCGCTGCCCCACTCGGGTATGGGCCAGGTCTTGTAGATGCGGGCCTGGCGGACGCGATCCTCCGTGATCATCCGCCTGTCGCCTTCAAGCGTCGGCACCCAGGCTTCCATGCGCGCCAGCGGCGGACCGGGCGGAATGGCGCCGAAGTGCCGCTGAACACTGTCGCGGGCGGTTTCCACATCCACATCGCCGGCCAGCACCAGGGTCGCGTTGTTGGGCCCGTAGTACGTTCTGAACCATTCGTGGACATCGTCCAGGCTGGCGGCATCCAGGTCCTCCATGGAGCCGATGACCGGCCACGAATACGGATGCCCTTCGGGAAAGACGTTCTCGGTGATGTGGTTGAAGACCTTGCCGTAGGGCTGGTTCTCTCCCTGGCGCTTCTCGTTCTGCACCACGCCCCGTTGTTCGTCCAGCTTCTCCTGGTTAATTGCGCCGAGCAGGTGCCCCATTCGGTCGGACTCCAGCCACAGCGCCAGGTCCAGCGCGCTGCTGGGCACGGTCTGGAAGTAATTGGTCCGGTCATTGTTGGTGGTGCCGTTGATGCCAGTGACGCCCACCTGTTCCAGTGGCTCGAAATACTCGGCGTCGTGATTTTCGCTGCCGTTGAACATCAGGTGCTCGAACAGGTGCGCGAAACCGGTCTTGCCGGGGATCTCGTTTCTGGAACCCACGTGGTACCAGAGCGTGACGGCGACAATGGGCGCCTTGCGGTCTTCATGGACGATGACCCGCAGGCCGTTGTCGAGGCGGAATTCCTCATAGGGAATGTCGAACTCGGCGACGGTCTGGGCGTGAGCCCCGCCGGACAGGCCCAGTCCGGTTGCACAGCATAGAAGCATGACGGATGGTCTCATGATGGGATTCCCGGGAACGTGACGATAAACGCGGTATTATGTTGACCCTGCGGCGAAATCATAGTTCAGGCGACGGCGGCTCGGCCAGCCGGCAACTTTGGCGGACGGCTGTCGCGCACAAGAATCCACTCGATCAAGGCACGTTGAACATGCAGGCCAGGCGCGCCCTTTACCCGCCGCTGGAACCCTACGACCAGGGTTCGCTGTTCGTCGGCGGCGAACACAGGGTCTATTTCGAGCAATCCGGCAACCCGCAGGGCAAACCCGCCCTGTTCGTGCACGGCGGGCCCGGTGCGGGCGGCGATGTCGGAGCCCGCCGATTCTTCGATCCGGCCAGGTATCGGATCGTGGTATTCGACCAGCGCGGCGCCGGGCGCAGCCGACCGTTCGCGTCACTTGAGGACAATACGACCTGGCACCTGGTCTCCGACATGGAGGTGTTGCGCGGGCACCTGGGCATCGACCGGTGGCTGGTGTTCGGGGGCTCCTGGGGCAGCACGCTTTCGCTGGCCTACGCCCAGGCGCATCCGCAGGCAGTCAGCGAACTGGTGCTGCGGGGCATCTTCCTGCTTCGCCGCAAGGAGATCGACTGGTTTTATCAGTACGGCGCCAGTGAAATCCACCCGGCTCGGTGGGCGCGTTTTCTTGAGCCGATCCCCGTCGAGGAACGCGGCGACCTGCTGGGCGCCTACCATCGGCGTCTGACCGAAGGGGACCGGGAAACCCGGCTTGCGGCCGCCAGGGCGTGGTCCACCTGGGAGGGATCCACCAGTTTTCTGAGATCGGATCCGAAGCGGACCAGGCAGTTCGGGTCACCGGATTTTGCGCTCTCCCTGGCAACAATCGAAGCTCACTACTTCGTCAACCGGGGGTTTCTTGCCAGCGAGGATCAGTTGCTGGACGGAGTGGACACCATTCGGGCAATTCCGGCGGTGATCGTCCAGGGCCGGTACGACGTGGTCTGTCCGATGACGACGGCATGGGAACTGGCGTCGCATTGGCCGGAGGCCGACCTGCGGATCGTCGACGACGCCGGGCACTCCGCCTACGAACCCGGCATCACGCATGAACTGATCTCCGCCACCGACGCTTTCGCGCCCCGCCAATGATCTGCGGCCTGCGTGAATTACGCTTTCGCCGGAAACCGATGACCAGCGGCTCGCCCAAGGTACGCTTTCGCCCCTGGCGGTCCGCAAGGACAGACTGGCGGCGCTCGCGGACAGCGCTTGTGAGCGTCGTGGGCGAGGAGCGTGCCACGGATGGCCAAGAGCGACGAGCCCCCGATTCCCGCCCCGCCAGGGATGGCGGGGCGGGATTAAGCTCACAAGCGCTGTCCGCGAGCGCCGCCAAACCACCACCATCGCGCCCCACCAAGTCGGCGCAAGAGGAGACCTGACGAATGGGAGCCGGTTCCAGGAAGCTTCTGGCCAACGCCCGGCTGGTCAATGAAGGTGAAGTCAGCGAAGTCGATGTCCTGGTTGATGGTGATCGGATCCGCAAGATCCAGCCCCGGATAACCGCTGACGCGGGATGGGAGGTGGTCGACCTGGACGGTCGCCACCTGTTGCCCGGGCTGATCGACGACCAGGTTCATTTTCGCGAGCCTGGCCTGACCCACAAGGGCTCGCTGGCCACCGAGTCGCGGGCGGCGGTCCGGGGCGGCGTGACCAGCGTGATGGAAATGCCCAATACGGCGCCGCCCACGACCGACCGGCAGGCCCTTGCGGAGAAGCACGCCCGGGCGCGTGGCCGATGTTTCGCCAATTACGCATTCTACCTGGGTGCGACCAACGACAACCTGGAGGAAATTCGGCGCATCACGCGCCCGGAGGCGTGCGGGATCAAGGTCTTCATGGGCGCCTCCACCGGCAACATGCTGGTGGACGATCCGACCGCTCTGGAAGGAATCTTCGCCGAAGCGCCGCTGCATGTGGTCACCCACTGCGAAGATACGCCGACCATCCTCGCCAACGAGGCCATTTACCGGCAGAAGTACGGCGAGTCCGTTCCCATGTCCGCCCATCCGCTGATTCGATCCGAGGAAGCGTGCTACCGCTCGTCTTCCCTTGCCGTGAGCCTGGCGAAGCGGCACGGTACCCGGCTGCACGTCTTGCACCTCACCACGGCCCGGGAACTGGAGCTCTTCGAGCCGGGTCCCCTGGCGGACAAGCGCATCACTGCCGAGGTCTGCGTTCATCACCTCTGGTTCGACGAGTCCCGTTATGCGGACCTGGGGGCCCGCATCAAGTGCAACCCGGCCATCAAGACTTCCGCTGACCGGGAGGGACTCATGCGGGGGGTGCTTGATGGCCGCATCGACGTGATCGCGACCGACCACGCACCCCACACCCTGGAAGAGAAGTCCCGGCACTATTTCGAGGCACCGGCCGGGTTGCCATTGGTGCAGCATTCGCTGCAGATGCTCATGGAGCATCACCTTGCGGGCGAGCTTCCGTTGACCGCCATCCCGGAGAAGGCGGCACACAATCCGGCGGTGCTCTTCGGCATTGCCGACAGGGGGTTTGTCAGGGAAGGCTATTATGCGGATCTGGTGGCGGTGGACCTCAACGCTGCCGAGGTGGTCACCGTCGAGGGGCTGGAATACAAGTGCGGCTGGTCGCCGCTGGAAGGACAGCGTTTCGGGTCAAGCATCCACTTGACCATGCTGAATGGCGAAATGGTCTATCGAAACGGTCGCGTGAAGGGTCGACCGCAGGGTCGCCAGCTGGAATTCCTGGAAGGGTAGTGGAACCGCTCGCGGGCAAGGGAAAAAAAGGGGACCCGATCGGTCGTCCGGTCAATCGCGACGACAATGCCGGGAATTCCACGGGTCCCCGAGTGGCCTCCCGGCAACGCCCGCGATCGAATTGAAGTCGCGGGCAAGGGATCGGGCGGGCTGGGAGGTGTTTACCCGCCCGATCGGATGCGGACGCGTCATCCGCGTGTACCCGGCGTGCCTAGCGAGGTGCCGCAAATGGACTGCGTCAGGCGGGCCTTTGCGGTTTCCCGGTACCGGGTGTGTACGGTTCTGGCGAAAGCCGCCATCTCGGCTTCAAAGCGGGCCTTGTGCGCGCGGTACGCGGCTGCCTCGTGGGCCCCGTTGACCGTGACTTCCGCGATGACCGGGGTCGACTCGCGGATATCCTCAACGATCATTGACGGCTCGCGCGCCAGGGCCGCATCGACACCGGTCCCGAACACGGCCAGCATCAACGCGGGCAAGTGCAGGATTCGAGTGTTCATGACCATCTCCTCAAGTTGAGTGTTAACCTTCCGTACTGGTTATGCACAACGCGTGCCAACTGATGAATGACGGAATATCGGAGGGTTGGCGACGCAGGAAATCACGGATATCCGATATATCTCGAAAAACCGTGGAAATGAATCACGGAATTCCGTAATATCCGTGACATGGAACCCGACTTCAGACAGTTGTTCCGCATGAGTCCGGTGTTGATGGTGGCCCTCAATCAGGACGGCTATATCCTGGACGCCAGCGACGCATGGTTGCGCCGCTTCGGATACACGCGGGATGAAATCCACAACCTGCGCGCACGGGAGCTCTCGAGCGGCGCGGTGGGCCGGCGCATCGAGAACGACTACCTGCCGTTGTTGCGCCGGACCGGGCGCCTGGACAACGTGCCGGTGGATCTGCGGTCGCGCTCGGGAGAGGTGGTCGAGTGTCTGGCCAATGTGGCCACCAACGGCGAGGGCCGGACCGTCGTGGTCTACTCCGAAGTGGACGAGGCGTCCCGGATCGAAGCGCAATACCTTGAATTGTACCGAGATACGCCGGCGATGATGCACACCGTCGACCGCAACGGGCACATCGTGCATGCCAGTGATCGATGGTTGTCCAAGATGGGTTATCGGCGCAGGGAAGTGCTGGGCAGGAATATCACCGATTTCATGGCCGAAGACAGCAAGCTGGAACGCGACGAGGTGATCGACACCATCGCCCAGGGGGATCTGGACAACCAGCCGCGCAACTATCTGACCCGATCAGGCGCAGTCATCGAGGCACTGGTGTCGTCGCGGGCAGACCGGGGCGCCGATGGCCGCGTGCGGCGCATGCATGTCGCCATGAAGGACGTCACCGAACGCAATCGCGCAGAGCGTCGGCTGCGGGCCGCTTTCGAGGACAACGCCAGGTTGCGCGAGGAGTTGGAGCGGGAGCGCGACTACCTCAGGGAGGAGGTCCAGGTGTCGATGAATTTCGGACGCATCATCGGCGAGAGTCCGGCGCTGAAGAAGATGCTCGCGCGTGTCGAGGCCGTGGCGCAGACGTCCTCGAGCGTCCTGATCCAGGGGGAATCGGGCACCGGCAAGGAACTTGTGGCCCATGTCATCCACACCCGCAGTTCGCGAAGTGACGCGCCCCTGGTGAAGGTCAACTGCGCGTCCGTACCCAGTGAACTGTTCGAGAGCGAATTCTTCGGCCACGTCAAAGGCGCCTTTACCGGGGCGCACCGAGACCGCATCGGCCGCTTCCAGCTCGCGGACGGCGGCACGTTGTTCCTGGACGAAATCGGCGAGATCCCGCTCGACCTGCAAGGCAAGCTGCTGCGCGTGCTCCAGGAAGGCGAGTTCGAACAGGTGGGCAGCGACCGCACGCGCTCGGTGAACGTGCGCATGGTGGCAGCGACGAATCGGGACCTCGACAAGGCCGTCGAAGACGGTTCGTTTCGCGAGGACCTCTACTACCGTCTTTGCGTATTTCCGATTGACGTGCCGCCCCTGAGGGGCCGGGGCGACGATGTCATCCAGCTTGCCAGTCATTTTCTCGAAAAGATCTGCCAGGGATTCGGGCGCCGACCGTTAACGCTCGGACACCAGCACATTGATCTGATCAGAAACTACGAGTGGCCCGGCAACGTTCGTGAACTCAAGAACGTCATCGAGCGCGCGGTGATTCTTTCAGCGGGCAAGCGGCTGCGTCTGGACCTGGCCATGGCGGACATCCCCAAACCGGTGTCGGTTTCGGCGCCCGTCTCCCGGGAACCCGATGGTATCGGCCAGCCGGCGCTCATGAACGAAACGGAATTGCTGGAGCTGCACAAGAACAACCTGTTGACCGCGCTGCGGACGACGGCATGGCGCGTATCGGGTCCGCGGGGGGCAGCGGCCCTGGTAGGCCTGAAGCCCTCCACGTTCACCGACCGGATGAAAAAGTTCGGTATCGAACGACCGCGACCCGTCTGAGCGATTGGAACTGCAGGGTGAGGCACTACACGTTGAGGCCTTGCACGGTGTGGTGCTGCACGGTGAGGCACTTTGCACGGACAGGGTACTGGGGCAGAATGACGGACCATGCCTGTCCGCCCAGCGATCCTGTTGTTGACCTGTTTCGCCTGGGCGACCGGTTCCGCCCAGCTGCCGGACCGGCTCACGCGCATTCTTGCGGCTCACCAAATACCGGTGGACAGCGTCAGCGTTCTGGTCCGTGAGCCGGGGGCGGACTCGCCCGTCCTTTCCCAGAATCCGCTGGTTCCCCGCAACCCGGCTTCGGTCATCAAGCTGGTCACCACGTGGGCCGCGCTGGATGTGCTCGGGCCCACCTACACTTGGCCCACAGAGGTCTACTTTCTCGGCGACTGGGACGGTCGGGTGCTGAACGGCGACCTGGCGCTCAAGGGATATGGCGATCCGTGGCTGGTGACCGAGGAGTTCTGGAAGCTGCTGCGGGACGTGCGCCAGACGGGCCTGGTCGAAATCCGCGGCGATCTGCTGATCGACGACTCCGCCTTTGTCGATGCCGCCGGCGATCCCGGCGAATTCGACGGCCAGTCCCGGCGGCCCTACAACGTTGTTCCCAACGCCCTGCTGATCAACTACCAGGCGGTCCGCTTCCGGTTCGCGACGCGGCCCGGCGAGTCCGGCGTTCATGTGACCGCGGACCCACTTCCCGCGAACCTGGAAATCGTCAACCGGCTGCGCACCGTGAGCGGGCCCTGCCGGGGCTACCAGGCCGGGATCACCGTGGACGTGCGTGGTGGCGAGGCCGGGAACCCCGTGGTCCTGACAGGCGACTTTCCGTCGGCGTGCGCGCCCTATTCCCTGAGCCGCGCGGTGCTTCGGCACGACTCGTTCGCCTTCGGTGTCTTCTCGACACTGTGGGCGGAACTCGGTGGAGTCCATGAAGGTGGATGGCGGCGCGGAACCGTGAGCGAAGAACTGGAGCCGGCGCTGGTCTGGGAGTCGCCGCCGCTGGCCGAAGTCATCCGCAGCATCAACAAGTTCAGCAACAATGTGATGACGCGCCAACTGTTGTACACGCTCGGAGTGGAGGCCTCCGACAGGCCCGGCACGCGCGCGGGTGGCGTGGACGCGATCCGCGAGCAATTGGCATTCCGGGGATTGAACCCGGACTCGATCGTCATCGACAACGGCGCGGGCCTGTCGCGGCGGACAAGAATTTCCGCGCAATTGCTCGCCGACCTGCTGGAACTGGCTCAGCGACCGCCCTATGGCGCCGAGTTCGTGGCGTCGATGTCCATCGGCGGGCTTGACGGCACCACCCGCGGGCGATTCGACGAAACCGGCGCCCATGGCCGATCCCACGTGAAGACGGGCAGTCTGAATGGCGTCGCGGCGATCGCAGGGTACGTCCACGCCTCAAGCGGAACGACCTACGTCGTGGCCGCGATGATCAATGCCACGGGGGTCCACCGGGGAACCGGGCAGGAATTTCTCGACGCGCTGATCGAGTGGGTTCACGACCTGCCCTGAGGCGGGATCGGAATTCTCAGGCGGGTGACTCCCGGCGCCGGTGTCGCTGCGGCCGGCCCCGAACGCGGCGCCGCCAGTCCACCAGTCGGTATCCCAACAGCAGCGCCAGTACCGCCATGTAGAGCAGCGGTTCGGCGATGTCGATCTTGACCAGCCAAAGGAAGTGCAGGACGCCGAGGATGCCGACCGGATACACCAACTTGTGCAACAGCGCCCAGCGCCTGCGCAACAGCCGCTGCATGGCGTTGGTGGATGTGATGGCCAGCGGGACCATCAGCAAAAGCGCCAGGAAGCCCACGGTGATGTAGGGGCGCATGGCAACATCCACCAGCAGCGAACGCCAGGCAAGGCCCTGGTCCAGTACCGTGTAGGTGACGGCGTGCAGGAGAACATAGGCAAACGCCGCCACGCCCAGTGTTCTTCGCAATCCCACAAGCCAGTTGAGTCCGGTCTGCTTTCGAATCGGCGTGATCGCCAGCGTCAGGATCAGGAGGTTCAGGCCGGTCTTGCCGAAGGTGTGAAGGACCATCTGCACAGGGTTGGCGCCCAGGTCGCCGAAGCCGAACGCACGCGCCGCGATCCAGGCGAACGGCGTGATGCAGGCAACAATGACCAGCGCCTTGATCAGCGCCAGGGAACGCCGGGTCATCGCTGCTAGTAGTTTCGCATCAGGTCAAGCCCCGTGTAGAGGCCCGCGACCTGATCGGCATAGCCGTTGAACAGCAATGTGGGGATCCGCGACGAAAACAGGCCGGCGCCGAGCACGCGCTCCGTGGCCTGGCTCCACCGGGGATGATCCTTGTCGGGATTCACGTTGGAGTAGAAGCCGTACTCGCGGGCGTTGGCCATGTTCCAGCTGGTCTCAGGCTGCCGTTCCATGAAACGAATCCGGACGATGGACTTGATGCTCTTGAAGCCGTATTTCCAGGGTACGACCAAACGCAGCGGCGCGCCGTTCTGGTTCGGCAGCACCTGCCCGTAGAGGCCCACGGTCAGGAGCGTCAGCGGATGCATGGCCTCGGCGATGGTCAGCCCCTCCCGGTAAGGCCAACGCAGTACGGGGTAGCGGACCCCGGGCATCTGTTCCGGGTCGTTCAAAGTGAAGAACTGCACGTAGTTGGCGCGCGAGTTGGGTTCAAACCGCTTGAGCAGGTCGCCGAGCGGGAATCCCACCCACGGCACCACCATGGACCAGGCCTCGACGCAGCGGAACCGGTACAGCCGGTCTTCCAGCGTGTGCCCCCTCAGCAGGTCTTCCAAGGCGAATGTGCCCGTTTTTTCAGCCTCGCCCTCCACGGTCACGGACCACGGATGGGGCCTGAGGGTATGCGCATTCTTCGCCGGGTCCGTCTTGCCCGTGCCGAATTCGTAATAGTTGTTGTAGCCGGTGATGTCCTCGAAGGATGTGGTTTCGCGCTCCACGTCGTGCGGCCAGGGCTGTAGATCCCGCAGGTTGCCGTCTTCCGGGAACGCTCGCCGGCGCTGTGTGCCGTCGGCCAGCGGCACCGGCGCTTCAAGGGTGCCGTCGATGGCCTGGCCCCAGGCATTGGCCGCCGGCAGGAACCCCGCGGCCAGCGCCGCCTTGAGGATGTCCCTGCGGCGATGGAACATGGATTCGGGAGTGATCTCGGAGGGCTTGATGTCCGAGGGGCGCTTGATCAACATGGCCTTTGTCCTCACCGTTTTGGGCCGGGTCAGGCGGTCATCTTGCTACCGTTTGACCGAAATCGCCAGTTTTCGTTCGTGTCAAGGAGGGCCTCGCGGGCGGTGGCACCGAAGATTGGACGGTCCTGGCTGCCCGAAGTGGCGCCAGGATGCTTGCCAGTCTGTTCGCGCCTGGCCGGTCGCGGCGCACCCGGACGCCATCTCCGCTACAATCAACGGCTCGATAGCCCCAATAAAACGGGCTTGTTCCACAGGTATCTTTCAGGGGACGCCAAATGAAACTAATAACCGCGGTAATCAAGCCTTTCCGGCTCGACGATGTGCGCAACGCCTTGGCCGAAGTCGGCGTGCAGGGCATGACAGTGACCGAAGTAAAGGGGTTCGGTCGCCAACGAGGCCACACGGAACTCTACAGGGGCGCCGAGTACGTGGTCGATTTTCTCCCCAAGGTGAAGGTGGAAGTCGCCTTGTCCGAAGACCTGGCGGAACGCGCCATCGAGGCGATCGTGGAGTCCGCGCGAACGGGCAAGGTGGGCGACGGAAAGATCTTCGTGACGGACCTGACCGAGGTCTATCGCATTCGCACCGGAGAAACCGGCGAACAGGCCATCTAGGGGGCATCGCAGTGAAACAACGAATTACTAAAACAATTTTTCTGTTGGCCCTGCTGCCGGCTGCCGGTTGGAGCCAGGCGCTGGATTCGGGCGATACGGCATGGATGTTGACATCCACGGCGTTGGTGCTGTTCATGACGTTGCCGGGTCTGGCGTTGTTCTACGCGGGTCTGGTGAGGAACCGAAATGTGCTGTCGGTGGTCATGCAATGCTTCGCCATCGCCTGCATGGTGTCGGTCATCTGGGTCGTATGCGGTTACAGCATGGCATTCGGCGACTCCGTGGGAGGATACGTCGGCGGATTGTCGAAGGCCTGGCTCAGCGGCGTGGCGGTCGACTCGCTCAGCGGCACCATGCCGGAGACCGTGTTCATCATGTTCCAGCTCACCTTCGCCATCATCACTCCGGCGTTGTTCGTGGGTGGTATTGCCGAACGCATGCGTTTCTCCGCCCTGCTGATTTTTGTCGGGGCGTGGGTCGTTCTGGTGTACTTCCCCGTGGCCCATTGGGTCTGGGGCGGTGGTTGGCTCGCCGAGTTGGGGTTCCGCGATTTTGCGGGCGGCGCCGTGGTCCATGTCACCGCCGGCGTGGCGGCCCTGGTGGCTGCGCTGGTGCTCGGCAACCGGAACGGATTTCCGAATGTCGCCATGCCTCCCCACAACCTGCCCATGACCGTCACCGGCGCGTGCATGCTCTGGGTGGGCTGGTTCGGATTCAACGCCGGCAGCGCGGTGGCGGCGGACGGTGCGGCCGGCATGGCCATGCTCGTCACCCACATCGGAGCTGCCCTGGGTTCACTGACATGGATGGCTTGCGAATGGGTCCGGTACGGCAAGCCCAGCGTATTGGGCATCGTCACCGGAATGGTCGCCGGTCTCGCCTCGATCACACCCGCTTCGGGTTTTGTGGGTCCCATGGGCGCGATGGTCATCGGAATCGCCGGAGGACTGGGTTGCTTTGCGGCCACCCAGTTCATCAAGCGCAAGCTCAAGATCGACGATTCGTTGGATGTGTTTCCCGTTCACGCCGTTGGAGGCATGATCGGTCTGCTGCTCACCGCCGTGTTCTCGGCCGCCCGGTTCGGTGGTCTGGGCCTTGATGAAGGCACCGGTATAGGCGGGCAGTTCGTGGTGCAGGTGTTGGGAATCGCCGCCACCTTCATCTGGTGCGCGGTGGTGAGTTATGGGCTGCTGAAGGCAATCAATGCCATCGTGCCGCTACGCGTCAGCGAAGAAGAGGAGACCGAGGGCCTGGACATCGTGTTGCACGAGGAGCGCGGCTACAACCTGTAGCCCGGATCGTTCCGTAGCCACGATCTCCGGCCGCGAGCCGCCTACGGGCGACTGCGATCACCGGCGGGGAGTCTCAGGGTCACCTTGAGGCCCCCGCCGGCCCTGTTCTCCGCAGTGGCGTCGCCGCCATGCAGTTGCATTACCCTCGCTGCAATGGCAAGCCCGATCCCTTGGCCCACGTCGCCTTCCGGCGCGGCCCCGTGGTCGCGGCTCTTGTCCGCGCGATAGAGTGGTTCGAAAATCCTGGGCAGTTCTTCCGGAGGCACGCCGGGACCGCGGTCCCTTACCGTGACCACCACATCCTCGGCTTCGGTGGCGATTTCCACGTCGATGGGTCCGCTTCCCCCGGCATAAGCCAGCGCGTTGCGGACCACATTCTCCACGGCGCTTGCGATGCCCCGGCCATCGCCAAGTAATTCCGGCCGGTCGGGGCAACGGTAGTTCACCGTTGCCTCGGGATGTTCGTAACGGGCATCTTCGACGATCCCTTGAACCAGCACGTCCATCCTGACCGGTTCGCGCACCGGCTCCCGCTGCGCCCGCAAACGCGCCAGGGTCATGATTTGTCCGATCAGGGCGTCGAGTCGTTCCGCTTCCCGTTCGATGCGTTGCAGATCGGGTTGGACTTCATCGTTGGCCCTCCGTTCCGCCAGTCCCAATGCCATGCGAATCCGCGCGAGTGGTGAGCGCAATTCATGGGAAATGTCCCGAAGCAGCGTCTCCTTGTCGGTGACCAGTGCCTGGATGCGCTCCGCCATGGTGTCGAAGTCCCGGGACAGCACGCCGACTTCGTCGGTTGCCCATCCGCGCTCCGGGGCGCCGACGCGGGCGTCGAGGTTGCCCTTGGCCAAGTCTCGGCTGGCCCGCCGCAAGCGGGCGATCGGGGCGGAGATGTACCGGGCCAGCAGAAGCGAGGTGAGGGCCGCGATCAACAGCGCCACCGCACCGATGGCGGGCCGGGAGCCCGGCCACGCGAGCATGCCGAATACCGCCACGGGGGGTCGAACGAACAGCAACCGGTATTCGTCTCCGTCGTCACCCACCAGGTGCGGCGTCAACTGGGCGGGGCGCAGGTTTGGCGGGCGCTCGCGGTCGCGCTCTGACCCGGGCTCCCGGTCGGACGAACCCGTGTCGCGGTCGCCGTCGCGGTCGCCGTCGCCAAATGACATGCCGTCGCCCGGAGGGCGGGGGCGGGACCCTCCGATTCGCAGCAGGCGCCTCATTTCCATCGGCAGCGCCCGGCCCAGCAACTCCTCGCCGCGGTCATCGACGATCAGCAGGATCAATCCGGATTCCTGGCGGGTGTTCTCCGCCAGCCAGTCGCGCAGTCCCCGCTCTCGGCCATCCGCCAGCGCGATCGCCGCCTCGTTGACCATGGGATCGTGCTGCTCGATCCTTACCGGGTCGAATGCGCCCTGGGCGAACTGAAAGCTGATGTATACGGTGGACACCAGGGTCGCGGCCATGGCGGCGCCGAACGTAAGGAAGATCTTCAGAAACAGGCTCATCTGCGGGCTTCGCTCTCAGTCGTTTTCCGGAATGAGCACGTATCCGCTGCCACGCACGCTGCGGATGGGCGAATCGGCGGCGTTGCCCGAATGCAGTTTCTTGCGCAGGTTGCTGATGTGCGTGTCCAGACTGCGATCATCCGGAAGAAGCTGCCGTCCCAGCGCCGTGCGCGTCAGGGCGTCGCGGGAAACGACCTCGCCGGCGGATCGCATCAATGTCGCCAGAATGGTGAATTCCGCATTGGTCAGCTTGAGTACCTCGCCATCGGCGGATATTTCGCGGCGCTTGATGTGGGCCGTGTAGGGCCCGACCGAGAACTCGCTGGCGTCGTCCGGAACCGTGTCCCGGGACCGGCGCAGAATCGCCTTGATGCGGGCCAGCAGCTCCCGCGGGTTGAAAGGCTTGGGCAGATAGTCGTCCGCCCCCAATTCCAGTCCGACGATCCGGTCCACGTCATCGCCCCGGGCCGTGAGCATGATCACAGGGCTGTGGACCCCGCCTTCCCGCAGCCGTCGCAGCACGTCGAATCCGGACAATCCGGGCAGCATGACATCGAGGACGATGAGGTCGTACTCGTCCTGCTGGGCGCGTCTGAGGCCTCCTGTGCCGGTTCCCTCCGACGTGACGATCATGTCCTCAGGCTGCAGGTACTCCGCCAGCATCTCCGTGAGCCGGTTGTCGTCATCCACCAGAAGGATTCTGTGCGCGCGCATGGCTGCTCGAATATACGGGCTATTTTCGCAACGCGCTCGACGGCTTGACAAAAGTTGAGACTGACAATCAGACTCCACGCGCCGCCTGCCTACCCTGGTGTCGCGGTACCCTGCGTCGGTCCGGGCGGCTCAATCGCCGGTGGGGTAACGAAACTGGTGACGGTAGGTGACGTTCGCGGTATCAGCCGGCTCGCCATTGACCAGCCGCGGGCGAAAGCGGGCCTCGGCCAATCTGCGGACGTATGGCCCGTCCATCACAAACGGCGGATCCGAATGCCGGATGACGATGTTGACGGCCTTGCCCTCGGCGGAAACGTCGAACTGCAGTTCGATGGTTCCCCACGCGTACGTTTCCGTTCTGCGCCGCCAATCCACCGCGCTGGCGGGAGGAGCAAAATCGACAAACCGCGGCGCCGAGAAAAAATCATCGGCAAGCTCCGCCTGTTCCTCGTGCAATGCCTGGTACGCCTGCCGATAGTAATCCTGCGCCGCTTGCGTGCGGGAGCGAACCAGTTCCCAATCACCGAGGACCGCCAGCGCGCTGGCCCGTTGAATCGGTGTGGCGTTGGTGCTCGATTCCAGCACCCGCGCCATTTGTCCCCGTGCGGCCCGGGAATCGCCGAGGCGGATGTCCAGGGCGGTCATCTCGCTGAGCGGTATCAGCAATCGGCCATCGTTATCGCCGAACGTGTCGCGCTGGATGTCCAGGACGGCTTCGTACTCCTCCCGCGCCTGCAGCCTCAGTCTGGATTGATCGTAGTAGTCGGCCAGGTGATTGCGGTACGGAATCGTTTGCGGATCGTCTTCCCCGAACCGGCGCAGCGCCACGTTCAGCCGTTCCCGCTTCAGATTCTGGGCTTGCGCGGTATCGCCCAGCAGAAGGTAGGCCGCGGCCATTTCGTCCAACAGGGGAATCTGCTCCAGGTTGAACAGCCCGTGGTTTCGCTGGCTCAGGTCCCTGGCGGTCTCCAGCACGGCGATCGCTTCCACCGGTTGATCGTTCAGCAGGTAGATTCGGGCGAGTTCGGCGTAGGGCTCCATGAGCGCGGGGGAATCCGAGCCAAGTTCCACTGCGATCTGGTTGATTCCTTCGAGGTAGCTGTCCTGGGCGTCTTCCAGTTGGGAGCGCTCCAGTTGCTGCCTGCCGCGATCGATGGCCGTGGGGGGGTCATCGGCCGCGAATGCCGGGCGCACGGCGACGGTCGCAAGGGTGGCGAACCCAAGGGAAGCGGCTCCAAGGGCGACCGCCCCAAGGATGGAGGCCCCAGGTGTGAAGGCCCCGTGTCGCACGCGGTGGCCCCGGCGCGGCACTAGTTTCTGTCCGAATTACGGGGTGTGTACCAGAACGTGAAGTCCCGGGCGACATCCTCCGCCAGGACGGGTTCGCCATCGACCACTCGGGGTCGAAACCGGGAGCGGGCGATGGAGCGCGCGCTGGAATCGTCCTTCAACCCGGCCGGTACCGACTCGAGGATCCTGATATTCGCCGTTCGTCCCGTAGGCAGCACGTCGAACGTCACCAGCACGTGTCCCGGTTCCGCGTCGGGGTCCGCCGCGTCGGCCAGGCCACGTGTGCTGGGGAATTCCCGAAGCACGTATTCGGGTTCGTGGAACCAGCGCCGCCGCATTTCTTCACCGTTGTCGACATCGCCCAGCAGGTTCCAGGCGCGACGGTACTCGTCTCCGGTCGGTCCGATCTTGCTGAACGCCACGTTCCAATCGCCCAGATCGCGCAATACCCTCGCGATCTGCAGGGTGTCCGGCTCGGGCTGGGATTCGAGAATCTCAAGCGCACGCTTGAGAGAGCCGATCCCCCGGCCCTCGGGAAGCTTCTGAACGCGGAAGCTGTTGCCGATCTGCCGAAGCGGCTGGGCCAGCAGTGGACTGTCATTGCCTTGAAGGTTGCGGATGATGGTCATCGCGCGGCCGTAGTACTCGCGTTCCCGGTCGAAACGGTAGCCGTCCCGCAGCCACCTCGCGTGATCGTACAGTTCGGGCAGAATTTCCAGCGATCTTTCGCCGTGCAGGCGCTCCATGATCCGCAATCCGGAGAGTCTCTGGGCGTCGGCCTGCTCGTACATTTCCATGCTGACCATGGAATTGGCGATGTGGTTGAGAATGTCGACCTGCCGTTCGCCCAGCAGGCCGTGGATCCGCCGGCTCACGGTGCGCGCCTCCTCCAGCGCGGTGACCGCTTGCGGATGAAGGTCCATGCTCTGGTATGTCACGCCCAGGCCGACCAGGGGTGTGATTATCGATTCGGAGAACTCGCCGTCCAGTTGCCGAAAGAGTTCCACCGATTCCAGAAAATTGCCTTCCGCATCCTCAAAGAGCCTTGCCCGGCGCTGGCTCTCGGCGAGGTTCGAGATGGCAACGGCGGTTTCGGTGGATTGCTCGCCGAACTCCTCGACCGTCAATTCGACCAACCGCGCGGCCACCGGGACGGCTTCCGTGAACTCGCCGTGATCGAGCCGGTCGCGCAGCGTCAGTTGCGCTTCCAGACGAGTGACAAAGGCCTCGATCTCCGGCCCGGGGTTTTCAAGGAGTTCGTCCTCGACGGCCGCGGAAGCCGCCACGGCCAAGGCGGCATCGACCGAGTCGGGTTGCTGGGCGGCGGCGGAACAGAGGCTCGCGGACGAAATCAGCACACACAGCCAGCTTGGCCAGGTGGAACCGCCAATTCGGAAAATTGATGACCGTCGGCTAACCATCCGAATTCATACTATCCCATTTGGCCGCGCTTCGTCGGGTTCTCGGTCACATTATCCGGTAGACCCGTATGAAACGAATTGGTTTCATGGCGCGTCGAATTTGCTTTGTCGAGCCAGATTCCGCGTCTATAATGTCGCCCGCGAACCGGGAAGATTGAAGCGGATGAGTATCGCGACCACCGTGGGTGACGCCCTGGCGTTCGAGGAGATCGATTTCCGGATCCTTCGGCAAAAGTCCACACTTTCGCCCGTTCAGGCGGCTGAACGGGCGGGAATTCCTCCCGAGGGGCTGGCCAGGGCCGTGCTTCTGAAGGACCCCTATGGCTATATCCTGGCGGTCATCCCGGCCCTCCATGAACCAGACCTGGCGCTTCTTCAGGACAACCTGCATCGTCGGTTGAGCGTCGCGACGTCACAGGACCTGGACGACCTCTTCTGCGACTGCGCGGTCGGTTCCGTACCGCCCATCGGTCCTTGGTACCGGGTCCCCACGGTGGTGGATATCGCCCTGAGGGATCAGCCCGAGGTCTTCTTCGAAGCCGGCGACAGCCGATCGCTGGTCCAGGTCAGCGACACCAGCTTCGAGCGCCTGATGCGTGGCGCCGAATATTTCGCTTTCTCCCGCCCGGCTTCGGGTTGACCGCAGGATGCCCATGAAACCGACCAAAACGGAAAATACCGAGTATTTTCACCAAGTGGTGGATTGCCAGTGGGGCTGTCCGGCGCACACCGATGTGCCGGAATACATCCGCCTGATTGCGCTGGGCCGGTTCAGCGACGCCTACATGCTGAACCGCGAGTCCAACGTCTTCCCGGGGATTCTCGGACGCGTCTGCGACCGGCCCTGCGAGCCGGTCTGTCGTCGGGGCCGGGTCGAGGACAAGCCCGTGGCAATTTGCCGCCTCAAGCGGGTGGCCGCCGACAACCGCGGCGACATCCGGTCGCGGCTGCCGGTGGCGCCGAAGCAGAAGAACAACAAGCGCATCGCCCTGGTGGGCGCGGGATGCGCGTCTCTGACCGTGGCGAACGACCTGATGCCCCTCGGGTATGAATGCGTCATTTTCGAGGCGCTGGACAAGACCGGCGGCCTGATGCGAACCAACATTCCCGCCTTCCGGTTGCCCGCGTCGGTGCTGGACGAGGAAATCGACTACATCGTCGACATGGGAGCGGACCTGAGGCTGAACTCGCCGGTCGACAGCATGCGCGAACTCCTGACCGAGGGCTACGACGCGATTTTCGTCGGCAGCGGCGCGCCCAAGGGCAAGAACCTCGATATTCCGGGCCGCTACGACAGCGACCGGGTCCACGTGGGCATCCAGTGGCTGGAGTCGGTGGCATTCGGGCATACCGAATCCATCGGCAGGAAGGTGCTGATCATCGGCGTGGGCAACACCGCCATGGACTGCTGCCGCACGTCATTGCGCCTCGGCGCCAGCGACGTAAAGGTCATGGCCCGCAAGCCGCGCGGATTCTTCAAGGCATCGGACTGGGAGCTTGAGGACGCCGAAGAGGAGCGCGTGGAAATCGTCGTCAACCATTCGCCCAGGGAGTTCGTGCTTGAGGACGGCAAGCTGGTGGGAATGAACTTCGACGTGATGGACTACGACATCGACGACAACGGTCGAATCATCGAAAGCCGCGTGGTCGGCGAGAAGTTCTTCCCCTGCGACGATGTGGTGCTGGCCATCGGCCAGGACAACGCCTTTCCCTGGATCGAGCGGGACCTGGGCATCGAGTTCGACCGATGGGAGGTCCCCGTGGTGGATTCGGTCACGTTCGAGTCCACGCTGCCGGGCGTTTTCTTCGGCGGCGACGCGGCGTTCGGACCCAAGAACATCATCTGGGCGGTGGAGCATGGACACCAGGCGGCGATCTCCATCGACAAGCACTGCCGGGGCACCCCCCTGAACGAGCGGCTGCCCCGGGGGGTCAACCTGCAGAGCGCCAAGATGGGCATTCACGAGTGGAGCTACAGCAACGACTTCGATCCCTCCGCGCGCCGGATCATGCCCCACGTAAACCTGAAGCGACGGTTCAAGAAACTGGATATCGAGGTCGAACTCGGGTTCACCGCCGAGCAGGTGATCACCGAGGTGGAGCGCTGCCTGAATTGCGACATTCAGACGGTGTTCACCGACAACCTGTGCATCGAATGCGATGCCTGCATCGACATCTGCCCCGTCGACTGCCTGACCATCGCGCCCAACGCCGACGAGGAGACGCTCAAGCAGAACCTCAAGGCGCCGGTGCTGGAGCCGAGCCAACCGTTTTACGTGTCCGGGCCGCTCAAGCAGACCGGCCGGGTCATGGTCAAGGACGAGAACCTGTGCGTGCATTGCGGGCTGTGCGCGGAGCGGTGTCCCACGGCGGCTTGGGACATGCAGAAGTCGACCGTGAATATTCCCTATGCCCTCGATGAAGCGGCGGAGGACATGGCGCGATGTCAGCGAAAAGCGGGATAAACGTCGGCAGGGCCAAGGCCAGCAGGGTCAATGACTTTGTCATTCGCCTGGCGAACGTGAACGGTACGGGATCGGCCAGCGCCAACAGCCTGCTGATGAAGACCATTTTCCGGATGGGCGTACCGGTAATGGGCAAGAACTTCTTCCCCAGCAACATTCAGGGCCTCCCCACCTGGTACGAGATCCGCGTGACCCGCGATCGGCACCTGGCGCGTTCGGGAGAGATCGACATCATGGTGGCCATGAATGCCGAGACCTACCAGCAGGATCTGCATTCCCTGAGCCCGGGTGGCGTGCTCCTGTACGACTCCACCTGGCCCCGGCACAGCGTGATCAACCGCCAGGATGTGACCATTCTAGGCATACCTCTGGCGCGACTGTGCAACGAGCACTTCGACAATGCCCGCGCACGAATCCTCATGAAGAACATGGCGTACGTGGGGGCGCTGGCGTCGCTGCTCGAACTGGACCGGGAAGTGATCGAGGACGCGGTGCGGCAGACCTTCGCGTCCAAGCAGGCGCTGATCCAGTACAACATGGACGCCATAGAACTGGGCGCCAACTACGCCGCCGAACACTTCGACTGCCCGTTGCCGACGCGGGTCGAGCCCATGGACGAGACCTCCGGCAAGATCATGATCGACGGCAACACGGCGGCGGCTCTGGGGTGCCTCTACGCGGGCGCCACGGTGGGCGCGTGGTATCCGATCACGCCCTCGACTTCGCTTATGGACGCCTTCAAGTCCTTCTGCGAGCGATACCGGGTCGATCACGACACGGGCACCCGCAACTACTGCATCATCCAGGCCGAGGACGAACTGGCGGCCATCGGCATCGTGCTGGGCGCCACCTGGAACGGCGCGCGGGCCTTCACGCCCACCAGCGGGCCGGGGCTGTCGCTGATGAGCGAGTTCGTCGGCTTCGCCTATTTCGCCGAACTGCCGGCGGTGCTGTTCGACGTCCAGCGCGTCGGCCCGTCCACCGGCATGCCCACCCGGACCCAGCAGGCCGACATCCTGTCGGCCGCGTACGCCTCCCACGGCGACACGCGCCACGTGCTGCTGTTCCCGGCCAATCCCAACGAGTGCTTCGAACTGTCCGTGGCGGCCTTCGACCTGGCGGACCGATTGCAGACACCGGTGATGGTGATGCTGGACCTGGACATCGGCATGAACGACTGGATGTGTGACGATTTTCAGTGGGACGATGGCTACCGGCCAGACCGCGGCAAGGTGCTTAGCGCCGAGGAACTGGAATCCGTCGAGTCGTTCCACCGATACATGGACGTGGACGGGGACGGCATCCCCTATCGAACCTACCCGGGAGCCGGTCGCAAGGGCGCCTACTTCGTGCGCGGCTCGGGGCACAACCAGTACGGCGGCTATACCGAGGACTCCGATGAATACCAGGAGGTCGTCGACCGGCTGGTGCGCAAGTGGGAGACCGCCGCCACGCTGGTTCCGGAACCCGTCATCCAGCGGCGCACGAACGCCGAGTGGGGCATCGTCTCCGTGGGAAGCTGCGACTATGCCGTGGCCGAAGCCGTGGAGGTCCTTGCTCGGGAGGGCATCCACCTGAGCTACATGCGCATCAAGGCGTTTCCGTTCGGTCAGGCCGTGACCGAGTTTCTCCACCAGCACCAGCGCATCTTCGTGGTGGAGCAGAATCGGGATGCCCAGCTGAAGAGCCTGCTTACGCTTGAGACCGACTATCCCAAGGAACGCATGGAGTCGATCCTGCACTACAGCGGGTTGCCCATCGACCGGCGCTGCGTGGTGGAGGCCATCGAAGCCTCCGTGGCCAGGGGGGAAGCCGCATGACCTTCATCGCCAAACCAAAGATCGTCCACAAGGGCTTGTCCCACAATGCCCTGGGCCTGACCATCCGCGACTACGAGGGTGGCATGTCCACGCTGTGCGCCGGCTGCGGTCACGACTCGGTGACCTCCGCCATCGTCCAGGCCTTTTTCGAACTGGACATCCCGCCGCACCAGGTGGCCAAGCTCAGCGGCATCGGCTGCTCGTCGAAGACGCCGGCATATTTTCTCAGCGCCTCCCACGGCTTCAACGCCGTGCATGGCCGCATGCCCTCCATCGCCACCGGGGCCAGCGCGGCCAACCGCGATCTCTACCTGATCGGCGTCTCCGGTGACGGCGACTCGCTGTCGATCGGCCTGGGCCAGTTCTCCCACGCCCTGCGCAGAAACCTCGACATGCTCTACATCATCGAGAACAACGGCGTCTACGGGCTGACCAAGGGGCAGTTCTCCGCCTCCGCGGACGTCGGCACCAAGGCCAAGAAGGGCGAGGTCAACGAGCAGCAGCCCATCGACCCGGTGCAGATGGCCATGGCCCAGGGAGGCACCTTCGTGGCGCGGAGTTTCTCCGGCGACAAGGAGCAACTGGTCCCACTGATCAAGGCCGGCATCAAGCACCGGGGTTTCGGCCTGATCGACGTCCTGTCGCCCTGCGTCACATTCAACGACCACGAGGACTCCACCAAGAGCTACGCCTACACGCGCCGCTACTTCCATCCCGCCGTGCACGCGGATTTCGTGCCCCCGGCCGAGGAAATCAAGGCCGCCTACGACGAGGGCGAAGCAATGCCGGTGGAGATGCACGATGGCAGCCGGATACTGCTGCGCAAGGTCAGCGACCAGTACAGCGTCCACAATCGCGGCCACGCCCTGGACTTCATCCGCGCCCATCACCGCCGCGGCGAAATCGTCACGGGATTGCTCTATATCGACGAAAGCGAGCCGGACATGCACGGCATCAGCCGAACCCCGGAAAAACCGCTGACCCAGGTTCCGTTCGACAAGCTGTGCCCCGGCAGCGAGGTGATGGAGGGGATACAGGCGCGGTTTCGGTAGTTTGTCTGGCGGGCGGTAGTCGCGTGTTCCGCCGAACGGAATTTCCAGGGTTTCGGCAACGTACGCCATGCTCGGCGGCTTGACCTCATTCCGCATGACCGACCCATGACACGCATCGCGATGATGGGCAGCGGCGGCGTCGGCGGCTACTTCGGCGGACGCATGGCGGCGGCGGGTTGCGATGTGACCTTCATCGCCCGGGGCCGGCATCTAGAGGTGATCCGCGAGCATGGACTGCGCATCGAGAGCGCCGCCCTGGGAGACTCCCGGGTCCATCCCGCCCGCGCGACCGACGATCCCGGCGAGGCGGGCGTCATGGATTACGTCATCGTGTGCGTCAAGTTGTGGGATACCGCCACGGCCGCCGAAGCAATGCGTCCGATGGTCGGCCCGGACACCACGGTCCTGTCGCTGCAGAACGGCGTCGGGACCGAAGATCTGGAGCGTGTTTTCGGTCGGCGGCGCATGTTGGGCGCGGTCGCCTTCATCGGCTGCGCCATTGCGGCGCCGGGTGTCATCCGCCACGTCGGCACCATGCAGCGCGTGGTCGTGGGCGAGTTCGCCGGTGGTTCATCCCCCCGGGTAGAGCGTATGCGGGCCGAGTTGGAACGGGGCGGAATCGAAGCGGACGTCAGCGACGACATCCGCCGCACGATCTGGGAGAAGTTCGTGTTCCTGGTGGGGTTGAGCGCCGCCACCACCATGAGGCGCGCGCCGCTGGGAGTCGTCCGGGAGGACCCGGAAGCACGCCAGCTGTTCCTGGAAGCCATGCAGGAGACGGTTGCCGTCGGTCGGGCCATGGGAATTGGTCTGAGCGACGGTCTGGCGGATAGTCGACTTGAGTTTGCGGACGGATTGCCCGCGGACATGACCTCGTCCATGCACACGGACCTGGAGCGCGGCAATCGGCTGGAGCTGGAATGGCTAAGTGGTGCGGTGGTGCGGTTGGGCCGGGAGCGGGGGGTTGATACGCCGGTTAATGGGAGCGTGTACGAGGCATTGCGGCCTTACGCTGCTGGACGGGCTACCAGACGCTGAAGTGATTGCGTCGTTTGTGCAGCAAATGCTTGGCGTCCGCATTTGACAAAAACCGTTACGCCCCCATATTTTTTTCGGATGCGCACAACGATTGACATTGATGATCGGCTGGTCGTGGAACTGAGAGAGTTGGCTGCTGACACGGGACTCACGCTGGATGCAACCATTGAAGACGCTCTTCGCGAGACGCTTCACAGGCGTCGCGTGGTGAAGCGCCCCGCTGTTGACCTGCCCGTATTTCACGGCACCGGCGTCATGCCCAGGGTTTGCTTCACTGACTCCGCCGGCTTGCTGGAACTGATGCGTGGGCCGCACGATTCTGCCTGACGACAGTGTTTCTGTTACTGCGTATCGCGACGACGTTCTTGAAAATGTTTCTTGTCGGGCCTGGCTTGAGGCTGTGACCGTCGCGGACGAGACATACGCGAATTCCCATTTGGCATTGAGCGCAGCCCTACGTATAGGCACGAATCCACGAATGCGCGCAACATGACAGACTTATTCTCAGATCCTATCCTCAACTCGCCCTACGAGGCACCAGACAGTCATTGGGCGCTTGATACCGACCACAGGTCTAAGGGCAAACTAAACAAGGTCGCCGAAGCGCGGAATTTGTATCGCCCGTTCGGGCGCCGAAGAAAAGTAGCCAAGTGAAGCTGCCGCTCTACGACAAGGATCAGCACCGTGGCGGACAGGAAAACAATCCGAAGTCCGTCATTAAAGAAAATACGAAGGAACGCGCATGTACTGCAGCGACAAACTCGGCGAGACGAGGTAGTCAGCCCAGTCTTGATACAAGATCTTCCGAAGTAATGCGACAGTTCGTAAATGACGAGGATCTGTTTCAAAACAACGCGGACGCGCAACCATTTTAGGATGATCGCGAGGGTTCGGGGGCACACCGAACGAACTTCTGCGTGATTTCATGAGTCTGGCCAAGTAGACTGCGTGAAAGGGGACCGTGATGGCAAATACTCGAAAAATCCTCGCGATGATCGAAAGTCGCGCCAGTCACGATGACGAGCGCTTTTTTTCCATCGCATTGCAGATTGCGGCGGCCGAGGCTAGAAGCGGCCGCCGAGAAATCGCCGAAGAGATCCGAAAAGCGGTCGCCGACGCCCGCGCCGGAAGATTCGGCAAGGCATCCGTTCCCATCCCCTTCGCCCGCCCCCGCGGCGGAATGGACCAGCTGCTTGAATTGCGCGTTCCGCAATGGCGGCTGGACGATGTCGTGTTGGCTTCGACGCTGCGTGATCGGTTGGACGATCTGATTCGTCAACAGATGAAGCGCGCTTGGCTTCGCGAGCACAGCAAAGTACCGAATCGACGCCTGTTGTTTCTCGGCCCGCCTGGCACAGGCAAGACCATGACGGCGGAGGGACTCGCGAGAGAGTTGAAACTTCCCTTGTTTGTGATTCGGCTTGAGTCGCTAATCACCCGATACATGGGCGAAACTGCGGCGCAATTGCGTCTGGTATTCAGCGAAGTCAACCAGCGACGAGGTGTCTACTTGTTCGATGAGTTTGATGCACTGGGTGCTCGGCGAGATACAGCCAATGATGTCGCCGAAATGCGCCGAGTGCTCAATTCATTTCTGCAGTTCATGGAGGCACCCAATAGTACAGACAGCGTTGTGGTAACGGCAACTAACTTCCCTAAATTGCTTGACTCGGCATTACTCAGACGCTTTGATCTGGTGCTTGAATTTGAACCACCCACCCCGGAGCATGTGCGAGAAATCATCAAGTCTAACCTGCGGCCCGTGAAGTACCCGCGAATAGCTTGGAAGCAGGTCACCGAAGCTGCTGCCGGGCTCAGCCAGTCCGAGATCGCTCGCGCGGCTGAGGACGCCGCCAAATCAGCGATCTTGGATCAACGCGACAAGCTCTCAACATCTGATCTCGTATCCCGCCTGAAGGAGCGGCAGGACATGCGCGTCGCGTTTGATGGCAAGCGGCAAACAACCATCTGATGCCGAACTTCGAGAAAACGCACATCTCGATCGACGGGCGTCGGATCGTTCGTCCTTACCAAGATCGAAGGCGAAATTCAGGCGTCTCACGGGTCCCGCGCACGCGCGCCGAGCACGGCGCCCGCGTCCGTGAGCGATTGGAAACGGCCCTCGCCGAAACGCGACAAGCGCGGCCCGTCAACGGCGAACTACCGCCAACGACCGGGACCTACATTGAAGTTGAGCTTGTCCCTGGCAAGCACGCCGAGACAACGATCGACCGTAAAAGCCAGGGCATGCGGTCGGGAGCGGTACATAAACTGCCGAACGAATACGAGAAGGTTGTGTTTTTTGTCCCGGATAGCGCAGAAGGCTATCTCCTCAATGTCCTCAATGACTATACCACCGGTGAGTTGACTCCAAAAGGCAACCCAAAGTACAAGGCGCTGGTTGAGCCAATTCAGGATTTTCGGCGAGCCTTTTTGGAATCGTTCTGGACGGACGATCCCGATGCCCTGCCGCAGCAGCCGAACGACAGTATCTGGTGGGAGCTCTGGTGCTTCAAGGGCACTGAATTCGAAACGGTGGATCTTGTTCAGCGACTAGGCGCACAAGTTGCTGAGGAAGGTGCGTGGATGTATTTCCCGGAGACCGTGGTCGTACCCGCCTACGCCACGCGGGCCACCATCGAGTTGTTGTTATTCGCCCCGTTCAGTCTGCTTGAACTTAGACGCGCAAGTGCCAGCACGGCGCTGTTCGCCGAAGCCGATAGCGACGAACAAGCGCAATGGGTGGAGGGACTTGCCGAACGCATTGCATGGCCCAACGAAGATGCGCCGGCAGTGTGTTTGTTCGACTCGGGCGTTAATCGTGCTCATGCCTTGATCGAGCCTACGCTATCGGCTGAAGATTCTATGGCGGTGCGGGAGGAGTGGGGGACAGACGACAGCAAGCGGCACGGCACTTTGATGGCAGGGCTTTGTTTGTACGGCGATTTGGTTCCGAAAATCGTGGATGACAGCGAAGTGACGCTCAAGCATCGATTGGAGTCGGTGAAACTGATTCCACCGGATGGCTTTCCGCCGAACGAGCCGGCCGCCTACGGGCCAATCACCCACGCGGCCGTTGCGCTTGCGGAAATCAATGCGCCCACGCGCCGGCGCGTAATTTGTATGGCTGTTTCGAACAAAGATGTATCTGGCGATCACGTCAGCTCGTGGAGCGCATCGATTGACCAAGCAGCGTTTGGAACAATGCACGGCGACGACGAGCGTGCGCCCAAACGACTGATCATTCTCTCGGCGGGTAACATTCCGGCCGAAATCGAGCGCCATAGAATCGGACCCAACGATGACTATGCGATAGAAGATCCGAGCCAAGCGTGGAACGCCCTTACGGTCGGTGGATATACCGAGAAAGTCCAGATTACCGAAGATGCGTTTGATGGGCACTCGCCGTTCGCCGGATTCGGCGAATTGAGTCCATACTCAAGAACATCGGTGCAGTGGAATTCGAGTCGGTCGCCCTACAAGCCTGATATCGTTATGGAAGCAGGCAATCGTGCGTTGTCTCCGAACGAACAGGAGGTCTACAGTACGGATTCGTTGTCGTTATTGACCACCGGCTCCAACGTTGATCAGCAACCACTCACGGCGTTTGCTGCCACAAGTGCGGCAAGCGCCCAGGCAGCCAGACTTGCTGCGCGGCTTATGTCGGAGTTTCCGGAATACTGGCCCGAGATGATTCGGGCATTGATCGTACACAGCGCCGAGTGGACGTCGGCTATGAGGACCGAGCTCGACGCCTGCAACGGCCTGAAAGAACGTTATCCTCTGATTCGGCGATACGGCTACGGGGTTCCGTCTCTCAGTCGTGCGCGCGCATCCGCCGAAAATCACTTAGCGCTGACCGCGCAGTCCACCATCCAACCGTTTCAGACTGCCGATGGTCGGAGGAAGTTTCGAGACTGTCACTATTATTCGTTGCCCTGGCCCCGAGGAACGCTTGAGGAAATGGGCGATGCACTCGTGCGACTCAAAGTAACCTTGTCTTACTTTATCGAGCCAAATCCGGGTGGGTCGTACAACGTCAATCCCGGTCGATACCAATCATACGGCCTGCGTTTCGACTTGAAACGTCCGCTGGAATCGCGGCAGCAGTTTCTGCAACGAGTGAATACGCTGGAACGCGAGGATCCGCGAGCCAAGGTGCCGCCAGCCAAACCGGACAGTCGCTGGCTCCTCGGCAGCAATAGTATTTCCGCAGGATCTTTGCACTGCGACGTATGGCACGGTCCAGCCGCCGAGCTTGCTGAGCGCGACCTGCTTTGCATCAGACCGATTGCGGGATGGTGGAGGGACAGGACGCAAGCTGCTTTTGTGCAGGCCGAAGGCCGATACGCCCTCGTCGCAACCCTTGAGACCGCTAGTGAAGTCGACCTCTACGCTCAGATCGAACATGTCATCAAGACCGAGGTTGGTATCGAGATACCTGTTCGATAGAGACGAACCAATAACCGTCGACCGAGCGATTTTTTCCATTTGTCCGCGATATCGCGACGCACGAAGATACAATATGAAACTGCAATGGTTTTTCCAAAATTTTGGGACTTATAAAGAAAGGTTGACGATTTGCGGAATACCTCACGACACGCTTTCCAATGTGCTTTGCGCGGAAAAATAGTTTCTACCTGCGGAAAGCTTCTTACAAGGCCTTACTCCTTCAGGCCGGAAAATCTCAGTCCACTCGTGGAATTCGGGCGTACCTTATGGAGGGCTTTGGCTCAGTGCAAGGAGCCAAAAGACGAAACTTCGTTGTCGTCGTGCATGGGTGCTGCACCGATGCGAATACGTTGGACTTCGATTTCGGCGTTTTGGGTGAGACAGAAATTAGTGTGCGGGTTGTCTGGAGAGATCTGGGCGTTCATTACGATTCTCCTTGGTCGCGGAAAGGGATAGTAGGGTGCCCGCTGCCGTACGGCGCGGGAAGCTGCCGAAGCCGGCTTCAATGTCTTGATCGCCTGTACCTCCAACTACGATGTCCAGTTCGTCATGGGTTTGCCCCATTGCCAGCGAGTTGTCGAGAAATTGTGGATCGGATTTGGCTTGAACGGTCTCGTTGCTAACCCAATCCTATCCCGAGTTCGAGTCCGGCGGCCGATGTGCGGAGTGATCTCCCGCCATTCGCCCAATCGGGCCTTTCGCGTGACCTCGTAGGCGCTGATAGGGCTGACGTGGACGGAATCCGCCTCCACAATCGCCGTCTTAACCTTGTCGCTGAGGCGGGACGAATCCACTAGGCTCCAGATCCATGCATGGGTGTCGAGCAGGACCGCGCTCAAGGCTCACGCTCCCACCAGGCCAATTCGCCCTCGTCCATCGGTTCGTCGAAGTCGGGCACTGAGTCGACCAGATGCGCCAGGGTATCGAACTGGAACCCGGTGCGCCCAACGGGAACGAGCCGCACGGCCGGAATTCCCTTGCGCGCGATCACCACATCATCGCCGGCTTCCGCTGCGGCGATGAGCTTGGAAAGCCGTGACTTGGCGTCGTGCATGTTGACCAGCATGAATATCACCCTGGTGAGGGTTTCTAGCTAGGCTAGCCAAAATAAGATCGTCTATTGGGTGGGTCAACCATTTGTCACGCTCGGATGTCTCCGTCAAGAAAGCGCCGATCAGCCGTGAACAGGATTGGATGTCGTCTCGGCCGGACAGGCTCATCCGGCGACGGGCCGAAATTTTGGCAGCCGGGCCTCTTCAGACTGCATGAACGACAACCACGAATTTACCCACCAATTACATGCGATTCACCTGTGGTAAGTTTCGTTCTAAGAAGAGCATCACCTTGAGCGCCGACGAACGCCTCATTGAGGCTGCCCATGCGCAGGCGGCTCATGAACAAACAACTCTGAACGCCAAGTTCCACGAATGGCTGGAAGACTACGTGAGGCTACCGCATCGGGCGGACGAGGCGATGGCGTTCATAACAGAACTGAGAGAGGTGGTGCGCACCGGTGGGCGAAAATTCACCCGGGACGAAATGAATGAGCGCTGATTTCCCGGACACCGACGTCTACTTATACCTATTCGGCGAGACTGGCGATTACAAGAGAAGTTTTCCGTTGGACGACCATCGGTCCCATTCCGTACACTTCCAGACAACATGCCCGACTTGACCAGAACAACGCGAAACCTAGCCCAGGCGCTATCCCTGCCCGCCCTTCTGCTAGCCTCACATTGCCATGCGCAGGCCACCCATGTCTCGGAAACCGGCGCGATGCTTATCGACGAATACCTTGTACAGGCCGTCCGCGAATCCCATATCCCCGGGATTGTCGCCCTGGTCACCAATCGCGACGAAGTCATCTACGCCGGCGCGTTCGGCAGCCGCAACGTGGCGCTTGGCCAGCCCATGACGGTGGATTCGATCTTCCGGATCGCCTCCATGACGAAACCCGTCACCTCCGCGGCCACGATGATGCTCGTCGAGGAAGGAGTGCTCGCCCTGGACGATTCTGCATCGGCCTATCTCCCCGGGCGGTTACCGACCACGGTCTTCGAGACCTTCGATGCAGCCGACCATACTTACACCTCCCGTCCGGCGAACGGCGAGATCACCGTGCGGCACCTGCTGACGAACACCTCCGGGCTCGGTTACGCTATCTTCAACGACACGCTGTTCGCGCTGCTGGGCGACCAGAGCCCACCGCCCAGCAGCCTCGGTTACCCTTTGCTGCACGATCCCGGCGCCAGGTGGACCTACGGCGAGAGTACCCGGGTGCTGGGCTACCTCATCGAGAGCGTCACGGAACGGAGCCTGGACGAATTCCTGCGCGAACGGATGTTCGCGCCACTGGGGATGGACGAGACGTCCTATGTCGTTTCCGGCGAGGACAATGCCCGTCTGGTGACGTTTCATGTCACTCCCCGCAGCGCCACCAACGGGGATTCGGCTTCCGTGAATGCCGCTCCCGGGACTGCCGCCACCGAGAACTCCACCGCCGTGAACGACCTGGTCGAGCAGGCCAATCCTGAAGGAGAGGTTGCCGTCATCGTGCGCGGCGACGGCAACCTGTTTTCCACCGCCGCGGACTACGCCCGCTTCATGCGCATGATCCTCAACGGCGGGGTGGCGGACGATGGCGCCCGACTCCTGGACGAGGCCAGCATCGACCTCATGTCGCGGAACCGGATAGGCGATCTGCGCGTCGAGCGGATGCCCGCGCCGAACCCGTTCATGGCGCGCCCCTTTCCGCTGGGCGCGGGGTCGGACACATTCGGTTTCGGCTTTCAGATCACCGCCGACCACGACCGCGCGGACACTCGCTCACCCGGAAGCCTGAGCTGGGCCGGCATCTACAACACCCAATTCTGGATCGATCCCGCTGCCGGAATCGGTGCGGTGCTCCTCATGCAGTATCGGCCGTTCTACGACGAGGCCGCCATCGAAACGCTGCAGGGTTTCGAGGCGCGGGTCTACAGCAGTCTTGAATGATCTGCCAATGACGTAACCGCGGAATTGCAATCCGTCAGAACGGAATCCAGGACCTGTCCGGCGACATGTGCAGGTAGCCCACGCTGACGCCCTGCCTCCAGCCCACGCCGAAGCGCACCGGCGCCAGCACGATATCGTCCTGACGGTTGTAGTTCACCCCGACGCCCCCCAACACGTAGAGACTGCCCTCCACTCCGCCGAAGCGCTGGTAGAGGTCCTCGATCCGGTCCAGGTGGTATACGAGCACGAACGCCTTGGTGGCGCTGCCGCCCACTTCGATGCCCACCGATGGACCGCGCCAATAGACCCGGCTGGTGGTGCCGTCGGAGAGATAGACCGTACCCCGCCCGTACCGCAAGCCGACACCGAGCGCGGCGCCGCCCTCCTCGCCGACGATGTAGGCCGTCGGCGGACCGTTGTTCTCGCGGAACACGCGGTTGAGCAAGTCGGCCACGTCCTGCGCGCCCTGGCCGAAGAAAGCCTCAGCTTCCCTGAGAAGACGTTCTTCCTGCATCGGTTGGAGTGGAACGTCATTCGTGGGGACTACCTGAACCGTCTGCCGGTCTGCGCACGCGGCCAATGCCAGCGCCAGACAGACAACGGCCGCACGAACGTGAACTTTCATAACCACTCCCACCGTTAATGAAGTCCAAGCCCACAGTTTGAAGTGGATTCCCGCAATGTCAACCGCAAGCCGCGTCGCGAGCCGTGCCGCAAACTGTGCCGCCAGCTGTGCCGCAAACTGCGCCGCAAACCGCGCCATTCAAGCCGCGAAACCAGGGGAAATGCGGCTACACTCGCATCAGCAGATGATCAAGGACACCGAATACCGGGTACCGGTGCTGAAGACGCGGCGTTGGAAGCAATGCCGCGAGGCGTGTCTGGTGCTGACAGCGCTTCAGATCGACCACGAAGTGGAACAGGTTGAAGGGCGCTGGGTGATTGTCGTTCCAAGCGGATCGGCTTCCCGGGCACGCATGGAACTCAGCGAATACGACCAGGAGAAACGCCTTCCGCCCGTGGGCATTTCACCGTTAAAGGAACTCGGCACGGGCTGGCGGGGCGTCGCCGCCTACGTATGCGTGCTGCTGGCCGTGGCCTGGATGACGCGTCAGGATGCCTGGGGACACGACTGGCTGGGACTCGGGCGGATCGACTCCGTTCGGATACTGGAGGGCGAGTGGTGGCGGACGGTCACCGCGCTGACGCTTCATGTGGATTTCAGCCACCTCGCGGGGAACATCGTATTCGGCGCCTTCTTCGGCCTTCACGTGGGTCGTTGCCTGGGAGCCGGTATCGGCTGGGCGGCCATTCTCGGCGCCGGTGCCCTGGGCAACGCGCTCAACGTCCTGATCCAGCCCGGGAGGCACCTGGCCATCGGCGCTTCCACGGCCGTTTTCGCGGCGTTGGGCCTGCTTGCGGCCTACACCTGGCGGAGGGGCTATCTCAGGGATACGCCGTGGCGAATGAGGATCGCGCCGGTCATCGCGGGCATCGGGTTGCTGGCCTTCACCGGTACCGGGTCCGGGGTCGAGGGAGACAATGTCGATATCCTGGCGCACCTCACGGGGTTTGTGTGCGGCTTCGGCATCGGCGCGGCGCTGGCGGCGGTGGAGATCCCCGACGAACCGGATACGCAGCGGCTCTGGGGCGGGGTCGCGGCGGTCGTGCTCGGGCTCGCGTGGTTGACGGCCCTGGGCTTAGCCTAAGCCCCCATTCGCAAGGGAAAGTGGCGCACTGGTAAAGCCTTTCAGCCCATCGCTTCGGCGACAAGTTCGAGAAAGTCGGGCTCGCCGGTTACGCCCTCGGTGGCGCGGGCGTCCACCGTGTAGCCGTAACGGTCCGCCAGCGCCTCGTACTTGGGGCGTCGGTGCGCCACATGGCGCGGAAATATCCAGCGGACGAACTCGTCGGGAACGATCTCCGCCGGAGAGTCCAGTCCGTTTTCTGCCAGGAATATCTGCAACTGCCGGTCAAGAAACGCTTCCTGGTAGTACATGGGTTTGGGGTTCTCGATGGAGCGCCGGATCATCGTCTCTTCCATGACCTGGTCGGGGCTCAGGTACACGATAACCGTGTGGCCGGCCAGCACCTCCAGCATGCGCGGGTCGTCCAGCTCGCAGATGCTGCCGCCGGCGTCGTTGATGAAATGCTCGTATCCGTATATCTCGTGGGCCTTGAGGATGAACGGTTCCACGTCCCGCATGGCGCCGATCTCGGCTTCCTCGTGAAGCCGCTGACGCGCCTTGAATTCGTCCACGCCGAGTCCCCCGAGGTCCTCGCGACCGATCTTGCCGAGAAAGCTGGCCACCGGCGCCAGGTTGTGCACGGTGATGTTGCTGGAGATATAGATGGAGTCGCTTCGCAGAAGATCCCGAAGGAAATCCACCTGCATGGCCTGCCGCTTGATGTTGTCGAGAATCGCTTCCGAGAGATACTTGGTGCCGATCCGGTAGTCGCCGGAATAGTGGAACCACTTCGACTTGGGCAGCTTGTTGGCGAGCGTGGTCTTGCCGACGCCGGACATGCCGAGCAGCGTGATGGCCTTGCGCGGCCACGCCAGAAACTCCTCGCCCGTCATTCTCATCGCGTCGTCCGCCCCGCACCGGTGGAGCGATTATAGAGCGTGGGCCCCGCCGACGTGGCGCGGATTGCGGGGCGGGATTGGCGCCCGGCAAGGAATGCGTGCGCCGAATCCCGTATGCTTGCGGCATGGGCCTTGAAAGCTTCCATCCGGCAGTCGCGGGCTGGTTCCGAAGCCGGTTTCCGGCCGCAACCGAGGTGCAGCGGCGCGCCTGGCAGGCGATCAGCGCCGGTTCCCACACACTCATCAGCGCACCCACGGGATCGGGCAAGACCCTGGCCGCCTTCCTCGGCGTCATCGACACCCTGGTCAAGCGGGGGCTGGATGGCGGCTTGGCGGACGAGACGCGCATCCTTTACGTTTCGCCGCTCAAGGCGCTGTCCAACGACATCAACAAGAACCTGCAGGCGCCGCTGGCCGGCATCCGCGACAAGTTGCTGGAATCGGGCCAGTCCGACGTTCTGGTTCGTGCCCTGGTGCGCACCGGGGATACGACCCAGAGCGAGCG
Source organism: Candidatus Rariloculaceae bacterium (assembly GCA_965221035.1). GTDB lineage: Bacteria > Pseudomonadota > Gammaproteobacteria > Steroidobacterales > Rariloculaceae > UBA6522. The sequence goes on from OZ244860.1 coordinate 2,788,160, forward strand.
GGCGTTGATGCGGCGGCGCCCCCCACACATCCTGGTCACTACGCCGGAGTCGCTGTACATCCTGCTGACCTCCGAATCAGGGCGCCGCATGCTGGGCACGGTGGAGACGGTCATCGTCGACGAGATCCATGCCCTGGCCGGCAACAAGCGCGGCGCCCACCTGGCGGTTTCCCTGGAGCGGCTTGCGGCGCTGTGCGAGCGACCACCCACCCGGGTGGGCGTTTCGGCCACCACCCGGCCGATGGACGCCATGGTGGAGTTTCTCGTCGGTACGGACCGCGCTCCCTGTCAGGTCATCGACCGGGGTCACGTCCGTGACTGGGACTTGAGACTGATGCTGCCGGCCTCGCCGCTTGAGGCGATCATGTCCAACGAGGTCTGGGTTGAGATCTATGATCGCCTGGCGGCGATGGCAGAAGAACACCGGACCACCATTGTCTTCGTCAACACGCGCCGGCTGGCGGAGCGCGTCGCCCGGCACCTGGCGGACCGCTGCGGTGAGGACCAGGTCACCTCACACCACGGCAGCCTTTCCAGGGAACACCGACTGGCCGCCGAGGACCGGCTCAAGTCGGGAAAACTCAAGGTGCTGGTGGCCACGGCGTCACTGGAATTGGGCATCGACATCGGTGAAGTGGACCTGGTCTGCCAGCTCGGCTCGCCTCGCGGCATCGCGCGGCTGCTGCAGCGGGTGGGGCGTTCCGGTCACGGTGTGGACCGCGTGCCCAAGGGGCGGTTGTTGCCCCTCTCCCGGGACGAACTGGTGGAGTGCGCCGCACTGCTCGATGCCGTCGGCAGGGGGGAACTGGACGCCATCGCCCTGTGCCGCAAGCCGCTGGACGTGCTGAGCCAGCAGATCGTCGCCGAAGTGGGCATGAGGGAGTGGGGTGTGGACGCGCTGTTCGAACTCATTACCCGCAGCGCACCGTTTCGCGACTTGTCGCGCCCAGCCTACCTGGACGTTGTCGGGATGCTGGCCAATGGCTTCACCACCCACCGAGGGCGCCGCGGCGCCTACCTGCACCACGACAGGGTCAACAACCGGTTGCGGCCCAGACGGGGCGCCCGCCTGACAGCGGTCACCAACGGCGGCACGATTCCCGACCAGTTCGACGCCGATGTGGTGCTGGTGCCCGGCGAACTGTTTGTCGGCACGTTGAACGAGGACTTCGCCTTCGAGAGCATGCCCGGCGACATCTTTCAGCTCGGCAATACCTCCTACCGGATACTCAAGGTGCATTCCGGCAAGGTTTTCGTCGAGGACGCCCGTGGACTGCCCCCGACCATCCCGTTCTGGTTCGGCGAAGCGCCCGGTCGAAGCGACGAACTCTCGGCGGCGGTTTCGCGCCTTCGCACGCGGGTGGACGCGGCGCTGGATTCCGAAACCGTGGCGGACGTGGCCGGACGGCTTGCGTCGATCCGCGGTCTGCCGGGGCCAGCGGCGGAACAGTTGTGCGAGTACCTGGGCGCCGCCCGCGCCGCCCTCGACGGCTTGCCCACCGCCGAGCGCATCGTCATCGAGCGCTTTTTCGACGAGGCCGGGGATACCCATATCGTGGTTCACTCGCCCTATGGTTCGCGTCTCAACCGCGCCTGGGGGCTGGCGCTGAGGAAGCGATTCTGCCGACGATTCAATTTCGAACTTCAGGCGGCGGCGTTGGAAGACACCATCGTCATATCCCTGGGGGTCGTTCACAGCTTCCCGCTGGAGGAAGTGAGCCGCTATCTGGCCAGCGCCACCGTGGCGGACGTGCTCACCCAGGCGGTGCTGACCGCGCCCATCTTTCCCGGGCGCTGGCGCTGGAACGCCAGCGTCGCGCTGGCCGTGCGGCGATTCCGCAACGGCGAGCGGGCGCCGGCGTTCTTCCAGCGGGCGGATGCCGAGGACTTGCTGGCCACGGTGTTCCCAGACCAGCTGGCCTGCGCGGAGAATCTGGCGGGGGAACGCGAGATTCCGGATCATCCGTTGGTGGCGCAGACGCTGGAGGACTGCCTGCGCGGTGTCATGGACATGGACGGACTTGCCGCCCTGCTGGGCCGAATCGAGGCTGGCGAAGTGGAGGTGGCGTGCCGCGAACTGACCAGCCCTTCGCCGCTGGCCCAGGAAGTCCTGAGCGCCAAGCCCTATGCCTTCCTGGACGACGCGCCCGCCGAGGAGCGGCGCACGCTGGCGATCCAGTCCCGCCGCCACCTGACGGTCGAGCAGGCGGCGGATCTGGGCCGGCTCGATGCCGGGGCGATCGCGCGGGTGCGTTCCGAGGCCTGGCCTGATTTCCGCGACGCCGACGAACTGCACGATGCCCTGGTGGTGCTCGGGTTCATGACGCCATCCGAGCCCGGGGACGCCGCGGACGCGCTGTTCGACCGGTTGTTGGCAGACGGTCGGGCGAGCAGGTTCCGTATGCACCGGGATGCCTGGGTATGGGTGAGCGCGGAGCGGTTGCCGGAACTCGGGTTGGCCGTTTCCGGCGGCCAGGCCGACCCGCCCCTGGGCCCGCTGCGGGACATTCGCGAAGGGCCTGGGTATCGGGACACGACAACGCCGGAAGCCGCGTTGCGGGAACTCGTCCGCAGCCGCATGGAGGGACTTGGCCCCGTCACCGCGGCGGAGCTGGGCCGCCCGTTGGGGCTGGCAAGGCGGGATGTGGAGGGCGCCCTGGCCGCCCTGGAGGGCGAGGGGTTCGCCATGCGCGGTCGGTTCAGCGGGCGAACGTCGAGGCCGGACGCGCCGGGAGGGGCGGAGTCCGAAGCGTCCGGAGAGAGCGACGAAGAATGGTGCGACCGGCGGTTGCTGGCTCGGATTCACCGCTACACGCTCAAACGGCTGCGAAGCGAAATCGAGCCGGTGTCGATCGCGGTCTATCAGCAGTTCCTGTTCCGTTGGCAGGGCCTGGGCCGGGAGCGCCGCCAAGGCACCGAAGCGCTGGCGGCGGTGATCGACGAACTGCAGGGTCTGGCGTTGCCGGCGGTGTCCTGGGAACGCGAGATACTTCCGGCACGGCTCGCGGACTACCGCCCGTCGCAGATGGACGAGCTGGCCGTGTCCGGGCGGATTGTCTGGTACCGGCCGATTGTTCGGTCGCAGCGCGATTCCGGGATCGAAGACGCACCACGACGCGGTCGGGGTACGGTGGCGAACTCGCCCATCGTCATCCTGCCGCGGGAAACGCTTTCGGTATGGCGAAGGATGGGGACGCCGGCGAATGGATCCGGAACTGAAGCCGCGGCACTGCTGTCGGGGCTTGCGGAGCGGATTCACGGTGTATTGATAAAGCGCGGCGCGTCGTTCTTCCAGGAACTGGTGCAGTCCGGCGGGCTGCTGAGGGTCCAGACCGAGGAGGCGCTGGCGGAGTTGGTCGCGGCGGGCCTGGTGACCGCGGACGCCTTCCAGGGACTGAGGGTGCTGGTCACGCCGCCGAGCCGCCGTAAGGGATTCCATGGCCGCGCCAGCCGGCGGGGGCCGAGTTTCGATTCCGCCGGGCGCTGGTCGCTGATTGATCGCGTGCCGCCGGGAGGGTTCGGCGAGGCTGGCGGTGAGGGGCACCAGGAGGTCCGATGCAAGGCCGGCGGTGAGAGTCACCAAGAGGCCCGGGGAGAGGCCAGCGGTGAGGGGCGTCAGCCAGTGCCGGGTGAGGCCGGCCGTGAAGCTTGCGAACACGTCGCCCGGTCGCTGTTGCGCCGATACGGGGTCGTGTGCCGCAGTGTCCTGCGGCGTGAAGGCGGCCTGCCGGGCTGGCGCGATTTGCTCATGGTCTTCCGGCGCCTGGAGGCGCGCGGGGAAATCCGCGGAGGCCGCTTTGTCGGCACCCTTGGAGGCGAACAGTTCGCCCTGCCGGACGCGGTGCAACTGCTGCGCCGATGCAGGCGCAAGGTTGGCGCGGACGACTGGATCGTGCTTTCCGCCGCCGACCCGTTGAACCTGGCGGGCATCCTCACTCCCGGCGGCCGCGTGGCCGCGGTGCACAGCCACAAGTTGCTTTATCGTGACGGCGTCGCGGTGGCCACCCTCACCGCCGCGGGCCTGCAATGGCTCGAACGGTTGGGCGGCGCCGAAAGGCGACGCGCGGAGAGGCAAATCCGCGGCCGTGCGGGGACCGGGATCCCGGCTCCTCGACCGGCGCGCAAGGGGACGATGGCACGGAACGGTTCCGAGCGCTACGGGAGGGCGTACACCAGCGATCCGGGCGGCAAGTCGCCAAGCGCCAGCTCCACTTCCCCGCGGGACTGGCCGAAGGTCTCGCCAAAGGTCTCCAGATAAAGATTCCGAATGATCGCCAGATCGAAGCTGTACTCGCTGGTCAACCAGGCCTCGCAGCGGTCGCCGTTCGCTTCGTGCGACAGCGAAACAACCAGTTGCTCGGGAGGCGGGTCGCCCAGGGAAGCGGGGACCACCAGCGTGAAGGCGTGTGGTGCGCATCCGCCACTGTACGATACCCCGAGAATGAGCGAGTCGCCCGAAATCCTGCCGCCATTGAGCGCGTAGTCATCATTGCCCCAGCCGGCCGGGTCCGCATCGGAAACGACCACGGTCCCCGGCCTCGGTTCTGCAGACAGCGTCCGCCCCGACCGCGCTGCGACATCCTCATCAAGCGGGCTGTCCTGGCCCACAGCCAACGGCACGGCGCATCCTGTCAGGAAGATGAGCGCTGCGAACCGTCCCCGTCCGGGGCGGCGTGCCGTCATGATCGCCTTGCCGGACATGACCTACGCAGGCTCCCTGGGCTTGAGCGCGTCGCGAATCGCCTGGATGCGCAGCTGGCGCAATTGCTGCCCCAGGGCATGACCGCTCACACTGCTAGTGACCCTTGCGCCGCTTACCGTGCCGGCGGCCGCAAGCGCCGATCGGAAGAGTTCCGCTTGGGGGTAGGGGCGCTCTTCGAGCCCCAGTCGACCGCGGGCATCGGCTTCACAGGCCAGCAGAAAGTCTTCGAATCGCTCCGGTCTTCGCAGCCCGTCCACGGACTCGATCACCTTGTAGAGGGTTGCCGGACGAAGCTCCTGGGCCCGGTGAACCGTGCCGTGATGGCGCGCAACCGCCACGGCCAGTTCACGATATCGGCGCGGCACAGGCAGGCGTTCGCAGAGGGCCTCGATCAGCGCCACCGAACGGCCCTCGTGCCCCCGGTGGCCGGGAAGCCAGGCCTTGGGAGTGGTGGCCTTGCCCAGATCATGGGTGAGGACCGCAAATCGCACGCCGACGCTGTCCGATAACCTGGCGCCTGTCCGCAGCGCCATCATGGTATGCACTCCGGTATCGATCTCCGGGTGCCACCTGGCCGGCTGGGGGACGCCGAAGAGGGCGTCGATTTCGGGAAAAACCACCTTCAGGGCGCCGCATTCGCGCAGGACCTCGAAATACACGTCGGGGTCGCGTTCCGCGAGGGCCTTTTGGGTTTCCATCCACACGCGTTCGGGTCTTAGGGCGCCCGCTTCGCCGCTTTCGACCAGTTGCAGCATCAGGGCCATGGTGGACCGCGCGACGCGGAATCCCGCGCCGGCGAACCGCGCGGCGAAACGCGCCACCCGCAGTATTCTCAACGGATCTTCCGCAAACGCTTCGGAAATGTGTCGCAGGCGGCGCTTGCGCAAGTCCCGTTGTCCGCCGTAGGGGTCGATCAACGTCCCGCCGGCGTCCCTGGCCATTGCGTTGACCGTGAGGTCCCGGCGAGCCAGATCGTCCTCCAGGGTCACTGTGCTTGAGGTGTCGAAGGCGAACCCGTGGTACCCCGGTCCCACCTTGCGCTCGGTTCGTGCCAGGGCGTACTCCTCGGCGGTCTCGGGATGGAGGAAGACCGGGAAATCCTTGCCCACCTGCTTGTATCCCTGGCGGAGCAGGTCATCGGGGCGGGCGCCGACCACGACCCAGTCCCGCTCGCGGACCTCAAGGCCCAGCAGCGAATCCCGCACGGCGCCCCCGACTTCGTAGACTTCCATGGTTTGATGATAACTTAGGGCCTTGCCATGAACGAGGTACGTATGGCCAGTGATACTGCGGTCGGGATGTTGAAGCAGGTTGCGCAGGCCGCCGCCGGAGTCGCGGCGGTCACGCTGCTTGGCGGCTGTTCCGTCCCCTACTACTGGCAAGCCATGACCGGCCAGCTGTCGCTGATGAGCAAGCGGGTACCCATCGAGACGGTGATCGATGACCCGCAAACCAGCGCCGAGACCCGTAGGGCGCTGAGGGTCGTGCTTGAAGTACGGCGGTTCGCGGTGGACGAGATGGACCTCCCCGAAAACAGCAGCTACGCGACCTACGTCGATCTTGAAGGCAACGGCAACGGCGATGGCCAGGCGTCGGAGAGCGCGGACGCCGGTCGCGACGATAACGGTTCCAGGTCCGGCAACTCCCGTCGGTCACGCGCAGCCGCCGTCTGGACCGTGGTGGCAACGGAAGAGTTTTCCGTAGATCCGCGGACCTGGTGCTTCCCTTTCGCCGGATGCGTGAGCTACCGGGGATACTTCAACGAGGCCGCCGCCTGGCGGTATGCGGCGCGCCTGGAAGCGGAAGGACTGGACGTGCTGGTCGGCGGGGCCAGCGCCTATTCGACGCTCGGGTATTTCGCCGATCCGGTCGTCAGCACCATGATCGCGGGTCCCGAATACCGGACGGTGGAACTGATCCTGCACGAACTGGCCCATCAGAAGTTCTATCTCAAGGGCGACAGCGACCTGAACGAGGCCTTCGCGACCGCTGTCGCGGAATACGGCACCCAGCGCTGGCTGGCGCAGACCGGCGATGCCGACGGACTCGACGCCTACCGTTGGGGAATCCTAATTCAGGCGCAGTTTGCCGAACTGATCCGCCGCCAGCGAGAGCGCTTGCGCTCCATTTACGCGGGATCCGAGACGGTCGAGGCGAAGCGGCGCTCCAAGCAGGCGGCTTTCGAGACGCTACGTTCGGAGTACGCGGCCCTGAAGCCCGCCTGGGGTGGGCGCGCGAACTACGATGCCTGGTTTGACCGGCCGCTGAACAACGCCCACATCGCATCGGTGGCGACCTACCGATACTGGGTCCCGGGCCTGCTTCACCTGCTGGAATCCCGTGGCCTGGATGCCTTCTACGACGAGGTGGACGCACTGTCCGCGCTGGACGCCGATGTGAGGCGCCGACGCCTGCAGGGCTGGCTCGACCAGGCCGTTGGAAGCGGGGCGGGATAGCGCCAGCCAGGCCGCTCGACGGGCCGCCGGCGGCTCTTGTCGAGCGTGGTAGAATGCCGCGTTTTTTGTAGCCCCCGTCGGGAGAAGAAAGCATGAATCCGGAAACGGCCCTGTGGTTGTCACTGGGCGCGGCCGTCCTGGCCCTTGTTTATGGTGTGGTGTCGGTCAATTGGATCCTCGGCCAGTCCTCGGGCAGCGAACGCATGCAGGCGATCGCCGCGGCCGTGCAGGAAGGCGCCAATGCCTACATGAACCGCCAGTACGCCACCATCGGTATCGTCGGCGCGGTGCTGTTCATCATCCTGATCGTCGCGCTGGACTGGGGCACGGCGGTGGGCTTCGCCATCGGCGCGGTGTTCTCGGCGCTGGCGGGATACATCGGCATGTTCGTCTCCGTGCGCGCCAATGTCCGCACGGCCCAGGCCGCCACCGAGGGGCTCAACCCGGCGCTGCGGATCGCGTTCCGGGGCGGCGCCATCACCGGCCTGCTGGTCGTGGGGTTGGGGCTGCTGGGCGTCGCCGGCTATTTCGCGCTGCTGGAAGCCATGGGCATGGCCGAGGATGACGTGTTGAAGGCCCTCATCGGGCTCGCCTTCGGCGGTTCCCTGATTTCGATCTTCGCCCGCCTGGGCGGAGGCATCTTCACCAAGGGGGCCGATGTGGGTGCCGACCTGGTGGGCAAGGTCGAGGCCGGCATTCCGGAAGATGATCCGCGCAACCCGGCCGTCATCGCCGACAACGTGGGCGACAACGTGGGTGACTGCGCGGGCATGGCGGCGGATCTTTTCGAGACCTACGCGGTGACCGTCATCGCCACCATGCTGCTGGGCGGGTTGACCGCCGAAGCCCTGGGCGCCAACGCCGTCATCTACCCGATCGCGTTGGGCGGGGCGTCCATCGTGGCTTCCATTCTGGGAACCTTCTTCGTCAGCACGCGCAGCGGCAAGATCATGAACGCGCTCTACAAGGGCGTGATCGTTTCCGGGATTCTCGCCGCCATCGCGTTTTATCCGATCACCACGTCGCTCATGGGCGCGGGTTCCGTCAATCTTTATATTTCGGCGCTCATCGGCCTGGTGCTGACGGCCGCCATGGTGGCCATCACCGAGTATTACACCGGGGCGGAGTGCAAGCCGGTGAAGACCGTGGCGGGCGCTTCCACCACGGGCCATGCCACCAACATCATCGCCGGGCTGGGCATTTCCATGAAGGCGACGGCATTGCCGGTCCTGGCCGTGTGCGCTTCCATCTGGTTCGCCTTTGAGCTTGCGGGTCTGTACGGCATCGCGATCGCCGCCACCAGCATGCTTTCGATGACCGGCATGATCGTGGCGCTGGATGCCTTCGGCCCCATCACCGACAATGCGGGCGGGATCGCCGAGATGGCGGAACTGCCCTCCGACGTGCGCAAGGTCACCGACTCGCTGGACGCGGTGGGCAACACCACCAAGGCCGTCACCAAGGGCTATGCCATCGGCTCCGCCGGCCTCGCGGCACTGGTCCTTTTCTCCGACTATACGCACAGCCTGGAAGAGGCAGGCCTTGGCGCGATGCAGTTCGACCTCTCGGATCACCGCGTCATCGTGGGGCTGTTCATCGGCGGCCTGGTGCCGTTCCTGTTCGGCGCGTTGGCCATGGAGGCGGTGGGCCGCGCCGCGGGCTCCGTGGTGGAAGAAGTGCGACGCCAGTTTCGGGAGATCGCCGGGATCATGGAGGGGACCACGAAACCGGACTACTCCACCGCCGTGGACCTGTTGACCCGCTCCGCCATCAAGGAGATGGTAATCCCATCGCTCCTGCCGGTGCTGGTTCCCATCGTCGTGGGGCTCCTTCTGGGGCCGGAGGCGCTGGGCGGGTTATTGCTGGGCACCATCGTCACCGGCCTGTTCGTGGCGATTTCCATGACCACCGGAGGCGGTGCATGGGACAACGCCAAGAAATACATCGAGGACGGCAACCTGGGCGGCAAGGGTTCCGAAGCCCACAAGGCCGCCGTCACCGGCGACACGGTGGGCGACCCGTACAAGGACACCGCGGGGCCCGCCATCAATCCATTGATCAAGATCATCAATATCGTTGCGTTGCTGGCGGTGCCTTTGCTGTAGGTTTCGGAAACCTTGGCGTTGGGTGGCGCGGTTTCCCCACTGTTACGGTGGGGGGCGCGTGCGGACAGCCCTTTCGAGCTTGACCTCCCTCCGCCATCCTGGCGGAGGTCGGATCGGGGGCTCCTCGCTAATGGCCATCCATGGCCCGCTCGTCGCCCCACGACGCTCGAAAGGGCTGTCCGCACGCGCCCCTCGCGGCCATGGCTGGGTCCCGCGCGCCCCTCGCGGCCAAGGCTGCGGTTCGCGCGCGTCCTTCGCGGCCATGGCTGCGGTTCGTGCGGGCCCTCTCTGGTTCGCGTGCTGCCCGGGGAAAAGGGAAGTCTCGGGGTGCACCATAATTCTTTGGAAAATCCGCCCAGGTGACGGCTTGTAGGGGATGGGCAAACTCCGTACCCTAGACCGCTCATGATGACCGAGCCGACCTTCCGCAGCATGCACGTTGATGCCGCGCGCGCCCAGATGCTCAGGCAGCAGCTTCGAGCGTGGGAAGTGCTGGACCAGCGCGTTCTCGACGTGGTCGGGCAGGTTCGTCGGGAGCGCTACGTCCCCGAGGCCTATAGGGAGCTTGCATTCGCCGACACGGAAATTCCCCTGACTCACGGCCAGCGGATGATGACACCCAGCGTCGAGGGCCGGTTGCTGCAGGCGCTGGACCTGGACCCGGCGGATTCCGTGCTGGAAGTGGGTACCGGCAGCGGCTTCCTCACCGCGTGTCTGGCCGGGCTTGCGGGGCACGTGGTGAGCGTGGATATTTTCCCGGAGTTCACGTCGGATGCGGCCGCCAGGCTCCAGCGGGACGGCGTCCATCATGTTGAATTGCGCACCGCCGATGCGCTGGCACTCGATTGGGACGAACGATTCGACACCATTGCCGTCACAGGCTCGGTGCCCGATCTCGATGACACATTCATTCGCCTGCTCCGACCGGGCGGGCGGCTCTTCATTGTCGTCGGGCGCCCCCCCGTGATGCGGGCGCTGCTCATCAGCAAGGACCTGCGCGGTAACGGGACCCGGAACGGCCTTTTCGAGACGGTCGTGGACCCCTTGGTCAATGCCCATTGCCACGAGCCGTTCATCCTCTAGGGCTTCATCCGACCGATAATGTCCCATCGTTTGGATGAAGCATCGGCCTTCCCGGAGAATCCATGGCAGACATACCGGAATTGACGCCCACCGAGTTCCTTCGGCGCTGGCCTCCGGGTCGGCGCGAGGGCGTCACGCTGCTGGATGTGCGCGAACCTGCGGAGTGGCGGACCGCGCACGTCGATGATTCGCTTCACATTCCGATGGGGACGGTGCCGCAGCGTCTGGACGAACTGGACCCGGAACAGACGTTCGTCGTCATGTGCCACGGTGGCGTACGCAGCCTGCGCGTCGCCGAATTCCTGGCCGCCTCCGGGTACGCCAGGGTCTTCAATCTCACCGGCGGAATCGATGCCTGGTCGCTGGAAGTCGATTCGTCCATTCCCCGGTACTGATACCCATTTTTGAAAATACGGTGAAACCACTATGAGGCACCTCGGAAAACGATTGATCGCCCTTCTCGGCTTGCTCGCCTGCGCGGTCACGCCGGTTTCGGCGGAAAATCTGCTGGACATTTATCGGCTGGCGTTGATGTACGACCCCATCCTTCGCGAAGCCGAGGCCGGTTATCTGGCGCGCCGTCAGGCAATGCCGTTGGCGCGCAGTTCGGTGCTGCCGTCCCTCAGCCTGGCGCTGGGGGGCTCCATGTCACACCAGGAAGACCCGAATCGGCCCATCAACTTTGCCTCGGGGCAGCCCGACCCGGACATCCTGAGCACCGAATTCGAGCGGGACTCGAACAACTGGAGCATCAGGCTGAACCAGCCATTGTTCAATTGGGGCGCGTTCATCGGCCTCCGGCAGGCGGAAAAGGTGGTGGCGCAGGCGGAGACCGACCTGGCATTCACCCAGCAGGAACTCCTGGTGAGGGTCGCAACCAGTTATTTCCAGGTTCTTGCCGCCGAGGACACGCTGGTTTCAGAGACCACGGCCAGAGAGGCCATCGGTCGACAACTCGAACAGGCCCAGCGGCGGTTTGAAGTCGGGCTGATCGCCATCACCGACGTGCAGGAAGCCCAGGCGGGCTATGACCAGGCCGTCGCGACCGAGATCGGGGCACAGCAGGCGGTGGCCACGGCCCGGGAGTTTCTCCGGGAAATCATTGGCGAGTCGGTGACGCAACTCGACGGTCCGATCGAAGAGATTCCGCTGATCAGGCCTGATCCGGACAATGCGGAGGCATGGGTGCAAACGGCGCTTGACCAGAATCTTGCGCTGATTTCCAGCCGAATCGCCTCGGACATCGCGCTTGACGGTGTGGCAATCCAGCGCAGCGTCCGCTATCCGACGCTGAACCTCAGCGGCAACCTGGGCGAGTCGGGATCGAGCACGACCCGGATCAACAACCTGGTGGCCAATCCACCGTGTCTGAATGATCCGGTGTTTCGCTGTCCGCCCGAGGAAACCGCGTCCGAGTCGCAGGCGCAAAGTTACAGCCTCTCGCTCAGCTTCAGTGTGCCCATCTACACCGGCGGCCTCAATGGCGCGAGAATCCAGCAGGCGGTCCACCAGCACCGCGCCACACTGGAAGCCCTCGAACGGGTTGCGCGGGCCACGGAGCGGGAAACCCGCGACGCCTATCTGAGCGTGATTTCAGAGATCGCACGGGTGCAGGCGCTCCGTCAGGCCGTGGAATCCTCTGCCACCGCGCTTGAGGCTACCGAGGCGGGATTCGAGGTGGGCACACGAACCACCGTCGACGTGCTGGTATCGCAGAATACCCTGCGTCGCGCACAAACCACCTACGCACGCAGCCGATACGACTACATCCTCAACATACTGCGGCTGAAACAGGCTGCGGGGAGCCTGTCCCTCCAGGATCTGGAGGAAGTCAGCAGCTGGCTCGAGGGTTGAACTGGCGATCCACCGGCGCAGGCGGCGGGGACGCATGAGGCCGGTCCTTGCGAGCTTAATCTCGCCGCGCCGTCCTGGCGCGGCTCGAATCGGGGCGCGGCGCTCCTGGCCATCCGTGGCCACGCTTCGCGCCCACGACGCTCGCAAGGACCGGCCTCATGCGTCCCCGCCGCCTCGAATCCTGCCGATGATGGTGCTGGTTGATCGGCCTTTCCTGAGGCCAAGGATGCGCACTTCGCCGCCGTTCTCGAGGACCGCGCGGCCCCCGGCGATCTCGTCGGCGGTATAGTCGCCACCCTTCACCAGAATATCCGGAAGCACGCGGCCGATCAGTTCCGCCGGGGTGTCCTCGGAGAAGGCCACCACCCAATCCACCGCCGCAAGCCCGGCCAACACCGCCATGCGGTCGGGCAGCGGGTTGATGGGGCGCCCGCTGCCCTTGAGGCGTGTGACCGAATCGTCGTCGTTGACCGCCACCACGAGCCGGTCGCCCAGGCCCTTGGCCTCCTGCAGATAACCGACGTGTCCCGCGTGGAGGATGTCGAAACAGCCGTTGGTCATCACCACGCGTTCGCCGCGAAGTCGGCACTCCTCGATCAGCGGCGGCAGCTCGTCTGCGCCCACCAGCCCGCGTCCGCCGGCACCCCGGCGATGCAACGCGAGCCGCAGCTCCGAAGGCGTCACACTGGCCACTCCGATCTTGCGCACCACCAATCCCGCGCCCAGGTTGGCCAGCGAGGCGGCGGCGGCGAGATTCATGCCGCAACCGAGTCCGGCGGCCATGAGGGCGATCACGGTGTCGCCCGCGCCTGTGACGTCGAACACCTCGCGGGCCTCGGTCGGGAGCGTCAGCGGTGGCTCGTTCCGCGCGAAGAGCGTCATGCCTCGTTTGCCGCGGGTGACCAGCAAGGCGCCGAGCCGCAGGTTCCCCACCATGGTCTGGCCGCGGGACAGGAAGTCGTCCTCGCCGCTCCACCGGCCCGCCACGGCGGCGAATTCGGTCTCGTTCGGCTTCAGGACGGTCGCGCCGGCGTAGCGGTGGAAGTCCTGTCCCTTGGGGTCCACCAGTACGGGTGTTCCCTGATCGTGGGCGCAGACGATGAGCCGTTCCACCCCGGCCAGGGAACCCTTGGCGTAGTCGGACAGCACGATCGCATCCACCTGGCCCGCAAGCGCCGCCACCGATTCCTCCATGGCCGGCGCGCAGTCGGGATAGGATTCCTCGGCGTCCAGGCGAATGAGTTGCTGGTTGCGGGCCAGCACGCGCAGCTTGTGGACCGTGCGGGCGCCCGCGACCCGGTGCAACCGACAGCGAACGCCGGCATCACCAAGTTTCTCTTCCAGGTTCCGGCCGTGCTCGTCATCGCCCACCGCGGATACAAGGTGCACCGTCGCGCCCAGCGCTGCGGCATTGCAGGCGACGTTGCCCGCGCCGCCGGGCCGTCGTTCAGTGCGACGGGTCTCCACCACCGGCACGGGCGCTTCCGGAGAGATGCGGCCGGCGTCTCCGAACCAGTATTCGTCCAGCATCGCATCGCCGGCCACGAGGATCCGCAGGGGCGAAAAGTCGGGGATGCCGGGTTGCATGAAGGGCTGCCCGTCTGGCAACTGGCGGTCGCGCATAGGGCCAGCGGCCTTATCCGGTCCTGCGGGACACCCGACTCACCCGCACTTCGAATAGCCGCAGTTCAGGCAGGTCAGGCAGCCATCGAGCATCACGCTGGCGGCCGTATTGCACTTTGCGCACAGTTGGGCGCCCTCGGGAAAGGAACTCTCGGCAAAGGCGTCCTGTTGGCTGGACAGGGCCTTGAACTCGGCACGCTTGCGTTCCAGGGCCTCGCGCTGTTGCCCGCTGGGATCGGACGTTCCGATCAGCCCGATCTGCACCAGGTGACGTTCCACTATGTGGCCCAGTTCGGCGATGATCGACGGCATGAACTTGCCGCCGGGTTGCCAGTAGCCGCCGCGGGGATCGAATACGGCTTTCAGCTCATCCACCAGGAATGCCACGTCGCCGCCCTTGCGGAACACCGCGGACATGATCCGGGTCAGCGCGACGATCCACTGGTAGTGATCCAGATTCTTGGAATTGATGAAGATTTCGAAGGGCCTGCGTTTCTCGTGCTCCGTGCCTTCGTTGAGGATGATATCGTTGATCGTCACGTACATGGCATGGTCGGAGACCGGCGTCTTGACCTTGTAGGTCGAACCCACCAGCATCTCGGGGCGTTCGAGCCTCTCGTGCATGCGGATGACCTTCTGGTCTTCGGATAGCGCCTGAGTCCCGGTATCGGCCGGGCTTGCGGCCTGCGCCTTCGCGAATTCGTTTTGCGCGGGCATGGGGTCGTCCCTGACGACACTGTAGCCAACGATTTTTTCGCCTACTATGACTCTTGACATGGGTCAGTCCGCTGTTTGTTCGAATTCCTGCCGTGGGGCCTGTGCCGGTTGATCTGGCGGGTCTTCAAAGTTTTCCGTAGTAACCCTCTTTCAGCGCGTCGAAGAGATTCGCTGCCGTGTGAACCTCGCCGTCGTACTCGATTTCGTCGTCTCCCTTCGCCTCGATGACGCCGCCGTCGGCAAGTTCGAAGCGGTAGGTGGTGTTTTTCAGATCCTTTTCCTTCACCAGCACGCCCTGGAACGCCTCGGGATTGAACCGGAACGTCGTGCAGCCCTTCAGCCCCTTCTCGTAGGCGTACCGGTAGATGCCCTTGAAGTCTTCGTACGGATAGTCGGTGGGCACGTTGGCGGTTTTCGAAATGGACGAATCGATCCACTTCTGGGCGGCCGCCTGGATGTCGACGTGTTCCTTGGGGGAAATGTCCTCGGAACTGACGAAGTAATCCGGAACCGAGTCGTCCGGGTTGTCGGCGTCGGGGGATGCATCCCGGTTGACCAGTTCCCGGTAGGCGAGCAGCTCGAAGGAGAACACTTCGACCTTTTCCTTGGTTTTCTTTCCTTCCGTGATCACGTTGCGAAAATATCGATGGGCGAAGGAGGGTTCGATGCCATTGCTGGCGTTGTTGCCCAGTGACAGCGAAATGGTGCCGGTGGGTGCGATGGAACTGTGATGGGTGAACCGGGCGCCCTCGTTGGCGAGATCCTCCACCAGGTCGGGCGCGACTTCCGCCAGGTTGCGCATGTAGTGGCTGTAACGGGCGTGCAGAATCCGCCCGGGTATCCGGTCGCCGACCTTCCAGCCGTCGTCGCGCATCATGGGGCGCATGGCCAGCATTTCCTCGGTGACCTCGAATTCCTCCGACAGGATCGGCGCCGGGCCCTTCTCCCGCGCAAGCTCCAGCGCCATCTGCCAACCGGCGATGGCCAGTTCCCGGGCCACTTTCTCGGTGAATTCCACGGATTCGGCGGACCCGTAGCGCAGGCCAAGCAACGCCAGCGTGGATCCGAGCCCAAGGAACCCCATGCCGTGACGGCGCTTGCGGAGGATTTCCCGGCGCTGAGGCTCAAGAGGCAGGCCGTTGATCTCGACCACGTTGTCGAGCATGCGCGTGAACACGCGCACCACCTCCCGATATTCGTCCCAGTCGAACCGCGCCTGCGCGGTGAACGGATCGACCACGAACTTGGTCAGGTTGACCGAGCCGAGCAGGCAGGCACCGTAAGAGGGTAGCGGTTGTTCGCCGCAGGGATTGGTGGCGCGGATATCCTCGCACCACCAGTTGTTGTTGAGTTCGTTGACCCGGTCGATCAGCACGAAACCCGGTTCGGCGAAGTCGTACGTCGAGGACATGATGATGTCCCACATGCGCCTGGCCGGAATCGTCTTGTAGATCCGGCAGGCGACCAGCCCGTCATCGTTGCGGACATAGCCGTCCCGTGACGGCCAACGGCGCCATACCACCTGCTCCGGATCCTCAAGGTCGATGCCGTCTTCCTCGGCCTCGCGTTGCACAAGCGGAAACGCCAGCGGCCACGGCCGCTCGTTCTCCACGGCTTCCATGAACTCGTCGGAAATCAACAACGAGAGATTGAATTGACGAAGCCGGCCATCCTCACGCTTGGCGCGGATGAATTCCATGGAATCCGGATGGCCGACATCGAATGTGCCCATTTGCGCGCCGCGACGCCCACCCGCCGAGGACACGGTGAAGCACATCTTGTCGTAGATGTCCATGAACGACAGCGGACCCGAGGTATGCGCTCCGGCACCGGAAACGTAGGCCCCGCGAGGTCTGAGGGTGGAAAATTCGTAGCCGATCCCGCAGCCTGCCTTGAGCGTCATGCCGGCTTCGTGGACCTTCTCCAGTATCTGGTTCATGGAGTCTCCGACCGTGTCGGAAACGGTGCAATTGATGGTGGAGGTCGCGGGCTTGTGCTCCCCGGCACCGGCATTGGAGATGATTCGCCCTGCGGGAATGGCGCCGCGAAGCAACGCCCAGACAAAGCGCTCGTACCAGTAGTCGCGGCGTGGACCGCGCTCAACGTCGGCCAGCGCCCGGGCGACCCGTTGGCAGGTGGCGTGAATGTCCTGGTCGATGGGTTCGCCGGACCGTGACTTCAGTCGGTACTTGGTTTCCCAGATGTTGAGCGAGGCTTCCTGCAAGGGGAGATCCACGGCCGAACTGAGTTCCAGGGGCGCTTTCATCGTTTGTTCGAGCCTCCTTGCTACACCTCGCGGCGGCGAAACATCATGCCGCCACTGCTCCATGAGCAGCCTGGTTCCAACCGCGCGGGAGCATTTTGACCATGATTTTCAAGGGCACAATATATTGTGCTGACGATTGACAAGACTAGAACGGGCATCAGGCCTCTGTCAACCTGTATTCGAAGAATTGGCATATAATTATTGCTTTAAAAAACAGCTTATTGCGACTTCTATCTACAAGGATTGCGCAATATGCCGCATGTTCTCGAAAATCCTAGGATTTCTTCCGACCACAACATGTTGTGTCTGGTTATCCCCACTCCTTCCCCCTGTACATTCACAGTTTGTCCACAGGTCGGGTCCCGATGGCCGGCTTCGTTTGCCGGTAGTCTTGAAATATGAACATCCCCGACCCATCTTGTGATCTAGCGGACGGTCGCTGCGGTTCGGTTGCCGGTGCGGGAGACGAGAGGTCACGGTCAGGCGGCTGCGACCCATCGAGTGCCACATGCATCCATTAGGGTGGGCCGAAGCGGCTACGAGCGGGATGGGCCGCATGGGCCCGCGGAGGGAAGGACGAGCGAATGAACATCATCATGTTGAAGGCCAATGATCGCGGCGCCCGGGCAGGTATCGCCGCGATGCTGCTGTTGACCGGCGCACTGACGCAGGGTCAGACCCTGCCGCCACGGGTGGGGGACCAGGAACTGCCCAGTCTGGCGCCCGTCATCGAGGAAGTCGCGCCGGCGGTGGTTAACATATCCGTCCGCGGCAGCGTCATGACAGGCAATCCGCTGTCCCGCGATCCCTTTTTCGGCCAGTTTCTGCCGCCTCCCGGCCGCCGCCAGGTGCAGAGCGCCGGCTCCGGCGTGATCATCGATGCCGGGAACGGATACATCCTGACCAACTTCCATGTCATCGAGGACGCCGACGAGATCACAGTGGCGCTTGAGGACAACCGTATCCTTGACGCCGAAGTGGTGGGTTCGGATGCGGACTCCGACATCGCCGTGTTGCGGGTGGAGGCGGATGACCTGGACGAGATGCCGCTGGGCGACTCCGAGCAGCTGCGTGTCGGCGACTTCGTCCTTGCCATCGGCAATCCGTTTCGCCTGCGGCATACCGTGACGTCGGGAATCGTCAGCGGACTGGGGCGCACAGGCATCAACCCGGAAGGCTATGAGGACTTCATACAGACCGACGCGTCCATCAATCCCGGGAATTCGGGCGGCGCCCTCATCAACCTCAGGGGCGAACTGGTCGGCATCAATACCGCCATCTTTTCGGGTAGCGGCGGAAACATCGGTATCGGTTTTGCGATTCCCGTCAACATGGCGCGCACGGTGATGGACCAGATCATCTCGTTCGGCGGCGTCCGCCGGGGATTGCTGGGCGTGAGCATCGGCACGGTCACGCCGGACATCGCCGAAGCCTATGATCTTGAAGATGTGGCCGGCGTGTTCGTCACCGAGGTGTCTTCGGGATCCGCGGCGGATGCGGCGGGCCTCGAGATCGGCGATGTCATCGTGAGCGTCGACGGCGAAGCCATGGACGGACCGGGGGAGTTGCGAAACACCATCGGGCTGCTGCATCCCGGGGATACGGTCACCGTGGAATACATCAGGGAGGGCGAGTTGCGCACTGCAACGGCGACGCTGGGCGAGCGGCCGTCGACCGGGCTGGCGCAGCGCCTGTCGGAGATCGATCCGGAATTCGCGGGCGCGGAATTTGCCACCAACAGTGAGGCGCGGGACGACTTCAACGGCACCGAGGGCGTCCTGGTGACGGCGGTGGAACCGGGTAGTCCCGCATTCGAGAATGGCCTGCGGGCAGGGGACGTGATCACCCACGTGAGTCGGCAGCGCGTGCGTACGCTTGAAGAGGCGCGGGCAATCATCTCCGACGCAAGTTCGTCCGTCATCCTGCAAGTCGCCAGGGGTAATCGGGGCGTGCTGATCCTGATGCGG
This sequence comes from Candidatus Rariloculaceae bacterium, assembly GCA_965221035.1. GTDB lineage: Bacteria > Pseudomonadota > Gammaproteobacteria > Steroidobacterales > Rariloculaceae > UBA6522. The sequence goes on from OZ244860.1 coordinate 2,806,933, forward strand.
TGACGGCCACGGGCACGCCGTTGGCCATCGCGCCGGTCGCCGTCGCGGCAAGATCCCGGGTCGCGGCCAGTCGCATCCGGCCAGACGCATCCGGCCAGCACGGGCCACATGCCCTTGGTTGCGTGGAAAGTGCGGATAATCTAAACTTGCCGGCGTTATTCGCGAGGTTGTGTCTTTTTCGATACAACCTCGTTTTTTTGGTGCAGCCTCGTTCGTTATGTCTTGTATGCAGGCGATTTGTGATGGCGGTCGCGAACGGCATGGCTGGTAGCCACACGGCGCAATCATTATCGAAATTTGCCGGACAGACCCATTTTTACCGAAGCTTCCACATCAAGTCTTCCGTATCATCTATATTCTCGCGGTTTTCGTCTGCTGGCGTCCTGGCACTTGACCTCGGCGCTCTCCCCCTTGCCCATTAGAAAATTAGGAAACGAAGAATCATGCTAAAGAGAATCAGTGTATTGGTTTCCCCGTTGCTCCTGTCCTTCCTTCCATTGGGACAGGCCGGCGCGCAGGGAACGGCCGCCGACGCCTTCGCCATTGAGGAAATCGTCGTGACGGCGAGAAGGCGCGAGGAATCGCTCCAGGACACGCCCATCGCCGTGACCGCGTATTCGGAAGATGAGATGGACCTCCGCGGACACCTCAACATCACCGATATTTCGCAAGCCACGCCGAACGTGAATATCGAGCAGGCGGCTTCGGTGAGTGGACTGACTTCCGCGCCGACCATGTTCATCCGCGGCGTCGGCCAGCTCGACTTCGTGATCAACACCGACCCGGCGGTCGGCGTGTACGTCGACGGCGTGTACATCGCCCGCTCCATCGGCAGCATGATGGACATCATGGATCTGGAGCGCGCCGAAGTGCTGCGCGGACCGCAGGGCACGCTGTTCGGCCGCAATACACTGGCGGGCGCCGTCAACCTGATCAGCAAGCGACCGACCACGGACGCCTTCGACGCCAAGCTGACCTTGGCGGCGGGTGAGAACGAATATGCCCAGTTCAACGGCTCGTTCAACATTCCGCTCGGTGACAACCTGGCCGCCAGGGTATCGCTGATGAAGCGCCAGAAGGGTGGTTACGTGCGCGCCGTGGAATATGACGACCTGTGGCTGGGTGACGACGACACCACCGGCGTGCGGGCGCAGCTTGAGTTTCTGCCCTCCGATTCGGTGCGAGTGAACCTGAGCACGGACTACACCCGCACCCGCGCGGCGCCGGCGCCGATGATCGCGACGGCCATCGGCAACGGTCACGGCGACAAGTCGGATGCGTTCTATGCCGACGCCATGTGGGCGGTAGTCTGGAATACCGCGTTCATGGGCATGAACACGCCGTATTCCGGGATCGCCGAGTGCGCGACGGAACAAGGGCGCGCCACGAACCCGGGCTGCTATGGGACCACGCACTTGCGCGCCAGGGATGCCTACGAGACCACCGCGGTGTTCTGGGACATCTACGGCAACTTTGATCCCGACCCGACCAACAAGGTCGACGTGCAAGGCGCGGCCTTGACCGTCGAAGTCGATACCGGCCTTGGCACCTTCAAGTCGATTACCGCGCATCGGGGCTTCGATTCCGACTTCCGCAACGATCACGACTACAGCGCGATCAAGGTCTTTTCGAACATCAACGATGACTTCCATCAGGATGGCAATTCACAGGAATTCCAGTTTGTCGGCAATGCCATGGACGGCAAACTGGATTTCACCGCCGGATTGTATTTCTTCAACGAAACGGGCAGGGAAGTCGTTTCGCTGGTCGGGACCATGGGACTTTGGGTCAATTTTGCCACCCAACCGGATTTCTCCGGATTCCAGCGTATCGTGCGGGACATCGACAACTCCTCGAATGCGGTCTACGGACAGGTGACCTACCATTTCGACGCGCCGCTGCATCTGACCCTGGGCGCTCGCGCGACGCAGGATGAGAAGCTTTTCGACGTCACCATTCACCGCGACGCATGTCCCAACAATCCTGCCGATCCCGCCTATCCGGCGGGGGGTGTGACCTGCAACGGTGACGGCAGGATCGTGATCGACAAGGTGAACGATGTCTTCCAGACGGCGAACGGCCTTTCGACCTGGGACGAAGTCGATCCGATGCTGAGCCTCGCGTACGACGTGGGCGACACCTCCATGGTGTACGGCACCTATTCGACCGGTTTCCGCGATGGCGGCTATGCCAGCCGGTTCCCCGAAGGCATGCCCAATCCGATACCGTCTTTCGAGCCGGAGTACGTGACCAGCCTGGAGTTCGGACTGAAGACCGAATTGCTGGACGGAAACATGCGCCTGAACGCGGCCTATTTCGATACCACCTATGACGACATGCAGGTATCCGGCCGGCCGGCGGAGCTGACGACCGCCGCCACCGGCGTGGAAAATGTCGGAGTCGGCAAGCTCTCGGGCCTTGAAATGGAGCTGCTGTGGGTGGTCAACGACAGCCTGCGGGTTGACGCGACCCTGGGCCTGCTGGATGCGAAAGTCGAGTCGCTGGTGGGTGATGCGTTCACCTCCGGTGGGTATCTCTTCTACAAGGATGGCAATACCGACGCGAACGGCCAGCCTATTTCGCCGACCAACTGTCCGACGTCCTACTGCGTACCGCAGTCCGAAACGGTGCTGCCGTACACGCCGGAGACCAACTATACGGTCGGCGTCTCGCACCGGTTGCCCATCGGAGCGGGCAATCTCCTGACGCGGCTGGATTTCATTCACAACGACGCGCAGCGGTTCCGCATCGAAACGCATCCTGACATGTATGAGGATGCCTACAACGTCGCGCACTTCAGCACGACGTACAACAGTGGCGACGACCGGTGGGCGTTGAGCTTCGGCATTCGCAACGCAACCAACACGGTGTATTCCACCGCGGGTTCATTTGCGACGGGTAACGGCAACTCGGCGGTGAATGTGTCGCGGCCTCGCGAGTCCTATCTGCGTTACCAGTACTGGCTGGGAGGCAATTGATCGGGTGCGTTCGCCCATCGTGGCGACAGGCTGTTGAAACCACTGACCCGCTCCACCTGGAGCGGGTCAGTTCATTCCGGGCCGGTGGATCGTGAAGGGATGGAGATTCAGCCGCCTGACCAGGGGTCCAGCAGAGGCTCGATGATCGCATTGCGCAATCCGCCGTAGCGGGGCAGCCCGGCCTGGTAGGGTGGATAATCCTCTCCCTCGATCAGGGGTTGCAGGTACCGTCGGCAAGCGTCGGTGATGCCGAAACCGTCCCCGGTGATGAAGTCCCGGGGCATCATCTTTTCGCGGTTGGCGACCCGGTCGAGCGGAACGTGCCTGATCTCCCAGCGGTAGGGTTGATCGGAGACGCGCACGATGGTGGTCATGACGTCGGCTTGGCCGTCGAGGGCCAGTTCGACGGCCCGCGCGCCCACGGCGTAGGCCTGCTCGACATCCGTCTTCGAAGCGATGTGCCGTGCCGAACGTTGCAGGTAATCGGCGATCGCATAGTGGTACTTGTGCCCGAGTTCCTCCTTCACCATGGAGGCCACCGTAGCGGCGACACCGCCCAGCTGGGCGTGGCCGAAGGCGTCGCGACCACCAGCTTCCGCCAGAAAACGGCCGTCGGCATGGCGCGCTCCCTCCGATACGGCGACAACACAATACTCGTGGCGTTCAACGCATTCGTCGACACGTTCGAGAAAGCGTACCCGGTCGAACGGGATTTCCGGGAACAGGATGATGTGGGGAGCGCTGCCCGGCCCCTGCCCGGCCAGACCCGCCGCCGCCGCGATCCAGCCCGCGTGCCGGCCCATCACCTCGAGGATGAACACCCTGGTCGATGTCCTTGCCATGGAAGCCACATCGAGCGCGGCTTCGATCGTCGAGACGGCCACGTACTTCGCAACCGATCCGAAGCCGGGACAGTTGTCCGTGACGGGCAGGTCGTTGTCCACCGTCTTGGGAATGCCGACACACCGGATCGGGAATCCGAGTTCACTTCCGAGTTGGGATACCTTGTGCGCCGTGTCCATGGAATCGCCGCCGCCGTTGTAGAAGAAGTAGCCGACGTCATGGGCCTTGAACACTTCGATCAGGCGGTTGTACTCGGCGCGGTTTTCGTCCAGCCCCTTGAGCTTGTAACGCGCCGACCCGAATGCGCCGCCCGGGGTGTGGCGCAGGGCGGCGATGGCCGCGTCGGTTTCCCGGCTGGTGTCGATCATGTCTTCGGTGAGCGCGCCGATGATGCCGTTGCGGCCGGCGAATATCCTGCCGATGCGATCGCCGTTGCGTCGCGCGGTCTCCAGCACGCCGCAGGCCGAGGCGTTGATGACGGCGGTCACCCCGCCGGACTGCGCGTAGAATCCGTTCTGCTTCAAGACATTCCTCCCCGGTTGCGGGCGTGATCGGGCGCGCAGAGAATACCAGAGCCGGACAACGGTTTCGTCCGGTGTAACATGGGACCTGAGACGCCAGTCGGCAGCGATACGGATTCGACGATGACCGAGCAGGACACCCAGGTATCCTCGTCCCTCACCAAGCGCGAGTTTCTGCGGGGATTCGCCTCCGTCGGCGGACTCTCGGCGGTGATGGCGGCTCTCGACGCCTGGGACATGGGCATCGCGTCGGCGGCGACCGCGCCGCCGGTTTTGAGCGGCATGGCCGAGGGGACCCAGGTGCTGATCCTGGGGTCGGGAATCGCCGGCTTGACAACCGCCTACGAGCTCACCGAACGGGGATACGACTGCCGGATCATCGAGGCGGCCTCGTTCGCCGGCGGTCGTTGCCAGACGGCGCGAAAAGGGTTTCGGGTGGACGAGACGGGTGGGGAGTCCCAGGTTTGCGATTTCGACGAGGGCCAGTGGTTCAATACCGCCGCGTGGCGAATTCCCGCCCACCACAAGTCGTTGCTGTACTACTGTCGCAGGTTCGGCATCCCGATGCAGACGCTCATCAGCTCGAACGAGTCGACCTACCTCCGATACGAGAACGTCGAAGGGCCGTTGTCCGGACGCCGGGTCCGCCGCCGCGAAGTGATGATGGACATGCGGGGCCATACGTCCGAACTTCTGGCCAAGGTGGCGCAACAGGGTGCGCTCGACGCCGTACTGACAAACGACGACAGGGAGCAGCTCATCGAGTATCTCGTGGCCGAGGGGTATCTCGATCCGAACGACCTCGCATACAAGGGAACGACCGAGCGGGGCTGGGCGGTGGACTTCGCCGGCCCGCTTGAGCCCGGGCAACCCTCCGAAGCCCTGGCGATAAGGGAACTGCTCCAGTCGGGGCTCGGCAACACCTTCCGGGCCGTCTCCTCGTTTGAACGGCCCTATACGATGCTGCAGCCGGTGGGCGGGATGGACCGGATCGCCGCGGCGTTCGAGGAGCGCGTGGGACATCTGATCACGTACCACGCCGAGGTTCGGGAGTTGCGTCAGGACGAGCGGGCGGTTCAGGTCCGCTATCGGGACGCGCTGACCGGGGAAACGGACACGGCTTCCGGCGACTATTGCGTCACGACCCTTCCGCTGGCGGTAATGAAGAATGTCTCCAACGATCTCTCCGACCGGTGCAGGGCGGCAATCGGCGCAGCGACGCAGTCCCAGGTCGGCAAGCTTGCCCTGCAGATGAACCGCCGGTTCTGGGAGGAGGACGATGCCATCTTCGGCGGTTCCAGCCAGACGGACCTGCCCGGCGGTTCGGTGATCTATCCCTCCCATGGGTTCCTGGGCGGGAAGGGGATCCTTCAGGGATACTACGTGTTCGGCGACACTGCGGATTCGGTGGGCGGAATGGAACACCGTCAACGCACGGAGCGCGGACTGGCGAACGGAGAGAAGCTGCATCCGGACCAATTCCGCCGCCACTACGACGGCAAGGCGTTGTCGGTGGACTGGAAGCGCGTGCCCCTGAGTCTGGGCGGATGGGAGAGCTGGTCAGACGAGGCGCGTCGGGAGCATTTTCCGGTGCTGCTCGAACCCCAGGGGCGGATCTACTTTGCCGGGGCCTATCTCAGCTACCTGACCGGTTGGCAGGCCGGTGCGGTCGAGTCGGCCTGGTACCAGGTGGAACGGCTCCACGCGAACTCGGTGTCCTTGTAAGGCACGGCGGACCGCCAGGACGCCCAAGCCTCACGGTGATGGAGGATCGCATGCGAATTGTACTGCTCGGCGCGCCGGGTTCCGGCAAGGGGACCCAGGCGAAGCGGCTGTACGGGGAGCGCGGTTGGCCGCAGGTGTCCACCGGGGATCTTCTCAGGAATTCCGTCGATGCCGGAACGGCGATGGGTCTGCGCGCCAAGGCGGCCATCGACGCAGGTGAGCTGGTCGCGGACGCGGTGGTGCTCGGCATCGTCAGGGATTGGCTCGGTTCCAGCGATGCCGACAATGGCTACGTGCTTGATGGCTTTCCCAGAAATCTGGCCCAGGCTGAAGCCCTCGACCGCCTGTTGGCGGAACTCCACCAGAGTCTCGATACGGCAGTGCTCATGGATGTGCCCCACGAACTGCTGATGAAGCGGCTCACCGGCAGGCGTTCCTGTTCGAGGACCGGCAAACTGTTGAACATCCACTTCTCGCCCCCCGAAGAACTCAATGCGTGCATCGACGCGGGGGGGCAACTGCTGCAGCGGGACGACGACCGCGAGGAAACCATCAACAACCGCCTGGAAGTCTACCGGCGCCAGACGGAACCGCTGGTCGACTACTACCGCGGCCGGGGCATGCTGAGCGTCGTGCGGGCCGACGGCCCGATTGACGAGGTCTACGCTCGACTGGTTGGCGCCCTCGACCGGGTCGGGCGCGAGTAATCGACGTGCCGAAGCCGGGTGCGCCTTGGCAGCCTCACGCAAGCCTACGACGCACGCTCCCGGACGAGGTTCTCCAGGTGTTCCCGCCGCCAGCCGCCGGCCATCCGGTCTGACGGCGTTCCCCTGAGCAGCTCCCGCAGTTCCTGGCGGGTCGCCAGCACCTGGGGATCGATGTTCAGTTGAGCGGCGAGACGCTTCGCGCCGTCGCGCAATCGCTTCATTTCTCCATCCTGCAGGGGAGGTTTCGGCACGTTCACCAGTCGATGATTCTCTTCGCTGCCGGATCTGGCGATCACCGCGATGATCTCGGTGCCGAAACGCCGGGCAAAGCGCTTCGGCAGCCCGGGGATCTTCTTGAAGTCGGATTCCCGGCTCGGCAAGGCCCGGGCGATGCGAATCAGCAGGTCGTCACCACATAGCCAGCGTCGCGGCCGATTCAACCGCTGTGCGCACCGCTCGCGCCACTCCACCATGGCCAGCGCGGCGCACCGCCTTTCCGTGCTCAGGGCGCGCAATCCTCGTAGTCGGGACCAGAGCGCGATCGGAGGCGTCAACACCGGCGTCGCAAGCGCGGTCCGGCAGTCCTCCTCAAGCCAGGCCAGCCGGTCGAGATCGTTGAGACGTTTGCGCAGCACGTTCCACAAGTCCAGCAGGTGGCGCACATCGTCCAGCGCGTAGCGCAGGGCCCCCTCGGGCAAGGGCCGGGCCGCCCAGTTGGTGCGGGTGAATGCCTTGTTCAGGCGTATCTCCAATTCCTCCGCAACCAGGTCCTGCAGACTGATCTGGGGTGTTTTGCCCAGCAGCGCCGCGGCAATCTGCGTGTCGATCAAGCGGGACGGCGGTTGAAACATGTGTGGATGCATGGCTTCGAGATCTTGCCGGGCACTGTGCAGAAGCCAGGTTCGGCCCGGTGCCAGCAGCTCGGCAAACAGGGGTTTCAGGTTCACGTCGGCCAGGCAGTCGACGCAGGCCAGCCGTCGCGGCGTCGCGATCTGGATCAGGCATAGCCGCGGATAGTACGTCTGCTCCCGCACAAACTCCGTGTCCAGCGCCACCAGGGGCGCTTCGGAGATCGCTTGGATCAACTCCGCCAGGGATTGCGGATTGTCGACGATGGGATCTGAATCGGTCACGGATTTGTGAGACAGTACACTATCGCTTCACTTGTGAGCCAATCGCTCCCCATCTTCGGCATTCGGTCATGCGTATTCACATCCTTGGAATCTGCGGCACGTTCATGGGCGGTATCGCGGCACTCGCCAAGGCGGCGGGTCACCGGGTATCGGGCTCCGACCGGAACGTGTATCCGCCGATGAGCGACCTCCTGGACGAGTTGGAGATTCCCGTGTGCGAAGGGTACCACCCGGAGCACCTGGAGAGAGATATCGATTGCGTGGTGGTGGGCAACGTCATGAGCCGGGGAGGAGATGTGGTGGAGGCCCTGCTGAACTCGGGCCTGCCGTACTGTTCGGGCCCGCAGTGGCTGGCGGAGCACGTGCTCAGGGACCGTTGGGTGCTGGCGGTTGCCGGAACTCACGGAAAGACGACCACCGGCAGTCTGTTGGCCTGGATTCTCGACCAGGCCGGACTCGCGCCCGGATTCCTGATCGGCGGTGTACCGTCCAATTTCGGCGTGTCGGCGCGGTTCGGCGATTCGGACTATTTCGTCGTCGAGGCGGACGAGTACGATACGGCTTTTTTCGACAAGCGCGCCAAGTTTGTCCATTATCGCCCGCGCACGCTGGCGATCACGAATATCGAGTTTGATCACGCCGACATCTACGACGATCTGGATGCGATTCTGCGCCAATTTCATCACTTGCTCCGGACCGTCCCCAGTCGGGGACTGGTCGCCGTCAACGGCGACGACAGCAACATCGAACGGTTGTTGGAGCAGGGGATCTGGACTCCGGTGGAATCGTTCAGCGCCAGAGACCGGGGCGCGAGCTGGTACACCCGCCACGACGCGGCGGGGTCCGGTTCGTCACTTGAGGTCTACCGGCGGGGCGAACGGGTCGGGGAGGCGCGTTGGTCCCTGCTGGGCAGGCACAATGCCGAGAATGCGCTGGCTGCGATCGGTTGCGCAGTCCATGCCGGTGTGCCCGTGGAGACGGCGCTTGAGGCCCTCACCACGTTCAGGGGGGTCAAGCGGCGCCTGGAGAAGCGCGGGGACTACGCCGGCATTGCGCTATATGATGACTTTGCGCACCATCCCACAGCCATCCGTGCCACCCTAGATGCGTTGCGCGGCGCCCCATCCGGCAAGCGCATCGTCGCGGTGCTCGAACCGGGATCCAACTCCATGCGCATGGGCGCGCACAGCGACACCCTGAGCCACGCTCTGAGCGGCGCCGACCGTGTGTTCGTGCTGGCCGGCGAAGACCTCGCATGGCAGGTCGAATCAGAATTGGCCGACCTGGGGTCAAGGCTTGTGGCGGCTCCGAGCGTGGATGATCTGCATGCGGGACTGCTCCGGGAATTGCGCCCTGGCGACCAGGTCGCTGTTTTGTCCAACCGGGGCTTCAAGGGATTGTCCGGTCGGTTGGAAGCCTCCTTGCGGCGACGGGCAGAAGGAGGCTGATCCCTCATGCAATCGGAATCCGGGCCGTTGAAAAGATACATGTGCCTGATCTGCGGCTTCATATACGACGAAGCTGCGGGGCTGCCCGAGGAGGGCATCCCTCCCGGCACCCGGTGGGACGACATCCCGCTGTCCTGGCGCTGTCCCGATTGCGGGGCCGGCAAGGAAGATTTCGACATGGCATTGATTTAGCGCGAACATTCCGCCGCGCCGATGCGCGCAGAGGACCAAAACGGCGACTGGCGGTGGTTCGAACGCCCGCTTCGCTCACCAATTAGATTTGCTTATGTTCCATGCAACCGGATTGACCGCCGACATGGGGTCGCCGATCATCGGAGGGTGCGGGTGACACGTTCGCCGTGCAACGAACATCCGCATCGTGGCGGCCACAAGACCTGCGGAGAACTGGGCAAGACGGATTTGCGACGATGGCGCTGGGACTGTTGAAACTCGGTCTGGGCGGCAGATGGGCGCGGCCCCAGCTTCCTCCCGCGGTGCCGCTCAAGAAGCGCTATGACGTGGTCATCATCGGCGGCGGCGGCCACGGCGCGGCCATCGCGTACTACCTCGCCCGGCGACATGGCATCCGGCGTGTCGCCCTGCTGGAGAAGGGCTACCTGGGCGGGGGCAACACGGCACGCAACACGGCGGTGATTCGCTCCAACTATCTGACCGAAGAAGGGGTCGCCTTCTATCGCGAGTCGGTCAGACTCTTTCAGGGCCTGAGCGCCGAACTGGGTTACAACATCCTGCTGGAAAACCGCGGGCAGCTGACGCTGGCCCACAGCGATGCGGGAATCCGGGGGGTTCGCTGGCGCGCCGAGGTCAACAGGCACCTGGGCGTGCGCTCCGAACTGGTCGATACCGATGCCATTCGGGAGCTTGCGCCCAATCTGCGCATCGAGGATGACTCGCGCTATCCGATCCTCGGAGGACTCTGGCATGCGGACGGCGCCACCGCACGCCACGACGCAGTGGTGTGGGGATACGCTCGGGCCGCCTGCCGGCTGGGGGTGGAGTTGCACCAGTTGACCGAGGTTCGGGGCGTCGACATCCGCAACGGCACGGTGACGGGCGTACGGACGAATCGTGGCCCGGTCGACTGCGGCTGCGTGGTGCAGGCGGTGGCCGGCATGAGCTCCGCGGTTGCCCGTCTGGCGGGCATTCGCCTGCCGATCCAGACCTACCCGCTGCAGGCCATGGTGACACAGCCGTACAAGCCCCTGCTGTCGCCGCTGGTGAGTTCGCCACACCTTCACGTCTATGTCCAGCAGACCTCGCGGGGCGAATTCGTCATCGGCGGCGGCTCCGATCCCTATCCGCTTTACAACACGCGGGCCACGCTGGGTCTCAGGGAGTCGCTCGCATCGGCGGTTCTGGAGCTGTTTCCCTTTCTCGGCAATGCCCGCGTGCTGCGCCAATGGGCGGGCATCACCGACATGACGCCCGACTACAGTCCGATCATGGGGCCAAGTCCCGTGAAGAACTACTATCTCGATGCGGGCTGGGGCACCTGGGGCTTCAAGGCCACGCCTGTGTGCGGGACGACCATGGCGGAACTGGTCGCAACGGGTGAAGTGCCCGATCTCATCCGATCTTTCGACCTTGAACGCTTCTACCGTTTCCGTCAGGTCAGCGAAGCGGGCGCGACGGCGGCGGGTCACTGATGAAGATTCTCCACTGTCCGCTGAACGGCCCGCGCAACATCGCCGAGTTCACCTATGGCGGCGAGTACCGGGTTCCGCCGGACCAGGACACGGCAAGCGACCGCGTATGGGCCGAACACGTGTTTTTCGACGACAATCGCGACGGCGTCGTGCTGGAATGGTGGTGCCATACGGCCAGCGCCTACTGGTTCCTGGTCGAGCGCGATACCCGCAGCGACGAGATCGTGCGCGTCTTGCGGGCGGACGAGGTCGATGGCACCGGTGGAACCGGGGACCCGTGCCCATGACCGGCGAGAATCGGCTGCCGCTCCCCTACGGTCATCTGATCGACCGCGCCAGGCCGGTGACGTTCCGCTTCGAAGGCCGGCGCTACACGGGCCTTGCGGGAGATACCATCGCCAGCGCCCTGGCCGCCAACGATGTCTGGCTGTTGAGCCGATCGTTCAAGTACCATCGCCCCCGCGGAGTCGTCACCATGGCGGGCCAGGACGGCAATACGCTGATCGCGCTCAGCGGAAGTCCGAATTGCCTGGCGGATCGTACCCCGATACGGGAGGGCCTGACCGCGACCGGTCAGCACTACAGCGGATCGCTGCAACGCGACCGCAACGCCTGGATCCAATGGTTTTCGCGTGTTCTGCCGGCGGGATTCTACTATCACGCGTTTTTCCGGCCGAGCGGCGTGTGGAACCTGTGGTCGCGTTACTTTCGTCGCATGTCCGGACTCGGCGTACTTGACGGGAACGCTGTGCCGGAGGAGTGCGACAAGCAGTACAGGCATTGCGATGTGGCGGTGATCGGAGCGGGTCCGTCCGGCATGAAGGCCGCCATTGAAGCCGCACGGGAAGGGGGCGAGGTACTGCTCATCGATGAGCAGTCGACCGTCGGAGGGTCACTTCGCTACGCCCGGGCCAGCACGGACGGGGCCCAGGAAGCGAGGCAACTCGCAAGTGCGGTCGATGCGGTGCTGGCGGCACCCAACATCGAGATCATGACCGGTGCCACCGTGAACGGCTGGTACGCGGACCACTGGCTCGAGATCGTCCGGGGCAACCGGTTGATCAAGCTGCGCGCAGGGCGGGTCGTGCTCTGCTCCGGAACCATCGAACAGCCCGCGGTGTTCCGCAACAACGACCTGCCTGGCATCATGCTGGGAACGGCGGCCCAGCGGTTGATCAAGTCATACGCCGTACGCCCTGGTCGGCGGGCGGTGGTGCTCGCGGCCGTCGACCGGGCTTACGGTGTCGCCTTGGACCTGATGGATGCAGGCGTGGACCTGGCAGCCGTCGTCGACCTGCGGGACAGGCCCACGGACGATGCCCGGGCCAGGAGGCTCCGGTCGGCAGGGGTCCGGGTGCTTCACGGCCACGCGATCCATGCTGCCCGGGGGCGCCGCCACGTCCGGGCGGTGGACGTGCGACGAATTGTTGCGCCGGGCAGGCTGGGTGGTCCGAGCACGCGCTTGCACTGCGACCTGGTCTGCATGTCCGTCGGCCAACTGCCGGCCTACCAGTTGGCCTGCCAGGCCGGTGCCCGGCTTGTGCACGACCCCGAGCGGGCCACGTTTGCGCTCAAGGACCTGCCCGATGGCTTCACCTTGGGCGGCAGCGTGGCGACGGGCCGCAACGACGGCGACGCTCCGTGGCCGATCTTCCAGCACAGGGGGCGCAAGGAGTTTGTCGATCTGGACGAAGATCTGCAGATTAACGACATACGCCATGCCGTGCGCTCGGGTTACGAGCACATCCAGCTCGTCAAGCGCTACTCCACCAGCGGCATGGGACCGTCCCAGGGGCGGCTGTCGGCATTCGCCACGGCGTGCCTCGTCGCCGAAGAAACCGGGCGCAGCCTTGCGGAGACGGGCGTCACCACTGCGCGGCCGCCACTGGCGGCGGTCACGCTGACGCAATGCGCCGGTCGGCCCCACCACCCGGCGTTGCGCAGCGGCATCCATCATCGCCACGCGGAAGCCGGTGCGCAGTTCCTCCAGGCCGGCGCCTGGTACCGCCCGGCGTTCTACGGCGACAAGGACGAATTCGATGGCGCTGTGGCCCGCGAGGTCCTGGCCGTGCGCAACGGCGTGGGTGCCATCGACGTGTCAACCCTGGGCGGCATCGCCGTGCGCGGACCGGATGCGGCGGAGTTCTTGAACCGGATCTACACATTCGCCTATGCCCGGCAACGGGTGGGTACGCTTCGTTACGCGCTGATGACCGATGAAGCGGGCTTCGTGATGGACGACGGCGTGGTCTGCCGGCTGGAAGAACACGACTTCCATGTCACCACCACCACGGGTGGCGCCGATCATGTTTTCCGAACCATGCTGCACTGGAACGCCCAGTGGCGGCTTGATGTGAGTCTGGCCAACGTGACCAGCGCATGGTGTGGTGTCAGCGTTGCCGGACCCCGGTCGCGGGAGGTGCTGGCCCGCCTCGACAGCGACATCGATTTCGACCGGGAGGCTTTTCCGTACCTGGGTGTGCGTCGCGGTACCTTGGCGGGCGTGCCGGTCATCGTGCTCAGGGCCGGTTTCGTGGGTGAACTCGGCTACGAAATCCATGCGCCACAGCACTGCGGGGAAGCACTGTGGGACACCATCATGTCGGTCGGAACACGTCGCACGCGGGGCTCGACCGGGACCTCCGGTGGCATTCGACCGGTTGGCATCGAGGCGCAACGCATTCTCCGGCTGGAGAAGGGTCATGTCCTGGTGGGTCAGGACACCGACGCTCTCTCCACACCCATGGAGTTGAACATGCGATGGGCCATCGCAGCCCGAAAGCCCTTCTTCGTGGGTCAACGCAGCCTCAAGGTACACGACAGCCGGCCACCTGAGCGCGTATTGGCGGGATTCTGCATCGAAGACACTTCCGGGGCCGTGCCCAGGGAATGCCAACTGCTGGTGGACGGGCAGCGGTTGATCGGCCGCGTCACCTCGGTCGCGGTTTCGCCTACCCTGCAGAAGATCGTCGGCTTGGCGTATATGCCGCCGGAGAGGGCCGAACCCGGAAGCCGGCTGACGATCCGCTGCGACGGGAATCGCCTGGTCCCGGCCAGCGTGGTGGAGACGCCGTTCTACGATCCCGGCAACGCGCGGCAGGAGTTGTAACGATGCTCGTCGACCGTGCCGGACTTCCGCAACGCAGGTCCATGCTTCACCGCTGGCATCAGCGCAACGGTGCGCGATTCGCCGAGCATGGCGGGTGGCTGATGGTGTCGCGGTACGCCACGGAAGCGGACGAGGCCGCGGCGGCCCGCAGGCTGGGCGTTTGCGACCTCACCAGCATGCCCCGGGCCGGCCTGACCGGCGCCGGAGCCACTGACTGGCTCGCCAACCTGGAACTGAGCGTTCCCGAGACCCCGAACCGTGCGACGAGACAGGCTGGCGGCGATGCGCTGGTGCGTCTGTCTGACAGCGACTACCTGCTCCTGGGTACAAGCTTGCTGGGACGCGACGGCCCGCCGGCCGGCTTCACGGATTTCAGCGATCGGCCCGGGCGACGGGTCTACGCGATACCACGGCAGGACAGCCACTGCTGTATCGCATTGACGGGCGCGCGAGCGGTCGAGGCGCTGTCGAAACTCTGCGCAGTGGACTTCAGGCTCCACGTGTTCGCCGACGGTCATGTGGCACAGACTTCGATGGCGCACCTGCCGGCCATTGTCGTTCGTCTCGACTTGCGCCAGTGTCCGTGCTTCCTGGTGCTGGTGAGCTCGGTGGCGGCGGAGTACGCCTTCGAGGTCATCCTTGATGCGGCGGCGGAATTCGACGGCACGCCGGTCGGACTGCTCGCACTGCAATCCTGCGGCGCAACGGACGACGCGCGCCAGTAAGGCGCATGTTGAAGTCGAACTAACCTCAGCGTAGCGGGTGTATGTGCGGCATTCCGTCGTGCGCTTAATTTCGCCCGCCATCCCTGGCGGGCTCAAATCGGTGCTCGACGCTCCTGGCCATCCATGGCCCCGCGTCGAGCACACGACGCGCACGACGGAATGCCGCACATACACCCGCGGTGACCGAACCGACTACTCGTCGCCGTCCCTCGCCAGGTAAGACACCAACGCCTCAAGCTCGGAATCCGAAATCTCGGTCTTGCGGAAGTTCGGCATCGTGTTGCGACCCTCCCGTGTCAGCGTGATCACCAGTTCCGCCGTCAGGTCCGCCCGGTCCTCAAGCTGGGCAGGAATGTCCGTATCCCTGTAGAGCGCCGCCAGCGTTTCCGTCCCGCCTCCGGAAGCGCCGTTCGGCACTCCGTGGCAGATGCCGCACCATGCGTCGAATACCTGCTTGCCCGTTTGCGCCGCCTCGTCCTGGGCCGCCGCCAAGGGCGCGACCAGCACCATATGCAGGCCGGCAAGCAGCGTTGCGAGCGCTGCAATCCGCCTAGGCACCCCGCATCTCCTCACGCATGTGCTTCGGCCAGATTCCGTAACGGCCGGCCGAGAGGATGCCGTTGGGATCCACCGCGTCCTTGATCGCCTCGTGGAGCTTCAGCAGCGAGCCGTCGTTCCAGTTGTTGATGATGCTCATGATCTCGGTGTGAACGGGCGCCGGCGCGCGGTATTCGGTCCAGCCGTTGTCCACGCAGATCTGCGTCATGGCGATGTACTGCTCCCGCGTGCGCCTGTTGACATCGGGGTCCGTGCTGACTGCCCAGTTGGCCAGTCCCACCCCGACTCGCTTGGTCCAGTACATCGGCAGGTTTCCGTAGAAACTGCCCATGAACGGCACGCCCAGCTCCACGTGGGCCCGCTGCATGACCTCCTGGTACCTGAGCATTTCCTCGCCCTTCTTGGGGACCATGGGCGCGAACCAGAAATGCCCCTGGCTGGTGGAGGGTTGTCCCGTCGCGCGTACGCCCATGCCGAACCGCGACAGGCTGGGGATGCCCAGGTTGACGCGTTCGGGCGCTCCGGGCGTCTCGTTGAGGGTCGCGATCACGTCATCGCCGAGGGGAAACTCCAGCACATGCTCATCGCCGAACCAGCAGCCGGGGATCTCCCGGGAGAACAGGTCCTTGGTGTATTCCGCGGCGGCCGCCGAAATCTGGTTGGGCTGGTGCCACTTCAGTTCCAGCGCCCACGCGCCGATCCGGTTCTCGGTGCAATATCGCTGTAGCGGCGCGATGTCGGGCCGCCTGTTGTCGACCACCTGCAGGAGCCGGCGGTGCTCGGGACTCGGCGGCGGCGTGTTGAAGAACATGAAGCCGCCGCCGAACATCGGCGCGCCCATGACCGACATTCCGTTGACGATGTCGCCGTTCTGCAGGTAGGAATCCAGGTCGACCATCCGGACCAGGTCTTCGTATCTGGGGACAGAGACCACCAGGCTGCGGTAGCCTTCATGGGCAGGCCGGATCCAGAAGCCCATCTTGGTGATGACGCCGAAATTCGACTGCGAGAAGATGCCGTCCACGTAAGGCCCGATGCCCCATTTCTGGTCCTGCCAGGTGCGGGAACCCTCGCATGCGCCGGGGCCGGTGCGCACGATTTCACCGTTGCCCAGTACCACTTCCATTCCGCAGACCGTGTCCCACCTGTCACGGCCCTGGTCGCTGAAGGTGTGGGCGAAGCCGCGCTCCAGCGCGTGACCGATGGGGCTGCCCCAGGCTGGATCGGGGATATCCATGGTCAGGGGCAGGTTGTGTTCCTCGAAATGGTTGAACACGTCGTAGAAGCTGACGCCGGGTTCCACCAGCATGGTGTGGTTCCGCGTATCGACGTTGAGGATGCGGTTCATCCGCTTCAAGTCGAGGACCACGCTGCCCGACAGGATCGGCGAGGAACCACCGTAGCCGAGGTTCTTTCCCGTGGAGATCGGGTAGAGCGGCACCAGGTACCGGTTGGCCACCTTGACGATGGCCTGAACCTGTTCCGCCGAGTCCGGCGCAATGGCCGCCGAGACCTCCGGTTCAAGGTCGGAATTCTGGTAGATGGAATAGACGTCCTTGTAGAGGGAAGTGTCACCTTCGCTTGTGAATACCCACTCCTCGCCGACGATATTGGCGAACTCCTGTAGCGCGCTCGCAAAGTCCTGTTCGGTAATTCCGGGAGGGATGGCCATGGCTTGTTCCTCTTTCGAGTCCTGTGGCTGACGGGCGACCAGTATTCCGAATTCTACATCAGTCGAACGGCTATTCATTCGTGGGATGAATGACCTGCCATTTGCCTTCAATCGTGTATGATTCGTGCATAACAACGAGAGGTGACCATATGCTTACTCGCCGTGAATTGATGAAATCCGCGGGCGTTTCCATGGCGTTGGGCTCGGTGCCGGTGTCGTTGGCGGCGCGTGCGAGAGATCTTCGGGGATGGGTCGTGCTCGCAGACCCGAAATTGGAAGAATCCATGTCCTTCGCGGCCGCTCTCGGCGCTCGCGGGGCCACCATCGTTGAATTCGGCGGAAGAACGGATGAGTTGTGGTATGGAACGCTGCGAGCCGTTTGCACTGCGGGCGCCAGGCCTGCGGTTGCGGGCCTCGTTGATCGGCGAAGGGCTCTCGAGCTCAGGATGTTCGGCGAGAATGCGCTGTACTTCGCCGCGCAGCGGAATTTCGTTCCTGGGGCCCCGGAAACGCTGGAGTCATTCGTCCTCGCGCCCATGAATTCCCGGGGTGTCGCTCGACTGTAACGGACAGGCGTCCGCCGGACTGCCTTCGGCTCAACTCTATCGGAACCGTTTCTCCAGGGTAGGAGTGCGTTCCTCGTAGGTGTCCACCAACTGCCAGCGCTGGCGCGACGCGATGGTCTCGTTGCCGTCCCCGCAGGTCTCGAAAGTGAGCCGGCGAATCTGAGGAATGTTGTCGTTGTCGCGCGCTTCCCGTCCCACCGGTGCCAGCCGGCCGCCGCCGGGCACGGTGGTCGGGCCCAGGGTCAGGCACAGTTCCGGGGCCATCAGCGGAACGATGCGCCCGTCGGTCGTCATTTCGAAGTCCTGCGCCTCGCCGTCGTCGCAGGTCTCGATGGGTACGAACGAGCCGGGATTGGGTTCGTGCAGGGTCATGCACAAGTCGAAGTGGATGATGCGTATTTCGCCCCGCTCTTCGATCAGTTCGGCGTCGAATGCCTGGTCTTCCGTCGGTCCACGGCCCATGTACAGAAAACAATTGTGTCCCTGCAGTCCGCCCAGCGGCAGCGCGCCCGTAAGGTGCGCGAACAGGTCGACACACCATCCGCGGGAATCGTCCAGGGGGTCGATTAGCTGTATCGACGTTGGGGTCACTGCCGTCGCGCCAAGGGCAAACGCGCCGACAATGCAGCCGCCAAGCAGGTTGAACATTTTCCGTTTCATGCCATTGCTCCCTCCGCCAGGGACGAAACCATCGGTTGGGGTACCGGGTCCACGGTATTTTTGGGGCAGGTCGCTCATAGTGTGTCGATGTACGAGAGCAGGTCGGCAATGGTCTGATCCGTCAGCGTCTGGGACATTGCGGCCATCTGCGCGCCGAAGATGTCTCCGGGCCCGCGACCACGGATTCCGTCCCTGAAGTAGCGCAATTGGCGTGCCTGGTACCAGTGCTGGATTTCCGTCAGCCGGGGCGCCGCCAATGCCTCGTTGCCTTCGCCGGCCGGGCCGTGGCAAACGCCGCAGGTAATATAGGAACGGGCGCCTCGGGTCGCATCGCCTGGTTCGGGGCTGGTGAACTCGGCGTACTCGGACTGCCATACGTAAGGCCGGCCCGTCGTCACGGGTTCGCCATCGAGGGTTTCGAGCCCGGCACCGGGCTCCATGGCGGCGATATACTCGGCCAGGGCACGGATCGTGGCGTCATTGCGGGTCATGCCGGAGACAATGGACATCTGCAGGCCGGTGACATCCTCCGGGTGCATCCCGCGGACCCCGTTTCTGAAGTTGTGCAGCTGGCGGTCGACATACCAGGCTTCCATTCCGGCCAGCGCCGGTGCGTCCAGGCGCTCACTGCCTTGGCCCTGGGGTCCGTGACAGAACGCACAGACTTCGTAGAGCGCCTCCGGATCGACCGCTTCGCCGGTACCCGGCGCGTACTGCTGCCCGGCGACGGGCGTAGCGGCCAGAGCCGCAACCAGCGTGGCGGTCGGCCACGTACTCGCAAGTTGTGAAATTGCCAGTGGCCTTCTCACACCGCAATCCTCCTGCCGGTAAATTAAGAGCGTGCCGCTCGAATTGCAAGGCTGCGGCGGTGAGGCGGGAGGTGCCGCTGGTTTATAATCCCGCCCCCGTGGTGATGTAGCTCAGGTGGTTAGAGCGGCGGATTCATAACCCGCAGGTCGGTGGTTCAAGTCCACCCATCACCACCACGTGCACATCGGTCCATTTCAGCCGGCCGCGCCGCGAGCGCAGATGAAACAGGCTGGATGGGGCGGCCCATTGCCGCTTCAACCTCATCCGGATCGGGTGGAGACCGATGGACTTTCCGAGGAGGAAGACGATGAGAAAGATCACCGCATTGATCGCCGTTCCCGTGTTGCTCGCTGCCGGTCACAATGTACCAGTCGCGCAAGAAGCGCCGGACCAGATCTTCATCAACGGCAAGATCATCACCGTGGACGATTACTTCTCCATCCACGAGGCCGTTGCCGTGCGGGGAGAGCATTTCCTGGCCACCGGCGATAGCCGGGAGATCCAGGCATTGGCGGACGCCGATACCGTCGTCACCGACCTCGGCGGACGCACCGTGATCCCGGGGCTGATCGACAACCACAACCACGTAATCCGCGCCACGGAATACTGGCCAAACGAAGCACGGCTGGACGGCGTCACCAGCCGGGCGGACGCGCTCGAGATCTTGCGCGCCAAGGCGGAGGCGCTGCCGGAGGGCGCATGGCTGATGTCGCTGGGAGGCTGGAGCGAGGCGCAGTTCCTTGACAGCCAGGACGACTTCACCCTGGCGGAGCTGGATGCGCTGGCGCCGGATCGCCCCGCCTTCATCCAGGCGCTCTACAGCCACGCCTATGCGAATTCGGCCTGGTTCGACGCCATGGGCATTCCGTTGGACGCCTCTTCCGATGAGCAGGGTCCCACGGAGGGCATCGCCGCGCGGGTTGTCCGTGGTGCCGATGGCCGGGCGACCGGACGGCTCAACGGGGGCTTCCCCATGGTCGAAGAAGCGCTTGAGGGATTTCCGCCGGTTTCCGCCGAAGCGCAGGTGGAAGCCGTCAAGACGGCCTTCCGGCACCTCAACAGCATTGGACTCACCGCGGTCTACGATCCCGCCGGCGTAGGCATTCGCCGCGAAGGCTACGCGAGGATTCGGGAGATCGCGGCCAACGGGGAACTCACCCTCCGCGTCTATCACACGCTCGGCGGCAGCATGCCGAGGACCCCGCAGGACGCCCGGGACCTCATCGCCGAGATCGAGGCGTCGAAACCCTTCCAGGGTGACGACTTCGTGGACCTGATTGCGGTCGGGGAAATCTACTACGCTCCCTTCCATTGGGACGGAACCACCGAAGCGATGGACCCGGGCGAGGAGGATATCCGCTGGGCCAGAGAGATCCTGCTCACCAGCGCCCGGGGCGGTTGGTCCGTGCAGACCCATGCCGTGCAGCCGGCGACGATCAACCATCTGCTCGACACGGTGGAAGAGGTCAACGCCGTTCACCCGGTTCGTCCGCTGCGCTGGACCATCACCCATGCCGACAACATCACGGCGGACCAACTCGAGAGGGTGCGGCGCCTGGGCATGAACGTGCAACTGCGAAGCAATCCGGTCATGGGCGGGCGCGAACCCGTGTTCCAGCACTTCGGCGACGCGGGCTACCACATGCCGCCGTTGCGCATGGCCCAGGATAGCGGCGTTTCCTACGGCCTGGGGACCGACGGGACCAAGGCCGCCCAGATCGACCCCTTCGTCACCCTGTGGTGGGCGGTGACTGGCAAGGCACTCAACGGCGAGGTCATCCAGCACCAGACCCTGACGCGGGAGGAGGCTCTGATCGCCGTCACCCGGTCCAACGCACACCTGATGTTCATGGAACAGGATATCGGCGCGATCAAGCCGGGTTTGTTGGCCGACATGGTGGTTCTGGACAGGGATTACCTCACCGTCCCGGAGGACGAGATCAAGGACATCCGTCCCGTGGCGACCCTGTTGGGCGGGCGGTTCGTTTACGGCGAGCTATAGCGCCGGCGCCGGCGCCGGTCGGAGCGGGCGGAAACCGTTGCCGTGGCCGGCTTGTCGACCACAGCGAACAAATTGGGGAAGGCGTCCCGCTTGTTGGGGATGGCCATGGCATCCACGAAGTACTCCTGGAACCTGGGTTCCACGGCCGTCTCGATCTTTTCGATTCCGTGCACCGCGGCCTCGATCTCCGCACGGGCCGTTACACTCAGCAGGGCGATCAGCGCCCCCGTGCCCGCTGCGTTGCCGGCCGAGTCGACCCGGTCGAGGTCGCAGTCGGGGATCATCCCCAGCACCATCGCGTACTTCGGGTCGATGTGGGATCCGAACGCCCCGGCAAGCCGGATGCGGTCGATCGCGCCGGTCCCGGCCCGGTCCTGCAGCAAACGGATGCCCGCGTACAGTGCCGCCTTGGCCAGCTGAACCTGGCGGACGTCATTCTGGGTGACGAAGATTGGCTGCGGGCCGTCGTGCAGCAGGTAGGAGAAGGTACGGCCGTCGGCGACGATCCGTCCGCTCCGGGCTGCCAGCGAGCCGTCGACGGCGCCATCCCCGTTGATGATACCGGCCAGGTACATCTCGGCGACGACCTCGATGATTCCGGATCCGCAGATGCCGGTGACTCCGGGTGGCCGCGTCGCTTCCTCGAAACCCGGATCGTCGCACCACAGCTCCGAACCGACGACGCTGTAGCGCGGTTCGAGGCTTTCCGGGTCGATGCGGACGCGCTCGATGGCGCCGCGGGTGGCCCGCTGCCCCCCTGAAATCTGTGCGCCCTCGAACGCGGGGCCGGTGGGGCTGGAGCAGGCCAGCAGTCGTTCGCGGTTGCCGAGCACGATCTCCGCGTTGGTGCCCACGTCCACGACCAGCGAGGTCTCATCCAGCCGGTGCGGCTCCTCGGCGAGGACCATGCCGGCCGCGTCGGCCCCCACGTGTCCGGCGATGCACGGCAGCACGTAGACATTCGCGCCCGGATGGATCTTGATGCCGATGTCCCGTGCTTTCAGGTCCAGCGCGGTATCGACCGCGAGCGCGAACGGTGCGCCGCCGAGTTCCCTCGGGTCCAGACCCAGAAACAGGTGGTGCATGATTGGGTTGCCGACGACTGTGATCTCGATGACATCCGCCGGATCAACATCGCCCCGGCCGCAAACCTCGCCGATGAGATCGCTGACGCCACCGCGAACGGCGCGCGTCAGCTCGGCGGCACCTTCCGGGTGCATCATCACGTAGGACACGCGGCTCATGAGATCCTCGCCGAAGCGGATCTGCGGGTTCATGATGCCGCCGGTTTCGACCACCTTGCCCTCCGTCAGGTTCACCAGGTGGACGGCGATAGTCGTCGAACCGACATCGATGGCTACGCCATGGGCCTCGGGCCGCAGGCCCGGCCAGACCGCGACGATGGTGGACTGGCGGTGCACCGCCACCGTGACCCGCCAATTGCCTTCGCGCAGCGCCGGCTGCAGTCCCGGCAGAATGACGGGGTCGCAATCGAGGTCTGTCAGTTGCCACTCCCGCTCTAGCGCGTCGCACAGCCGCTGCAGATCGCCGGTGGATTCCCGCAGGTCGGCGGGCCGCACCTCCACATGGTGGAGCCGCGTGGCCGGGTCCAGCTTGAAATCCCTGTGTTCGGCGTCCTTGCGTACCACCTGCCGGTGCATCTGGCTTTCGGGCGGCACGTCGATGACCAGATCGCCCTGGATCGACGCCTGGCAGCTCAGCCGATGGTTCGGGGGCAACTGGTGGAGGCGTTCGCTGTAGCGCTGCTCGATCTCGTTAAACGCGGACAGATGCGCAGGGCGGGACCTGATCGCGTGCTTGGCGAATTCGCCGTCCACGCAGACGATACGGCATCGGCCGCACAGGCCGCGGCCTCCGCACACCGAGTCCACGTCCACCCCGATGCTGCGGGCGGCATCCAGCAGACGCGTGCCTCGGGGAAACGTACCGCGGTGCCCGGAGGGCGTAAACACGATTCTGGCGTCCTTGCCGGCCACGTCGATCCCTCGTGCGGAGCGCTCCGGCAACCGGCGGGCTTACGACGCGGCCGACCGGCGACGGCGGCGCCGGCCGCCACGCCCGCGCGGTGGTCTACCGGTGGACGGTTGGCGGAATTTTCGGATCCACCGGGCGCAGTCCGGATCGTGGCCCATCATGACGTTGGCGCCCAGCACTGCCTCTAGCACGTCGGCATGCAGCGGGTTGGTGATCGCCGAAGTCAGCCCCGCGCCGATGGCCATGGTGAGAAAGGCGGAATTGATGCCATCGCGGTTCGGCAATCCGAAACTGACATTGGAAGCGCCGCAGGTGGTGTTGACCTTGAGTTCCTCGCGCAACCTGCGAACGATGTGCATGACCTGCCTGCCCGCCGAATTGATCGCGCCGATGGGCATCACCAGCGGATCGACCACCACGTCCTCCCGGGCAATGCCGTGGTCCGCGGCGCGTTCGACGATCTTCTTCGCCACCTCGTAGCGCACCTGCGGGTCTTCGGAGATGCCGGTCTCGTCGTTGGAAATGGCCACCACGGCTGCGCCGTGCCGTTTCACCAAGGGCAGCACCGACTCGAGACGTTCTTCCTCGCCTGTCACCGAGTTCACCAGTGCCTTGCCCTGGTAGACAGAAAGGCCGGATTCCAGCGCCTCGACAATGGAAGAATCGATGGAAAGGGGCACGTCGGTGACGGATTGCACCAGCTTGACTACGTCTGCGAGCATTTTCGGCTCGTCGGCCAGCGGCACGCCGGCATTGACATCCAGCATGTGGGCGCCGGCCTCGACCTGGGCGACGGCGTCGGCCTCGACCCGGCTATAGTCGCCCCCCTTCATCTCCACGGCGAGTTTCTTGCGCCCGGTGGGATTGATGCGCTCGCCGATGATCACGAACGGCCGGTCGAAGCCGATCCGCACCTCCCTGTTGGCCGAAGTAACGACAGTCTCCGTCATCGGACCATCTCCCTGGTTCCCGTCCCGCCCCCTGATTCAACCGGCGCCTTGCGGCGCGACGCCATGACTGCGTACCAGCGCCTGGAGCCGCTCCCGCGAAAATGTCCGCTCGAAGCCCTCCGCCTCGGCGAGGGCGACCGCGCGCAACTCGCCGTCCGCTTCCAATACGGTGGTCTCGCGTCGCCACTCGGCCAGGTAGGCTTCGCTGCCGCCCTTGCCGGCGCGCATGGCGGCACGGTCGATCGTTTCCTGGAAACGCTGGCTCAGCAAGACCTTCTCGCGCTGCCGGCCACGCTGCACGATCACTTGCGAGGGAATGTCACGCCAGAAGACTACGACTTTACGCACCATTTGGCGTTGCTCCGACATGCGCAACCAGGCTGGTTTCAAGTCCGCCGTAACCGCAATGCACGTGCTCGAAATCCAGTTCAAGGCGTGCGGCCGCGCTGGCAGCGGATTCGAGCAGGCGCACGTCTTGCGCCTGTGAGAGGTAAACCAGCTTCCTGTAATTGCCGAAATAGGCGTCGCGCAGTTCCGGATGCCGGTCCAGTCCAAGCGGCTCGACCACGAATCGATCAAAGTGGCGCGCCAGGAAGTCGGTCAGGTAGAACGTGCCGGGCTCCGCCGCGGCAAGCGCGGCAAATCGTTCGCGGCCCGCGAAGAATTCGTAGCAGTGCGCGCCCTCCAGGCGCTCGGCGCCCTCTTCCGCGAGCACCCGGTCGATGCCTCCGCCGGTTCCGCAATCGGCGTAGGCGACGAATATCCGGTCGTAGGTCGGGCGATACTTTCGAATCATCCGGCGCAGTCTTGCGGGAATTTCCGAGGGACGGTTATGGAGCTTGGCGTCGATGCATTTCAGGTGCAGGTGCCGCCATCCCCGGTGCCCTCTGAGCGTGTCGATTTCGCGCGCCAGCGCACCGCAGGCGATGACCAGAACCGGCTCAGGCATGGTCGGCCTCTTCGGCTCGGCGGGCCCGCACCATCCGCGGAGCGGTGTCCGCGGCTTGCGCCGCGTCGCGGCAATAGGCGTCCGCGCCGACGGCGCGGCCGAACTCCTCGTTCAGCGGTGCACCGCCGACCAGCACGATATAGTCGTCGCGGATGCCCTGGCTGACCATCTCGTCGATGACCACCTTCATGTAGGGCATGGTGGTGGTGAGCAGCGCCGACATGCCCAGAACGTCCGGGCGGTGCTTTTCCAGCGCTTCGAAATAATCTTCCACCGAGTTGTTGATGCCGATGTCGAAGACCTCGAAGCCGGCGCCTTCGAGCATCATCGCCACGAGGTTCTTGCCGATGTCGTGGATGTCCCCCTTCACCGTGCCGATCACCATCTTGCCGATGGGCTTGACACCCGTCTCGGATAGCAGCGGTCGCAGGATTTCCATGCCGCCCTTCATCGCGTTGGCCGCGAGCAGCACTTCAGGCACGAACAGGATGCCGTCCCGAAAGTCGATGCCGACGATGCGCATGCCTTCGACCAGCGCCTGGTTGAGCACCTTTTCCGCCGGCCAGTTGCGATCGAGCAGGATGGACGTGCCCTCGACGATCTCCTCCCTGAGACCGTCGTAAAGATCGTCATGCATCTGTTCGACCAGTTCGACATCGCTCAGCTCGGACAGAACGATGTCCTCGTTTTCGAGATTCTCGGGTTCGGTCATCGTCGCGCTAGTACAAGCCTCCGATCATTCCTTCAGCATTCACGTGGACATCCTGGGCCGAGGGTCTTCGCGGCAGGCCCGGCATCGTCATGATGGCTCCGCACACCGGCACGACAAAACCGGCGCCCGCGGACAGCCGTACTTCACGAATTTCAACAACATGGCCCTCGGGCGCCCCCAGCAGGCCGGGATCGGTCGAGAAACTGTACTGGGTCTTGGCCATGCAGACGGGGAAACCACCGTAGCCGCCGTCCTGCAGTCTTGCGAATTCGTTGCGTACGCTGGACGGTGCCACGATGTCCCGGGCGCCGTAGATCCTCCGTGATATGCGACGGGTCTTCTCCCAGAGGTCCAGGTCATCACCGTAGAGCAACCGAAAGTCGGAAGTTCCCGAATCGGCCAATTGCGCCACGTGCTCGGCCAGTTCTGTCGCGCCGGCGCCGCCTTCTGACCAGTGCCGGCACTCGATGGCGTCGACGCCCGCCTTGCCGCAGTAGTCCGTGACGGTGCGAATCTCGGCGTCGCTGTCGCTCGGATGGCGGTTGATCGCCACTACCGCAGGTACGCCGAACCCGCTCAGGATGGCAAGATGCCGCCCCAGGTTGACGCAACCCTTTGCCACGGATTCGCTGTTCTCGCTCAGCAGGTCGTGCCGGGGCACGCCGCCGTGCAGCTTTAGTGCCTTGACGGTGGCGACGAGCACCACGGCATCGGGTGTCAGGCCCGCCGTCCGGCACTTGATGTCAAAGAACTTTTCGGCGCCCAGATCGGAACCGAAGCCGGCCTCGGTTACCACGTAATCGGCAAGATTCAGCGCGGTGCGTGTGGCAACGACGGAGTTGCAGCCATGGGCGATGTTGGCGAACGGTCCGCCATGGATGAACGCCGGGTTGTTCTCGAGAGTCTGCACGAGATTCGGCAGGAATGCGTCCCGGAGCAGCGCCGTCATGGCGCCGTGAGCGTGCAGTTCCCGGGCGGTCACGGGCTTTCGGTCGCGACCGTAGCCTACCACGATGTTGCCCAGCCGCTGTTCCAGTTCACCCAGGTCCCGTGCCAGGCAGAAAATCGCCATTACTTCGGATGTGCTGGTGATATCGAAGCCGGCTTCCCTGGGCACACCGTGAGCGGTGCCGCCCAATCCGATGGTGATCTGGCGCAACGCCCGGTCGTTCATGTCGACCACGCGCCTCCACGTGATGCGACGCGGGTCCAGGTAGGGGTTGGCGCCCCAGTGAACGTGGTTGTCCACCAGCGCCGCCAGGAGATTGTGGGCGGCGGCGATGGCGTGGAAATCGCCGGTGAAGTGCAGGTTGATGTCTGTCATCGGCACGACCTGCGCGTACCCGCCGCCCGCCGCCCCGCCCTTCATGCCGAAGCACGGACCGAGACTCGGCTCGCGCAGGCAGATCGCCGCCTTCTTGCCGATGCGGTTGAGCGCATCGCCCAGGCCGATCGTGGTCGTGGTCTTGCCCTCTCCGGCCGGCGTCGGCGATACCGCTGTCATCAGGATCAGCTTGCCGCTGACGTCTGGCCGCGATTCCTCGATCGCGGCGAAGTCCACCTTGGCCTTGGCTTTTCCGTAGGGGATCGCGTGGTCGGCGATGCCAAGCTTGCCGGCGACCTCGCGAATCGGAAGCATGCGGGCAGCCCGCGCGATTTCGATATCGTTATTCTGCGGCATTGACGTTCACTGTTCCTGCAGATGTGGCGTGCCGGAGGGGCTGACGGATCGTTTCTACCGGCTGTCTGTGCCGCCGTCGCGCTAGCCTCCCAGCGCTTCGATCAGTTCCGGCACGGCGGTGAACAGGTCCGCCACCAAGCCGATGTCGGCGACTTCGAACAGTGGCGCCTCCGCGTCCTTGTTGATGGCTACTATGATACCTGCGTCCTTGATCCCGGTCAGGTGCTGGATGGCTCCGGAGATGCCCACGGCGACATAAAGTTGCGGCGCGATGATCTTGCCGGTCTGCCCCACCTGGAGGTCGTTGCCCACGTACCCCGAATCCACTGCGGCGCGCGATGCGCCCACGGCGGCATCCAGCGTATCCGCCAGACGATGGATGAGATCGAAATTCTCCTTGCTGCCAAGACCTCGCCCCCCCGAAACGACCCGGGCGGCGGTCTGCAGATCCGGCCTGCCGCCTCCGGAGTCGCTGCGGAGTTCGACAAATCGCGTGTGTTCCGGCAGCTCGGCATGGGTGGCGTGTTTGCTGATCGGGGCGTTGCCCCCGGTTTCGGCCGCGTGATAGGAGGCCGTTCTGACAGTGGCCACGATCGGACGGTCCCGGGGTGCTTCCACTGTGAGGATCGCGTTGCCGGCGTAGATGGGGCGCCTGAATCGCCAAGGGTCCTCGGCGCCCATGATGTCGCTCAGTTGACCGACGCCCAACAGGGCCGCAACCCGCGGCATCAGGTCCTTGCCGAAGGTGGTGGACGGGCCGAGTATGTGCGTGCGGCCGATGGCGAGTTCAACCACCTGGGGTGCGGCCACCGCCGCCAGGGCAAACGCGTTTGCCGGGTGGTCGGCCTTGACGACGCCCGTAACTCCGGCGAGCGCCGCCGCCTGTGCGGCCACGGCGTCACCGTCTTCGGCCAGTACGGCGATTTCGATGGAGGACGCATTGAAGCTTGCCGCGCAGGATACGCATTTCGCCGTACTGGGGTTGAGCGTCCGCCCGTCGTGTTCGGCGACGATCAGCACCCTGGGCATCACACCAGTTCCTTCTGACGCAGCGCCCGCACCAACTCGGCCACGTCCCGAACCTTGATGCCGCTCGGGCGCCGGGCCGGCGGGGCAAACCCCACCTCGCGGAACTGGTTTTCCGGTTCCACGTTCAATTCGGCCAGGCTGATGGTATCGAGCGGCTTTTTCTTGGCCTTGAGGATGTCGGGCAATTTCGTGTAGCGGGGTTCGTTCAGGCGCAGGTCCGCGGTGACCACGGCGGGCAGGTCGAATTCGACGACCTCCAGACCGGCGTCGACTTCCCGCATCGCCGTGGCCATCCCGTTGCTGAAGCTGAGGTTCGAGGTGAAGGTCGCCTGCGGACGCCCCCAGAGGGCGGCCAGCATCTGTCCGGTCTGATTGTTGTCACCGTCGATGGCCTGCTTGCCCATGATGACCAACTGCGAATTCTCCCGATGGACAAGGGCCAGCAGCGTCTTGGCGATGACCAGGGGTTCGAGATCCTGCTCCACCTCCACCAGCACGGCCCGATCGGCTCCCATGGCCAATCCGCCGCGCAATTGCTGGGAGCACGCTTGCGTGCCAACGGACGTCACTACAATCTCGCCGGCCTCTCCCCGTTCCTTGATTCGCAACGCCTCTTCAAGGGCGATTTCATCGAAGGGGTTGATGCTCATCTTGACCCCGTCCAGCGCCATGCCCGAGCCGTCGGGTTTGGTCCGCACGCGGACATTGGCGTCCACAACGCGTTTCAATGGGACGAGAATGGTCTTGATGAGCGACATCGCCGGCATCTTGCGGGGAAAGGGGTTCGATTCAGGAGAGTACCCGCCTCCTCGGCGGACTTTCAACCATTGCCATCTTGCGGGGAGCGTCTCCGATGCCATCTATCGGGGAGCGTCTCCCTTGCCATCTATCCGGGAGAGTCTCCTAACGCGATGCGGCGCGCCGCGCCCGATCTCCTGCCAGGCTTAGCGCCGACTCCTTGGCCAGCGGCCCCACCCGGGGATAGTCCGCGTTGTAGTGAAGCCCCCGGCTCTCGTGGCGCCGCGCGGCGCTCTCGGCTATCAGCGCGGAGACCGTGACCATGTTCGCCAGTTCGAGCACACCGGGATGCAGGCGGTGATGGTCGCGGGCGGCGTCGATGCGCCGCCGCAGTTTCGCCAACTCCCCGGACGCTTCGGTGAGGCTCTCCCTGGTGCGCACGATGCCCACGTGTTCCCACATGATGCGGTGCAGTCGGGTCGCGCACCTGCTTGCCCAGCCGTGATCGCGGAGGTCCAGATCGTATTTGCCGAACCGGGCGGGAGGCTGCGGTGGCGAGCCGGGTTCGGGTCGGCGAAGCTGCGCGTCGATCCGGGCGCTCACGGACTTGGCAATGGCCAGCGCTTCCAGGAGCGAGTTGCTGGCCAGACGATTGGCGCCGTGCAGCCCTGTGCAACCGACTTCGCCGACCGCGTAGAGATGCCGGATGTCGGTCCGGCCGCCGGCGTCGGTGACCACGCCGCCGCAGGTATAGTGCGCCGCCGGGACCACCGGGACCGGCTCGCAAATGAGATCGAAGCCGAACTTGCGACAGGTTTCCAGGATGTTGGGAAAGCGTCTGCGGATTTCGTCCGCCCGCTTGTGGCTGATATCCAGAAGGACATGGTCGCAATTGGCTGCGGCCATCTCATGGACGATGGCTCGGGACACGACGTCCCGGGGCGCGAGTTCCAGCCGTTCGTCGTGCCGGGCCATGAACCGCGTTCCGTCGGGCAGCAGCAGGCGGGCGCCTTCGCCCCGCAACGATTCGGAGAGCAGGATGGCACGGGAACCCGGTACATGCAGGCAGGTCGGATGGAACTGAACGAATTCCATGTTGGATATCCGGCATCCGGCCCGCCAGGCCATGGCGATGCCGTCGCCCGTGGAGGCGTTGGTGGCGTGCCGGTAGACGCCCGATGCGCCACCGGTGGCGAGCACCACCGCGCGGGCCCAATGCGTTTCCACCTCTCCGCGAGCCGTATCGATCAGCGTCAGGCCGATGCAACGATCCGGCCCCGGAAGCCCGAGCCGGCCCGACGTCTGCAACTCGGCGGCAAAGCGGTTCTCCAGCAATTCGATGTCCGGGCGCCGGCGAACCCGCCCGGCCAGAACGCCCATCACCGCTCGGCCTGTGGCGTCGTCCGCATGCACGATACGGCGCCGGTCGTGTCCCCCTTCGCGGGTCAGGTGAAGCCCGGAGCCCCCATCCTCCCGTGTGAATCGCACGCCGTGCCCTTCCAGCCAGCGGATGCACTCCGGACCTTCGCCCACCACCTGTCGCACGACATCCGGGCGGCATAGTCCCGCTCCGGCACGGACGGTGTCCGCCTGGTGAAGGGAGAGGGAATCCGCCGGGTTCATGACGGCGGCGATGCCGCCCTGGGCGTTGTAGCTTGCCGTCTCGCTGAGCGCCGTCTTGGTGATCACGGCGGGGCGATGCCCCGCGTCCGCCAGCCGCAGCGCCGTACTCAGCCCGGCGATTCCGCCGCCCACAATGACGATCGGGTGGCGGCTGGTCTGGTGCATGATCAATGGCGGGATCGCGGCCGGGGGCGCGCGGTGGCTGTGCGGCTAGGCCGAGTAATCCAGCATCCTCGCCACGGATCGCAGGGCACCCGCGCGCACCGCGGGGTCAACGTCCACTTCGTACTTGAGGTCTTCCAGCGACGCCAGGATCTTTGGCAGCGTGATGGTCTTCATGTGCGGGCAGAGGTTGCAGGGACGGACGAAGTCCACGTCCGGGAACTCCACAGCCACGTTGTCGCTCATGGAACACTCGGTGATCATGACCACCCGCTCGGGCCGCTCCTTGTCGACATAGCCGATCATTCCCGAAGTCGACCCGACGAAATCCGCCTCTTCAAGGACATCCGGCGGGCACTCTGGATGGGCGATGATCTGGATGTCCGGGGTAGCATCTCGGTAGCCGCGCAATTCCGCACCGGTGAATCGTTCATGTACTTCGCAGGTGCCTTTCCAGAGGATCACTTCCACGTCGGTCTGCTCCGCCACGTACTTGCCCAGGTAGTTGTCGGGCAGGAAGATGACTCGGTCGACCCCGAGCGCCTCGACGATGCGCACGGCGTTGGCGGACGTGCAGCAGACATCCGATTCGGCCTTGACGTCGGCGCTGGTGTTGACGTACGTGACCACCGGCACGCCCGGATGGCGCCGCTTGAGCGCTCGCACGTCCTCACCGGTGATGGAGGCCGCCAGCGAGCAGCCGGCGCGCAGGTCGGGGATCAATACCTTTTTTTCGGGGTTGATGATCTTCGCGGTCTCGGCCATGAAGTGCACGCCACACAGCACGATGATGTCCGCATCCGTCTCGCTGGCCTTGCGCGCCAGCCCAAGCGAGTCACCTGTGTAATCGGCGACGCCATGGTAGATCTCCGGCGTCTGGTAGTTGTGGGCCAGGATGATCGCGTTGCGCTGAACCTTCAGTTCGTTGATGAGCGCGATGTAGGGCGCATGCACCGGCCATTCGATCTCGGGAATGACATCCTTCACGAGTTGATACGTGGAATGCGTCGCTGCCGCCACTTCGGGGGAGTAGGTAAGCGTCTGCGCCATGACCCGTCTCCTTGTGCTCAATATGAGCATAATTGGCCCGAAAGTATATCACAGCCAAACCATCGAAGCGCATGCTGCGGCACACGCTCCTGGCCCGACCCGGGCCCTCTCGCGAAACTGTTGCGCAGCTCAGGTCAGGCTGAAGGCAATGCGTCCACGTACTCCGCCATTCGCTGCAACGCCGCCGCGTCCGGCAACGCGCCCCTGCCGCCCATGAGGTTGTCCAGCATGTTCACCGGCCTGCTGGTGGCCGGCGTGATCACGGTGACCGCCGGGTGGGCGGCGACAAACTTGAGGAAGAATTGCGCCCAGGAAGCGGCATCGAACTCTTCCGCCCAGTCGGGCACGTCGCGGCCGGAGACCCGGTTCCACAGTCGGGTACGGCCGAACGGCGCGTACACCAGCACGCCGATACCGAGTTCCTGCGCCAGCGGCAGGATCGTCTCCGCAGCCTCGCGATTGTCCACGGCGTAGTCCACGCCGATGAAGTCGATCGGCTCATCCCGCATCACTTGCGCCAGGTCGGGGTAGCGGTTCCGGTTGGTGGACGTGATACCGATGTAGCGCACACGGCCTTCTGCCTTGAGTTCGCTCAGTATGCCCAATTGCGTCGGCGGATCACCCAGGTTGTGAACCTGGATGAGGTCGATCGGTGTCTTCGCGATACGCTCAAAGGAGGTTTCGACCTGCTGCCAGGCGCTATCGGGGTCCGCCGATCCGCC
Organism: Candidatus Rariloculaceae bacterium; assembly: GCA_965221035.1. Lineage (GTDB taxonomy): Bacteria > Pseudomonadota > Gammaproteobacteria > Steroidobacterales > Rariloculaceae > UBA6522. The sequence continues at coordinate 2,839,668 of OZ244860.1, forward strand.
TCCTCGGCCGGCGACGTTGAGCTTGGTGGCCCAGAAGATCCGGTCACCGGCATCGATCTCGTTGATGATCGATCCGGCCACCTCTTCGGAGGCACCGTAACTGGGGGCGGTGTCGAAGACGGTGCCGCCGTTGTCCAGCAGCGCCGTCAACACGCCCCGCAGCGCCGATACGTCGTCGCTTCGGGCCACGCTTGAGAAGGTCGCCGAGCTGCCCAGTCCGATGATGGGCAGCTCTTCGCCCGTTGACGGGATCGCCCGGGTGATCATGGGCGCGTCCTGCGCCCGAAGCAGTCGCGGGTTGACCGCCAGGGCCGTGCCGGCGGCTGCCGTGTACTTGAGCCAGTCGCGTCTCGTGTGCATATCGATGATCCTCCTTGGGGCGATCTTCCCTAACCTGACCAAGCCGATTGAGCGTACCCGAGGGAAAATTCGCAGGTCAACGGGGTATCGTTAATTATTCGTTAGACCGGCTGCGACATTCCCGCGAATCACTGGCCGCTTCGCCTGGCTCCCTGCAAGGTGGCTACACCGGGTGCGCGGCGCTCGCGAAGCACGGCCCGCCGGAAGCTGAAAAGTTCCGCAGGACGGCCACCGGTTCTGCCTGATCGCTGGCCGGTCCCCTGCACCAGACCGGCGCTGTCCACCTGACGCCTGAAATTCTGCTTGTGCAGCTGAAGCCCTGTGAGGGCTTCCACAACCCGCTGCAGTTCCAGGAGGGTAAACCTGGCAGGGAGCAATTCGAACACCACCGGGCGATAGCGGAGCTTGCCCCGTATCCGGCCCAGCCCCGTCGCCAGGATGCGCCGATGGTCGTACGCCATGGGCAGGCCTTGCGCATCGGCGCAAGGCATTGCGCTGGCCTGGCCGGCCCGGTCGCGGTCGGCCCAGAATTCGGCGATCAGGCGTGCCTCGTAGAGCAGTTCATACCGCTCCAGCACCTGATAGGCATCCCAGCCGGCATTTCCGAGCCCGAAGCAGATTTCCATGCGTTCCCGGCGCTCGGCGCTGTCCCGGGACCAGTCCAGCAACGCGGTCTCGATCCGGTCCATGATTGCCGGGCGCCCCGTGCGCCAGTCTTCCCACGGGAAGTATGCGTAGACGTCCTGCCAGGTCGCGCTCTGCGCCCGCGGGAGATCCTGCTCGCGCACCAGGGCCAGGTATCCCACCGACAGGAATCGGCTGCCTCCGGCGCGCTCCCGGGGATCGCGTCCCTGATCGGCGAACGTGTAGAGCTGTTCCACGTAGCCGAGCTCGCCCTGGGTCTCTTCCATGACGGACCGGCGCATGCACAACTCGAGCGTGCGGTCCTTCTTGCCGTCGAAGGAACCGGAAGGCAACGCCCGCCGCGGGCCGGTTACGCCCGTTCCGGTGAAATCTCCGCCGAGCTCCCGGGCGGCCACGGTGAGAACTCGCGGCTGACGGGATGTGACCGCGAGAACGACGGCGTTCAACCCGACCACCAGCTCCGGCCGGTCCGGCCCTTTGGCCACGGGCGTTTACAGGAGCCGCAGGAGGATCTCTTCGGCTTCCTCGAAGGTCACCTCGCCGGGTTTCTGGACATAGCGGATGATGCCGTCGCGGTCCACGAAGGCGTTGAAGGGCAATCCGCCGTAGGTGTTGCCGTAGGCCTCGCTCAATTCCATGACGTCGAACAGGTCTCCGTAGACGATGGGAAAATCGACCGGGACCTCGTCCAGGAATTCGATGACGTTGTCCAGGGTGTCGGCGCCGAGCCCCAGCACCTCGAATCCCCGCTCGCCGTACTCGGCCCGCAGCCGGTTGAAGGCAGGCATTTCCTTGCGGCAGGGGATGCACCAGCTCGCCCAGAAGTCCACCAGCAGCACCTTGCCGTCCCACTCCGACACGGATCGCGTGTCGCAATCGACGGTCGCCAGCGTAAAATCCGGGCGGTAGGGTTCGTTGGTTACGTACGAGAAGCGCAAGGTGTCGAGATCCTGCGCGCCGCCTGCCGCCGCGACAAGAATCGACGCGCTTGCCGCCAAACTCGATATACGCATGTTCATCCTTGGCAAGTATAGCCCAGCCCGGGCGGAGCGTCGGTTACACTGCCGACCGTAACCGGGGTATCCGTGTCGCACCGGCCCCGTCCGGAATCTCGACCGCACCTGCGCCGACAATGGAATCATTCTGGATCGACAAGCTCGACGCCGGCGAAATCCTCATCATCGACGGGGGGATGGGCAGCGAGCTGCAACGCCGCGGTGCGGCCATGGATGCGCAAGCCTGGAGCGGTGCCGCGGTCCTGGATCACCCGGCGCTGCTGCGGCGGATACATGAGGACTATATCCGCGCCGGCGCCGAAGTCGTCACGGCCAACACATTCGCAACGACCCGGTTCGTGCTGGCGTCGGCCGGCCTGGATGATCAGTTCGAGCGGATCAACCGCGAGTCCATGCGGGCGGCACGTGAGGCCCGGGATGCAGCGGCGGCGGGCCCCGTGGCGATCGCCGGCTCCCTGTCGTGCCTTCCGCCCGGACTTGACCCCGGCGCCTATCCCGATCCGCGCACGGAATCCGACGGCTACCGGGAACTGGCGATGCTGCTGGCCTCGGAGGGTGCCGACATCATCGCGCTGGAAATGATGGAGGATACCTTCCACGCCAGCCTGGCCATGGAAGCGGCCGTCGGGACCGGGCTGCCGGTATGGCTGGGTGTAAGCACCCGGTTGAGCGACTCCGGCAAGGGACTGGTCGGATTCGATTTTCCCGACACGCCGCTCGCCGAGCCCCTGAACGCGCTTGTCTCCTTTGAGCCGGCGTTGATCAACGTCATGCACACGCCTCCCGAAGCGGTCGGGCCGGCGCTGGACGAGGTACGGGGAGTATGGGAAGGGCGCTTGGGCGCCTATCCCGAGCTGGGCGACTTCTCCGCTCCCGACTGGCGCTTCACGCGGCCTCTGTCGCCCGAGGAGTTCGTGGCATTGGCCCGGGATTGGGTGGAGCGGGGAGCGACGGTGCTGGGCGGCTGCTGCGGTACGCTGCCGGAACACATTCAGGCGTTGAAGGAGGCCGAACAGGAGTTGCGCACGATACGGCGAGCCTGATCCGTCCGACGTGGCGCAAGGCAATCTGGCGCAGCGCGACGCAAGCCGGCCCTTCGCAAGGCGAGCTACCGAGGAATGGGAATCTCGTCGCTTGTCTCGGGCACGACGTAACCTCGACGTACCGCCGGCCGCTCGACGATCCGCATGTACCACCGGAGCACGTTCGGGTAGTCCCGCAGGTCGATCTCCTGACGCGGATGGCGGGCGATCCACGGCCAGGTGGCGATATCGGCGATGCTGTAGTCGCCCGCAAGGTAGTCATGGCCTGCGAGGCGCCTGTCCAGCACTCCGTAGATGCGCTGGGTCTCATTGTGATAACGGGTTTCGGCGTATGGGGACTTGCCCTTGTTGTAGAACAGGAAGTGGTGGGTCTGGCCCAGCATTGGGCCGACGCTGCCCATCTGCATCATCAGCCACTCAAGCACCTGCCAGCGCCGGGCGCCCGACCCGGGGAACAGCCGGCCCGTCTTTTCCGCCAGGTAGATCAGGATGGCCGCGGACTCCATCAGGCTCACCCCTTCGTCATGATCGACGATGGCGGGGATCTTGTTGTTCGGACTGATCTTCAGAAACTCGGGATCGAATTGCTCGTCCTTGCCGATATGTACCGGAACGACCCGGTAGGGCAGCCCGAGTTCCTCCAGCATGATGGAGACCTTGCGTCCATTGGGTGTGGACCACGTGTATAGATCGATCATCCGGCGTACTTCCCCAATCTTCCCCCGCGGTGGCAAGGAGGTGGGCGAAACATAGCGCAGGAGGGATCATTGCGTCCAATGCTTCCACAATCTTTGTCCCGGCACCTTGAACGCGTCGGTAGCCATTCCGGTTGGGGCGACGGGCCGATTAGGGCGACGGGCCGGTTGGGGCGATGGGCTGCGTATCGCTCTCGGCCTGGTATTTTCCCCATGCCGTTGTCCTTTTTGCCGTCGCTTGCGTTAGCATGGGCTGCAAGACTGCCCTCGCACCGCGCCACAGCAATCCGTGACCAAAATTAGAGACGTTCTGGGCGCGTTGCGTGCCCGACTTCCCCACGGAGCCGTGCTCGGTGATGCCGACATCGGCGAGCGGTACAGTGTGGACTACACGGGCGAGAACCCACGCAAGCCCCTGGCCGTGGTCAGGCCGGCCACCACCGAGGAGGTCGCGGCCGTGCTGCGAACCTGCTCCGAGTTCTCCCAGCCGCTGGTGGTTCAGGGCGGTCTCACCGGCCTGGCGGGCGGCGCAACCCCCCAGGCGGGCGAGATTGCCTTGTCCATGGAAAGGTTGAACGGGATCGAAGAACTGGACCCGGTGTCGATGACCATTTCGGCCAAGGCCGGAACCCCGCTGCAGGCGGTTCAGGAAGCGGCGGCGGATGCCGGCCTGTTGCTGCCGCTGGACTTCGGTGCCCGGGGTTCCTGCCACATCGGCGGTGCCATCGCCACCAATGCGGGTGGCAACCAGGTGATCCGCTTCGGCATGGCTCGCAACCTGGTGCTTGGCCTGGAAGCGGTGCTGGCCGACGGCACGGTCATCAGCTCCATGAACAGGATGCTCAAGAACAACGCCGGCTACGACCTCAAGCAGCTTTTTGTGGGCACGGAGGGCACGCTGGGCGTGGTCACCCGTGCCGTGCTGCGCCTCATGCCCAGGCTGTCTAGCCGGTGCACCGCGATGTGCGCCGCGGAGTCGTTTGACCACGTCGTTGACCTGATGCGCACCGTGCGATCCGGGTTGGCGGGCTCGATCAGCGCGTACGAGGTAATGTGGGCAAGTTACCATGACAAGGTGCTGGAGATCGTCAAGTCGCTGCGTTCGCCGTTCGAGGACGGGTATCCGTTCTACGTGCTCGTGGAGTCCGAAGGCGTGGATCAGGGCACCGACAGCGGGCGGTTCGAGGCGGTCCTTTCGGATGCGCTGGAAGCGGGATTGATCAAGGACGCCGTGATTGCCCGCTCCGAGGCCGAACGGCACACGTTCTGGGCCATCCGCGACGGAGTGGGAGAGATCACGCCGGCGTTGTCTCCCTATGTGCCCCTGGACGTGAGCATGGACATCGTGGCGATGCCGCGTTTCCTGGAGGCGTTCGACCGGGCGCTGAAGGTCGAGTTGCCGAACTCGCTGAACCTGGTGTTCGGGCACCTGGGGGACAACAATCTTCATCTGTTCGTGACCACCGACCACGAAGCCGAGAACGACAAGGTGCTGGAATTGGCATACGGACTGGTGGGACAGTGCGGCGGCTCGATCTCGGCCGAACACGGAATCGGCAGCCTGAAACGAGACTATCTGAGCCATTCCAGGTCGCCGCAGGAGATCGACTTGATGAAGCGGCTCAAGCAGGCGCTGGACCCGCTTGGAATCCTCAATCCGGGCCGCGTGCTGCCTTGCTGAGGCGGGAGCGCGGCAGACAAGGCTCGAAGGACGCGTCGAATGAGAACACAGGTAGGCATCATCGGTTCCGGCCCCGCTGGATTGCTGCTGTCCCAGCTGCTCGACCTGCAAGGGATCGAAAGTGTCATTCTGGAGCGGCGCAGCCGCGAGTATGTGCTCGGGCGCATCCGCGCGGGCGTGCTGGAAGAGGGTACGGTGAACATGCTCAGGCTCGCGGAGGCCGGCGGGCGCATGGATCGGGAAGGTCTGGTCCACGAGGGATTCGAATTGGCCTTCGGCGACCGGCGGTTCCGAATAGACTTGAAGAAATACACCGGCAAGACCGTGATGGTGTACGGCCAGACGGAGCTTACCAAGGACCTGATGGAGGCGCGTGACGCCCGAGGCGGTCGACTGGTGTACGAGGCCGAGGGCGTGGCCATTCACGATCTGGATACCGACCGGCCGAAACTTCGCTACACGAAGGACGGTCTGGAGCACGAAGTGGTCTGCGACTTCATCGCCGGTTGCGATGGCTTTCGCGGCGTCAGCCGCCGCTCGATTCCGGAGGACGTTCTCAAGACCCATGAACGTGTCTATCCGTTCGGTTGGCTGGGTGTGCTCTCGGAAACCCGGCCCGTCTCCGACGAGGTCATATACGTCAATCACTGGCGCGGCTTCGCGCTGTGCAGCATGCGCTCGATGACGCGCAGTCGCTACTACATCCAGTGCGCCTTCGACGAGGACCTGGAGGAGTGGACCGACGACCGGTTCTGGGATGCGCTGCGGGCGCGCCTGCCCCATGAGGCCGCCGAGTCCATGGAGATCGGGCCGTCCATCGAGAAGAGTATCGCGCCGCTGCGCAGCTTCGTGGCCGAGCCCATGCGTTTCGGCCGGTTGTTCCTGGCCGGGGATGCGGCGCACATCGTACCGCCAACGGGCGCCAAGGGCCTGAACCTGGCGGCCTCGGACATTCACTACCTGCATCGGGCGCTGGTGGCGTACTACAAGGACGGCCGCCCGGACCTGATGGACGCCTACTCCGACCAATGCCTCAAGCGGGTGTGGAAGGCGGAACGGTTCTCCTGGTGGCTGAGCACCGTCCTGCACCGGTTCCCGGACCAGAGCACCTTCGACCGCGGCATCCAGTTGGCGGAACTGGACTACCTGGCTGATTCGGAAGCGGCGCAGGCGTCGTTCGCGGAGAACTACGTGGGGTTGCCGTTCTAGTGCTCTCGTCGGCGCGCCATGCCGGAAGTCCGTATCATGATTCTGCACCAAAGGGAGGAGCCATCATGTATTCAGAGACATTTCTTGCGAGAGTTTTTTGTTCGCTTCTATTCGGGGGTGTGCTGGTTTTCGTTGTCGCGGCTTGCGAGTCCGGCGGTCCGGCGTTCGAATACATCCGCCTGCCGGGTACGGAGCCGGGGGGAGGCACCAACCAGCCGTTTACCTCCGCGATCAAGGTGCGTTCGGGCAGTATCGTTTTCCTTTCGGGGACGGTGGGTGCCGGACCGCATAGCCATCCCCATGTTCCGGCCGAATTCGACCACCTGGATTTCAGCGCCGAGGCGCAGGCCGAACGGGTCATGGAGAGTCTTGAGGAAATGGTGCAAGCGGCCGGCGGCGAGTTGACCGACATCATTCAAGTGACGCGGTTCATGCGCGATGTGGGGGCCAATCAGGATGCTGTCAACGAAGTGATGAACCGGTACTGGGGGCCGGATCATCGCCCCGCCAGCACGACATTGGAAATCGTGCGGCTTGCGACGGATCCGCGCTTCATTCTCGAGGTGGAAGCCGTGGCCGTAATCGGCGACTGATTGCTTCGCAAAACCGCCGATAGACGTACGCTTCCGGTATCGCCGGACACCGGCTCAAGGCAGGCTGGCGGCGGCTCGATCTCGGCCGAACACGGAATCGGCAGCCTGTAACGGGATTATCTCTTGACTTCGACGGTTTGAATTCCTAAGTCATTGATATGCTTGAACATCACAAATTCACTAGGCACAACTTCTGGGATTTGAGCGGGTTGTCGTCGGTTCAGTTCAACGCATAGGGGACGTCCGACAGCGTCAGGCCGAGGGCCTCGTAGATCAGTTGGGCTTCGGCCGTGGCCGAAGAGGGAATCGCGTAGCGTTGGCCGGTGCCGGTGTGGCGCAGCACCGAACACTGGCGGTGCAACAGCGCGTCCCGGATGGCCTGGGGAGACAGGTTGCGTTTTTTCTGCAACTTGACCCGGTAGGCCAGGTGTCTGACGCAGGCAAAGGCCATGTAGGCGATGGCCAGGTGCACGCGGATGCGCCTCGGGGTCCAGTGATAGATGGGCCGGACCTTCAGGTCGTGCTTGGTGTCGCTGCCGAAGTAATACTCCCCTTTTGTGCTGAAGTAAAAATCCCCAGTTGAGGGATTCGGCGCTGTCGTCGCCAAACCCGCTGGGTGCACACAGAAGTAGTTGTTTTCCCCATTGAGGACGGGATATTGATTGGCAGCGGTTCGCCCCGCAGATGCCGCGACCATACCAAAACGGCGGTTTTGGCCGTTCCGGTCGCCGCCGGGCTCCGTCCAGACGTTCCGGCAGCCGTTACTTGCCACCTGAAACCACCATCTACTCACCAACCAAGGTCAATCGCCCCGTCCAATCCGCGCCGACGTGGGTTGGTGAGCAAATCGGGCTACCAGCAGATAACGAGACCGAGATTCGATGCCACCTAACCCAAGTTTACCAACCATTTTGACAAGTTGTTTTATATCAACAGGTTACGTTGCCAATTATCCGCGTATGGCACTACAAACGCGGTGAAACCGGTTTTTTCGGGGATCTCAGACGATCATCTTCTGCGTGCCGCCCGCCGACGAATGGATGCCGAGTGCATCGAAGATCGCCTGCTGTTCCGGCTCCGGCCGCGTTGCCTTTCGCACATGCAAGGTCCTGCCATCGGCGCGCTTGAACGTCGCGGTGACGCGCATGCGCCCGGCGAGCGTGCGACGCAGGGTCGTCCAGCTGGCCGGTCGGCCACTGCCGCGAGCGCTCTCGCTCAGCCGTTTGCGAATGACCTGCACGAGCTGATAGGCGATCACGGTGATGAACAGGTGACCCTCGGCCCGTAGCGGCTTGTGGTGATAGATGGGGCGCAGCCCCAGTTCGGATTTCAGCGAACGGAACACCGCCTCAAGATCGGTGAGCAGGGTGTAGGTGCGCCACAGCGTCTGTTCGCTCCAGTCGGTCTCGTTGCTGCGCAGGCAATAGACGCCCGGATGCGTGGTCATGGAGCCGTCGACGGGCTTTCGGGTCCAACCCACCGCCACCGCCTTCTCGCCGCTCTCGTCGGCGGTGACCTCGATGTCGTAGTGCTGGGCGATGCCGCGGCTTTTCTCCTTCATGCGCCCGATACGCTGCCAGACGCGGTCGAGCTTTTTCTGCGTGCGCGGCCGCGACAGCCCCTCGTGCAGGGCGTTCAGATCCCGCTCGAAGCGCTGCGCAAACCGCTCGGCGATGCCGCGCTCCTTCTCGGCACGCTCTTCGGAATAGCAGTACAGCCGCACTTCCCCGGCTTCGGGGTCATCGACCTTGTGCAAGTGAACCGTCCCACCGCTGCGGGTGCGATGGGCCGTGGCCGCCTCGGCGTCGAACCGCCGCCGCCGCTCGCGGCTGACCACGATGTAGCGATAGCCGTTATCGCGCAACCACCGCAACTGCTCCTCGGTGGCGATGCCGCGGTCGAGCACCACGCGGGCGCCGGGTGGCGCCTCAAGCGCCGAGAGCATCTCGGCCAGCGTGCGATCCTCGCGGACGTTGCCCGCAAACACTTGGGAGCGCCGCACGAAGCCGCCGCCGTCGAGCACCAGCCCCAACGTCAACAACGGGCAGTCGCTGCGCTTCTCCTTCGAATGGCCGCGTCGTGCCTTCGGCTGCGGGGCCGCTTCGCCTTCGTAGTAGGTGTTCGTCAGGTCGTAGAGGGTGATCGTCGGCGACAGCCCGAACAACTCCATCGCCTGGCCGAACAGGTGCGACTCGATGGCCTCGCGGTGCCTCATCAACGCATCCGAGGCCCGGTACAGTTGCATCGCCCCCATCGTCTCGAAGTCCACCCCCAGCAACTCGCCCAGGGCACTGCGCCCGCGCAGCCACGCATGCGTCGCCCGCTCCGAGGCAGGATGCGCCAGACGGCCGATGATCGAACCCACCGCCGCCGCGCGCAGCGGCCCGTTCATCCCCAACTCGGCCATCAACTGCAAAAGACCCAGTTGCGACAGCGCCCACAGACCCACCGCTTCAACGCCGACGCTGCGCGGACGCACCAGGTCCAGGGAATCGACATCCACCGACTGCAGGTCGCGCCCGGGCGGTGCGCTGTCTGCGGATGCCTCGGCCGGCGCCGGGTTGCGGGCCAGCAATTGCGCGGCGATGCGTTGGGCTTCTTCTTCGAGCCTCGCGGGCGCGTCCTCGAGCAGGGGCCTCTGACCGTCGAGGATCTCCTCGACGCGCTGGCACAGACGGGGCCAGTGTTCGCGGGGGATGGCGAAGTGGCCACCGAGGTTGAGCAGCGTGCGTTGTCGGACCTTGGCGCCGATGCGCTGGCTGTTCACCAGACGGTGGGTGTAGTAGGTCTGGCCGTCGGTACGGCGGGTCTGGGTGCGTCGCACGAACATGGTGGAGACGGTAGCGGCGGCGTCGCCTGGAGTCAATACCTGTACGATACATTATGGCACTACATCGCCCATTCGCCTTTTCCAACCACAGAAAATCAATGAGTTACGACAAATATACCGGCGAATCAGGGCCGAATCCGACCCCAAAACCTACGATCTTGGTAAAGATGGGCTAAATGATCGCGTAACGCCCGGCCCCGACTCTTCACGCACTTAAATTCAGTTTGTGCCGAAATAGGCGTCCAGTTGGGCCTTTAGCGACTCGTCGACATAAATCGAATCGATATCCTGCCAGTAGCCGTTTTTGCTGTACGACCACTGGTAACGCGACGCCGCCCTGCGGACGTAATAATTTTCGTAAGTGTCCGACCTCACGAGAAGGTAGCCCACTCGTCGAGAACCTTACGTTGACCCCCCAGAATGACGCGGGCATAGGCTTGTACGTCGGTGCTGACGCAATGGGCATCGTTGTCGATGCGTTAGGCGGTGGCGTCGTCGATGTGGTGGGCTCAATCATTGCTTGGTGTTCCCCGCACACGCGGGGATGAACCGCCTGCCGGTCGAACTCCCCCTTTGGCTTCAGGACCCATCCAGGCTCCTCATTGCTCGTACGTCGCTGAGACTTCACCGGCTGTGGCAAGAGCCGCGGTTCCCCCGAAAGGACGAATGCCTCCACACTTGGCCGGTCCGCATTGCCGCTGAGACTCTGGAAGCCGACCGGGTGGCGCGGTCCGACGCCGAAACTCGCACGCTGCGCCACCAGAGCGCGCTGTAGGTGTTTCAATCCGACGGGCGGTGGCCGGTTCAGATGACTGATGACCGCCCTGCACGAACGCTTGGGCGGCGAACGCCGCTTCCCTGGCTGGTCACAGAAGGGCCTTCCAAAGAAATCAATGGAGAATCAGTGAAGCTCCCGCTTAATTCGTAATCGCCTATCGCATGTATCGTGCCACGGCGCCTGTTTCGGCTCTGGCGGCGGCGCTGTAATGCGCAACCATCGCAGCGGACTTCCAGTGGCCTGCGTGCATGACATCGTGGGTTGAAGCGCCCCGCCGGGTCAATTCCACAGCCAGCCCAACCCGGCCCGAGTGGGCGGTGATGTGCTTTGCTATTCCGGCAGCCTTTGCGGCGTCACTTAACCGGCGGGACAGGCTGGCTCCCGTGAGTCCCTCAAAGACACGTCGGCTGGGATGTCCGTCGCCCCCGGTTTCTCGCCGCAAGCGGTTTATTGCGTCGGCGAATGGGCCATTGATGTAACGGACATCCGTGTCGGCCCCGTCCGGGTTGGACTTGGAAAATCGAACGCGGACCACCACCCCCCGACCGTCCGCGGCATGATCGAGATCGCCCCACGTCAGCTCTGCGGCCTCGGCGCGGCGCAGGCCACCGAGAAACAATACCGAAACGATGGCCGCGTCCACCAGCGACCGGCGCAAAGCGCGCGGAAACGACTCGCGGCGACCATCTGAATGCTTCCTTGGCGTGGCGGCTGAGGCGAGGATGGCCTCCGCCTCGTTCGCCATTAAGGGGTTGGCTCGACCCCTGCCCCGGTTCGTGGCTCCGCGTCGAAATCGATTCAGGGCGGCGGCGGTGAGAGCGCCGTCCGGGGATTGTCGTTCGCGCACCTTGGCGTGGAAGCGCACGGCCTTGACCACCATCGTGGCGCTAGCCATCGCTAGGCCGCGCTCGAAGAGGCCGTCGATGTAGCAGGCCAGCGAACCGTCGTTCAAGCAAGAGGCGCTGTTGTCCAGCCACTTTTTCAGGCGAAACAGCGCATCCGCGTAGACACGCCCTGTGTTCGGGGCAATGGACGGGGTTCGGCGCACGTGAATGTCGATGCTCTCGTGATCAAGATTGCGGTAGCGCCGGACAACGATTGGAGATTGAAACGAAACGGATACGCCTAAGGAGGTCAGCGTGAACATCTCATGCACCTGTAAACGAATGAACCCGGTGCACACGATGCACAACCCCACCAGCACATCAATGTTTAGGAGCCTCTGAGGCTTGCTCACCTGAGGGTAAGCGATACGGGTATGTGTCAAACAGGCTGGCCGGTTGTCAAGCCCTCTTGGCCCATGTTTCCGCGAGCGTCGCGCCGGTATCGGAGTTCGCTGTTGCCGGGCCCGTTCCCACGCTCTTGATTTGGCCTCCTAATCTACCCAGTGCCGTCGATACATACCCGTATCGAGTGCAATACCTTGGAGGAATCGCCAAATGCTAACCAATACTGGAATCCTAATGTTGTCGACAGCGGAAAATCTTTTCCCTCCGTGGGTCAGTATCAATGCCCCGATGTTTGTTCGCCGACTGTTGTTCACAATGGGAGGGAAACAACAATGATGATGCGAATTGGCGTTGCTACGTTGATTGGATTGCTGTGGCTGCCGGTTGCCGCCTTCGGAAATGATGCTGGCGACGACGGGATCTACTATCCGCCCGATACCCCATGGGCACCTCAGTATGTAGGAGCTGGAGCCGGGACGGAGATCTCCAGCAGCGTTAATCGGGACTACGTGGACAGGTTTTGCAGGGCGTGGCCGAGATTTAGGTGGGCTTGCTACGCGTTTGTTGTTGAATCAGGATACGAGGCTGCAGCGGCAATCCTGAACAGTATGGCTGACGCGCTGGATGAAGCGCTTGCACAATACGCAGCCTGTGTAACATACGCTAAAGTTAGCCTTTGCGGAAGGCGGCCTACTAGTTATTTCCCCGTATTCACCGGGCCAGTCGAGCCGGAACCAGAACCGGAACCGGAACCGGAACCGGAGGAAGAGGAAACCGACGACTCTAGACCTGATAGCGGCGGCGGTGGTCCCGGCGACTGCTTGCCAGACTCATTCTCTTGCGACGACAACGATCCCAGCGAAGAAGATGAAAACGTAGAGTATTGGTGGGACGAATACTACAACTGCCTGCCTGAAGAAAATGGCTGCGATGATTTCTAGTGTCATGTCACACGTGATATGTCGTAATGAACGTGATAGATTCCTTGTCGTTCGGGGACGGCGAGGAGTGGGTCATGAAGCGCTACGTTGTGGAGTTGGAGGCGCGGGAGCGCGAGACATTGACGGCGGTCACGCGCAAGGGTTCGCATCGTTCGCAGAAGGTGATCAACGCGTTGATTTTGCTCAACTGCGACGCGGGCCAGTACAACGAACGGCGCGCGACGGGCGAGGCGATCGCCGGGGTGTTGCGCATCAGCGCGCGCCGGGTGGACCGGGTCAAGAAGCGGTTTGTGGAGGACGGACTGAAGGCGGCGCTGGGATCTCGTCAGGGGCGGCGCGCGAAGTACCTGCGCAAGGCGGACGGGGAGTTCGAGGCGCGGCTGGTCGCGCTCAGTTGCGGGGAGCCACCCGAAGGGCATGCGCAGTGGTCGCTGCGCCTGCTGGCCGACCGGGCGGTGGAACTGGGTTATATCGACAGCGTCTCGCACGAGACGGTGCGGCGGGTGTTAAAAAAAACGCCCTCAAACCGTGGCGGCGCGTCGGTTGGGTGATCCCGCCGCCGCGCAATGCCGACTTCGCGGCGGGGATGGAGAAGGTGCTCGACGTCTATCGACGCCCGTACGACCCGAAGTGGCCGGTGGTGTGCATGGACGAGACGCCGCGGCAGTTGATCGGCGAGACGCGCACACCGGTCCCACCGGCCCCGGGACGGCCGGCGCGCGAGGACTACGAATATCGACGCTGCGGCACTTGCACCGTGTTCATGGCCACCGAACCGCTGGCCGGATGGCGCCTGACCAAGGTGACCGAGCGCCGGACCAAGACCGACTGGGCGCGGTTCCTTCACGACATCGCTGCGCGCTATCCACAGGCCACGCGCATCACCCTGGTGCTGGACAACCTCAACACGCACCGTCCCGGCGCGCTCTACGAAACCTACCCACCGGCCCGCGCCAAGGCGCTTTGGGACCGATTCGAGTTCGTCTTCACCCCCAAGCATGGCAGTTGGCTGAACGTGGCCGAGGTCGAACTCAACGTCATGATCCGCCAGTGCCTCAACCGCCGCATCGACTCCATCGATACCGTGCGCGCCGAGGTCGCCGCTTGGCAGGCCGCCCGAGACCGGATCCAAGCCAAGGTCAACTGGCAGTTCACCACCGATGACGCACGCGTGAAACTCAAGCGCCTCTATCCGACATTAGATGAGTGACAAGACACTAGTCCGGATCTGTCACCGATTGTGCTGATGGGATCATTTTGCCATTTTAAAGGTGCCTTATCCGGGCTAAAGCGACGCAAACGTCAAGGGTCGTGTCCCGGCGGTGTCTTGAGGGCATGATGGGGGCGGTTTCAGAATCCGGTCGGAGGTTTTGTTCTGCTCGCTGTACACGGACCGGGGCTTGCACTACTGGACGCTGGGCGCCACCGCAGGCCGGGGGGTAGGTGGACAACGTGAACCCGACGCAGTTCGGGCGGGCGATTGCGCGGTTGGGGATCGAGATGATCCGGCGTACTCGCCGGAGGCGCGGGGGCGCTCGGAGCGGGCCTTACGCAGGCACAAGGGGCGCCTGCCAAAGGAGCTTGCCGCGACCGGGACTTCTTCGGTGTGGCAAGGGCCGCGCCGGCTCGCCCGGTACCAAGCCGCCGGACGCTCGCCGATGGCCCGCCACGGCCTGATCGCGCGCCGGGGAAGCTGCGGCCGGGGCTTTCCTCGCTCCGGTCGTTACGCGCCCTCCGTGGGGAATGCCCCGATGCAGGGCATAGAGCCTGAACACTTGCCGCTGATCGGCCTATCACGCCTCGCCTGGGCGGATGGCAGCAAGACTGGACAGTAGAATTACTCCCAATGCGGACAGATCAAATAACTCGTAACAAGCACAATCGGTGACGCATGCGGGTATTGTCGGTATTCGCTATAATATTTGCGCATTTGCGGTGTCGCGGGGAAGCACAATAAATGGGCGACATGATCAACGGACACCTAGAGTGGCTAGCGAAGGTAAAAGACAGACTGGACCGCGCTGCATTGCAGCAATCGTTGTCAAGCCCCACGCCTTGGCGGCCACCCTTCCGACTTCTATTCGGGGGGCCGCCGAGCCACTGTCGCGAACTGAGAAGGGGCCCAAGGCATGAACCGATATAGGAAACCAATCTCCCTGCTGGTGGCAGTTTCCGTTGCTGGGCTAACGGCTTGGCTGGTATGGGTGTGGATGGTTCAGCCTCGCTACGAAAACGGCGAGTACTTGCGTAGTACCGTGTTACTGTTGCTGCCGATTTGGGTAGGTGGATACCTGTATCAACGGATGACGTCCTGTGATGCCGATACGCGAATGTCTAACGGCAACCAATAACTGGGCAGCCTCCGGGCACAGATGTGGACCCCAATCTTTGGACAGGTTGGCCGCGTGCGGTTGCCTCGGCCCCACAATTTGAACCTCTTCATAGGGGCCACCTCGGCGCTGTCCCACTAGGAACGGCGCCGGTTTCATGGTGTCGCCCCGAGCGCTAAAAACGCTCGGGAAATCCTTCGATGCCCTGCTTCTGCAGCACATCCAGCCTGTCGGACCCGTCCGGCAGTCCCTGCGGGAGGTGAATTGCCACAGGGAGTCCGGCGGCGCTCAACCGCCCGGCGGCCTCTTTGGCGGCCTTGCGGCCGGCGTCGTCTCGGTCGGTCCAGATCACCAGCCGTTTGACCAGTTTGGGAATCCGGATGCCTTTGAGCAGCGTGGCGCTCGTGGCGGCCCATAGGGGCATGCCGGTGGCCTTCTGCACGGCCATTGCCGAGCTCCCAAGACGTTAATCAAGTTTGAAACTGATGCCGTGTATTTTGCGTCTGCAGGCACTTCAAAGCACAACTTCGGAGTTGCCCGCAATACGACAAAAGTCATGGGTTCCTTCTGCAATCAACCACAATTCGTTGCTGAAAGTTTTGTTATAGCCGCACAAGCTACCACTTTCGATGTCGTTTATACACGCACCTTCATTTGCATATCCATAGACTGTTTGTCCATGAACAACCGATAACGAAAGTATGGAAATTACAATAAAGGAAATCCAAAACATCCAATTGAAAAACACATCGCGTCCTTTCGGGGAATTAGCCCAGCTATTGAACGCCTTGATTTTGTTAATTTTTCTTTCTTCTACCGTAGATTTTCGCGCATCCCGGTCGCCCACGGACACCGGGCCGTCGCGTTTCATCCACAGACGGGATAGAAATTTTCGCTTGTTCGCCATGGCTTCGGTAGCTACTTCTTCGCCGGGCAGTAGACTGTTGTATTCAGCGGACAACCCGACAGTTCTTGGCCGTCCGCAAATAAACCCTAGCGTCGACAATAGTTAGATCGCCAGCTACAGTCAAATCTGGTGTATGGCGTAAGTGAATCGGGCGGTTTTCCGCTAATGGCCAGTTGATGAATCAGGCTGAGCCCGGTCCTGGCGCTGACGCAATTTCGGGTTTTTCGGGTCCGCAGTCGGATCGTCGCAAAGGTCGACTCGATCAGATTGGTCGTGTGGATGTGTTGCCAGTGCGCGGCCGGAAAGTCGTAGAAGGCGAGCAACACGGCGCGATCTCCGGCCAAGCAATCCAATGCTTTAGGGTATTTGTCCTGGTAGGTGGCGACGAAGTGATTGAAGGCCTGCTCCGAGGCCGCCCGGTTGGCGGCTTGCCAGACCTCGTACAGTGCTGATTTGGCCGGGCCCTGCAGGCGCTTGGGCAGCTTGTCGAGCACGTTTACGTTCTTATGCACCCAGCAGTGCTGCTCGCCCGTCTCCAGATAGACTTCCAAGAGCGCCGCCCAGAAGCCCAGGGTGCCATTGCCGATGGCCATCCTGGCCGGATCAAGGCCGCGGTCCCTCAAGCTCAGAAGCAGTGCCTTTGGGAACGCGGGCGTGTTTGGTGGCATGCAATAGTTGGACGCAGTCGAATCGCCATATTGGCAATTGCCGTTTTCGTCGTCAGGGTCCTGAGTCCGAGGCTCCGGGTCGGGCGACGGCGTCAATTCTGGCGGCGCCTTTAGGTAAGCAACGGACCTTTTGGAGGCTGATAATGACGTTCTAATCGGAATTTGTGTTCGGCAATGCGCTCAGGCACCGCCACTTCGCTAAGGTCCCACCATCAGTGAGCAAGGGTCGGATAGCGTGGTATACGTTACGCCATAGGCCATGGAAACGACCAAATATACTTGTAAGCGTTACGCCAAATCCAGTCGCGTGGCCAGCGCTTCCCAGCCTATCCAGGTAGCAATCGCCGCTCCCGCCTTCAGCGCGCCACTTGTTGCCTCAGCAATGGCGCTACTACCAACGGTAGCGATACCCAGAACTGCACCGGAAATTCCCACATTATTGACAGAGCTTGATACAGACGCCTTGCGTTTCGCATTTGTCGGCACTTGAAAGCACAATTCGGAGTCGCCGGCGATGCGGTTAATGCCATAATTTCCTTCCGCAATCAGCCATAATTCGTTCGTGCAAGCCTGATCGTATCCATGGAGACTGTCGCTTTCGATGTCGTTTATACAGGCTTCCATATTCTCGTAGCCATAGATAGTTCGTCCGTAGACTCTTTCCGTGACTCCAAGAATGGAAAGAGCGAGAAATCCGAGCCAAAACAACCAACGGAAAAACACTTTTTGTCCTTTCGGGGTATTGGCCCAGTGACCGAAAGCTCTACAGCACTGTACTACTCTGCCCACCTTACTTTTTCCTACCGCCGATTATCGCGAACGACTATCCCAGATCGCTCGCGGAGCGTCAATTTTCAAGGTTGTCATCCAACCCGTGTTGCTGCCGAAATAATGCCGCCCATTTGTTGGGTCAGATTTCAACGCCGATTAACAACTCTTTGGCAGGGATCGGTCAAAACGAAGTAAGTATCGTTCTCGGCTATACTGACAACCGCATTGATCAATGATGGAAGTCCCTGCTGAATTTTTAAAGCAACTGCCTCCCACATGGACAAACCGGCAAACGTCGCGGCGGCGTTTATTGCTCTACTTACCGCTTTGATTTTGGCTGCGCCTTCTACCGTGATGTAACCAACGGGCACACCCAATGCATCGATGTTGAAGACTCTGTTGGCGGTCGCGATTTGTTTCAAATTCGCCGGCACTTCGTAACAGACTTCATTGTCGGTCGAGTGTTGGTAGTAGTCGTGTTTTCCAGCCGCTATCAGCCTGAATTCATCTGAATATGAGGTGGCATACCCTCGCTGTTCGCCGTTCATCACATCGCTAATGCAAGAACCTTCGTTGATGTAACCGTACACGGTTTGAGCGTTTACTCTTGGCCATATGGCTCCGAAGAACATTCCCAATGCCACGAGTATTGCCACAGTCCACCGGAACGCCTTGTCTCCGGCTTTGGTGTTGTCCAGCCAATCGTTGAGTGCGCGTAGAGTTTCCATGACCCCTCCCCTAGATGGTCGCGCATCCCGACCGCCCACGGACACCGGGCCGTCGCGTTTCATCCACAGACGGGATAGGAATTTCCGCTTGTTCGCCATGGCTTCGGTAGCTACTCCGTCGCCGGGTCATAGACTGTTGTATTCAGCGGAAAACCCGGCAGTTCAGGGCCGCCAGCAATTGAATCGCATCAACGACTACCCCGCGCTTCATTATAAAGGTGGAAGCCGTGGCCGTAATTGGCGATTGATCGCTTTGCAGAACCGCCGATAGAAGTACGCTTCCGGCAACGCCGGACACCGACTCAAGGCGAGCTGGCGGTGGAAAGGGCGCGTCCGGAATGTGGAACGCCGGGCAAAGGCCCGGCGCTCTCATTCCAATTCAGCGCTGGCTGAATTGCTGGCCGTCACGCGGCAAGGCGCTTCTGGGAAGAGCTGCTGCCGATCTTGATGGTGCGTGGCTTCAGCGCCTCCGGCACTTCACGAACCAGGTCGATGTGCAGCAGGCCGTTCTCCAGATTGGCCCCGCTGACCCGCACGTGGTTCGCCAGTTGGAAGGTGCGCTTGAAACCCCGCGTCGGGATGCCCCGGTGCAGGTAGGTCCTGCCTTCCTGCGGGTCCTCGGCCGCCTTGCCTTCGATGGTCACCGTGGAATCCTTGGCCTCGATCGAGAGTTCACTCTCGGCGAACCCGGGAACCTCCATGGTGATCCGGTAGTCGTTCTCGTCCACTTTCTCGATGTCGTAGAGCGGATAGCCCTCGTCGCCGGGCCGTGTGCTGGCCTCCAGCGCATTCATCATCTTGTCGAAACCGATTGTGGAGCGGAACAGGGGCGTGAAATCCAGTCTGGTCATGATTCAAGTCCTCCATTTGTCAACATGCCTGTATCAGGCAATCGCCCTCATGCGGCGTCCCTGGTGCTCTGAAACGGCCCTCGGTGGATGGTCGTTCGCACGACCCTTGATATGGGATCGTTGCGCGGAATTACAAGGCCCCGGTCGGGGCCTCTAGCTGGCCTTGGCGAATGCGGCGCGCTCGGTGTCGTTCTCGAAGATGATCAGCCCGGTGGCGGTATTGGAGGCCGGCACGTGATAGTGTCGGTAGACTTCGGTGATGTTCTCGTCCAGCGCGCCCAGCATGATCAGCCACATCACCAGTTCGATCCCTTCGGCGCCCGCCTCGCGGACGTACTCGATGTGGGGCATGTCGATCAGGCGCTGTTGATTCCGGGTCAGGTCGTCCAGGAAACGACGGTCGAAATCGCTGTTGATGACGCCGGCCCGCTCGCCGTGCAGCTGATGCGACATCCCTCCGGTCCCGAAGATCACCACCCGCAGGTCTTCCTCGTATTCCGATACGGCCTTGCGAATGGCGCGCCCCAGGTCGAAACACCGCTTGCCCGTGGGGGGTGGGTACTGAACGACGTTCACCGGCAATGGAACCACCGGAAACGGCCATGCCTCCGGCTGGCCGCAGGTCACCGACAGCGGCACCGTCAGGCCGTGGTCCACGTCCATCTCGTTGACGATGGTCAGGTCGAATTCGTCCAGAATGAGCGACTCGGCCAGGTGCCACGCAAGACCCGGGTGGCCCGCCACCGTGGGCACGGGCCGCGGACCCCAGCCTTCGTCGGCGGGCGGGAACTGCCGTGCGACGCCGATGGCGAACGTGGGTATCACCTCGAGCGAAAACGCGGTGCCGTGGTCGTTGTAGACGAGGATCACCGCATCCGGCGCCACCTGGGCGAGCCACTCGCGCGCCGGCCCGTAGCCGTCGAAAAGGGGTTTCCAATACGGTTCTTCGGACTTGCCCAGGTCCATGGCGGCGCCGATGGCCGGCACGTGGGATGTGGCGAGTCCGGCAACGATTCGCGCCATTATTTCTGCTCCGACTTGCTGCGGTTGCCCTCGATCGACCGCCCGCCGGCGGCCATCATCGAGCGGTAATCGTCCTGGGAGAGTCCCGACATGGCGCCCGCCATGTACTGGAACGAGCGCCCCAGCGTGGCCCCGAGCTTGGACGTATAGTAGATGTTGCCGCCGACGTGGATCATCCCCAGCCAGTCCCTCTCCAGCACGCACCGGCGCTGCTCCTCGGTGAGGGGGAACCGGTCCAGGTAGGCGGGTTCGTCGGCCAGAAACGCCTCCCGGTTCTCGGCCTTCATCAGCGACATGCAGAACATGTTCAGATGATAGCCCTCGTGACAGCGGTCCTTGTTGAACAGGTAAGTACCTGGAATGTCTTCAAATGCGTCGGTATCGACCATCAGCTCAAACTCCAGCCGTTCCAGGTGCCGCCGCGAGCGGCGCCGGCATCCTAGCTCCCGAGGCTCCGCTCCAGCCGGTCCAGCGTGCGCATGGCCGGCAGCACCTGCGCGACGCTGCTGTTGGGTTCGCGCCCCTCTCGGATCGCCGCAATGAACTCCCGGTCCTGCAACTCGATTCCGTCCATGGAAACATCGACATCCGATACGTCGATGGGGTTCTCCTTTCCGTCGAACAGGTCGTCGTAGCGGGCGATGTAGGTGCCATTGTCGCAGATATAGCGGAAGAATGTGCCAAGCGGCCCGTCGTTGTTAAATGACAACGACAGTGTACAGATCGCGCCCGAGGGCACCTTCATGCCGATGCTCATGTCCATGGCGATGCCCAGCTCCGGGTGTATCGGGCCCTGGAGGGCGTGGACCTCGGACGCTTCTTCGCCGGTCTGGTACTGGAAAAGGTCCACGGTATGGCAGGCGTGGTGCCAAAGGAGGTGGTCGGTCCAGCTTCGCGGCTTGCCTTCGGCGTTGATATTCCTGCGACGGAAGAAATACGTCTGCACGTCCATCTGCTGGATGTTCAGCTCGCCCGCCAGGATTCGTTGCCGGATCCACTGGTGGCTGGGATTGAAGCGCCGCGTATGCCCGGCCATCGCAACCAGCCCGGTTTCTTCCTGAACCCGGACCAACCGCTCCGAGTCGGCCAGCGAATCGGCCATGGGGATTTCCACCTCCACGTGTTTTCCGGCACGCATGCACTGCTCGGCCTGGTCGGCATGCATCTGCGTCGGCGTGGTGAGGATCGCGGCTTCGACACCGGGCTGGGCGAGGCTCTCGGCCAGGTCCGTGGTCCAGTGGGGGATGCCGTATTTCCTGGCCACGGCTTCGGTCGTGTCCGGTGAACCGCCGGTGAGCGAGACCACCTCGACGCCGTCAATTCGCGCCAATCCCGCCAGGTGCTTCTGCCCGAATGCGCCCTGGCCGGCCAAGCATATCTTCATTCCAGATTCTCCTCGTTCACCGGCCAACATGTCCGCTGGCATCCGGCTGTGCCTGATACACGAAGCGGGTATTAGAATCGCCAGCGCCGAAGTGCGCAACCCCGGTGGTTGCCCTATACTTCCAAAGTTCGGGGCGCCCGTAGTTCAGCTGGATAGAACGCCGGCCTACGAAGCCGGAAGTCGGGAGTTCGAATCTCTCCGGGCGCGCCACTAGATCAACTTGCAGTCGTAGGGCGCAAAGCGGCGGTCATTGCTCATCAATGCGATGTTTCGCGCGACACATTGCACGATCAACATCCGATCGAAGGGATCTCGATGGTGAAACGGAAGATCCCTCAGAAGCGTGGCGTCCGTCGCGGAGAAATTCAGCAATTCGAAGCCCATCTGCTCGGCGCAGGCGATCACGTCGTGATCGAAGCTCAGTTTCCCGAGTGACGCCTTGATCATGATCTCGGCGATCGAGACGGAACTCAGAAGGATGATGTTGGCGCGGCTCTCCAGTTCGCTTCGTTGCGCTGGTGAAAGGCGTTCAGGCGTGGCGACAGCCCAGATGAACACGTGGGTGTCGACCAGAATCCTCAATCGACCTTTCCATAAAACATGCGTTCGATTTCTTCGTCCGTTCCAAACAGCGCCTCGTCGGAAACGTCAATTCGACCTCTCAGTAACCCCAGCGTTCGCCTGCCTTCCGGAACATGGGGCACCAGGTCGGCTATGGGCAGATTGTTCTTTGCGATGATTATCTTTTCGCCGTGATAGACGCGATCGATCAGTCTCGAGAGCTGCGCCTTTGCATCCGAAATGTTGATGATCACAAGTCGAACTCCTCTATGCGGTCTATCAAGCCATATTGGATCGTTCGGATCATATCAGGTCTTGTGGGTCCACTTCCTGTTCGACGGCATCGTCGCGACCGGTTTGCGAGTGATGCGATTGCTTTCTTGGCGCGCCAACCTGTGTGCGTCATTTTCCTCCGAATAGCGAACCGGGTTCGGCCAGCGTCGCGACCGGCACGGCTTCCACCCGTTCGTGTAGTGGGTAGCGCTTGTTGCCCGGGTAGATCATCGCAATGCGCTCCAGTCCGAGATTGTCGAGGGCAACGCGAATGGATGGCGTCACCCTCGGAGCGTCGGCCCTCTTGCATTCCACCCCAAGTAGCCGATCACCGCGACGCAGGAGCAGATCGATTTCAGCGCCTTGGTGTGTGGCCCAGAACCAGGCGTCATCGTAATGCTCGGCGGCCAGAATCTGCTCGATCACGAATCCTTCCCAAGACGCACCCACATTGGGATGGGTCAGGAGCGCCTTTTCCGTCCCCAAACCAAGTAGTTGGTGCAGCAGACCGCTGTCGCGCACGTAGATCTTCGGCGACTTGACCTGCCGCTTGCCAAGATTCGCGTGCCATGGTTGGAGTTGGCGCACCACGAGAGCATCGGTAAGTATATCCAGGTAACGTCGCGTCGTGGTTGGACTCATCCCGAGCGCCCGCGCAGGTTGCGTCGAATTCCAGATCTGGCCGTGATAATGCCCGATCATCATCCAGAATCGAAGCATGGCTACCGCTGGTACACGAACACCCCACTGAGGGAAATCGCGTTCGAGCAGCGTCTGAATGAACTGCTTTCGCCAAGCCATGCTATCGAGTTCACTGTCCGCGAGACAGGCGCGCGGGAAGCCGCCACGACGCCAAAGCGTGTCGCTGGCTTCAGCGCCGAGTTCCGCCAACGTGAAGCCGCCTATTTCTGTCCGCTCCATGCGTCCCGCCAGCGACTCCGCACTCTGCCTAAGCAGTGCTCCCGATGCGCTGCCGAGTATGAGAAAGTGCGCCCGTTCTTCACGACGATCCGCGAGCACCCTGAGCACGGGGAAGAGATCGGGCCGGCGCTGGATTTCGTCGATGACCACCAGGCCCTCTAGCGGTGCCATCGCCGTTCTGGGCTCTTCGAGGCGCATGAGGTCCACGGGGTCTTCCAGGTCGAAGTAGTTCGGCGATTGGACGTCGAGCAGTTCACGCGCCAGCGTGGTTTTGCCGGATTGGCGGGGGCCGGTGAGTACGGTCACCGGATTGCGGGCCAGGGAGGTGCGAATCCGCTTGAGTAGACGGTCGCGCGGTATGTTCATAACCGCATGCTACCATGAAAAACAATTATTACATGTTTGTTTTTCATGGTAGCATGCGTTGTCACGGTCGTATAAAGCCTGAATTGTTCCCTAACCTCAGACTTCGGTCGCATCCTGATTCAGCCGCTGGCCGGCATGATCGCGGAGGTAATCGTCGACATGGGACCGGTAATGTGCCATCGCCCGCCGGGTCAGGTCGCCGCCACCCTCCGGAAACTCGAGCGTGCGCCCGTTCGGGAACCGCAGGCTGCGCACCGGCATCACTTCGCGGGTCGCGCTGGTGATGAAGCTTTCGGTGGCGCGCTCCGCATCCTTGAGGGAAATCTCGCGCGAGACGATGTCAAGCCCACGGGCCGAGCAGGCGTCCCGCAACGCCTCCCGGGTCAGTCCGCGCAGATGCCCTGCCGACGCGGCGGGCGTGGCGATGTCGCCGTCGATGACGAAGAAGACGTTGCTGTTGGATGATTCGGTGACCAGCCCGGCGTCGTTCAGCATGATGCAGTCGTCCGCACCCAGTTCGCGGGCTTCGATGACCCCGAGAACATTGTTCAGATAGTTGCCGCCCTTGATGTTCGGATCCAGCGCGTTGACGGGGTTGCGCCGGGTACTCGATACCGCCAGGCGCACGCCCCGGCTGTAGAATTCCTCACGCCAGGGCAGCAGCTCCCTGACGATGATCACATATCGGTTTGCCAGTTCGGGATCCGGAAAGAGGTCCACGGGACCTTCGCCGCGGGTGATGCAATAGCGCACGTAGACATCCCGCATGTGTTCGGCGGCCCCCGTCGCCCTGAAGGTCCTGCGGATTTCCTCCGTCAACTCCCGCTTGCCCATTTGCAGCCGCAGGTGGATCAGCCTGGCGGAATTCTCGAACCGCTCCCAGTGTTCATCGAAAAACAGCGGGATACCCCCATAGGTGCGAAACACCTCGTAGACGGAGTCGCCATACAGAAACCCCCTGTCCATCACCGGAATCCGCGCTTCCCCCGTGGGTGTGATGACGCCGTCCACATTGGTCATGCTCTGAACATGGCTCATAACGTTCTCCCCAAGCGGTGCTTCCTGCACCCGTCTTTTGACCGAGTTCATCGTCGGCCCGGCATGGACCGCCGCGCGGGCGTCGTGGGCGCGGCGCGGGGCCATGGATGGCCAGGAGCGCCGCGCCCCGATTCGAGCCCGCCAGGGATGGCGGGCAAGATTGAGCCCGCGCGGCGGTCCATGCCGGGCCGACGATGAACACCGCTAAATGCCAACTTGTCCCCGGTTACCACCTGGACTGATGAAAGTCATCCCGGATGGCGTCAACAGGCATCACCCCCGAGTCAACCGGAATCTGAGACTCCGTTCAAGATCATTCCGCACGAGCCCCATGTCGGCGACCCCGCACAGCGACCTGAGATCGGTCACCGGCAGCGCCTCGAAGCCGCAGGGATTGATCCGGCTGAATGGCTCGAGGTCCATGTCCACGTTCAGCGCGATGCCGTGATACGAGCACTGGCGGCTGATCTTGAGCCCGAGTGCCGCGAGCTTGCGGCCGCCCACATAAACGCCGGGCGCGTCGCGTCGGCCGTATGCTTCGATGCCGTAAACCGCCGCCGCATCGATCACGGCATGTTCCAGAGCCTCCACCAGTCCGCGCACGCCGAGCTTCAGACGCGCCAGGTCGAGAAGCGTGTAGGCCACCAGCTGGCCGGGACCGTGGTACGTGACCTGCCCTCCCCGGTCGATCTTCAGGACCGGGATATCCGAAGGGTCGAGCACGTGCGAGGCATCGCCGTTGATGCCCAGGGTGAAGACGGGAGGGTGTTCGACAAACCAGACCTCGTCCGGCGTATCCGGCGTGCGCTCGGCCGTAAAGCGCTTCATGTCTTCCCAAACCGACCAAAGGGGCCTTTCCCCCAGGGCGCGCCCGACAAAACCACCGGATACGGTGCCGGCCCGCATCGCCCGCCATTCGTCCGCGGCGATTGCGGCCGTGTCCCCGGTGGCGGGCCGATCATTCAAACCAGAGGCGGATTTCGTCCTTGAACCGTTGCCAAAGGCCGGCCTCGCCCACATCGGCGAGCGCCACCAGCGGCAAGATCGCCAATTCCTCGTCATTCATGGAAATCGTGACGGTCCCCAACGCGGTGCCTGCCTCGATGGGCGCCGTCAACTCGGCGTCCAGGACCGTATTCGAGTTCAGAGAGTCGTAGCGTCCCTTGGGGATGGTCAGGAAGTGGTCATCGGCAACGCCCAGCGGCAGCGAATTGGTTTCTCCCTTCCAGACACGCGCGGAGGTCACCTCGTCGCCAGCCGAAAACAGCCTGTATGTCTCATAGAAGCGAAACCCGTAGTTGAGCAGCGCCTGGCTGTCGTTGGCTCGCGCTTCCGCGCTGTGGGAACCCATGACCACCGACACCAGCCGCATGCCGGAGCGTTCCGCCGATGTCACCAGGCAGTAGCCGGCCGCCTCTGTGAATCCGGTCTTCAGTCCATCGACGGAGGAGTCGCGCCACAGCAGGGTGTTGCGGTTGAATTGCTCGATGTCGTTGTAGGTGAACTCCCGTTGCGAGTACCACGCGTAGTATTCCGGAAACTCGGAAATGATCGCCCGGGCCACCGTGGCCGCATCCCGCGCCGTCATGTAATGGTCCGGATCCGGCAGCCCGGTGCTGTTGCGGAATGAACTGGATTGCATTCCCAACTGTTCGGCGTAGTAATTCATGAGTTCGGCGAATGTCGCCTCCGTTCCCCCGACATGCTCCGCCAGGGCCACGCTCGCGTCGTTGCCCGACTGCACGATCATTCCCTGGAGCAGATCCTCCACGGACACGGTTGTGCCGACCGGCAGGAACGTTCTCGACCCTTCCGTGCTCCAGGCCTTTTCGCTGACCCGCACCTGGTCGTCCAGATTGATCTGCCCGTCCCTGAGCGCCTTGAAGGCCGCATACGCGGTCATCAGCTTGGTCAGGCTTGCCGGTTCGAGAACTTCGTCCGGGTTGCTCTCGGCAATGACGTCACCGGTCGCATGATCGATGAGAATATAGCTATTCACGCCCAGCTGCGGCGGTGCGGGAATGGGAATTTCCTGGGCGTGGGTCACGGAAGCGATGGCAAGGGCGAAGGCAGTCGGCATCCAGATTCGGAGCATCGGGTTCCTCCTGAGGGGCAACTTAGCTTGCATGGTGTCGGGGTTCACTCTAGTCCCCGACGGCGGCTCGAATTTCGCGTCCCAGCTGGTGAACCGCCAGCGCGTACATGACGCTGCGATTGTAGCGGGTAATCACGCGGAAGTTGTGGTATCCGACCCAGTATTCCTGTTCGTCATCGCCCTCGAGCGACAGGAGGGTGACGGGCGTGTCGTCGGGCAGGTCCGTCGTGATTTCGTATCCCGCCTCGCGTACCGAGGCCAGGGTATCGTTCAGGTCCATCGTGTTGTCCGATTCCCCGCTGGCACGGCCCGGGATCGGCAGAACCCGCTCCGCGACGGCCTCCCCCGCCCGCCAGCTGTGGGCGGCAAAATAGTTGGCGACGCTGGCCAGCACATCCTCCCAGTCCTCCCACAGGTCGCGTCTGCCGTCACCGTTGCCGTCCACGGCGTAGGCGCGAAAGCTCGATGAAATGAACTGTCCGGCGCCCATGGCGCCGGCGTATGACCCCATGAGCGACTCCGGGTCGAAGCCTTCTTCCCTGACGAGCAGGAAGAACGCTTCCAGTTCGGAGGCAAAGAATGCGGACCTCGGAGGATAGGCGAACGCCAATGTGGCCAAGGCGTCCACCACTCGGTAGCTGCCCATGCGCCCGCCGTAATTGGTTTCCACTCCCAGGATCGCCACCAGCACTTCCGGCGCGACTCCGAACGAATCGCTGGCGCGGGCGATCTCCCCGGCGTGCTCCCGCCAGAACGCCACGCCGCCGTCGATGCGCGTTTCGGTGAGAAAGATGTCGCGATACTCGTGCCAGGCCAGGACCCGTTCGGCAGGTCTGGATATGGCTTCGAGAATGCTCTGCCGGATTTCGGCGCGCTCAAGGACCGCGCTCAGTTCGGCGGCGTCGAATCCATGTTCATCGACCATGCGTTCGACAAAGGCCGCCCGCGCCTGGTCCACCGCGACGGGATCGACGTCGACTGCGCGGACGGCGCCTGCCGCCAAGGAGACCCCGACGATCAGAAGCCCGGCGGGTACGGGCCGAAGATGAGTGGTCATGTTGCCAATAACCTCCGATTGCCATGGATTGCGGTGAGGATGCCAAGTCCCGCCATCAGCGTCACCATGGAGGTGCCGCCCAGGCTGATCAGCGGCAGCGGAACGCCCACCACGGGGAGCAGGCCGCAGACCATGCCGGCATTCACGAAGACATGCAGGAAAAAGGTCAGGCTCAGGCCGCCCGCCAGCAGACGGCCGAAATGGTCTTGAGCCTGGGCGGCGATGTACAGTCCGCGCCCCACCACCAGAAGATACAGTCCGAGCAGCAGAAGCAGTCCGAGCAGGCCGAACTCTTCGCCCATTACGGCGAGAATGAAGTCCGTGGAGCGTTCCGGAAGGAATTCCAGATGCGACTGGGTACCGTTGAGCCAACCCCTGCCGAACAGTCCGCCGGAGCCCAGCGCGATCTTCGACTGGATTATGTTGTAGCCGGCTCCGAGCGGGTCGGACTCGGGATTCAGGAACGTCAGTACGCGGGCGCGCTGATAGTCCAGCATGGTCGACCAGAGCACCGGGGCCATGGCCAGGGCGACCACGCTCAGCAGGGCGACAAGCCGCAGGCTGATGCCCGCAAGGAGCACGGTCAGTCCCCCCGCCGCGAATACCAGCGCCGCCGTGCCGAGGTCGGGTTGGCGAAGTATCAGCAGGGTGGGGGCCGCGATGATGCATCCGAGCACTATCAGGTTGGGCAGATTGGGTGGAAGTTGACGATCGTGCATGTACCACGCGATCATCAACGGCACCGCGATCTTCAGTATCTCCGATGGCTGGAACCGGACGATGCCCCAGTCCAGCCAGCGTTGCGCACCGTTGCCCACCGCGCCGTCGACCAGCACCCAGAGCAATAGCCCCAACGAGCCCAGGAAAATCCAGGGTGTCCACAGGCGCAGTGTCGACGGGGCGACCTGGGCGGCAGCGGCGAAGGCCAGCAGTGCGACGGACAGTCGGATTCCCTGCCGCAACAGGAGCGAAACATTCTGGTCCACGGCACTGTAAAGGATCACCAGTCCCAGGATGCATACGGCAAGGCTGCCGATCACCAACGGCAGGTCCATCACGATGCTTCGTCCAGCGAACGGCATTCTGATGGCGGCCTGCGACGCGCCGGAATCGAGCATGGATCCTCTAGCCATGATCCTCAAGTGCCAGATAGGCGTCCAGTATCCTGCGAGCCGCCTCGGCGGGCAGTCCGCTTCCCGAACCGCCGTTCTCCACCACCACCGCGACCGCAATGGCCGGATTGTCCGCCGGTGCGAAGGCGATGAACAGGCCATGGTCCCGAAGGCGTTCGTCCAGCGCCTCGGCGTCGTATTCCTCGCCCTGGGCCACGGAAATCACCTGGGCCGTGCCGGTCTTGCCGGCAACGCGGTACGGCGTCTGTCCCAACGGGCGGCGCGCGGTTCCCCTGTCGTGCTCGATGACTCCGATCATCGCTTCGCGAATGCGTTGCCAATGGCGCGGGTCGATTTCAGGCAAGGTGGCCAGTGGGACCGGATCGATCTCGACGACATCGCCGCTCGCCGCGGCCTGCGTCGCCACCACCATGCGGGGCTTAAGCCGTGCGCCGGCGGCCAGCACCGCGGTGGCGTGCGCCAGTTGCAACGGCGTCGCCGTGGTGTAGCCCTGGCCGATGCCGGCAATGACGGTTTCGCCGGGGAACCAGGTCTGGTCCTCTCGGCGCGAAAAATTGTTCCGCTTCCATTCCCTGGAAGGCACCACACCGCGGATTTCGCCGCCGATATCGATTTCGGTCAGACTGCCGAAACCGAAGATTTTCAGGGAGGAGTCGATGGCGTCGATGCCCATGTTCGTCGCCAGCCGATAAAAGTAAACGTCGCATGACTCCACGATAGCCTGGTGCAGGTCCACCAGGCCGTGCCCTTCGCGCTGCCAGTCGCGATATTGATGGGTCTGGCCGGGCAGCGAGAAATGTCCGCCGCAATAGACGGGATCGTCCGCATCAAGCACATTCAAGCGCATCGCCGCCAGTCCCAGAAACGGCTTGATGGTGGAGCCCGGCGGATAACGTCCCGCCAACGCACGGTTGAACAGGGGTTTGTCGGGGTCCGTCTCCAGCTCGCGGAACCGGACATGGCTCAACCCGGACCCGAATTGATTGGGGTCGAATGCCGGCGAGCTGACCAATGCCAGCACGTCGCCCGTGGCGGGCTCGATGGCCACGGCCGCGCCGCGCATGCCCTCCAGGGCCCGCTGGGCGGCCAATTGAAGCTCGATGTCCAGGCCGACCACCAGATTGTCTCCGGGGACGGGCCATCGCGTGTCGAGGTTGCCACGCATCGAATCGGACGCCGCCGCCGGGTCCACCAGCACGCGCCCCTGCGCGTTGACCAACTGCTGGCGAAAGCCTACGGTGCCGTGCAGCACATCCTGGTAACTGCGTTCCAGGCCGCTGATGCCGATGAGCGTGGTCGCCGCGTAGTTGGCGCGGTCGATCCGCGCCATGTCCTCGCTGCCGATGCTGCCCAGGTAGCCGATCGAGTGACCTGTCAGGTCGCCGTATGGGTAGTGGCGGATCAGGCCCTCCCGAATGTCAATACCGCTGAATCGATGGCGCCGCACGGCGAACCGTGCCGCTTGAGACTCGGTCAGGTTCGCCAGCACGACGCGTTCGAATCTGCGATGCGAGTTCACCGTGTCGACCAGGTTGGAACGCTCGGCCGGATCCAGGAGGTCAAGGGTCTCCAGAGACTGCAAGGTCGCTTCCAGATCGGAAATCTCCTCGGGAATCGCCACCATTTCCCATGCCGGCAGATTTTCCGCCAGCAACTGTCCGTTGCGATCGAAAATGAGGCCCCGTGTCGGCGCCAGGGGCTCGATCCGGACGCGATTGCCCTGGGCCAGTTCAGCGAAGACTTCATGGTGCGAGACCTGGATCTGGAATAGCCGCCATACCAGAACGCCGGTCATCGCCACGACGAGCAGGGCCATCAGGATGAGCCGGGAGTGGACCAGCCGCTGTTCCTTCCATAAGTCCCGGATTTGAATCTGGCCGCGCATCGTTCCGATGGTATTAAACCGCTATGCCGCCTTCATCCGGTCCCGGTGGAATCCGCCCAGCGCGAACGTGATCACCGGCCAGAGCATCGCGCTGGATGCAAGCGGTGCCCAGGTGATGGAGCTCGGGATGGCGCGCTGGCCGGCACCGTCGATCCAGAACAGGATGAAATGATAGAGAGTCAGTATCAATACCACCGTCACCGCCACCTGCCAGTTCAGGGCGCCCCGAATCCGGAGGCGGAGCCGCAGCGCCAGGTAGACGACCGGCAATAGTGCGAACGCATGTTTTCCAAGTTCGGAACCGGTGAGAAGATCCAGGGCCAGGCCCATGGAGAAGGCGGTCAGAAGTCCGAACTGCCAGGGTCTGGCGACTGCCCAGTGGATAAGCGCCAACGCGACCCAGTCCGGCCGGAACGGTGCGACGCGATCATCGAGGGGCACGATCGACAGCGCCAGCGCCAGTATGAAGGTCGCCACCGGCAACGCCCAGTGCCGTATCCGCGCGTTCATCGCCTGGTCTCCACCAGATCGCTTGCGGCCGCGGTGAGTCCGGCTTCGTCCGCGTTCATAACCACCAGCACCTCCCGGCCCCGGTCGAGTCCCGCGCTGGGTCGGGCCATGACCCGCGCGAACGATTGACCGGGACGACGCTGCACTACGGTCACGCGGCCCACCGGGTACCCTGGCGGAAATACGCCGCCGAGCCCTGTAGTAACGAGAAGGTCGCCTTCCCGAATGTCCGCGCTGTTGGTCAGGTAGGGCAGGTTCAGCAGGCCCGTCTCGCCGGTGCCCAGCGCCATGGTGCGCAGGCCCGTCCTGTTGACGGCCACGGGCAGGCCGTGATTGGAGTCGCTGATCAGTACGGCATGGGATGTCAGGGCATCGACAGTGTCGATCTGGCCGACCACGCCGTCGGCGTCCAGCAATGCCTGTCCCGCGTGAACGCCGTTCAGGACGCCCCGATTGATGGTGAATCGCCGCCGATGGGGGGCCGGGTCCACGGAAAGGATCTCGGCAACCAGCATCCGGTCCGCAACCCGCTCGCTGGAGTCCAGCATCGCGCGCAGGCGGGCGTTTTCCGCCTCCAGCGTGGCCATTCGCTGCAGGCGTACGTCATGGTTGCGAAGTTCGCCTTTCAGGCGGGCGTTCTCCTCAAGCAGCGCTTCGCGGCTTGCGAGCGCTTGCCTGGTCCAGCGCCAGACGGAGAAGGGTTTGTCGACACCGATCTGCAGAGGGTAGACGATCATCGACGCACCCTGGCGGATACGGTCGATCACCGCGTTGCCCCGATGGTCGAGAACCATGATCGTCAAGCTGAGGGCCGCGAGCAGCGCGAAGCGAATGCTCAGCGAAGTCGACGACTGCCTGTCGCCCGAGTCGGTTATCGGCATCTTTCTCCCGAATGTCTGACCGCCGCCCCGCATTGGCATCCCGACGGGCGGATGCCGCATGGTGCGCCGTTCCTGTTCACCCGGCGCGCCGCCTAGTCAACGGCGAACACAGCCGGCCCGTGTTCATCCAGTAATTCAAGTATGCGTCCGCCTCCGCGTGCCACGCAGGTCAGCGGTTCATCGGCCACCACTACCGGTATGCCGGTCTCCTCCATCAGGAGTTTGTCCAGGTCGGTCAGCAGCGCGCCTCCTCCGGTCACCACTATGCCCGCCTCGGCCACGTCGGCGCCCAATTCCGGCGGAGTCTGCTCCAGCGCTGTCCGCACCGCGCGCACGATCCCCTGCAGCGGTTCCTGGAGGGCTTCCAATATCTCATTGCTGTTCAGGGAGAACGTGCGGGGCACGCCCTCGGAAAGATTGCGGCCCTTGACCGAAGTTTCCTTTACCTTGCGGCCCGGAAAGGCCGTTCCGATCTGCATCTTGATGCGTTCCGCGGTGGATTCGCCGATCAACACGCCGTAATTGCGCCGGACATAGTTGATGATGGCCTCGTCGAACCGGTCTCCCCCGATGCGTACGGAGGACGCGTAGACGATGCCGTTGAGGGACATGACCGCCACTTCCGATGTTCCGCCGCCGATGTCCAGCACCATGGATCCCCTCGCTTCGTGCACAGGCATTCCCGCGCCGACCGCGGCCGCCATGGGCTCCTCCACAAGAAACACCTTGCGGGCCCCCGCCAATTCGGTGGATTCGCGGATCGCCCGCCGTTCCACCTGGGTCGAACCGTACGGTACGCATACCAGTACCCGGGGGCTCGGCTTGAAGAATCGAGACCCATGCGCCTTCTTGACGAAGTGCTGCAGCATTTTCTCGGTAATGTCGAAGTCAGCGATAACGCCATCTTTCAGCGGTCGAATGGCCTTCATGTTCCCGGGCGTTCTTCCCAGCATGCTCTTGGCATCGGCTCCCACGGCCTGCAGGACATTGCCTCCGCCGGCCTTGTTCTCACGGATGGCCACCACAGACGGTTCGTCGAGAATGACACCTTGGCCACGCACGTAGATCAGCGTGTTCGCCGTGCCCAGATCAATCGAGAGATCGGTGGAAAAAAAACCGAGAAAGCGCTTTAGCATTGTGGGACAAGTTCGCCACTAGGAACCAATCAGGCACTTTAGCAATGGGTACGACAATCGGCAAGGCGAAGGTGTATAGTTGTGCGCCGGATATTTGCGTCGAACACCGTGTCTCTGACTCTGGAAGATCTCAACAATCTCTGTATTCTGTCCCGTCTGGAGATCGCATCCGAAGAGATGGAAGGCGTGGCCGCGAAGCTGTCTGAGATTGTCACCATGGTGGACGCCTTGCAGGCGGTGGATACGGTCGCGGTTCTTCCGATGGCGCATCCGCTGGACCGTACCCAGCCATTGCGGCAAGACCGTGTTACCGAAGTGGACCGCCACGACAGGTATCAGCGCAATGCCCAGTGTGTGGAACGGGATCTGTACCTGGTGCCCAAGGTCATCGAATAACCGCGCCGTGCCCAGGCGACCGAACACGACCCGTAATCCGGGCTGAAAATCCACCACCGCGATGCACGACGCAACCATTACGCAGTTGGCGGAGAGCCTTGAGGCGCGCAAGGTTTCCGCCGTTGAACTCACCGACCACTTCCTGGCCCGCATTGATCGGCTTGACGGCGACCTGAACTCCTTCATCACCGTCACCGCGGAGGACGCTCGAGCCCAGGCGAAGCTGGCCGACGCACGGCTGTCCGCCGGAGACGCCCCCCCCCTGACCGGCATTCCCATCGCCCACAAGGACATTTTCTGCACCGCAGGCGCAAGGACTTCGTGCGGTTCGCGCATGCTGGACAATTTCGTTTCGCCTTACGACGCCACAGTGGTCGCCCGGCTTCGGAAGGCGGGCGCCGTCATGCTCGGCAAGACCAATATGGATGAATTCGCCATGGGGTCTTCGAACGAAACCAGCCACTATGGGCCGGTGCGCAATCCTTGGGACAGGAACCGGGTGCCTGGAGGGTCTTCGGGAGGCTCTGCCGCGGCGGTCGCGGCACGCCTGACGCCGGGAGCGACCGGCACGGACACCGGCGGTTCGATCCGCCAACCCGCCGCCTTGTGCGGCATAACCGGCATCAAGCCCACCTATGGCCGTGTGTCCCGCTGGGGCATGGTCGCCTTCGCGTCCAGCCTGGACCAGGCCGGCACCCTGGCGCGCACGGCGGAGGACGCCGCCCTGTTGCTGCAGGCCATGGCCGGCCCCGACCCGAGGGACTCCACGGCGCTGCCGGAGCCCGTGCCCGACTACACTGCCGGGCTTGCGCGTCCCCCGGGAAACATCACCATCGGTGTCGTGGAGGATTTCTTCGACGACGGTCTGGACCGGGGCAACGCACAGCTCGTCCGTGACGCACTGGCGGTCATGGAGCGGCTCGGCGCCACCCTCAGAACGGTTCGACTCAAGAATATCGGTCTGTCCGTGCCCGTCTACTACGTTGTGGCGCCGGCGGAAGCCTCTTCCAACCTGTCCCGATTCGACGGGGTGCGTTTCGGCCACCGGGCCAAGGGCGCCGAGGACCTGGCGCAACTGTACATGCGAACCCGTGGCGAGGGATTCGGGGCGGAGGTCAAGCGGCGAATTCTGACGGGCACCTACGTGCTTTCAGCGGGTTATTTCGATGCCTACTACCTGCAGGCGCAGAAGGTGCGCCAGCTCATCAGCGAGGATTTCGCCCGCGCGTTCAGGGAGGTGGACATCATCGCCGGACCGACCACCCCCACCCCGGCTTTCCCGCTGGGACAAAAGCTCGACGACCCGGTCCGGATGTACCTGAACGACATCTATACCATCGGCGCGCCGCTTGCGGGCCTGCCGGCGATTTCCGTGCCTTGCGGCCTGGTGCGCGGGCTGCCGGTAGGGTTGCAGTTCATCGGACCGCATCTCGGCGAGGACCTGCTGTTGAGAGCGGCCCACTGGTACCAGAAGGAGACGGATTGGCACACGCTCGCGCCGCCGGAGATCTGAATATGGATTGGGAATCCGTCATCGGCCTGGAAATCCACACCCAGCTTGCCACCGAAAGCAAGATCTTTTCGGGTTCGCCGACGCGCTACGGCGCGCCTCCCAACAGCCAGGCGTCACTCGTCGACCTGGGTTATCCGGGCGTGCTGCCGGTGCTCAATGCCGAGGCGGTCCACATGGCCGTCCGGTTCGGACTGGCGACGGGCTGCGCCATCGCGCGGCGCTCGATCTTCGCGCGCAAGAATTACTTCTATCCCGACCTTCCGAAGGGGTATCAGATCTCCCAGTACGAGTTGCCCATCGTGCATGATGGCCGCCTGGACATCGTCTCGGACGACGGCGGCATCAAGACAATCGGCATCACCCGGGCCCACCTGGAGGAGGATGCCGGCAAGTCCCTGCACGAGGATTTCCAGGGGCTCAGCGGCATCGACCTGAATCGGGCCGGCACGCCGCTGCTGGAGATCGTCTCCGAGCCCGATCTGCGCTCGGCGCGGGAAGCCGGCCAATACATGCGCGCCATTCACACCCTGGTGAGGTATCTCGGCATTTCGGACGGCAACATGCAGGAGGGCTCGTTCCGCTGCGACGCCAACGTCTCCATCAGGCCATGCGGCGAGGACCGGTTCGGCACCCGAACCGAAATCAAGAACCTCAATTCCTTCCGGTTCGTGGAAAAAGCCATCGAGGTGGAGATCGAGCGCCAGATCGGCGTGCTCGAGGACGGCGGCAGCGTGGCCCAGGAAACACGCCAATACGATGCGGACCGCAACGAGACCCGCGTCATGCGCGGCAAGGAGGAAGCCAACGACTATCGGTATTTTCCCGATCCCGACCTGTTGCCGGTAGTCATTGACGACGCCCTGATCGAGCGGTTGCGGGCCGATATGCCGGAACTGCCGGCGGCGAGGCGTGCGCGCTTCATCGAGCAGTACGGCCTTTCCGCCAACGATGCGCAATTGCTGACCTCCGGTCCGGAATCGGCGGACTACTTCGAGGCGGCGGTGCGCGCGAGCCGTTCGGCCCCGCCGAAGACGGTGTCCAACTGGTTCCAGGGTGAGCTGACCTCAATCCTCAACCGCGAAGGGGTGGATGTGGCCGACACGAGGGTCGACGCGACAACGTTCGGGTCGTTGCTGGACCGCGTTGCCGATGGA
Organism: Candidatus Rariloculaceae bacterium; assembly: GCA_965221035.1. Taxonomy (GTDB): domain Bacteria; phylum Pseudomonadota; class Gammaproteobacteria; order Steroidobacterales; family Rariloculaceae; genus UBA6522. The sequence goes on from OZ244860.1 coordinate 2,876,269, forward strand.
ACGCTTTCCGGCCGCATGGGCAAGGAGGTGCTGGACGCGTTGTGGAATGGCGAAGGCACCGTGGACGACATCATCGAGGCCCGGGGCCTGCGGCAAATCAGCGACGCCGGCGCCATCGAGGCCCTTGTGGACGGGGTGATCGCCGGGCACCCGGAACAGGTGGCGCAGTACAGGGGCGGCAGGACGAAGGTCATCGGATTTCTGGTCGGACAGGTGATGAAGGCTTCGGGGGGCAAGGCCAATCCCCGGCAGGTGAACGAAATGCTGAGGAACAAGCTCTAGCGAACTTCGCCCCGGGCCGGGTATTCTTGCGCTTCCGGTGGCGGCGGGTTGGAGTGACGGACGGCCTGGGTCTCGCCGACGACGATGAGGCAAGAACAAGATGGGCGCACCGAAGAGCGGGGCGGCAACGATCAGTCGGCCGGGTCCGAACGAGGAACCGCGCCGCCCTGCGCCCACTCGGAATTGGACCTACGAGCACACTCGCGTTCTTCCGGAAGTTTTCGAAGGACTGGGCGGCAACGCGACGCTGAACATCCTTGACGCGGGGCCGGTCGAGGCGCAGACCGTTGACTTTCTCAGGCGCTTCCGGTGCCGGCTCTACGTGGCCGACCTGTTCAATTGCTCCTTTCCCGCCGTTAGTAACGATGAGACTCAAGCATTCCTTGAAACCGTTGACGACGTGCGGTTTGACGTGTGTTTACTCTGGGATTTCATCAATTTTCCCGACGATTCCGCCTTTGCGGGGTTCATCTCGATTCTGAACGATCACATCCACGAGAAAACACGGCTGTATGCCATAGGCGCCTACTCGGTGGAATTGCCGATCAGGCCTTACCGGTATGCGATTGCGGATATCGACAAGTTGGCCATCCGTCCCGCCGCCGGCACCGTCCCGCGGCCCCGTTCGCACGAAGACGTTGTCAGGGCCATGAACCGCAATGTGGTCGAAAGTGCCGCGCTGCGGCAAGACAACCGGCTGGAACTGATGCTGAGTACGATCCCCGCGACCAGTCTCTGAATAGCGCCGTCCACCGCCGTCGATGTTCGAATCCGATGGTTTGAAATCGAATCCCGAACCCGATTCGGCAGCGGCTTGGCTCGCGGTTGACATGTAACGCACCTCAAGATATATAACTACATCGTTATATACCGATGTAGTTATGTACGAGCTTCGCAAGCTGACGGATTTGCTCCGGGTGCTTCAGGACCCTACCCGCCTGCGCCTGCTATGGGTGCTGCGGCGCGGTGAACTCTCTGTTGGCGAAGTGGTCCAGGTCACCGGCCTCAGTCAGCCGCGAGTTTCCAGGCATCTGAAACTGTTGTGCGACGCCCGCGCCGTCCGCCGGACCCCGGACCAGAATGAAGTGTATTATCGCGCCGCCATCGATGATGATCACCGTGACCTGGTGGAGGCGGTCCTGTCGAGCGTCTCGGAGAGCGATCCGGTCATCTCAAGGGATCGACAGCGGCTTATCGCCATCCTCGACAGCCGGCTGGCCCGTGCCAGGACGCTGTTGGACCGCCTCGGCGTATGTTCCCTCGGTGCCACCGACATGTCAGAGGTCGGCGCCGTCATCGACGCCCTGCTGGCCCGTTGGATACCAACGGCTCCGAATGGCGGATCGCTGGGCGATCTGCTGGACATCGGCACCGGCACGGGGAGCATGCTGCGGCTGCTGGCGGGCCGCGCCCGCCGCGCGGTGGCCGTGGATCTGTCCCGCGACATGCGGCTCATCGCGCGGGCGGCGGCATTGTCGTCGGGGCTTGCCAATTGCACGGTGTGCCAGGGGGACATGTACGACCTGGAGTTTACGGACCGCTGCTTCGACCTGGTGACCATGGACCGTGTGCTGGGCACCGCCGACGACCCCGCTGCCGCGTTGAGAGAGGCCGCCCGCGTCATGAACGACGAGGCCCTGCTGCTGATCATTGAAGCCGGGACGGCACCGGCCGCCAACAATCATCTGGAGCGGCACCTGGTCCAGGCGGGTCTGAAGGCCGTGGAACTGCGGTCCGCGGCGCGGGAGTCCGTCCTGGTGACGCTTGCCGCCAAGGCGGCCTCATCCTGTCTTGTGCCCGGAATGATCGACGCGGAGATTCCCGGTGACAGTTAGGAATATCCAGGTCTCGTTCGAATTCTTTCCGCCGGCCACCGAGGAAATGGAACGCACGCTGTGGCATTCCGTGAAACGGCTCGGGCCGCTGGGACCCAGATTCGTTTCGGTGACGTACGGCGCCGACGGTTCGACGCGCGATCGCACCCACAGAATCGTACAGCGCATCCGAGACGAAACGGACCTGACCTGCGCGCCCCATCTCACCTGCATCGGGTCCCGCCGCGAGGAGGTGTTGTCGATCGCCCGGGCGTACCGGGACGCCGGGATCAGGCAGCTGGTCGCGCTGCGCGGCGATCCGCCCCGGGGGGCGCGCTTTCACGAACCGCGCGAAGACGGTTTCGCCTACGCTTCGGACCTGGTCGGGGGATTGCTTTCCGTGGCGCCCTTCGACATCTCGGTGGCTGCCTATCCGGAAGTTCATCCGGAGGCCTTGAGCGCCGCGGCCGACCTGGACAACCTGAAACGCAAGATAGACGCCGGCGGCTCGCGGGCGATCACGCAATTCTTCTACGACACCTCGGCGTACCTGCGCTTCAGGGACCGCTGTCGCAGCGCGGGCGTGAAGGTGCCCATCATTCCGGGGATCCTGCCGATCGCAAGTTTCAGTGGCATGCTGAAATTTGCCGCAAAGTGCGGTGTGAACGTTCCCGGCCGGATACATGAACGGTTTTCGGGCCTGGACGGGGACTTGCAGACCAGCCGGATGATCGCCGCCAGCGTGGCTATCGAACAGGTCGACGAACTGTTTCGCCACGGCGTGCGCCAGTTTCACTTCTATACGCTCAACCGCGCGGAACTGATTTACGCGATCTGCCATGCGCTGGGGCTTCGGCCCGACCGCGCCGGTGCGGAGTACGCCGCGTGAACAGGCGCGTCGGGCAGTTGCGGGCATTGCTGCGTCGGCGAATCGCGTTCCTCGACGGGGCTCTGGGGACCAGCGTTCAGGCACTGCAACTCTCGGAGGCCGATTTCAGAGGCGAGCGTTTTGCCGACTGGCCGCAGGACCTCATGGGCAACAACGACCTGCTAAGCATTACCCAACCGGCGCGGGTGGCCCGCATCCATCACGAGTTCCTTGAGGCGGGCGCCGACATCGTCACCACCAACACCTTCAACGCGAACGCGCCGTCCCAGGGCGAATACGGGTTGGAGGAGAGGGTGGTCGACATCAACCTCGCCGCTGCGCGGCTTGCGCGCGAGGCGGCGGACCGGGTGGCCGAAAAACCGGTGTTCCGCGGTTTGTCGCCGGCGCCCTGGGCCCCACCAATCGCACCGCGTCGATCTCCCCCGATGTCAACGATCCCGGCCACCGCGAGATCGAATTCGACCAATTGGCCGACGCTTACGCCACCGCTGCCGCCGCGCTGATCCGGGGAGGTGTCGACCTGCTCATGGTGGAGACGATATTCGACACCCTCAACGCCAAGGCGGCGCTGTATGCGATCCAGGAACTGCGCGAGCGTACGGGGGTGGAAATCCCGGTGATGATCTCCGGCACCATCACGGATGCGTCGGGCCGTACCCTGTCGGGACAGACACTGGAGGCGTTCTACAACTCCGTTCGCCACGCAAGACCCTTGCTTGTGGGGTTGAACTGCGCGCTCGGCGCCACCGAACTGCGTCCCTATGTGGAGGAACTGGCCCGCCTGTCGGAGTTTGCCGTGAGCGTTCATCCGAACGCGGGGCTTCCCAACGAGTTCGGCGAATACGACGATACGCCCGAACACATGGCGCAGCTGCTCGGTGAATTCGCCGCGAACGGCTGGATCAACCTGGCGGGAGGGTGCTGCGGCACGACCGCCCGTCACATCCGGGCCATCGTCGAATCCGTCGGCAGGCACGCACCCCGGCGCCTTCCGGACATACCGGTCAGAACCCGCTTGTCGGGGCTTGAGCCGTTCACCATCGGCCCCGACAGCCTGTTCGTCAATGTCGGCGAACGCACCAACGTGACCGGGTCGGCGCGTTTCAGACGGCTCATCGTCGCTGGGGAATTCGAAGAAGCGGTACAGGTGGCCCGGGAGCAGGTTGAAAGCGGTTCGCAGCTCATCGACGTCAACATGGACGAGGGCATGCTCGACAGCGAAGCCGCGATGCGACGGTTTCTCAACCTCGTCGCGGCGGAGCCCGACATCGCCCGCGTGCCGGTGATGGTGGACTCGTCCAAGTGGAGCGTGATGCTCGCGGGGCTGAAGTGCCTGCAGGGCAAGGGCGTGGTGAACTCGATCAGCCTCAAGGAGGGCGAGGACGCCTTTCTTGGTCAGGCACGGGAGATCCGCCGTTTCGGGGCCGCAGTGGTCGTGATGGCCTTCGACGAGGGCGGTCAGGCCGAAACGGTTGAACAGCGCCTGCGCATCTGCCGCCGCGCCTACCAGCTGCTCGTCGACGAGGCCGGATTTCCGCCGGAGGACATCATCCTGGATCCGAACATCTTCGCGGTCGCCACCGGGATCGAGGAACACAACGACTATGGCGTGGCCTTCATCGAGGCTGCCCGGCGCATCAAGGCGGAGCTGCCCCAGGCGCTGGTCAGCGGCGGCGTCAGCAACGTGTCGTTCTCGTTCAGGGGCAACAATCCCGTGCGCGAGGCCATGCATTCGGCGTTCCTCTATCACGCGATCCGGGCCGGGATGGACATGGGCATCGTCAATCCGGGACAGCTTGCCGTGTACGAGGAGATTCCCGAGGATCTGCGCACCGCCGCCGAGGACGCCATCCTGAATCGCCGCCCGGACGCTACCGAGCGCCTGGTGGAGGTGGCCGGACGGTACCGGACGCAGCGTCGGGAAAAGCGGGGGCGGGCGAAAGAAGACTGGCGTGGCTGGCCCGTGGCCAGGCGCCTGGAACACGCGCTGGTGCACGGCATCGACGGGCATGTCATCGCCGACACCGAGGAGGCGCGGCAATCCGCCGAGCGGCCGCTGGACGTCATCGAGGGGCCGCTCATGGACGGCATGAACATCGTCGGCGACCTGTTTGGCGCCGGCAAGATGTTCCTCCCGCAGGTGGTGAAGTCGGCGCGGGTCATGAAGAAGGCCGTGGCACACCTGGTGCCCTTCATCGAGGCGGACAAGACCGGCTCGGGTACCCGGAGCAAGCTGGTGATCGCCACCGTGCGGGGCGACGTCCACGACATCGGCAAGAACATCGTCGGCGTGGTGCTGCAGTGCAACAACTTCGAGGTCATCGACCTGGGCGTCATGGTGCCCGCCGAGAAGATCCTCGCGACCGCGAAGGAGGTAAGCGCCGACCTGATCGGGCTTTCCGGCCTGATCACGCCGTCGCTGGACGAAATGGTGCGGGTGGCCGGAGAGATGCGGCGGCAGGAGTTTTCGGTGCCGCTGCTGATCGGTGGCGCGACCACCTCGCCCGCACACACCAGCGTCAAGATCGATCCCGCCTATGAAGGGCCGGTTGTCCACGTCAAGGACGCCTCCCGTTCCGTCAATGTGGCGCAGACGCTGATCGGGGAGGGAAGCGCGGAGTTCGCATCGAAAATCGCCCGGGACCACGAGCGGCGCCGCGAACGCCACAAGGCGCGCGCGAGCCGCGCGGACCAACTGACGTTGAGTCAGGCCCGTGCGAACAGGCTCACCCTGGACTGGTCAGACTACCGTCCGCCGGCGCCGCGCGTACCCGGGCTGCACAGATTCGACGACTATCCGTTAAGCGATCTGGTGGACTACATCGACTGGATGCCGTTTTTCAACGCCTGGGAATTTCATGGGCGTTTCCCGCAAATACTGGATGACCCCGCGGTTGGCGAAGCCTGCCGCTCGCTCTACGACGACGCCCGGCGGCTGTTGACCCAGGCGGTTGAAGGGCAGTGGCTGCGCGCGTCGGCCGTGGCCGGGCTGTTCCCGGCCAACGCCACGGGCGACGATATCGAGGTGTACGCGGACGATTCGCGGCAACGGGTCCGGGCGCGCCTGCATCACCTTCGTCAGCAACGGCGCAAGCGCGCCGACCTTCACAACGACTGCCTGGCCGACTTGCTCGCACAGCGGGACACCGGGGTCGCCGATTACCTGGGCGGCTTCGCAGTGACCGCCGGTATCGGGCTCGATGAATGCGTGGCTCGCTTCGAGGCGGCCCACGACGACTACAGCGCGATCATCCTCAAGGCCTTGGCGGACCGTCTTGCGGAGGCGTTCGCCGAGCGGCTGCATCAGCTCGTGCGCACCGAATATTGGGGTTATGCGGGGGACGAACGGCTCGACAATGCGGATCTTATCGCCGAAGCGTATCGCGGCATCCGGCCCGCGCCGGGTTACCCGGCATGCCCCGACCACACCGAAAAGCAGTCCCTGTGGGACTTGCTGGATGTCGAGCGCAATACCGGGATCAAGCTCACCGAAAGCTTCGCGATGTGGCCCGCCGCGGCGGTCGGCGGCTGGTATCTTTCCCATCCACGGGCCCGCTACTTCGCGGTGGGCAAGCTTGGCCGCGACCAGGTGGAGGACTACGCGTCCCGCAAGGGTTGGACGGTGGAGGTGGCCGAACGCTGGCTTTCGGCCAACTTGGGCTATTAGACCGGGGCCCGTGATATCTGCGGTGTGGGGGCACTATTGCACTCCGATTAACAACGACAATCCTTTATTCGACCGCTGCGCCAGTGGGGGCGCGTGCGGACAGCCCTTTCGAGCTTGACCTCCCTCCGCCATCCTGGCGGATGGTCGGATCGGGGGCTCCTCGCTAATGGCCATCCATGGCCCGCTCGTCGCCCCACGACGCTCGAAAGGTCTGTCCGCACGCGCCCCTCGCGGTCGTCGTCCTCGAACAGCAAGGGGGCTTGGGCAATGATCCGGCGCGCGCGCGCAAACCAGATAGCTTGTCGCTGGACAAAATAGCGAGTGTTGGGGGGAATTATACGCCTCTTGGACGTCGTGCAGATTCACCCGTGCCTCCCCGCGGTAACGCGGTCGTGGCCGGCGAGATCCCGGTACGTCTCGATGTCTGCAAACCCCGCGCCGCCCATCAGGCGCCGCACGCGCATGGCCTGATCGCGGCCATGTTCCAGCAACAACGTGCCGTGCCGAGCGAGCACGCGCGGCGCGCCGGCTATGATCTCACGGAGGCTGTCGAGTCCGTCTGCGCCGCCGTCCAGCGCCAGGCGGGGTTCGTGCCGCAACTCGCCGCCGAGAAACGCCTCGTCGTCCTTCGCCACGTAGGGCGGATTGGCCGCGATGAAGTCGAAGCTGTCGCCGGACAGCGCGCCAAACCAGTCCGATCGCACCCAATCGACTTCGATTCCCAGCTGCACGCCATTGGCGGTGGCGATCCTCAGAGCTGGGGCGCTGAGTTCCACGGCAATCATCCTGCATCGCGGGCGGCGCTGCTTGATGGCGAGGGCGATGGCGCCGCTGCCGCTTCCCGCGTCCAGCACCGTGGCACCTTCATTCGCGGTCAGCCTGTCCAGCACCGTATCCACCAGCAATTCGGTTTCTGGCCGCGGCACCAGCGTGTCGGGCGATACCCTCAGCGGAAGCGAATAGAACTCGCGCCAGCCGGTCAGGTACGCCACCGGCATTCCCGCCCCACGTCGTTCGATCAGGCCGCGATATTGCCCGGAACTTTCGGCGGATACGCGTCGTTCCGGAAATCCGATGATGCTGCCGCGGGGGCGATCGAGCATGAACGACAGCAGCGCTTCCGCATCGAGCCGCGGACTGTCGCTTGATGACGCGAGCCGCGCCGCCGCCCAGTCGAGCAACGCGCCGACGGAGCTCGCCTCCGCGCTTCGCGTATGCGTTTTCTCGACAATTCGGGAGCACATCGGTGCTCGTCTCCGTGACCGACCAATTGAAGGTCAACGCCTGACCAATTGAAACTCCATACCTGACAGATTGAAAGTGGTCAAGCTCTCTTTATGAGGGAAAACCTTCAGATTCAACAAGTTGTTACTCCACGCGTCGCCAGAGTCGCACAAGCGCGACAGACCCCGGTGCGGAAACCTCTAGATCAACTCGATACGGGCCACGGTTCCCGGCGCCCCGGCCAATCGCCGGTCACCGGTTACAAGATCTGTTGACAGTGTTTCTGCAAGTGCGACATAAACGGCGTCGTAGGCGCTGAAGTTGTCGCGAAGCATCCAGATTCGGTCCAGAAACGGTTCATGCGGATAGCGTTGAACTTGCAGGCTGCGCCAGTGAGACAAGGCCAACGCGCCACGCTCTGCGCCAAATTGCCCCCTGGAGACATAACGGCGCAAGACTTGGGCTATTTCGAGGTCGATCAAGTGCGGGACGCTTACTTCCTCGCGATCATCCGAAAGACGTTCCGCCAGCCTTTTGCCCGGTACAGAGTTCAAGAGGAATTCGATGGCGCCGGACGCATCAAGTACCATCTACGGCGTTCGCTCGTGACGTTCCTGTCGCACCGCATCGGCCGGGGAAATGTCGAGCTCCACGTCAGCCTCCTTGCGAATCGCCTCAAGCAATTCGCGGCGGGTCGGTCGCGCCAACGCTCTCTCGATTTCGCGCAAGACATAGAGCGACATTGAAACGCCTTCCAAAGCGGCACGTGCCTTCAGCCTCCTGTGCAGCGTGTCGGGAACATTCCTGATTTGAATCATGCTGGACATTGTTGAAGCATGAAATCATGTTCCAAACATGTCAAGGTCTGCCGCAGCGGATTCACGTTGCATAGGCCAGTCTGGTGGGACCCCCGCCTCAACCCCCGATCAACTCGGCGAGCCTGTCGGCCCGGTGCTCCCTGGCCAGCGGCTCGATGAGGTGATCCAGGCCCCCCTCGAGAATTTCCTGGAGTTTGTACAGCGTCAGGTGGATGCGGTGGTCCGCCACCCTGTGCTCGGGGAAGTTGTACGTGCGGATGCGTTCCGAACGGTCCCCCGAGCCCACCATCCGGCGTCGGCGCTCGGCGGTTTCTGCCTGTTGGCGGGCGACATCCGCATCCTTGAGTTTCGCGCGCAGCAACGACAGCGCCCGGGCGCGGTTCTTGTGCTGGGAACGTTCGTCCTGGCATTCCACGACAATGCCGCTGGGCAGATGCGTCAGGCGCACCGCCGAGTCCGTCTTGTTGACGTGCTGTCCGCCGGCGCCGGATGCCCGGTAGGTGTCCACCCGCAGGTCACCCGGACCGATCTCCACATCGGCCACGTCTTCCGGTTCGGGCATGACCGCGACGGTGCAGGCCGAAGTATGGATGCGGCCCTGGGACTCGGTCTCCGGAACCCGCTGCACGCGATGGGTGCCGGACTCGAACTTGAGACTGGCGTAGGCGCCCTTGCCGGCCACTCGGCAGATGATTTCCTTGAAGCCGCCGTGCTCGCCCTCGTGGCGGCTGAGAACCTCCAGTTGCCACCGGTTGTTCTCCACGAACCGCTGGTACATGCGGAACAGGTCGCCGGCGAACAGCGCGGCCTCGTCGCCGCCTGTGCCCGCACGGATTTCCAGGAACAGATTGGCGTCGTCATCCGGGTCCGCGGGTACCAGATGGTCCATCAATTCCCGTTCGCGGACCTCCCGTTCCTCCAACAGGCCCTGAAGTTCGGAAGTGCCCAGGGCGCGGGCTTCGGGATCGTCGCTGGCCTGCAGTTCCTCCGCCGCGCCGACGTCATCGAGCAGCCGCCGGTAGTCGGCATAGGCGCCGACCAGGGGTTCCAGCCGGGCGTACTCCTTTGAAAGGTCCCGAAACCGTGGCTGATCAGCAATGATCTCGGGCTTGCCCAGCAATTCACCGATCTCCGTGTGGCGCGCCGCCAGCGCCGCGATCCTGGGTTCAAGGGACGATACCTGGTTGGCGGTTCCGCTCACGATGGGCGTCCTTGCGGTACGGCGTTTGCCGGAAGGTCGCCGAATTGTCGGGCAATCCCGGCACTGGCACAAGTTGGACCCGGATTCGCCAGGCGCGGTCGGAAGTGCCCGGCGCGGGATGCGCCGTTGACGGCTCCGTCGGCAATCTCCTAAGCTGGGGAGATGGCCCGATTACGTGGTTTCGCCCGGATGGCGGCGAAGGTGGCGCCCTTGGGCGTGGTGACGTTCGCCTCCGTTCTGCTGGGCGCCTGTGCCGGCACCGGTCCGGTGTCGAATCCGCGCATGGACCTGGATTCCCACCTCCTGCTCGCGGAGGTGTCCCGTGAGCGCGGGCGATTCGAGGAAGCGGCGGCGCACTATCTTGAAGCCGCGCTGATTTCGGACGATCCGCAACTGGCCGAACTCACGGCGGAACTCGCCCAGCAAACCAACCTGCCGGTCATCGGCCTGAGGGCGGGCCGCCGCTGGCTGGAGTTGAACGCGGAAGCGAATCGAGCCCACCTGTACATGGGCATCTTTCGGGTGCGGCTTGGCCAGGCCGACCTGGCGCTGGAGGACTTCGCGACATTCGCCGCCGGGGCGGAGAATACTACGGCCGCTGTGGCCCGCAGCATCGAAGCGCTGGCCGCTGAGCCGGATGCCGATACCGCATTCGCCGTGGCTCGCGGACTGGTGGACGCCAATCCGGGCATCGCCGAAGGCCACTACGGTCTGGCCGGGCTGGCCCTTCGCAACGGCGACTATGACTCGGTGCTGGCACACTCGGAGACGGCGGCGGTATTGAGTCCAGACTGGGTCGAGGCGCAGATGCTCTACGCCCGGTCGTTATTACTCACCGGCAGCGACGAGAACGGACTTGCGCTCGCGCGGCAACTGGCGGCAGACGAACCGCGGCTGGAGGTGCGGCTGCAGTTCGCGGAACTGCTCCTGTCCAGCGGCGCAATGGGAGAAGCGCGGGAGTTGCTGGACGGGATACTGGACGAAAGTCCGGGAATGACGGAGGCTGTCCGTGCCCTGGCATTCCTGACGTTGTCCGACGGAGATCTGGAAGAGTCGCAGGAGCGCTTCAACGAGATCCGCACCGATCCCCGCTTTCGCGACGAGGCCTTTTATTACCTCGGTCGGATCGCCGAGATGCGGGAAGAATACCTGCAGGCGATGCGCCACTTCTCCAGGGTTGTCGATGGCTCCAATGCCGTGGAAGCCCAGCATCGGGTCGCGCATCTGCTCTATGTCAACCTGGAAGATCCGGATGGCGCACTGAGGCACTTGCGAGAATTCGGCGTCGCCAACCCGCAGTATGCCACCGACATGCTGCTGGGCCAGGGACAAATACTGGTACACCAGGGACGCGAGCCCGAAGCGATCCGGCTTCTGGCTGAAGAGATTCAACACAGTCCCGATGACAGCCGGCTCCACGACGCCAACGTGCGATTTCATCTGTTGCTTGCCCAGGACGCTGCTGACGAGGAACGTTACGGTGAGGCCGGGCGCGTGCTGAATCGGGCATTGGAAGCTTATCCCGGCAATGCCTCGATCAGGTATTCCAAGGCGTTGTTGTATCAGGAGCGGGGACGGTTGCGGCGGTCGGCAGCCGAACTGGAACAACTGGTCGAGGACTTCCCCGAAGATGCGACATTTCTCAATGCCCTGGGATACCTGCTCACCGACGAGCTGGGCCGCCATGAGGAAGCGCTTCCGCTGCTGCGGCGTGCGCTGGCGACGGAGCCGGACAATCCCGCCATTATCGACAGCATGGGCTGGGTCCTGTTTCATCTGGGCGAACTCGAATCCGCGCTGGAGTACCTGGAACGGGCATTCGCGCTGTTTCCGGACCCGGAAGTGGCCGCGCATATCGTCGATGTGCACTGGGCGCTGGGAAATCGGGAACAGGCGATGCAGCTGCTGAACGAGTCCTTGCGGGACCATGCCGACAGCGAGCACTTGCTGGAGGTGCGCCAACGGTTGTCGCAATGAAGCGCGGCGCGTCCGTCGCGGCCGTGCTCGCGGGTGCGCTCGTTGGCGGCTGCTGGCATCAGCGCTCCGCTGATGACGGACTCGGTTACGAAGAGCGTCGTGCGCGGTTGCAGGAAACCCCGGCATGGCGCATGAACGGGCGCATCGCCATCAGCACCGGGGAGATGGCCTTCCAGGGTCGATTTCGATGGCGCCAGGCCGACGACGGGATGGATCTTTCCGTCAGCGGCCCGCTGGGCGCGGGTGTCCTGCAGGTCAGCGGTCCGCCGCAACGGCTGACGGTGACAGCGCAGGGGGAAACATGGGATCTTGCGGATCCTGAATCGGAACTTTCGGCCTTGCTGGGCTGGTGGCTTCCGGTAAGGAGCCTCAACGACTGGTTGTTGGGGTTCCCCGACCCGGATTTCCCGGCGCAGGAGCTGCTCGGTCCCACCCGAACCGAACTGCGGGCGCTGGATCAGCGTCTGTGGAGGCTGACGTACGTTAGCTACCGGATACAACAAGGATTGCTGCTCCCCAGGCGGATCGATCTGGCGCACGGCGAGTTGGAATTGCGGGTTTTCGTGGACGGTTGGCAACCGCTGTCTTGAACTCACCCGTCCGGGCGCATCAAAATACGCGGCAATGGGGTGTAGCCAAGCGGTAAGGCAACGGGTTTTGATCCCGTGATTCGCAGGTTCGAATCCTGCCACCCCAGCCAGACATACATCGGGAGGTCGGCTTGGACCCGGGAACAGTGACGGTGCTCTCCGGCAATGCGCATCCCGCGCTTGCCCAGGAAATCTGCCGACATCTTCAGATGCCTCTGGGCCGCATGAACGTCGGTCGTTTCAGCGACGGCGAAGTGATGGTCGAGATACTGGAGAACATACGCGGTCGCGACGTCTACCTGGTGCAATCCACCTGTCCGCCGGTCAACGAGAACCTGGTGGAACTGCTGGTGATGGTCGACGCGGTAAAGCGCGCTTCGGCAGCGAAAGTCACGGCGCTCATCCCATATTTCGGATATGCAAGGCAGGATCGCCGGCCACGCGCCAGCCGCGTTCCGATATCCGCCAAGTTGATGGCCAAGCTGATCGGCAAGGCCGGCGTGGACCGAGTGCTGACCGTGGACCTGCACGCCGATCAGATTCAGGGGTTCTTCGACATTCCCGTGGACAATGTATATGCGTCTCCGGTGCTGCTTGGGGACGCATGGAAGCAGAAGTACGATGAGATCGTTGTGGTCTCCCCGGACGTGGGTGGTGTGGTCCGGGCGAGGGCCCTGGCCAAGCGCCTGGATGACGCCGATCTTGCCATCATCGACAAACGGCGCCCGCAGGCCAACATGGCCGAGGTCATGAACGTGATCGGCGAGGTGGATGGCAAGGTCTGCATGCTCATCGACGACATGGTGGATACCGCCGGAACGTTGTGCATCGCCGCGCGGACGCTCAAGGAAAGGGGCGCGGTACGTGTCGTGGCCTACATTACCCATCCCGTATTGTCGGGGCCCGCCGTGGAGCGCATTTCAGCCTCGGTGCTCGATGAACTGGTCGTGACCGACACCATTCCTCTGGGCGAGAGTGCGCAGGCCTGCGACAGGATCCGCCAACTTGGCGTCGGTGAACTGTTGGCCGAAACGATGCGCAGAATCAGCGATGCGGAATCGGTCAGTTCACTGTACGTGGACTAGCCGTCGCTGGTAATATCCTGCGCCCCCCGGAAGGGAGAGCGAGATGAGCACGGCGTTCACGCTGGACATTGAAAACAGGCCAGACTTGGGAACGGGCAGCAGCCGCCGGCTGCGCAGGCAGGGCAAGGTGCCCGCCATCATCTACGGCGGCGGCCGCAAACCTCGGTCGGTGATGCTCGACCACGCCAGGTTGCTCCGGGAAATGGAGAACGAGGCCTTCCAGACGAGCATTCTCACTTTGACGCTGGGGGATGTATCGCAGCCCGTGGTGGTCAAGGATCTTCAGCGCCACCCTTCCCGTCGGCAAGTGCTGCACCTGGACTTTCAGCGGATTCGCGAGGACGTGAAAATCAGCCTCAACGTGCCGCTTCATTTTCTGGGTGCGGACGCAGCGGTGGGCGTCAAGGAACAGGGGGGCGAAGTCTCGGTCCAGCTCGCCGAGGTCGAGGTCAGTTGTCTGCCGAAAGACCTGCCCGAGTTTATCGAGGTCGACATTTCCGAGCTGGAGTTGAACCAGCGGTTGCACCTTACCGACGTTGAGGTCCCGGAGGGGGTGGAACTGCCGGCGCTGGTGCAAGGTCAGGATCCGTCGATCATCACGATCATCCCGCGGCGTCTGGAGGAAGAGGATGAGGTGCCCGAGCTCGAGGACGAGATGGAGCTGGCCGCGCCTGTGACCGACGACGAGGAGGAAACGCCGGCGGAAGGCGAGCCCTCCGACTAGCAATTTTCGCCCGGCGGCTGGATTCGGAGCGGGAGTCCGGCATGGACGACTCATTGCAGCTTGTGGTCGGTCTGGGCAACCCCGGCCCGGAGCACCGCCGCGCACGGCACAATGCCGGTTTCTGGTTCGTGGACCTGCTCGCGAGGCGATACGGCGGCGAGTTCAAGCCGCAGCGCCGTCTGTATGGCGACACCGCCGATATCCACGTTGGGGGCCACCGGCTTCGGCTCTTGAAGCCCATGACTTACATGAACGACAGCGGCAGGTCGGTGGCCGCGGCGACGGCGTTCTACAAGACACCGGGCGAGGGGACGCTGGTGGTGTACGACGAACTGGATCTTTCTCCAGGCCGCGCGAAGCTTCGTTTCAACGGAGGTCACGGTGGGCACAACGGCGTTCGCAATGTCATCGAGCGCGTTGGTACGGATTTCTGGCGGTTGCGCCTTGGCATCGGCCATCCGGGACCGGGTCGGCGGGAACGGGTGGTGGGCTATGTGCTGAGGCGGCCGACGCCGGAAGAACAGGGGGAAATCCTCGGTGCGGTGCTCGCGGCGGCAGACGCGTTGGAGGTCTTTCTGGAGAAAGGCGCGGAGCGGGCCAAGACCCAGTTGCACAGCCGACCAGTTCAGGAACCCGCGCACGGCGACGCGGACCCGGAAGGAGTCGGCTAGACGCCGCGGGGATCGTGGGGATCAAGTGCGGTCTTGTCGGCTTGCCGAACGTTGGCAAATCGACGCTTTTCAACGCGCTCACCGCCTTGGCCGCGCCTGCGGAAAATTACCCCTTCTGCACGGTGGAGCCGAATGTCGGGACTGTCGGCGTGCCCGATCCCGATCTGGGCCGCATCGCGGAAGTGTCCGGAACCGGGAAAGCGGTTCCAGCGATCATCGAGTTTGTGGATGTCGCGGGGCTTGTAGACGGCGCCTCGCGGGGCGAGGGTCTGGGAAACCGGTTTCTGGCGCACCTTCGCGAAGCCGATGCCATTGTCCACGTGGTCAGGTGCTTCCCCGGCAGCGACGTCGCACACGTGTCGGGAAAGGTCGACCCGTCATCGGACATCGACACCATCGACACGGAGTTGCTGCTGGCGGACCTGGCGAGTCTGGCCCGGGCCGAAGAAAAGGCCGAGCGAGCAGCGAGAACCAGCGATGCCGGCGCGATCTCCTGGCTCGAGCTGGTTCGGCGCGTGCGTGGAGAAGTCTCCGCCGGGCGGCCGGTCCGGGACGTTGCGATGACCCCCGAGGAACGGAGCAGACTGGATGCGCTGCGACTACTGACGGCCAAGGCGGTCATGTATGCCGCCAACGTGTCGGAGTCCGGTGTCGCTGATGGAGTCGAGTCGGAATCCGTCCTGACGCGCGCTTCGAACGAAGGCGTTCCGGCCGTGGTCGTCTGCGCCGCTTTCGAAGCCGCACTGGTGGACTTGCCCGAGCCGGACCGGGCCATGTTCCGGGAAGAAATGCAGTTGTCCGCATCCGCCCTGGAGCGGATGATCCGCGCGGCGTACGGGCTTCTGCGGTTGTTGACCTTTTACACGGTGAACGAGAAGGAGGTCCACGCCTGGACCGTGCCCGAGGGCGCCACCGCCTACGCGGCCGCCGGCAGGATTCATACCGACTTCCAGCGCGGATTCGTCCGTGCCGAAGTGATTCCGGTGGAGTCGTTCCTGGCCCTCGGCGGGGAGCAGGGTGCCAGGGAAGCCGGAGAAATGCGCCTGGAAGGGCGGGATTATCGGGTTGCCCGCGGTGATGTAATCAAGTTTCGTTTCAGCGGTTGAAGGTGGCGCGCGATCAGCCGATCAGATTGCCATTGGCATCGTATCTCGCCAGGCGCCGGACTCCATTGGAGATCGACAGTGTGCCATCCAGGTATCGCCGAACCCGGACCCGGGTGTCGGCCATTCTGCATTTCAGCCGTTCGGAAGGCAGCCGCAGCAAGCGGCCCTGGAAACGTACGCAATTGTCCTTGCGGACGACCCTCAAGTACTGCTCACAAAGTATTTCGTCCAGTTGGTCAAGATTTGCGCAGGGTTCGAAAGCAGTCCCCTCCTGTTGGGCCACTTGCTGGAATTCCCTGTTGTATGCTGGTCGGTAGACCCGCTCCAGGAACTGGTTGGCTGCCTCGATCTCGGTGATACCGGCGACGGCCAATTGCGTCGGCAGCCTTTCGATATGGGCTTGAAACTCGCGCTGACAGCGGTTGCGCACTTGCGTGGAGCGTGTGGCGACCAACTCGATACCAAGCTCCGCCATTGCGCGCTCGGTTTGCGTGAGCTTCCTGGGGCGCGATTTTTCCGCCGGGGTCGCCTTGCCCTTGTATCGATATTGCGAGGTCCGGTCCGTGAGCAGCGAGCAGAAATACCCCCTTTGCTCCAGCACGTTGCGAACGCCGATCAGGCTGCTCCGGGTTCCCGCCCTTGCGCACAGCAACATCGAGTAATGCTCATTGGTCGCGTCGTCCAACGTCACCACGAGATCGCACCGCTGACCGGCGAGCCATTCATGACGGCAGCTATCCTGGTGAACTCTCAATCCGGGAATCGGCGCGCGATCGAAGCGCGAACGGTGCGCTCCCCTCTGTGGCAGCCGCTTCACGGCGCCCGCGTCCTGCAATTGCAGTCGAACCCAGTTGTAACTGCGCAGACCTCCCCCGCCACGGTACCACGTGTAGAACTGCTTGACGTTCCAGCCATCGTGTTGACTGTTATATGCATTGACCACGTCAGCGATCTCGTCAAGCGGCGCGCGCCTTGATGAACCCCGCAATTGTCGTTTGTCGATCAATCCCTCCGCGCCGTCGTTTTCGAATCGATGGACATAGCGACGAAACGTTCGGTCGCTCACGCCAAGCAAGTCCGCCGCGACGGCCTGCGTTATTCGTCGGGCCTTCCATGCCCTGTAAAGGTACTTAAATTTCATGTGCATAATGCCTTCGGGCAGCGTTTACCGTTAATTATTCTGGCTGCTCGCACCAGTTCATGCGAACAAGGTCCAAGACAATTGGGGGCGGACAGGTTCAAGATAGAGACAGCGTGGATCAAGTCGAGGGAATGGGTCTTTCCCGGTGCAAACACTCTAGGGTGCTTTAATGCATACAATGATCGGGGCATTCCTCCATACGGTTTCGAACTCAATTCCGACAGAAAAATCTGGGAACTCGCATAATTCTATAGCGAATTGACGTCCTGGAGGTGCAATTTTACATTTTTTTTTGCGTCTTGATATTTTATGCAGCCGATAAACAGGGCAGATGACCGACGATTACATACTGTTTGACAACAACAACCCAGACATTCATGCCTTTTTCGTGTGTGTCAGTTGCCATGAATTGCTTCAAGTACCACGACAGCTGTCCACCTCGCACAGCGAGCACGCTAAAAAATGAAGTATTTCGCCGCACATGGAGAGAGATGGTCCCAATTCTTGGGACGCTCAGCTAAGTACTGCTTTGGTGTCGAAAGGAGGTACTTCCCTGGCCAGCAAGTGGTGCCGATTCACGGCGGTGTCCAAGGAGCCGGTGGCGCAAGAGGCGCTCCGTAACAAGGACACAGTGCATTCGATTGCCGCGCAGTAGGAGGTTCGCCCGACTCAGGTGGGCACGTGTGGGCGGCAAAATGCGGGCCGGGCGGGGTTGTATTCCATTCCTGCTTCTGAGCGCGGTAGTGAACAGGCAGCGACGATCTTGGTGCTGTGCGAAGACTGGGGAATTAACAGTGAAGCGTGTTTTGGCCTGCGCGAGAAGGCGCGTCGGGCCGTTTGGAGCTGGTCGCGATGGTGAGAGTGACATCTCACCCGGCTCATGGGCCGGGAGGAGATTCACCGTGATCCGCGCGCGAGCGTTGCCTACCCGGCGCACCGGGCGTCCCGGAAATTTCAATGCAGTCTAGGGTGCCCAATTGTCCAGCATCGTATTCAACGGGTGGGTGGTTGCCAACGGCTCCTGCCACGCTATCGACGGTCGCGACGCCGAGCGCATCGTTGGCGACCAGGTTAACCATTACCACAAGTGGAGGCAGTTCTCGACCCTTGGTGGTGGCTCACCGAACCATGACCACCTAAGGACGCGGTTAGGGTCGGTGATGGTGGCGCAAAGTTAGGGGCCAACAATCTCAGCCGATTTGGATGGAATGGTTCAATCGGTAGCCATAGTTAATCGCTTGTTCTGGGTATGTAAAAGTGTGGGTTCGGGTTCACATTAGACGCGGGAGCGAGCGGTTCCTCAATCGATCCAACAGTAATGATAATTCTACGGCATAATGGTGTGGACAATCGATGTGTTACTCTTTTATTCAGACGCTAATTTGGATGCCTAAATTTGGAAAAATATAGTTGACGAAGAAAAGAGCATTCCTGTGAATGTCCAGTAATCTGAAGCAGTCATGTGTGCCAAGGTAGAAGCAAGGCATCCCCTTACGTATCGTCAATTCATCGCTGGGTTACAGTCGGTTATCATCTAAAACCGAGCAAGTCAATGTTGCTTTTTTGAACGGTAATTTGGCACCATTCAATATTGATGGTGGCGTTATAGCCGTGCGATTCATAGACACGCGCCGAATTACAAGGAGACACGTGCTGAGCCATGAGGTTCTTGTCATACAGGACCGGGAATTCCGGTCGTCTACGGCTTCGATCTGTAAGCTGCAATGCGGCGGAAAGATATTGCCCTCTCGCCCGGTGGCGCCTGTGCCCGATGAACAGGCAGAAAGTGTGGAGGCCGCTGCGGTCCAGAAACACTCTTGGTGAGGATGCTGGTCGGGTCGGGCGACGCACGTTTCGTCGTGAGCATCCATGGGGAGCGGGTCGGTTCTTTCAACAACCCCGATCAGGCCAGCCGCGGCCTTGCTATCGACCGCGCGGCTGGCGGCGCCATCGATGAGTTTCGTGCCGAATCGGCAATTGTGCCCGCGTCAAGATGTAAATCAAAACGCCGGCGCAATTTGCACTGGGTGACCAGGATTCACACCTAGGCCGCGTGCTGGGCCGAAGGTCGCCACAGTGCAGCCACCGGCGTGTTTGGCGTAATGTGGCTAGCATTGCGGAGGCGGTGACGCAATCGCGGGCGGTCGAATCAAGGCAACGGAATTGTCGGACAGGGACAAGGGCACTAAGATAATATGGGTGGGCATGGGACATGCGGTATGTTGCGCGCCTGCCGGAAGCATTGCGTGCTGCGTTTCGCCAGTTCGCAATTATTCAGGATCCGAGATGGAACGCGGGAAGGTACAACTTGAGTCGCAATAGTCTCTCTTCGACAACGCCTCCGAACTCTACCGGATCAGGCAGGCGCGTCGCCGCATCGAAGCGTAAAAAACGGCGGATGATCGCCTTTGGCTGGTACGGTGGAAAATTCAGTCACTTGGATTTCATCCTTCCAAATTTACCTGAGAATTGCGGTCACTTTTGTGATGTTTTTGGCGGGTCCGCTGCGGTACTAATCAATCGAGTGCCTGCACCGGTTGAGACCTACAATGACCTCGATACAGAACTGGTCAATTTCTTTCGTGTCTTGCGTGATAATCCGGATGAACTCATACGCCTTGTTTCGTTGACCCCGTTCTCCCGCGAGGAATTAGCCATTGCCTGCAGTCGAGCGAATGGTCTGTCCCGTCTTGAAAGAGCCCGCAGGTTCTATGTCAGGGCGCGCCAGACCAGGACGGGCCTCGCCCAGACTAGTAGCGAAGGGCGTTGGGCGCACTGTGTTCTGACATCGCGCGCCGGAATGTCGGGGGCCGTTTCAAGGTGGCTCGGCGCGGTGGAACATCTTCCGGAAATTGCTCAGCGGCTGCAGCGAGTACAAGTGGAGAACGCGCCTGCGATAGAGGTCATTCGGCGCTACGACACCGACGATACATTGTTTTACGCAGATCCACCCTATGTGCACCGGACTCGGGGTGACGCCAAGGCCTACGCATTCGAAATGGTCGATGGGGACCACGAGGAACTTGCCGAAGTTCTTGCCAGAGTTCGTGGGCGCGTTGTCCTGTCCGGGTACAGAAACTCGCTCTATGATCAGTTGTACGCTGATTGGAGGCGAGTGGATGCTCCGGAGAAAACGTGTCATTCTGTACGCTCCAAGCGGCAGGAATCCTTGTGGATCAATCGATGATGCCGTCGTTTTGCCGACATGAGCGTTGATAATTTGGCGGAGTGGCTGCAGGCCGTGTGGAGCGAGGTGCTCGAAGGCGACTACGGGGAGCCAGATCCAGCGGTCGATCGCTTTGTCGATCATCGAGTGACTTCGATACGCTACGCGGTGATCACTCAGATGCTCGCAAAGATTGTCAACCCCAAACGCGATGTCGTTCGCCTCACTAGCGAACTCACTCCTGAAGACACGGCGCCCCGAACGATTGCCAGCGGTGTAGTCGCACCGTTCAGCCGAGAAAATGACAATGTGCTGGGCAGCAGTCCAGATCCATATGTTAACAACCCCCTTCGACGGGAGTCCTTGCGATCCGATGACAGCACAATTAGAAGTAGCGATAGGCAGGAATGGCGTTCGCTGGGGAAATTCCTTGAGGAATTTTCCGACGCCGATCAGCAAACCCTCAGACATCATTTTCTGCGTGTGCTGAGAAGCATCGCGCGGCGTAGGGATCGACAGAAAATTGCCTATCCAATTCCCGAGCGCGTGAGCAGCGTGGAAATCGCTCGAGCTATGCACGAGTTTCTGTCCGCACCGAGTGGAGGATTGCGTCCGCTGATAGTCACCGCCGCGTTAATGCGAACTGTCGGATCGGCCTTCTCGTTGTTCAGCCGCGTTGAATCGCAGGGGCTTAATGAAGCTGATTCTGCTCGGAATAGGCCAGGGGATGTTATGTGCTTTGCGCGAACCAACAACGGTGGTGATGAGAAAATCAGATTGGTGCTGGAGGTCAAGGACATGGCGATAACGCTTCAGCATGTCGATCACGCTATCGAAAAGATCAGATCGAGTGGAGCGAACGTCAGTGAGTTGCTTTTCGCAGCGCCGGGAATCTCCGAGGTAGATGAGTCCGCTATTCACGAACGCTTTGACGCGGTTTGGCGCACGGGAGTGGATATCAACAGGATTGACATTCTGACTCTGGTTAGGGCGATAGCCGCCGTATTTGCAAACGCGGAACGTGTTCGTTTTCTCGCGGAGATTGGTAACGAACTTGATGAGCGCGCCGAGCACGCGCACCGAGACGCATGGCGCCGCGTTCTCCAAGGTTTCTCTGGTTGATGACCGCTCATGTCTTCAGAGTCGATGCAAGGTGTGGTGCGCGCCACCCATCTCGGTCGGTCATTTGAGAGGCGGGTACCCACGGGCCGACATTGCGGCCTAGTCCCACTCCTTCTCGACGCCGGACGCGTTGGTCAGGAACCCCAGCAGGCAGCCGTTGGAGCCGTCGCGGAGTTGATGACACCGTACCGAGACCGTGTCGCCGACCTTGACCTCGTCCGGCTCCACACCGCTGCGCACCAAACCCGTGGCGCTGGCCGATTCCAGTGCCCAGATGGCGGACTGGCCGTCCTCGCTGGCCACTTCCAGGTAAATCCACGTATGCGGATTGATCCAGTGCAGCTGGGTGACCGTCCCTGTCAGGTGCGTGTACTGCGTCATCTGGTAGTTGCCGTGGGAATGGTGCGCCGTGGCGGGTGCCATCAGGCAGACTGCCACGGCAGCGATCGCCAACGGGCACCACCGGTGCGCTGGTCCGGATGGTTTCCTGTGCATATCGATCTCCCGATGATCCATTGAACGCTCGATGTCCTGGTCGTCCTTTGACGGCACTGGCTATCGTCCGGCTTCCTGGTCCGAATCGATGTGCGCCCCCCGAACCTTGATGGCCTCGGCGAAATTCGGATAACGGATCCGGTCGCCATTCTCGTCGATGAACTCCAGGCTCTGCTGGAACTGGCCCGGAGGCGGCACGCCGGGCAAGATCGTGGCTTCGACGATATACAGGTGGCTGTCGTGCAGGTAGATGGCCGCATAGGTACGAGTTTCGTCCTGGTTCACCATGTGCAGCTGGTGTCCCTCCACCCGATCGATGTAGTGGTAGGCGTCGTAAACGACTTCACCGCCACGGCTGCGCAGGTTGGTGGCGGCATAGGCGACCGACGCCCGGACATCCACTTCCCAGTAGAGCAGATAGTCTGCCTCGTTTCTGGCGCGCTCCGTGTGAATTCTCAGGGAATCGGTATAGTCCACCACGGTGACCGAGAATCGATTGCCGGACTCGTCCCCATAGCTGTAGACCCGCGCCGGAAATGTCGCGCCGTATTCGGAATCGAAACTGATTTCCCGGATTTCGAATTCGCCCGGTGTGTGGAGGCGGAATCGATCTTGCGTACTGGTGAACTGGAACCAGTTTTGTGCGCCGGCAGGGCAGGCGGCAAGCCCCAGCAAGATCGCAAGCGGCCAGATCGATTTGTTCATTCTTGTGCGCTCCCTCCAGAGTCCCATCCTCGAATTCTGCCAGAAAGTTCGGGAGATTGTGCAAAAGCTGCCGCGTCGTCAACGAGACCGGGCCAGTCGTTGCGGTATTATTTTCAACCGGCCCGCGACGCAAATCCGTGTGACTCTGGAATTCACTTCTCCACCGACGAGAATCTGCATTCTCCGTCTGTCCGCCATCGGCGATACATGCCATACCGTGCCGGTGGTGCGGGCCATCCAGCGCGCCTGGCCGGAGACGGGGATCACGTGGATCGTGGGACGCGTCGAACACGAACTGCTGGCGGGTCTGGAGGGGGTCGAGTTCGTCATCCTGGACAAGCGCCGCGGCCTCGCAGGCTACCGGGATGTGCGCAGGCGACTTCGTCGACGGCGGTTCGATGTCCTTCTTCACATGCACGCCTCCATGCGCGCCAACATGGTGAGCCTGCTGGTCTCGGCGGAAGAGAGGGTCGGCATGGACCGGGCGCGTGCCCGCGATGGGCAATGGATGTTCTGCACGCGGCAGATTCGAACGGTGCCGCGCCAGCATGTCATGGACGGCTTGTTCGAATTTGCACGAGTGCTCGGCATCGAGCCGGGCAAACCCAGCTGGGAAATTCCTCTGCCTGAAGAAGCGGTGGAGTTTGCCGCGCGTCAAATCGGAGAGTCAGGACCGGTGCTGCTCATCAGCCCTGTCACCGGGCAGCGCTTGCGCAACTATCGGAACTGGAGCGCCGAACGATATGCCGCGGTGGCGGACTACGCGTCACAGCGGTACGGTGCGAAGGTCCTGCTTTCCGGGGGAGGCACGCGGCTCGAGAGGGAATACGGCCGTGAGATCGTACGTCGCGCGAGCTGCGGCATAGGCAATCTCATCGGCGGCACCACGCTCAAGCAACTGCTCGCGTTGCTGCGGAGGGCCACCGTGCTGTTGTGCCCGGACTCGGGACCGGCACACATGGCCACCGCTGTCGGAACCCCCGTGGTGGGGTTGTACGCCACTTCCAATCCCCATCGCACGGGTCCGTACCTGTCGCTGCACCTGGTTGCCGACCGTTATCCACAGGCCGTCCAACAGTCGTTCGGCAAGGGTGTCGACGAGATTCGTTGGGGGCGCCGGGTGCGGGACCCGGACGCCATGGGGCTGATCGGCGTGGCTGAGGTAACCCGAAAGCTAGATGTCGCGTTCAGCGAACAAGGGTGCGTTACCGGCGCTGCGCGGTCGGCGAACGGAATCAGCGCATGATCGTGGAGTCCGCGGGTTCGCCGCTGGGCAACAGGAACGCCAGATGGCCCTCCGCGCGTTCCCCCGAAACGTTGGCCAGCCTGATCTCCGTGGAAATGCCGCCGCCGTTGGGGACATAGGGGAAGACACCGCCCCGCGAAAGTGCCGGCAGCTCCGACTCGACCCTCTCGCCGCGAATGTTGGTCACGTGCTGACTTGCGGTAACGGAAACCGGCACGGTGGCGCGCAATTCCAGCACCCCCCTGGCGCCTTCGCCGAATGCCATGCGGGCGCTGACGGTCCGCTGTTGACCGGCCGCGATTTCGAGACCAGGGCCCGGCTGGCCGTCCAGAAGCAATTCGGTGATTGCCGGTTCCGCGTTGTCGTTGACCATCACGATCCGCGTATCGATGTTCCCGTGGCGCAGCAGGGTTGGATTCAGGTCGATACCGTAATGCACATTGCTCGCCTTGATCCCCCGGGCAATCGCTTCGTTGATGAAGGCTTCATCCGTTCCCTGACGAACGAGCACGGCGGCATGCGGGACCCCGCCGAGACGCGGCTCGATACCGGCATACCCCTCGGTCGTTGCCGGCCCGGAGCCATCGCTCGTCATCATGCGGCTCGCGCCCGGTGGAATCCGGTAGTAAATCACGTCCGAGGACGTGCCGAGCGGCGCTCGCGCGCCTGAACGGTCAAACAACCTGATCACGCCTTCCATGGGTGAGTCCGTCGGATTGATCAGCACGATCCTGGACTCGCGTCCGCCGCCGGAGACGAAAAGTGGGAGGGTGGCCAGGTCGGCCGGTTCAGCCGTCAGGCTCATGGGCGCCGGCGTCAGGATGACATCATCGCGCTCGTTTTCGCGCCACCGCAGCGCAGTGATTGCCAAGGGGATGTCGGATTCGATGCCCAGCGTGGCGTCGCCGTCTGATTCAGGCCGAGGAGCCAGCGTCTCGCTGAGCAGCGTGCCCCCCGGCACGGAATGGTGCCACCGACGCACCATGGCTCCCGACCCGTCGCGAAGAACCAGGGATACTTCGGCGGTCGTGGTTTGGCTGTTGAACAGATGAATTTCGTGACCAGTGCGGTCGCCACCCTCGACGAATACGCTCGCCACGGTCGTCGCCGGGGAGGGGGCCACGGCCGCTTCGTTGATCAACAGCCTGCTGTGGCGTTCGCTGCGGGCATCCACAGTTGGCCGCGTACGACTGTAAATCGCAACGCCAAGCGGAGGTTGGCCGGTAGCGGCTTCGACCTTGGCCATGGTCACGCTCGGCGGGTCCGATTGCCCGCCATGATCGGCTGCATCCAGTGTACCGAAGGACTGCAACTCGCCGGGACCCGTCCGATAGATCCAGTCCGCCCGGGGGAAATTGAATTGCACCAGCCGGGATTCGAAGGACCCGGTCGCGAACAGCCGGCCGTTCTCGTGGTCCACGGCGATTCCCCGCGTGTCGCGCACCCGGAATTGGCCGGGTACCGGTTCGGCGCCGCCCCAGGTTGACGGTGCCGGGGATTCCGCGCTGGGCGCGCCCAGTGTGGAAATGGCAGCGGCACCATTCACAAGGCGGCTCGGATCGACGTCGAATACCAGGATCCGGTCTGCCGGAATGTTGTAGGTGCCGCCGCCGTCCGAAACGTAAAGAAGTTGGCGTGCGGGATCGTGGGCAATGCCATTGGGCGTAATGAAGCGGTCGCCCGTTATCGACGGAGGGCCTCCCTGAGTGGACGCGAAGAGGCTTGGTCCGGTGGGCGCCTGTGCGTCGAAGTTGTCCAGGCCGAGCACCGCGACGGCATGGGCGCCGTCGCGAATCCGGTCCTCGTGGACGTCGAAGGCCAGAACCCGCTTGTTGCCGGCATCGATGACGAAGAGCCGCGCGTGTACGGGATCGTATGCCAGGTGCCCCGGATTATGGATTCCTGCGGCTCCCGACCCCGGTGCGGTGCTGTCGAAATCCGGTTGGCCAAGCACGCCTACGGCCTCGGCGCCACTGCGCAACACGTCACGGCGGATATCGTGGACCAGCACGCGGTTGTTCTCGCCGTCGGAGACGAACAGTCGCTGCCCGTCCTCGTCCACGGCGAAGCCCATGGGCAGGAAGTCCGATGCGATGCCCCTGCCCATGCGCACGCCGAAGTTGATGCCTGCCGCCCCAGCGGTGCGGGCCACGCTCAGGAAGTCGGATTGCCCGATGACAATCGATGCGTCCATTCCGCTCAGCAGAGTCCCGGGCGCGGCCTCGTAGACCAGTATCCGGTTGTGGTACCCGTCGCCGACAAACAGTCGCTTGGTGCTGGCGTCATAGGCGGAGCCGATGGGAGTTGTCATGTTGGCCGCGGACGGCTCGCCCATGAGGCTGGTGTTCAAGTCCGGCTGGCCGAGAACCCATCTCGCGTCCCGATCGGCGACCCGGTTCAGTTCGTCCAGTTGCCAGACCAATACGCGGTGGTTGTATTGATCGGGAACGAACAGCCGGTGGTCCACCGGGTCCAGGGTTACGGCACGGGCTGCGGCCAGCGACCGGCCATCCAGGTGCCCCTGGGCCATGCGGTTGAAGAAGTCGGGTTCTCCATCCGCTGTCTCATGGCCGATGACGTCGACCGCCGCCATGCCGGTTTCCAGGTTGTCCGGCGCGATATCCCAGACGGTGATCCTGTTGCCTGCCGGATAGCCTTCGGAGACATAGAGCTTCTCCTTTTCCGGGTCGATGGTGATTCGCGGCATCGCCACGCGGGTGTCGGAGACGGCGGGATGGACGGAGACGGGATCGGGTTGACCGATCACCGCCATGGCGGTGGCGGGTCCGCCCAGCCGGTCGGGATGGGCATCGTAGACCATGATGCGATGTTGAAGGTCTTCGGCGATGAACAATCGCTGGTGGCGCCAGTCGTATGCCAGGGAATCAGGAGCCAGTTGGTCCAGAGAATCCCGTGGCTCGACGCTGTCGAAGTCGGGTTGTCCCATCACGGCGGTCGCCACCTCAAACGCGGTCGGATTGTCAGGATCGGCGTCGAATACGAGCACACGGTTGTTGCCATTGTCGGCCACGAAGAGCCGTTCCAGTGCCGGGTCATAGGCGATACTGCCCGGTCGGCTGAATGCCGACGGGCCGGCCCCCGCATCGCGGCTTTCAAAGTCATCCTGGCCGATGACCTGGGCGGCGCGCGGGTCGATGGTGAGTCGATCGGGAGCCACGTCGAAGATCAGTACACGGTTGTTGGGACCGTCGGAAACAAACAATCGCTGATTCTGCTGGTCCAGCTGGGTGCCGGAAATGGCGCCCAACCGGTTTGGACCGAGTCCGCGACGTGTGGAACCGAAGTCCGGTTGCCCTATGACGAGCTCCGCGGAAGGAAATCCTGCCAGGTGATCGGGGTCGCCGTGGGATACGAGTATGCGGTTGGCAAACATGTCCACCGTGAAGAAGCGCCCCGTCGAGCTGTCGACAATGGCCCCCGCGCCGGGGAATTGCGCTTGCCGCGCATCGGTCGGGGGCACCGAGCGGCGTCCGAACAGGCTCTCTCGGCTGGTGATGAAACGGGCCTGTCGGTCCACAGGCAGACCCTGGGGATTCAGTTGGAAGGCGCGGAAGCCGCCGTTGCCGTAGGCCGGGATGAAGAGCAGTTCATTGGCGCTGTCCAGCGCCACCGCTCCGGGTCACCAGACGCTGCCGGTATCGGGTCCGAGGTTGGTGATGCCGCCGATAAAGGTCGGGTTGCCCCACAGATCCTCCGACGCCAGCACGTCCGCGGCGGGCTGACCGGTGGCGGGCATGCAATCGCAATCCGTCTCCGAATCCGTCTGAGTCCAGCCGATGGCCGATAGCGAAGCCGACAGCGTGAAGCCGGCGATCCTGCTCATTCCCATTGTTGACCTCTCCGGTAGCAGATTCTCCCGATTCAACTGTCTTGGTGTGCCGTGGCGATCAACTATCGAGGGCGCAGCGTGTCAACACGGCCCTACTCGTGCTCCGCCTCCGCCGCCGGGAGCTCCGACCCCGCCGGACGGACTTCGTCCATGGTTCCGTCGAGCGAGAACAGCCAGAGGCTGTCTCCCCGTGGGGCGCCGGCGAAGAGGTTGCCGGCGGAATAGGCGATGATGTGCTGCTCGCCGTCATGCTCGAAGCTGCTCACCGGTGCGTTAAGCCCGGCGCCGGTCTGAAACTCCCAAAGGACGGTACCGTCGCTGGAATCCAACGCCATGATCCGCCCGTCGCTTTGCCCCGTGAACAACAGCCCCCCGGCCGTTGCCAGCACGCCGCTGTAGCAGAATTGCTCCCAGCGCTGCCGCCAGACGATGGTGTTCGTGTGCATGTCCATGGCCGCGAGAATGCCGTGATTCGGAAACGGCACATTGCCGAAGAACCCGCCGATGTAGGAATCCCCGGGCATTTCCGGCAGGTCGTTTTCCATCTCGCCGCCCCTGAAGAACCCCGGTCGTTCGTTGGCGCAGACATAAAGGGTGCCGCTTTCGGGGTCGTAGGCGCTTGGCGGCCAATTGGCGCCGCCGAACGGGCCCGGCATGACCACCATGCCCTCCATCCAGAACGGCGTGAAGATACGTCCCTGGTTGACCAGCGGCGGGTAGCCTTGCGGAACGATGTCCATATACTGGTCGATGAACGAGTCACCGACGGGATAGGGTTGGGTGGGCGAAGTGAGGTGGCGCTCGTCCTGCGGCACGGGGCGCTCCTCGATTCCGATGAGGGGTTCGCCGGTCACCCGGTCGAGAATGTAGACCCAGCCGGTCTTGCTGGCTTCGGCGATGGCCTGGCGGCTCTCGCCGTCGATCTCGATGTCGAACAGCACGACCGGGTTGGCAGCGTCGTAGTCCCAGATGTCGTGATGCACCTGCTGGAAATGCCAGCGGTATTCGCCCGTGTAGACGTCCAGCGCGAGCATCGACGTCGTGAAGAGATTGTCTCCCTCGCGCACGTATCCGGCAAAGTCGGGACCGGGATTTCCGGTGGAGAAATAGACCAGGCCCAGTTCGGGGTCCACGGCCGGCGTCTGCCACACGGAGCCGCCGCCGTACAGGTAGACCTCGCTGTACGGGTCGCCGGGCTGCGGCCAGGTTTCGCTTCCGAACTCCCCGGGGCCCGGCACGGTATAGAACGTCCATGCCAGCGAGCCGTCATCGGCGTTGTAGGCCTTGACGCGCCCTCGGATGCCGCGTTCGGCGCCGGCGAAGCCGGTGATCACGAGGCCGTCGTAATACAGCGGCGCGCTGGTCAGCGAGTAGCCGTCCTCCCAGTTTTCGGTCTGTGTATCCCACACCACCTCGCCGGTCATCCGGTCCAGTGCGACCAGGTGGGCATCCAGCTGTCCGACGAAGATACGGTCTTCGCTCAAGCCGACGCCGCGGCTGGTCCAGCCGCAGCAGATCACGTCGATGGACTGATCCAGGTTGGCCTCGTAGGTCCAGAGTGTCTCGCCGGTCTCCACACTGACGGCAAAGACGTCGTCGGCGCCCGTCACGATGTAGGCTACGCCTTCATGGACAATGGGCTGGGCTTCGCCGGAATACTTCTGGCCGACTCCCGACCCCCCGAGACGGGCCCGCCAGACGCCCTTGAGCTGGGCGACGTTGTCACGGTTGATCTGCGAGAGCGGCGAATATCGCTGGTTGAACAGGTTGCCGCCGTTGGTCGGCCACCCGTCGGTAGGCCATGCGGCCAGTCGTTCGGGGGTCAACCCGGTCGAGCCGGAAGGCTCCTGGCTGCAGGCCGTATTCAGTCCTACGAAAAAGCACGCCAGGCCGGTGACGATACACCTGATCATTCCACCCCGTGCGGGGTATTCGTCTGCTCCATTCAACACGATTCGCTCCCTGTTCCCGGTTGCACGGACATCAATCTACCGGAGCATACCGAAAACTGCGTCCTGCGTGCCCCTTGTAACGCGTCCCCTTAACGGACTTCCGAGATCGCGCCATTCGTTCCGTCGCTGCGCAACCACTCCTGCGCCGCCTCGGTTTCCTCCCGCATGGCGGTGCGTGTCTGGCACCGACGTTCGGGGATAAACGAGCCGGTGGGAACGACGCGTTCACAGACCACGTCTGTACCCCTCGGCACCCGAGCCAGCGACACCTGTTCCGCGTTCTGCTTGATTTCCTCAAGCTGCTCGGAATCGGGTGCTTCGGAGGCGCTCGCCTGCGGGCCATCGGTGCTTCCGGACATTTCCGGCTGTGAGGCGCAGGCCGCCATCAGACAGCCGACCAAAATCGTGGCCAGGGCCGTAGTTCTGTTCATTTCCACGAGAATCTCCAATGGCTGATTTACTAAGGAGTCTAGCGCATTCACCATTGCCCTGAAAATGATTGCGGATTCGCGGCCTGCGCTAAGATTCGTCTACCGCGGTGCCGCGTGGATGAAAACGGGTTGATCGGCGCATGCGTGCTGGCTAGAGTGGTGCCAACGAGTTCGGGCGTCAGGGGATCCGAAGATGAAACCAGCCATAACCGCCATCGCCGCCGCGGTGATTGCAAGTGTGCTCACCTTTTGGTTCACGGGTCGGGGCAGCGGGACCGATGGTGTTGAGATCGAAGGGTTGCAGGAGCAGATCAGCGCGTTGGCGGCACAGGTTTCGGTCGACGGAGGTGCGCGTCAACTGACATTCGTCGGGGGGTCGGAACAGGATGCCTGGCTCCAGGGGGCCAATCGCGACGGCTCACCCCGTTTGGGACCCGCCGACGACCAGAAGCCGCTGGTCGATGCCTCAAATTCCCTGTGTTTCCTGACCAAGGTGGAAATCGAGGGCATGGATGGCCCCGAGGATGTGGCCACCTGCAGCATCCGGGTGGATGAATTCACCAACTGGTGGCAGGTTCACGCCACCCAGGGCGACGGCACCGACGCTTCCGTTTCCTGCAATGCCAGTTGCATCGTCTGGGAGTGACAGCGTCGAGAAATGTCAACTTTTCTTTTTCTCGAAGGCGGGAATTCGGGGGACGGCTATAATTCGTTCGGCCGTACCGCTGTCAAGCGGCCAACATGCAGGAACCACGGGAGCCTGTAGCCATGTCGAAATCCAGACTCTCGGAAAGGCCTGAAGGATGGTCGCCGCAACGACTGACCTGAGACCCGGGAAGCGGATTGTCCGCAAACGGCCACCGAAGGCTCATCCGTTTCTGCCCGGAAGGCTTCAATCACCCGTTTTCCTGGTGTGGCTGCGCCGCAGCCACGGCTGGCTTGGGGTCTGGGGAGCCGTCGCGGGCATCCTTTTCGGCTTGACGACCATCGCGATGGTGCACGCGAACCTGTTCCGGACCGGAGAACCGACCCAGGCCGTGGTCCAGCTTCCGGTAAACGGCGCGACCATCGGCAACGTCGATGATCTGGGCGCGTACGTGAAGGCGGAATTGGGGTTGATGACCGAATGGCGGCAGCCGAGAAACCGGGCCACCGGCCCGCGAGGCGACCAACCCGCATTCATCACCCAATTCACGTCGCCGCAAACCACGCTGGACCTTCGTTACGTTGCCGGTAACGAGTACATCGAGATCACTCGCACCGAGCGTGGGTTTTTTGAAACGATGAACCGGTTGCACCGCGGCAACGGGGCGCAGTTGGGCTGGACGCTTCTTGGCGACGCCTTTTCCGGTGCGCTGATCGTGCTGGCCTTGAGCGGCGTGCTGTTGTGGAGCCGCATGGACGGTTCGCGGCTGTTGGCCATTGGCCTTGGTGGTGCGGGCCTCCTGGCCGTGGTGTACTTCGGCCTGGCGGGGGCATGATGGTTTCGACAACGGCAGACGCTGTCGGCAAGCGGCCCGAGAAGGCCGTGGCGAAGGCGCGGCCGCCCAAGGCCCATCCGTTCCTCCCGCGCGCCCTGCATACGCAAAAGGCGCTGCGCGTGATCCGCCGAACCCACTCCTGGATCGGCATGGCCGCTGCCGCGGCCGGCGTCATCATCGGCATAAGCGGCATCACGCTCAACCATCGTGCGACCTTGAGCGGGCGGCTGCCGACGGACATCACCAGTTTCCAGGTTGAGGCGCCCATTGGCGGATTCGCAAGCCAGGGCGAGTTCGAACGCTTCGTTGAGTCGTCGCTGGGGCTCCACGGCCCGACCCGTGAACGGCGCGGCGCCCCCCCGCCTTCCCGGCCCGTCGCGGTCGAACTGGGCGGCCGTCTGGTGGAACAACCCCGCCGATTCGAGGCCTACTACGCCTCCGCAAGGGAAGTTGTCGAGGCCGGTTACGTCAACGGCAACCGTTTCATGGATGTATCGCACACGGAACGCGGGTTTTTCTCGACCCTTAACCGGCTTCACCTGGCGTCCAATACGGGCCCCGTCTGGGTGGCGATCATCGACGCGTTTTCCGTCGCCCTGGTGGTGTTCTGCATCACCGGGCTTCTGTTATGGTCGCGGCTCACGGGCCCGCGGCTGCTGGCAATCGGGCTTGCGAGCACGATGTTGCTGGGTGCCGTCTACTATGCCGGGGTTCTTTAGTTGCGTCATCCAGGCCGATGTGGCCCGGGCATGCCGGCGACAATTTCGGGCGCGGGCAGTAACGCGCGTCGCGGATTTTTGTGTGTTCCTGAACGGTAATAAGAGGAGATAGCCATCAAACACAAGTCGAAATTTCTCCACATGGCGGCAGTCTGGTGCGCCGGACTGGCGCCCGCGTTGTTGGCGCAGGAAACCGGCGAAGAGCTTTACCATGCCGCCTGTGCGGCCTGCCACGGCGGTGACGGTGCCGGCAACAGCATTACGCAACTGGGATTCCTGGACCTGGAAGTGCCGGATTTCACGGACTGTGATTTCGCGGCCCGGGAGCCCGACCCCGACTGGTACGCGGTGATCCATGCCGGCGGCCCGGTGCGGGGCTTCGACCAGATGATGCCGTCCTTCGGCGACGCGCTGGAGTCCGACCAGATCCAGGCGATCCTGGACCACGTGCGCACCATGTGCACGGATGATCGCTGGCCCCGGGGCGAATTCAATCTGCCGCGCGCGCTGTTCACCGAAAAGGCGTATCCGGAAGACGAAGTGGTGCTGACCACTTGGCTGGAGGGCGGCGACCAGCCGACGTTCATACACGAGTTTCTCTGGGAGTACCGCTTCGGCGCGCAGAACCAGATCGAGTTCGCCTTGCCGTTCCAGGTCACCGATTTCGGTGGGACGCAGGGCCGCCAGGGCGGCACAGGGGACCTGGAAATCGGCCTCAAGCGCAATCTCAGTCACAATCTGGGCACGGGCAATATCTTCAGCGTCGGCGCCGAACTCATCGTTCCCACGGGCGACGATGCGCTGGGTTACGGAGGCGGGACGTACAAGTTCGAGCCCTACTTTGCATGGGGAAGGCTTCTGCCAGCGGATTCATTCTTTCAGATGCAGGCGCTGCTGGAGTTTCCCACCGAAAGCGGCTTCGAGGACGAGGCGGGGATCAGGGCGCTTCTGGGCAGGACCTGGACCACCGGCGGCCCCTTCGGCAGGGCGTGGACCCCGATGATCGAAGTGCTCGGTTCCAGGGACCTGGGGGGCGGCGCGGAAATCGAGTGGGACCTGGTACCGCAATTCCAGGTCACGCTGAACACGCGCCAACATGTCATGGCGAATTTCGGGTTGAGGATTCCGACGGACGACGAGCCGGGCCGCGACACGCAGTTCGTGTTCTATCTGTTGTGGGATTGGTTTGACGGCGGAGTGCTGGAAGGATGGTAGGCGTGGCAAATCAAATGCGTTCAGTCGCGGTCGTACTCGGGCTGGTGGTGATGGCTGGCCCGCTGTCTGCGCAGGAGCAGGAGTTCTTCCACACCTCGCACCAGTGCATCGCTTGTCATAGCGGTGTGGTGTCTCCGGAAGGGCAGGATATTTCCATCGGATATACGTGGCGGGCCTCCATGATGGCGAATTCCGCCCTCGACCCGTACTGGCAGGCGGGTGTGCGGCGCGAGGTCATGGACCATCCCCAGGCGCAGGCGGCCATCGAAGACACCTGCGCGACGTGCCATATGCCCATGGCGCGCTTTCACTCGGCCAACAACGGTGGTACGGGTGAAGTCTTCGCCAACCTTGCGCCCTGGGACAATGTGCTGGCGTCCGACGGCGTCTCCTGTACCGTCTGTCACCAGATACGGGACGCCAACTTCGGCGACGATTCCAGTTTCACGGGCGGCTTCGTCATCGACACGGTCCTGCCGCTTGGCGAGCGTGAGATCTTCGGTCCCCATGAGGTGGATGCCGGCCGCCAGACCCTGATGAGTTCGGCGACCAATTTTGTGCCATCCACCAGCGAACACCTGGCGGAATCCGAGATGTGCGCCACCTGCCACACGCTGTTCACGGAAACGCTCAATGACGAGGGCGAAGAGACTGGCATGGTGCTGGCCGAGCAGGTGCCCTACCACGAGTGGCTGCACAGCGACTACCGGACCACGGACAGCTGCCAGAGCTGCCACATGCCGGAACTCGTGGAGGACGCGCCCATCACGTCCGTGCTGGGCCAGTTGCGCCCTGCGGTCAATCAGCACGTATTCCGTGGCGGCAATACCTTCATGCTCGGGATACTCAACAAGTACCGGACGGAATTGGGCGTCACGGCCCTGCCCCAGGAGCTGGAGGCGTCACAGCGAAGCACGCGCGAATTCCTGGAGTCCGAAACTGCCGTGGTCAGCGTCGACTCGGCGCGGATGGCCGGTTCGACGCTGGAGTTGGGCGTGGCGGTGGAAAGCCTTTCGGGGCACAAGCTGCCTACGGCCTATCCCTCCAGGCGGGCCTGGCTGCATGTCACGGTGACGGACGCTGCGGGCAACACGCTGTTCGAATCCGGCGCGGTGCAACCGGACGGTTCCATCGCGGGCAACGACAACGACGAGGAAGGCGGTCGATACGAGCCTCACTACACCACCATTGACAGCGCCAGTCAGGTGCAGATCTATGAATCGGTCATGGTGGACGTGGACGATGAGGTCACCACCGGGCTGCTTTCCGGCGCACGCTACATCAAGGACAATCGCCTGCTGCCCAGCGGTTTCGACAAGGGCACGGCTTCCTGGGAGATCGCCGTCTATGGCGCGGCCGCGGACGATGACGATTTTCTCGCCGGCGGTGACCGGGTGGACTACCGGGTCGATGTATCCGGGGCAAGCGGGGCGGTCACGGTATCCGTGGAACTGTTGTTCCAGAGCATCGGCTACCGCTGGGCGGAGAATCTCAGGGACTATGACGCGTTCGAGACGAACCGCTTCGTGGGTTACTACGAGGAGTCGGCGGCTAGTTCGGCGGTGACTTTGGCTCGCGATTCCTTTACTTTGCCGTAGTTCCAGCCCGAAGCGTGCGTGCGGACATGGCTTGTCCGCTAAACCTCGTCCGCCGTCCCTGGCGGACGAGGATCGGGGCTCGGCGCTCTTGCCATCCATGGCTCCGCGCCGAGCCCACGACGCGGTCAAGCCATGTCCTCACGCACACTTCGAGCTTGTCGCGACGGCAGGCGATCTCCTGGAGTTTTACCGATCGGTAAACTTCTTGGTTGGATATCCGCTGATTGGGATCCCCGTTACTGATCGGTAAAAAAGAGTTGATTCTCTGGTTCTTCTGATGCAATGTTCCCGATCAGGAATATTGTTGATGTGACGAAAAGGACATGCAGACCAGGCGAGCGTTGACACCTGATGACATCGGCGGCATCGTTCGTATGGCACGCAAGGATGCGGGACTGCGGCAATTCGAGCTTGCCGGGGCCGCTGGAGTGGGGCTCCGATTCATTGTCGATCTGGAAGCCGGTAAACCGACCGCCCAGATAGGCAAGGTCCTGCAGGTCCTGGATGCGCTGGGATGCTCGGTGGACGTCGTGCCGCCGACGTGAACCGGGTCTTGACTGTTTGGTGGGACGAGCGGCAGGTCGGTCGGCTTAGCCAGAATCGCCACGGCGAACTTGGGTTTGCCTACCTGCCGGAATGGTTGGAAGCTGGTGGTTCGGCCTTGTCACTGTCGGCCTCGTTGCCTGTTCGAGTCGAGCCGTTTTCGGGGCGCGAATGCGGGCCGTTCTTCAGCGGGCTGCTGCCGGATGAAGGGCAGCGGGATGCGGTGGCGCGGCGACTGGGTGTCTCAAATGCCAACGTCTACGCGATGCTTGAGCGACTGGGCGGCGAGGTCGCCGGAGCTTTGCAGTTCCTGCCTCCCGGCGCACCGCCGGTTGCGGCATCCGCAAATCGGCCTGCTGCCCCGCTTGATGCGAGTGATCTGGCTGCGATTGTGGACGTGCTACCGGTTCGCCCGCTATTGGCGGGTGAAAGGGGCCTGCGATTGTCGTTGGCGGGCGCGCAGTCGAAGTTACCGGTGGTACAGGTGGACGGCGACGTGGCATTGCCGGCGCCAGGTCAAGCGACGACGCACATACTAAAGGTGCCGATCCCGGCGTTTCCGGATTCGGTGGAAAACGAGCTGTTCGTCATGCGGCTGGCCGCGTGCATTGGTCTGGATGCGGCGCCGGTCGAAGCTCGTACAGTCGATGATCGCAAGTTCCTGTTGGTTGGGCGGTACGACCGCCGAATGGCGAGCACGGGGTCCGTGGAACGCATCCACCAAGAGGACTTTTGCCAAGCGCTGGGTATCTGGCCCGAACGCAAGTACGCCGCCGAAGGCGGTCCCTCGCTGCGGGATTGCTTCGGGCTGCTTCGCCGGGTCGCAGCTCGCCCGGCGGTCGAACTGCTCAAACTGCTGGACGCGGCGATTTTCAACCTGATCGTGGGGAATGCCGACGCCCACGGCAAAAACTTCTCTCTGCTCTACGCTGGTACCGGCACGCGCCTGGCGCCCTTGTATGATCTACTGACCACCATCGTCTATCCCGAACTCTCGCCGAGGTTGGCCATGAAGATCGGTAGACGCGCATTACTCGAAGAAATGAATGTCCGCGGCTGGGAACTGTTTGCAGCCGAAGCTGGCCTCGGCCTGCCGTTGGTTCGCCGCCGGGTGACCGAGATAGGCGCAGCGGTCGAGTCGGAGACGCGTACAGTGGCGGGAGCGCTGGAGAACGAAGGTCTGGACGGTGGCGTGTTGTCGAAATTCGCGCAGAAGGTTGCCGACCGGGCAATCCGCTGTGCAAGGACGGTTCGCCGCTGAACCGGCAATGGTCGGTTGAATGAAGTGCCGGTCAACCCAATGTGCGGAAGGGTACCGCGACTGGGAACATTGTCCGGTCAGCCCTCGCCGAACACCCTTTCGCCACGGGTGAAGGTTCGCACCAGTTCCGGCTCATCGCCGCCTTCCCAGGCGTCCACGCGGTATCCGACGGCGCGCAGCATGGGGGGGCCTTCCGGGTAGACTTGAGGGTCCCAGACGGGCCGCGCCACAGAGACGAAATTCACATCGCAACTGTCGGCGTCGAACGTGGCGACGCAGTAACCGTGGACGTCGTTGTCGGCGTAGGCGAGATGCGGATTGGGGGAAGATTCGGCGGCTGCCAGCGCCTGCTCCAGGTCGTTTGTCTCCGACATCACCTGCGCGGCGCGGGCGCCCTTGCGCATGAAGAGGTTGAGATTGCAGACCCGCTCCTCCGTGCCGTCGGCCCGCTGGCGCCCGTACATGCCCAGGTGCGACAGGCCGAATGCGCCCATGGCCCGCTCCAGGAACGGTCCGCGTTCGAATGCCGAGATCGCGGTGCAGGTGAAATCCGGGATCACGTAGCGCGGCGTTGCCGCTTCATAGTCCTCGGCGACCAGACCGGCGTAGTGTGCATGCCGGTCGCCGCTCAGGGACACCACGTTGGCGATGCCGTTCTCGCGAATGAACCGCATCAGTTCCTCGCGTTCGTTCGGGAAGCCGTCCCAACTGTCGGTCCAGAGGAAACCGCTGCCGGCTTCCGGGTTGATCCGGTCCGCGTCGAAGCGAAATCCCATTACAGGCTCGGCATTGGCCCACACCTTCCAGGTCGCCCGGCTCGCGGCCAGCGCATCCTTGAACCACTGCTTCTGGCGTGTGCCCAGCAGGGAAACCGCCGGATCGTCCCGGCGCGGGTTCGGCATGGTCTCGCCGTTGAGGACGACGGCTTCCGGCGGGTTGCCGCCATTGGCGTCGCGTCCTTCGGCCAGCGTGTGGAGCAGGTTGCCGTCGAACAGGCTGAAGTTGGAAAACACGTTGACGGCGCTTCGTTCGTCCTCGACGTCCCGCGCCGAGTAGCCGGGGTGGGCGCTGGGCCCCCGATACGAGCGGTTGTCGGTCAGGAGCAGGTCCACGTGGGCGCCCCAGCGGATCGTCCGATAACAGGTCTGGGATCGGATGGCGGCCAGGTTGTTGGGCTCCATGGAGAGATAGCCGTCCACGAAGTCGCCCATGGGTGCGTTCTCGATGCCCGCGGGCTGTTCGTAGTCCCGCGCCTCGTTGGGCACGCCCGGCAAGCCGAGACTGTCGGACAGGATCTGCGGTACGAATTCGAACCAGGCCTGGGTTGCGGCCGCGCGCTTCTTGGGGTTGGAACGGCCGCCGCTGTAGCTTTGCCAGACATCGTTGCCGAATTCGTGGTCGTCCCAGACGGCCGCGAACGGGTACATGGCCCGTGCCTCCTGGAGGTCGGAGTCCTGCAGATAGCCCTTGTAGATGCGCCGGTGTCCGGCAAGATACAGGTCGAAGTCTTCCGGGTCGGGTGGATCGTCAGCCCCCGGCGGCGCGCCCATGCCCATGCCTGCCATGCCCATTCCCGCCGGTCCGCCCGGCGTCGGCCCGTCCGTGTCATCGCCATCCGCAAGTCCCGGAGGACCGAACGATTCTTCGGGGTCCGCCGGCAGTCCGTAAACATAGTCGCCCAGGTGCAGAATGAGGTCGATACCCCGGCCCGAACCGCCGGCACCCTCGTCCCGGATCAGCCGCTGGTAGACGCCGTGCTCGTTGGGCGGCCAGCTCTGGCACGACACGAAGGCGATGCTGACGGGTCGTGGGGCATCCGGCAGCGGCGCCGTCCAGGTGCGGCCCAGCCGGCTGGTGGCACCGTCTGCTGCGATGAAACGGTAGTAGTAGGTGGTTTCCGGCTCCAGGTTTCGGACCAGCACGCGCAGGGTGTGGTCGCTTTCGGACGAGGCCGTCAACGTCTCCTCCAGCACCAGCTCGCCGAATTCTCGGGAGCGGCTGACCTGGACAACCACTTCGGGCCTGGACTCGCCCGTCATCGGTTCCACCCGGCTCCAGAGCAGAACGGCGTCAGGTTGCGGGTCCGCCGAGGCGACGCCCTGGGGAAACGCGTTTCGTGACGACTCGGTCGGGGTAACCGACTGGGCGAAGCCGCGGCGCGATGCCGGCAGCGCCAGCAGACCCGCCAGCGCCCCGGCCGAGTACTTGAGAAATTCCCGTCTACGGGTAGCCACGGTCACGAGTGACGCGCCCTCAGGCGGTCTGCACGTCCAGCGGGCCGTGGGATTGCGGTTGCCCGGCGACATGATTGACGATCATGTCCGGCACAACCGGCGCGCGATTGAACAGGTGCCCGCCCAAGGCGTCGGAAACGGCCGACAGCACCGCCGCCGAAGCCGCGCCCATGGGGGGCTCGCCGATGCCCCGCGCGCCAACGGGATTCTGCGGATCGGCGATGTCCGTCGCGCTCCAGGCCATGACCGACGGCACGTCCAGGTAACTGGGGGGCTTGCAACCCAACAGCCCCACGTTGCCGGGAAGGCCGTTCTGCGGGTCGTAGATCTGGCGTTCGTGCAGCGCGTAGCCCATGCCCCACACGCCGCCGCCCTTCAACTGTTGCGACAAACCCTGGGGATGCAGTACGGTGCCGCAGTCGGCCACACCGACATAGTCCAGGATCTCCACCTTGCCGGTCTCAAGGTCCACCTCCACTTCCGCAAAGCCGACCGACAGGGCCGGGACGTCGCCTTCCTTGGGCAAGTTGTCCTTGGCGATACCGACGAGCCCCGTGCCGGCAACCCCCGCGACGGCGGCCCTGGTGACGTCGGCGATGTCGTCGGGCGGTTCGGCCCCCGAATACCTGCCGCCCAGTTCGATCGCCCGCTGCGCCGCCTGCGGATAGGTCAGGAACCGCTCGGGGTTCGCCGTTGCGAAGACCTTGTGATCGCCGATGTCGTAGTCGTCGGCCGATCCCCCGAGATCGAGCGCGGCGATCTCCTTGAGTTTCTGGACCGCATCCAGCGCCGCCACGTAGTTGGTGCGCGTCATGGTGTAGGAGGTGTTGCTGCCGTTCTGCGCCGACGCGCTGGGCAGGTGCCGGCTGGTGATGCCGTGCTCGACCACGCAGTTCTCCCAGTCGCAGCGCAGGACCTCTGCGGCGGCGCGGGTGGTCGCCACATAGGAATACGTGCCCAGGTTTCCGACCCCGCTGTGCAGGTGCAGCTTGCCCTCGGGTGTCAGCACCACCAGCCCGTCGTAACCGCTGCGACCGGCGGAATGGTAGGCCTGTCCGATGCCGACGCCGTAGGCTTTCGAACCACGCCGCTCGCCGCTGCGTCCCTTGCGCGAGGCCCAGCCGAACTGCTCGGCGCCCTGTTCCAGCGCTTCGGCCATGTAGGCGCTGGTGAGCGGGCTGCGCTGGGAGCCGACCGTGCCGGAGGAATCCGGCGCGTTGATTCTGCGAATCTCCAGCCGGTCCAGACCCAGTTCGCGCGCCGCCTTGTCGATGATCGGTTCCACGGCGGTGGCGATCTGGTTTTGCCCGGGCCCGCGCTGGGCGCCCCTGGGCGTGGAATTGGTCAGTAGCGTCACGCCCCGATAGCGCATGGAAAGCGGCTGATAGATGATGGAAACCGCGCCACCGGCGGAATTGGCGTCGGGGAAGCCCCCCGCCGAGCCGCCGTCCTGCACCAGGTAGAGGTCCGCGGCGGTGATGCGGCCGTCAGCCCTGAAGCCCAGCCGGATGCGACCCTGGAAGCCGCCCCGCGCCGAGCCCAGGAAGTACTCCTCGTGACGGCTGATCCGCAACATGACGGGGCGGCCGATCTTCCTGGAAAGCCGCGCCGCGATGCCCACGGTGATGGAACCGCCCGACTTGGAGCCGAAACCGCCGCCGCAGTATTCGTTGACCAGGACGACATCTTCGACGCCCACTCCGGCCTGCCGCGAAATGCCTCCGAGCGCCGACGTATGGCTCTGCACGCCCGTGTGGACATGGCATTTGCCGTTCTCCCAGTAGGCCATGGTGGTTCGCGGCTCCATGGAGTGATGGGAATTGCCCTGGGTCACGAAGGTCTCGTCCAGCACCAGGCTGGCTTCGGCGAAGCCGGCCTCCAGGTCGCCGAAGGACCATTCTTGGGCGGGTTCGCCCATGGGCAACTGCCCCTCGGGAACGGCGAAGTCACGTGCGGCCCACTTGCGCGTCTGACCGCCGCCTCCGCCGCCCATGCCGCCCATGCCGCCACGTCCGGCAGACGAGTTGACCCCGCCGGGCCCGGCATTGGGGCCGCCTGGATAGAGGGTCTCCAGGGGATCGACCACAAATTCCAGCGGCTCGATGTCAAGCCGGATCGCGTCGATGGCATCTTGCGCGGTGGCCTCGTCCACGGCCGCGACGGCGAGGATCGGATGGCCTACGAACATCGGCTCGTTGCTGAACAGG
This sequence comes from Candidatus Rariloculaceae bacterium, assembly GCA_965221035.1. Taxonomy (GTDB): domain Bacteria; phylum Pseudomonadota; class Gammaproteobacteria; order Steroidobacterales; family Rariloculaceae; genus UBA6522. Next base: position 2,917,683 of record OZ244860.1, read on the forward strand.
GTGCCCGCGCCTTCGTCCTCGGCGGTGAGAATGCCCAGCACGCCCTCCATGGACAGTGCTTCGGAGGCGTCGATGCCGTTGACCCTGGCGTGTGGCATCGGGCTGGTCAGGAGCTTGGCGAAGACCATCCCTTCGGCACGGAAATCCTCGGCGAACCTGGCTCGTCCGGTCACCTTGGCACGAACATCGGGTGGCACAAAATCCTTGCCGATCAAGTCATAGGCCATTGCGGAAACTCTCCAGATACATGGCTTGGCTCAAATGCCATGGTAGCACCCGAGGGGCTCCGCTCATGCGGACGTATGAAAAGTTTCGTTGAGTTGCCCCCGGTGCCGGAGTTATTCCAGCGAGTTTTGTCAACTGCGTATTTCAGCAGATGTATACCAGCAGAAGATTGACATCCTAGAGGATCAACGCTGCTGGCCCGCAAAATCGACGATTTCCAGGTCATCGATCAATCCGTTCAAACGTGTTGGATCGATTCCAGGTTTCAGCCCCAGCTTCCTCTTCGTGGTGCGGAACCTTTTTGGCTTCGTGGGTGTCGTCTTTGCCTGCATGCCGAGCCTTAGCAAATGGTTGAGGGCGGTATTGAGGCTCAGGCCCTCATGTGTGCGAAACGCTTCGAGCTGGACCGCCAGATCGTCGTCGATGGTTACGGTTGTACGCATGAAAGGCAACTTGCGCATCACGTGCCTGACGTCAATGATGATCTCCCTTGGTCGAATCGCGCAAGGGCAGTCATCGTCCGCGTGGGTTGCATGGCCGAGGGCACGGGTGCGGGCCGCCCCTGCGCGCGTCGTGGGCTCGGCGCGGGGCCAGGGATGGCCAGGAGCGCCGAGCCCCGATCCTCGCCCGCCAGGGATGGCGGGCGAGGTTAAGCGCGCAGGGGCGGCCCGCACCCGTGCCCGCTGCGCTCGTGGTTGCGTGAACCGAATCAGGGCATGGAAGTTGATTCGGCGGCGCCGCCCGCCGACCCCGCGGCGACGATGTCCACACCGTTCCAATCCGCGTAGTCCAGCCAGGCCCGGGCGAGATCGGCGACGATATCGGCGCGGTCGGCGGCGAGGTCGCGGGTTTCGGCGGGGTCGTCGGCGAGGTTGAACAGCGCGCCCGGCACGAATTCACCGTCTTCCTTCCACCAGGTCAGCTTCCAGTCTCCACGCCGGGCGTAGCCGCCGCCCAGGCGGGTCTCGATATAGGTGTGGAAGGCGTATTCGGTGTCGTCATAGGCTGGTATTCCGTCAAGCCACAGGCCTGTGACAGGGCGGCCCTGCATGCGCCTGGTGCTGCCGCTGTCGCGCTCCGCGGGGTGCACCACACCGGCCAGTTCCAGGAGCGTGGGCATGATGTCGGCGACCTGGAAATAGTTCCTGTCCATTTGCCCGGCCGCCACGCGCCCTGGCCACCGCAGGATCGCGGGGACGCGGGTGCCTCCCTCCGTGGTGAAGGTCTTGTAGAGCCGCAGCGGCGTGGAGGACACACGCGCCCAGTTCGCGCCCACCGTGACGTAGGACGTGGTGTCGCCGAGATTCTCCAGGCTGTTGTCGTCTGCTTCGCGGTACCCCGCCCCTGTCGCGGTGCCGTCGGCGCCGTTGTCGGACATGAACAGCACGATGGTGTCTTCGGCGATACCGTGCTCGTCGAGATAGTCCAGAACGCGTCCGATCTCTTCGTCCATGATGTCGACCATGGCGGCGTAGATCTGCATTCGCCGGGCTTCATAGGCGCGTTCGTCGGCGGTCAAGGACGCCCAGTTCGCGATTCCCTCCGCCGGATAGGGTTCGAAATCCGGCGGGAAGAGGCCGAGCCCGCGTTGTCTGTCGATGCGTGCACCGCGTGTGGCCTGGTAACCGTCCTCGTACCATCCCTCGTAGGCCTCGATGCGTTCGCGGGGCGCCTGCAGCGGGTAGTGCGGCGCCGTATAGGAAAGGAAGGCGAAGAATGGCCGACCGTCGCCGAGATTCGCGTCAATGTACTCGATCACCCTGTCAGTGTAGAAGCGGGTGGAGTAGAAGTCGTCCGGCACTGGGACCCGCGAGCCGTTCTCCGAATAGGAGTCCAGTTCGTCTGACGCTTCCACATGGGGATTGGCAAAGTGCCTGCCCGCGCCCGGCAGGAGCGCGAATACCTGCTCGAAACCTCGCGCCGACGGAACCTGTTCGTCGCCGCGGCCGAGGTCCCACTTGCCGGCCATGTAGGTATGGTAGCCCGCATCGCGCAGCACCTCCGCCAGGGTTGCCGCGTCGGGGCTCAGTCGATAATTGCGCCGGGGGCCGATGGCCGAGACGTTGTTGTCGATGCCGGTATGCAGCATGGCACGGGTGGGATTGCACTTGACCGCCGTGTGGAAGTCGAGGAACAGGGTGCCGTCGGCGGCCAGGCGCGCCAGATTGGGCGTCGGCATCTCGCCGCCGTAGGGTGCGATGTCGGAGAACCCCAGGTCGTCGGCGACGATCAGGAGGAAGTTGGGACGCGACGGGTCGACCGGGGGCGGCGGGGCTGAGTCACCGGAGCCGGCCCCCGGCTCGGTTCGCGGAGTGCAACCCGCGAGCACGATCCCGCAAGCTGCGACGCAACGCGCCGCCAAGCCCGCGGTCAATACCGTGTGAGCGCTCAGAGCGGGCGGTTCGGCCAGATGATCGAACGCCAGAAGTGCGCGTTGTGGCTGTTGTCGAAGCCCAGACCTTCCGGCGGCGTGCGGAAGTGCTTGGCCACCAGCTCGAAGATGGGCTCGTAGTCCACTTGCGCTTCATCGTCCCAGCCGTATACGTCGTTCACCGTGATGACCCGCGCGGTGTGGTACCACTCGTGGCCCCTGGCATAGTCGTGATGGGCTTTCTGATACTCGTCCGGGACGTAATCCTCGCCGAAAATGCGGACGTACATCTCGGGGTATTCGTAGTTGTAATCCGGATCCGGGAAGAAGCGCAGCGACTGGTGATACTTGATGGCCCAGGAGATTTCCTCGTCCACGTAACCTTCCACCAGGTTGGATCCCCAGTGGCCGTGATCGACCCGCCTGATTTGGTGGCCGGTGTCGTGCAGCGCGCACGCCACGACGACCTTCTCGTCGTAGCCGGCCTTGAGCGCGAGATTGGCGCTTTGCAGCATGTGGCTGTTCTGCTGGATGCCGCCGCCGGGCGCGTCATAGAATCGCAGCCGCATGAAGTCCATGATGGTGGGGCGTTCCGGCATGGGCGGAGGTTCCGCCGATCCGCCGCCCATGCCCATGCCCTGGGCGAGCATCAGCCGGCGTTCAAGTTCGTCCTCGACGGCGTCCGCCTTCGCGGCGAACGTCATGCCGGGCGTGAAGGTCGCCGCAGCGGCAAGCGCGGCGTTGCGCATGAAATCGCGTCGTCTATTGTTCAGTTCCATGGCAATGCTCCTGCATCAATGAATTCGGTTACTCGCCGACGGCATTATAGCGGAATTGCCGGCGGCCACTTCGGCCCCCGAGTGAAGAACTGCAAAGGCATCGGCAGCAAGGTGCGACATGCGGCCCCGGTAGCAAAGGGCGTTCCCGGCATGCACCATCAGGTTCGTCCCATCGCACCGTTGTTGTGAGGGTACAACAGCCTTTTTCCAGCAACTATCGCGCCCTGCTAGACAATTGTTAGCAGTCTGCTTGCTGTTTCGTGGGTGCCGGTCTGTAACACTTCGAATGATTGTGTGGTGTGCCCGCCCGCCGGGTGTTGCGACAAGGTCAGACGATATCGATTGTCTGAATAGATGCGAATCGTTATCATTTGCTTGATTCGTTGTTCCGGTTGGGCGGCATGACGGAATTGGCGGTGTTGTTTCAGGGGGCGAAGTCTCCGGGATGGCTACGGGACCATTGAGATAGGGGAAAAGCTGTGAAAAGGATTCTTTCAAGGGTGATCTTGGTAGGCGCCAGTTTCGCGTTCGCCGCGGCGTTCGCGCAGGATGCTGAAGAACAGCAGGCGGAGGGTGACGCCGCGCCTGAAGGGACCGAGCTCGAAGAGGTCGTCGTGACCGGCTCCCGTATCTTCGGCCAAGGCCAAACCACGTCTCCACTGGTGCAGGTCACCACCGAGGATTTCTTCGAGAATCCCTCGGTGACGATTTCCGAATTCCTGGGCGACAATGTCACGTCCAACAACGTGGTCACTCTGTCAATAGACGAAAACAACTCCAGTGGACAATCAACCTCCGGCAACCGCACCGCGGGCGTCAACCTGTGGAGTCTGGGCGAGGAAAACACACTCACGTTGCTCAACGGGTCACGCGTTATCCACTACGCCGCGCCAAATAATGGCGGTTGGTACACGTCCGATATCAATTCCGTGCTGCCGGCCATCGCCATGCAAAGGGCCGATGTGCTACTGGATGGCGGCGGCGCCATCTACGGCACCGACGCCGTCGCGGGCGTGATCAACCTGGTGCCGAGGTACGGTTTCGAGGGCATTGAATTCCGCATGCAGACGGACCTTTACCCGGAGAGCCTCAGCGACACCGGATCCAATGCGATCGAAGGTATCTGGGGTACCGAACTGGGCGGAGGCATGGGCAGCTTCATCGCCGCCTTCGATCACCGCATCACAAGGGAGATCGATGCGCTGGCAGTGGGCAGGAGCAATGCCGATACCTTCCCGGAGTGGGACGGCAGCATGCTCCTGACGGATTACCAGGACAGCACCGGAAACACCAACGACGGCGCTGCCTACGAATCCATGACCCCGTCCATCGGCATGGGCATGAACGCCATCCCCGGCCAGACGTTGGTCGATCCGCTCTGCGGTGTGGACATCGAGGGTGTGCCATTTATCTACGAGGGTTTTCGCGTTCCCGAAGACGATACGTCGGTGGCCAGTACGGCGGGAACCTGTCACGGCTATGATTTCCCGCACACGACCGGCAGCGACACAAACCGTTCGTCGCTGTTCGCCGCGGCTCGCTGGGATTTTTCCAGCAGGGTGTCCGGCTCGCTCGACTTCGGCTACAGCCATCGCGAAAATTGGGACAATCAGCAAACCAGCTTCGACACCGGGCGCGGGCAGAATCTGGCATCCGCCGCAATCCCGAATGTGGTGGACGAGTTCATCACCGTCGATCATCCCGCTTGGCAATACTATATGGGCATCGACCCCGACTGGCATGAGATCGGGCAGCCCACCGTCGGCATGTCGATGGGTATGACCGTCGTCACGCCGCCGCCGCCCCTGAACGTGGCCATCGGACCGGGCATCGGGTTCAAGCAACAGCAGCTACAGGAGTCGGACACCTATAACCTGCATGGCTCTCTGGACATCGATCTGAACCAGACCTTCGGCCTTCAGCTTGGCGCGACGTACGGACGCAGCGCGGTGACGCAGAATCGTTACGACCTTGTGATCGACCGTTTCGAGAACGCGTTGGCGGGCCTGGGCGGTCCGGACTGCGATCCGGCCACCGGGACGCCGGGCGAAGGGTCTTGCATGTACTTCAATCCCTTCCTCAGCGCCCTGTTGCCCAATGCGGAAACGGTTTTCGCCGGCGGTTCGCTGGCGAATCCACCGGAACTCGTCGACTACTTCTACCCGGGCGACGGATTGCAACGAATGTTTGAAACCGACTTGCTGGGCGTCAACGCGCTGCTCTCCATTGATACTGGGTGGGAATTGCCCGGCGGTGAAGTCTTGGCCGTGATCGGTGCGGAGTACCGTCAGGAATCCTCCTCGGTGGACTATAACGACTTCACGAAGTCGGCCGGTGAGATCACGTATACCGCCACGTCCAGCGCGCAGGTTCCCTACTCGGGAGACCAGAACATCACCGCGGTTTTGGTGGAAGCGGCCGTGCCGATTCACGAAAGCCTCTCCATGCAGTTCGCCGGACGTTACGATGACTACAGCACGGTGGGAGGCACGTTCAATCCCAAGGTAGGTTTCACCTGGAACGTGAATGATCGCGTAGCGCTGCGATCATCGTATGGCACGTCCTTCCGGGCGCCGACCATCGCACAAACGACTCCGACCCAGGCTCGCAGTTCGGTGCCGCAAACCCCAGGCGCGGGCCGCCGGGGCGGGCATGGCGTGACCGCAATCAACAGCTCAGACTCGGAGCTCGCGCCGCAGCAGGCTGCTCACCTCAGCGTCGGTCTGGACGCGACGCTGTTCGAAGACGCGGGCCCGCTCAACCGCCTGAACCTGTCGGCGTCCTACGTCAACATCGACTTCGAGGACCGCATCGACGTGTCGACGGCGATCGACCGCACGTGGGGAGGCAGCCCCGGCCTGAGCCCTTGCGGATTCACCACGGGCGTCAGCGGCAATGTGGCATGGGGTGGCTTCTACTTCACCGAAGACACGGACCTCGACGGCGTGCCGGACCCGGACGGCCAGCGCTGCTGGGACGGCGCGGACCCCGACGGCGATGGCATCATCGCCACACGCGAGGAACTGAGCGCAGACTACCGTCTGTACACCAATCTGGCCACAACCCGGATGGAGGGTGTCAACCTGGTTCTCACGTCCAACTGGACCACGCCGTTTGCGGCGCTGAACATCAGGGTCAATGCAACCCGGAGCCTGAGTTTCCTGTTTCAGGACACCGAGGCGGAGCCGGTTCTGGAGTTCGTTGGCCGGAGCGGTCTCGGATTCGCGCAGACGGCAAGCGTCAGGGAATGGGTGGGCAACGTGCGATTCAATCTGGGGTGGCGGGACAATACTTTCCTGCGTGGCCATTCAACGTCGCTCACATTGCGCTCCGACACGGACATCCTCAATGGCGCCGACCTGGACGAGGGTATCGAGACGGTGACGAGCGGTGGTGTGACGAGCATGGACCTGCGCCATCACGTCGCCTTCAGCGATACGTATTCGTTGTCGCTGACCGTTCGCAACCTGAACGGCTCCGAGCGCGAACGTTCGGCCGCTCCGCAAGTGGGTGCCGGCGACCGCACGTATCTGGTGCAGTTCGCCTACACGCCCTGGCAGCGGTAACACCTGGCAGCGGTTCCCGGTTAGGCAGCGGTTGGGCAGCGGTTGGGCGTCACAAGCAGCGCGTCAGGTAGTAAAACGGGCAGGCATCGCACTGTCGCGCTACTTCGATTTCGTTCCTCAAATGCGGAAGATGAGCGCCGCGCGGCGATTTGCGGGCCGCAGGGACAAGGTCTGACCATGGTTCCGGGCCGTGTTGATCGGCAGGTTGTTCAGCGGCACATCATCGCGCTCGGCGACGCAGTGACGAGGCTGCGTCGGCAGCACTGCGCGCCGACCAGACCCCGTTGTCGCCGAATTCGGCTTGAAGAGTCTCGATGGCGGTAGTGTCGAGGGATACGCAGGCTTCGACTCCGTTATTACAGGCGCCGCCCAGTTCCGTCGCCCTGGCAACCCATGGCGCCCGCCCGCCGCCGAATATCATGACCGGCTCGCCGCCCTCGCCGGCGTGGACCATGATGGTCTGGTAGCGGGCGATGGGCCGGCCATTGAGGGCCGGATTGCCGGTCATGCGCACGCGTGCGCCTTCGGGGACCGTCGATTCGTCCCAGCCGGCCTTGGCAAGCGCGGTCCAGGAGGGCCCCGACTCGAATGCCCAGTCGACGCCGTCATCGGTGGTGACGCGGAAATAGGAGTGCGGATTGGATAGCCGGTGCGCAGTCACCGTGCCTTCCACCGATACGGTTGCCTGAACATCGAAGAAGGCTGGGGCCGCGTGGTGAGCCTGCGCGGGCGATACGCAAAAAAGGCACACCGCCCACGTCACAACCAATCCATTCACCTTCTGGAATCTCACGTCAAACTCCCGCTTGCGGATCAACATTCCCGTTCCCTTTTCGCGGGGTGGCTATTCGACCGCGGATTCTTCGAAAAAACTGTCGAAGTCGCCGAAGAACAGTTCCCGCTGGTCCATGCTGCAGAACCATTCGGCGATGTAGTCGCCGGGATTGGGCACGAATTCCGCCCGCGCCAGCCTCAACGGTCCGTCATAGTAGACCGGGTCGTTGATTTCGACATCCAGCAGCAGGCGGGTCCGGTCCTCGTTCCACTGAAAGCGCTCCACTGTCGTGGTCATGGGGCTGGTCTGGATCGTGTGGATGTTTTCCACCAGATGGCTGGTTTCGATGACCAGCACGTCGCCTTCCCACCGGCCCATGGAATGGCCGTGCAGGGTATGGGGGGTATCGGGCCGCGGGGGGTCGCCGTCGATGTGGACGGTTCGCCGCACGTCGAAATACTCATGGTGGAAAACGATCCGGTCGTCGGTCTGGATGATTTCCACCGGGCGGGGCAGGCGGGTGAAATGTCGGCTCAGGCCGTCGGCGATGCAGTCCAGTCCGGGGTCGTTCTCGGCGGTGGCCGCCGCTCTCCGCGACATTCCCAAGTCGTTGATGGGGCATGCCTCCGAGCGGGCGAAGTTCGTGCTCCGGCCGCAGGGCGTTTCGGCCCGGCCCGCCAGGTAGACGCCGCTGATATCCACCTGTGCCTGGACGGCGGGTGAACTTGCAGTCGCCGCCAGCAACAGGACGGCCTTCAACGCGCCAACCCTCACCACAATGCCCCCACAGGCGGCCCGCCAAACGCTACAGATCCTCCGGCCCCGGAGGCGCCGCGACTTCCGCCGCGCGCTGGGATCTGGACCTCAACAACTGGCGTTCCGGTCCGCCGTTGATCGAGACGTTGCGCATGGAAAAGCGGTTCACGTTGAACTGGCTAGGACGACCGAAGATAACCAACGTGTCGCCGACCTCGATCTCGCCGGGGTACAGTCCGTAGGTCCTGGCCAGCAGCCCCGGCGCGTGGCTGACGGCGTCCCAGATCTCCCCCTCCTCGAGCGGGCCGCCGGTGATGCGTATGCGCACCCGGATGTGCGGATCGGTCCAGAACAGGCGTTCCACCACTCCTTCGATCTCGAACTGTTCGGCGTTGCCGAATTCGGCGGCCACGGAATGGTGGGCATTGGCGGTGCCGGTCCCCGTCAGGGTAGTCGCCAGCGCCGTTGCCGCCAGCGCGATAAAGGTGCTCGGCAGTCGATTCATGGTTTCGATCTCCTTACTCTTCGGCCGGGTTGATGTACGAACTCTCCAGTAGCGCCGGGTCGTAGTAGGGCACGTGCACTTCCGGGTCGTACTCGCATTCGGACGGATAGAAAAACGTGTCCTCGGGCAGCCGCGTCCAGAATGCATGGGAAATTCGGGGCCACTCGTAGGTCTGCGGGTCCACCGCCATCAGCAACACCTCGATGGTGTCGCCGTCCGCGCGCAGCGTGTAGCGTTCCAGGAACCTGAGTTCGTCGGAGGTGACGAGGTCCGCCCCGTGGGCCAGCCCGTCGGGGAAGCCGTCGGTCTCGATGATGATCGTATTGCCCTCGCGTCGACCCAAGGAGGTGCCGAGCATGCGCGTCGCCGCGGATCGTGTCTCGCCGTCCAGGTAGATGACCCGTTCGGCGGCATTGTGCTCGTAGTAGATTTCCAGCCGATCGGAAAATTCGGCCATCCGCACGGCGGTATTGGAAGCGAAGGACGTGCGCGGCACGTTGTAGCCCTCGCAGAAGACCTCCGGGTCGTCCATGACGGTGAGGCCTTCGGTGCGGGCCCGTCCGGCCTCGGTCAGGTGGACGCCCGCGCTGTATCCCCGGGAGCGCTCCCACAGCCCGGTGAGATTCTTCCCCGAAGACACGCCGCCCGATGCACCGCCCATCTGGGCCCACGTGCCGGAGCCCAAGCCCAGGCAGGCGGCTGCGAGCAGCATGTCCCTGATGACTTTCCTGTTCATGAATCTCAGTCTCCTTGCTCCGAGCGCTCCCACAGTTCGCAGCTGCTGGTTACGATGCTGCCGCGCGGCGACCAGTCGAACGCCGCGTCGATGACCAGGGGTTCATCGTACATGACCGGATCCGTGGCGGTCAGGCGATAACCCAGGCGGGCAGGTTCCCCGCCCACAGCCAACATCACGGTGAACCGTTCCTCGAAGGCCACCTGATCGGTTTGGGGAGTGCCTTCGCGGTCGAAGTAGGGGTAATTGACCAGCGTGGTGTTGACCACCAGCACGTGTTCGCTCTCCCAGCGGCCGACGGAATATCCCAGGTGGCTGTGGGGCGTTCCATCGGGCGGAGCATCCCGGTCCAGGTGGATGATACGGTCGCCGCCCCACCAGAAATGGCGGATGACGATTCGGTCGCCTTCGTCCACGAACTCCATGGAGCCCGGCAGCATGCGCTCGGGCATGCCCCGGGGCACGCACTGCAGGATGGGGTGGTCAATGGACCGGAAGGCGTCCTTGGCGGCCCGCCCGGCCTCGCTGAGCACGTGGTCGTAGTCCTGCCGGTCCATCCACTGGCTGGGGCGCAGGCTCATGCCCCATACACCGAAGATGCCGTCTGCCTCGGCCTGGGGCCTGGCATCCCGACGCTCGCGGTCCGGCGCATTCGCAGGTTCCAGTCGCCGATCGGACCAGATGAGTTCGCCGCGCCCGCCGGCATACTCCAGCCCGTTGGGCAACAGCATGTTGCGCAATCCGAGGAAATCGGAACGGTGTCTGGATACGAAACCCGCCGCCCTCACACGTCCCCCGACAGGAAACATTTCGGCGCTGAAACCGCCGCTTTCCAACTGGCTGGGGACGCCGGTCTCAAGCTCCCAGAACGCCTCGCTGCCGGACTCGTCCACCACCTTGAGTCCGAAGCGGACATGAGGGTTGCGCCAGAAGACTTCGGTGAGCTCTCCCTCCAGGACCACCAATTGGTCGGTGTCGTAGAAGGCGGGCGCGCCCACCGGTCCATGGTGGGCGCCGACCTGGGTCGATGCCGTGATCATGACGCATAGGGAAAAGGTGGACCGAAGCATCATGTCAGAATCATACCTGTTGGCGTTCGGCGCGCCGGTCCACGCCAGCGTGGCGATTGTTTAGATTTGTGTAGCATTGATACCGTTTGGCCCGCGCCCCCGGATCGGTGGGATGTTTGACTGGCGCCACACTTGAATTTCCTTCCGCGAATACTGTAATTTGCTGTCAGGAGCCGCGAGTGACAGTGGTTACACAGTTCCGCAACAGTCATCCTTCGGAGGGAGTCGACATGATCACGATTTCACGGGCCAATTTCCGAATCGCAGCCATTGCGTTGTTTGTTTGCAACGCGCCGTTCGTCGGCGCGCAGGAGCAGCAGGCCGCCGTTGAGGGGGGTGACCTGGAAGAAGTGGTCGTGACGGGTTCCTACATCACCCGGCCTGCCGACCGACCGCAACCCATCCAGATTCTGGACGCCGCCGCACTCGCCAACGAGCAACGCAGCCACATTTCGGAAATCTTCCGCGACCTTACGGTCACCAGCGGCAGCTTCACGGGTTACCTGAACGCCGACGAGAACTTCGGATCGACCACCGCGGCGGTGAATCTGCGCGGCCTCGGGCCGCGCGCCACGCTGGTGCTCCTCAACGGCAAGCGCCAGACCAATGACGGCGGTGTCGGCCCGGAGGGCGTGACCGCGGTGGACATCAACGCCCTGACGCCGTCGATCATGCTCGACCGCGTTGAGGTACTCACCGATGGTGCCTCCGCGCTCTACGGCAGCGACGCCGTGGCCGGCGTCGTCAACATGATTACGCGCAACGACTTCGAAGGCTTCGAGGTCTCCGGTACGGGCATGCAGGTCGATCGTGCCGGCGCCGGCGACTACACGCTCGGCGCGCTGTTCGGTACCGGTGGAGAGCGCACGCATATCATCGCCGGCTTCGAGATTGCCCAACGCGACGAGATCATCACCAACGACCTCTACAGCTTCGATCGGCTCGGCATCGGTACCGTGTCGAGCTTCGGCAATCCGGGCAGCTTCCAGCCCATCGGCGCCATGGGCGGGGCACGGCGCGTGCCCGACCCGATGTGCGGTGACGCCTCGCTCGGCGGAACGCCCATCGGCGGTATTGATCTCGGTTCTCGCTGCGGCCTGCTGCTGTCGCTGGACCGTTCGCTGGTCGCCGAGGAGGAACGCCTCACCGGCCTCACCGTGGTCACCTCGGATCTCGGCGGCGGTATCAATGCGGAGCTTGAGATCGGCTTCAGCCGCGCACGCTACGGGCTTGTGAACAACACCTTCCCGATCAACGATCAACCGCGACCCGTGGTGCCGGCCGAGAATCCGGGCGTCACCGCCGCGGGTGCGCCGTTTGCCGGTTCCGACTGGCAGGTATGGCAGCGGTTGCGCAAGCCGCAGGATCCTGTGTTCGGGTTCCGCAGCGGCCGCACATCGGATACCTGGCGCCTGGCGGGAGCGCTGTCCGGCGACATCAGCGAGAATTGGGACTGGTGGCTGTCGGCCACTTCGTCCTCGAACGATTTTTCCAACGTTTCCGGCGACACCATCCGCTCGCGCTACAACGACGCTCTCAATGGTTACGGCGGTCCGCTTTGCGGCAGCCAGACGGTGGGTGCCGCCAATTCCGATCCGGACTGCTACTGGTACAACCCGTTCGCGAACTCCTTCGCGGCGTCGCCGGGCGATCCGAATTACAACGACCCGTTCATCCTGAGCTACATGTTCGCCGAGTACTTGACTGAGGGGTTTGCCGATCTGACGACACTGGAATTCGTCGCCACCGGCGCACTCAACGACCGGACATCGCTGGCGGTGGGGTACCAGATTCGCGAGCAGGGCTTCGAGCAGGACTTCAGCCCGCTGGTGAATGCTGGCGCCTTCGCGTTCATGAACGACGCCGTGCCCGACTACTCGGGCAATCGCGACGCCAACGCGCTGTTCGCCGAGTTGGTCATGTTCCCGACCGACGACCTGGAGGTGCAGATCGCGGCGCGTGCCGAGGAGTACAGCGGCGGCGCGAGTTCAACCGACCCGAAGATCGGCGTGCTGTGGACGCCCACCGACTCGGTCTTCGTGCGCGCCACGGCCGGCACGTCGTTCCGTGTGGCGGGCGAACCACAAACCTTCGGAATCGATGCGGGCCGGGGCGCAGGAGTTGAAATGTGTGGCGCGCCTTGCCTGGATCCGAACAGTCCGACGTTCGGCATTCCCGAGAACATCGATGCCGGATCGGTGACCCGTGGCGACCCCGGGCTTGCGCCCGAGCAGTCGAGCAACTTCACGCTCGGTGTGACCTGGGATGCGACTGACAACCTGACCGTCGATCTCAACTACTGGAGCATCGACTTTCAGGACCTGATCGTGCAGGAGAGCACGCAAACCCTGTGGTACAACGACATTGCCGACGGCACCATCGACGATCCGCGCATCGTGCTGAACCCGGCGGCGGGCACCAACGTGATCAGCCAGTTGATCTCCAACGACATCCTGTCGTTCAACGTCAGCTTCATCAACGAGGACCGACTAGAAGCCAGCGGTCTGGATTTCAGGCTCGACTGGCGGTTCGAGGCCGGCGGCAGCGATTTCGGCCTGGGCATCGACGGCACGCGCAACCTGGTCTACGACGTGACGACGCCGGGCGGCGGCACCGTGGACGGACTGGGTTCGCTCAATTCCGCCAACAACGGCTACGCGACTCCGGAGATGAAGGCCAATCTGCGCTTCGACTGGCGCCGGGGCGGTCACTTCGCCCAAGCCACGATGCGTCACACGAGCGCCTTGACGCAGGACCAGGCCGCGGATGTGGAGGACACGATCGTCAAGGACTTCAACACAGTCGATCTGATCTACCGCTACGCCTGGGACGCTTACGGCGGGCCGATGGACATCTCGGCCGGCGTCATCAACGCCATGGACGAGGAAGATCCCCAGATCGGCGGCCTCCTGACGACGGTAAACACCCGCAGCTACGACATCCGCGGGCGAATCTACCGGATCGGTTTCAGCAAGTCGTTCGAATAGCGTACCGGCGTCGACTTCCGGAGGTTGCCGGGACGTCAATCCGAACCGTCGGGTTGCTGCCCGTCCTGGTGCGGTGAATGGAATGGTTGACCTGGATACGGGCCTGACCGTCTCCATTCCGGTCCGCGACCTGAAGAGGTCGGTCGCCTGGTACCGGCGGACCTTCGGTTTCGAGATAGCGCGCGAGTTGCGCGATCCGGCCTGGTGCGAGTTGGCTACCGCGACGCCGGGCGTGCGCATCGGACTGGCGCAGGTGGACGGGGGAGTTGCCGGCGACACCACCCCGATCTTCGCCGTTGAAAGTATCGATATCGCGGCGGCGGCCTTGGCGACCGGGCGCATCGCCACCAGCGAAATCGTCACCGTGGCGGGTCGCGCAAAGCTGCTAACATTGCAGGACCCCGACGGCAATACGTTGATGCTTCAGGAAAAACTATGAAGGGGTCGTTCCGGAGGAGGATGACGCGCAGGTGGTCGTGAACGCCCAGGTCCGAGTCATGGCCGATTGCCAGGTTGCCGTCATCGACGACGACCCGGAGCTGTGCTACATGCTGAGCGAACTGCTACGCACGGACGGATACGTCGCCGCGACCTTCCAGAGCGGCGAGGAAGGGCTGAAGGCGCTCAAGAATTCTCTGCCGCAGCTGGTCATCCTGGATGTGACCATGCCCGAAATGGACGGCTTCCAGGTGCTGCGCCACTTGCGTATGGAATCCGACGTGCCGGTATTGATCCTGACGGCGCGGGGAGACGACCGCGACCGGATCACTGGATTCGAACTGGGCGCGGACGACTATCTTCCCAAGCCCTTCAATCCCCGGGAATTGCTGCTTCGGGTTCAGGCGATCATGAAACGAACCGCTCCGCTGGCGGCGACAGCGACGAGCGAGGTTGGACCGTTGGTGCTCGAGCGGCTCAAGTGCCTGGCGCACGTCGGCGGGCGATCGGAGAAACTCACCAGCGCCGAAGCCCGCGCGCTGGAAGCCCTCATGCGCACGCCCGACCGGGTGGTGTCCAAGGATGAACTTACGCGGTTCGCCCTGGGGCGCGGCCGGATGCCGTACGAGCGGGCCATCGATACCCACATATCCCACCTTCGAACCAAGATCGGCAAGGATGCCAATGGCGAATCGCCCATCCGCAACGTCCGCGGGGCAGGCTACCTTCTGTTGTCCGACTGGGAACCGGGTCTCGCGTGATGAGATTGAGGCTGTTCTGGCGCATTTTCTTCTCGTTCTGGGCGGCCATGCTGCTGTTGCTGGGCGTGATGGCCTACAGCGCTTTCGTGGTGGTCAACGCGTGGAACCAGCAGAGTCAACTGAGCTACACGGAACTGGTCGGGCGGGCGGATGAGGTGCTGAAGGCCGGCGGCGAGGAGCGCCTCCGGTCCTGGCTGCGCAACCCGTCCAATTTCCCGCCCGACCTGACGCTGTTCGTTTTCGATCCGCAAGGCGCGGAGATACTCGACCGCCCCATCCCGCCGCCGGTGGAGACCACCCTCAATACGGCCGATCCCGCACAGCGGCTGCCGCGTTACCGGGTCCGGCAACTGACTTCAGTCGGGGGTGTGGCGTACTCGGCCGTCCTGGGCCCGAATCCTCCACCCATCCTCGGCGCGCTGGGCACGCCGCTGATGCGCTGGACGGTGATCGTTGCCGCCTTCGTCATCAGCCCCCTGGTCTGTTTCGTGCTCAGCCGTTCGCTCACCAATCCCTTGCGTCGGGTCGTTGCGGCAACCCGGAGGCTGGCCGCCGGCGACCTTTCGACGCGGGTGGAAGTCGGCGCCCGCGGACGTGACGACGAAGTCGGCGAACTCGGCCGGCAGTTCGACCGCATGGCCGCGCGCCTGGAACAATTGATCACGTCGCGCACGGAACTGTTCCGCAATGTCTCCCACGAGTTGCGCACGCCGCTGGCGAGAATCCGGATCGCCATCGAGTTGGCCCGGCGCAAGCCGGGAGAACTGGACGACCAGCTGGAGCGGATCGAGCGCGAGACGGATCACCTGGACCTGCTCACACGGCACGTCCTTAGCCTTGCCCACCTGGAAGAGTCGCCCGAGGATGCGGACCTGGGCGAGATAGACCTGGTGGAACTTGTGGAGGGTGTGGCCCAGGACGCCTCCTACGAGGCCGACGCCCAAGGCAAGAAAGTGGCGTGGGAGGCGGGCACGGGCAGCAAGGGCATCGTGGTATGCGCCAACGCCGATCTGCTGCACAGTGCCGTGGAGAACGTCGTGCGCAATGCGTTGCGGCATACGCAGCCCGGCACGGAAGTCGCGATCAGCCTTAAGTCAAGTAACGGCGTGGCACGTCTGAGCGTTCGCGACGACGGTACCGGCGTGCCCGAAAAGGAACTGGGGAACATTTTCGAACCCTTCCACCGCGGTCCGCGGAGCAAGGGGACCGGCGTGGGGCTCGCCGTCACGCAGCGGGTGGTCACCCACCTCGACGGTCGGGTGAGCGCCCGCAACGCCACTGGAGGCGGCCTGTGCGTGGAAATGGAGTTGCCGCTGGTTTCCCGTGCCCCCGCGTCGTCAAGCGGTGCCGGTCGCGTTCGCCATTGAGGCGTGAGACTGTCCCATCCGGGCGCCCCGTCGAAAATTCTTGATCGCCCACCGAATTTAGCTAGAATGGCGACTAAGTTTCACGCAATGTGGGTACATTTATGTTCACAGTCAATGTTCACGAGGCCAAGACGCAGTTATCCCGGCTGCTTGCGCGGGTCGAGGCGGGCGAGGATGTCGTGATCGCCCGTCGTGGCGAACCGGTGGCCCGTCTCGTCTGCTGCCATCCGCGCCGCAATCGCCAAGCGGACATTCTCAAGGGCAAGATTGTAATACCCGATAGCTTTTTCGACTCGTTGCCCGAAGACGAACTGGCAGTGTGGGAAGGCCGTTAGTGCGGGCTTTACTGGACACCCACGCCTTTTTGTGGTGGATGGCGGACAGCCGCCGTCTCTCCGAGCCTGCGCGACGCGCCATTGCGAACGAGTCGAACGAAATCCTTGTCAGCGCGGCGTCCGCCTGGGAAATCTCAACGAAGTTCCGCATCGGCAAACTTCCGGGCGGCGAAGCGGTGGCGGTCGATATCGCCGGCTGCATCTCCAGTCAGGATTTCCGACCGTTGGCGATCAGCATTGCCGACGCCGAACGTGCCGGACGTTTACCGGGACCGCATAGGGACCCGTTCGACCGCATGCTCATAGCCCAGGCCTCGGCACGCAATTTGACGCTGGTCTCGATCGATTCGGTGTTCGACGAATACGGCGTCGTGCGTTTGTGGTGAACGGCCGCCCGGCTCAATCCCAATCGTCATCCGATTGTATTTCCATTAGCCACTCCGCGACGCGCGCGGCGATATCGTCGCTGTTGTCATCCTGCATGAACAGGTGCGAATTGCCGCGGATGCCTTCCTCCGTGAGCTCCAGCATGTCGCCGCGACCACCCATTTCCGTGATCATCGCGGCGGTCGCCCGGCACGCTTCCAGCCGCCCGGTCTGGTTGCGCGATTCGATGTAGTCGCCATACACCGCCAGGAACGGAATGTGGGTGATCGGCTCGACCGCTTCCGGGTTCGTCGGGCACCCTGTGGGTTCCAGCACGACGATAGCGGTGACCAGTTCGGGGCGCCTGCGCGCGGTGACGAAAATGACGGGACCGCCGGCGGAGTGGGGCATCAGCACCGCCGGTCCGGTACGTTCGAGGAGCGCTTCCAGCGCCAGGACATTCGGGTTGTCGGTTTCGGTTGGCGGAAGGCCGCCGCCCTGGGCTGCCGCGCCCATGCCGCCACCTCCCCCGGCCGCCGCCATGGCTCCCGCACCCATGCCGCCGCCACCTCCGCCCATGCCACCCCCGCCACCGCCCACTCGGGGCGGCCACGATGCGTAGAACTGCTCGACATGCTCCACCGGGAAACGGGTGTCCCCGTAGGGTTCTCCGGGCGCGTCGCCGAACCCCCATCGTTGCCAGACCTGGCCGATATTCCAGGTCGAGACGCCGGGCGCAGGCTGGTCGGCACTTCGGAAAGGCCCCACGGCGAAGCCGGACGGACCGGTATTGACCGGATCATAGACATAGGCACTGAAGCCCCGCCTCGCGAAGGCCTGGGCCCAGCCCTCCCGGCCGTCGGGAGTTGACAGGTAGATGTAAGAAGAAAGACCGAGACCGGGATACATCACCACCGGCCCCCAGTCCCGATCATTCACCGGAATGAGATAGTGAACCAGCGCCTGGTCCACATGCTGCTCGAAGCCCGCCGTCTCCCGGACTTCCCCGCCGACGAAAAACATGCCCATGTCCCGCAGGGTCAGGGGCTCCTGGGCCAGGACAGGTCCCGTTGCCGCCAGCAACACCAGCAGCCCACGGCAAACGTTTCGCACCAGTATGCCGGGCCTTTGCCGCGAATTGCCGCATGATGGCGGCAAACCGCCCGACGGTGGCTTGACGGCGCGAAAACGGTTGGTGTCCATCTGCGGATTCCCCTCGGTGACGATGGGCTGGCGGTTCATTCTAGGCCACCCGGCGTCATCCGGCGGGGACGGGTCCGTGAAGAAGTGTCTGGTCGGCACCATCGGTTACGATGGGCGCGTCCGCGGTCACGGCGGCCTCCGCCGCAGCCTCAATTCACTTCGTTCAGCTTTCCTGTACGGACGTCATACACGAAACCGCGGATCCGGTCCTTGACCGGGATGAACGGGCAGGCCTGGATTCTGCGGATGGATTGGCGCACGTCTTCCACCTCGTCCGGAAACGCCTCCAGGGCGAACGACGGACGCAGGCCGGTATCGGCTTCGATCTGCGCCTTCACGCCATCGTCCGTGAAGGTCACCATGCCGCAGTCGGTGTGGTGGATGAGGATGATCTCGCGGGTTCCCAGCAGTCGCTGGGAAATGGTCAGCGAGCGCAGCACGTCGTCGGTGACGACGCCACCGGCGTTGCGGATCACGTGGGCGTCACCCTCTTCAAGCCCCAGCAGCGCCCCGGTTTCGATACGCGCATCCATGCAGGCGACGATGGCCGACTGCTTGGCAGGCGGAATGGGCGCGTCTCCCTTGTCGAATTGTTCGGCGTAGCGGGCGTTGTTGGCGAGAAATTCGTCGGTTGCGGACATGATTGACTCCTGGCGCGTTACGGATCCGCCGTCAGACTAAACCCGCAGGCACCCGGACCACAATACCGATTCGTTCGCTCCAAATGACGGACCGACATATGGGATGCGATACGCTAGCGAGACTGTCGCCGCGCCATGTTCGGCGTTAAGAATCCTTCAGGAACGATGTGATTCATCGAATTCGCTGGTGGGCCGGTGCGATAATGAAACGCTCATGCCCTCTTCGGCTTTCGGGACCCGCCTTTCCATGCAACGCAAACCGACCGTACAAGTTGTCGCAGCCGCGTGTCTGGTCGGCATGTACGCGGGTGCGCCCGCCCAGGTTGATCGCGGTGGCGCAGAGAAATCCTTCCGCATCGAACGCACCGGCTCGGCTCCCTTGATCGACGGTGTACTGGACGAGGAAATCTGGGGCCTGGCCCGGCCCATCGAGGACTTTCACCAGATCGATCCCATCGAATACGACGACCCCACGCAGGACACGCTGGTCTACGTGCTCTATGACGACACGCACCTGTACATCGGCGCGCGGCTGATGGACAACCGCCCGCAGGAGATCACCTCGCGGATTCTCCGGCAGGGTTCGCGGGTCGACAACGACGATTACTTCGGGGTCATCCTCGACCCCTTCCTGGACCGGCGCAACGGCTACCTGTTCCAGCTCAATCCCAACGGCGTGCGCTCCGAGGCCATCTACCGCAACACCACCCAGACCAACTTCGATTGGGTGGGGATCTGGCGGGCACGGGCGCGGATCGACGAGGACGGCTGGACCGCCGAGATGGCCATACCGTTCAAGACGCTGTCATTCGACCCCAACAGCGACAGCTGGGGAATCAATTTCGAGCGCGGTATCGCCCGCAACCAGGAGTCCATGGGCTGGGTGTCCCGGACGCGCTCGCAGAATCCCAGCATCGCCGGGACGGCCGTGGGATTCGAAGGGATGCGGCAGGGCCTTGGACTGGACGTGGCGCCGTCCCTCAGCGCCAGGGAGTCCAGGCACTTTGTCCCGGCCGGGTCGGATTCGTCCGCGGAGCCCGCGGTGGACGTTTTCTACAAGTTCACCCCGGCGCTGACGGGCGTATTCACGCTTAACACCGATTTTTCCGCCACCGAGGTGGACGACCGCCAGGTCAATCTCACCCGGTTCAGCCTGCTGTTTCCCGAGAAGCGGGATTTCTTCCTCCAGGACGCGGACATCTTCGAGTTCGCGAGGCTCAGCAGCCGCGAATTCGACAGCGGTGGTGGCGCGAGCAGTCAGAACGGCCGGCCGTTCTTCTCCCGAACCATCGGCTTGAACACGTCACGGCAACCCGTGGACATCGAGGCCGGGGCGAAACTGACTGGCCGGGTGGGGCGGTGGAACCTCGGCGCGCTGGATATCCGCCAGGCGGGATATGGTGACATCGACGCCACCAACCTGTTCGTCGGAAGGGCCGTGGCCAATATCCTGTCGGAGTCCAATCTGGGCGTCATCGTGACCGATGGCGACCCCCACTCCAACCTGGACAACACCCTGGTCGGCTTGGACTTCCGCTACCTGAACTCCCGCCTGCCTGGCAGGCGCACCGCCGAGGGCGACGCCTGGGTCCAGAAATCCTCGACACCGGGCCTTGACGGCGACGACACCGCGTTCGGCGCGGGCCTGCGCATTCGCAGTACCGACAAGTTCAACGGCGAGATCCGTTACACGCAACTTGGCGGGCACTTCCATCCCGCGCTGGGATTCGCGAACCGGGTGGGGGTTCGTGACTATACCGTCAGCTTGGGTTATTCACATCGGCCCCGGGGCCGGTTTTATCGAAACGCCTTCTTCGGCCCCCGCTATAGTCGAAGCGAACGCCTCGCCGACGGTGGCTTGCAAAGCGAGTCGGCCGGGTTCCGTTTCGGCGGGTTCACCCATGGCGGGGACCGGTTGTTCGCCTCGTGCTACCGGCAGACGGAGGGTCTGGTTCTTCCCTTCACCATCCGCCGTGAACGGGACCCGCTCGCCAACGTGGTCATTCCGCGTGGCGAATACACTTTCGACAATTGCAGCGCCGATTTCAGCAGCGGCAGTCAACGCAGGTGGTCCGGACGGTTCGCCTACGAAACAGGCGACTTCTACGATGGCCGCAAGGTCAGCATAAGACCCGGCATCGCATGGCGCCCCTCCTCCCATTTCCTGCTGGAACTCCAGTACCGGATGGACGATGTGGACTTGCCCCACGGCGCGTTCGTGTCGCGGCTCAGCCGGTTGCGCACCGATGTGGTGTTCTCTTCAACGCTCTCCTGGGTCAATCTGCTCCAGTGGGACAACGACACGGACGAAATCGGCATCAACAGCCGCCTGCACTGGATTCCCCAGGCGGGGCGCGAAGTCTACCTTGTCGTGAATCACAACCTTCAGGACCATGACGAGGACGGGACGTTTCACTCCAGGGAAGCCGACGTCACGGCCAAGTTGAATTACACCTTTCGGTTCTGAGGTGCTCGGGTCGCGCCTACAAGCCCGAATAGGACGCACCCAGAAAGACTACACGATCCACCGGAATGAACCCGATTTCCCGGTCGGGCTTGGTCAGGTTGTTCACGCCGCCGAAGATCTCGAAGTTGTCATTGAACCTGTAGGAAGCGCTCAGGTCATGGCGTTGTCTGGACCGGGTGTCAAACGGGAACAACGTGTCCGGCTTCAGGGCAAGATCCGCTTGTTCAAGCCGAAGCACACTGGACCGATGGCTGTACTGGTAGTTGACAGACAAGTCGTTGCGGAACCAGGTGAGATCAAGGTTGAAGACGTTCTTGGGCGCGGCGCGTCCGAGGAACGTATCGAGTTCGCCCAATTCGTCGTCCGCGCCACCATCAGGGACGGGAACGACGTTGAGACTGTCCGTCCTGGTGCCGACCAGCCGGATCCTGGCGTCGCCGAGATTCGAGGCCGAGGAGAACAGTCCGGCGACATCGAACGAATACAGGAGCTCAAGATCAACGCCGGAACTCTCGAAAAATGCGATGTTGACGGTGGATGTCTGGCCATCCGTAAAGAATCCGGTCACCGTGGACCGCGACAGCAGATCGCAGAACTGATTGTTCAGGTCGGGCGCATCGTAACAGGAGTTGATGATGTCCTGAATGGACGTTTCGAGGATCGCGTCCTCGATTTCAATATCCCAGAAATCGAGCGATATACTCAGGCCGGGGACGGAGTTCGGTGTGAATACCGCGCCGAAGGTAAATGAATCCGATGTCTCCTCCTTCAAGTCGGGATTGCCGCCCGACCTGCCCAGAAACGGCCCGGACGCGGGCACGATGTAATCGGCAATATCGATTCCCACCGACGCGAGATCCGCCGTGCAGTTGGCCACACGCGTGTCGGATCCCAGCCCCAATTGCTGCGGTAGGCAAGGATCGACCGGCTCAAAGAACGTATTGGCTTGCGGTTGAAACAACTCGTTGATGTTCGGGGCGCGAATCGCACGCGAAAATGAACCGCGAATCGTAAACGTGTCGACCGGGCTCCATGACAGGGTGCCGCGTGATGTCAGCGTGTCGCCGATGGTCGAATAGTCCGAGTGGCGGACGGCGCCACCGACCGACAGGTCTTCGAACATCGTCCGGCCCGACAGCAGGGGTATCGACACCTCGCCGAAAAACTCCAGCACATCGAATTGGCCGGCGGTCGCGGCCAAGGGCGGATCAAATGTCGCGCCACGCAGATTGAGTTCATCGGGCGTCAGGCGGCTCTCTTCGTCCCGGTATTCGGTCCCTAGCGCGAAACCCACCGGGCCTGAAGGCAGCGAAATGAATCCCTCTGTGTCTCCGGTCACGACGGCCGAAAAAACCTGCTGAGTCAGCTTGGTCCTGGTCGTCGTCGGCATGGTCGCGAACGCGATGGACTCGGGAGAACTTTGCTGGTATCCGAAAAGATTCAGTGGATGGCATCCGCTGTTGGGTCCGGGCGTGAAGGTCGTCGAGGGCGCGTTTGGGTCTCCGAACGTATCGATGTTGTAGCTAGAGAAAAAGCTGTAGGTCGGATCGCCGTCAGCGGTAAACACGCCGAGGTAGTCCGCGACATCGGGATCGATATCGTGAATATTCGTCGGTCGTCTGGACGGATCGAGGTTCGAGCGGCAGGTCGGCTGACCCGTGGCCGGGTCAATCACGGCATCCAGCGCCGCGTAGAACCTGTCCTCTATCCTGGTGTTCGGCAGTGTCAGACCGGTTTCGACCGCCCCATATACGAAGGAAATGTCGTAGTTGATGTTGTCGGTAAGGTCCCCTCGCAACCCGGCGACCGTTCGGGAGAGCTCGCGGTTGTCCAACGCGCTTCGGGATGCGAGATCGAAATTGTCCCGGCCCATTGTCAGGATATTGTTGGGAGTGCCAATGCCATCGTCGGCAATAAACGGTTCACGGGGAACGGTTGGAGGGATGAACGGATTGTCAAACGTGAATACCAGCGAATCATCAATCGAGATATCCGCGCGTTCACGATCAATATAGGTATCGACGTACTTGAATTCAAAATACCCCTCGACATTGTCGGTAAACTCGAAATGCGACAGCAAGTTCAGGTTGTACCGTTCTTCCTCGCCGATGATGTCCATCGTCACCGGATTCAGATCGGGCAAACCGTCACCGCCGATCTGGTTGTTGTCGGACAGCAGGATGCCCTGGTCGAATACGCGTCCATCGCCGGTATAGGTCGGAACAAAAAAGTCGAAACTGAAGTTGCCTGTGAACAGCACGCCTTCGCGGGAGGTCAGCGGAAGGGCCTGGTTCGCGACGAGTATCCGGTCAGGCAGATTCGGGTCATCCACGCCGGTGTCGTCGTCGGGATTGATGCTTATGGATTCCGGCAATCCGGGTATCAGTCCTCGTTGAACATTCAACAGCCGGTCTTGGCGAAAATACTCGACATTGAGGGCGACATTGCCGCGGTCCTCGGCGAAATTGGTGCCGATCGTGGCGCTGGCCAGATAATTCGAGCCGCCGGAGTCATCCGGACTGTTTGACTGGACGCTGAAGTCGATTCCTTCGAAGTCGTCGCGCAGAATGAAGTTCACGACGCCGCTGACCCCGTCGGCGCCATAAATGGCCGACGCGCCACCCGTCAGGACTTCAACGCGCTCGACCAGGGCGGTCGGTATCGTGTTGATGTCAACGACCGCCGTGCCCGCCCGGCTTGCGATGTGGCGCCGGCCGTTGACGAGTACAAGCGTGCGCTCTTCCCCCAGGTTTCTCAGGTTCAGGGCGGCGGTGCCATCTCCGTTGCCGGAATCACCCACGATGTTTCCTGAATCGGATCCGATCAACGAGGGCGTCTGCTGCAGCAAGTCCGTGAGAATGGTCTCGCCAGAGAGTTGAATATACTCGGAGTCCACCGTGGTGACCGGCACCGCGCTTTGGAGATTTCCGCTCACGATGCGCGTTCCGGTCACGACAATCTCTTCGAGCTCATCCACCTCACCCTGCGCGAAAACCGTGATATTCGGCAGCAGCATGACCGCCAGTGCGCAGCACTTCAGCAATCCTCGCACTTGTTCAAGATTACGCGTTGTCACATTGAACTCCCTTGGTATCATGGCAACATAAAAATCAATCGGCCTTTAGCTTAACCTAACACTTGTCAAAGTCGGTCATTGGTGCTCACACTTCCACTATGATCTTTCCGCGCCGGTTCCTGGCGGCAAGCTGGTAGGCGAACGCTTCGCGAAAGCGCTCCAACGGGAAGGTCCTGTCGATGTACGGCTTGATCCCGCCTTGCTCCAACGCCCTGTAAACGAAGTCGATTCCGGACTTTCGAAGCTCTTCCCTGTTGACGAAGTTGTAGACGGAGTGGGGCCGGATGATGGCGTTCCTGCGAATAGCTTCGGAAATCGGTACGACGGTGGGCTCGCCGCTCATGTCGCCGTACAGAAATATGATCGCATCCTGACCGACGGCGTCGGCGTATTCGGCCATCAACGGGCCGCCGACCGGGTCATAGACAATCCGCACGCCGGCGCCGCCGGTGATCTCGTGAATACGCCCGGCGACGTTTTCTTCCTGCGTCGCAATGACGTGGTCCGCCCCGGTTTCCAGTATGAACGCCCGGTTCGCCGACGTTCTGGACGTGCCAATCACTCTGGCGCCCGCCAGCTTGGCGAGTTGCGTGCCGCCGATGCCCGCGCTGCTGCTGGCCGCGGTGATCAGTATGAAATCCTCCGGTCCGATGCCCGCGGTGACAAATAGCGCGTAGTAGGCGGTGAGATACTGGACCCAGATCGAAGTACCTTCGGCCGGGGACAGATTGGCCGGATACCTGGCGAGGTAGTCTTCCGGGAACAGGGCATATTCGGCATTGACGCCATAGCCTTCGTTCAGAAAGGTGACGGTGCTGACCCGTTCGCCGAGCTCGAACTTCCTTGCCCCTGGACCGAGCGCGTCAACCGTGCCTGTGGCCTCGTCCCCGAAGCAGGACGGCAGGTCGAGACTGAACACGTAGTCATCCCGCATCAGTCCGAAATCGCCGTAGTTCAACGCGAACGCGTCGACCTTGATGCGAACCTCGGCGCCCCTTGGTTGCGGCATCTCCACCTCGTCCAGACGCAACCCGTCGATGCCGGAGAAACTATGGATGCGCAATGCTTTCGGCAATTTCGGTCCTCCCGGCGACTTGTCAACCGGATGATGCCGGGTCGAAATCGGGCACGCCGAACCCGATGATCTTCTTGCCGGAGGGATACGGGTAGGCGATCTTGCTGTGAGATACGCCGCTGTCCAGCAGGGCGACCATCATGTTGACCGCGAGCGCGTTCGGATTGAGTACCTGGACTGGTAAACCACGGGCTTGCAGCCTGGCCGTCAACGCGTCGGCCATTGGAGAAAAACGGGTGCAGCCGAGCACCAGCACGTCGGCGTGGTCCTGGCGCACCGCAAGCTCGCCGACGCCTACCAGCGATGCGGTTGTCCGTTCGACGTCGGTGTCGAGTTCGAGGACCGGGATGTCGATGACGCGGCAGGAGGCGAAACTTCGGCAGAGGCCGTAGCGGCGTACCTCTTCCTCGAACAACCGCGCGACCACATCCAGCTCTACCAGGATGCTGAAACGGCGGCCCAGCAGGGCCGCCACCTGCATGGAAAGGCGGCCGGGTCCGAGAACGGGGATGGCGACGCATTCCCGAAGCGCGTCGACACCCGGGTCCGCCATGCAGTCGATGACCAGGCCGTCGACACCTTGCCGCTCTGCCGCCATCGCCTTGTCGATCAGATCAGGTACCAGCATCGCTTCTTCAAGGCGGTACTCGATGGATTGGGGCCCCCGGTCGAGGAACACGCTGCTGAGTTTCAGCCCGTCGCGTTCCAGCGGTTTCAGGGTTTCCAGGTAGGTGCTTTCAGGGCTCCAGCCGGCGCTCGGAACCACCGGAGAGATCATTCTGATGTGCCTGGTCTTACGCATGCTGCGCTCCGCTCACGGCAAGTGCTCCAATGGTACGAAATCCACATCGAATCCGAATGCGTGCGGCCCGATGCGGCTGAGCGCTTTCGCCGTGCGGCAGAGTTCCGGAGCGCCTATGCCGATGATGGTCACGCGCTGACCATAAGCCATGCGGTCGCTGGTAATGGGCACGGCCGTTTCGGTGTCGACCATGCAGATCAGGTCCGGAACGGATGCCCTGACGGCGCCATCCTGGACCGCGAGAAGAAACTCGTTCTGTACGGAAATGCGCATCGGGCCTCCACCGCCCTCGAGATCCTCCACCACGACCGTCGCGAAATCGAACCCACCCCTGGTTTCGCGCTCCACATCAACCACCTTGCCGCGCAGCAACCGCCTGACCGCGCCATAGACGGTCGTATCGGCCAGACCGCGCAATTCCTCGACAAACGAATCGGCATCGATGTTCGAACTGTTGAGGCTGCGGCCGACTTCTAGACTGAAGCCGATGCTGCCCGGAATCGATACTCTCTTGACCACGGCTCCGGCCATCATGCTTTCCGCGCTGGTGCACTGCCCTCCCATGGCAAGAGCGATGTTGCGAGTGATGCGCTCCGCCTTCGCCGTTTCGTTCGCGGTGACGATCGCGCTGTCGCCATGCTCGTCCACCACCACCATGGGCGTGCCGTTGACACCGTTGATACTGAAGGTGGTCATCTGCATTTCGGGCAACGCACGTCCCATGCCGTCGCCGTCCAGGACCGGAATTCGGCGCCGCGCCGCGGCCATGAATGCAAGTAGCGAATTGACGCCACCGACCTCGAACGCGATCAAGGCATCCGCCTTTTTCCCGACATGTCGCTCGAGCCGTTCCACGGCCCAGTCCGGCTCCCGGCCATTGGGCAGTTTTTCCAGCGAGATCGTTGGCGCGCCGATTCCGCCTACAGCGACGACGATCGCCTCGTCGTCAAATTGGTCGAGCGCCAGCAACTCCACATCGCCGTGCTCCGCAAGCATCTGCTTGGCCATCAGCGCTCCGACATAGGGATCACCTCCGCCGCCGGTTGCGAGAAACGACGAACCGGTTGCAACATTGTCAATGTCGTGCGGCGAGATTTTCATTGCTTGCCTACAGACCTGAACCGAAATCCGACATCGATTCATTGTAAGTCATTGTATTGCCATGGCGATTGGGGCGGCGAGGCGAGTCGACTGAAACCGTACATGCCGTTCTTGATTGTTCCGCTGGCCCTGAAGACGTGGCGAGACTGCGGCACAGCGCTTCCGCGGAGCGCAGCAGTACATGATCGTGTCCCGCGGGCGCGAGCAGGGTGACGCCGAAAGGAAGGCCGCAAGAGGTAATTCCTGCGGGGATCGTCACAGCGCAGAGATCGAGCAGGTTTACGCAGTTGGTGAAGACGCCTAGGCGGGTGTTCGTTGTGATCGGATCCTGCTTGACCTGGGCGAGCGTGTAATGCGTCGGAACGGTGGGAGCAATGAGGATCTCGATGTCGCCGAACGCGCGCTCGACATCGCGCCGCAACTCGGCAAGTCGGTACCGTGCTCGAAAGCAATCCACCGCGAGCAGCTTCCGTCCCCCATCGATCACCGTTCGAGTGACCGGGTGGACCGCGTCGGGATGCGCCTCGACAAAGTCGCCAACTGCCGCGACGCGCTCCGCCAGCCACGGCCCTTCGTAGAGCAACCGGCCGGCGGCCAGAAAGGGTTCCGGATCAACGACACGCAGCGCCAGGGTCAGTCCGGCGACGAAGCGCTGGTAAAGGTTTTCGTAAGCCGTATCGCCATACCAGGGCAGGGGCTTCGCTGGCAGGTATCCGAATCGCGGTGCATCCCTGGCGAACCCGACAAGATCCAGGCGGCGGCTGAACGGGTCCTTGGGATCGAAACCGCCCGCGACCTCCGCCACGCTGCGCGCATCCCGCACCGAGTGCGTAAATACCGAAACGCAGTCCAGGCTCCGACACGCCGGCACGATGCCGCGCGTCGGCCACCAGCCCCGGGTCGGCTTGAAGCCGAAGAGCCCATTGAACGCGGCGGGTACCCGGCCCGACCCGGCCGTGTCGGTGCCGAGTGCAAAGGGGACGACGGCACGCTTTACCGCCACGGCCGAGCCGCTGCTGCTACCGCCGGCGATGTACGCCTGGTCGACAGCATTTGCCACGGCGCCGTATGGCGATCGGGTTCCAGTCAACCCGGTGGCAAACTGGTCCAGATTGGTCTTGCCGATGGGCACGGCTCCGGCGGCGATCAGGCGTTCGACTACCGTCGCCGAGTGCTCGGGAACATAGGCGTAGTCAGGACAACCCGCGGTGGTGGGTGTATTCGCAAGGTCGATGTTGTCCTTGATGGCAAAGGGAACGCCCCACAGAGGCGCGTGCTCGAAGTGGATCGCGTCAAGCCGTTCCACGTACTCCTGCACTTCGGACATCTCAAGTCGATGAATCCAGACTCCGTCGACGGGTTTTGCGGCGCGTAGCACGGCCACTGCGGCGACGTCCCGAGGATGAAGCCGCCCTTCGGCGTAGGCGCGCCGCAGTGAAACGATGGATGAGAGCTCGATCATGTTCCGACGGATATGGGCTGGATCATGCCGCTACGGCCAACGCCTGGCCGGCTTGCACCGCCTGGCCCCTTGAGATCAGCACGTCTGCCACGACGCCCCGGGTTGGCGCAACCACCCGAAACTCGGTCTTCATGGATTCGACGATGAACAGCAAGTCGCCTTTCTTGACGCGCTGGCCGGGCCGCACGTGGACGGACCAAACCGAACCCGCCATTGGACTCGTCGCGAACACCGCGCCGTTTGCGTTCTCTTCGGGCTGTGCGGCGCCTTGTGTCTTCTCCGTCTCGAAGGTCAGCAAGCCGCGCGCCTTCCAATCTTCGAGTTCCGCGGAGAACGCCGCACGCCGACGCGCCTCGAACGAATTGATTTCCTGGGCATGTCGGGTCAGAAAGGCGTGATGGGATTGGTAGTCGAAGTTGCCATGCCCGATATCGAGTTCCAACGCGCCCCGGGAGAAAGCCTCTCGCATCTCCAGCAGTTCCGTCTGGTGTACTTCGTAAAATTGAATCCGGTCGAAGGGCCGCAGCAGCCAGTACTCGTCGAACGCACGTCCACGCCGATAGCGGTTCCAGACCTGCAGCGTTCGGCCCACGAACTGGTAACCCCCGGGGCCTTCCATCCCGTAGATGCACAGGTAGGCACCGCCTATGCCGACAGAGTTCTCCGCCGTCCAGGTACGAGCCGGGTTGTACTTGGTGGTCACCAGTCGGTGACGGGGATCGACGGGCGTGGCCACCGGAGCACCCAGGTAGACGTCGCCGAGGCCCATGACCAGGTAATCCGCGCCAAATACGATATTCCTGACCGTCTGGCGGTCCGGAAGCCCGTTGATCCGGCGAATGAATTCGATGTTGTCGGGGCACCAGGGCGCGTTGGGTCGCACGCTTTTCTCGTACCTGGTGATCGCGGCGAGGCAGGCCGGATCGTCCCAGGACAGCGGTAGGCGCACGGTGCGGGACACGACTCGCTGATCAGCATTGTTCGCCTGCACGAACAACGGATCGAGCTCCTGGGCCAACTCGGGCGCGGCGCGGCGTCTCGGGTCAAAGCGGATCAGCAGTGACCGGATTCCGGCTGTCGTCTCCAGTACGCCGGAAACGCGATGTTCAGCGATGCCCGCCTCCAGAGCGTGGACACGCATCCGCAGTCCGATATCGAGAATATTCGGCCCGAATTCCACCAGGATCGAATCCTGTGCGGCGCGACGCACGCGAATGTCACCGACTTCGCAGACGATCGGGTCCTGTACGGGACCGCGTGCGATCCGTGGCGCGGCGAAGGCCTGCGGAGAACAGGCCGCGATGGCGGCGTCGCGCTCGCGCGCGATGCGTCCCGCCTCGGCTTCGGTGACAGCCACCAGGCGCAAGCGGTCACCGGAACCGAGTTGGCCGAGCTTCCAGCGATCCGCCTCGATCACGGCTGCGGGACAAACGAATCCCCCCAGGCTCGGCCCGTCCGGCCCTAGAATGACCGGCATGTCGCCGGTAAAGTCGATGGCGCCGAAGGAGTATGGGTTGTCGTGCACGTTGGACGGGTGCAGGCCCGCGTCGCCGCCGTCCGGGCGCGCCCACTGGGGATGCGGGCCAATCAGGCGCACGCCGGTGCGATCCGAGTGGTAGTGAACGAGCCACTCCGCGGAGAGGAATGTGTCGATGTCCGCGGGTGTAAGAAAGTCCTCGGTGCAGTGGGGGCCCATGGTCACGCGCAGCACGTGACGCGCGTCGAGGCTGGGCGCGGGTACGCCTTGGCGGGATTGGCGACCGCGGCGCCCCGATGTCGGGGTCAGGCGCAGCACGTCGCCCGCCGCGAGCGCGCGCCCGTTCATCCCGCCGATGCCTCCAAGCGTGAAGGTCGCGGCCGAGCCCATGACCCCGGGCACCTCCAGTCCCCCCGCCACGAGCATGTAGGCCCGCACACCCGCGGTCACCCGACCGACCCTCAGTACATCGCCGGCGCACACCGCCAGGGACTGCCAGGGGGCTGCTCTCAACGTGCTCCCGGCTGTCTCGTGGTCGATCTCGACCGCTCCCGCAACCAGGACCGTCGCAGGGGCCTGAAACGCCAGAGTCGGACCGGCGACGGTGATCTCGAGTCCCGGCGCACCTTCGGGGTTGCCAAGGAGGCGATTGCCGAGACGGAATGAAAGGTCATCCATGGGCCCTGAAGGCGGCACGCCCACGTGCCAGAAGCCGAGCCGTCCCGGCCAGGACTGAACCGTAGTCTGTATTCCCGGCGCCAGGACTTCCAGTGTGCGCGGCCGGTATGCGAAGCCGGCGACAGTCCCCGTGTCGTGTTCGACCTTCGCGAAAGCGTCGCAATCAAGAATCTGGTACAAGAACTCGCGGTTGGTTTCGATGCCGTGCAACACGGTTTCTTCCAGCGCCGCGCGCAGCTGCCGACGCGCCTCCTCACGGGTCGATCCGCACGCCATGACCTTGGCGAGCAGGGAATCATAATGCGCCGGTATCTCCGTGCCGGATCTCAGCCAGGTATCGGTTCGCAGCCAGGGAGCTT
The DNA here is from genome assembly GCA_965221035.1 of Candidatus Rariloculaceae bacterium. Taxonomy (GTDB): domain Bacteria; phylum Pseudomonadota; class Gammaproteobacteria; order Steroidobacterales; family Rariloculaceae; genus UBA6522. The sequence continues at coordinate 2,949,061 of OZ244860.1, forward strand.
GCGGGAATTCGCAGACGGATAGCCAGCCCGGCGTGGGCCGAAAATCGTGTTTGGGGTCCTCGGCGCAAAGCCTCGCTTCCATCGCCCAGCCATCGGCCAGGAGTTCACTTTCCAAAGCTTTCAGCGGCCGAAGTTCACCGGCCGCAAGCTCAAGCATCCAGCGCACCAGGTCCACGCCGAAAACGAGTTCGGTGATGCCGTGCTCGACCTGCAGGCGCGTGTTGACCTCAAGGAACGCCGCGGCTTCCCGTTCGGGGTCATAGACGAATTCGACGGTGCCCGCACTCCGGTACCGCACGCTCGAGAGCAGCGCTCGCGCGTCTTCGTGCATTCGTCCTCGCACCTGCTTCGGCAGGTTGGGCGCCGGGCATTCTTCAATGACCTTTTGGTGCCGCCGCTGCAGCGAGCAGTCCCGGTCGCCCAGGATGAGAACTCCGCCCGCACCGTCCCCGAGGGCCTGGACTTCGACGTGCCGGGGGTTCGGGACGCAACACTCGAGAAACAGGCGCGTGTCGCCAAACGCACGGCCGGCGAGACGTTGTACCGCGGCGAAATTCGCCGCGAGTTCGTCCGCGTCGTCGCAACGTTGCATGCCGATTCCGCCCCCACCGCCCGTGCTCTTCAACATCACCGGGTAGCCGATACCCGCGGCCTTCCGAAGCGCATCCCTGGAATCCCCGAGCACTCCGCTGCCCGGCAACAGCGTGACCCCGGCCGCCATTGCGAGCCGGCGCGCCTCGTGCTTGAGGCCGAATCCTTCGAGGTGCTCCGGGCGGGGGCCGACGAACGCGACGCCTCTTTCTTCCAGCGCTCGCGCAAACTCGGCGTTCTCGCTCAGGAATCCATACCCGGGGTGTACCGCGTCGGCTCCGGCACGCTCCACCGCTTCAAGCAACCGACCCATGTCCAGGTAGGTCTCCGCCACGCCGCCGTCGCCGAGCGGGTGCGCCTCGCCGGCGGCCTCGACGTGCAGCGAGCCCCGGTCAGCGTGGGCGAATACGGCGGCACTCGCGATGCCCATCTCGTCCAGCGTCCGGCAGATGCGTACCGCGATCTCGCCGCGGTTCGCAATCAGTACCTTGCGGAACATGACTCGACCGATGTGTGGCCCGAATCCCGGCTGTTAACCGGACTGCCGCCACACCGCCAGTTCGATGGGTGTCGGATTGAAACCGCTGCAGGGGTTGTTGAGCTGAGGACAGTTGGAGATCAGCACGAGGATTTCCATCTCTGCGACGAGTTCCACGTACTTTCCGGGTGCGCTGATGCCGTCCTCGAATGTCAGGCCACCCTCCGGCGAAATCGGAACGTTCATGAAAAAGTTGATGTTGTGGGTGATGTCGCGCTTGCTCAGGCCCCACTCATCGTGCGTGTTCACGGCCAGCAGCCAACTGTCTCGGCAAGAGTGCATGCTTTTTCGGTCCAGTGCATAGCGGACCGTGTTGCTCTCGCTTGCGCACGCGCCGCCCAGCGTGTCATGGCGGCCGCAGGTGTCCGCGACGATTCTCAGCATCGGGTTGCATTCGTCCGAGAGCAGGATGGTGCCGGTCGACAGGTAGAGATTGCCCTGCTCGCGGACCGTGTCGAAGGCGCTGTAGCGCTCGTGGGGATTCGCCGCGTTGAAGAACAGCGTGTCCACGGCCTGGTTGCCCTCAAGGTCTGTTATGCGGAAGGTGTCGCCCGCGCCGAGCGCGCCGATCCAGTACTCCCCGGCTGGAATGGTCTCCTTCCAGTCCGCCGTATCGACGGACAGTTCGCTTTCCTTCAGCATCCTGACTGTCCTCCGTCATGCGCCCAGCAAATAGAGGAGGTTGTTCTTGTAGCCCCTGCCGTTCTCCTCAAGCAATGTGCAGAGGGCATCGTCGACATCGATGAATTCCGAGAGACTCAGACGGTAGCCAATGGGGCGGCGCGGGTAATCGGCCGCCGAGTTCAGGGGATGCGGACACGTGTGCAGGATCACCAGAGTCGGCATTTCGAATCGAAGCGTGACCGAGTCGCCCGGCTTCGAATGATCGGGGACGAACCGCATGGAGCCGTCCCGCGCCGCGTTGACGCGCGAAAACCAGTTCACGTTCGCCACCAGGTCCCGGCGTCCGAGGCCGTACTTGCCAAGTTCCGTCAGGAACGAGTCGCGGCCGTTGCGGTAAAGGTTGTTTCGCGCTTCCTGAAACGTCAGGCGGCCCCACTTTCGGCGCACGATATCCGCGTTACATGTGCCGCTCGAAGCATCGTGCCAGCCCACATCGTCAGCCACGACGGCGCAGAATATGCGGCCCATGTCCGAGTAGAGACAGTGACCGCCAGTCAGGCGGAATGTGTGCTGGCACTTCAACGTGTCCGGCAGGTTCAGGCGTTCGAGCGGATTGGCTACGTTGAAGGCGATCATCGCCGCGTTGCCTCCCCCCTCGACATCCACCAGTTGGAGCCGGACGCCCGCATTGGCCACGAACGACCAGTGGCTGCCGCCCGGCAGAACATCCTCGTAGATCACGTCGGCCTGCGTATCGGCCTGCATGCACCTGTTCTCTCGACTCGTGTAACGTGTATCTAGCAAGAACCGTGCCAGCGGCTCGACAGCCCCAAGGAGAGCCCTGATACAAGGCATCGACGATGCCAACGCACTGACATGGAGCATCCGGCGCACCGTCGTGGAACACGAATCTCAATCCGCGTCGAAAAACGCAGAGAACAGTCGGTATGGCGCAGGCTCCCAAGTGGTTTCAGATGGCCAGATCGCCCACGGCGCGAACGCGAAGGCGCACCGTTTCCTCCGGCATGTACGGAAGGGGCACCTCATCGATCGATGCGATCTCAAGGTTTTCCGGTGCCGCGCCGCCTGCAAGCGCGTTCTCTTTTGCAGTGGCGCCGGCCCTGGCGATCGCCTCTTCGCGCGACCCTGTTCCTGGATAGTGCAGAATTTCGCACTCGCCGCTGACTTTTGCGAGTGTGGCGCCGACGGCGTTGGCGACGCCGCAATGAGCAGGACGATGAATCGCCGAGATACCGGGGATGCGGTTACCGACAAGAAATTCGCCGCCGCCGACCACGATCAGCGGAAGCGGTTTCGGCCTGGTTTTCATCAGTTCGATGGCGTGCGCAAACTGTTCCTGTATCCTCGCGATGGCTGTATCGACGGTCTCGGCCGACACCCCGCCCAGGGCACCCGGATTGCCCAGTTCGACACGGCGGCCTGCGACCGCGATATCCGTGGCGGTCAGGGTATCGCCGCCGAAGCAGAGCGCTTCCTCGCCCAGACGGCGCCCCACCGATCGCGGCCCGACCGACCGGCCGTTGGCGTCGACGATACTGCCGCCACCCAGCCCTATGGAAAGAACGTCCGGCATCCTGAAGTTCGAGCGCACACCACCAATTTCAGCATTGACGCTCGACTCGCGCGGAAATCCGGCGATCAGCATGCCGACGTCGGTGGTCGTGCCGCCCACATCCGCTACCAGGCCATCGTTGATTCCGGAAAGATGAGCCGCTCCGCGCATGGAGTTGGTCGGGCCGGACGAGAACGTCAACACGGGAAAGCGGCGAACCCTGTGCGAAGGCATGACCGTCCCGTCGTTCTGACTGACAAAAAACGGTGCCCCTATGTCGAAGCCGGACAGCGCTTGCTCGAATGCGTCGACGACCCGTGCCGACAGGCGCAGCAGCGAGGCGTTCAGCAACGCGGCATTCTCGCGCCCCAGCAGACCCAGCCGCCCCATCTCATGGGACAGCACCACCGGCATCCCTGGCATCTTCGCCCTCAGCAGCTTGCCCGCGGTGATCTCCATCTGCGGACTCAGAGGCGAAAATACCGATGAGATCGCCACCGCCCGGGCATCCGTGCCGGCAATCCGCGCGATTACGTTCTCCAGTTCCGCGTCATCGAGCGGGGAGACTTCGCTGCCGTCGAATTCGTTGCCGCCACGCACCATGTGGACGTGGTTTCCGAGGGCCCTTGCGAGGTCCTCCGGCCAGTCCACCATCGGCGGCAAACATTCCCCGGAAGGCAGGCCAAGTCGGATCACGGCCACCTTGGAGAGTTGACGCCGCTCCACGACTGCATTGGTAAACTGAGTCGTACCGAGCATCACGGCATCGATCCGGTCCCGATCCGTTCCAATTGTATCGAGTACCGCCCGCAACGCGTCGAGAATCCCCCCGCTGATGTTCTTCGAGGTCATCGCCTTGTGGGCAGCGATCACCTGCCCCCTATGGACGATGACTGCATCGGTGTGCGTTCCGCCGACATCGATGCCGACTCTCATCGGACACCTTGCCTTTCGCTTGCCGCAGAGCTGCGGGCGCGCCGCGCCTTCATCAACAGGATGTAGACGATGGCCGGCACGAGCAACGCATCGATGGTCGACCACCCCGTAAGGGTCATCATCTCCTCGGCCGTCGCGCCGCTGGCCGCCGAGCCGACAAGCCAGGCGAAAAGCGCAGGCCAGGAGATGGCCGCAGACTTCGGCAGATCTTCCAGACGGTATCGCTGATCGCGCAGAAGGTAGAAGTCGGCGATGTAGATGCTGCCAACGGGTATGAACAGCACGCTCAGGAAGATGAGGAACGGAACGAAGTGGTCGAGAATGCCGAGAAAGGTGACCAGCGTTCCGACGGTTCCGCAAACCACCGTCATTTTCCAACCTGCAAATCCCGGCACGACGGCGGACATGCTTAGCGAAGAGCCATAGAGGTTGATCGAGTTCGCCGTCCAGGTCGAGCAGACAACCAGCGCAAACGCCCCTGTACCGAGCCCCACCGCAACCATGATATCGAGCGTATCGCTGATGCCGGTGGCGAGGCTCGCCATTGCCGCAACCACGTAGACAAGCGTCGACGCGACCAGGAAGGTCAGAAATGATGCCAGAATCGCACCCCCGCTGGAATTGACAAACCTCGTCACATCGGGAATCAGCACCGCACCCAGGATCAGGCCGCCGACCGTTGCGGCGACACCCTCGTTGAATGTCAGGGTTCCGGTGCCCGCGATCTCAAGGATGGCCGATAGAGGTTGATCGCCGAAGACCAGGTAGAGTAGGACGGCCATAAGCGCGACCATCAACGGTACGACCACCAATGCAAGGCGGTTGAGCAGCCGAAACCCGAACATGGTGGAGACCACCATCAGCAGGCCGCCCAATAGAATGTATGTCGTCTCTCCCAGGTGCAGCCCCAACTGGTTCGCGCCGAGCCCTTGCGCGGCCTTGGCGAACAATCCCAGTTGAACGCCGAACCAGCCGAACTGCGATATTGCGAATGCCAGGTTGACGACCTTGGACCCTTTCACGCCAAATGCGAACTGAATCAGCATGTACGAGGAAAGCCGGGTCCTGGCGCCGATCATGGCCGTGACCGCGCCGAGGACCCCAAGAAACAGGCCCCCGGCGAGGAAAGCGCCGACACCGGCCGGCAGGCCTAGCGCACCGCCGACCCTTGCGCCACCGACGAGGCCCGGGACGCTGAAGGCCTGCGCGCAATACAACAGCCCGACGCGCAGTCCGCCCACGGTGCGGGACTCCGGAACGGGAGTTGTCGCATGATCTTCCAGTAGTTCGCCGACATCCATGATGTTTCCTCGGACAGGCGGGTTCCCTGGATCATCCCTTGCGGCGCCGTGCCGCATCGGCACCGGGAAAGAAGAGCGGCACTCTACCAGAACGTTGGAATCGACGCGGGTGGCTGGCGCGGCCGGTTGGTGCGACACTAGAATGATCTGGATTCTCATACCGGAAGCGGCGCACAACGGAGTATCGCGACGAGGCCGACTCGTCGTTGGCGCGGGCCATGGACACTGGCGACATCAATCTGGCAACCGTACTCGAAGCCCGCGGGCGTATTCGGAAGTACGTGGTGAATACACCTCTCAAGCCATCGTTCGAATTGGCTCGGCGGACCGCCGCCCAGGTGTTCCTGAAACTTGAGAACATGCAGGCCACGGGTTCTTTCAAGATCAGGGGTGCGGCGAACGCAATCCTCAAACTTGTTGAAGAGGATGGCGCCGCCGGTGTGGTCGCGGCATCCAGCGGCAATCACGGGCGGGCGGTGGCATTTGTTGCCCAGCAACTCGGAATGGCATCCACCATCTGCATGACCAGCCTGGTGCCCGGTGACAAGATCAGGGGCATCAAGGAATTCGGTGCTGAAGTCGTCGTGCATGGCGACGACCAGAATCAGGCTGTGGAGATGGCGTTGCAGATCGCCGAAGAACGCGACTTCAGGCTCATCCCGCCATTTGACGATGCGCTGGTCATCTCCGGGCAGGGTACGGTAGGGCTCGAAATCCTGGAGCAGATGCCGAGTATCGACACACTCGTGGTTCCCGTCAGCGGCGGTGGATTGATGAGCGGGATCGCCACGGCCGCCCGAGCCATCCGGCCGGACATGGAAATCATCGGCGTGACGACACGCTACGACGCGGCCATCTACGAGAGCGTCAGGGCGGGGCGGTTGACGATGGTGGGCGAGCGTCCGAGCATCGCCGATGCCTTGCCGGGACCGATCCCGCTCGACAATCGATATACGTTCAGGATCTGCCGTGATCTGGTCGACGAGATTGTTCCTGTTGCCGATGAAGCCATCGCGCACGCCATGCGATTTGCGATCGACCATGAAAAGGTCGTGCTGGAAGGCGCCGGTGCCATCGGGATAGCCTATCTGCTTGAAAGCAGTTCAAGATGGCGGGGCAGAAAGGTCGCTGTGGTCTGCAGCGGCAACAACGTTTCCCGCGAGCGGTTGGAGTCGATTTTCGGCCAGTACGGTCTGGCTTAGCTTCCAGTCTCGGTCGATTTTCCCAGTACCTTCAAGACACCCGCTACAACGGCGAAGCTGGTGATCAGACACAACCACCAGGGCACGCCGAGACCTACCGGCAGTGTGCAGAGAAACAGCGCGCAGATGCCTGCCGTCATCGCATAGGGAAGCTGCGTTCGAACGTGCTCGATGTGGTCGCAGTCGGATGCCAGCGACGACAGTACCGTGGTATCGGAAATCGGTGAACAGTGATCGCCCCAGATGGCGCCAGCCAGGACTCCGGCAACGCTGCCGTGGAAGATATGCATCTGCTCAGGCATGGTGCCATCGGCGGAACCGGTGAGCAGGCTCCAGGACAGCGGAAGCATCAGCGGCATCAGTATGCCCATGGTGCCCCAACTCGTGCCGGTGGTGAACGCCACGATACCACCGAGCACGAAGGACACGGACGGCAGCAGGAACAGGGGCAGCCGTTCGCTGCTGATGCCGATGATGTACTCGGCCGTGTTCAGGCTCTGAACGATGTCTGCGAGAGTCCAGGACAGGGTGAGTACGATCACGGCGATCAACGTGGTGCGGACCCCCTCGAACCAGGCATCGATGGTCTGGGTCAGCGTGAGTATCCGCCGTCCAACGGTTATTGCCATAGCGCACCCAACGCCCAGTAGAGAAGCCCACATCAAGGCCAGAAAACTGTCCGCGCTGCCCAGTATTTCCTGAATCGATTCTCCCGAACCTGTGATCAGCAGGCCGGCGAACAGAGTCGATACGACGGCCAGGATCGGTACAACGGCATTCAATGCACCAGTCGAGTCCTTGAGTCCTGATGAATCGGGTTCGGCCTCGACCGGCGGGGCCGTCATCGGTTTGCGCCACGCGGCGATTTCAGCGTGGTACATGGGGCCGAAGTCACGAGCGGACCAGGCGACGGCAAACACCATGAAGAGCGCGATTATCGAATAAAAGCTGTACGGAATGGACGCCAGGAAAATCAGATAGGGCGCGGTATCCAGCCCGGCGATCCCTGCTGCCGTGGCCCCGATGACCGACACTTCGTAGCCAACCCAGGTGGATGCGACAGCAATGCCTGCAATCGGCGCAGCGGTGGAATCGACAAGGTAGGCGAGCTTCTCCCGCGAAATGCGAAGCCGGTCGGTAACGGGTCGCATCGTCTTGCCGATCAGCAACGTATTTGCAATGTCGTCGAAAAATACCACCAGGCCAAGACTGGCGGTCACCAATTGGCCGCGCACCGCGTTGGAGGCAAATCTCGTTGTTCTGGCGACAATTCCCCGCATTCCTCCGTTCCTGCCGAGTATGCCGATCATGCCGCCGAGCATCATCGTGAACAGCAGCACCCGTACCCTGTCCGCATCGGCGATGGCATCGACCAAGTGCGTATCGAAGGATTGCAGGAAGGCTGTCCAGATCGATGTCAGGCCCCAACCGTTCAAGATTGAGGCGCCGCACCAGATGCCAATGAACAATGCCGGGATCACCGAGCGAAAAACCACGGCGATCACGATGGCGACAACCGGCGGCAGCAATGTCCACCAGCCCGGTGACTGCATGTCGGCCTCGGCAACCTGCCGGGCTATCTGAGTTGCTGCAGTACCCGGCATCAGCGCGGCCAGGCTAAACAATGCGGCGATCGCGATGCATAACGTAGCCGTACAAGTTTTCGGGTGTTGCCTGAGCGGTGCCATGACTCCCTCACGGAGCGACCTGAGTTCTTGCCTTCGAGATCGAAGGAACACTGGACCGTTAATGTCGGTGCCTGTATTCCTGTATTCTCGGAAAATGCCCATTATGACGACAACAAGAAGGGTGGCAAATGCAGGCCAGACGCGACCAAACGCATTCAGGTCGCGATCGGAGTACACCGTATGAATACACCAACAAGAAAGAGCTGGACTCTATTGCTGTTGCTGCTTGCACCTGCCGCACACGGCCAGGATGCGATGCGACCCATGACGGTCGATGACGGGCTGCGCATGAATCGTCTCGAGAGCGTGACGATGTCGCCCGATGGCGATTCAGTCCTGTATACGATCAGCAGCCTGAATTGGCAGGAGAATGACTACGACTACCGGCACTATCTGTACCGTGTTTCCGACCGGTCCATTCGCCGGTTCATTGGCGATGGTGGCGGCGAGGATTTTCGGTTCTCTCCAGATGGCGGCTTCCTGGCTTTTTTGCGAGATTCCGGCTCCGGAGAGCGGGAAGGGGGGCCGGCGGACGATCCGCAGATATTCGTGATGCCGACCACGGGAGGCGAAGCGACGCGCCTGACCGAACACCGCGGTGGCGTGACCGGATTTCGATGGGCGCCGGACAGCGACGCGATCGTGTTTCTGGCCGACGAGATGCAAGGCGAGGAACTCGAAGCGGAGCGGGAGCTGGGCGATGACGCGTATTACGTCGACTTGGCGCCCAACGGCAAACATGCGTCCCGGTACAGCAATTTCTGGATGATTGATCTGAATGAGAGAGAAGAGCAACGCCTGAGCAACGAGGAACTGGTCGTGGGCGACTTCGATGTCTCACCGCTCGGTGACATGATCGTGTTCGATGCGCGACCGGATACTCGCACCAATCATCCGGGAGAGGCGGAATTGTACTTGTACTTGATCGAGGCGCGCTCGATGAGCCGGCTGACCGACAATGCCGCTCCCGAAGGCGGCGCCATGTGGTCCCCGGACGGCAGGTATATCGCTTATCGAGCACCGGATGAGGAAACGCACGAATTGCGCAACGGTTACTTCTGGATCCGCGACACGCAGGATGGATCGACGCGCCGGCTCGACGGCCAGTCTACGGGCGAGCTGACCGGCGACCTGGCCTGGAGCGCCGACGGCCGATACCTTCTTTACAACGAGATTCACGGCACCAATACGAACCTGTACCGGATTGATGTGGTAACGGGCGAGGCGCAGGCGCTGACCGACATGGTGGGCACGCTCCGGGCGCAGGACTTCTCGGCAGACACCAGCCGGATGGTGTATTCGTTCGAGGACTTTACGACGCCACCGGAATTGTTCGTCAGTGATCTGAACGGTCGCGGCGCGGAACAGATTACCGACTCCAATCCCTGGGTACGGCAGACGTTGCTTCTATCCGACGGCGAACTGCTCACCTGGACCAGCAAGGGCGGCATGGAGATAGAGGGCGTGTTCATTCCGGCGATCAGGTCCGACTCCGGCAGTAGGCCCCTGATCGTGGAAATTCACGGTGGTCCGTCAGGCGTCATCGAAAACGCTTTCCGGCACGATTTCCAGATGCTCGCGGGCCAGGGTTTCGCCATACTGGCGCCGAATTTTCGCGGCAGCACCGGCTATGGCGACACCCTGCTAAGAGGCTTGATGGGCGAGGTGGGTGACGGTGAATTGGTCGATATCATGACCGGTGTAGACCATGTCATCGCGGAAAGAAATATAGATCCCGAACGTCTGGGTGTGCGCGGATGGAGCTGGGGCGGTGTAAGCAGCGGCTACATCATTACCCAGACTGATCGTTTCAAGGCCGCATCCATTGGAGCGATGGTGACCAACTGGGCGGCAGAGACGGGGCCGGGCTTCAACTTCGACGTCTCGCTCTGGTACATCGGCGGCATGCCCTGGACCGAGCCCGAAGAGTGGCGCAGGCGTTCGTCGATCACCTTCGTCGAGAATGTGACAACGCCGTCGATCATATTTCACGGCGCTGCCGACGAGACATCGAGCGTCGGTCAATCGCTGATGTTCTATACCGCGCTTCGGGAAATAGGCCGGGTTCCGGTGCGGTACATGAGGTTTCCGCGCGAAGGGCATGGAATTCAGGAACCGCGTCACATCCGAAAACTGGAGCATGAGGAACTCGCATGGTTCAAACGCTACATGGAACAGGAAGAGTGGAACGCTCCGCCGCCCGGGTTCGATACGGCACCATGAGGATCTTGCAACGTGCCGGCATGCGGATTGCGATCCGGCTTGTGCCCTTGCTCGTCCCGCTGGTGTCATGTACGCCGGTGGACGAGAGTCCGGAGCTGGATCTTGTCATTCGCCACGGAAGGGTCGTGAACGGCACGGGCAACCCGTGGTTCCATGCCGATGTCGGAATCAGGGGTGACCGGATCGAGGCCATCGGAGATTTGTCGGGCGCGACCGCACGGCAAACGATCGATGCGAGCGGCCTTATCGTGGCGCCCGGTTTCATCGACATGCACACACACGTCGACGAGGGATTTGCGGACGCAAGGACCAGTGCCAATCTGAACTACCTGCTGCAGGGCGTCACGACGGTCCGGCCGGGTGCGGACGGGTCCGGTTCCTATGCCATTGAAGAGCAGAAACGCTTGTGGGAAGAAAATGGCATAGGCACCAATGCGGTGCTGTTTGCCGGGTTCACGGTGATCCGCCACGAGGTGCTGGGAGAGGATCAGCTCAGGGCGCCAACGGCCGCGGAGATGGAACGGATGAAATCGCTGGTGAGGCGTGCCATGAACGAAGGTGCGTGGGGGATCAGCGCGCAGCTGGAATACGACGGGTTCAATCTCTTTGTCACAACGGATGAGATGGCGGAGATTGCCAGCGTGGTGAGGGACTACGGCGGGTTCTATACCGCGCACATTCGTGACGAAGCAAGCGACTTCGTTGCTGCGGTTGAAGAGACGATTGCGATCGGAGAGCGCGCCGGCATACCGGTAAACGTCACGCACATCAAGGCCACCGGACGGGACAACTGGGGCCTGATGCGATCCGCCGTGGCATCGATCGAAAGCGCCCGCGAGCGCGGTGTGGAAGTTACCGCCGACCAGTACCCGTTTCTGCAGGGGGCGCCCATCGACTACATCACCGCGCTGATTGACATACCCGAGGACATGCAGCGATTGCATGAAATGTCGCAGCAGCTCCGGGAGCCGGGCGGTACGACGCCTGAAAATCCCGAACTGCGGCAGCGCTTCAACTCCGAACTGCAGGACGCGTTGCGCGACCCTGAACGTCGCGAGCGGCTGCGCCGGTCAACCTACGAGCAGCGGCCTGACAATCCCGGTGCTGTCGCTCGCTGGGGCTGGCAGGATTTTCGAATCAAGGTGGCTGTCGAGAATCCCGCCGTGTTGGAGAAAAATATCGCGGACCTGGTGGACGAGCAGGGCCTGGACGGATTCGATATCGTGGCCGACTTGGTGTTGAGCGAGCCGGACATGCTGTTCGCATCCGCGTCGCAGTCCCCGGAGGATATGCGTCATGCGCTGATCCAGCCGTGGGTCATGATCAGCAGCGACGGTGAGACAGCCCTGGCCACCGGCGAAATCGATCCCCCGGTCAGGGCCCATCCCAGGTCGTTCGCGAGCCAGGCGATCGTGCTGAGGCAATTCGTCCGCGAGGAAGGCATCCTGTCGCTTCCGGAAGCGGTGCGGAAAATGACCTCGTTGCCCGCACAACTGCTCGCCCTCAAGGACAGAGGACTGTTGCTGGAGGGTTACACGGCGGATGTTGTTGTTTTCGACCCCGAAACGGTCAGGGACAACGCCACGTACAGCGACGCATACCAGTACGCCACCGGTGTGCAATACGTCATTGTAAACGGACAAGTCAGCGTCAGTGACGGCGAGTTCAACGGTATTCGAGCGGGAAGAGTGTTGCTGAAGGAAGCTCGATAGCGGCCTCGCCCCTGGAACGACCCCACCTGGTGAGGGAGAAACGAAATTGAAAGGACTACCGTACGGATCACTCGTGGTAATGATCGTCGCGACTTCCAGTCTTCAGGCACGCCCGCTGACGGTCGACGACATCATCGATATGGTCAGTGTCGGCGGCAACAGTCACCTTGCGCCGGATGGCTACGAGGAAACGGTCTTGATGTCGCCGGACGGAAGGCAGGTGTTCTTTTCGAAATCGGTGGCAGACTGGGCCGGCAACCAGCGAAGGTCGACGTTCTACTTCATCGACTCGGACGGCACCGACCTCACGGCTCTGCCGGATCTTGAAGGTGGATCGGCCTTTCGCTACTCGCCGCGCGGTACCTACCTGTCGTTCACGCGCACCGTGGACGGTGTCGCCCAGGTATTCGCCCTGGCGCTGGAGCCACGCACTGTCACCCAGCTGAGCCGCCACCCGACGGACATCTTCGCCTATGGCTGGTCAGGGGATGAGTCGACCATCTATTTCGCAGCTGAGGATGCGCGCAGTCCGGAAGAGCAGCGACGTTATGAAATGGGGGCGAACTGGTTTCTCGTCGATGAAGGTCCGAATGGGCGGATAGCCGCACGCTGGCGCAACCTGTGGCGGCTCTCCCTCATTGACTCTGTCTCGACGCAGATAAGCTTCGAAGAGTTCATCGTGGACGAACTGGATGTCTCGCCGGACGGCAGACGGGTAGCGTTCATCGCAAGGCCGAATAACCGGCGGAACTACCCGCATGCGGCGGAGCTGCACGTGATCGATACGACGAATGGGGAAATCTCGCGCCTCACAAACAACCGAGCGCCGGAGTCCATGCCACTGTGGTCTCCCGACGGAACCCGGCTCGCCTACCATGCACCGGACGACGAGAATTTCGAGCTGACGAAGGGTTATCTGTGGATAATCGATCCTGAAACCGGTCAATATCGGAAGCTGTTCTCGCAGAGTGCGGGCGACATCTTTTCGTTGACGTGGAGTGCGGATGGCCGCAGTCTGTTGTTCAGCGAGCAGCAAGGCATGGACCGCAATCTGTTTCGGCTCGACGTCGAAGACGACCTGTTGTCTGCGGTGACGACGGGTAGCGGCACAACGACCGTCCTGGCGTTCTCCGCCGACCAGGACCGCATGGCCTTCTCGTACACCGATTTCGACACTCCGCTCGACATCTACGCCGCGAACACGGACATGAGCAACGTCGTCCGCCTGACCCGCGAGAATCCATGGATTGAAGAAGACATAACCTTGGCAAGATCCGAAATCGTTCGCTGGAAGAGCACTGACGGTCTTGAGATTGAAGGGATTCTGGCCGTACCCGGTGACTACGATGGTCAGGATCGAATACCGCTGCTGGTGTTGATTCACGGTGGTCCCAACCAGCAATTCGCCAATGAATTCCAATACGACCTGCATTTGTACGCGGGGCTGGGATATGCGGTTCTTGGTGGGAACATTCGCGGCAGCAGCGGCTATGGAGACGACTTCATCAAGGCCTTGATCGGCCAGGTCAGCGATGGCGAATACGAAGATGTCATGGCCGGTGTCGACTACGTCATGGACAGGGGTATCGCGGACCCGGACCGACTGGCCGTCCGGGGCTGGAGCTGGGGCGGCGTGCTGGGAAGTTGGGTAATTACGCAAACTGATCGCTTCAAGGCGGCTTCCATCGGCGCGGGCGTCATGAGCTGGCTGTCCGAGATGGGGCCCGGCTTCAATTGGGACCTCACCGAGTGGTACATGGACGAATCCCACTGGAATGATCCCGAGGGCTGGCGAGAAATCTCATCGCTTACCTACGTACAGGACATCACGACCCCGACGCTGATCATTCACGGCGACGACGACTGGTACAGCAGTTACAACCAGAGCCTGATCTTCTACACCGCCCTGCGCGACATCGGCAGGGCGCCAGCCCGGTTTGTCAGCTACCCGGGACGAGGTCATGAACTGTTCGATCCGTGGGCGCAGCGCGCGCGCTACGAGGAAGAAGTTCGCTGGATGCAACGATACGTCAACGGCGTCGACTGGCGGCTGCCGGTGCGAGAATAGAGGCTGCAGGCGAACTACTCGGGTGGCGCAGTCGAAATGCTGATCGGAATGTTCGCGCCTCCCCATGCCATGAGGAGCTGCCGTTCTGTGGGGCTTATGTACTCGAAGTAGTATTCCAGTCGATGGGGGCCGGATTCATCTACTGCAACCGGTAGACTCTGTCGGATGACTTCGGCGCCGGGGATCCCGTTCACACTGTTCCGGCGGCGCAATTCGACGCTCCAGTCGGCGTCCTCTCGCGGCGTGAACGTCAGGAGATAAGTCCCGGCGGAGACTGGCTCTCCGAGAAACAGCACTCTCGCCGTGAATTCGACGGAAGGAGGCGGACCGGCGCTGCCGGTCCAGGTGTTGTCGAACGGAACCTGCTGCCCGAAGACCCCTTCTCCGCGCGCCACGACATCACGGGAATAGGTCACTGTGACCGCCGTTTCGTACATCGCGTTCATGACGGAGGCTGCCGCGATTTCACCCGCATTGCGATCCGGATGCTCAAAAGGAATGTGGACTTCGACATGGTCGAAGAGGAACCTGAGAATTCTGTCGCCGCTTTCCGTTTCATCGAAGAAATACTCCATGTGTTGCTTGGAATTGTCTTCGAGCTGGGCTCGCGTTCGGACGCGCAGGGCTTCGTTGTATTCGCTTTCGCCCGGGTTGGCAAAAATTACGGTCCAGGTACCGCCTCCGTCGGGTATGGCTTCCGGCACAAGGTATAGCGTGTAGGTGCCGGATGGAAGTGGCGCACCATCGATCAGGAGCGCATGGCTTGTGGTTATGCGGGTCTCGGCCATGTCTCCGGGACTCCAGCGCTCACCGTACGCCATCGACTCCCCGAATGTCTTTCCTTCCCGGCCGTTCACGGCGAGTCGATCGTAGTCTACGGTGACGGTGGCGCCGCCTATCGACTCCATGACCGATGCGCGCGCCATGGGCACCGAAGGGTTCGACGCTGTTGCCGGGCTGTAGGGTGGGTAGCGTTCGATATCGTCAATGACCAGCCGAAAACCCAGATGGTCGTCGCTGCTGTATTGATCGGTTCTTTCCCGCATGTCCGAGCGGATACTGTGGCCACCCTCGGCCAGGCTCAGCACGCCTGAAGCATCGGTCCAGGCGCCGCCGCGAATGGACCGCTGCAGATTGTCGCCCCAGCCACCCGGAATGGCGAACTTGCGGCGCACCGGATTGCGCTCCGGCCCGATCGGATCGTTGAGAGGCGAAGCGGAGTAGTAGGAGGCATCAAACCAGTCGTAGTTCCAATCGATCGTATTGCCCGCCATATCGAAAACACCGTATGGTGACTGGCCGCTTGGAAAGGCGTCCACCGGCGATGTCTGCGGATAACCGTCGTCGATCGTGGTGTCGACTGTTCGTTGATCGGGTCCGAAGCGCAACCGGTAGTTTTCGTCGGCAAAATTCGCCCGACTTCCGTCAGGCGGCTCGTTTCCCCAGGGCCATAGTCGCTGATCGGTACTTCGCGCCGCTTTCTCCCATTGCGCCTCGGTCGGGAGCGTGGCATTGATCTGATTGGACCTCGAAAACCAGTTCGCATAGGCCATCGCGTCATTCCAGCTGACGCATACAACCGGGTGGTCCGGGGGCTGGTCAAAGCCGGGCCGCCGCCAGCTGACATCATGGCGGATGACGCCACCCGATTCGATCCAGCAGCCTTCGCCGTTTTCCGCGTCGGTGACGTATCCGGTAGACACAACGAATTTCTCGAACTGGGAAACGGTCACCGGGTACTTGCCGATCCAGTAGCCTCGCAATCGAACTTCGTGAACCGGCAATTCCTTCGCTTCGCCGGACGTGGAACCCATGAGAAAGCCACCTTCGGGGATTTCCACAAAGACGTGTCTGTCCCCATAGGCCAGTTCGCGGTAGCCCTTGTCGTTGATACTGGCGGTGCGCGGCGGCACAGAGTCGCAGGCCAGCATGGCGACGCCGACGATTGCCATACAACAGGGCCGAAGCGCGGACTCAAGTCGATCGTTCAATCCAGCCGCATCCAGATTCGCGAGTGACCATTCCCGTATACCGTCAAGGTTCCTGATCCGGATAGTGTAGTCGATCAATTCAGCGAAGCTGACAGCCGGCGCCACTTCCATGAAGGTCGGACAGGCGCTTGTCGAGAGCACGCGAAATCGCCAACGAACCGGCTGTTGTTCGAACAGTGCGGCAAATGTTCGCTAACATAGGGTTGTTTTCGTCTGCAAACCTTGGCGAGACGGGTGAAAAATGAGACATCACGCTGCCAATCTGGCCGTCGTCCTGTGCGCGGCAGTCGCCTTGCGGAGTGCCGGTGCCGCCGATGGTCCCTGTGGAGAAGCCCCGTCGAACCCGGTGTTTCAGGCCGTCGCACGGGCAGCGAACGATTTGAGTTGCAATTCAACGGCACACTGGGAGGCGCACTACAACAGCCTGCAGGTCTTCGTCTACGTTCCGGGCGGAGAGTTCACCATGGGGTCGGAGCATGGGCTCGATAACGAACAGCCGGTGCGAAGGGTACAGTTGGACGGCTACTGGATCGCCAAGTATCCGGTGACAGTCGCCCAGTTCCGGGAGTTTGTCGAGGATACCGGGCATCTGACGGATGCGGAGCAGGGTTGGGGAGCCTGGCAATGGACCGGCGAGCGAATGGACCGGCCGGACACGGCCGGCGATCCATGGGCGCTTCGCATGGATGGCCGCTGGAACAACCTGTACTTCGAGCAGGGCGACGATCATCCCGTCGGTTCGGTCAGCTGGAACGATGCCAACGCCTACGCGGCCTGGTTGTCCGGGAGACTTGGGGTCAGGGCTGTGCTGCCGACCGAAGCCCAGTGGGAGAAAGCGGCCAGAGGCACCGACGCCCGCCGCTTTCCCTGGGGAGATACGGTCCCTGATGGGGCCCGCGGCAACTACGCGGACAGCCGCTATGCCCAGAAGTATGGGCGCTATGCCCGGAACCCCGATATCGGCGTCGATGACGGCCATGTGGAAACTTCGCCGGTGGATGCCTACCCACTTGGCCAGTCACCGTACGGTGTCTTCGATCTGGCGGGCAATCTGGGAGAATGGGTCTACGACGTATTCGATCCCGACTATTACAGGTCTGCGCCCACGCAAAATCCCACCGGCCCGGTCGTCGCTGCCGGTGTGCCCGAGCAGCGGATCGACAGAGTCAATCGAGGCGGTTCCTGGGTGGATTGGGCGGGTGTGGACGGCAACGGCGAAGTGCGGCCGCAGGGCGGGCACAACATTCGCGCCGCGGCGCGGACCGGCGACGAGCAGAATTCCAGTGACGATCACATGGGCTTTCGGCTGGCCGTGGACGGCCTGCGCGTCGCGGTAACGAAACCGGCAGATCCTTTCAAGCCCGATCTGTCGGAAGTTTTCATCGAGACTCATGAAGCAGCCGGGAACGTGTTCATGCTGGAGGCCAGCGGCGATGTTGCCGGCAATATCGCCGCGCTCGTCGGCCCGGAAGGAATCCTGATCGTCGACGATCAGTTCGCGGAGTTGACGCCGTCGATCGAGAGCGCCTTGTGGGAACTGCACCCTGGCGACCTGCGGTACATCATCAACACGCATCATCACGACGACCATAGCGACGGTAACGCAAGGCTTGCGGCTGCGGGCGGTGCGCTGATCGTCGCTCACGATATCGCTCGCGAGCGCTTGCAGCTGAAGGGACCCGGACACTGGCCCGTTCTGACCTTCGACAGGACGTTGACAATCCACTTCAATGACGAAGTCGTACGCTTGTTGGCCATTCCGGGTGGCCATACGGATAATGACGTCGTGGTTTTCTTCGAGCGCGCGAACGTCGTGCATTTGGGCGACCTCATGAATTCCGGTACCTCCAGTTTTCCCGTTGCGGACCTCGATGCGGGCGGGAACGCGCTGCGCATCCTGGACAACGTCGCCATGCTGCTGCCGATGATCGACGACGATGCGGTGATCATTCCCGGCCACGGGCCACTCAGCGACAAGCCCGAATTGCGACGGCTGCTCGAAATGCTGCAGAGCACGATCACCATGGTTCGCGAGAAACGGGCCCGTGGTGAGGGTATCGAGTCTATCCTTGCCGCAGGCGTGGCTGACGAATACCGCGACTGGGGCTATGGCCACACTTCGGCCGAGGGCTGGCTGACCATGATCTACATGAGCTTGAGCAGGATGGAGAACTGATGGAAATCGAAGAATTTGCGCTCGAGCGCATTCAGTCGCTGTACGAGAATACCGTCGAGCTGAATCTGTCCGACAGCGGTGTCCATCCCATGTCCTTGAACGATCTGCTGAGCGATGCAGAGATGAGGGAGCTGCAGGCGCTTGAGCTTGGCTACGGTTGGACGAATGGGGCCGTTTCGTTGCGAGAGACCATTGCGGCGTTGTATGAGCGCCGTACGCCGGATGAAATCATCGTGACCAACGGTTCCGCGGAGGCCAATTTCCTGCTGGTCATGCTGTTGCTGAACCCCGGTGACGAGATTGTCGTGTTCACACCCAACTACCTGCAGATCTGGGGATGGGCACGAGCGCTGGGCGTCAACGCGAAAGCGGTTCGGCACGACGGCGACGCCGACTGGCAGCCACGGCTCGCCGACCTGGAAGAGGCCATATCGGGGAAGACGCGCCTGATCACCATCTGTCACCCGAACAACCCGACCGGCGCCATCATGCCGCCGGAAGGCATGCGCGAGCTGGTTCGAATCGCCGACCGGCACGGCATCTATCTGCATGCGGATGAAGTCTACAAGGGCTCGGAACTGCACGGCCCGGAAAGCGAGAGCTTTCTCGACCTGTACGACAAGGCGATAGTGACCAATGGCCTGTCGAAGGCCATGGCCTTGCCCGGACTGAGGATCGGCTGGCTCGCCGGGCCCGTAAAGGAAGTCTATACGGCCTGGCAACGCAAGGACTACACGTCCATAACCACATCGGCAGTCAGCGAGTATGTTGCCGAGCGCGTTCTGAAACCGGAGCCACGCGCCAGGATCCTACAGCGCAGCAAGGCGATCCTGCGACAGAACCTGGCGTTGTTGCAGGACTGGGTCGGCGAGAATGCCGATCTGGTGTCGCTTACTCCGCCGAAAGCCGGCGGCATGGCGTTCGTGCGCTACCACTTCGAAGCGAATTCCACCGAACTCGTGCACCGGCTGCGCGACGAGAGGGGGGTGCTGCTGCTCCCGGGCGATGTGTACGGACTCGACGGCTATTTCCGCATTGGAATCGGTACGCCGCGCAGCCACCTTGAGCCCGGCCTCGAACGAATCGCGGACCACATGCGGAAGCACCATTAGCGAATCAGGCCTGCCGCCAACGCTCGTATACGGATGTCGCGATGGCGATGTCCTGAACGGCGACCCCGGTCAGGTCGGCAACCGAAATCTGTTCCGGCGTCACGCGTCCGGTCGCCCGGCCTCCGATCACGTCTCCAAGCTCCCTTAGACTGGACTTGTCGACAAGACCATTGGCGACCGCGGTTTGAATTTCGCCGTGATCGATACATTGCGACGCGGAATCGACGACGCGGACGTCGGCTTTTTCGATGAGCGCTTCATCGAGCTCCTGCTTTTCCGGGGCATCGGCACCAACAGCGGTGATGTGCGTTCCGGCCTGCACCCAATCGGCGCGGATCAGGGGCTTTTTCGCCGGGGTCGCGGTCACGATGAGATTGCATGACTGGACCAGGGATTCCAGATTCTTCGCCACCTTCGCATCCCAGCTCGAATCAGACAGCGACTGTGCCAGCGTCTCCGCGTTCGCCTCGGTCCTGTTCCAGATCAGCACCCTGCGACAGTCCGTTATCGGGCGAAGGCATTCCAGTTGCAGACGGGCCTGGATGCCGGCACCGACGATACCGATCCGCCGGACATCGGCCGGTGCGAGAAACTTCGCCGCTATGGAGCCGGCGATGGCCGTTCGCATGTCGGTCAGATGGCCTTCATCGTTCAGGACTGCCAGCGGGTAACCGGTTTCCGTCGAGCAAATCAACATCATGCCGACGCTCGGTTTGAGTCCCTTGGCGACATTTCCGTAAAAGCCCGCGGCAATCTTGACGACAAAACAGGGGTCGCCCTTGATGTATCCATACTTGATGTGGCATTCGCCGTCGGGGAAGGCCAGGTATCCGACCGGCGGTACGACGGAATTGCCCTTGCTGTACTCGTCGAAATTCCGTTCGCAATCCTGGCGCACCGCGTCGATGTCCAGGTGTTCCCTTATGGTGGCGAGGTCGAGTATGTCCATGCGTTTTTCCGGGTTCAATTGAGATGATCGCCGAGGCGAACGGCCAGCGCGGCGAGAGTCAACGTCGGATTGGCTGCTGCGATGCTGGGGAAGACGGCATTGGAACATACGTAGAGATTGTCCGTGCCGAAAACCTGTAGATTCGGATCGACCACACCGTCTGAATCGGAGCGACTCATGCGGCAGGTGGCAGACGCATGCGCCCCATCGGGATTCAGAGCCCCGGTTTCGATACTGGTTTCCCTGCAGCCTGCCGTCTTCAGTATCTCGACAAACGTCTGCACATGTTCCTGTCGCGCCCGAAGGTTTATCTCCTGAACGCCCACATGAATGTCTGTCGTGGGAAGCCCATGTCTGGTCTTGCCGCGTCCCAGCGTCACCCGGTTTTCCGGGCTTTCAAATTGCTCCATCTCACCTCCCAGGGAGACCATCAACTCCGAGGTCATGCTTGCATTCATTTCAGACCGTGAAACGTTCGAAAGAATTTGCTCTTCCAGAGACGCTGTCATGCCGGCGCTGCCGGAGAACCACATCTTGCCCTTGTGTTGATATTCCGGCGAATCGAAATGCCGGCTGATCAGAGAGTCAAAGCCAAGTTCACTGGCAATCTTGTCCGGGTTTCCGGGCCGAACACCCGCGGCGAAAAACACAGGATGACCGATCAGGTGCCGGCCGACGTGGCCTGAGCCGTTGCCGATGCCGAGAGGCCAGTCCTCGCTGGTGGAGGCGAGCAGGAGTTTGCAGGATTCAAATGTCCCGGCGCAAACGATGACCGCCTCCGCTTCCATTGATCCGGGCGCGCCCGTTCCGAGGTCAAGGAATTCGACGCCACGCGTTCGGTTCCTTCCATCCATCAATATTCTTGTGACTGGTGATTCGGTCCTCAGCGCCAGCCTGTCACCATACTCCGTTAGCAGTTGCGCCAGATCGAAGAGAGCCGTATAGCGTGCATTCACGGGGCAGTAATCGCAGGTACCGGTTGTGATGCATCGATTGCCGCTGCGGGCAATCGACATGTGCCCATAGGAGATACCCTGGCCTTCCAGGGCATCGATAACCACCCTGTCACCCAGGGTAAAGGCCGTTGCCTGGAAAGGATATCTGGCGCCGTAGCGTGGAGGATCGTCGTTGTCCGAATCGCCCGTGACGCCCAACAGGATTTCTGCTTGTGCGTAATACGGCGCCAGATCTTCGTAATCGATGGGCCAGTCGACCCCGTATCCCGTGCGGGATTTCAGTTCGAAGTCTTCCGGCTTGAAGCGTGGCGTCAGCCCGCCCCAATGATTGGTGGTACCGCCTGTCATGAACAATCTCGAGCCGCGCAATCCGAAATATTCATTCTCGTCCCGAGGGTCATCGACGAACCGTTCATAGATGCGGTCATTGCCCACCAGGAAATCGAGCCAGATGCGGCGGTTGCCCGGTGGGAAGTCGGGGCCGGCTTCGAACATGGTGATCTGAACATCTCCATTGGCCAGGAGTTGCCTGGCCAGCACGGCGCCCGCTACGCCGGAACCGACTATGATGATGGACTTCATCTCACACTGCTCCCCGCCGGTAACTGGCCACAGACGTATACGGGCCACCGAAATAGCCTCTGTAGTTCACGAGGCCGAAGCTCCGGAAGGCCCCCGATATGGGCATTTGATGTGCGATCGTCTCGGAAAAGACAAAGCGTCTTGCACGTCCGATACGGGTCGACGCAAGATTCTCCGCTGGAAACTCGGCAAACAGCAGCGATGTCCAGGACTGATCATCCGATTCAAGTTCGCCGCGCATTGCGTTTACAAGCTCTACAGCGTTCTCGTATTCGGTTAGGTAAGCCGGCCTCTCGCGACACTTGAGTTGCAGGTCCGTTTCCAGTTGACCGAGATAGGCGTCCAGTTCCGTCGGGAACTGCCAGGAGCGGGCAACGTAGCCGCACAAGGAAGCCAGCGTCTCGAAATTCTCGCTACTCAGCACGCCGGTGCGATCACTGTCGAAGGGCATTTCCGAGTCACTCACAAATTCGAGCAGGAAGTCGCGGATCGAAAGCGTGATGGTGCAACCTGCGAGCGGTACGCTGGCCAGAACCCCGGTCGCCATGCCCAGCTTCAGCAGGGCCCGCCGGTCGACCCTTAGTGTTATCTCCATAGTCACCTTCCGAGCGGAATATTTCGGTCTTGCATTTCTGCAGGATCGCCGACTAACGTGCCGAACGTGGAAATCCCGAAATGCCGATGCAGTCTTTCATCTCGATCAGCTGGCCGTCAACGTTCACGGACGACCCTCCGGATTCTGACTTGCCGTAAGTATCGGGACAATAATCAACTGCAGCAAGTTGACGCCCGCCGCTCAGAAAAAACCACTCATTCGGACAGTGCCCAGCGGCGGCGATGCCTCCACAACCTCGCCATGTTGGTGGTGGATTCGAGGCTGGTTGCGGGCTATGGCTGGGGGAGGGTTACGGGGACTTCGTATTCGTCTTCGTTGTAGCCTGCGGTGATGTAGTACCAGGCGGCTTCCATGGAGCATTCGGCCTGCAGGATGGGGCGGTCGGCGACCTTGGCCCAGGAGTGCTGGATGATCATGGGTTCGGAAAGGTATCCGGGGTCGGTGATGGTGAACTCGCCCTTGAGTGCCATTCCATCTTCTTCGAGCCAGTAGCGTTCTACCAGGTGTTTCTGGTCGCTGGAATGGAGACCGATCTGGATTCCCCAGCGGTCGTCGACGAAATTCGTGGTTTCGATGACCAGCGTGTCGTCTTCAAATCGACCGGTGGAGTAGCCCCAGGCGCTGGGTTCGGCCGGCGGGGCAGAGTCCGGGTTCATGTGGACCACGCGGGGCTGCGGCCAGAGGTCGCGGTCGATGATGATGGTGTCTTCGTCTTCCCAGCGAAAGTTGTAGGCCATGGGCATCATCATCATGCGGGGCGGTCCCGGATAGATGCATTCGTTCAGCGGATTCTGGGACTCGTGGAATTCGGCGACCAGCGCCTTGCCGTTGTCGTTCAGGGGCATATCCGCCGGGGGTTCGCGATAGGGACTGACGGTGCGAGTCCAGAAGCCTGACGGGAAAGTCTCGGCCGGCGGCACTTCAGCGTCGAAAACCGATTCGGACGGCGCCTCCGCGCCCGTCTCCTCCAGGTATGCCTGCAGCAATCGGCGGTCGGCGAACATGCGTGGCCCGTCCAGGGACTGGGCCCAGTCGAGACCCATGTAGGGCCGGTCCGGATCGCGGTCATGGGCACCGTGCAGGATGATCGGGTCGCCGGGCCTGAACGTGTCGGCGGCCCAGCCCAATCGGGCCAGGGAGGGAGGATTCATGCTTTCCACGGTGTATTGAACCACTTCGCCGTTCTCGTCGGGCACGTCGACGATCAGGTATACGTGGGGTACCTTCCAGAGATACTCGGCGACGACGCCTGCCTTGGTCTGGGGGTTGTTGCGGTCGAGACTGGCATGGGAGTGATGCGCGGCCGCCTCGGCGGCAACGGCCAGTCCGGCGATTCCGGCGGCGCAGGAAATGGATCTCACCCGGTTCATCGGCGCTTGCTCTCGCTGTGTCGTGTCAGGTAATTCTAAGTCAGGATGGCAATGGCTCGCGCCATGCGGTCATCAAAAGTGTCATTGGCTTCACAATTCTATGCAGATAAATACAGGTCAAATGGGCAAACTACACTCAACGAAGATGTGCGAACGAGCCAGAAGGTCAAGTGTCATGAAATACATCAAGGCGGTTTTGTTCAGTCTGGGAATACTGGTACCGCTGCTCGGCGGTGCCCATCACAGCGTTCCCGCGGAGTACGGCGACTCCGGTACGCCGACCCACTACATCGAAGGCACCATCGGCCGCGTCCTGTGGAACAATCCGCACATCTTCATCAATATCGTGACTTCCGGCGGAGAGGTTGAGTCCGGTGAGAACTGGCGGCTGACGACGCACCCCATCAACGTGATGACCGGGACTTACGGCTTCCAGAGCGATGACTTCAACGAAGGCGATGCAGTCAAGGTGTACGGTTGGTTCCACCTGCGCGGCCAGCCCCTGTTCCAGATCCGGGCGATCTCGGTGAACGACGGTCCGATGCTGTCGACGCTTCGGTTCTCGGATCTTCGGGATATCGTCAAGGGCACGCTGGCGGAGCAGCAGATTATCCCGACCAGGAACATCAACGGCACGAGCCCGGGGCGGGCAGGCGCCGAGACGGTCCGGGCGCTGGGCGAGATGGGCTACCTGGACGATCAGGGCAACGTCAACCTGCCGGACGAGATTCTGTATCCGGATTACTCGCTCTAGGTGGTCCGGCGCCGGTCGGTTCCCGGCGCGGCCATTCATCTTCCTTCCAGTGCATTTGCTCGGCGAATAGTTGTCTATTCAGGCGATTCTTTATACGATGTCGCGATACAACAACACGCTGAGAACAACACTCACAGGTGGCTTTCCATGACCGACGAAAAATCGCTTGTTTCAGGAATCGATGTTCCGGCGCCTCCCGCGGACAGTGGAGGCGTTCTCGGTGTGATCGGCCGGGCCGGTGCATCCAGGCGGCAGTTCATCAAGGGGGTGATCTCCTCCGGAGCCGCAGTAAGCTCCGCCGGTTATGTCTTCGGCGGCATGGCCGGTTGTTCCACCGATCAGGCGCCCACTGCCGGCGGTGTCGAGCGGCTAGTCAGCCTGAACGTCAACGGCGAGACCCGTCGCGTGGACGTGCTGCCGCAGGAGACCCTGGCCATGACGCTGCGCTACAAGCTGGGCCTTACGGGTACCAAGCTCGGCTGCGACCGGGCCGAATGCGGCGCCTGCACGGTGCTGCTGGACGGCGTCTCCACCTACTCGTGCTCGACGCTGACGCACACGGTGCGTAACCGCGAGATTCGCACGGTGGAGGGTCTGGAAGGGCCCAACGGCGAGCTGCATCCGGTGCAGCAGGCGATGATCGACGAGTTGGGACCGCAATGTGGTTTCTGCACGCCGGGCCAGGTCATGGCGGCAGTCGCGCTGCTGGAATCGAACCCCAACCCCACCCGGGACGAGGCCAGGCACGCCATGTCGGGCAACCTTTGCCGGTGCGGCGCCTACGATCACTATCTGAATTCTGTCATGCGCGCGGCGCAGAGTGCTTGAAATGGCTTACACACTACTTGGAAAGGACTTCACCCCGCCCGACGTGCGGGCCAAGGTCACGGGCGGCGCCAAATATGCCGAGGACTTCCGCGCCGAAGGCATGGCGTTCTGCAAGCTTCTACTGAGTCCCGCGCCCCATGCGCGGATCACCAACGTGGATGTCTCGGCGGCGCTTGAAATGGAAGGTGTCCTCGGAGTCCTTCAGGCCTCCGAGTTGCGCGCGCCGCCGGCGCCGTTGGAGCCTGCGCTCACGGACGAGCCGCTCTTTGTCGGGCAGCCGATACTGGCGGTGGCCGCCGAGAACGAAACCATCGCGTCGGACGCGCTGGATGCCATCCGCTACGACCTCGAACCACTGCCCTTCACCGTCGATCCGCTGGAATCGCTCTACCCGGGCGGCCCCAGCGCGCGGTCCGACGGCAACGCAGCGGTGGTCAACTACGGCAATACGGTGGTCGAGACCCGGCACTGGACCGCACAGGATTTCGCCGCCGCGGGCGAGGGCCAGCTTCCCACCGGGGAGCCCAACATGGAGTGGTCCTACGGTGACGTCGAGCAGGCGCTTGCCGACGCGGCACTGGTGCTGGACGAGAGCTTTGTCACGGCGGGACTGGCCCATCACAGCATGGAGCCACGCACTACCATGGCCTACTGGGAGAACGGCAAGTGCCATCTCCAAGGCTCGGTGCAGAGCCAGAGCTTCTCCATGCCGATCCTGTCGGGCATGCTGGGCATTCCGCAGGAGGACATCGTGTTCGTGTCCGAATTTTGCGGCGGAGGCTTCGGTTCCAAGGCCGTGCCCTTCCCGAGCATGGTGATTCCGGCCAATCTGTCCCGAAAGATTGGACGGCCGGTCATGATGCGCCTGACCCGCCATGAAGAGTACAGTCTGGGATTGGCCCGAACGGGTTTCCAGGGCCGGATCCGGCTGGGCTTCAGCGCGGACGGCCGGGTGACCGCGGCCGACCTGTTCCTGATCCAGGAAAACGGTCCGCACGCCGGATTCCCCAATCTCACCGGCGCCGCGGCGGGCGTATCGGCGATGTACCAGCCGGAGTCCATGCGCTTCCGAGGCGTGGGGGTGTTCACCAATACGCCGCCGCGCATGGCCCAGCGCGGACCGGGCTTCAACGAAATGTCCGCCGCAATCGAACCGCTGATTGACAAGGCGGCGCGCGAACTGGGCATCGATCCGCTCGAAATTCGCCTGACCAACGCGCCGGGCGAGGGCGCCACAGTGGGACCGCAGCGCGTTCCGCTGACCAGCGCGTTCATGCCCGAGGCGCTGAACATGGCCGCCGAGCAGTTCAATTGGGAAGAGCGCAGCGCGCAGAGCGGACAGGAGAATGGTTCAAGGGTAATCGGCGTAGGTATCGGGCAGGCGTACCATCCGGCCGGCAACAACGGCTTCGACGGGCTTGTTCGTCTGTCGCCCGAAGGCAAGCTCCACATTCACACCGGTGTGGGCAACCTTGGCACCTATTCCCACAGCGCCACCTCCCGCGTGGCCGCGGAAGTGCTCAAGTGCGACTGGGCCGACTGCGTCATCGAGCGTGGCGACAGTCGCCGGCACCTGCCCCACAACCAGGGTCAGTTCGGCAGCAACACCTCCTTCACCATGAGCCGCACCAACTACGTGGCGGCCATGGATGCGGTGACCAAGTTGAAGGAAATTGCCGCCATGGACCTGGGCGGGTCGCCGGAGGACTACGATATCGGCGGTCACCGGGTGTTCGCAAGGGACGATGAATCCAGGTCCCTCAGCTATGCGGATGCGGCCCGGCGGGCCATCGAGCTGGGCGGAAAGTACTCCGGTGAGGAGGCTCCCGAGGACATCAATCCCACCACCCAGATGGCCGTTGCCGGGCTGGCCGGGACCGGCCTGATCGGCGTGGCCAGGGACAACATCGAACTGAACGGCCAGCCAGCCGCCCATGTCGCCGGCTGCGCGATGGTCGAACTGGACCGGGAGACCGGGCATGTGGAGATCATCGATTACGCTGCGGCTGTGGACTGCGGCACCGTCGTCCATCCCATGAGCCTCGCCACCCAGACCAAGGGCGGAGCGGTGATGGGCTTCGGCATGGCATTGTACGAAAAGCACATCTACGACTCCCAGAACGGGCTGCCGGGTGCCGTCGGGTTTTACCAGGCCAAGCCACCTTCCTATCTGGATGTGCCGCTTGAGATGCAGACTGGCGCGGTGGATATCGCCGATCCGGAGAATCCGGTGGGAGTCAAGGGTGTGGGCGAACCGGTCATGGGCGCCGGGCTGGCGGCGGTGCTGAACGCCATCGCCGACGCCATGGGCGGGCATGTGTTCAACCGCACACCCGTGACCACCGACATGATCGTCAACGCATTGGCTGGCCGGGAGCAATCCCACGGCCCGCTGGACGTCAATACAGCCTAGAGGAGCTTGAGCCATGTCCAAAGACATGATGCGCGCATTTGAACTCTATCAACCCGACAGCGTGGACAACGCCGTGGAGCTGCTGGGCCGATTCGGCGCGGACGGTTGGGCGATGGCGGGCGGCAACGATTCGCTCGACTGGTTCAAGGATCGAGTGAAATATGCCGGCTCCGTGGTCGACCTGTCGGGAGTGGAGGCCCTGAAGGGCATCCGCGAGACGGCCGACGGCATCGAGATCGGCGCCATGACGACGCTGACCGAGATCGAGACCAGCCCCTTGATACAGGAGCGGTATGGCATTCTGGCCGATTCCGCGCGGCGGGTCGCCAGTCCGCAGATCCGCAACGTGAGCACCATCGGTGGCAATGTCTGTCAGGACACCCGCTGCTGGTACTACCGTTACGGCGTGGATTGCTACCGGGCCGGAGGAAATAGCTGTTACGCGGATACGCCACAGGGACAGAACCGCGAACATTGCCTGTGGGGCGCCGACCGCTGCATCGCGGTCACGCCTTCTGACACGGCGCCGGCGCTGGTGGTGCTGGACGCGCGGATGGTTATCATGAACGGCGATGGCGAACGGGAGGTGCCGGCTGAGGAATTCTTCATCGGCCCGGACATCGACATCGAGCGGATGACGGTTCTAGAGCCGGGTGATCTGCTGACCGCGATCCGAATTCCCAACGACTGGGCCGGTGCCCGGTTCTATTTCGAGAAAGTCGCGGACCGAAACACCTGGGACTTCGCACTGGTGAATATCGCGTCGGCGATGTTCGTCGAAGACGGCACGGTGTCACGCATGCGGATGGCGGCCGGCGCGGTGCAGTGCGTACCCAGGCGTCTCTCCGTGGTGGAGGAAATCGTCACCGGCAGTGCGCCCGACGAGGAAACCGCGGCCCTCGCGGGTCAGGCGGCCGTGCGCGGCGCCACGCCCTTCAACTACAACCATTTCAAGATTCCGCTGCTGGAAAACCTGGTCAAGCGGGCCGTTCGCGATTCATGACGGTCGCCACCGGCCCGTGCCCGGTACCGGACTCCTGAGATGACGAACGCTCGCCGCTGAGCGCTCGACAAGATGGAGTTGTTTCGAGTCAGCCGCGATGTCTGGGGCCGGGAGGTCCTGCAGGGCATGTCCTGGGACCTGCTGCCCGTTTTCTTCGGCGCCGGCGCCGTCATCATTTTCTGCCACCTGATTTATCGCTGGTTGCTGGCCCCCAGGGGCCGACACGAGTAGGCCATGCCTGGGAACGGTGCGGGCACGCCCCACGGCGCTCGGAGGCTGTTGCGCCACGCGTTGGTGGACCGCCTGCTGCACTGGGGCATGGCAATTTCCACGCTGGTGCTGCTGGGCACCGCGTTCCTGCCCATCCTGGGACTCGAATTCGCATGGGTGACGATACACTGGGTCAGCGGCATCGTGCTTGCGGCGTTGGTAGTCGCGCACACACTGCGCGCATCGTTCTGGCAGGACCTCGGGTCCATGTGGATCGACATGGCGGATCTGCACAACACCCTGCAACTGGCGCGATGGAACCTCCGAATGAGTGCCCGGCCGCCGGGTCTGCCGGGCAAGTACTCCCTGGCGCAAAAGCTGATCCACCACGTGTTCACCGTGGTGGGGCTGGCAGCCATCGTGACCGGCGGGCTGATGATGGTGAAGATCGATACCCCGTGGTGGGATCGAAATCCCTACTGGCTCGGGGAGGACGTCTACGGCGTGATCTACGTGATCCACGGCCTTGCGGCCCTGGCACTGATCACCATGGTGATGGTCCACATCTACTTCGCGTTGAGGCCGGAGAAACTGCACTTCACCCGCTCGATGTTTCTCGGCTGGATCACCCGGCGCGAGTACAATGAGCACCACGACACGACTCGCTGGGCCGTAGACGCGGACTGACCGGCCGCGGGCGTGAGCGGCCATCGGAGGGCGCAGCTTGAACCTGGAAGAAAGAATCGACGTCATCGAGGCGGGCTACGAGTTCATGCTCGCCTATGCTGCTCAGGGCCGGCTCACCGACAGCGACGCCAGTGGCTCGGGCACCGGATTCCAGCTGAGGGAATTCCTCGGCAAGATGGAGGCGGCGCTGGATGGACTAGGCGACGAGGTTGCCGAGGTCGCTCGACGACACGGTGTGGCCGACAGTGGTGTGGAGGATTTTCTCGATGCCGTGACGGAGGATGCCCGCAAGTCTCTTGGACTGGTTCGGCTGGTTAATTCGCGACCCGGCATCAGTTCCATGCTCATCGACAACGTCAACGGATCCATTCATCTGCGGGCGCTGCTGACAGACCTGTTTGTGGTCGCCGAAGCGTTCAAGGGCGGGACGAAATCGTAGCAAGATCAGATCTGCGGCAAATTCAGTTTTGGCCCGCCCATGGGAAGATAACGTGAAAACCGTTGCCGCATCCGAATTCAAGGCGACATGTCTGCGCTTGATCGGGCAAATGAGCATGGACCACGAGCCGGTTACCATCTGCAGGCGATGAATGCCTCCACGTAAAGCACAACCTGCAACAAGGTGCCGGTCCGACGACGGACAAGCTAACGGATCAGGATCAGCTGCTCTTGAGGCGGCGAAAGATACTCGACACCGTTCTCGGTAGCGATAGCCTCTTCGTGGGCCCACCAGAACAGATACTGGTCCCGGTCCGGGGGTCCCTCCGACGGCATGTAGAAGAAATACTCCAGTACGAAATGATGGTTCGGAGCGAGGGGAATATCCCATGCCCATTCGGGGCCGTAGGAGCCGATGCGAGGTGCGAGGTAAGTTTCGACGGACCACGGCCGGGCACCCTTCGTCTGGCCATGTGAGTCGATCGAGAGCTGCGTCTTCTGCGGATCATACCCTGCGGCATAGGCGGGAAAATCGTTCTTGGCATCCACCATGTGCAGTTGGTCGTCACGGAGAATGATACCTTCCTCTTCGTACCTTTGGGCGTAGTCGCGCATGATCTCGCGGGGAGTCAGACCTGCCTTGACCGTCTCAACCAGAATCCGGTCGACAAGAAGATATTCGTCCCAGAGCCGCAGGATCTCCTGCGGCGGTTCCGTTTCGCCGTCGCGAAGCACGTAGGCATACACGCCCTGGCTTGGTGCGGCCAGGATGTCCCCGCCCTGAACTACCGTGTCTTCGGTCCAGGCGTCGCTCCTGCCGCGCTGCGACTCTCCGGTCCACATTCGCCGGAAGATTGTCAATTCGGTGTCGCCTATCCGGGTGACGCCCGGTTCCACTTCGGCCAAGGCACGCTCCACCATGGCAAGCTCGTCCTGACGCATTCGCTTCAGCAACTCGATCTCGCTTGGAACCTGGTGGTTGGTGTAGTCCATGATCAACCACTCGGAAGAGATCAGCCGACCGGCGTACTCCTCGCCGAGTGCCTCGCTGAGGAGGACGTAATCCGTATGCGAGAGTCCGTCGATTCGCCCCCGGTCGGTAGGCCAAGTGCCCAATTCGCGCATGAAATTGACCGCAATGGTTTCCGGGTCGCGCTCCGCGACAAACTCGCCCAGGCCCTGGAAGCGGTAGTCGTATTCCGTCAATGGTCCTGCGAGCGGTTCCTGAATCCGAACCGCGGGGGCGACCATGTCGTAGGCCCCGCTCTCCTCGACCATCCGGTAGTCGCTTTCTCCCCATCCCCGGTGGGCGACACCCCAGCGGCGGCCCAGAATGGCCCGCTCGATGCGGTCGCCACCGCGGTCGGTGAAGACGAATACGCCGGAAGCGCTGCCCAGTTCGTCGATGCCGAAGGCATCGGGCACGGCTTCCCGCATCACGTGGATCCACATGTCGACGTTTCGCTCCCGCATGATCTGCGGCAGCACCTGGTCGAACTTGTCCCTGCGGATCTGGTGGTTTTCTTCCGTGTAGTCCACCAGGGGCGCCTGCTGCGCCAGTACCAGGGCCGGTACGCAAAGAACGATCAGGCCCGGCAGTCGCCGGGCGCTCGCCACGGCATTGGATAAAATCATACTTGTCCCCCTCCTGTTCTTGCGGCAGGTCTGCCGGTCAGGGTCGCACTTGCGAGGTGCTGAGTCTTGTACGTATAGGGTTCGGCGGGATCGAACCGCATCAAAAAAGTGCCGTCAAAGTCAGCCGGCAGTTCCGGCGTGTAGGTCAGGTACGGAGGTACGAACTTCTCGATCAGTGCGTAGCCTTGCGGGTCCTGCTCCAGCATGGCGGCGCGGCTGCCCGCGAAGTAGCGCCCGAAGTGAGAGTGTCCCTCGGGAATATCTCCGGGCTCGATATCCACTCCCTCGTACTTGGTCGGCGGTACGGTCCAGAGATCGTAATAGTTGTCGAGCAGGACGCCGACGTACTCATTCGGATGCTCCGCCGGCTCATCCTCGGGCCAGGCTCTCCAGCCCCTGGCGGCCGCCGCATCGTTCGCCGATCTCATTTCCGCAATCATGTCCGGCAGCGTCGGCTTGATCCCGTAGTCGTGAATCAGGTGCCAGATCTCCTCGTAGGATGCGTCGCGAGTCACGTGGGCCATGTAGTCCGCATCGCCCACCGCGGGGCTCTCGTTGGCGCGCAGGTCCTGCATGCTCAGGTCCGTCGCGTCCGCCAACCCGGCACGCATCGCATCAATCAGGTCCTCTTCGGTATTGAAGAAGACCATGGTCGCCTTGCGATCCGCCATGGCGTTCGCCACCGGGCTCTTGTCGTGGCCGTACCGGGAGCCCGGAAAATCGTTCAGGAGATGCTGCAGGACGTTTCGGCCGTGTTTGATCTGGTCATCGGTCCAACCTTCCTGAGCGAGGATATGGATCGGCTTGCCGTTCGGCGCAATATGCTTCGTGTATTTCACGAAGTAGTCCCTGAACACTTGGGGAACGTCTTCGGGCAGCGCAACGATGCCGCTGGTGGAAGCTGATGTGTCGATTTCCGGCAGGGTGGCCAGATCCCTTTCGGCGCACGAGTTCAGAAGTACAAGGGCAACGGCCAAGGGGGTCATTTTCCATGAAAAGAGAGGCGCGCACATCAGATCTGAAGAATCCAGACAAAAAGCCCGATCAACACGCCCACCACCGCGCAGCTCACCAGGAAGCCCACCACTGTTGTCGTGGTCGGCTTCATCAGCTCGAAGTCGGGATGGTCGATCAGGACCGAGCGCGCTGCCGGCTTGACTCCAGGCGGCAATGTAAGCGGCGCGACTTCCGGCTCTCCTGCGTCGACCGGAGTTCTCAGCGTTTCGTAGACTCGGTCCAGCCTTTCCTTGCCCGGCGGCCGAGTCATCAGGCTGACGCCGATCATGACCACGAGCCCGACTGTCAGGTAAATGATCATCTGCCAGGGTAGCGACAAGGCACCTTCATGGAGCATGAACGACGGCAGCATGTGGGCGAAATTGTCGGTGAAGCTCCAGCCGACCAGCGCGACGTCGCTTGTGATGAACCAAGTCGCGAAACCGCACAGCGTCGATGCCCAGGCCGCCGCCGACGTTGCACGCCGCCAGAAGAAACTGGTCCATATCGCCACGCCCATCATCGCCTGGACAATCCAGAACAGTTCCAGTCCGGCGACCACACTGGAAAGGCCGAATGCGATCAGTATGCCGCTTCCCACCACTAGGACGGATGCAAGCCTGCCGACGAACAGATAGTGGCGGCCGCTGCGACCCGGGCTGATCAGCGGCTTGTAGACGTTCTCGGTGAAGAGCGCGGCCGCGGACAACATGAACGTATCGCAGGAACTCATCACGGCCGCCAGCATTGACGCGATGAATAGCCCGACCAGACCCGGCGCAATGGTCGGCAGGAAGTCCCTGGCCAGAAGTCCGTACACCTCATCGGGGTTCGTACTGGCATCTACGTACAGGGCAATCCCGACCATGCCGGTGAGTACCCAGGCGATGGTGCACAGCCGCTTCAGGAAATGACCTGCCACCACGCCGACACGCGCATCGTACTCGGACCGGCCGGCCGCGCACATGGGCATCGAGTAGGGCGAAGTCACCCAACCGACCAGTCCGTTCACGGCAATGACAACGACGTAGAGCGTGGTGATCTCGCTGGGCGCAATGATGGAGAAAACCTCCGGATTGTCGATCGTTGCCCGCAGACCGCTCATGCCCCCTACCGCGCCAAGGGCGAAGGGCAGGATGAGGAAGGAAAGGATCACGGTCATGACGCCCTGTATCAGATCCGTGATGATGGCGGCGTTCAGGCCGCCGGCAACACCGTAGACCACGAATAGAACGGTCATTGCGAAAATGGCAATCTCCGGGCTGATCGAACCGCCGGAAACGGCGGTAATCATGGCGCTGGACGCCTTGAGAACCACGCCGATGTTGACGGCCAGCTGGATCATCCCGACCAGCGCGAAGAGCACGGCCACGCTCTGTCCATAGCGAACCAGCAGGTAGTCGGCGGTTGTCACCGCACGCATGCGCCGGAACAGCGGGGCGAGCAACCAATAAAAGGGGGTCGAAAACAACCACAGCCACTGGTACCAGATTCCCGATGCCCCGGAGGTATAGGTCTTTGAAGCGACGCTGACGGCCTGGTCGGTGTTCGTGCCGGTTCCGAACGAGAAGAACGTCATGGTCAGCTTGCCGAAGCTGCGGTCGCTGATGAAGAAATTCGCGGATGACCTGACCCGGCGCGAGGCATGCACGCCGATAGCCGTAACGCCAATCAGGTAGACAGCGATGACCAGCCAGTCGATGATCAATTCAGTACACTCTGGAGACTATCCGGTCGTGTCCCGGCAGCCCGTGGAAGGAACCCCACGTCGCACCGAAACCAGGCTGCCGCGAGATGCAGGACGGAGGTTCAGGCGGCCAGCCTGGGCCGATTGTCCAACGCACGTTGAACGATACCGCTGACCCTGGCCCGCTCCTCGCCAATCAGTGGAAGGCGCGGCGGACGTACCCACTCCGTACCCATGCCGGTCAACTGGTTGGCGAGTTTCAGATATTGAACCAGCTTGACCTCGGTGTCGAGATGCAGGACGGGCATGACCCAACGATACATGGCCACGGCCTCGTCGATCCTTCTTGACCTGGCCAGCTCGAACAGTTGCACGGCTTCCTCGGGAAAAGGGTTCGCCAGGCCGGAAACCCAACCCACGGCCCCGCAGACCGCGTTCTCCAGCACCACATCGTCAACGCCGCAGAACATTCGATAGCGATCACCGCAGGCATTGATCATGTCGGTAATGCGGCGGCTGTCGTGGGACGATTCCTTTACGGCGATGATGTTGTCGATTTTCGCCAGTTCCACGAAGTCGTCCGGGGAAAGATCGGCCTTGTACGCGACCGGATTGTTGTAGATCATGATCGGCAGGTCGGTCGCCGCCGCGATC
Source organism: Candidatus Rariloculaceae bacterium (assembly GCA_965221035.1). Classification (GTDB taxonomy): domain Bacteria; phylum Pseudomonadota; class Gammaproteobacteria; order Steroidobacterales; family Rariloculaceae; genus UBA6522. Next base: position 2,984,574 of record OZ244860.1, read on the forward strand.
GTCGAAAAGTGCGCGATGGCTTCCCTCGAGTCCTGCTGGTAAACCATGCTGGGCAAAAGCATGAGTCCGTCGCAGCCCGCCTGCTCGGCCATCCTGACAGAGGAAATGGCCATGTCGCACGTGTACTCGGCGATGCCGCTGATCACCGGCACGCGATGATCGACCGCTTCGACCGCCGCGCGCATCACCATGCCCTTTTCCTGGGAATGCAGGGAATTGCTTTCGCCCAGTGTGCCCAGCACAATGATGCCCTTCACGCCGCCGCGCAGGCAGTACTCGATGTGGCGCGCCGTTCCCTCCAGGTCGAGTCCGCCGTCCTCGTGCATCTCTGTCATCAAGGCGGGCATCACGCCGCCCCAGTCCTGGTGTGCCATATGCTGCTCCCGAACGACTTTCCCGATCACCCCGAGTTGCGGGACCACCGACCTTCGCCTGTACGTGCCGTGCGTTGTGGATCGGCTCTGGTTTTTATACACTAACGTATACAGTATACATCTTTTCGGTGCCCCATGTGGTCCGCACCGACCCCGGACCAGGGTGGCTTTCGTCCGCTGAAGAACGCGATGATACCGTCTGATCCTGATACCTTATAAACTGCTTAGGAAGTGCTCTGCAATGGACTATCGACTGCTTGGCCGAACCGGTATCAAAGTATCGCCTTTCGCACTGGGTACCGACAACTTCCTGGACCCGACACCGGCCGATGAATCCGCGCGAATTCTGCGCAAGGCCATGGACGCCGGCATCAACCTCTTCGATACCGGTGATATCTATGCGGATGGCGCCGGTGAAAGGATCATAGGCAAGACACTGAAAGAGAGCGGTTTGCGCCACCACGTTCTGATTGCAACAAAGGTGGACCACGGCAAGCGGCGGCCTGGTTTCACACTGGACGACCCCGCCTACGCCGGCCCCAACGAGCATGGGCACAGCCGCCTGAACATCATTGCCGCGTGCGAGGGCTCCCTGAAACGTCTCCAGACCGATTACATCGACCTGTACCAGATTCATCGTCCGTCACCCCATATCCCCTGGGACGAACAGCTCTTTGCCCTCGACACGCTGGTGCGTCAGGGCAAGGTACGGTACATCGGCACGTCAACCCATTCCGCCTGGTCCGTAATGAACTCCATCATGGTCAGCGAAATGAAGGGTTACGCGCGAATCGTCTGCGAACAGCCGCCGTACAATCTGCTCGACCGGCGCATAGAGAACGAACTACTGCCTATGTGCAGGGAACACGGTCTCGGGGTCATAACCTGGGCGCCCATGGGCATGGGTGTACTGGCTGGCCGCTACACGGACGAAAAGAATTTCCCCGAAGACTCGAGAGCAGTGCTGAGAGGCGGATTCTACGCCGACCGGATCACCCGGCGCGGCATCGAAACCGGGATCGAGTTCGCGAAGGTCGCCAGGCGCGTGGGCCTCAGTGCCGCACAACTGGCGGTCGTCTGGGTCAAGGAGCAACCGGATATCACGGCACCCCTGATCGGACCAAAGACGATGGACCAACTGGTGGAGTTTCTCCCCGTAATGGAGACGAGGCTAGATGACGAAACCCGCGCCGCCTGCGATGCGCTCGTACCGCCGGGCAGCGTCGTGGCCAATTTCCACAACACGGCGCCGTGGATGAAGCAGGTTGTCATGTAGCGCGCAGCGTCCCGTGAAGCACATTCCGGGCTGCAGATTCAGTGCATGTACTGCCCACCGTTGACATAGAACTTCGCACCCGTGGTGAACTTTGCGTCGACGATGCAATGCACCATGCGGGTCACGTCCTCGAACTCACCGAGCCTTCCCATGGGCAGGGTGGCCAGCTCCTTCTCGAGCCCTTTCTCTGTTTCCAGGTCGTAGCGGTCGATCACCTCGCGAGTTCGAACTGAACCGGGCACAAGGCAATTGACCCTGATTCTCGGGGCAAGCTCGAGCGCCATGCACTTGGTCAGGACGATCACGCCGGCCTTGGCGGCACAGAAGTTGGCGCCGTTCTTTCGGCCGATGGAACCTGCGGCCGCACCAAGATTGACGATGACCCCCTCCGTGTCGGGGTTGTGCCTGACGAATTCCTGGCCGCAGACGAAGTGTCCCTTCAAGTGGGCATTGATGACCGCGTCCCAGTTCTCATCGGTAATCTCCATGAAGGGCGCATCTAGGTTGATGCCGGCGCAGTTGACAAGAATATCGACCCGGCCGAATTGTCGAATCGTCGCTTCGAACATGGACCGAACCTGGCCCCGATTTGCCACGTCCGCCCGAAATGTCAGAACTTTCCCGGAGCCGTGTTCGCTCTCGAGCTCCTCGCGGAGGGAATCGGCCTCGGCGTCGAAGAGATGATTGATTACAACACCGAGGCCCCTGGACGCGAAACTGCGCACGATTTGCGCACCCAGGCCGGTGGCCGCTCCGGTCACCAGTACAACTCGATTTTCAGCCATGGCAATACCTCCGTAAACAGGGAAAATGCGCGGCGCGTATAGTTGCCGATCACGGGAGCCAATTGTATATTTTATTCTCTGTGTCGGTCCAAGCCGGGCGGCGGGACTGGTATCCTGCCTGTCGCCCACCTTCACCAGGGAGACGGTTCAATGAGAGCGCTACGATGGGGTGAGTTTGCTAATGTCGCGGTGCGGGACATGGCCGCGGTCAAGCCCGGTGAGACGTTGCTGGTCCTGGCGGATACCTGGACGGACATGGACATCGCCGAGGCCTGCCTGGCGGCCGGGACAAGTGCGGGCGCGGATGCCCAGTTGCTGGTGATACCGCGCATGGCGCCTACCGACACCACCGAATTCAACGCCTCGGTCAGCGGTGCCATCAAGGGCGCCGACGTGATACTGGGACTGTGCCCCACGATGTTTATCGAAAAGACGGCGACCATGGAAGCCCGCAAGAACGGGACTCGTATCGCCTCCACCGACGTCATCGGCATGGAGGACTTCGCCATTGAGGGAATCTGCGACGTTGACCAGGGGCGCATGATCGAAGTCGCCAAAAGGATCGGCGAGATCTGGATAAGGACCGAATACTGCCGCGTGACTTCGGCCCTGGGTACCGACATCAGCTTCGACATGCGCGGCCGGCCCATCGAGATCGGCGACGGCGTTGCGGCCGAACCCGGTACGTCGAACTTCTTCCCCGGTGTGTGCGTGGCAAACGCGCCCATCGAGAACACGATCAACGGAGTCATTGTCGTTGACGGCAATATTCCCCCGGGGCGTCTCGTCAACGCTCCCGTCACGGTACACATCGAAACCGGGGTCATTACCGGGATCGAAGGCAGCGCCGATGCCGGCCAGTTGAGAGCCCACTTTGCTGCCAGCGGTGATCCGATCGCCACCCACCTGTGTCATTTCACCCTGGGCCTTAACCCGCTGGCGCGGACGTCGGGCAGCATCCACCAGGACGAACACGTGTTGGGGGCGATCACATTCGGTTTCGGCGATCAGGACGCGGATTTCGGCGGCAACGTGCCCGACTGCGGCGTACACTGCGACCTGGTGTTGACGACCGGGAAAATAGAATGCGATGGCCAGGTCATGTGTGAGGACAATCGGCTCAACGAAGAACTCGGACTGGGAGGGCTCCGATGAAGACGATCCTTAGCAACTGCACGATCATTCCCTGTACCGGCGGCCCGCCGATGACCGATATGACGTTGACCGTCGAGGGTAATCGGATAGCCGACATCGCCAACGGTGGGTTCAATCCGCCTGCCGGCATTGCGCAGGAGAATGGCCTGCAACCCCGGCAGCTTGCGGACGGTTCCCGCTGGATCGATCTTGCGGGCGGTTGCCTGCTTCCGGGGATGTGGGAGGTGCACGCGCACATGGGGGACCTCATTCCCGACCCGCATAACTTGCTGGAGACCGAAGCCCTGACCGACTACACGATTCGAGCCGGCCGCGTCGCCATGGACGCCTTGCGCGCCGGCATCACGGGCATTCGATGTGTGGGTGAAGACGGCTTCGTCGATGTCGCCTGGAAGCGCGCCTTCGACAAGGGCGTGATGCAGGGTCCGCGGATGTGCGTCTGCACCAAGGGCATATCCATTACGGGCGGACACGGCCACGGTACCCTGGGCGCCCTTGAGGTGGATGGCCCGTGGGAGATGCGCAAGGCGGTTCGCGACAATCTCAAGAACGGTGCCGACCAGATCAAGCTCATGGTCACCGGTGGGATCATGACCCAGGGCGAGACCATGGAGGAGTCGCAGTTCATGCTCGACGAGATCCAGGCGGCCACCGAAGTCGCGCACAACAAGGGCAAGCGCGTGGCCGTTCACGCATGGGGAACGGAGGGCGTGAAAATCGCCCTGCGCGGCGGCGTCGACTCGATCGAACACGGATTTCTCGACGACGAAGCCATCGATCTGATACTTGAGCGCGAAGCGTACTACGTGCCGACGATCTGCCAGACCCAGGACGTGGAGCACATCAACGAGTTGCCACCGTTTCAGATCAAGAAAGCCCTGGCCGCAACGGTCAAGCACCGGGAAAGCGTGCAGAAGGCCATGCAGGCCGGCGTCAAGATCGCCTGCGGCAGCGATTCGCCTCCCATTTCGGATTTCAACAAGCGGGAACTGGAGTTCATGGTCAAGGTGGGCATGCCGGAGATGGATGCGTTGATCGCCGCGACCCGGACCTCAGCGGACCTGTGTGGATATGCCGACGAACTGGGCACGGTCGAAACCGGCAAGCTTGCGGACCTTGTGGTCCTGGGCAGCGACCCGCTGCGTGACATCTCGGCCGTTCGGGACGTGCGCCTGGTCATGAAGGACGGGCGCCTGGTCAATCTCGACCCGGGCGAAGGCATGACGAGTTACGCCGATCTGTACTTCTGAGCGGGTGGTAGCCCGTGGCAAGAGACCGGCCGCATTCGTGAGCCTGTTCGCGTCGTTCAGGGTACCCGCCTTCCGGTACGCTTGGGCTTCGATCAGTTTCAACAGCCTCGGCAACCAACTCAACTCCGTCGCGCTGGCGTGGCTGGCGTTGGAATACACCGGTTCCCCGCTGGGAGTGGGTGTCATACTCGCCACCCGCAACATACCGCGCCTGCTGTTGGCCATTCCCTTCGGCTTCCTCTCCGACCGGGCCGACCGCCGGCTGTTGCTGGCGCTGGCAAATTACGCGGGCGCCGTATCCTCCCTGATCGTGGCGATCGCAAGCGGCCAGGACTGGTTCGGCTTCGTCGCGCTGATGTTCGCGTCGGCCACATCGGGGGTAATCGATGTTGCGCAGACGAACTGGTCCAAGGCGTACGTCTTCGACGTGGTCGGGGAAAAACGGGCCGTCAACGGGCTGGCGATGGAGCAACTCGCCAACAAGCTGTTCGGCATGTTCGGCGGCTTCGCCGGCGGACTGCTGCTGTTCCATACGGGAGCCGGCGGCATCTACCTGGCCATGGCCGCGTCCTACGTGCTCGCGGCGTTGCTGCTGAACTGGATCAAGGTCGTGAAGCTCGCTGCGCAGGTGGTCTCACCGGTACGTCTGCAGGATGAAGAGGTGACGCCGTGGCGGGTGGTCATTCGCCTGTTGTGCAGTCCCGTGGTGCTGCTGCTGGCCTTGGTAACGCTGTCCGCCGAGGTCCTTGGCTATTCCAATGAGGTGCTCTGGGGTCCCTTCGCCCAGGAGGTGCTGCGGAGTGGCGAGGTGAGCATGGGCAACCTCATTGGCCTGCTCAATGCGGGCGGCATCGTCGCTCTGCTGTTGCTGGGGGCCGCCCATCGCATTAATCCGACCAAGGCGGTGTTCCTGGTTGCCGCCGGGTTCGCTGTCGGACTGATGGTGTTTTCGACAACCCGCTCGATGCTGGCAGCCGGCACGGTCATCCTGTTCGTTGGAGCGGCCTGGGCGGTTCTCGACTCCCTCCTTCCGACGGCGCTGCAACTCAATGTGGCCAACGAACACCGGGGCGCGTCGGTCGGGATCTGGAACCTTAGCCGCGGCTTCGTACCGCTCGGTCACCTTGAAATAGGTGCACTGGCGGCTGCCATCGGCGTGGCGACGACCCAGGCCATCAATGGTCTGCTGTTACTCGTGGTGGTTGCCGCGGCGAGCTGGATGTACCTGCGAGTCAGCCGGCGGGGAGGCCGGCGCTGACCAGTCAGGGGACTGACCCTGCCGCGCTGGCGATCGACTATATTCGCCCGACACGCCCGGCGTGGCCGAATTACGGACTGACGTAGGCCGTCTTTACGGTCGTATAAAACTCCGCAGCGTAGCTGCCCTGCTCGCGAGGACCGTAACTGGACCCCTTGATCCCGCCGAAGGGGACGTGATAGTCCACCCCTGCAGTCGGCAGGTTGACCATCACCATGCCGGCCCGGCTCGCCTGCTTGAAACGCTCGGCCGCGGCCATGGAACGGGTGCAGATGCCAGTTGAGAGGCCGAAGTCCGTATCGTTTGCAACCGCAGTGGCTTCCTCCTCGTCGGCCACCTTGATGACCGTCGCAATTGGACCGAAGATCTCCTCGCGATTGATGCGCATGTCGTTGTTAGTGTCGACGAATAGTGCCGGCGACAGGTAGTAGCCGCGTGTCTCGCTTTCTACCGGGTTCCCGCCCGCTGCCAACGTGGCGCCTTCTGTCTTGCCGATACCAATGTAGTCGATATCCTGGTCGTACTGGGTCTGATCCACCACCGGGCCGATCTGCGTCGTTTCCTCGATGGCGTTACCGACCCGGAGCGACCGGGTGGCGTCGATCATCGCGTCTACGAACCGGTCGTGAATGCCGTCCTCCACAATGAGGCGCGAGGATGCCGTACAGCGTTGACCGGTGGAATAGAACGCCCCGTTTACGGCGCAGTCCACCGCGATATCGATATCGGCATCATTCAATACAACCAGCGGATTCTTGCCGCCCATTTCCAGCTGGAACTTTGCGCCCCTTGCGGCGCATTCGGTGGCGACTCGCCGTCCGGTCTCCACCGATCCGGTAAAGCTGACGGCACCGACTCGCGAATCCTCCAGCAGGGCGTTTCCTACAATGGAACCGGAACCCATGGTCAGGTTGAATACGCCCTTCGGCAGGCCTGCGCGGCTGATGATGTCGGCCAGCGCCCACGCGCTTCCCGGTACCAGACTGGCTGGTTTGAAGACGACGCAGTTTCCGAATGCCAGCGCAGGCGCGATCTTCCAGGCCGGTATGGCGATGGGGAAATTCCATGGGGTGACGACGCCGACCACGCCGACCGGTTCCCGGGTGATCTCGACGTTGATGCCGGGCCGCACCGAGGGCACCAGTTCGCCGGTTAGCCGCAGGGCTTCGCCGGCGTAAAACTTGAAGATCTGCCCCGCGCGAGCGGATTCGCCGATGGCTTCGGGCAGGGTCTTGCCTTCTTCCCGCGCCAGCAGGCGGCCGAGTTCGACCTTGCGTGCGAGAATCTCTGTGCCGATCGCGTCGAGGATGTCGAATCGTTGCTGGATACCGCTGCCGGACCAACCGGGGAATGCCTCGGCGGCAGCGCTGATCGCGTGTTCGGTATCCGCAGCGTCCGCCAGGGAATACTCCCCAACCACTTCTTCGGTATCCGAGGGATTGATGTTGCGACAGGTCTCGGAGGACGCACGCCACTCCCCCGCGATAAAGTTCTGATGTACCGACATGTCCTCTCCGGTTTAGCTTCAAAAAATGCAGGGCCGCCCGGCTTGTTCGAGGCTCCTGAACGATGGAGCCTGATCCGGGACGGGCAAGCTCCCGTAGTGGAATACTGTATACGATTTTAGTATATTCGAGTCAACGATCCGCCACCGATCGGGTGCCATGTCCAACCGCTCCCTGCGTCGTATCCGAACGGTTGATTCCCATACCGAGGGCAATCCAACACGGGTAATTGTGGAGGGTGTGCCCGTGCCTCCAGGGGACAACCTGTTGGAGCGGCGTGACTGGCTCAAGGCCAACGATGACGCCATGCGTCGCATGGTCAATTTCGAGCCGCGCGGCTCCGGGCTGATGTGTTCGGTGCTGCTGCTTCCGCCGGACTCCCCGGAGGCGGATTTCGCCGCCATCATCATGGAACAGGACGAGTACGTTCCGATGTGCGGCCATTGCATCATCGGCGCGGCAACCACCGTGGTTGCCGAGGGGATGGTCGCTGTCGCCGAACCGGTCACCACCGTCCGCTTCGATACCCCGGCGGGGCCGGTTTCCTGCGATGTGCGCGTCGAATCCGGGAACGTCGGGTCGGTCAGTTTCGAGAATGTCGAGAGTTTTCTGCTGGTGGAGCGTGCTCAGATCGACGTTGAGGGATTTGGCCGCATCGAGACCGACGTGGCCTACGGAGGAGACCTGTACGCATTTGTCGATGGAGATGCCCTTGGGCTGGACCTCGGCATTCACAATGATGGCGCCCTGATCGACGCATGGCTGAAGATTCGGGTCGCCGTGGGCGAACAGGTGAAAACCATCCACCCCGACGATCCATCCATCAATCGCTGCTACCAGGTGCTGTTCACATCCAGCGGCACGACGGACGGCGACTATCGGCACACCGTGCTGGTACCCCCGGGCACCCTCGACCGTTCTCCCTGCGGTACGGGCACCAGCGCCAGAGTGGCGTTGCTGCACCAGCGTGGAGAGGTAGGCCTGAACGAGCCGAAACGGTTCGAGGGACCCCTGGGAACCTGTTTCGTGGGCGAGGCGGTCGCAAGCCAGGTACGAAACGGCATTACCTTCATCAGGCCGCGCATCACAGGCCGTGCCTACATCACCGGCTACCATCAGTTCGTACTGGATCCGGCCGACCCGTTGCCGGAGGGTTACCGAGTCGGTCCGGCGCCCCGGAATCTTTCCAACGACCCCGCAGGTATGGAGCCATGAACCCGAATCCCGACACGTTGCCGGGGACGACCCGGTCGCCGAGAAGCATCATCTGTGCTATCGCACTTTCCCTGGCCGGTGTCTCTCCCGTATCGAATGCCGTGACTCCGGAAACGCACCTTGGCGGCTGCATACTCCGGCAGCCCGTAAACGATCCGCCGACCGATCCCTATCTACTGACCGACGTGACACCAACTGACGAATACCCGCCGTTCGTCAAGAAACTGTCGGCCTACGGACTTACGCTGGTCGCGCGAGAGGATATCTCCGATGACTTCATGCGACTTGTCGGAAGGACAATTGTCGAGATGTTCCCGCAGGGACCGGAGATGGACACCGCCATGCAGGCCGAAGTACTGGCCCATCATCATATGTACGGCGCGGTGATTCCGGTGCCATTGGGAAGAGACTACAGTTTCATGGAATCCAGCGCGGACGATTGGGCACGATTGGAATCCGAAAACTCGGTCTGCGACGTCATCATGCAGGGTGTGCGTGGGCAGGTCATGGAGGTTGTGGAACACATCCTTCACTACGTCTCGGACATCGGCCTGCACTACGCGTATCCGGATGAATGGGGGTTCGGTCCGGATTCCGCACTCGTCCAGGGAATGCGGGATGCAGTGGATAGAGGCTATTATGTGATCTCTCAATATTCGGATATCGATGATCTGGAAACAAGAGAACGCGTCCTGGTTCAGGAGTTTGCCTATTGGGTCATAACAACCGCCTGGGATCTTCAGGAAGACTACGGTCCCAGCGAGGCCGAATGGCAGGTCACCGACCGGGACGATCTCAGGACCAGACTGCCCGAAATGGACGCGCTGATGGAACGAACAGTGGACCGTATCATGGTTGCGCCTGGCCGCGGCACCCTGGCGGAAATCGGACCGACCAATGCCGAGTGATCCGATTGAGCAGGCGACCCCCTAAGTCTGAGCGCGTGTGAAACCAACCATGATTACCCGGAAAACCGTCACTGCCTCGGTTGTGGACATATTGCGTGAGAAAATCATCTCCCACGAAATCGAGGCTGGCGCGCCGCTAAGGCAGAATGCATTGGCGGACGAACTCAGTGTCAGCCGAATCCCAGTGCGGGAGGCTTTGCTGCAACTGGAGGCCGAAGGACTGGTGGAATTCGCCCCCCACCGGGGCGCGGTGGCAACCCGTATTTCCGTCGATGAAGTCAACGAGTTGTTCGGCCTGCGCGCCATTCTGGAGTGCGATGTAATGGGATACGCGCTGGCACGGGTCACCGACGACGAATTGGAGAATTCAGAGCAGATCCTCAAGGAGTTTGATGAGCTGCTGAAGCCGGGAGCGGACAGACACGCCTGGGGCGCCCTGAACTGGAAGTTTCACAGAAGTCTCTACTTGCCGTCGGGCAGGAACCGAACTCTGAGCCTGATCCGTCAACTGCACACCAACTGCGACCGGTACTTGCGTATCCAGATCCAGTTGGTTGCCGATTTCTCCAGGGCCGAAGAAGAGCATCACGAATTGTTGCGCCTGTGCTGGGCGCGGGACAAGCGCGGGGCCAAGAAACTGTTGAAAACGCATATCCTGACCACGAGCAGGGGACTGATTCGCGCGTTCAAGGCGGTTGCCTGATGAACATGAACTTCGATAGCGCGGAAAACATGCAGGGCCGCATCGGAACGCCGCCGTATCCTGGTCAGCGAATTTTTCCGGGGTCAAGGTCAACGTCAATGTTACTCGGCTCGGTTGCGTTTCTTGCGGCGATGTTCCTGTCGCTTGGCAATCCCGCCGCCGGCCAGGATCAGCCTTACAGGCTTGCATATACCGTGTTTTCGGAAACTGGGCCCGAGATCTGGGTGGTGCGCGACGACGGGTCCGACAACAGGAGACTCGGTCCTGGCGGCGAGGCGACCTGGTCACCCGACGGCGAGCGCCTCGCGATTACGCTGGAAGTCGATGGCAATCTCGACATCCATATCATGAGCGCCGAGGACGGAAGCGGTCGTACCAGGCTGACCACTCATCCGGCAGCTGATCACGGCGCCTCCTGGTCGCCGGACGGTTCCATGATCGCGTTCAACTCGGAACGCAGCGGCAGCGACCAGATCTGGCGCAGGAATGTCGAAGAGAGTGACTGGGGTGCCTACCTGGTCCAGTTGACCCAGGACACTTACCATGGACGCGTGAACAATTTTCTTTCCTGGTCTCCGGATGGACGTTGGATTGCGTTCGAGGCCGACCGCGACCGGGACGATCCGGAAATCTACCTGGCGAACGCCGTGGATGGCACCAATCAGCAAAGATTGACGTTCACGCGCGCGCTGGATGAAGTCCCCTCCTGGTCGCCGGACGGGACACGGATACTCTTCTCCTCGGATATGCACGGCGAACCGCTGAGCAGAAACTACGACATCTACATCATGAACGTGGACGGGTCGGAGCAAGTGAGGCTGACAGACACGCCGGGCGCTGCGTCCTGGCCCACGATGTCGCCGGACGGGCAAAGAATCGCATATTCCTACAGCGATGAAGACGAGGAATCATCCCGGATCATGATCATGAACGCGGATGGCAGCGGACAGGAAGTGCTGGTCGAAAATGGCAGCATTCCCAGGTACGCTCCTCAATAGCCGCACCTGCAACCGGCACCGGAGTCTGGCTGAATTCCATGCGGGAGCGGACGGAACGTTGACCCTCGAGCAATACACACCCAAGCGTTCCGGCCTCCGCCGAACAGTTCGAACGGTGGATTCCCACACCGAGGGCAACCCCACCCGGGTGATCATGGAAGGCGTACCCGTGCCTCCCGGCGGTACCCTGTTCGAAAGGCAGCAGTGGCTGGCCGACCATGATGATGCGCTCCGCAAAATACTTTGTTTCGAGCCGCGCGGCGGCGGGCTTATGTGCGCAGTGCTGCTGATGCCACCTCTCCATGCGGATTCCGATTTTTCCGTCATCATCATGGAACAGGACGGCTATGTGCCCATGAGCGGGCATTGCATCATCGGCGCAGCAACGACCGTCGTCGAAACCGGCCTTGTGGCAGCGCGCTCGCCGGTGACCCTCGTCAGGTTCGACACGCTGGCCGGACAGGTGACCTGCCATGTGGACTGGGATGGCAGCCAAGCGACGACCGTGACATTCGACAATGTGGACTGCTTTCTGCACCGGAGCGGAGCGCCCATCGAAGTCGAAGGATTCGGCCGCGTGGAAGCCGACATTGCCTTTGGTGGTGACTATTACGCAATCGTCGATGCCGACAAGCTGAATCTCGAACTTCGCCCCGACCGGGATGCGGAACTGATTGCGGCGTACGTGGTGATTCGCGATGCAGTTGCCAAGCAGATTGACATCGTGCATCCGGAAGACCCTGACATCAATCAGTGCTACCAGGTTCAGTTCACGTCCAGGCAGACGCGCACGGGCGACTACAAGCAGACGATTCTGTCGCCGCCGGGCGCCATTGACCGGTCCCCGTGTGGAACGGGAACCAGCGCGCGCCTCGCATGCCTCTACAGCAGGGGCGAGATCGGACTCAACGAGTCAAGGCGGTTCGAGGGCGTGCTCGGGACCTGTTTCATTGGCCAAGTGACGCAGGCGGAGACCAGGAACGGAATCACCTACGTAACGCCCAGAGTAACCGGGAGTGCCTTCATTACCGGTTACCATCGGTATGTCTTGTATGAAGGCGATCCATTTCCTACGGGGTTCCGGCTGGGTCCCGCGCCGGGCAACAAGCCCTTGTAGCGCTTGTCCGACCGGGTAGCCCGTGGGAAAGGCCAGGAGTTGATCGTGTCCGGAATGACAAGAATATTGGCTGTCCCCCTATTGATTGCGGGTGCGCTCTTGGCGAACTCCGATCCCAATGCGCAGGAATTCCAACCGATACCCCGGCCAGCGCCGGAGAACAGCTTCCGGCTGGAAAAGAGTCGGATGGTACCTATGCGGGACGGTATGCGATTGTCCACCGACCTTTACTTTCCCGACGTGGAGGGCGAACAGTTTCCCGTCGTGCTGATTCGGACGCCCTACGACAAGAACGTCATGAGGGACGACGAGAACGGCGACGCGCACATGTTCGCCTCCCACGGATTCCTTGTCGCCACGCAGGACAGCCGCGGCAAGTTCGAGTCCGAAGGCATCTATTCGCCGCCTGCGGGCCACGAGGCGGAAGACGGTTACGATACGGTGGACTGGATCGCGAAACAGCCCTGGTCCAACGGCAGGGTGGGCATGCACGGCTGCTCCTACCCCGCTGAAGTACAGGCGGCGACGGCACCGCTAAAGCATCCGAACCTCACGACCATGATCCCCCGCAACGGCCCGATGATCGGCGCCGCCAACGGCCGCTATCGGTACTGGTCCGGGTTCAAGGGCGGCGTGCTGGATTTCGCGGCAACGTTTCCATGGTATTTCGAAACGGGCGTCAAGTACTCGTTCAAGCCGCCGCCGGGCCTGTCGGACGAGATCGTCGACAGGATCCGCGAATTCTACGACCCGACACCGTCACGACTGCCGCAGCCGGACTGGGAGCGACTCGTGTGGACGCTGCCCCTGGTGGACATCATGAACAAGGCGGGCGCGCTCCCGAACGATTTCCAGGAACTGGTGACCCGCGAATTCGGCGACCCCTGGTGGCACGACGTCATGGGCTACTACGACGGCACCGAGACGATCTCGGTACCGGCCCTTCACGTAAGTTCCTGGTACGACATCAGCGTAGACGAGACGATCTTCGAGTCCGCCTATTTTCGGGAAAACGCAACCACGGACGCCGCGGCTGACGGTCAGTTCCTGATACTGGCCCCGTCGACTCATTGTGCCTACGAGCAGGCCACGGAAAGAACGCTGGTCGGCGACCGCGACATCGGAGATGCGCGCCTGGACTTCTACTCCATCTACCTGGACTGGTTCGACTACTGGCTCAAGGGGATCGACAACGGGGTAATGAACGGCCCGAAGGTCAGGTACTACACCATGGGCCGCAATGAGTGGCGATACGCGGATCAATGGCCTCTACCCGAAGTCCAGTACACGAACTACTATCTGCACAGCGGGGGAAACGCCAACAGCCGCCACGGCGATGGATGGCTTTCCACCGAACCGCCCGGAGACGAACCGGCCGACTCCTTCGTCTACGATCCCGGAAATCCGGTGCCGTCGACGGGAGGACCTCGGGGCACTGAGTGGGGTACCAAGGCCGGGGCCGTCGACCAGGGACGTGTTGAATCTCGCCAGGACGTACTGGTCTACACGACACCTCCGCTGGAAACGGGCATCGAGATTACGGGCCCCATCACGGCGATTCTTTACGTCTCGTCATCGGCGAGGGATACGGACTTCACCGTCAAGCTTGTGGACGTATACCCCGACGGAACGGCCTACAACATCCAGGGCTCGATCCTGCGCGCCCGCTATCGCGAAGGATTCACCAACAAGGTCTGGATGGAGGAAGGCGGCGTCTACGAACTGCGAATCGACGTCGATGCCACGAGCAACTGGTTCCCACCGGGGCACCGGATCCGTGTCCAGGTGTCCAGCAGCAACTTTCCGCTCTACGAGCGGAACATGAACACCGGTGGCAACAACTACGACGAGGTGGAATGGGTGGTGGCGGAGAATACAGTCCACCACTCCGCGGAGCATCCCTCCCACTTTGTGCTCCCAGTCATCCCGGACGGCAGCTCCGCTCAAGGCCGGACGCTATGGATACCCGATACGGGTGGCGCGGCAAACTGAACGCCCCGTTCGGTAACGACGCCTTTCTCGTGAAGGCTGCAATAGTAGAAGTGTCTGCCTTTACCGAACTCGGGCACCGGTGAATGGACCATGTACTCGATGCCGAGCGTCTGGCGCATGGGGATCGTCATGTCAAAGTGCCACCGCGCCCCCATCGGCGATACTCGAGGGGCGAGGACGCCCTTGCCGATGGCGTGCAAATCCAGGTGAACCTGGGTCCTGCCCGGGTCTAGAGTGGGGTCGAAACGGTCCCGATCAATGTACGCGTAGCCTGCGTCTTCCAACTCACGAATGAGTATCTCGAGCGTCTCATAGCCGGTTCGTCCGGGCAGGATGTTTTCCGCCAGAATTTCTCGCACGCGAACCACATGGTCCCAGCTTCTCTGGTACTCGGGCGGGGGCTCGGTTTCACCTTCCCTGAGCAAGTAGTAGGGAATCTGACCGATCTGGAATGCATCGCCCGGCTGTAGCGGGAAGTCCATCATCTCTTCTTCCACGTGGTCTGCTTCACGGGTCACGAACCAGCCCGCGCCCGCGTCGTTCAGCGTCGTCGCGCCGGGAATGATCGAATCCAGCTCGCGAATCTCACGTGGTCGACCTGAGCCACCGTACACCACGATCTCCGCCACCACGCTGGTATTCAGATAGTCGAGGATCATGTACTCGGCGGAGACCAGTCGGCCTGCATACTCCGTTCCGAGCTCCTTCGATAATTGCAGGTGATCTGCGTAGGAGATCCCATCCGTCAGTGCCAAGGTGAAAGTCTCTGAACCCTCCGCGAGCGACAGCTCTTCCGCGTAGTTGAGCGCGATCCGCTGCGGATTACGCTCCGCCACGAACGCTCCGAGACCCATGAAGCGATAGCCGATTTCGGTGTCGGGACCCCGGTCCGGATTGGCCTTCACGTAGTCCATGATCTCGTAGTTTTCCTGGTTGATGAAGGGCGACTGGGGCCGGACAATGTCGTAGGCGCTCACATCCTCGACCTCGCCCTCGAAAACCGCGCGTTCGATCCGGCCGCTGCCGCGATCCGTGAAGATCAGCACCGCGGCATTGGACCCGAACTCGTAACGAAGCGGATCGGCGCTGTCGATGCTGCTGTAGTTGAGGTCGAGTCCCTCCAGTTGCCGTTGCTCGGTCCCGCTCCAGGTCCAGGGCCGGATCACGTGGATCCACATGTCCACACCGTGGTCCCGCATGACCTGCGGCAGAATCAGGTCGAATTTCTCGCGTCGGATATGGTCCAGCATCTCCGCTGTCGCGTATGGGTTGTCGGCGTCGAATGCGCTGTAGTAAGCGTCATTGATGCCTGGCATCGCCTCCGGATATTGCGCGCCGGCAAGCGCACTGATGCAGAGCAGGAGGGCGATGTTAGAGACCGGCCGCGCAGAACCGAAAAATCGAGTTGCCGCGCCGGGAGCAGTCATCTACCGAATCGCTCTGATTTGCTGCGGCAGTGGCGCCGGAAATTCCACCCCGCGTTCCGTGACTGTCGCGCCGTCGTGCATGAATAGATAGAGACGCTTGGATTCGCCCCAGTCCGGAACGGGCATGTGCATGGCGTAGGCGAGCGCGAAAGTATGATACAGCGGTATCGTCAGTGCCCGCCCCCAGCCGGTTGCCGAGATCCGGGGCGCGTGATCTTCGGAAACCAGGCGCCCTTGGGCGTGGAAGTCGATCCAGACCTGGGTCGCATCCGAATCTGCCGTCGAGTCATAACTGTTTTCTTCGACGTGGACGTAACCGGCTTCCTCGATCCTCGCGACCACGGCATCGAGATTCTCCTCGCCGGACAGGCCTGCGGTGATGTTTCGTCTAAAGATGTCCCGGAGCTCCATCGCCTGATCCCAAAGCCTGACAATCTCCGGCGGCAATTCCGATTCACCGTCGCGAAGCACATAGCCGTAGAAGCCGTTGTGCTGGGCGAAGTCCATCATCCGGGCGCTATGGAAAATCCCCACCAGGTCCCCACGCTGGATGACGTAATCGCTGTTGAGTTCCTCGTCGATGTCGGGATTGCCCACGTAGATATCGCCCGAAAGATCGCTGAGATTCGTCTGTCCCGGAACGATGCTGGCGAACTGTTCCTCGATGATCGCGGCGCTGTCCATGAGCAGCCGCCCGTAGAGGGCAATCTCCGCCATTGCGCGGCCCGCCAGGAAATCGGCGATGAGTTGGTCCGCCGATACGATTCGATTACCCAGTTCTTCATCGAAGGCCTCGGCGATAAGGGTCAGGTGGGCATTCGGAATCGTGTCGAGTTCAACGATGTCGGAGTAGTTCAAGGCGATTCGTCCGGGATTGCGTTCCGCGACGAAGGCGCCGATCTCATCCACCCCGCCCATCACGTCGAACAATTCGGGATCGCGGCGACCGCCAAAAGCCGCACGCTCGATCCGCCTTCCGCCGTGATCTGTGAATATGACGAAGCCGGGTTCAGTCCCGAACTCAAAGCCGAGGGGATCGTTTGGCCCCATCGCGTGAACCCACATGTCGATTTCGTTGTCCCGCATGACATGGGGCAGGATCGTGTTGAGTTTCTCGCTTCGTATCAGCCGCATCAGGTCCGGTGCGGCGTCCGGCGCACGGTACTGCGCAGCCAATTTGCCGGAAAACATCGCCAGACCGAGAATCGCGAGTCGAATTCCCGTACTCAGCGGGACACCCCGCCGGCTTCGGTGCAGTGCGGGACGATTACCATGCGGTGTTAGCAGCTTCATTGGACCACCTGGATTACGTTGGACCTGTCGGGATAGGGTATCTCCATACCGCGGCCCGTGAGCATGCCGCCATCATGGAAGAATCCGTAGATGTATTGCCCGGTGAAGTTGTTCCCCCGGTTCCATTCGGGTACCGGCACGTAGAACATGTATTCGACGGCGAACGTATGAAACAGGGGCATATTGATGTTCCAGTGCCACTTCGGACCCATGGGAGAGATTCTGGGCGCGAGAATTCCCTTTCCTTCCGCGTGCATGTCGAGGTGCACCTGGGTCTTTTGAGGTTCGTCGACGTACTTGTTGTATTCTTGGTAGTCCGTGTAGATGAAGCCGGCTTCCTCAAGTGCAGAGGCCAATAGTTCCAGCGCCTCACCGCCGGTCTGACCCACCCGGATGTGATCGCGCAGGATCTGCTTGATTTGGCGATTGTCCTCGATGTAGCGCTGCATGTGATCGGGAAGCCCGGTCTCTCCGTTTTGAAGGACGTAAGCCATGTACGGTCTGTCATTCACGAGATCGCCGCGCTGAATGACGTAGCTCCCGTCACGCCGCCAGTCGCCGTCCTTGTTGATCACGTCCGACGCGCCGATATCGTCGAGAGTCGTGACGCCCGGCACGATTGCTCCGAAATCGGGTCCGCCGCTCCGTAGCGCACCGGACGTCGCGTAGAGAACCACCTCGCTCATGACGCGCCTGGACAGGTAGTCCAGGATTAACGACTCGGCGGAGACCATCCGGCTCGCATAAAGTTCGCCAAGCGCTTTCGACAGCTGGACATAGTCGGTGTATGACATGCCGTCCGTCATGGCCATGGTGAACGTTTCGGAGCCTTCCGGCAACGACAGCGTCTCGCCGTAGTTCACAGCGATTCGCGAAGGATCGCGTTCGGTAATAAAATCGCCGAGTCCCGCGAATCTCAGGTCCAGCTCCGACTCGAGAACCAGGTTCGGCTGCTCGAGAAAGAGATCCATGAGCTCGTAGTTTTCCTGGTTGACGAAGGGGTTCTCGCCCAGGACGCGATCATAGACTGTCGGATCCTCGACTTGCCCTTCAAAGACCACGCGCTCGATCCGCTCTCCGCCGTTGTCGGTGAAGACAAGAACGCCCGACTTCGTTCCGAACTCGAATCGCATCGGGTCCGTTCCACCCCAGGACCATGGGCGAATGACGTGGATCCACATATCGATCCCGTGATCCCGCATCACGCGGGGCAGGATCAGGTCGAACCGCTCCCGCCGCACATGGTTCAGCATCTCTGCGGTAGCGTAGGGGTTGTAATCGTCGAAGATGCCGTAGTTGGCGTCAGTGATACCGTGCATGACATCGGTGTAGCGGTCCTGGGCGGATGCGGATGGCAGATGAGCCAGGAGAAGGATGAGCGCGGCCGCAGCGAGCGCTGGCCAGGAACGATTCGACAGGTTTGCTGTGGAGATGACTTCCATCAGCGAACCAAGGGTATCCGGTCCCGGTGCGGGTGCAGCCACTCGATGCCCCGTTCGGTGACCATCACAAGATCGAATTTGTCCCGTCGGATGATTCATGACATTTCCCACTGGGCCTGGAAGGACTCCATGGCGGACTTACCAACGGGATGCGGAAGGGCAGGGCCAAGGCGGACGCGTCAAGGCTCGCTGGCCTGCCCATTGTTACATCCTGGTCCGGAAACTCACGCCGATCGTTCGCGGCCGGAGCACGAAAGTCTCCTCACGATCGGTCCAGTCCACAAAGCGGTACGAGTGACCTTCAGTGTCGAAGAGGTTGTTGATGTACACGCCGACTTCCCATCGGTCGTTGGCGACGCCGCCGCGGACATGCGCCAGCGTGTATTCGCCGGTCGAAGGCCTGGGGATATTCGGGTCGCCGACGAAATTTGCGACGATTTCACCTGTGTAGGAAACCTCCCCGCGGACGAATCCGTTCCAGCCGGTGCTGACCGGGAAGTCATATAGTGCGTACCCATGCAACGTGAGGTCCGGGTGTGCCGGCAGACGATCGCCCGCCAGGGCATTGAGAGTGGGCTGGGTGTCGTCCAGCGTGAAATCCAACCAGGATCCGGAAAAGCCCATCTCGAGTTGATCGGTCGCCGCGTAGACCATGTCGAACTCGAGCCCATTTCCGGTCGCGGAGGCGATGTTCTGGAAGAACTGCGACCATCCGCAGTTTTCGCCGACGACGATAATGCCGACCTGAATGTCGGTCCACACGTTGCGGTAGAAGCCTGCGTTGACGGCCAGGCGCCCATCTGTGGATACCATCTTGGCTCCGGCCTCATAGGACCAGAGGCTGTCGGAGGTCACGGGGCCGGGCAGACCGCCAAGCTGGTCGATGGCCAACTGGGTGCAACCTGGCTCAAGGTGAACGGCCTGCCCTCCGGCCGCCAGGCGAAACCCTTCCGCAGCCCTGGCATAGAGGGTGACGTTGTCGTTAACCAGCAGGGAGAGGTTGCCCATGAAGTTATTGTGAATCTCCTTGTACTCGGGTTCTTCGCCACTGAAATTGAAGGCGGTGCCTTCACCTTCTGCAACCTGGGCCGTGATGCCATACGACTTCGTGTCGTCTGTTCTTCGATAGCCGATCGTGCCCGTCAACTGATCGGTGAACTGGTAGTTCAATTCGCCGTAAAGCGCCATTTCACCCTCGTCGATAATCTCGATTTCGCGATAGACGCACTCTGGATAAGTGCCTTCGGAAACATCGCCCTGGTCCCCGAACGGGTCCATGTGATTCGGTCCGAATGGCAGGAGCGCTCCTTGCCCCGGCTCCGCTGCAGCAAATCGGTCGCCGCCATTCTGGTAATTTACGTCCAACGAGGCAGTTCCGTCATCGTCAATCGCGTAGCAGTCCTTGAATTCTTCCCAGTTCGTCCGGTCCGCATAGTACAACCCGACAATCCACTCAAAACGCCCGAAGGCGTCGGGAGCGGAAACCAGGCGAATCTCTTCGGTGAACGAACTGTCATCGCGGCCGCCATAGACGACGAGGCGCAGCGGGTCCCACTCGGAGATTCCCCATTCACTGAGCAGCCACGTCCTGTCCTGCTGGTACACGGAAAAGATATCCAACTGCGAGGTCACGGAAGTGAGTGTCGCCCAGTCGAGATCGGCGTTGGCCGTCAGGGAGAATATCTCGGATTTGGCGGACAATTCCTCGTGCGCCATGTTTGTCTGCTCACGGTCCTGCCAGCGCGGGGTAGTGGCTCGCGCCTGTCCGTCTTGGATCAGGTCGTCCTTCATGTACATGGCGGTCAGCGAGAAGTTGTCGGTGGGAGTCCACATGAGTGACACCCGTCCGCCGCTCTGGTCCCAGGCCGACTGGTTGTCGTAACCGAATATCGGGTTGCTGTAGATGCCGGAATTTGCAGCGGAGAAACCGACGATCCGAAGGCCCAGGGTGTCTTCAGCGAGTGGAATGTTGACCATCGCATCGAGGGAGTTGTTGGAGCCGGCATCGCTTGTCTGACTCAGGTCGACAGCGACATTGGTTTCAAACTCATTGGGATTTGGCTTGTTGGTGATGTAACGGACGGAGCCTGCTATGGATCCGCCGCCATAGAGGGTGCCCTGGGGCCCTCTGAGCACCTCGACGCGCTGCATGTCGAAGATGCGGGGGTCGAGGTTGGAGAAGTTGCCGGAAACCAGGGTTTCGTCCACATAGACGCCGGTAGCCGCCTTTTCTTCGGGACTGGTTTCGACCGCGACGCCGCGGATGATCATGTGCTTCTGATATCCGCCGCCGTCGATCAGGCTGAGCGAGGGGATGGAGCGGAAATAGTTCTCCATGTTGGTCATGCCCAATTGCTCGATCTGATCCTGCCCCACGGCAGAGATCGCCATCGGAACATCCTGCAGGGACATCTCCCGCCTGGTTGCTGTGACAATGATTTCCTCAAGCATCGCCTCAGAGGCTTCATCGTCCTGGGCCCACACTGATTGTGATGTGCCTGACAAGGCGATGATCGCCATCGATAGCGCAGTCAAGGTTCGAATAGGGAATCGTATCCTGTTCATCGTTCTCCTCCGTACAATGTCAGGGTTGGGCGGGCGATGCGTTGTTGATGTTGCGTGCGTCCAACTGCCCGCCAGTTATTGTATATTGTATTCGTTGTACGGTAAACACAAAGACAGACAGACGCAGGGTGGCGTAGATGTAGTGACTTGATCATGTTCGTATTTCCGATCAGCGAATAATGAGCACCTTCTCCTGGGGCGGATACAGCCACTCGATGCCCCGCTCCGTGACCACCACGTTTTCCTCGACGTTTACTGGTATCTTGACGCCATTCCACTCCTCTGCCGGCGTGAAGACTATGAACTCGAGCGACAGGATCAGATCAGGCCGGACCATGTATTTGGTTCTCTCCGGAAAGATTTCGAACAGGTTGGCAGCCATGTCGTGGCCGATGTTGCCGGCCGCGTGCATGCCCACGTTCACCTCGATGCCCTGGACATCGCTGGCCCGCTCCGCCTCCGTATAGACATACCCGGCGTCACGGATGATCTGCTTGAGTTCGTCCAGTTGCTCGCGCCCGGTGCGGCCGGGTCTTACAAACTTGCGAATGATCTCCCGCACCTTCTTCGATTCGTTGAAAGCGTTGAGTACACCCGGCGGAACCTCCGTCTCGCCTTCCCGGAGCACGTACGCAAAACGCTTGAGGTCGGTGGTGAAATTGTTGCGATCGGCGCCCCAATCGATCTGCAGGATGTCGCCGCGCTGGATGACTCGCTCCGTATTGCCGATCTCACCCCCGTCCGGAAGGTGTGTATAGGTCGTGGGATACCAGGCGCGAAGCAGTCCCATGGTCGCCGCCTGCTCCTCCAGCCATCGCGAGACGTCGTTGTGCGTGGTCATGCCCGGGGTGATGACCTCATTGGACAGGGCCCGCTCCTCAAGCAGCGCAGTTATGGCGCCGATCTTTGCGAACTCGATGATCTCGCTCGCCACACGCTCCCCGTGAAAATCCGCGATCAGATGCTGGGCTGAGACGAAGCGATCCGCAAAAACCGGTCCCAGTTCGCTCTCAAGGAACATGAAATCCGTGAGCGTCAGCCCATCGGCAACATGCAGTCCTTCGGATTCGTAGGGAACCGCCAGGTAGTTAAGCCCGATCACCTGGGGATCCCGCTCCTCGACGATGGCCTGCAGTTCATCCATGTCGCCGAAGTAGTCGTAGGCGCCACACTCCTCGGCCAGATCGGTCTCGCCGCCCAACTGGATGCGCTCGATTCGATCACCCCCGTTGTCGTAAAACACGTAGATGATCTGGCCGTTGACCGTGGCGATCCCGAAGTCTCTGGCCATGGGCTGGGTGCCGCGGCCCCGGTCGGTGACAATCCACATGTCGATGCCGCTGCGGCGCATGGCGCCGGGCAGTACGTAGTCGAACTTGTCGTGACGGATCATGCAGGAGGTCCGCCACTGCCAGCGCGAGCTTTCCAGGGCGGTATTCTGGGCGCTGGCGCCCGCAGACGCGCAGCAAAGACAGGCGGAGAGAAAAGCCAAAAATATGGGTGCGCGCATGTATATGCTCCATTTATCCGCAACGACGGTTCCCCTTGCGGGACTCCATATACAATATACAATGCCTGCACGGTTGGCTGGAGCGAACGGATTTTGGGCAATCTTAGGCGCCATCGGGAACGTGCAATCGTCGCGTTCGGCATCTTCGCCGCCCTGTGGGGTGTCGGCAACATGTCCTTTTTCACGATGCCGCACCTGATCGAGGGACTTGTTTCAGGGGAAATGGGCCTCAGCGAAAGCCGGGCGGGGCTTGTGGGAACCATCGAGCTGATGTGCCTGGCGGGAACGATCATCGTGCTGTCGCCGCGCATGGGAAACATTGTCAGGCGTCGGCTTGCACTGATCGGCATGTTGATCGCGGCGGCAGGATTCTGCGCCTCGTCGCTGTTCGACCAGATACCGTTGATCATCGCCTGCAGGGTCGTGGCGGGCATCGGCGCCGGTTGCGCGATGGCGGCGGCCAACGCCGCGATCGCGTCGCTGGATGAACCCGAGCAGGTCTACGCGTGGACGTTCATTCTCGGTGCGCCCGTTCAAGCCGTCCTGATCTCCGTAATGCCGTTCTTCGTCGCATCCGGTGGCCACTCGGGCGCCTATGCCTACCAGGCAACCTGGGCCCTGGGCTTCATTGCCCTTGCCTTGTTCCTGTTCCCCAGGGACGTGGAGGCGGACGAGACGACGGTACGGGAAAAGTGGGTTCCGAAATTTCTCGAGATCGTGATGATCGCCGCGATATTCCTGTTCCTGATTGGCGATGGGGGTACCTGGTCGTTTGCCGAGCGTGTCGCTATTTCAATCGGCATCGACATCCATACGTATGGACGGGTTCTGGGCGTGGCCGTGCTCATGGTCCCGCTCGGCGCGGCGCTGGCGTCGGCGGTCGGCATGCGGTTTGGCCGATACTGGCCGCTCGTCCTAGGGCTGTGCGGGATGGCAGCTTCGGTATACGTGCTGACGCATACGGCTGTGCAAACTGTCCTGATGGGCGCGCAACTGTCCTATAATTTCCTCTATGCATTCGCACTGCCGTTCGTTTACGGCACCGCGGCAGCCATGGATCCCAAGGGCCGCGTCATCGTTGCCGCCATGGGCGTTGGCCTGGTTGGCGGTGCCTCCGCCCCGTTCCTCAGCGGAGTGCTGTCCGAGACGACTGGCACATACGGAACGCTGGGTAACGTATACGGCGGCATTTTCCTGATCGTTCTCGTGCTCACAGTCCTTGTGAACCGCACTCTCCCGCCACCTGAATCCTGATCGAATCATGAGAAAGGCGATGATGCGCTCGTTCGGGCCTCCGGACGTTCTGGCATTGGTCGAGGCGGAAATTCCCCGTCCCAAGCCTCATGAAGTGCTGGTCAGGGTGACTTCCATCGGGATGAATCGCTCCGACGTGGATTGCCGGCAGGGCATTTACCCAGTCAAACCCCGCCTGCCGAGCGGAATCGGCTGGGAGGCGGGCGGCATCGTTGAGCTAGGGGACGAGAATTCCACCTTCAAGGTGGGCGACCGCGTGAGTTCGCTGCCCTGTTCGAAATTCGTCGACGTTACCGACTACGGGAGGACTGCCGATTACTTCGTTGCCAACGCGGATTGGCTGACGAATACGCCGGACAGTGTCTCCGACCGCGATGCGGGCGCCATCTGGATCAACTACCTGACCGCCTACGGGGCGCTCGCGGATGTGGGCAAACTCGAACAGGGCGAAACGATCGTCATCTCCGCGGCATCGGGTGCCACGGGCATCGCGGCCATGCAGATTGCGAATCTGACCGGAGGCCGGATCATCGCGACCACCCGGTCAGACGACAAGTGTGACCGATTGCTGGACGCCGGCGCCGATCACGTCATAAATACCCGCACGGAAGACTACATCGGCCGTGTGAAGGCGCTGACGGGAGGCCGGGGCGCGGACTTCATTTTCGACCCGATCACCGGACCCTTCGTCGCTCGGCACCTCGAAGCCGCAAGGCGAAACGGCCGTGTGCTGATCTACGGCGTGCTCACGCATCCCGAGTTCGCCAGTTTCGACCCCGATGTCCTAATCAACAAGCACGTTACGCTACGGGGATATACCGTGGATGATCCTTATCTGACCGACCGGTCAGCCCTGAAAAGGGCAATCCGGGTCATTTCCGAACACTTCAACGAAGGCAGGCTTCGCCCCGTCATTTGCAGGAGATTCCCTCTGGAGCAAGTGGTCAAGGCGCACGAGTATTTGGAATGCGGCCGGCAGTTCGGCAAGATCCTGATCAATCCCTAGTCGCATTCCCGAATCGGTAAACGTCCCGCCACCCATCCTTCGGCGATTAGAACTGACGCTTGGCAAGGCGATTGCGATCCATTTCCAGGATTGTTGCGTACTCCGCGAACTGGACGGGTCTTGTGTGACTCCCACAATACGCGAAATCATCTTCCAACGTCGCAATCATCGGGTCACAAGTGTAGCAACAGCGCGACAGGATTGTCGTATATTTTCGAGTGAATATAGTATACAATCCATTGGTCTTGTGAACCGGCTCGCCGGCATTGTGGCTGCCGCCAAAACAAGCCGGATTGAGAATACATATTGCGAGGGGAACGACAATGTATCGAACTGCAAACAAGGACTGCTCCTGGATGTTGCTGGTACTGAGCGCGGTTACGCTTGGCTCCGGAATCGTGATCGCCCAGGAATCGGAGGAAGGCTCGGCAGTCCTCGAAGAAATTATCGTGACAGCGGAAAGGCGTGAACAGGCCCTGAGCGACGTCCCGATGGCTATCGCGGCTTTCGGACAGGAAATGATCGAGAATCGGGGCTACACGAACCTGGAAAGTTTCTTCCGGCAAGTCCCGTCGGTTTCCCTGCTTGACGGTGGGGCGCAGCGTAAACAGGTGATTATCCGCGGCATCGCCATCGACGCAGGCGTACGGGCCGGAGGCCTGAGTTCCTCCTACGTGGACGAGACCCTGGTCACGGGCGGCAGTTTCCCTCTCGACCCGCGCATGTTCGACATGCAGCGAGTCGAGGTGCTCAAGGGTCCCCAGGGCACGCTGTACGGTGGTGGATCGATTTCCGGTTCGGTGCGCTATATCACGAACAAGCCGAATGCCGACGAGTTCCAGGCCAATGTCGCATTTGACACCTCGAGAACGCAGGGTTCGGACCAGGGTTACTCGTTCGACGCGATGGTCAACATTCCGCTGGTAGAGAATGTATTGGCATTTCGGGCCGTTGCCTTCACCGCTGATAACGCAGGCTACTATGACAATCCGTACCTGGGCCTGACCAGCCAGGGTCAGTTCGACCAGTCAGGTGGCCGGCTGATGCTGCAATGGACACCCACCGACACCTTCACGGCGACCGCCACCTATTTCCAGGACAACACCTTCCAGGACGGCTGGTACCGGGCCACCGGCGAGGATTGGGCGGCGCGGGAACAGGTCAACCGCTTGCAGGAGGTTCTTACGGCCGAGGCCGATATACTGGCACTCAACCTTGAATGGGATGTCGGCTGGGCGACCATCACGTCCGCAACCGCGAATCTCGACTTCTACAGCTATCGCAAGGTTGACAGGACGTTTCTCGGGATCGACCAGTTTTGGGACGACGCCCGGCTGACGGTGCTTGACGATACCTGGGACGAAACCCTTTCCGAAGAGTTGCGTATCGTGTCCGCTCCCGACCAGTTCGGAAACTTCGACTGGATCGCCGGGATCTTTTACTCGGACCTCGACACTTACGTCGAAGTCGGCGACTACATCGGAATCGGTGACCGCTACGACCAGAACAATGCCGGCGACCGTTTCGCGGCAGCGGCGCCTCATCAGGAATATGTGACTCCGTTTCCCGAGGGTTACGTTTCCCCGTTCGGGCTGTCCGAAGTCCCTGGCACCTATCCCGACATGATCTATCGGGAAGTAGCGACCAGCCCCCAGGAACAGGTGGCGTTCTTCGGAGAATTGACCTACAACTTCACCGACGATTTTTCGGCGACGGTCGGGGTGCGCGATACAAGCACCACCACGAGCAGCTCCTTCGTTAACCAGGTTGCCGACGCCTGGCCCGATCCTGTTTTTTCCGAGACGGTTGTCACTCCGGAGTACACGGAACCGCATACCAACTACATGCTGAACCTGGTGTACAACGTCAACGATGACGTCATGATATTCGGTCGTGCCGCGGAGGGATTCCGGGTGGGGACCGGGGGAGCGAATCCGGTTGTTCAGCCCAGTTGCCAAGAGCTGGCACGACAAGTACTGGGCTTCACGCCCGGCCCGGTTGCCTCCGACTCGATGTGGGCGTACGAAGTGGGTACCAAGGCGACACTGGCCGACGGCCGCATGTTGATCAATGCCGGCCTTTACCGAAATGAGTGGACAGACCTGCAAGTGAACATCAGACTCCAGGGCGACGCGACTTGCAGCATCGGCTTCCCGCAGAACCTCGCGGCCGCGACCGGGAACGGCGGTGAATTTTCACTGGATTACCTGGTTTCCGATCAACTGCAGGTCGGACTCTCGGGAAGCTTTGTCGACTTTACGGTCGATGCCGGCGCCGAGTTCCTTGGCGCAAACGTCGGCGACCGCTTGCCGAGTCATCCGGACGTTACGCTGAGCGGCAATTTCGATTACAGCTTCCCGTTCGTCGCGGGCTGGGAGGGGTTTGCCAGAGGAGAAATGAACTATATCGGCGAAATGGTCGGTGATTTTGTCGGCCCCGGCCAAGAGCGCATTACATTCGGTAAATACACCGTAGCCAACCTCCGTTTTGGCGCAACCGACGGCCAGTGGGAATGGACGCTGTACGCCAACAACCTGTTCAACTCGGACGGACTGACATTCCAGTTCAGGGACAGGAGGAATCGAGTTGAGTCCGTGGTGATCAGACCGTTTACGCTCGGCGTCAATGTCCGCACACGATTCTAGCCCTTGCTGGGACGTCGACAGGCGAAGGGCAGGCGTAACCGCCTGTTCGGCGGTCGATGCGATCACCCACCGTGCCCGGCGTTACGCCGGGCGTTGGGTGATCACTTTGGCCACCGCCTTGTTTGCGGCGTCGGGCCCCACGTCGTCTCAGGGACTGATACCGATTCCCTATTCCGATGACGACCTGGTTCCGCGGCCGGACGTGGACGTGTGGTTGCGCCTGATCCGAAACGACAAGCTCGACCTCATTCTGCCCGGCGCCATGCGGGAACACGGCATCGACATGTGGATCCACGTGGCCCGGGCCGGCGATCCGGACCCGTTGGCCTACGAGCTGGGCATCACGGACGGTTACCTGATCTTTACCGACACCGGTGACAGGATAGAACGGGCCGCGTTCGCCGGTGTATTCGGCGGTACCGGCGCCATCGAAGACATCGACGTCATGGCCTCTCCCGAACTGGCCCAGGCCATTACCGGGTATGAGTACGGCAACGTGGACTTTTCGGTCTACGATGAGATCCGGGACTATGTCGCCGGTCACGACCCCGGGACGATCGGTGTCAATTTCTCGGAATGGCTGGCCGTTGCCGATGGAATTTCTCACACCCAGTACCAGAAACTCGAGCGGATTCTGGGGCCGGATCTCTCCTCCAGAATCGTCTCGGCCGAATACCTCATCACCGACTTCCGGTCGCGCCGGCTTTCCCTGGAGGTTGCCGTGCAGGCCATGCTGCTGGAAGTTGCGCGCCAGGACGCCATGACCCAGCTTGCCAATATCGAGCCGGGCCGAACCACCATCGGCGAACTGGGCGGCGCATCCCGCATCTACTATTCGGCTGTGTCGGAACGAATCCGTGAGCCCTATGCGACTAGCTGGATCAGCCATCCGGAATATGTATTCCAGCGTGGCGACCTGTTCGCCTGGAACAGCATGGGCGAGTTTCTTGACTACGGGTTTTCATCTTTCGGGGTGGATACCAAAGTGCACGCCTACATCCTCCGCGAGGGCGAGACCGGGGTGCCGGAGAGCCTGCAGAGGGTGTGGGACTACGGCAAGCGGGCCCAGGGCATCATCCGGCAGAACGTCCGGGTAGGGATGACGGCAGGCGAGGCCCTGAACGACATCGTCTCTGCCCTGGAGCAGGACGGCTACATATACACGCCTTTCCCGGACGATCCCGCAACCGATTACCGCATGATCCAGGAGTACCTCGGGGATGGCGACAGCCCGGGCTTCTACGTCGATCTTCACGCCATGGGCAACAACGGCGGAGACCTGGTCACACTAGGGCCTTCAATCGCGCCGTTCCGCCGCGACCGTGACGGCTTCATCATGCATCCGAACCATATCTTCGCCTTTGAATATGCCGTTCACCTGAACGTCCCCGAGCGCCCCGGTTACCCGGTATCCATAAATTTCTCCAATCCGCAGGTGCTGACGACAAACGGTGTGGAATGGATTCAGGATCCGAACTACGGGATTTACCTGATTCATTGAACGCGGAATCCGAGGAGGGATCTGTGGTTGTATCTGCCGAACATGGAACGATGGCCTCCGCACCGACAAGCGGATCGAACCCATTCCTGGATCTGAACGGACTGTCCGAACTCTCCGGAAGGGGCAAGGCGCGTGCCCTCTACGAACGCAAGCCCTTCAAGTTCCACCACGAATTCGCCGCGAATGCCTGGTTCTCGCGGGAACGGATACTGGAACTTGCCGATGCCCTGCCGGAAACGAGCGTCGAGTACAACCTGGCGGACATTCCGGTGAGCCAGCCGGTCACGACGATACCCCACAGCGGTCTTTCACTGAAGGAAACCATCAGGAACATCGAGACGTGCCGGTCCTGGGTGTTGCTCAAGAGCGTCGAGCAACACGGCGACTACGCCGATTTCATGAATGACTGCCTGGAAGAGATTGCCGAGGAACTCAGCCTGCGAGTCGACGAGATGCTTGCGCCTAGAAGTTTTCTGTTCATTACATCATCGGGGGGCGTGACACCGTTTCACTTCGATCCGGAACACAATTTCCTGATGCAGATCGAAGGACGCAAGAAAATCCAGATTTTCGAACCGTTCGACGGCTCCATCGTGAGCGATCGGCAACTCCGGAATTTCGCGGCCGGGGCGCATCGAAACCTGCCCTTCGATGAGTCCGTTGCCGACCGCGGCGAGTGGTTCGATTTCAGCGCCGGGGAAGGCGTCTATATTCCGTTCCTGGCGCCGCACTGGGTAAGGAACACCGGATCCGTCTCGATTTCCTTCAGCATCAGTTTCGAAACGGCGGAGACCAGGCGCAAGCTGTCAACGTATCGAAGAGACCAGTCCGATGCTCCGGAGACACTATTCGATGAACAAGGACAGGCCTGAACCATGACAGGAAAAATTCGCCATTTCAGTGGCGCGCTGACCGCGCTCATCGTCTCGACACTGACCCTCACCGCCACTGCCCAGGTCACGGTACTGACCAACGCCAACGTGATCGACGCGACCGGCGCGCCGGTGCGGGAAGGCATGACACTGGTCATCGACGGCAACGTCATCAGGTCCCTCGCGCCCGGTCCATACGCCCCAACCGGCGAGGAGTACGAAATCATCGACCTGGCCGGCGCCTACGTGACGCCGGGGTTCTGGAACATGCATGTACACCTCTCAGCGCTGCTGCCCCACAATCACGCGCTCGACAACGCCAGCGTCGGCGCCAAGGTCATCCGCGCGGGCGTCAATGCGATGGAGGGCCTGCGTCACGGCTTTACCGCGCTGCGCTCGGTCGGGGAGGAACACAACATCGACGTGGTCTGGCAGCAGGCATTCGACGAGGGTTTCGCCCTCGGCCCACGCATTTTCGCCAGCGGCGAGTCCGTAGCCCCCACCGCCGGGCATCGGGGTGACGTGGCGAACGGGGCTGACGGCGTCGCCGAGGTACGCAAGGCGGTGCGCTCGCGCATCCAGCAGGGTGCCAGTGTCATCAAGATCGTCAACGTGGAAATGCTGCGGGACGAACTGGACGCAGCGATAGAAACCGCGCACAGCCTCGGCGTGACCGTGGCGACACATACCCGCGAACCGCATCTTCGCGAGGCTGTCGAAGCCGGTGTCGACACCATCGAACACGGCTACGCCATCACCGATGAATCAATTCAATTGATGGCGGAGATGGGGACGTACTACGATCCCACCATCATCTGCAATCTCAGTGACGAGTACATCAAGGAGCGCGAGGCCCGGCTGGCGGCGCTGGGCTGGTCCGAGGATGAGCAGGCGGTCAGGTGGCGTACGGCCATCGCCTACGCGGACGAACGATCGCCGGAGCACGCCCTGCACCAGCGCCAGGCGCTGGCCAAGGCCGCAGAGGCCGGCGTGAAGCTGCTGATCGGCTCGGACTCAATGCCCATCGGCGAGATCGGCTGGCTGGAAATGGAACAGTTCGTGCTTTCCGGGGTCAGCGAGATGGATACCCTGATTGCCGCGACGCGCAACCCGGCGGAATTGCTGGGCGTACTCGACACCCTCGGCACGGTCGAAGAAGGAAAGCTGGCCGACCTGGTGGTGATGGCCGCCAATCCGCTGGAGAACATCTCCAATATCCGAACCATCACGATGGTATTCAAGGACGGCATTTCCGTGCCCATGGAACGGGAGCCCGGAACCCTGCGTTTCTACGACTACTACGAATCCTTGGGTCCGCCGCAATCCTTCCTGGAGCGCTCTGAAGATGCGTCGGGGTTCGTCCGCGAAGGCAATCCCTACGGAGGCGGTTAGTTGTGAATTCGCCCTCCGTCTGCCGGAAGTGCCCGCCAATCCCCGCAAGCCGGTTGACGGGGGGAATCGCGATCCGAAGTTTTCGCGCGTGAGCGAATGGCCTCGCCTGCTGCCCCGCAGGGCTCGGCGGTGATTCTCGGCCATCCGCTGACGCATAACCTCTACGCCATGCGGAAGGGCGGCCTTCCCCGGGTTTGTCCTGTTTATCCTGGTCGTCGGACTCAACCTGATCGGCGAGGTTCTCTGTGACCGGCTCAACCAGCCATTCCGGGGGTCGGACATTCCGTACCGTGGAGTCGGACGTTGCCATGGCGGGCATCGCAAGGGAGGGGAAATGATGGAACGGATACGCATTTGTGTAACTATTCCGGTGCGTGGCGGGCTTGAGGCCTGGGGCGATGTACATCGCGAGCTACTGGCGCCAATCACGCGGCCGGATGTGGAGATTGTTCTGTGGGACCTGCCCGAAGCGCCGATCGAGGCCATCGGCTGCTCGTACGATTGCGAGTTGCTGGGGATGCACCACATCCGCGCGGCCAGGCTTGCCGAGGAGGAAGGCTTCCACGCGGTAGCCATGGGGTGTCTCGACGAGCCCGGTGTGCAGGGCGCCAAGGAGGCGCTGAGCATCCCCGTCATCGGCGAATCGGAGGCGTGTCTACACTTTGCGTCAATGGTGGGCCGGCGCTTCTCGTACCTGATGCCCGGCGAGATCAACGGCAATCAGCGCGGAGGTTACGGCTCACGCTGTATCGAAGACATCGCGCGCTTGTACGGCTTTGCCGACAAGCTAGCCTCAGTGCGTTCGGTGAGCGGCAAGACGCTGGATTTCGCCGCTCGGGACGACAGCCTTCCCGAGGCGATGATCGAGCAGGCACATTTGGCGATGGAGGAAGACGGGGCCGACGTCGTCATCGGCTATGGCAGTCTGGACGTGATCGGCCGCCTGCAGCGCGAACTTCCAATTCCTGTGATCGACCCGATCCAGGCGTCAGCGATGATGGCAGAGAGCCTGGCGCGGCTTTCGATTGCGCAGAGCAAGCGCGCATATCCGAAGCCGGTCAATTTAAACGTCGATGGCTGAATGTGAGTTTCCACAAATCAGAAACAAAGGAGTGAAAACATGCAGTCGAGAGAGTTCTGGGACGAGTTCGCGGATGCGACCATCAAGCGGCTGATCGAGCCGGAGGCCGGTGACCCGGTGCTCATCCTCGCCGATGCCAACAGCGACCTGAATCTGGCGCAGGCGTTGAGAGCAGCCGGAGTGAGGTCGGGAGCCGACACACAGCTTATTGTCAAGCCTCACGCCAGGAAGGGTGAGGCAACGAATACCGGTCCCATCCTCGCCGCGTCGATCAAGGCCGCCAAGTACGTCGTATCTATCATCGACGACGGTATCGACGCCTCGCAGGCCATGCTCGATGCCAAGGCGTCGGGTACGAGCATTCTCTACACCCTGGTCACGGGGGTTGAAGACTATGTCGTACGCGCGCTGCTAAACGTCGATGTCGAGCATATGAACCGCATCGGCGAGCGTGTATGCGAGCTCTGGGAGGGCACCGATATCTGCCAAGTCACCTCACCGCAGGGTACGGACGTCAGTTTTCAGCTCAAGCCGCGCAAGTGCGACTTCGGGAACGGCAAGCTGGACAAACCCGGCAAGGACGATTTCTACCCCGGCATGCAGGTCAACATCGCTCCGGTCGAGGAAACCATCAATGGCGTGATCGTCATAGACGCCTCCGACAGCGTTCAGGGCATCGTCCCCAACCCCTACAGCTTCACGATGGAAAACGGCGTCATCACGAAGGTGGAGGGCGGATCGGAGGCGGATGCCATGCGCGCCTGGCTTGCGGGCTGCAACGATCCGATCATCTACAAGCTCTGTCACTTCAGCCTCGGGTTGAACCCGGAGGCCGGCATATCGGGCGCCATGATCGAGGACGAGCGCAAGTTCGGGGCAGTCGATTTCGGATTCGGTTATCAGAATCCGAGCCTCGGCGGCACGGTGGGCATGGGCGACTACCATGTGGACATCATGCTGGCCAACCCGACCGTAATACTCGACGGCGAGGTGATGTGCCGTGCAAACGAGTTCAACGAAGAGATGATCGGTTTCAAGACCTGATCCCGAGGGGTGATCGGACTGACACGCTCCCCCACCGGCAAGCCACTTCTCGACGTGTGCGATCTGCGCGTCTCCCGCGCAGGCAGGAGCTGTTGCTCACCCACAACAAGCACTCGACCGACGCCGACATTGATCATTTCGGTGTATACCGTATACAATTACCAGTAGAACCACCAAGCGGCACACCGTCCCGCGCGACTGCAATTTAAGGATCTCATGATGACAATCAATCGCATCGTTGTTCGGTATTGCACCCATCTCACCAGGCTCATGGCAGCATTTCTCGGGATCGTCCTGCTGTGCGGTTCCCCCGCCCTGTTCGCCCAGGAGGACGACGAGCAGATCGAAACGATCGTGGTGACGGCGCAAAAGCGCGAGCAATCGATTCTCGACGTGCCGTTTTCCATCTCCGCCGTGTCCCAGCAGGAAATGGAGGCGGCGGGTGTGAACTCCATGGCCGACATCTTTCGGCGGGTCCCGGCACTTTCGGTGATCGATCAGGGCGCGGCGCGCAAGAACGTGATCATCCGGGGGATTCAGACCAACACGTCGACGGAGTCGTCCGTGAACGACGTCTACATGGATGAACAGCGAATCACCACCGTCATCGCTACGGCGGACCCGCGAACCTTCGACATGGAAAGAGTCGAGATCCTGCGCGGGCCCCAGGGAACGCTCTTCGGTGGAGGTTCGTTCGCGGGCACAATTCGATATATCACGAACCGCGCCAACGTCTCCGAGCGTGAAACGAACTTCGCCGCGACCCTTTCCTCGACGGCGGAGGCAAAACAGAACTATTCACTGGACGGCATGGTCAACATTCCCCTGGTGGAAGACAAGTTGGCAATACGCCTGGTGGGATACAGCGCGGAAGATGCCGGATATCTGAGCAATTCGTCGCTGGAACTCGAAGGTGTTGCGGGTATCGAGCAGTTCGGCACCCGGATCGGCTTGCGCTATACCCCGAGCGACAGGTCGACGCTGGATATCAAGTACACATTCCAGGACCTGAGACAGACCGGGTATCCGGAGGCGCGAGGCGTTGACTACGGGGACCTGGAACAGGGTGGCGTGACCTTGACCGAAGAGAGGCTGACATCAAAATTCCGAATGTTCGACATCACATGGAATTACGATTTTTCCGGTGTGACGATGACCTCATCGACCGGTTACCTGCAAATGGACTTCCTCCGGCGCAATGACGTGTCCCTGCCCCTGATCAGGGACTATTTCGATGACTTCAGCCTGACCGGTCCGCAGGCCTTGGCCATGGCTCCGCATAACCTTCGGCTGTATATCAACGACGACAACGACAACTATACGTTCACGCAGGAACTGCGATTCACTTCGGACCTGGACGAGGACGACCGCTTCGCATGGCTGGCCGGAATTTACTACGAGGACGGTGAAGAGGACGTAGCGGTCGGTGACATCCTGTTTCCCGGTGGTGGTGCGTTGGTCGAAAACGCAAACTACATGGGAGCGCCCGCCGACTTCTTCTTCAAGGAAGATTTCGTCACGCAGTTGAAGCAATTCGCCGTTTTCGGGGAGTATACCCATTACCTCACGGATCGGTTCAACGCCACCATCGGCTATCGGCACTCGATATTCGAGAGCTTCTTCGAGGCGTTCGCCCTCATCGGTGATGAGCCGGACGACGACGGCAACGTGCTTGAGGACCCCTTCGCGACCGACCCGTTCCGGGAGACGCACAACACCGTAAAGTTCAACATGTCCTATGACCTGACCGATAACATAGCGGCCTATTTCCAGTCGGCCGAGGGATTCCGACTCGGGTTCG
The DNA here is from genome assembly GCA_965221035.1 of Candidatus Rariloculaceae bacterium. Taxonomy (GTDB): domain Bacteria; phylum Pseudomonadota; class Gammaproteobacteria; order Steroidobacterales; family Rariloculaceae; genus UBA6522. The sequence continues at coordinate 3,019,943 of OZ244860.1, forward strand.
GCTCCGAGGTTCCTCCTCCTCTCAACCCCGGATGCGAAATGTTTGTACAGGATTTCCTCGCGCGCAACGGACTCAGCGGCTTCCTGGGACCCGGTGGACAACTGCCGGGCACGAAAAGCGATACGCTCACGGTCAACGAAGTCGGCTTGAAAGGGGTTCTCCCCGGCGGCAGGGGTCGGTTCAGCGTGGGTTATTTCAACGGCGACTGGAAGGACATCCTGGTCGAAGTGGACATCCCTGACATCACTGGAGCATGCAACACGGGATTCGAGGCGAATGCGGCGGCCGCGACCACAAACGGTTTCGAAGTCGAGTTCAACTACGCGTTTACCGACCAGTTCACACTGTCAGGATCGGCGTCCATTGTCGACGCGACCATCGACAATGATGAGCCGTTTCTCGGCGCGGAAGCAGGCGAAAGGCTGCCGGCGTCGCCGGACAGGCAGCTTTCACTGTCAGGCGACTACATCTGGCCGATGGCCAACGGCAACCTGGGATTCGTTCGGGTGGATGCGCAGTATATCGGCGAACTGATCGGCGCTTTCGAGTTCGGTGACGAAAGGACTGTCTCCGGCAACTACGGGCTCGCCAACCTCCGCGTGGGTCTGCAGACAGACCGGTACGAATGGTCGGTATTCGCCGACAACATCACGGACAACCGCGCCCTGGTCTTCGCCAACGGTCCGGCCAACGAGTTCCGCAGAACCATCATCCTGCAGCCACGGACGCTCGGCCTGCAGTTTCGAAGCAGGTTCTGAGTTTCGCCACGGGCGGCTGGTGGAAATCTACCGAATATTGATCCGGGTTATAGGGGGTGCGAGCACCGAATAGAAGGTGCGCAATACCGCCAGGATGACGATGCCGGTAAGCAAGGATGCCAACGCGCTGAACAGTCTGTCTTCGGGCTGACTGAACGTGAAGACATCCCAGAGGTACCAGACGCCGCGCCAGAAAGAGACCACGCCGAACCCGACCACCGTCGCGAGCACAATCGATCGGGCCAAGGCCAACTTGCCGGGGGGTGTCCGCTCGTCAGCGGGATTTGTATGTGCATCTCTCATATAAGCCCTCTCTATCGGACGAATGCGTGCCGCGATCATGCCCATTACCGGAAAATTCGGCCACTTCCTTGTATATGATATTCAATCTATTTCCGATTTGGACAAGTCATGCACACTACAAAAGCGGTTCTTGCAAACATTCTGCCTGTCGCGGTATTCGTCATCACGAGACCCGGTGTCGCCCTAGGCCAGAGCTACGATGAACTCGTCGATCTGTTCTTCGAGTTCCGCGAGTTTCAGGAGGCGCCCATGAGCGACGGCATTCCCGACCACAGCGAAGCGGCGATGCAAGCCCAGTACAGCGGCCTTCAGGAATTCAGGACGGATCTCGCGGAGTTCGAAACCGCGGACTGGCCGGTGTGGCAGCAGGTCGACTACCACCTGGTCCGCGCGGAAATGAACGCGCTGGAGTTCCACCACAAGGAGCACCGACCCTGGTCGCGCGATCCCGGTTTCTACTCGATGTTCGAGGGGGATGCCGGGGCGAGCATCAATGCGCCCGATTTCTTTGAACCGATCTTCAATCTGTTCGGCTTTTCCGATGACGGTCCTGGGCCGTCCGATGAGACTGGCGGCGAATCCTTGTCGCTGTCCGACGAACAGCAGGCAGCGCTGAGCCAGACACTGGACGGCATACCGGGAATCTACGCCCAGGCAAGAGAGAACCTGACTGAGCCTGCGGCCGACTTTGCCGAGTTTGCGGTCCGAAATTTCGTTGAAGAGCGTGAATTTTACGAAGAAGCTGCCGAATTGCTGGCTGCCGACTATCCGGAACTGTCCGAAAATGCCCTGCGCGCCGCTGAAGCGGTAGAGGATTATCGGCAGTGGATCGAGTCCAACCAGGCGGACATGGCGCCGAACGCAGGGCTCGGCAAGGACAATTACGACTGGTGGATGCGCAACGTCCAGTTGTCGCCTTGGGGATGGGAGGAAACCAATCGGATTATCGAGCGGGAATACGACCGCGTCATTACCTTCCTGAAACTCGAGGAGAATCGGAACAAGCACCTGCCGCCGCTGGAAGTCTCCATGTCGGAACGGGCCTGGTTCGAGAGCATGCGCGAAGCCCTGCATCACGTGGTCGACTACATGCGGGACGAAGAGTTGATGACCGTCGAAGACTGGGTGGATCCGAGCGACTACTATGCGGATGGTCCTCGCGGGGCCGACGGCGAACTGGACGAGTCCACGGCCGAATGGCTGTTGCCCGAGAACTCAAGCATCGATACCAAGGTGCGCCAGCGCGAGATCCTGCCGGGCGAGGCGCATGAGTACATCGGCCACATGCTTGACTATCAACGCCAGGAGCGACTGACGCAAAGTCCCATTCGCAGCGCCGGCAGACGCTTCAACATGGGGTCGATGCGTCTGGAAGGCTGGGCGGTGGCGCTGGAAGAGTTACTCATGCAGGCCGGCGTGCTGGACGCAAGGCCGCGCAAGGGCCGTGAAATGCAGTACCTGATGAATGCCTCCCACATGAGCCTCGGTATCCCGGACCTGAAGATGCACTCCAACGAGATCGATCTCACCGAGGCCCGCCATCTCTGCGCAGAGATCATGCCGCGGGGATGGACGCGCCCGGACGAGCGCATGGTCTGGTTCGAGATGCAGTCGAACCTGCGCAACCCGGGTGGCTTTCACAGTAGCAACGTGGTTGCCGGGAAAGCCTATTTCATGAAAATGTTCAGGGAGCAGGCACAGGCGCTGGGCGACGATTTCGTCATCAGGGACTTTGTCGACGCGTTCCTGGCTTCAGGCACGATTCCCCTGTCGCTGATCCGCTGGGAGATGACCGGCAACAACGACGATATCGCGCTGGAAACCGAGCCGCTGTAGCAACACGCGAGTCAGAGACATGAATTTTTCCCCACGAGATCTTTGCTGTGTCGCGTTGCTGGGCGCTTGCACCGGCACAGGAGAACCCGGCCTGGACGAGCAGGCCGCGTCGGGATTTGACGGGCTTTTTCCGAAGCATATCGACGTCTTCGGCGTGTCGGTTCGGGGCACGGAGGGAACATCGGACGACAAGATGCTGCACGCTGCTTCCGTGATGGCGGAGTACCTCGACAACGACGCCGACGGCATTCCGGACAACGCGCTGGTCGTGCAGGCGATGCGGGAGAACAACGCAACGCTGGTCATGACGATCGATTTTGCCGAACTCGACGAGGTCCTTGCGGAAATTGGCGTTGACAACCTGCCTGATGGTTTGCTGCAGGACCAGAACGCGGCGGAAACGCGGCCCGGCGGAGCCGCCGACGGAGTATTCGATGCCTCCTTCGAGGAAGTCCTGCATCTGATTACTCACGCCGGTTATGCTTACGCGTATCCCGACGCTTTCGGCGAAACTCCGGGAACTTCCCTGGCCAATGCCATGGACTAGGCTCGTGGCGGGCGGTTCATGCAGATTCCCGACCCATATCCCGAGGACGCCTGGTACACATACGATGACCAGACCTGCGACTATGGATGCATGGCGGCCGAGTACATCTATTGGGGTTTGACTTCCCTGCTCGGCGCCCAGGAGTTTCCCGGTCGACTGGAGCAGATCGACAACGAGTGGCGACTTAACACACCGGAATTATTCGAGGAGAATGACCCCGACTTGTTCGCCTTGTTGACCGATCCGCAGTATGCGTTGCCGACCCGATTGCCCTCTGGCAACTACACGGCCATGAAGTTGCTGTTCTCAGAAGAAGCAGATACCCCCGCTACCGCCGTCGACGACTAAATCGCAAGCATGGGCACTTCCGGGCTGGTACTAGATCCCGGCTAGTCCATCCCCGGCAGCGCCAGATTGTCCGTGTAGATGCAATTCGCTTCACGGACTTCGGCTTCGTTGCCGACTACGCGGTCGCGGAATTTGGTGTGCTTCCACTCGCCGACCCAGTGTTCGGGGTCGGTGAATGTGAAATCCATCTTGAGCGTGTTGCCGTCGTTGATCAGCGAGTAGCGTTCGACGATGTGGAGCTGCTCGCCGGCAAGAATGCCAGCTTGCATCAGATGGTTCTCGCCGATGAATCCCGTCGTCTCGATGACCAGTTCGTCCCCTTCCCAGCGCCCGATCGATTCCCCATGCCAGTTGCGGTCGAGATCCCCCGCCGGCTGGCGCTCACGGCCATCGAGATAGATGACGCGATAGTCGTTATTCAACCGTGACACCATGTAGATTGCCGTCGGGTATTGCAGCATCATCATCGACCCGTAGCGTGTCATGAATCGCGGCATTCCGGGCGGATAGCACAGTGCGGTCGGATCGCCAAAACGCACGCCTTCCTGGCTGGCCGCCAGATACTCGTCGAGAAACGCCTGCGCCACCGGTGTCAGCTCGGGCTTCGGCTTGAACTCGAACGACCCGTAGTTGGCGCGCCACGCATCCTCGCCCCGGAACTGCCATAGGCCTGTCAGGTCGAACGGAGCTTCGGGCCACTCTTTCGCCAGATGCGCCGGGTCGAGCGCCCCGGGAGCGGTGCCGGAAACGATGGGCAATTCGGCTGGCCGGGTCTTCGCTTCACGCTGCTGCCAAGTCTCGCCTTCCGGCGGCGGCACCCACTCCATCAGCGCCGGATACACCTGCCGGGTCTGTGCCGGCGCGTCCATGTTGTACGAGCGCCCGTCCGCGCCGATCAGACCCTCGACCAGGCCGCCGGGCCTGCCTGTTTTCAGCGGGTACAGTTTCATCGTGATTTCGTCACCAACCGCGATGGACTCGCGGTCGAAGCCCATGTTCTCCATCGCCGCGATGCTCTGCCCCTCGATCTCCCAGGTCACCGTCTCGCCGTTGTCATCGCTTACGTCCAGGCCGATGATCAGATGCGGGTTGCGATAGATGAACTGGCTCACCGTGCCGGTTTGCAGGATCGTTGCAGTTGTGTCGAAAACGACGGCCGAATGGTGGGCGCTACCGACGCGGGCCGCGCCAGCCAGGCAAGCCAATGCGGCCATTGAAACCAGCGTTCTCGTCGTAGCGCTCCCATGTCCTGTGTTCATTGGTAACCGGCCTCCACGTATAGCCGCGCCGCTTCCAGGCTGCAATTTTCCGCCATCACGTCGCGGTCTGGAATCTTCCTCATGTAATGGTCGATCTCCACCGGCTCGCGCAGATACACCGGGTCGGTGAGCGTCATCCGGATGCGCAGCGCCAAGCCGTTGTCGATGAGCGAAAATCGCTCGACCAGGTGCTTCTGTTCGCTCGAGTCCACGCCGGTGTGACTACCCCAGCGATCCGCGACAAAGCCGCTGGTTTCCACCACCAGATCGTCGCCCTCCTTCCACCCCCGGGATACGCCGGTTTTCGACGGTGCCCCCGGCGTCGGCTCACCGCCAAAGTGCACGATCCGCCGCTGGTCGCGCATGTCGTACGCGATTTCCAGCGTGCTTTCATCGAGCCAGGCAAGCTGCACGGGATAGGGCAGTATCGTCGACTTCGGTGGCCCCGGGTTCTCGCAGTCATATTGCGGATTGCTGGTTTCGTCGAAGTTGTCGACGAGGGGTTGGGCGAAGTCGGTATACGGCCAGTCGGCCGGCGGGTAGTAGTGAAAGCCGGTGCGGGCGGTGTCGCGTACCCACAGGCCGCTATAGTCGGTGGACGGCTGAATCTCCCGTTCCGGCGGTACGCTGCCACGTTGGTTGGTGAAGAGTGTGCCGTCGCCACGCTCGGCCCACCTCAGGCCGGTGTAGTAGCGATTCGGATCGCGATCCATCGTGCCTTCCCACGTGATGCGGTCGCCGGGCGCGAACGAATCGCGCGCCCAGCCCAGCTCGATCATCGCCGCGGGATGCATGAGCTCAATCGTCCAGTCGACCACTTCGCCCGCCCGGTTCGGCCCCTGGATTCGCAAGAACACATGCGGCATTCGCCAGACGTATTCCCTGACGATACCGCTGTGCTGCTGGATGTCGTCCGGGTTCAGGCTGGCGTGGGAATGGTGGGCGCGGGCGAACGGCGGAAGCAGCGCGGCCAGCGCGACCGGAACGGCCAGCGCCGCTGCCACACCCGCGGCGCGCAACCGCCGAAGGAGCGCTCCGGGAGCCATCAGAACCGGTACCGGAAGTCGAGGCCGACTTGCCTGGGCATGCCGATGTTGACGAGCGTGATCGCCGGCGGGGCGTTGCCGCGCGGATTCAGCGCATTGATGCCGGTGTCGACGTAGGCCGGATGGTCAGCGGGCTTGAAGTCGAAGCCGCTGCCCGACGTGCTGCCCGCCCACGCTGCGCCGCCGGTGATGTAGGCCTCGTCCGCGCAATTTCGGCAGTACAGGGAGGCGGTCCAATTGCCTGCCGCCGGCGTATACGCCACGCGGACGTTGACCAGGTCGTACTGTGGCACGCGCAGCGTGGTGGAGTCCTGGCCGCTGGAGTCCTGTTCGTCCTTGTAGGCGTAGTCGAGCGAGCCGCGCACATTCGCGCCGTTGCCCACTTCCCACGTCTGTATCAGGCCGATGTTGTAACCGATATCAGGTGCGCGGCTGAAGTTCGAGTCGTACTCGACGCCCGCGGTCGGATTGTCGATCTCGACCCACTTAGCGTCCAGCGTGCCCGCGCCGAGGTTGAATTGCAGGGAGTCGGTGAGCAGCGCCTGCATTTCCAACTCGAGGCCGGAAATCTCCGCCGAGCCGACGTTGGTCGTGCAGCGCCGTGCGCACCGGTCGTCGGTGGTCACGGTCAGCTGCTTGTTGTCGTATTCCATGTCGAAGTACGTGATGTTGGCGCGCAGCCGGCCGTTCGCGCTCCGGATGCGGGCGCCGACTTCGTTGTTCCAGACCTCTTCGGGCTGGAACGGTGTGTCGATGTCGTCGACCAGGTCGTTGGTGCCGCCGGACTTGAAGCCCTTCGAACCCGACAGGTACAACATGACCGCATCGCTGGCCTGCCATTCGAGGGCGATGCGCGGTGACACGTCATCGAACGTGTCGCCGCCCGAAATTGTCGCCTCGGCCGCCGAGCCGACGATGACGTTGCCGGGGGCGAGGAAACACGGGCTCGCCGCCGTGCAGCCGCCGTACGTGTCGCCGTCCGGGTTCAGGTACAGGGTCGCACCGCCGGGCCGGACGTCGCGGTAGTTCGAATTGTTGTCCGGGCCGTTGGGGTCGAGGGCGTGGATTTCGAACAGGCGCCGGTCGAGGGCGTGATCGAATTCGCCGAGGTTGTAGGCCGAGTAGAGCTTTTCGTCTTCGCTCCAGCGCACACCGAGGGTCAGCGTCAGGTTGTCCGCGAATTGCCAGTCCACCTGGCCGAAGACACCCTGGCTGTCGGTAACCTGCTGCGATCGTCCAAGGACACGCAGTGCGCCCCACTGGAATCCTGCGCGGTAGTCGAAGTCCGCGAATTGGTCGTAACCGGGTTCTTCGTTGGAGACGTAGACGCCGGTGACCCAGTTGACTCGCCCCGCTGCACTGGTGCCGCCAAGCTGGAACTCCTGAGACCAGAAATCGCTGAAGTTGTTCGACGCGCCGTCGAAAAAGGACTGCGCGTAGGCGCTCTCGTCGGATTCGCGGTTTTCGTAGGCATCCATGTCACGATAGCCGGTAATCGAGCGCAAGGTGATGGCGTCGCTGAGGTTGTAGCTGATATCGAGCGTAAAGGCCGTGCTGTTCGAGTCGGTGCTGCCGATCGGCCCTTCGCCGGCGAGCTGGTACAGGTCCAGCGGAATGGACGGCGCGAAGTGCTCCGGCGTACCGGCCGGGAACAGCCTCTGGTAGACGGCCAGATTGGAAATGCCGCCCGTCCAGATCGGCGCGGTGACGTCGCCTTCGACACCCGGCGTGGCCGGATCGTCGTAGCCGCCGTTGAAGCCGTAGTAGTCGATCAGCTTGGAAGCGCCTCCGTTGGATTCGGATTGGCTGCGGTTCAGATTCAGATCGACCGTCAGCCGGTCGGACGGCTGGAAGCGAAGCTGCGCCTGGATGAAGGTGGTGTCGTCCGAGCCGAGCGCCACACCGTCGGACTGCCGTTCGAGCCAGCCGTCGCGCTGCAACGAGGCAATCGAGATTCGCGCTGCGGCGGTGTCGCTGATCGGTATGTTCAAGGCTGCCTGCATGTCGGCGCGGCCGAGGTCGCCGAACCCCAGGCTGATGTTGCCGGCCATTTCGCCGCCCACTTCGGGCTTGCGCGTGATGTAGCGGATCGCGCCGCCGGTCGAGTTCTTGCCGAACAAGGTGCCCTGCGGGCCACGCAGCACCTCGACCCGCTCGACATCGAGCAGCCGCAGGAAATTGGTAAACGGGCGGCCGTAGTAGACATCGTCGATGTACACGCCGACGCCGGGATCGAGCACCGGGCTGATTCGCGCCTCGTTGACGCCGCGAATCGAGAACTGCGCCCCGACGTTCGCACGCCCGGTGCCGTCGCCAATGCTGAGATTCGGTACAAAGTCCGCCATCGCCTGCGGGTCGTCGACACCCAGCCGATCAAGCGTCTCGGCGCTGAACGCCGTCACCGCCAGCGGCACCGATTGCAACTCCTCGGCCCGTCGTTGCGCCGTAACGACAATTTCTTCGAGTACCTGGGCGTGCCCGACAGGCAACAGGAGGACCATCGACAATGGCAAGCCTATCCAGGCGCGAATGTGTTGAGCGTACATACGAGATTTCCTGGCATTCCTGAATGTTGGCACGCCACTTTAGCAACGATGGCCGCGCCTCGCCAGACTCCTTGAGCCGGCCTTATGTGTACAGATGGTCAAGTTTTGATAACCATGGACCGGCCGGTTGTTGACCAGGCGGGTCGCTGCACACTGCGTGAATCGCCGCCACGGGTTAGAATTGAACAAGTTGTGCCGATGACAGGTCGGCCAAAAACAACGCCAAGGGAGCAAATCTCATGAGACGTATCGCTATTGCTGTCATCGCGGCAGTCGCTGTGCCTGTGGTCTGGGCGCAGCAGGATTTCTCGGCCGTGGAGATACAGACCTCCGAAGTCGTTCCGGGTATCTACATGATGGTAGGCGCGGGTGGCAACCTCGGCGTATCCGTGGGTGAGGACGGTGCGTTCCTGATCGACGACCAATTCGCCCCGCTCAGCGACAAGATCATGGCGGCCATCGGCGAATTGACCGACGCGCCCGTGGAATTTCTGGTCAACACCCACTGGCACGGGGACCACACCGGCGGCAACGAGGCGTTCGGCAATGCCGGGGCCGTCATCGTCGCGCACGACAATGTTCGCGTGCGAATGAGCACCGATCAGTTCAGGGAAATCTTCGATCAGCGGTATCCGGCGTCACCGGATGCGGCGCTGCCCATCGTGACCTTCAACGATGAACTGACGCTGCACTGGAACGGGCACACCATCCGCGTAATCCATGTGGGTCCCGCCCATACGGACGGTGATGCGATCATTCATTTCGAGGAGGCGGACGTCTTCCACATGGGCGACAATTTCTTCCATGGTTTCTTTCCTTTCGTGGACGTAAGCAGCAACGGCGACATCAACGGCGTCATTTCCACCGGATACCGTGTGCTCGCCATGTCTAACGCCGGCACGCAGATCATCCCGGGGCACGGACCGCTGGCCACACCCGACGACCTGCGCGACTGGTTGCGTGTATTGCGTTCCACGCGGGAGAGCATTCAGGATCTTGTCGACCAGGGGATGTCCGAGGACGAGGTGGTCGCGGCCAATCCGACGGCAGAGTACAACGAGTCACACGGCGGCGGGTTCATGAGCCCCGAGAACTACACGCGGCTGGTTTACCAGAGCCTTACCCGGTGACGGCCTGATTGTCGCCTTGTTGCAGTGAGAAAGAGATGTCAAAGAAACTGATCTGGGACCTGCCCATACGAATCGTCCACTGGCTGCTGACGGTGCTGATCTTCGGTGCGTGGTACACCGTAAGCGTCAGCGGTGACATGGAACGCCATATGCTCATCGGCCAGACGATCCTGTGCCTGCTGATCTTCCGCGTGGTCTGGGGGTTTGTCGGAACCCGGTACGCGAAGTTCTCCAGTTTCGTTTTCGGCCCGGGAGCGATCATCGCGTACGCCAGGACGATCCTGTCGCGCAGTGGCGGCGGCCATGCCGGCCACAATCCGTTGGGATTCCTGGCCGTGTTCGCCATGTTGCTGCTCATCGGCATCCAGGTCACGACGGGCCTTTTCGCCACCGATGGCGACTTCTACGAGGGACCCCTCAATCACCTGGTGTCGGGCAGTACCGGCCGCGATATCACCGATATCCACTACCTGAATTTCGACGTGCTGGCGATCATGATCGCCATCCACATCGTCGCGATCTTCTTCTACCTGTTATACAAGCGCGAGAACCTGATCGGGCCCATGTTCACCGGCACCAAGACCGGCGATGCGCTGGAGGCTATCGGAGGCTCGAAGCTTGGGCTGGCGATCGGCGTGCTCGTGGCCAGCGCGGCTGTGGTTTACCTGCTGGTCACGCTGCTTTGAGCCGATCCGGCCGGTGAGCGGCGGGCTGGCGCTAACGCTGCCGGTACGGTCGATGACAGTTCCCGCATACGGGACCCAGGGGATCAGCGGACTCCGCCGAAACCGCGAAGCCCGGCTCGTTGGCCGCGGCGCTCACCATGTCCGCTGCCGCGGAGAGTTCAGCAGCCTTCTGACTGAAATCGTCCCAGTTGCTCCAGACATCCGGGAGGGCTCCGCTGCCCGGCAAGGCGTCAGTGCCGGACGCCTCCATACCCTCGAATCCCTCCAGCAACATGCCGGCCGCCACGGCTGCATCGGCAGCATATTTCGCGAAAACGCCGGCGTCCGCTTCGATGGTGCCCTCGGCCATGTCCCTCAGGGCGGACACCTTGTATCCCAGCACCTGCATCAATCCCTGACGGTAAACCATCGCCGCGAATTCCGGGGAATCCTCGTCGACGGCCGCCATGTCGGCATCGGCAGACCCGTCTGCGTCTGAACCGCCGCCGCATCCGGAGATGGCAAACAGGGCAAGTGCGGCGCAGGAAGCTGCTGCTCGGGCGGCTGGTCTCATGTCGGTCTCCTCGCTGAACGGACGGTGTGTGCAGCGGAGAATAAACAGCGATACAGTGTGTTGCAAGCTCACAGCCTACCGGCCCGAGGTGCCGCCAACCATGACCGCTGAATTCGAACCGCGTATCCGTGCACCCGTCCCCTCACAACTCGACGCCGCTCAGCGCCGGGTTTACGACGACATCGTAGCTGGCCCCAGGGGCGAAGTCGTGGGTCCCCTGGGCGTATGGCTCCGGCGTCCGGAACTGGCGGACCGTGCCCAACGTCTCGGCGAATACGCCCGCTACGGTACCTGCCTGCCTCCGGTACTGTCCGAGCTGGCCATCCTCGTCGTGGCGCGAACGTGGGGATCGGAATTCGAGTGGCTCGTCCACAAGCCGATCGCACTTGCCGCCGGCGTTCCGGCAGATGCGGTGGAGGCAATTCGCACGGGCGGCACGCCGGCGCTTGAGGACCCGGCACAGTCGGCGGTGTACGATTTCTGCGCCGCGTTGCTCGGCCATCATCGCGTCAATGACGCGCTGTATGCTGGGGTGGTCGGGGCGCTGGGCGAAGAGGGAGTCATCGATCTGGTCGGTATACTGGGCTACTACTCGCTGATCTCGATGACGATCAATGTGTTCAAGGTTCCCGTACCGGAAGGGGAAAAACCCGAATTGAATTAGATGTTTAGTAACCGGCGGATGTTCGTCAGGAGCTACAGAATGCGCCTGTATCGCGGTTAACCAAACGCAGAATTGGAGACCGCGCCGTTCAGTCAGCGTTTTGTTGAACGATTCATGATCGTTGCAGATGCCCTGATGAGAGCGGAGATCACGCCATAACCAGCAAGAGCAATGCCGCCTGTTCGAATGATGCCAATAGCTGTGCTGCGCTGATCGGCATTACCCCAGAACGCCATAAACAGAAAAAGGGCCAATGGCACTGCGATAATAATGAAACATCCAAGCAAGACTCTGCCTACAAGTCGTGTTCTCCGCTTGTCCGCGCTATCTTCGAATTGAATTCTACGGTTATGAAATTCTGCTTGCCGACTGTCCTGGGCATCACTGATTCTTAGCGCTTTCTCTTGGATGCCCGACTGACGGTTATCGCGGTCGATACGCGCTTCTTCAAGTCGGACGAGTTCCCGGACAAGGCTGCGATCATCAATGGGCCTATCACCGGATGAGCTTGGTGAAGTATCCGCATCCGCTGCGTCGGCAGGCAGCTTGGGTTCGTCGTCGCTCACAAGTCGTTGTAATCGAGCGGACGAAGGAATCGCTGCTTCAATTCCGGCTCAATAAAGAATTCGACAGGTAGGGAAATGACGATATATCCCGTGCCATAGGGCGAGCGTTGTACCTTGGTGACGACACCATCAGTCGTTCCTATACGCGCGGCTTCCCGTGCTGCTTCGGCGTAGGTGCGGAAGTGCCGTTCAGCCATCCCCCGTTCGTCGCGCATAGCTCCCGCAAGTAGTGTTTCCGACACGACTGTGCATCCCCTCGTCAGGTTACCTCGATACGCGACAGTAGCAGAAAATCGAGTGAAAACGAAAATCAAGACATCGTGCCACGCCCAGGACGTACCATGAGTGCTGCGGCTCCCACGAATCTACTGCAGCGTCCCCTTCCTGAGAAATTCCCCTCGCGGCGCCGACTTGACGGTGGTTTCCCGAAGCTGGGCGTCCCGTAGCACCAGCAAGGGGACGTCCACGCCCGCGTCGCCGAGTTCCCAGACCGAGCGGAACATCTGCGCCAGGTTGTGCACGGGCTTGCCATCGACCCTGAGCACGATATCGCCGGGCCGCAATCCGGCCCGGTCGGCCGGGCAGTCGCGGTATATCCCGACCACCACCAGCGTATCGTGGTCGTCATTCACGAGCATGCCGAGCCACGGGCGCGGCGGTTCGGAGCGCCTTCCCCGGATGCTGATTTCCTCCATGACCGGCGTCAGTACGTCGATGGGCACGAACATGTTGACGGTGTGCACGGAATCTTCTGCTTCAAACCCCTGGATGACCAGGGAACCCACGCCGCACAGCCGGCCCTTCTTGTCCATCAGCGCGGCGCCGGACCAGCTTTCGTGGGGCGGCGCGGTGAATATGGCTTCATCCAGCACGTATTCCCAGCGTCCGGCAAACTCGCGCTTGGCGATAACTTCCGCGTCGACCACCTGCGGGTCCGCGCGCCCGCTTCCGGCGACCCACACCGGGTCTCCGACGCGCAGCGAGTCGGAACGCCCAATGGGCACGCTCTGCCCGGAAAGCGGCATCATCGGCCTGATCAGCGCCAGGCCCGTGCGGAAGTCGTTGCCGACGACGAATCCCGGCACGGCCCTGCCGTCGTGCGAGCCGATCCAGATCTCCTCGGCTTCGTTGATCACGTAACCGATGGTGAGGATGAGGCCGTCATCACGCACCCGAATGCCGTGGCCGGCGCGTTCGGTGCCCAACAGGCCCGCGCTCATCGCGTCTTCGGGAATGTGCGCACGGATGGAGACCAGCGCCTCTAGCAGGTGATCGCGGGGCATCCTCGTGATTCCGATCTCCATGTGGGTACTCATGTTAACTTGTCAGGAGGAGCGTTACAGGGCCTGTTCATACTCGTCTATATAACGCAGCAGCGCGTTGGCATCTTCGATGATCGCTGTTGCGCGCTCCGGGTCCGCCAGGTTCAGGTCACCACCAAGCTGGCTGGTGATTGCGGACAGGTTCTGGCGCATCTGTTGCAGGTCGCGGGCCGAGTAGGTGAATCCCTGCGATGCCGACGAGTTGAGGTTTCCACGCACGTAGTTCGCGATGTACCGTGACGATTCCACCAGCCGGTCGTCATCGCCGAGGATGCGCGCGCACATGGCGCGCAGCAGGTACAGGTTCTGGTCCGGCGCCAGTATCAGCACGCGTTCGATGAATCGCAGCGCGTCGAATGCGAACCGCTCCCGGTCTTCGGCCACGTTCACGCGCCACTCGGCCCGCAGGCGGGCGACTTCCGGAAACCAGGCATCGGTGACCCTGGTGCGGCCCAGTTCGGTGTCGATGGCCGCCAGCGCTGGCCAATCGGACGCCGCGCCGTGCCCCCAGCCTTGAATCACCGCTGCGGCCGAGCCCGACAGGCCGTCGGCAATCGCCTGGATCTCCTCCGGCGCCTCGCCGCGGCTCAGCGAGCCAAGATAGTCCTTGGCGATCGCATAGCGTGCCTGGTTGTTGAGCGGATTGGCCCGCAGCGCGTTGTCGAATGCCTCCCTGGCCTGCTGGGCCTGCCCGTTGGCCTGGAAAAGCAGCCCGTAGACTTCGAACTGCGAGGAGAAATTCGGGATGACGTCCGCCAGACCGGTTGCCCGCGGCATCTGGCCCATGCGAATCAGGCGCCGGGCGATGTAGCCGTAGTCGATCCGGTCGCCCAGTTGGGTGTGAATCCAGCTGCCGGACCGCAACAGCGGATCGTAGGGCTCGAACAGCTGGACCAGGTCGGCCAGCAGGAGGCCGTCGGCGCGAGCGCGGCTGCGCGTGGCCATGAGGTTGTTGTCATCCGTGCTGATGTCGGCGCGGCGACCGAATGACCGTACGCCCTCCTCGTCCATGGCCATGGCCACGACCAGGTCCTCCACGCCGTTCAGGCCCAGTCGGCTGAAGTGCATCACGTCGTCGATCAGCGGCCTTCCGGTTCGGGCGAGCTGAAGCTCGGTGTCCAGCGGTGCATCCGATGCCAGGAACATCAGCACCTGGGCCGACGGATGGTACAGCCTGACGTTTTCGAATTCGGTCGAGAGCGTGGCCGCCAGGGTACGCAACAGGCCCTCGTCCACGAACTCCGAGTTCATCCATTGGACAAACAGCCCGCCGTCGTTGAGATGGTCCTTGACGTCGACGACGAACTCGCGCGTGAACAGGTGCGACGCGCCCGCCGTCCACGGATGGGATGGCTGCGAAACGATGGCATCGTAGCTCTTGCTGGTCAGCCGAAGCGCGTTGCGGCCGTCGTTGATGACGATGTTGAATCGCGGGTCGACCAGGGGGTCGACGTTTCTCCGGCCCTCCAACAGGCGGTTTGCCTCGATGACCTTGGGTTCCAGTTCGACCACATCGATACGCTCCACCGACGGGGGCACACCCTCCAGCACCACGCCGCCGCCAAAGCCGACCACCAGCATGTCCTCGATGTCCGGCCGCGCAGCGACCGCCAGCGCCGTAAGCCACTTTTCCGGATCCTGCACGGGTGGTGAACCCCGCACGGCGATGGACGCCTCGGGCAGTCCGTTGGTGCGCACGTAGTAATAGCCGCCCTCGCTCAGCAGCATGACCGTCGAGGAGCGACCTACGCCGTAGTAGATTTCTTCCGGCTGGTTGAGGTAGCCAAGCACGAACCCCGTGCTCGACACCACCGCCTGGGGCCTGCCCGGACTGTAGACGGCCAGCACGGCGGCGATTCCCGCGCAGGCGAGCCCGACCGGAATCGGCTTCGGCTTGGCCACGCAGAGTGCCGCCCAGAGGGCCAGCGCGAAGTTGATTCCCACGGCCACGCGGATGGTCCCTTCGAATCCCAGTCCGGGTATCAGGAAGAACCCCGCAACAATGGCCCCGACAATCGCGCCCACCGTGTTCCAGGCATAGATCCGCGCCGTGCTGGTGGTGGCCTGGCTCTCGTCGCGGGCCAGCACCCGCACCGAAAGGGGCAGCGTGGCGCCGATGAAGACCGTCGCCGGCAGCATGACGGCCACCGCGAACAGCGCCAGCGTGTACGTGGTCAGAGCGGAGGGGATGAGCGGCCCCATCCAGGCGTATACGCCCACGGACAAGACGCCGATGGCCACCTGCGTCAGCGCAAAGGCAACCGCGGCGCGCTCGCGATGCTCGGCCACCTTGCCCGCCAACCCGCCGCCGAGGGCGATCCCGGTCAGAAATGCCGCGAGCATCGTGGCGAAGGCGTAAATGCTGCCACCCATGACGTGGGTCAGCATGCGGGTCCAGAGGACTTCGTAGAGAAACGCATTGGCGCCGGAAACGAGCATCAGGGGCAGTATCCACGCGGGCTGGTGGCGGAATACCGTCGACAGGCGGTCCTGTGCCTTCGCCGTTCCCCGGAAAAGCGGCCGGATGCAGGCCGAAAGGAAACCGGGCGGCGCGGAGGCTGCCGAGGACACGTCGTCACCGGTGGAGTCGCGCCGTCCGCGGGCCAGTCCTGCGGCGATGACGAACACCGCAAGGTTGACAGCCACACCCACCCACACGGTGCCATTCAATCCCAGCGCCGGCAGCAGCATGAATGCGGCGACCACGGTTCCGACCACGGCGCCGGCGGTGTTGATTGCGTACAGCAGCGCGACCCTCGGTCCCACTTCACGGTCGGTGCGCACCGCGTAGCGGGTGAGCAAGGGCAAGGTGGCTCCCATGAAGCCCGTGGGTATCGCCAGGACGAGGAATGCCACCAGCAGATAGAACACGGGCTGGCCGATGGCCGCCGCGTCAGGTGGCGCGGGCTGGTCCCCCAGCATTGACGCATACAGCGCTCTTGCCGCCATCAGCAACAACGGGACCGCCAGCGCGGACAAGGCGATTCCCGCTTCCAGCAGCCCGTACACCAGCACCGGACGGGTGACCCGGCCGGCGTATCGTCCGGCAACCGCCGAGCCTGCGGCCAAACCCGCCATGTAGGCGGCCAGCACCGTGGCCACGGCCAGCTCGCTGGTGCCGAACACCAGCGAGAACTGCCGCAGCCACGCCGTCTGGTACAACAGCGCGGCCAGACCGGAGAGGAAGAAGCAGGCGACCACGCCGGCGAAGATCAACCACGAGGATTGCGCAGGGAGCCGTTCCGCGGCAGGTTCATTCCCGCGGGTTGGCTTGGGTTCGTTTTTCCGAGTTCGGACGGGCCCTTGGCGTTGTCGTTTCATGGTCCGCCCGCGCTATCCTGAAGGTTGTGCTTCGCTCATGACCGCTCGATGTTCGCTCCAGTCCGGTTCTTTCTGATCGCGTTCCAATGCATCACACTCACGGAAGAATTCTTCGACGTCTTGAGTCGATTCGAACGGATCGGTTCGCTGCGTTCGGCTGAGCCGTTCGTGCGCCGCGGCTCTGAGCCACGCGCTCAATGTCACGCCTTCTTTGCGCGCCTGATACAGAAATCGGTCACGGTGTTCGTCGGGGATCACCAGTTGAACTCTGGCCATCGGTTATTTGCCTATCCTATATGGATGTGTATTGATATTTCACATTTTCCCTAAAACCGTTACCGCCTCAAAATCGCCCACCAGCGCGCGATGTTGAGCAGGCTGGCCAGGGATCCCGCGACATAGGTCAGGGCGGCCGCTGTTAGAAGCCGCCGGGCGCCCCGCTCGTCGCCGGGCCGCAGCAGGCGGCGTTTCGCCAGCAGGGGAAGTGCGCGTCCGAAGCTGGCGTCGAGTTCCGTCGGCAGCGTCAGGAAGTGCACGGCGGCACCGGAGGCGAGCGTGAGGAACCCCCCGAGCAGCGTGAGCAGCCCGATGATGGGAGCCCGCGTCACGATCGCCGTAAATGGCGAGAGCATCAGGATGCCCGCGCCCAGCTTCTCGAAGGGACCGACCCATTTCACCAGCCGCGTCCGCCAACGCAACGGCTTGAACCCGCGGGCGTCCTGAATGGCGTGGCCCACCTCGTGGGCGGCGACCGTCACCGCGGTCAGCGAGCGCCCCGCGTAGTTGGCCTCCGACAGGCGGACCGTGCGGGATAGGGGGTCGTAGTGATCGCCGGCGGTGGTGGTCTCCGTCGCCACATGGTGCAATCCCAGCCCGTCGAGCAGGTCCCTCGCCAACTGCCCGCCGGTCTGCGGGTACCGGTTGGCGGGAATGCTGTAACGGGCCATTACAGCCTTCACCCACAGGCCCGGCCCGACAATGAGGGCAAGCAGGCCCAGGCCAAGAACAATCAAGTGCATGCGCGCCCCGATCCGAAATACCGCCGGGCCGTAGTGTAAGCTACGCCGGCCAATCCGGCATATGCGGTCGTCCATGAGTCAGCCAAGGAATTCAGCCCCCGCGCAGGGCGCGCTCGGCTTCATCCTGTTGCTCGGGATCCTGCACTCGCTGGGCGCCTGGTCAAATGACCTGTTCGTCCCGTCCCTGCCGCTGGCGGCGGACGGTCTCGGGGTCGGCCACGGTCGCATCCAGTTCAGCATGACAACGGCGCTGCTGGGACTGGCGGTCGGTCAGTTGTTCTACGGTCCCTTGTCGGACCGGTTCGGGCGACTTTCGGTGCTCTGCGCGGGACTGATGGTCTTTTCGCTTGCCGGTGCGCTGTGCGCTTCGGCGGACAGCCTGGGGGAACTGGTTGCCTGGCGCTTCCTCCAGGGACTGGGCGCTGCCGTGGGCATGGTGTTGGCGCGTGCGCTGATCCTCGACCGGTGGGCTGGCGAGGAAGCGTCCCAAGTGCTTTCCTCGGTGTCCGTGGTGGTCTTTCTGTCGCCGGTCGTTGCGCCACTGTTCGGTGGATATCTGGCATTCCTGGGACACTGGCCTGCGGTTTTCCTGCTGCAAGGCACCCTCGGGGTGGTGTTGCTGCTCAGCGCCCTCGCCATACTATCCAACTCCAGGGGGTCCCGGCCGGACGTCACCCTGGCGAGTCGCTTTCTTGCCTACGGCGAGGTACTGCGCGACCGGGAAGTACTACTCGCCATGGGCTGCATTGGACTGGGCCATGCCGGCTTGCTGGCCTTCGTCACCAATTCGGCCTTTGTGTTCGTCACCTGTTTCGGCCTTGATCCCGCCGAATACGCCATCTGTTTCTCGCTGGCGATGCTTGGCGGTGTCGCCGGGTCGTTGCTGAACCGGCGCCTGGTGCGGAGGCTGGGCATGTTGCGGCTGCTGTCTGTGGGTTCCGTGACGATCACGCTGGCCGGCGTCGCTGCCGTCGTACTCAGTTTCACGCTGGGCGGGATGTGGTCCATCCTGCTGCCTTCGATTTGCTACATGTTCGGCATCGCGATCATCGTCGCCAATGCGGTCGCGCAGGTGGTCAGCCGCTTTCGGCATGTTGCCGGTGCCGCGTCGGCCGTGTTGGGCGTCAACCAGCTTTTGTTCGGCGCGCTGGCGGCGGCGGCCCTCAGCCTGAACGAGACACCGAGCGCGCTACCCCTGGCGGCGACGCTGGCCGTGGCGGGGGTCGGTTCGTCGGCGCTCTGGCGGGTCTGGTCGAGGTCGGTGCAGAATCAAGCGGGTGCCGCTGGTGCGGGAGCCGCCTGATATGGCATTGTCTGCGGGTCCTGGTGCCCGCCGACAGGGGAGGGAGTGAAATGGGTCGATGGTTCTTCCTGGTCTTCGGATGTCCGCTGCTGGTATCGTGTGGCGGAGGTGGCACGGGAGGCGAGGCGGCGCCCGGAATCAGCGCGGAGACGCTGCTCGCCGCAACGACGATTCTGGCGTCGGACGAATTCGAGGGCCGCGCGCCGGGTTCGCCCGGCGAGGAACTCACCGTCGAGTACCTGATCGAGCAGTTCAGCGCGCTCGGACTGGAGCCGGGCAACCCCGACGGCACCTGGGTGCAGGACGTGCCGCTGGTGGGAATCACCCCGCAGCCGCCCCAGAACCTGGTGGTCTCCGACGGCGAGGAGGCGCTCTCCCTGGAACCGGCCGTCGACTACGTGGCCGCGACCCGGCACGTGGTGGATTCCGTGGCGGTCGACGGCGCCGAGCTGGTCTTCGTGGGCTATGGCGCCCGCGCGCCGGAGTACGACTGGGACGATTTCGGGGACGCCGATCTCAGCGGCAAGATTCTCCTGTTTCTGGTCAACGACCCACCGCTGGACGACATCTTCGGCGGACCGGCAATGACCTACTACGGCCGCTGGATGTACAAGCACGAGATCGCGGCGGAGCTGGGCGCCGCGGGATCGCTGGTCATTCACGAGACCGGGCCGGCCGGCTATCCGTGGGAGGTGATCGGCGCGACACCCTTCGGGGAATCGTTCGACCTGGCGGCGCCGGACGACAATCTGGGCCGCGCCACCATCGAGGGATGGGTGCAGCGGGCCACGGCCGAGGCGATTTTCGAATTGGCGGGACTCGACTTCGAGACGGCGAAACGGCAGGCGGCCGACCGCGGCTTTCAGCCCGTTCCGCTCGGTGTGAACGGGTCCATCGAGATCCGCAACGAGATCCGTCGAATCGACTCGCTCAATGTCGTCGCCATGGTCGAGGGCGACGGGGCCCCGGACGAGGTAGTCATCCATGTCGCGCATTGGGATCATCTCGGTCGCGACGACAGCCTGGAGGGCGACCGGATATTCAACGGCGCGGTGGACAACGCCACCGGTACCGCGGGACTGATCGAACTGGCGCGCGCCTACCGCCAGGCCCCCAGCCCACCACACCGGTCGGTGCTGTTCCTGGCCGTCACGGCCGAGGAGCAGGGCCTGCTGGGGTCGTTCCACTATGCTCGAAACCCGCTCTATCCGCCCGCCCAGACGGTCGCGGCGCTCAACATGGACGGGCTCAACCAGTGGGGCCGGACGCGCGATGTGACCGTCGTCGGCTTCGGGCAGTCGCAACTCGACGACATTGCCCGGGAGATCGCCGCGCAGCAGGGCCGCGAGCTGGCGCCCGATCCCGAACCGGAGAAGGGGTTCTACTACCGTTCCGACCACTTCGCCTTCGCCCGGGCCGGAATCCCCGCGTTCTATGCGGACCCAGGCGTGCAGTACATCGACAAGCCGGACGGATACGGGCTGCAGAAGCGCCAAGAGTACACCACCAACGACTACCACAAGGTAACCGACGAGGTGAAACCGGATTGGGAGTTGGACGGTGCGGTGGAGGACCTGACGTTCCTCTACCTGATGGGCGCGAGGTTGGCCAACGGCGAGGAATGGCCGTCCTGGAGCGAAACCAGCGAATTTCGCGCGTTGCGGGAGTCGCAGCGTCCGCAGTAGTGGAGGTTCGGCAAACCGACAATGTCCATGTCCGGCGTGACGCGGTGGACCTCGCGCCAGAGGTCCGCAGGCTCAGGCATGAAGACCAGGTCTCCGCTGGCCGGCGCCACTTGCCAGTCGCCCGCGGCGAGTTCCCTTTCAAGCTGGCCGGGCCCCCAGCCGGCGTAGCCGGCATAGACGCGCAGCGTGCGCTCGTCCGTGCGGGCGGGCAGGAGTTCGAGCGCCTCCTCGACGTCGGCCGTGAGGTAGACGTCGTCAATGATCGGTTCGCCTTCCATCCGGTCGGCGTCCCTGATCAGGAACAGCGTGTTGCCGCGGGCCACCGGTCCGCCGAAATAGACCGTCCCCCGGTAGCGGCGGAAAAGGCCCACATCGGGAAACAGCACCTCGGGTTCCACCCAGGTGCGACGGTTGACCACCACGCCAATGGCGCCGTCCCGGCCGTGGCTCAGGACCAGGACCACCGTCTCGGCAAACCTCGGGTCCCGCAACTGCGGCGTGGCCACGAGAAACTGCCCGCCCGCAGGCGTCTGCGCCAGCGCGTCGGCGGCCGCTAGGCATGCCAGGATCCATGGCGCGAACCGTTTCATGCGCGAATGATACCCGCTCGGAGCCGGACTACAGTAGCTGGCCGAAGGTCGCCGGGTTCAAAATGCCGGCGGAGTGGGAACCGCACGGCGCGACCTGGCTGTCCTGGCCCCACAACGCGCAGACATGGCCCGGCGCGCTCGACGCAGTGGAACGCGCCGTGGTTGACATGGTTGCCGCGCTTGGCGAGTCCGAGACGGTGCATGTCAACGTGCTGGACGAGGCGCACCAACGCCATGTCGACGGCCTGCTGAAAGGGCGGGTCTCGCCGGGCCGGATCGCGTTTCACCGGGTGCCCACCGACGATGCCTGGTGCCGAGACCACGGCGCGATTTTCGTGGTCGACGGCCGAGGTCGGCCGCTGGCGCTGGACTTCGGATTCAACGCCTGGGGCGGCAAGTACCTGCCGTGCGACCGGGACGCGGCGGTGGGAGCGCGGATGGCCGAAATTCTCGGTGTCGAGAGATTCGATCCCGGAATGGTGCTGGAGGGTGGTTCGGTGGACGTCAACGGGTCCGGCGCGCTGCTGACCACCGAGCCGTGCATGCTGAACCCGAACCGGAACCCGGCACTGGGCCGCGCGGAGATCGAGACGCGCCTGAAGCATGCACTGGGTGCGCACCAGGTCATCTGGCTCCCGGAGGGCCTGAAGGGCGATGACACCGACGGCCACGTGGACGCCGTCGCCAGATTTGTATCCGAAAACCGCATCGTGACCGCGGTGGAACCGAATGAGGCGGATGCGAACCACCGCCCGCTGCGCGCCAATCGCGCTCGATTGGAGGAGGTTCGATTGTCGGGCGGTCGGCGTCCGGAAATCGTGGACCTGCCCATGCCGGAACCGCTCCATTGGCGGCGCCGCCGACTGCCGGCGAGTTACCTCAACTTCTATGTTGCCAACGAGTCGGTCCTGGTGCCTCGGTTCGGTTGTCGGCAGGACGCCGCCGCGATGGAAATTCTCGGTGCCTGTTTCCCTGGACGGACCGTCGTTCCCATCGACTGCCGCCACATCGTCATCGGGCTGGGCGCGGTTCATTGCCTGACCCAGCAAGTCCCGGTGTTGCGCTAAACTTTCGCCACCGCCCCTTGGTCGGCGGCGACAGGCGAGCAGATCCATGGGCGCGGTCAGCGACTTCATCCGTCATCACTACCGGCACTTCAACAGCGCAACGCTGGTGGATGCGGCCGATGCCTATGCCGAACTGGTGGACCAGGGCGGCGCGATGCTGGTCACGCTGGCCGGCGCGATGAGCACGGCGGAGCTTGGGCTGTCGCTGGCCGAAATGATCCGCCGCGGCAAGGTTCACGCCATTTGCTGCACTGGAGCGAACCTGGAGGAGGATCTGTTCAACCTGGTCGCGCACCGGCACTACCTGCGCATCCCGGGCTATCGGGACCTGACCGCGGAGCAGGAAGAATCCCTGGCCGCGCGAGGCCTCAACCGCGTCACCGACACCTGCATCCCCGAGGAGGAAGCGATGCGCCGAGTGGGGGGAATCCTGTTGCGGGAGTGGCAGCAGGCCGACCGGATGGGACGGCAGCAATTTCCCCATGAATTCCTCTACCGGGCGCTGCGTTCCGGGGCATTCGCGGCCGATTATCAGATCGAGGCGTCCGAGAGCTGGCTTGCGGCTGCCTGCGAAGCGGACCTGCCCCTGTTCGTGCCAGGCTGGGAGGATTCCACCCTGGGCAACCTGTTCGCGGCGCGCTGCATCGACGGCACCCTCGAGCACGCGGGAACCGTACGCTCCGGCATCGAGTACATGATCGAAATGGTGAAGTGGTACGAAGCGGCCAGCCGCGAGGCGTCGGTGGGGTTCTTCCAGATCGGCGGCGGCATCGCCGGCGACTTTCCCATCTGCGTGGTGCCGCTGCTGGAACAGGACCTGGACCGCCCCGGCGTTCGCAAGTGGGGCTATTTCTGCCAGATCGGCGATTCCACCACCAGCTACGGTTCCTATTCCGGCGCGGTGCCCAACGAGAAGATCAGCTGGGGAAAGCTGTCGGCGGACACACCCCGGTTCATGATCGAGTCGGACGCCACCATCGTGGCGCCGCTGATCTTCGCCCGCGTCCTGGACTGGTGACGTGTCCCACGTGCTGACTGGCGGTTCGCCCGGCATCCGCGGGCCGGCGGAAAGGGCCTCGACCTGGTCCGCCGAGGATTCGGCCGACCTGTACCGCGTCGGGCATTGGGGGCGGCCTTACTTCTTCGTTGACGCAGATGGACGGGTTGTGGTCCGTCCCCGGCCGCAAGCCTTGGGCGCCATCCAGTTGCCTGCCGTCGTCGAGGCTGCCGAGCGCCGGGGCGTGGAGCCACCGCTAATGATCCGTTTCCCGGACATCCTCCACTCGCAGGTGAGACGGCTGCACCGCGCTTTCGCCGACGCCATCACCGAGACCGGATACGGTAACCGCCATATGGCGGTCTATCCCATCAAGGTCAACCCGCAGCGACAGGTGGTCGCGGATGTCCTGGATGCCGGCCGCCAGTACGGGATGGGTCTGGAATGCGGATCCAGGGCCGAGTTCGCGGCCGCCTTGCCCTTTCTGAGGGACGATCGGCAGCTGCTGGTCTGCAACGGTGTCAAGGACCAGTCGATGCTGGAGTTGGCGCTGGATGCCCAGCGGCTGGGCAGGCGGGTCATTCCGGTGTTGCAGAGTCCGGAGGAGTTCGCGGTGCTTCGTGCCATCGCGGGCAAGCGTGACAACGGTCCCCTGCTGGGCGTGCGCATCAGTCCCTCAGGCGGGTCCGGGATGTCGGAAGATAATGGCGAAGGCGTCCTGGCCGACGCCAAGTTCGGTCTCTCCCTGGCCGATCTGCTGGCGTTGCTGGAGCGGTTTCCGGAAGTGCTTCCGCATCTGGTGCTGCTGCACTTCCACATCGGCAGCCAGGTCACGGACCTGGACCGCCTCAGACGGGCGGCCAGCGAGGCGGCGCAGGTCTATGCGTCGCTGTTGCAACGGGGGGCCGCGCTCCAGTACCTGGACGTGGGCGGTGGCCTCGGAATCGAGTACGGCGATGGGGGCGGTGTCCCGGCGCAGCCGCATTACTCCATGGATGACTATGCCCGCGTGATCGTCACCGCCGTCCACGATGTGTGCCGCGGCCGTCGCGTGCCGCATCCCGTGCTGGTCACCGAGAGCGGACGCGCGGTCACCGCCCATCACGCCGTGCTGATCGTTCCGGTGCGTTCCGTCCGCAAACGCCGCGGTTTCACCGACGAAACCGAGATTCCGCCCCAGGCGGGCGATGCCGCCTCGTGGCTGGTGCGCAGCGCCCTGCAGGGGCGGGTGCCGGGCGAGGTTCTGGAAGCGGCCTCTCTCCTTGCCAAGGCCCGGGCCGCCTACCGGGAAGTCGCCGAGTCGTTCGCCGACGGGCGTGTGGCGATGGAGGAATACGCGGTGGCCGAGCGCGCTTTCGTGACCGTCGCCCAGCGCGTTATCGAGTCCGCGAGGGAGCGCGGAATGGCGCTGCCGGCGAAGTTCAGGCCGCTGGAGCGTTCCCTCACCGACCGTGTCCTGTGCGACTTCTCGGTGTTCCGGTCGCTGCCCGACCATTGGGGATCGGGGCAGGCCTTTCCGGTCATGCCCATCGACCGGCTGAACGAGCGCCCATCCCAACGGGGCGTGCTGGTGGACGTCACCTGCGACGCAGACGGCCGCATCGACCGGTACATCACCTCCGATTCCGACGCCACCGTGCTGCCGCTGCATTCGCTGCGACCCGGTGGACAGTCGATGCTGGGTTTTTTCCTGATGGGTGCCTATGAGGAGGTCCTCGGCAACCCGCACAATCTCCTCGGTCGGGTCGCCGAAGTCCATGCCCGCGCCGACGATAGCGCCCCCCAGGGATTCCGGGTCGAACGCATCGTCCCGGCCACCACGGTATCCGACATGTTGGCGGAAATGGGCTACCAAGAGAAGGAATTGCGTGCCGCCGTGAGCAAGCTGGTGGCGGCGGCGATGGAAACGGGCACGCTGCCGCCAGAAGCCGGCAGCCGGGTGGTCGACCGCTATGCCGCGTGTCTTGAGCAGGATACGTACCGCGGCAGCGGCGCCCCCACCGATCCGAAACCGTGAACCGGTCCCGGGGCGAGAAGGCCGACGGCCGCCTTGCGGTGGGCCTGGCCCAGATGAGCATGGGCGCAGACCCCGGCGAAAACCTGGACCGGGCATTGAACCTGGTCGCCGAAGCGGGTGCGGCGGGTGCGGGTCTGGTGTGCCTGCCGGAGCTGTTCTCCTGGCGATACTTCTGCCAGACGGAGGATGCGGCCCATTTCGCGTTGGCCGAACCGGTTCCCGGACCGACCACCAGAGCGCTGGAGGCGCTGGCCCAGGATCTGGACCTGACCGTGATCGCCGGCGTGTTCGAACGCGCCGCGTCCGGCGTCCATTACAACACGGCCGTCTTCATCGATGGCCGGCGCGGCTATCGGGGCAAGTATCGGAAAATGCACATCCCCGACGATCCCATCTTCGGTTACCGGGAGAGGTTCTATTTCGCGCCCGGGGACGCGTCGGCGGACCGGGGCTTCCGACCGTTCAGCAGCCGGTGGGGGAAGTGCGGCGTGATGATCTGCTGGGATCAGTGGTTCCCGGAGGCTGCGCGCCTGGCGGCCCTCCAGGGCGCGCGAATCCTGTTCTATCCCACCGCGATCGGTTGGCATCCGGATGACAGTGCGGTCGAGCGTGACCGCCAGATCGAGGCGTGGGAACTGGTGCAGCGAAGCCATGGCATTACCAACGGGTGTTTCGTGGTGGCTGTGAATCGGGTGGGGTTTGAAGGGGTGCCGGGGGGTACGGAAACACAGGGTGGCATCGAGTTCTGGGGCCGAAGTTTTGTATCGGAACCCGACGGGCGGGTGCTGGGGCGGTCGTCCGCGGAGTCGGAGGAGTTGCTGGTCGTTGAACTGGACCTGTCGGAAGTGGAGCGGTCTCGGGTCGAGTGGCCTTTTCTTGGGGATCGGCGGGCGGATGCCTACGCGGGTCTGGCGGGCGGATTTGCGGATGGTTCAAACGCCAGGGTTTCTCCGGTGGAAGGGAGTGGGCCGACTAGTGGGAGGGATAAATAAGACGCTGTTTTGTATGCTTTTTTATATTGATTTATACTCCGATTTTCGGCATTATACTGGATATTCGTTCAGGTACCAATGCACGCTTGGAGACCCGCATGTTCGACTCCCCACCCACCAGCGAAATCCACCACCCGTCGGGTTCCGGCTTTCCCGCTGTCGGCCCGCGGGACACGCCTTCGCGAACTGTCACCACGGCGTTGCCGGAGCGGGCTTCCCCACCCATCCTAGAGCGGTTGCTTGAAGACGAGGCCCGTCGCGAACGACTCGAAGCCGAAATCACCACGCTGGCCGGGCATCTCAACGCGGCCAATTACCGATTGATCAAGCTGCTGGACGAATTCGACCGCCAAAACGGCTGGTGCGGGGTCGGCATCCGCTCGCTGTCGCACTGGCTCAACTTCAGGTGCGGCATCGGCAAACTCGCCGCGCGGGAAAAGGTCCGTGTTGCCCGTGCGCTGCGGGAACTACCAAAGATCGACGCGGCGTTCGAGCGCGGCGAGGTCAGCTACTCCAAGGTCCGCGCCATGACCCGCGCGGCCACTCCCCAGAACGAGGCATTCCTGTTGCAGATCGCCCGTCATGGCACCGCGGACCACATGGAGCGGTTGGTGCGCGCCTACAGGAATCACACGGCTGAATTGGACGCGTCCAAGTCCGAACCTGAAGGCGGTCGCGAAGGGCGCTTCTGGTGTTATGCGGAGGACGATGGAACCATGGTCTTCGGCGGCCGCTTGCCCCTGGAGCAGGGCAAGCTGCTGGAGAAGGCCCTGGATGCGATGGTGGCGGAGTCGGAGTCGGAGGCAAAGTCGGAGCGGGACGACGATCCGGAGGCCGGTGTCGCGGAGGATGTTTCAGCCGAATCCAGGGCGTCCACTCCAGGCCCGGCTGTTGAAAGTGTTTCAGCGGAAACACCTGCTCCCGCCCCGGCTGCCGAAGATGATTCAGCGGAAACGCCCAGCCGCACCGTCAACCGCGCCACCGCCCTCGCCCGAATCGCCGAACATTACGTCGCCACCGGCGGCGGGCGCGCCCAATCCCTCGCCGGACATGAGTCTTGCCAGGTCTTCGTGCACGTCAACGCCAACGACGCCCACCCGGACAACCGCATCAACGGCGGCCATACCGCGTACACGGATGATCGCCGCCGCATCGCCCCCAACGTGGTCCGCCAACTTGCCTGCGATGCCGCCCTGACCACCGTTCTGGAAAACGACCGCGGCGAGGTGCTCAATATCGGCCGCCGGTCCCGCACCGTACCCCGGCGAATCGCCCACGCACTCCGCATCCGCGACGGCGGTTGCCGCTTCCCCGCCTGCGGTCAGCAGCGCTGGACCGACGCCCACCACATTCGGCACTGGGCCGACGGCGGCGAAACCAGCCTCGACAACCTGGTGACCCTGTGCCGATACCATCATCGCAGCCTGCACCGAGACGAGTACCGCATCGAGCACGGCACCGACGGCGAACTGAAATTCATCGGCAACGACGGAAGGTGGATCCCACCGTCACTCCATCCCCAATTCCAAGGTGCCGACAGCGCCGAACAGGCGACTCGGCGTCTTCAAGACGACAATCGCAAGCGCGGCGTGACAATCGACCGCCGCACGGCCGAGACCCAGTGGACCGGCGAGCGGCTAGATTACTCGGTATGTGTGGGTGGACTGATGCGGTGTGATGGGCGGGTTGATTGATTGGGTTAAGAGCGTTTTGACGAATTGTGTTCACTTTTCCGCGTAAAAGGCGGAAAATGGGGCATGATTCGCTATCGGCAAGCATTGCCCCGATATATCGACCAGCATCTCTCGATGGGTCGATTGGTCTTCACCGCCTCTGAGGCGCAAGACGACCTTGGCCTTGGGCACCGGTCGTTTCTGGACGCTGCGGAGCGATTGCAGCGGTCTCGGAAGTTGTTGAGGCTTCGCCAGGGATTCTATGTGATTGTGCCGCCACAATTCGCCAGTTTGGGCGCACCTCCGCCTGCTTGGTTCATTGATGCGCTGATGCGTTGGGAGGGCGAAGCCTACTATGTCGGCCTGTTGAAGGCTGCCGAGCTGCATGGCGCGACGCATCAGGCCGTCATGCAGTTTCAAGTCGTATGCGGAAAGCGATTGCGGGAGATTAGAGCGGGCCGCCACCTTATCGCATTCTATTTCCGCAGAACCATGGAATCCCCGCTCCCGGGCGTCGAAGATCGCAAGACCGACGCCGGGATGATGAAGATCTCATCGGCTGCATTGACCGCGCTGGATCTGCTCCGTTACCCGCAGGCTTCCGGCGGTATCGACAGCGTTGCGACCGTCCTCGCAGAACTTGCACCGACCATACAAGCCGATGAACTCGCGTCCCTATCGGTCAGGGTGGAGCGCTCGGTGGCGCAACGGCTCGGCTTTCTGCTGGACTTCCTCGGTCAGGCGCACTTGACGAAGGAAATGCTGGACGGACTGCAATCCAAGGGACCGCTGCGTTGGACAGATCTTGAGCAAAGCGTCCGCGACCCGGTTTTCGCCCCGAAATCGCCGCTACGAGATTCGAAGTGGCGCGTGGTCACGTATCGTTTGCCGGAGCCTGACCTCTGATTCCCAACCAGAACATCGTCGCCTGGGCCAATGTAGCTCCATGGTCGGAACCACGGCAGGTTGAGCAGGATTTGATCATCAGCCGGGCGTTGGTTGAGATTTTCCGCGATCGGTCATTGCGCAAGGCGCTTCGTTTCCGCGGCGGGACGGCTCTGCACAAGCTGCACCTTCCTGCTCCGTTGCGCTACTCGGAGGATATCGATCTGGTTCGAACGTCGGAGGGTCCGATCGGTCCGATCATCGACAGGCTCAGGGTCTTGCTCGAGCCATGGCTCGGAAAGGCGCATTTCGCACAAAGTCCGGTGGCGCCGAAGTTGCGATTCCGCGTGGATTCCGAGGATCCTGGTGCAGGCCCGATCCGCTTGAAGGTCGAGATCAACACACGCGAAATCATTTCCTTCGACCCGCCAACGGCAAGACGCCTTGAAGTGGTGAACCCATGGTTCACTGGCAAAGCCGACATCCCCACATTCTCACCTGAGGAAATATTGGCGACCAAGCTCAGGGCGCTCCTGCAGAGGAACAAAGGTCGTGACCTTTACGATCTGGCGTACGGCCTGGATACGATCGAGTCGCTGAACATCGATCGAATTATCGAGATTTTCCGAAATTGCATGGATTCTTCCGACCTTTCGATTTCTCGCGCACAGGCACAGCGGCGCATGTTCGAGAAGCTGGCAAACCCGCGGCTTTGGACGGATGTTCGCCCATTGCTCCCCGCCGATCAGGCCAGCGCACTGACGGCGGCGGCGCAGGCGCAGCTTTTTGAAAGTGTCTTCATTGAACTCATTGACAGGCTTCCGGGAGTGCCTTGGGCAAGCACCGCCGCAACGAAGGCGCGGTTCGGCATCCACTGGTGATCTGGGCGGTCGCCGAATGCGTCCCCTGACTCTACGCGAGGCCCTTGTTGATCCGGCTATTCGTTGTGTCAGGAGAATTGCTTGAACGGTGAATCCTTTTATCGCGTGGCCTTCGGCTTGGACTGTCAACGGCGACCGGATCCATGGCAGCGGGAGCTAATGGATGAAACGTGGCCGCGTGTCCTGATTGCGCCGACGGGCTCCGGCAAGACTGCGGCGGTGACTCTTGGCTGGGTCGCGCACCGTTTGCGGGCAGCGGAGTCGACGCCTCGGCGCCTTGTCTGGTGTCTGCCGATGCGTACTTTGGTCAAGCAGACTGCGGAGGCTGTTCGGGGGTGGCTTGGAAATCTGGCAGAGGTGACTCGCGTTCCCCACCTCGGACAAGGACAATCCGTCCACATCCACGAACTGGATCCTTCCTGCCAGCGTCTCGGCAGCGCCCCACACCAGATCGAGCGATGCACTGCCCAGCAACAGGAAGACCGCCTTGCGCCGGGGGTGCATGTTCGAGAAGCTGGCAAACCCGAGATGAATCACCAGTTCGCGTAGATTTGCTACGAAGGGCATCAATTTTCGGTTTCCGGTCCTGCGGTGGTGAAATTCATGAACCTACCGGTCGATATCCGCCGGGCTCTTCGAACTTCAATGATGCCGAGTGCGGCACGCGTTTCGCGATGTGCCATAGTTGGATGGGTCAATAGCGCCCGAATGCCAGCGAGACTGATCGGCTGTCGCCAAATTGGCCAACGCATTACGAATTCGCCCTTCGAATCACGATGACCACCAATGACAGCCAGTCTAACGCTACCGTACCGCTGCAACTGCATTGGAACGACAGTCAGAACTGAGAGTCCAACCGCGGCGAGCCGGTTGGCACCATGCTGCGTGCGCTCTTTAGTCTTTGTATCCGTTGGGTCATTTGCTCGATATGCGTATCGAACATCCTCGTTGGGGTCCCAACGAAACGAATCCGTGGCGTCGGGCCGTTGCCAAGGAATAAACAGCGCTTCACGTAAACAATCCGATTCAGAAACCGGTGTCTTTTGTCGTCCTGCTCCCCTGGCTGGCGGAGTCTTTTGTTGCGGAACCGAAACCAGCCGTTCCAGAAAATACTGATGTCCTTGCCCAAACATGAGGCACAGTGGCGTCGGGACTATGTTGTCCACTTTCTGTTTCTTGTCTCGGTTGAATGCGGCGTCGCTGACCAAGGCTGTCCATAGGTCGGCGACGTACCGATTGTTGGCGTTGGCGGCTTCACGCAGACCCTTGGTAGCATCGTTACGAGATAGCTCCTTCAAGTTTTTTCGCCTTCCGAACTCATGGCGTTGTCCCAATTCTTGAAGACCCTTGGCCGCAGCTTCGGTAACGGTCGCCTCGCTTACTCCCTTGGGGGTCTGCAACACGGGGCGAAGCGGCGGTTCGTCTACGGTCCATGCGACTCGTGATCGCCATTCCGGTTGCGCCTCTTGCAGCGACCGCAGCAGCCCCAACAGCGCCATGAATGCAAGCAAGTTGTCGGGTTCCAAGCCGTCGAGGCGGTGGCTCGCAAGCGAAGTCATGAATCTCGCTCCTGTTCCGATGCTCGATGATCCGCAAGGCGTATGATCGCCTCCAGATGAGCCAAGCCCCATGTGCCGTAGCGCAGCTTTAATTCCTCAAACATAGCTGGCCAGTCGTAGCCTTCGAAATTGAACGCCAACGTCTCTGGGCCAAACTCACTTTCCGGCATCTGCCATTGACTGACTCCAAGGCAAGGGGGGAGCGGTTGTTCGGGCTCCGGGTCGAAGAAGCTAAAAAAAGGTCGACCCAGACCGTGATGAGTGCCGATGAGCCAGAGAACCAGGTTGCGGTCATGGGCTTCGGCCAAGCGCGGATGCTTCCGGGCCATCCGAACCGACAAAGCCTCGTGCCGCCAGCCTCTGGGTAGTCCTGCTTGTCGCCACGCCTGTGGCGACCATGATCGCCCGCTTTTGGCCAGCGGAGATCCGTCGGGGCGATTCCAAGGATCGCCTCCACCGAGCATGGCTTGAAACCTCGGATCTGCCTTGCCGACGTCGTGGAGCCAAGCTGCCAACCAAATGTCTTCTACCAATTCGTTGCTCAGATTAAGGGTATGACCAAATTTCTTGGCGAAGTCGGCAACATGGTTTCCGTGGTCGTCTAGCAGCACTGGCTTGCTGGAGGTATAGGAGCCATCTTCGTGTTCCGTTGATGGTGCTGCCGTTACCCGCGCGGCGTTACCGCTGATTCCTCGCTCAGCGACAAGAATCACACCTCTCTCGCGTCCGCCGGGATAGGGGAAGTGGGCATCGACTGACCCCTCCCCGTTTTGTTTAAGCACTTTCAGTAGTTCAAGCAGCGCGCCGTCACGACGGTCCACTTCATCCGACATGGTTGTTGAGATCGTGTCGACTAAAGCGCCCACCAAATCTCGGTCGGCCAAGTATTCGGCAGCAAGAAGATCGGAAACTCGGCTCCAAACCGCTTTGGTCACCATTCCACGGGAAACGCGGACAGCAAACCGCCGCCTGCGATAGGGCTTAGCCGCCTCATCGGCGACATCTTCGACCGGAGAACCTTTGTCCGGTGCCCAGCCGAACTCGTCACAGCCACCGTATTGGGCGGGCACAACCAGAAGATCGCCTGGCCGCAGCTCGTTCGCCCCAACAACACCGGTGTTTGAATCATCGGAGCCGGCCCAGCGGAAGCCATTTCTTGGATTACCGGGATTTGGGGTGCTCTCCTGACGATCCGCTGCTCTTTCAGGCGCGTCCGACATATCGGAATCAGATCCCGTTGGCCCTTGCAGCCATGCCCGGACTACCCAGAGCGGAAGCTCGATCGCTTCGGCTGCGCGCGGCGGGAAAAGCCGTACCGCTTCCTTGATATGACCGGCATCTTCACCAGATTTGAGATCATCTGCGGAAATGTCAGCGCGCCAGACAACAGACACGCCCGCCGAAGTCCGCGCCGGGCCGTGCAGAAACAGTGAGATGTCTGGGTCCGTCGAAGGGCGCGGTGATGTCTGTGACCACAGATCGAGATATGCCGGCATGAGTGTCGGGGCGTTCGGACGCTTCGAAGCGAGGTCTTTGGCATTGAGTCCGTTGGCTTCGAGCCGTGCGGCCAATGGCGCGTTCAGGCCGAAATCCACGGTATCTCCCTCGGCGATATGTTGAAGTGCCTCCCAAGTCAGACGAATGCGGTCTCCATAGACTGGGTCGTCAGCGTTTGCCGCGATGTCCTCCGTGCGTGCCAATATCACGCCCTCGGCCTCTATCGGGCGGCCAGCGCGGTTTAACCGGCCGAAGCGCTGGCGCAGCGCGTCAAGGGATGCGGCTTGCGTTACTAGGCCATCCAAGTCCAAGTCTACGCCGACTTCCAGACACTGGGTCGCGACGACGAAGAGCGACTTCGCGCGTGCGCGCTTTTCCTCATTGCCAGTGCGGAAGGCAACGAGCGCATCCGAGATTCTGTCACGGTCCACGTTACGAGCCCGACCGGTCATCAGCACGACATCGCTTTTGTCATCTTCACGCAACGCATCGAATATGTCCCGAGCGAGCAATACGCGGTTGACCACCACACCAACTGCGACAGGGGAGACGTTTCGTTCCTTCAGCCGTGTAGCCAAGCCACGCGCCTCGTCCGCGAAAACCAAGGCGGCGGATTTCGTGTTCCCTCGAATTGCCCTCCCGAGCGTCACGGACTTGTGAGTCTCCAATCTTCTTCGCAATCGAGGGTGTGACCAGTCTTGCGAGGAAAGAGTCAGACGGCGCACTCCTTCATTCCCCGGTGTTGCTGATAGGAGGGCAACCTTGATGCTAGCCCGACCGATCGAGCATACGGACCGGAGCGTTTGTCGGAACGGTTCGCTGAGGTGGGCTTCGTCAAGCAATAGCAAGGTGTCTGTTCCCAGCAACCCAGCGTGCACTGGCTTCATGCGATCAGATACGCCATAGCCCCGAAAAAATAGGCGCGAACCCACTTGATCGACAGTCGAGCAGAGAATTGTCGGCTGCGTGGGCGTACGAGCCCAATCGTGCTCCAAGGGTGCTCCACCGCGCAGTCTTTGGACAACCAGCGGGGAACTGAATTCTCCTGCCAAGCGCTGAAGGCGCGAAGCCACTTCCAACACTACCGGATTTTCTGTTGTGCCTTCGTTGAGTGTGCTGGCGATTTTTTTCGCCCTTTCGAAAGCGTCATCTACGATTAGCCGTCGGTCGACGACGAGCGCAATTCGTAACGCGGCCTTGACCGGGGCGTCCACACGAAGCGCGAGATGAAACACAGCGGCGTCAAGAGCGGCGGTCTTTCCCGAACCCGTAGGCAAGTCCAACACGTCCGGCCATTTGTTGCTGGAAGCGATCCCGTCTACCAATGTCTGTTGCCAAGGAAACGGGTCGAAACCGTGGACAGCATGAAAAAAGGCTGCGAAGTCGGAAGGTCGAAGATTCACGGTTACTTTCCGATACCGCGGCACAAACCTAGCCCGGTGAACCGCCCTGCACCGAGTAGGACTGGGCCACGGACGGGTTGGTCGAATTCCACCACGGTGTGAATCAGGCGTCGAGTTTGCAGCGATTTCGGTACTTTCCAACGAGTCCATGGAGGTGCGCCAGTTAACGCTCTAGACGCAGGCGCACCCGCAATCATCGAATGCTTGTCCGTCCATATTCGTCGTAGTTCGGGTGTCGGCAAGCCCGCGTTTTCGCAGGCGCGGGCAACGAGTTCCCGCACTTCAGTCTCGTCGTCACGTTTTAGGTGCCGTTCCAGTACTACTGGCGTCACGCTGGCCCAGCGGGACGATTCACGCAGGTAAGGCTCCGCTCGAAGTGATCGCTTGCCATTTCCCACGTTTGGTGCTGGCGCCAGCTCTAGCGGTTCGTGCAGGGGTTGTCCTCGGAGAACTAGTATGCGCCGCTGCTCGTCCGCACGGTAGTCGGCCACCGCCTCAAAGGCTTGGCGAAACCCATTGATGCGAGACAGCGATTCGTCAGAAGGTGGAATCAACGCGAAACCGAAAACGCGTCCGTCGGCATGTCGTGCGTCAACAAATGCCATGGGCGCGACCGCCAGATGAGAGTGTCGCGTAGGTGCGCCATCGGGAGCATGACCGGAAATAATCTCCGGAATGGAGCCTCCTAAGCCGGCTTTCCTATAGCCAGCCATAATCGCTTGCCGCAGCAGTCGGCATACAAGAGCGGTCGCACGGATATCGGGAACGTCTCCTTGAATAGCTTCCAGAACCAGCCAATCGCCTTGCGACGCGAGTGTGGACTCGAACTTTGGAATAACCGGTGCACCCGGTCGAATCATGGGACGCCAGGGCTTGGCCCTGTGCGCCGCCTTCAACTCGGACAACCGGCCGGGGTAGACTCTGCGGTACGCTTGTTGCGGCTCTTGTTCAGATTCTGCAGCCTCGCTTCGCAAGAATCGGCAGCGAGCTAAACTGGCCGAATGGCCTACATAACCGACGCAACTAGCGACCGCGTTCAGGGCGTCCAGAATCTCCACGGTCGGCGCGTCCGGCCAGATGATCTCAAGGTTGGGGTCATCGGGCCGCGCTACAGGAAAACGGCGTGGCTGGCGCGGGCGGTGGTTGGGCAGTATCTTCAGATACTTCTCCGTTGCCCGTGATGCCTTGAAATCGTTTGGTGGTACGTAAACATCTGGCGCGGTTCTTACGGAGTGGGTGCTGGACCGGATTACAGGAGTTGGCTGGTTTTCCAGCCATTCCAGCGCGGCACGCTCATCGGGAGACTCGCCACGAGCACCCCAAGCGGACACCAGGGCGGAAAACACGCGGTCGGGCTGGGGAGGCCAGTCAGGCACGTTGTTCCCCGGTTCGCGTGCCGCGCGGCAAACGCCGGTAAGGAACTCGATTTCGAGGGTAAGGTTCATGGACTAGTCGTTGTCCTCCCCACCTTCTCCCTCAAGCGCCAACTCGCGACTGCGTCGAACTATCTCAACCAACTTGTCTTGAGGCTTGAGCGTGAGATTGCGAAACTTGAAACCAGCGTCTTCAGCCTTTCGATATGCCTCCTGATAGAGGGCTTGCGCCGAAGCGCGGTCTATTTGGAGCTCGGAACTGGAGCCGTCCCAAGTTACGAGTTCAAGTGATGCGACACCTTCGCAGACGAGGTCGCAGCGGGAGCGTAACGCGTATCCGCGGACATCCTGCTCGGAAATAGCATAAAGGCCTAGTGCCGCGACTAGCGCTCGGCCAGCCACATCCCGTTCGCCACCACCAAATCGCAGCCGTCTGATCCCTGCCAACGTGATGGTGACACGATGCTCCGCATAGTCGGCGGTCACGCCCAGCGGTTCTACGGTGGGAGCAATGTTGCTGTGATTGATTTCCGATGGGCGAATCTTTTTCGCTCCCCTGCCGGCAGAACCCTTGTCGGTGCTCCAGCCGGAGGCTCCTTTGAATACCTCTACTTTGCGAAGGACGCCCAGCGGGTCGATTCGGCTTCCCGTGCGTCGACCGGAACTACGCTCGCGAAGCTCTCCGCTTCTTTTGTCGAAGACGTATTCCTCAACCGGGACACCAATCGCCATGATCTCGGATACCAGCGTGCGGGGGAACTTCGCGCCCAGCCCACCGCCTTCTCCCTGGCTATGCCAAGCACCGAACACCAGAGAAGTGGGTGAGATCTCAAGCAGGGCGGTAGCGTCTGCCGCGCTAGCAGCGGCCAGACGGCGACCTTGGTCGCTCTGCATGAATGGAACTCCGTCCAGCAGGCTGTCCCTCATGATTGCATCGTAGACCCTGTGCGGTGCGTCAAGCGATGTTATTCGTTCCAGTGGCTCCAACCCTGCGGCGCGGAAGTCCACCGTGACGTGAGGTATGTGTGTTGGCTCGGATCCGTTTTCGCCATCGACCGCCGCGAGAAGCGCTTCTTCCAACCTGTTTGCTTGGCTTTGGACGCTGTCAATGAGTACGCACCAGACGTCCTCGCCTTCGACTCGCCGCCGTTCAAACACATGCCGTGGTGGCGTTCCTTGCGGTGCGCCCGGCTCGGGTGGGTAAGTTGGCGGGAAGATTTTGTCGCCCGCTCCGCCGACCGGCTGAAGCCGGCGCACACGGCGGTAGGCCGCATCTGCGCTGATCGCATCCGTAAGTGTCTGATAGTCGATGGTCATGGGCTATTCCTCCAATTATTCATTTGACCGTTTTGGTTGCGCCGTTAGTTTGGTATGCGTTTGGCGCCCCTGCGACAAATCTTCACGGTTGCGCTGGCGTGCGGGAACGTG
Source organism: Candidatus Rariloculaceae bacterium (assembly GCA_965221035.1). GTDB lineage: Bacteria > Pseudomonadota > Gammaproteobacteria > Steroidobacterales > Rariloculaceae > UBA6522. Next base: position 3,057,197 of record OZ244860.1, read on the forward strand.
TTGCTCCGTGCTAAACACGATAGTCTCCTGTGAGACGCAGATTCGTTCGACCGTCAGCGCCGAATACCTGCTACGATAGATCTGATCCACTGCAATCCTCCAAAAGTTAGGTTATTGACTCAGCAATATACATTGACTAGTGTCGAGATTTCAAGTCCCTTAAACCCTACTAAGGCAATAAACCATTTACTCTCACTCTGGAATTAGGAAGCTAGACTGCCTGGCTAGTTATATTCGTAAGGAGCGGGCCGCATTGAAGCATTGCTTTCGTGGGGTTACCCATGCGCACTCTAGGCGCGCACTTCCGGGCCGCCAAGGCCCGGCTTCTTTGCGCTGAATGGACGGTAGGTGACAAATGAGTTGATCCGGTTCAGTGCGATTTTGAACATCATGGCGTGGCTAAATTCTAGGTGGAAAGGGACTGAAGGGCGGTTGGACCATCGATTCCAGCAGAAATTTCGAGTGGCGTTGCGGTCTTCCCCACGCGTCCGGCCACGGGTCCCCTCAAGGCGCGAGTTCCAACTCACGAACCCACCGCAACGGCAGCGCGGTGATCCCGCCTCCGAGCGGATACCGGACTTCCCCGGGATACACGGCCCAAAGGTGCTCCAATTCAAGGTCCTCGATAACGTTATGCATGGATTTGGTAGTGCGGGGGGCATCCGAGCACTTGAATTCGAACCCCCAGCGCCGTCCGCCACGCAACAGCATCAGATCCAGTTCCGCGCCGCGTTGGGTGCGGTAGAAATACGCTTCCCGATCACCATGCGCGATGAGCGTCTGCTCCAGCGCGAACCCTTCCCAACTGGCGCCGTAGCCGGGGTGGGCCGACAGATCCCGCGCCGTGCGGATTCCAAGCAGATGGTGCAGAATGCCGCTGTCGCGCAGGTACACCTTGGGCGATTTCACCAGTCGCTTGCCGAGGTTCTCGAACCAGGGCGGTAGCACGCGCGCCATGAACGTGCCCGCCAGCAAGTCACGGTAGTGCCGGATGGCTGTTTCGCTGACGTCCATTGAGCGGGCCAGTTCCGACGCGTTCCAGGTTTGCCCGTGGCGGTGGGCGAGCATTCGCCAGAATCGGCCCAATGCGGTCGGTGAAGTACGCGAACCTAGTCCGGGCACGTCCCGTTCCAGAAAAGTGCGTGAGAATGAGTCCATCCATCGCGCCCAGGCGGAGTCCGACGCCGCCAAGAAGGCGCGCGGGAATCCGCCCCGGAACCACAACGCCTGCTGACTCACGTTCCCAACCTCGGACAAGGAGAAGCCACCCACATCCACGAACTGAATCCTTCCTGCCAGCGTCTCGGAGACGCCCCGCACAAGATCGAGCGATGCGCTGCCCAGCAACAGGAAGACCGCCTTGCGCCGGGGATCGTCGCAGATCGGGCGAAGTGTCTCGAAGAGGTCCGGCAAGCGCTGCACTTCGTCGATGACGACCAGTCCTTCAGCGTTTCGAAGCACGGTCTCAGGGGTCGCCGCGAGCGCCTCCCGACCGGCGGCGGTTTCGAGGTCGAACAGCGTCGAGGGACCTTGCCAAGAGGCAATGACTTCCTGCGCCAGCGTGGTCTTGCCTACCTGCCGGGCGCCCAGCAACGCCACCGCCGGGGCTTCGGAAATCCCCAATTTGATTCTTTCCAGCAGGGCGGGTCGTGGGATTGAAGGTTTCATTTATTGTTGAATATCCGAAGGCAATAATAGAATATACAACAATTAATAGTTTTGGGGTTGTGGTCGATTGACGTCCTTGAAATGCGGCACCGCCAACGATGGCTGAATTGCATGGAACGCGTAGATACAATGCAACCATGAAAAAACGCGAGCTCCCCATTGGTCTCCAGACCTTTCGCAAGGTCCGCGAGGGCGGGTGCTATTACGTGGACAAGACGCCGCACATACGGCGCCTTGCGGGGGTGAGCGCACACTACTTCCTGTCGCGCCCGCGACGTTTCGGCAAGAGCCTGTTCCTGGACACTCTGAAGGAGTTGTTCGAGGGAAACGAAGCGCTGTTCGAAGGGCTCGCGATTCACGACGACTGGGACTGGTCTGCCCGCCATCCGGTTCTGCGCCTGAGTTTCGGCGGTGGCCACTTTCAACGGCCGGGTGGGTTGGAATCGGAAGTGGCGTCCATGTTGAGGGCCATGGAAGCCAAGGCCGAGATCACCGCTCATCCGGAAGATTCCACGCCAGCGCGCTTGCGTCGCCTGATCGCTACGCTGCACGACCGCACGGGCCGCGGGGTTGTGGTTTTGGTGGACGAGTATGACAAGCCGATCCTGGACGCATTGGAAAGCGCGCCGGACATCGCCCGGGCGAATCGGGAGTACCTCCGGGGGTTGTACGGGGTCATCAAGGACAGCGACGCGCATCTGCGGCTCAGCTTCATCACGGGGGTGAGCCGTTTCTCGAAAGTGAGCCTGTTTTCGGGGCTGAACAATCTTAAGGACATCACGTTGGATCCGCGCTATTCGACTGTTTGCGGGTATACGGAGCAGGATTTGGACGAGGTGTTCGCGCCGGAGCTGCCGGGGCTGGACCGGGACGCGGTCCGGGAGTGGTACAACGGCTACGGGTGGTTGGGGGAGGAACGGGTGTACAACCCGTTCGACATCCTGCTGCTGTTTGACAGCGGCAAGTTTGGGGCGTGGTGGTTCGAGACGGGCACGCCGACGTTCCTGGTGGAGACGTTGCTCCGGCGTGGAGTCAGCGCCCCGGCACTCGCTGGGATGTTGGTCGGCGAGGATTTGCTATCCGCCTTCGATGTGGACGATATTGCGACCGAGGCGCTGCTGTTCCAGACCGGCTACCTGACCATCGCCGGCGGGATCGAGCGCGGCGGCGGTGTCCGTTACCGGCTCGGCTATCCGAACCGCGAGGTCTACCAAAGCCTGAACCGAAGCTTGTTACGTCATCTGGTGCAAGACGCGTCGAGCCAGCAACGGCACGGCGACCGACTGTACGAACTCTTGGGGGCCAACGACTTCGCGGGTCTTAAGGACTTGGTCCACGCCTTCTTCGCGAGCATCCCTTACCAGTGGTACACGAGCAACGACATCGCCCGTTACGAGGGCTACTACGCGAGCGTGTTCTACGCCTACTTCGCGTCGCTGGGCATCGATGTGACGGTCGAGGATTGCACCAACCACGGGCGTGTCGACATGGCGGTGCGTTTCAACGGCAACGTCTACATCTTCGAGTTCAAGGTGGTGGAGTTGGGTGGGGAGGGATCGGCGATGGCGCAGCTGAAGTCGCGTCGGTATGCGGAGAAATACTCGGCCTCTGGCGAGCCGGTGCACCTGGTCGGGATCGAATTCAGCAAGGAGACGCGCAACGTGGCGGCGTTCGAGGTGGAACGTGCCTAAAGGACGGTTGGATCATTGGCCAAATCCTCGGATTGGTTCTAAGGAGCGAATGGGTCCCTGGCCTTGAGGACTGGAAGAAGACGGAAGTCCCTGTCCCTCGTCAGGAGTTCATCGACTCCATGGGCAAGACACAACGCCGCGATTCTGGCGTCGTGGACGATGGGGCCTCGGACCCGCGACTGTTCAATCAATGGTCCCAGTACCGAGAGAAAGTCGCGGGTTTCTCCCAAATTCGAAGCGACGGCGAGTTCAACCAAGCATCGATCTGCAATTTTGCCCTACGTGGACTAGTGGCGGAGTCCTTCCATATGCGGGGATTGGTTACGACGCTATGGAATTCGTAGATGCATGGCCATGGTATGGACCAGCGAGCCTCGCCATGCGCAAGCACCGTGATCGAGCTCTTGGCTTCTTCATGATACCGAGCCTCACGCCGATGCGAGTTCACCAGAATGTTGGTGTCAACGGCGATCACCGGGATGTGGGTTCGCCGTAGATTTCAGACCGCAGATCCTGCCAAGACATCCGTTCAAGCGGATCGTCCGCGTTGGGATCACCCACACCCAGGTCAGGCAGCACGTACTTCGCTGGCGCGTCGTTCTCTTCAAGATCGGCTCGGAGACCGTCCTCCACCACGGCACGAAGAGGTTTGCCGGTTCTCCGGGCCAGCCCCTTGGCACGCAAGAGCAGTTCGTCTTTGATTTCCAAGGTAGTTTTCACAGTACCCATAATGTTCGATACGGGGAACCCATATCAATGCGCCAAGGCGTACTACACATTTGCAATAGTAAACTAGGGATTGAGGCCACTCGGCCTTGCTATTTAGCCCATGGCGGAAGCGGCTTCTCGATAGGTAACGCATCCACCCGCCCATAACAATCACCATGCCCAAAGACTGCATCCGCGTGCGCGGCGCCCGCCAGAACAACCTCAAGGGTCTGGACCTGGACTTGCCGCTCAACGAGTTCATTGTCGTCACCGGAGTCAGCGGTTCCGGCAAGTCGTCGTTCGCGTTCGACACCGTGTATGCCGAGGGGCAGCGGCGCTACGTGGAGACGTTCTCGCCCTACGCGCGGCAGTTTCTCGAACGGATGGACAAACCGCGGGTGGACAGCATCGAGGGTATCCCGCCAGCCATCGCGATAGACCAGACCAATCCGGTCAGGACTTCCCGGTCCACCGTGGGCACGATGACGGAGATCAACGACCATCTCAAGCTGTTGTTCGCGCGCGCGGCCGAGTTGTATTGCCGGCGTTGCGGCCAGCGGGTCGGGAATGATGGGCCGGAATCCATATTGGGGAAGCTGGGGCGGGCGTTTGGTCGGGAGCCGGAGCGTGCCGCGGACCTGCCTCAGGGAGCCATCGCAGACGACACCCGCGATCCTCTCCTCGCGATCACTTTCGCTGTCACAATTCCCGAGAACTTCACCGCCGAGGAAATACAGGGCCATCTGACGGCGCAGGGCTACACACGCATTCAACCCAGGGGCGAACGGTGCTTCGAGGTCGTGCAGGACCGGGTGCGTCTCAGCGGTGCGAACCGGGCACGGATCGTCGAGGCGCTCGAACTGGCGTTGGAGCGCGGTCGCGGGCTTGTCACCGTCACGGAACTTGAGGGGGAGGGGAGGAGTCTCCGCTTCTCTTCCTTGTTGCATTGTGCTGCGTGCGACATTCATTACACCGAGCCCACACCCAACAGCTTTTCCTTCAATTCGCCCCTTGGCGCGTGCCCGGAGTGCCGCGGATTCGGGCGCACCATGGGCATCGATCCCCAGCTGGTGGTGCCGGACGAGGGCAAGTCGCTGGCGCAGGGCGCCATCAAGCCGTTACAGAGCAAGAGCTATCTGAAGCGCCATAGGAGCCTGCTGGATTTGGCTGCGGCGAAGGGAATTGACGTGGAAGTTCCCTGGCGGGATCTGACGGAGGAGCAGCGCGAATGGGTCTGGCGGGGCGAACGGCCGCGACGCAAGGGCGTGTGGTACGGTCTGGACCGCTTCTTCGCCTGGCTTGAGCGGCGTAGCTACCGGATGCATATCCGAGTGCTGTTGTCCAAGTACCGGTCCTATGATCGCTGCGCATCGTGTGGCGGGTCCCGCCTGAAACTGGAGGCCATTCTGTGGAGGCTGGGTGGCGGAGATGCCGCCGATGCCGCCGATGCCGATGAGGGTGAGACCGCCGCCAATTCCACCGTCACCCGCGAGCGATTTCGGCATCCCGGCCTTGAAGTGTCACCGAAAGCCTTCGCCCGGCTGCCTGGGCTGTGCCTGCACGACCTCATGCAGTTGCCGGTGGGCGACACGCTTCGATTCTTTGACACCGTCCGGTTGCCCGGCGCCATGGACGAGGCGGGCCGGTTGCTGCTGGACGAAATCCGCGGCCGGCTGGGATTCCTGTGCGAGGTCGGGCTCGGCTACCTCACCCTCGACCGTCAGTCGCGCACTCTCTCCGGAGGTGAGGTGCAGCGGATCAATCTCACCACGGCGCTGGGCGCGTCGCTCGTGAATACGCTGTTCGTACTGGACGAGCCCAGCATCGGCCTGCACGCGAGGGATATGGCAAGGGTGGTCGGCGTGCTGCGACGGCTGCGCGAGTCGGGCAACACGTTGCTCGTGGTGGAGCACGATCCCCAGGTCATGCTGGCGGCGGACCGGATTCTGGATATGGGGCCGGGGCCGGGCGCCGCGGGCGGGGAGGCGGTGTTCTGCGGTGGGCCCGACGACCTGATGCGCGCCGGTCGGTCCCCAACGGCGCGGTACCTGCGCGGCGAACAGCGGCTTGATCGCGCCCTCGTCGCAGTCGAGGCGGATGGCCCGCACCTCGACGTGCGGGGGGCGTCGCAACACAACTTGAAGCGTATCGACGTGTGCATTCCGCTGGAACGGCTGGTCGGCGTCACTGGCGTGAGCGGGTCCGGAAAGTCGACGCTGGTGGTCGAGGTGCTGCACAACGCGCTGGCCCGGCTCAAGGGCGATGGCGGCGAACCCGCGGGTTCCCATGACGAGATCTGCGGCCATGAATTCATCGATCGCGTCGTGGCGGTGGACCAGGCGCCCATCGGCCGCACCACGAGATCCAACGCCGCCAGCTACGTAGGATCGCTGGACGCGGTACGCAAGCGGTTGGCGGAACAGCCGCTGTCCCTGGAGCGGGGCTATACCGCCGGCATGTTCAGTTTCAATACCGGCGAAGGCCGCTGCCCGGACTGCGCGGGCAAGGGTTTCGAGCACGTCGAAATGCAATTTCTCAGCGACGTGTATCTGCGCTGTGGGGCTTGTAACGGTCGGCGATTCAAGGACGAGGTGCTGGACGTCAGGTTGCCGGGACGAGATGGGGCTGGCAAGTCGATGGCGGACATACTCGAGATGACGGTCGCCGACGCGGTTGAGTTCTTTGCGGACGATGGCGCCGTGCTGCGGGGGTTGCGTCCCCTGCAGTCGGTCGGGCTGGACTACCTGGCGCTCGGGCAGTCGGTCCCGACGCTTTCAGGCGGCGAAGCCCAGCGCCTCAAGCTGGCCGGGCATCTGGCCAAGGCGCGCCGGCGCACACGCGAGCGAACACTTTTCATTTTCGACGAACCCACCACCGGGTTGCACTTCGCCGATGTGGCCGTGCTGCTCGGCGCCTTCGGTGAACTCATACGCCAGGGTCATTCCGTCGTGGTCATCGAGCACAATCTGGATCTGATCCGTTGTTGTGATTGGATCATCGACCTGGGTCCGGAGGGCGGCGATGGGGGCGGGCGCGTGGTGGCGGAGGGGCCGCCGCAGCGCCTGCAGGAGTGCCGGGAGAGCCATACGGGGCGGGCGCTGGCGGAGCTTTCGGAGTGGGGCGCGGCATCCGTGCCGGCCCCTCCGTCCGTTGGCGCCCGGAACGGTCGGGCGCGGGGAACCGCGTATTCTCACCGGTCGCATGCCGACGCGGGCGAAGTCCGAGACACACCGCCGGCAGGCCAGGCCCACGGGGCCGTCCAGGTCGTCCGGGCCCGAGAAAACAATCTGAAAAACGTCGATATCCACTTGCCGCACAATCGGTTCACGGTACTCACCGGCGTGAGCGGCAGCGGCAAGAGCACGGTGGCGTTCGACATCCTGTTCGCCGAGGGGCAGCGGCGCTATCTGGAGTCCCTCAATGCCTACGCCCGCCAGTTCGTCCAGCCGGCCGGGCGCGCGGACGTGGACGCGGTGTACGGCATTCCGCCCACGGTGGCCATCGAGCAGCGCACCAGCCGCGGCGGTCAAAAGAGCACGGTGGCCACGCTGACGGAGATTCACCACTTCCTGCGGCTGCTGTTTGTCAAGCTCGGCGTGCAGCGTTGTCCCGACTGCGGGGTGCCCATCGAGGCGCAGAGTCCCGAAGCGATCCTCTCGCAGTTGTGCTCGCGTTACCGGGGGCGCCGCGTCGAGTTGCTCAGCCCCCTGGTCGTCGGTCGCAAGGGCTACTACACGGAACTTGCGAAATGGGCGGCGGGCAAGGGATACGACGCGTTGCGCGTGGATGGGGAGAAGCTGCCCACGGCCTCGTGGCCTCGGCTCGACCGCTTCATCGAACATGACATCGAGTTGCCGGTGGGCGAAATTGAAGTGGCGCCGGAGACGGAGCGGGCGTTGGCGGCCATGCTCGCCACGGCGTTGGATTTCGGCGGGGGCCGGGTGGCTGTAATCGACGCCGACAGCCCGTGCGAGGCGGCGTTTTTCTCGGTCCGCCGGGCCTGCCCGGAGTGCCGCAGCAGTTTTCCGGAACTGGACCCCAGGATGTTTTCCTTCAACTCCCAGCACGGCTGGTGCGGCCGTTGCCGCGGGGTCGGGATCGAGTCGGAGGGGGATGGGGGATCGGTGGGGGCGGTCTGCGCGGCGTGTGGCGGGGCACGGTTGTGCCCACGGTCGCTGGCTGTTCATTTCAAGGGCAGGAATATTGCCGCCTACTCGAACCTGCCGGTGTCCGAGGCTGCGGCGTTGTTCAAGGGGCTTGAGCTTGCGGGTCGGGAAGCCGCCATCGCCGCCGACGCGCTGGACGAACTCAATGGCCGCCTGGAACTGTTGGCGTTCCTCGGACTCGGCTACCTTGCGCTGGACCGTTCCGCACCGACGCTCAGCGGCGGCGAGGCGCAGCGGATTCGGCTGGCGGCGCAACTGGGCTCCAACCTGCGGGGCGTGTGCTACATCCTGGATGAACCCACCATCGGGTTGCACCCGCGGGACAATGGCCTGTTGCTGGATACCCTGGAACGGCTACGGGCGAAGGGCAACACGGTGGTCGTGGTCGAGCACGACGAGGCAACGATCCGGCGGGCGGAGCACGTCATCGACCTGGGCCCGGGCGCGGGGGTAGGCGGCGGCGAGGTCGTGGCTTCGGGCCCGCTGGAGGACGTTCTGCGGTCGCCCCGCTCAATCACCGCGAAAATGCTCTCCAATCCAGCGCCGCACGCGATGGGCCGGCGCAAGGTCGGCGATGAGGCCGCGTGGTTGAGCGTGATGGGCGCCGGACGCCACAACCTGCAAGACGTGAATCTGAAACTGCCGCTGGGTGCGCTGACCTGCGTCACCGGCGTCAGCGGCAGCGGCAAGAGCACGCTGGTGCGCGAAGTACTGTTCGAGAACGTCAAGGCGCTGTTGGCGGGCCGCGATGGCGCCTTGCGCGGATGCGACGCGCTGGAAGGCTGGCGGTCATTGGGTCGGGCGCTGGAAGTCGATCAAACTCCGATCGGCAAGACGCCCCGTTCGTGCCCCGCGACCTACGTCGGCATCTGGGACGGGATTCGCCAACTGTTTTCGATGACGCCGGAGGCGCGTGTCCGGGGCTACGGCCCGGCCCGCTTTTCGTTCAACCTGGCCGGCGGGCGATGCGAATATTGCGGCGGCCAGGGGGTGAAGAAGATCGAAATGAACTTCCTGCCGGATGTGCGCGTTCGCTGCGAGCGTTGCGATGGCGGCCGCTTCAACCGGGAGACGCTGGAAATCGGATACCGGGAAAGGAACATCTCCCAGGTGCTCGCGATGAGTGTCGATGAGGCGCTGCCGTTCTTCGCCGCCCACGCGAAACTCAAGCACACGCTCCAACTGCTGCAGGACGTGGGCCTGGGTTATCTCGCCCTGGGTCAGCAAAGCCCGACACTTTCCGGCGGGGAGGCGCAACGGATCAAGCTCGTCGCCGAACTGGCCCGGTCACGGCCCAACATCGAGCACATGGGCACGGCACCGCGGCCGACGCTGTACGTACTCGATGAACCCACCATCGGGTTGCACATGGCGGATGTCGGCAAACTGGTCGGGGCGCTCCACCGCCTCGTGGACGCCGGCCACACGGTGGTGGTGGTCGAGCATAATCTGGACCTGATCGCCGAAGCCGACTGGGTTGTGGACCTGGGTCCAGGGGGCGGCGACGGGGGTGGGCGGATTGTCGCCGAGGGGCCGCCAAGGCGGTTGCTGGAGGAGGAAACCCGGTCCCATACCGTAGCCGCGCTCGCGGAGATGCTGGCGGGCCGAAGTGCCGTGTCCGGAAACTGAAGACGCTGGCGTAGTACGCTTGGGCAAGGGAGGGTATCGATATGCAAGAAGCTGACAGACTCGCCACAGACGCCGACAACAATCCGGTTCAGACCGCGCTTCGGCTGCCTCCGCTGCGCCATGATGAACACACGCCGCTCATCCCCGCCCGCATCCTGAACGAGTTCGTCTACTGTCCCCGGCTGGCCTACCTGGAGTGGGTTCAGAAGGAGTGGGAAGAGTCCGCAGACACTGTGCAGGGGCGGCACATTCACCGCAAGGTGGACAAGCGGTCCGGGTCGCTGCCCGAACCGGACGAGGTGGACGAGGACGTGCGCATCGCGCGTTCCGTCGAGCTGTCGTCGAAGGCACTCAACCTGATTGCCAAGATCGATCTCGTCGAAAGCTCCGGCGGAATGGTCACGCCGATCGACTACAAACGGGGCAAGCGGCCCCATGTGGCGCGGCGCGCCTACGATCCCGAACGCGTGCAATTGTGCGCGCAGGGGCTGCTCCTGGCGGAGCACGGCTACAAGTGCTCTGAGGGAATCCTGTATTTCGCCGGGTCCCGCGAGCGCGTACGGGTGCCGTTCGACGACGAGCTGGTGGAGTTGACCCGCCAATCCATCGACAGTCTGCGTTCTGTCGTCGAAGCCGGTCGGATTCCGCCGCCGCTTGAGGACAGCCCCAAGTGCCCGAGGTGTTCCCTGGTGGGCGTCTGCCTGCCGGACGAAACCAATCTGCTCCGGCTCACTTCCGAAAACGTTCGACCCTTGAGCGTTCGGCACACGCGCGCGCTGCCTGTTTATGTTCAGTCGCAGCGCGGCAAGGTCGCCAAGAGCGGTGAGCGGCTGCTGATCACCAAGGGTGACGACGAGAAGGTGTTCGCGCGGCTTGCCGAGACGTCCCAACTCGTGGTCATGGGCAATGTCTACGTCACCACGCCTACGCTGCACGAACTTATGCGGCGCAACATCCCGGTGACCTGGCAGTCCTACGGCGGATGGTTTCTGGGGCACACGGTGGGTGCCGGACACGCCAACGTCGAACTGCGCACGGCCCAATACAAGGGATCGTTCGAGGATCAGGTTTGCCTGCGGCTGGCACGGGGCTGGGTCCGGGCGAAAATCCGCAATTCGCGTACATTGCTGCGCCGCAACTGGCGGGCGGACGAGGATGTCGAACCCGTATTGACAGATCTGAAGCGATTGGCGGACAAGGCCGGCCGCGCGAGGGACATCAACTCGTTGCTCGGAGTTGAAGGGGCGGCCGCGGCGCGCTACTTCCAGCATTTCACGGGCATGCTCAAGCAAGGTGGCGACGCGGACCTCTTCGAGATGAAGAATCGAAACCGGAGACCGCCCACCGACCCGATAAACGCCATGCTGTCGTTCGGCTACGCCTTGCTCACGCGCGCCATGGTGGTAGGACTTTCCGCGACAGGATTCGACCCCTATCGCGGGTTCTTCCACCAACCGAGGTACGGGCGACCTGCGCTCGCGTTGGACATGATGGAGCCGTTCCGGCCACTGATCGTCGAATCCGCGGTGATCACCGCGATCAACAACGGGGAAGTTCGCCCCACGGACTTCGTGCGCAGGGCCACGGGCGTCAATTTGTCCGACTCAGGCCGGAAACGTTTCATCGCGACGTTCGAGCGAAGGCTGGGTCAGGAAGTGACGCATCCGCTGTTCGGCTACCGCGTGGAGTATCGTCGGTTGCTTGAAATACAAGCGCGGCTGTTGGGCCGGTTCTTGCTGGGGGAAACGCCCGACTATCCGAATTTCACGACGCGTTGAGGGGGGAGGGCCAGCGTGTCCAATATAAACGGTGAATACCATCGAGAGGGCTGCCCATGACCTCGAACGAACGGCTCTATTTCGTCGTCTATGATATATCCGACGCGAAACGCTGGCGCTCGGTGTTCAAGACCATGCACGGCTACGGTGAATGGGTGCAACTATCCGTTTTCCAGTGCCGCCTGACCCGGGTCCGGCACGCGGAATTGATCGCCGACCTGGACAGCATCATCCACCACGACGAGGACCATTTGGTTATCATGGATGTCGGTCCGGCGGACAAAGTGGAACCCAAGGTGGTGTCGCTCGGCAAGCGTTCCTTCACCCCCGTGGAACGCGAACCTGTCATCGTGTGAAGCCGCCGTGCCGGCGCGAGCGCCGGAGTGGTGCGCTGACACCCCGCGAGCGCTCGCAAGGCAAATTGTTCTTTAAAAACATGGCATTATCGGGTATGCTGGGTTGCAGATCCGTAAAGAGCCGTCGTATTGTTCAGTAGTCCAAGGGTATCGCTCGCAGTTGTGCTCCACAGGCCGCCTGTGACCGGGACTGCGAGGAGTGCTGATTTCCCCCGCATTCAGCGGGGGCCTCATTGAAGCAATCCACGGCGGATCACGGTCTTGCGCCACGCTTCCGGATTTCCCCCGCATTCAGCGGGGGCCTCATTGAAGCCTGGTTAGCGTTAAATGGAACACACGCGCACGGTAAGATTTCCCCCGCATTCAGCGGGGGCCTCATTGAAGCGTCGGCCCAGCCAGCCGGGGCCGACCACCTCACCAAGGGATTTCCCCCGCATTCAGCGGGGGCCTCATTGAAGCTTGGTGCCGTCTCCCCTCTCTGCCAACATCGTTGAGACATCGGCTACCCTTGGAATTAGTGTAGGGCGGAGGAGGTGACGGACGATGAGAGGCGGTGGTGATTCGATGACGTTGAGGGGTGTCGATGCGCTGGCTCCGGGGGCGGAGGAGCGTAGCGACGAGGCCCCCGGAGCCAGCGGCGGCCCGAAGGAGCGGGTCCCCGACCCGGAGGTCGTGGCCAAGCCAACGCGGCGGCGCTTCAGCGCGGAGTACCGCTTGCGGATCATCGAGGAGGCCGACCGGTGCACGCAACCCGGCGAGATCGGTCGCCTGCTGCGCCGCGAAGGGTTGTACAGCTCGCATTTGTCCGTATGGCGCAAGGCGCGCCGCGACGGCTCACTGAAGGCGCTGGCGCCGAAGAAACGCGGCGCCAAGCCCGCCAAGTCCAATCCCCTGAGTCCCACGGTGCGCCGACTCGAAGCGAAGGTGGCTCGGCTTGAGAAGGAACTGGCCGCCGCGCACACGATCATCGATGTGCAGGGAAAAGTTGCCGGGCTGCTGGGATTGAACCTCGACGACGGGAAGGACTGCTGATGGCCGCCGCCGATCTGGCCGCACGGGTCGGCGTGGCGCCGGCGTGCCGGGCGCTGGGCCTGGCCCGAGCCACCTTCTACCGTCGCCGAGGGCGCGCTTCCGGGACCCCGCAGCCCCGCCACACGCCTGCCCGGGCCCTGGACCACACCGAACGCGAACGCGTCCTCGATGTGCTCGCCTCACCGCGTTTCGTCGACCGCTCACCGGGCGAGGTCGTCGCCACGCTGCTCGACGAAGGCCGGTATCTGTGTTCGGAACGCACCATGTACCGCCTCCTGGCCGCCGAACAGCCGCTTCGAGAACGACGCGAACAGCTCAGCCATCCGCACTACGCCAAGCCCGAACTGCTCGCCACCGCCCCGAACCAGGTCTGGTCGTGGGACATCACCCGACTGCTCGGACCACGGCGCTGGACCGGCTTCTACCTCTACGTCCTGCTCGACATCTTCAGCCGATACGTCGTCGGCTGGATGGTCGCCGAACGGGAAACCGCCGCGCTCGCCGCCCGGCTCATCGAGGAAAGCTGCCTCAAACAGGACATCCAACCCCAGCTGCTCACCCTGCACTCCGACCGCGGCGCGCCCATGACCGCGAAATGCACCGCGCAACTGCTCGCCGACCTCGGCGTCACCCGCTCCCTCGCACGGCCCCAGGTCAGCGACGACAACCCCTTCTCCGAAGCCCAGTTCAAAACCCTCAAGTACCATCCCGGCTTCCCGGGCCGCTTCGATGACCTCCAGGCCGCGATCACGTTCTGCCAAACGTTCTTCCCCTGGTACAACCACGAGCACCGCCACGCCGGGATCGCCATGCTCACCCCAAGCGACGTCCACCACGGCCGCGCCGAACGCATCCTCGAACAGCGCCATCGGACCCTGCACAACGCCTGGTCCCGACATCCAGAACGGTTCGTCCATGGCCCTCCGAAACCCCAGACACTCCCACGAAAGGTCTGGATCAACCCGCCGAACGAGAAAGAAGCTCCCCCGATGCTCACTAAATCATGAACAACGGTGTCTCAATGGCGTTGACAGGTTCCGTCTCCGTACGTGTTCGCCTCGCTGGTCGATTTCCCCCGCATTCAGCGGGGGCCTCATTGAAGCGATTCCTCCCGGTTCGTCGATTATCGGCTGATGATCGATTTCCCCCGCATTCAGCGGGGGCCTCATTGAAGCCTCATGCGGCTTGCGGCTCCAGGTTGGGCCGGACGGATTTCCCCCGCATTCAGCGGGGGCCTCATTGAAGCTGGGTGTCGTTAGCTATGCGCCGTTGAATGCCAGCCTGGATTTCCCCCGCATTCAGCGGGGGCCTCATTGAAGCAGCGCCGCGTAAACGGTGGGCCAGAGGCCCGTCAGGATTTCCCCCGCATTCAGCGGGGGCCTCATTGAAGCTCCGCAACAAAAGTGCTGTATGGTCTATCACACAAGATTTCCCCCGCATTCAGCGGGGGCCTCATTGAAGCTGTCTTCCATTCCATGATTTTCTCCTGCTGAAGTGAAGATTTCCCCCGCATTCAGCGGGGGCCTCATTGAAGCCGAGCAACTGAAGCAATTAGACCACGCCTACCAGGCAGATTTCCCCCGCATTCAGCGGGGGCCTCATTGAAGCGCCGTCCAACCGAAGGTAACCAGTCGTTGCGCCAGCGATTTCCCCCGCATTCAGCGGGGGCCTCATTGAAGCTTCGGTACTTCGGCTGCCACATACTGGCGTGGCAACGATTTCCCCCGCATTCAGCGGGGGCCTCATTGAAGCACGCGCTGGATATCCCCAATGCGCAGCTCGTCGAGGATTTCCCCCGCATTCAGCGGGGGCCTCATTGAAGCTCATTTATGCACGACGACATCTCGGCGTATGTACCGATTTCCCCCGCATTCAGCGGGGGCCTCATTGAAGCTGCACCGCGTGGATGAAGCCGATCGGCTCACGCGACACGATTTCCCCCGCATTCAGCGGGGGCCTCATTGAAGCGGCGTCTGATCGTGCGTGCCATGGTGGGAATCGCATGATTTCCCCCGCATTCAGCGGGGGCCTCATTGAAGCCTGGGGCACGCTCAAACCCACAAACGCTTCGCTCCCTGATTTCCCCCGCATTCAGCGGGGGCCTCATTGAAGCATGACAAGAAAACACTTGATGCGAGCAAAGGGAGTGGATTTCCCCCGCATTCAGCGGGGGCCTCATTGAAGCGCGGGCCGCTTGGCGCTCCGCCTGATCGCGGTTGGCGTGGATTTCCCCCGCATTCAGCGGGGGCCTCATTGAAGCCTGGTCAACGATGGTTCCGCTCAGAGTCTGATCGCCTGATTTCCCCCGCATTCAGCGGGGGCCTCATTGAAGCCGCCAACCTGCGAGTAACCCTGTCAGTAATTCAGAGATTTCCCCCGCATTCAGCGGGGGCCTCATTGAAGCAAGAATTGACGCATGGGATAGTTACCCGCCATGCGAAGGATTTCCCCCGCATTCAGCGGGGGCCTCATTGAAGCATGCCGCCACCCACACCAGCAGCACGGTCAGCGCCGATTTCCCCCGCATTCAGCGGGGGCCTCATTGAAGCCGCCCTGCGCCACTGCGCCCTCCCCGCCACCAGCAGGATTTCCCCCGCATTCAGCGGGGGCCTCATTGAAGCGATGCATTTTGCCTCGTAATCGGTGCGGGGGTTTGCAGATTTCCCCCGCATTCAGCGGGGGCCTCATTGAAGCTATACGGACACTCAGACCAGTATTTCGCTTATCCATGATTTCCCCCGCATTCAGCGGGGGCCTCATTGAAGCATGAAAGGCGCGACATTGCGTCACGCCATCGCGAAGGGATTTCCCCCGCATTCAGCGGGGGCCTCATTGAAGCACTGACGAGGAATGTGTCGAACTGCTAATGGAGCGGAGATTTCCCCCGCATTCAGCGGGGGCCTCATTGAAGCCAGGTCTGGGTTGAGCGGGTGGACACGTCGGGCAAGATTTCCCCCGCATTCAGCGGGGGCCTCATTGAAGCATCTGCGCCTGCATGAGGCCGGGAATCTGGCGCAGCTGATTTCCCCCGCATTCAGCGGGGGCCTCATTGAAGCCTCCTGCTCCCACGGCCTCGCCAGCCGCGTCCTCGTGATTTCCCCCGCATTCAGCGGGGGCCTCATTGAAGCACGCCGATATTCCTGTAAAGGTAATAGATTCATCGTAGATTTCCCCCGCATTCAGCGGGGGCCTCATTGAAGCATCTATTTTTCCGAATATCGAACCAATGAGCCAGGGATTTCCCCCGCATTCAGCGGGGGCCTCATTGAAGCTGGATGCTGCGGGCGGGTAGGGCGACGAGCAGGCCCGATTTCCCCCGCATTCAGCGGGGGCCTCATTGAAGCTCCGGACGGCAGCGCGTCGACCACTGGGCCTGGAGCGCGATTTCCCCCGCATTCAGCGGGGGCCTCATTGAAGCCCCGATGAGGCTGCCGCCACCACATGGTTCGAGTCGGTGATTTCCCCCGCATTCAGCGGGGGCCTCATTGAAGCTCGGCGGCGCCGCGCAGGTCGAACTCGGGGGACGAGATTTCCCCCGCATTCAGCGGGGGCCTCATTGAAGCGGAAACTTTCTCCACGGCACGTTCTCGGACCACATCAAGATTTCCCCCGCATTCAGCGGGGGCCTCATTGAAGCCGGGCTGTCACCACGGCGGGTGGCACCTGGACGGCGGGATTTCCCCCGCATTCAGCGGGGGCCTCATTGAAGCAGGCTTCGGTGCGTTGGTTTGGCCAACGGCGGCGCCGATTTCCCCCGCATTCAGCGGGGGCCTCATTGAAGCGGAAACTTTCTCCACGGCACGTTCTCGGACCACATCAAGATTTCCCCCGCATTCAGCGGGGGCCTCATTGAAGCCGGGCTGTCACCACGGCGGGTGGCACCTGGACGGCGGGATTTCCCCCGCATTCAGCGGGGGCCTCATTGAAGCACGTTCGGTGTCGCGATGATGGGCACTGTAATCCTGGATTTCCCCCGCATTCAGCGGGGGCCTCATTGAAGCCGGACACCCCCAGCGTCCGAGCCGCCTGACGCTGGCCGATTTCCCCCGCATTCAGCGGGGGCCTCATTGAAGCTGGCGCTCAATGACGGCCCGCCGAGCCAGCTTCTCCAGGATTTCCCCCGCATTCAGCGGGGGCCTCATTGAAGCGCGAAGTGCGGCTATTCCCTCACCAAGCACGGCAGATTTCCCCCGCATTCAGCGGGGGCCTCATTGAAGCTTTCCCGGAAAAGTTAGAGGGGGTCCGGGAATGAAAGATTTCCCCCGCATTCAGCGGGGGCCTCATTGAAGCCCCGGACCTTCCCAAGGAGGAATATCTGCGGTGGGCGATTTCCCCCGCATTCAGCGGGGGCCTCATTGAAGCCGCGCAGCCTCCGAGCGGGTCGGAGAGTACGCCGTCGATTTCCCCCGCATTCAGCGGGGGCCTCATTGAAGCAGGGTGAAGCTGCCGGGCGGGGCGACGGCGCCGGAGTGATTTCCCCCGCATTCAGCGGGGGCCTCATTGAAGCCTTCAGGATTTGTCGCCCACCCCACTGAACATCACCGATTTCCCCCGCATTCAGCGGGGGCCTCATTGAAGCTGTACCTCGCCGTACTCTCCCTTGATATGAGCTTGATTTCCCCCGCATTCAGCGGGGGCCTCATTGAAGCTTCCTCCGCCCCGATCAGCCCCCAAGCGGCATCAAGGATTTCCCCCGCATTCAGCGGGGGCCTCATTGAAGCCACACTGGGCATCTTTCGAGTGATCTTTGCGGGCATCGATTTCCCCCGCATTCAGCGGGGGCCTCATTGAAGCGTTGACGTTACCTGGGACATGCCTTGCATGAGCATGCTGGATTTCCCCCGCGTTCAGCGGGGGCCTCATTGAACCTATTGACACAGAATTGCTTGACGCTCATGACTACTTGTAGGTCACGCGCTTCAAGCTTAATAGGCACCTCGGCCATCGCGGGGGTCTCGCATACACAGGGGACTTCCCACTCCAAGCCCATACGAGGTATTCGGAGGTTTTCCGAACTCAAGACGTGGCGCTCCGCACCAGAGTGCGTCAACAAGGCTGGACCGGGTGCCGGCAAGAGCGGGCCGAATGTCGTGCCATCTCAGTGCAACGCGCCAAAGCGGCCAGCGAAAATGCATCTTGTCCCGTCTACGACCGTAAAATGCGGTCGAACGGGTGGCAAGGCGACCCGAGCGCGACTCAGGCACAGACACCAGTGCCGACACGCCCATCAGCGACAACCACTCGATCCACGGCTCCGTTCGCTTGTCGTCGGTGGCGCTCTTCGGCCGATGTGCCCCCTGAGCGGCGAGTGGCGTCCATCGGAACGATTTACCGCCTTTCGAGAGGCTGCGCGGGCCGATGAGCGCGCAACGCAGGCTCTCGGCGGAGAATCCCTTCGTGTCCCGGTTTATGGACCAGTCGTACGTGTCCTTGAACCCGCCACGGCCACCGGACACGAAATCCATCTCGGAGCGGCCTCCGCTCGAGAGCATCGCCACCACCAGCGACCGAAACGGCTCGGTCGAGCCGAGGAGAAGTTCGTTGCATTGCGCGTCGGACAACTTGTTGAGTTCCGCGGGCCAGGTCTCGGCGACGCATTCGCGAACCGTGACCAGACGATCGACGATCTCGTCGATATCCAAATCGGTAGCGAATCGCGGCAGCATGCCTTCCCACCGAAGGCGCGCGGGCGCCTCTGCAAGATCAAGCGCCCGCAACACGCCGATGGTTGCCAGAAAGTCTCCCGGCACCAAGCCGTTGAGTGCCGCCAAGGTTACCTCCGCAGGCATGCCAGTAGAGGGCTGATCTGATCGGCAGCATTTGAGCGACTCCCCACCCGCAGACGCGATCTCTCCTCGCTCCTCGGCTTCGGATTGCCTGTGGTCGGCGAGTTGCACGATGGCTTCGAGCCAGGACAGCCCGAGCCATCCGAAACGTTTTTGGACGGCATGAAAGCGCGCCGGTGCGCGCTCCGCCTCCTCGTGCGCTAACGCCGCCGCAAAGTCGACGTCGAACAGTCGGTCGTCGATCCGAGCCGTGCCTTGGGCCGAGCGAATGAACGGCCGAGCCCAACCGTGGTGGCTCGCAACGAGATGCTCGACGAGCTGCGGGTCATTGGCGGTTGCGTGCAATCCGTACCGAATCATCAGCTCGACGGAAAGCGCTTCGTGTCGTTCGTCCTTGGGGTAGTCCGACAGTGCCTCGCGGCGGCGACGCGCGACCCAATTCTCTGCGCTCTTGCCGAGCGGCGCCGCGCTTGGCGCCCGCCCACAGAGCCGTTGAAACCGCTCGTCGAGCTTACCGATGTCGTGCAATCGCGCCGCCAATGCCAGATCGGCCGTGACCGGCGACGGCAGGCCGAGTCGTTCGGCCACGGCCCGCGTGCGGGCTTCGACCCCATTCAAGTGACTCTCGAGCGATACGGCGCGTCGGCGAAAGGTCGGGCCGTCGTCGTCGTCGTCAATCGGCAGATGGGAGACGAAAAGCCACCGCCGTCCAAGGTCGACCCAGGTCCACTCGCGCAATTCTGATCGAGAGTCGTCTTCCGAAATCCAGGACTCGACTTGGTTCTCTAGCGGCTCGTCGTCGCGGGTCGGCGGCGCGTCGTGGAACTGGAAATGAAGGTTGCGGTGAACGCGCAGGGCGTCGGCGCTAATGTCCGCCACCGCGTCCGTCGCGCCGTCGAACGTGCCATGCGCGCCGATGCCCCCATAGTCGCTCGGCACAACGACAGTCGCGCCGACGCCAATCCTTTGGGCCGACCGGACCTCGGGTTCGGGACCCACACGAACGACGCTGCGCTCGCCCAGCCACTGGCGAAACTCCCAGATCGGAACCGAAACCGCTTCCAGACTCGACGGTGGAAGCGTCTTGAGCAGCGGCTTCAGGAACGAGCCGTCGCACGCCAGGTCGAGATCCCGCCAAACCACCTGAACGTGACGATACTCCGTGACGCCGTGCAGGAAGACGGACACGTCGAACGCGGGGCCGTTCGCCCGGTTCTGGGACCAGAGGTCGAGATACTCCGGGATCAGCGGCGGAGCCGCGGATGGCGGTCGCACGCAGCCCGACGGTGGCTCGGGCATGGACCCCGGCGTACAGTCGATCGGCGACGCGTTGTCGAGCCAGTTGGCGGTATCGATTTCGTGCTCGCCGTAGACCGGACAGCATTTTTGTTGCGTCTGACGATTACTGAGTCTTTGTGCCGGCAGAATCAGGCACGATCCTTCTGGACGGTTGCCCCGCCGGTTAACTCTGCCCATGCGCTGGACGAGCGCATCCCACGACGCGCACTCGGAGATCATCGCGTCGAAATCCCAGTCGACGCCGGCCTCGACGCACTGCGTTGCTACCACCAGTGTCGGTTCGCGGGTTTTCAGGCGGCGTTCAACGGCGTCCAGTATCCGCTGGCGCTCAAATGGACGCGTGCGCCCGGTGACCAGGAACCGCTCGCGTTCGGGCATCGGTGGTTGGCGTCGCGGCGTCCGAAGTCGCGCGGCTTTGTCGAACCACGCCAGCGCCGTTCGAACCGTATTGGCGACCAAGAGCACGCACGGCGCGTCGATTTCCCGCAACGCGCGCTCGACTTTCGCGTTCGAAAATTGAAGAACCTTTTTCGCACGCAGGCGCGGCGCGATCGCTTTGTCGGCGTAGTCTTCCGGTTGAAGCGCGAACGGTTCCCTCGTTGCGGCTGTCGGGACGGGAGTTGCGCTCATCGGCACGACATGACGGCGTGGGGCGATGCGCACCGGGTCGAGTTCATCGAGGCGATTGAGCGTGTCGAGGAATGGGCCGGCGAGATGGACCTCGTCCAAGAACAGGATCGCGTCCTGGCCGACGAGACCGGCTTCCACGGAACGCATGCGCGGCGTGACGCCATAGCCGCGCAGCAGCATCCGCGAGCCGATTTGATCAATGGTGGATGCGACGATTTGCACCTGATCCGGTGAACGACACCAGCGCGGGTCGGTGGGACACGCCCCGCGCAGCCGGACCGCGTTCGGGCGTTCCTCGGGGCTCAGTGAGTCCAAGGCCCGGCGAATTGGCTCAAGCGCCGCGCTTGCCCCGATCCGGCGCAGCAGCCGATCCGCATGCGCCCACGTCTGGTCGACGAGGATGCGCCGGTCCACCGTCACTATGATGCGCCGTGGAAAGGCGCCCGGTTCGCCGGCGTGCGCCGTGGCGGCCAGTGCATAGAGGGCAATGTCGATGACCGACGTCTTTCCGGCGCCGGTGGGGAGGTCGAGCGCGGATGGCCAACACCGCTCGGAGAGCACCCGCTTCGCCAGGCGAACCTGCCAGCGGTAAGGCGCCGCGTCGTGACACAACTCGAAGAAACGCGCGAAATCCGGAAACATCACGACAGTGCCTCCACCGGCTCCATCAAACCATATCCCAGATGCCTGCCGGCACCCACGACAACCGGCCCTTCAACCGGGTGGGGGAACAAGACCCGGGCGTGGACAACAGGGCGACGGTGTGGGCCACGCATAGTTCGGGAATGCGGGCTGCCATTTGTGAAAGGCGTATTCGAAGCTTCTATATCGAGTGGGGCGGGCACACCCGATTGAGTACATGCGCGCGTAATCTCCGATGTAATCCGAGCCCAGCATTCTCTGTTCCACGTTCGGCGTTTGCTGACATGGCGGGGAAGTTCCATTGGGATGACGGTCTGCCAGACTTCGGAAGCCTTGCACCATCGCCTGTCGGATAGCGTGTAGCGAGAATCGGCCGGACCAAACGTCAATGACCGACCGCTTTCCATGAACAGTCTCGCACCGAGTGCGAACCAAGTTGCAATGACTTGTTCCACATAGGTCTTATCAGCGTCTTCGCTATTCGGAGGCACGATGAACGATACGCCCAAGATCGCACCATCGGCGTGGCGGAAGCCGACATGGGGAAGCGGACAGAAGTGTAGGTGAGACCTGCGTAACGGGGAGCCGTCGTCCTCGTGACCGTGGAGAATGGGGAGCACTGGGAGTTTTGCGGCGCCCGCGACGGAAACCAATGCCCGACGCAGCCGCTTTGCAAGAATGGGTGCATGCTCGATGGGGTAACTCCCTTGAGTCAGTCCAACCGTAATCATGCGGCTTGGCCGTCTGTTGTGGCTCCAACGGTAGGCCCGCCAGTCGCAGGGAAGAATGCGTCCGGGTATAAGTGGCTCATTCCCGGTAATCGCGTCTACGATACCAGGCATGGCGACTCTAAGCATGGTCCCCGAGGCGCATGGTCGCCAAGCAGCGCCTGTAGGAGTCTGGGACCGCCTCACCGAGACCGCCACCAAACTCTCAGCTGAACCCAGTCGAGTGCAACGAGCGCACAGATCGCGTAGCAATTTCTCAAGAGGTTCGGGGGCGTCGACGGTCCAGACGAAACCAACAGGGTCCTCGCCGACGTATCTGCTGGAGCGGGTCCGCTGCGCTTTTGGCATAGTCGGTCGTTTGCCGCCCTTCTTGTTCCAGTTGGGAACGCTGTTCATTGGAACCCAAGCGTCGTAGACCTCGACCGGCGCATCACGGTTCGCTGCGATGTCCGGTGCCTTCTGCGACTCTAGCCACCGAAGCGCTTCGCGTTCGTCTTGTCGGCAACCGCCATCGTACCAGGCGGCAACGAGCGCATAGAGCAGGCGCGCCGGATGCGGTGGCCATTCAGACGGCTGGCCGGGAGTCCGGCCGTTGAACTCCTCGCTGAGGAACCGCACCGAGATTTCGAGCACGGTTACTTTTCGCTGCGGCCCATTGCCGCGACAAGATTCTCGTGAACTTCAAGGTGGATGGGTTCGGTGCGAAACTTGAGCCCGGATGCTCGGAGTCGTTCAAGTGCCTGAGTCACGGCCAGCAACGCGCTCTCAACCGTAATGCCGGAGAGACTCTCGTCTGGAGATTCATCTCTGCGTATCTTCCAGCCGTTTGTTTGGTCGCAGACCAGATCGCACTCGCTCCGAAGGTGTCCGCCATGGCGGAGCAGCGCGGTTAATCCGAGTATGCTAAGCGCAGCGAGGTAGTCACGCGCCGCTTTGTCTTTGCCGCTGCCGCCAAAGCCGATGTTTCGGAGCACTCCGAAGGAGATTACCGACCGCTGCTCGGCGTGCCGCATAGTAATGGAAAGGCGCGGAAACTCGTCCATGGATGGCGGTACGACACCCAATCCCTGGTCCACGAGCTTCTTGCTGCCGGCACCGAGGTCCACCTTGAGGGAGGACGGCAGTCCCATGGGGTCCAGACGCCCGCCCGGACGACGCATGCAGAATGCGTCGATTGCGACGATTTTGGACCAGACGGCTTTCTCGTGGCGGCCCTGCCAAGCGTTCGCTGCTGTTCCAGAGTGCGAATCCCATCCTCCCAAGATGAGTATCAAAGGCGCGTGCTCAAGGAGGGGCGCCGCATCTTTGCGGCTAGCATTGCGGATCTGTTTTGCGACTTCAGATTCCTTCCAATGGGTACCGTCGGACAGTTTGGCAGTACCGATGGCAGCATCGTACATACGATGAGGAAGCTCCAAATCGGTCAACTGGCCGATGTGCGGGATGTTCATCTGGTGGAGTGGAAGAATCAGCTTCTCGGCGTGGACCAGTTCGAGCAAGCAATCTTCGAGCCTGTTGGCTTGGGAGGCGGGTGAATCAAGAAGGCAGGTCTTGACCAACTCGTCTCCGATCCGGCGTTCCGACCAGACATACCTAGGCCCCTTTTCTTCGCCTTGGGCCTGCGCGAAGGTCGGTGGTGAAACTGCACCTCCTTGTCCGCTAAGTGGCTGGAGTTGTCTTGTGATTGAGAGCCCGCGGACGGTGGAATCCAACATTAAGCTCGAAACAACATCGAGGGAAAACTCCATGACTTGTTCTCCTTTGACCCGAATGCGGGTCTGGTGGCCGGTAGCATAGCTGATAAAGGCCAAACTCCGGTTGCGATCAATTCTTGGCGCATCGCGCGTTACACTTTTTCACTGCGGGAACCAAATGGAGGAAGCACGTCCAGTCCGAACCCCGTACGCATTAGCAGCTGTGAGCGCCACGCGCCGTATGCGAACAGCCTATAACATAGGAGCTTCCCCAACAATCGCCGTGTTCCAGGAAAATTCGCCGCAACGCAACATCTTGGATTTCAAGAATGAATGGGCCTGTAGTGCTGGAGCATGCGCTCGCCCCATCAACGCCTAGTGTTATCAAGTCATTGAAATTGTATAGAAATGCAGCCAACAGCGCACATGGCATACCATGCGCCAGTGGTGAGTGGTGTGTGAGAACCAAGACCCCGACGGGGGTCGAGTTGGCACAGTCGCCATGTAGACTTTGACCGGCTTGAAGCGCCGGCGCCGCAAGGGTTTGGAGCCGCCGCGGCGATTGAGCGGGACGACCGGACCGCGACATGTGCGCGCGTTCCGCGTTGTCGCTCGCGAGTCAAGGTAACAGAACCGGCTTGGCGGCGAGAAAATGCGAATCGCGACCGACGGTAAACTGAACCCCACGCGGTACAAGCCACGCTACCACGTGGAATCGTGTCGAGAAGGATGAATGGGCCGCACTGGTGGGTAGGCACGCCCCGTTGCCGCCGCGCGGGCTTTGCGGCGACTTTTTTGGACCGGAAAGCCAAGCCGGGTTGCCTTGTCGACCAAGTTGTTTCTGGTGCCCGAGCCGGGGAAGGCTATGATGTCCTTATGCAGGAATCTGAGCAGGTCGTCGTTTTGCTGGAACATTTCGACCTATTCGTGGGCGTTCCAGTCTGGTGTTCAAGCGATCTGATGCACGTTGTTGCGCTCGGCCCATCTCGGCGCGATCTTCTCTGCGCCGCCGCCGCTGTATACCAGCACCATGTCGGAGTTCTTGGGGCAGACTGCCGCTCCGCTCACTGTCGTGCTCGCCCTTTGAGTAGTGCGATTCGAACCCCTGGTGGCAACCGACGGGGGCCGGTTTGACCCCTATACGGTTGCGGACGGACCGTCAAGAATCCCATACGGTACTTGTTACAGGCGGGTATCGAGCGTTCCGACAGGCATCGGTTGATACAGGCAAATGGATTCCAGCAGACAGGCAAGGCCGGTTGGAAACGCGCGCACTCGGAGTCACAGACTATTCCCGATGACTGGTACCCAAGAATCCGGAAAGCAGACGAGACAGGAGAGATGGGTGAAGATTGAATCCATAACCATTCACAACTTTCGGAGCATTCAGCATTGCGATCTGCAGTGCCGCGACATGCTCGTTCTGCTAGGGCAGAATAACCACGGTAAATCGAATGTCATCAGCGCCTTGGATTTCGCGCTGAACTCATCGGTGAAGCCGGACATTAGCGAGATCTTCGCCTTCGCCAGACCCGACGACAAGACGATGTGGGTGGAAGTCTCGTTTGATCGG
Organism: Candidatus Rariloculaceae bacterium; assembly: GCA_965221035.1. GTDB lineage: Bacteria > Pseudomonadota > Gammaproteobacteria > Steroidobacterales > Rariloculaceae > UBA6522. Next base: position 3,082,577 of record OZ244860.1, read on the forward strand.
CTAACTGACCAGGAACGTACGACGTGGAGAAAATACGTTCGATCTGACGGGACTTTCCGGTTTCGGAAAACGGCTAGGTATGATGATGAAGGTAAGCCTTCCTTCGCTTACCACGGCTACGTATCGGAACCGGAGGAAGAATGGCTTAGAGCTCACAACGCTGGCAACTACACGAGTCGCACCGCCGTTTCTGAGACACCTCTGAAGGCCCATGTCCCAGAGTCAGGACGACTAACCAAGGCCCACATTATAGAGGCGCAACGGAAATACATCGAAGATCACCGACAAGACTTAACCTTCAACGAAGCGCTTGAGGAAGGGCCGTTACTCGGTCAGAGAAACGTCGCTTCAGGTGTCTTGCCAGAGTTCTTTCTTGTTCCTGCTGTCCGGGACTTGAGCGAGGAGTCGAAAGTCAAGAGCACTGCACTTTTCGGGAAACTTCTTAACTTCGCTGTCGCGGAAATGGCTTCCGCGGACCAACGCTTCCGTGACATTCAGGAGCAGCTTAGCGAGCTGGTCGGCGTTCTCAACGCGGCATCGGGCAGCGAAGACCGGCCAGAGCAACTTACCGATCTTGAGTCTTCCATCGAGCAAGAACTATCTGAATGGGACGTGAGTGTGTCTGTGGAAGTGACGCCGCCGGACATCTCAAAGATCTTCGAATTGGGGACGAACATTCATCTCGATGACGGTCACAAGTCCTTGGCGGAGCGCAAAGGGCATGGCCTGCAGCGCGCCATGATTTTCGCCCTCATGAAGGCATGGGCAAAGGCCATGCGTCCGGTTGTCCCGGTGTCGGGAGCCACCACAGCCCGTAAAGCGTCTGAATCGGTCGTTTTCGCGATAGAAGAGCCAGAGCTATTTCTGCACCCGCATGCACAACGTGCTTTGGATACCGCTCTTCGAGTCCTTGCCCGCATTGAAAATAGTCAGGTTTTCATTTGCAGCCATTCGACCCATTTCGTGAACTTGGACGATTACCGAGGTATCGCGCTGGTTCGAAAGGCCTCTGCCGAGGAAGGCACGACCTTGGTGCAATGTAGAAATGATCTTTTCGAAGGCGAAGGCGTTTCCGACCGCAAACACCGTTTCCACATGGCCGCATGGGTGAATCCAGACCGCGGCGAAATGCTCTTCGCTCGCCGCGTGGCATTCGTTGAAGGCGAAACCGAGAAGTCGGTCTTCCCGTACCTCGCCAAGAGAATGGGTTGCCACTCGGAGGATGTTTCCGTGATCGACTGCGGTTCGAAGCACAACATCCCACTCTACGTGGCCATAGCCAAGGCGTTTTGTCTCGATTTCGTCGTTGTGCACGATGAAGACCCTTTGCCCGAACCGATACCCGAAGACTGGAGCAAAGAAAAGATAGCAACGAAGAGGCGCACCTTTAAATTGAACACTACAATCCAAGAGCTTGTGGGTGAATCAGATTCGATTGGCGTCTTGCGACCGGATTTCGAGGGCTGCAGCGGCGTGTCTGGCAATCAAGCTAAGAAAAAAGGGAAGGCACTGGCCGCGCTGGACCACTTAGATGCAATCGCAGACGACGATATCCCGCCGCCCCTCGCGACCGCAATTGGGCTGGTTTACGGGCACGTCGAAATCGGGCAGCGCTCAGCCAGCGGCTGGTGAACGTGCTTGGAATCGACCTGCCTCGCGTGCACCCGCATGCGAACTTGAGAACGGAATGTACTCACACTGCTCTCTGACCGGCGACCGGGCTTGAGCTCAGCCCGGTGTGGGCGACGTCGCGCGGCAACGGTGCACGGTAGTCGTTCGAGGGCGCAACCGCGAGGAACAGGGTTATCTCCGGCTAGGTCAGAGCGGCTTGCGAAACGCGAGTCTGACCCGCAAGATTCTCCCGAAGGCTCTCGGCGACGCGCGCGGCCGACGCCTTCACGTTGTGGTGCGCCAAGTGCGCGTAGCGGGCCGTGGTCTGCACCTTGCGGTGCCCGAGCAGCTTTCTGATCGTCGGCAGGCTCTCGCCAAGCGCGCGTGACGCGAAGGAATGCCGTAAATTGTGAATACGCACGTCGTCAAGGTCAGCCAGTGTCCGAATGCTCAACCAGACGTTGTTGATGTTGCTGACGTGCGCCCGGGGCTTTGTGCCGACGATGACCAACGGGTTGCCTGGCAGCCGCGGCAATCCTTCCAGCACCATTATCGCCGACGGCGACAGAGCGACGGATCGGGGACCGGTCTTGGCGTTGCGAATTCTAAGCTCCCTGGCCTCAAGGTCGACGTCCTCCCAGGAAAGTGTCAGGATCTCGCCCTTGTGGCACCCGGTCAGCATCAGCAACCGGAACTCCGTCGCCACGCTCGGCTGGACCTTGCCTTCAGCGTCAAACTCGTCCAAGACATCGCCGAGCTGCGGGGAGATGTCAAGCTGATCAAGTGGATTGTGGGCTTCAATCTCGCGTTTTCGGTGGCGATTCTCTTTCTGATCGTGCGGCTCTTGGGGGGCACTATGGCCTAACTGTCTTGTGCGCCGACGCGGCCACAGCCCCAAGCACGGAAATCTTCTACAGCGCGGACAGCTCGAACGCCATGTCCCGCAGACTGATGGCCTCAATACCTTTTCCCATTGGGTAGTGCTCGTCACCGGAGTACACCACGAAAGTCCGGTCAGGTTCGATGTCCTTGATGGCTGTCCGGAGTCCCCTTCCGATTCTGGGCGCAAGCCCTCGCTTGAACTCGATGGCCCACAACCGGTTCTTGGGTAATTCCAGGATCAGGTCAAGTTCCACGCCCGTTGCGGTGCGATAAAAGCTCGCCACGGTCCGGCTTGGAGCGGCTCCGATGAGCGTCTCCAGTGCGAATCCCTCCCAGCTCATGCCCGCCACGGGATGACCGAGAACGCTCTCTTCATCGTCCAGTCGAAGCAGGGTGTGCACGATGCCGCTGTCGCGGACATAGACCTTGGGTGACTTGACCAGGCGCTTGCGCACGTTGGCGTGAAAAGGGGGGAGTCGACGCACCAACAGGAGATCTACCATCAAGTCCACGTACTTTGCGACCGTCTTGCCGTCCACTCCCAGGCTTCCTGCCAGGGCCGCCGCATTGAGCAGGCCGCCCTGGCCGTGGGCAAGCATCGTCCAGAGCCGGCGCAACGTTTCAGCGGGTATGCGGGGGCCAAGGGCCGGCACGTCGCGTTCCAGGTAGGTGCGGATGAACTGCTCCCTCCAGACGGCGCTTGAGTCGTCGCTTTCCGCCAGGAAGGCGCGGGGGAATCCGCCTCGTATCCATAGCCGGTCTTGATCGTTTTCTCCTACTTCGCGAACATCCAGCGGCGACAGCTCGATATGGGCGATTCGACCCGCCAGACTTTCGCCGGATTGGCGAAGCAGCTCTATCGACGCGGAACCCAGCAGAAGGAATTGTCCGGCCTTCTCCCCGCGCCGGAGCCGTTCGTCGATGACGCCTCGCAGTATCTGAAACAACCCTGGCGCGCGCTGAATCTCGTCCAGCACGACCAGTCGGTCCCTCCTCTCCTGCAGATAGCTTCGGGCGTCCGTCAGCTTCGCCAGGTCTGCGGGATTTTCGAGATCGAGAAAAAGATGGTTCGAATTGCCCGCGATGGCTTGTGCCAGCGTTGTCTTGCCGACCTGGCGGGGCCCCAGAAGCCCAACCGCTGGAAATGTCCGCAATAGATTGCGCAGTCTGCCTTCGAGTGAGCGCGGGATCATCCTTGCAATTATGGATCGTAAATCCAGAAATGCAAGGTTCAGGCAAGCTAGGAATCCCGTCTCCCGCCATGCACGAGCTGGTACAGCGCCGGCAGCACCACCAGCGTCAGCAGCGTCGACGATACGATTCCGCCGATGACCACCGTCGCCAGCGGCCGCTGCACTTCCGAGCCGATGCCCGTGTTCAGCGCCATGGGAACGAATCCCAGGGATGCCACCAGGGCGGTCATCAGCACCGGGCGCAGACGGGTGAGGGCGCCCTCGGTGATCGCCTGCGTCAGCGGACGGCCTTCGGCTCGGAGCTTGCGGATGAAGGTCACCATCACCAGGCCGTTGAGCACGGCGATTCCCGACAGGGCGATGAACCCGACCGCGGCCGAGATGGAAAACGGTATTCCGCGCATCAGCAACGCGGCCACACCGCCGGTGAATGCCAGCGGCACCCCCGAGAAGATGATGGCCGCGTCGACGACCGATCCCAACGCCATTACGAGCAGCACCGCGATGATGAAAAGCGTGATGGGTACGACCACGGCCAGCCGGTTGGTGGCCGATTGCAGGTGCTGATAGGTGCCGTCGTACGCGACCCAGTAGCCCGCCGGGATCTCGACCTGTTCGCCGACGGCGGCTTGCGCTTCGGCGACGAACGAACCCAGATCCCTGCCGCGGACGTTGGCCGTCACCACCACGCGTCGTTTGCCGTTCTCGCGCAGGATCTGGTTGTACCCGGTGGCCACGCTCAGGTCGGCGACCTCGCCCAGGGGGATGAAGCTGCCGCCGGGCAACGGCACAGGAAGGGACGCCAGACCATCGGGGTCCGAACGCAGTTGTTCCGGGAGGCGGACCACGATGTCGAATCGCCGGTCACCTTCATAGTAGTCGCCGGCGACGGCGCCTCCCAGGGCCGTTGCCACCACATCCTGCAGGTCCATGATGGTCAGTCCCAGGCGGGCCAGCATGCCGCGCCCGGGTTCAACCGTGAGCACCGGCAAGCCGGTGGCCTGTTCCAGGGCCACGTCCGCTGCGCCCGGAATGGCGCCGATGACCTGTTGGACCTGCTCACCCAGGCCGATGAGTTCATCGAAGTCGTCGCCGAAAACCTTGACGGCCAGTTCGGTGCGCACGCCGGCGATCAACTCGTTGAAACGCATCTGGATCGGCTGCAGGAATTCATAGCGGTTGCCCGGGATGGGTGTCACCAGGGCTTCCAGGTCGGCCACCACCTCGGCTTTCGGTTTGCCTGGGTCGGGCCACATGCTGCGGGGCTTGAGCATGATGAAGTTGTCGGCCACGCTGGGAGGCATGGGGTCGGTCGCCACTTCGCCGCTGCCGATCTTGGAGAAAACGCGTTCCACTTCGGGCAGCTCCCGGATGCTGGCTTCCAGTTGTTCCTGCAACTCGACGGCCTGTTGCAGCGACGTCCCGGGAATGCGCAACGCGTGCATCACGATGTCGCCTTCGTCCAGGTTCGGCAGGAATTCGGCACCCAACCGGGTGGCCTGCCAGCTGCTGACAATGACCAGCGTTAGCGCCGCGCCAACCGTCAGCCAACGGAAGCGCAGCGCCGCCGCCAGCAGCGGGCGGTAGGCGAAGCGGACCCCGTTGACGAGTGGATTTCGGCGGTCCCTGACCGGTCCGCGGAACAGTATCGCGACCGAGGCCGGCACGAAGGTGACCGAGAGCACCATGGCGCTCAACAGCGCGATGACCACGGTTGTGGCCATGGGGTGAAACATCTTGCCTTCGACGCCCGTCAGCGCAAAGATCGGAATGTAGACGGCGGTGATGATGCCGACGCCGAAGAGCGCCGGTCGAATGACCTCGCCGGTGGCCTTGCGCACCACCGCCAGCCGCTCCGTCAGGGCCAGCCGGCCGGCCGCGCCGGCTTCGCCCAGGCGCCTCAGGCAGTTCTCGACGATGATGACCGCGCCGTCCACGATCAGTCCGAAGTCCAGTGCGCCCAGGCTCATGAGGTTGGCGCTGACCCGGCTGTGCACCATGCCGGTGATGGTCATCAGCATCGCCAGCGGGATGACCGCGGCAGTCAGCAGGGCGGCGCGCACATTGCCCAGCAGGAAGAACAGCACCACGATGACCAGCAGCGCGCCTTCCAGCAGGTTCGTCCGCACCGTGACCAGCGTCTGGTCGACCAGTTCGGTGCGGTCGTAGACCGTAGTTGCGGTGATTCCCGGCGGCAGGCTGGGCCGGATCAGCTCCAGCTGGTCGGCCACGGCGCTTGCGACCGCGCGGCTGTTTTCGCCGATGAGCATGAAGACCGTGCTCATCACCACCTCACGCCCGTCCTGGGTCGCCGCGCCTGCTCGAAGTTCGCTGCCGATGCCGACCGTGGCGACATCGGCGACCCGTACCGGCGCGCCGCTGCGTTCGCTGATGACCACGTCGGCGACATCCTGAAGTTCCTGCGCCCGGCCCGGAACCCGCAGCAGCCATTGGGCGCCGTTGTACTCGATGAATCCGGCGCCCCGGTTGTCATTGTTCCGCCGCAGCCGGTCGAGCAGGTCGCCGTAGGTCACGCCGAAGGCCAGCAGTCTGGCCGGGTCCGGCGCCACCAGGATCTGCTTCTTGTACCCGCCGATGGGATTGACTTCGACGACGCCCGGAACGCGCAGGAGTTGCGGGCGGATAATCCAGTCGTGGACCGTTCGCAGGTCCGTGGGGGTCACCGCAGTGCCGTCGGCATTGACCGCGCCGGGCTCGGAGTCGACGGTGAACATGAAAATCTCGCCCAATCCGGTGGCGATGGGGCCGAGGGCGGGTTCCAGCCCCGAGGGAATTGCGGACCTGGCCGCGTTCAGGCGCTCTCCCACCTGCTGCCGGGCGAAGTAGATGTCGGTGCCTTCCCGAAAGACCACCGTGATCTGCGAAAGGCCGTATCGTGACAGGGAACGCGTGTACTCGAGCCGCGGCAGCCCGGCCATGGCGTTCTCGATGGGGAAGGTGACCCGCTGTTCCACTTCGAGCGGCGTATGGCCCGGCGCCGAGGTGTTGATGGTGACCTGGACGTTGGTGATGTCGGGTACGGCGTCGATCGGCAGTCGCGAGAAATTCCACACGCCCAGGATCGCGGCCAGAAAGACCAGCGCGAGCACCAGCCCGCGTTGTGAGACGGACAGGCGGAGAATCGATTCGAGCATGGCGCGCCCTTCGGTCAGTGATCGTGGGTTGCGCCGGTCTTTTCGATATCGGCCTTTAGGACGTAGCTGTTTTCGGTCACGTAACGCGTCCCCGGGTCGATGCCGCCAAGGACTTCGACCCAGTCACCGGACGCGAGGCCGAGTTCCAGCATACGCACTTCGTACTCGTCACCGACCTGCGCGTAGACCACGGTGAAGTCGCGGAAGGTTTGAAGCGCGCTTCGTCTCACGGCCAGCGGCACCGCGTGTTCAGCGACCCTGACGACCGCCGTCACGAAGGTCCCCGGAGTGAAAGCGCCATCTGGGTTGTCCAGAACGACCCGGGCCGAGATCGACTGGTTGGACTCGGAGAATATGCCCAGGTAGGAGATCGTGCCCGTCACGGAAGCGCCGCCCGAGGTCGGTGCCACGGTCACTTCCGATCCAAGGCGGACACGTGCCCGGTCGCCTGGAAAGACAGCGAGCTCCGCCCACACGGAAGAGGTGTCCATGATCGTGAACAACTGCCTTCCGGCCGTCTGTTCTCCGGGGTTGGCGATGCGCTCGGTGACCGTTCCGGCGATCGGCGCGTTGATGGAGTAGGACTGCAGGCTCTCGTTGCTTTCCACCGTGGCCAGCAGCTGGCCCTCGGTCACAGCCTCGCCGGGCATCACGTGCACGGATCGGATCGCGCCGTCAAACCGGGCGCTCACTGCCCGCACGCGATCCGTATCCGGAACGATGGTCCCGTATAGCGTCACGGTTTCCTCGATCACGGCGGGACCGGCGATGCCGGTCTGCAGCCCGAACGCCTCGGCCATCTCCGGGCCGATCCGGGTTCGGCCCTCGAAGCTGTCGTACTGCCAGCGAAATGACCGGCGTCCGTGCGCGGCATTCACGCTGACGGCGAACGAGTGCGGTTCGTATACCAGCGCCGTGCCCCGCAGAAAATCGTCTTGAGCCTGAAATGCGTGTTCATCGACTCGATTGCCCAGGCGGGTGAGGGTGACGTCGAGGTTCACCTCCCGGGGGTCCAGCGCCTGGCCGCGATCGGTTGCCCAGGCTCGGAACTCGGGAGGCACGCCGGTCTCGAAGACGGCCAGCTCAATGGCGAAGTCGCCATCCCGGAGCATGCGGCCGTTGTTGGGACCGCGTTCGAAAGTCTCGGTCTCGGCTTGCGCCGAGGGGTCCATGGCTTCGGGAGGCGCGTCACTGCAGGCCGCCAGCCATGCCAGCATCATTGCATGCAAAATGAGTTTTTTGCTCATGACGGATCTCACTGTGCGCTGGGTGGGGACAGGATCGGTACCCCCGTCAGGCGCTCGATTTCCACGACGAGCCCATGGGCGTCGATGCTGGTTTCGAGCAGCTCGTTGCGTGCCTGAAGCAGTTCCGACTGCACCGCGCTCAGCTCAAAATAGCTGCTGCGCCCCAGCTCGTAGGCCCGGCGAGTATCCGCCAGGGCGCTTTCCAGCAGCGGAACCAGGCGGTCGCGAAGGGTCGCCGCGACATCCAGATCATGCAGAATCTCCTGGTAGAGAACGAACAGCGCGGTTTCGATGCGCACCCGCGTAGCCCGGGCGTCTCCCGAGGCGCGAGCCATGTCGGAGAAGGTTTCGGCGATTCGCCCCAGATGGCGATTCCGCGTGCCAATCGGTACGGAGATCGATCCGATCAGCGCCAGATCGCCGGTTGACTCGAAGTGGCGAACGCCGGCGTGGAGTTGCCAGTCCGGCCGGCTGCGCGCCTGCGCGACGTGCAGTTCGGCTTCGGCCAACCGGCGTTGGGACATGAACAGCGCGATGTCAGGATTGTTGTCTACCCGCGCCCGCAGGGATTCCAGCGGTTCCACCGCCGGAAGTGCCTGGACATCGCCCAGGGCGCGGTGAAAATCGGGCTGCGTTTCGCCCCATTGCTCGCTCAGCCGGTGATTGGCCGAGAGCAGCTCGTGCTCGTAGTCCTCTTCCAGAAGTTGGGCCCGCACCAATCCGGCCTCGGCCCGCGACAGTTCGGATTGTGTTGCGCCGCCCGCCGCCACGCGGGCGCGCACCGCCTCGACGGTCAGTTCCGCCAGGCGAATTGCTTCGGCGGCGTTGACCAGGCGGGCCTGGAAGGCCAGGCAGGCAAGAAAGCGCCGAGCGGTTTCCGCGGCGGCGTCCAGCCGCATGACCTGCGCCTCGACCTCGCGTACGGAGATGTCGGCCATCGCGGCGTCAACCTGACGAAGTCGGACGCCGCGCTCCAGAATCCAGGCAATGGACAACGTGGTCTCCGCGTCTCTTGCGCCACGATAGCCGTCGGTTCCCAAGACATCGTTCATGGCCAGGTCCAGCACCGGATTGGGAGCGATACTGGCTTGCTCGTACCGGCCCCAGGCCGCGTCGATGCGGTAGCCGTTCGCGGCCAGCGCCGGATTGGCGTCCACGGTCCGTGACAGCGCCTCGTCCAGCGTGATGGACGGCAGCGCCTGCGGAAGAGCGGTCTGCGCGGTGGCGACCAGGGCGAGTGTCCCCAATGCGGGGCACAGCCAGGAGTGTGGTGCGAATCGACGCAGCATCCAGGGATCTCCCAATTGCACGCAAGCTTGCGCACGGTAGTGAATGTACACTATACGAGTGCCGACCGGTGACAATACCAAATGCGAAACGCTCCGACTTACGAACTCGACCTGAATGAGTTCTGGCGGGATCCTTATCCGGATCTCAAGCGGATGCGAGACGATTTTCCCGTCGCTTACGTGCCGCAGTTGCGGGCGGCCTTGATCACGCGACGGGATGACATCTTCGAGAACGAGAAAAAGGTCGATGTCTTTTCGTCGGTGCAACCGGAAGGACTGATGCAGCGCCTGATGGGCCAGAACATGATGCGCAAGGATGGTGAAGATCATGCCTTGGAACGCAAGGCCATATTCCCCGCGGTGAGTCCGCTGACCGTGAAAAACGATTGGAGGGCGAAGTTTCAGGCTGAAACAGACAAGGTGCTGGATGAGATCCATTCGCTCGGCAGGGCGGACATGGTGAAGGACGTTGCCATGCGAACCTCGGGAGAGGCTCTGAAGATCATGACGGGCCTGACCAATATCTCCTGGAGGGAGATGGACCGGGTCAGCCAGGGAATGATCGATGGCTGCGCCAATTATGCCGGTGACAGCGAAGTGGAGGCCCGGTGCAACGAATGCACGGCTTCGATTGATCGTTACATTGATGAGATGCTGCCGGTATACGAGCGGGAGCCGGACAACTCGTTGCTTTCGGTGCAGCTTCAGGCCGGGCTGCCGGAAGAGTCCGTCAGGGCCAACGTAAAACTGGCAATCTCGGGCGGGCAAAACGAGCCGCGTGATGTGATGGCGGGGATGGTCTGGGCGTTACTCACGTATGCGGAGCAGTACGAACTGGTCACTGGTGGAACCGTCTCCTGGAAGAATGTGTTTGAAGAATTTGCGCGCTGGATTTCTCCCATCGGAATGTCGCCAAGGCGCATAGCCAGGACCTTTCAATTGCACGGCGTGACGCTCGAGCCGGAAGACCGGGTGTTCTTCATGTTTGGATCGGCCAACCGCGACGAGCGGAAATTCGCCAGGCCCGAGGTGTTTGACGTAACGCGGGATGTCTCGGCTTCCATTCCCTTCGGTGCGGGCCCGCACTATTGTGCCGGCGCGGCAGCTTCGAGATGTCTGGCCGCCGACGTGGTTGTTCCTAGCGTTTTCGAGAGGCTTCCCGGACTGCGGTTGGCAGGAGAGGCCACGTTTGGCGGTTGGGCGTTTCGAGGCCCTTTGAACATGCCCATCGAATGGGACGTGACATAGAAGAGGCTACAGGACAGCACCGCGCGTGTGCGCCGCTCTGGCACCATCCCGGGTGCCGAAACAACCCGCTTGCGGAGCCTTAAGAGCGACTGAGTCGAATCTCCGAAAAAGGCTGAAGGCTGTCAATCGCGTCGATTCCCAGTGCGCGGTCCCAGGCAAACTGCTTGACCGATATCCCATCCGGATCGATATCCAGAATGGTGAAGCCGTTATTTTCAACCGGCCGAACCTTCTCATCGACCGTGACGCCATGTGGCGGAGTCGCGCCAATTCCACGAGCAACGCTCGGCCAACCATTGCCGGTGCCGATCGAACCCGACAGGAACGTGTTGACGGGAGAGTCGAACATTAAATCGCCTGATTGGACGATTTGTCCGGCCGCAACCGCGTGCATGTCGCCCGAAACCACAATCGGCACCCTGGTCTTCTGGCTGGCGATGGCGGACAGGAGGCGTTGGTGTTGGTTGAACCATCCCGATTGCCAGTACGGCTTCGGATCCCCGATCCCGAGGCGGCCATCCGGCTGAAGGACATCCGGATACCACTCACCCCATTTGCCGGCCGTCCATCCCATCGGCAATGACGGTATGTGCAACACATGCCGAGCCGTTCCTTCATCCAGAGTGCGGGCGGTGATCCAGCGCTCGGTATCTTCCTCAACGAAATTTGCCGTGGGCCCGGAAAGCGTGATGAAACGGCGAGGTGAGTCGGCCGGTTGGGTTCGGGAAGGAACTCGGGAAAGTAGAGACCCTGTTGCGCCCGGCCAAGGCGTGCGCTGAAATTCCTGGGAGGGAAGGTGACAAACTCGTCGGTTCCCTCGTCGTTTTCGAAGTAGTCGTGGTCGTCCTGGGTGAGAATGGTCGGGACAGATCGAAAGGCAGTGCCGTAGAGACTGGCAATCTGTTCATCCAGGCAACGTGTCAAGGTGAGCTCGTTTGTCGATCCGAAGACCGGTTTTTCCCGGTCGAACTTCCCATACTTGCCGTAGACCCGCTCTCGATTTGCGGCATGATCTCCGCCGCGCTTTCTGGGGGAAATGGTCTGATCCCAGTAGGTTTGATCGCCTACGGCGATCGCCAGGTCCGGATCGAAATCCAGTGCTCTGTGCAGCAGCCTCTGTCGAGTGGCAACGGGCAGGAATCGCCACTCGCCATTCAGCCATAGCGCATCGTCGGGGCCACCCGCGCAGGTGTAGACCAGTACTCTCAAGCGCTCCGGCTGCGAGTCCAGTGCCGGCGCCGTGCGCAGCGGCCAGCTTTCCGCCAACGGCCCGCCGCCAGAAGTTCGAAGGGAGAGTTCGTATTGAGTGTTGCTTTCGAGGTCAGTCGCATGAAAGGACCAGAATCGGCCGATCGTGTCGCGCTGGTGGCCATTGAACTCCTTCGAACCGATCTTGAGCGAGGGAGAATGCAGCGGCTCGACGAACGACGCCTTGATGAGGATGCTATCGTGGCTTGTCAGGGGAATCAGGTGCTGGATTGGCGCTTCGGGCGAGTTGGCTTGAACGCTGCCCCGGGTCGGCAACAATGCGGAGGAGGACAGCAGGGCGGACTTGTAAAGAAATTCTCTGCGATCCATCGAAAACTCCTAACGGGCGCGCGGCTGCAGCAGGGACTGCCGAAATGCCTCGGGAATGAGATCGACATCCTTGCCGGCAAGAAGATAGGCAAGTTTCGCACCTTCTTCAACTTCCTCGATGCCGAAGACTGCGGCGCGTATGGACTCCGCCGCGACGACCGGTCCGTGATTGGCAATGATGATGCCGGAGTTGGTTTCTGCCTTCCTTCGGATGACCGGGGCGAGGGCCTCATCACCTGGCGGGTAGAAGGGGACTTTCGCCACGCGGCCGACCTTCATCAGAACGTAGGGTGTGAGCGGCGGAATCATGTCTTCCGTATCCACATCACGCAGGCACGACAGGCACACCGAGTAGGTCGAGTGCAGGTGCGCCACGGCATTTGTCTGTGCGTTGGCCTGGTACATCGCAAGGTGAAGAAACGCTTCCTTGGTTGGCTTGTCGCCGTCGATCCAGGTGCCGTCCGCGTCCAGGCGCGAGAGGTTTCCCGGGTCGAGAAAACCCAGGCTCGAGTCCGTCGGCGTCATCAGGAATCCGCCATCATCCAGGCGAACGGAAAGGTTGCCCGTACTGCCCGAGGTCAGGCCTCGTTCAAACAGCGAACGACCGAGAAAGACAATCTCATCGCGAATCTTGTCTTCGGTAGTCACATGCGCATCCCGATTGGTCCTATGTGGAGACACCGTCTCCCCGCAGTGCGGCCAGCGCCTTTTCAAAGAATTCAGGCGTTCCAAAATTGCCGGACTTCAGCGCCAGCGCATACTTGCCGGTGCCTTGCATGCAAAACAGCGCTGGAACGCCGGGGTCGATCATCCGGCCAACCGCAAGCTCCCTGGGAGCCAGCGCGGCGACCACGGCTCCCGAGGTCTCGCCGCCGGCCACGACGAGTCGATTGTAGCCGGCCTCCCTCAGCAATCTCGCCGTAGAGCCGAATAGCTCATCCAGTCGGCTTGAGACTTCCTCGATCCCGTATTCGTCCTGAATTTTTCGTATCGACTCAGGTGAGGTGGTGGAGTAGGCCAAGGGGGACTTGCCGCGATATTCGTCCAGCAAGGCGAACAGTCCGGAACTGTCCAGGCGACCCTCCATGACGGCCATGACGTCGATCTCCACCACCGGGTGCCGGCGCGCATAGGCTTCAACTTGCCTGCGCGTCGCGTTGGAGCAGCTTCCGGCGAGTATTGCCCCCAATCCATCCACCGCCAGCATACGCTCAGCGGGACGACCTTGCCGCCTTGTTTCAGCGGGGTAATTCTGTGCAACAGCGGCGGCAATGGCCGAGCCTCCCGTGACCAGCGGGCTGTCTGCCACGGCGGCTCCGATTTGTGCGAGGTCGTTTCCGTCGATGGCGTCCGTGATCACCAGGACGTCTCCAGCCTCTGCGCATGTGCGAAGGGCTCGGGCGATGGTCGCGACTCCATTTCGAACGATGGAGAGGGGGACGTGGCCTACGGATGACCTGGCTTGTGCACGAAGCCATCGACGAATGTCGGGGTCGGTCATCGGGGTGAGGGGGTGATTCTGCAGACCCGATTCGCTGAGCAGCTGGTCGTGAACAAACAAGTGGCCCTGGTAGACCGTTCGGCCGTTCTCCGGAACCGAAGGGCAAGCGACGACGCCTCTCACGCCCAGCCGCTCTGCCAGCGCTTCGGCCACCGGGCCGATGTTGCCTTGTTCAGTGGAGTCGAAAGTGGAGCAGTACTTGAAGACGATCTGGACCGCGCCCCGGGCTTGCAGCCAGTCGAGGGCTTGCAGCGACTGTTTTATCGCGTCATCGACCGGAATCGATCGGCTCTTCAGTGCGACGACTCCGGCATCTACCGGATTCACCGTGTCGACCTTGGGTATGCCCATGTAGATTGAAGTCGCCAGTCCACCGTCGCCATCCGCTCCGCGGGAAATTGAGTTGGCGACGTCGCCAGCCCCGGTGAAGTCGTCGGCAATCACCCCGAGCAGCAAGGCGACTCACCGGCAGTTCTGTTGGAGCAGGGAACGGAGATGCTTGACCGCGGCATCCGGACTGGAAAGAACGGGCGTATCCGTGATTTGGGCGCATGCCTCCACCGCCGACGCCATGGAGAACTGGCCGAGCAGGATCGCTGAAGCGCCGCCAACGTCACCGGCAGCGCTGGCAATCAATGCGTCGTGCGTTGACAAGTCTCCCCGATGCCATGCGTCCTGCGCACCGGGAACGTACACGGTTGTCAACCGTGCCGAGTGGACTTCCTGTTCGCATAACTCTTCAAACTCGGCGGCCATCGCGGGCCCGGCCGGCTCGAACGTGACCAGCAGTGCCAGGTCATTGCCGTATGCGATCGCGGCGCGGAACATGGCCTCATTCGGCTTGAGGATTGGAATTGCGATTTGCCTGGCCGCCCTTTCTATCGCTTCACCGAAAGCCGAGCAAGCGAACAGGACCGCATCCGCACCGCTATCGCATGCGTAATTTGCAAGACCCTGAATCCTGTCACAGAGGTCGTCAGTCAGGTGCGGCTGGCGCCGGCGATCCCTCGACAGGCCATCGTCCATGATATTCGTGACCTCCGCCTCGCTCCATCCCCGCTCAAACGCCTCGGCGATTGACGTTGTCGATGCGGGTGTGGCGTGAATGACTGTAATTCTGCTGCGGTGCATCGGGCAATGGTCAAAGAATTCCTGCGACCGCCTCGGCGAACTCGGTGGTCGATGCGCTGCCCCCAAGGTCCCTTGTCCTGGCGTCGGGATTCTTGAGCGCCTCGTCGACGGCCTCGCTCATGGCGCTCCCGGCTTCCAGGAATTTTGGCAGATCCCTGTTGTCGCCCACCCATGACAAGAGCATGGCAATCGACAACATCATGGAGGTCGGGTTCGCAATGTCCTTGCCGGCTATGTCCGGTGCCGAACCATGCTGCGCCTGGGCGCAGCAAAGCGTGTCGCTGGCCATCACGGAGCCGGCCAATCCAAGGCTGCCTGACAATTCACTCGTCAAGTCGCTCAGAATGTCTCCGTAGAAATTCGTGGCGACGAGAACATCGAATTGCTCAGGATTGCGCACCAGGTGAGCCGTGGCCGCGTCCACGAGAAGATCATCGAGTCGGACTTCCGGAAATTCCCTTGCGACATCTCGGACAGCCTCGAGAAACAGGCCGTCCGTCATGTGGAAACTGTTGACCTTGTGTATCGCGGTGACTTTCTTCCTGCGGATCATCGCCCACTCGAACGCACGCCGCGCAATGCGTTCGCTGCAACGGCGCGTGATCTTGCGCGTGGACAAGGCCATGTCCGGATTCGGCATGACTTCGCCCCATCCACGGGTCATGTTGCGGTCAGGATAAAAGCCCTCGGTGGCTTCGCGCATGATGACGAGGTCCATGGTCTTGCCCGGTGCGAGATTGGTGGGCAGGAACGGGCGCGTACGCGCCGGGCGGATGTTCGCATACAGGTCCAGGCCGACTCTGAATGCGGCGGAAACGTTTCGTCCGCCTTGCTCCGGGGGCGGGTAGTCGGCGTGTGACTGGGTACCGAGTATGATGCCGTCATGGTTGGCCGCCCTCTCCAGCACTTCTTCTCGCAGAGTGGTACCGTGCTTTTCGAGACTTGCAAAACCAACATCGTCATGCTCGTACTCAAGGCCGAGGTCATACTTCCTGGCCAGTGCGTCAAGCACCGTGATGGACGCATCGACAATCTCGGGACCTATGCCGTCGCCAGGTAAGACCAGGAACTTCATGCTAATTCATTGCCTTGGCGGGTGAATGTGGTTTCATATTGGCCATAGTGATAACAAAAAACAATATGTTCGGACAAGTGGGCTTCTCGGTGATACATTTTGCACTTTTTAGCTTAAAAAGCCATAATTTTGGTGCCATGTTTCGCTTGGGCAGTATTTTTTTCCTGTTTTTTGCGCTCGCGGAGGTCGACGCGCAATCCGCATATCCATCAGGGCCCTTGACCTACACCATCGCGTTCGGGCCGGGAGGCGGCAACGACCTGATGTCCCGGACCGTCGTCGACATCATCAGGCAGTACGATTTGTACAAGGATCAGCATATTCGGGTGGAGAATCGCCCTGGCGGCAGCGGTGCAATCGGATTTGGCATCGTAGCCCGCCAGGAAGGGAATGCCTACGCCATCACATCCACCAGCGGAAATTTCCTGGCAACCCCGATCATTTCGGATACGGGCTGGACCTACCGCGACTTCACCCCGATCGGCCTGCTCGCACAGGACGCTCTGTTTCTCGTCGTGCGGTCTGATTCCGCCTTCAATTCGCTTGAAGACTTTGTGGTTCAGGCCAGGCGGACAGACATGAAGGTTGGGGGTACCGGCGCGACCGGGCCGGATCGAGTCGTTGCGGGTCTGTTGGCCGAAGCCGCGAACATTCGCTTTACCTACGTTCCGTTTCAGAATGGATCGGGACTGGTAACCGGCCTCACGTCCAGGAGTCTCGACGCGCTTGTCGCAAACCCATCGGAGGTGATGGGCCAGGTGGCGGCCGGGAATTTCCGGGTGCTCGGCTACTCCGGCGAGTCAAGGAGCACGGCGTATCCGGAAGTGAAAACATTCATCGAGCAAGGCTACGAGGTCGAGTTAGCACTGCCTCGGGGTATCGTAATGCCGGGCGGGATCCCGCCACACGTGCGCGATTGGTGGGTGGCGGTGCTCAAGGAGGTCGTCTCAACCGAAGAATGGCGGCAATACCTGGATTCCAACAGCTTGTCGGCCGCCGAACTGTGGGGAAACGAGTTCGGAGACTTCCTGGATGCGACCGACTCGGAATATCGTCGCGTCCTGAAGGCCTTTCGGATCATTCAGTGACGCGCCGGTCCGCACCCTGATGCGATTTGTCTTCTCCCTGGTTTTTCTGACATTTTCGCTTCTCTACACGGGATACGGACTGTACTCGCTGGACTTTGTCGATGCGACGGGCCGTCCTGGTTCCGGCTTCTTCCCCATGATGGTCGGAACGCTCCTGGTGATCACCACCGCGATCAACAGCCTTTCCGAATTCCGGCATCGACAGTCCGCTGAGCTGGCGGCCAATCGGCGCGACGTCGCCGCAATGGCGGGATTGATTACCCTTTTCCTGGTGCTCCTGCCGGTTCTGGGCAGCGTGCTCACCATTCTTGTCTTCTCGGGTGCCTATTTGCATCGATTCAACAAGGGCCGGGCCGTTTTCAACGCGTTGTACGCCGTCGTGTTCTCGGCAGTAGTGTTCGCGCTATTCGAAATTCTTCTGCAGGCCGGCCTTCCCAGGGGCGTGTTGGCCCCGCTTTACCTGCGTTTCCAATGAGCGAATTACTGGCAAACCTTGCCTTGGGACTCGGCGTGGCCTTGACGCCTGGCAACCTGAGTTTCCTGGTGCTGGGCGTATTCGTCGGCATGCTCGTGGGTCTTTTGCCCGGGTTCGGACCGGCTGCGGGCATCGCCATTTTGATTCCCATGACGTTCGGACTCGAGCCGACCACGGCAATCATCCTGCTCGCCGGAATCTACTATGGAGCGATGTATGGTGGCACCATAACGTCGATTCTCATCAACACGCCGGGTGAGTCGGCGACCGTGGCGTCGACGCTGGATGGTTATCCCATGGCACGAGCAGGACGCGCAGGCCCGGCTCTGGTGATGCAGGCGGTCGCCTCCTTTGTTGGCGGCACGATCGGCGTCATCCTGATCTGTTCGTTTACCCCGACTCTTTCGAAATTCGCGGCGTCATTCGGGCCATCCGAATATTTTCTCATCGTGTTTCTTGGCTTGTTGTTGCTGGCGACGCTGATGGGCGACAACCTCCTGAAGGGGGTGATCTCCGCGTTGTTCGGATTCGCAATTTCCACAGTGGGTGTTGACGTTGTCAGTGGCGCACAACGGTTCACCTTCGGCTCACCTGAACTGATTGGCGGGATCTATTTTGTGCCGGTCGCCATCGGGCTGTTCGGTATCGGCGAGCTTCTCAACTGCATCCATTCGGGCGAACACCGTAAACCGGCGAAACGACTGGACGTCAGGTTTCTTTCCAACGACTTCTGGCCGGCCAGGCGGGATTACGTCATTTCCCGGCTTACCTTCTTGCGCGGTTCCCTGATCGGCTTTGTCGCGGGGATCCTGCCCGGCTCCGGTGCGACCATCGGATCAATACTCGCCTACTCGATCGAGAAGAAGGTCGCCACAGATCCCGAGCATTTTGGCCGCGGTGACATGCGCGGACTGGTCGCGCCGGAGACCGCGAACAATGCGGCATCCGCCGGCGCGATGGTTCCACTCATTGCGCTCGGCATTCCCGGCTCCGGTGCCACCGCGGTACTGCTCGGGGCTCTGTTGATGTGGGGCCTCCAACCGGGACCGATGCTCATTGTCGAAGGAAGGGAGTTTGTCTGGGGGCTGATCGCAAGCATGTACCTGGGCAACATGATGCTGGTACTGATGAGCGTGATGGCCATCCCGCTGTTCGTGAAAGTCCTGGATGTCCCCTATCGACTGGTGGTTCCCGCGATCGTGACGCTGTGCATAGTCGGTACCTTCGCGCTGAACTCCAGCATGATCGAGACGTGGCTCCTCATCGTGACTGGGCTTGTGGGATTCGGCATGAAGCGCTTCGGTTACTCGCCTGCCGCGACGGTTCTTGCGGTTGTGCTGGGAGGAATGGCGGAGAATGCGTTTCTTCAATCGCTGCTGATCGGAGACGGAAGTCCGCGCATCTTTCTGGAACGGCCCATCTCGCTGGTATTGACAATCGTCACCCTGTCCATTTTCGCTGCGGCGGCAGTGGCTCGATTCACCGCGTTGAGACAGGGCAGGCAGAAATCCTAGATGTCGACAGTCGCGGGACGAGGCGCCGGAGTTTTCCTCGCGAGCGCACCGGACAAGTGTCGCTTCAATCTGTAGGACGCCTCGATCAGTTCGCCTGATGCGAGTAGGTCGATAATCTCGATATGCTGCTGGCACTGAGAATACAACCTTTCGTAGTCCAGTTTTGCGCGGTACTCGAGAAGGCGGCGCGTGCGATTCGCCTGAACCAGGGCCATATGATAGAAGGGGTTGCCGGACAACTGAATGAGGCTCTCGTGAAAGTCGGAGCCAACGTCGAGAAGGCGTTCGACGGGCAGTGTTTCGATGTCAGTATCAAGCAGCCGCTGCTGCGCATCACGCAGCCTGGTCAGTTTCTCTTGATTGGCGGTGAACGTCGGTTCAAGAATGGCCGCCGGCTCGATCGTCATGCGAAACCGGTAGATTTGCTCAAACGCTTCGGGTGTTTTTGCGACAGGCAGGAAGCGCCAGCCATAGCCTTTCTTGCGCTCTGCCCATCCCTCCCGGGTGGCGCGTAGCAGTATGTCCTTGAGTTCGGCCTTCGTGAGATCGTAACGACTCTGCAATTGAAGTTCGGTGACTTCCTCGTCAATCGCATCGATCAGCCAGTCTTCCGCCATGCGCCTGTAGACGTCCTGGTTCTTGAGCGACCGGGAAGAGGTCTGCACCAGTTTGGCGATGCGTCGTGGTTCCTTGTCCGCCGCAAAGTACCCACGGTTCCTGCGCTGCTCAAGCACGCCCTTGTCTGACAGAAGGTGCAAGGCGTCCCGAACGGGAGACCGGGAGACACCGAACCTGTTGGCGAGCAGTTGGGTACCGAGGTGGTCTCCGGGCTGAATTTCGCCTGACTGGAACATGACGAGAATCTCGTACGCCATCTTCCGCGCAAGTTCGCCGTTTTTTGCGTCA
Source organism: Candidatus Rariloculaceae bacterium (assembly GCA_965221035.1). Classification (GTDB taxonomy): domain Bacteria; phylum Pseudomonadota; class Gammaproteobacteria; order Steroidobacterales; family Rariloculaceae; genus UBA6522. The sequence goes on from OZ244860.1 coordinate 3,102,470, forward strand.
GGCATGCTGGAATACTAGCACGGGCGCGTTTCGCGAGGCGCTGGACTTGGTGGGGAAACGGCGACCATTGCGACTTTGCTCCGAAGAGGCAACAAATGCAACCGAGAGTTTACAGAAGCGCTTTTTGTGTGGCAAGATTGGTTTTAACTGGTACTACAACCAATTATTTTCGGCGGGAAGACAATGCAGCATACAATGGTATTCGGGTCGTCTGGAGCTGTCCTTGCGGTGATGCTGGCGTTACTGTCGGTGCAGCCGGCGGTGGCTCAGTCGGAGTTGGAAGAGATCGTTGTGACGGCGCAGAAGCGTGAGCAAAGCCTCCAGGATGTTCCAGTCGCCGTAACCGCCATAACCAGCGCGGAACTGGCGGACCGCACGATCACCAACCTGTTCGGCATCGCGGAATCGACACCGAATCTTCAGATCGGCACATCGGGAACCGGTTCCCAGAACGCCATCGTGTTTATTCGTGGTATCGGGCAGACGTCCAACCGCGTGAACCTGGACCAGGGCGTCGGGACGTATGTCGACGGCATATACCGCACCAACGTCTGGGGCGGGTTGTTCGATCTGCTGGATGTCGAGCGGATCGAAGTGCTAAGGGGCCCGCAGGGTACGCTGTACGGCAAGAACGCGCTGGGTGGAGCGATCAACGTGATCTCCAGGCGGCCCAGTGCCGACGCTGTTGGAGGTGAAGCATCCCTCACCGCGGGTAGCTATAACCGCGTCGATGCGAACGCGTCGATAAACATCCCGTTGGTGCAAGATGTGTTCGCACTCAAGCTTTCCGCGAGTTCGCGCAACGCTGACGGATACGTCAGGACACCGGACGGCAACGATTTCGGCAGCCAGGCCAACACTGGCATTCGTCTTGCCGCATTGTGGACCCCCTCGGATGACGTGTCCTGGTTGCTTGGCGTCGATCAGATTCGGACAGAATCGAACGGTTCTCCCATTTACCATTCTTCGGTGAATCCAGGCGCAAGACTCCCGGCCCAGTACAATGCGCTCGTGGATGGCGGCCACATCCCGGGGCCGCGGTACGATGCGACCTTCGTCGCCACCGATCCATTCCGCTCCAACGCCACCGATCCGCTGGCGCGCAACAAGACCGACCAGGAGACGTTCTCAAGTCGGTTGGAGTTTGGTTTGGGCGCCACAACCATCGTCTCGCTCACGTCCTACAAGAACTACAATACGTCAGACGGGTTTGACGCCGATGGTTCCGTACTTCCCGTATCCAACAACCGCCGCTGGTTGAGTGGTGACGCCTTCAGCCAGGAATTTCAGCTGAATGGTCTTTACATGAATGACCGGCTGAATCTGACGGCTGGTGTGTACTATTTGCGCGACGAGTTGGAGTTCAACGCCGCGGCCGGCAACTCCAATAGCGCCATTCCATTCGTCGGCGTGGTTCCCGGAATTCGGGACTACAATACGTCGAACCAGATCATTCAGGATCTGGATAGCAATGCCGCGTACGCCAGTGTCACCTACTCGTTGACCGACCGGGTGCGCGGCACGCTGGGCATTCGATTCATGAGCGAGGAGAAGTCGCAGTTCAGCTCTGAAACAAGATTTCGCAGCACTCGGCCGTCCACGGATAGCGCCTCCGCGTCGGGCGACTGGTCGAATACGTCGCCGCGAATTTCGCTCGAATTCGACATGAATGACACAACCATGGCGTATGTGACGGCTGCGCAGGCCTTCAAGTCCGGCGGAATTGGCGATGATGTCCTGGAGGATGATCAGGGCAACAGTTTCCTGCTCCCCTTTGATGAGGAAAATCTCTGGGCGTATGAGCTTGGAGTTAAGGGAGATTGGGCAGACGGTCGTGTGCGGGCCAATCTCGCCGCCTTTTTCACGGACTACGAAGACATCCAGGTTCGCACGACGCTGTTCGATCCCAACACCGGTTCACAGGTACGCACGTTCTTCAATGCGGGCAGTGCGGAGTCCTCGGGCGTCGAAGCAGAGATTACGGCGCTCGTGACCGACCATTTCATGATTCAGGCCAGTACGGGTTTCCTGAACTCTCAATATAACGAGGATGTGACTGACGAGGTTCGGAACGATGTTCTCCTGGTTGCCGGCGACCCGCTTCCGTTCGCGCCTGAGAGCTCCTATTCCTTCTCGGCGGTCTACTCGGCCCCGCTCGCCAATGGCCGGGAGCTGCGTCTCAGAGCGGACTATTCGTGGCGGGATGAACTGCTGTGGGATGCTACGGGCGTTCGCGATGATCGCGACGGCGAGGAGGCTTACGGGCTGCTCAACGTGAGCGCGACCTACGAGTTCGAAAACTGGTCAATAACCGCATTTGGCCGCAATGTGAACGACGTGGCATACGGCATGAACGGGTTTGCGAACTCAAGGGTCGTGGGAGCGGCCTGGCTGCAACGTGGCAGACCCGCTGAGTGGGGACTGCGAGCCAGAGTGGAATTCTAGGCGTAACAGGTACTTGGCGAATGCTTAGGCCTACGACCGAACTCTATGATGACCACGAAGACCGTTGCTCGACGTGCGCCACGCAGTTTCGTGATTTCGGAGGCCGCACGACATTCTCTGGCAGGATTCGCACGGTCAGGTGCTTTGAGGACAACGTGCTGTTCAGGCAATTGCTCGGCGAGCCGGGTCACGGCGGAGTGATCGTTGTAGACGGTGCCGGGTCGACGACCAGGGCGCTGATGGGAGACATGCTGGCCGCCCGTGGTTTCGAGAATGGATGGTCCGGCGTCATCATCAACGGCGTGATTCGAGACTCGAAGGAAATCGCCAAGGTTGATATCGGCGTCAAGGCTTTGGGCGTCAACCCGGCAAAGAGCGCCAAGCGAGGTGAGGGGGCGGTCGACGTGCCGGTCGAATTCGGCGGTGTCACGTTCCATTCCGGTTGCTGGGTATACTGCGACGAGGATGGCATCCTCGTGTCCGAGGACAAGCTGGAGTAGCGCAATGAGGCCCTGGTCGCCAGCATTTCGACATGCGAACTTCAAGAGTCATTGTCTGGTGCCGGCTTTGGCGGGCGCTACCATTGTTCTCGCGTCGTGCGGTGGCGACTTGCAATCGGCTTCGGTCGAGCCTGGCTACGTAATCGTCGAGCAGGACAATCAATCCGCCTACATGCGTGGGCAGCCGCCTGGTGCGGACAGGATAGTCGACAGCGATCACTCGTGGGCGCTCGACCAGGAAAGGGCCAAGTGGTCGTTTCAGAATGTCAGCAAGTTTCTGCCAACAGATGTCGTGAGTCGGGGCACAGGTCCCGTCTTCCCGCTACCGTATGCCGACACTGACGTTCTGCATGAGTCCTTCACGGCCCCCGACTCGAGCGAACAACCGCTGAGCGAAATTCTCCATGGACTCGGTGTGGACGGGTTCATCTTCGTCAAGGACGGTGTCGTCCGCGTCGAGGCCTATTACAACGGATTCACGCCTGACCGTCATCACATTACATTTTCGGTGACCAAGTCCCTGGTAGGATCGCTGGTCGGCATTCTGGTTCATGAGGGTCGAATTGACCTGTCACAGACCGTCGCCCATTATCTGCCGGAACTTGAAGGATCCGGATTTGCCGATGCGACCATCCGGCAAGTTCTCGACATGACGTCGAACATTGTCTGGAGTGCCGACAGGTACGATCCCACGTCGGAAGTGGACCTGAATTCCAGGGCGGGTGGCTTTCAGTCGCGGCCTGACGACTTCCCGTTCAGCAATACGCTGGAATTCCTGAAGTCGGTGGAGAAAGCCGGACCACATGGCGAAGCGGGGATATACAGCCCCGGCAACACGGAAGTCCTCGCCTGGATCGTCTCCAGACTGGAAGGGAAGAACTGGCAAGAAGTGTTTTCGGAACGCATCTGGTCCAGAATCGGTGCGGAGCGCGACGCGCTGATCACAGTCGATCCCGGCGGTCACGGATTCGCTACCGCCGGATTCAACGGAACTCTCAGGGATCTGGCGCGTTTCGGGCTGATGCTCGAAGACGAAGGCTACTTCAATGGCGAGCAAGTCGTACCTGCGGAGTGGCTGCACGACGTGCGCTACGGCGACGAACAGGCGTTAAGTGCATGGCGGGCATCCGATCAAGCCGCGAATCGACCCCATGTAAGGTTCTACCGCAATCATTTCCGAGTGCTGGACGACAACAGCGGTGAGTTCGTCGCGCAAGGGCACATGGGACAACGCATCTACGTCAACATGGACTCGAACGTGGTCGCCGTGTTCTTGTCCGTCACGCCATCCAGAGCGCTCCGCGAGTTTCAGATTGACCTGATTCGGGAAATCAACGCGTCTTTTGAGGGTGGTTAAAATAACCTTTCCTGCTCAAACCGGCAGCGGAACAAATCGGTCCGGAGCGAAGGCAGGCGTGAACCCTCCAGTGCGTGACGGCGTCGGGCCAGCGTGAAACGTCTCGCCACCAACTCCGCATAGGGTCCCCGACCGCGCATGCGGGCTCCCCACTCGGCCCGGTACGCCTTGCCCCCGTGCAGGTCCCGGAGTCGGTTCATGACGTGGTCGGCCTTGAGGGGGTAGTGCTCGGCGAGCCACTCCTCGAACAGGTCCTTCACCTCCAATGGCAGGCGCAGCATAATGTGGTTCACCGCCATCGCGCCCGCATCCGCCGCCCTGGCCACCACATTCTCGATCTCGTGATCGTTGATGAAGGGGATCACCGGCGCCATCATGACCGCCACCGGCACGCCGGCTTCGGCCAACTCGCGCACGATCCGCAAGCGGGTGGCACCAGAGGTGGCACGGGGTTCCAGACGGGCCTTCAAGCCGTCGTCCAGTGTCGTGACGCTGACGGCCACGCTGACCAGGCCGGAGGCCGCCAGCTCGCGGAGGATATCCAGGTCGCGCAGGATGAGCTTGCCCTTGGTGGTGATGCTTATCGGATGGCGATATTCGAGCAGCGTTTCAAGCAACCGTCGGGTGATGCGGTGGATCTTCTCTCCGGGCTGGTAGGGATCCGTGTTGGTGCCGATGGCCAGGGTCTTGCATTGGTATCCAGGCTTTTCGAGCGCCTCCCGGAGCCGCTTCACGGGCTCGGTCTTGAAGAAAATCCTGGTCTCGAAGTCCAGTCCCGGCGAGAGATCGAGAAACGCATGGGTCGGTCGCGCATAACAGTACACGCAGCCGTGCTCGCAGCCCTTGTACGGGTTGATCGATTGATCGAAGGGGATGTCGGGAGAACGGTTGGTGGCGATGATGTTTCGGGTTTTGTCCGGGAAGAATTCGGTGCGGGGGTCGGGGTTGGGGAATGCTTCGTCGGGTGGAGTCTCCCAGCCATCGTCTTCCGGGACTTGAATCCGCTTTCGGAACCTTCCGGCGGGGTTTGAAATCGCGCCGCGGCCCTTGATGGGTCGTTTGGGTGGTTGGTGAGTCACACAGGCGTAGTCAGCGGGGTCCGCGGCTGGCGCGTCAGTCGAAGGCGTGGGCCAGAAGCCCATCCGCCAGCTTGGGTTCGAACCAGGTGGACTTCGGCGGCATCAACCCACCGGCGTCGGCGACGGCCATGAGCTGTTCCATCCGCGTGGGGTAGAGCGAAAACGCGGCGGCGGCGCGACCGTCGCGGACGCGCCGCTCCAGTTCCTCCGGTCCGCGAATGCCGCCGACGAAGTCCACACGGGGATCGGTGCGCGGATCGCCCACGTTCAGCAGGGGTTCGAGGATACGGCCGTGCAACAGGCTGACATCCAGCGACGCCACAGGGTCGTCCACGGGAAGCGTGTCCGGTGATGCGGACACGCGGTGCCACTGCCCGCCCACGAACAGACCGAACGTCGCCGGTCGTTTGGGCGTGACCGGCTCGGTCGCCGGCTCGACTTCGAACGTATCCGACAACCGGCTCAGGAATTCCGTCGCGCTCAGCCCGTTCAAATCGGCGACCACGCGGTTGTAGCCCAGGATCCGCAGTTCGTCGTGGGGGAAGGCGATGGTGAGGATGTAGTCGGAACTCCTTGAGCCCGAGTCCGAGCGCCTCGTGCCCCCGGCGTCTGAACCGCGCAGTTCCAAGGCCGCGCGGGCGCCCGCCGCCGAGCGGTGATGGCCGTCGGCGATGTAGAGCGCATCCATGGCATCGAACGCGGTTGTCACGGCGCGGATCTGCTCCCGCCCGGCGATGCGCCATACCGCGTGACGTACGTCGTGCTGGCCCGTGACTTCGAACAGGGCGGGCCGGGCGGTGACTTCTTCAAGCAGCGCACGCAGGTCATCCCGTGCGCGAAAGGCGCTGAGCACCGGGCCGGTTTGCGCCTTCAGTGCCAGCATGTTGCGAACGCGGTCGGTTTCCTTGTCGGGCCGGGTCAGTTCGTGCTTCCTGAACCGGTTTGCGAGGTAGGCGTCGGCGGAGACGGTGACCGCGACGCCGGTCTGGCGATGATCACCCATCCGCATCCGGTAGGCGTAGTAGCCGGGCGCGTCGTCCTGGACGATCAGTCCAAGCGCCTTGAGCCGTTCGAGATTCCCGGCGGCCTGCGCATGGACGGCGTCGCTGTAGGGGTCCGTGCCCACCGGCAGCCCGATCTCCGGGCGGGAGATGTGCAGGAAACTGTTGGGCCGACCGCTTGCGAGCGCACGCGCTTCTTCCGTGCTGACGACGTCGTAGGGCGGCGCCACCACGGCGATGGCGTGCTCGGCATCGGGCCGCAGCGCGGCGAACGGTTTGATGAAGTGCGTCATGCGCGAATGATAAGGGAGCGAAGGGCGTCAGTGAACGCCTTGACGCGACTACGTCGTCGTTACACCGCATCTCGCATCTGGGCGCACGGTTCGCTATGCTGCTTTGCCCGCGCTGCCAGGAATCTGTTCAAGCTGCGGGCGACCATTCCAAGCGGAGACCGGAATGCCGGAGACAATGACGAGGGATCGGCTGTTCGAACTGGTCGGACAGGATTTGGGTACGTCGGCCTGGTTCCGGGTCGGGCAGGATCGCATCGACCAGTTCGCCGAGGTCACCGAAGACCGCCAGTTCATTCATGTCGATCCCGTGAAGGCCGCCGAATCCCCGTTCGGCGGCACCATCGCCCACGGAATGCTCACCCTGTCGATGATCGTCTATCTGTGCGGCGACTTCGTGCCGGCGGTGGATGGCGTGCGTATGGTGGTCAACTACGGTTTCGACCGGGTCCGCTTCGCCGCTCCCGTGAAGTCGGGCAAGCGGATTCGTGCGGTGGTCCGGCTGCTCGACGCCAAGGAGCGGTCGGGGCAGATCCTGGTCAAGGTGAAGGTCACCATACAGGTGGAGGGCGAGACCAAGCCCGCGCTGGTGGCGGAGTGGCTGACGATGCATTTTTCCTGATGGGAAGATGATTAGTCGATTGCCGACACCCGCGACCAAAGCTCCGCCGAAAGCCCTTCCACGTCATCCCACCCTCCCCGGTCGATCCAGTCCGCAAGAGCCGCCAGCACATCGGGGTAGTTCGCGGCGGGCGGGTTGGGCCGGTCCGCCCAGTCGGCCACGGTCCGGGGGTCGATGCGACGGACCACCGTTGCCATGCCCAGCCGTTTCAACGCCAACGCGTTGGACTCCTGTTCCGTCTGCTGGGTGAGCGGCTTGGTCAGTATTTTCTTGCCCAGATGCAGTGCCTCGCTGACCAGGGTGAAGCCGGTGTTGGCGATGACGCCTCGGCAAGCGAGCAGATCCGCGACGAAGGCATCGCGGTTGAGCGGCCTGAGTTCGACGTTGCGTTCTTCTCTGGGGGCGGTGACACGGCAATAGAACCGGAACCGATGGCTCGGAACCGCGTTCAGGATCCTGGTCACCTCCGTGATCGATTCGAATGGCACGTAGACCAGAATGTGTTCGCCATCGGTCACGGGCCGGCTCAACTCCTCCAGACTCACGGTCGGCGGCAGAATGGGTCGCTCGAAATGATGCCAGTGCATGCCCAGCGGGATCGAGGCGGGGGCGAAGTGCTTCATAACCATGCGGTTGAACAGGTTCAGCCCCGCCACCGGCACGCCCTTGTGCGCGAACGCATAAAGGTGGCCGATGCCGATGGTGGGAATGCCGCGCAGCCAGCCGATCCGAGCCGTGATCGGCTCGTAGTCGGTGACGATCAGGTCGACGCCCGCGGTGTCGAAGGCGTAGATGTCCCGCTCCATCTCGCCGAAGCGCAGTTGCAGCATCGTCTCAAGATGACGGATGCGGCCGCGCCGGGTGACGAACGTCAGCCCGCGTCGGGTGCTGTGGGGTGAGAAGACCGGTTCCAGCCATTCGGGGTCCAGCGGCGGACCGCTGAACAGGATGCGCACGTCGTGCCCGCGCGCCTTCAGCGCGGCCACCAGCGGCCTGGCCCTGGTCAGATGTCCGCGGCCGGTGGTCTGGACGCCGTAGAGTATCCGCATCAGCCGCTGGCGGCCCGGCGATCCTCGCTGTGCTCGACTCCCTCGGGCGTGCGGCTGCCCTCCCGGTCGAGCTGCTGCTCCCTGGTCCACCTGGACGAGGCGTAGATCTTGGTTCGGTCGCAGCGGTGCTTGTGTCGTTCGGCTATTTCGACGATCTCCGCCATAAGGCCGCCGTCAAGGGTGGTGGGATTCAGCCCGAGCTCCAGGAACTTGCGGTTCTGGATTCGCAGCGTGTTCTCCGCCTGTTCCTTTCTGGGATTGGAATAGTATCGAATGCTGGCTCCGGTGAGTCCGGCCACCTTCTGGGCCAGCTCCCGCAACGTATGCGTCTCGGTGGCCTGGTTGAATATCTCCACCCGGTCGCCGGCGGCGGGCGGATTCTCCACGGCCAACTGGATGCACCGGGCGGTGTCGCGAATGTGGATGAACGCCCGCGTCTGACCGCCCGTGCCGTAGATCGTGAGCGGATGGCCGATGGCGGCCTGCATCAGGAAGCGGTTGAGAACGGTGCCGTAATCGCCGTCGTAGTCGAAGCGGTTTACGAGGTCGTCGTCCAGCTCCGTTTCGGGCGTCTGCGTGCCCCAGACGATGCCCTGGTGAAGGTCGGTGATGCGCACACCGTCGTTGCGGTTGTAGAAGTAGAACAACAGCGCGTCGAGGGTCTTGGTGGTGTGGTAGACGCTCCCGGGATGGGCCGGATAGAGGATTTCGACCTCCTTCTGCCGGTCTGGCCCGACATCCACCTTGACGTTCAGATAGCCTTCGGGCACCGCGATTCCCGCCGTTCCGTAGCCGTAGACGCCCATGGTCCCGAGGTGCACGAGGTGGACATCCAGTCCCGATTCGACGATGGCGCAAAGCACGTTGTGCGTGCCAGGCACATTGTTTTCCACGGTATATCGCTTCTTTTCCGCCGATTTCATCGAATACGGCGCTGCCCGCTGTTCCGCGAAGTGCACGATCGCGCGCGGCTGCGATTGTTCGATCAGGTCGAGCAGCGCCTGGAATTCCGTTGCGATGTTGATATGGTGGAAATCCATCCTGTGCCCGGTGACGCGTTTCCAGGCGTCTACGCGCTCGTTGATCGGGCGGATGGGGGTCAGCGATTCACAGCCCAGTTCCTCGTCGATCCGCCGGCGCGAAAGGTTGTCGACGATGCTCACGCGGTAGCCCGCCGCCGACAATCGCAACGATGTCGGCCAACCGCAGAACCCGTCCCCTCCCAGGACCAGGATGTTGTCAGACACCGGAGAGCGCTCCTTTCCTTGAGGTGTAATGCAAGGATAACCGTTTTGGCCGCCGTTAACCCGTCTGGCCGGGGAATCGTCCCGGTGGCGGGCGCGACGAAAATCGGGGCTAAAATACCGCCGGCACAACGCCGGGACTGGTATTGGATGGGCGTGATTCTCGATTTCGGCTATCTGCTGGGCGTACTGGCCGCGATGCCCTGGTTCCTGTATCGCATCACGGTCCGGGGAGACTGGCGCAGCATTCCGCACAGGCTGGGCTTCGGACAGCCGCCGCCGGCAAGGGGGAGCGTCTGGCTGCACGGATCCTCCGCAGGCGAAATATCGCTGCTGCGACCTCTGCTCCGGCGCCTGAAGGACGACTTTCCCGCCGCTCCGGTGGTGATTTCCGCGTACTCATCCACCGGCTACGCGGCGGCGCGCAGGCTGTTTCCCGACGAGCGGGTGATCTTCTTTCCGTTGGACCTGAGTTTCGTCGTGCGCCGCTTCCTGCGCCGCTACGATCCGCGGCTGGTGGTCATCGTGGAATCGGATTTCTGGCCCAATTTCCTGCGCGCGGCCCATGGGCGCGGGATTCCCGTGACGGTGGTCAACGGCAAGATGTCGGCACGAACCTGGCGCATCCATGCCCGCATCCGCCTGGTTCCGCAGCTGCTGAGGAAGATGCCCCTGGTCGCCGTGCAGAGCGAAGAACACGCTGTCCGCTTCCGTCGACTGGGAGTGGCCGCATCGCGCGTCGCGGTCACCGGAAACATGAAATACGACTTGCCTGATCCCGGAGACTCGCCTTCTCATCCGAGTGAATCCGGACGGTTCCCGGATGCTCGGCGAGCGCTGAACTACGGGCGCGATGACGTGGTCATCATCGGCGGCAGCCTGCGCGACGGCGAGAACGGTGTCATGGCGGAATGCTATCGGTCGCTGGTTCGGCAAGACCCGCGCATCGGCCTCATCCTGGTGCCGCGCTATCCTGCGGAGGCGGGCCGCATCCGCTCCGCCCTTGAGGCGGAGGCCATGCGGGTCGTGCTGAAATCCGAGCTGGATGCGGGCTACGCGGACGCGCCCGGATGCGGCGGCGTGCTGCTGGTGGACACGGTGGGCGAACTGCGCGGCCTGTACGGCGTCGCGGACATCGCCTACGTGGGCGGCAGCCTGTTCGGCAGGGGCGCCAACCGGGGCGGCCACAACGTAATCGAACCCGCCATTCAGGGCGTGCCGGTGCTGTTCGGGCCCCATCACTTCAGTTTCCGTGACACGGTCGATGACCTGCTGGCCGCCGGCGGGGGCGTGAAGGTTGGCAACGCCGGGGAACTGCTGGAGGCGCTCGGGCAGTTGGTGGCCGACGCCGGGCAACGCCGCCGGATGGGCCGCCGCGCCCGTGAGGCGATCCTGCAGAGACGGGGCGCGACAGCGCGCAACTACGATCTGCTGGCGCCCCATCTCAAGGCGCTCCGTGAGCGGCGCGCCTCGCCGCCCCCCGCGGCGTGGACGCTGGCCGTCCATTGCCTGCTTCCCTACGCGCTGTTCAACCTCGCGCGGCGCGGGTTGCGGTATCCGGCCTATTGGTCCCGCTGGCCGGAGCGCTTCGGTTACGGCGAGTCGGTCGCGGGCGGTCGCAGTATCTGGGTCCATGCGGTGTCGGTCGGCGAAGTCCGCTCCGCCGCGCAGCTCGTGCGAGCCCTGGTGCGCCGCCATCCTCGGCATCGAATCATGGTGACCACCGGCACGCCGACGGGATCCGAGCAGGTCAAGGGGCTGTTCGCGGACCGGGTCAACCACTCCTACGTGCCCTACGATCTGCCCGGCGCGGTGCGCCGCTTCCTGGACCGGGTGAATCCCGATTTCGCCATCGTCGCCGAGACGGAACTGTGGCCCAACCTGTTCGGCGAGTGCGGTCGACGGGGCATTCCGCTGTTCCTGGTCAATGTGCGCATCTCGCCGCAGTCGCTGCGGCGCTACAAGCGCGTACCGGTGGCCACAAACGCCATGCTGGCAAACGCGGACATGCTGTGCGCGCAGTCCCGCCAGGACGCGGAGCAGCTTGAGGGTCTCGGTGTTTCAAGGCACCTGATTCATGTCACCGGCAACCTCAAGTTCGACGCCCCGGTGGAGGAATCCGTGCTGACCGAAGGCGCGCGGTTGCGGCGGCAGTGGGGCCGTGAACGATTCGTGCTGATCGCCGCCAGTACGCACCCGGGCGAGGAGCGCCACGTCTTGACGGCGTTCGGCAGGCTGCGGGCGAGTTTTCCGGACCTGCTGCTGGTTGTGGTGCCGAGACATCCGGAGCGCTTTGGTAGTGTCACGCAACTTTGTCGGCGGGCGGGCCACAAGGTCGTGCGCCGTTCCCGGCACAGCGGGGAACTGGCGCCGGATGTGGGCATCGTTGTTGGCGACACCATGGGTGAACTGCAGACGTTCTATGCGGCCTCCGATGTGGCGTTCGTGGGCGGAAGTCTCGTCCCGGTGGGAGGCCACAACATCCTGGAAGCGTGCGCGGTGGGCGTTCCGGTCATCTTCGGTCCGCACATGTTCCAGGCCGGTGAGGCGGGCGCCATGGCGTTGGAGCGCGGCGCGGCGCGGCAAGTGGCCGACGGCGCCGGGCTCGCGGAAGCGGTGCGGTCCTTTGTCGAGCGTCCGCAGTCGCTGCGGGCCACCGCCGAGGCTGCCAAGGCGCTGGTGGCGGACAATCGTGGAGCGCTGGAGCGGACACTGGATCTGATGGATGGGGCCTTGGTGGATTTGCGGTGGTCGGCGGGGCGGAGTGCGGAGGGACGGGCCGGAACTTGATGGCCGTAATCGACTGTGAAGAATTGTTTGCCGTGGATGACCTGTAGTAGAGTTGCCTCCACGCACGTTCAGCGCGTAGACAGAGTTGTTTTGCTGCGACATCCAATTCGAACAATCGACCGGCCCTGAATGATTGTCTCAAACACTCTGCCCATTTGATTCCGGGGCACAACGCTAGGGAGAGTTCATACCATGAAATCCAACAGGCCATCTAAATTGGCAGTCGTCCTGATGGGTGCCTTTTGCGCCGCGCCAACTACGCAGGTGCTTGCGCAGGCATTGCTCGAAGAAGTGGTGGTCACGGCGAGGCGATACGAGGAGAGCATCACCGATGCCCCCGTGGCGGTTGCCGTGATGACGGACGAGTTTCTGCGGGAGAACCGCGTCGACACCATCCAGGACATTCTTGAACTGACGCCGGGCGCCAACTGGGGACAATTCGCAAAGGCGCAGCCGAGTCTGGCGTTGCGCGGACTGAACGGGGCGGCGTTCGGAAACGCGAGCCTCGAGCATTCTGTTTCGGTGGTCATGGACGGCGTGCCGGTGACCAAGGCCTTCATGATTACGGTTCCGGTTTACGACGTGCAGCGTGTCGAGGTGCTGCGCGGACCCCAGGGAACCGCCTTCGGTCGCAACGCCACGCTGGGCCTGATGAACTTCATCACGGCGCGGCCGAGCCAGGAGTTTTCGAGCAATATCGACATCACCGCCGGTTCGCTCGACCTTGGGGGGGTCAGCGGACACGTCAACGGCGCGTTGTCGGACAGCGTTTCCGGACGGTTGGCGTTTCATCGTCAATACACCGGCGGCGCGATGGAGGACGAAAACACTGGCGACCTGATCGAATACTTCGACAACACTTCGCTGCGCGGTTCGTTGCTCATCGAACCCAGCGACAACTTTTCCGCGTTCATCAAGGCCGAATTCATCACCGATGAAGAGTTCCCCACCATGCGAAGCGGCAAGGTGGAGGGTGCGCCTTGGCTAAATGCCGTTCACGGCAACTACTCTGTACCTGAAGACCCTTGGAAGGGAAGCCTGGCTCCAGCCTTGGGAGATCCATGGATTGTGGAAAGAGACATGCAGTTTCTGACCGCCGAGCTGGTATGGGCGTTGGAAAATGATCGTGCGGTCACTTGGATCAGCGGTTATCAGACCGGAGACCACTACTCGAATTCGGATGCCTTTGGAACGCCTTACAACCTCCGCGAACAGGCGGTGTGGAACGATGGCAACGTGTTCTCGCAAGAAGTTCGAATCGACAACCAGGCAAGCGCCAATCGTCTGCGCTGGGTTGCGGGAGCCTTCTACCAGACCGACGAGGAGCATCGCATCGAGAGAAACGAAACGCATCCGCTACATGGTCCGTGCACGGCAGCTGACCCGCTCAATTGTCCCAGGAACTCGACGCTCTATACCGATGCGGTAAATTCCAGCGCAGTTACGGGACTGTTCGGGGAAATAAACTACGACCTCAGCGATTCATTGACATTGGCTCTAGGTGGGCGTTATTCGACGGATGCGCGTGATCTTGACTTCTCCACCTATGGCTTCGGCGGGGCCAGTGGCTTGGGGGGTATCGGTCTTGGAAATGCCGATCCGAGTCGCGATTGCAACGTACTCATTAGGCAGCAGCTCGGACTGGGTCCAATGGATGCGTTACCGCGATTTACTCCCCTATGGGTCCAATGCGGGACCGAACAGAACACAGTCGGGTTCGATGGGAGCAAGAGTGAGTCATGGAGCCAGTTCTCGCCGAGAGTCAGCCTGACTTGGGCAGTCAACGATAACAACAATGTCTATGCACTTTACTCGCAAGGATTCAAGGCTGGCGGATTTCAGCACGACGCACGAACCGCCAGCAACCTCGACGTCGTTCTCGACGCGGAAACTTCAATTAACTTCGAATTAGGCTGGAAGGGGCAGTACGACAACTTGATCTTTGCATTGACTGTATTTGACCAAGAGCAACAGGATCTTCATACAGGCAACCTAGTCCTTGTCGGTTCCTCTCAAGCCAATCTGCTCGTGAATTCCGAGGGTGTCGAGAACACTGGTGTGGAATTTGAGTGGACATGGGCTGCCACGGACAGTTTCACGATTGGAGGAGCCATCGCGTCGTACGATCCGAAGTTTTTGCCCGGGTCCCAGATTGCGGCGACGTTCAACGCGAACACGGGAGAGTTTGCGAATGACGGTGAGGATGTTTCTGGAAGGCGTCCGACAAATGCCATTGATCGAGCGGCCAATCTGTGGGCGACTTACGACTGGCAAATGGCCAATGGAGGAAACTGGAGAATCCGCGCAGATCTACGACATCGAGGTGACGTCTGGGGTCAGACCAGTGCGGCGGACCGCGCAGCCAGGAGTACGTTTACCGGCGAGATCTACAATCTGCGCCCAGACCTGAACAAGTCGGCTCTGCGATTGGCATATACCTCGCCTGCGGAGAACTGGGGCTTCTCCATCTGGGGCAGGAATCTTGATGATGAGCCGGATTACATTAACTTCGGTCCCGGTTTCGGTTGGGTCTTCCTGGAGCTCGACAATAACCGCCGCGCCCGCCCCGTGGGCAAGACCGGTCGCCGTCAGGTTGGCGCGACCGTGAGTTTCAACTTCTGAGACAGACTGTAACATTGACCGAAAAAGGGCTCGCAAGGGCCCTTTTTTGGGTGCGCAGGGCCAGTAGCGCGGCGGTGTTTTTTGCGGTTCTTGCCGCGTTCGAGCCTGCTAACGCCTACGGCATCGACGGCCATCGAATCGCCGGCCTGATCGCCCAGGAGCGGCTCTGCGCGGAGGCGGAGCGCGAAGTCGCGTCCTTGGGCGGGGGCCGGGGCCTGGACGAGCTGGGACTTTGGGCAGATTGGATCCGGGACGAACCCGAGTGGCGGCATTCGGCTCCCTGGCACTACATGAACATCCCCGACGGCGAACTTCTGGAAGACTACCGGCACCCGCCGGAAGGCGACATTCTCTGGGCGATCCGGCACTACGCGGCAACGCTCGCGGACCGGCAGGAGTCCATCGCCGAGCGCCGCGACGCGCTCCGCTTTCTCGCTCATTTCGTGGTGGACATCCACCAGCCGCTGCACGTGGGGCGGGCATCGGACCGGGGCGGAAACAGGATCGACGTCGATCCGGGCACCGGCGAGCCGGTCAATCTGCATCGATTCTGGGATACCGAAGCCGTCGCCTTGTCCGGACTCGGCGTTGAGGATTACGTCCGCAGCCTCGCGGAATTGATCGAGGCGAATGCCCGGGCGTGGCAACAGGACACGCTCATGGACTGGGCGCGCGAAAGCCAGGCTCTGCGGCCGGACGTCTACGATTTCGGCGGTCGTGGCGGTCGATTGAGCAACGACTATCTGAACACCGCCGAGCGCGTCACGAGATTGCGGCTTGCGCAGGCGGGCGTGCGGCTGGCCGCGGAGATCAATCGGACCCTATCGGGATCTGTCCAGTGTCGATGAAATCGTCGTGGTAACGCTTCGGTAGGCGCGTCATTTTGGCCGTCAGCAGCAGGTTGCCAGGGGCGTTCGCCTTGATGTTACATATTGACAAAATGGTGGTTTTGAGTTATTTCAGAGACCATCACAGTCCTCTGGTTGAATGCCATGCGTCTATCCATTGAAATCACCCCGGATCAACACAAGAAACTGAAAGCCTTGGCAGCCTTGACGGGCAAGTCGATCAAGGATTACGTGCTGCAACGGACACTGCCGGATTCGGACCAGGATGCGGCATTGAGGGAACTTGAAGACTTTCTTGGCACGCGGTATGAGGCCGCGAGGCGCGGCGAATGGTCCGAACAATCCATAGATGAAATCGTCGCGGAGACGCTTCGAGAGGAGCAATCCTCCTGATGACAACGGCCTATCGGCTATCGGAGGCCGCCAATAAGGATTTGAAAGAGGTTACGCGTTACACGCTCAATTCGTGGGGCAAGGACGCACTCAAGGAGTATGTCGGCGGACTGAAGAAGACTTTTGCTGCAATAGGAGAGGGGGCCGTGCATGGGCGGTCCTTCTCAAAGCGATTCCCTGGACTGCTCGTTACGAAGTACCGTTACCATTACGTGTTTTACTTTACCGAAGGGTTGGAAGAGCCTGGCATTATTGGCGTGATTCATGAACGACGAGATATTGTGAGCCGTCTCAGGGAGCGATTGAGTTAACCAGGCGGGACTTCGCACCTCGTCTGGCGAATGCCGCGCCATGTACGATGGCCGGTTTTCTCCGACTATTCCGCCGATCTTCCTTGCAGCCTTTGCATCGCCTCACGGGCCGTGACGATAGGGATGCCTTCAATGCTCCCGAGGGCCAGTGTATCGCCCCGGCTGTCCATTTGCCGAGATCAGCGCGCTGACGAAGATATTGGAATCAAGGACGACTTGCACGGGCCTCGGTCACCGCATCGTCCGCGAGGCGCCGGACCTCTTCGCCCGACAGGTGCCGGTTGCGTTCCCAGACCGAGTCCAGGGTCTCCCAGAAGATCGCTTGGCGGACCGCACGGTCGACAAACCGTGACAGATCGCCCTTTTTCCCACCGCTTCCGTCATTCTGCAAGATACTTCTCCGCGTCCAGCGCCGCCATGCAGCCGGAGCCTGCCGAGGTGACCGCCTGCCGGTAGATGGAGTCGGCCACGTCGCCCGCGGCGAACACGCCTTCCACGCTGGTGGCTGTGGCCATGCCCGACTCGCTGGGATGAAGCACGATATAGCCGC
This sequence comes from Candidatus Rariloculaceae bacterium, assembly GCA_965221035.1. GTDB lineage: Bacteria > Pseudomonadota > Gammaproteobacteria > Steroidobacterales > Rariloculaceae > UBA6522. The sequence continues at coordinate 3,119,571 of OZ244860.1, forward strand.
CCTCCATGTCCAGTTGCCCCTTGAAAATGCCGGTGTTGGGAGTGTGGCCGATGGCGATGAAAACGCCCTGCGCATCCACCTGGCGCGTGCCATTGTCCTTCACGTGCCTGAGCCGAACGCCAGTGACGCCGTTGCCGTCGCCGAGCACTTCATCCAGCACGTGGTCCCACAGGATGGTGACGTTTTCGCTCTTCGCCTTCGCGATCAGCCGGTTGCCGAGAATCTTCTCGGCGCGGAACTCGTCGCGACGGTGCACCACGCTGACATGGGATGCGATGTTCGACAGATACAGCGCCTCCTCCACGGCCGTGTTGCCGCCGCCGATCACCGCCACCGGCTGACCCTTGAAGAAAAACCCGTCACAGGTGGCGCACGCCGACACGCCCTTGCCCTTGTAGGCTTCTTCCGACGGCAATCCCAGGTACCTGGCCGATGCCCCCGTGGCGACGATCAGGGCGTCACAGGTGTGTTCGCCGAGTTCGCCTGTCAGCCGGAACGGGCGTCGCGCGAGGTCCACCTCCACAATCTGGTCGTAAACGAGACGCGTGCCGAAACGTTCCGCATGCAGCCGCATTCGCTCCATCAATTCCGGGCCCTGCACGCCGTCATTGTCGCCCGGCCAATTGTCAACATCGGTCGTGGTGGTCATCTGGCCGCCGACTTCGATACCGGTGATGATGACGGGATCGAGCGCGGCACGGGCTGCGTACACGGCCGCAGTGTAGCCGGCGGGCCCCGACCCCAGGATGATCAGTCGGTGGTGTTCGGCAGCCATGTCTACTCCTTGGTCCGGTGGCGTGAGGGTGCGCGTATGGTACCCAAGTCGGGTGCCTTCCATATTGCCTCGGGCGTCAAATTTCGGCAGTCTTGCCGTCTTGCTGCCGGCCTATGGGAGGGAGGCCGAAGTATGGCTGATTTTCTGTTTACATCCGAGTCGGTGTCCGAGGGGCATCCCGACAAGATGTGCGACCAGATCTCCGACGCGATCCTGGACGCGGTTCTGCGCGACGACCCTGGCGGCCGCGTCGCCTGCGAGACGCTGACCAAGACGGGCCTGGTGATGGTGGCCGGCGAGATCACCACCAGCACGTATGTGGACGTCGAGGGCATTGTCCGAAACACGGTGACGGACATCGGATACGACGATTCCGACCTGGGGTTCGACGGCAATACCTGCGCCGTCATCAACGAACTGGGCGAGCAGTCGGCGGACATCGCCCAGGGTGTCGACCGCACGCAGCCGGAAGATCAGGGCGCCGGCGACCAGGGCCTGATGTTCGGTTACGCGAGCAACGAGACCGACGCGCTGATGCCGGCGCCGATCGTATACGCCCACCGACTGGTGGAACGGCAGGCCAGCGTTCGCAAGGCGGCGGAGCGGGAGGCCCGAAGTACCGGCGCGAAGTCCTTGTTGCGGCCGGATGCAAAGAGCCAGGTGACGTTCAGATACGAGAATGGCCGCCCCGCCGCAGTGCAAGCGGTGGTGTTGTCGACCCAGCACACGGACCTGGATGAGATGGGAATGTCCTTTGCGGACCTTCGGGAGGCCGTGATGGAGACCATCATCAAGCCCGTGCTTCCGGAAGAGTGGTTGAACCCGGACACACGCTTTCACATCAATCCTACGGGGCGCTTCGTCACAGGCGGTCCCATGGGCGACTGCGGTCTGACCGGGCGAAAGATCATCGTCGACACCTACGGGGGCATGGCCCGGCATGGCGGCGGCGCGTTTTCGGGCAAGGATCCTTCCAAGGTGGACCGTTCGGCGGCCTACGCGGCCCGCTACGTGGCCAAGAACGTGGTCGCGGCCGGCTTGGCGGACCGGTGCGAGATCCAGGTTTCCTACGCCATAGGCGTCGCCGAACCCACGTCGGTAACGGTGCAGACATTCGGCACGCACAAGATTCCCGAAGAGAGGATCTCAACGCTGGTGGGTGAATACTTCGACCTGACGCCCTACGGGATCCTGCGGATGCTCGACCTGTTGCGGCCTGTCTACCGCAAGACCGCCGCCTACGGCCACTTCGGCCGTGACGATCCCGACTTCACCTGGGAGCGTACCGACAAGGCCGATGAATTGAGGGCTGCCGCCCGCTAGCGGCAGCCGCCCAGACCAGGCCTCGAAGCGCAACGTCATGCCGGCTCTCATTTGCGGCTCCCTGGCCTACGACACCATCATGGTGTTCAAGGACTCGTTTCGGAAACATATCCTCCCCGAGCAGATCCATATCCTCAACGTATCCTTTCTCGTACCGGAACTGCGGCGGGAATATGGCGGATGCGCGGCCAACATCGCCTACAACCTCAAGCTCCTGGGCGAGGACCCCATCATCATGGGAACGGCGGGGCGCGATTTCGAGCCCTACCGCGAGTGGCTGAAGGCGCATGGAATCCGCTGCGACCATGTCCGCGTGCTTGAGGACGAGTACACGGCCCAGGCGTACATCACCACCGATCTGGACGACAACCAGATCAACGCCTTCCACCCGGGCGCCATGGCCCACTCCCATCTCAACCGCGTCGAGGATGCCGCCGGGGCGACCGTCGGCATCCTTTCGCCGGACGGCAAGGAGGGTATGCTGGCGCATGCAGAGCAATTCGCCGCCGCCGGCATCCCGTTCATCTTCGATCCGGGCCAGCAGTTGCCGCTGTTTTCGGGGGAGCAGCTGCGCCGGTTCATCGACCTGGCCGCATGGGTCTCGGTGAACGACTACGAATGGCGAATGTTACAGCGCCGCACGGGCTGGGATGCGGCCGAGGTGGCCGGCCGGGTCGATGCGCTGATCGTCACCCTGGGCGGCAAGGGTTCGACCATCGACGCGGACGGCGAGCGCTTCGAGATTCCCGCGGCCAGGCCGGAGCGGATCGCCGATCCGACCGGGTGCGGCGACGCCTATCGCGCGGGCCTGCTGTACGGTTTGTTGAACGGTCGGGACTGGCCCACATCGGGGCGCGTGGCGAGCTTGATGGGCGCCATTAAAGTAGAATGCCACGGCAATCAGAACCATCGATTCACCTTGGACGAATTCGAGCGGCGTTTCGAGGACAGCTTCGGCCTGGCGCTGGAGCCCGGGCCCGAAGTTTCGGGAGCGGGACTCCCGGCAGACGGTGCCTCGGCGGTGAAACCCACGGGAGTGAAACAATGATCGCAAGCAACCGGGTAGTGGCCATCGGATCGTCCGAAGGCGACTACCGGATCAAGGACATCCGCCAGGCCGACTTCGGCCGCCGGGAAATCGACCTGGCCGAGCAGGAAATGCCTGGGCTCATGGCGGTCCGAGAGGAATACGGCGCGTCGAGGCCGCTTGCGGGCGCGCGCATCACCGGCTCCTTGCACATGACCATCCAGACGGCAGTGCTGATCGAGACCCTTGAGGCCTTGGGCGCGGAAGTGCGCTGGGCGAGCTGTAACATCTTTTCTACCCAGGACCACGCGGCCGCCGCCATCGCCGCCAACGGCACGCCGGTGTTCGCCGTCAAGGGGGAGACCCTGGAGGAGTACTGGGAGTATGTCGACCGGATATTCGCCTGGCCGGACGCCGACGGTCCCAACGTGATCCTCGATGACGGCGGCGACGCCACGCTATTCGCGCACCTGGGCTATCAGGCCGAGAAGGACCGTTCGGTGCTGGACAAGACACCGGAGAGCGAGGAGGAGGCGGTGCTGCTCAAGGCCGTGCGACGGTCGGTCGAGCGCGATCCGGAGCGCTTCCGGCGCATGGTGCCGGGCATACTCGGCGTCAGCGAGGAAACCACCACCGGAGTCCATCGGCTCTACCAGATGCTGGAACGCGGCGAACTGCTGTTCCCGGCCATCAATGTCAACGACTCTGTCACCAAGTCCAAGTTCGACAATCTGTACGGCTGCCGGCACTCGCTGGTGGACGGCATCATGCGCGCCACCGACGTCATGCTCGCCGGCAAGGTGGCGGTCGTGGCGGGTTACGGCGACGTGGGCAAGGGCTGTTGCCAGTCGCTCAAGGCACAGGCGGCGCGGGTCATCGTGACGGAAATCGATCCCATCTGCGCCCTGCAGGCCGCCATGGAAGGCTACGAGGTCATGACCATGGACGACGCCTGCCGGATCGCCGACGTGGTGGTCACCGCTACCGGCTGTGTCGACGTGGTCACCGCGCAACACATGGAGCGGATGAAGAACAACGCCATCGTGTGCAACATCGGCCACTTCGACAACGAGATCCAGGTGGACCGCATCCGCCACCACGAGTGGCTCGAGATCAAGCCGCAGGTCCACAAGATCACCTTTGCCGACGGGCACAGCATTATCCTTCTCGCCGAGGGGCGGTTGGTGAACCTGGGTTGCGCCACCGGCCATCCGAGCTTCGTGATGTCCAACAGTTTCACCAACCAGGTGCTGGCGCAGATCGAGTTGTTCAACCATCCGGACAAGTATCCGCTAGGGGTCTACACCTTGCCCAAGGAACTGGACGAGAAAGTCGCCCGACTGCATATCGGCAAGCTCGGCGTGAATCTGGAGGTGCTGTCGGAACGGCAGGCGGACTACCTTGGCGTGCCGGTGCAGGGCCCGTACAAACCGGAGCACTACAAGTATTGATCGTTCGCGCGTATTGAAGCGCCGCCCGGAGCTGACAAATCGAAGCGGCTCGGTATCGCTCCCGGGGCCGACCGGGTCGTGAACCGAACGGCCACGCTTGCCGGACTCGGAGCGGCGCTCGCGCTGGGTCTGGGCCTGGCCGCCGCCGGGCAGCCTCCCGAGATCTGCTGGACAGCGGCTGTCACGCTGTTATGCGCCGTATGGTGGATTACCGAGGCGCTTCCCATCCCGGTCACGGCGCTGGTGCCCTTCGCGGTCTTCCCGCTGGTGGGTGTGCTCACGCCCGCGCAGATCGGGCAGGCCTACGGCAGCCCCCTGATCCTGCTCTACCTGGGCGGATTCATGCTGTCCACCGCCATGGAGAAGAGCGGTGCCCATCGGCGCCTGGCACTGGGCATGGTCAATGCCTTCGGCGGCGCCGGAGACCTCGGCGTGGTGTTCGGGTTCATGGCCGCGGCGGCGTTCCTGAGCATGTGGATCTCCAACACCGCCACCAGCCTCATGCTCCTGCCCATCGCCCTGGCGACGCTGGAGAACGTCCGGTCACGGCGCCTGAAAATCGGTCTGTTGCTGGGAATCGCCTACGCCTGCAACGTCGGCGGGATAGGCACGCCCATCGGCACCCCGCCGAACCTGATCTTCATGCAGGTCTACACCGACACTACCGGCATTCGGCTTGGTTTTGTCGACTGGATGACCTGGGGCTTGCCGGTGGTGGCCGTGTTCGTCCCGCTGATCGCGTTGTGGGTCACCCGGGGCGTGTCCCGATCCCGGACCATCGCCGTTCCCGACGTGGGTGCCTGGCGGCCCGAGGAGAAACGGACCCTGGCGGTATTCGCGCTCACGGCGCTGGCCTGGATGACGCGCACCGATCCCTTCGGCGGCTGGAGCGCCTGGCTGAACCTGCCCCAGGCCAACGACGCCAGTGTGGCGCTGCTTGCCGTGCTGGTGATGTTCCTGGTTCCCAGCGGCAAGGGCGGACGGCTGCTGGACTGGGAGACGGCCGTCAAGATCCCTTGGGGCATCCTCCTCCTGTTCGCCGGCGGCATCTGCATCGCCAACGCCTTCGTAAGCTCGGGCATAAGCCAGATCGTGGGGGAAGCGCTGGGCGCGCTGAGCGAGTTGCATCCGCTGGTGGTCTTGGCGGTGATCTGCCTGAGCGTGACCTTTCTCACCGAAATCACCAGCAATACCGCCACCACCGCGCTGCTGATGCCCATCCTGGCGGCGGCTGCGGTGGGTTCCGGCGTCGATCCCCGCCTGCTGATGGTACCGGCCGCCATGAGCGCCAGTTGCGCCTTTATGCTGCCGGTCGCCACCGGCCCCAACGCGGTGATCTTCGCCTCCGGCCACGTACCGATCCGGGCCATGGCGCGGGAAGGGTTGATACTGAATCTGATGGGCGCGGCGGTGCTGAGTACCGTTTGCTTCGCGTTGCTGTAGCGCGTTTGGGGCGCGAGAAGTAGCATAAACCTGATTCAGGGCGGTACTTTCCCGCAGTTCGCGTGATGCCCACGCAATGCGGCATCACCTAAAGTACAGGGTAGAATCTTCAATCTGTGACTTGCGAGAACGAGCGTCGGCGCGATGTTCACTAATTACTGTCGGCGTTGGCGGAAGTGTCCGGTAATTCGAGGTGGAAAATGGGTGGCTGGCGAGGTGGAAGGCCAAAGAATAGAGATGAAGTACTGCGCGTGCTCCGAGCGCACAAGGTAACCCTCGCGCAGCGTTTCGGAGTCGTGGAGCTTGCTCTCTTCGGATCGTTTGCTCGTGACCGGGCGACGGACGACAGCGATCTGGATGTCTTGGTCCGTTTCGACGGGCCCATTCACTGGGAACGGTATTTTGGCGCTCAGTTCTACTTGGAGGATGTTCTGGATCGCGCAGTGGACCTTGTAACCGAATCGGACTTGCGGCCGGAGGTGCGGCCCTACGTAGAACGTGAAGCGGTCAATGTCTGAGGCCCGTCGAGCAGGCCGAGCGTGGCGTCACTACGTGCAGGACATGATCGACTTCTCGACCAAGGCAATTGCGTATACCGAGAGCAAGACGCAAGAACAATTCGTCGCGGATTCCCTTACATATGACGCAACCTTGCGTAATCTGGAATTGATAGGCGAGGCAGCAACCCACATTCCAGCCAGAATTCGCGAGGCCCACCCCGAGATTCCTTGGCGAGCGATCATCGGGGCGCGAAACCGCTTGGCCCATGGATACTTGGGCATGAATGACGCTCTGATCTGGAGCATGATCAAGGAAGCCATACCGAGCCTGTTGCCAGCACTACAAGATTTATTTCAATCGACAAACGATGACATTGGTTAGCTGGAGATCTTACCTGCGGGCAATGGACAAGACTACTGGCGCAACAGCCGGACATTCGGCGGAGGAGTCTCGAAGTTGCTGCGGAACGGGTTGATGTCGAGTCCGCCCCGCCGCAGGTAGCGCGCGTAGACGCTCAGGGCCTCCGGTCGGCAGAATCGCATGATGTCCACGAACATGCGCTCGACGCACTGTTCGTGGAACTCGGCGTGGTTCCGATAGGAGACCAGGTAGGCCAGCAGCGGCCCATGCCGAATCCTCGGTCCCCGGTAGCGGATCATTACTGTGGCCCAGTCGGGCTGACCGGTGGCCGGGCAGTTCGTCTTGAGCAGGTTCGAATGCAGTGTTTCGGCGGCCAGGGAGCTTGCGTCGACGCTGTCGCGCAGCAGCTCGGAATCCAGATCGTATGCCGGGTTGACCAGGTTCGCCTCGTCGATGCACTGGCCGATGGGTTCGCCATGCGCCGCGGCACCGGTGGACGACGAAAGATGCAGACGAACCTGCGCCTCGGCGCCGCAGACTCCGCCAAGATCGGTCGCAATGGTGCGGCTTGCCGTTTCCCGAGACTCGTACCGGCAGCCGTTCAGCGAGTTCAGGTAGAACTTGAGCGACTTGGATTCCACCATGTTCGGCGAGTCCGCCGGGATCCGGAATTCGCCTGTGGCCGTTACGGGCCGGCCGCCGGCATCCAGCCAGCTCAACTCGTAGGCATTCCAGATGTCCTCGCCGGCGAACGGCAGTTCGCCGGTCAGTCCCAGTCGCTTGCGCCCCGCCCGTCTCGGTATCGGTTCGAGCAGGTTGGGCGCGTGTCCGCGAGATGCCGTCGCCGAGCGGGATGCGTTCGTCGAGCGGGATGCGTCCGTCTGGTGGGTCGCGTCCGTCGGGTGGGATGAGTCCGTCGGGTGGGACGCATCGCCGGCCGAACGCGGCGGGACGTTCGCCGCGCCCACTATGGGCTCGCTCCCGAATTCAGTTCATCAAGAAGCGCCCGGGCCGAAGTGTCCGACGGCGACAGCTCCAGCAGGCGCCCGGCGTATTCGCGCGCCTCGTCGTGCTCGCCCGCGTCCCGGTGCATGGTCGCCAGGGCGACGAGGGTGTCGCGGTGTCCGGGGAAGCGATCGTGGGCTTCACGCAGCCATTGCAGCGCCGCGGTACTCTCGCCGGTGGAATTGAGGGCTATGCCGATCACGTATTGGTAGTAGGGTTCGTCGGGAGCCAGATCAGCGGCCCGGCGGAGCGACTCCATGGCGGCCTCCAGCTGATCCGAACGCACCAGAGAAAGCCCCAGCGCAAAATGGCCGCTGGCATCCTCATGGTTGCGCTCGACGGCCTGTCGAAGCAGCGCTTCAGCCTCCTGCTCGAGCCCGGAGCGCCGCTGCAGGTCGGCGAGATTGATGTACGCCGCGGTGAACCAGGGCGCTCGCGCGATGGTGGCTTCGAACGCCTCTGCGGCTTGTTCCGGGCGGCCCAGCTGCGCGAGCGTGCTGGCCGAGTTGAAGAGCCCCTCGGCGCGGTCGGAATTGAAGCGCTGCGCGGCCTGGTATTCCTCCAGGGCGGAGTCGAGGTCGTTGCGCCGGCTTTCGCTCAGTAGCGGCCGGGACGGCAGCAGCACTCTGGCGGCCGCCAGCCGCAGCGCCCGCAGCGGATGCGTCAGAAACCGCTGGGCCAGACCGGCCCGTTCTTCGGGAGTGAGATTGTCGAGCAGATTCAAGGCGGCCAGCTGCACCAGCGGGTCGTCGTTCCGCAGGACCGCTTCCACCGTCCGCAGCGCCCGGTCGTCGATCTGCGCCGACAACAGGCTGACCGCGGTGGCGCGAACAATGGCGGGCGCCGTCGAGTCGTCCGCCAGGGCGGTCAGGCGGGGACCGCGATCGCCGGCCCAACCGCGCGCGGCATGGAGCGCCTCGGCGTAGTGGGGCGTGCCGGAGCGCCCTTCCGGAAACCAGGCCGCGACCGTATCCGCGGCCCACTGGGCGTCCTCGGTCTGGTGGCATCCGCCGCAGGCATTGGGCGTGCCCAGGGACACCGACAGGTCGGGCCTCGGCACACGGAAACTGTGGTCGCGCCGCGGGTCGACCACCATGTAGGTCCGGGCGGGCATGTGGCAGTCCACGCAGGCTGTCCCCGGGCCGTCCCCGGGATGGTGATGGTGCTGCGGGCCGAGATAGGCACTGGCCTGGTGGCACTGGGCGCACAGTGCGTCGCCTTGGACGCGCAGCCGGGCGCTGTGGGGCTCGTGGCAGTCGCTGCAGGTCACGCCGGCGGCGTGCATCGGACTCTGCAGGAAGGAGCCGTAGACGTAGACTTCATCCAGGATTTGGCCGTCCGCGTGATAAAGGCCCTCGTCAAGCAGCGAGGGATTGAAGCCGTCCAGCAGTGGGTCGCCGGGCTGGAACTCATCGGTGAACTGGCTGCGGCGCGAGTGGCACTGCGCGCAGGTTTCAAGTTCCGTGCGGTCCTCAAGCCGAGGCTCACGCTGGGCGATGACCGCGCCTTCGGAAAACTGCCACAGGCCGCTGGTGGCCGCCAGGCCCATGGGCACGTCTTCCGGCGCCCCGACGTGGAGGGAGCCCGGGCCATGACAGGACTCGCAGTCCACGTCGATGCTGGAAAACGTCGTTTCGAAGCGGTCCTCCTCCGGCGAATAGTTCTTTCTCAGGTTGGTGGAGTGGCACTCCGCACAGGTGCTGTTCCAGTTGTAGAACGTGCCGGTCCAGTGCAACGGGTCCTCGTGGTCCACCGTGTCGTCCGGATACAGGTGGAACCAGCGCTGTCCTCCCTCCTCGGCGGGGCGTGAATCCCAGGCGATGGTAAGAACCTGGAAGCGGCCGTCGGGAAACTCGGCCAGGTATTGCTGCAGCGGCTCGACTCCGAAGGCGTGGGTGACTTCGTATTCGGCGAGCTCACCGTCGGGTCCGTCCGTGCGCACCCGGTAGGCCCCGTCGCGGACCATGAATTCACTGGTGATGCCGTTGTAGGTGAATTGCGCGTTGCTGAAATCGCCGCGGATCGAAGTCGGACCCGCGACGGCCATGGCCAGGTCGTGGTGCGACCCCCGCCAGAGTTCGGCTTCGGCCATGTGGCAGCCGGAACACGACTCGCCTCCTACGTAGTCGGCCGTCGCCGCGACCGCGTTTTCGTCCGCTGACGGGGGATCTTCGGAGGCGCAGCCTGCGAGCAGGGCAGCCAACGCGACCAGCAGGACAGCTAACGTGGCCGGCAGGGCTGCCGGCACGGCCACCGATGGGAGCGGTTGTGCGTCCATGCCCGGCGTGGCGCCGGCTCTGCGCATCGACGGCATATCAGCGGCCGGATCGAATCAGAGCGGCGGACGCTGGCGACGCTTGAAGAAATCGTAGACGTAACCGGCTATGCCGACCCCGGCGATCAGGTTGCCGAACTGGGAACCGGTGGTCGCCAGTTCAATGATGATCCCGACGACGATAAGGACAAGACTGATGACTCTCAGGTTCAAGACAAGCCTCCCGGACCGCTCCCGTCAGTGTCGCCCGCAAGCCTTCGCCCTCTAGCCGGGCGGGACTTCCAGATACGCATCCTTAAGCTCAACGCACGCATACGGTTCGAACGGCACATCCGAGGGGAAGACCGTATCCTGGCCGGTGTATGTTCCGTTGAAATAGCGTGGATCTTCGGCGGTGTAGGACCGCGTCAGCCCCTGGGTTTCGGCATCGTAGGTGAAGCGCTCCACGATCCGGAGGTCTTCGCTGTGCGGAACGAGCCCGCCCGGGCCTGCGATGATGAACCCCTCTTCGAATCCGACGGTCTCGACGATCAGCGCGTCGTCCTCCCAGCGCCCGATGGAATAGCCGGCCCGGCTTGGAATGATGTCGTCGGGATGTGCGTCCCGATCCATCCTGATGGTCCGTTCGATGTCCATGAAACCATACCGGAGCGTGATCTCGTCGTCCGTCTGGGTGATTTCGTTGACGTGCCGGTCGAACTGCCAGTCGAACAGGATGTTGACCGCCATGCAGTGAAAGCGTGGATTGTCCACCTGATGGCTCAGCCCCGCGATGGCCTCCCGGCCCGCGTCGGTCAACTCCAGGGAGACTCCCCCGCCACCGCCCATACCGGCCGCGGCACCCATTGCCGGGGCCATCCCGCCTCCGCCCGTGCCGCCCTGGGGGTTGCGCTGGGGTGCGGCCCACGTGCCCGACAGGTCGAGGCGGCCCGCGACGAGCCGGTCGGCCCGGCCGGTGGGTGCGTCCAGAACCCTGCGCTGGTCATAGCGGTTCAACTCGCTGCCGTCGGCGAGGATGACGGATCGCAACGCGCAGGCGGTGGGCTCGCGCGCTCCCCGGTCGCCGGACACCGTGATTGTCCCGCCGATGGGAAACAGGTCTTCGGTCCATCCGGCACGCCTCAGCAGGGAACCCGCCTGCAATTCGCAGCGCCAGGGAGTGACCGTGCCGTCGTCTTCGGCGACATCGAAATAGATGTAGCCGTGCGGATTGACGAAGCGGACCTCGGTCACCGCTCCGGTGACTTCGACCGGCTGTGAAGTATCGAACTGTCCGGGGCCGTGGTGCGCGTAGGCGGCAAAGGGAAGGATCGACATGACGAGGCGGCAAAGGAATCTCATATTGGTCTCCTGTCGAGGCGTTCCGGACGACAGGGACGAGTTCTGTTGCCCGCTTCGGAATCATCCATCGAACCATCTTCTCACAATATCCGTCCGCGTGCCCACCTGCCCGGTTTCCGGCGTGATTTCAATAAATCGGAACGATTTCAAATAAAATGTCCGCACAATGCGGTTCCTGCCCAACCTGGAGGCCGACATGAGACTCAGGAACCTGATCGCCCCGCTGGGGCTGCTGCCGTTGCCGGCAACCCTTTCGCTGGGGCAGGAATTTCCTCCGGGGTTCCTCGATCCGGAGCCCATCTTGCAGGCGGCGGAGGCGGCCATCGGTGCCGAAGACCTGCGCTGCGTAACCATCTCCGGCTCCGGTTACAGCGGCCTGGTGGGTCAGCAGCGCCTGAATGGCTACAACGTCGACTGGCCCCGGGGCGAACTGAACAACTATACGCGGATGATGAACTGGGAGACCGGCGTCATGCTCGAGACCTTCGAACGGCCGCCGGGACAGAATCCCGCCTCGTGGAAGTACGGACTCGGCTGGGTCGGCGGCACGCCCCCGCAACGGAATGTCCGGCAGCTGTTCATGGTCAACCGCGGGTACGGCTGGCATCGGGACGGCCCCGAGGCCGAACCGGTGGCCGCCAATCCCCGGGATTCGGAAATCTGGCAACTGGACATGTGGCTCAACCCGCACGGGTTCCTGAAGGCGGCGCGGCTACCGGGCGCCAACCCGGTCGCGACGTGGCGCTGGGAACTGGGCGAGATGGGCCGCGACGGCCCCACCACGACACCCGAGACGGTCAGGATCGTATCCATCACCGTGCTGGGCAAGTATCGGGTCGATGCGACCATCAACAGCGAAAATCTGCTCCAGCGCATCCACACCTGGGTCGGCGATCCCGTGCTCGGCGACTTCAATTACGAACATGAGTTCTTCAATGACAGCTACGCGGACCTGGACGATGGCATTCGATTCCCGATCCGTTGGCACTCCCACCAGGGATGGGACGACAACTACCAGGACCAGAGCATCAATGCCGGACACAATGCCTTCGGTGGAATCTTTGACGACATCCGGGCGAATGAATGCCCGGATCCGGTGACGGTCCCCGAATCGGTGCGCGAGGCCCGTTTCGAGATTGCCGTGGAGTCCGAAGAAATCGCGGACGGCGTGTACCTCCTGGGCGGCTCGTCCCACAACAGCGTCGCGGTGGAGTTCGAGGACTTCATCACGGTTGTCGAGGCGCCGTTGAGCGAGGAGCGCAGCCTGGCCGTGATCGAGGAAGTGGTACGGCTCGTTCCGGGCAAGCCGATCCGGTTCCTGGTCAATACCCACCAGCACCACGATCACATCGGCGGCTTGCGCACCTACATGCACATCGGCGCAACGATCGTCACCCATCGGCTGAACTACGACTTCTACAAGCGCGACGTGCTCAACTACGCCCCGCGCACGCTGCTCCCCGACATGGTGTCGCTGTGGCCGCCGACCGAACTCGCGGAAGGCTACTACTACGAGCGCTACACCGAGAACTACGTCATCAGCGACGGCGAACGCAATCTGCACCTCTACTACGTGCATCCGCTTGCGCTGGTGGACGGCATGACGATCGCCTTCCTGCCCGAGGAGGGGATCCTGATCGAGGCGGACCTGTTCGACACCCACGTGCCGCCGCCGGCCGAGGCCACGGCCTCCAACCGGAGCCTCTACAACCAGGTGGAGCGGTTGGGTCTGGAAGTGGCGAGGGTCGTGCCCATCCATGGCCGACCGACCGCATGGAGCGACTTTCTTCGGATCCCGGGTCTGGCGGAATAGGACTGGCCGAATAGGACTGGCGGAATAAGACTGGCGGAATAAGTGTGACGGAATAGGTCCGGGCGAAATTGGTCTGGCGGCGACATCGGGGGCATCGTCGCCTCCGGTTCCAGTGGCGGGGCCGCATTGTATCGCGAGTCCGCAGCGCCTTCCGCCATGCCGCCCGAAGGCGTTTCCGGTATCATCCGCCGCCTATTCGATCGGAGGCGCCATGGGCTTCTCGACCAAACAGGTTCACGCAGGTGTCGAACCGGACGCGCAGACCGGTTCCATCCTGACGCCGATCTACCAGTCGACGACCTTCGTTCAGCCGTCGGTGGACGAGTACCTGTCCAAGGGTTATTCGTACTCGCGCAGCGGCAATCCCACCGTTCGGGCGCTGGAGCGCAAGCTGGCCGAGCTGGAGGAGGGCTTTGACTGCACCTGCCATGCGACCGGAATGGCCGCCATCCAGGTGGTTCTGCAGGCCTGCCTGAACGCCGGCGATCATGCCATTGTTTCGGATGTGGCCTACGGCGGCACCTATCGACTCTGCACCAGGGTCTTTAGCCGGTTCGGTGTGGAGTTCAGCTTCGTGAACACGGCCGACGCGGCCGAGGTGGACGCGGCAGTCAGGCCGAATACCCGTCTGGTGCTCACCGAGACGCCTGCCAATCCGAACCTCAAACTCACCGACATCCGCGCGGTGTCGGAAATCTGCCGGGCCAGGGGCATTCCTCACGCGGTGGACAATACGTTCCTGACGCCGTTCTACCAGCGACCGCTGGCGCTGGGCGCCGACATCTCCATTCACAGCACCACCAAGTACTTCGACGGCCACAACGCGACCGTGGGTGGCGCGGTGATCGCGGCCACGGAAGCGCTGGACGAGTCCATCCGCTTCATCCAGAACGCCAGTGGCGTGATCATGTCGCCGTGGGTGGCGTGGCTGACGCTGCAGGGTGTCAAGACGCTCTCGATCCGCATGGAGCGCCAGTCGGCCAACGCGCTGGCGATCGCGAGGCACCTGGAGTCGCACCCCAAGGTGGCGCGGGTCGCCTATCCCGGCCTTGAGTCGTTCGGCCAACATGAACTGGCCAGGCGCCAGGCGACGGGCTTCGGCGCCATGCTCTGGTTCGAAGTCGAGGGCGGAGTCGAAGCCGGCAAGCGGTTGATGGACTCGGTGCGCCTGTGCACCCTGGCGGAGAACCTGGGATCCGTCGAGACGCTGGTCACCCACCCCGTGACCATGACCCACGCCGACGTGGAGCCGGCGGAGCGCGAGCGTGTCGGCATCAGCGACGGCCTGGTGCGGCTCTCCGTGGGCCTGGAAGACGTGGAAGACCTGATTGCCGATCTGGACCGGGCGCTGGAGCAAGTCTAGGGCACGGCCATGCGACTGGCCGATATCCGGATCTACCCCATCAAGTCCTGCGGTGGGATTTCGGTCGCAAGCGCGGTGCTGGAGAAGCGCGGTTTGGCCGGGGACCGGCGCTACATGCTCGTGGACGGGCAAGGCCGGTTTCTGACCCAGCGCGAGCATCCTCGGATGGCGGCGATCCGGGTTCGCGCGGTCGGCGACGGCTGGCTCGCGGAGGCGCCGGGGCAGGGCGCGCTGTCGCTGCCCGCGAGCCTGCCTTCGGGTCCGCAGCGGGCAGCCACCGTATGGCGCGATACGCTTGAGCTCACCGAGGCGGGTCCCGCTGTCAACCAGTGGTTCAGCGACGCGCTGGAACTGCCGTGCCGGCTGGTCAACATGGCGGAACGGCATGTGCGGCCGCTCAAACCCGGCCGCGGCAGGGACGACGACCGCGTCAGCCTCGCCGACGGCGCGCCGGTGCTGCTGACCGCAACGGCGTCGCTGGCGCAACTCAACGCGCGCTTGCCAAGGCCCGTCGGAATGCTGAACTTTCGTCCGAACCTGGTTGCCGAAACGGCGACGCCCTTCGAGGAGGACCGGTGGCGGCGAATCCGGGTCGGCGAGGCCGAACTCGACGTGGCCTGGGCCTGCACCCGCTGCGTGATCACCACAATCGACCCGGAAACCGCGGAGAAGGACCCGGACGGAGATCCCATCCGGACGCTGAAGACGTTCCGCCGCGGCCCCGAGGGCGTGATGTTCGGCCAGAACCTGATCCCCCGGCGGCTGGGCACGGTGAGGGTCGGCGATGGCATCGATATACTCTGACGCGGTGTCGCCGTTGCGTATTGGCCGGGTGGTTGCCGTACAGGACAAGCGAAAATGAAGAAGGAAACCCGACTCGCACATCAACCCCGGGCAAAACTGCCCGAGGGCAACGAGTCCCTGGTCAGCCCCGTCTACCGGTCGGTGAAGTTCACCTTCGACGACATCGCCTCGTCGCTGACGCCCGAAGCCCGCGGGGAAGGGTTCGACTACACCCGCGAAGCAAATCCCACCACGCGGCAGCTGGAGCAGTTGACCGCGGAACTGCAGGGGCGCGACGACGCGGTCTGCGTGTCCACGGGAATGGCTTCCGCCTGGCTGGCCGCGCTGGGCAACCTGCGTGCCGGGGACCGCATCGTCTGCTTCATCGAGTCCTATCGGCCGATCCGCGTCATGATCCGGCAACGGCTGTCCAGGCTCGGAATCGGCCATGTTCTGCTGAGTGTGCACGACCTGCAGGGCATGGAGGAGGTTTTCGCGGACAAGGACACGCGGTGCCTGATTTTCGAGGCGCCCACCAATCCGATGGTGCGGGTCCCGGATCTCGGCGCGATCACGGCGCTGGCGCGTGCCCATGGCGTGGCCACCATCCTGGACAACACCTTTGGGGGGCTTCACAACCACGGTCAGTACGAGATCGACTACTACATCCACAGCCTGACCAAGTACGCCAGCGGTCATGGCGACGTCATGGGCGGTGTGGTGATCGCCGACCGGGAGCGGCTCGCGGAGATCAGGCCGTTGGCCACCAACATGGGTGCGACCCTGGACCCGGGCGCGGCCTTCCTGATCCTTCGCGGATTGCGGACCTACGCGCTGCGTTACCGCCGCCATTCGGAGAGCGCGCTGGCGGTGGCCGAATTCCTGAGCGGACACCCGCGGGTCGAGCGGGTCCACTATCCGGGATTGGCACACGACCCCGGCCACGATCTGGCATCGAAACAGATGGTGGACGGCTATGGCGGCGTGCTGAGCTTCGACCTCAAGGGCGACGGGAAGCGGGCGTGGAAGTTCATCGATGCGCTGCGGTTGTTCGCGACCGTCGCAAGCATCGGTTCCACGGAATCCCTGGTTGCCCCGGTCAAGCTGTATTTTGCCGGCGACCTGAGCGCGGACGAGTGCGCAAGCGCCGGCATCGGCGACAACACGGTACGCCTGGCGGTGGGCCTGGAAGACCCCGGCGACCTGATCGGCGACCTGGAACAGGCCTTCTCGGCGGCTCTCCAGTAGCCGCCTTGCAGGGCCGCAGAGGTTCATGGGCTACAAACCGCGTATGGTGACCGCCGCCGTCGCGGGCGTCGTCCTGGCCTCGCTGGTGTCGGCGGACGCCCGCGCCCAGTTCGGCCGGCGCTGGCAGATCGAGCAGAACGAACCGCCGGCCACCGAGTTGATCGTCGCCCGATGGCGATACGGCACCAACGGCGCCATCGGCCACATGGGCTGGGCCCACAACTACCCGAACTCGGACGAGAACTTCAACGAGTTCATCGACCAGTCCACGGGAATCGACATCCAGATACCTTCCTACCGCATCGTGGACCTGGGCAGCGACGAAGTGTTCCTGTATCCGTTCGCCTATGTCTCCGAGCCTGGAGAAATGGAACTGACGGAGCGGGAGGTCGAGAACTTCAGGCAGTTCATTGATCGGGGCGGATTCGTGCTCATGGACGATTTCGACGGCCTGTGGCAACTGGAGACCATGCGGTCGCAGGTCGCCCGCGTCTTCCCCGACCGTCCCTTCATTCGGCTGGAACCGGATCACCCGCTATTCAAGGCGCATTTCGACCTGTACGACCTGAACGGCATGTCGCCCTACGTGCCGGGCGGCAACATCACCTATTACGGCATCCTGAACGATGCCGGCGACGTGGTCATCGCCGCGGGCCACAACAACGACCTGGCGAACTTCTGGGATTGGTACGAACAGGCGCGGATGCCGCTGGAACCGGCCGCGGACGCGTTTCGCCTGGGCATCAACTTCGTGGTGTGGTCGATGACGCACTGATGGATCGGGCGCGCGCTGCGAACGCCGCCACCACCTGCGGCGTGACGCGCAACCACCAGGCGCGCTACTTCAACCAGTCAGGCCCCGGCAGTCCCTTCGACGCGAGGAATTCCGGATTGTAGAGCTTGGACTCGTAACGCTGTCCGGAGTCGCACAGTACGGTCACGATGGTTTTCCCCGGGCCCACGGCCTTGGCCAGGCGGATGGCGCCGGCCACGTTGATGCCGCTGGAACCACCGAGCAGCAGCCCCTCTTCGCGCAGCAGGTCGAAGCACACCGGCAGCATCTCCTCGTCGGGAATGCGGAACGCGTCGTCGATCCTGGCGCCTTCCAGGTTGCCCGTCACCCGGCCCTGGCCGATTCCTTCGGAAATCGAGTCCCCTTCCGACGCCAGCTCGCCGGTCTTGATCCAGCTGTAGATCGCGGCCCCCATGGGATCGGCGGCGGCGGTGACGATGTTCGGATTCCTGCCCTTGAGAAACTCGCTGACACCCGCCAGCGTACCGCCGGTGCCGACCGCGCAGACGAAGCCATCCACCGTGCCGTCGGTCTGCTCCCAGATCTCCGGTCCCGTGCTCGCCTCGTGCCCTTCCCGGTTGGCGACGTTGTCCCATTGGTTGGCGTAGAGCACGCCGTGGGGTTCTGTGGCCTCAAGTTCCGCCGCCGTACGCGCAGCGATGTGGACGTAGTTGTCGGGGTTTCGATAGGGCACCGCGGGCACTTCCCGAAGTTCCGCGCCGCAGAGCCGCAACGCATCCTTCTTTTCCTGGCTCTGCGTGTCCGGCATGAGGATCAGCGTGCGATAGCCCCTGGAATTGCCGACCAGGGCCAGGCCGATTCCCGTGTTCCCGGCGGTGCCTTCCACGATCAGCCCGCCCGGCTCCAGGACGCCGCGACGCTCGGCGTCCAGCACCATGTACTTCGCGGCCCGGTCCTTCACGGATCCGCCGGGATTGAGGAACTCGGCCTTGCCGAGGATCGTGCAACCGGTCAGTTCGGAGGCCTTGCGAAGCTTGATCAGGGGCGTGTCGCCCACCGAATCCACGAATCCGTCGCGAGTGTTCATACTTGTTGTTCCCAGGAATTACCGGCGGTCATCTCCGCGTCATCCGGATGAACGGGCCGACGCCCGCGCAGCGTTACTCGGTGACCGTGATGGTGATGACCTCGGAAACGACCGGAGGCAGGTGCGGTGTATGCAGATGGTCGCCCAGGACCAGTTGCAGCGTGTGTTCGCCGGGCTCCAGCGCGAGTTCCGCCTCGGTCTGCCCGAGACCGAAGTGAACGATCTGGTCCGTGGTGGGCAGCGGCAGGTTGAATGGCGGCATGTCATCTTCGCCCACGTTGACGAGCACATGATGGTGGCCCGTGTCGGGGAATATGATCCCGGCCGGGGCCACGCCGATGCCGCGGAGTCCGAACCGCACCAGCACCGGGGAGGTGACGGTTTCCCCATCGGCAGGGGACTGGAAATAAACCTCGGCACCTTCCGGGGCCGGCGTGCGGGGCATCTCCGGGGGCGCTTCCTGCCCAAGAGCGGCTGAGCCTGAAGATAGAAGAAGTCCGGCGATAAGTGGTATGGTTCTCATGAGTTGTTCCTTCAATCCGGTGATACAGGGGCGATCAATGGATGTTTCCTTGCGTGCCGTCAAGTTCATCGTCATCGAATAAGGGATTTTGGCACAATACGGGGAGAATGTGCGCGAAGTGAACTTCCGTCGTTTTCGGGGTTCTTAGCTGTATAGGCGTCATTCGGCAGGGAGAGGACCATGCGTATCAGGAACATCACACTTGAGTGGTTGGTGGTTTGCGTGGGCGCTCTTTTCCTGATGGGCTGCGCCAGCCAGTCAAGCCAACAGACTCCGCCCAGCGGCGGGATGCCCTCACCGAGTGGCGGGATGCCTTCGCCCAGCGGCGGGATGCCTTCGCCCAGCGGCGGGATGCCTTCGCCCAGCGGCGGGATGCCTTCGCCCAGTGGCGGGATGCCCTCGCCCAGCGGTGGGATGCCCTCGCCCAGCGGTGGGATGCCTTCGCCGAGTGGCGGGATGCCTTCACCGAGTGGTGGGATGCCTTCGCCGAGCGGAGGGATGCCTTCACCCAGCGGTGGATTGCCTTCGCCCAGTGGTGGGCTGCCTTCCCCCAGTGGCGGATTGCCCTCGCCCAGCGGTGGATCTGGTTTGCCGATGCCATCCGGCGGCGGCAGCCAGGGCAGTGACGGCAACCAGGGCGGTGGGAGTGGTGATTCGCCGATTTCGTCCGGCGGCGGCATTGGCGGCCAAGGAGGGTCCGCTGGATTGCCGAATCCGTCCGGTGGCGGCGGCCAGAGCGGTGCTGGAGATTCCTCCCAGGGTGGAAACGGCGACGGTGAGGGCGGCGACTCAAGCCAGGCGGGCGGTCAACAGGCCGGTGACGGCCAGGGCGGCCAGGGCGGCCAGGGCGGCCAGGATGGCGATGGCGACGGCATGGGCGGCGATGGCCAGGAAGGCGATTCCCGCCAGGCAGGTGGTCAGCAAGCCGGCGACGGCGGACCGGGCGGCGATTCCGCGGGCGCCGGGGGTGAAGATTCCGCGGACGGCGGCGGGGGCGAGTGGCCTGACGGCGGCGCGGGCGGCACCGGCGCGACGGGCCGCGTATCCCAGGCGGAAGATGTCTTCAACGAATCCCTGGAAGACTTTGACGAAATCATGGGCGCCGAACAGGAAGCCATCGCCCGAGGCGGGATCGGCTCGGCGGCGGACGAGGGATTCGGTGGCGCGGGTGGCCAGGGAGCGTCGGGTGGAGACGGATCCATCATGGGCGACGGCGCCGGCGGCGTGGCGACCGGCGGGTCCGCCGGCGGCAGCGAAGGCGGCTCGTCCGGACAGCGGCCGATTCTGGCGCGAGCCGAATTGCCCGAGGAAGCGCCTCCACCGGTTGAGGGATGCGAAGATACGGACAAGGTCGCCCGCCAGCTATGCGAGGCGGCGACCAAGGAGGAGGATCCGCTGCTGCGGGCGGCCCTCTGGAATGAATACAACGAGTACAAGAAAATAATTGCCCTGCGATAGGTGCGGTAGCCATGAGAAGAATTTCGATTTTTGTTCTGGGCGTCGGGTTGCTTGCGGGGTGCAGCAGCAACCAGGTGCTCATACCCCATACCGTCCAGCTGGTTGCGGAGACCGAAACCGTTCCGGAAGACGAGCTGCTTGATGTCGGCGTGGTGGTGTTCGACCCTGGCGTGCCGGAAGGAGAGATCGAGAAGGAAATACTCGAGGAGTTGCTGGACGACGGCACCTTTGTCCACATCCGGCGTGCCGAAGCGCGCTACATGGCCGTGCACCTTCGAGACACGTTGCAGAACAGCGGTCACTGGGGCGCCGTCTGGGCCACGCCGGGAGAATCCACGGCGGCGGACATCAATGTCACGGCCGAGATCCTGCACTCGGACGGCAGCCAGTTGCGGTTGAGGGTTCGGGCAGTCGATTCCACCGGTGAGGTCTGGGTGGATGACGATTACTTCATGGAAACGGCGGCCGGATCGTTCAACCGCCAGCAGTACCCGGATCTGGACCCCTACCAGGATGTCTTCAACGGAATCGCGAACGATCTCGCAGCGGCGAAGGGCGGCCTGACGTCTGCCGAGAAGCGCAATATCAGGACGGTTTCCCAACTGCGATTCGCAGGCGAGCTGAGCCCGGAAGCGTTCAGCGATTACGTGACCCAATCCCGCGATGGGCGATACTCGCTGAGCCGGTTGCCGGCCGAGGACGATCCTCAGTTCGAGCGAACGCAGCTGGTTCGTGATCGCGAGCACCTGTTCGTCGAGACGCTCAACGAACACTACGTGGATTTCTACCAGAACTCGCTTGAGCCGTACCACGGCTGGAGGGAATTCGCCCGCGAGGAGTCGATCGCGATTCGGGAGCTGGAACAGTCGAGCCGTTGGCGCACGGGCCTGGGAGTGGCCGGCATCCTTGCCTCGGTGGTCTACGGCGTCAACAGCGACGGCGACTTCGCCGACCGCGTGGTGCGCGACTCGATCATGTACATGAGCGTGGAAATGCTGCAGAGCGGCAGGCTGCGCCGGCAGGAGAAACAGCTGCACAGTTCGGCCCTCGAGGAGCTCTCGGTGGGCTTCGACGAGGAAGTCAAGCCCATGGTGGTGGAGATCGAGGGCGTTCAACACCGGTTCACGGGAACCGCGCAAGTCCAGTACGAAGACTGGCGCGAGCTTCTGCGCCAGATCTATGTGGAGGAAACGGGTTTGGGCGTTGTCGATATCTACACCGAGGCGTTACCGGAAGAAGTGGCGTTGCCGGAAGAGCTGGAAGTACTGGAAGAGCTGGAAGAGCTGGAAGAGCTGGAAGAACTGGGAGAGCCGGTAGAACTGGAAGAACCGGTAGAAACCGCGGCGCAAGAATCCGAACCGGAGACGGATTGAACCTCGGCAGGCTGCTCGGACAAGGCGGGACATCCCGGGTTCACCAGGCCACCGCGGCCGATGGCAGGCAGGTCGCCGTCAAGCTGCCGCGCACCGGTGCACCGCCCGCCGCCGGCGCCTTGATTCGCCGGGAGTTCGAATTCCTGAGCGCGATTTCCCATCCCAATGTCGTTGCCGTATCGGGCCTGGTCCGAATTCCTCGCCCGGGACCCGGTTCCGGGGAGGACCCCGGGATCGTGATGGAGTACCTGTGCGGTGGCGACCTGGTGTCGCTGACGGGCGGTCCACCATGCCGTTGGATACCCTTGGCGGCCCAGGTGGCGCGGGCCGTGGAAGACCTTCATGGCGCCGGGATCGTCCATCGGGACCTGAAGCCGCGCAACGTGCTGCTGGGTCCGGGAGATGAGCCCCGCGTGACCGATTTCGCGCTGGCCGCGCGTGCCGGCGGCGCCGTACCCCGAGGTGGCGGCACGGCGGCCTATTGCCGAGGCGGACGACTCGATGAGTACGATGCGGCCGACGACGTCTACGCCCTGGCCGTGTCGGTCTACGAACTCTGGTTCGGCGCCTTGCCGTTCGGCCGGCACCCGACGGCGCGGGAACGGGACCATTGGCGCGGCATTCCCCAGTGGGCAGCACCGGTTCCGGGCCTGCGGGGCATGCGCCGGTTGGCCGAAACCCTGGCGGACTTGCTGGCGCAGCTTCCGGTGGCGCTTTCGGCGGGCGTCCGGCCCTTGCGCCATGCTTTAGAATCAGTGGTCGTGGACCAATAGGGGCGGATCCGTTGGCGGCGTCAGAAACAGGCAATCCGGGGCATGACGAGACCATCGTCCCGGTCAAACCCGCTTTCAGGAAGACCGGTGCGGTCGCCGGGCACCCCGCACCGAAACCCGGCAACTCCCTGGCCGCGCGGCTTGCGGCGCTGGCCGCACTGGTCGCGGCGGCCGCGGCGGTCTTCGTCGTGTTGCCGCGTTGGGTGGACGGGCAGCAGGAAGCGCAACCGGTTGCGGAGGCGCCACCGCCGCCCGAGCCACCCGAAGACCAGGGTCCGGTCTACACCGAGGCCGAAATGGAAGCGTTTCGGACGGAGGCCGACGGTTTGCTGGCCCGCCTGCTGAACCAGCAGTCGCAGCTGGACCGGCGATCGGCGTCCGAGTGGGGAGGCGATGAGTATCTGACCTATCTGGAGTTGTCCCGGACCGGTGACGATGCCTATCTCGCCGACGCCCACTACGACTCCGTGGATGCCTATGGCGAGGCACTGGACCTGGGGGAGGTGCTGCTGGAACGCTCCGCGGGACTCATCGACGCGGCACTCGAGGCGGCCCGCGCGGCACTTGAGGCAGGCAATTCCGAAGTGGCCGAAGAGCAGTTCGCCCTGGTGCTGCGGATCGAGCCGGAAAACGCTGCCGCCACGGCCGGCATTCTCCGGGCGCGGAATCTCGCGCAAGTCGTGGCCCTGATGCGGGAGGGCAACGACTTGGAACGATCCGGCGATCTGGAGGATGCGGCGCGCGCCTATCGCGAGGCGGTGGCGCTCGACGGGCTCTGGGCACCGGCCCGAACGGCGCTCGATACACTTCAGTCACGCATGACGGACATGCGATTCGACGCGCTGATGTCCGACGGCCTGAACGCCATGGCCGCGGAGGAATTCGCGGACGCCCAGGAGCTGTTCACCCGCGCGCTCGCGCTGCGCCCGGATTCCCAGGATGCGCTGAACGCCCGTCTGCAGGCCGAACAGGGCCGCCACCTGGAGCAGATCGCATTGGTCGAGGCCCGTGGTCTGGCGTTCGAGCTGCGGGAACGCTGGCAGGACGCGGTAGACCAGTATCGCAGCGCCCTGGAGACCGACTCCACATTGGCGTTTGCCCAGGAGGGGTTGGCGAGGGCCACATACCGGGTGGACCTGGACCTGAAGCTGAACAACCTCATCGACAACCCGGATCTGCTGTTCGACGACAACATCCTGCGCGATGCGCAAATGCTGGTGGCCGAAGCCGAGGCGGCGACTCCGGCAGGTCCCCGGCTCGGCGAGCAGGTGGAGTCGCTTCAGACGCTCCTGCGGTTGGCCGCGACGCCGTTGCCGGTGCGGTTGGTGTCCGACGAATTGACCGAAGTGACGCTGTATCGCGTGGGCCGTCTCGGGCAGTTCCAGGTCCGGGATGTGGAGCTTCGACCGGGCGCGTACACCGCGGTCGGCAGCCGGCCCGGTTACCGGGACGTTCGCGCGACGTTTACCGTGCTGCCGGGTCAGCCGCTGGACCCCATCCGGGTGGAGTGCGTGGAGCCCATCCGATGACCGATTTCGAGCGCCACGTGCTGACCGTGCGAGCGGATGGCCGGTTGCACCGGTTCGCCGCCGCCGAGTTGCCCTTGCTGATCGGTGGGGGGGCGGAGTGCGACATTCGACTGCGGGGAGTCGCCGGTTCGCTGCAGATCGGAATGTTGGACGGCGCTTTTTTCGTGCAGCCGGGAAAGGAGACTCGCGGACTGCGGCTGGACGGCGAATTGGTGACCGGTTCCCGGTGGCTTCAGGATGGCCAGACGGTGGCGCTGGATACCGCGAGGGTCCGATGCCGCCGCAAGGACGAACTGCTGGAGCTCACCATCGAAGGCCAGCTCACCGGCGGCGACACGGCACCGCCGGATCTTGATGAGTTGGCACGGGAAATGGGCGAAGCCGACGAGGTGGCGGTGGAACCCATCGCGTTTCGCCCGGACGCGGGCGAATCGGCGCGTGCCCCCGACTCCGGACCGGGCCGGACCAGGATCATCGTGGGCGCGGCGTTCGGGGCGTTGCTGCTGCTGGGTTGGTTCGCTTTCACCGCGAAGTCCGTGCAGCTGGTGACAGTGCCGCAGGCGGACGAAGTCGCCTTGCCGGGCACGGTGTTCAAGTTTCGCATCGGCGACCGGCACCTGCTGCGGTCCGGCTCCCATCGCGTGGTCGCGCAGCGGGAAGGCTACCATCCTCTGGACACGTTCATCGACGTCGGCCAGTCACCCGCGCAGACCGTGGAACTCGAATTGACCAAGCTGCCGGGCATCATCACCTTTGCCGCCGAGCCCGACGTCGCGGCGGACGTGCGGGTGGACGGCGTATCCATCGGTACGGCGCCGCTGGTCGACGTGGAGGTGGAACCGGGCAGGCACCAGGTGGAATTCGTGGCTGACCGCTACCTGGCTGAAATACAGGAGCTGGAGGTGACGGGGGAGGGACAGCGCCAGCGGCTTTCGGTCCGACTGACCCCCAATTGGGCGCCCGTCAGCCTGACCAGCCGGCCGGAGGGCGCCCAGGTGTTCGTGGACGGCATTCCGAATGGAACCACTCCGGCGGAACTGGAGGTGGAGGCCGGAGAACGGCTGCTGGAGTTGCGGCTCACGGGCCATAACGCGTGGCGGGAGGCGGTCACCGTGCTCGCCGACCAGCCCCTGGTGCTGCCGGAGGTCGCCATGGTCGAGGCCGATGGCCGCGTCGAGTTGGTGACCGACCCGTCCGGCGCGACCGTCAGCGTGAACGGGGAATTCCAGGGATCGACCCCCCTGACCCTGCGGCTGCGCCCGGGACGCGCCCACTCCGTCGCGGTGTCCAGCCCGGGATACGAGACGGTGACCCGGGAGCTCTCGGTGGCGGCGGACAGCGGCCGGCGACTGGAGATCACGCTGGTCGGTCAGTTCGGCGTCGTCGAGGTGATGAGTGACCCTCCGGCCGCGGAGATCTATGTCGACGGCGAATTCACAGGCGTCGCCCCGAGGCAGCTCAACCTGCTCGCCGTGCCCCACGAACTGGAAGTCAGGCTCGAAGGGCACGCCCCGCAGACGACCACCGTCACGCCGCGCACCGGATTTCCCCAGCGTTGGGACGTGGCCCTGGTTGCCCGGAATACGGAGACCGGTGCCGGGTATGCGCAAATCGTCACTACCAGCCTTGGCCAGGAGCTGCGCCTGGTGCCGCCGGGCGAGTTCACCATGGGATCGTCGCGCCGCGAACAGGGCCGCCGGTCCAACGAGGCGTTGCGCGCCGTCAGACTTGCCGAAGCGTATTACCTTGGCGCCAGGGAAGTCAGCAACGCGGAGTTCCGGCAGTTCGACCCTGAACACGATTCGGGCTCGTTTGCCGGCGAATCGCTCGACGGTGACGAGCAACCGGCCGTGCGTCTCGGCTGGGAGCAGGCGGCGCAGTTCATGAACTGGTTGAGCATCCGGGACTCGCTTCAACCTGTCTACGAGGAGGCCGACGGGACCTGGGTGCCGGTCCGGCCGTTGCGCAACGGCTACCGGCTTCCAACCGAAGCCGAATGGGCCTGGGCGGCGCGCTTCGCCAGCCGCGAAGAGCCGATGATCTTTGCCTGGGGGTCGGAATTGCCTCCGCCCGACCGGGTCGGCAACTACGCCGACATCTCCGCCAGGCAGTTGCTGCCGACGACACTGGTGACCTATAACGACGGCTACAGCGTATCGGCACCGTCAGGGAGCTTTCCGGCCAACCCGCTGGGGATCTTCGATCTCGGCGGGAACGTCTCGGAATGGGTTCAGGACTACTATGAAGTCGGTCGGACCGACACCGAAACGGTGGTGGAGGATCCGCTCGGGCCCGTCACCGGGCGCTTCCGGGTGGTCAGGGGACCCAACTGGCGCGGTGCGACGGTCACCGACCTGCGCATGGCGTCAAGGAATTTCAGCGCCGAAGGCGGCGAGTGGATCGGTTTCAGGATCGCGCGGAACCTGGAATGATTCGGGCGGGGCATGGTCAAATGTGTTTTGACGGTCAATCGTTCAACCGCGGAGGTGGCATGATGACTGCGCTGCGAAGGATCTGGATCATCGGACTGCTGGGGATGTGGGCATCCGCCGGCTGGGCGCAGGAGGCTGCGGAGGAAAACGCTGCCGGTGCGGAGGCGCGGCCGGAGGCCGCGGTCGGGGGTGGAGCAGCCGAGGCTCAGACAGCCGCGGAACCCGAGACCGGGTTGCAACCCCAGGGCACGGTGGAAGCGGGCGCGACGGAGACCGGCGCGGCCGACCCGGATGCGGCACTGCCGGAAATAGCGCCTCTGGATGAACTCTTTGTTCCGAGCCTTGGTATCCGAGCGGATGAACCATGGGACGATATGCCCGTTGACTTCTAATTTATTGCAGGATTTTGATGAAACGAATTATTTCCGGTGAGTTTCTATACCAAGTATTCACGCTGATCATCTCGATCATCGTCGTCCACGCCGTGTATGTGACGCTCATTCGTCCGCAGGCCAACGCGATTATGGCTGATCAGGCCATGAGGATCGAACTGGCGCAGGAGCGAGAAGAGACCTACACCCCCGAGCGCTCAATTTATGTTGTCATTCGCGATTTCGAGCAGGAAGCCTGTATTGTGCTAATGCTCTGGGCATTCGCGATCATGGGTCTTAAGGCCTTCAAGACCGTTCGTGAACGCGCACTGCTTCAGGAAGAGATGGTGCCTGTTCCTGAGGGGGTGCGCATCCTGCCGGAAGACACCCGAGAGTACGCCCGCAATATTCAATCCCTACCGGAGCACGTACGCGGGATGCTATTGCCACGGGTCATACTTTCATCTTTGGAACGATTCGGATCAACCCGGAACGTTCAGGATGTTTCTTCGGTGGCGAATACGCTGTGTGAATCGGAGGGAGAGCGTTTGGAGTCGGAGCTCTCCATGATTCGATACATCGCTTGGACCATCCCTTCAGTGGGTTTCATCGGAACGGTCCGAGGTATCGGCCAAGCCCTCAGCCAAGCACATCTCGCCGTTGAGGGCGACATCACCGCCATTACCGATAGCTTGGGTACGGCTTTCAATAGCACATTCATTGCGTTGTTGATTTCCATAGTGGTCATGTTCTTGGTGCATCAGCTACAGCTTCTTCAGGAGCGCCAAGTCTTTGAAACTCAAACGTATATCGATCACAGACTCATAAGGCACATGCAGGCGCGGAGCAAGATCTGAGGGCCGCACAATCCGAATTTGTAAGCGCTAAACAGTGAACACGC
Source organism: Candidatus Rariloculaceae bacterium (assembly GCA_965221035.1). Taxonomy (GTDB): domain Bacteria; phylum Pseudomonadota; class Gammaproteobacteria; order Steroidobacterales; family Rariloculaceae; genus UBA6522. The sequence continues at coordinate 3,147,480 of OZ244860.1, forward strand.
TGACAATAGAAATTAACGATGCAGAACTGACCGTTGCCGATGGTTCCGGAGTGCTGACTGTTGAGCCCGGATACGCTACAGTCAACCGGGGAAAGTTCCTAATCGGTGACGCCGCCTACGCCCAGGCGCGCCTGCGCCCCCGGCAGACGAGCAGCCGGTTTTGGGAGAACTTGAGCCTTGATCCCGGAAGCGCAGGAGTCGAAGGGGTCGGTAGCGCGGCCGAACTCGCTTTCAGGCAGCTGGAGGCCCTTTGGAATCGGTTCGGCGGTGTTGACCGGGATGCTGTACTTATAGTTCCGGGCTACTACACGCAAGCGCAGTTGGGCTTGCTGCTAGGCATGGTCCAGGAGTGCGGCATGCCGGTTCGGGCAATGGTCAACGCAGCTGCGGCGGCCGCTTGTGCACACCCATGGCCCGGGCGCCATTTGGTCCATTTGGATATTCATTTGCACCGGTTTTCGGCAACCGGGTTCGAGCAAGGAGATGGCGTATCCCCCGAGCCGGACGAGGCGCTGAACGGCGTCGGTCTGGTTTCGCTGATGGATCTGTGGGCGAAGCGCATAGCGGAAACATTCATTTCGCAGACTCGGTTCGACCCGTTTCACCGCGCCGATTCGGAGCAAATGGTTTATGGCCGCCTCCCGGAGTCGCTTGCGGCACTTAGTGACGAAGAGGAAATCGAGTTTGGACTGACTGTCGATGGAAGAGAGCGCGTCATCCTATTGAATCGCGAGCAGTTGCTCGGTGCCTCTGCCCGTGCTTGGCGTGCTGTTGTTCAATTTGTTGCGCAGCAACGCGAGGCGGGCACAAGTCTGACTCTGCTGATTTCTCACCGTGTCGGTCGCCTGCCTGGTCTGGCATTAGAGTTCAACCGTCTGGACGATGCCCGGATCGTGCCTCTTTCTCGCGACGCTGCCATCATGGGGGCTCTTGCAAGCGTAAAGGAAACTCATCCGGGCACCGGACCGGTCAAGCTGCTGAAGCGGCTGCCATGGAGGTCGGTCCATGAGCAAGACACGACCGAGCCCGCAGCGGAGGTCGGTTTCGCGCAGGAGCCGATCCCTGATGTCGGTGCCGGTGCAACTCACTTAGTGCACCGCGGCGTCGCCCTCCGGGTCGGTCAGTCCGCGTTGCACATCGGTAGAGAAAGTATGAATGGGCACCGCACCATACTTATTGATGGGCGGCACCAAGCTGTCTCCAGATCCCACTGTGAGGTCGTGCGCCGGGATGGGGAAATGCGCTTGAAGGACCGCAGCCGCTTCGGAACGTTTGTCAACGAGAAACGCGTCCGGGGTGAGACGGTGCTGCTCCCGGCAGATATCATTCGCGTGGGTTCCCCCGGGGAAGAACTGCAGGTCATTGCAGTGGAGACGCAAGATGGCCCGTAAGCCGATGAACGTATTTTCGCTTTCCCTCTTGGATGCCATGACCTGCGGGCTGGGAGCGGTGATCTTGGTATTCACTACATTGAGCACCAATCTCAGCTTGCAACGGCAAGAGGCTCTAGTGGATGTAAGCAGCGAAGTTGATCGCATTGAGCTCAAGGTCGAGATTGGCGAGAGGCAACTCTTGGGATTGAAGGAAGTCTTGGCGTTATTGATCGACCAATGGTCCCACCTCAAGGACCGGCGCGAGCAGGTCGTGACAGAGATTCGGAGTATTGGGGAGGAGGCTGACGCAATAGACGCGGAGCGGTCCGAGCGGGAGGAGGATATCGCGCGGTTACGTGCTGAACTCGAGGAATTGGAGGCCGAGAACGAACGATTGGCCGAAGACCAAGAAGCGCTGATTGCGGGCAATCGGCTACGAAGCTTTGTTGGCGACGGCAACCGTCAATACCTCACGGGACTGCGGATGGGCGGCGAGCGTGTGGTCATACTTGTAGATGCCTCAACCAGCATGTTGGCTCGAACAGTGGTTAACATTTACCGGCGCCGCAACATGGAAGATGAGCAACAACTCAGTTCGTCCAAGTGGCGCCAAGTTGTAAATACTGTTGACTGGTTGACCACGCAGATTCAGCCGGGAACCCAGATCCAGATCTTTGCCTTCAACGATGCCGCTTGGACACTGCTGGAAGGAGATGGGACGCAGTGGCACACGGTTATCGACGGTAGTCTGCTCGACGAAGCGGTTTCTAGGCTGGCTGAGACAGTGCCGCAGGGACCAACCAGCCTCCACGCCGCTTTTGCCGCCATGCGCCCATTGGATCCTAGGCCCGACAACATCTATCTGCTGGTCGACGGATTGCCCACCATGGGCGAAGTCCCGCCCAACCGGCCAGCGGTGACCGGAGAGGAAAGAATGCGGCACTTCGATCGAGCCAGGCGGGCGCTGCCGTTCAACGTCCCCGTTAACACCATCCTTTATGCGATGGAAGGCGACCCCGCTGCCGCTCCTGCTTACTGGCTATTGGCGCTTGATACGGGCGGATCCATGATGGCGCCCTCGGAGGATTGGCCATGAGCAAGGGTCGCAGCGAGATAGAAACTGGCAACCTGTCGTTTCTGGACGTCATTTGCTGCGGTTTCGGTGCAATGGTTCTGATGTTGGTATTCGCCGTCATGTTTCATCCGACCAGTTTACAGGTGAGCAATATTGAAAAGCAGGGCCAGATTGTCGAGTTACAGCAGCGGCTCGAAGAGATTCTTGGCGAGACGGAGGAGGTGACGCTCCAGCATCGGGCTACCGTTGAGCAGGTGGACTTGGATGAGCTTGAAGTCACAGAACTTGAGGAGGAACTCGAACGCGTCCGCGCCGAATACTTGGCCTCACTTGATGAAGTCGAACAGACCCAGGAAATCCAGAACGAACTGGTGCTGGCCCGACAGCGTCTGACCGAAGAGATGCAGCGGCTGCTGGTCGACTACCGGCCCGATCCGGACGATTACATGGTGGGCGGCATCCCCGTGGACAGCGAGTACATCATCTTCATCATCGACACCTCGGGGAGCATGCAGCAATACGCCTGGCAGCGTGTTCAGCAGCAGGTTCGCGAGACGCTGGAAGTCTATCCGCAGGTCAGGGGGATCCAGGTCTTCAACGACATGGGCGACTACATGTTCCGGAGTTACCGCAACGAGTGGATCCCGGACACGCCGACGATTCGCGAATCGATCATCGACGCGCTGCGCAACTGGCGGGTTTTCTCCAATTCAAGCCCCCGGGAAGGCATCCTGGAGGCGATCGACACGTTCTACGATCCGACCAAGAAGATCAGCCTGTACGTCTACAGCGACGATTTCTCGTCAGGGTCCATCGACGCGGTGGTTCGGGAAGTCGATCGCCGCAACCGGGTCACTGACGACGGCAGCCGGCGCGTGCGCATCCATGCCGTGGCGTTCCCCGTCTACTACGTGGCGTTTAACGGCCAGTTGGGAACCTCCGCCCGCTACGCGATCCTGATGCGTGAGCTGTGCCAGCGTAACGGCGGCACGTTCGTGGCGCTGCCGACGCTGCGGCGGGGGTAGGGGGAGCGGTCAGGCGGGTCGACCGATTCTGCGAGGAGGACTGCGACCCGGCGGAGCACTTCGTCCTGCTCCTTGGTCCGGCTCAGACGTAGCGCCACGTTGCCGTTATTGCTTTTCGCTGCCGTCGACACGGCGGCGCAATTCCGCTCCCCGTTGCGCCACCATCTCCCTTTCCTGGCTCAAAATAAAGCTGAAATAGTTCGGCAGGGCCGCCTTGTAATTGGTTGTTCCCACCGGAGACCAGACGTAGTCCGTGTCGAGCATTTTCCGGAAGATTCTGTCCGTTTCCCCGCCGCTCCGTCCCTGCCTTTCTAGTTCTTCCTCAATCATCTCTTCCATGCGCAACTTGTTTACACCGTTGGCGCCTTGCAATCTCTTGGTGAGCGAGACCAGCAATCTGCCGTCCTCCTTCGACCACTGACCAAACCTGGACTGATACGCCAATTGCTTGCGCTTTTGGATCTCCGGCTGAACGATCTCCACGTCGGCGTCCTCGATCAAATTTCGCGTTGTTTTTTCCATGCCGCGATTCCAAAGCTCGCTCCCCCAGTACTGAATATAGGTCGGATAGCCTTGAGCATCTTCAACGACCATTTTCATGGCTTCCGGACTAACCTTTATCGACGAATTGGACAATGGGTAGGCAATCGCCGCCTCTGAGTCCCTGTCGTCGAGCAGGTCCAGCGAAATATATTCGCTCCGTTCCTCGTACGACACCCCGGCCGCGCCAATCACATCCATCAGCAATGGCTTGCCGGCAAAAACCCCGATGATCGGCCCATTTTTCTGCCTAATCATCTCGATATCGTCCATTATCGACGCCAATACCTCCGGATCCAGCCTGTGTGCCTCGTCGACCATAAACACCACGGGACGCTTGCGACACTTTTCCGCAAGGTTTCCACAGACTGCCGACCAGCTCTTTTCCTTTCTGCTCCATTGCGCAGACACGACATTCAAATCCGCAACGACTCTCTCCGGCAACAAAGACTCCTTGAAGGAACCACCGATATCGTCAACAAGCGTCTTGCGCGCTTCCTCAATGGTTCGCATGGAATTGATGGCGGTCATTGCTACGGCCGCCTTCCCTTCATTGCCCTTCTTGAGTGACTTCAACTCCGCCTTGACGTGCTCAAGCAGGCTCGTCTTTCCTACCCCTCTCGGCCCGAAGATATGCACGTTGCTGGTGACCACCTCGCCGCCGACCGTCCTTCCAAGCAATCCGTACAACTTGTGTTTTTCGTCCTCGCGCCCAGCGAGAAAGGGCGGCACTTTTCCATGGCCCGTCGTGAACGGATTCGTCGCGATATTTCTCTTGCCGTTTTCCATTTCTCGCACCTGCGAAACGCGTACGACGGGATGATTCCGCGCCTGATTCTATCAACTTGCATACTTGTGTCCGCATGTCGCGGGCGGTCAGGCGGGCTGGATCTTCGCGGAGGCCTCCGCGAGCGCCGCCCGGTGCCGCTGCATGATTTCCGCTGCCAGCGCGGCGCTGTTCCAGTCGTCGAAGACCACCTCGATGCGGCCTTCGGGATCGAAGTAGAACATTTCGTTGCCGCTGAAGCTCACCGCCATCTGGTTCAGGAAGCTCTCGACCTCCAGGGTCCAGGCCACTCTCACGTGATTTTTGCCCTGTTCGACTATCTCGTAGTCGGCGCCAAGCACCTTCGGGAACAGCTTCTGGAAGTTGCGAAAGAACACGTCGAGGTTCCATTCCGTTACATACGGCTTCGTGCCCTTCATGGCCTCGAAGTGCGGCGTCTCGGTGAAGAGCGCCTTCCACCCCCCCTTGTCGTGTTCGCGGATGGCGTCGAAATACCGCTCCACCGTGGCCGTCATCCGGGCCGGGTCGCAACGGGCCGTCGGCAGCCGGTAGACGTACTTGTCCGCCGCGCCATGCTCGGTTTCCTGTTCCTGGATGACGATGCCGGAGTGGTCGGCGAAAGCCAGGTTTGTCCACAGTGTCAGCGAGTCGAGGGCGGTCGCCAGTTCCCGCAGGAGGGGCAGGGCGGCGATCTCCCCCAACGAGAGGATCCGGAAACCCGCCGTGCCGATCACGGTGGTTCCCAGGACGTTCTGGACCAGGTGGGCATGGTGCGACATCGACTCGTTGATGGTCTTGGCCAGCGTCTTGAACGCCTGCAACAGGCGGTGTTCCGGCATGAATTCGACGGGGTTGGCTAGCACGACGAAGCAGTCCAGGCCACGATGCTTCAGCTGCTGCCGAAACAGCCAGAAGTGGTCGTCGACGACCGACTTTCGCGCCTGCGCGCGCACCGACTGGATGCCGCTGGCGTCGCGCAGCGCGATGCGCAACGGCGCGTAGTCCAGCTGGCCCATCTCGCCCAGCATGCTGATGGTGCGCTCGAACGGCTTCATGAAGCGGGATGCCAGCAGCACATGCCGTTCGGCCGCCGCGTAGTCGGCCGTGAACAGGAACGCTTCGGCCCGGTCGAGTTCCACCAGCAGCGCTTCCAGGATGCCTTCGCAGCACTGATGCACGCGGACGAAGATGGGGTCCTCGACGTAGCGTCGGCGACGGTCCGGCGTATACATGCCGTGCACGAGGCTCGGCCGGATCCATCTGTCGTAGTCGAGGCCGGGCCGGCTCCGAGAACGGGTCAGACCAAGCTGGAAACCGAGCGCCCGGACCGCCAGGTCGTGGCGCGACCGGAGCGTCGACTTGATCCGCGTGCCGTTGGCGACCCGATCCAGCTTCCTGATGACACGGTTCCAGGCCGAGTCTTTCGAGGGCGGTCCGAAGAACTTCCGCGGTGGGTCGATTCCCTCCCCGTGTTCGAACGCGAGATCCGCGATCAGCGTCAGAATGGACGCGACCGACGCCGCCACGACATCGACTTTCGCAGCGTCGTTGATGTACTCACGCGCCCCGGTCTCGTCTAGCGTGTCCTCCAGGATCTTGAGGGCGACCTCCAGGCTGACCAACACCGGTCCGACCTGCGCCGCGAGGGGCCAGCCCTCCATTTTCGGCCAGACCTCTTCCACCCGCGCGGTCTGCACATAGACGTTGTACTCGCGGTGGTCGCCTCGGGCCTTGTAGGGCGAACGTTCGGTAGCCTCCGGGAACTCTTCGACTGTCTTCGCCACCGTTGCTCCAATCTGTGCAGCCGGATTCACCGTGTCCGGCGTCTTGCCCCCTGATCTCTGTCCGGTTGTTCGCCGGTCGTCGGCGACGTCCGCAAGCGCAACGTATACGGCGGCCACGGTGGCGTCAAGGCGCTTGCGGAAGGCTTTGTGAGGTTCGAATCAACACCGTCGCAATGCGCGAACGGGACTGGTCGCCCACATCGCAGGCGCTGGCGAATCGTTCCCAGTCCGCCACGGCGCCGGTGACCCGGTCAATGATTCCGCGTATGTCCCTTTCGACCAGGTCGGCGTGCCGGCCAAGGGTTGTCAGGTGATCCCGTGTTATGCCTTCGCCTTGGCCCAATACGGAGGTGGAGTGCTCGCCGCCGGGACCGGGCGCAAAGGTCAGGTCATAGGCGGGTGCCAGGCGCCAGTTTCCGTCTCGGCCCATCAGGTAGGTGAATTGCCTGGCGTGATCGTCACGGTTGTGGGCCAGGACGTTGAACACCGCCAGCGTGTACATGGCACGGCATTCGCGGTGGTCGCGGGTGAGGCCGCGGGTCAGGGAGATCAGGTCCCGGTAATCCAGCGACGGCAGGCGGGCGTCGGCGTACAACAGGCCGCTGGCGGTGTGCGCGTGTAGCCGTTCGGCACCCTTGCGATCAAAACGCTGCGAGGCGAAGTAGGCGTGGCCGACGCTGGCGTCGGCACCGGTCAGCAAGCGTGTTTCGGGAACGCGGACTCCGGCGGCCCGAGCCATGTCGGCGTACGCTTGCTCGATGCGAGCCGCGTCCACCGGGTCGCCGGCGCCTCTGAATTTCACCAGGTAGGGGATGTGGCCCGCCGGAGCAGGGTCGGCATCGTGGATGGCGTGGCCGTGCACATTGATCGCGACCAGGGCTTTCGGGCGTGCCCCGCCCGGAGAGCCGCCGGCCCGGCCGAGTTCGGACAGAACATCCCCGACTCCGCCTTCCAGGACGGTGCGGGCGCCTGCCGCGAGGCGGTCCAGATCCGCCACGGCCTCCGTCTTGTCCCATACGTCAACGACCGGTTCATAGCAAAGGGCGCCCATTCCGCGGTCGCCGACACAGGCCAGGCGGTCGACCGGTGACAGTGTTGCCGGTTCGATGTCGAGTTGGCGGGCGCGAAGATCCACCAGCAGGCGACCCCAGCCGTCCGGGAGGCTGTCGTTGAAGACACCGTGCAGCCCCTCGAAGGCGGCGCGGTCGTGGGGACGGACAAGCATCGGCCCGACTTCATGATGGACGGGCGATATCGGCAGCGGCGAAGCCAGGAAATCATCGTCGAATTCCAACCAGACGGTGCGGTCCCGATACGCGAGACGGCCCACCTTGCGGACCTCCCGGGGAGACCAGCGCAAGGTGACGCTTAGCGGCGTGCCACGGGGAAGTTTCACTTGATCCGCCCCCGCATTCGCCGAACGGGAATTGCCAGCACCTGGTCCAGGCTGGTGTATTCCGGTTCCGTCAGAAGTCCATCCAGCGCGGCATCATCCCCGAGCGCCACCAGCAGGCGGATGAAGGAGACGAGGGATACCGCTCCTGTGCGTTCGAACCGTTTGAGCGTGCCGAGAGGCACCCCGGACCGCTGCGCAAGGCCTTCCTGACTGAGATTCCGTTCCAGTCGTCGCTTTCTGGTGCGGTCCGCCAGCTCGACCGCGATTTCATCCGGGGAGAAAATAGTGGATATATTCATGGCTGTAATTACCGCGACTAAGCTATTACAGCTCATATTTTATCTTCAAATGAAGCGGGATGCCTTTCGATCCGTCGTCTGTCTTGTTCGTTCGAGCAGATCGGGTGTCTGGATGGACCGACGGAAGCGCCCGGAAAGCTGCGTGCGTCCCGTTGGTCCCGTTCAGGCCATCAGTGTGGGGACGTCATAGCGAGGAATACGGGCGTCCCGGGTTACGAGGGTCAGGCCCTCAACTTGGGCTTGAGCGATCAGAAACCGGTCAAATGGATCACGATGATGCATTGGGAGATTGCTCGCTCGCTCGGCGTGTTGAAACGTCAGGGGCAAGTGCGTGAATCCCCTGTCGACGACCAGCCCTGCCAACTTGTCAGGAGCATTGAGAGTGCCTTTCGCGCGCTTCGCGCCGATTTCCCATCCGGTAACGGCGCTGACGAAGACGTCATTGCGCGGTTCGGTGATCGCCGCGCGAGCAATTTCGGTGAGTTCCGTTACGTTTGACAGCGACCAGAGTAAAGCGTGGGTATCGAGCAACAGGCGTCGCACCATCAATCCTCTTCGGGGCCGCAATCCTCCTGCGGGAAGACTTTCGAGTTTTCAATCGCCTTGATGAGTTCCTCGTCGTCGTCGTCAAAGTCTATAGACATCCGGATTTGGCCTTCCAGGCCGCCGAGTTTCCTTGGTTCCAGACGGTCTCGAAAGGGCGTGAGGCGCAACCACGGCTCGCCCGACCTCGCAATCACGATGTCTTCTCCCTCCCAAGCCAGCTTTCCCAGCTTGGAGAGCTGCGACTTCGCTTCGTGCATGTTTACCTTCATGGAAACGTCCCCAGAAAAAAAGCGTAGCTAAGTCTAGCTAAGTCAGATGGGCGAATGCAAGCCCTTAAAGGTTTTGATGCACTCGCTACACTTTATCGTATCGGCCTTATACGGCAGAATCTGCCATTATCGAGCATACAGGGATTCGATTATGCCTAACGTAAACCTACCCAAGCAGATAGGAGCCCATGTTCGTGGGCAGATCAAGTCGGGCGCTTGTGCGAATTCGAGCGAAGTCATACACGCGGGAATCCGTTCGCTCAATTATCGGGATGGCGCGCACCAGTTCTATGCGTTGAAAATGGAGCTTGAAGAAGCGGTGTGGGACGCCGAGGCCGGAGGATTTGAGGCGTTCGATGCCGTGGCATATGAGCCGGACGCTGCCGAGCGATTGTCGTAAGGACAAGGTGGTCAGATTGTCTCGGCGTACGGCCCTGAGACGACTGGTCTCGTCCCTTACCCGAGTTGATCATGTCAACGCCTTCCCAGCCGAAGATTTACCATATTGTCCATGTGGACCGGCTGCCATCCATAGTAAGAGATGGCGCTCTATGGTCGGATACACTCGTGCGACAACACGCAACCGATGATTCGTTTCACAACGGGCAACATTCTCGCAGAAGATGCCGAGGCCTTGGTCAACACGGTCAACTGCGTGGGAGTCATGGGGCGGGGAGTCGCGCTGCAATTCAAGAAGGCCTACCCGGAGAATTTCCGCGCCTACGCGAAAGCCTGTAAACAGGGCGACGTGCGACCGGGCCGCATGTTCGTCTTCGAGACAGGCGAACTCGGCAACCCTCGCTAAATCATCAATTTTCCGACCAAGCGGCACTGGCGTGGCAACAGCCGGATCGAAGACATAGAGTCCGGCCTCAATAGTCTTGTGAACGTCATTCGCGAGCTTGGAATCCGGACCATCGCTGTACCTCCACTCGGCAGCGGCTTGGGAGGCCTCGATTGGAGCGATGTGCGTCACCGCATAGCGGCGGCCTTGGAGGATTTCCACAACCTGAAAGTTGTCGTTTTGGAGCCGTGGGACGCTCAAAATACAAAGTCCATACACCATGGCCGCGACGTGCCCAGGATGACGCCGGGGAGGGCTGCAATGGTCGGACTCATGGACCGTTACATTCGAGGCTTGCTCGACCCAGTCGTGACGTTGCTGGAAGTCCATAAACTCCTTTATTTTTTACAAGTCGCAGGCCAAGGATTGAGTCTTCGGTATGCCAAGGGACCGTATGGTCCGTATGCGGAAAACCTGCGGCATGTCCTCAACATGATCGAGGGGCATTTCATTTTCGGATACGGCGACGGAGGCGATAGGCCGGACAAACGTTTGAAACTCGTTCCCGGTGCCATAGAGGATGCTGAAGATGTGCTTGGTCGTTCTCCCAAGACGCGCGAGCGATTCGACAAGGTGGCGGATCTGGTCAGCGGATTCGAATCGGCCTTTGGGCTGGAGTTGTTGGCAACCGTGCATTGGGTACTAGAGCACGACAATCCCGCGTCGCCAGATGATCTAGTCGCGCTGACCTTCGCGTGGAACGAACGCAAGAAGCGATTCTCGCCACGGCAGATTAATCTTGCATTGGATGTTTTGCGAGACAAGGGATGGGTGGAGGACTCTGGCTTCCCGGGACAGTCGAATCCCGGAACGCACTACAGGAGTTGACCGCTCAGTTCGTTCCAAAGACTTCTGGGGACACTTCATGTTGAAGACGCCCCGCCACAATTCATCATTTTTCCCACGCTCCTCGCCCGTATCCATCACCGTGTTGACCGTGTGACGGGCTTCAATGTCGACGTGCAAGAAAGCACGGGCAGACAGACAAAGGAGCATCGCCATGAACAGACACGTAATCGTCATATTGATAACCGCCGCGTTCTCGACCGCCGGTTGGGCTGCGGAGGAGACAGGGGCTTCCAGGTACGAATCCATCGGTGTGGGCAGCGGCGGGGTAGTCGGTGCCGCAGCCGGCGGCCCGGTGGGCTTCATCGTGGGTGCAGCGGTGGGTGCCTGGCTGGGTGACCAGTTTCACCAGCAGCGTCAGGCGCGGAATGAATTCGAGCGGAACTGGACGGTGTCGCAGACGCGCGTCTCGGAACTCGACGAACTTCTGCAGGGTGCCGAATCCCAGGTTTCATCCATGGAATCACAGGTCGCCGGGCTGGAGACCCGCTTGGGCCAGGAAACGCAGCGGCTGCGGGCCGTGGTTCGCGACGCGCTGGATGTTCAGGTGCTATTCCGGACCAACGAGGATACGCTGCCGGATGAGACCCAGCGCCGGTTGGTGCGGTTGGCCCGCGCGCTGGCCGACGTGGACGGCATGCTGGTGCGTATCGAAGGCCACGCCGATTCCCGAGGTGATTCCTATCACAACGAGCTGCTTGCCGCGCAGCGCGCCGCCACAGTCATGGAGGCGTTGATTCGCGCCGGCGTGCCGGCAGGAAGGATCAGCGTGAATTCCTTCGGCGAGCTGCATGCCTCGGCAGCCGAAAACGATCTCGATGGACTCGCCATGGAACGTCGCGTCCAGTTGACGGTCATACCCAGGGATGACGGATCACGCGTAACCCGCGAATCGATCGCAGCGGCAACCGATCAGTGAGAGTTGCGGCCTGGCTGGGGGCGCCGTTCGCGGCGCCCCTTTTTTTCTGCGCAAGCGCGCTTGATCAAGTGCACCAGGTCGGGGGCGTTCTCCGGCGAATCGAGGCGTCTGACGACCTGGACCGGCACACTCGCGGCAAACCGCGAGAGCGCAGCCGCGGTTTCTTCGGGGGCGACGGGTTGGGCTTCGGACTCGTTGACGACGATACCGGCGATTTCCACGCTTCGCGCGCGCAGCATGCCGACGGCGGTCAACGTATGGCTCAGCGTGCCCAGGTAGCTGCCCGTGACCAGCAGCGCAGGTGCGCCGAGCGCCGCGATCCAGTCCAGCACTGTATGGCGCCGGTCCAGCGGCACCATGACACCGCCGATGCCTTCGATCAGGGTGATGCCTTCGCCGGTACCGCCCTTGCCTGAGCCGTCACCTGAGCCGCCCCCTGAGCCGCCCCCTTTGTCGCCCTCCGGGCCGTCCCCTTCGCCGCCCCGGCAGAACGCGACCAGTTGGTCGAAGGGGATGCAGCGGCCTTCCCGCTCGGCCGCCATGTCCGGCGAAAGCGGATCCCGGAAGCGCCAGGGCGATACGCTGGCGATCCCCGCCGCGTCGACGGGGCGGCCCAGCGCGCTCAGCAGCAAACCGCTGTCGCTTACGTCCAGGGAGTCGTCCGTCATGCCCGTGGCGACGGGTTTCAGGGCGCGGACGTTGCGACCGCCTTGACGCAGTTGGTGGATCAGGGCGCGGGTGACAAAGGTCTTGCCGATCTCGGTGCCCGACGCGGTGACGAACAGGGTGGTCATCGGTCGGACACGGATTTGACGAGCGCTGCCGTGACGAATGCCGTGCTCATCTGTCCGGCACGATGTCCCTGATTGCCGCCGCCAGACGTTCCACATCCTCGCCGGCGTGCGCGGCGGAAAACGTCAGGCGCAGCCGCGCCGTGCCGGTCGGCACCGTGGGCGGGCGGATGGCGCCGACAAGAAAGCCCCGGTTCCGCAGCGCCTCCGCGGCGCGCAGGGTACGTTTCGCGTCACCCAGCACCAGCGGCACGATGGGGCTTTCCGGCGGATCAAGGTCCAGCCGGGCAGCAAACTGGCCCGCCCGCTCCAGCGGCTTGCGGACCAGTTCCTTGTCGGTGGTGATCAATTCCAGCGCGGTGGCGGCCGCAGCCAGCGTGCCTGGAGGCAGGCCGGTGGTGTAGTGCAGGCTCCTGGCGCGATTTCGGATGAGAGCCGCCGCTTCCCGGCTGGTGCACAGGTACCCGCCATAGGCGCCGACGGCCTTGGACAGTGTTCCCATCTGCAGCGGCACCGGCAAGGCGCGGCCATCGACGAATCCGGAGCCGCGTCCGTTCTCGATGACGCCCAGGCCATGGGCGTCGTCGGTCATGAGCCACGCGTCGTAGCCCTGGCAGATTTCTTGAAGTTCATCGACCGGCGCGCGGTCGCCGTCCATGCTGAACACGCCGTCGGTGAGCACCAGGCAGTGGCGGTGTGCCGGTCGGTGCTCGCGCAGCAGCCTGGACAGCTCCGCCAGGTCCAGGTGGCGGTAGCGGATCGTCCTGCAACGCGCCAGCGTCGCCCCGGCGTGCAGGCACGCGTGGCACAGCTCGTCCATCAGGATCAGGTCCCCCGGTGCGGCCAGGGTCGGGACGACGCCGATGTTGGCCAGGTAGCCGCTGCCGAAAACCACGGCCTCCTCGGTGCCCTTGAGCTTCGCCAAGGCGGACTCCAGCCTGGCGTAAAGGGGGTTGTTGCCGGAGATCAGGCGCGATGCGCCGGCACCGGCGCCGTGGATGCGGGTGGCTTCGCGGCTCGCCTCGATGACCTTCGGATGAACGGAAAGGCCCAGATAGTCGTTGCAGGCGAAGGAAATCAGGTCCCCGGACGGCTGGCGGGCCCTGGCGCGCGGGCCGCGCTCGGTGGGCACCAGGGTCCGCAGCAGCTCCTGGTCGCGCAATTCCCGCAATTTGCCGCGGGCGAAGCTTCTCAGTTGCTCGTCGCTCACGGCCCCGACCCCGGCATGATCCGCATGTCGCGCTAGCCGGAGATGTGATCCAGCAGTTCGGCCGTTCGCGCCCGCATGAGTGCCGCGTCGCCCCGGCTCTCCACGTTTAGCCGCAGCAGCGGTTCGGTGTTGGAGGCGCGCAGGTTGAATCGCCAATCGGCGAACTCCATGCTGAGGCCGTCCACATGCTCGGTGCGTTCGGCGTCGTCCGCATAGATGCGTTCGATCCGTGCGATGACTTCTGCGGCGTCGTCCACGGTGCGGTTGATCTCGCCGCTGGCCGGAAACAGCGCCATGCGTTCGTCCACCAGCGCCGACAGCGGCAGCCCGCGCTCGCTCATGATCCGTGTGACGAGCAGCCAGGGGATCATGCCGCTGTCGGCGTAGGCGAACGAACGGAAGTAATGGTGCGCGCTCATCTCGCCGCCGTACACGGCGTCCGCGTCGCGCATGGCCTGTTTCATGAAGGCGTGGCCCGAAACGCTCTGGATGGCGGTTCCGCCGCCGTTGCCGACCACTTCCAGGGTGTTCCACGTAAGCCTCGGGTCGTGCACGATCCGCGCGCCGGGCTCGCGGGCCATGAAGGACTGCGCCAGGAGTCCCACGACATAGTAGCCGTCCACGAAGCGGCCGTTCTCGTCGAAGAAGAAACAACGGTCGAAGTCGCCGTCCCATGCGATGCCCGCATCCGCGCCCTCCCGCACCACGCGCTCCGCCGTGACACGCCGGTTCTCCTCCAGCATGGGGTTGGGCACGCCGTTGGGGAAGTTCCCGTCGGGCCGATGATGGACCTTGATGAAGTCGAACGGCAGGTGCGGCTCCAGCCGGTCGATGATGGGTCCGGCGCCGCCGTTGCCGGCGTTGACCACGATCCTCAAGGGGCGCAGTTCGCCGGCTTCCACGTAACCGAGCAGGTGGTCGATGTAGTCGGCGTGAGGGTCGATCCGCCGCCGGACGCCGGCGGCAGGCGCCTCGTCGAAGCCGCCTCGCTCGGCCAGGGCGCGGATGTCCGCAAGCCCGGTATCGGCGCTGATCGGGCGAGCGCCTTCGCGCACGAACTTCATGCCGTTGTAGTTCGGAGGGTTGTGGCTCGCCGTCACCATGATCCCGCCGTCAAGCCCCCGAGAGAAGGTGGCGTGGTAAACCATCTCGGTGCCGCCCACTCCAATGTCGACCACCTCCACGCCGGCGTCGACGAGGGATTGAACGAGTACCTCCGTGAGCCTGGCGCTCGAAAGGCGGATGTCCCGGCCCACGGCCACGCGGCGGGGTTGCAGGAACGCGGCGAAGGCGCGGCCGATCCGGTAGACCACGTCCTCGTTCAGTTCCTCGGGAACGCGGCCGCGGACGTCGTAGGCCTTGAAGCAGGTGATGGGGGGCATGGTGGGTATTGGGTGATCAGTGGCTCGCGACGATGACAAACCCCTCTGATGAGAGGTCACCGCCGCGAAAATGTTCCGCTATCGGCGACTGTGGCCTGTGCGCCCTGCGCGACTCCGCCAAGTCTGTATTTCGCAGACTTCAATTTCAAGTTTCCAAGCGTCGCTCGACTCACCCGTTGAACATCGAATGATACGGCTCTCGCACGAGGTTGCCACTTCCGTTATTGCTTGAAGTAAAGCGATATTGCATGCCGTTCGCATAAAATCCGTGTTCGTCCCAGGTTAACCCCGAGGCTTCCACAGTGAATCCGGATCGACTCTGGCTTCCCTATTGCCAGATGCAGACGGCTCCGTCCCCGCAGGTAGCGAGGCGCACCGAAGGCGTGCACATCCACCTGGAGGACGGTCGCCGCCTCATCGACGGAACCGCTTCCTGGTGGACCGCCTGCCACGGATACAACCATCCGCACATCCGCCGGGCCATGATCGCGCAGCTTGAGCGCATGCCCCACATCATGCTGGGCGGATTGGTCCACGATCCGGTCCTCAGGCTCACGGAGCGTCTGACCGAGTTGCTCCCGGGCGGTCTGAATCACGCGTTCTACTCGGAATCGGGATCCGTCGCGGTGGAGATCGCCATGAAGATGGCGCTGCAGTACTGGATCAACCGGGGCGTTGCCGGACGGACTCGCTTCCTGAGCTTCCGCGACGCCTACCACGGCGACACGTTCGCGGCCATGTCGGTGTGTGACCCCGAGGACGGCATGCATCGGTTGTTCAAGGGGGCGCTGGCGGAGCAGGTCATCGTCGATCTGCCGCGGAGCAAGGATCAGGCCGCTGGTCTGGAAGTGGCGCTGGACCGGCATGCCGGGCAGATAGCCGCGGTCATCGCCGAACCCTTGGTGCAGGCTGCGGCGGGGATGAAGTTCCATGACCCGGAGGTGCTCGCCAGGGTAGCCGCGACGGCGCGGCGTCATGATCTGCTCTTGATCCTGGACGAGATTGCCACCGGTTTCGCCCGCACGGGAACGATGTTCGCTTGCGAGCAGGCCGACGTGACGCCGGACATCGTGACAGTCTCCAAGGCGCTGACGGGTGGCGCCATGCCGCTGGCCGCGACCGTTGCCACCGACGACGTCTACAGGGCGTTTCTGTCGGATTCCATCGAGCAGGCGTTGATGCATGGACCGACCTACAGCGGCAATCCGCTGGGCTGCGCCGCCGCCAACGCCTCGCTGGACCTGTTTGAAACTGAACCCCGGCTGGACCAGGTCAAAGACATCGAGACGCAACTCAGGGACGAACTCGCCGACTGCGCGCGGATGCCCGGAGTCGCGGATGTTCGAGTGAAGGGCGCCATCGGAGTGGTGGAACTCGATGGCCGTCCAGACGTCGTCCGATTGCGGCAGCAGTTTGTCAAGGAAGGTGTGTGGGTTCGCCCGTTCGGAAACGTGGTCTACCTGATGCCGGCCCTGGTCATCGGCAGCGACGACCTGGGTGCGTTGACCGGCGCGGTGCGGCAGGTGGTGGGTGCGCGTTGATCGCTGCCACGACTACCGTACGGGACACGGATCAGATCGGCAGGAATTGCAGCGCACCGAGAATGGCGACGATACCGACCCCCTGGATCCAAAGCGCCCGGTAAAATTCACCTCGCGTGACCAGTTCGCCCCGGTCCGCTTCCGTGGCAGCGCGGAGCTGCGCAGCGATCGCTTCTGCCTGCTCGGGGTCAATACCGGCCGACTTTAGCGCACGTGCAGCGGAGAGGGAATCGAAAGTTGCGGCGGAAATGGCAATGTCTCCGGGCTGCCGCCTAGAACAGTTCCGAAGCGTCCGGTTCGGTGGCCTTGCGGCCCTCGTAGCGGTTCGGAATGAAGTCGCCGTTCAGCATGTCCCGATAAGACATGCCCGGCGGCACCATGGGATAGACGCTCGCCTCGGGATCGATGACAACCTCGAGAAAGGCTGGGCCGTCGAAGCTCAGAAACTCCTTCACCACTCGGGGCACGTCTTCCTTGCGGTCGAGCCGTTCGGCGAATTCAAAGCCGTCGGCCTGCGCGGTCTTGACGAAATCCTTCTTGTGCAGCGACTTGTCGCTGGCCGACAGGCGTCCCCTGAAGAACAGCCGCTGCCACTGCATGACCATACCGTCGCCGTAATTGTTCAGCACCAGCACCTTGATGGGCAGTCCGTAGGTGGTCACGGTTTCCAGTTCGCCCAGGTTCATGCGAATGCTGGCGTCGCCGTCCACGTCGATCACCAGCCGGTCGGGGCGTCCGAATTGCGCGCCGATCGCGGCGGGCAGCCCGAAGCCCATGGTGCCCATGCTGCCGGAAGTCAGCCAGAGCCGGGGTTCGCTGAAATCAAAGTACTGCGCGGCCCACATCTGGTGCTGTCCGACGCCGGTTGAAATGATGGCCTGTCCCTGGGTGATGTCGTTGATGGTCTCGATGACGTAATTGGGCTGAATCAGTTCGCTGTCACGGTCGTAATTGAGGGCATAGTCGGTCTTCAATTTCCGCAACTCTTCGTGCCACTCGGAAAAGTCGCGCGAAAATTCGGAGCGACGGCCGTATCGGACCAGCGCCTCCAGCGCATCGGACAACAGGCCGACATGAAACCAGTCCGCGTGCTTGACCTTGTGGATCTCCGACGGATCGATGTCGAAGTGCAGCACGCGCCTGGCGCCACGCGCGAACTTGGGCGGATCGCCGGCGACCCGGTCGTCGAAACGCGCTCCCACCGCGATGAGCAGGTCGCAGTCGTCCACCGCGTAGTTGGCGTACGCGGTGCCGTGCATGCCCAGCATGTGCAGCGCCAGCGGGTGCCGGGTATCGAAGCCGCCGAGACCCATCAGCGTGGTGGTGACCGGTATCCGGAAGGCCAGCGCAAGCGCCCGCAAGGCGGGTGCCGCATTGCCGTTGACGACGCCTCCACCGGCGTAGATCAGGGGACGGCGGCTGTCGCCCAGCAGGGAAAAGAACTCCCGGCAGCGTTCCTCGTCCAGTGTACTCTCGTGAATCTGCCGGGTCCGGTGGCGGTATCCCGGCAGGTCCAGCAGGCCCTCGCCCCGGTACGGACCGACCCAGTTCTGGACATCCTTGGGGACATCCACCACCACGGGGCCCGGCCGGCCCGACCGGGCGATCTCCATGGCCGAACGGACCGTCGCCTCAAGGCGCTCGGGATCCGTAACCAGGAACACATGCTTGGCGACGGAGCCCATGACACCGGTCACCGGGGCTTCCTGGAAGGCATCGGTGCCGATGGCGGACGTGGCGACCTGCCCACAGATGACGACGATGGGGATGGAATCTGCGATGCAGTCGCGCACCGGCGTCACGCAGTTGGTCGCGCCCGGTCCGGAAGTCACGATGACCACGCCGGGGCGGCCGGTGGCGCGCGCGTAGCCGGACGCCATGAAGCAGGCGCCCTGCTCGTTGGCGGGCACGATCAGCGAGATCGCGTCCCGTCCGTCGCGCCCGTGTTCGTCGTTGTAACGGAACACGGCGTCGTATGTGGGCAAGATGGCCCCGCCGCTGTATCCGAACAGGGTGTCGATACCCTCGTCCGCGAGCACCTGCACGATGATTTCGGCACCGCTCATCTCGGTGCCTGCCAGCGGATGCTTGTCGAGGTTTTCGATCTTCGAATGCGCTTTCATCGTTCACGGACGCGGTGCCGAGGCGGCCGCCTGTCCCCTGCCTATTCCACACCACTCCGATACCCGGCGAGTGTCGACCAAAAAAAGGCTTATTGCAATAGTCGTTGCACTGAGCCAACATTCGCGGCGAACGCGAGACCGGCGGTGGATTGGGCGTGAGCGGCGGCATACGGCATATCATTTCGATTCTGCTTCAGAACGAGGCTGGAGCGTTGGCGCGGGTCGCCAACCTGTTCTCCACGCGCGGCTACAACATCGAGAGTCTGAACGTTGCGCCCACGCATGAGCCGACCGTTTCGCGGCTGACCCTGGTGACCGTCGGTTCGGATACGGTGATGGACCAGATCACCAAACAGCTCGGCAAGCTGGTGGATGTGGTCAACATCATCGACATGACCGACGATGACCATATCGAGCGGGAACTGGCGCTGTTCAAGATCCAGGTCGAGGGGGACGAGCGGGAAGTCGTGACCCGCGCCGCCAACGAGTTCGGCGCCACCGTGCTGGACGATCACGAGGGCCATTTCACTGTCGAACTGACCGGCGACAGCGGTTTGATCGACCGTTTCGTCGCCGCCATTTCGGCGCGGGCGCGCATGTCGACGGTGGTCCGCAGCGGCGCCATGGCGGTGGCCCGGGGCGCGCCGATACTGACGCCGACCTAGTCGCCGCGCCGCATCGCCTGCAAGGTCTTTCGAGAGTTCCGATGAGCTCGCGCAGTTCCAGCGCCGAACGCCTGGCCCAGGCGAAGCGGTGCGTGATCAAGATCGGTTCGACGCTGTTCGTCGACCACGCCACCGGCAACTTGAGGCGCGGATGGCTTGAGGGGATCTGCGCCGAGGTAGCGGAGATGCGCGCCAGGGGCCAGGAAGTCGCGATCGTGTCGTCCGGCGCCATTGCGCTGGGCGCCGGATCGCTGGGGATCGACCCGCTGACGCGAAGGCTCCAGGAGAGCCAGGCTGCGGCGGCGGCAGGTCAGATCAGGCTGGCCCACGCCTATCAGGAGATCCTCGCCGGCCACGGCATCGTCGCCGCGCAGGTGCTGCTGACCCTGGACGACAGCGAGAATCGCCGCCGTTACCTGAACGCCGCGAATACGCTTTTCACGCTGCTGAAACGCGGGGCCGTACCCGTGGTCAACGAAAACGATACGGTGGCGACCGAGGAGATTCGCTACGGCGACAACGACCGGCTGGCGGCGCGGGTGGCCCAGATGATCAGCGCGGACTGCCTGATCCTGCTGTCGGACGTGGATGGATTCTATTCCGCGGACCCCAACAAGGACCCGGAAGCCGAACACATCGCCGAGATCCCGGCGCTGACCGCCGAGCACTTCGGAATGGCCGGCGGCGCCGGGTCCGCGTTCGGGTCCGGCGGCATGCGCACCAAGCTCGACGCGGCCCGCATCGCCATGGGCGCCGGTTGCCGCATGGTCATCGCGTCGGGACGGGTGCGCCATCCGCTGCGGGCGTTGCGGGAGGGAGCCCGCGCCACTTGGTTTCTGCCCGCCTCCACGCCCAGGGCGTCGCGGAAACAGTGGATTGCCGGCACGCTCAAGCCGCGAGGCACGCTGGTCGTGGATGACGGGGCAAGGCGCGCGCTGCACAGCGGACGAAGCCTCCTGCCCGCGGGTGTCACCGGGGTCGAGGGGCGTTTCGAACGCGGCGACGCGGTGCGCGTGGTCGACCAGGCCGGAGTAGAAGCCGGGCGCGGCCTGGTCGCCTATCCGGCCGACGAGGCGCGCGCCATCGCCGGACGGCGCTCGGATGCGATCGAGGACATATTGGGCTATCGTGGCCGCGACGAACTGATCCACCGGGACGATCTGGCGCTGCTGGTGGAGGAGCCAGGGGAATGATTGCCCCGTATCCCATAATGGGATATCTTCTGAACTGCGATGCGGATTATTGCGAAACGCACCTTACGCACCTACTGGGAGCAAGAGCCGCGCGCTGAAGAGCCCTTGAAGTCATGGTATGCGATCGCTGCGAAGGCGGATTGGGCCTCGCCTCTGGGCGTGAAGGCGACGTACGGCAATGCGAGTATCGTAGGTGACAACCGGGTGGTCTTCAATATTGGCGGAAACCGGTATCGGCTAGTCGTTCGCTTTGACTATGCCCACCGAATCGGTTTCATCCGGTTCGTCGGAACGCATAAAGAATATGATTCGGTCGATGTAACGGCAGTCTAGACGGAGTTTACGATGGACATGAAACCCATTAGAACTGAGCGGGACTACGATGCGGCGTTGGCAGCCATCGACCGTCTCATGGATACGGTACCCGGCACGCCGGAAAGCGACGAACTGGAGATTCTTGTCACCTTGGTGGAAGCATACGAGGTTGAACACTGGAAAATAGATCCTCCCGATCCGGTCGCGGCAATCGAGCACGTCATGGAGGCGCGGGGATTTCGACAGAAGGACCTCGCTGCGCTGATCGGTTCCCAGCCGCGGGCCTCGGAAGTGCTCGGACGGCGCCGACCGCTCACATTGGCCATGATTCGTACCCTCTCGGCCGAATGGAATATTCCGACCGGTGCGCTGGTTGGCGAATACGAATTGGTGAGTTGAACGGCGAATGTCGATGATTGCAGTTGAGAAAGATGCAGTGGCAGACCTGCGGCAACAGATGATGAACCTGGGCGTTGCCGCGCGGGAGGCGGCGGGGCGGTTGGCCCGGGCGGACTCCCTCGCCAAGGAACGCGCGTTGAAGGCTGCGGCCGAGGCGATGCGGGCGCGCGCCGGGGAGATCATCAAGGCGAATGCGAGGGACATGGAGGCTGGCCGCGCCAAGGGGCTGACGGCGGCGCTTCTGGACCGGCTCGCGCTGGACGGGCAGCGCATCGAGGCCACCGCGCGGGGCGTGGAGAGCATCGCCGAATTCGACGATCCGGTGGGCGGGGTGATCGCCGAATGGGAACGACCGAACGGCCTGCGAATACAGCGCGTGCGGGTGCCCCTGGGGGTGATCGGGATCATATACGAGAGCCGTCCCAACGTGACTGCGGACGCCGGCGCGCTGTGCCTGAAGAGCGGCAACGCCGTGATCCTTCGGGGCGGAACCGAGGCCGCAAACTCGAACGCGGCCATTCACGCCTGCCTGGTGGAGGGCCTGGAGGCGGCCGGCCTGCCGACCGCCGCCGTGCAGCGGGTCCCGACTCAGGATCGGGAAGCCGTGGGGGTCCTGTTGCGGGACATGGGCGAGTATCTGGACGTGATCGTGCCCCGGGGCGGCAAGGGCCTGATCGCCCGGGTCCAGCAGGATGCCCGTGTGCCGGTGATGGGCCACCTGGAGGGCATCTGTCACACCTACGTGCACGAGTCCGCCGATCCTGACAAGGCGAGACGGGTGGTCGTCAATGCCAAGATGCGCCGTACGGGCATTTGCGGCGCCACCGAGACCGTGCTCGTGGACCGGGGCGCGCCCTCCGGGACGCTCGGCGCGCTGGTGGACGACCTGATCGACGCCGGCTGCGAAGTGCGCGGTGACGAGTCGGTCCAGCATGTGGACGGACGCGTCAGGGCGGCGACCGAATCCGATTGGGGCAGGGAGTATCTCGACGCGATCATCGCGGTGCGGGTGGTGGACGGCATCGACGAGGCCATGGCGCACATTCGCCGCCACGGTTCCGGCCACACCGAGGCCATCATCGCCGAAGACGCCGCTGCGGCGGAGCGGTTTCTGGGAGAATTGGACAGCTCGATCCTGCTGCACAACGCGTCGACCCAATACGCCGATGGCGGCGAGTTCGGCATGGGCGCCGAGATCGGCATCGCCACCGGCCGGATTCATGCTCGTGGACCGGTGGGCGCGGAGCAGTTGACGAGCTACAAGTACGTGGTCAGGGGGGACGGCCACACGCGACCGGCGTAAGGAGCCTTCCGGAGACGATTGATCCCGCCTACGTTCCCCAAGGCGTGATCGCCTGCTTCAGCTTCGCGTAGCCTTCGAGGAACCCGGGGCGTTCGCCCGAGTAGACCCCGTCGAACGTCACCAGTGCCCGGTCCAGCCATTCGTGCAGTTCGTGGTGATCGGGGTTGGCGTCCCGGTAGGCGTCGCGGATCAGCACGAAGTGGATCCGCGGATCGTATGGCTTCTTGGTGCCGCCCATGGATTCGTCGCCGTCCAGCAACCGCAGCAGCATGGCGTCGGCCGAACCCAGGGTCTGCTCGTGAATGGGCGGTCCCTCCATGCGGAACATCACCGAGGTCATGTCGCGGCCGTTGCCGGTGGTGTACCCCATGTCTTCCCAGATGTTGTCGGCATCCACGCCCACGTGATCTAGCACCTTGCCGGCGAAGAACCGCAGCGGGTCGGAAACGTCGGCCAGCAGGTCCGTGAGACGGTCGCCGTCCAGGTCGGTGGCGAGAATGATGGTGTCCTGCTGCTGGATAAGGTCCCACAAGAGGATTCCGTAGTTCGTATCGGCAATGTGTTGCTCGATTCGGCCGCTCCAGTTTTCCATGCCGTCCCTGAAACCCGCCGGAAGGAGATGGATGATCCGGTCCACCAGTTCCCGATGTTCGACATAGCCGTCCACGGCGTATCGTCGCCCCACCGAGAATTTCGTGTCCCGCAGCATCCACGACAGGATGCCCGCGTTGACGCCGTCCTCCTGCGCCTGGGTCGGCTTGTACGCCACCCTGCCCACCGCGCCGGTGTCGTTCACCATCTTCAGAAAGCGTCGTATGGCATACGCCATCTGGATTCCGGGCGTATTCATCTCGCAATGAATGATCCCGGTGTCGGCATCCACGTCGAATCTTGACTTGTCCTGCGAGTAGGGCAGGCAGGGCATGCAGCGCACCACCGTGATCGGTCCGTAGGGCCGCACGTTGCAGTACACACCAGCCTGCGTGCGCAACGGCGCGTTGCCTGACTTGCCCATGACCACGACCCGCTCGCCGCCCTCTCCCTTCACATAGGCATCCCCGGCCGTGGACCACTTGATCGAGGTGCAGGGCAAGTTGCCGAACCAGCCCAGCGGCGCCAGGTTCATGTCGTGACGATACTGCGCCCACATGGGAACGGCGTAGAACGGCAGGCCGAGAATGTCGATGGCGGCGACGGTGCCCAACAGCGCGTAGGCGTCGGTGAGCGAATGGGCGACGGGTTGGACCGAACCGTCGTGGTGGCCGCCGCGCCAGATGACCGCCTCCGGATAACCCGCCGGACGCAGGTCGGCGGGTTCGTAAAGTGCTTCGAGGGTGGCGAAGAGGTCGCCTCCCGCGGCTTCCGTGCGAGCGATTTTGATCAGGTCGAGCATGGGCAAGGTTTCCAGGCGGTGCCGGGACCGGCGTCCCACGGGAGCGTCCCGGCTTGGGGGTCGGCCATTATACGGAAGGTTCGGCGGGCGTGCCGGGTGCCTGTACGGCCTCGTGAATCAGGTGGGGGCGGTCTCCGTCGCGTGAGTAGAGGTGCTTGCCGGCCATGTCCTTGAGCGCCGCATCCCGCTCGGCACGGCTCGCGAACCAATGGAACTGCTCCCAATCCGGACCGAGGAGGCGGCCGAAAGTATCCCCGGCCGGAAGCCTGACGCGGATGCCGTACGGCTTTTCGGTGCCGGGTTGCCGACTGAGGTTATGTGGATGGCAGACTTCCATCGCGGGTATTGTGTTGCGCTCCGGCCCGCCAGGCGCGGCGGGGATGGCCTGCTACAATCTTAACCCGGATGCCGGCCCGGTGCCCGAACAATCATTCCGGCGGGGACGTCGACGGGGAGGAACAGTTTGTCCAAGGTCTCTCAAGCGGACCAGTTCTTCGCCGTAGGCGGCGCGGTTCAGCCTGATCGGCCATGCTACATCGGCCGGTCCTCCGACGAGGCGCTGGCGCAGGGCATTCGCGACCGGCAGTTCTGCCATGTCCTGGCACCGAAGGCCAGCGGCAAGTCCAGCCTGATGGCACGGACGGCCCGCGATCTGCGCGCCGCCGGGCAGCTGGTGGCCGTCGTGGATCTCGCCCAGATCGGCATGGGCGGCGAAGGCGCCGGCGGCGCGGAGGCAGGACGCTGGTCCTACAGCATCGCCTACCGGATTGTGCGCGAACTCCGGCTCAAGGTTGACCTGCAGGCGTGGTGGCAAGCCAAGGGCGCGCTGGCGGGCGAGCAGCGGCTTGCGGAGTTCTTCTGGGAGATCGTGCTCCCCAACACGACCGAACCTGTCACTGTTTTCCTGGACGAAATCGAGCGCGCCGCTGGGCTTCCGTTCGCGAAGGAGCTGTTCGGCGGCATCCAGTCCTGTTACAGCGGCCGCACCACCGAGCCCGAGCTCGAGCGCTTGAATTTCGTCGTTCTTGGCGTGGCCGCGCCGCGGCAGCTGTGTCCGGATGCGAGCATTTCACCCTTCGTCGACGGCCGCCGCGTCGAATTGAACGACTTCAGCCTGGAAGAGACCTTCGGGCTGGCGCCGGGTTTCGGCGATGATACGCGCCACGGGCGCGGGGCGCTGCGGGAAATCTACTCCTGGGTTTCCGGACAACCGTTCCTGACCCAGAAGATTGCGCGCGGTCTGGCGCGGCGCGGCGGCATGCCAGGCAAGCTGGAGCAGGTTCTGAATGACCAGTTCCTTGGTCCGGGAGCGAGGCGCGATGAGGCGCTTCTGAGCCACATCCGCGCGTTTCTGACCGACCGCGCGCGTGTCCGGCGGCAGGCGCTGGCGCTGCTGGGACGAGTGTCCAGTGGCGAGATGCTGCTCTATAACCCCGGTTCGCTGGTACAGCAGGTGTTGTTTCTCTCCGGCGTGGTCGGGGTCCGCGCGGACGGTCAACTGTCGTTCAGGAACAAGCTGTTCGAGCGAATTTTCGGTGCCGACTGGGTAGTAACGGCGATGCCGTTCAATTGGCGCCGGTGGTCCGTGGCTGCCACCCTGGTGGCTGCACTGATCGTTTGCTCCATCTGGTATGTCCGCTACGTGCCTCGCCCGCATGTCGAAATCCTGACATCGGCCTCGGCGGACCTCGACGCCGAGATGCTGGCCCACGACAGGCTTCGCCGGCTGCCCGGGTTCGGCGGCGTCGCCGACCGGCTGCTGGCGGCCGTGATGGTTCGCCGCAGCCTGGAAAGCGAAACTTACGAGGATGTCCAGCGCATGGACGCCGTGTTGCGGGGTCTTGAAGGCTTTGGCGACCTGGCCGACGGACTCATGGACGAATACTGGGTGCGGCGGTCCGAGGATGCGATCCGCAGGGAGCGCCGCGACGAGGCGCTGCTGCTGAGCGCCGACGCGGCCGCCGGCGGCAACGAATACGCCCGACAGCTGGTCGCGGAGCTTGTCGGTGACGACTACCGCGCGCTGGTGCGCAGTTACAGGCTCGCCGAAGCGCCCGCCAGTTGGGAGGTGGACTGGCGGTCGGAGGAATTGGCGTTGGTAGATCCGGACCACAGTGTGCGCCGGATCCGGCTCAACGGAGACGGCGGGATCGACTTCGAAAATCGGCTCAGCTCCCTGCAGCACCTGCCGGTCAGCCGGGAGATTTCCGTCAACGAGCCGGGGTCCGCGGGCGCGTTTCAACTGCGCCTCTCGCTGGACCATCCCGCCGCGGAGGAGCTGTTCGCCACGTTGCGGGCCCCAAGCGGCGCCCAGGTGAGTTTCACTCCGCATGCCGACAGCTCGGGCACGTTTGCCGTCACCGCGGAAGGGGTTTCGCCACTGGCGATCCTGGCGGACGAAAATCGGCGCGGCGTATGGCGGTTGACCCTGGTGGACAGGGGCGTGGGGTCCTCCGGCCAGCTCCTGCGTTGGGGCCTCTACTTTGCGGAGGAAGTGCGCGGCTGGGAAGACCAGCCGCAGGGCCTGGCCATTTCCGATCCGTTGCGCACGGACCAGGTGGATGTGGATCTCAGCATCGATGGCCGGCTGGCGATCGCCTATCCGTCGCGGCAGAGCGTGGTGGGTGCGGTGTCGCTCTGGGATCTGCGGACCAATTCCCTGGTGGGCGACGTACAGCTGGACGCGGAACCGGACTACCTCGCGTTAACGGGGGACACCTCCAGGATTCTCGCCGTCGCGGACGACCGGTTGGAGATCTGGAACGCCATTTCCGGCTCGCTGGTATCGCGGGTGGAAACCCAGACAGAGTTCGAATTGCTCCCCGCCCTTACCGAAAGCGGCGGACACATGGTCATCGCCGAGCGGCTTGAAGAACAGGATTCACTGTACAGCCTGCTTCGTACTTCGGACGGGGAACTCCTGTCGAGCGTCGCCGGTCCGGCCGGGGTGACGGATTGGGTGCTGGGACCGGACGCCCGCCACCTGGTGTTGATCGGCCCATCCCGGCTGGTGCGCGTCATGGACCCGCGCAGCGGCGAAGTGCTGCGCGAACTGCTCCACCGCCGTGACCCGGTCCGGCTGGTGGCCGCCGCGGCGGGCGATCTGCTGCTGAGCATCGACGACATCGGCAACATCTTCCTTTGGAATCTGGCGGACGGGACGGCGGCGACCGCCCAGGGGGTCCTCATCGGCCAGACCGAAGCGCCGGAGAGCGTGAGTATCTCCGCCGATACCTCCAGGGTGGCCTATCTGGCCCCCGCCGGGCAGATCGTGGTGCGTGAACTGACCGGTCCACCGTTGTCCGGGGGGTTCCGGGTCAGTCGGGCGGGGGCGCCGATTCGGACGCGGTTGGCGCCCGATGGCGGCCGGCTGCTCACCTACAACGGGCAACAGTTTCAACTCTGGCGCCTGGCCGGCGCCGGGGCGGCGACGGTCGCCGAAACCGAGTTGACTGCGGTTGGCCTGGATCCGGTCGAGGGTATCGCCGTGCTGGGATTTCTGGACGGCCATGTGGGAGTGATACGGGAAGAAGGCCCGGGCATGGCCGTCGCCGCCGAGCCGGGAGTCAACTACATCGGCCACCAGGGCAGCATCACCCACATCGCCGTCAACGCATCCGCCAACGTGATCGCCAGCGGCGGAAGCGACGGTCTGGTTCGCACCTGGGAGTTGGGATCGGGAGCGCCCACCGCGCCCTTCATGCGCCATCCGCGGGGGCCGGTCCATGTGGTGACCATCAGCGGCGATGGCCGCTGGCTGGCAAGCGGCGCCGAGTTCACCGCAAGGGTCTGGGATACCGCGAACGGCGACCTGGTTCGCGAAGTGCCCGTCAGCGGCCGCGCGGTGTCCGTCGCCATCGATGATCATGCCGACTTGCTCGGCGTGGGTGACCGGAACGGCAACGTGTTCCTGACCGGAGTGGAGTCGGCCGAGCCGCCGGACTCCGTGCTGTTGGGTGCCTCGGCGACGGCACTCGCCTTCGGCGTTGGCGGGTCGCGGCTCGCGACCGGCGATGCGGCCGGCGACGTGCGGCTATGGAGGGTGGAGAACCTGACCGGCGTGGGCGAACCGCACAACTTTCCCCATCCCGTGCGCTGGCTCGGCTTCAGCGGCGACGGCCGGTTCCTGCTGGCTCAGACCGACCATTGGATGCATCGTTTTTCGGTGGACGATGGCGGACTGCAATTGACGGACAACCGCCTGCTGGACGCGGGCATGGAGGCAGGCGCCGCGCCGCTTTCGCCCGACGGCGGCCGGATCAGGATGATCGGCGGCCGCAGCAGCGGCGAACTGCAGTTCCGAGAGATGGACGTGACACGGCCAGGGGCGGATCCCCTGCCACCCGACTCGTTGCTGTTGAGGCGCAATTGGTCCCGGATACTGGGTCTTCGTGTCAGCGGGACGGGCGAGGTCCTGCCGGATTCCCGCTGACAGTCCCGCGGTCGCGGATTCCCTGCGTTACAGGCTTCAATTCCCGGTTTCGCTGCAGGAGGCGCCGTGCGCGAAACAGGCATGGCAGCGGTGATGTCGCAGGTAGATGCGATGGTCGAGCGTTTCCGACAGCGTCCCGCCCAGGTCGTAGGACTCGTCGTCGTCCACCAGCGTGCATGCGTAGACGCGCATTACGCCATTCTTTTTCACCACCATTTTCGAGAAGTGGCACATGAATTCGCGGCGTGACTCGGCCGTATGCCTCGTATCCATGCAATGTTCGGTGATGGCGCTCACGGCGGGGTTGGCCCCCGGCGTGAGGAAGTCCGGGAAGGCCGTGACTCGGGTGTCGGCGGGCAAGCCATGCCGCCGGATGAGCCGGCGATAGGTTGCGTCCACCTCGGCGGAGTCTTCGTCCCTGCCTTGCTGCCGGGCCACAGAGACCCTGAATCCGCGCGCATGCAGTTCGAAGAGACATTGCCAGGATTTCCGATAATTGCCGGGGCCGCGAGCGGAATCGTGGCGCGCTTCGTCGGCGTAGTCGATACTGATGCGGAAAGCGACCGGATGCGGCTGTTCCGCCAGCGTCTCGATCTGCCGCAGCCGTTTCAGCACGGGGTCGGTGCCGTTGGTGAGCACCAGGCAGGGCTTGAGCGTGGACGCATGTCGAAGGATGTTGATGAAGTCCCTGACGATGAACGGTTCGCCGCCCGTGAAGGAAAACTGCCGCACGCCGAGCGCCACCGCCTCGGACATCAGCGGTCGCACATCGGCCAGCGTGATCCGCTGGAGCCGTCCGTCGCCGGGGCTGGAGCCTTCCAGGCAGAACGGACAGGCGAGGTTGCAGGCCGTGCCGGTATGAAACCAAAGCTCCCGCAGGGCGCCCGGCTGGATGTAGCCGGTACGTTCCCGAGTATCGACGTGGTGGGCGGGGATTGCGTTCATTCGCGGTGAGGGTCATCGGCTGCGTCAGCCGGTAGCGGGCCGCGCAGGTTGTAGCGGTCGGGCAGGTTGTAGCGGTCGGGCAGGTTGTAGCGGTCGGACAGATTGTATCGGTCGGCCAGCTCGTGCGCGGACTGTCCGCAGGCATGGGCCAGCGCCAGCCGGCGGTTGCGCAGGCAGCGGCGGATCCACCCGTCCCGCTGCCAGCGCCGGGGCGACACGCCCAGCGGAGTCGCAAGGGGGCGGAACTTCCCCCTCGACCGCAGCCTTCGTACCAGCGCGACCTCTTCAAACAGTGGCTGATGCGGGAACCCGCCG
This sequence comes from Candidatus Rariloculaceae bacterium, assembly GCA_965221035.1. Lineage (GTDB taxonomy): Bacteria > Pseudomonadota > Gammaproteobacteria > Steroidobacterales > Rariloculaceae > UBA6522. The sequence goes on from OZ244860.1 coordinate 3,177,190, forward strand.
CACCCGAGGTAAATGTCCCGGCGCACGAAGATTCCCTGGTCGCCGTAGGGAATTCCACCGAGCGCGACACGAAGCCGGGTCAGCCACTCGATGACCGGTTTCCAAAGCGTCCGGCCGCCGGAAAATCTGAAACTGAAGTGACCGCCCTCCGCTCCCCGGGAGACGGCTTCGACAATTTCGTCCAGGCTTGATTGCCGGGGCGTCGCGTCGGCGTGCAGGAACCAGACGATACCGGCCCTCGCGGCGCGGGCGCCCACATCCTGTTGCTTGCCGCGGCAGGGTTCCGAAATCACGCAAGGGCTGTGGCGACGGGCGCAGAAAGCCTCCAACCGCGCATCGGCCCCGGCGGCAACGACGATGATTTCCCGGGGCTGCCGGTTCCAGGCGGCTATCCGGTCGAGCAGGGCGCTCAGTGGTTCAAGGTCGTCCAGCACCGGCACGACGATGGCGATGTCGGCGGTGACTTGCTCGCCATTTTCAACGCGCGGCATGGCGCAACCATCCCGTGATCACTGTCCTGGCAAGTGGTGTCAGCCGTGTCCGGTTGAAATCGTCCGAGAGGCGCCGAAGGTATTCGCTCCGGGTTGGGTAGGGCAGCAGGGTTTCGGCGAGCTTGCCCAGTCCGAGGCGGCTGGACATGGCGATACAGACGCCCGTGATCAACTCGCCCGCGCCCTCGCCGACGACGGTTCCGCCGAGAATCCGGTCGCCGCCCTTGCGCGTGATCACTTCGGCGAATCCTTGCGTGTCGCCCGCGACCTTGCCGCGGTCGAGATCCGCGAATTCGATCCGGTGGCGGTCGTAGGGCGTGAGCGCCAGGTCGAGTTCGTCGTGGGTCGGTCCCACCTGGGCCACCTCCGGATCGGTGTAGACACAGCGCGGCACCACCAATGACGCGGTGGTGGCGGCCGGCGCAAACAGCGCGTTGCGCACCACGATTCTCGCATGCGCGTCGGCGTGATGCGTGAATTGCAGCCGGGAGCAGACATCGCCCGCGGCATAGATGTGCGGATTGGTGGTTCTCAACTTGTCGTCCACGGCGATAATCCCGTCCCGCAGCTCCACCCCCGCGCTCTGGAGTCGCAGGCTCTCGACGTTCGCGCGGCGTCCCGCCGCGACCAATACCCGCCCGGCCGGGATGCTGATTCCGTCGGCGCGCAGCACCGGCCCGTTGTCGTCCATGACGACATCCGAAACCAGCGTGCCCAGGTGCAGCGTCACGCCGTCGGATTCAAGCGCCCGCCCCAGAATGCCCCCGGCATCCGCGGACTCGCTCGGCAACACCCTGCCGGCCAATTCGAACAGGTGCACGTCAACTCCGAGCCGGGCCATGGCCTGGGCCAGCTCGCAGCCGATGGGTCCGGCCCCGATGATGGAAAGTCGCCCGGGTGGTTCGATCATGTCGAAAATCGATTCGTTGGTGAGGGGTTCGCAAGACGCCAGTCCCGGAATCGGCGGCATCGCGGCCCGTGTGCCGGTCGCGATCACGAACCGCCGGGCGCTCAGCGGTATCTCGCCAACCGCGACGGTCCGCCGGTCGAGAAAACGCGCCTCGCCAAGGAAAACATCCACTCCTTGCCGGCGATAGCGTTCCACCGAGTCATGCCGGGCGATCTCGGACCGTATCCGGCGCAGCCACGCGAAGGCCTCGTCCGCCCCGCAGCCGGGGTTTCGGCGCGTGAACTCCAATAGCGCCTTGGAAGGGACGCAACCCGCGTTGAGGCAGTCTCCGCCCATTGCCCGGCGTTCCACCAGGGCGACATGCGCTCCCAGTCCGGCGGCGGCGATGGCGGTCACGAGTCCGGCGGGACCGGCGCCGATGATCACCAGGTGGTACCGCGATCGTGGCGCTGGATTGCGGTAATCCCGCGGGAAGACCAGTTCCCGCCAGACGCGGTCGTATTGCCCGCCCGGATAGTCGTCGGTCAATCGGGCCCGGTTCACGGCGTACCGTCCCGGACCGGTTCATTTCCCGTTTCGGCGTGTCGTGCAAGCAGCAGGCCGAGATTCGCGCTCAACCACTCGGCCAGGGCGCGCCGCGAGGGTCGTTCGTCACCCTCCAGGGCGGCGCCGGCGTCCAGGAGGTCCCGCAGGTTATCGATGTCCCGCCGAACGTCAAGCTCCTCGACGCTCCATCCGGCCTCAGAACAAAGGTCTCGTAGTTCCTGATAAAGCCAGGGTGTGCTCCAGCGCAACCCGCGCAGGTCCGGCCAGGGGCGCCGGGCGCCCATCAGCACCACGCCGCCGTCGCGGGCAGGCCCCAGTACGGCATCGGCGACGTGCAGCGCGGCAGCGGCCTGTTCCAGGTACGTGTCGTCCAGGGCGGGACAGTCCGTTCCCACGAACAGCAGGCTGGCGGCTCCTCGTCGGCGCAGTCCGGAGTCCACGCAATTGATGCGTTCTCCCAGGTTGCCGCCCTCCTGATCCACGAGTTCGAATGGCCCGCCGTGACGTGTAGAGAATTTCTCGGTGGTATCGTCGTCCGTGACTGCCGCTCGGAGAAAGGCGGACTCCGTCACCCTGGTCGCGTTCGACTCCGAAACAAGCCATTCCCGGTCCCGCGGATCCGCCGGCGACAGGCACACGGGTCCTGGCCAGGCGAGCGCGTCTTCCAGCACGCAGTCGAGAAGGCGTTCAGCGGCCTGGGCCGCCAGGTCACCCACCTCGTCGGCAAGGCGCCGCTTGGCATTCGCAGGCGCCTTCAGCATGACCGCGAGGGTTGGGTGGGTTGGCTCGGCCGTGCCGCCGTCAATCGGAATGTCCATTTCTGCGGTATTGCCGGCCCGGGCCGGTTATCCTGAGGGCGCAACGGTAGTATAGTCCCCGCTTGCCCGGCATCCAGAGGTGTAGCAAATGGCCAGATTGGTGGTGACTGATCGCGAGGGAGGTCAAATCGAAGTCGATGGCCAGACCGGTTTATCGGTCATGGAAAACATTCGGGACCTGCAAGACAGCGTCGATGCCATTTGCGGCGGGCTGTGTTCCTGCGCGACCTGCCATGTCCATATCGACCCGCAATGGTTGGACAAGTTGCCGCCCCGGCACGAAGAGGAAGACATGCTGGTCAGCGATTCCATGTACTTCGATCCCGAGCGGTCCCGGCTCAGTTGCCAGATCACGCTCACCGACGAGCTGGACGGACTGACGCTGACCGTGGCGCCGGAAGAGCTCTAGGGCCACGGAAGAGCTAAAGGGCCACAGCACTCTAGGGCCACAGCACTCTAGGGCCACAGCCAACCGAACACACCGCCTGTCAGCAGGGCGTAGATCAGGGCATCTCCAAAGCCCTTGAGGATTGAGCTCCACGGGCGGCCGAACCAGATCGCGTCGGGTACCGTGCCGGTGGCGTACGCGAGCCAGGCGACCACGGAGGTGATTCGGAACACCTCCATGTACTGCGCGCCCGGGGCCAGCGACAGCCAGGCCACGTAGCCGACCAGTATCGCCACGGCCAGGTTGAACACAACGCTCAGCGCGATGCTGGGTCCCATGCTCGGCACGCCCCGGGAAAATACCGTGATGATCCCCGCGGCGCCTTGTTCGAATGCCCTGCGCGCCCGTTCCTCCTTCATTTCCTCGTTCGAGGTGACGTGGGGAAACATGTACTGCCCCGGCGCGAGGTCCTGAGCCGCCAGATTGGCAAGCGTGCCTTCCTCGTCGGGCAGCGGCGACAGGTCCTTCTTGTGCCACGGCATCACCATCCAGATGAGCGCCGACGCGGCCCATACCAGCACGGCGGACAGCAGGACGGGGAGCGCGAGGGAAGCTGTCGTCATCATGGCAATTCATCTCCTGCGAGTCCGGACACGGCCCTGATCATAGACCGGTAACGGACTTCCCGATAGTCCTGCGCAGTCCTGCGCCGTTGTGGTGCCGCTGTTGTGCCACGTTGGTGCGCATGTCCTCGCCCCAATTTGGGTCGAATCCATAACTTTCTGAAAACAATGGAAAAGAATGTTTTGGCACGGATAGTGCATCAGTTGGCTGTCGATTCGAATCAACCCAGGAGGATTAAGCAATGGTGATTCCACGATATTTGGTTTTGCTCGGTTTCACGGCTTTGCCGGCGGTATCGTCGGCCCAGGTTTCCGCCAATTTCGGCATGGTCAGCGACTACATCTACCGCGGCATTTTTCAGTCGAGTTCTTCGGCCTCCGCGGGGCTGGACTTTGAGCACGACAGCGGGTTCTACATCGGAACCTGGGGCGCGGATGTCGGACAGGGTATCGAGACCGACCTGTACTTCGGCATCGGCGGTTCCGCGGGCGACCTCGGCTGGGGCGTCGGCTATACCGGGTACTACTACACCGACGACTGGGACGACACCTACGAGGAATTCAATGTCGGCGTCAGCTACGGCGGTCTGGCGCTGGATGTCGCGGTCGGCGAGTGGGGCGGATTCGGCGCGCCCGAGGACTATTCCTTCGCTTCACTGAGCTACGGCTTCGAGAGCGGCGCCTACATCACCTTCGGCAGCTTCGGCCAGGACTTCGACGGCAGTTACGGAGAATTCGGCTACGGATTCGACTTCAACGGCGTCGACCTGTCCATGGCGTTGGTTGCCAGCAGCGATCTCAGCCCGAGCCAGGACGGCGGCGACATCGCCCTGGTCTTCGGAGTGACCAAGGGCATTGCGTTCGGTGAATGAGAGACGGATTTTCCTGAACACCAGAGAGGACAAGAGGTGACGCTATGAAACTCATCACGTCAGTGATCAAGCCCTTCAAGCTGGAGGACGTCCGACAGGCGCTGGCCGAGGCGGGCGTGCAGGGCATGACCGTGACCGAGGTCAAGGGCTTCGGTCGGCAGAAGGGGCACACGGAGCTTTACCGGGGCGCTGAATACTCGGTGGACTTCGTGCCGAAGACGAAGATCGAAGCGGCGGTGGCCGACGGACTTGTGGATGCGGCGGTGGAGGCGATCATCGCTTCCGCGAGCACCGGTTCCATCGGCGACGGCAAGGTTTTCGTATCCGAGTTGATACAGGCCACGCGGATTCGCACCGGCGAGACCGGCGACCAGGCGCTGTAAACAGGAGGAGAAACCAAAATGGAAATTGCGGAACTCAGCTACGCGCTGGACACATTTTATTTCCTCGTCATGGGCGCGCTGGTCATGTGGATGGCCGCGGGTTTCACCATGCTCGAGGCGGGTTTGGTGCGGGCCAAGAACACGGCCGAGATTCTCACCAAGAATGTCGGCCTGTACTCCATCGCCTGCATCATGTACATGTTGTGCGGTTACGGAATCATGTACGGCGACGGCAATGGCGTGATTCCCGGAATCGGCATGCTGACCGGGGCGGACAACGCCGCCGCGGACGTCATCGCCGGGGGCGACGATGCGCCCTACTACTCCGGCCTGTCGGACTTCTTCTTCCAGGTGGTGTTCGTGGCAACCGCCATGTCCATCGTCTCCGGCGCGGTGGCGGAACGCATGAAACTGTGGTCGTTCTTCGCCTTCGCCGTGATCCTCACCGGCTTCATCTATCCCATCCAGGGTTACTGGAAGTGGGGCGGCGGCTGGCTGGACGCGGCCGGGTTCCTGGATTTCGCGGGATCGGGCGTGGTGCACATGTGTGGCGGCGCGGCGGCGCTTGCGGGCGTCCTGCTGCTGGGCGCGCGCAAGGGCAAGTACGGTCCGTCGGGTGAAGTCCGGGCGATTCCGGGCGCCAATTTGCCGCTTTCGGCGTTGGGAACCCTGATTCTCTGGCTCGGCTGGTTCGGATTCAACGGCGGTTCCGAGCTGATGATTTCCAACGTCGACGAAGCCAATGCCGTCTCGCTGGTCATTGTCAACACCAACATGGCCGCCGCGGGCGGACTGGTGGCAGCCCTGGTGACGGCGCGGCTCTGGTTCGGCAAGGCGGACCTGACCATGGCGCTCAACGGCGCCCTGGCGGGCCTTGTGGCCATCACCGCGGAGCCGTTGACACCGGAGCCGCTGGCGGCCACGGTCATCGGCGCGATCGGCGGTGCGATCGTGGTGGTATCAATCGTGATGCTCGACCGCAAGCTGAAGATCGACGATCCCGTCGGTGCCATCTCCGTTCACGGCGTGGTCGGCATCTGGGGACTGATTGCGGTGTGCTTCACCAATCCGGACTCGACGGTCGGCGCCCAGTTGCTCGGCATCGTCTCGATTTTCGCATGGGTCTTCCTGACCAGTCTCGCGGTCTGGTACGTCCTTGCGAAGGCATTGGGCATCCGCGTCTCCGAGCAGGAGGAGTACGAAGGCGTGGACATCGGCGAGTGCGGCGTGGAAGCCTATCCCGAGTTCGTCGAAGCTCCCGAGTAACCTCTCTCGGAAGCAGCCACTTGAAAGCCGCAGCCCTTCGGGGCTGCGGCTACACCTGTTCAGAGGTTTCCTCTTCTCTTCCGCTGAGTGCTCCCGTCACAGCACAAGAAAATTGGTCTGCCTGTGGCACGACACCCGTGATGCAGGCGCGGTTTCAACCTCTGGCCTGACGTCCCGTGAAGCCTTCGAAAAGGCCCTCGATTCGCGCCATGCGTTCCCGCAGGGCACCGACATCGCGGCGAATTTCGCGCAGACCACTGTCCAGCGCCCGCCAAAGACCGATGCCGGTCCCGACGATGGCCAGAATGATGGTGATCGTGTCGAAATCCATGGCGAAAGATTACCATGAGCGGTGTCCGTGAAGGACGACCAAATCTGTACGAAACGCCCGGATTCACGGCGCCGCGCCGATATGATCCCTACAGCCGCAAGCCGCCGTCAATATCCAGCACGCGGCCGTTCATATAGTCGTTTTCCAGCAGGTAGATAGCCGCGTGGGCGATCTCTTCAGGTTCGCATAGTCGTCCGGCGGGGATCCCGGCGGCGATTTTCTCCAGAATCTCCGGTTTCATGCTGGCGACCATTTCCGTCTTCACGAAACCGGGAGCGATGGCGTTGACGCGGATGCCGTGTCTCGCCAACTCCTTGGCCCAGACCACGGTCAGCGCGGCCACACCCGCCTTGGCGGCCGAATAATTGCTTTGCCCGAAGTTGCCCGCCCTGGAGACGCTGGACAGGTTGATGATGCAGCCGCGGTTGCCCAGGCGGATCATGTGGGCGGCGGCCTCTCGGCCACACAGGAAGACTCCGGTCAGGTTGACATCGATGACCGCCTGCCATTGCTCCAGGCCGAGCTTGTCGACGATCTCGCCGTCCCGGGCCTTCACCAGCAGGCCGTCGCGCAGTATTCCCGCGTTGTTGATCAGTACATCCAGCCGCCCGGTTTCTGCGACAACCCGCTCGAACAACCCCTCGACCGCGGTTTCCTCTCTGACATCCGCCGCATGGCATCCGACTTCCGCGCCAAGCGCCTCGCATGCGCGCTGCGTCTTGACGAGACTCGCGGTGTCGAGATCCACCAGGACCAGCCTTGCGCCGCGCGCGGCCAACCCCCGGGCCATTGCCGCTCCCAGGCCCCGCGCCGCGCCGGTGATCAGAACGACGCTGTCTTTAAGTTTCATTGCCGGGTTCTCCGTAGGTCATGGGCTTGATGGTCCGGCGTTTCCAAGACGCCGGATCCGGCGATCCTGCCGTCCGCAAGCTCCAGCAGCCGGTTGAACGGCGGAGGCGTTTCGTCCAGGTGGCTCGCCGAAACCAGCTGCGTGCCCCGGGCGACGATCTGCTCCAGTTCCCGGCTGACAAGCTTCCGGTTGTCCCGGTCCAGACCTTCCCACGGTTCGTCCAGCAACAGGACCCGCGGCCCGTGCACCACCGCGCGGGCGATCAGCACCCGGCGCAACTGTCCGTAGGACAGCGTCCGGATGTTGCGGTCCGCCAGGTCCACCAGCCTGAACTGCTCCAGCAGTTCGTCCACCAGGGCGGTTTCGGCGGCGGTCATGCGGCGCGTCTGCCCGATGCTCGAATCGAAGCCGGAATAGATGCACTGACGCGCCGTGGACGGGTACCAGTATCCGGCCTGCAATTCGGGCGACACCCACGCGACCTGCCGGCGCAGATCCCACACATTGTCCGGGTTGTCGATACCCGGAAAGCGGATCGAGCCGCCCAGCGCGGGACGCAGCTGGCCATGAAGCATGCGCAGGAACGTGCTCTTGCCGGCGCCGTTGTGCCCGCGAACCAGCCAGTGCTCTCCCCGGCAAAGACGCCAGTCGATACCCCTCAGCACGGGTCGCTCGTCCAGCCAGACATCGCCCCCCGCAACTTCGATGATCGCGTCGGGATTCGCCTCCGCCGACTTTTCGACCGCCCTGGCCGTGCCGGAGTCGGTCCGCTTCGGGCTTGCCATGGCGGCGGACCCGGCCGCAACCGCGCCGGATTCCACGATGCGGCCGTCGACAATGCGCAGCAGCCGGTTGATGCAATGGGGCAGGTCCCGGGCATCGTGATATGAACACATGACGGTAGTGTGCGCGCTGATGCGGTCGATGGTTTCCTTGAGCTTGCGCCGCGAAAAGTCGTCCAGGCCCGCCGCAGGTTCGTCCAGTATCAGGACTTCGGGCTCGAATCCCAGGCCGCGGGCGATGAGCACGCGCCGCTGCTCGCCGCGGGACAACTCCAGGAACGGACGCTGCGCCAGGTGCGACAGGCCGAGTTCGTCCAGGATATGCGTGGCGCGCTTGAAGTCTTCGGGCGCCGGGTCGCGCCGGGTCACGTCGGTGCGGTAGAGGCCTGAGAGCACGACTTCCACGGCGGGAAAATTCCATTTCCGCTGCGTATAGAGGTCCTGGAGTTCATGGCCCACCAGGGTGATCCGCTCCAGCGCCTGAACGGCGTCGACCTGCAGGCCGCTGCCGAAATCGTATCGGCGGGTGCCGTGTCCCTCGTTGGGCCAAAGCTGTCCCGCGACCAGCTTGAGAAAGCTCGTCTTGCCGCTGCCGTTGGCGCCGGTGACGGCCCAGTGCTCTCCCGCAACCAGCACCCAGCGGATGTCGTGCAGCACGGTGCGACCGAGCCTGTTCACGGCCACGCCGTTCAGTTGCACGATGGGACGATGACGGCCCGGGCTTGGCGGGTCGGCGCCACGGTCTGGGCTCGCGCGAATCATCGCGCGGATTATACGACCAAATCTCGCGACGAAACGCCAACGGTCAATTCGGGATAAGATGGGCCAGCGCCCGAAGACCGGCTTCGCCTTGCGCGCCGGTCGGTGAGCCATTGCAGCATTCCGGTCCCCCATGTGGTCTAACCAGTCGAAATCCAGACACTTCATTCGGCTGATGGCGCCATCATGAGGTTGCGGCAGATCGAGGGACTCGACCAGCGATACCACGCGGGCACGAAGTCGTTCTATCTCACCGGTCTCCAGGCCCTGGTCAAGCTGTTGCTGCTGCAGGCCGCGAGCGACGCCCGCGCCGGACTGAACACCGCGGGGTTCGTTTCAGGCTACCGGGGTTCGCCTCTGGCCGGACTGGACCAGGAACTTCGGCGGGCGAAACCATTCCTGGACGAGGCCCGGATCCACTTCCAGCCGGGACTCAACGAGGACCTGGCGGCGACATCCATCTGGGGCGCGCAACAGGTCAACCTCTTCCCGGGCGGCCGGTACGACGGAGTGTTCGGGCTCTGGTACGGCAAGGGTCCGGGTGTGGACCGCACCGGCGACGCGTTCAAGCACGCCAACAGCGCGGGAACCTCACGCCATGGCGGCGTGCTGGTAGTGGCCGGTGATGACCATGTCTGCAAGTCGTCCACGCTGCCCCACCAGAGCGAGTACAGTTTCATGGACGCCAGGATCCCGGTGCTCAACCCGAGCGATCTGGGAGATGTCCTGGAGCTTGGACTCAAGGGATACGCTCTTTCCAGGTACAGCGGCTGCTGGGTCGCGCTCAAGCTCACCGAGGAGCATGCGGATGCCGCGCAGACGGTCCGGATTCCGGAAATTCCCCGGATCGTGCGGCCCGAGTTCCAGCTGCCGGCCGGCGGGGTGCATATTCGCTGGCCGGACGCGCCCGTGGAACAGGAAGCCCGCCTGCACAACCACAAGATTCCCGCCGCCCTGGCGTTCGCCGAGGCCAACGGCCTGAACCGGTTGGTCATTGACAGCCCCAACCCCCGCCTGGGCATCGTCTCCGCGGGCAAGGCCTACATGGACGTCCGCCAGGCCCTGGATGAGCTGGGAATCGATCGCCGGCGGGCGTCCGAATTGGGCATCAGGGTCTTCAAGGTCGGCATGAGCTGGCCACTGGAACGCGAACAGCTCCGAGGATTTGCCTCGGGGGTCGAAGAGGTGCTCGTCATCGAGGAAAAGCGGGGCGTGATCGAGGACCAGCTCAAGCAGCAGTTCTACAACCGGGGCGGAGCGGACCGACCCCGGATAACGGGAAAACACGACGAGCGCGGCAACCCGTTCCTGTCCGCGGTCGAGGAATTCACGCCGTCCTCGGTCGCCGCCGCCATCGCCCGGCGGCTGTTGCGGCTCGTGCCGGACGAGCGCATTGCCCGGCGCCTGCCAGGGATCGAACGCGAGGCGCGGGCGCCCATCGACGGGGCGGGATCGCCATCGAGGCTGCCGCACTACTGCTCCGGATGCCCGCACAACACGTCCACAAGGGTGCCCGAAGGCAGCATCGCCGCCGCCGGAATCGGCTGTCACTACATGGCGACGTGGATGGACGACCGGGACACCAGGACCTTTACCCAGATGGGCGGTGAGGGGGCGGCCTGGATCGGACAAGCCCCGTTCACCGACACATCCCACAGGTTTCAGAACCTGGGAGACGGCACGTACGCCCACTCCGGGTTGCTGGCCGTTCGTGCCGCGGTCGCCGCCGGCGTCAACATGACCTACAAGATTCTGCATAACGACGCGGTGGCGATGACCGGCGGTCAGCCTGTCGAAGGCGGCATGACAGTGGAACGGATCGCCCGCCAGTTGGCCGCGGAAGGCGTAGGGCCGATCGTCGTGGTCACCGATGAGGCGGGACCGCGGGCTCGCGGCACGTTGCCGGACGGCGTCACCGTGCGCCACCGCCGGGAGCTGGACCGGGTCCAGAGGTCGCTTCGGGAGTGTCGTGGTGTTTCCGCCCTGATTTACGATCAGACCTGCGCCGCCGAGCTGCGGCGCAGGCGCAGGCGCGGCGAGGTCGCGGATCCGGACAGGTGGGTCGCCATCCATCCCCTGGTCTGCGAAGGCTGCGGGGACTGCAACGCCGTCTCCAATTGCCTGTCGGTGATTCCGCTCAAGACCGAGTTCGGCCGCAAGCGCGCCATCAACCAGTCCGCGTGCAACAAGGATTTCAGCTGTATCGACGGCTTTTGCCCCAGTTTCGTGACCCTCGATGGCGTCCGGCCCAGGCGTCCGTCGCCGGCGCTTGAATCCATGCCCGAACTGCCGACGCCCGGGCTCGTCGAGGCATCGCCCTGCAACGTGCTCATCGCGGGCGTGGGAGGCACCGGCGTCGGCACGGCCGCGGCCATCCTGGGCATGGCCGCCCACCTCGAGGGGCACCGGGTGATGGCGCTGGATCAGACAGGTCTCGCCCAGAAGTTCGGCGCGGTGGTTTCCCATGTGCGCATCGGCGCGTCCGCGGAACATCTCCGCTGCGCGCAGATTCCCGCCGGCAAGGTCGACCTTCTGCTGGGCGCGGACCTGGTTGTCGCGAGCGGCCGGGATGTCCTGGCCCGGCTGGACGCGGATCGTACCCGCGCGGTGGTCGATACGCATCGCGAAATGCCGGCGGCGTTCATTCAGGATCCCGATTACGAATTCGCCGAATCCACGATGCTGGCATCGCTGGCGAACGCGTGTCGTTCACCGGCCCCCGACCTGGTGGATGCGACCGGACTGGCGACCGGACTGCTGGGCGACGCCATCGCGGCCAATCTGTTGCTGCTGGGCGTGGCGTTCCAGCGAGGCTTGCTGCCCGTATCCGAGACCGCGATCATTCGCGCCATCGAACTCAACGGTGTCGCCGTGGAGCAGAGTGTCCGGGCCTTCACCTGGGGCCGTCACGCGGCTGTGGATCCGGCCGCGGTGCGGCGCCGGGCCGGGCCGGCCGGGGAACCCGAACGGCTGTCTTCGAATCTGGACGAGATGATCGAGCTCCGCGCCGAGTATCTGGCCTCCTACCAGAATGCGGCGCTCGCCGGACGATATCGCGATTGGGTAGAGCGGATACGGCACGCGGAGCGCGGCATCCGCCGGGATGGCGCCGGTCTGGCGGAGATCGTGGCGCGCCAATACTTCAAGCTGCTGGCGTACAAGGACGAGTACGAGGTGGCCAGGCTGTTCGCGCAGACCGGATTTCTGGATGAGACCAGGGGGAAGTTCGAAGGCTCGGCCAAACTTACCTTCCATCTGTCGCCCCCGTTGATCGCCCGGACGGATCCCGCCACCGGCCGTCCGCGAAAGTACGCTTTGGGCGCCTGGATATTGCCAATTTTTCACTTGCTGGCCCGACTGAGGCGCTTGCGCGGTACTCCGCTGGATGTGTTCGGATACTCCCGGGAGAGGCGTGCGGAACGTCGCCTGATTGTCGACTACGAATCGCTGTTGTCCCGAATCGTTGCGGAACTGGACGAGTCCCGGCTCGACCTCGCCATGGAACTGGCCGGATTGCCGGAGAAGATTCGCGGTTACGGCCCCATCAAGGCGGCATCCATCGAACGGACCAGGGCGCTCGAGGCTGGACTATTGAGGGACTGGGCGGCTCAAGGGTCGATACCGGGCGACTCTCCCCATTCCGAGGCCGCCTGATATCCGGACTGCCGCGGGCAGCCGAGGCCGCCTGATGTCCGGACTGCCGCGGGCAGCCAATATCCGCGTCTGTCACCCCGTGGGGGAATGTTCCCATAGCGATGGTCAGCGGATCGCCTCCGCCTCGGCCGCCGTCGCGCACCGGATGCATCGGTCGGCGAAGGGGTGAGCCCGCAACCGCGCCAGCGGGATTTCCTCCTCGCAGTTCACGCAGACCCCGTAGGTGCCGTTTTCCATCTTGGCCAGGGCGCTGGCGATCTTGCTCAATTCGCGCCGCGTCTCGTTGCCCAGGGCATCGACCACCTCGGCATTCTCGAGTTCCTGGGCCTGTTCTTCGGAGTCCGCGCTGTGTCCGGCGGTGATGTTGCGCTTGATGCGCTCCAGCCGGCTCGCCAGTTCTGATCGCTTGGTGATCAGCACCCGTCTGATTTCCGCGTGGTCCCGGTTCAAGTCGCGCTCCTTCGATCCGCCCGGCTGTCCAGCCTGAATTCCGCTAGTCGGTGGCGCCATCACGTCCGCTGCCCAGGTCGCGGAAGTTGGCGAAATGGCGAAGTGCCGCCTGACGGTCGCCCTGCCGCTCGTAGAGGCGGGCGAGGTTGTAGTGGGCATCGGGGATGGCGGGGTCCACGGCAAGCGCATGCTGGTAGGTCTCCATGGCTTCCCGCAGCGCGCCCTGGTCTTCCAGAACCACGCCGAGATTGAACGCGGCGATGGCGCTGCCGGGATCGATTCCAAGCGCGTCCCGGTACAGTTCCTCGGCTTGGCGGTAGGCGCGTTCGTTGTGCAACAGGCGCCCCAGATTGATCCGCGCATTGACATGTGCGCCGTCCATCGCGATGGCTTCACGGTAAGCCGCTTCGGCGTCATCCCTGGCGCCCACGTGGTCGAACTCCAGCGCCAGCTCGAACCATTCCTCGCTGCTGCTCGCGCGTGCCCGGGCCTGACGTGCGGCCGCCATCACCATGGGCGCGCTCCTGGCGGCCAGGTCCTCGACCGGGAAGGCGAGTATGGTCTGGCCCGATTCGGGTTCCCAAGCGGTATCGCGCTCCCTGATCAGCACTTGCTGGCCGTCGGCCAGGACGCGAACCGAGCTCAGCGGCCGACCTGCCGGAAGCCGGTCGCGGGCTGCCCGCAGCGCCCGCCACACGCGCCGTGGTTTCACGCCGGCCTCCAGCAGGCCGTTCGCGGTACGCAGCAGGACGAGGTCCTGGAACGAGAACCGAAGCCGGCCCCGTTCGTCGCGGTCGGGTACCAGGAACTCCCGCCGCGCAAGGTCGCGCACGCGCGCGGGCGTGATGTCCAGCAGCTCGGCGACCTGCCGTGTGGTGTAGGGGCGCATCGGCCTACCCGCCCGGAAGCCGGGTGAGCCGCAAGGAAATTACAGGCGCGATCATGGCGTGATAGTAACCGTCGATACCGTTTATCGCGAGCGATTGACCGTGAAATCGGCGATCCAGCGCAATCCTGCGGCCCGGTCGCCGAGCCCGTCGAGGGCCGCCATCGCCATGCTCCGGACTTCCTCGGCGCGCCTGCGGGCGCCTTGTACCCCAAGGACGGACGGATAGGTCGATTTGTTGTTCCTTTCGTCGGACCGGGCGCTCTTGCCGATGGTGGCCGTATCGGCATCCACTTCCAGCAAGTCGTCCCGGATCTGGAAGGCCAGGCCGATGTTGGCGGCGAAGACGTCCAGCAGCCGGATGGTTTCCGGGTCAGGGTCGACCAGCTCGCCTGGCATCATGATGGCCGCGCGAATCAGCGCGCCCGTTTTTCTACGGTGGATGTCCGCAAGCGCGGCTTCGTCCACGGCTTGCCCTTCGGCCAGCAGATCCAGCGCCTGGCCTCCGGCCATGCCCTCCGGGCCCGCCGCCCTGGCGAGCCATCCGATGACCCGGGCCCCCGATGCGCCGGTATACGCGGGATCGCGGCACAGGCCGTCGAAGGCGAGGGCCTGGAGCGCATCTCCCGCGAGAATCGCCATGGCCTCGCCGTACAGCCGGTGCGTGGTCGGCCGGCCGCGCCGCACGTCGTCGTCGTCCATGGCCGGCAGGTCGTCGTGAACGAGCGAATAGGCGTGCACCAGTTCCACCGCGACCGCGATGGAATCCACCTGTTCCGGGGGCAAGCCGAACAGCTCGCCGCTGGCGTAGCAAAGCAGCGGGCGAATTCTCTTGCCCGGCCCCAGGACCGAGTGCCTCATCGCCCCGATGAGCGGTTCGGGAACGCCCTCGGGGCAGGCCAGGGCCCGCTCCAGAGCCGTGTCGACGCGATCCCGATAGTGCCCGATTCGGCTCGCGAATCCCTGTTCGGATGAGTGTTCGGATGCGTGTGATACCATCGCCCGCAATCGTACCACTGGTCAGCCGGAAGGGATTCGCCATGCTGGTCAGACACACGGCGGACCAGACGCGGGCATTGAGAGCGGCGGCAAGGGCGCGGTCCAACATCGCGCTGGTCAAGTATTGGGGCAAGGCGGACGGCGGACCGCTGAACATCCCCGCCGTCGGTTCCCTGTCGATCACCCTGGACGCGCTATGGACCGAAACCGAAGTCCATTTCGACGGGTCCGCGGACGAGGACGAATTGATACTGAACGGGCGCCGCCGCACGGATCAGCTCGACCGCGTAAGCCGCTGTCTGGACCTGCTTCGCGGGCGGGCGCGAGTGGAGCACCGGGCCCGCGTCACCAGCCGAAACAACTTTCCCACCGGGGCGGGACTGGCCTCCTCGGCGTCGGGGTACGCTGCGCTGACGGCGGCAGCCGCGGGGGCGCTGGACCTGGAATTGAGCACGCGGGACTTGAGCATCGTCGCGCGCCAGGGATCGGGGTCGGCGGCCCGGTCCATTTTCGGCGGTTTCGTGGAGATGCGGGCGGGCCGCCTGCCGGACGGCTCGGACAGTTATGCGGAACCGCTGATGCCGCCTGAAGCGTGGCCGCTGGAATTCGCCGTGGCGGTGACCGCACGGAAGCAGAAACGGGTGAGCTCCCGCGCGGGAATGACCCGGTCGGCGACGACGTCGCCGTACTTCAGGGCCTGGGTCGCCAAGGGTCCGGAAGATCTCGAACAGGGCCGCAAGGCGGTTCTCGAACGGGATTTCGAGTCCCTGGCGGAGGTGTCCGAACGAAATTGCCTGAGCATGCACGGCGCCGCCATGGCGGCCCGGCCGCCGCTCCTCTATTGGAACGCATCGACCATGGCTTGCATCGAGACGGTGCGGGAACTGCGCCGGTCCGGCGTGCCGGTGTTCTTCACCATCGATGCCGGGCCGCAGTTGAAGGCGGTTTGCGCGCCGGGCGCGTCGGCCAAGGTGCGCGACGCGCTGGCGGATGTACCCGGCGTCCTGGACGTGCTGGTGAGCGGCCCCGGTCCCGGTATCGAACCGGCCTGAGTCGGAAGCATGGCCCGCGTGTTCGCTTCCGCGCCTGGCAAGCTGGTCATCCTGGGCGAATATGCCGTGCTGGCAAATGCGCCGGCGCTGGTCATGGCCGTCAACCGGCGGTGCCATGCGGAGATCGGCCCCAGCGACACCGGTACATGCCGCGTGCGGTCGATGGCCGACGCGGACCGCCAAGTGGTCTTCCGCCGGAAGGCGAAGAGCGGACTGGCGCTGGTGGACCATGTCGTGGAAGCGTATCCGTCTTCCAGTACCACCGCATGGCGCGCGGTTCTCGACTCCAGCGGACTGTATCGCGAAGGCCGGAAACTGGGATTGGGGTCGAGCGCGGCCGCACTGACCGCCTGGAGCGGAGCCTGGATTGCGTGGTCCGGTCTGGAGGAGGCCGCGGAGTCCGAAGCGGCGGCCAGAAGCCGCCTCATCGAAGCGCACACCACGTTCCAGGGAGGCACCGGCAGCGGTCTGGACGTGGCGGCCAGCCTTCACGGCGGTGTTATTCGTTTTCGGATTGACCCGGACTCCGGACCCCAGGTCGAGCGCGCCCGATTGCCCGAAGGGATCGGCTTTGTGGGCGTGTTTGCGAGGAATTCGGCATCGACGCGAACACAGCTGGACAGGTTCCGCGCCCGATCGGACGAGTCGCCGGCTTCGGCCGCCTTCTGGATGGACTCGCTGGGCCGATTGTCCCAGTCCGGCATCGAATGCGCCGCGGCCGGGGACCGGGAGGGATTTCTGGGGGCGACACGGGAGTACGCCGGCGCGCTGCAGGCGTTGGGCGAGTGGATGGGGGCAGAAATTTTCACGCCGGAGCACCTGCGGCTGTTGAACCTGGCGGAACGGTTCGACCTGGTATACAAGGTCAGTGGTGCGGGCGGCGGCGACATGGGTCTTGCCTTCGGCGACGATCCGCAGGCCCTGGCCCGGTTCAGGAAAGCCGCCGACGAGCGCTATGATACGATCGATTTGGCCATTGAACCGCAGGGTCTGGAGGTAAGGCGGGCCGACCGATGAGTGATGATCAACGCAGAATCCCCGAGTTCTACAAGCTGAGCGTCGCCGAACGCGTTCGCGCCGTTCATGACCGCGGAATTGTCACCGGGCGCGATTTTCGGGCCTTGGCAAGCGGCAGGCACACGCTGGATCTGGCCTCCGCCGACAAGATGGTCGAGAACGTGGTCGGCGTCATCGGCCTGCCGTTGGGCCTGGGTATGAACCTCATCGTCAACGGACAGGGCTACGTGGTGCCCATGGCGGTGGAGGAGCCGTCGGTGATTGCCGCGCTCGGTTCGGCGTCGAAGCTGGTGGGCGAGCATGGCGGCTTCGTCGCCGAGGCCACCGACCCGGTGCTGATCGGGCAGATCCAGGTGGTCGATCCGGACGACATCGAGGCGGCGAAGTCCGCGCTCATGGAACGAAAGCGGGAAATCCTCAATCTGGCCAACAGTTTTCATCCAAAGATGGTTGCCAGGGGCGGCGGCGCCAAGGACATCGAGTTGCACGTTCATCCGCTGCCCACCAGCGGAAAGTCCACCCTGGTCGTTCACCTGCTCGTGGACACCCGCGACGCCATGGGGGCCAATGTCACCAACGGGATGTGCGAGGGCGTCGCCCCGCTGATCGAATCCATCACGGGTGGGCAGGTGTTCCTGCGCATCCTCTCCAATCTGACCGACCGCTCGCTGGCTCGGGCCCGGTGCTCGATTCCCTATCAGGCGCTGGTCGGGAACGGCGGCAGCGGCTACACCGGGGAGCAGGTTCGCGACGGCATCATCATCGCGGCGGACTTCGCGGCGGTGGACCCGTATCGCGCGGCCACCCACAACAAGGGGGTCATGAACGGCATCGACGCGGTCGCCATCGCCACCGGCAACGATTGGCGCGCCATCGAGGCCGGCGCCCACGCGTTCGCGGCCCGGGGCGGGAGCTATACGTCGCTCACCAGGTGGCGGGCCGACGACCAGGGCAACCTTTGCGGCAGCATCGAGGTGCCGATCAAG
Organism: Candidatus Rariloculaceae bacterium; assembly: GCA_965221035.1. Classification (GTDB taxonomy): domain Bacteria; phylum Pseudomonadota; class Gammaproteobacteria; order Steroidobacterales; family Rariloculaceae; genus UBA6522. The sequence goes on from OZ244860.1 coordinate 3,195,253, forward strand.
GTGGGCACCGTGGGCGCCCCACTGGAATCCAACCCGACAGCGGCGTTGAACATGCGGCTGTTGGGCGTGGAGTCCGCGGCGCAGCTGGCCCAGGTCATGGCGGCCGTCGGTCTCGCCCAGAACTTCGCGGCGCTCCGGGCGCTTGCCACCGACGGCATCCAGAAGGGCCACATGACATTGCATGCGCGAAGCGTGGTCACGGCCGCGGGCGTGCCCGAGGCGCTGTTCGACGATGTCCTGGACCGGCTGTTCCTGAGCAACGAAATCAAGGTCTGGAAAGCCAAGGAGATCGCCGCCGAGCTGCGGCAGGAACCGGACCGGCAACATCTGCACGCCGCCCAGGCCGGCGTCGGCGCCGATGCCATGGGCGTGGGCTACGCCAAGGTTGTGCTGTTGGGCGAGCATGCCGTGGTCTACGGGCGACACGCCATCGGGGCGCCGGTCCCCATGGCGGTGACGGCGGTGGTCGAGGACTGCGACCAGGGGATCCACCTGATGATTCCCCGTTGGGGGGTGGAGTACCAGCTGGCCCGCAATCCCAAGGACCGGCGTTCATTCGAGCGCACCGCCGGGGTGGTGCTGGACAAACTGGGCCTGACCGGACGCGCCATGCGCATAGAGGTTTTTCCCGAGGTGCCCCGCAGCATGGGACTGGGGGGCTCGGCGGCCATGGCGGTGGCCATCGTGCGCGCGCTGGACAAGCACTTCGGCCTGGACCTGTCGGACGAGGACGTCAATCGGCTGGCCTTCGAATATGAAACGGTTGCCCATGGCACGCCCAGCGGTCTCGACAACACACTGGCGTGCTACGGCCGGCCGCTTATCTTCCGGACCGGCGATCCGCCGCTGGTCGAGCCGCTGGAAATCAGGACACCGATCCCGGCGGTCATCGGCATGACGGGATACGAGGGGCTGACGGCCAAGACGGTGGGCCGGGTGAAAACGGCCTGGACGCGGGAGCGGAGACTCCACGAACACATCTTCGACCAGATCGACGCCATCGTGTTGCGCGGCGTGCAGGCGATCCGGGACGGGGACCTGGAGTCGCTGGGCAGTCTGATGAACATCTGTCACGGATTGTTGAACGCCCTTCAGGTTTCCTCGCCGGAACTGGAGCAGCTGGTGGACATCGCGCGCGAAGGCGGCGCGCTGGGGGCGAAGCTGACCGGCGGCGGAGGGGGAGGGTCGATCATCGCGATATGCGACGGAGACACCGGGCCGGTGGTTTCGGCGATCCGCTCGGCGGGCTACCAGGCGGTTCCGGTCAATCTGGGAGCACCGCTGAATGGCGCGTAAGGAAAACGTCTCCAGTCCGAACGAAGAGCTCATCCTGGTGGATGAACTGGACCGGGAGATCGGACGGCGCGCCAAGGGTGAATGCCACCAGGGCAACGGCGTGCTGCACCGCGCGTTTTCCATATTCGTGTTCAACGACCGCCACGAACTGCTGTTGCAAAAGCGCAGCGACCAGAAACCGCTGTGGCCCGGGTATTGGTCCAATACCTGCTGCTCCCATCCCCGGGCGGGCGAATCCATGGAGGTGGCCGTCTCCCGGCGGCTTCGGCAGGAACTGGGTTTCGAATGTCCGCTGGATTTTCTGTACAAGTTCAAGTACCACGCCCAGTATGGCGCGGTCGGCGCGGAGCACGAGTATTGCTGGGTCTACCTTGGCCGGTATTCGGGTGAGGTCAACGTGAACCTGAACGAGATTGCGGACTGGCGCTTCGTCGGCATCGGCGAGCTGCGCGACGAGCTCGAAGCCCATCCGGAGCGATTCACGCCCTGGTTCAGGATGGAATGGGCCGAGATCAGGCACAACCATATCGACCGCATCCTCTCGCCGGACGGATCCGCTGACCGGGTTCGCTGACGCCACGGCCATGGCGGATTTCAGCGGGAAACGGGTACGCAAGCGGGGTATCTACCTGCTGCCCAACCTGCTCACCACCGGGGCACTGTTCGCGGGCTTCTACTCGATCGTCGCCGCCATTGACGAGAATTTCCTCGGGGCCGTCTGGGCGATCTACATCGCCATGTTTCTTGACGGTCTCGATGGCCGCGTGGCCCGCATGACCAGCACGGAGAGCGATTTCGGGAAGGAGTACGACAGCCTGGCGGACATGGTGTCCTTCGGGTTGGCGCCGGCCATCGTCACATACCAGTGGGGCGTGGTGCGCCTCTCCGAGTACGGACCGCTGTGGGGGAGGCTCGGCTGGTTGGCGGCGTTCCTCTACGCGGTGTCGGCGGCGCTTCGCCTGGCCCGGTTCAACACCAGCGGGTCCAGCGACAAGCGGTTTTTCCGTGGCCTGCCCAGTCCGACCGCGGCCGCGGGCATCGCGGCGATGGTGTGGGGCAGCGTCGAGTATGAAATCGGCGGGTTGACGGCGTTGGTGGCGGGCGTGACCATCACCGCGCTCACGGGCATTGCCATGATGTCCAACTTCCGTTACCAGAGCTTCAAGGATTTCAACCTGAGCGGCCGCATCCCGTTCGGGAACCTGATTTTCGTGCTGGGGGTGCTGATCCTGGTGGCACTGAATCCGCCCCTGGTCATATTCGCCATGTTTGGCGTCTACTCCTGCTCCGCTCCGTGCTTGTGGATCTGGCGGCGGTATCGGCGTCGACGCGTGCTGTCAAGAGGATCGTCCTGACGACTCCGGCTCTCAACCCAGGAAGCGGTAGTACTCGATGCCCTCGTCGCTGAACGCAGGATTCGAAGCGTCCCCCACGGAGTCGATCATGAAACCGTTCTCGGGGTCGTTGAGCCCGTCGGCCACGCCGTTGTCGTGAAGGCTTTCGTACTGGGCGCGCGTCAGCCGTTGCCAAGGCTCAAGCGCAGCGGCGAAACCGATTCGCATGGCGGCGGCCTGCCAGCCATCCACCAGTCTCATGGGTAACGCTTCGGCGGCATCGCCACTGCCGTAACCCACGGCCAGAACGTCGTGCCCGGCGAGCTTGCGCCCGTCCTGCGCGGCTTCCTCAAGCCCCGCCGCGATCCACGCCGGCAGGGCCGCACAGTAGACATTGCCGATATCCTTCATGGCTTCGGCGCCCAGCGACATTTTCGAGGTGATCAACTCCCGGAATACATGCCCGGAACGGAAGTCCTTCAGCAGCTCCATGCTCAGCGGATAGACTTCCTCGCCGATATTGCCGTCCCGAACGAGCTGCAGCACGTCCGGGGCGGATTTCATCTCCGCGAGCACGGCCTCGGTGTCGATGCCGGCGCTTCGGCAGTACGCGTGAAGCTCGTCGCGTGCCGATCCCCCACCCTGGGCCAGTCCGAACAGGTAGCTGAGCGCGAAGGACGTCAGCGGCATGCGGTGATAGGGCCGGTGCATGAACGCGGCGGCGAGACCGTGGTAATAGTCGGCCGGGGCCATGTCCAGACGGCGCAGCATGTCGTTGAGGGCGTGCAGCGTTTCGTCCAGGTAACAGGTGGTGGAGTACTTGCCGTTGAAGACGGGCAGGTCCTGGAAGTGGCGGTTGAGCTGGCCGCGAACGAGATTGCGCAATACCGGCTTGCGAAAATCCACGGCCCGGTAGGCTGACGCGCTGCCGATGCACCGCAGGTTGACGGAGAGCAATTTCGGGTCCCGCTCCAGCAGCATGGCGACGGCGCCCGCACCCTGCGTCGGCTCCCCCGAACTGCCCCTCGCGTACTCCGCGATGTCCGCGCTCACCACGATGGCGCAGCGGTCGTCGTCTTCCAGAGCCAGGTATCGCAACGCGTGCTTGACGGCATAAACGGCGCCCAGGCACGCATGCTTGATTTCGGGCACCTCGCAGTATCGATTGATCGTCGGCATGCCCCGTGCCGCGAGGCCCTGGTCCAGCATGCCCTTGACGATCACCGCGCCGGCGGAGTTGTCGGTGCTTGACTCGGTTCCAAGACCCAGAAAGCCGATCTTGCGGGGATCGATCCGGTACTGCTCGATGAGGCGCAGGACGGCGTTGCCCGCCATGGTGTAGACGCTTTCCCGCGGTCCCCGCATTCGAAAGCTGGTGCCGACGACGGCCTGGGTCTTGTCCCAGGGCGCGCCGGTCCACTCGCACCAGTCCCGCAGGCTCACCCGGTATGGTGGCAGGTACGTCGCGAATCCGCTGATTCCCACGTCTCGGTTCATTCAGGACTCCAGAGGCTGCCCGTGTCCAGCCCGTCGCGCGGCTGGCAGCCTGACGAATCATTATACGGCACCGGGTCGATAGTTCAGTTGCCGAGCAACGCGTTGGAGAGTTAGGGTTTAGCGAGCAGGCCAGCCGCCGGAGATCCAGACGTTGAAGCTGAGGATTCTCGAAAATTCGATACGGATTCGCGTCACTCAGGCGGAGTTGTCGCGGGTCGTCACCGAAGGTCTGGTTCGCCAGCAAGTGGACTTCGGATCGGGCGCGCCCCTGGTGTATGAGTTGCGCTGCGTCGCCGATGGCGAAACCCGCGCGCGATTTCGTGAAGGGTGCGTCAGCGTCCGTGTGCCGCGGGCCGCAGTGGAGCAATGGACGCGGCCGGAGGAGGTGTCCATCCGCGGTCGGCAGGCGCTACCGGGCGGGGCCAGCCTGAAGATCCTGGTGGAAAAGGATTTCCAATGCCTGGTGCCCCGGGAGGGAGAAGATCAGTCCGTGTTTTTCCCCAATCCGCAAATCTCCGACTCGTGACAGTACTCATCATGAATGACCGCGCCCGGTACGTCCGCGGCCCAATTGCGCCCATATCGCGCGGTTCGACGTCAGCCTACAGTCTCGTGAAGCCTACAGAGGGTTAAGCCTGCCGCAAGGGTTTCCGGTTATGCTCTTCCGCAATGGTGAGCAGGATCAGACATCCTATCGGTTGCGCCGCAGCGCTTCTCGCGACCGTGGCGGCACTCGTGCCGTTCACGGTGGCGGCGCAATCCACAGGCGGAACACTGGCGGCGCGTGTCCTCGGCGACCGTATCTTGGTGCGCGCCGCGCTGCAGACAGGGAGCTGGTACAAGGACACGCACATCGTGATCGATTTGGCCCGGCCAACGGCCCTGGAAATGCACCGCAACGCATTTTTGTCGCTCACATGGGGCGAAGGCGACGAAGATATTGAAATCATTGCCCAAGGCTTTCGCATGGAAGTCCCCAAGGAGGGTGTGATCGAGGAAGTCGGCAATTTGCTCGCACCCATCACATCCCGCTACGACAACGAGTTGGAACAGGTCGACGTGGCCGCGATTCTTGGGTGGTCCGTACTGAAGGACTATGCGTTGCGGCTCAATCTACAGGAGGGGGAAATCGAGTTCTCCGATGCGTTGGATGCTGATTCCGATGAGGTTCGTAGACGGGCCGCGTTCTTCGTCGACGGCGTCCACACATTTGACGGCCGCGTTCTGATTCCGCTGACCTGGGCCGGTGCTCGGCCCGGCTGGCTGGAATTCGACACGGCCGGCTACCATACCTGGATCGACCGGCCGCTGGCCGCATCTGCTGGTGCGCCCTATGGCGAGGTGAATGACATCCGAATGGGGACCGCCACGGAGTCGCCGGCGGAGGTCCTGTCTGGCGTCACGGCGTTTTTCCCGCAGGACTTCAAGGCTCGTCGGCAGGCAGAATACGCTGAAGAAAAGGCGCTGGAAGACGAGATTCGCCCTCAGGCCGAGGCCGCCGGCGTTCCCGTTCCGCCGCAATTCCAGGCCCGCCCCATAATCGAATTCGACGGCGATGTGTTGCTGCGTTCCGGGTTGAGTCTGCTCAGCGCCTACGAATGGGAACTAAACCCCGCGCTTGGCTATGCGGCGTTGACCCGATTGGTGGACAGTAACTGGTCAGAGGCCGATGCACGCTTCTACGCCGCCGCGGCTGACAGGAACGGTGCCGCTCTGCGTAGCTATCTGGATGCTTGGCCGGCGGACCGCAATGTCGAAGAAGCGGTTCGGCTGCTGTTCGATCTGGGGGTAGAGAGTGGCGCGTCCGCTCAGGAGCAGTTGCGGGTCATAGACTATGGACTGGCGGTCAACGAGGATCGCCGCAAAATGGAATACGTGATGCAGTTTCTGGCGGGGCTTGCCGCACCTGGCTCCATGGTGGGTTTCTTGCTGGGAGTGGACTCCGCCGAAGGCGAGATCGACCATAGCGATCTGATCATGGCCCTGTCCGAACGGGCCATGGAGTTCGTCTCCCGCGCCCAGGCACCGGCCATGCGGCAACGCCTCCAGTTGATCATCGCCGATCGCTGGCTTGATCGAGGCGATGCCCGTCAGGCGTGGAAATTCGCCCTATCCGCGGCCTTTGACGGCGACCCTCGCCTGGAAGGTATTTCCCGGCACGAGCTTGGCCGTAGCTACGAAGCGTTGGGACGGTTGCGGCGCGCCTATTCGAGTTATGAACGATCACTCTCCGAGTTTGTCGGGCTGACGCCGGAGATGACCGAGAACGCCACGGTTGCATTGGAGCGGTTGCGTCCACAGCTCGACGCGGGTGATCCCCTGCTCGCCAGCGACACGGCAGACGCTGATCCAGAAGGAGACCCCGATAGTGGCTGACGCGCCGTTCGCCCGCATTCGGCGGCAGATCGACGAACTCGCCGGTCGTGGCAGGGCCGTACTTCGCCGCTGGGCTCTGAACGAAGCCATCGGCTTGGCAGTACCGTGGCTGTTTCCCGCGGCGGTACCTGTTCCGGTGGTGTACCTGCTGGCTTCGGCATCCGGGTTGGCCGGCGCCCCCGTCTGGCCACTGGGGCCGTGGGCGAGCGCCGTGTTTGCCTTGGCTGTGCCGGTGGCGGTCTGCACTTTTCGCACGGCTTGGATTTACTGCACTCGGCAGATTGACCGCCGCTTGGCGCTGGCGATGTACGACCGAGCACTGAATGCCCACGACCGAATACAGGCGGCGGACGAATTTCTGCGCTCGGGTACCGTCAGCAGCTTCAAGTTAGCCGCGGTGGCGGACGCGCAGGCCACAGTGGATCGAGCGCTTGCAACAAAATTGCCGCCGCCAGCGGCCGCCGTTCCAGCACTGCAGCCTGGCCCGTGGCGCTGGGGCGCTATCGCGTTCGCGGCATTCGTCCTTGCCCTGCTTTTCGCCTCTGGCGAACCGGTATTGGACGCCGGTGGCAATATCGAAGTTGCGGATGCCGTCTTGCCCGTCAATCCGCAGGCGGGGACGCAGCAGACCCGGGAGGCCACGATTCGCCACGGCGAACTGGAGCGGCAGACCTCTCCGGCACAACGCATGGACGCCGGGGAAGTCAACGAGGTGACGAATTTTTCGTTGCAACCGCGACTGAACGATGAACGTCAGCCTTCGTCCGTCGGGCGGGCCGGTGGTTTGAGCCATGAGGCGGGTCGCAATGCCGCTGACCGCGCAGCGTCGAGCGCTTCAGGCAAAAGCCCGTCAGAGCCGCGGACCGGGGCGGCCGAACGGCAGGACGGTCGGCAACCGCAGTCCCGCCGCCAGTCGCCGCCGCCGCCGGAGGAGGAGAACGAGTCCTCTAGCGGTATCGCCGCCGGTATGGGCGGCAGTTCCGGGAGCCGAATCTCGGAATCGGACCGCGAAGCCATGGACAGCAATTCCGATCGTGACCAGACAGACGATGATGTTCCAGACGACGCCGAAGAAGAAGAGGATGAAGTACAGGAGGCTGCCGCCGCCATGCGTCCGCTGCTCAATCAGCGCAAGGCGCCGGTAGACCGCTCGCTCAGCCCCTCGGGCGCGGGGGAGCAGCAGGAGAATCCGGACGCCAACGGCCGTAGCGGGCCCGGGGGCCTGAAGAAAACCCGGGGCGTGGCTGCGATGCTGCTGGGTGTTCCCATGCCGGACCAATTACTTGGACATGCCAACCCGGGCCGCATGAAGGTGCAGCGGGAACGTGCCGAACCGCAGGAACGAGTTGGTGCGCAATACCTCGCGGAGGAACGGGTGGCCATGGACGACGGTGCGGGCGAAATCGCTCGCGAGGACTTTACGCTGCGTATGCAGAACCTGATTCGGGACTACTTTCTGGCACGCCGTCAGGCCGATAACGATCCCGGATTAGATCCACCCACCGAGGCGACCCCATGAACAAACAGCACATCGCTAACGCAGAGTTGACCGACATTGATTCGGCACGAGCAAGCGCCGAAGACTTCCGGCAGGTCTTCAGCCGCGTCAAGGCCGAGGTCAGTCGCATGATCGTGGGCCAACATGACGTCATCGATGCCGCGCTGACCGCGCTGATCGCTGGCGGCCACGTCCTGTTGGAAGGCGTTCCCGGCATCGGCAAGACGATGTTGGTGCGCTCGATCAGCGAGGCGCTAAGCCTGCGTTTCTCCCGAATCCAGTTCACACCGGACATGATGCCAGCCGACATTCAGGGCACGATGGTGCTGATGGAGACGCCTGGCGGCGGCCATGAACTGAAATTTCAGGAAGGGCCGCTGGTTGCCAACCTTGTCCTGGCCGACGAGATCAACCGCGCGACGCCGAAGACCCAATCCGCGCTGCTGGAAGCGATGCAGGAGCGGCAGATCACCGTCGGCCGCCGCACGTTGGCGCTTGTAGAGCCGTACTGCGTGATGGCAACGCAGAATCCCGTGGAACAGGAGGGCACCTATCCTCTCCCCGAAGCCCAGCTCGACCGCTTCCTCTTCAAGATCCTCGTCGGTTACCCTCAGGAATCGGAGTACCACGAGATAATCGACCGCACCACCGGTGCCGGCGAAGTCGTCATCGAGTCCATGGCCGAAGCCGAAACGATCCTGCGGCTACGGGGCACCGCGCGTGAGGTCGCGGTGCCGGAAGCCGCAAAGAGTTACGCTGTGCGCCTGGTCATGGCGACACAGCCGGACAGCGACTACGCGCCCGAAAGCGTGAGTGCCTACGTGGCGCTGGGATCCAGTCCGCGCGGCGCCCAAGGCTTGATGTTAGCAGGCAAGGTTCAGGCGCTCCTGAGTGGCCGATTCGCGGTCAGCACTAGCGACATCCAGGCTGTTGCCCTGCCAGTTCTGCGTCACCGCCTGGTGCTGAACTTCCACGCCCAGGCCAGCAACGTCTCGCCGGACGCGTTGATCGGCGACGTGCTCAAGACCGTCAAGACTCCCCACGCGGTGGACTGATCCCCTGGCGTCATGGCTGCCCAGCTGACATTCGAAGAACTTTTCGACGCCGACTTCCTGATAGCGCTGGAACGGCTCGCTCTGGAGGCCCGTCAGGTGTTCCGCGACGGTCGGCGCGCCGAGCAGCGATCCCGCCAACGGGGAGCCGGATTGGAGTTTGCCGACTTCAAGCCCTATACGCCAGGTGACGATTTGCGGGCCATCGACTGGAACATCTACCGTCGCTTGAGCCGCCTCTTCGTGCGGGTATTCGAGGAGCACCAGGACTTGCCCGTCTACATGCTGGTGGACCGGTCCGAAAGCATGTATTTTGAAACGCCGCCGCGCATCAACGCCGGTCTGCGCGCCGCCTTCGGTCTTGCGCATATTGCCTTGGGCGGACACGACAGCGTTGGCCTGTACTCGTTCTCCGGGACGCTGGAAATCCATGTGCGCCGCACGGCCGGCAAAAACCAGTTGATGAGCTTCGGCCGCCGGCTCGCGGCGCTGGACCGGCGTGGCGATACCCGGCTGGCCGCGGCGCTGCGGCGGCTAGCGGGCATGCCCATGCGCCGCGGATTGCTGGTGGTGATCTCCGACTTCTTCGACCCATCCGGACTCGACGCGGTGTTCGAAGCGCTCAGGGTCAGCCGCCACAAGCTGTTGCTGGTACAGCTGACCACCCTTGCTGACGCCGAGCCAACGCTCAACGAGGCGCTGCACGGCGATGTCCGGCTGCGAGACTGCGAGTCCGGCGAAGCCGTTGACATCACCGTGGAGCCCGCGGTGATCGCTCGCTACAAGGACATTTTTCGACAGTTCAACGAGCAGCTCAGCGACTTCGCCAGACGGCAGGGCGCCGGACTGTTGCGGCTGAATGCTGACGTCGACGTTCTCAAACAGCTCTCCAGCCTGTTTGCCTCGGGAAGGCTGACGGTCTGAAGGCTTGACGGGCGAAATGGCGACACCGGAATGAATTTTCTGAATCTATCGTTGTTGGGCGTACTTGCCGGGCTCGCAGGGCTTGCGGGTATCCTCTTCGCTCTGCAGCAACTGCGCGCGCGGCACACCGAGGTGACCGTGCCAACGACGATGCTCTGGGCGGCGACGGTGCGTCAGGCGCCGGTTCGCATCCTGCGGAGACGCTTCCGCCATTGGCTCGCCTACCTGCTGGTGCTCGCCATCGCGGCGCTGCTGTGGATTGGCTTCGCCGGCCCTGATGTGGCCGACGAGCGCCCGTCCGACACTTGGGTGCTGTATCTCGACGGAAGCGCCCACACCTCCGATACGGCGGGCTTCGAGTCGGCTCGTAGGCAACTTGTTGAAGACGCTTCGGCGCTGCCCGCCGCCAGTCGTGAGGCCATCTTGGGTGGTGCGCACAACATCACTGTGCTGCGGCGGGGTGAGGATGCCGCGATTCTTGAGGCTCGCCTGCGGGACGCGGCTCCGCAGGCGGCACCGGCAGGCGTCGATGCCCTCCTGCGGCTGATGGCAAGCAACGGCGCGCGCCCTGAGCGGGTCAATGTGGTGATCTATGGGTGGGCGCCGGTAAGCGAAGCCGCGCTGGCCTCGCTTCCTCCAGGTGTCAGCGTGACCCGGTGGTCCGCCACAGGCGAGATGCCCAACGGGGTAAATCGGGGCATCGTCGCGCTGGGCGTCGGCGACGCCGCGTCCGGTGCCTGGGACCGGGCGGACGTTGTTCTGCGCCTGATAGCCTCGGAGGGACCGCCACCGACAGCGGACGAGTTGAACATCAGCATTGACGGGGTGGCAACGGACGATCTGGAGGTGGAGGCCGTTCCTGGCGGCTTCGCAATCCGCGACCTGCCCGCGAACGGTGCCACATTGGAAGTGTCTCTATCGGCTGCGGACGCGGTGCCGCTGGACAATACCGCCTGGGTGACTTTGCCCGCACGCCGGGTGCTGAAGGTCGCCTTGGGCGACGGTGCTCCGGAGGCGGTGCGAAGCGTCATCTTCGCCCATCCGGGTCTGGAACCGGCCTCGGATGGCGCTGCGGATGTGGTTTTCGTTGCTGCCAGCGAGCCCGCTCCGGCTGAATTGCCGGCACTCAAGCTAACCTCCATGTTAGAGCAGGAATCGTCCTTCGAGATCGGTTATACAGGCGGGCAGGATGCGCAAAGGGTCCTTGAGGAATCCCTCGACGGACTTGGCTTGGACCAGATCGACGCCCAGGGCCTTGCGAGCACATTGGAACGTGCCGTGGGCGTCGCAGTGTATCCGGCGGCGAGGCGCTCGGTCTCGATCTGGAGCGAACTGCTGGACAGCCGCTACAATTTCGTCGATTCACGTGCCTTTCCGGTCTTTCTGTCTAAGACGCTGTGCTGGCTCGCCGGGGAACCGGCCTGGTATGCCTATGTCGCCGCAGGACGCCCGGTGCGTGATCGCACGGCGCGGTCGTGCCTGGAGGGCGCGTCGCCGCCGCCCGGTCTGAATGCGCTGGGGGCGGACTACATTCCCGGCAGAGCCGACCCCAATTTCGGCGCCGCCGGCCTGAGCGTCTCCCTGCTGAGCGAGGCGGTGTCGAGACTGGCTACCGGAGCGAGCCTGGAGACCACGCAGAGCACGGCACGTGCCGCGTCAGCCCCCTTGTCCCCCTTCACATGGCTAATCGTGGCGGCACTCATGCTGTTGAGCCTGGAGTGGTGGCTCTACCAACGCAACCTGATGCCCTGATGGACGTTACGTTCATACAACCGGTTTGGGCGTGGCTGCTCGTCGCAGTACCGCTGGTCTGGTTCGTTCCGTCCAGGCCCAGGACCGCGGTTCACGGAATGCTGAGGACGCTCTTGCTGATGCTAGCGATTGCGGCCCTGACCCAGCCGGTCGTGCTGACGCGAGTGGCGGCGGAGTATCACGCGATTGTACTTGACCAGTCGGCCAGTGTGCCGGTCGAGGCCCGCCAGCGCGGCGCGCAGGCCGCTGCCGCGTTGGCCGAGCGGCTGGCGGACCGCGGCACGGTCACCATGGTGCAGTTCGGCGATCCGAATCCTGCCACCGCCGTCGTGAACATGAGCGTCGGCGACGAGGCCGGCACATCCCCCCTGGGCGACGCGCTGGCGTTGGCGGCTCGCTCCATTCCTCGCCACATGAGCGGTGCCGTCACGCTCATCTCCGACGGCTTGGCCACGTCGCGGGACTGGGGCACCGTCATCGATGAACTGCTGGATCGGGGTATCCCCGTGCACGCCCTGGATCTCGGCCGTGGGCCGGGTGATCCCTTTCTCGCCGGAATCCGGTCGGCACCCGTGCGTGTCGGCGAGTCCGCCACCGTTACGGTGGACGTGATCGGGCAAGGCGACAACCTCGAAGTCGTGCTGACCGCGGGCGGCGAGGTGCTGGCGCGCAGCGGCGCGTTTGCAGGCAAAGGTCGGCTCGCGGTGGATCTGGCATTTCGTGTCCCCGCATCAGGATTTGTCGACCTTACCGCCGAATTGATCGCGTCCGGGGACCCCGACCTTCGGAACAATGTAATACGTCACATCGTGGCTGTCCGGGATCCGGTTCGCATGCTGTACCTCGGCGAGCGGCTGCAGGGCGGCGCGGCGCGTATCGCCGAACTGCTTGGCCCGGGATTTCGCGTCGATGCGCCGGAACCCTCCTCGGAACTCGCATTCGCCGAATACGATCTGGTTGTGCTGGACGACCTGCCCGCGCGCTCTTTCCCGGAAGCGGCGCAGCAGGCGCTCGCCGAGGCGGTCAGGCAGGCGGGTGTCGGGTTGTTTCACAGCGGCGGCGAGGCGGCCTTCGGCGATGGCGGCTACGTCGATTCGCCGATCGCCGACATTCTGCCGGTGGAACTGTCCGGCGACGATGATCGGGTCGATCCCAGCGTTGGGCTGGCCATCATTCTTGACACGTCCGGCTCCATGGCCGGGACCCGCATCGAACTGGCTAAACAAATCGCACGCGTCGCCGTTCGGCGTATGCAGCCCCACGACCGCATCGGTATAGTGGAATTTTATGGAAACAAGCACTGGGCGGTCCCCATGCAGCCCGCCTCGAACAAGATCGAGATCGACCGGGCCATCGGCCGCATGAAGGCCATCGGCGGCACGGTGTTGTATCCGGCCATCCAGGAGGCATATTACGGACTGCGCAATGTCAACACCCGCTTCAAGCATATCGTCGTCATTACTGACGCCGGTGTCGAGGATAGCAACTACGAGGCCCTGATCAGGCGGATTTCCAAGGATCGAATCAACGTTTCCACCATTCTTGTCGGACAGGGCGGCCACAATCTGGTGATGTCGGACATGGCGAATTGGGGACAGGGCAGATTTTATGCGGTGGGTGACCAGTTCAGCCTGGTCGAACTGATACTAAAGCAGCCGTCCACCAAGAAACCGCCCCGTTACCGCCAGGGAGATTACCCGGTACGGGCATTGGGAGGACAAGGTTGGTGGGGGGCGGTAGACCGCAGCGGTGTGCCGGGATTGGCCGGTTACGTCGAAACGGAACTTCGGGACGGTGCTGAAGCGCTCCTGGAAGAGGTGCAGGCAGGCCATCCGTTGCTGGCCACCTGGCGCTACGGATTGGGCCGCATTACGGCGTTCATGAGCGAACCCACCGGCGCCGGGACCAATTCCTGGCGGGATTGGGGTGAATACGCGGAGTTCCTCGGACGGGTCCTGGCGCGTTCCGCGGCGGATAACCCGCCATTTTCCCTTCAATTGGCACGGCGGTCGGGCGTGGCGACCTTGGTGGCGCAGCGAAACCTCCCGGATGAGACTCTGCTTCCCGAGGCGCATATGGTGGACGAGACCGGTGCGCGGCTCGCGGGGCCGGCGATCGAGTTCCGGGAATACGCACCGGGGTTGTTCGAGGCTGATTTCCCCGCGGTCGCCAACGTGCCGCTACGGGTGGAGGTAGCATCCGGGGGTCGCGTGCAACGGGTCGCCGATGCGGGTACGGGTGTGGCGGGAGAAACTCAGGTCGATCCCGCCAGGGCGCTCGACCCGGTAAGGCTGGCGGACCTGACCGGGGGCGAACTTCTGACGCACGATACGTTGAACGATGCGCCATTGGAGGCCAATGTCGGTGAGCGCTCGTTCGTGGTTACCCGCATCTGGCCCTGGTTGCTGCTGGCAGCTCTTGCGGTGTATCTCGGCGAATTGCTTTACCGGCGTTGGCCGCGGAAGCAGACGCCCCGGAGGGTGGGACGGTGAAAGCGCAATCCGGCGGGACCTTAAGAGCCGACCGCGCCCGCGCGGCCCGCCCCCATTTCGCTCTCACCGCCTCAATGGCCTGGATCCTTGCAGCAGCCCTGATTGCGGTCTGGCAGTCCGCCAATGCGCGACTCGACACCGAGGTGATCGGCCAGCTTTACGAGAGCGCGATCCTGGAGGACGGGGGGATCGATTCTCTCGTTGATCGATACAGGACTCGGGGAGCGACGGCCGACACGGTGGCTGACCGGGCCGAAGCATGGCTGACGGCGGCGCACTTCCTGTGGCGCCACGGCCGCATGGACGAGGCACTAGCCTCCGCCGACCGGGCGCTGGAGCTGGCTCGGACCGTCGACGGAACCTTACTCAAGGCGAGGCTTCTGGACGCCGGCGGCGCTGCGGACGAAGCGGTGGAGTGGTACGAACTTGCGCTGGCGGAGACCGTCAACGCGGTCGAGCGGGAATTCATCCGCATCCGCCTGACCATGATCGAGGTGGACGAGCGTAACGTCAGCGGGCTGGTGGCGCTCGCGCTGGATCGGGGGCAGGCGTTCAGGAATCGCGCCGCGGTGGCGCTGGCCTTGCTGGGCCGGCCCGATCTGGCGATCAATCTCTACCGGCCCATTCCCGGTGAAGGATCCCTGTACCGACAACATTTGCGCCGCGCCGAATGGGCGTTGCGCGCCGCCGAATTGGCACTTGCCCAAGAGTCCGCCTGGGCCGCTTGGGAAGCGGCCGTGGCGCGTACCGATTTGCTATACGCGCTTGCGGTGCTGAGTGAAGCCTACCGCGAGGACGCCGCACTGTCACGTCTGATCGAGGACATTGACGACCGCGCCTCGGCAGACGGCAGACTCGATCCCGACCTGCTACAACTGCGTGTTGAGTTGCTCATCGAGACGGAGCGCTACGACGACGCAATCGACTTCTACGAATCCCTGGACGCCGACGAGGCGGATACCGCCGCCCGCCAACGGTTGCTGGGTCTATACATTTCCGCCGGACAATCGGCGCAAATGATCGCCGAATACCGTCGGCTGATGGCTGCTGAACCAGCCGTCACTGCCTGGTATGCGGGACTTGCCGGCTGGTACATGAACAATGCGCAACCCGACGCGGCGCTCGCGGTGTGGCAGGAACTGGAGGAGGCGAACGCCGCGGACGCCGGAGTATTGGTGGCTGCAGCCGAACTGATGTTGACGACGGGTTTCGTGACGGAGGCCACCTCCATGGTGGAGCGCCATCTCGATCTATACGGCGACAACGCGCCCGGATTGCTGTTCCTGTTCGAGACCTGGTTGGCTCGAGGCCGGGACGCCGAGGCGCTGGCGGCGATACAGCGTCTGCGCGCATCGCTATCGCCGGGTGCCGCCGATCTGCGCTCGGTGGCCGATGGCTACGAACGACTCAACCGCCACGCCGACGCCGTGGTGGTCTACCGGGAACTCGAGGCTTCGGAAGGCACCCTGGGCTACGACGAACGCATGCGATTGGCCTGGCTCTACAGCGTGATCGACGAGAAGGAGAGCGCTCTGGCGTTGTGGCAAGAGATCTGGGTCGACGTTGACAGTCCTGCCCGGCGCACATTCGCCGAGAGCCAGTTCCTGCTGTTGGCCGCCGAATTGAACCGTTTGGGGGATGTCGTCGTCGAACTGGAGGACAAGCTCTACCGACGCACCGCCAACCGCAACGACATCAACCTGCTGGTGCGCATATATACCGAGGTTGGCGATACCTTCTCCGCCGGCGAAGTCATCGACGAGTACGCTGCCTGGAGCGGTGGCAACGAGGTCGACCGTCTGACCCAGCTCGGCAGGGTCTTTCTGCAACTCGACGACTACAACCAGTACGATCGTGTGTTGCGGCGGCTTGAACGGATTGACCCGGCAAACCGTATCGAGCATATCCAGAACATCATCCTCAACATGCTGGCCTTCGATCTTGCGCAGGAGACCGACGCGCGTTTCGACGAGATCCAGCACTGGCTCGGCGAGCTGCGCCGCTACGACGAGGAAGCCATCAGCGGCGAGTTCGAGGCCAGCATCCTGTCTATGGGGGGCTTCACCGACGACGCGATCGAGACTTACCGGCGGGCGCTCGTAGAGCGTCCCGAACACAGCGACAACCTGTTGCTCATGGCCGACCTGATGAGGGAGGCGGGGCGTACCGAAGAGGCCGTGGCGCTGTTGCAGTACACGGCCGAACACGCCCTGGACGACAACGAGTTCGTGGTCGCTGTGGACGGCATCATCAACATGATCGGCCAACGTGCCTTCGGCGAAGAACTCTCGCCGGAGGCCCGCGGCGTGTTCCGCTGGACGCACCGGATCATCCTTGAGCGCCTCACCGGGCGCGCCGACCAGTTCTACCTCTATACTCTGCTGGCGGACATCGCCCAGGAGACTAACGCCTCGGAGGCCGAATTCATTGCCGTGGAGAGCTCGCTGCCGCTGGCCGCCGCCCGGCGATCTGCGGTATTGCGGGAACTGGTCACAATGGCCACGCCCGGGGCGGGTTTCGGCCTTGAAGGGGGCAATCTGGGCGACCCACAGCGCCAGATTGCCTACGGCCGCCGCCTGATTGGCTTGCGGCAGCAGTTGCCACCGGAAGTCTTCATTACCGTCGGCGAGGCGCTTCTCGGGGAGGGTGACACCCGGGGCGCCGAGCGCGCCTTCGACCTGATCGATGACATAACGGGCATGGTGGATGTTAACCACACCAAGGCCGAGCTATTCCTGGAGGCGGGTTTCGCAGACTACGCCCTGAACTACTTCAACAACGCTCTAAACCTGAATCGAGACGATCTTGAGTTGCTGCTCAATACCGCGGTGGTGCGGGAAAGCCTGGGCAGCGACGAGGTCGCCAATCGGCTCTATTTTCGGGCACTGGGCAACCTGTTACGCAGCCAGCCGGCGGTGCTGGCCAACAGCGCCGCGCCTGTGCCGACGGATCCCTTCGCCCAGTTCCGCCAGCCGGTGGATACGTCTGTAAATCGAGACTACCGAATCTGGTACGAACCGCTGGTCCAGGGATTCATTCTCACGTGGCCCGCGGATCCAGAGGAATCCAGTGATCGGACGGACGAGATCAAGGCATGGTTCGATGAGGAACTGGTGCGGGTTCTGTCCGCCTCCGAACACGGCGAAGCGCTACCGCTGTCCCGCTATTCGCGCCTGGAGCATCTGGCCGGATTCATGCGGCGCATCAACCTCGCGGTGCCGGATTCAGGGCTGGCAGCGTATGCGGATGTCGCGTTGCTGGAGCACTTCGGTGACGATGTTGAGTACATCGATGCGCTGGCGCAGGCTTACCGAGGCTGGACACCGCCGGAAGTGGCTGCGGTGCTGGCGGCTGAGCAGGACGATGAGCCGACTGAAGACGTCCCGCTCCTGGCGGCCGCGTTACAGGCGGAACTGGAGGGAGGGGACTTCGCCACGGCGGTCAAGTTGGCCTATGCCACTGGCAATGTCGAGGCGCTCTCGGGGATGTTCCGCGACCGTATCGCCGCGGGCAGCTATCGCGAAGGCCTGGGCGGCGCGAGGGAAATGCTACCCGACACCGAGTACCTGCGCTTCATTTCCTCGCTGGCCGCCGGACTGAGGGAGAACCGTTCCGCCTTTCTCGAACTGCTGGCAAACGATCCGGAACTGGTTACGGACCTGGAACAACGCCTGGGACGCGAACTCATCACCCTGGATGAACTGGAAGATATCCTGGTTTCGCCAGAGGCGCAGCCAGTCCTGGCACGCTCGTTCTTCGCCTGGAGCTCGCTATGGCGTTTTGTCGGTGCGGAGCGCGGCTTGGATGATCGCGTCCGGTTTCTGCAGGTGGCCGCGGCGCTTGCCGGAGAAGAGTCGCCCGGCGTCAACGAAGCGATTTCGGGGATCCTGGAGGAGCTTCTGGCAGTGGAGTTGTCATCCGAGCAACAGGAAGACGTTATCTCGGCTATGGAGTCCTTACTTGCCGCCACGGACATGCGGAACGAGTATTCGCACGGCCGCATCATCCGTGCACTGCTTGCGCTGGACGCCCATCCGGGTAACCGCCGGATTCTTTTCGAGCTCGCCGACTATCGCGATACCCGCACCCAGGGAGACGCCAGTGTCCGGCGGCTGCTAGAGGCCTTCTTCGGGGGATCGATTCAGCGCGCCTACGAGGAACTGTTCGCTTTCTTCGACCTTGGCCTGCTTAGAGGCTTCGACGGGGCTTCGAAGGAGTGGGTGTACGAGCACTTCGAGGCGCCTCATCGTCGGGTCCTAGACGCCATCGAGCGGGGCGACGCCGTACCGGCGAACTTGGCTCGCGCCGTCTACGAGGTGGAGTTCAATGACTTCTTTAGCCCTGCGGACACCGTAGAAATGGAACGCATGCTTGTGCGACTGATCGACCTGTATCCGCAGGACGATCGGTACCGTCGCGAGATGATCGCGCTTGAATTGAGCGAGGGTGATCGCGAGGGAGCTGAGGTCGCAATGGCAGATTACCTTCAGTTCAATCCGGCGGATGACTATATCCGGGCAGCGCTGGTGCTGCACCTGAAGGAGAGCGAGAAATATTCCGCGGCGTTGGCGGCGGCCACCGGCGGAGGTGCCGACCTGCGCGATCCCGAGGCGCTTGATGCCCTGGTTGACGCGGCCGTCGCGGAACGCTCGTTTGGTGCGTCAAGCGCCGCGCTACTGGTGACCGTCAGCGGGTCGGATCGCTACGATCCGCTGGAGTTGATGATTGGCGGTCTGGCACAAACCGAACTGGACCGACTCCGGGAACTGGCCGCATCCGGGCGAGGTACCGAAGTTGAACTGGCGCGCTCGCTGCGCTCGCTGTGGCGAAACCTCTCGGCCCACCTGGCCGCGCAAGACCGCGGTCTTCAACCTGGACATAACCCCTACGTGTGGCTACTGGGCGTACCGCTGGATCCGGATGTGGCTTACGTCCCCAACGCGCTGGGTCTCCAGAGCAACCAAACCGTCTCAATTTCCACGCTCCACGAATACGCTGACGCAGCGGAGCCGGAAACGCTGTTGGCGTCGATAGCGCATTGTTGCGGCGCGGAACTGGAAGCGCACATCAGGTCCATGGACGTAGGACCACGGCGCCTGTCTTTCGATCTCTACGGGTTGATCGCCGATGCGTACGACGCCGGAGGTGAAGGTTCCGCTCGACTGGACGAACTCGCCTTCGATCTACGTCGCGGTGTCATCGACGACCATGGTTTCACGCTGTGGATGCTGCTGCGGGAGCGTTCCGGGGTGCCGTTGGAGGGCTGGGAAACGCAAGCACTAGCGGTGCGCGAGGCCCCGCTGGAGGGCACCTTGCTTGAATTGCTTGCTGCGGCAAGGCTTTACGCTACAGCGGGCGATACCGACCGCGCGGTCGAGCGCTACCAACTGCTCGCTGCGCGCCAGCTCGGTGCGGTCATGGCCGAGAACGCCCTTTACTTTTCTCCGAATGATAACGCTGCGCTCATTGACCTGACAGATCTGATCGACGAGGCAGCGCAACGGCTGCCGCGCACAGCGGTGCTGGGGCTGGCACGATCCATCCTCGCGATCGCCGAACCGCCGGACAATACGCCCGTATCCGGCCATTACTACGATGCCTTCGTGCTGACGACGCTGAGCAGGCTGCTGCCAGCGGACGAGGCGTTGGCCGAGGCGCAGTCGATCTCCCCCAACGCGCTCGAATTGAACCACGCAGCGCGCCTGGGAGAAGCCGTCAAGGCGGTGGAACTGGCGCGGTTGTACTCACGGTCCGGCCTGGAAGGCGAGGCCCTCGCCGCGCTGCGCACGCTCTTGGTGCCGCCGCCGCCCGAAACCGAGGAGGCCGCCGCCCCCAACCAGGTTAATTTCCAATATCGCCGAGCGAGTGCACTGGCCGCCGTCTACGGCCATCCCGTGCTGGACTATGAGGTCGGATATGGCGAGCCGCCTGACAGCATGGTCTACATGCTTAATCTGCGCGATCGCCTTTTCCCCACGGGCGCCGATGGCGAGATGGCTTGGTGGCTGTCAGGTGCCGCGAACGCCGTTCTAGCGGGCCTGGAGGGCACGGACCCGGATGCGGTGCTTGCGACGGTGCTGGTCATCGCCTGGCAGCTCAACGAAAGTGGCCGTGGGCAGGAGGCCCGGGACCTGGTGCTGCGCGCGGCGGAATGGATGTCGACCCACACCATGAGCAAGCGTAGCGCCGCCGCTGTTGCCGCGGCGGCGCTACGCGTGGGTGTCGCGCTGCCCACGGACCTCGTTAAAGAAGTGCTGATCGGGGGGTCACTGACGCCATCCCAAAAGGCGTCACTGATCGCGGCGCTTGCGGAAATGGAAGGCTCCGCCATCACGCTTGAAATCGTCCGGGAGGCCGATCCGGCACCGGGCGAGCTTGCCGTGATGCGGGCGCTACTCCCCTTGGCGGACGCCGCGGGCGACATGGATTACGCCACAGTATTGCGGCGGCGCATCGAAGCGGCGGAGCAGGCCCGCGAAACACTGGTGGCATCCGTCGGTGAAGTTGCTACTGGTTGAAGACGACGTCCGCCTCGCCACCGTCGTCCAGCGGCTGCTGACGGGTCAGAATTACGTGGTGGATCACGCCGACTGCCTGCGCATGGCACGCGAGGCCATTCTCGGCAACGAGTATGCTATCGTGCTGCTGGACCGCCGCCTTCCCGACGGGGAAGGTACGGACCTGATCCGCTTCGCGCGCCGCAAGCGCGTGTCCACTCGATTCCTCATCCTTTCTGCGCTAGGCGATCTGGAGCGTCGTGTGGAGGGGCTCGACCTGGGTGCGGACGATTACCTGGTCAAACCCTTCGAGCCGGAAGAACTGCTGGCGCGCATCCGCGCGGCCGCGCGGAGGCCGTTGCCGCTGCCTGCGCAAAGGATCGACCTGGGAGACCTGCAACTTGACTGCTCTACGGAAAATTTCCGCATCCGCGGCGAGACTGTGGTCTTCCCTCGAAGGGAAATGGTTGTCCTGTCCACGTTGATGCGAGCTGCCGGCGACGTGGTCACCAGGGAGAAGCTGGAGTCGGAGATGTACGGCTTCGACCAGCAAATTCAGTCGAATACCTTGGAGTCGCACATCTCCAGGCTTCGAAAGAATCTCGGGCAGCGCGGTGCCGGCGTGTCGATCCACACCGTGCGCGGCGTCGGTTACATGCTGCGGGAGAAACGTTGACGATGGCCGCTGTGGCCCGGGAACGGTTCAAGGCGCTGCGCAGGTCGCTGACGGCGCAGCTCGTCGCGTTCACGCTACTGGTATTGATCCTGGCGCTGATCTTTTACGTGCTGATTCCGTTGCGGCAAATGGAGTGGTCGAGGGACCCGGTCGTCATGACCCGGACTCTGGCCTCCCGGGCATTGATCGAGGCCGCCGACTCGGATCTACAGGCCACCGCCGGGTCCGCCGATCTAGACGCCATTGCGCGGGTTAATCCGGGCTTCCATTACCTCGTCCGCCGCGGCGACCAGGAACTGCAGTTCGGGGACCCGCCCCGATTGATCGATACGGTGGATCTGTTCGTGCCGGTTTCCGCTGAAACGGAAGTGCCGGAAAACTTCCTGGAATGCGAGAGCTATTCCTTCTGGAACACCCGGTTCACCGTGAACGGCAAGTCGACCAGCGTCAACTACCGTCAATGCAACGGCCAAGCGACGTACTACGAGTACGGCGGCATCGAAGTTCCCGTGGAACGGGCGCCCGAGATAATTTTCGGCAGCGAACTGCGAATATTCTGGCTTCAGAGCAGGGAATTGCTCTTGGCTGCGCTGGCGTTCATGGTCATCGCGGTCGCCGTGCACTGGGTGGCGGTGCGTTCGCTACGACGTGTAACCCGGGTCGCCCAATCCCTCGATACCGGCATGGACCGTCGTGCGCTGTTGCCGGAGGAAGGCATTCCCGCAGAGGCGGCACCGCTGGTTCGCGCCGTCAATGAACTGATCCGCAGGCTGCGGGACAGTCAGGAGCAGCAGGGACTCTTTCTCGCCGCCGCCGCCCACGAGATGCGCACACCGCTGGCGGTGATACGCACCCGTCTGGAGGAGTTGCCCGAATCGGCGACCAAGGGCGAATTGCGCGAAGACGTGCGCCGGATCGGCTCCCTGGTGGAGCAGTTGCTTCGGCTGGCGATCATTCGCAATCGCGAAGCGCTGTCCGACGACGTGGATCTGGCGGATGCGGCGCGCGACATCGTGGCTCAACGGGCTCCGGTCAGCCTGGACAGGGGCGTGGAGATCGAGTTGGACGCCGCACCGGGGGTTGTGCCGATTAGGGGCGACCGCACGCTCGTGGAGGTGGCAATCGCCAACCTCCTGGACAACGCTGTCTCCTTCAGCCCCGCGGAAGAGCGGGTCACTGTAACCGTCGAGGCACCGTGCACGGTTACGGTGCGGGACTGCGGACCGGGCATCGCCGAGGATATCCGAGAGAGCGTCTTCGAACCCTTCTCCAAGAGCCCGCCCAATCGCGATGGACATGGTCTGGGTCTGGCCATCGTCAAGGCGGTTATGGAACTCCACGGCGGCGAGGTTTCGGTGTCCCGGCCGGGTCCCGATACGTTCGGCACAACCTTTCGGCTGTCATTCCTCTCCGCGACGACCGGTGGGGCGAGACGAAATTGACTTGTACGCTTGTGCGGATTGTCACGTGAAGGTACGTGACATGAAGGGATGCGAACTCCGGTTTGGGAGTGTCAAATGCGCTCTACCGTCGTAGGTTCATGCGCATTGACAAAGAATGACTCTGACGATTGCTGGGACAACATGGATTAAGGTGGTCTCGTTGCGGCTGCTGGTTGCGGGAGTCCTTTATGCGCGGACATAATCGCTGGATATGAACCGGGCGCCGACACGAACGAACTGGTTTCGCCGCCACCCCATCTGGAGCGGACTGATCGGCACGGTCGCCGTGTTCGTCCTTTGGCTTGTACTCGGTGGCAGGGGCGCTGCGCCCGAGTGGCCGCTGATCGCCCCTATCGCGCGCGGAACGATCGAGAACGTCGTTGCCGCGTCGGGCGAACTGCACCCCATTCGCGTGGTGCGCGTCGGCGCACAGGTGTCCGGCCAGATCAGGTCGCTGCACGTGCAGGTCGGCGACCGGGTGGTCGAAGGCATCGTTATCGCCGAGATCGACGCGGAGCCGCAGGAAAAGGAAATCGAGGCCAGCCGCGCTAACCTACGCGGGCTTGAAATGCAGCTTCCGGCCCTTGAGGCGTCGCTCGCGTTCGCCGAGGCGAGCTTGCGGCGTCAGGAGCGGCTCATGGCGGAGAGCGCCACGGCGGAGGCGCAATACGACCAGGCGGTGTCGTCGCTCGCACAAGCAAGGGCGTCACTCGAACAGCACAGGACCAGCATTGCGCAGTCGATCGCGAGCATCGAAGCCCAGGAAACGCGTCTCGCCTACAGCACCATTCGGGCGCCCATCAGCGGTACTGTGTCGGAGGTGATGGTGCAGGTCGGCCAGACCGTAATCGCCACTCAGCAGACTCCGGACATTCTGGAAATATCTGACATTTCCGCCATGGAAGTGCGCGCCCACGTTTCGGAAGCCGATGTGCGCCGCCTCACGGTAGGGATGCCGATCTACTTCACCACGCTGGGCGACAATTCACGCCGCTGGCACTCGGAACTGCGCCAGGTGCTCGTATCTCCGGTCAATCGCAACGGCGTCATCTTCTACCCGGCGCTTTTCGAGGTAGGCAACTCGGACGGATCTCTCCTGCCGGACATGACCGCCGAGGTGTATTTCGTGTTGAGCTCGGCCGAGGACGTGCTTGTGGTGCCGCTGGCCGCGCTGACGATTCCGGGCGAGCCGGGCCCACCAAGCGCGTCGGCTCTGTACATGCAGGGTATCCGGCCGGACCTCGCTCTTGCGGCAGGTGCTCCCCGGGCGTCCAACACGGCAGCGCAAGGCGAAGGAACACCCGCCATCGCCTGGGCAGTCGATGCATCGGGTGAGATCTTCCGCCGGGAACTGCGAATCGGCGCAAGGGATCTGGTCAACGCCGAAGTCCTGTCGGGTCTTGCCGAAGGCGAGCAGGTGGTCACCGGTGCCCGGTCATTCGGCAGCCCAGTGCCGGGACCGTCTGGACTCGGCGGGGTATGACGCAGTCAGTGGAAGGCACGTCGTGACTGGACGGGCGGCCGCAGCGGGGGCGAGAGTCCCAAAACCGCTCATCTCCGTCAGGCGCCTGCGTTACACCTATGCGGCAGGCGAGCTTGTGGTTCGAGCGCTTGAAGACGTGAACCTCGATATACACTCAGGCGAATTCGTCGCCATCACCGGACAATCGGGGTCCGGCAAAACCACCCTCATGAACGTACTAGGCTGCCTGAGCCGTCCGTCCGCGGGTGAGTATTTCTTCGATGGGGAGGCAGTGACGGAACTCTCCGCCGATGGCCTCGCGAGGCTACGCCGCAACGCGTTCGGGTTCGTGTTTCAAAGTTATAACCTGCTCGATTCCGCAACCGCCCGGGAGAACGTGCAGATACCGGCCATCTATGCGGGGGTCAAGCGCGGGCCACGCAGCGAGCGCGCGGCCCGGCTGCTGTCCGGCCTTAATCTTGGCGAACGGCTTGACCACCGCCCACCGGAACTGTCCGGTGGTGAGAAGCAGCGCGTTGCCATGGCGCGGGCGCTCATGAACGGCGGTCAGGTGATCCTCGCCGACGAGCCCACTGGCGCGCTCGACTCCAGGACCAGCAACGACATCATCGAGCGGTTCGAAGCGCTCTCCGAGGCGGGACACACCGTTATTGTGGTCACCCACAATCCCGAAGTGGCGGAGCGCGCCGGGCGGCGTATCGAGTTGTTCGATGGCCGAATCATCTCGGACAGCGGGCGAGACCAGTCGGGTGAGACGCGGTGTATCCGGTCTTTCGTGCGCCAAGGTACGGTGGATGCTCCGGTATCGCTGTCGACCGCTGCCATGGCGCAAGCTCTGGTGAGCGCGCTCCGAGCTCTGCGAAGCAACCTGTTCCGCACCTGCCTGACGCTGCTGGGCGTGATCATCGGAGTGTTCTCCGTCGTCGTCATGCTTTCCATCGTCTCAGGAGCGGAAAGGACCATGAGCGAAGGATTCGGCGACTTGGGAGCCGATACGGTCACGGTAGTTCCGAGACAGGATTTCAACTTCGATGTTTTCGATGTATCAGTTTTCCAGCCGGCGACGCCGCTGAGTGCCGAGGATGGCCGGGCCATCGCGGAAAACGTGCCCATGGTTGCAGGTGTAATTGCCTGGAAGTGGCAGAGCATGCTGGTCAGGCACGGGCGGGTGGATGGCCAGGCGCGCATCTACGCGACGGCCGCGGGGGCGCTTGACGTGCTCAATTTGACTCTGGCGGAGGGCAATTTCTTCACCGAGTTGCACGGCGCGCAGCTCGCGCCCGTGGCGGTGCTCGGCGCTGAAGTGCATCGCCGGCTATTTACAGAAGACGCCGCCGCCGTGGGCAGTTTCATCTTGATCGGGGACGCGCCCTTTCGCGTCATCGGCACGCTCGCCAGCACACGGGATGCTTATTTACTCGGTCCTGGCCCCGGCTTCTCCTTTGTGTCGCCTGAAGATCAATCCATCTATCTGCCGCTGCCCACCGCGCGTGTGCGCCTTTTCGGCAATGACGATGTCGACGGGTTGCGTGTGCGGTTCGCGGACGCCGACGCCGTTCCCGCGGCCATGCAGGCGATCACCGGATTGCTGGAAAGACGCCGAGGCGCCAGGGATTTCGATGTGCAGGATGCCGGGCAAGTCATGGAGATACGCAACCAGACGCTGGGCGTCATGACACTCGTGCTGGGCGGCATCGGTCTGATCTCGCTGGTGGTGGCGGGCATCGGGGTGATGAACATCATGCTGGTTTCGGTCACCCAGCGAACGCGTGAAATCGGCATCCGCATGGCAACGGGGGCGCGCAATGGAGATGTGCTGCTGCAATTCCTGCTCGAAGCGGTCGTCGTATGCGCTCTGGGTGGGCTGGTGGCACTGTTGCTCGCTTGGGCGGCCGCGAGCATCGTCCCGGCATTGGGCGTGCCATTTTCGCTGTCGGCTCGGCCGATCATCTGGTCCATGTCGGTCGCGGTGGCCGCGGGACTGATCTTTGGACTCGCGCCCGCGTGGAGGGCTGCGCGGCTCGATCCAGCGGCGGCGCTGGCGGCCTGACGGCGAGAAGGCTTTGCTTATTTTCAGAGTTGCAGTGTGGTGAAGCGATGACTGCACGACCATCGGATTGGCAACGCGAACGGTGCGAATCAGCGGGCCATGGCGGAGACCCCGCCGCATTGTACCGGCACTTCCGGGAGAGGGTCCGGGGCGCGCCGACATTGGCTTGCGCTTCGATGGTCCTCGCAGCCTGCAGTTCCACGCTCCTGCCGACATTTGACGACGATGTCCCGGAAGACTGGATGGGCGCAGCAGCGTCGCTGGATGAATGGCCCAACCCAGAATGGTGGGAGAGTTTCGGCAGCGACGAACTGACCGAGGTCATTGCGCTGGTCGGCAGCCGAAATCTTGATCTTGCGAACAGTGAGCGGGTGTTGCGCCAGGCGCAGTTGACGCTGCAGGATGCCGGTCTGGAACTGCGTCCGGTACCGCTGGTGGACTTGGGCGGGGATTTCGTTTACGCAGGGTCTCAGCCGCCCGGGAGTGACTTTTCGGGGTCGACGTCCGAATTTCTGGGTCTTTCGCTCTCCTTGTCCTACACGGATGTTCTCAGTAGGCCGCTGGGCTATGAATCTGCCCTGGCGAACTACGATTCGAGTCTAGCGCAAGCGGTGGAGCTTCGCCTGAACACTCATGGCACGGCGGCATCCACTTTCTTTCGCATCCTGCTGCTGCGGGACCGCACGGCCGCGGCGGTCCTGAATCTGGAGAACGCCGAGCGCATCGCGCGCATCGCGCAGGCGCGCGTGGATGCCGGCGTGACTGCACCTATTGATGCGTTGCAACAACAGATCGCGGTGCAGCGGCAGCGCAACGACATCGCGCGGCTCAGGCAGGAGGAGTTCGCGGCGCGTTCGGCGCTTGCGCTGCTTCTGGCGCGGCCCGCCCGGGGCTTCGATATTGAATCGACGACGTTGAGCGATTTGTTGACGCCCGAAGTCGCTCCGGGCCTGCCATCGGAGTTGCTGGCGAGGCGCCCTGACTTGGTGAGAGCCGAAGCGGCTATGCGTCGGGCGCGGGCGAATCTGGATATTGCGCGCAGAGATCTGTTGCCGACCATCTCGCTGACGTCTTCGACCAACCGGCGAAGCGATTCGCTGACAAACTTCCTGGGTGACGAGGGATTCACCCTGTCAGTGGGTGCCGGGCTGGTTCAGCGAATATTCGATGCAGGTCGGCGATCGCGAGCGCTTCGGCGTCAGCAACTGGCCTATGAAGTCCTAATTGCCGACTATCGCAAGTCGATCATTCGTGCCTTTAACGACGTGGAAGTGGCGCTCGGCAATATCGAGCTGCTCGAATCCCTCGGCAAGGTGGCGCTGGAGGACCTGGCGAGGGCGACGGAAGCCCTGCGCATCGCCGAGGTACGGTACCGGGAGGGGGTGGAGGACTACCAGGCCGTGCTTATTTCGCAGAACACGCTTTACGCGGCCCGAGATGCGGTGCTGAGTACCAAACTGTCACACCTTAACGCAATTATTTCCATGTACCAGGCGCTCGGCGGGGGCTGGCGGATGGATGGGGTGGAGTGAGGTGCGCCAGCGGACGACGATAAGGTTGCCGTAAGGTTTCGGTGCCAACATCGTCGTTACAAACAATTGAACAACGTTGCGTTTTTGCGTTCTGTAAGAGTGCGCACTCATTGGGAGGTCGAGCGAGAATGCATGTACAAGGCTTCAGTGGAAATCCGTCGGGGGCGATAGGGGCGCCATTCCTGTTCATGTTGGCCGGTTTGTCTGCTGCGCCACAGGGTGCGGCACAGCAGCCGGGGGGGGTCGAAGAAGAAATCGTCGTCACCGGCACGCGGATGCGAGTTGCAGACCCCACTGCCCGCATCGAAGTCATCGACTCCAACGAGATCGCGGCCCGCGGGCTATCGAGCGTCGAGGACGTGATCCGATCTATCCCGCAAAACTTCTCCACCATCAACAGTTTCACCAACCTGAATTTTGGCTTCGACACGCTGGACACCAACCTGGGCGCGTTGGGCCTCGGTATCTCCACTGCCAACCTCCGAGGGTTGGGATCCGGCAATACGCTGGTGCTGGTGAACGGCAAGCGGATGGCAGGTGTGGCGGGTGCCGATGAATTCTTCCTGAACCTCAGGGGACTGCCGATCGAGGCGATCGAACGGGTGGAAGTCCATCTGGACGGGGGATCCTACCTGTACGGCTCCGATGCGATCGGCGGCGTCATCAACATTGTCCTGAGGGAGGAACATGATGGCGCAATCGCCAAGGTCCGTCGCGAAGTCACCGCGCACGGCAGCGACGGAAATTTGTTTAGCGTCTACGGCGGATACAGTTGGGGAAGCGGCAACCTTGTCGCGAGCATCGAACGCAATGAAGGTGGTCCCACAAGCAATGCCGAGACCGGCTATACGACCCGCGACTACAGCTCCCTGTTTGGCGGCGATGAGAACTACAATTTCGTCGGCACCGGATTCCCGCGTTCCGGCGCCGTAGGCTTAGGCCGATGGAGCACCCCGAACCTGATCCTCCCACCCGGCAACGACGGACGCAATGCCCAGCCCGAAGACTTCGTG
Source organism: Candidatus Rariloculaceae bacterium (assembly GCA_965221035.1). Lineage (GTDB taxonomy): Bacteria > Pseudomonadota > Gammaproteobacteria > Steroidobacterales > Rariloculaceae > UBA6522. The sequence goes on from OZ244860.1 coordinate 3,224,167, forward strand.
GCGCCCAAGGTTCCCGATGACTACTATGATCTCGTACCCGAGGAAGCGGGCGGCGCAACCGAGGATACGTCTCTGTACCTGTCGTTTCGGCAAGAAATTGGCAGCCGGGTGACCTTTAACGGCGAGTGGAAATCATCCGAGGCGTTTTCGAATCAGGGCATCTCGACATACGCGTTCAGTGCCATCCCGGTGCCGGCATCGAATGCGTTCAACAACTTCGGTCAGACGGTCTATGTCACGTACTCGCCGATCACCGAAATCGAGCTGGGTATCCTGAACCCGCCCGAGCAGACCTCCTTCTCGGAACGGCAGCGTTATGTGGTGGGGTTCGATGTGGAAGTGTCCGAAGACTGGGAATTCACGCTGGACTACTTGAAGTCCACCAACAACGGCCGAAGTGATCAGTACATGTTTGCCCCGAGCCGAAGCAGCTACCCGCCCGATGTCATTGCGCGACTCACGGAATTGCTGGCGAGCGATGATCCGGACGTGGCATTGAACCTGTTTGGCGACGGCACGGGCCAGAACGCCAACATCTCAGAGTTCTACAATAGTTTTGCAAACAGCCACGATGAATCCCATACGCAAGAGGTGGAGTATTACCTGAGCGGTGAACCCTGGCAGACCCCCGGCGGCAATGTCGGCTTCGTCATCGGCGGAGAAACGCGCAAGGAATGGCTCAACAACGTCGGCGAGCCCGATTTCGGATTCATCGACAGCCGGGGTGTGGAAAAGCCCACTCGTGATTTGAACGCCGCGTTCATCGAAATCTTGGTACCGGTCATCGGGGCGAACAACGCGCGCCCCGGTGCCCGTCAGTTGACCCTTACCGCCCAGGCGCGCTACGACGAATACGAAACCGCCGGGGCCAAGGGACGGACCGACACCGGCGAGCCCAATGTCATCGAAACCTCATTCGACGCCGTGAGCACGCGGCTCGGTGTGGCATGGACCCCGATGGACAATTTCAATTTGCGTGCGTCCGTAGCGGAATCCTTCAGGGCGCCGCTGTTCAGCCAACTCTTCGGTTTATCCGAATTCAGCCGGTTTTCTCCGTATGTATTTGATCCCTTGACGGGGGGGTTCGTCTCAGCGATCTTAACCTACGGTCCGGCACCCGATCTGCAGCCGGAGACTTCGGACAACCTGACCCTGGGTTTCGACTGGTCGCCCCAGGGCCCAAACGGCATTCTGATCAAAGTCGACTGGTCCAGGCTCGACTACAAGAACCGCATCGCGTCGGGTAGCCAGCTTGGCAATCTGCTGCCGGCGGAGGTCTATGGCAATCTGCCACAGTTCTTTGTCCGAGATGATACCGGCGCATTGATCGAGTCCATAAGCCGGTATGTAAACATTTCGCGCCGGATCAACGAAACGGTCGATCTCAACGTATCGTATCCGTTTCGAACGGCTGGCGGCCAATTCGTGCCGAGCATCAATTACCATCGTGTACTGGAACATTGCGACCAAGCAGTCCCAGGCGCTGATTTATTCTGCTTTGTCGGTCAGTCAGTCGGCCTTGACAAGTACAAGATCCGAGGCAACCTGCGCTGGCTCAGCGGTAAATGGGCAGCGGACTTGTACGTGAACTATCTGCCGAGCTACACCAACAACGACTGGGAGAATTTCGCCTTTGGTCGCACGATTCCCAACACTCCGGTCGGTTCCTACACCACCCTGGACCTGAGCGGTTCCTATGTCACGGCCAACGGGTTTACCATCCGTGCTGGTGGGCGGAATGTGCTTGATCGGGAATTTCCCTTCACGATCACTCGAGATGGCAGGCCATTTGACGGCAAGCGCGTCGACTTGCGCGGGCGCTTGTTGTTCGCGGAAATTTCCTACGAATTCGACTATTGAATTCAAACATGAATACCACGCGATTGGTGTCGGCGACGGTGGCGATGCTAGCTGTCGCAGTCACGGTTTTTGTTCCGGCGGGTGCCCAGCAGGGCGATTTCACCCAGGTCGATATCGACTATGGTCGTTTCCAGCTCGACAATGGTCTCACATTGCTCGTGCACTCTGATCATTCCACCCCCACGGTCTTCGTCGGTATGTGGTACGGCGTCGGGTCCAAGGACGAACCGGCGGGCAAGACGGGCTTCGCGCACCTGTTCGAGCACCTGATGTTTCAAGGCACGGCCAATCGGGAGGGTGAGTTCTTTTCGCCGTTCGCTGACGCGGGCGCCACGGGCATGAACGGCACCACTTCCGAAGATCGTACCAACTACTACGCGACGGTGCCCTCGGGTGCCCTGGACATGGCGCTATGGATGGAAAGCGACCGCATGATCCACCTCCTCGGCGCGGTTACTCAGGAGGCGTTGGACGAGCAACGCGGTGTGGTGCAGAACGAGAAACGCCAAGGCGAGACGCGTCCCTATGGGATTGTGCCCGACAAGCTGCGTGCAGGCATCTATCCGTTGGATCATCCCTATCGGCATTCGGTCATCGGGTCTATGGAAGATCTTGAAGCGGCGACCCTCGACGATGTTCATGAATGGTTCAACACCTATTACGGCGCCACCAACGCGGTACTGGTGCTTGCAGGGGATGTCACGCAGGAGGACGCAAAGGCCAAGGTGGAGAGGTACTTCGGTGGCGCGCCTGCCGGCGAGCCACTGTCCCATTCGAAAAAGTGGATCCCGGATATCCCGGAAGTACGCAGTGAATTCATGTATGACCGTGTTGGACAAACGCTGATCGTGCGCGCTTGGGCGTTGCCGGACCGCAACCACCGCGACACCACTTTGATGTATCTGGTGAACGAGACGTTGGTGGGGAACCGCAATTCTCCACTGTATCGAAAATTGGTGGACGAACTGCGGCTAGCGACCGACGTCTCGGGTTCCGCCTACGGCAAAGTGATGAATGGCGAGTACATCCTTGAAGTCTCCTTGGCACCCGGTTCCGATCCGGAGGTAGCCGCCGCCGTCATCGACGAGACGGTTACCGAATTCCTTGCGCAAGGCCCGGACGGGGAAATCCTTGAGAACGCCAAGCTGGCCACGAACGTCTTCATGCTGAGAGTATTGGAAACCGGCTCGGGAATTGGCCGGACACTCGTCGAAGGTGAGCTCTACTCGGGCGATCCTCTGCACATCAACAAGGAACTCGGTTGGTTGAACGCTGCTACTCCAGATGATATTCGCGAAGTGGCCGAACGTTGGCTGACGCGGGGCCATTATCAGTTGACGGTACTCCCGTTCCCCGAATACCCGGCTGCCGAGGATACCGCCGACCGCACTGCGATTCCAGCGGTGGCCGCCGATAGAGACATCAACTTTCCTCCCATCGAGACGGCAACCCTGGACAATGGGCTCGAACTGGTTGTTGCCACTCGCGGCGGGATTCCACTCGTTGAGGTCACCATCGATATTGGAACTGGTCGAATGGCGAATCCGCTCGATGCGCCGGAGTTGTCGACGCTCATGACCGGCCTGCTTACCCGGGGAACGGACACATACACCGTCAACCAACTGGCAGCGGCGTCGGATCGGATCGCAATGAACTTCGGTTGTCGCGACGGCATACAACACATTTCCTGCGAATATCGAATCCTGCGGGCATCCCTGGGAGACTCACTGGAATTGGCCGCCGAGATTCTGCGTGACGCAAACTTTCCGCAGGAGGAGGTGGACAAGGCGCTGGAGCAGATTTCCGCAGCGCTTTCGAACCTGGAGACTGCACCGTCGGGTGCGGCTATCAGCTTGATGAACCGGGCGGTATACGGTGAGGACCATCTCCTGGGCAGCGTATGGACGCCGGAACGGCTTAATCGGATGGACCGTGACGCCATCGCGGAGTTTCATCGCGACGAGGTGGCCCCGAACAACATGATCATCTACATGATCGGCGACATCGACCTGGAAGAGGCTCGGCACGTTGTGGAGGATGCCTTCGGTAGCTGGAAATCTTCGGCGCAGTCGGCGATGAAGCCTGTCGGCGAGGCCTTGGAACCCCGCGCGCGGGTGATTCTGGTGGACTATCCGGGCGCCGCGTCAAGCACCATCTTGGCGGGCCACGCGCTTGAGCCGTACGATCCCTCTACCTGGAACGAGCTTGCGATCATGAATGCGGTCTTTGGCGGCACCTTCGAGTCGAGGCTCAACATGAACCTTCGGGAGGAAAAAGGCTGGTCGTACGGGTACCGCTCCCAAATCAGCCCCGTCCGTGACGGCGAAATGGTATTGGTCGCCAGAGGTGCCGTACAGACAGACAGGACGATGGAAAGCATGGCGGAGATCCGTCGGGAGTTCGAAGAGTTCGTCTCAAGCAGTCCAGCCACCAGCGAGGAGGTGGATCGCATCAAGCTCAACCGGACGCGTTCGCTGCCTGGCGCCTTCGCCACAAACCGAAGCTTTCTTGGCAGCATCGTCGAGTCGAACCGGCTGGGGCTGCCTTTTGACTACGCCGAAGGCACCGCCGGCCGCATTGCCGCGGTGACTTCGAATGGCGTGCGCGAACGGGCTCACCGCGTTATCGATCCAGAGCGCCTTACCTGGGTCGTCGTTGGCGATCTTGAGCGGATCGAGGAACCGGTTCGCTCGCTTGAATTCGGCGAAGTCGAAGTTTGGGACGCCTTTGCCCGAAGACTGCGCTGAGAGGCCGGCCACCCCTGCCAACCTGATAGGACTGTCGCGTCCACTCCAACATCATTGGTTGTGCTGAAGGCACAAGCTCCCCCAGAGCTTGCCACATGACCAATGCCTGTGCGCTTAGGTAAGATGGCGTACATGTTATTCCCTCGGAGAGGCTGTTGAGCACGCAGGATTCCGGCAACGGCACGGATGCCCCCGACGCGCTGATCCGCGAGATCGCCGCTCGCCATGTTGCCCGCCCCGGGGGGCTGCTGCCGGCCTTGCACGCCCTCCAGGACGAACTGGGCCATGTGCCGCCGGAGGCGGTGCCCGCGGTGGCCGAGGTGTTCAACATCTCCCGTGCCGAAGTGCACGGGGTCATAAGCTTCTACCACCTGTTCAGAACCACTCCGCCGGGCCGCGCGACGCTCTACATCTGCCGGGCCGAGGCCTGTCAGGCCATGGGCGCCCGGGCGCTGGAAGAACACGCCAGGGCGCGCCTTGGCATCGGCCTCCACGAAACCACCGCGGACCGGCGGTTCAGCCTGGAACCCATCTATTGCCTTGGCAATTGCGCCAGTTCACCCGCGGTCATGATCGACGACGCGGTCCACGGGCGGGTGACCCCGGAACGCCTCGACGCGCTGCTGGACGGGGGAGGCGGTACGCGGACAGCTGAGGGTTCGGAGACCGCGGGCTCGAACGCACCGGACGCCGCGCGCACGGTGTTCGTTCCCCGCGACACTACCGCGCTCTCCCTGGGGGCAGACGAAGTGGCGGCTGCGATTGCCGCGGAGGCCGCCGGGCGAGGCGAATCCGTCACCGTGGTGCGCAACGGTTCCCGTGGCCTCTACTGGCTGGAGCCCATGATCGAGGTCGAAGCCGACGGCGTGCGTCACGCTTACGGACCGGTGCGGGCCGCCGACGTTCCGGCACTGTTCGAGGCGGGATTCCTGACCGCGGGCGAACATGAACTCGGACTGGGCCCCACCGACGAAATTCCCTGGCTTGCGAAACAGTCCCGGCTTACCTTCGCTCGCGCGGGCATCACCGAGCCGCTGTCGCTGGACGACTACCGTGCGCACGGCGGTTACCGCGGGCTGGCCCGGGCGGTGGAACTGTCGCGCGGCGAGATCGTGGAAATCGTCACCGAATCCGGCCTGCGGGGCCGTGGCGGCGCCGCCTTTCCCACCGGCATCAAGTGGCAGACCGTGCTGAACGCCGAGGGGTCGCAGAAGTACGTCACCTGCAATGCGGACGAGGGCGATTCGGGCACCTTCGCCGATCGGATGGTCATGGAGAGCGATCCGTTCGTGCTCATCGAAGGCATGACCATCGCGGGCCTGGCCGCCGGGGCGACCATGGGTTACATCTATCTTCGGGCCGAATACCCGCTGGCCATCCGCACCATGAACGAGGCCATCGATGTGGCCGAGTCCGCGGGTCTGCTGGGCGACGACGTGATGGGCTGCGGCCAGGCCTTCCACCTGGAGGTTCGCGAGGCTGCCGGGGCCTACATCTGCGGCGAGGAGACCTCCATGCTGGAGAGTCTCGAGGGCAAGCGCGGCATCATCCGCTACCGGCCGCCGCTGCCGGCGGTCAAGGGCCTGTTCGGGGCACCGACCATCGTCAACAATGTCATAACGCTTGCGTCGGTGCCGATCATCCTGGCGGAGGGCGCCCAATATTACCGGGACTACGGCACGGGCCGTTCGAGGGGAACGCTGACCGTACAACTGGCCGGGAACATCGAGCGGGGCGGGCTGGTGGAGATCGGTTTCGGCCATACCCTGCGTGAACTGCTGGAGGACTTCGGCGGCGGCACGGCCAGCGGGCGGCCGATCCGGGCGGTGCAGGCAGGCGGTCCGCTGGGTGCCTACATCCACCCGTCCCGGTTCGATACGCCGCTGGACTACGAAGCGTTCGCGGAGTTCGGGGGGATGATCGGCCACGGCGGTCTCGTGGTCTTCGACGATACCGTGGACATGGGCGAACAGGCCCGATTCGCCATGGAATTCTGCGCTATCGAATCCTGCGGGAAATGCACGCCCTGCCGGATCGGCGCGGTGCGGGGCGTGGAAGTCATCGACCGGATCCTGAGCGGTGACGACGAAACCGACAACCTGCTATTGTTAAGGGACCTCTGCGATACGATGGTCGCAGGTTCGCTGTGCGCGCTGGGTGGAATGGCTCCGTTCCCGGTCCTCAGCGTACTGGATCATTTTCCCGAGGATCTGCGGGCACGCTGATTCCGGGGTGAAGGATGGAGATGAGTGATGAGTCAAGTCTACCAGGCCTACAGGCGCCCTGAAGACTTGGGCGCGCCGCCCAGCGAGTCCGCGACGATGGTGAAACTCACCATCGACGGCAAGTCGGTGACAGTTCCCGAGGGCACCAAGGTCATCCGTGCCGCCGCGCTTGCGGGCATCAACATCCCCAAGCTCTGCGCCAGCGACATGCTGGAGGCGTTCGGTTCGTGTCGGCTGTGCCTGGTGGAGATCGAGGGTGCCAAGGGGCTGCCGGCGTCCTGCACCACCGAAGTGGCCGACGGCATGCAGGTCTCGACGCAGACTCCGCGACTGGCGGATGTGCGGCGCAACGTCATGGAGCTCTACATCTCCGATCACCCTCTGGATTGCCTGACCTGCCCCACCAACGGCGACTGCGAGTTGCAGGACATGGCGGGCGCCGTGGGCCTGCGCGAGGTGCGCTATGGCTACGAAGGCGAGAATCATCTGGATGCCGAAAAGGACCAGAGCAACCCCTATTTCACCTTCGACCCGAGCAAGTGCATCGTCTGTTCGCGTTGCGTGCGCGCCTGCGAGGAGGTCCAGGGTACCTACGCGCTGACCATCGACGGGCGCGGATTCGAATCCAAGGTGGCCGCCAGCCAGGACCAGCCCTTCCTCGATTCCGAGTGCGTCTCGTGCGGGGCCTGCGTGCAGGCCTGTCCGACCGCGACGCTGACCGAGAATTCACTGATCCAGCTCGGCCAACCCGAGCACTCCGTGATCACCACCTGCGCCTACTGCGGCGTTGGCTGTTCCTTCCGCGCCGAGATGAAGGGCGAGGAGGTGGTCAAGATGATCCCCAACAAGGACGGCCACGCCAACCACGGGCATTCCTGCGTCAAGGGGCGCTTCGCCTTCGGCTATGCCACGCACAAGGACCGCATCACAGCGCCGCTGATTCGTGAATCCATCAGTGATCCGTGGCGGGAGGTGTCCTGGGAGGAAGCGATCACCTTCGCGGCCGACAGGCTGAAGAGGATTCGGCGGGAGCACGGCCCCAATTCCATCGGCGGCATCACCTCCTCGCGCTGCACCAACGAGGAAACCTACCTGGTGCAGAAGACGGTCCGGGCCGCGTTCGGCAACAACAACGTGGACACCTGCGCGCGCGTGTGCCACTCGCCCACGGGCTATGGACTGAAGTCGACGCTGGGCGAGTCGGCGGGCACGCAGGCGTTCGATTCGGTCCTCAAGGCCGACGTGATCATGATCATCGGCGCAAATCCCACCGTCGCCCACCCGGTGTTCGGTTCGCAGATGAAGCGCCGGCTGCGGGAAGGCGCCAGGCTGATCGTCATCGATCCGCGACGCATCGACCTGGTTCGATCCGCCCACGTGAATGCGGACCACCACCTCCAGCTGCGTCCCGGGACCAACGTGGCCATCATCAACGCCCTGGCCCACGCGGTTCTCTCGGAAGGTCTGGAAGACAGGCCCTATATCGAAGACCGCTGCGAGGCGGATGCTTATGAGGACTGGCGCCGGTTCGTCCTCGAAGAGCGCAATTCACCGGAGGCCATGGCCGAGGTCACCGGGGTGCCCGCCGAGGACATCCGCGCCGCGGCCCGGCTGTACGCGGCCGGACCCAACAGCGCCATCTACTACGGTCTTGGCGTTTCCGAGCACGCCCAGGGTTCCACGATGGTCATGGGCATCGCCAATCTCGCCATGGCCACCGGCAACCTGGGGCGCGAAGGCGTGGGGGTCAGCCCGCTGAGGGGCCAGAACAACGTGCAGGGCGCCTGCGACATGGGGTCGTTCCCGCACGAGCTGCCCGGATACCGGCACATCTCCGATGCGGAAACGCGCGCGCTGTTCGAACGCGAATGGGGCGTCGACCTGCTGCCCACACCGGGGTTCCGCATACCGAACATGTTCGACGCGGCGGTCGCCGGGCACTTCAAGGGGCTCTACGTGCAGGGCGAGGACATGGCGCAGTCCGATCCGGACATCACCCATGTTTCCGCGGCGCTGTCGTCGCTGGAATGCCTGATCGTACAGGACCTGTTCCTCAACGAGACGGCGAAATTCGCCCATGTCTTCCTGCCGGGTTCGTCGTTCCTGGAGAAGAACGGTACCTTCACGAACGCCGAACGGCGGATCTCGCCGGTGCGCAAGGTCATGAAGCCGCTGGCCGGTTACGAGGACTGGGAAGTCACCCAGTTGCTCGCCAACGCCATGGGTTACCCGATGAACTACAGTCATCCCCGCGAAATCATGGACGAGATCGCGCGGCTGACGCCGACGTTCCACGGCGTGAGTTACGACAAGCTCGACCGGTTGGGTTCCATCCAGTGGCCCTGCAACGCCAAGGCCGAGGAGGGTACCCCCACCATGCACGTGGACACCTTCGTGCGCGGCAAGGGCCTGTTCCGGCTGACGCCCTATGTGGCGACCCAGGAACGCTCCACCTCCAGGTACCCGCTGCTGCTGACCACCGGGCGGATTCTGAGCCAGTACAACGTGGGCGCGCAGACGCGGCGCACCGAGAACATGAAGTGGCACGACGAGGACATCCTCGAGATCCACCCCCACGATGCCGAGCAGCGCGGTATCGAGCAAGGCGACTGGGTGGGCCTGAAGAGCCGGGCCGGCGACACGGTCCTGCGGGCTGACATCACCGAGCGGGTTCAGCCGGGGGTGGTGTACACCACCTTCCACCATCCGGAGTCCGGCGCCAACGTGGTGACCACGGACAATTCGGACTGGGCGACCAATTGCCCCGAGTACAAGGTCACGGCCGTGCAGGCCTACAAGGTGACCCAGCTTTCGGATTGGCAGCAGGAGTTCGAGGAGTTCACCGAAACGCAGCTGGAGTTCCTGCGCAAGGCGCGCACGCCCGTGTCCGCCTGAGCGGCCCCCGTCCGGGCGTTATCTTCTGGGCGATGCTGCCACCGAACAGCCGATGAATACCGCCAAGCTGGTGCGAATGGCTAATGATATCGCGGCCAATTTCGACTGCGGACTCGACCGGGCCGATGAAGTGGCAGGCGTGATGGACCATATCGGCCGATTCTGGAATCCCTACATGCTCGACGCGATGGCCGAGCACATGCGATCGGACGAAACCGGACTGTCCGACCTGGCCGAGCAGGCCCTGACCGAATTGATCCGGCAGCGGCAAGACCCATGAGCCGCGCGCTTGATCGCTGTTTCAACATCGCGAAGTTGCGGGAGCGGGCGTCGAAACGTCTTCCGGCGCCGATGTTCCACTACATCGACGGCGCGGCGGGCGACGAATGGACGATGCGGCAGAACACCTCGGCCTTCGACCGTTACGAACTGGTGCCGCGGTTCCTGGTCGATGTCAGTGAAATCGATCTCACCACGTCGGTCTTCGGCCAGCCCATCAGCATGCCGCTGTTCTGCGCGCCGACAGCGATGTCGCGTCTGTTTCACCATGAGGGCGAACACGCGGTGGCGCGGGCGGCCAGCCGCGCCGGCACGATGTACTCGCTGTCGTCCATCTCCACGGTCAGCATCGAGGAGGCCGCCGCGGCGACCGACGGACCGAAGCTGTTTCAGGTCTACGTCTTCAAGGACAGGGGTCTGAACCGCGAGTTCATCGAGCGCTGCAAGGCGTCGGGATACCACGCGCTCGCGTTGACGGTGGATGTGCCGGTGGCCGGAAACCGTGAACGGGACCTGGTGACCGGCATGACGATTCCGCCCAGGCTGACACCCGCAAGCCTGTTCAGTTTCGCGAGGCACCCGCGTTGGGTCTGGAACTATTTCACCAGTCCGCCCATCGAACTGGCCAGCGTCAAGGATCGCATCAAGGGCGACGTCACCACCCTGGTCAGTTTCTTCAATGACGAACTGGACCGGACCGTGAGTTGGGATGACGCCGCCTGGATGATCGAGGAGTGGGGCGGCCCATTCGCGATCAAGGGCGTGCTCTCGGTCAAGGACGCCGTGCGGGCGGCCGAGGTGGGAGCCAGCGCCGTGATCATTTCGAACCACGGCGGGCGACAGCTGGATACCGCTCCCGCGCCCATCGAGGTGCTGCCGGAGATCGTTGACGCGGTGGGCGACCGCCTGGAGATCATCCTCGAAGGCGGCGTGCGCCGTGGCGTACACGTGTTGAAGGCGCTGGCGCTCGGTGCTACGGCCTGTTCGATCGGGCGGCCGTACCTGTTCGGCCTCGGCGCGGGAGGCGAGGCCGGAGTCGACCGCGCGCTGTCCATCCTGCGCGCCGACATCGAGCGGGACATGCGCCTGGTGGGCTGCCGCAACGTGGGCGAGGTCACGTCGAGCCGGATTCGGCGTGTCGAGCGTTGAGCGTTGGTGACATCGGCTCGGTTGCCAGCGTCAAGCGCATTCAGATAAGGCGGTTCGGTGCGGACGCGGGGACCTGCGACGACGTGGTGGCCACCGAGGAACCGCTGGAGATTCGCCTGGCTTACACGCGCCCCGACGGACGGCGCGCGCAGCGGAGCATTTCGATCACCATGCGTACACCGGGCCACGACGGCGAACTGGCGGCCGGTTTCCTGCTGACCGAAGGTATCGTCTCCGACGCGGACCAGATCGAGGCCATCGGCCCCTGCGGCCCGCCGGCCGCAAACGGGCTGATCAACGTGGTGCGGGTGGACCTGGCGGCCGGCGTCGAGGTGGACCTTGCGCGCCTCGAACGCCATTTTTACACCTCCTCCAGTTGCGGCGTCTGCGGCAAGGCCTCCCTGGAGGCGGTTGCGGTGCAGGGGCGCCACGACCTGCACGGCAACCCCTTGCGGGTCGCCGCCAAGACACTTGGCGCGTTGCCGGAGCGGTTGCGGGCGTTGCAGCGCGTCTTCGATCGCACCGGGGGATTGCACGCCTCGGGGTTGTTCGACGCCGATGGAGATGTGAGCGTCAGCCGCGAGGATGTGGGCCGGCACAATGCCCTGGACAAGCTCATCGGACAGGCGCTCCTGAAGGATGAATTGCCCTTGAGTGACCACGGAGTCGTGGTGAGCGGCCGCGCAAGCTTCGAGCTGATGCAGAAGGCCATGATGGCCGGTATTCCCATGATGGCTGCGGTGGGGGCGCCTTCATCCCTGGCAGTGGAGTTGGCCGAGGAGTTCGGCATGACGCTGGTGGGATTTCTCAAGGCAAACCGGTTCAATGTGTATGCGCGGGCGGACCGGGTCGGTTGATTGGATAAAACGGCGGGTGGCGGTCTCGCCGCCGGTCGTGCCCGCCTTCAGATGGTCAGAATTCATCGTGTGTCGAAGGAAGAGTTGACTCCCTGCTGCACAGGGAGTAGAAGCCCGGCATGAACACGAAACTGTCCAGCTTCGGTGATCGTTTCTCCCGGGAGACCGGGACGGCCCAGCTGATGGACGACCTTGGACGGGCGATCGCCGAGGATCCCACCGCGCTTCTGCTGGGAGGCGGCAACCCCGGCACCATCCCCGAGATGGTCGCGCTGCTACGGCGGCGCCTTCATGAAATCGGCGACAATCCCGATGACCTCCAGCGGATGGTGGGCGATTACGCCCATCCCAAGGGTGAACTCGGTTTCCGCACTTCGCTGGCGAAGTTGCTGTCGCGTCTGTACGGCTGGCCGATCTCGGCGGACAATATCGCGCTGACATCGGGAAGCCAGACTGGTTTTTTCCAGCTTTTCAACATGTTGGCCGGCGACTTTGCCGACGGCAGCCGCAGGCGCATCCTGCTGCCCATGACGCCGGAATACGCCGGATACAGCGACATCGGTCTGGTTGACGACCTCTACGTCGCTCACCGGCCTGAGATCGAGGAGCGTCCGGGGAATATATTCAAGTACCGGGTGAACTTCGATTCGCTGAAAATCGACGACGATATCGCCGCAGTCTGCGTGTCCCGACCGACCAATCCCACGGGCAACATTATCACCGACAGCGAACTGCGCCAGCTTGATGCCATGGCGAAGGCGGCGGGCGTGCCGTTCATCATCGACAACGCGTACGGCCTGCCGTTTCCGCGAATCATCTACGACCCCGCGACCTTGTTGTGGAACGAAAACGTCATTCTCTGCATGAGTCTTTCCAAACTGGGCATGCCGGGGGTGCGCACGGGCATCGTCATCGCCCGGGAAGAACTCATCGACGCGTTGGGAAACATGACAGCCGTCCACAGCCTGACGATTCCGAGCACCGGTGCCGTCCTTACCCACCCTTGGGTCGACAGCGGCGAGATCGTGGACATCGGCCGGAAGGTGATCCAGCCGTTCTACCGGCACAAGATGGAGTTCGCCTGCGAGGTGGTCCGTCGCGAGTTCGAGGGATTGCCCTACAAGATCCATTCCCCGGAAGGCGCCTTCTTCCTGTGGCTCTGGTTCCCTGGGCTGCCCATCACCAGCGAAGAACTTTACCGCCGGCTGAAGGCCAGGAATGTACTTGTCATGTCCGGGCACTGGTTCTTTCCCGGGCTGCACGAGCCCTGGCGACACGTCCACGAGTGCCTGCGCCTGTCATACGCTCAGGAGGACAGGGTCGTGGAGGAGGGGATGCGCGTCATCGCCGACGAAGTGCGCAAGCTGTATTCGGGGTGCGCCCAAGCGATCAGTAGCGGACCCGTCACCAAACCGATTGAGCGCGTCGTTGCCTGAGGGCTCCTGTCAGCCTGCGTTGCCGACTACCTTGCCACGCCAGATCCCGTCATGGTTGTAAGCCCGCCACGCCCATGGAATCCACCGCATCAGCGCGAAGCTCAGCCACAGGGCCCAGGCAAGCATGGCAACTCGGTAATACCATATTGAAATCGTGACGACTCCTGCGGTCGGAGTGAGGCCTGTGACGCGGTCTGAGAACCACGTCATCGGTCCAAAACCGCTTGGCGCGGAAATCTGCATATCGGGCTCGCCCAGTAGGCCTTGTGGAATGGCCGCGACGACGGCGGCCAGCGTGACGAGCGTCAACATGCCGAGACCGACTTGCATTCCGTTGAACAAACCTCTCGGCAACTTGATCTGCGTTTTTCCACGCCAACTAAGGACGAAAGCCCAAGCGGCGAACAGCAACAGTATCGGCCAGGCGAAAGTCGAAAGGCCAACTCCCAACAGTAGCCACTCCCGAATTCCCAGTGGACTCAAGGCAAATCGGCCAAGCAATACTGCGGCAAGCCCCAGCAACAACAGTTCGGGCCAATACAGGACAGCCGGTCCCAAGGTCGGACCGTACGCGTGCAGGATCCATCTGTCCTCGGGAAGCTCGATTGTTGAGGATAAATTGCTCGCGCCTACGCCAAGGTTGACGTGTGGCAGCGCGACAACCACTCCTACGCCTCCGGTCATTCGCCAACTCACTTCAACGGTATGTGACCCTGGATTCACTGGAATCTGAAGGCGATTTTCCTCCAGTCTCAAGGGTATTTCTGCGGAGTCGATAAGCACACCGGTGAGCTCGCTGTCCTCGGGGAGTTCCAGAACGTGCTGCATGCCGCGAGTGCTGCGGTAGTCCAGTTCCAGGGTGAACTCCGACGACCGGTCTCCAACGCGCATCAAGTACTCAACCTTGTCCAAGGCGATCGTATCGCCCGAACTCGGTTGCGGTTGCGTCAAGGTGAGCGTCAGGCTTTCCCCGGGCCGCGGGTCGTACTCGGGGGCGAAGGACGACCTTGAGCGTTCCGCTGGAGGAGTGCGTGGAATTCCGTCGAACTGGGCATTCCAGATCGGACCGATAACGAATTGCCAGCGCTCGGCCCACGGAACATTCGCCGGTGCCGTCAATTCCAGGCTTTCCGCCGTGGGCAGCCGCGACTCCCATTCCGCGTAGTCCTCGGTCGACTCCAAGGCGACGAGGGCCCGACCGTCGCTGGTTTCGATGCCGGAAGAAAGGACAACTTCCCCCGGCAGCAAGTTGATCGCCACGGTGAAGGCGTCGACTGTCGGCGCTATTCGATGGACCTGGGTTAATACGGACCAGTTCAAGCCGAGCGAAAAATTGCGTACGATCCTGACAAACGGCGGAAACGACCGGGTGGGGGGATCGTCGGCGTCGTCCGGTGTTTGCCGGCGAACAAATTCGAGAGATCCCGACGGGAGTTTGCCATCAACGATACCAACAATTTCCCAATCGCTCGTATCAGCTTCGATGCGCTTGGGCACCAGCGGAAAGGGCAGCGCGAAGCTGTTGCCGCCGGGTACCGGTCCCATTAGAACGATATCGTGCACGCCTTCATCCAACCGCAACCACATCGTCCCGCCGGGATACCGATAGAGCTGATTGACTGGTTGACCGTTAACCAGAACTGAATCGGCGCGCCAGCCTTCGGTCGAACCGGGAATCGGGACGGCAACGGTACTTCCGACTGCCACGACCGAATCGATGTTCAAAGCCGCACCTTGGAGCGTTACCCGTGCGCTGGTGATCTCGGCGCACGCAGGGTGGCAGGGCGCGGGTGCCACAAGCCGACGTTGTAGCTCCTGGAGCAGATCAGGCGACGGGAACGGGTTCAACTCCTGTGCCGGGGATTCCTGGGGCAATGCCAGCAAGGCGCACAGCACGGGCATCGCGCGTGCGCCGCCAGGCAGCTGTTGCCGCAGGATGGCAATGTGCGGACGCAGCAGGATAAAAAGCAATGCAATCGCCGACCCAAGACCGGCCAAGCGCCATATTGCCACCGACCATGGGCTCAATATCACCATCCGAAATGACTGTGCGGAATCTATCGGACCGCTCCACGCGAGCGTATAGGTGTTCCATCTCCAGTCGGGCAAACCCGGTCCGGTCTGGACCAGGGTGCCCGGCTGGTACCTTGGGAGCGTGTCAACTCGAGAGCCTGAGACAACAATCTCTTCCAGAGCCGCACGTTCCGGCGATAAGCTCATGAGGATCGTGGGGTCCGCGACAATTTCCTGGCGGGTCAGGGAATCGTCAAGAACGCGCGCGTGCTCCAGCTCAAGCTGAGGAAATACGATGGCTCGCGCTTGAAAGATCACAAAGGGCACTAGCGCCGCAATTAACGCGAGCAAGCTGGCATTGCGGTACCAACGTCCGAATGTCCTCAGGCGCCCTGTCGGCGCTGCCCGGAACATCCCCACCGCAATCAGCGCGTTCAGCCACAACCAACGTGGCGCGAGCGGCTCCTGGAACAGAAGCAGCATGGTGATCAATGCCGCGATCCCCCCGCCGGCGCCAAAGAGATGCCAGGCCGCCACGGCAACGATGAGCGCAAGGAATATGTCGAGCAGCCTCCAGCTGTTGAGCCAGGCTCCGGCCGCCACATCCGCTCCGGGGGCCGCCATCAGCCGATGTGCCGGGGGAAGATTAAGTGTGTATGCAGCGCTGTCGAACGATTGCAGGTACCCCGTAACCGCCAGATTGCGAATGGGACCAATTCGCGATGTTGTCAGGACCGTCAATTCCGGCTGACGAAGCTCCACACCCTGCGTACCGGGAAGTACGCCTTCTGTTACCAACAGGTTCTCGCCATTGACGGAAGCCATCGTCATCACATACGGGTCAGCCATGTCGAGACGCCAATCGCGGTGCATCGAACCGTAAACGGTATCTTCGGTCGTGTATCCGTTTCCGTCGAAGTCCATCCACATGCTACGCTTCAGATGAAGCGCATTGCGCATATCGGCGTCGTTGCGGCTACGCTCCACTAAATTAAGCGACTGCCCGGCGGAGACTTGATAGGCTGGAAGGCCTCCCCAGCGCAGAGGGACGCCGGCGAGCGCGGCGTCCACCGCGGGTGCCCCTTCAAGCCCCGCAACGCGCAGTCTGGAGTCTCCGTCGAAGCTCCAGATTTCCTCGTCCGGCCACGGTTCCGTGGCCTGCGGAATGTCCAGAGGTCCAAGTTCGTCCGGGGCCCGCGAGACGAACGACAGCGTCCAGCGCCCGGGATTGATCTGTACCCTGAGCGTGCCGTCTTCCCCAAGCTGGGTCGGCAGCTCCGCCTCTAGCCGTTCGCCCGTGAACCCAGGCAGAAGCGCGCCGGAAAGGGCGACTTCACGGTTCTGGCCGGCGGCGTCGATTTGGATCGATGTTTCAAGCGTGATGGGAAGACCATCGCTCAGCAACCGGTAGACGACGACATCCAGCCGGTCCTCTTCCAGCACGTCGTCCGGTCGGATACCGAGCCATAGCGTACCGCCGTCGCGCTCCGGGATGGTCGCCCGCGTGCCATCCAATCGTAGTGAGACCAATGCGCTTTCGCTGGGGATCGCTATCGCCGCCGGTCGGGTGTTCCAGCGCAGCGCCCCGCTTACGTTGCGCAGTCCGGGTTCAAGACGAATTGACGGACGATCATCCCAAGAAACGACGGCCGCCGCGGCACCGTCGGCCAAGACATCGATCGGCCAGTTGGCCGAGTCGCCCGGAAGCGGTACCCAAGTTTCGGCGAGCAGTTCCCATTCCTGGCTGAACGTTGCGCCGGATGTGGTGACATCCAGGGACAGCTCGCCCGGCCAGGCGCATATGTGATTCGAGGATTCTCCGGGTCGGGAACCGTTCAGCGGCGGGCATGCCTGATATTCCAAGCCATACAGGACCCATTCGCGCCAAGGTTCCAGCGCCTCCGGGATACGAGTCTGACTGTTGCCGGACCCAGCTGAGAAGACTCCCAAGAGCAGAGACAGTGATAAAGAAATCCCGTAGCGGCCTACCACGGCATGCGTATTGCGCAAGCGTACGTTGCGCACGCTGGCCGGTGCAATCCGCTTATTGTTGCCCGAGTCGACCTCAGTCACTCCCACGCCGCGTAGTGCGGCCGGCCGATCACGTAGTCGGGATTGGCTCCCTCCCGCGGCACGAATTTCTGCACGCCGCCCTTGTTGTCCACCTGGGCCAGGTAGAGGTTGCCTTCCTGGTCCACGCTCATGCCGTGCACGCCCGCGATGCCGCCGGCGAAGTCGCCGTAGGTGCCCCAGGAGTAGAGGAAGTTGCCGTCCAGGTCGTACTTGAGGATCTTGTGGGTGCTGCGGTCCGCCGCCCACAGGTAGCCGTCGTCGGTGATGATGAACATGTGGATGTTGGCGGGCCTTTCGCCCACGCTCCACTCGTACAGGTACTCGCCGTCCTGGTCGAAGACCTGGATCCGCCGGTTGGCGCGGTCGTTCACGAACACCCGCTGGGTTGCCGGATCGATGGCAACGCCGTGAACGTTGTTCCAGTAGTAGGGGCGAGTCTCGTTGGGCGGCGTGCCCCGCTCGCCCCATGAGGTCAGGTAATTGCCGTCGGCGTCGAACTTGACCACCCGGGTGCCGTTGTAGCCGTCGGCGACAATGAAGCTGCTGTCGGAGAACCAGGACATGAACGTCGGGCGGTTGAAGTGCGTCTCGTCGGCGCCCAGTTCACCGTAGGTGCCGATGGATTGCACCAGCGTTGTGCCGTCGTTGGTGAACTTGTGGATGATGTGCTTGTGGTCGTCGATGATCCAGACGTGCTTGTCGGGATCATACGGGTTGATGGCGACGTAATGGGGCCGCTGGAGCA
Organism: Candidatus Rariloculaceae bacterium; assembly: GCA_965221035.1. Lineage (GTDB taxonomy): Bacteria > Pseudomonadota > Gammaproteobacteria > Steroidobacterales > Rariloculaceae > UBA6522. Next base: position 3,242,446 of record OZ244860.1, read on the forward strand.
TGGAGTCCCACTGGTCCCAGGCCTCCACTACATTGCCGTCGCGGTCGAACACCAGGATGCAGTACTGCCAGCGGGCATCGATTCCGAATCGCCCGCCCGCCTCCAGCCATCCGGTGATGCCGTCTTCGGCCAGTCCGCCGGTGCCACCGCTACCCGGGATGCTGACGCGGGTGGCGTTGCGCCAGATGCCGGTGGGGGGGAAGCTCAGGCTGGGACCGATCTCCGGTATGCGCCGGTTCGACGGGGCGTCGATCTGCGGCAGCAGGCCGCGCTGCAGGTAGAACACACGGTCCGGGCTCTCGGCGAAGACGCTCTGGCCCGCGCCGAAGGTCCATCCCTCGGCGCCGGGGAGCGTGGATATGTCGTTCGGCCAGCCGGCCACCACGTCGTACGCGCCGAACATGTCCTGGCCGCCCGTCTGACCCTGGACCGCGGCGTAACTGCCGGAGGTGGACTCCTGGGCCGAAACGGCGGAAAGCAGTCCGAACACCAGACTCGGGAAAGTGGTCAAGAGATTGATGGTGAACTTGTTGTACATGCCGTCCTCCCGGAAAGTTGGCGATCGGCGGGGAACCCTCGACCGCGTGCTGTGCGTTTGATTCGTAATTCGCGTATGCGACAGCCCTTGTGTATGCGCCAGCCTATTCTGCGCCAAATCGACTTCAATTTGAAATGCCGCAAGCTCCTCGTGCCACCGACCAACCCCGGTGGGCGTCGACATTCCGGGGTACATCGTGCACGCGGATGATGTCCACTCCCTGGGCGCCGAGGCTCAGCGACACGCCGACTGTGGCACTGTCCCTGGCGCGCATGTCATCGCCGACACAGGGTCGCAGGAACGACTTGCGTGAGTGGCCCACCAGCACCCGCAGACCGTGTCGCCGGAAATCGCCCGCGCGTCGCAGCAGTTGCCACGACTGGTCGGGTGTCTTGCCGAAGCCGATTCCGGGGTCGAAGACGATTCGGTTGAGGTCCAGGTCGGCCTTCTGCCAGCGCTCGATGCTGTCGAGCAGCCAGTTCTCGACGACCGCAAAGGGGTCCTGGTCGGCAGGGAGGGTCAGGCGCGGGTCCACCGGCAGTGATAGCTGGTGCATTGCCACCCAGTCGGCACCGCTGTCGCGGGCGAGTTCGATCATGGCCGGCGATGCGAGCCCGCCGACATCGTTCACCATGTCCACACCCAGATCCAGTGCGCGACGGGCGGTCTGGGCATGATAGGTGTCGATGCTGATCTGCGGGCCCAAGGCGCTGTCCTTGCGCAAGTCCAATAGATGTTCCAGTACTGGGGCGACGCGCAGCCATTCTTCGTCGTGCCGCAGCGTGGACGCTCCGGGGCGGGTCGATTCGCCCCCCACATCGATGATTTGTACACCGGCCTCGATCATGTCCCGGACCAGGGGCTCGACGCTGGACCAGCCGGTATGGCGCCCGCCGTCGGAGAACGAGTCCGGCGTGACGTTGACGATGCCCATCCAGAGGGGGATGGGGTCCGCCAGACCGCGTGAACTTTCGAGGAGACTCTCGCCGTTTGCGCCCGGCGGAACCAGCCGCGGTTCCAGCGCGAGCATGGGCGTGAGCACGAAGTTGCGTTTGCGCAGACCCGGGTGCGGAATTGTCAGCGAATCATCGAGCCAGGGTTCGTCTCCCCACAGAAGGATGTCGATGTCCATCGGACGGGGCGACCAGCGCTGGCCCGGCTCGCGCCCCAGGTCCCGTTCGATGGCCTTGCACCACTCGAGTATCACCTTCGGGGACGCTTCCGACTCGCACGCCGCGGCGAGATTCAGGTACGGCCTGTCCCAGTCCGGCGGGGCGCCGTCCGGCAGCATCGCGGGCGACTCCACCACCGGGGACACGCGCTCGACCCGGATGGGCCGCCGCTCGACAAGCTTAAGCGCCCGCGAAAGGTTGGCGCGCCGGTCGCCGAGGTTCGATCCCAATCCCAGGTAGCCCCGCATGGGGGTAGCTTACAATGGCGCCGATAGCACGAGGCGGAAAATCGCGCCGGACATTCCGCGTCTTGCCCAATCCAGGCGAGTGGATCAGGTTCGCTGGGGGCCTGTGTGGAGTGGTGATCGATGATACGTTTTTCGATCGGGTCGCTGCAGGCGGCGGCGGAGATCATTTACGGGCACCTGCCGGCCACACCCCAGTACGTCTGGCCCTTGCTCAGCCGCCACGCCGGACTGACGGTGTGGGTCAAGCACGAGAACCACCTGCCGACCGGGGCGTTCAAGGTCCGTGGCGGGGTGCTCTACATGCACCGCTTGAAACAGCGGCAAGCGGATTGTCCCGGCGTGATCGCCGCGACCCGCGGCAACCACGGGCAGTCGGTCGCAGTCAGCGCCGCTCACCACGGGGTGCGTTCCGTGATCTGCGTGCCGGAGGGCAACAACCCGGAAAAGAACGCCGCGATGGTTGCCCAGGGGGCCGAGCTGGTCATACATGGCGGCGATTACCAGGAGTCGCTGGAGCATGCCCAACGGCTCGGCGAAGCCGAAGGGCTCCACATGGTGGGTTCCTTCGATCCGACGCTCGTGCAGGGTGTGGCGTCCTATGCTCTGGAACTTTTCGCGGCCGCCGGACCGCTCGACGCGGTTTACGTGCCCATCGGCCTGGGCTCGGGGATCTGCGGCGTGATCGCGGCGCGCAACGCGATGGGACTGACGACGGACGTGATCGGCGTTCAGGCCGAAGGGGCGCCGTGCTACGCGCGGTCGTTCGAGGCCGGCAAGCCTGTGTCCACGCCGCGCGCGGATACGATTGCCGATGGCGTGGCCACCCGGGTTCCCGTGCCCGACGCAGTGGACACGATCAATCGGGAAGCTGCAAGGGTGATCACGGTGAACGACGCCGCGATTCTGGAGGCGCAGCGGCTGTTACTTGGTCTGACGCACAACCTGGCCGAACCGGCCGGCGCGGCGGCGCTTGCCGGCATGCTGTCGGAGCGCGGCAGGATGGCGGGCAAGACCGTAGCCGTGATTCTCAGCGGGGGGAACGCCGACGCCGCCAATCTGAAAGAGCTCTTTCGCGCTTGAGCCGACCCTTGTGGCAAGCGTCAGGACGGTGCTCGATACCGTGTTTTCGTCCTCGTTCCAAGCCTGATATGCTCTCGCCATCTTCAAGGAGCGAGCGCCGATGGAATTCGCGGAAGCGGGTTTGCAGCCGTTGATTCCTGCCGCGCACGCCCTTGGGGCGACCCTGCAAGACCCGTGAGGAAGAACAAGATGTATTGGCGTGCTTCACTGTTGTTCGTTGTCGCCTCGGCGGCGGTCTTGCAGGTCGGTCTTTCGGCGGAAATCGATTATCCGGAGACTCGCATGGTCGACGTCGTGGATGAATTTCACGGTCATGTCGTACCGGACCCCTATCGCTGGCTGGAGGACGATATTCGCGAATCCGGCGAGGTGGCAGCGTGGGTCGACGAGCAGAACGAGGTTGCCTTCGACTACCTGGAGGCCATTCCGGAGCGCGAAGCGATTCGCGCGCGCCTGCAGGGGCTGTGGGACTACGAGCGCTTCGGAACACCGCGTAAACGGGCCGGACGCTACTACTTCATGCGGAACGACGGCCTTCAGAACCAGTCGGTCCTGTACATGCAAGGGGATCTTGAGGACGATCCGACGGTCGTGCTCGATCCGAACACCTGGTCGGACGACGGCACCGTGTCGCTCGGCGATTGGGTTGTCAGCAACAACGGCCGCTATCTGGCCTATTCGAAACGCCACGCGGGCAGCGACTGGAGCGAGTGGCACGTGCGAGAAATCGCCACCCTGCGGGACTTGCCCGACCACCTTCGGTGGAGCAAGTTCTCCACCGCGAGTTGGACGGGCGACAGCCGGGGGTTCTTCTACACCCGGTTTCCGGAACCGCAGGAGGGGCAGGCGTTCCAGGCGCCCAACACCCACCAGAAGGTCTATTACCACCGCTTGGGCACGCCGCAGTCGGCCGACGTGCTGGTCTACGAGCGGGCGGATCAGCCGGAGTGGATATTCGGGACTCGCGTCTCCGAGGACGGACGCTACCTGGTCATCGATGTCTGGAAGGATACGGACAACAAGAATCAGGTCATCGTCAAGGATCTGCAGGAACCCTACGGCCTGCCCACCGAACTGATTTCCCGTTTCGACCATGGTTTCGAGTTCGTGGGCAACGACGGACAATTGTTTTACTTCGAAACGGACTTCCTGGCGCCCCTGGGGCGCGTCATCGCGGTCGACCTCTCCGACCCGGATGAGTCGTCCTGGCGGGAGGTCGTCCCCCAAGCGGAGGAGACTCTTCGCGACGTCTCCTACGTGGGGGGCGTGCTGATCGCTTCCTACCTGAAGGATGTGGCCAGTCTGGTCAGGATCTTCAGGACCGACGGCACCCAACTGAGGGATGTCGAGTTTCCGGGCCTCGGCACCGTCAGGGGCTTCGGCGGACGGCACGCCGATGCCGAGACCTTTTACACATTCTCGAGCTTCAACCGCCCGTCCAGCATCTACCGCTACGATGTGATCACCGGCGAAAGCACGTTGTGGCGCCAGCCGGTGGTGGACTTCGATCCCGATGACTACGTGGTGCGCCAGGTGTTCTACCAGAGCGCGGACGGCACCAGCGTGCCCATGTTCATTTCCCACCGCCGGGACGTGGAACCGGACGGCAATCGACCGACACTGCTATACGGCTACGGCGGCTTCAACATCTCGATGCTGGCTTCATTCTCGGCCGCCCGACTGGCGTGGATGGAAATGGGCGGGATCTATGCGCAGCCGAATCTGCGCGGAGGCGGCGAGTACGGCGAGGTATGGCACGAAGCCGGCAAGACGGTGCGCAAGCAGAACGTCTTCGACGATTTCATCGCCGCCGCCGAGTGGTTGATCGACAATGGCTATACGCGACCCGCAAAACTGGCCATACAGGGCAGGAGCAACGGCGGTCTGCTGGTTGGCGCGGCCATGACCCAGCGCCCCGAGCTGTTCGGCGCGGCCCTGCCCGCTGTCGGTGTCATGGACATGCTGCGTTACCACCGGTTCACGGCGGGCCGCTACTGGGTGGAGGAGTACGGCGACATTGACGACCCGGAGCAGTTTGCGGCCCTGCGCGCCTACTCGCCCTATCACAACCTGCGTCCGGGCACGACCTATCCGGCCACGCTGGTGACGACTGCCGACACGGATGACCGGGTCGTTCCGGGGCACAGCTTCAAGTTCGCCGCAGCGCTGCAGGCCGCCCATGCAGGCGAGCCGCCGGTGCTGATCCGGATCGAGACCGGCGCCGGGCACGGCAGCGGAAAGCCGACCGCGAAGCTCATCGACGAGGCGGCCGACCTGTGGGCGTTCCTGGTCGCGACGCTGGACCTTTGACACCGGAAACCGGCGTTTGATGAAATAAACCCGTGTTCACCACCAATCCATTCGCCGAGCTTTCGGCCTTCATTCCTCCCGCCGTCATGCAGGCTTACGTCGTCATCATGGTGCTATTGGTGGCGGCCGGCACGGTGTACGACACGCTTCACAAGAAAAGCGCCCGGTACTTCTTCCGCAACTGGCGCGAAGCGGGACGCAAGGGGTCGCGCCAGGTCGGGGCTGGAGAAGTGATGTCGCTGGCGGCCTGGACGCTGCTTGTGGAAGGGCTACTGTCGGGAGAATTCTGCAATCGGCGGCGCAGGATCGCCCACCTGCTCACCATGTACGGGTTTCTGGCCTTCGTGGCCACCACCGCCATCATGGTGTTCCGGTATCCGACGCCTGCAACTCCGGCACCGGCCATCCTGCCGCAACTGTGGTATCTCGGCGCCCTGATGGTGTGTGTCGGCGGCTATTGGTTCTGGTTCTTCATACGGGTCGACGTGGCCGCGGAAGGCCATTCGCCGTTCCGGGTCGTGATCGCCGACCTGTTCATCCTCTCGCTGCTCGCCAGCGCCACGATGGCCCTGGTCTGGGGATTGCTGCAATCGGCGGGCAGCTCCTGGTCGAATCTGTTCTTCGCCCTGCACATCATCGCCTCGACAGTGCTGTTCGGTTCCGTGCCCTGGTCCAAGTTTGCTCACATGTTCTACAAACCCGCCGCGGCCCTGCAGAAGCGCGTCGAGGAAGCCAACGGATCGCGGAGCAACCTGCCTCCGCCGGCGGAGCGGCCGGAAATCCTCGGCAGCGCACGCCGGCACGCGCGCCATTACTAGCGCGGACTCAATTCAGCTTCGAAACCTGGAGAACAATGCACCATGCCGACCTTCGTTTACATGACCCGCTGCGACGGCTGCGGCCATTGCGTCGATATCTGTCCGTCGGACATCATGCACATCGACCCCACCCACCGCCGCGCGCTCAATATCGAGCCCAACATGTGCTGGGAGTGTTACTCGTGCGTGAAGGCATGTCCCCAGAACGCCATCGACGCGCGCGGCTACGCCGACTTCGCGCCCCTGGGCCACAGCGTTCGCGTGCTGCGGGAAGAGGGCAAGGGCACCGTGTCCTGGAAGATCAGGTTCCGTGACGGCACAGAGAAGAATTTCGTTTCCCCGATCCGGACGACCCCGTGGGGGTCGATCAAGGCGCCGTCCGAGTACGACGCTCCGGCCGAGGACTCGTTCCGGGACCAGCAACTCGCGCATGAGCCGGAGTTCCTCAAGGTGGACGAGTTGCCCACCCTGGGTCCGGCGGACGGTGGCGCGGACTGATGGGCCTGTTCTCGCGCAGAAAGACGGTATTCGTCGACTCCGACATCCTGGTCATCGGCGGCGGCATGGCGGGTTGCGGGGCCACGTACGAGGCCAGGTACTGGGGACGCGATCTGAAAATCGTCTGCGTCGAGAAGGCCAACATCGAGCGCAGCGGCGCGGTCGCCCAGGGCCTGTATGCGATCAACACCTACATGGGCATGCGCTGGGGCGAGAACCAGCCCGAGGATCATGTCCGCTACGCCCGCAACGACCTCATGGGCCTGGTGCGCGAGGACCTCGGCTACGACATCGCCCGCCACGTGGACTCCTGCGTACACAAGTTCGAGGAGTGGGGCCTGCCGATGATGCGGGACCCCGAGACCGGGCGGTATCAGCGGGAAGGCAAGTGGCAGATCATGATTCACGGCGAAAGCTACAAGCCCATCGTCGCCGAGGCGGCCCGCAAGGCCGCCACCGAAATCTACAACCGGATCATGGTGACCCACCTGCTGATGGACGGGACCCGGGCGAACCGGGTCGCCGGCGCGGTCGGATTCAACGTCCGCACCGGGGATTTCCACGTGTTTCGCGCCAAGGCCGTTATTGTCTGCGCGGGCGGCGCTTCGCATATCTACAAGCCCCGCGCGGTGGGCGAGGGCATGGGGCGGACCTGGTATGCGCCCTGGAGCAGCGCGTCGGCGTACGCCCTGCCGATACTGGTCGGCGCCAAGATGACCCAGATGGAGAACCGGATCGTGCTGACGCGGTTCAAGGACGGTTACGGTCCCGTGGGCGCCTACTTCCTGCACCTGAAGACGTACACCGAGAACGCCTACGGGGAAGAATACGAGTCGAACTGGACCGAGCACACGCGGGAATTGGTCGGCGACTACATTGACCGGCATCCCGTGCCGACGTGTCTGCGCAACCACGCCCTGCTGGAGGAGGTCAAGGCGGGCCGGGGTCCTGTCCGGATGGTGACCAAGGAGGCCTTCCAGGATCCTCACAAGGAGACTGTGGGCTGGGAGAACTTTCTCGGCATGACCATCGGGCAGGCGGTGGTGTGGGCGTCCCAGAACATCGATCCCAAGCACACCAACCCGGAGCTCACCACGTCCGAACCCTATGTCATGGGCTCCCACGCGACCTGCTCGGGAGCCTGGGCCAGCGGTCCGGAGGACTGCGCCCCGGCCGATTACCAATGGGGTTACAACCGCATGATGACGGTCGACGGGCTGTTCGGTGCCGGCGACACCATCGGCGGGGCCGCGCACAAGTTCTCGTCCGGTTCCTTCACCGAAGGCCGCATCGCCGCCAAGGCGGCGGTCAACTACATCGGCGACATGGGGGCGGACCGGCCGGAAATCAGCGAGGCCGAGCACCGGCATCTGAAGGAGGTAGTCTTCAAGCCCCTGGAAAATTACCAGATCGGCCGCAACGAGATCGTCGCGGGCACGGTTTCCCCCAGCTACCTGCTGCCCATGCACGGCCTTCAGCGGCTTGAGAAGATCATGGATGAATATGTCGGCGGCATCGGGGCGAATTACATGACCAACGAACCAATGCTTGGCCGGGGGCTGGAGCTGCTGGAGATGCTAAAGGAGGATCTGGAGCACCTCGGGGCAGAAGACCTGCACCAGTTGCAGCGGGCGTGGGAGTTGCATCACCGCGTCCTGGCGTCGGAGTCCGTTACGCACCATACGCTGTTCAGGAAGGAAACACGCTGGCCCGGGTATTACTATCGAGGTGACTATCCGAAGCTGAACGATACCGACTGGCATTGCTTCACCCTGTCACGCTACGACCGCGAATCCGGAACGTGGGAGTTGGAAACGGCTCCCGTTCATCACATCATCGACTAGCTCCGAATCCAGCCTGCTCCGTCGCATCGGAGTACTCGGGTGGCGCCAACCCTACCCGAATAGCCTCCATTGACCTGGGGTCGTGCCAATGGAGGTGTGGCGGCGGTTCTCCAGCTGCGCGGTCGAAAAAAAGTTGGCTTTCCGTCTTGCAAAACGTTCCCAGATAAGAATAATTGCTATTTACAACTTATCGGGAGCCATTCCATGACGATAGCCGAACTGAAACGGGGCGACCGGGCCCGAATCGACGCCGTCGATCCCATCGAGCCCAGCGTGCGCCGGCTGATGGTGCTCGGTCTCGTGGAGGGCGCTGAACTTGAGTGCATGGGAGGATCGCTGGGTGGCGACCCCATGGAATTGCGCATCCACGGCAGCGCGCTGTCCCTTCGGCGCGCCGACGCCCGGCGGTTCAGCGTGAGCACCACGGCCGACGCGGAGGACTGATGGCCACGCCGGCGCCTGTCGGCGTCCCCCTGGAGAACATTGCCGTCGCGCGATCCTTGAGCGTCGCGGTGGTGGGCAATCCGAATTCAGGCAAGAGCACGCTTTTCAACCGCTTCACGGGGCTTAACCAGCGCACGGCGAACTATCCCGGCGTCACCGTCGAAAAGCGAACCGGCAAGCTCGCGACGGGATCGACCGTATTCGACCTGGTCGACCTGCCGGGCATCTATTCGCTGAGTCCCGAATCCGCGGATGAGCGCATCGTTGTCGATGTCCTGTTGGGACGGGTGACCGGCACGCCGCGTCCGGACGCCATTCTCGCGGTGGTGGATTCCACGCGGCTCTACCAGGGACTGTACCTGCTGCAGCAGATTGCGGAATTTGGGCTCCCCATGGTGGTTGCGCTCACCATGGCGGATGCCGCGGACGAGCAACAGATCGCCATCGACTGCGACACCTTGTCGGCCAAGCTGGGCGGCGTTCCCGTATGCCGGGTGGTGGCCACGACCGGCCAGGGATTTTCAACGCTGAAATCCTGCATTGCCGAGGTCATGGTCCGGTCCGATTCCCGGACGCCGCAGTTCTGGCCTGCGCTCAGGCGAGAGGCGGCAACGCTGTGGCGGGATGTGCGCGACGCGGATGTTTCGCTGGTGGATATCGAGCGGGTCCTCATCGACGAGGATCCGGTGGGCGTCGAGGCGATACGGCGCGCGCTCGGCGAAGAAGCGGACCGGCGCATAGCCGCGCATCGCAAGGCGCTGTGCGGCGGCGAGCCGCCCCTGGCGGTGGAGTCCAGGGAGCGGTACCGGTGGATCGCGGAATCGCTCCCTGAGTTGCAGTCCAGGGCGCCCGCACCGCTGCGCTTCAAGCGCCGGATCGTGGATTGGATCAACCGGCCCTATCCGGCGACCGTCCTGTTCCTGTTGCTGATGGCCGTGGTCTTCCAGGCCGTGTTCGCATGGGCGACTCCGCTCATGGATCTGATCGACGCGGCGGCCGGCGGGCTCGGGGGCTGGGTGCGGGATACGCTGCCCGCCGGCGCCCTGGCCAGTTTTCTCGCCGACGGCGTGATCGCCGGCGTGGGAAGCGTGGTGATCTTTCTGCCGCAGATCCTCATCCTCTTCCTGTTCATCATCCTGATGGAAGATACGGGGTATCTGGCCCGAACCGCGTTTCTCATGGACCGGGCCATGCGCGCGGCGGGGCTCTCCGGGCAGTCCGTCGTTCCACTGATTTCGGGCTTTGCCTGCGCCGTGCCTTCCATCATGGCGACACGGGTGATCCCGAACCGGCGCGACCGAATCGCCACCATCATGGCCACGCCCTTCATGACGTGCTCGGCGCGGTTGCCGATCTACGCCCTGCTGATCGCGGCCTTCGTACCCAACCTGGCCATCGGTATCGCCAACCTGCAGGGGATCGTGCTGTTCGGCTTGTACCTGCTGGGAATTGTCGGAGGAATCGGCACCGCGCTGCTGTTGAGGAAGACCGCGCTGCGCGGTCCGAAGCCGTCGTTCGTGCTGGCCTTGCCGGAGTTCCGGACACCGAACATCCGAACCGTGCTCATGAAGCTGCTGGATCGCGCAATGCTCTTCCTGCGCCGCGCCGGAACGGTCATCTTTGCGGTGGCGGTGGTGGTCTGGGCGCTGGCGTACTTTCCGCAAGCCGAAGACATCGAGAGCCAACGTCTCCAGGCCCAGGCCGAAGTTCAGACCACGCTCGAAGGCGAGGCGCTGGCCGCGGAGATATCCAGAATCGACAATGAGGCGGCGGCGGCGCAGTTGGCCCAGAGCTGGCTCGGACGCATGGGGCAGTGGGTCGAACCGGTGTTCCGGCCCCTGGGTTGGGATTGGCGCGTGTCCGCTGCGGTGATCGCGGGCTTCCCGGCGCGGGAGGTGGTGGTGGCGGTTCTGGGCACCATCTACGCCGTGGGCTCCGAGGCCGACGAGTCGAGCCTTGTCGAGCGCCTGACGACGGCGACTTGGCCCGATGGGCGCACCGTGTTCAACCTGCCCATGGTCCTCGGACTGCTGCTGTTCTACGCCTTATGCCTGCAGTGCGCGGCGACACTGGCGGTCATCAAGCGGGAAACGAATACCTGGCGCTGGCCGTTGTTCGCCTGGGGGTACATGACGGCGTTGGGGTATGTCGGAGCCCTGCTGATCTTTCAGGTCGGCAGCGCCTGATTTGCAGGGTGGGAACTGCAGGCTGGCTTGTATGTGCGGGACGGGTCCTCGCCAAGCGTTATCGCTGAGTCGTGGGGTCTATAGTCTCTCGTCCAGTGCTGGTTCAAGCCCGAAGAGGTAGCCTTCAACGCGGCTGAGCCGGCGGTCGATGTCGTCCAGACGGCGTTCGATCGACTCGATGCGGGCGTCGATCGAATTGAAACGATCATCGACGGAGTCAAAGCGGGCATCGACGGAGTCGAAGCGGTCATTCACATAGTCGAAGCGGGCATCGACGGAATCGAAACGGACATCGACTGAATCGAAACGGGCGTCCACGTAGTCGAAGCGGGCGTCCACGGAATCGAAACGGGCGTCAATGCGGCTGAATCCGGTCTGCAACATTGCGCCGATCGCCCCCACGGCCAGGACAACCGTGCCGAACGCAATGATTGTTTGGCTATCCCACTTCATTCGTCATGCCTTGAAGGCCAACCAGGACCGTCCCGGCGACTTCACCCACATTATAGGGTTTCTTCGATATGCTCCCGCATTCCAGAAACTGTGTTTTTTTGGCAGAAATGGCCTCTCAATCAGGCCATGGCTTAATCGGCGGCTGTAGTGCTGACCCGAACCGGCAGCCTGCCGGCATCCATGGCGTAAACGGTCAAACCGCAAGATCCTGTGTCAACTCCTCCGAGACTTCCCACAGCCGTGCCGCCATTTCTTCATCCCGCATGTTGGCGGACGGAGTTTCCGGGTTGCAATTGGCGAAGTAGCAACCGCTGACGTGCTGCAGGTCCGGGTTGGTGGCCACGTAACAGGTGGTTGCGGCACCTTGGGCCGGCGACTTCATGAACAGGTAACCCGCCACGCGGAAGGCGGCTTCCTGCCAGGCCGGCAGGTTGCGGGCTATGTTCGTGCTGACCAGACCGGGGTGGACGGTGTTGGATGTGGCGGTCGTGCCCTCGAGGCGGCGGGCCAGTTCCAGGGAGTGCAGCCCGTTGGCGAGCTTTGAATGCCCGTATGCCCGTTGCGATCCAAACCAGGATTCGCCCGAGAGGTTGTCGAATTGAATGCCGTCGTCCGGCGCGCTTTCGTGGGCGCGGCTGCCGACCATGACGATCCTGCCCTGGGGTGCGGCGACCACCAGGTCCAGCAGGTGATTGACCAGCACGAAGTGTCCCAGGTGATTGGTGACGAAGTGCGCCTCGATCCCGTTCACCTGCCACAGCTCATCAAAAATCGCGCCGGCGTTGCAGATCAGCATGTCCAGCGGGGTGTCCATGGCGCGGACCTGATCCGCGCACTGAACCGCCGTCTCGAATCGGGTCAGTTCAAGCACCAGCGGCGTTGCCTGCCCTTCCACGCTGTCGCAGGCTTCCTGTCCTCGTTCCAGCGTGCGCGCGGTACCCAGCACATGGGCGCCACGCAGTGCCAGTGTGCGCATGGTTTCGTAGCCGATACCCGAGTTGCAGCCGGTCACGAGGGCCGTCTTGCCGCTGAGGTCCAGACCGGCGGTCACGTCATCCGCGGTGGAGCGGCGCCCGAAACTGCTGCTGACGTTGTCGCAACCAAGGGCTGCGGCGGATCCCAGGACCGAGCCTGCAACGGCGAACAGGCCGTCCTGCACGAAACGGCGTCGATCGATGGACGTCATGGGTGCCTCCGCGCGCGTCCGGAAACCGTGTGCAAGTGTCGCGTGATGGAGCGGTGCGATCAAGAGGGGTGGTTGTGCCGAGGGTTGGCGACGCGGCGATCCTCGCCGACAAGCTGCGTTGCCGTGCCTGGGCGAAGTCCGGTAACCTCAAGGCCGGTTCTGGGCGCCGAAATTCACCGGTACCGTCATCGATGGAGGCAATTCATGCCCGAAGATCTCTCAACGGATTCCTGGGCATCTCTCTATTCCGCCCACTTCGACGCATGGGAGCGACGGGTCTCCGATGCCTGCGCCGCGTGCGGATACGATGGCGTTGTCATTTTTTCCGGCACCTTGAAGTACCGATTCCGGGACGATATCGAGTATCCCTTTTTCGCCGAGCCCTACTTCAAGGTCTGGGTGCCCTGCGCGTACCCGGACTCCGCTATCCGGATCGTTCCTGGCGAGCGGCCTCTGCTGGTCCATTCTCACCACGAGGACTTCTGGCATATGCCGGCGCCCGAACCGGAAGGCTTCTGGACCGATCGCTTCGAAATCCGCGCGGTCGCAACGCTGGAGGCGCTGGTCGAGGAATTGGGCGCGGTATCGCATCGGGCCGCCATCGGCGAAGATGCGGGCAAGGCGGCAGGTTTCGCGAGCGTGAACGATCCGGTGTTGCTGTCGCACCTGGACTACTGGCGCGCCATCAAGACGCCCTACGAGGTGGCGTGCATGGAGGAGGCCAGCCGCGTCGGGGCCCTGGGCCACGCGGCCGCGCAGCGCGCCCTTGCTGGCAAGCTGTCGGAATTCGAACTCAACGAAATCTACTGCCGCGCGTCCGGTCAGCGCGAGTCGGCGCTGCCCTACCGGAATATCGTCGCCCTGAACGAGCACGCCGCAATTCTTCACTACCAGAATCTCGACCGACAGCCGCCCTCGAAATTTTTCTCGTTCCTGCTGGATGCCGGGGCCGACCATAACGGCTACGCCTCGGATATTACGCGAACCTGCACTTCGTCCGGTGATCCCTTCGGCGAACTGGTCGCATCCCTCGATGCCATGCAGCGGCGGTTATGCGAAGAAGCGTGCCCGGGCCTGAGCTTCGTCACACTCAACGACCGGGCGCACCGTTTGCTGGCCAGGGTCCTTGCGGAGCACGGGATCATCCTCTGCCGGGCCGAAGACGCGTATGAACAGGGCGTTACGCGCACCTTTCTGCCCCACGGGCTGGGACATCTGCTCGGTCTGCAGGTGCATGATGCCGGCGGCCGCCTGGAGGCACCCGGCGGGATGGAGCGCGATGCCCCTGCCGAGCACCCGTTCCTGCGCCTGACCAGGACCCTGGAGCCGGGATTCGTGGTGACCATCGAACCGGGCCTGTATTTCATTCCGGCGCTGCTGGAGCGGTTGAGGCGGGACACCACCGGGAAACTGGTGAATTGGGCATGCGTGGAACAGTGGTTGCCTTACGGGGGTGTCCGGATCGAGGACAATGTGCTCGTCACCGGAAGCGGTAGCCGCAACCTGACACGGCCTGCACTTCGGAGCGCCGGAATCGACGAAATCGCGCACTGAATTCTCACGTGCGCCGGAATTTGAAATCGCCACCCGGATTCCTTCCAGATTCCTCGGATGTCGGTAGGCCGTGTCCCGCAGGGGCCCCTTGCCGGGACATCGGCGCCGCAGTCCATGTATGCTTGCGGTCGCGTCACGCTTGGGCACATTTCCCTGAAGGGCTTTGATGAGAAACGGCAACTCGGCAGAGCGCTATTGGCGCGCCAACCTGCGGCTGGTGGCCGGCTGCCTGGTGGTGTGGTTCATCGCCTCGCTGGGTTTCGGGGTGATTCTGGTGGAGCCGCTGAACCGCATCCGGTTCTTCGGCTTCGAACTCGGTTTCTGGTTTGCGCAGCAGGGATCGATCCTGGTCTTCATCGCCCTGATCTTCTACTACGCCTGGCGGATGAACCGCCTCGACCGCGAACACGGCGTGGACGAGGAGTAGACACCACGTGGACCTGACAACGCTGACGTACCTGGTGGTCGGCGGAAGCTTCGCGCTCTACATCGGCATCGCGATCTGGTCCCGGGCCGCCGACACCAGCGATTTCTACGTCGCCGGCAAGCACGTCCACCCGGTTGCCAACGGAATGGCCACGGCCGCGGACTGGATGTCCGCCGCGTCGTTCATCTCCATGGCCGGTTTGATCGCCTTTCTTGGCTACGACGGCTCGGTATACCTGATGGGCTGGACGGGGGGCTACGTGCTGCTGGCGTTGCTGCTGGCGCCGTACCTGCGGAAATTCGGCAAGTTCACGGTCCCCGAGTTCATCGGCGAGCGGTACGATTCCCGGGCGGCGCGCATCGTCGCGGTGATCTGCCTGATCGTGATTTCCTTCACGTATGTCGCCGGGCAGATGCGCGGCGTGGGTATCGTGTTTTCGAGGTTTCTGGAAGTGCCCATCGGCGTCGGGCTGGTTGTCGGCATGGGCGTGGTCTTCACCTACGCGGTTCTCGGCGGCATGCGGGGCATCACCTATACGCAGATTGCCCAGTACTGCGTGCTGATCTTCGCCTACACCGTTCCGGCGATATTCATCGCGCTGCAGATAACCGGCATGCCGATCCCGCAGATTGCCTTCGGCAGCGCGGTGCAGGGCGATTCGGTGCCGTTGCTCACCAAGCTCGACCAGGTGGTGACCGCGTTGGGCTTTCCCGCCTACACGTCGGGCACCAAGGGCGGCTTCGACGTCTTCTGCATCACGATGGCGCTGATGATCGGCACCGCCGGGCTGCCCCACGTCATCGTGCGGTTCTTCACCGTGCCCAAGGTCCGCGATGCCCGCTACTCGGCCGGCTGGGCGTTGCTGTTCATCGGCATCCTCTACCTGACCGCGCCCGCGGTCGGTTCCATGGCGCGGCTCAACCTCATGGAAACGATCCAGACCGGTCCGGTCGGCGCGGTGGACGGCAACCTGAGCTACGAGGAGCGTCCCCAGTGGTTCCGAACCTGGGAGGGGACCGGACTGCTGGAATTCGAGGATCTGAATGGCGACGGACGCATCCAGTACTACAACGACCAGAATCCGGAGTTCGCCCCCCAGGCGGAGGCATTCGGCTGGAACGGCAACGAACTGCGGGTCGATCGGGACATCATCGTTCTGGCAAACCCGGAGATCGCCTCGCTGCCGGACTGGGTGATCGCCCTGGTGGCGGCGGGGGGGATCGCCGCGGCGCTCTCCACGGCGGCCGGCTTGTTGCTGGTGATATCGGCGGCGGTGTCCCACGATCTGCTCAAGGGCGTGTTCATGCCGAAGATCTCCGAACGGCGGGAATTGTTGGCGGGAAGGATTTCGGCGGCGGTCGCCATCGTCATCGCCGGCCTGCTGGGCTACTTCCCGCCGGCGTTCGTCGCGCAGGTGGTGGCGTTCGCGTTCGGGCTTGCCGCAGCTTCGCTGTTTCCGCCGATCCTGCTAGGGATCTTCTCCAAGCGGATGAACAAGCAGGGGGCGATCGCAGGGATGCTGACCGGGCTGCTGTTCACCTACGCCTACATCGAGGTCTTCAAGGGCCTGTTCCTGCGCTGGGCGGGGGCGCCGTTCGCGGCGGACGTGCCGGAGAACTGGTTGTTCGGGGTATCGCCCGAGGGCATCGGAACGCTGGGTGTGGTGTTGAATTTCACGGTCGCGATTGCCGTGAGCCGGATGACGCCCGCGCCGCCGGAGCGGGTCCGGGCGTTGGTGGAGTTTATTCGGGCGCCGCGGTAGGTCGTTGGGTTGTGCGTCACGATCAGCCTCTGATCGATCCTGACGCAGGACTACAGGCTCCTGTCTTGTTTGACTACTCTCTCAGTCCCGGAGAGTTACGAAACACGCGAAATTAGGCGAGACATGGAGAATTCGGTGTGGTTCACGGAGCTCACGCGGGCAGACAATGCGAGCTCCGGCAGACAATATAAGGTAGTACTCATATGACATGGTTGTCCGGCGAACTGGTTGGCCTGCTGACATTCCTTCTACCGGGTTTTGTTGCGGTGGCAATTTTCCATTCTCTAACGTCGCACCCAAAGCCCAGCGCTTTTGACCGAGTCATCCAAGCACTCATCTTCACCGTCATTGTTCAATCCGTTATCCCGTGGTTGTTGCTATTGTTCAACGGTGACAGTGGGGGTTATGCGAATTGGGGTGAAGACTTGAAGCTCGGCGTATCCGTGTCTGGGGCGGTCATCCTTGGGCTGATTGCCACATACGTGTTTAACAACGACTCACTGCACAAGGTACTCCGATGGCTAAGAGTTACCAAGGAAACTTCCTACTCGTCCGAATGGTACAGAGCGTTTTCCAAGTTTGATGGTAGTTACGTGATTCTCAACTTAGCCAGCAAGCGACGTCTTTATGGCTGGCCAGAAGAATGGCCCAGCGCACCCGATAGCGGGCACTTTAGTATTGCGGAACCGGAATGGCTGGCCGAAGACGAAAATGGGCACAAGGAGAAGAAGGAAAATGGGCACAAGGAGAAGAAGATGACGGATCAGCACGTTTCAGCTATCCTCATTCCAGTCACCGAAGTTGAAATGGTGGAATTCGTGCGAAACGAAGACCCAGAAGGTACACAGGACTAAACCATGGCGAAAGAGCCCACACCGCCTCCGTCGCAACCAATTGAGAAGGGCGTGACACGTGCGCAACCGCGCAACAAGAAACCGCCTCCGCCGCCCGCGCCGCCTCCAAAGAGGTAACGCGTAGAAGCGCAGGGGGCCAGAGTCCCAATCAATTTCTTTGGTATTTTCCCAGAGGTGTGATTTGATCTTGGTTTGTCGGGCAGGTTGAGGGCGGATACAAGGCAAGAATAGCCGACCTGCGGTCTCCTCGCACCGTACATGTAGCCATTCATGAACCAATTTATTGCCAGGCCAATCGCATCATTGCTACATTTCTAGACTGACGGCCCTGACATTCCCGCGTTGCAATAGATCTAGAGAGGTCGGATCTCGCTCATGACTCTGCGCCAATGACCGAAGGGAACCGCACTCCGGAGCAGCATGCTCGAGAGAATATCGACGCCATGCTGGCGCGGGCTGGCTGGAAGGTCCAATCGAAGAGGCAGATCGACTTCAGTGAGGGCCCTGGGATCGCCATTCGCGAATACCAGACCGATGTCGGTCCCGCCGACTACGCTCTGTTCATCGACAAGACGCCGGTCGGCATCATCGAGGCCAAGCCAGAGCACTTCGGTCATAGGCTGACAACGGCCGAACAACAATCTGGAGGATACGCCGCCGCCAATCTCAAGTGGGTATCCAACAGCGAGCCACTGCCCTTCGTGTTTGAAAGCACCGGGGTAGTCACGCGCTTCACCGATACGCGTGACCCGCGTCCGCGTTCTCGCGAAATATTCTGCTTCTATCGGCCCGAGACGTTAAAGAACTGGCATGATCAAGATGCCACACTTCGTCGGAGGCTCCAGAGCTTGCCGGGCCTGGAGCCCATAGGGCTCAGGGATTGCCAGGTCGCCGCCATCGAGGAGTTGGAGGCATCCCTCAAGGAAAATCGCCCCCGCGCCCTGATTCAGATGGCTACCGGTTCGGGCAAGACCTACACTGCGATCACGTCGATCTACCGGCTGCTCAAGCACGCCGGCGCCAAGCGCATCCTCTTTCTGGTGGATACCAAAAACCTGGGTGAGCAGGCCGAGCAGGAATTCATGGCCTACGTACCGAGCGACGACAACCGCAAGTTCACCGAGCTGTACAATGTTCAGCGTCTGCAATCGTCCTTCATCGCCAGGGATGGCCAAGTCTGCATCAGCACCATCCAGCGCATGTACTCGCTCCTCAAGGGCCAGGAACTCGACGAAGCCGCCGAAGAGACCAACCCGGCGGAATTTGTGCAGGGGAAACAACCGTTGCCGGTCGTCTATAACGAGAATATTCCACCAGAATTCTTCGATTTCATCATCATCGACGAATGCCATCGTTCCATCTACAACCTCTGGCGCCAGGTACTGGAGTATTTCGACGCCTATCTCATCGGCCTGACGGCCACGCCGGACAATCGCACCTACGGTTTCTTCAAGCAGAACGTCGTCAGCGAATACACCCATGAGCAGGCGGTCGCCGACGGCGTGAATGTCGGCAACGAAATCTATGTCATCGATACCGAGAAAACCCGGCACGGCGGCGAACTCAAGGCCGAGCAGCTCGTGGAGAAGCGCGAACGGCTCAGTCGGCGCAAGCGTTGGGAAACTCAGGAGGAAGACGTCGCCTACGACGCCCGGCAACTCGATCGCAGCGTCGTCAACCCGGATCAGATTCGGACAGTGGTCCAGACCTTCCGCGACAAGCTGCCGGAGATTTTCCCCGGCCGCGGAGAAATCCCGAAAACGCTTGTGTTCGCGAAGACCGACAGCCATGCCGACGACATCATCCAGACCGTGCGCGAAGAATTCGGCGAAGGCAACGAATTCTGCAAGAAAGTCACCTACCGTACCGAGGAAGACCCGAAATCCGTGCTAGCCCAGTTCCGCAACGACTACAATCCCCGCATCGCGGTAACCGTGGACATGATCGCCACCGGCACCGACGTCAAACCACTCGAATGCCTGCTTTTCATGCGCGATGTGCGGAGCCGGAACTACTTCGAGCAGATGAAGGGCCGCGGCACGCGTACCCTGGACCACGACGACCTCAAAAAAGTCTCGCCCTCGGCAGCCAGCGCCAAGACCCACTATGTGATCGTGGACGCAGTCGGCGTCACGAAATCGCTCAAGACCGCGAGCCAGCCGCTCGATACCAAGCCCACCGTGCCACTCAAGGACCTGGCCATGGGCGTGATGATGGGCGCACGCGACGAAGACACGGTGAGTTCGCTGGCCGGGCGGCTGGCGCGGCTGAATCAGCAACTCGATCCCGCTGAGAAAGCGAGGCTCAAAACACTAGCCGGGGGTTTGGAACTCGCGCAGATTGTCACCAACCTGCTGGCCGCCATTGACCCCGACCGGATCGAGGAGAAAGCTCGCGAGATGGGATCTGTGCCGGAAGGCGTCGAGCCAACCGCAGAAGCGCGCGAACAGGCCCGGGAGTGGTTGATCGATGACGCGGCTGACGTGTTCAACGGGGAACTGATCGAGGCGATCGAAACGATTCGCCGCGACAAGGAACAGACCATTGACCATGACAGCCCGGATGTCCTTTTGAGCGCCGGGTGGCAGGGCGACTCCCGCGAGAACGCGGAAGCTCTGGTGCGGGAGTTCCGCGAATATCTGGAAGCCAACCGCGATGAGATCGAAGCCCTGACCATCTTCTTCGGTCAGCCGCATCGACGGCGCGAGTTGACCTACGCGATGATCCGCGAGCTGTTCGACAAGTTGAAGCGTGATCGGCCGATTCTAGCACCTGTGCGGGTGTGGCAAGCCTATGTGTTGCTTGACGAGTACGAGGGTCAGCGGCCGGTGAACGAGTTGACGACGCTGGTTGCATTGATTCGTCGCGTCTGCGGCATAGATCAGACGATCTCCCCATATGCAGAAACCGTGCGTCGCAACTTCCAGATCTGGATCATGGCGCACCACAGCGGCGCCGGCGAAAAGTTCAACGAGGAACAGATGGAGTGGCTGCGCATGATACGGGATCACGTCATCACTTCGGTTCACTTGGACCGGAACGACCTCGACTTAGCGCCGTTCGACGCGAAGGGGGGCATGGGGCGGATGTACAACTTGTTTGGGGATCGGATGGATACTGTGATTGATGAGTTGAACGAGGCGTTGGCGGCATAGGCGATGACCGAGTTTGCACCGCACACGGTCCCCAAGGGATGGCAGCGATGCCTTCTCTCCGACTTCACGAATATCGTGATGGGCCAGTCCCCGCCCTCGACGTCGTATAACAGAAATGGAGATGGCCTCCCGTTCTTTCAGGGGAAGCGCGAGTTTCGTGACCTATACCCGGCCTTAAACCTGTACTGCTCGCAGCCAAAGAAAATCGCCAATCAGGGCGCGATTCTCCTATCGGTTAGGGCTCCCGTTGGACCGACAAACCTTGCCCCACAGGAGTGTTGTATTGGTCGTGGACTGGTAGCAATTCATGCTTGCGGGGGAATCCATCAGAGATTTCTACTCTATCTATTGAGAAGCGAGGAACCGAAGATTGCGGGCAAAGGTACAGGATCAACATTCAAAGCGATTACTAAAGCGTCCGTTGAAAATCTCCAGTTCAATCTACCTCCCAAATTTGAACAACGCCGCATCGTCACCAAGATCGAGGAACTGTTCTCCGAACTGGACAAGGGAGTCGAAAGCCTGAAAACAGCCCGGGCGCAACTTGAAACCTACCGCCAAGCCGTGCTCAAGCACGCCTTCGAAGGCAAGCTCACCGCGGATTGGCGCGAAGAGAACAAAGACAAGCTGGAGACACCCGAACAGTTGCTCGCCCGAATCAAGCGGGAGCGGGAGGCGCACCACGAGCGGCAACATGAGGAGTGGAAGGCGGCTGTCAACGCGTGGGAGGAAGGTGGGAAGGTCGGCAAGAAGGCGGTTAGGCCACGTTTACGTTTCGAGATGGCTGAAATACCTAAGGATACCAGTTCTGAACTGCGACCATTGCCGCACGGTTGGTGTTGGGTCCACCTGAATGATATTTCTGAAGTTTGCGGGGGGCTGACCAAGAATCAGAAAAGACTTCGGCTTCCACGAAAGATGAAGTACCTCCGCGTAGCCAACGTCTACGCGGACAAGATCATTTGTGACGAGGTTCGCGAGATCGGAGTCACCGATGTGGAATTGATGACGAATGGACTCCAACCGGGCGACTTACTTGTCGTAGAAGGGAACGGCAGTATTAGCCAGATTGGCCGAGTTGCCATGTGGAACGGACAACTTCCCCATTGCGGACATCAGAACCATTTGATTAGAGTGCGCTTGCTAAGGAGCTTTAGCCCTCGCTTTGTCCTTCAATTCCTTCTTTCTCCGATAGGGCGTGACCTGATCGTTAAGGAGGCGAGTTCGACTTCAGGATTGCATACCTTAAGCATATCGAAGGTCTCGAATCTTGTCGTTCCAGTGGCAAGCTTGATGGAGACTTCAGCGTTAATTTCTAAACTGGATGAGACACTTTCAAGTATTGACAAAACGATAGAAGATATAAATGCGATTCTAGGTAGCTCGGAAGCACTTCGCCAATCCATTCTAAAAGAAGCCTTCTCCGGCCAACTCGTCCCCCAAGACCCCAACGACGAGCCGGCGTCGATTCTGTTGGAACGCATCCGTGCCGAAAGAGCCGCGCAGCCCCAAATCAAAACGCGCAAGAGACAGCGACGAAAGGCGGCGACTACATGAGCAACGAACTTCCCATCAACATCGACCACCTGCTACATTCGCGCCGGATCGAGGGAGAACGGATCGAGTACAAGGCGGGATGGAATCCAGCCAGCGTGCTGCACACCATCTGCGCCTTCGCCAATGATTTCCACAATCTCGGCGGCGGCTATGTGGTGCTCGGCGTCGAAGAACGCAACGGCAAGCCGCTGCTGCCGCCCAAAGGGCTCGACCCAGATACTATCGACGGGATTCAGAAGGAACTGTTGGACCTGGGCAACTCGGCGATCCGGCCTTACTATCACCCGCTTACCGCCATGTACGAGATCAATGGCCGGACGATCCTGGCGCTTTGGGCGTTTGGCGGCGAAACTCGCCCATACAAAGCCAAGGTCAGCCTGGGCAAGGCGCGCCCGGAATGGGCCTACTACATCCGCAAACTCAGCAGCACGGTGCGAGCCAGAGGCGAGGACGAGCGCGAGTTGCTCGGCTTGGCCGCGACCGTCCCCTTCGACGATCGCTACTGCCAAACGGCATCGCTCGATGATCTGTCGCATCGTCTCATCTGCGAGTACCTCCGCGACATCGGCAGCGACCTCGCCAAAGATGCGCTCGGGCTCTCCGTCGCAGAACTCGGGCAACGCCTGAACATCGTTGGTGGGCCGCCCGAAGCCCTGTTCCCCAAGAACGTTGGGCTGCTGTTTTTCAACGACCAACCGCACAAATTCTTCCCCACAACCCAAATCGACGTGGTGTGGTTCCCCGACGGCCCCGGCGGCGACCGCTTTGAAGAGAAGGAGTTTCGCGGCCCACTGTCGGTCATCCTTAGCGAGGCAATCGGCTACATCGAGCGCAACTACCTCAAGGAAACCGTCGTCAAGGTTCCCCACAAACCCCAAGCGGAGCGATTCTGGAACTTCCCCATCGGCGCCATCGAAGAAGCACTGGTAAACGCCATCTATCATCGTTCTTATGCAGAGCGCGAACCCGTGGAGGTGCGCATCACAGAAGAGGAGTTGCTGGTGCTGAGCTACCCCGGCGCAGACCGGTCCATCCGCATGGAGGATTTCAAACGAGGGCAGGCTGTCAGCCGCCGCTATCGCAATCGTCGCATCGGCGAGTTCCTTAAAGAGCTAGACTTGGCCGAGGCGCGTTCAACGGGTGTCCCGAAAATTTTTCGGGCCATGCGGCGCAACGGCTCCCCAGACCCGGTTTTCGAAAGCGACGACGACCGCACTTGGTTTCGGGTGAGCCTGCCAGTGCATGAGCAGGCCCACATTGCGCGAACAGGACATGATGCCGAACATGTATCAGGACATGTCACCAAACATGCGCCCGAACAGCTTACAGGACATCAGACAGGGCATGTGACAGGACATGTAGAACGTCTGATTGCAACGCTCAAGAAGGCGATGAACCGCTCCGAGTTGCAGGAAGAATTGGGACTGAAGAGCCGCGCTCATTTCGTTAAGGAATATCTGAGTCCAGCTCTCAAAGCGGGATTGATCGAGATGACCCTCCCCGACACACCGACGAGTAGGAGTCAACGCTACCGTCTGACGCAAACTGGCAAAGCACTCTCTCGCAAAATAAAGAGAAGGAAGACCCGGAAATGAACACCGCCCCGATCGTCTCCAAGGTGTGGAGCTTCTGCAACACACTGCGCGACGACGGTGTGGGCTATGGCGACTACCTGGAGCAGCTCACCTATCTGATCTTTCTCAAGATGGCCGATGAGTACGGGAAGCAGCCCTACAACCGCAACGTTGGCATCCCCACCGAATGCGCTTGGCCGAGCTTGACATCAAAAAATGGAGCCGCACTCGAGAGCCACTATGCCACGCTGCTGCGCGAGTTGGGCACCAAGCCCGGCATGCTCGGGCAAATCTTCACCAAGGCGCAGAGCAAAATCCAGGACCCGGCGAAACTCTACCGCCTCATTGCCATGGTCGATGACACCGATTGGGTCGCCATGGGCGCCGACATCAAGGGTGACATCTACGAGGGGCTGCTTGAAAAGAATGCGGAAGACACGAAGTCGGGTGCCGGACAGTATTTCACGCCGCGCGCCCTGATCCGCGCCATGGTCGAATGCGTGCGGCCCGAACCTGGCAAGTGCATAGCCGATCCCGCGTGCGGCACGGGCGGATTCTTCCTGGCCGCCTATGATTTCATGACCAACACGGAAAACTACAGGCTTGACCTTGATCAGAAGGGCTTTCTGAAGCACGAGACGTTTCACGGCAACGAAATCGTCGCCAACACGCGTCGCCTGTGCCTGATGAACATGTTCCTGCACAACATCGGAGAAATCGACGGGGACGCACCGATCTCGCCAAACGACTCGCTGGTGGCCGATAGCGGCAAACGATTCGACTATGTGCTGGCGAATCCGCCGTTCGGCAAGAAGAGTTCAATGACATTCACCAACGAGGGAGGTGAGCAGGAAAGGGACGAACTGACTTACAACCGTCAGGACTTCTGGGCCAGCACATCGAACAAGCAACTGAATTTCGTGCAGCACATCCGCACCATGCTCAAGACAACGGGCCGCGCCGCCGTTGTGGTGCCGGACAACGTGCTATTTGAAGGCGGCGCCGGGGAGACGATCCGCCGCAAACTGCTGGAAAATACCGATCTGCACACCATTCTGCGCCTGCCCACCGGTGTGTTTTACGCCCAGGGCGTTAAGGCCAACGTGATCTTCTTCGACAACCACGAGGCCAGTCCCGATCCCTGGACCCGGCGGGTCTGGTACTACGATTACCGCACCAACGTTCATCACACGTTGAAGAAGAAGCCAATGCGCTTTGAACATCTGGCGGAATTCGTCGAATGCTACAACCCGAAAAACCGCTGGGAACGCAAGGCGACCTGGGAAGAGAAGGAAGCGCCGGAGGGCCGCTGGCGCAGCTACGGCATTGAAGAGATCATGGCCCGTGACAAGACCAGCCTCGATATCTTCTGGCTCAAGGACAAGAGTCTCACAGACTTGGAAAACCTGCCTGAGCCCGATGTGTTGGCGGAGGAAATCATCGAAAATCTTGAAGCTGGCCTCAATAGTTTCCGCGAGGTGCTCGCTGGTTTGAAGACGCGTTAGCAGGAGCAATAGCTATCATCTATGGTGCTCCAAAGAAAACCCCGCCGTTCACGTCGCAGTGGAGAGGTCGGCTTAACTCGGCCCGCCGGGAGGAAAGCCGATACGATGAGCTCGCCCGCAAGTCCGGCTTGATCGAGATGGCATCAAACCTGCAAAAATGAGCGATTTCCAACTGCTCATCAGCCTCCACCGGCACGCGGAACGGCAAGGCCCGGGAGGGGATGCTGAAACCAGGCGGGCGATGGAACTGGCCGGACTCCACCGCTCGCGCCCGAAGAAGATCGCGGACATAGGCTGCGGCTCCGGTGCGTCGGCCATCCTCCTTGCCAGGGAGACGAATGCCGAAATCACCGCCGTCGACTTGCTGCCGGAATTTCTCCACGAGCTTCAAATCAGAGCGCAAACCCATGGTGTGGCGGACTGGGTGACCCCGCTGAACTGTTCCATGGATGCGCTGCCGTTCGCGGAGGGCGAATACGACGTGATCTGGTCCGAGGGCGCCATCTACAACATGGGTTTCGAGGCCGGCGTATCGGCCTGGAAGCGATTTCTGAAGCCCGGAGGAAGCCTCGTGGTTTCAGAGATCACCTGGCTGGGCGCCACGCGACCGCGGGAGATCCAGTCCTGCTGGGAGACGGAATACCCGGAGATTGACGTTGCGTCGGCGAAGTTCGGAATCCTTGAGCGGCATGGCTACACCCCGGAGGCCTACTTTGTCCTGCCGCCGCATTGCTGGTTTGAGAATTACTATGGTCCCATGCAGGGCCGTTTTGAGGCGTTCCTCAAGCGTCACGGCCACAGTGATCAGGCGAAGGCCATCGTCGAAATCGAACAGCGCGAGATCGCGCTATATCAGGAGTACGGCGAATACTACGGTTACGGATTCTATCTGGCGAGAAAACGGGCGGACGGCTGATTGCCCGATTCCTTGGCCCGATTACTCGCTCCTGTACGGACTCGCGGTGCGCTCCGCCTCGGCCGGATCAGCCCCGGTTGGCGGAGTCGGGATGTAGTGCTCCGGCGTCGGCCCGCCCCGGGACACGCGCTCCGCGGCCTCGGCGGGCGTCTCCAGCAGCGCCCCGGACGCCACGGCGGCCTTGCGATCCACTTTCATCGATCCGGAAGCGTCCGGCGGCGGCATCACGTTGGCGTTGTAGTAGGCGATCTTCTGGCTTTCGGGGTCTATGTACCGGCCGAGCCTCAGGTCACGCTGGTTGGTGCCCCGCTTCGGCTTCACCGCGACGCCATCCACGACCTCGTGATCGAACCACCACTTCTTGGCAGGGTTGCGCTTGCCGTTGCCCAGCCAGTCATCCAGGCGCGTGGCGATGGGAACCATGAGGGGCTTGAGCCACATGGCGTTGATCCCGAGCCAGCTCGCCATGCGCGTCACCAGCGGTCCGTCCATGTCCACCACCTTGTTCAGCGGACAGGTCTTCATGCAGCGACCGCATGCGGCGCCCTTGGAGTTGGTCAGGCGATACCGGGTGCAGCGTTCGGCGTCGATCTTCCACATCTCGTAGGCGTTGAACATCACCTTGTCGCCCCACGGGATCGCGTCGCATGGGCATTCGCGGGCGCACTTCAGGCAGTTGTTGCAGAAGTACTGCAGCTTGAAGTCGATGGGCTTGTCCACCTCCATGGGAAAATCGGTGGTGAATACCACGGACTTGAATCGGGGGCCCACGAAGGGGTTGAGCACCAGTTCACCGATGCGGCTGAGTTCGCCAAGTCCGGCCCAGAGGATCAGGGGAATCTGCAGTACATCGCTGTCCGCGTTGGTCTGGGACCGGGATGAAAACCCCTGGCGGCGCAGCAGATCGGCCATGATGCCGGCGATCTCAGCGCCCCGCAGGTAACCGCGCATGGACTGGGTGCCCGAAATCCAGTCGTCGCCGCTGGCACCCTCCATGGTGTCGAATCCCTGGTCGATGAGCATGACCACGGCATAGCGGTGATACATCTCGATGGGGCGCCCGTCCTCCTTGTGGGAATGCCAGGCATAGCGGGGAATCTCGCAGATGCCCGTGAGGTCGGAACCGAGGAAGTAGGACAATGCCTTGACCGCCTTGGCGTTGGCCGCGGGATCGCCATATCGGTCCATATCCGGATCGGCCGCCGTATCGCCGTCCTGGTACGGCACCAGGGACCGGATGGTCTTCAACAGGCTCTGGGAGGTCGGGTGCTTGAAGGAGAAACGGCTGCGTTCCGACTGTGCCCTGGGGCCGAGGTCGCCCTGCAGGGCGCGCTCGAAAAACGCCGCGCGCTTCGGAACCCTCGGCACCTCATCGTCGATGATCAACGTGGTCGGCCGATCAACCTGCTTCACGGTCTCCATGGGATAGCGGCTGTAATGCGATGGCCGCGCGGCCCGGCGGCGACGTTCGCGGCCCGACTGCGCGCCGTTGATGCCCCACCAGTAGCGCATGCCCTTTGCCTTTAGCGCCTTGGCGTGCAGGGGGCGGTCCGTGGCCATTTCGTAGTTGGTGGCAATGACGGCGATGGAGAAATGGTCGATGTAGGGGTTGAAAATGCGGTCGCCATCGCGCACTCCAAGACCCGCCAGCACGGCGAGACGCTGCGCGTCGAGAAACTCGTGGCCCCGGATGTGGGGGCGGGCGGAGAAACCCATGTGACGAATATGCCCGGAGACCACGACCGCGATCTCCGCGGCACGCATGTCGCCGACGGCGCGGACCGAGGGGGCGACCCAGTCGTGCGCCAGATTGTCTTCTTCAGGAACCTTGCCGTCCTCGACCAGCAGCACGATGGCATGGGTTTCGTCACTTCTTTCGGCGTCGATCAGCCATGCGTTGTCGGGAATACGGCATATTCCGACCTGGGATGCGTCCATGAAGTAGGCATTGCCCTTGATGTCGGCCGCCCGCCGGTCGAGATCGTCGGGGACCGGCGCCTGCTTCCTTGCCACCTCATCCTCTACGAACTGCGCAAGGATGGTTCGATAGTTGTCGGCCACGTGAGCGAGAACGCTGCCATTCGAATTCCTCTCCGGCGCGGATTTGGGAGGCGCCGCGGACTCCGCGGCGATGATGCCGTTGTCGCGGGGAAGCGTCTCCAGGGGAAACAAGCCGTAGTGAAATGGCCGATTCCTGGACCTGGCATGAAATATCATGATGACATTCCTTTTGGGGGTGCGGTCAGGAACATTCTACCCGACCGATGACCGGGTCCGGAATCCACAATACCTGTGGATAACTCTGTGGAAAATACATTGATTGAGGTGCCCATAGTGCGCCGCTGTGCCATTTCGCTTCAAATTGGTCAAAAAAACGTCAAATTTCTTTTGTTTTTTAAAATCAATATCTTATGCGTTCTTTTGTCAGCACAGTAAGAAATTTACGCTCCAACTGCCAATTTTTTGACACCAGGGGCAGGCCTTTCGAAGGGATGTGGACAGAAGTCGCTGCGATGAAACTGCCCGCCGTTACCATCCGGCGAATCCATGCCGTCGCGCAGGTCTGTCACCCGGATTCCGTTCTGGCGCGTTTTCGGCGTATTTTCGAAGCGTCCGTGCATGTGTATTTCCATGCGGTAGTGTATTCTAATAGGGGTCAGACGGCATCGATTCGAGCCACCACAGTAGCGACTTGCAGGGAGAGCGTCATGACTGACATCCGTACCGTATTGATTTGCCTACTCGGCCTTTTGCTCGCGGCGTGCGGGCCTTCCGGGGAAATGTCCGAAAACGGCGAAGCGGACGCCGAAGCGGCCGCGGCCGACGAGTCTTCGGAGGCGATGCCCGAAGCGCCCGACCAGCAGGCGGAGACAACGGTCGCACAGACCACAAACGAGGCGTCGCTCCTGAGCGAGCCGGAATGGGTGGTGCTCTTCGCCGGTCAGGACCTGAGTTCCTTCGATGCCGTCGGTGACGCCGAGTGGAACATCATCGACGACTACGTGGAAGCCGATGGGTACACGGGGTCCTTCCTGGTCACGAGGGGACACTACACCGATTTCACGCTACAAGCGGAATTCTGGCCGGGCGCCGGGTCCAACAGCGGCATCTTCATCCGCAACGACGACCCGCAGGCGATCAGCTCCATGGGCGGTTACGAGATCAACATCTACGACACCAACGAAAATCCGGACAACCGGACCGGGTCGATCGTCAACTACGTCCCTCCCATGACGACCGTGTTGACCGAGGAACAGTGGAACACCTACGAGATCACCGCGCAGGGCAATCAAGTCACGGTGCTCCTGAACGGCACGCTCACGGCCGAATTGGAGGATGACGCCCACCCCAGCGGGCCGATCGCGTTCCAGAACAACGGCGGACTGATCCGTTTTCGGAATATCCGGCTGAGACCGCTTTGAGGCGACATTCGCTTTTTGGGGTTGAATACTAACAACCCGAGGCGAAATATCTGCTTCGGCTAGCTGAACGAGCGTCACCGCCGAGACTAGGGTCGTGCGCGACGCTCTTCCGGAACAACTGCACTAGCTTACTTGAACTCCAGCTTTCTTGGAAAGTGTGTCGTTGAAGCCGGTAATTAGCTTCTGTTCCACTTGTTGGGTTATGGGATCCAATTCCTTAAGATATTTTTCGTTAAACGAAATCACATCGCCCCACGTAATGGAGTGGTAAGCGGCCTTTTTCGCAATATCTATGTTCTGTCGAGTCCCTAGGGATTTTTCTTTCTTTGAGTCCTTCGTAATCCGTTCCCGTTCCTTATTGATTTCGGCGCTCCAATCGTAGTTGTCCTTCGTCTTTCCAATGAACAACAGTAGGAATCTTGCCCCTTTATCAATGAACCCCTTTTCACGAAGACAATAGAACATCTTCGCATACTTCAATATTTGATCTCCATTTTTTGTGCCCGAAAGTTTTAGTTCGTTGGCAATCAGAATCTTTTCGCCATGATTGTAGGCAAGGTTATCCATTTGCATGAAATTAATTTCCGTGCTGTACTCAAAAACCATGTTCTTCCCGTGAGTGCACCATTTGCCGCAACCTTGAATCTTGGTAAATTGACCGTAAAATTTGTCTAGGTAACGATCACTGGCCAACGCCATAAAGATGTCGAATTCCTTGTTCAGGTAATTTTCCGAGAAGTATAGTGCGCGCCGTAGAGCCTCTCTTACGGAAACCAAAGTGTTGCTTTTTATCTTGTCGTAGCGGAATAATGCCTCTGACCGCTCCAACTCGGCTTCATGTTTATTCTCTGCTGCCTTTGCCTTTTCGCAAATCGATTTATAGTGGACCGTTTCGTCATGGGTCCATCTGATGATCTTATTGCGAAACTCGTTCTTGCTTACTCCAAGAATGTTTTTTGGATCCCAAGCGAGCCACTCAAACATGTTGAACAGTCCCATTGGCCAATGTACGGGTTTGTCTAGATTATCAAGAAGGTCAAACAGGCTTTTAACCTTTTCTCTAGCATTTGCCAATTTGCCTTCCTCTTAGTGGTGACAGGGACATTCTGCGTTGGAGTCAAGCCGAGTTAAGTGGCCCCATGGGCGAATTGACATGGCTCTTGCGCAGTTGGAATGGTACGGCCACATATACCGGCTGCGAGTGAGAAACGATTTGAGGTCGGCTACCAGGTTCGTTGCTTTGTCCGGAATAGACGGAGAACCTGGGACGATGGTTATCGTTCGTGTCTCAATTGCAGCGCGGTTCTGCGTCCGTCAGCCGCGGGCTGATACCAGACATTGAAATCGCCGGCGGCGATGTCAAGATCCTTTAAGGGGTCGTCGCTCTCCAGTTCGAACGCGTCGAAACCCGTGCGCTCCATGAAGTGCAATTGCTCCAGCAGGACGTCGCCCACGGCCCGGATCTCGCCGGTGAAGCCGTACTGCTCCCGGAGCAGGCGGGCATGGGAATACGCCCGTCCATCCCTGAAGGTCGGAAATTCCAGCGCCACCAGAGCCAGCGACTTGAGGTCGTCGGCAATCAACGCCGGCGACTGATCGCTTCGGAGCTTGACACCAACAGGGGTGTTCCGCCGCACAAGCCGCTCCCGGTGCGCCTGCCACTGGGACAGGTCCACCAGGACGGGAACATTCGCGGGAATCGACTCCTGCCCGGAGGCATCGACGAAGGGATCGTCGATCACCTGGTTGTTCTTCACCAGCGCCATCAGGCCACCGCTCGCGCAGGCACCGGGTTGTAGACCGCCGTCCTGAACGGCTCGATTCCGACGCGGCGATAGGTGTCGAGGAACCGTTCGCCCTCCAGCCGGACCGCCAGATACGCCTCCACGATGGCCTCCACCGCGGTCGGCACGTCTTCCTGGGGCAGGGCGCGTCCCAGCCGGTCGCCCAGGGAGGCGTTCTCGTCGGAAGAACCGCCGAGGGTCAGCTGGAAGTACTCCTTGCCGCGCTTGTTGACACCCAGGATCCCGATATTGCCCACGTGGTGATGGCCGCAGGCGTTCATGCACCCGGAAATGTTGATGGTGAAGTCGCCCACCAGCGCCAGGTGGTCGACATCGACGAAGTGCCGGCTCAGATCCTGGGCCACCGGTATGGAGCGGGAATTCGCCAGGTTGCAGTAGTCCAGCCCCGGGCAGCAGATGATGTCGCTTACCGACTGGATGTTGGGAGTGGCCAGGTCAAGGGCCTTCAGTTCCTTCCAGAGCGTGAACAGGTCCCGTTGCCGCACATCCACGAAACTCAGGTTCTGGCGGTGGTTCACGCGAATCTCGTCGAAGCTGTACCGGTCCGCCAGGTCGGCGACCGAATCCATCGTGTCGGCGGTCATGTCGCCAGGCGGAAGGCCGGGCGCCTTCAGCGACAGGTTGACGATACTGTAACCGGGTACACGGTGTTCGGCGACATTGGCGGCCATCCATCGATCGAATTCCGGCGTTCGAACCCGGATGTCGTTCAGCTCGTCCGGCATGTCGGCGAGGCACTCGTACTCGGGCGGTTTGAAATAGGCGTTGATCCGGTCCACCTCGGCCTGGGGAACCTTGAGCACGCTGTCCCTGATCCGTTCCCAGTCGGCCTCCACCAGCTCGCGGTAGCGGTCGATGCCCATCTGGTTGACGATGATCTTGATCCGCGCCTTGTGCAGGTTGTCGCGACGTCCGTGCAAGTTGTAGACCCGCAGGATCGACTCCACATAGGACAGCAGGTGTTCGGGGGCCAGCCACTCGCGGATGGTGTGCGCGATGAAGGGCGTGCGTCCCTGGCCGCCACCGACCAGCACCTCGAAACCGATTTCTCCCGCGTCGTTGCGGTGCATCCGCAGGCCGATGTCATGCAGCGCCACGGCCGCACGGTCCCGGGGCGAGCCCGTGATGGCGATCTTGAACTTGCGTGGCAGGTAGGAAAACTCCGGGTTGAGGATCGTGTACTGGCGCAACAGTTCGCAGTACACGCGCGGGTCGGCGAGCTCGTCCCTGGCCCTGCCGGCGTAGTGATCGGAGGTGATGTTGCGCACGCAGTTACCCGATGACTGAATCGCGGTGACCTCGACTTCGGCCAGCTCTTCCAGGAGGTCGGGCACCTCTTCCAGCTTGATCCAGTTGTACTGGATGTTCTGGCGCGTGGTGAAGTGGCCGAATCCTCGGTCATAGGTACGAGCGATGTGCGCGAATTTCCGCATCTGCCGGGACGAGAGCGTACCGTAGGGGATGTTGACGCGGAGCATGTAGGCATGAAGCTGCATGTAGAGGCCGTTCATCAGCCGCAGCGGCTTGAACTGGTCCTCCGACAGCTCGCCGGACAGGCGTCGCTTGACCTGGCGGCGGAACTGTCGGGCGCGCTCCGAAACCAGTTGGTGATCGAACTCGTCGTATCGGTACACGCCGAACTTCCTCGGATGCCGTGCGAAGCGCTAGTGGCTTTGCGGGGCGGGACCTACCGACGGGCCAAAGGCGCGGATCCGTTCCCGCACCTGGATGGGACGCGGCCGGCCGTTTTCCGCCGAAACGTCGATAAGATACGGGTCGACCACCAGGTTCTCCCTCACGGCCCGTTGAGCCGAATGCAGCCCCCGTTCCGCGTCCTGCCCGGCGTCGAGCACCACGCCGTGGTCGATGCGGTCGACCCAGCCGTCCCGGTCGTCCAGGAATACGACGCGTCCGTCGGTGAGCCGGTTGGCGATGATCATCTGCATGGGTGTCGTCAACCTCTGGTGAGCCCGGCGCTTGCGAACAAGCGGTTGGCTGTTGCCAGTCAGGGCGGAGACAAAGGATACACCCGGCAAGCGCCTGTATTTATTCCACTTTCGCAGAACAATATTCGGAAAGTGCACGTACCGCCCCGCACGGGGCAGCGATCATGACCGTTTCCGGTGACGGGTGCGCCGAGGCGCTGCCTGGCGTCAGGGAGCCGGTGGCGTGTCGGGTGCGGGGGCCAGCGCCGCGTCCAGCGCGGCCCGAACCTCCGCGGACCAGAACTCCGACAACACGTCGCCCGGCGGCAGATCCGTGGACTCCCTGCGCCAGGAAATCGTGCCGGATCCGTCGACGACCATCAGGCCCGGTATGAAGTGGACATCGTAGTCGTCGGCAATGTCGTCGCCTTCGAGGATTCCCAGGAGATCAAAGCCGAGATCTTCCAGGTAAGCCACGGGATCGCCGTCGGACTCGTCTTCCCGCGTGTTGATGGCGATCACCTGCACACCTTCGTCGGCGTATTCTTCGAGTATCGGTTCAAGGTACGGCATGAAGGCCCTGCAGTAGGGACACCAGGTCGCCCAGAACACCATGACGGCGGGCTTTCCTTCGAGAACCTGGGGGAAGGCCACTTGCCGTTCCCGGGAGTCCGTGCCGACCCAGGCGGGGGCGGTATCGCCTGCCTGAACGCTCCATGCGGGCGGCGCCTGTACCGCCAAACCGAGAATCGCGGCCAGCGCCGCGGCGGTGGAACGCCAGCGGGGCATTCGGGCTGCCAGGTAGGCGGTGACGACAGTGCGCATGATGATTCCTCCTTCCGTCTTCGCGCCGCTTGGGGCCTTGCCGCGACGCCTGGAGCGCGGCGGTGCCGCAACCTCTCCACAATTCTTCAGTTGGCCCGCCTTGACGGTCCAGGCTCCGGTGCTAGGCTTGTGCCCGCGGTCGAGTCGAAACCTGGAGCATTCAAGGCCCATGCTGATCGGGGAAATTATACGCGTCGCGTTTCAGTCCATCCGGGCAAACCTGTTTCGCTCGATGCTCACCGCGCTGGGAATCATCATCGGGGTGGGCGCCGTCATCGCCATGCTGGCCGCCGGGGCAGGTGCCCAGAAGCGCATAGACGATCAGCTCGCGGCGCTGGGTTCGAACATCCTGTCGCTGACTGCGTCGCAGTTCTTTTCCATGGGCGTCTCCAGGGAACAGATGACGCTCACGGTTGACGATATCGAGCCACTGGAGGCCAACACGCGGTATATCGACGCGGTCGTGCCGGAGTTGCAGACCCGGGCACAGTTCGAGTTGGACGGCGTCAACACGAGTTCGAGATTGGTTGGTACGACTCACCAATACGCTGAAATCTTCAACTACCCGGTCGCGTTCGGCCGGTTTTTCACCCGCGAGGAAGACCTGGCGCTGCGCCGGGTCGTGGTGGTGGGCAGCGACCTGCCGGAGGACCTCGGCGTGGGGCCGGAGCAAATTCTCGGACAAACCCTGCTCGGCAACGGGCAGCGCTTCGAGGTCGTCGGCGTGCTGGACCGGATTGGCAGTTCGGGCGGTCCGAGTCCGGATAATTCCGCCTTCATTCCGATCACGACGGCCGAACAGCGCGTCGCCGGCAACAGCCGCATCTCAACCATCAATCTCCGGGTCATGGACGACGTGTCGCTGGAGCGGGCGATGGTCGACATTGAACGCGTGCTTCGCGCGGAGCATCAAATCCTTCCGGGCCAGCCCAACGACTTCGCCATCATCGACAGAAAACAGTTTCTCGCCACGCAGCAGGCGGCCCAGCAGACGTTCACGTTTCTGTTGGCGAGTATCGCCGGGGTGAGCCTGCTGGTCGGCGGTATCGGCATCATGAACATCATGCTGGTGAGCGTGACCGAGCGCACGCACGAAATCGGCATACGCAAGGCGCTGGGTGCAACCCGGACCAACATCCTCCTGCAGTTCCTGGTCGAGTCGGTCGCGCTGTGCCTGTTCGGCGGATTGGTGGGCATCGCCGCGGGCGCCGGTACGGCGAATGCGCTGTCCCGGTACGCGGGCTGGGAAACCTTCATATCGCCCGAGTCGGTGGCTCTGGCGTTTCTGTTCAGTATCGGAGTGGGGATCTTCTTCGGCATCTGGCCGGCCCGGAGGGCCGCGCGCCTGGATCCCATCGAGGCCCTGCGACAAGAAAGCTAGCGGGCGTTTTCGCCCGGCGGCGAGAATCGGGGCACAGGCGCCGCGGCCGGAATCGGGGCTCAGGTACCGCAGCGGGAATCGGGCTCAGGCGCCGCGCTGGGGTGGACTCAGCAGCTGTCCGAGCACCGCGGTTCGCTCGCTGGACTCCAGGGCGATCTTGGCCGTCATGGTCAACGGCACGGACAACAGCATTCCCACCGGTCCGAACACCCATCCCCAGAAGACCAGGGAGAGAAAGACCACCAGGGTCGACATCCCCAGTCCGCGGCCCATGACCCTGGGTTCGATCACCCCGCCGATGGCGATGTTGATCACGAAGTAGCCGAGCGCGATGAACGACGCGGTGAGGCCGCCGAATTGGATCAGCGCCAGCAGAACCGCGGGAATGGCGGCGATCAGCGAGCCTATGTTGGGAATGAAGTTGAGCAGAAAGGCAAGCAGTCCCCAGAGCACCGGGAAGTCCAGTCCGAACACCGCCGCGAGCACGCCGACCGCCAGACCGGTGGTCAGGCTGGTGATCGACTTGATCCCCAGGTAGCGTTGCACGCTGCCGGTAAAACGCCTGAAGTACTCCGGCTCGCCCCGGGACGCGCGCAGCACCAGCCTGATCTTGGCGGGCAGGGATGACGATTCCAGCAGCATGAAGATCACCGAGAAGGCGATCAGGAAGAAATTGGCCAGCAACCCCTGGATGGCGTTCAGCAACGTTGCGACGAGGCCCATGGCCGCGCCGGGCGGGACGATGTCCAGCAATCGGCTGGCGCTGACTTCCTGGCCGAACAGGGCGGCCATTTCCGTGAAGATCTCGTCCAGGCGCGTCTGGTAGAACGGCAGGCGGTCGTTGAAGGCCGCCAACGAACCGCCAACGAACGTGCCCACCAGCGTCAGCGTGCCGATGATCAGGATGATGACGATGGTGACGGCCAGGCCCGTGGGAATGCGGATACGTTCCAGAAGGCGTGTGATGGGGGCGCACAGCACCGAGATGAACACGGCCACCAGCAACGGCACGAGGATGGCGCGGGCCGACTGCATACCATAGATGACCGCCACGACCGCGATGAGTGTGACCGCGATCGACAGTCCCGACCGGGTTTGTGGCTGTGATTCGATGGTGTGATCCTCGTGCTTGCGCGCCAGCGGCATCCTGCCGGCTGCCGCCTATCCGCCGGGTGTGGCCCCGTTGTGGAATCCGCCCTGGTCGCGCACCACCCGGCCGACACCCGCCTCGTCGTAGTGTACCCAGACCAGGCCGTGCAGGTCACCGCCGCCCGGGATGTCGATGATGTCCTTGCGCTCGCGGGTGGTTGCGTCGAAGACGTAGATGGCGCCCTCGTAGTTGCTGGTGGCCCAGAATTCGCTGCCGTCGGGCGACAGCAGGATGTGGTCCACGCGGTAGGCGGAGAACAGCGTGTCGACGCTGTTCCCGGATTCGGTTTCATAGACGGTCACCGTGCGCCCACCCACCAGGCCGGTGGACTCGCCCTTGTCGGCGATCCAGACTTCGCTGGCGTTCGCGTTGACGGCGCAGCCGTACGGTCCGGGACCGGTCGGGCGGGTCCATGCGATCTCGCCGGTGTCGGTATTGATGCGGCTCACGACGTTGTTGCCGGTGGCTGGCACGTACATGTAGGCGCCATCGTGATCGAAACAGATCCAGTCGGCCCGGTGGCCTGGGTGCGGGTACTCCTGAAGGACTTCCCAGGTGACCGGATCCAGCCGGGCCACCCAGGACGTGGGCACCACGGTCAGTTCGCCGTACATGTGTGCGCGCGCGCCCTGGAACCCGTATCCGGCGGGTTCCATGATGATGTAGATGAATTCGTTGTCGGTCCAGGCCGTATAGGCTTCGCCGCCCAGGTCTTCCTCGTGGATGCCGCCGATGATCCGGTCGGTTTCCGGGTCGAACAGGTAGGCGGTCAGCCCGTCCGGGTCCTGGGCGAAGGTGTCGATCAGCATGTAGCGATCCTGGAAGACCTGCGCATGGTGCATTCGTCCGCCCACGGCGAGCTGCCTCACCGGCTGCAGCGTGAGCGCGTCGACCTTCAGCAGGCTGGCCGCGGTTCTCGACAGGCCCGGCGGAGCGCCCTGGGGTTCCAACTCACCGCTGGGTGGCGCTCCGGAGATATATACGTAACGTCCGTCCGGCGAGACCGCCGTGGAATGCATCGAGCTGCGCAGCTCCGCGGGGATCTGGTAGGAGGCGATGACTTCGCGGGTTCCGGCGTCGCCCACCACCACCTTCATGGCTTCGGGCGAATAGGTTTCGCCCGTCATGACATTCCGGGTGCCGCGTGTGCCAACATTTTCGTAGAAGTAGGTCTTGCCGGGTTCCGGCGTGAACTTGGGTTCCCCGGGATCGAACTCCGCGGCCACGTCGACTTCGTAGGTTCGCAGCAGGCTGCCTTCGCGGGCGCGCCGCTCCCAGGTGTCCACAACCACCGAGAAGTCCTCGATGGAACGTAGCAGGGCGAGCCGTTCGCTACCCGCCGCGATGGCTGCGACGCCGTCGGCGGGGGGCTGGGCCGCCGTCGGGTCATCCGCCCCAGCGAGAGGCGGCTGCGTCGCGAGTGCGGCCACCTCCACGGAATCCGGCTGATCGCCCGTCAGCTCCCTGATGTAGACGGACAGGGCCAGCAAGTCGCGCTGCGTCGCCTGGAGCGTGTCGGCCAGTCCGGCCATCTCGGGGTTGGTCCGAAGTTGGTAATCGATGGCGCGTGGCGTGATGCCGGCGTCCAGCGGGGGGGCGGCCAGGCCGCCGCCACCGTCCGCGCCGTGGCAGTCCACGCAGGAATCGGTCAGCAAGTACAGTTCGCGACCGTGTTCGGAGAGTTCGGCGACCGTCAATTCTTCCTCGACCGGGTCGCCCGTGCAGGACAACAGGACGAGAGCGGGCGCCAGGGCCGTTAGTTGCTTGTACATGTAATGTCCCTTGGAGCGCTCTCTCAAGTTTCCAATCCCGATAATGTCCCTTGACGTTGTCCTTGGCAAGTTGACGTGTGCGCCTCGTGCCAAGGGAAGCTTTCCATGCTCGTCGCGACCACTGGCACGGGTCTATACCTTCCGCACGCGTGTGCCGATCGTGTTGAATAGACGCAGGCCATCGGCGGTAACGACAGCTGTCGCGCCGACCTTCGCCGATGCCGTCCGCCCCTGGTTCGCGCTGGGTTCGAAGCTGAAGAGCATGCCTTCCTGAACCTCGACATCGGCACCGAGCGTTCGTGATCCCGGCGCGTTCTCGCCCGGGAAGACGGGTCCGACGAGCACCATCGGTAGCAGGCCGTGAATATGCGGTACGCGATGCCAGTATCCCGATTGCCTGCTGATGCCTTCCATCTCGTCCATGAGGTCCCCGAAGCGCTTGCCGGCGCGTAGGTGCTCGGCACCGTAATCCATCAGTTCGTGCGCCACCTCGGCCAACGCTTCCATCTGCGCGCTCATCGTGCCCACGACCAGGCAAAGCGTGACCTGGCAATAGCCGCCACGGTGGATGATTCCGTACTCGGAATTGAACACAAAGCCGTCAGGGATCGGACCCGGCGGCAAGAAGGCCGCCTGCACGTCGGCCGTTGCGCCGTTGCGCATCAAGTGCAGCGCCACATTTTCGCGGAACTCACCGCTGTCCATTCCGACATGCGTCGTTTCGATCAGCATCTCGTGCAGTCGTTCACCGACCAGCGCGGCCTGGGCGCACGCGGCGATCTCCTCCTCGCTCTTGACCGACATCAGAACTCCGAAATCGCCGGAAATGTCGACGAATTCGGCGTTTGGCAGGCCAGCAACCACGGTCGCCCAGGTAGAGTAGGTCACGAGTCCGTCGTTTATGAATTCGTTCAGCCCTTCGCTACCGGTGACCGTGCCGACTACTCCGATCGTGCCGTTCGCCATTCCGAGTTCTTCAACGGCTTCGATGATCTGATGTCCCAGCGGCACCTGTACTCCGTCTTCAAAGACGACCGGTTTCGCGCGACTGATCCAGGGTGACGGAAAGCGATTGGCGACCGTGACGGGATCGCCTTCCAGCGGAAACACCACGGCACCGTCGCCGAATATGAAAAACCCACCCCCCGCGACGTAGTTGGCGTACTGGAGCAGATTCACGCCATCGCCCGCACGATGCGGAATGATCATGCAGTCCAGGCCTTGCTCCGCCATCATCGCGCGAATTCGCCCGTGGCGACGTTCACCTTCCGCGGGCGAAAAGGGAGGCGGTCCAGACTGCGCCTGGGCGGTTTCCGCAAGCAGCGCCGGCAGAACGGCGGCAGTGGCGGCGACACCGCCGGGGATTGCCGTCATGCGTGTCAGGAACTCGCGTCGCCCGAGCCGGCCGGATGACAGATTCGCAATCAGGTCGTTGACTCTCTTTTCCATCGAATTCACCCTGTGGTCTTTAGATTGCGTGAAGGTGTAGCGGCGGAAATCGCGCGATGCCGCACTTCAACTGCGGTAGTGGTCCATGAGGATGTCCGCCACTT
Source organism: Candidatus Rariloculaceae bacterium (assembly GCA_965221035.1). GTDB lineage: Bacteria > Pseudomonadota > Gammaproteobacteria > Steroidobacterales > Rariloculaceae > UBA6522. The sequence continues at coordinate 3,282,360 of OZ244860.1, forward strand.
CGGGCCGGATAATCTCGGGCGGCGGGCGGATGCCCTGGCGCAGCAACTCCCTCAGCCGGGTGCCCGAGAGCACCAGGTAGTCGTCCGGCGTGTGATCGGATGCTTCGCGCATCATTACCACCTTGCCGAGCCTGGTCGACCAGGCCGCGGTATCGGTCGCGAAGATTTCGATCCTGAGTGCGTCCGCGGGCAATTTCTCGAAGATCGCCTGGGCGTCGAATGGCCCGTAGAAGTCACCGGTGCCGGCGTGGTCACGCCCCACGACGAGGTGCGTGACGCCCATGTTCTGACGGAACAGGGCATGCAGGAGCGCTTCCCGCGGTCCCGCATAGAGCATGTCGAAACCGTATCCCGTCACCATCACGCGTTCGGAGGAAAAATAGGTCTCCGTCATCTTGCGTATGCATGCATCGCGGACATCACCGGGGATGTCTCCGGGCTTGAGCTTGCCCAACAGCATGTGGATGACGAGACCGTCGGCGTTCAGGCGTTCCATGGCCATCCGGCACAATGTTTCGTGGGCCAGGTGCATGGGGTTGCGGGTCTGGAACGCCACCGTCCTGCGCCAGCCCAGCCGGTCGATTTCGGCGCGGATATCCACGGCCGTTCGAAACGTATCGGGAAAGTCGCGCTCGAAGTAACTGAAATTCAGCACCTTGATTGGTCCCGCAACGCAATGGCGGCCAAGGCCGCGAAACGCGGCCACGCCTGGATGACCATCGTCGATGGTACCGAAAGTACCCTGGACCAGCGTGTCAAGCTGATCGTCGCTGACCGGATCGACGCCCGTTACGTCCATCACCGCGAGCACCGGCTCGCCGGGCACATTGGGGTCGCGAAGAGCGATACGACGCGCCGACCGAATGCTGCCCGCGTCGGCGCACAGATTCAGGATGGGTACGGGCCAGAACAGCCCTTCGGTTGTCCGCATGTTCTCGGCCACGCTCAATGCGTCGGCCAGGCTCATGAATCCGTCAAGCGGGGTGAAATACCCGCCTCCCAGCATGACGGCGTTGGCGGCCGCGCGCGAGTTGAGGACCAGCGACGGCAAGGATTCGGCTTCCGCAAGCATTTCGGCCCGTTGCTGGCTGTCTGCCACGTACAGTGGTTTCAGGGAGGCCGCGCCATGTGGCTGGATCATGTGGAGTCACCCGCGGTGGCGTCGTGCGCAAGGACGGACGGGACGTCGCCACGCCCGGCAGTTTCTACCGGGGCGTCGCCGGGTCCGGCACTTTCTGCCGAGGCGCTTCGGCCGGCAGGATCCGTGGGCTTGTCGAGCAGGTCGGATTCGATGATGCCTTGCTGTTCAAGGTAGCCGATGATGGTCGACACTTCTTCTTCCACGGTGAGCCGGTCCGTGCGGAGATGTATTTCAGGGCTGAGGGGGTTCTCGTAGGGATCGTCGATCCCCGTGAAGTTCCTGATTTCCCCGGCGCGGGCGCGTCTGTACAGTCCTTTCGGGTCCCGTCGTTCGGCCTCGCTCAGGGGACAGTCCACGAATACCTCCACGAAGGGCAGGTCGGCGTCTTCGTGCAGACGGCGCACTTCATCCCGGTCGACCGCGTAGGGGCTGATGAAGGCCGACAGCGAAATGGCGCCGGCGTCGCCGAACAGTTTCGCGACCTCGCCGATGCGGCGGATGTTTTCCCTCCGGTCCGCTTCGGAGAAACCCAGGTTCTTGTTGATGCCCAGGCGCACGTTGTCACCATCGAGCCGGTAGGACAGCTTGCCCCGCTTGAACAGGTCGCGTTCCAGGGCCACGGCGATGGTGCTCTTGCCGCTGCCCGAGAGGCCGGTGAACCAGATCGTCGCGCCTTTCTGGCGCAGGATCTGGTAACGATCCTGCCGTGTTACCAGGCCCTCGTGCCACGTGACATTGGTGGCTTTCCGTGTGGATGCTGCCATTGCGTTCTGTGTCGTACCCAGCGTGGCCCGCCGGTCCGGCGCGGCGCGGGGTCGCCAAGGGTTGCTATTCTGCCGCCGCTCCAAGTGCCTGGGCGGTCGCGTGAATGCCAGCCGCGTTGATGGCTCCGAAATAGTTCGCACCGCCGCCGTGTTTCCGGAGCGTTTTCCGGACCATGGATTCCAGGTTGGGTTTTTTCTCCGCGGGCCCCTCGCCCCGACCGATACCGCCACCCAGCTCGACGATGGCGTCCAGGCCGGCGTCGAGCGCCGTTTCCATGCAGGCGCGCCATCGTACCGGGTGGAAGAGCTGAAAGAAAAGGCGCGAGCGGATCGCGTTATCGTCGGATTCGTGGAACTCGCCGGTGTAGTTGGCGAGGACGTTGGTGGAGAGCGGCTCAAGGGTCACCGCCTCCAGTACTTCCCGGTAACGCCGCGCCGCTTCCACCATGAGGTAGGTGTGGAACGCGCCCTCGGTGTTCAGCCGCACGGCGCGCTTGCGTGGATGGTTGGCGGCCAGGTCCGCTGCCAAACGGTCGAGGTCCGCTTCGCTGCCGGCGATGACTGTCTGATCGGGCAGGTTGCACCCGCCGATCCCGCAGAAATGCCGGTCGGCCAACTCCCTGGCCGAGGCTAGATCCAGTGTCGTCGCCAGCATGCCGCCCTCGCCGAACTCGCTCATCAGTTCGGCACGGCGCATGACCAGCCGCAGCGCGTCCTCGAAACTCAGCGCCCCGCCCGCGACCAGCGCCGAGTATTCGCCCAGGCTGTGTCCGGCGGCCAGCGCCGGGCGCAGGTCCGGCGCCAGGCTCCGCAGCGCTTGGAGGCAGGCCACTTCGTGGGTCAATATCGCGGGCTGCGTGTATCGGGTGCGGTCCAGCCGCTTCTCCGGATCCTCGAAGCACAGTTCGGCCATGTCGTACCCGGCGACATCGCTGGCGCGGTCGAAGATTTCCGTCGCCGCGGGAAACGCCTCCACCAGGTCGGATCCCATCCCGGGATACTGGCAACCCTGGCCGGGAAAGATGAAGAATATTCGCCCCTGGTCAGCCACGCGAGACCTCACACATGCAACTCGAAAGACCCGGCAGGATACGCATCGGCGGGGGATTGCTCAACCTGTTGTGGCCGTGTGTCAGGCCAGATCACAATTGCCATGGCGGCTCAAATCGCGTAGCTTGGCCACAATAGAGTCAGCGCGCAGGAAGTCTTCGGTCATGCGCCGGTACTTTGGTAGACCCATTGCGCTGATCGAGAGCCAAGTCGCCGCGATTTCCCGCTCCCGCGACAAGTCGGTGGTCCAATGCTTGGAGAAAAGCGATGATTCACTTGAGTAGCTTCAGATCTGTTCGATACCGTGGTATTGATGGGCTGAATATACCGCGCCTAACCAAGGCAAATTTGGTCACAGGCGTGAATGGTGTTGGAAAGACAGCATTGCTTGAGGCGATTTGGCTTTTCACTGGCAGATACAACCCCAGTCTATTGTGGAATGCCAATGTACAACGTTCTGTCCGACCGCACATAGATCCTATTTCTCGGCTAACGAATAACAAATTGTCTCTTTTTGGAGTGGAACATAAAGAGGACCACTCAGTAGAGGACCACTCAGTAGAATATTCATTTGAAAAAATCAATGGCACTATTGCCGACGCACGAGTTGTCCACCCCTTACAGGAAGACATAGCGCACTTGCCACCGGTTGTAGGAATCATTCGTACGCACCTCGATGACAAGCTCGTAAAGGAAGGGCCAGGAGGCCTACATAACACACCCACCGGGGTAGTATTGTATGTATCTGCAAACGAGGCGACCGGTCGCCCCAATTGCGTGATCGAGAGCACAAGGTTTCAGAACGAGGTTACAGTAGAATACTTGCAGCGTTACTCGGATTTGGTCAGAGAAGGCCAAAAGAGCGAGATGGTGACTGCAATGAAGATGATTTCGGAAAGAATTGAAGACATGGAGATACTGACCGACGATAGCAAGGAACCATATCTCTCGGTTACGATGAGGAGTGGAAAACTTCAATCAATTCATGATCTGGGTGGCGGTGCCGTAAGACTGGCCAGGTTGCTGCTCGGCTTTTCCGGGTCTCGGCATGGAATTTTTCTGTCTGATGAGCTCGAGAACGGCATCCATTATAGTGCCCACTCCGCAATTTGGGATAAAGTAAAGGAATGGATTTCGCAATGGAATGTTCAATTTGTCGCGACCACACACAGTGGGGAACTAGTCGATGCGGCAATTGGTGCATTTGCCGATCGGGCTGATGATTTATCGATTCACCAGCTATTCCGAAATAAAAATACGGGACAAGTGGAGGTTGCAACCTATTCTGGAGAATCCCTCTTGGGAGCTCGGGACCTCAATTTGGAAGTTCGGTGATGTCGCAATCAAGAGGAACTCGCGGCACCCGTAAACTTTTGGTTGAATCGGATCGTCTTCTGCTGGTTGAAGGGTTGGACGAGGTCAATCTATTCAACGCCTTGATTTCGCGTTGCATGGGAGATGGCCCACAAATCCAGATTATCGAAGCTGGTGGCATCGGTAAATTTCCTTCTAGCTTGCAAGCGATTCGCACTGGGGCTAAAACTGGCGCGGGTTTGAAGTCGGTGGGAGTGGTTCGCGATGCTGACAACGGACCACAAGCAGCGTTCCAAAGCGTTTGCGGCCAGCTTCGTAATGCCGATTTTGACCCGCCTGACTCGCATGGAACCTTTTCAAGTGGCACACCGTCTGTCGGAGTGTTTATCGTGCCGAGCGATACCGAGGCTGGTGCCATTGAGACACTGTGCCGCCGGTCCGTAGAAGGCTCTGACACCGGTCGATGTGCGGAAGAATTTTTGCATTGCCTGCAGCAGCGCGATGCTCTGCAGTCGACAATCCGCGATAAGAGTTTCGCGCACGCTTACTTGGCTTCCACGCTTGATCCGGTAGCCAGAGTTGGGGAAGGCGCGTTCAAAGGCGTATGGGACTTTGATTCTCCAGCGTTCAAGCCTATTCGGAACTTCATTAGCAGTCTCCAATCCTGCTAATGCGTCCAACGTAACGTTGCGACAGTCTGAGAATATGACTTGTTCGCCGACACTCTCTGCCTCGGCTACTTCAATCGCACTAAATTGGTATCCTTGAAAGCCCGCAAGACAAAGCACGCACGGGATACTCGGGAATCACTTCCCCGCTGAACCTCGGTTAATCGCCCGATTGACTGTTGGTATGAGTAACGTTGCCAAAATCGACCGTAGTTTGATTGACAGTCTGGCCCCCTACTTGGCCAAACGTGTAGGTCACGTTGCCTAATGTGACTGTCTGAACGGAGACCGACTCCCCGCCGACAGTACCGGACGAGTAGGTTACGTTTCCCATTTCGACGCTGTTTATGGAAACCGGTTCTCCGCCGTACTGGCCAGTTGAAATGCTTGTGTTTCCGACCTGCGTTGTGGTCGTGCTCACAGGCATGTCGCCAACCCGGCCGACGCTGAAACTGGTATTTCCCAATTCCACGGTGGTCTTGCTTACTGGCTCCGAGCCAACCATGCCGGCGGTTACCTTCGTGGTATCCCCGATCTCGACCGTGGTCGTGGTGACCGCGTGGTCGCCGACCTGCCCGCTGGAATACGTTACATCGCCGAGCACCGTTGAGACAGCGGTGAGCGGTTCATCGTTAGTCCGGCCGCTGGTGATGGTGACGTTGCCCACCTCGGTGGTGGTGGAACTGTTCACCACACCGACCGCGCAGGCTGCGGCATCGATCGGGTCAGTCTCCGTATCCGGTATCTGCCCGCTCGCCACAATGGCCAGCGCACAGTATTCGGTAACGCCTGCATCGTCTGCGGCGACGCTGCTGAGGCAAAGGGCGGATAAAACCAGAGTAAAGCAATAAGCGACTGTTGATCTCATCGTACGAATCCCCCTTGCTTGGGAATGGTAGTGTGGATAATGACTGTTCACATTTCCTTTTCCTCGGATAGTCTATCATGGGATCTAACCAAACAATTTTGGTCCGTTCCCCGGTACAAGGGGCGCATGCCCGGCGCTATCCTTCGAGAAATCCCTCCGCCAGCCGCACCCAATAGGTGGCGCCAAGCGTCAGGATGTCGTCGTTGAAGTCATATCCCGGGTGATGGAGCATGCAACCGCCCTCACCGGAGCCGTTGCCGATAAACAGGAAACAGCCCGTGCTGGCTTCGAGCAGGTAGGAGAAATCCTCCGAGACCATGACCGGTTCCGCATCGGCGTCCACGTTGGCTTCGCCGACAATGTCCGCCGCGGTCCGCACCGCCAGCGCCGCGCTTTCGGCGGCGTTGATCACGGCGGGATAACGGGCGGTAAAGTTCACGCGTCCGCTGGCACCGAGGCTCGCGCAGGTGCCTTCGACCACCTCCTCGAGGCGTCGGCACAGCAACGCCCGCAGAGCCGGGTCGAAGCTGCGGATTCCGCCGCCAAGACGCACTTCCGGCGGGATGACATTGTCGGCGTCGCCGCCGTGAATCCTGGTCACGCTGATGACCGCGCTGTGCCGAGGATCGACGTTGCGGCTGACGATGCTCTGCGCAGCGGTGACCACCTGGGCGGCGGCCAGGATCGGATCGACGCCATCCTGGGGTACGGCGCCGTGGGCGCCCCGTCCGACGATGCGGATGTCGAAAGTGTCCAGTGAAGCCAGCATCGGCCCGGTTCGCAGGGCGAATCGCCCGGCGGGCAGCCCCGGCCAATTGTGCATGCCGAAGACCGCATCCACCGGAAAGCGGTCGAACAGCCCTTCGTCCAGCATTCTCCTGGCGCCCCCGGCGGCTTCCTCGGCGGGCTGGAAGATGAAGCGGACGGTGCCGTTGAAGTTGCCGTGCTCCGCGAGGTGGCGGGCTGCGCCCAGCAGCATGACGGTGTGGCCGTCGTGGCCGCAGGCGTGCATGCGACCGGGATGACGCGAACGGTGGTCGAACGTGTTTGACTCCTCCATGGGCAGTGCGTCCATGTCGGCGCGCAGGCCGATCGTCGGGCCATTACCCTTGGTCAGCGTGCCCACCACCCCGGTTTCGGCGAGGCCCCGGTCCACTTCGATGCCCCAGCTCCCGAGCCGCTCGGCAACCAGTCCGGCGGTCCGATGCTCGCCGTAGGCCAGTTCCGGATGTGCGTGCAGGTCGCGCCGCCAAGCGGCCAGCTCCGCCTTGCGGGCCTCGATCTCGGCAGGGATGCGCATCACGAAGCCCCTTTCCGTCGTGCCCGAGCGATGCCTTCGTGTTCGTCCAGCGGGATCAGCAACCACAGACCCAGCGCGAACATCACCAGAACCACGGAGACGCCCCAGCGCTGGGAGCCTGTCCACTGGGTCAGCACGCCCAGCAGGAACGGCCCCAGGAAGGCCGTCAACTTGCCGGAAAAGGCGAAAAAGCCATAGAACTCGTTCTCCTTCTCCGCCGGCACGAAGCGGCCCATCAGCGAGCGGCTGGCGGCCTGGTTGGGCCCCATGAAAATGCCGGTGATGGCGCCGGCCACCCACAACCAAAGCTTGTCGGTGGCCGCGATGGCCAGTACGGCGGCCACCGTCAGCCCGAGCAAGGAGAGCATGATGGTCCTCTTGCCGCCGATGCGGTCGTCCAGGTGCCCCATCAGGAGCGCGCCGGCGCCTGCGGCGACGTTCAGCGCGATGCCGAAGATCAACACCTCCTGCAGCGTGAAGCCGAAGGATTCCGCCGCGTAGATACCGCCGAAGGCGATGACGGTGACCAGGCCGTTGTTGTAGAAGAAGCGCGCCACGAGCAGGCGCACGATCTGCCGATAGCGGCGAATCTCGGCGAACGTTCCGCGCAATTGCCGCACGGCGTCGCCGAATACCCGGCCGCGGTCCGACGTCGCTGAGCGGTCCTCGGGGACCCAGAGCAGGAACGGCAGCGTGAACAGCGCGAACCAGGCCGCCGTCAGCAGGTTGGTGGCGCGGATGTTTTCGCCGGCTTCGGTGCCGAAGCCGAACCAGGGGACATCGGGCTGAACCAGCGCCACCAGCGCCACCAGCAGCGCCAGCAGGCCGCCGACATAACCCAGTCCCCAGCCATAGCCCGAGATGCGCCCGATGCGTCCGGGAGGCGAGATGTCGGGAAGGAAGGCGTTGTAGAACACCGTGGCGAATTCGTATCCCAGGTTGGCGATGACGACGAGCACCAGGGCGGCGGCGATCTGCCCCGGCAGCACGCGATACAACGCGGCGGTGGCCAGGATGCAAACCAGAGAAAAACCCAGCACGAACGCCTTGCGGTAGCCGCCGCGGTCGGCCAGCGCACCCAGCAATGGAGAGCAGATCGCCGTGAGCAGCGCGGTGACCGTGATCGCCCGCGACCACAGCGCGGTGCCGGTGATGGGGTCCGGCGCGATGGCCTGGGTGAAATAGGTGGCGTAGACAAAGGTGATGACCAGCGTCGTGAAGGACGAGTTGGCGAAATCGTAGAACGCCCAGGACCAGACCGAGCGCGGCCCGTACTCAGGCTTCGGGGGACGGGGGGATGCGGCGCTGGTCATATGAGCGGTCGGTCGCCGAACCGGGCCAGCCACCGCGGCACGGCATCGACGTTGTAGACATGCTCGGGCACGCGGCCGCGGAGCGCGTCCAGGGTTGCGTCGGTGGCCCACGGAATGGCCGGTTGCAGTGTGCCGGGATGGTTCGAACTGATCATGTGGGGGCACAGCAGCGCCTTGTCGCCCAGCCCGAGGATGCGGGCCTGCCCGTCAGGAGGCTCTTCCGGCAACACGTCCAGCGCGGCGGCGGCGATCCGGTCCGCCTCAAGTGCGTCGCAGAGCGCCTCAATGTCCACCACCGCGCCGCGGGACGTGTTGATCAGGATGGCGGAAGGCTTCATGGAGGCCAGTTCCGGCGCGCCGATCAAGCCCCGGGTTTCCCCGGTCAGGGTGACGTGCAGGGTGACCACATCCGACTCCCGCAGCAGCGTCGGCAGGTCTGTCGGGACGACGCCGTAGCGTTCGAATTTCGCCCGCTCGACGTAGGGGTCGCAGGCCAGCATCCTGACCCGCCAGGGCGACAGCAGTTCGGCGAGCCGGGAACCGCAGCGGCCAAGCCCGACGATGCCTATCGTCACGCCGGGGTGACCGTCGTCGCGCCGGCCCAGGTATGTGCCCGTAAGCGCAGTGTCGCGCCAGCCGCCGGCCTTCACGTGCCGGTCGCGCTCGCGCACCCGCTTGAGCAGCGCCAGCATGAAGCCCATCGTGCCTTCGGCGACGCCGCCCCAGTTGGCCTCGGTGGGGCAGTGGGTGACCAGCACGCCGCGGGCGGTGGCGGCGTCCAGGTCCACGTCCTCGACGCCGATGGTGTACTTGGAGACGATCCGCAACTCGGGCAGCCGGTCGAGGAAGGCTCCGTCGATGGGGGCGCGCTTGATGGTGGCTCCCATCAGCGCATGGGCGCCACGGGCCAGTTCCAGCAGGGCATCCCGCTCGATGCCGGAGCGCCAGGTCGCCTGCCCCAGGATCACCTCGCACCCCGCCTCCCGGACGCGTCGATGGGAATCTCCGGAACCGTCGATCGGGATGTAGATGCACACTCGGGGGCGGTTCAGGTGCGCCTCCCGGGCACCGGGTTGGCGAGCGTGCGCTGCCTCATTTGCTAAAGCCTCAAGGCTCTCCGCCGACCTCAGTGTAAAGCCCCGTGAGGAAGCGTTCCGGGTCGCCCCAGCGCTCCTCGTATTCGGTCGTGGTTCCTGCGGCGAGCACGTCATCGAAACTGGCGCCGTCCCGTACCAGCTGTTCGACCCGCTCGGCGACCACCAGCGTCATGTCCCGGAATTCCGCCACGTCCTCCCGGGTGGAGACCGCGCCGTGACCCGGGATGATCAACGTATCCGGGCCGGCCATGCCGATGGCGATGCCCAGCGCTTCCAATGTGCCCTTGAGCGTGCCGCCCCGGCTCACGTCGATATAGGGGAAGTTGTTGGTCCTGAACACGTCACCGAGATGCAGGACATTGGAGCCGCGGAAGTGGATGAAGCTGTCGCCGTCGGTGTGCGCGGGTGGGACCGTGAAGACGTGTACCTCCTCGTCGTTGAGGTGAATCGTGGTCGTGTCGCTGTAGGTCAGCACGGGCACCGCCATGTCGGCGGCCATTTCCTCCATCATGCGCACCCGCACGCGGTCATTCGCGAGGATGGTGATGCCCAGCCGACCGAGATTCTCGTTGCCGCCGGTGTGGTCGCCGTGCACGTGGGTGTTGATGACGAAGCGGATTTCGCCGTCGTCCAGGTCGGCGATGGCGGCCAGGATGCGGTCTGTCAACGGCGCGAACTGGTCGTCCACCATGACGATGCCGTCCTCGCCCACGGACAGGCCGATATTGCCGCCGGCGCCTTCCAGGTAATACACGCCGCCGGCGACATGGTGGATGGTCAGCGTGACCGCATCCCAGTCGCGGTCCTGCTGGGCAAGGGCGCCGCCTGCGGCCAGCATTGAGAGACAACCGATTCCGAGCGAGATTCTCATGGGTGTACTCCTTGTTCCGGGTCGGCGTGGGCCACCTGGGGAATTGCCGAACGCGTTGCCGTAGCGTTCGCTATCATAACCGGCTGGTGGAGATATCTCATCCGGGAGCGGAGCGTGAGCGGGAAGCGCATACAAGTCGACAGCATCGCGGAGGGTTTCCTGGAACTGCTCGAATCTCGAGGCGTCAGGTACTTCTTCGGAGGCGGCGCCGGGACGGATTTTCCGCCGTTCATCGAGGCGTTCGCAAAGCGCGAGGCCCAGGGGCGCCGCGGCGGGCTTCGCCCGATCACGGTGATCCACGAGATCACGGCGATCTCCATGGCCCATGGCTACACCATGGTGACGGGCGAGCCCCAGGCGGTGATGGTCCATACCATCGCCGGTACTGCCAATGCCGTGGGAGGGATCATCAACGCCGCCCGCGCGCGGGTGCCCATGCTGGTCGCGGCGGGGCGCACCTCCATTACCGAGAAGGGACGCGACACTTCCCGCGCGGCCACCATTCACTGGGCCCAGGAGTCATTCGACCAGGCGGGGCTGGTCCGGGAGTTTGTGAAGTGGGACTACGAGCTGCGCTGCGGCGAGCAGGTCGAGACCGTGGTCGACCGGGCCCTGGCGGTCACCTCGAATGCGCCGTCGGGTCCGGTCTACGTGACGTTGCCGTTGGACGTGGCCGGCGACGCGCTACCCGACTTCCGGTTTGCCGACACGCCGCGGCTGAAACCGTCGGCGGCGACGCAGCCATGCCCTGATGCGGTCTCGCGCGCCGCCAGCGTGCTGGCCGAGGCCGACCAACCGCTCATCGTGGTTTCTTCCCTGGGCAGGGACCCGCGCGCCGTGGCCCCGCTGGTGTCACTGGCGGAGCGACTGGCCATTCCGGTGGTCGAGTCCTGGGGCGCCTACATGAATTTTCCGCACGACCACCCGCTTCACCAGGGATTTGAACCCGGTGCGCTGGTGGCCGGGGCGGACGTCATCCTTGCCGTGGAATCGGATACGCCCTGGTTCCCCAACCAGGCGGAACCGCCCTCCGGGGCCACGGTCATCCAGGTGGACGATGACCCGCTCTACGAGCGGTATCCGATTCGCGGCTTTCCCACGGACATCGGGCTGGCGGGCAACGCTGCGTGCACGCTGCGGGCACTGGACGCCTGTGCGGCCAAGCTGGTGACGGACGATTCCGCCATTGATGAGCGACGCAGGCGCTGGGAGCGGGCGCACCGTCGCCAACGGCGGGCCTGGATGGAATCCGGGGACGGGGCCAGCGCCGAACGGCCCATGGATTACCGGTGGATTTCACGGTGTATTGGCGAGGCGCTGGAAGAAGACGACATTGTCGTCACGGAGATCTCGCTGGACCCCACGCAGGCGAGTTTTCGTCGGCCGGGCACGTTCTTCAGCCATCCCCACTCGGGCGTGTTGGGTTGGGCCCCTGGTGCGGCCCTGGGCGCGAAGCTGGCCAGCCCGGACCGGACGGTGATCTGTGCGATCGGCGACGGCAGCCATGTATTCGGCGTGCCGACGGCGACCCACTACATGTCGCGGGCCTGCGGTCTGCCCGTCCTCTTCGTCATCTACAACAACGGCAGCTGGCAGCGCTCCCGTGAAGCCACGTTTCGCTACGCGCCCGATGGTTGGGCCGCGAAGGCGGAATCCGTGCCCTTGTGCGAGCTGGAGCCGTCGCCCCGGTTCGACCGGATCTGCGAGGCGAACGGTGGGTACGGGGAACTCGTGGACGATCCCGCGGAACTGCCCGCGGCGATCGAGCGGGCGCTGCGGGTGGTCAAGGTGGAAAAACGTCAGGCACTGCTGAACGTCATCGCCAGGAAATGAATCGCCTGGAGGCGGTGGGCCAGGATTTTCACGGGGCCTGACCCCGCAGCAGCTCGGCAGCGATTTCGCGTGACTCGTCCAGCGTGTCGACGATGCGCCTCTCCGGCACGTGCCGCAGGATGTTGAGCGTTCGCAGCGTTCGGTTCACGGTGCCGGCGAGGCCCACCATGACGATTTCGGTATCGGCCTTTCCTGCCACGTCGATGAGCCGCTCGATGACCATGGCGGCGCTGTCATCGAGATGCGTGGCGCCCGAAAAGTCGAATATGACCACGTCGTGATCGCGAATGTCGGCGCTGATCACCGACACCAGCTTCTGGGACGAGGCCACGGTGAAGCTTCCCCGCAGGGCCACCAGCCCGACCCGCGCGGACAGCGGGTCCACGTCGGCCATGCGCTTGTCGCCCGAGAAAAACGTCCGGTCCAGCAATGGAACCGACACCACGCTGTCCAGTTCCAGGCCTTCCAACTGGCGCGCGTGCGTCATGCCCGCGGCGATCAGGCCGATGGCGACGGCGGTAACCAGGTCCACGAGCACGGTCAGGCTCAGGGTCATCAGCATGACGAAGAGGTGATGGCGCTGGATGCGGTGAATGCGCAGCAGAAGGCGCCAGTCGATGACGTCCCAGCCGATCTTCATGAGGATGCCGGCCAGCGCCGCGTGGGGGATCGGTTCGACGAATCGTCCCAGTCCCAGCAGCAACGCCAGCAGCAGGATCGCCCGCAGGATGCCGGAGACCTGAGTCGAGCCGCCGGCGCGTATGTTGGTGACGGTGCCCATGGTGGCGCCGGCGCCCGGCAGGCCGCCGAACAATCCCGCGACGATGTTGCCAAGTCCCTGGCCAACCAGTTCCTTGTCCGGGTTGTGCCGGGTCCCGGTCAGCGAGTCGGCGATCAGGGAGGTGAGCAGGCTGTCCACCGAACCGAGCAGGGCGAGGATGATCGCCGGTTGGATCGCCTGGATCAGAAAGCCGGCGGACGGCAATTCGAACTGCAATGCGGGCAGACCGGCCGGAATCTGCCCGATGACGGGCGCGTCGGTCAGCCAGAGGATACCCAACAAGGTGCCCACGATCAGGCCCACGATCGGCGCCGGCAGCAGCCGGGAAAGGCGCGCGGGCCAGAAGATGCCGATGGCGAGGGTCGCCAGCGCAATCGCCAGGGCGCTCGTGTTCACGCTGCCGAGTGCTGCGGGCAGGCCCCTGACGGCGCCCATGGGTCCTTCAGGAGAGGTGGGCGCGCCGAGAAACGGCAGCACCTGGATCAGCATGATGATGATGCCGATGCCGGACATGAACCCTGAGATCACCACGGCCGGCGTGTAGGCGACATAGCGTCCGACCTTGAAGATTCCCAGCAGGACCTGCAGCAGCCCGGCCAGGATCACCACGGTCAGGGCCTCGGTCAGGCTGGTTGCATGCGTCGTGACGATGACGGCCATGGCGACCGTCATCGATGGCGTGGGACCGGAGATCTGCGACCTGGTTCCGCCGAAGGCCGAGGCGAAGAAGCCCACCGCGATGGCCCCATACAAGCCGGCGGCCGCCCCAAGACCGGAGGCGATGCCGAAGGCCAACGCCACCGGCAGCGCCACTACCGTCGAGGTAAGGCCCCCGAAGAGGTCGCCCCGGAAGGTCCCTGGATCGTATCTCATGTCGAGTTGAAGATGGCCGACAATCCCCCGGGCCTACCGCACGCGGCGATCAATTTCCGGTTCGCTCCTGGTCTGGCACGTTCTTGCAGGCCGTCGATACAGATCTTCCGCGCGCCCGCTAAAGCTCACCTGCCGCGTGGAGTCGCCCGTAGTGCTCAAGCAGCGACGTGGCTTCCCGCACCAGGGCTTCGCCGTCGATGCCGTCTCGCGCGACGACCGAAATCCAGCGCTCGGCAACCTGTTGCTGGCTCTTCTGCCTGAGCAGTTCGACCTCTTCAGGGGGAAGGGAAATGTACTCTCCCGACTCTCCGGCAGCCTGTTCGCCGGCCGCTTCCATCGCTACCCAGGCCTCTCCCATCCACTTGGCGATATTTCGGCCCGAATTGGCATCGATGACCGCTTTCAGGTCGGGGGGCAGGCGGTCGTAGGTCCCCTGGTTCATGGTCACCATGAGAACCTGGGCGTTGAGGCGCGGCCAGGTCTCGCTGTCCAGCTGGATGTGATAGTCGACCAGGTCGTGAACCTTCAGACCGTACGAAGCTTCGTAAGGGATCAGTGTCGCGTCGACGATGCCCCTCGACAGCATTTCCGGGATCTTCTGGACGGTGGTGCCGATGGCGGTCGCGCCCCACGACTCCACCATCCAGCCCGCCACGCGCGTGGGTATCCGGTACTTTCTGCCGGCAAGTTCCGCCGTGGTGCGGATCGGCAACTTGGAATGAATGAGCTGCCCTGCATGCACGAAAACCGAGATGAGCTTGTAACCCTGGAATTCCTGCGGATGGTTGTCGATGAAGTCCTGAATCGCGAAGTTCATCACCACCGGGTGCGCGGCGAGGAAGGGCAGTTCGAAGACTTCGATCCTCGGGAACCGACCCGGTGTGTACCCGGGCAGCGTCCAGACGATGTCCACGATTCCATCGTACGCCTGGTCGATCAGCGCGGGTGCCTGACCGCCCAGGTGCATTGAGGGGTAGATGTCGATCCGCAGGCGGCCGTCGGAATCTTGTTCGACCTTTTCCGCCCAGGGCGCCAGCATCATGAAGTGTCCCGGCGCCACCGGCGGCAGCATGTGGTGCGCCTTCAGGCGGACTTCCTGGGCAAGGGCCGGCGCGCAAGCGGCGGCAGAGGTCAGGAGGATTGTCGGGAGAGCTCTGATCATTCGATCAGTTTACCCGATGCGAAAGCGTATCGGGCAACCAGAAGGTGTTCAGAAGGAGTTCCTGCAACGCTTCCCGAATTCCTGACAATCAATCCTCCCGCAACAAGGCTGTGATCGGTGCGCGGGAGGCCGACAGGGCTGGAAAGAAGCCGCCGATCACTGCCGTCAGGGTGGCGACCAGCATGCCCGCCCCGAGCACGTCGGGCGTGGTCCGCAGTACGAAACGCACCTCGCTGAAGGTCTCGAAGTTGGAGGTGCCGGCCGAAATATTGTTCAGCGGCAGCGCGAGCAGCGCGCCCAACGCGCCCGCGGCCAGCCCGAGCACGGCCGCCTCCAGCACGAAAACGCTCAGAACCGTGCGCCGCCGGAAGCCCAGCACCCGGAGCGTCGCGATCTCCTTGCTGCGCGCCGAGACCTGGGCATACATGGTGTTGGCCGCGGCGAAGCAGGCGCCGAATCCCATCATCACCGCGATCAAGTTGCCGAGAAAAAGAAACAGGGCGCTTGAAGTGACGCTCTGCGCTTCCAAGTAGCTGGGTTCGTCCCGCGCATCCACATCAATTTGCTGGTTACCCTCGATTTCTTCAATCAAGGCGTCCACCAGCGCCGGCGAGTCGGCTCGGAGTCGCGACGACGAATAGAAATTCTGGCGCCGGAAGGCGTCGCCCAACACTTGAACGTCACCCCAGACCTCCGAACCGTAACTGGACCCGCCGGTATCGAAGATGCCCACCACGGTAAAGGCGAACCTTCCCAATTCGAAGGTGTTGCCCAACCCGAGGCCGCTCATCTCCCCGGCAAGCTGATCGCCGACGATGATCTCGTTTTGACCCGGCTCGAAACGTCGGCCTTCGGCAATTTGTATATAGGGCCGCAGCGCGAACGCTTCTTCTTCCACCCCCCGGATGATCGTGTTGGTCTCGCTGCCGTCGAGCCGCTCCAGTATCTGCAGGTTGACAGTTTCACCGGAAGCCAGCGATTCGCCGTTCGCGTTGCGCGCCACTCCCGGCAGGGATGCGAGAATGCGGTGAGTTTCACTCGGAAAGTAACTCTCCATTTCCGTATCGGTGCCGTCACGCAGCACGATGACCGTGGACGCGTCGCCACTGGTCGTGAACGCGACCCGCAGACCCGCGCCCAACGCCAGCACTCCCACATAGACCAGCACGACGAAGGCAATGGATACGATGGTCATCAGCGTATTCGCCTTGCGTACGAACAGGCTCCGGACGTTGTACTTGATCGGGAGCATCAGACCACGCGCCGCAGGCCGTCGACGATTCTGATGTTCATCGCGTGAAACGCGGGCACCAGTCCTGCCGCCAACCCCAGGGAAATTCCGATCCCCGCCACCAGACCCAAGGTTCTTCCGGTGAGATTGAATCCAGACATGACAAATCCCTGGGACTCCAGGACGGACGCCATACCGCCTGTAATCAATGGCAGTGCAGCGAGCCCGGCTGCCGCCCCCAGTGATCCGACGCTCAACGACTCGAAAAGCACAATGGCGAGCACCTTGGAGCGGGTGAACCCCAGCGTTCGAAGCACTGCGACCTCGGTAGTCCGTTCCCGCAAGGCCATGGCCATGGTGTTCACCGTGATCAGGAATATCGAAGCAATCACGGCGAGGCCGATTGCGGAAAACAGGTACCGCACATTGCCCATCATTTCCAGGAACGACAGGTAAAAGGCTGCTTCGGTCTCAACCCTGACCTGGTCGGGAGAGTTCTCGAACATGGCCTCGGCCTGGGTGATGGTTTCATTCATGTTGTCAGGGGAATCCAGCAGCAAGGAAAACATGCCGTATTCTCCCGGATTGCCCAGCGCCTCCTCGACGTACTGCCAGTTGAAATAGATTATGCGTTCCTGGCCGTCGTCGGTGGGGTGGTCGAAGATTCCGCGCAGCGTGAGCTCGATATCCACCGGGTAGATGTCGCCTGTGATCGTGATCACGTCGCCCAGTTCCCAGCCCTGGTCCTCGGCGAGCGCTCGACCGGCGATGAACGCCGTGCGCTCGGCGCGCCAGGCGTCCGCCTGCTCGGGGCTGATCTCAAGCTCGGTAACCACATCCAGAAACGTTTCGGGATCCGTGCCGAAGCGGGGAAACATGTTCTGCTGCCGGTCATCGGTGTATTGTCCGTTAAACCAGTTCATGTGAGTAACGGCTTCCACATGCTCCAACGTGGCCAGCCGCTGCTCATAGGCTGCCGGCAGCGAAAACGTCAGCGATATCGCGTTGCGCACAACGAGGCGGTTGGCGTTGACCGAGTTGACGCCAGACATCGCCTGCAGCATCAGGTCCAGGAACGAGAGCAACAAGAGCGCAATCGCGATGCTTAGCACCGTCAGGATGGTGCGGCGCTTGTTGCGCAGCAGGTTGCGGCGGATGAGCTTGAACATCGAGTGAATCTCCCCTGGCGACGCTAAGCGGCCCTGCTCAGCAGGCCCTTGTCCAGATGCAGTTCGCGTCGGGCGCGCTCCGCAGCCTTCGGGTCGTGGGTGACCATGACAATGGTCTTGCCGAATTCCTTGTTGAGTTGCGCGAGCAGGTCCAGGATCTCCTGCGCGCTCGTCGCGTCCAGATCGCCGGTGGGCTCGTCGGCGAGCAACAGGCGCGGATCGGTGACGATGGCACGGGCGATCGCCACGCGCTGCTCCTGGCCTCCGGAGAGTTGGCGCGGATAGTGGTCCTTGCGGTCCGACAGCCCCACGACATCCAGCGCCAGGTCGACCTTCCTGCGCCGCTGGCGCCGGGAAAGCCTGGTCAGCGTCAGCGGCAATTCCAGGTTTTCGAACGCGGTGAGCACGGGAATCAGGTGATAGAACTGAAACACGAAACCGACATTGCGATGACGCCAGCCGGCGAGCTGGCTGTCGCTGAGCGCGCCCAGATTCTGTCCCACCACACGGATCTGGCCCGAAGTGGGGCGATCAATTCCTGCGAGAAGATTCAGAAGCGTACTCTTGCCCGACCCGGAAGGTCCCATCAGCGCGACGAATTCACCTTCGGAAACGTCCAGGGAGACACCGGCCAGCACTCTGATATCAAACTCGTCGCGCCGATAACTCTTGGTGACGTCTGAAATCTCCACCAGCCTTTCGGTCATTAGGTATGCTCCTGTTTCCCGGGGGTTCTGCGCGTCATGTTCCGGACACCCTCACGCGCTGCCCATCTTCCAGAGAGGCCGAATCTCGGCTGACGATGGTCTCGCCACCGGTCATGCCTTGCATCACTTCCACGCGGCCAGCCGATGCTTCGCCCAGTTCGACCCGTACGCGGCGCAGCACATCGCCGTCGATCCGGAACAGGAAAGCGGCGTTTCCGGCGTAGCGGACCGCCTCTTCGGGGACCAGCAGCTTGGGCGGCAGGACGAGTTCGGATTCGTCGATGCCCTCCTCCAGAAACGTCACCGTGCAGCTCATGTCCGGCACCAGGCGCTCGTCCCGATTGTCGATGCTGACCTTGACCTGGACCACCGCGCGCTGCCGGTCGGCGGTGGGTACGATCTGGCGCAGGCTTCCGCTGTAGTCGAAATCGGGGACCGCATCCACGCGAATGCTGGCGCGCTGGCCCAACTGCAGTCGGGCGATGTAGCTTTCGTTGATATCGGCCTCGATCTCCAGGGACGTCGGATCGGCTATGCGCACGATGGAGCCTGTGGATTGCTGCGAGGTGAACCCACCCGGGGCCACCATCTCGCCGACCTCGAGGTTTCTCTCGATGACGACACCGTCGATGGGTGAGCGCACTACCGTATAGTCCAGTTGCGCCTGGGCCGCATTCAGTCGTGCCTCGGCGGTGCCAACCTGTGCGACGGCCACGTCGCGCCGGGTGACCGCGGTATCGTAGGCCGCCTGGGAAGTCAGTTGATCCTCCACCAGATCGGTCTGCCGCATGAGTTCGCGTTCGGCGTCGGCCAGCCGGGCGCGGGCCTCGTTGAGCGAAGCCTCCGCAAGCCGTACGGATGCCTGCAGGTCCTCGCTGTCCAGCACGGCAATGATGTCGCCAGCGGCAACCGAATCACCTTCGTCCACCGGCAGTTCGATCACCCGCCCGATGATCTTCGCGCCTACCGCCGCCCGGGAACGGGCATAGGTATAACCGGTCGCCGTCAATACGGTGGAGGCCTGGGTGGGGGTAAGCACCTGCACGCGGGTCGTTTCCACTTCCGGCAAAAGCCACGGAACGGGTAGCCGGAATGCAAAGTACACACCAACCGCAATGATGGAGCCTCCCAGCAACCAGAACCACCAGCGGGCGCGGCGGGGCGAGTAGTCATCCTCGCTCATGCGCAGCGCCGAAAGATCAGGACGCCGGTCGGTTCCGCTCTGGGCCATGGTTACTTCATCACTTGCATGGGTTGGATTGTGGCTTTACGGATCTTGCTGACCGAGCCGCACTAGTTGGGGCATTGGGACCCTGAAATCCGATCCGAATGATTCGCGTGGCCGCGACGGTAGTTTGCCGGTTTTCGCTGCAAGTTGCATCTTGCTTCGCCATTTTGGCGCCGCTGGCGCGCCAATCCGTACACGCCCGTCCGGGCGGGTCCAGGGGACCGGCGGGCCGTGGTGGGCGGCAGGCGGATGCTGGCTTGATACGCTGGAATTTTCTATGCTCGGTCTTGTGTGACTCTGTTCCATTTCCCGAGGACGACGAGATGACAAACCCGTTCAGACTGCAATTCGTGCTGTGGCTGGCGCCGCTGTCGTTGGCCGTATCCGCGCTCGCGCAGGATGCCCAGGAGGCCGAGGAGGCCGCAGAGGACGATGAGGAAGATCGCCAGACGATTACCGATCTGACCGAAAACAGCGATCGCTTCGACGGGCTGTTCACGTTCTACCGCGACCGCGAGACGGGGGAGACGCACATGGCGGTCCTGCCGGAGCAACTGGACCGCGAATACATCTACGTCGCCATGGCCACCGACGGCGTGGTAGAGGGCGGCACCTTCAGGGGCAACTATCGGGAGAATCGGGTGCTGTCGGTCGGCCGCCATTTCGACCGAATCGAGATTCGGGCCGAGAACGCCGCCTTCTGGTTCGATCCCGACAGCCCGCTCAGCCGGGCGGCCGACGCCAACATCAGTTCCGGACTGGTGGCCTCGGAACCGATTCTGGCGGAGGATGAAGATACCGGCACCATGCTCGTGGCGGTGGATGAATTATTCACCGGCGAAGTGCTGGCGCAGGTCAAGCCCTCGCGGAATCCCGACGGAGGCGATCGGGACCGGTTTGAACTCGGCAGCCTGAGCGACGAGAAGAGCAAGATCACGGCGATCCGCAACTATCCGCTGAATACGGATATCCACGTGGAATACGTATACGAGGACCCGGCCCCCGTGGTCGCCGGCGACGAGGAGGTCACCGACAGCCGCTACGTGAGCATCCACCTTCAGCATTCACTGATCGAGATGCCGGAGAACGACTACCGGCCGCGCCTGACGGACCACCGCATGGGCTTCTTCGCGGAACAGGTCACCGACCTCACGGACGATTCCGTCACCCCGTACCGGGATCTCGTGCAGCGCTGGCACCTGGTCAAGCGGGACCCCGCCGCCGAGCTGTCCGAACCCGTGGAACCCATCGTCTGGTGGATCGAAAACACCACGCCCATGGAATTCCGGGAATCGATCCGGGAAGGCGTGCTGGCCTGGAACCGGTCGTTCGAGAAGATCGGTTTTCAGGACGCACTTCAAGTGCGTGTGCAGCCCGACGATGCGGAATGGGACGCCGGCGACATCCGCTACAACGTGCTGCGGTGGACCTCCTCGCCCAATCCGCCGTTCTCCGGTTACGGACCGTCATTCACCAATCCGCGCACCGGCCAGATCATCGGCGCCGACATCATGCTCGAGTACGCGGGCGTCACCAGGCGGGTCCACTATCAGCGCATCCTCGACAATCTGGATTTCTCGCAGGTTCCGGAGTCGTTCGAGCCCGGCTACTGTTCCTTCGGACACGAACTGCACCTGAGCCAGCTGTTCGGACGGCTGGCCGTGGACGCCCTGCAGATGGGTTCGGCGGCCGAGGAGCAACTCATCCACGAATTTCTGGTGGACCTGACGTTGCACGAGGTGGGCCACACGCTGGGCTTTGCGCACAACTTCGCGGCTTCCAACATGCTCTCGCCGGACGAGATATACAATTCGGAAGTGGTGGCGGAACGCGGCCTGCAGGCTTCGGTCATGGACTACGCGGACATCCATATCGCCACCGGCGGTCGCGAACAGACGGCCTACTTCGGTACCCAGCCCGGGGCTTACGACGACTGGATCGTGGAGTACAGCTATTCGCCCGCGCTGGACGATCCGGAAGCGGAACGGCAACGACTGCGGGAGATTGCCTCCCGTTCGACCGAACCGCAATTGCTGTTCGGCACCGACGATCACGTCATGCGGGCCCCCGGCTGGGCCATGGACCCCCGCGTGCATTGGTACGACATGACCAGCGATCCGGTCGGCTACGCCGAAGATCGGCTGAATCTTGTAGATGACTTGCTGGTCACGGCCCGGGACAAGAACGAGACCGAAGGCGAGTCCTGGCACCAGCTGCGCGACGCCTACGGCATCCTGCTGTCGCAGTTCTCACGCTCCATAAGCGTGCTGGCTCATCAGATCGGCGGCGTGTACGTGAATCGTTCCGTGTCCGGCCAACCGGGCGCCGACGTGCCGTTTGTGCCGGTGGCACTCGACACGCAGCAGCGGGCAATGGACGGGATTGCGTCTCACCTGTTCGCGCCCGACGCGCTCAGGGGATCCGGAGATCTGTACAGCCACCTGCAGGCCCAGCGGAGACTGTGGAACTTCTGGGGCCAGACGGAAGATCCCAAGGTCCATGAATGGCTTCTCTCCGTTCAGCGGGGCGTGCTGGCCCACCTGCTCCATCCCACGGTCATGACGCGAATTACCGACTCTCGCCTCTACGGCAACGAGTACGCGTTGGCGGACATGATGGAAGACCTGACTTCCGCGATCTTCGACGCCGACCGGCGCGGTGACGTGAACACGTTCCGACAGAACCTGCAGGTGGAATACGTGACACGGCTGACGGATGTCGTGACCGGCAATGACCACGACTATCCGTCTCAGTCCATGGCGCTTTACCAGCTTCGCGAGATCGAGCGGATGCTCGGCGGCAAGCGCTCCGGCAACGTGGAGACGCGCGCGCATACCCGAAATATTCTCTACATCATCCGACGGGCGCTGGAAGAGGACGCGTAGTCGTCGGTTGCGAGGGTCGCGCGGCCTTGGGTGGAAGATGCGTCCCGGCCGGACGCGTTACCTGCCGATTGCGGGACCTTGAAAGCGATCCCGGGCGCGGAGCGCCCGGGATTTCGGGGGTGGACGTTTTCGTCCCGCGGCTCTCGCCCCGGCGACCGGGGCGATAACGGCTACGAGCGGTCGAGAAGCGCGAACCGCAGCGCGATCAGCCGCGCCAGTCGCGCGTCACGCACATCTTCCAGGCTGGCGGTGACCACGACTTCTTCCATGGGCTCCTGTGTGGGCGCCTTGGCCGTTACGACGATTTCCTCCATTTGAAGGTGGGCCGGTGCCTTGGCGGTCACGACGATCTCTTCCATGAACAGGTGGGCCGGCGCTTCGGCGGTCACGACCACTTCCTCCATGACGAAACCTTCGTCCATCCAGGCCGGAGTGCCCGTCGCGCCCGCGCTGTTTGCGCCCAGGAAAATCAGGGTGGCTATCGTTGCTGTCGTCTTCGTATTCATGTCCGGCTCCCGCGTTGTGTGATCCATGTCGAAGTTGCGGTCACTGTACGCGGCGGGGTCTGAAGTGTGGGTGCAGAAGTCTCAAGAACCCTAAAGATTGCGAAAACATTCTCCAAGTGCGCGTGTCCTGGCCCGTTCCGGTGGGGCACGGGCACCACGCAGGCTCGGGCTTTCTGCCCCGGTTACGTCCCAAGCCAGCACGGCGCCCTCAGCCCGTGGGATGGCGAATCTCCTTGCCTGTACGGATTGGCGGCCATGGCGGGTACAATATTCCGTTGGTTGAGGAGTGCGAGACGGACGTGACCGAGATGCTCGCGCCAGATAGGCCATGGTCGCAGTGGTAAATTGAGCGACCGCCATGGAATGGACCGAAGCGGGCGGCGAATAGCCGCGGAAGGGGCGACCGCACTAGATTCAGGCTCGCGATGGCGGCTTGCGCGGGATCACGAGCCGTTCGCCGACGATTAAGGGTTCCTGATGCGGCGGGTCAGGGCAACGACCCCACAGTCGGCGCCTCTATCAGGCTTCGCATTGTTAATCCAGATTATTGAAGGTTATTTGCAAAATGCTTCGGACTCTAAAGCTGCAGGGATACCGTGGTTTCGGTTCTTACGAACTCAATGGTCTCACCAGAGTCAATTTGCTCGTCGGAAAAAATAACTGTGGAAAGACGTCGATTCTTGAGGCAATAAATATTTTGGTATCGGGCGGAAGCCCCTCGGTACTGGACCAAATTGCTAGACGTCGTGGCGAAGTGAATGTGCCTGAAGATTCGGAGGCACCCTATAAACGAGAAAGTGGTGTGGATATCTCCCATTTTTTCCTGGGGCACTCGCTTTCGCTGAACGCGGGATTTAGCCTCGCTTCCGACGAGAATCGTGTGGAGGCGTTGGTCGATGTTATACCTGTAGAGTACTTCAGGGATGAATCGCTGCGCGCCTTGTTCGACGATGAGATAGAAAATACGCCGGATTTGGGTCTGAGAATTACACACAACGAGAACGAAGTCGTCCCGGTGCTCCCGGTCAGTCTGGATGGTTTGCTGCTCATGTCGCGATATCTTCGGTCCCCGCATTGGCGGCGTCGGAGCGCGGCCGCGACACCGGTCGTGCAATTTCTAGCGCCGGACTCACTGTATCCGGTGTCAATGCGGGACATGTGGGACCAAGTGCTGATCGACGGGCGAGAGACCGATGTCATCGACGCCATGCAGATTCTCGACCCAACGATCAAGAACGTTCACTTTCTGACAGGTAACGTGTTTCGGTCGTTCTCCGGCAAAGCCGGCGTTCTGGTTGGATTTCACGATAACGGTCAGCGCGTGCCGCTCGGAAGCCTTGGAGACGGCATGCGCCGATTACTGGCGCTTTCGCTTTCCCTGATCAAGTCGACCAACGGCACCTTGCTTAACGACGAGATTGATACGGGGCTGCATTGGACGACTATGGAAGAAATGTGGCGGTTGATCGTCCACACCGCGAAGAAGTCCAACGTGCAAGTGTTCGCGACGACCCATAGCTACGACTGTATTCGGGGACTCGCCTCGCTGGTGGAATCTGACGATGAAGTCACCTCCGAAGTCTCCATTCAGAAAGTCGACCCTTCTCTGGCTAGGGCGGTGAAACTCGACGCGAAAAATATTCGAATCGCCGTGGCGCAGGATATCGAAGTTCGCTGATGACAAGAACAGACGAAAGATCGTCGCTGCATGTTGAGGGGAAAGACGACCTGCATGCGGTGTGCCATTTGCTCATCCGGCACGGTATCGACTACGACCAGCAATCATGGCCAAAACAGTTTCCGCGAATCAATCCGGTCGGAGGGACTGATCAATTACTTACGGGTGTGGAAACTGCTGTATCGGTTAGCAATGACCGTGCAATCGGTTTTGTGCTGGACGCCAATTCCTCGCTTCAGAATCGATGGGACGCAATCTCCACTAGACTAAAGCACGTTGGCGTGGCGATACCCGACGATATCCCGGCTGAGGGATTTGTGGGGGAAGCACCTGATTTTCGGGCTCGGGTGGGCGTGTGGCTCATGCCGGACAATCAACGGGACGGCGCTTTGGAACACTTTCTTGAGGATCTCATCCAAGAAAATGACCCGCTTTTCCGGCATGCGGAAGAATCAACAACGCGAGCACGAGAATTTGGGGCGCGTCTTTCCGAAGATGATCTCACCAAAGGGGCTCTGCATGCTTGGCTTGCATGGCAAGAGGAACCGGGCTTGCCCTACGGGTCGGCCATCCGGGCTAGGTACTTTCGCCATGATAGCCCGGCGGCGCTAAGCTTTGTCATGTGGTTTCGGGAATTGTTTGGTATCGTCGCGGACAATGGTGCCGCCTGAACGGGCGGCGGCGGTAATCGATCAATGGCAAAGAGCTTCCTGGCAAGTCATTTGACCGGCACAGCGGCACTCGTCGTGGCGGTGACGGTGCTCCCTTGGGCGCCGCAGACCTGGGGGCAGGATGACATCGTCGTGATCGGCGGCACGGGGCAGCATTGCGGGGAGGATCCCCAGTGTTTCAACCGCCTGCATCCCGAAATACCGATGGCCGCCCGAGTCCAACCGGGCCAGACTCTTCTGTTCAAGACCCGTAATTCCGCGGACTTGCAATTGGCTCCCGATAGCACCTACGTGGATCCGCGGGACGCTGACCCGGTTCGCGGCACGGTGCATCCGCTTGCGGGGCCGGTTTACATCGAGGGTGCGGAACCCGGAGATGTACTCGCGGTGACGATCCTCGACATTGCCCCGGGGCCGTTCGGCGCGACGCGGATCACGCCCAATGCCTTTGTTGGCGACCGGATTCCGGGTCCTTTCAGCGTCACCTGGAGGCTCAATCGAACCGAGGCGGTGTCGGATGCGTTGCCGGGCATTCGCATTCCCAATGCGAGTTTCCCGGGGATCCTGACGGTGTTGCCGGGGCCGGAACAACAAGCCATCGTACTGGCTCGCGAGGCAGCGCTTGCCGAGGCCGGTGGTGCCGTGAGCCTGCCCCAGCCCATCCACGCATCGCCGGCGGAGATCTGTGGGCCGGAAGGTAGCCGCCGGGACGAGTGCCTGAGAACGGGTCCACCCCGGGAGCATGGCGGAAACATGGATATCCGTTACATGGGTGTTGGGGCGACCGTTTACCTGCCGTGCTACGTGGAAGGGTGCGGATTGGGTGTGGGCGACGTGCATTTTGCCCAGGGTGACGGCGAAGTTGCCGGTACCGCCATCGAGATGGACGCGGACGTGACGCTGACAACCGAACTCGTGACGGATGGGCCCGAACTGCTTCGCGGTCCGCACTACCAAGGTGCCGCCCGACTGATGGACGTTCCCTCAAGGCGCTTTTACGCGACGACCGGCCTGCCGATCAAGATGGCGGGCGAAATACCTCCGGACATGGTCTACCTGGGGTCGGAGAAGGTGGGTGAACTCGAGAATCTTTCCAAGGATATAAGCCTTGCGGCGAGGAATGCGCTCTTGGAGATCATCGACTACATGGTGGCGAATCACGGCTTGACCCGCGAGCAGGCGTATGTGGTCGCCAGCGTTGCGGTGGACCTGCGAATCGGACAGCTTGTGGATGTGCCCAATGTGGGTGCCACCGCAATCTTGCCCTTGGATATTTTTGAGTAGGAGTGACTGGTGCGCAGTTGTTCAGCAGGAATGAGCGCGAGGGAAGTCGAAATGATTTCATTACGGATCTGGTTGAATGCCCTGGGTGCGATGCGGGTGCGAATGTGCCGCGGGATGGGCGTGCCAGCCATCGCGCTGATGGCGTCGGGACTCGCCATCGCACAAGACGTTCCGGAGACGGCGGACGATTTGGAGGAAATTGTCGTTCAGGCCACGCGGATGAGCCGTCCCCTGGACTCCGTGCCCGCGGCGATCAGCGTGGTGAACCAGACCCAGATTCAACTGGGCCGGCAGCAACTTGGCCTGGACGAGGCACTCAACCGCGTGCCCGGCCTGTTCATGCAGAACCGCTACAATTTTGCCCAGGACCTGCGCGTTTCGATCCGGGGGTTCGGCGCCCGTTCGGCATTCGGTATTCGCGGCGTGAAGATCCTCGTGGATGGCATTCCCGAGACGCTGCCGGACGGCCAGGGCCAGGTGGACAGTATCGACTTGGGTGCCGCCCGGCAGATCGAGGTTCTGCGCGGACCCAGCTCGTCCTACTACGGCAACGCCTCCGGTGGCGTGATCAGCGTGCTGTCGGAGCGGGGCCAGGAGACGCCGTTCGCCAATGTACGCCTCTCCGCGGGAGACTACGGCGCTCGGAAGTTTCAGGCCAAGGCCGGAGGACAGACGGACCGGGTCAACTACTTCGTCAGCGTTTCCGACTCCGAATTGGACGGTTACCGCGAGCACAGCGAAACCGAGAACACGCAGCTGAGCGGGCGCCTCGAGTTCGATCTCGGCAGCCGGGGTTCGCTTCTGGCGGTGGCCAACTACACCGATCAGCCGATCTCGAACGATCCCGGCGGAATCAACCTCGCACAGGCGCAGGCGGATCCGAGGTCCGCACGGGACCGCAATCTGAGCTTTGACGGTGGCGAGGCACTCGAACAGACCCGCGTAGGTTTCGTCTATTCGCTGCCGGTGGGCGATGCCGGCGACCTGCAGGTACGCAACTACTACGTCTCCCGTGACTTCAACAATCGATTGCCGTTCGCCGGGGGCGGTGCGGTGGATCTGCAGCGGTTCTTCGCGGGCGGCGGCATCAGCTACACCCACCGGGGAAGCCTGGGCGGCAGGCCCAACCGGGTCGTGGTGGGACTGGACTACGACGACCAGGACGACCATCGGCGCCGATTCAACAACAACATGGGCGTCCTCGGCGCCCTGACCCTGGATCAGGATGAGCGCGTTACCAGCACCGGCTTGTTCATACAGGACGAACTCAGCATCTCGGACAACATGCAACTCTCGTTCGGCGTCCGTTTCGACGAAGTGGAATTCGACGTGGGTGACCGTTTTCTGGGCGATGGGGATGATTCCGGCGTGCGCAGGCTGGATGATGTCAGTCCGATGATCGGCCTGCTGGCCAACCTGTCGCCGGAGGTAACGGTCTATGGAACCTACTCCACTTCGTTCGAGACGCCGACGACCACCGAGTACGCCAATCCCTCAGGCGCCGGCGGATTCAACCCGTCGATTGAGCCCCAGGCGGCCACGAATCTGGAAGTCGGGCTTCGGGGCGCAGCGGGAACCCGCACGCGTTACGAACTGGCCTTGTTCGACATCGACGTTGAAGATGAGCTGATTCCCTACGAAATTCCCGGCAGCCCCGGGCGGGATTTCTTTGCCAACGCCGGCCGCTCGAGCCGCAAGGGCCTGGAAGCCACACTGCTGTCGCGGCCGACGGAACGCGTTGACATCACGCTGAGCTACACCTATTCGGATTTCACCTTTGCCGATTTCCTCGACGACAACGGCAACGACTATTCTGGGAATCGGATACCCGGCACCGTGGAACAACTTGTGTTCGCGGAAGTGAGCTACCGACATCCCGCCGGCTGGTTCGGCGCGCTGGACGCGCTCCATGTGGGCGACCAGTACGCCAACAACGCCAACACGGTCGCCGACGACGCCTATACGCTCGTGAATCTGCGTCTCGGTTTCGACTCGAGCCGGGGTGGCGCGACAATTTCACCCTTTGTGGGCGTCAACAACCTGTTTGATCAGGCTTACAACTCCAATATCCGTATCAATGCCTTCGGGGGGCGGTACTATGAACCGGGGCCGGAGCGGAACGTCTATGCGGGCATCGCGGTGAACCTTGATCTGCGGTGAGGAAGCAAGTCCGCTCCACAAGGTGACGCGCCGCCAGCCCGCGACATTGGGCACCAGGATGTCGTCGCCCAGATGAAGTTCCGGTTCGTCGATGATCCACCAGCCGCCGGGTCCGTCGCGGTCGAAGTCGAATGGGCCTCCGATCTTGGCGCCGAGGCCTGAACTGGCCCGGGCATGCGGGGCGGCCGGGCGCGGATGGGTGACGAGCGTGCCGCCGACAACCTCGGCGACCATATTGGGTGGTGCGTCCAGCACGTCCTGGTAGGTGGCCCGGCGGGGGAATTCTGCTGCTCGCTTGGTCATGAATCCGCGTTCCTCCACACTTTGGAATCGCAGCATGGGCAGTATAGATGGTATCGGCGGCCAGTTTTGGACCTGAACCGCCGGCTTCGGCACTGATATGATGGGCCGCAAATGAAGCTCCTCGCTGTAGGCGACATCCACCTAGGCCGCACGCCATCGCGTCTCCCCCCTGAACTCGCCGCGCAGGCCAGGCGGTACGGGCCTGCCGCCGCATGGGAGCGCACCGTGGAGGCGGCATTGGTGGCCGGGGTCCGGGCCGTGCTGCTGGCTGGCGATGTGGTCGACAGGGACGACGACTTCTTTGAAGCCTATGGGCACCTGGCGCGAGGCGTTGGGCGGCTGGCGGATGCGGATGTAGAGGTCTTGGGGGTGGTCGGCAATCATGATGTCAAGGTGTTGCCGAGGCTCGCCGAGGAAATCCCCGCGTTCCGGCTGCTGGGCGCGGGCGGCGAATGGGAATGCCGCGAAGTCACCGATGGCAGCGAATCGGTCGCCATCTGGGGATGGTCGTTCCCCCGGGCGAGAGTAAATCACAGTCCCTTGCCCGATACCCCGTTCGAGCGCCGCCCCGCCCTCAATCTCGGCCTGCTGCACTGCGACAGGGACGCTGGCGACAGCCCGTACGCTCCGGTCGCCGGCACGGACCTGGAGCGGGCCGGGCTGGACGGCTGGCTGCTTGGCCACATCCATGTGCCGGACCCGTTGTCCGCCGCCTCCCCGAACGGATACCTGGGCAGCCTCACCGGCCTGAATCGGGGCGAAACCGGCCCGCGCGGTCCATGGCTCATCGGCGTCAAGGGAGGGACCATCGAGGCGCTCGAGCAGCTCCCGCTGGCACCGCTGCGCTGGCAGCACCTCGATGTCGATGTCGAAGGCATTTCGGAACCGGCCGACGCCAAGTCCAGGTTTCTGAATGCGTTGCGCACATTCGACCGGGAGCTTGCGACCGCGACCCATCGCCCCGACGCCGTGGGATTGAACGTGCGCTTGCGCGGCCGCAGCCGCTTCGGCGCCGCAGCCGTCGCCGAGTTTTCGGACGAGGATCGAGAGCGGATCGACACCGGCACTGGTGGCATCCACTACTTCATCGAGTCCCTTTCCGCCCGCACACGGCCCGAAATCGACCTGGAAGAGCTCGCCCAGGGTGGCGACCCGCCTGGACTGCTGGCGCAACGCCTGCTGTGGCTGCGGGAACCCGAAGGCCATGAACAACGGGACCGCCTGGTCGCCTTGGCCCGGACCCGCCTGCGCGAAGTGGCCGCGCACTCCCGCTGGAGCGGCCTGGGCGAGGCGCCGGACGAGGATCCGGTTGAGTGGTTGCGCAGAGCTGGCTACCGCGCGTTGGAGACCTTGCTGGCACAGTCTGCGGAACGGGACTGATGCGCCTTCGCCGTCTTGCCATCCATTCGCTGCCCGGAATCGAGCCGGGATTCACGTTCGAGCCCGGCAGCGATCAAGTCAACATCGTCACCGGACCCAACGCGATCGGCAAGAGCAGCCTGGTCAGGGCGCTGAAGCACCTGCTCGCCGGTGTCGATGCGCGTAACGATCCTCCCGATCTGCACCTGGTCGCGGAATTCCTGAGCGGAGACCTCGGCAAGGCCGCGCAAGGCGTCGGCGGGGGTACGCGGCGCGTGGATTCGGTCGGGACAAAAGCCCGCGAAGTCCGCTGGACGGTGCGCCGCACCGGTCGGCAAATAGTCTGGATGCGTGATGGCGAACCGCTGGCCGCTCCTCCCGCCCTGCCGGGCGCCGAGCACTTCGGCCTTTTCCGGCTATCCGTGGAGAACCTTCTCGCCGACGATGCTGACGACCGGCGATTGGCCGCCGGACTTTGGCGCATGCTGCGGGGAGGTTATGACCTGGAAGGTGCGAGAAGGCCGGTCGGGCCGCGTTTCGGCAGCGCCGAAGCCAGGCAGCTGGCCGCAAAGTCCAGAACGCTCCGGGAGGTGGAGGGTGCCCAGTCCGACTTGCTACGCGAGGAAGCGGAACTGCCGGATTTGGAGCGGCGCATCGTCCGCTCCGAGCAGGCGGGCGCTCTCGTGGCGCGCTTGCGGACCGCCTTGGAGCTGCACGAGGCCATCGCCATCCGCCGGGCGCGCACGAACGATCTAGAGGCGTTTGCCGTCCGGATGGCGCAGTTGCGCGGCGACGAGATCGAGGAGTTGGACAAGCTGGAAGCGATGCTTACGACGCTGCGCGGCGACCGTGCCAACGCGGAAAGAAAAATTGCCGATGCGGGCCGGAAACTGGAACAAACGGGGTTGCACGATGTACGCCCCGGCACCGAAGAAATGGCCGCCATCGAAGCGTCGCTACGTCAGGTGGAAGTGGATTTCACCCAACTCGACCGCGCCAACCAGGACCTTGGAGAAGCTGAAGCAGCTCTTGGTGTGGCCACAGCACAGCTGGGTATTTCCGCCCCGACCACCGATGCGGAGACTGCGACAGAAGACCGTAGTGCCCTGCGACCCGGCGGTGAAGCCATCGGTGAAGCCATCGGTGAAGCCATCGAATTGGGACCGCGCCATCTTGAGCGCGCCCGGGAAATCGTCGAACCCCTGGTTGACGCGCAATGTCTCCGCAAGGAATTGCACCAGCGCTTGAACCTGGCGGGGACCCCTCCGGACGCTTCGGAACTCGACCAATACCGCGAAGGCGTGGATGCCCTGCGGACCTGGCTGGCGGCGACAGAGGCAGGTCGCGACATCCCGGGCGCGCGGAGCTCCCGGTTCTTCACCCGGATATTGTGGTGGGCGACGTTCACGCTGTCGGCATTGCTCGCGGCGTTCGCCTTTCTGGCGGAGGCGTGGCTGGTGTTCGGCGGTATGGCCTTTGCGATAGCGATTCTTCTGGGCACATTGTGGATGGGGCAACGGGCGAGTGCGCTGGCGGAAGTGCCGCTGAAGGAGGAGAAGCGTCGATATGAACAGACTGGCCTGGAACCGCCTCCGGAATGGCGCGAGGGGCCGGTGCGCGAACACTTGCGGCAAACCGTCCAGAGCCGGTTCGACGATCTGCGGCTGCGCGCAAGGCAAGCCGAGGGCGCCGAGCGCATACGCCAGGAGATCGGACAGGTGGACTCGCGGATCGCGGAACTAGAGGAGCGTAGTAGCGCGCTCGCCCGAGAGATCGGCATCGACCCGGCGCTGACCGGTGCTCCGCTGTATCGATTCATCGACGTGACAAGCCGTTTCGACGGGGCACGCACCGCCCACGCGCAAAAGGTTGCTGCCGTCGATGACCTGAGCAAGCGGATCGGCATAGGCGCCACCCGCATCCGCGATTTTCTCGGCGAGTGGCGCGCCGGGGATTCGCCGCCCCTCGGTGCATCCGTTACTCGCGAAGACCTGGCTGCGCTGCGTATCGCCTTCGATTCCTTGAAGGTGCGCCTGGTGGAAGCGGCGGACGCGCTTGGGCTGGTTGAAACCAACACACGGGAGACCGACTCGCTGGATGAACGCATCGCGGAAGCCGAATCGAACATCGCGAAGTTGTTTGATCGCGCCGGGCTCAAGGCCGGTGCCCGCGAAGAGCTGGTCCGGATGATCGATCGGATCGGTGATTGGCGGCAGGCCCGCAAGGCGCTGGACGTGGCGGAAACGGAAGAAAAACGGCTCCGCAAGCTGCTTTCCGACGGAAACGGCCTCGTGGACTCCGTGGAGGGCGGGGCGATCGACGCGCTCAAGGGCCAGTTGCGCGCAGCCGAAGCCCAGGCGGGAGAACGGGACGAACTCCTGCGGAAGGAATCTGCAATCAACGCCCGCCTTAAGGAAGCCCGCAGGAGCCACGCGCTCGAGGAAGCCGCGATGGCGAGGGACCGGGCCGCCGAGGCGCTGAGCGACAAGCGCGACGAAGCCCTCGCAAGTGCCGCCACAGACATGTTGCTGGACGATGTGGAGGATGCATTCGAAACCGAACACGAACCGGTTCTGCTCGGCAGGGCGCGACGGTGGTTCAAGCGCGTGACGGCCCACGCCTTCACTCTGGAATTGCGGGATGCCGAAGGTATTCTCGCTCGCGACAGCAAGCAAGGCGAACTGCGCGCGCTGAGCGAACTGTCGTCCGGCACCCGCATGCAGTTGCTGCTCGCGCTGCGTCTCGCTTGGATGGAGGACCGCGAGCGTGGCGGTGAACCGCTGCCGCTCTTTTTCGATGAAGCGCTGACCACGAGCGATGTGGACCGGTTTTCGGAGATGGCCCGGACGCTGACGCGGCTGGCGGACGCGGGCCGCCAGATATTCTACCTCTGCGCCCGGCGCCACGAGGCCGCACTGTGGAAGCAAGCCACCGGCACGTCGCCCGCCCTGATCGACTTGGCTGACGTCCGCTTCGGTTCCGCGCCCATGGACGCCGACACCCTGCGCGTTGAAGCGCCCCCGGCGTTGCCGCCGCCCGATGGCCTGGCGGCTGAGGACTACGCCGAGCGCATAGGTGTCCACGCTGTGAATCCCCGGGCCGACGCCGGCGCAATCCATCTTTTTCATCTGCTCCGTGACGACCTCGGTTTGCTGCACAGCCTCCTGGACACCTGGCGGATCGGCACCCTGGGACAATTGGAGTCCCTGCTGGCAAGCGATGCAGCGCGGTCCGCGATCCCCGACCGGCTTGTCCGGCAGCGGCTCCGTCAACAGTGCCGGACCGCGAGAGTCTGGGTTGAGCTATGGCGCCAGGGGCGCGGGAAGCCCGTGGCCAGGACCGCCCTTGAGCAATGCGGTGCCGTCACGTCACGTTTTCTGGACCGGGCCACCGAACTGGCCGCAGAGCTGAATGGCGACGGCGCTGCGCTGGTCCGCGCCCTGCGGGCCGGACAACTGAAGCATTTTCTCAAGAGCAAGGCTGACGAATTGGAACAGTGGCTGGTCGAAAATGGCTATGTCGATGACTCGGAAACGCTTGATGCCGGCGAGCGCCGCCATCTGACCCTTCAGCGGGCCCTCCCGGAGACTGCGAAAGACGCGGAGGACACTGGGCGGGTCGTCGAATGGTTGGAGGCTGCGGTGGTGTCGTGACTGGCCGCTGCGGAGAATACCCTCCATAATGTCCGCAAATCGTGCGGATTTTAACGGTTTGATCGGCAGATGAACTACATCTGGGAACTTGAGCAGTGGCCAGCCTTGTACTGGGATGATCGCGCCCTTATGCGGCTTCTCACCCGAGTCAGCCGGGAACAGGGCCGAATTCTCGGCAAAATGGAAGAGCTCGGATTCGAACTGCGTACCAAGGCTCACCTGCGCACGCTGACGGAAGATGTCGTCAAGTCGAGTGAAATCGAGGGTGAAAGACTTGATCGGGAACAGGTCCGTTCTTCGATCGCGCGTCGGCTCGGCGTCGACATCGGTGGTCTCGTGGCCACGGACCGCGACGTTGACGGCGTCGTGGAAATGATGATCGATGCCTCTGGAAACCATGACGACCCGCTGACAGTGGAGCGACTGTTCGCTTGGCACGCGGCGCTGTTCCCGACCGGTAGAAGCGGCTTGACCACGATCGTCGTCGGGAGCTGGCGCACCGATGTAACCGGCCCGATGCAGGTTGTCTCCGGTCCGATCAGCCGCCAGAGGGTCTACTACGAAGCGCCGCCGGCCGAACGTGTGCCTGACGAAATGGACAGGTTCCTGGCGTGGTTCGATGAACCGGGCGACATGGATCCGCTGCTCGTCGCGGGGCTCGCGCACTTGTGGTTCGTGACGATTCACCCGTTCGACGATGGAAACGGGCGCATCGCCCGTGCGATCGCCGACGCCGCGCTCGCTCGCTCCGAACACACCGGCCATCGCTTCTACAGCATGTCGAGCCAGATACGTGCTGAAAGAGACGACTACTACGACCTGCTCGAACGCACTCAGAAATCGACACTCGATGTCACGCCCTGGCAGACATGGTTTCTCGAATGTCTGCTGCGTGCGATAGAAGGCTCGGAGGACACCTTGTCCGCCGTCCTCGAAAAAGCTAGATTCTGGGAACGGTTTTCCGGGGCGGCGTTCAACGAGCGCCAGATCAAGGTGCTGAACCGCGTGCTGGATGGTTTCGAGGTCAAGCTGACGTCATCGAAGTGGGCAAGGCTCGCCAAGTGCTCGCAGGACACGGCCTACCGCGACATCCTGAACCTGGTCGATCGAGGTGCGCTGCGCAAGGATGCTGGTGGAGGACGGAGCACTAGCTACTCGGTGGCAGTGGCACGTGAAGCGAAACCACGGTGAGCGAGCATGTCCGTGTCGGGCTGATCGCGGTGACCTTCACCCGATTCGTCCGTCCGTTGTCCGATGAGAATAAAGGGCGTGCAATTCTACGAGACTTGTTGAAGCGGCACCTCTCCGAACCCCGTTACGCGCCTACAACGCCCGATACAACCTCTCATCGTATAGCGCCCCACTCAGGGGGTAGACGCTCGCTCGGAACGACCGGGTATGCGGGGCGTCGATGTGCCGCATCCGGGCTTCGGCATTTTCCCACCGCTCCACGACCTTGAAGTGGTTTCTGCGGTTGGATTGCACCAGCACGTCGAACCGCTCGTTGCCGGCCTCGGCGAGGCTGGCGGCGGCGACCGCTTGAAGATGCTCCAGCGCGGGATCCACGTTGTTGGGCGTCACGTCCACGTGCGTGATGGCGTAGACGGCATCGTCGGACGGCTCGCTGTACTCGGTGCTGGCGACGAGTTCCACGTGCAGGCGTTCGTCATAGGGGCTGTAGAGCAGCGGCGCCAAGGCTTCGCGGAAAGCGGTCGCGCGGTCCGAGTCTCGATGGGATTGTTGGGCGTCCAGGCTTGTCCACGTTCCCAGCAGCACGAAGTGGTTCGGCTGGCCTATGCGCTGAAGGGCTTCGAGCAGCAAATTACCCGGGTCCTTGCGGCGCGCCTCCACCTCGGTCGAGATCAGTTCCAATGCCTGCTCGACAGACGCTGGCGAAACTTCGATGTAAGTCACAACGAAAGCGGCATCGCCTTCTTGGGCTGCGGCTGTTCGGACCAGCGCGATGGCCAAGGCGGCGGCGAACAGGACAGGGCGGAATGCGTGCTTCATGGGGATTGTCTCCAACGAGTCCGGACAGGCGGTACCCATTCTACACAAGGAGTGAAGCGAAAAAAGACGACACCAGAAGTACTTGCTGCTGCGATTTCGAACCGGGTGTTCGTCTGGGTGTTCGTCCGGGTGTTCGTCTTGACAGACTGAAACAGGTCACGAAAACAGGTGGTATGGAAACGATCAACGCAACTGACTTCAAGGCGCGGTGCCTGGCCATACTCGACCGAGTGAACATGACGGGCGAACGGATTGTGGTTTTGAAGCGCGGTCACCCGGTGGCCGAGTTGCGGCCGGCCAGCCCGCCCCATGCGGAGCATCCGCAATGGGAGTTGAAGGGAACGGTCGAGGTGTCGGGCGATATTGTCGGTCCGGTTGTGCCGGAATCCCATTGGGAGAACTTGGAGTAGCGTTGGCCCGGCTCGGCACCCACTATTGGCAACCGCCGTAGCGCCGCACACGGATATCCGCCTGTTCCTTGTGGCCCATGAAGCCTTCCAGGTCACAAAGCCTGGAGCAGTACTCGCCGACCTTCAGGGAAGCCTCTTCGGTCAAGCGCTGGTAGGTGCAGGTCTTGATGAACTTGCCGACCCACAGCCCGCCGGTGTAGCGGGCCGCCCGTCGCGTCGGCAGCGTGTGGTTGGTGCCGATGACCTTGTCGCCGTAGGCGACGTTGGTTTCGGGCCCCAGGAACAGGGCACCGTAGTTGGTCATGTTTTCCAGGAAGTACGATGGATCGCGAGTCATGACCTGCACGTGTTCCGCCGCGATGCCGTCGGCCACCTGGACCATCTCTTCGACACCGTCGCAGACGATGACCTCGCCGTGGTCCCGCCACGCGACGCGTGCGATATCCGCGGTTGGCAAAATCCCCAACTGGCGCTCGACCTCCGCCATCGTCTCGCGCGCAAGCGGTTCGGAATCGGTGAGCAGAATGGCCGGCGACGTGGGCCCGTGCTCGGCCTGGCCCAGCAGGTCCGCCGCACACAGTTCGCCGTCCACGCTGTCGTCGGCGATGACCAGCGTCTCGGTCGGTCCGGCCAGCAGGTCGATGCCGACGCGGCCGAACAGCTGCCGCTTGGCTTCGGCCACGTAGGCGTTGCCGGGGCCGACGATCATGTCCGCCGGGTCGATGGATTCGGTCCCCAGGGCCATGGCGGCTACCGCCTGCACGCCGCCCAGGCAGTAGATTTCGTCCGCGCCCGCCATGTCCATCGCGGTGACGATGGCCGCGCTCGGGGCGCCCTGGTGGGGCGGCGCGGTCGCGGCGACCCGGTCGACACCCGCCACCTTGGCGGTGACGATGCTCATGTGCGCCGACGCCACCATGGGATACTTTCCGCCCGGCACGTAACAGCCGACGCTGTTGACCGGCAGGTTCCTGTGTCCAAGCACGACGCCTGGCAAGGTCTCGACCTCGACGTCGCGCAGGGCGTCCCGCTGCGCCTGGGCGAAATTTCGAATCTGTGTCTGCGCGAAGCGGATGTCTTCGATCACCCGCTCCGGAAGTGACCGGCGGCAGGCCTCGATGGTGTCGGGGTCGAGGCGGAAGGAAGGCGGCGACCAGTTGTCGAAACGCTCCGAATAGTCGCGTAGCGCATCGTCTCCCCTTGAGCCGATGTCCGCGATGATGCGTTCCACGTCTCCGCGGATCCGATCATCCTCCTTGGCCTTGTTTTCGGCGGGCTGGCCCCGCTTCAGGTGGCGTGCCATGGTGTTGCTCCAAGCAGCATGCGCCGAGTGCCGGCGTTGGCTGCGTGTCCCTCACAAAAGAGGTCCCGATTGTACCGTCGCGGTCGTGAGTTCGGCGACCACGGCTCGTGGACGCGGCAATCGGCAAAGTACTTCAGGCATGTTCGAAGACCGTCAGTATCGGGCGTAGTAGACTGCGTTGCGGCTGACCGGATAGGTAAATCGTTCAGCCAAGGGTGGGATTCGGTCGACCATGGCCGGAATCGGAAAGAACGGCGGCAGGATGACAACACCAGGCACCAAGTGGGACCTCAAGGGCCGTGTGGCTCTGATCTCCGGCGGCAGCCGCGGCATCGGGGCGGCCTGCGCCGAGGCGATGGTCGATGCCGGCGCGCGGGTGATCGCGGTGGCGCGCGATCAGGGCGATCTGGACCGGCTGCGAGACCGGTTGGACGGTGCAGTGGAGACGTGGGCCGAGGATGTCGGCGGGCGTTCGTTCCGTCGCCGCCTCGAACGGCTCGGGCGACTGGATATCCTGTTCAACAACGCGGGTACCAACTCGCCGGGGCCCTTCATCGGCACCCCCGAAGAGGTGGTGGACGAAATGATTGCCCTGAACGTCCGGGCGATGTTCCTGACGGCCCAGAGCGCCGCAAGGGTGATGCTTCGAGCGGGCAATGGCGGTTCGATCATCAACATGTCTTCCCAGATGGGCCATATCGGTGCGGCGAACCGGACTGTCTACTGCATGACCAAGCACGCCGTGGAAGGGTTGACCAAGGCGCTGGGCGTGGAACTGGCGCCGCATGGCATCCGGGTCAACAGCGTCGCGCCGACCTTCATCGAAACGCCGATGACCCGGCCCATGTTCGAGGACCCGGACTTCAAGCGTTGGGTGCTGGACTGCATCCCCATGGAACGCATCGGGCAACTTCACGAAGTGGTCGCGGCGGTGATGTTCCTGGCGTCGCCGGATTCCTCGCTGATGACGGGCTCCAGTCTCAGGGTGGACGGAGGCTGGACGGCGCGCTGATACGCGGGCGCGTACGCCCGGCAAGCAACTTCCCGAGCGGCTATTCGACCGGCTGCGGTGCAAGCGACCGCAGGTAGACCACCAGCGCGTCCAGGTCTTCCTCGGTCATGTTCCGGTAGTACTGGAATGCCATGCTGTCGAGCATTTGCCGTCCGTCGGGTCGGATGCCGTCGGTGATGGCGAGCTTGATTTCCTCGTCCGTCCATTCGCCGATGCCCAGGGTCGGATGTGGCGTCACATTGGCCGAGATCACCGTGAAGCCGAGTCCGAAGATGTTCGGGTAGCTGTTTCCGCCGAGACCGGTGCGGCTGAAATCGTGCCTGCCTTGCACCAGGGGCGTATGGCACTCGGTGCAATGGCCCAGGGCGAGGGCGACGTAGGTGCCGTAAGCCAGCGGGTCGTCGCGGGAAACGTCGGGGACGGATTCCACGGGCGGACCCCAGTTGGGCGGCAGGGGTATTCGATACTCGCTCCTCGGCACGACCCGGTTCACCGGCTCCGTGTTGCGCAGATAGGCGACGATCGCGCGTACGTCCGTATCTGAAATGTCACGGTACCACGGTGTGGGCATCGGCGGGCCGATGATGGTTCCATCCGGCCGGATGCCATCGCGGATGGAGCGGATGATGTCTTCGTCGCTCCAGGTGCCGATACCTGTGGCTTCGTCCATCGTGATGTTGGGCGCATACGCATTGAACCCGGGCTCCTCGATGACGAACGACCCGGCCAGGTGAAGGTTTTCGATGGGCGTGCCGTCGGACCGCTTGGGCGTGTGGCAGTTGCCGCAGGCGGCAATGCTTTCCATCAGGTAGGTGCCGCGCTGGAGCAATTCGTCGGACTCCTGGGCGGGGATCGGGGGAGCGCAAACCAGAAATACGAAACCGCCCGCCAGGCAGCTCGCGCCCCCGCGCAAGGCCTTTTTCCAAACAGTGGCCATCATCGCGGCGTGAGCACGAAGTCCAGCAATTCTTCCTCCAGCAGGCGGTCGCTGGTGCCGACCGCGGACACATAGGAAATGTGTCCGTGCCCCGGCATCTGGCGCAGGCGCGGCTGCGCGTCGAAGTCCTCGACAAGCCGGGTCAGGAGTTGAGCGGTGGAACGGTGGAAGCCCCGCGGGTCGAATTCCGCCACGGTGATCAGCACCGGTGTCGAACCCGACTCGATATTGTCCAGCACGCGCATGTCGGCCAGGGTCCGACCGTCGACGGCATAGTAGTCGGAACCGACCTCGTCCGGGGCACCGGGCAACTGCAGGGCTGGCGATGCGAGGATGGCCCCGGCCACGCGGTCGCCCGTCGTCGACGTCAGGCTTGGACGGAACACGTAGTTGGCCACATGGTTGCCGCCTGCGGAATGGCCATAGACGTACAACCGGGACGGGTTGCCCCGATAGTCGCCGATATTGGCGTGTACCCATTCCACTGCCGCGTGCACGGCTTCGGCGCCGCTGGGCCAGGTGGCCTCGGGCGCCAGGGGATAGGTCATGTTCACCGCGACGAACCCCAGGCCGGCGAAGTGGATCGCCACATGCTCCAGGTTGCTCAGGTCGCCGCGCGAGAAGCCGCCGCCGTGCACCAGCAGGATGACGGGCGCTCCCATGCCGGGAGAATTTCGATTGTTGCCTTCGTAGACCCTGAGACGATGCCGTTCTTCCGGGCCGTAGGCGATTTCGTCGGAAACCGTGACGTCGGCAGCGACAAACACGCGCGGGGTGTCGGCGTACAGGGCCGCGGTCGCCACGGGATTGACGACGGGACCGATTTCGCGGTTGCCTTCCCGAGCCGCCGTGGTCATGCCGCTGCGCAGGGTGTTGGCGTTCCAGGTTGGCATTTCGTCGGTTTCCGACCAGCGCCAGCGTTGCCGATAGGATGCGTCGGCGGTACAGGATTCCAGGCTCACGGCCCTGGAGGAGTAGGGCGGCACCGTGCCGATGGCCGTGTTGACAAATACCCGCTCGGCCGCCAGCGTCAGGCACTGGCTTGAATCCGCGCTGGGCGTGACACGGCCATCGCCGTGAACCTGCCACGGGTGGGCCTCGTCGCAGTCGATGGAATGGACGTCCGCCCGGCCGGACTCCATCGAGTCTGCGGAAAGGCAGCGGTCGTAATTGACCAGTCTGAGCTTTCCGTCGGCGTGCTCGAAAATTTCATCCACATCGAATCCCGGCAGGCTGTACTTGCAGCTGTGAGTGGTGATCGGCGCGTCGATTCGCATTTGAGCCCCGAAGCCGGGGATGTCCAGGCAGTAGCCGCGCGGGTCCTCCAATTCGTGCATCGATCGCAGGAACGTCGACTGGGAGAACGCAGGCGACGACATGCACAACAGCACGGACGTCAGGCATGAGGTGGTCACGTGAGTCTTCATTGTTCTATCTCCACGAATATCCGGCATGTGAACTGTTGCTATCCCTCGTCGCATTCATATGGTGCGATCTGCACGTCGGGAAGCCACACCAGTGTCTTGTCCATCACGACGGGTTCGGTAAACGTGGCCGGGTCGGTCACGGTGATTTCGTATTGAAGTTCGCTGGCGTTCTCGATCGGCGTGAACCGTTCGACCATCTCCACTTCGTCGCTGAGGGGAATGCCCCGGACATTGAAATGCCCAAAGTTGACTGCCGAGGTCTCCACTACCAGCGTCTCGCCCTCCCAGCGGCCGGTGGAGTGGCCGAGAACCGACGGCTCCGGATCACCGGCCTGCGGTTCCAGGTGGATCATGCGGCGCAGGTCGTATTCCTCGATGCGCATCACGATGGTGTCGCCCTCGTCCACGAATTCGAACGGGTAGGGTGCCGCCATGATGGCGGGCATGCCCTTGATGGCGCAGTTCAGGAGCGGGTCGTCGAACTCCGCGTCGTACTCCGCGATGGTGGCGCGGGCGGCGTCGGTCAGCGGGTAGTCCCCGAGCCACAGGGAGCTCTTGCCGTCGGCGAGCGTCGTGCTCCAGACCTTGAAGATGCCCTGTTCCGCATTCGACGTGTCTCCGGTTTCGGCAAACCACCGGTCGTTGGTTCCCCACAGACGGTCCGACCAGATGAGGTCGGCGGGTTCGGGCGAAAACCGGAACACGAATTCCTCGCCGCTGGGCAACAGCAGGTTGTTGACGAACAAGCCATGCGGTGAACGCAGGGCGGGCCAGCCCGAGGCCCTTACCCGGTCGCCGATTTCGACGAACGGATCGACGGCGGCCATTCGGCGCATGATGCTCAGCGAGTGGGTCTCCACTTCCCACTCCTGCAGTTCTCCGCCTTCACCCGTCACCGACATCGTGAACTTGACGTGGGGATTGCGCCAGAGAATGCTGGTGATTTCACCCTCGACCTCGATGGTGGCACCGGGATCGAAGTTCCCCGCCACGCTGTGATGGGCCCAGGCGCCGGACACCATCGCTCCGGCTGCGGCAAAACCGATGACCACTCGAATCAACATGGCATTCTTCTCCTTTTCGGGGCTGGCATCACCGGCGCAAACTCCCGTCGCTCCTGCGGCGCGATGCCGCTTGTTCGTCGAAATGGCATTTGCCGTATGTCCGATGACTGGAGTACGCTAGCCATCCCGCGATGGAAAGTTGCGCCTTGCATGAGGAATTATAGGATGCTATCGACACGGGTACACCCTGAGCGAGCGCGGACTCCGGCGCTTGCCGGCGCGATCATCGCATTTTCAACCGTATTGTTCTCGGGTGAGGGGCTTGCCCAGGCCGACTTCGAAGGCATCTGGAACCCCCAACATCCGAGCATGATGGGCCAGCCGGATCCGGCCACCGTCAGGCTGACGCCCGCCGGCCAGGCCGAATTCGACGCCTTCACGCCCGACAAGGACCCGACGCTGCGCTGCCTGATGCCGGGCATACCGCTGGGATTGGTGGACCCGTATCCCATCGAGATCGTGCAGCAGGAACACCAGATTCTGATCCTCTACGAGCACTTCCACCAGGTACGCAGGATCTTCATGGACGGTCGGGAGGCGCCGGATCATTGGCTGCCGTCCCTGATCGGATATTCCACGGGCCATTGGGAGAACGAGACCCTGGTGATCCGCACCACGCACATGCATCCCGACAACTACATGTGGACCGCCGGTTTCCCATTCTCGGGCGACGAGCATACCTACGTGATCGAGCGCTGGTGGCGCGAGGGTGACGTGCTGCGGTTTACCGGCGAAGTGCATGACCCGACCTATTACGAGGAACCCTACGTGGTGAACGGTCGCTGGAACTACGCTCCCGATGGCGAGATATGGGAGTATGAATGCATTCCCGAATACGGCGGCATCGAATGAGGAGAGGCCGATGAAAAAGTTGACGACTCTTGGACTGGGTTCGGCGCTCGCCCTGTTGGCCGGTTTGCCGGTGGTGGCGCACCATAACGGGGGCACGTATTTCGATACCGCCACCACCATCGAGCATAGCGACGCGACGGTCGTCTCCTATGCGATTGTCAATCCGCACGGACGGCTCCACTACACCCTCACGGACGCCGAGGGCAACGAGCAGGAGTGGAGCGCGGAGTTGGCGAGCGCCAACAACCTGCGCCGTCGCGGGCTGGGAGGGGAGATCTTCAAGCCCGGCGACCGGCTGGTGTCCGTCTCGGGCAACCCGAGCCGTAGCGGAGCAAACTTCATGCGGCTGGAGCGGGCCGAGTTCGCCGACGGAACGGTGGCAACGTTCACCGGCGCCAATCGCGGGATCACGCCGGGGCGCGAGGCGCAGTAGCACTCCGGGAGCGAGACACGGTAGTACCCGGGGCGCCAGGGGCAGTCGCGCCTGCGGCAGCCGCGCCTGGGGCGCCATGTACGGTGGCGCTCGGGGTACCAGGTCCAGCGGCGCTCGGGGCACCAGCAGCAGGTACGCCCGTGCCAGTGACAGTAGCAAGGGGGCGGCATCCGGCGGCCTCCGGATAGCCGCGCAACCGTGCCTGCACTTCGCCGCGTACGGAATTGATGAGAGTCAATCCGCGGACGCGCGCCAGTTCATCCTTGTGAATCGGTCGTTCGCGGACTTTGCCCCTCTCCAGCAGCCACTGGCGGTAGGTGCCGCCCAACAACCCGCAGGTGACCGGCGGCGTGTACCGAGCGCCATCCAACTCGACCACGATGTTGGCGATGGTCGTCTCGGTGAGGTACCCGTCGGGATTCCAAAGCAGGACATCGTCACAGCCTGCGGCGGACGCAGAAGCCCTTTCGTAAACTTCCCTGCGGGAGGTCTTGTGATAAAGGAACGGGTTTTCCGGATCAATGGGATGCGTGGCCAACCCGACTAGCGGCGGCGTCTTGCCGGCAGATCCGGATTCGCTGATCGGCAAATATTCAAGCGATGGCGTCCCTTCGCGTGTCAGGCTCAGCCGGATCCGGTAGGCTCGTTCGTCAAGGGCGCCGGTCAATGAATCCAAGGCTTGCCCGACCGTGTTCCGGTCGAAGGTGAATCCAAAATACTCGGCCGAGTCGGCCAATCGTTTGAGGTGGTGATCCACCAGGAAGATGCCCCGCTCCGGGGTCCACAGCATGGTTTCAAGCAGAGAGAAATCCGATGCGGGCGCGGGCGACGACAGAATCCTGGCCTTGGCGAGGCATTCCGCGAATTCGTCTCCGGGCTCGGAGTCCGCGACGATGCCGCCTCCCACGCCATAGAATGCCGACCCGGTGCGCCTGTCCACCACCGCGGTACGGATGGCGACGTTGAATTGCGCTTTCCTGTTCGGCGCCAGGTAACCGATGGCGCCGGTATAGATTTCCCGCGGGAACGGTTCCAGGGATTCGATGATCCGCATGCTGGAGACCTTCGGCGCGCCGGTCACCGAGGCGCTGGGAAAGAGCGCGCGGATCACCTCCGAAACCGGCGCGTCGGTGCGCGCTTCCACCGTGGAAGTCATCTGCCAGACGGTGGGATGACGGGTCACCGAGAACAGTTCGGGCGTAGAAACGGAGCCCGGCACGGCAACCCGGCCGAGGTCGTTTCTGACCATGTCCGCAATCATCACGTTTTCTGCCCGGTTCTTGCCCGAGCGGTATAGCCAGGCGGCGAGTTCGCGATCCTCCCCGAGGGTCATGCCGCGCTTCGCCGTGCCCTTCATCGGCTGACAACGGAGGCGGTTCCGGTCCAGCCGAAAGAACAGCT
This sequence comes from Candidatus Rariloculaceae bacterium, assembly GCA_965221035.1. Taxonomy (GTDB): domain Bacteria; phylum Pseudomonadota; class Gammaproteobacteria; order Steroidobacterales; family Rariloculaceae; genus UBA6522. The sequence continues at coordinate 3,327,078 of OZ244860.1, forward strand.
CGGGCGAAGCGCAGACGATCGCATGGTCGCCGCAATCGACGAAGGCGGCATAGGGCGCGTCGGCGGCCACCTGCTGGAACAACGCGTGCGGATCGTCCACTTGCTCCGCGACCTGCCGGGTCGTGTAGTTGATCTGGTAGGTGTCGCCCGCGCGGATGCGGTCCTTGATCGCGGCGACCTTGCGGAAGTACTCCTGCCGGGATTCGGCCATCCGCCACTCCGGTACGGGCTGCGGGCCGGGACGTGGCAGGGTTCGTACCGGCCCGGCATTCCGGAACAGCCCGAAGCAGACCAGGGGCAGCCTCGCGCCTGGCCGGGTTCGATACGCGGGATCGAAGCCCCGCGCCGCCTCGTAGGTCAGGAAGCCCGCCGCGAAAAAACCCTCGTGATGTACCCGGTGCTCCACCTCCACCAGCACATCGGGCACAGCGGCCGGATCGCGGCACGCCAGCACGTCCACCGGTTCGTCGAAGCGGAGCCAATGCCCGGCTTCGGGATCCCGCAGGACGATTTCCCCAAGGACCGGGTGCAATTCAAGGCACCCGGCAAGCGGGGGCGGCCCTTGTCCGCATCGGCTCCGGCGCGGTTGCCGCTATGGATAGAGGCTCGGCAGTCGGTCGGCCCGGTAGATCGCCCAATTGGAATCGTCCTGCTGAAGCCGCATTTCCCAGACCTTTTCGGGCGGGTCGGTGTGGGTGACCTCCATCAGGCGCGCCCAGCGCTGCGCCTGTCCGGGCGGAACGTTGATGCCTTCGGCATTGGTTTCCGCTCCGCCCACGTTGATGAGGATGGTATCGGCCTGCGGGTGCCAATCCACGTCGCCCAGGTAGCGCCCGTAGAACATCTCCTGTTCCGGACCGTATACCCACGGCTGGCTGACTTCCATGGTCTCCTCGTTGACCGCGTATTCCACGGCGCGGCTGTAACTGTCGGCCAGGGGCATCTTCTCCTCGAACGGGCTGGCCCGCGCGGCGCCGTTGTCGAACAGCAGGTATGTACCGTGCTCGGTGTGGGAAATGGCGTGGTGCTTGTAGGACCATTCCACATCGCCCACCGGCGTGAGCAGTTTGTCGCTCCACGGTTCGTTCCAGTTGTCGTGGGTGCCGAGAATCCAGACCAGTTCGCCGGTGTCCATGCTGACCTTGATCACCGCGTCCTGGTAGGGGACGGACATGAGAAAGGAGTGGTCCGCCTCCTCGTAGATCAGCGCGTTGCCATGCGTCCAGTCGTAAACGACGCCTTCGACTACTCCGTCGTAGTGGTTCGCCCAGAAGTCCTCCCGGAGCGAGTTGTAGCCGATGCGGTTGACATCAAGGATGTCGAACAGGCTCCAGGAGTTGACGACCTCGCCCTCGGGCGTGAACTCGACCACCAGGTCGCCAATGACGTTGGCGTCGGCGCGTGGCGCGTCCGGATCTGTTTCGCTGGTGTACCAATCCTCGATGACCCTGTGCTCCGAACTCAGCAGCAGGAAGTTGCCGTTGGGCAGCTCGGCGAAGTCGTGGTGGAAGGAATCGGTTTCCACGGCAATGCTGTCCGGCGCCGGGTCCTTGGCCGTGCCGGTGAAGTGCCAGCGCCGCTGGATGTTGCCCAGCATGTCGATCTCGATCATGCCGCCGGTGCCGGGCCAGACCTCGTAGACCAGGTTGCCGTTGGAGATCCTGCGGATATCGTGCACGCGATGGTCGCCGGGCAGGTAATACCAGATGATTTCGCCCTCATCGTCGACGACGACGGCGGGCGAGAAGTTGGCCGGAGTGGAGTTGCCTTCCGTGTCCCACCGGCCGTTGACATTGAAGATCGTCACGCCGGGTTCCATTCTGGACGGGTCGCGGACGGTGACTGCGGGTGTCGGAAACGCCTCCGGCAGCGGGGGCGTGACAAAGGTCTGGGCGTCGGTCTCCGAGGAAAGCCCGGTACCGTCCTCCACTGTGGCGGTGATCGTGTGCGTGCGGCCTGCGCGCAATCCCAGGACCGGCAGCTCGTGCTCCGTCGTCATCGCCTCCTCGGGCGTAACGCTCCAGGATCGCTCGCCGTCGTCGACGTTGAGCGTCAGGCGGGTCGGCACATCGGTGGCGACGCTCAGAATGGCGGCCAGCGGCACCGTCGGGTTGGGATTGCCGATCAGGGTGACGCCCTCAATGGCCGGAGCCTCGGCATCCGGTGCCTGCGCGCCCAGTTCATCGCCGTCGGGCGGTGCGCAGCCAAGGATCAGTAGAGACGCCGAGCACATCATGGTTGCGCGCACTATGTATGAACGATACATCGAAATTCTCCGTGAGGTCTTGTTGTTCCTTGAAGGGTGTCGGACGGTAGCCACCGCGTTCCGGCTTGCGGTCTACGCGGTTTTCCCGACCGTTCCGACGGAATACGATTCGGACAGGCGTATGATACACGCTGCAAGACCGCATGCTTGGCGGTCAAGGATTTCATTTGTGGAGCAATCGACCATGAGATGGATTTTCAGTGTGATGACGCTCGCCTGTTTCGGGATTTCAGGAGCCTCGGCGCAGCAGAGCGAGGCCACCGCGAGACTGCTTGCACGAAACGAGATGTTCGAGCCCGCCATCATCGAAGTCGCCGACAACGTATATACGGCGATCGGTTACCAGGTGTCGACCAATACCATGATCGTGGGCGATGACGGCGTCATCATCATCGACCCCGGGCAACAGCTGGCCGGTGCCCGACAGGTTCGCGCAGAATTCGAGAGGATCACCGATCTGCCCGTACGCGCGCTCATCTACACCCATGGCCACGGCGACCATATCAACGCTTCGCCCGTCTTCCACGATCCGGATGCCGGCATCGAAGTCTGGGCGCGCGCCAATTTCGGCTCGGAGGCTGCGCGGGTAGTGGCGGGCGGACTGACGGGCGGTGCGCGGCCGTCCAACACGCAGGGGTTCGATCTTCCACCCGAGCAACGGATCAGCGTAGGTGTCGCGATTCCCCCGCAACGACCGGTGGGCAATCTGATGGGCGACGGCGCGCGGGCGGAGGTCCAGCGGGCCGAGCCGGTGCAGCCGACCCATACCTTTACCGAGGATCGGATGCGGCTCGAGATCGCCGGCGTCACGCTGGACCTGGTGGCCGCGCCGGGCGAGACCGCGGACCAGCTCTACGTCTGGTTGCCGGAGCAACGCGTGGTCTTCGCCGGCGACAACTTCTATCAGTCCTGGCCGAACGTATACCCTCTGCGGGGCACCGCCAGGCGTTCCATTCGCGACTGGATCCGAAGCATCGACAGCATGATCGCCGAGGACCCGCTGCACGTGGTGGGGGGACATACCACACCGATGCTCGGCAACGCGGTGGAAGTCCTGACCAACTATCGCGACGCCATGCAGTGGGTGCTGGACCGCACCATCGAGGGTGCCAGGCAGTTCATGACGCCGGATGAGCTGGTGGAGTATGCGGCGCTTCCGGAGCATCTGGCGGAGCTGGACTACCTGGCCGATTACTACGGCAGCGTCTGGGGGACGGTGCGTGACATCTATGCCCAGGATCTGGGCTGGTTCGATGGCGACCCGCTGAACCTGCATCGGGAAAGCCCGCTGAAGCAGTCCCAACGAATGGCGGACCTGGTGGGCGGCGTGGATGTCCTGATGACCAGGGCGCGTGAGGCGATGGCGGCGGACGATCCTCTGGGCGCCGCACAGTTGGCGCAGCACGTGATCCGGCTGCGCCCGGACGAGCAGGAACCCAAATTGCTGATGGCGGACGCGCTCGCCGTCATCGGCGAACGGACGTTCAACGCGCCGGCCCGCAATTACACGCTGTCCTCTTCGAATCGATACCGGCGTCAGGCCACGGAAGGCGAGTGAGGGCGTCGTATGTAGTCACAAAGTGGTCTTGAATTGGAACGCAAGTCGGCGCATAGTTGGGATAGAACAGGAGCCAGGAGTTATCCGTCATGGAACTTGCCTTGCGCGAGGCAAAAGCGCGCCTCTCCGAACTGGTCGCGGCTGCCCGCGGTGGCGAACGCGTGATTATCACCAAATACGGTCGGCCGGCGGTAGAACTTGTCCGTTGCGACCGCCGCGCCGGGGTTGACTTCGACAAGCTTGAGGCCAGCCGTCGGTACCTTGGGATCGAGGATGCGCCGCCGGAAGAAGTTGAGGTAATGGAATCGGCCTTCCACGACTCTGCGCTCAGTCGTCGGGTACTTGGACTTGAGCCGGAGAAATAGGTGGGAACCGCGTGCGCATACTTCTCGACACGACCTATCTATACAGGCTGATGGAGGCGCCTGGAACGCTGTCCAATGCCGAGCGTCGATTCTTCGCGGCGCGAAATGTTGCTCGTCCAGGCTCAGGAGGAAGGTCTCAAGTTGCTGACCGTCGATCAGCATCTTGTTGACCACCCTTTGGCGGTCACGCCCGACGGGAGCGCTTAAAGGCCATAGCCAGTCAGAAAGTTCCTTGGGCGCGGGTCTGCGCGACAAGATTTCTGCGCTCAGAATGCGTTCACGCCGGTCAGTTCCTTGCCCACGACCAACTGGTGCACGGTCTCCGTGCCTTCATAGGTCATCACCGTTTCCAGGTTTAGCATGTGGCGCATGGGCGTGTACTCGACGCTGATCCCGCTACCGCCGAGCATATCGCGGCAGTCCCGCGCGATCTCCAACGCCGACCGGACGTTATGCCACTTGGCGAGCGAAACCTGCGCCGGCCGCAATCGGTCCGCGTCCTTCAGTTGAGCCAGTCTGAGCGCCAGCAACTGGGCCGTCGTGATCCGGCGCGCTATTTCCGCCAGGCGAATCTGGATCGACTGCGTGTGGGACAGCGGGCGGTCGAACAATACCCTGTCGTGGGCATAGGCAAGCACCTCCTGGAAGCAGGCCTGCGCGGCACCGATCACGCCCCAGCATATTCCGTATCGCGCCTGGGTCAGGCAGCTCAGGGGATACTGAAGTCCCACGGCGTCCGGAAGGACGTTTTCGGCAGGGACGCGAACGTTGTCGAAGAACAGCGCCGAGGTGACCGACGCCCGCATCGAGAACTTTCGCTCGATATCGGTTGCGTCGAACCCCCGCATTCCCGGTTCCACGAGGAATCCGCGAATACCGTCGTCGGTCATCGCCCATACAAGCGCAACGTCGGCGACAGTTCCATTGGTGATCCACATCTTTGAGCCGTTGAGGATCCAGTCGTTGCCATCCCGCCTTGCGTGCGTTTTCATGTTGCCAGGGTCGGAGCCGCCGTGGGCTTCGGTCAGTCCGAAACACCCGAGCGCCTCGCCCCGCGCCATCGCGGGCAGCCAGCGTTCCTTCTGTAGATCGGAACCGTAGCGGTGGATCGGATACATGGTCAGCGAACTCTGTACGGAGATGAAGCTGCGCAGGCCGCTGTCGCCGCGTTCCAGCTCCTGGCAGATCAGGCCGTAACAGACGTTGTTCAAGCCGGCGCAACCATACCCGTGCAGCGTCGAGCCGAAAAATCCCAAGCTGGCCATCTCGGGGATCAACTCGTTGGGAAATCGGTGTTCCTCAAAGCACTCCCTGATGATCGGAAGCACGTTGTCGGACACGAATCGAGCTACGGTGTCCTTGACCAACACCTCGTCGTCCGCCAGCAGCGATGCGACATCCAGCAGATCCGTGGAGTTCAATCCGGCCACTACATTCTCCCATGCGGCCCACTGGCCAGCGCGGCAATACTACAAGCTGTCTGGGGTCTCTGTTTCCCGAACTCACCGCACGCACTACAAGCCCAGCCAATTTCCAATCAAGGGCGCAACGTCTGTCGTGTCAGTATTGGCCAGCGTCGTTTCCACCGGCGCGCCTGCGTCGATCCACCACCGGATGATCTCGGTCTCGATGTCGGTCAGGGGCGTCTTGCCCTCGGCGGGCATGAACTCTTCGTGGTCGCGTGCCAGCGTGATGCGGTGGTATAGCTCGCTGGACCCGGCATCTCCAGGCGAGATCGCGGGTCCGGTCTCACCTCCCTCCAGCGTGGTCGCGTAGGTGGACAGATCGAGCATTCCGCGCCGGCGCTCGGAATTGTGGCAACTGGAGCAGCGGGCCCGGAGCATGGGCCGAACCACGTCCAGCCAGGGGTCGGCCGCAGCCAGTTCCGTCACCGGAGGTCGCCGAGGCTCAAGACCGGCCAGGGTTCGAATCGGCTGCGGCGCGTACTCTGCGAGGAATGCCGGGCCGTGTGTCAGGTTGCCGCCATAGTGACCGGCCACCACCAGCAGCGCGACCAGCAGGGTTGCGAGCGGGTACCGCGTCCTGGCATAGATCGACGTCAGCCATGACCGCAGCAGCCAGACGAGGGTCGTCAACACCGCGACACTTGTTCCGGCGACCATGTGAACCGTGGCGGAGGGACCGCCGAACCCCCCTTCAAGGTAATGCATATAGCCAAGCGCGACGGTCACGACGGCGGTCAGGGCGGCGGACGCCCAAAGAAAGTGACCCGCTGTTCCCCTGCGCCGCAGTGTGCGCCCGTGCCGCGTGATCTCGAGTGCGACAGCGGCAAGGATGATCCCGATGGGCAGGTGCAGCACCACTACATGAAAGCGGCCCAGGAAGAAAATCCAGTCCATACTCTCTCTCCAGCGCCCGCAATCGGGACACTGATCTCGGCGGTCGCGCCGGTAGTGCAGCGATCCGGCAAACCAGCGGCGCTTCGCGTCGATCAAATCGCGCCATCGGCACGCATACGTTAGCAAAAAATGCGGATAACCTATAATCGCGCCCTGATTGGGTACCGTTCGGTCACGTCGATGGGAGTCTCTGGGATGGAAAGGGTTTTTGCGGGAGTTGACCGGTTGTTGGTTTGTGTGGCGGTCGCCGTCGCGGCGTCATGCGGCGGGGAGCCGACTCCGACGTCATCATTGAATCTGGCTGACATCGACGCTGTGGTCGAGCGTGGCGAAGACCTTTACTTCGGCGCCGGGGAGTGCTGGGACTGTCACGGCGCCAGCGGCGGGGGCACAGACACTGCGCCCCCCATCGACCATGCCCCGAGCGCGTTCGACATCCATTACATGCTCAATACCAACCCGGAAATGGCCGAGGCCAATGAACGGATGCAGCCGTCGCGGGAGGACATCATCGCCATCGCGGCCTACACGCGAACATTCGCCGGCCTCGATATCACGGAGGAGGCCATGGGCGAACTTGAGGCGTCCATGGCCAGCGCCAGGGACTATGCGGAATATGCCAGCACCGACGCGTTCGTGGTGACGGCGCGTGATCGGGCCGTGGAGGCAATTGAAAGCTTCGACACGGTGTTGGCCGATTGGGAGCGTCGATCCAGGGAAGGCAATATTCGCAGCGACTACACGATCCGCGTGGCGCGCACCTACGATCCTGGGGAGCCCAGGTTCGTGCCCGAGCCGGGCAGGGTGTACTTCTACGAGAACACCGGCGCCGGGCAGCCGGGAGAACTCGGATTTCCCAACATGGGCCGGTACGATGCCGGCTCGGTGCAGATCGTCGTCGGCGATGCCGCCACCAAGGAAATCATCGCCTATCACACGTTCCCGCCCGAATTCCGCGCCTCCGTGCACACAACCGCCGTCACGCCCGACGGCAGGTACGTCTATATCACGGGCCCGCGGCCTTCCTATGCGGACGCGCCGGACCGGCCCGTCGGAGGCCTGGACACGCCGGCGACGATCATCAAGGCGGACGCGCTGACCCTGCAGCCGGTGGAACAGCTGATCGTCGGCGGACGCATGCATCATGCGCAGATCTTTCAGGATCGGCTGATGCTGGTGGATACCTTCGCGCGGGACGAGGACGGTCTGGATGTCTTTCTTATGGACCCGGAAACCGACGAGGTCGTCGGCGGGGTTCGGGACGAGGACCTGGGCGGGGTGTCGTATACCTCGTTCACCGACAACGAATACATTTACATCCTGATGCAGCCGGCGGGTTACGGACCCACCTCGATTTCCGGCTATCTGGTGGCGGGCCGCTACAATCGGGGAGAATTCGCCGTGTTGCGGCCGTTCTGGGTGGCCAAGGTCGATCCCGAATCCTGGGAAGTCGTGCAGGAATACCCCTATCCGGGATTCCGGGCCAACTGGATCGTGATCGACTCCACCCGGGAGAACATGTACGTACCGGTGGGCGGCAACTCCTATCTGAACAAGATCGACCTGGTGACGGGAAACATCGTCTGGACGGCGCCGACGGGCACCGGGCCCTACGGAGCCAGCCTGACCGCCGATGAATCGCAGATCTGGGTCGCCGACAAGGGCGAGACCACGGGCATGTTCGGCCGGACGATGACGGTCATCGACACCGAACGGGGCAGGCAACTGGAGACCGTGTTTTCGGGCTACCAGGTCGATCACGTCGTGCTTTCGCCCAACGGCCGCGAGATGTGGGGCACGAGCAATTCGGACGGCAAGATCTATGTGTTCGACGTGGAGTCCCGGCAGCAGACCCATGTGATCGACATGCCCGGGTTCGGGGACGCGCACGGACTGGTGTTCGTCTGGTATGACGACGAAGGCCGGCCCCACGTGGTCCGCGACCAGGGGGGCTTCCACGGCGGGATCAACCCGGCCTTGGGGAACGCCCTGGACTATTGACGGGCGCGAAACGGAGCAGGTTCAGCGGAACGGTGCACGTTGCGCAGCGACCCGCGGAGAGACGAAGGAGAACTCATCGATGATGGCCGCGTTACCTCGAACCGACAGCAGGCGGGCGGCGGCCTTCGCGCCCGGCCTCGCCATGGCGCTGCTCTGGGCGTTCGCACCGAATCATGCCGAGGCGCAACTGCAGCGCATCGCCATTGGCTCGAATCCTGCCGGAACCAACTATTACGTGGTCGCCAGCGGCGTCGCCAAGCTGCTGCAGGACGAGACCGGCATTCCATCGACCGTGCGTCCCTTCTCCGGTTCTTCCGTCTACATGCCCATGCTGCAGCGCGGCGAAATCGCATTGGGCATCAACACCCAGATCGACAGTCTGGCGGCCTATACCGCGCTGGACCCGTATCCGGCATCCATGTCGAACTTGCGCCTGGTGGCGGCGATGATGCCGCTTCGCGACAACTTCATGGTGAGGGCCGACTCGGGAATGGCCACCGTGGAGGATCTGCGGGGTGCCCGGGTCGTGGTCACGATTCGCTCGAACGTGGCGCTCGATCGATGGCACCGGGCGCTGCTCGCGACCGGCGGCCTGGGTCCTGACGATGTTGATATCGTGAGCGTCGCCAGTCTGCCGGATGGTGTGCGCCTGCTCACGGAGGGGCGCGTCGACGCGGCCCCGATCGGGATCGCCACGGCGCTGGCGCGCCAGGCCGAAGCCACGATTCCCGGTGGAATCCGCTTTATCGGGGTTGGCCGCAATGAGGCGGCACTGCTCGACACGATGCCCGGGGCACATGTTGATGTCATGACGCCCGACATGGCCGCGGTGGGAGTGCGTGAACCCACCCGGCTGGCGCGTTTCGCGACCTATCTCAATACCGGTGCCCACCTCGCCGAGGATGATGCCTACCTGATCGCCGCCACCATTCACCGGCACTGGGAAACACTGCGGCGCGACTATGCTCTGCTCAGCGCAGTAGAGCCTGGCTCGCTGGCCCCTTCAGACAGCCCGCATCCATACCACCCGGGCGCCGCCAGATATTTCCGGGAGGCGGGTCTTTGGACCGAAGCCCATGAGCAGAACCAGGCGCGGGCACTGGGCGGCGCCGATCGTTAGCCCCCAGTGGGGGACAATGGCGCGGGCCCGTCCCCGCCCGTTATCGGTCACGGTTAGTCGGACGCAGGCGGAGGGTTCGACTTGGATCACTTTCTGAACCGGCTGGAACAGCTCTATCTCGGCGCGATCATCGTCATCGGCATCGCCTGGATCGTAGACTTCCCGCAGTACTTCGGCGTCTCGGTAATTTCCGCGGAGTGGATGGGGCCGCTGATGGCGCTGGGGATCGCGGCCGCGTACCTGCGCCATCCCTATGGGAGGCGGCCGGGTGTGCTCGAACTGCTGCTCGGGCTGGCGGCCATCGGCAGCTGGTGCTGGATGTCGCTGAATTACTCCGACTGGATCATCGACATCTTCGGCGCCACGCCGCAGAAATACATTCCGGGCATCGCGGCCATCGTGCTGCTCATGGAGGCGTTGCGCCGCGCCGCCGGACTGCCTATCGCCGTCCTCGTGTGGTGCCTCATCGCTTACGGATTTCTCGGCTACCTGTTGCCGCCGCCGTTCCAATCCGAACAGCTTCAAATGTCGAGGCTCATCATGTACCTGTACGCGGACACCAACGGCGTGCCCGGCCAGGTCCTGACGGTTGTCGCCCGGCTTGTTCTTGCGTTCGTCGTATTGGGCAAGCTGATGCAGGTAAGCGGAGCGACACGGTTCTTCACCAACCTGGCGATGTCGGCCATGGGGCACCAGCGTGGCGGGCCGGCCAAGGTGGCGGTCGTGGCCTCCAGCATTTTCGGCTCCATCAACGGCACCTCCGTGGGCAATATCATGTCCACGGGGATCGTCACGATTCCGCTGATGAAGCGTTCCGGATTCAAGCCCCATTACGCGGCCGCGATCGAAGCGGTCGCTTCCAACGGCGGCCAGTTCGCACCGCCGGTCATGGGTGCGACCGCGTTCCTGATCGCCGACTTCCTCCAGGTGAGCTATGCGAGCGTGGTGATCGCGGCCGCCGTTCCCGCACTGCTCTACTACGTCTGCCTGTTCGCCCAGGTCGACGCCATCGCGTTGCGCTTCGGATTGCACGGGCTTCCCAGGGATCAACTCCCTAGCGCCCGCGAGGAATTACGCCAGGGCTGGATTTTTCTCGCACCGCTGGCGTTGCTGCTCTACCTGCTGTTCTGGCGAGGGTTCAATCCGGGGGTCGCCGCGTTGTGGTCAGTGGTGGCGTTGCTCGGGCTTACGATGCTTCGCGAACGTCGCCTTTTGAACAAGGAGGAATGGCTGGAACTCATCGTCGGCGGCGGCGCGAACATGTTGCCGCTGCTGATGATCGCGGGCGGCGCAGGCATCGTCATCGGCGTCATGAACATCACCGGGCTGGGGTTCTCGTTGTCGCTGGTGCTCACGCAGATCGGTCAGAATGCGGGCCTGCTGGCCATGCTGCTGATCACGGGAGGGATCTCCATCATCCTCGGCATGGGCATGCCCACCGCGGCCATCTACGTGGTTCTCTCCGTCATCCTCGCCCCGGCCATCGTCGAAATGGGCGTTTCGCCGATGGGGGCACACCTGTTCATCTTCTACTTCGGGTTGCTGTCGTTCCTGACGCCCCCGGTGGCGATCGCCAGCGCGGTCGCTGCGGGAATCGCGGAAAGCGAGGTCTGGCGAACATCCTGGATCGGCGTGCAGCTCGGCGCGGTCGCCTACCTGCTTCCGTTCCTGTGGAGCTACAACGACGCGTTGCTGCTGCAGGGTTCCCTCTTGGCCAATGTGTATGCGGTGGGCACGGCGCTGGTGGCGGCGATGCTGATCGCCAAGGCCTTGCAAACCATGGTGCTGGGGACTCGTACCGGGCTCTTGGCGGGAATGCTGCTCCTTGCGGGCGGGATCGCCGTGGGTTCCGGTACGGTCTGGATGGGAGCGGATGCGCATGGCGCGCTCGCCCTGGCCGCAGCTGGAATCGCAGTCCTCGCCGGGATTCGCTTCGCGGGTTCGTGGGGTCGCGATACTGTTCCGTAGGCGCCCGTGATCAACAGCCTGGTGTTTGCGTGATGCCCAAGCAACCAGTAAATGGGGTATATTCAGGCGCAAGCATTTGGTGATCGGCAACATCATGGATACTCGACTTGTCATCGACGCAAAATGGGATCCGGTCGCCAGAGTCTGGGTGGCCACAAGCGAGGATGTGCCAGGCGTCGTCGTCGAGGCAGATACCACGAACGAAGTCATGGACATACTGCGGGATGTGGTAGTCGACCTTATGGAGGCCAACGGCCTCGCGCCAAAAAACGAAAAGGACATCATTGTACGTTTCGCCCAACGAGAGGAACCGTTGTCGCTCAAGGCCGCCTGATGGCGGACTACGAACGTCAGGTCGTCTCGGCTCTGCGCGGAGCGGGTTGCCGGTTCGTGCGCCACGGAAAGGGTGACCACGACATCTGGTATAGCCCGGTGAGCGGGAGAACGTTCGTCGTCAAGACGCGGCGTATGCGGTCGCGGCATACGGCCAACGAGACGCTGAAGCAGGCTGGTTTGCCCAAGCTGCCGCGTTGAGAGTCACGACCGCGAATCCACCCGACGGTGCTATGATCTTGCGCTTCCCGGACAGGGCTGGAGTATGGGATTGCTTCGATCGATCCTGAGTCGCCGTCGGCTCATGGGCAACTCCGCAAGTGTCGGCGCGGCGCTCACCATGCCGATGATCGCCGCGAACAAGGCGCGCGCGGTACTGCCGAGCGATCTGACGTCGCTGTCGGCCTCGCAGCTTTCCTCCGCAATCCGGACCGGCCAGGTGAGCTGCGTGGAGACCATGCGGGCATACCTCGACCGCATCGACCGGTTCAACCCGGTATACAACGCAGTCGTAAGCCGGCTCGATGACGACACGTGCCTTGCCGAAGCACGGCGCGCCGACGAAGAACTGTCCCGCGGCGAGTATCGCGGCTGGTTGCACGGCATGCCCCATGCGGTCAAGGACCTGGCCCATGCCCGGGGTCTGCCCACAAGTCTTGGCTCGCCGATTTTCGCGGGCACGATGCCCGAGTCGGACGACCTGCACATCGCACGCATTCGCGCCGCAGGCGCAATCTTCATCGGCAAGACCAACGTGCCCGAGTTCGGAATGGGTTCGCAGAGCTACAACAGCGTATTCGGCGTCACGCGCAACGCCTACGATCCGGCACTTGCGGCCGGTGGCAGCAGCGGTGGCGCGGCGGTCGGCATGGCGACACGGATGCTGCCGATCGCTGACGGCAGCGACATGATGGGCTCGCTCAGAAACCCTGCGGCGTTCAACAACGTGATCGGATTCAGGCCCAGCCAAGGCCGGGTGCCGCGAACCCCCGCTGACCTGTTCTACAACCAGCTTGCGACCAACGGGCCCATGGGCAGAAACGTCGAGGATACGATCCGCCTGCTCGATTCCATGGCCGGCTTCGACCCGCGGGCGCCGATGATGATGCGCGACGAATTTCCCGGATTCGACGCGTACCGCGTACGGGAGCTTGAGGGACTGCGTATCGGATGGATGGGTGATTACGATGGCTACCTGGCGATGGAGCCGGGGGTCCTCGATCTGTGCGAGCAGTCGCTCTCCGTCCTTGAATCCCACGGCGCGCGCTTGGAGAACATCCTCCCGGAATTCGACCTGGACCGATTGTGGCAATGCTGGCTCACGCTCCGGCACTGGTCGCACGCCGGACGCCAGCCGATGCTGGAAGACGAGTCACTGCGCTCGCAGTTGAAGCCCGAGATGATCTTCGAGATCGAGGGCAGCCTTGATCTCTCGGCAGCCGATATTGCCACGGCGGCCGAGACGCGCGCCGATTGGTATCTCCTGTTGCACGCTCTCCTGGAACGATTTGACATTCTTGCGCTGCCGAGCGCCCAGGTCTTCCCGTTCCCGGCTGAAGTTCACTGGCCACGCGAGATCGACGGCCGTTCCATGGACACCTATCACCGCTGGATGGAGGTCGTCATCGGCGGGACGCTGGCCGGCGTCCCCGTGCTCAATGTGCCCGTCGGCTTCGATGCGCGCGGCCGGCCTATGGGCATGCAGTTGATCGGACCGATGGGCGCCGACCAGTCCGTGCTTGAGGTCGGGTTGGCTTACGAACTCGTGACCGATCACCTGGAGCGACGCCCGGACCCTGTCGGCGAGATCGTGTAACGGTCTGCGAGTAATTACAACCGCTGCAGGAACTCTGCTGGCGTTTCAATGTTGTACCTGTCGCGCAAGGCGAGTAGGTCCCAATCTCCCGTTACAAGTACTTCCGCCTTCGCCGTGACCAATGCGGCGCGGACTACCTTCACTCTCTACCGGCATTCGCCCTCACGGATTCGACCGCGTCATCCACGAGCGTGTCGACTTCGGCCTCGGAGTAACCCGAAAACGCCTCCGCGAGCTTGCCGCGAAGGTGCTCGAACTCTTCGTCGAGCTTGCGCAGACTGGTTTCCTTCCAGCTTAGCCAGAGTTCCTTCGGGCCGCGAAACGTGAAATTGGGGAAGTAGTCGAGCACCTGATCTTCCACCAGGCGCAGCGACGGCACCCGCTGAACCAGTGTCTCCATGGTGATCCGTGCCTCCAGCTGGGCGAGTCGATTGCCCAGGCAGAAGTGAATGCCGCGCCCGAAGGAGATATGTGTCCGGGCGTTCTTTCTGCGAATGTCAAAGGTCCCGGAGTCTCGATAGAGGCTTTCGTCGTGGTTGGCGGAACCCAGGGAAAGGAAAATCTGCGTGCCCGCCGGGATCTTGTGGCCGCCGATCTCGGTATCCCGGACCGCCACCCGACGCCAGCTGGTCTGCGGTGAGTTGAACCGCAGCACCTCTTCAAGAGCGTTGGGAATCAAGGAAGGCTCGGCGCAGATCGCCTCCCAGTTCTCCCGCCGGGTCAGCAGGCAGACCAGCGAGTTGCCAAGAAAATTGCTGACGATTTCATGGCCTGCGAAGGACAGGCCGTAGACTACCGATTCCACTTCCTTGTAGGTGAGGTCGTCGGGGTCCGCATCGTGCCCCGCCAGCAGTTCCGAAGTGAAATCGTCGGCCGGCTCCCGATGGCGGTGCTTCACGAAAGACACGCAATACCGCCAGTAGGCGAGCATCTTCCTGGCGATATCGACCTGCTCTTCATCCGTCGCCTTGCCCCAGGTGAAGGCGAGCCGGTTGGTGGTCCATTCCTGAAGTTGGGGATCGTCCTCCCTGGGGAAGCCAAGCAGGCGGAAGATGGTCTCCCCCGGCAAGGGATGCCCGATGGTGGACACGAATTCGCAGGGTGCGCCAGCCTTGAGCATGCCGTCTACGAGGGCCTCGCAGCGCTCGCGAACATAGGGCGCCAGCGCCCGGATGCGTCGGCCGGAGAACCCTGCCTGGGTGTATTTCCTGATCCGCGTGTGGTCCGGACGGGCGCGGTTGGACATCACGGCGATGGGGTCATAGTCGGCCGCGGAAAGGACTTCGGCCGCGGCGTCGCAGATGGGCAGCACGGGATCCTGGACGTTTTCCGAGGAGAAGATGTCCGGATTGGTAAAAACGGCGGCGACGTCCTTCATTCGCGTGACCACGAGGTACCCGAGTTCCTCGGAATAGAAGATTGGCGAGTCCTCCCGCCGCGGTCGCAGTTGCGAATAAGGGTCCGCGACGTATTCCGGCGCGAAGGGCGAGAATGCGTGATCCACGGGACATCCCTCGGGCCTGGGGGGGCGTTCCGTACGGATCTTGTGATAGGCGGTTTCGGTCATGACGAATGCCGGGATTGAGGTTGCTGGACGAGTATAGTGCCGCTTCAACCGGATGCGGCATGATCGGTTCGATGCGGCACTGAACGTCGATTTCCTAGTGAATGTCGATTTCCTCCTGCGCGGCCAGCCGGGGCGATCGCAATGCCGCAATGGCGAGTGCCGCCACCAGGAAGGGGGTGGCGTAGATGAGGAAATTCAATCCCCTGGATAGCCCCAGCCCGATCAACACTCCGGCCACCGCGGGGCTCAGGATGGCACCGACACGCCCGATGCCGATGCCCCAGCCAAGGCCGCTGGAGCGTGACCGGGCGTCATAGAGTCGCACCGCCGCGATATAAAGCGCAACAAAGCTGCCGTTGATGAAGAGGCCGGCGAAAAATGCCAGCACTGACAACACGGTCACGTTCAAGGGCATGAATCCGAACACCGCCATGAGCGCGAAGCTGCACGACAGGAAACCAATGAGCATGGGCCGCACACCCCGGGCGCGGGACCTCAGCCCCATCCAGAAAACGCCGATGGCGCCGCCCGTGTTGAAGATCACCGTGACGTAGATCGCGCGGTCCAGCGGCAGCCCGGCGCTGACGATGACCTGCGGCAGCCAGGTATTGACGAAATACAGTCCGAAGATCACGCAGAAGAAGCAAACCCACAGCAGCGCCGTCCACGCCACCGGGTTGTCGTCGAACAGCCCCCGTATTCCCGTGCTGCCGTGCCGACGCGAAAGCGAGTTGGCCGCGTCGCCGTCCAACGGCCGCTGACCCATTCGCGCCAGCGTGGCGTTCAGCTTCGCCAGGCCGCGGCCGCCGGGTTGGCGCAACAGGAATTCGGGAGATTCGGGAACCAGCGCCAGGGCGAGCACGGTGACCGCCGCCGTCGCCGCACCGCCGGCGACAAACACCGATGTCCAGCCATACTGGGTCATCAGCGCAAGCGCCACCATGCCACCGAGGATGCCCCCGGCCGGGGCGGCGACATGCAGGATGCCGACACAAAGATTGCGGTGCCGGTCCGGCGCGAATTCCGCGACCGTGGTTGTGACGGTTGGCAGGATGGTGCCGATGGCGATACCGGCCAGAACGCGATAGATCAGCAGGTGCGAGATCGTGGTCGCGGTTGCCGTGAGGAACATGGCGCCCGTCAGGACTGCCAATGCCGCGCACATCACCGTGCGGCGCCCGAGATGATCGCTCAGCGGGGCGACCAGGGCCGACCCCAGGGCCATGCCGACAAACACGGCGCTGAGCACGACGCCCAGCGACTGGGGTTCGAGCCCCCATGCCTCGGACAGCACCGGCGCCGCGTACGCCATGGCGAACAGGTCGAACGCCTCGAAGATATTGATGGCGACACAGATGGCGATGACGCCCACCTGGTAGGGCGATACGGTTTCGAGCAATTCGGTCCGCCGGGTGTTCATTTCAGACGAATTCAACGGCCGCCTGACCGATTCCTTCCACTTCAACCAGCAGCCGGTCTCCGGCATGGACGGGTTGCAGCGGCACCAGCGAGCCTGAAAGGATGATCTCGCCGGCCTTGAGCGGGGTGTCGAATTCCGAGAGCGCGTTCGCCAGCCACGCCACGGCGTTCGCGGGGGAACCCAGCGCGGCGGCCCCCAGGCCGGTGGCTGTTTCAACACCGTTCTTCTTGACCACCATCCTGCAGGCGGGCAGGTCGACGGTGCCGGGCGCCACCCATCGATCACCCAGGACAATCAGTCCGCAGGAGGCATTGTCCGCCACGGTGTCCTGGATCCTGATGCGCCAGTCCCTGATTCGCGAGTCGACGATCTCGAAACAGGCGGCCAGTCCCTCGGTGGCGGCGAGGACCTCTTCCGCGGTCACGCCGGGACCTGCCAGGTCGCTGCTCAGCCTGAACGCGATTTCGCCCTCGACCCTGGGACGAATCAGGTCGCGCGCGATTTCCACCTTGTCGCCGCTGTGATGGATCATGGCATCGGTGAGAAAACCGAAGTCCGGTTCATCGACGTTCAGCGTCTCCTGGACGGCCTTGCTGGTCAGCCCGATCTTCTTGCCCACAACGCTCTCGCCTTCGGAAAGACGCCGGTCCAGCACCGCCAGTGAAATCCGGTAGGCGTCTTCCATGGTGAGATCGGGGACGCGTTCGGTCAGCGGTTCGATGGGCTTCTGCTCCAGCCGCGCTTGCCATAACTCCGCGCTGAACTGTTCGATCAGGTCCAAATTCGTTCTCCTGTTCCTCCGCCATTCTCGCGGAAATTCGACTCTTTTTCTGGCTGATGCCCAATCATGGTACGGAAAGGGCGCCGATCAATACGTCGCCCGTCCGCCGGACAGATCGAAAGCCGCGCCCGTGCTGAACGAACACTCCTCCGAGGCGAGCCAGGCCACCAGCGCCGCGACCTCCTCCGGTTCGCCGAACCGCCCCAGCGGAATTTTCGACAACATGTAGTCCACATGCTCCTCGCTCATCTGGTCAAGGAGGGGTGTGCGCACCGCGGCCGGTGTCACGCAATTGACCAATACGCCCGTTCCCGCCAGCTCCTTGCCCAAGGACTTGGTCATGTTGATGAGTCCCGCCTTGGATGCGCTGTAGGCGGATGCGTTCGGGTTGCCGTCCTTCCCCGCGACCGAAGCGATATTGACGATCCGGCCATAGCCCGCGGCGACCATGGTCGGAATCACGGCCCGCGTGACGAGGAAGCTGCCGACCAGGTTGACGTCGATGACGCGCCGCCAGTCGTCCGGCGGATATTCCCATAGCCGGTGGTTCGGCCCGGAGATGCCCGCGTTGTTGATGAGAATATCGACCTGGGGATGCGCCTGAAGCGTCGCTTTCATCGCCTTGGCCACGGAATCGCCGTCGGCAATGTCAACTTCGATTCCGGTAACCTCGCCGGCAGATGCCATGTCGTTCCGCAAGGACGCGACTGCGTCATCGAGTTCGGTACCCGGAAGGTCCCATGCGGCGATGCCGGCGCCGGATTGGCGCAGTCTGTGAGCGATGGCATGACCCAGCCCGCGGGCGGCCCCGGTGACAATCGCGATTCGGTCAGGCATCGCGGAGGTACGGCGATGGATCAATAGTCCAGGAAAATCCCTTCCGCCGGATCCAGACCGCCGTGGAAGCCGCCCTGGTCGCGCACGACCCGGCCCTCTCCGTTGTCGTCGTAATGCACCCAGACCAGGCCGTGGGCGTCGCCGTAGCCGGGCATTTCGATGGTGGCCATCTGCTCGCGCGTGGCCGTGTCGAATACGTACAGGACCCCCTCGGCGTTGCTGGTGCCCCAGACTTCCCGACCGTTCGGAGCCAGCAACACGTGGTCGATCATGTAGCCTGCGAACACGGTTTCCAGGCCCCGGCCGGTGGCCGTGTCGAGCACCGTCACGGTTCGCCCCATGAACCCCGTCGTTTCGCCCTTGTCGGCGACCCAGATTTCCGACTCGTCGGCGTTGAGCGTGGCGCCGTAGGGGCCGATGCCCGCCGCCGCATGCCAGGCGATCTCGCCGGTCTCGATGTTGATCCTGGTCACGCTGGAAGAGCCGCCGGCGGGCACATACATGTACTCGGAAGCCGAATCGATCACGATCCAGTCGCCCCGGTAGCCGGGGTAGGGGTACTCCTGTTCCACTTCCCAGGTGTCGGGGTTGATCCGCGCCACCCAGAACGGCCGCATGGTGGTGAGGCGCCCGACGTTCATGCTCGACGCCCCGACAAAGGCGTCCATGCCGCGCGGCCCATAGCCGGCAGGCTGCATCAGGATGTAGATGGATTCGCCGTCGGTATACGAAGTGTAGGAACTGCCGCCCAGGTCCTCGTCGCGGACGCCGCCGACGATCTCGTCCGTCTCGGTGTCGTAGAGGAACACGTCCAGGCCGTCGTCGGCCCGCGCGAAGGTGTCGATCAGCAGGAGGTTGTCCCGGAAGATCTGGCCGTGGTGCAGTCGCCCGCCCATGGTGACGATTTTCACCGGCTGCAGCGTCAGGGCGTCCACCTTGACCATGGCCGTGGTGGAGAGCAGCGTGGGCTGGGTCTCCTCGGAGAGCGCGCCGATGATGTAGACATGCCGGGCGTCCGGCGAGACGACCGTCGTGTGCACGCTTGTGCGCAGTTCCGGCGCCAGTTCGCCATAGGCGATGACTTCCTTGGTCTCGGCGTCCCCCACGACGACCCGGTTGGATTGGGCGGTGACCATGTTGCGGCCCACCGAGAACCGGTTCGTGATGACACCCGTGTTTTCGTAGAAATAGGTCTTGCCGGGCTGCGGCTCGAACTTCGGTTCGCCGGGCTCGAATTCCGCGACGACCTCGTTCCGGAAGGTGCTCATGATGTTGCCCGTACGCGATTTTCGCTCCCAGCTGTCGAGCACGGTCTGGAAGGGTTCGATGCCGCTGACGATCCGGTCGCGTTCCGATTGGGGAAATTGCTCCAGGGCTTCCGGATCGGGCGGGAATACGGGAATCTGGCCGGCCGCCATTCCGCCCGGACCGCCCGGCCCCATGCCCGAATCCTGGGCGGACGCCGCCTGCAGGCACAGGCAAAGACCGATACCGGACAACATTCGTAACAATTTCATTTGAGTTGCTCCTCGCAGAACCCGGCTCATCCGGTCCTGTCCGCGCCAGAATACTTCAACTTAGCGATCCGATACGACGCCGTCTAATCAAAGTTGGTGATATCGGGCAATTTGTTCTGCCAATGTTGGTCGGAAGCATCCTGAGAATGCGTATGGTTGCATAATCGTTTTTGGGGATCGAGTTTGGGAGGCTGATATGGGCAGCGGTTTATCGACCGGGGTCTAAGGTAAGACGGAGCGTTGGCAGCTGCGTCTTCCGTTGGCGTCTGGATCAAGTAGTCCAACGCGGATAGTGCGACCGCGATGGCTTTTATGGTTGTCAAGGATCCGCCGGTCGCGACCCGTTCTCGATCTGTGACAGATAGGCAGGACTAATTCCGTTCCGGCGCGCCGGGACAATTCCATACCACTGCGACGACGGTACTCGCGGCAGACCCGCACGAGATTTTCGCCGTCGAGAATGCGATTGGCGAACACGACGGGGATCAACTCATCGTGACCTTCCGCAAGGTGTTATCTAGCCGCGACGTAGGCTTGCGCGTCGGCCAAGTCTTCAGCGGCTTAATACAGTCGCTCGTATACCTCAATGCGAAACACGATCATGTGCTCGCGAGTCGGCGATTCGATTACTTGCACATAGCGCATTGTTGTCCCCCGTACTTGTATACGCGACCGCGAGGGCCGTTGACGTATCTGCGGATTGCGGCCGTTTCTTGATTTGCTACACTACAGGCCTGCCCGGTATTCCCACGCGCTCAAGCTGCGGATTGCGGCCGTTTCTTGATTTGCTACACTACAGTCTTCAAGCGATATGACGCCGATGTCGCTGCGGATTGCGGCCGTTTCTTGATTTGCTACACTGGTACGGCCTAACGGAAGTCCTCCGCCCATGCTGCGGATTGCGGCCGTTTCTTGATTTGCTACACTGGATTCGCTGGCCCTAAAGGTGTCGGTAAAGCTGCGGATTGCGGCCGTTTCTTGATTTGCTACACTCACAAATACATGCAGGATTGCGACCTGGGCGCTGCGGATTGCGGCCGTTTCTTGATTTGCTACACTGCCGAACCCTTGCGATCCACGATCAGGTTCGCTGCGGATTGCGGCCGTTTCTTGATTTGCTACACTGCCGAACCCTTGCGATCCACGATCAGGTTCGCTGCGGATTGCGGCCGTTTCTTGATTTGCTACACTCGCGAGAGACATCACACTTCGATTGACCAAGCTGCGGATTGCGGCCGTTTCTTGATTTGCTACACTGCCCGTGATGTAAGGCACTGAATCGTCGCCGGTTTTGTTCGTCCGCTGGTCAAAAAAATTCCAGTTGGGCGGGTGGAGTCGGCGGCGATTCACGCGTTTTTCCGACATAGGTTTCGATGCGGCCAAATTGCTTGTCTGTAATTGTCAGAAATCGCACCTCTCCT
Source organism: Candidatus Rariloculaceae bacterium (assembly GCA_965221035.1). Classification (GTDB taxonomy): domain Bacteria; phylum Pseudomonadota; class Gammaproteobacteria; order Steroidobacterales; family Rariloculaceae; genus UBA6522. The sequence goes on from OZ244860.1 coordinate 3,348,408, forward strand.
GCGGACGGAACACGACTCCCCATCCTGGCTGCGTGAATCTTGGCGTTCTCGATAGATGCACAGTGCCGTATGTAGACGGAGTACTGCATCATTGTAAATCCGTCCTTAAGGAGGTCTGTGCGAAATCGAACATAGGCTTTGCGAGCTTTGGGCGTATTCGTCGGGAGGTCAAACATCGCGATTACCCACATAGTACGCCAGCCCCATGGCATTGCCTTTGCTGTCCCTACCACTTGCCGGTCCGGCTTCAACCGATTTCCGAAGCATCTACGAGATCGTATTCCAAAGGTAGTCCTTGGGGCAGAGATAATTTCCGGTCGCCTCCAGTCAAAGCGCGGCACAGTGATGCGGCACTGGTATGCAGGGCGAGCAGAATTGGTTCCCGCCGTGCGCCCACGATGATCGTTTCGTTGAGCAGAGAAAGAAGTTCAGCACGAGTTTCCCGCTCCGCCAAGTCGGGAAACGAGTCGTGAGTAGTCCCCACAATTTGCCGCACTCGCCAGTCTACATAGGGACGGTATGGCTCCAGCAGGTCGTCCGCTAGGCAAAAGGGATTCCCGCGATGTCGATGATGTACTCCGATCGAGGGAATCAGTCCCGCTGCAACGACGGCACGGGCGACGGCAGCTCGCACGATGGCGTAACCGTAATTCAGCAGCGCGTTAATGCCACCCGCTGTTCGGTCTCGTCGAAATGTCTTTCCGAAAAGTCGCGGCCAATACCTTTGCGCAGCTTGGGCCTCGATATTCGCGGGATCTCCCGAGCGTACGCGGCGTGTCAGTTGGCCAAGCCCGCCATGATTTCCGGTGAAATGCGACAGTACAATGCCCTGCTGCTCGATCTTGGCCCGCACGATCGCCTGCCAGGCCTGCTTGCGTACCGGTTTGCTGGCTTTGATCTGCGCACGGTGGCGTTCTGTCTGGACGTGATGCGCATCGAGCGGAAGCATCATTCCGGCGGGGAGATGATCGCGACCCGTGACCATGACTGTTGCACCGGCTTCCAATAACGAAAGAAATACAGATTGTGTGTAGGTCGCACGGATGTCGTCGACGATCACAACGCCAAGATCTTCAATCGGCAGAGTCACTCTTGGCATACTAGATCGCTCTACCACTAACTGACGGTAGGCGACCGAGAGACGGGTTCCCGGGGTTGAGAATTCTACGGTCTTGCGGATCACTTCCAGCCGAATTCAATCGTTTGCGGGATGAATCCGGCCAATAGGATCAACTGAAATCTTCGCACCTCCTTTCGATACAATGGCTGTCGGACCAGGATGAAACACTGTTGCCTTACCAGCATCGTTATGGTTCTTCATGACGACTTGACCATTTCCCCAGATTTCGGAAACGACTTGTACTCTGAAAATACCGTTTCTCTTTAGCCGCAATGAGTCACCGGGAGACAATGACATCAAGAATTGCGCGTCTTTTCCGCGTTTGCGACAGACTATTGGTTTTTTTTGTACCAGCCGTCGTGATGCCTCAAACAAGCTGACCACTTCGTGGTCGATACGCCCATCCGGCATCAGGTAGATTGCAATGTGATGGTTCTTGCCCAAGACGGAAAATCCTGTCGACGTCTTTGCCATGAATTTGATCTGTTGTTTTTTTCGAAGTCGTACCTTGCGAATTTCCGGCCCCCTTCGCCCGCGCTTGGGGTAGGGCGGGAAAGCCCTCTTCGGATCGCCACCATGAGTGTTTACCCAAGACTCGATGATTTTGCGTACATTCTGGTCAGGCCAGAAGTCTTTATTCTTTTCGTTGAGATCGTTCTTGCTCAGATCTTCGACCTTGCGACGCGAGACAAAGTACTGACGGGTTTGCCGAGATTTTTTCGTGGTGGTGATTCCCGTATCGCCGTAGACTGTTTCCTTATGTAGGCGTCCAGAGATTTTCTTGCGGACTCGATGCGACACAATGATTTTCGCAACCGCCTGCTCTGCGTCGCGTCGAATCGTTGCCCAAGGCGGAGGAAGGTGCGGCTGGGCTGCGCTCGGATCATCTCGCCGTTGCCAGTAATGCGAAAGTTTTTGTGTCATACCGGGATGGCAACAAGCGACCGTCAACGCATCGACCGCATGATGTCTATGGTCGAGACGCGTTTTCTCGCCGTTATCCGCGAGAATGTTGTTCAGGCCCCAAAGCCGACGCAGCTGGGCGGTTACGCGCCCCGAAACGGCAAAAACCTTTGTCGGGGCTTCCGGACCAATGTCCGGCCAAAGCTTCTTTAGATAGGCAACGGTTTCGCGAGCGGCGTAACCGGTATCGTTTAATTGCCGCGACTTGAAGGCGTCGGGGATGGATGGTGCCAAGAACTTCTTGATCTTGCCCGATGACATTCCGATTCCTCCTCGGCGAGCCCTCATGTCATTGAGTCGTTCCGCAATCACGGCCCATTCGTCAGGATCGCTGGCGAACATCTCGGAGGGAATCCGGTTGCCCTTGAGGAGATTGACGTCCCTCCGGCATAGTGTTTTGTTGCCGAAACTGTTGTCGAGTGAGAGCGAGCGCGGCCAAATATGCTCGACCTGAAAGTCTCCAGTGCCAAACAGGGCGCTAAAAGAGATTGAGTCACCTGTGTATGGACACCTCCGGCCGCACTCATTCCAAAGCAGCCATTTCTCTATATCTGTCCGTGATGGCTCGGTGATCCCCATATCCTGGAGGTCTTCGCGCGCGTCGATTCGGCGCCTCTCGTGACGCCTAATGCCTTTCGCCTTCTCCTCCCTCATACGCTTGGAGTTGCCAACGTCGCGGGCGATCTCGACCCTTACGAGGTCAGGTTTGCCGAACATGTCGATCAAATTGTTGACCACCTTCCGCATTTCGTTCCGGGTTCGTGCAACCGTGGGGTTTCGCAAACCAGCGATGTGTTGGCGTTCTTCGGGGTCGACGGGACTCGGAAGGCGGTCGAACACCTCTCCAGTCGGTCTGTCGCGATTGGGAAACGCAGTGGCGCGCCAATTCTCCCAATCTGGATCTGCGCTATTGACTACCTCGCCAAAACGAGCACCCATTTCAAGATGCGGTAGGATCGCCCGAAGCGCATCAATTGAAAACGGCTCCCAGCCTTGCGGCAGCCGTAGAGCCTTGATTTTGGCTGCTTGCTCATCGGAAAGCCCAAACTCGGAAGCAAAGCAGTGTGCGACTTTGGCGCGGCGTTCTTGACGCTCTGGCGTTGGAAGAATGACCACACGTTGATTGCCGACTCTCTTGTAGTCCGCGTGCCATAGCTGGTCCGGAAGACTATCCCGAATTTCTTGTTTGCGTTCGTGGCCCTTCCAATCGTCGCCAAAAATGTCCGCTAGCTTCGCCTCGACGGCATTGCCGAGCAGCTTCCTTTCGCCACCCTCTTCAACGTTAAATTTGAGCTTTTTTTCCGCGCCGGGTTTGCCGCGCCTGCGATACAGCGGTGCAAGCGAACGTCGGACCGTGGGCCAGGTCATCGTTGCCTGGGTCTGCAATTTGGCAAGAATTGCTCGGCGTTCTTCCTTATCCAGACGCCGTTGGTCGCCACCCACGAGCGCGAGATTATTAAGCTTCTCGAGCATGCGCCGTTGTTGCGACAGCCAAGAACCCTTTGCACAGAGAGGCGCTCCAGGAACAAAGCGACACCGGCCGAGCGTCTTCAGGCGCCAGAAGACAGGCCGTTGAAAAAAAATCGCCTCGCGCACTGCGGAGCGGAATGGCGCCGGCACGAGGGACGACCAGACAGTATCAAATTCATCAGCGACGACCATGCGTGTCGTATGCTCGCCCCGTTTACGCTCATGCGGTCCCCGTTCGGCCAGCCAAGCGCCGAGCGGCTTGTCGGCAAGCTGTAATGCCTGAGCAGTTTCTATGCGCGCCGACATCGCGTTCTTGTCGTCATTCGTCGGGGATTCGGTGTTAGAGTCAAGAATGCCTTCGACATCACGTCCCTTGAAATGCCGTCGCTGCGCGAGGTGGTAGATCGCGCGTCCGACTTCGTGAGAGGTCAGTGGTTCCCCTTCGAATGCTCGCTTGCGGAGATCGTAAGGGTCTTGTTGCATCACCTCTGCCCAGCCGGACGTGCCTCGTTTTGGCAGCAACCCAGCTTGGTACAATACCTCGCCCAAATTGCGACGGCGTTCACGTCGCCGTCGGAGTTGACGCCTGCGAAGTCGTGCTTGACGCCGTTCTTGATTTAGCGGAACACCCTTTGAATCGCGCGCCTCACGAAAAATACGGACGCCTAGACGGTGTATTTTCCCCGTAGTGCGCTCTGCATTCTGCTCAATCACCGCGTATCCGATAGACGTGGTGCCAATGTCCAGACCGAAAACAAGCGGCATGTGCGATTGTCCCGTTTGCGATTCAGTTCAGATGCGCTATTATTGCACTTGTAGCAAATCGAGAAGCGGTCGATTTACTTTTCGCAGCAAATTGACCCTTTGTGCGGGCTCGGTGTCCCAAGGTCATCCACCGAAATCCAATGCCCCCGTCAATTGGCGGGGGCTACTTTTGTAGTGGCATGTGGCACTTGGAAATTACGCCGGATACCGCGCTCACAGCAAGTCCGCGACCTGCTCCCTCGAATACTTGAAGGTCTTGTAAGACGGGGCGGAACCGAAGTATTCCGCCACGGTTTCGCCGTCGGCGTTGATCTCGCGCGCATACTCGTTCACGGTGTCGGTCAGCAGCGTATTCCCGTTCGGCAAGCGCCGAGCACCACCCTGAAAGGGCGCGAAGAATTCGGGGTCTTCCCAGAACCACGCCTGCTCCGCGGCAAACGGCTGTCCCGGTTCACGCGGGTAGTGGCCGTCCTCGGCCGGTCGCAAGCGCAGTTCATGCACGTTCGAGACGCCCCGAAGTGCTCTCTGGGCCTGCAACGCGTTGGCGCCCATGGCGCCCATGGCGCCCATACCCATCCCTGCCAGTCCGGTGCCAATCTGGACATTGTTGTTGAATATCAGCAGGTTGCCCGCTCTCGGCAGTCCTGCGTCAATCCAGTTGGCGTCATGCTGCTTGAGGAACACGCGGTCATCGGACGTCCCCATGTCGTAGGCGGCCGGATTGCCGTAACGGAACAGCAGGTCGCCGCCCTGTCCGCTGCGCCCCCCGGTCGATCCCGCGGCCTGCTCCGACGTGGTGCTGTGATCGATGATCCAGATTTCGTTGTAGATGAAGGAACTGAGCACGACCTGGTCGAGTTCCGGGTGGTAGTCGACACCGTTGAGATGCTGTCGAATCTGGTCGATCGGCGCATAGGACTCGGGATAGTGCGCGTCGATCCGTTCCGGATGATCCGCCACAACGCCGTAGTTGGGCGCGTCCGGATCGCGGTCCTGGATGATGTGGTCGTGGAAATGCCATTCCCAGACGACCTCGGCGGAGCCGTCCTGGAAATTCGGCCGCACCTCGACGACTCCGTCGGACAGCGCCGTGGCCGCGCCCTCGATGTCCCAGCCGATCGCGGCGGCCTCCTCGGCGGAAAAGGACGTGTAGGTGAGGATCAGGATGTTGCCGTTGGGCATCGGCGTCGCGTCATGGTGAAACCGGTCGATCCCGACGTCGGTTGATTCGACCTCCCAGATCACGTCGCCCCGGGGATCGGCGATTTGAACAACCGACGCCTGCGGTACTCCACCCAACGGGTCTCTGGCCGTGGCGCCTGTAACCCGATCACCCATGCGCAGGATTCGACCGCCCGGAAGCACGTGGGCCGATACCCCGCCGCCGGTGAGATTGGTTTCCCACCGTTGGACGACGCGGCCTTCGTCGTCCACCAGCAAGCTGTAGTTATCGAAGTCGGCGCCGATCTCGTCTGTGCGGTGCCAGAACAGGTAACCGTCGAAGAGTTCGGCGGGCCGATGCACTTCCACGCGCACGTCCGGTAGGCCACCGGTCGCCAGCAGCGCGCCGTCGTCTTGGGCGTCGGCGATCTGGAGCGGCAATCCTGCAACCAGGAGGCAGGCGCCGAGCGCGCCGCCGCCGGCACGCGTGCCCGGTGATCCGGGATGTTCAGCCGGACAAGGCACTAGTCCAGCAGCCAGTGCCTTCGGCCGGTGTCGTAAACCCGGTATCGCCCGGACCCCATGAAGAACAGCGCTACGCCCATCGCCAGAAAGAGCAGTTGCCCTTCCTTGTTCCAGCCGCCGAACTGATTCAGTCCGAAGAATGGCACCGGCAGCACGTAGAAGACCACCAGCATGGTGCCGATCACCGAGGCGGCGGAGAGCCTTGTAAACAGCCCCAGCGCCAGGAGGATGGGCGCCAACACTTCGGAGACATACACGAAGTACATGAAGAAACCGGGTATGCCATTGGCGGCCAGCATGCCCATCTGGAACGAGATGCCGTGGGTGATCTTGCTCCAGCCATTCAGCAGCAGGGTGAATCCCAGCACCAGCCGAAGCACGAGGACGCCGTTGTCCGGATCGGTCCAGAATGAAGTTTGTCGCATCGGTCCTTGATTCCCTCCGGCCCGGAATACCGGCCCTGAATACCGGTCCTGAATCCCGGCGCTGAACCCCTGGCGGCCTGGTTGCCTTGTTGCTCAGTAGCCGATCGTGAAGCGCTGCCTCACATGGGCCCGGTTTTCCACCTCGTCGATGGCGGCGGTGGCGAGGTCGGCCACGTAGATCGACGAATTGCCTTCGTCATCCATCAACAGTTCGGTGGTCGACACTCGGTATTCGCCACGCTGTTGCGTATCCGAAATACCGCCGGGCGTCCAGCCCATGATGTTTAACGGCGGTGTGAGGACCGTCCAGTCGATGTCGCTGGCGATGTAGGTGTCCAGCGCTACCTTGTGGCCGACGAGCATGGCGTAAATCTCGGTGCCTTCGGGTACCGGAAACGGCGCGTTTGCGATCATTTCCTCCACCGTCGGAAACATGGTCGTCGCGCCGCCGATCTGGAGTACGTAGGGCGCGCCCTCCATGCCTTCAAGCGCCATTGCGGCAGTGCCCGCCGCCAGCGCGTGGGTGGAGCTCTCAGGCGCGAAGTCCCCTTCGGGTGAACCCTGTACGGAAATCACCACGGCGTCCGCCCCCTGGGCGATGGCGGAAAATGACTCCGCGTCCGTGACATCGCCCTGCACCGCGGTGAAATTCGCGTGCTCGACGGTCAGCCGGTCGGGAGATCGGGACACGCCGATCACCGAATGTCCCCGTTCCAGCGCTTCGTCGACGATGAGCCCGCCGATACTGCCGCTGGCGCCGAAAACGACGATGGTCTGATTGTCTTGCGCATGGCCGGACGTGCCGAACAGCAACACGGCGAGGATCGGCGCAATAAATCGGTTGAATATGGGTCGAATTGTCATGGTTGCTCCTGTGTTCAAGGATGGAGCGCATGGCGTGATCCGCTCCTGAAGACGTATGTTAACAGCCCGATGGCTTGAGGGTGCCACACATATGCCATTTCGATGGTGCGCAATTTGCCGCGTGAATTTGTCACGGTCAACTCCGGCTTGTATCGTTTAAACCTCCCTCGGCAACGGCAGGCGGCGGACGCTTCGCGCAGCCACCAATGGGGCTACGAATGATTACGTTAACGGTCAACGGGCAGACCCATCGAATCGACGCCGAACCCGACACGCCGCTGCTTTGGGTCCTGCGCGATTTCCTGGGATACAACGGCACCAAGTTCGGCTGCGGGATCGCTTATTGCGGTGCCTGCACCGTTCATGTGGAGGGTAACCCGGTACGCTCGTGCATCGTTCCGGCGAGAGCCGCCGAGGGCAGTGACATCCGCACCATCGAGGGCCTGGACAATCATCCGCTTCAACAGGCCTGGATCGAGCACCAGGTGCCGCAGTGCGGTTATTGCCAGTCCGGCATGATCATGGCCGCGAAGGGGCTACTGGACCGAAATCCGAATCCCACCGATGCGGACATCGATGCCGCCATCACCAATGTCTGCCGATGCGGAACCTATACCCGGATTCGCGCGGCAATTCACACCGCCGCGGCGGCGATGAGGGAGGTCTGACCATGAAGACGCAGGTCTCCCGGCGCGGTTTCCTTCACGGTTCCGGGATGGCCGCCGCCAGCCTGGTCATCGGCTTTCACCTGCCTGTAAGGCCGGCGCGATCCCAGTTCGGCTCGCCGCCTGCGCCTTTTGTCGTTGATCGCGACATGGTCAATGCCTACCTGACATTCAATCCTGACGACACGGTGTCCATCGTTTCAGCCGCGGCGGAGTTGGGACAGGGCTCGCTCACCTCTCTTCCCATGCTGATCGCGGAGGAGCTCGAACTGGAAATCCGGCAGGTGCGCATCGAACAGGCGCCGCTCAATCCGGAAGCGTTCATGAACCGGCTCTTCGGTTACCAGACCACCATCGGCACGTCGGCGGTGCGATGGGCGTTCGATCCCCTGCGGCAACTCGGGGCCAGCACCAGGGAACTGCTGCGCAACGCCGCGGCGGTTACCTGGGGCGTGCCGGTGGCCCAGACCGTGGCCCGAAGCGGCCAGGTCATCCACACTCCGACCGGACGGAGCCTGAGTTATTTCGAATTGGGCGAAACCGCCTCGGGATTGGAAATTCCGGTCGACGTACCCCTCAAGCCGCAAGGCGAATGGCGGATTCTGGGTACTCCATTCCCGCGCTGGGATACCGAGGCCAAGTCCACCGGGCAGGCGCGCTACGGTATCGACATGCGAGTGGAAGGGATGGTGGTCGCCACGATCGCCGCGACGCCGGTTCCCGGCGGCACCCTGCGTTCGGTCGATCCGCAACCGGCGCTGGTCGTACCCGGTGTGGAAGACGTGGTGATGCTCGAAGATGCCGTGGCGGTCACCGCGACCGATTACTGGTCGGCAAGGAAGGGCCTGGGCGCCCTGGCGCCGCAGTGGGATTCCGGGCCCGTGGCGGAGCGGGACAGCGAAAACATCCGCGAGGAAATGATGCGGTTGCTGGAACGTCCCGGCAACGAGGCGGTCAACGAGGGTGACATCGAAGCGGCCAGGGAAGCGGCGGCGCAGGTGCTGACGGCGACCTACGAGGCGCCCTATTGGGCCCACGCCACCCTGGAACCGCTGAATGCTACCGCCCACTATCGCGGCGACAGCATCGAGTTCTGGTTGGGAACCCAGTCACCGGGGCGCATCCGGAGCATGTGCGCGGAGACCTTTCCCGAAGTGCCGGCCGGAAACATCATCGTCAACAATCAGTACCTGGGCGGCGGCTTCGGTCGACGGGGCAGTCCCACACCGCCAAGACAGGCCGCGCTCATCTCGAAACAGATCGGCAAACCCGTGAAGCTGATCTGGTCGCGGGAGGAGGACATGACCCACTGCACGTATCGGCCGAAGTCCGCCGCCAGGATGGAAGGCTTTCTGGATGCGCAGGGCAAGGTCACCGGATTCAAGGGCAGGATAGCGGTCCAGTCGACGCTGGCGGCGCTCACCGGCAATTCCGACATACCCTTCGATCCATTCGCGACGGAGGGCCTGATCGACCACGATTACCGCTTTCCGGCGCTGAACTTCGAATACCACTCGCCGCGTCCGGGGATCCCGGTAGGTTTTTACCGGGGCGTCGGTTTCATCCACAACACGTTCTACCGCGAGAGCTTCATGGACGAACTGGCCCATGCCGCCGGACGGGACCCCATGGAGTTGCGCCTGGAGCTGGCCGGACACAGCGAGCGCAACGTGCTGCTCCTGAACACCCTTGCCGAGCGCTCCAATTGGGGCAGCCCCGCACCGGGAAATGTCCAGGGCGTGGCGTTCGCATACAGCGACGAATCCACGGTCGGGGAGGTCTTCGAAGCCGCCATCGGCGACGATGGCCGTGTCAGGCTGCGCAGGATCACCTGTGTCTGCGATGTCGGTGTTTGCATGAACCCGATGATGATCGAACACCAGATGGAGAGCGCCATCACCTGGGGACTCACCAGCGCCATGTTCGGGGAGATTCTCATCGACAACGGTGTGACGCGGCAGAAGAATTTCAACGAATACGAGCTGGTCCGTATCAGCCACATGCCGGCGATCGAAACGGTGATCCTGCCGCCGACGGACACGCCGGGCAGCGGTGGTGAGTGCGGCGCGCCACCCGCGCCGCCGGCGTTGGCGAATGCGATCTTCGCCGCGACAGGCCGTCGCCTGCGTTCCATGCCGTTCAGGAATCACGGCATCTCGTTCGCCTGACCGCCGGCGAATCCAGGCACGGCAGTAGCCGCGGCCATTCACCCGCAATCCCCAAAAGGAAGCCCCATGAACCTTCTCAACCAGTATATCGGCGGCCAATGGAACGCGGCCGAAGCCCAGCGCACGTTCGAGGTCTTGAACCCGGCAACGGGAGAAACGTGGGCCCAGGCCCCGGATGCGTCCCGCAGCGACGCGAAGGCTGCGGTGGAAGCGGCGGCCCAGGCATCCGTGGCGTGGGCGGCCCTGCCTCATGCCGAGCGGGCCCGCCATCTCGCCAAGGCCGCGGATATTCTTGAGGTGCGCCAGCAGGAATTCGTCACGGCGCTTGTGGAGGAATCCGGTTCGTGGATCGGCAAGGCCATGTTCGAGTCCGGCTACGCAAGCGGCATCTATCGGGCCGCGGCGGCGTGCGCCTACCAGACCAATGGCGAAATTCTTCCGTCCGAGCACGGCAAGGTCAGCATGGCCGTGCGCCAACCCCTCGGGGTGGTGAGCGTGATTTCACCGTGGAATTTTCCGCTGCTGCTTTCATCGAGGGGGATTGCCGTCGCACTGGCGGTGGGCAACAGCGTGGTATTGAAACCGTCCGAGGAAACGCCCATGAGCGGCGGTACGCTGATCGCCGAGGTTCTGGCGGAAGCTGGCATTCCCGAGGGCGTATTCAATGTGGTGACGTGTTCGCGTGACAGCGTCGCGGAGGTGGGTGACGAACTGGTCTCGAATCCGCATGTAGGCGCCATCAGCTTCACCGGTTCCACCGCCGTGGGCAGGCAGATCGCATCAAGGGCGGGCATGCTGCTGAAGAAGGCATGTATCGAGGCCGGCGGCAAGGACGCGCTACTTGTTCTGGACGACGCGGACATGGGTCAGGCTGTCAACGCCGCGACCTTCGGGACGTTCATGCACCAAGGCCAGATCTGCATGTCCGTGGAGCGAATCATCGTCGACGAAACCGTTGCGGACGAGTTTACGGAGCGCTTCGTGGCAAATACCAGGACGCTCAGGGCAGGGGACCCTCACGAGATCGGCAATGTCATCGGCCCGATCATCAATGATCGCCAGTTGCGGAAGATCGTCGAGCAGGTGGACGATGCCCGCGAAAAGGGCGCGGAGGTGCTTTGCGGCGGAACCAGCGAGGGACCGTACTACCACCCCACCGTGCTTTCCGGTGTCACACGGGAGATGAGAATCTACACCGAGGAAACATTTGGTCCTGTGGCTCCGGTGATTCGGGCTTCCGGCGTCGACGAAGCCGTGGAGATCGCCAACGACTCCGAGTATGGGCTGTCCGCCGGCATCATCGGCCGGAACGAAGAGAGGGCGCTGGACGTCGCCAACCGGCTGCAGACCGGTATGGCGCACATCAACGACAGCTCGGTCAATGACGAGCCGCACGTGCCGTTCGGCGGAGTCAAGTGCAGCGGCCTGGGGCGCCATGGGGGGCGGGCGTCGGTCGAGACGTTCACGGAACAGCGCTGGATCACGCTGGAGCGGGGAGGTCGGCACTATCCACCCCCCTTCGTGGAGAAGGGCTAGAACACAAGCGATGGACCGGGTCCGTTCGAAAGGCGCGAACCGGTCGAGCTCCGGGATTCGAACCAGCATTCGAACCAGGATTCCGGGCCGGAGTCAGGGTTCGAACGCCACGCCCTCATCGGCCAGCGCCCTGGACACGCCGGGGTCGTCCAGCATGGTACTCACGAACCGTTCAAGGTGCGGGAAATCCCCCAGCCGGTTGGGAAACGCGCGCGCCGCCCAGCTTGAGAAAGTGAACAGATAGGCATCGATTACCGTTCTCCTGCCGGCGATGACGTGGTCGCGTCCGTCCATGTGCCGGTCGGCGATCCCGTACAGGCGTTGAAGGTTGGCAAACGCGGCAGCGCGAATCGCCGGATGGGCGGATTCATCGGGATGAAACCGCTGCGGCGCGAAGTACGGACGAAACCCCGGGTGCAGGTCGCCGCCCAGGAAACCGTGCCAATGGTTGAGCTCGTAGTGGCCCTCGGGTGTGGGATCGGGACCCAGGTTGGGCTGAGGATATTTCTCGATCAGGTACTTCTGGATGGCCGAGTTCTGAGTCAACGTGCGGTCGCCATCCACGAGCGCGGGGACGGCGCCGGCGGGATTCAGCCTGAGGTACTCGGGCGACCTGGTCCGCTCGCGCGTCACCGCCACGGCTTCGTATGGTTCGCCGATCCACTCGAGAATGATATGAATGGCGAGGGAGCAGGCGCCTGGAAGGTAGTACAGTTTCATTCGACTACCGCCGGAGCGCCGAAAGCGCGCTCTCCGGGCAGTTGCAGGGTGATCAACTTCCACTCGGTCAGCGCCTCGATGTCCATTTCCGTGCCTTCCCGGCCGATGCCGCTGTCCTTGACCCCGCCGAAGGGCACGTGGGGTTCGTCGTAGAAGGTCGCGGCGTTGATGTGCACGGTGCCGGACTCAATGCCCCGAGCGTACAGCATGGCCTTGTCGATGTCCCTGGTCCAGATGGCGGCCGACAGCCCATAGTTGGTGTCGTTGGCCAGCGCGAGTCCGTCCTCGAGTCCGTCCACAGGGTAGATCGCATCGACCGGCCCGAAAGTTTCTTCGCGGAACACGGTCATGCCTTCCTTGACGCCGGTCAGGATCGTCGGTTGACAGCGGTTGCCTGCCCATTCGCCGCCGGCGACCACCGTGGCGCCCTTGGCGCGGGCATCCTCGATATGCGAACGCACGCGGTTTCTCTGCCGTTCCGAGATGATGGGTCCCACCCAGGTCGTGGGGTCGCGCAAGTCGCCCATCTGGTGCTCCGCGGCGTGTTCCGCCCTGGCCCTGAGCTTGTCCACGAATTCCTCGAAGATGGGCCGCTCCACCAGCACCCGACTGGTCACCATGCAGCCCTGCCCCTGGAAAAAGAAGCACGCCATGGCGGCGGCATCCACCGCGGCGTCCACGTCCGCGTCGGCCAGCACCAGGGAGGGGCTCTTGCCGCCGAGCTCGAGCACGCAGCGCTTCATGTGCCGGCCACACAGGGCGGAAATGTGCTTGCCGATGGCGCTTGATCCGGTGAACAGGATGGCCTTCACCAATGGATGCGTGGTCAGGCTGTCGCCGATGTCGGCGCCGAAGCCGGTGATGACGTTGAACGTGCCGGGCGGGAAGCCAGCCTCCTCATAGACGCGCCCCATCATCAGCACGGACCTGGGCGTGAATTCGGATGCCAGGCTCACCACCGTATTGCCCGTGGCCAGGGCGCCGGCACTGAGTTTGGCGGCCTTCAGAAAGGGCACATTGAACGGCGTGATGCTTCCCACGACGCCCAGCGGTTCGCGCACGCTCATCACCATGCGGCCGGGATTGTCCGAAGGGTGCGTCTCGCCGGAGATTCGGCGGGTGATGCCGGCGGCCGAACGGAGGTAGTCGGCAGCGGCCATGGTTTCAAATCGCGCCTTGATGATGGGTGAACCGTTCTCGGTGACGATGGTGTCGGCGATGCCGTCGCGGTCGCGCTCTACGATGTCAGCGGCGCGGGCAAGCCACTGTTCGCGCTGGCGCGGGGTGGTCTGGCGGTAGGCCCGAAAGGCTTCGTGGGCCGTTCGCACGGCGCGATCCATGTCATCGGCGGTGGCTTCCGCTGCCCGGCAGAAAACCGTGTCGTCGGCGGGGTCCAGATCGTCGAAGTACCTGCCGCTGGACGAGGGCGTGTGCTCCCCGCCGATCCACAGTTCCAATTGGTCGATGTCGTTGTGTGTCGTCATGATTCAAGGCGCAACGCAACGCGATGCGGAGGCGAGAATAGCACCGGCGCCTCATTCGATCCCGCTCCGGGCGGACATCAGACATTTTTTTTCGTGATGGCCGCGAATTGTCGCGAGGCATGTCCCGGCCGCGTCTCCTTGCCGACCGGGTAGCCATTGGCGTAATGAATGAACCCCCATTATCAATATCCATTTCTGGTAACAGGACAGAACTCACTACAATGTCTCGCATGCATCATTGTGATTCCCAGTGGACCAGGAGACCTCGTGGCTGATCTCGTGTTCGGTTTCGGTACGTCCCATGGGCCGTTGCTGACCATCGATCCGGAGATCTGGGAGCGCAGCAGGACTGCCGACATGATGGAGATTCCGCGAATCCATTTTCGCGGCAATACCTATTCCTGGGAGGAACTGCTGGCACTGCGTGGCGCCGCGAATTTCGCAGAGCAGAATACGCTGGCGGCCCGTCAGGCCGCGTTCGCGGACTGTCAGCGGGCGCTGGATGCGCTCGCCGATCGCATCCGCGAAGCGCATCTGGATGCCATGATCATCATCGGAGACGATCACTACGAATACTTTCGCCGGGACATTCAGCCGCCGTTCGCGGTGTATTGCGGTGACAGTCTCGTCAACTGCGGATTCGATCCCGACGCGAAGACCGACTTGCCGGAGGCGGTCTGCGAGATTCTCGCGGCGAGTTGTCCGCCGCAGGATGAGGCTTACCCGATCGCTTCGGAGCTGGCCCTGGAAATCATCACCCAGGGCATCCGCGACGGATTCGATGTGACGTCTTCGGAAGTCCAGCCCGTTGATCCGGAAGGGCTGCGGGGAATCGGCCACGCCGTCGGGTTCATCGTCCGGCGCCTGCTGGACGACCGACCGATGGCGCTGGTGCCCGTGCTGATGAACACCTACTTCGAGCCCAACCAGCCGCCGGTCAAGCGATGTTTCGACTTCGGGCGCTCCATGGGAAGGGCGGTGAAGACCTGGAAAAGGGATGCTCGCGTGGCGGTCGCCGGTTCCGGCGGCCTGACGCACTTCGCGATCGACGAGGAGCTGGACAGGCGGTTGTTGCGGGCATTGCAGCAACGCGACCTGGACACACTGCTGTCGGTGCCGGAGAACGTGCTGCAGTCAGGCACCTCGGAATACAAGAACTGGATTGCCGCCCTCGGCGTACTGTGGGAGACGGGCCTCGAAATGGACCTGATCGACTATGTGCCCTGCTACCGGTCGCAAGCCGGAACGGGAGCCGGAATGGGTTTTGCCGCCTGGACTCCGGTCGGAACGGGCGGATGAGCGGACGGGTTGCCAACGTGCCGAGGGCGTTGCGCCCGGTGGATGACGAAGAGCGACGCCGCATCGAGCGGGAATGCCGAGAAATCATGGTCCGGATGGGTCAGCACCTGGATTCGGGGCGTTTTGAGGAGTTTGTCGACTTCTTTACCGACGATGCCAGATGGCGCCGTCGCGGCAAGGAACTGAAGGGCAGGGACGCGATCCTCGCGCAAGTCCGCAAGCGTTCTCCGACGCTGATTCTCCGCCACGTGTTTACCAATTTCGTGGTGGATGTTCACGACGGGAACCACGCCCACTGCCAAGCGTACATGCTCGGCTTCCGGTACGACAACGGCAAGGTTGTGAGCTCTCCGCCGCCGTTTCGGGATGCCAACCGGGCACTTTGGATATACCACGACGATCTGGTCCGCACCGAAGCCGGCTGGAAGGTTGCCCGGCGCAGCGCCGAGCGGATATTCGAAGACCCGGAATAAGCCAGGCGCCCGCATCTTGGCGAGGTTTCGCCTGGAGCGGTTGCTCTATGCAGCTCTGGTGGTGTTTGGCGGATCCCCGGGTGGGGGCGGTTCGGGCAAAGGCGTCAGGTCCCTGCGCATGAACACTGCTTCGAGCAGGCCTTCTATCCGAGCCAATCGCTCTCGCAATTCGCCCAATTCCTTTCGCTGCCCGGCCATTTCGCTGCTTTGCGAATCGAATCCGCGCCTCATTTCCTCGCGCTGCGACTCCAGTGCGTCCAGCGTATGCTTGCTGTGCGACTCCAAAGCGCCTTGCATATCCTTGCGGTGCGACTCCAATGCGTCCTGCGTACGCTTGCGGTGAGACTCCAACGCGTCGTGCGTATGCATACGGTGCGACTCCAATGCGCCTTGCATATCCTTGCGGTGCGACTCCAATGCGCCTTGCATATCCTCGCGGTGCGACTCCAATGCACCTTGCATATCCTCGCGGTGCAACTCAAATGCATGCAGCAACTGCTCTCGGTGCGACTCCATTGCACCCTGCGTATGCGTGCGATGCGACTCCAACCCGACCTGCATCTCCTTGCGCTGCGACTCCAACCCGTCCTGCATCTCCTTGCGGTGCGTCGCCAACGCATCCTGCAGATCCTTGCGCTGCAAGTTCATTTCCTTGCGCAGTTCGCGGATGTCCTGTCGCAGCCACGCGAACTGGCCAAGCACGAGCGCACCCAGCGCGATGAAACCTGCAAGCGTCATATTCACGGGCGCATCGTAGCACGCCCGTTCGCGCCCAGCGGCATGTAGAAACTGCCCGATTTATCCAGATTTCCGTCTTGCAGTTTTGCCGAGAATGAGCATGCCCCACGCCAGCGCGGCCCCGGATCAACTCAGCAGAAACTCGATGTGCGCCCGGTTGAAGGCCTCGGGCTCTTCCCACTGTGGCCAGTGGGCGCTGTTTTCCAGCACGACGACCTGTGCGCAGGGAATGGATCCCGCAGCCTTGCGGGCGAGTTCCAGAGGTTGCCCGGGGTTGTGATTCGTCCAAAGCAACAGGGTCGGGCAGGTCAGTTCCCGCAGTTGATCCGGGCGGTACCAGGTCTTCTGGCTTACGGGGTCGATCAGCCCGCCGATGGCCCGTTCGGTGAGCTTGCGGATGGCAGCTGCGCGTCCCGGCTGCGAATAGATCAGAAACCGGGTCTCCAGGAGTTCTTCCGTCAGGCTTGCCTCATCCAGAAACAGCCACTTCATGCGCATGGCGAGCGCTTCCCGGGTGGGCGTGCCGGTGGCCTTGCGCGAACGCGCCAGGAAGTCCTTCATCTGGTTGACACCCTGCGGAGTATCCGGCGACAGGGGCAGCCCGGTGTTGAGTACGAGCTTGCCAACGCGATGCGGGTGCTTGAGCGCGAACCACGCGGCAACCGAGCCGCCGAGGGATTCACCGGACAGGTGCGCGGTGTCGATGCCCATGGCGTTCATCAGGTCGAGCAGGTGGTCGACGTAATCCTGCTCGGCATAGTCGATGTCGGGCGCATCGGTATAGCCGTGCCCGACCATGTCGAATGCGATCGTCCGGAAATGTTCCGTGTGGGCGGCGATGTTGCGGCTGTACGCTTCGGCGTGGCCGCCGGTCCCGTGCAGCAGCAACAACGGGAAACCTGAACCCGCTTCAATGACGCGGGTGCGGATGCCGCCGGCGTCGACAAACGTCTGCCTCAGGTCAACGCCTTGAAGGTTGTTCCAGATGGAAGATTGCATTTTGCTGGATGTCTCTCTCAATTCGCCTCGATTGTTGTCGCTCGAAAAGTCTGGCTCGCCGTTCCCGGGCCCGATGGCTGGCTGTCCCGATGCGGCTCAATCCGCCGCCGGGCGGTTGGCGCGCACGTCTTCCAGCGACCAGGCGAGTACGGCTCCCGCCAGCATCAGTACCACCGGCACCAGCATGGTGGCCTGCAGCCCGGCAGTCACGGCAATCGCGCCTACCGCGTAGGTGGTGAATCCGGCGCCGAGAATTTCGCCGACGGCGTTGGCGGCGCCGGTGGCCGTGACCGCGTCCCGTGGGTTGACGGCCTCGGCCGGAATCACGCCCACCGCCAGCGGGGAGACCGCGCCGCCGCAGAACATGAATCCGAAGACGCTGATGAGCAGTATCACGTAGGGTACGTCCGCCGGCAGGCGGGCGAAGATGAGCCCGAACACCATCGCTGCCAGGAATGCGTACATGACGACCTTGCGCCGGTGACCGGTGCGGTCGGCGATCCAGGTGAAGGCGAATCCGCCCAGACCGTCCGCCAGCAGTGCGGCGCTGACGGTGAGGGGGATCACAGGGCCTTCCAGCATGAAGTATCCGCCGTTGGCCACATCGCTGCCCAGCAGGAACAGGCCGAACACCATGAACGTGAACACGCGGCCCATGCTGCAGATCGACATCAGCGCGCTGATCCAGACGTTTCTCGTCCGCAGGATTGTCATCAGCGGCGCTCGTTCACCTCCGTCCCGGCGGTTATCCGAGGTTGCCCGCTCCAGGGCCGGTTCGCCGAAAAAGAAAAGCAGCAGGAGCACCACGACGAGCATGGGTCCGGCGGCAATGAAAAAACCCGTACGCCAACCGTAGCTGTTGGCGATTCCGTCGAGCAGCGGTGGCGCCAGAACCATGCCGAGTATGATGAAGGCGATGAACATCAACGAAACCACGCGCGCCCGGGCGGGTGGCGGTGCGGTGCGGCGCGCGGCGTTCATGATCGGCGACAGCACGCCGCCTTCGGCAAGTCCGAGCGCGGTGCGGATGGCGATGAAGATCGCGATGGTCGCGGCCAACCCCGAAACCCATCCAAGAACCGCGGTGATCGCACCGAAGATCAGCAGCATGGGCTTGGTGCCGTGCCGGTCCGCCAGCCTTCCCGCCAGCAGCGATCCCACGCCCCAGGCGACGGCAAACGCCAGCGCGATGGAGCCGACGCCGCCCAGGTTGAGTCCGAATTCGGCGGCGATGTGCGGCCCGAGGAAGGACGATGCATTGCGCTGCAGGCCCACCAGCCCCCACATCAGCATCAGCAGGGCGACGCCGAAAACCCAATTGCCGCGAGACGAAGCCTCTTGCATGTCAATCCCCTTGTCCGATGGCCGAGCGGACCGCGGGTCGTCCCGCCCGATTCTCATGGCGTCGGCCGACCGCCGTTCAATAATCCAGGGTCATACCCGAGTACGGATCGATGCGGCCATGAAAGCCGCCCTGGTCGCGGACCACACGCCCGTTGCCGTCGTCGTCGTAGTGGACCCATACCAACCCGTGCGGGTTGCCGTAGCCGGGCATCTCGATGATGTCCAGCTTCTCCCTGGTGGCCACGTCGAAGACGTGAATGGTGCCCTCGCCGTTGCTGGTGGCCCACATTTCCCGGCCGTTGGGCGACAATAGCAGATGGTCGACGGTGTATGCCCCGAACAGCGTTTCCTTGACCTGTGGGTTTCCGGTGTCGATGACGGTGACCGTGCGACCGCGGAACCCGGTCACCTCGCCCTTGTCGGCCACCCAGATTTCCGTCTCGTCCGCGTTCAGGCTGGCGCCGTAGGGGCCGGTGCCCGTACCCGAGACCCACGCGATTTCGCCGGTCGCGAGGTTGATCTTGCTGAGATTGGAGGTTCCGCCGGAGGGTATGTACATGTACTCGCCGGCCGAGTCGATGACGACCCAGTTGGCCCGGTAGCCCGGATGGGGGTACTCGCGAACGACCTCCCAGTTGTCGGGATCGATCCTGGCGACCCAGTAGGGGCGCAGGACGGTGACGTTGCCCTGCACGAACCGCTCTCCGCCGATGATGCCGGAAAACGCGGGCGGACCGTAGCCGGCCGGGCTCATCAGCAGGTAGATGTACTCGTCGTCCGTGAACGCCGTATAGCAGGCGCCGCCCAGGTCCTCGCACTGGATGCCGCCGAGAATTTCGTCGGTTTCCGGATCAAGCAGAAAGACATCCAGGCCATCCGGGTCCCGCGCGAAGGTATCCATCAGAAGGTATCGGTCCCGGAAGACCTGCCCGTGGTGGAGCCGGCCACCGACGATCAGCTGCCTGACCGGTTCGAGCGTCAGGGCGTCCACCTTGAGCAGGGACGCTGGGCTGACGATTTCCATGTTGCCCTGTGGCGCGCCGGCCGCCGCGGGGCCGGTGATGTAGACGTAGCGTGCGTCCGGTGACAGCACCGTGGTGTGAACCTGGCCGCTCAACGCCTCGGGCATCTCGTTGGCAACGATGATCTCGCGTGTGGCGGCGTCGCCGATGACCACCTGGCTGGCGCGGGCAAGTTCGGCGGACCCGGGGTCCAGGCCTTGATAGTAGAAGAAGTTCGGTCGGTCCAGATTTTCATAGAAGTAAGTGTGTCCCGGTTCGGGCGTGAATTTCGGTTCGCCAGCGTCGTATTCTTCCACGACGGTGACGTCGTATTCCTTCTCCAGCGAGCCTTCACCGGCCTTGCGCGTCCAGTCGGCGATCACGGTCTCGAATGGTGCGATCTGTTCAACGAGCCGGTCGCGGCGTGAGAACGCCACCTCGCCCTGTCCGACCACGCGCAGGCTGGCCAGTTCGTCGAGCAGCACGCCCCGGTCGATGGCTTGCGGATCGTGCCCCCGAAGCTGAGTGATGTAGTAGGTCAGGGCGAACGCGTCGATGACGGTCGGGTCGAGAAGGTCCACCACCACGGCCATCTGCGGGTTGCTCTGCATCTGGTATGCGATGAGGAACGGGCTTGGAGGATTTTCGAAGGCCGGCCCGATGAGGCCGTCGCCGCCAGCTCCATGGCAGGTCGTGCAGAGCGCGGGCGTGTTGTAGATTTCACCGCCCAGCGCAATGAGTTCTTCATCGCTGTAAGCGTCCAGTGCGCGTTGACTTTTCTCCTCGGGTGGCGCCAGGCCACCCAGGCCGGCTCCCGGACCCCCGGGCGGTCCGAACACAGCCTCGATGCCGGGTGGCTCCTCCTGTGCCGCTGCGATGTTCGAGAGCCCGATGCCGCCGCCGGGCAGCCGGTGAACCGACACCCACGCCAGCAGTGCCAGCACGACGGCGAAAACTGGAACGGGCTTCTTCATCTTTCGGGCTCCCTCCAATGAATTCGGCAAGGCATGTTACCCCTGTTCGCAGGCTTGGCGTTCAGAAGTCCCGGCCCTGACGTCGGGATCGTCTGCTTGCGGGGCAAGGAGTGCGTCCATGAAGGTTCAGGGCCATGTATCCATGCTACTTGGCCGTCGTGCAGTAACTGAAATGAATATCTGATATAAATTGCCATTCATTTTGAGAATAGCGTATCCATGTCAAACCTTCGACGCATCGACCTGAACCTCTTCACTGTCTTCGAGGCGATCTACCAGGAGCGCAACCTGACCTATGCCGCCAACAGGATCGGGATGAGCCAACCCGCAGCGAGCAACGCGCTGAAACGGCTTCGGGCCCTGTTCGACGACGAGTTGTTCGTGCGCCAGGGTAACACCATGCAGCCGACGCCTCGGGCACGCGAGCTGGCGTCATCGTTCAACCCGGCGCTGGAACTGATTCGGGACGGACTGGCCGCCAGGACTGTCTTTGACCCGACACAGCCGCGAGCATTCAACATCGCGGGAATCGAACACCTGGAGCACTTTGTCCTGGCGTCGCTGCTGAGCGCGATCGGTCCGAATCCGGGCCGGATCCGCCTGAACGCGGTGGGTGGGTTCGCGGACCAGTTCAAGGGCGAGTTGAAATCCGGGGAAATCGACCTGGCCATCGATCATGTTTCCTTGGCCGATGAGGAGTTCGAGGTCAGGCAGCTGGGCCAGGATACGCTGATTTCCCTGGTTCGGCGGGACCACCCCTGCGCGGGCAAGACGTTGAATCTGTACGAAACCCTGGCGCTGGACCATGTCTGTCTCAAGGCCCGGGATCACCGCGGCTTCGTCGCTGAGCGGTTCCTTCGCGCCAACGGGCGCGCGGATGCGATCATGGTTCGCGTCACGCATTTCTATGCGATGCTGAGCGTAATCGAGAACTCCAACCTGGTGGGGACGATGCCGCGGCTCATCGGCGAGCGGTTTCTCGCACACTATCCGGTCGCTCAAGTGAGGACGGTCATTCCCGAAGGGGCGTTCCGGGTCTTGCTGATCTGGCACCGCAGCCAGAGCCGTGACCCGGGAAACGTCTGGTTGCGGGAGCATCTTGTCCGGGCCTACGCGTCGGCGACGCGACACCAATCATTCACGTCATGAATGGCGTCCATCACAAGAATTTTGTGGCCCTTATGTAGTGGTTGCCTATACTTGAGAAGTCCGCATCGGAGACGTGCAGGTTGTTTCCGAAGGTCTTGTTGCAGCCATGCGACAGATTGTGCGGGGACACACTCAAGGGAGAGGCTCGATGGACTTGAAAATTCGATTGGTCGGCAATGTGGCGCGGTTGACGGCTGTTCTGGCGGCGATGACGTTGCCGTTCGGCGCGTTTTCCCAAGCCCCGCTCGAAGAGATCGTCGTCACCGCCACGAAACGCGA
The DNA here is from genome assembly GCA_965221035.1 of Candidatus Rariloculaceae bacterium. GTDB lineage: Bacteria > Pseudomonadota > Gammaproteobacteria > Steroidobacterales > Rariloculaceae > UBA6522. Next base: position 3,370,530 of record OZ244860.1, read on the forward strand.
GGAGACCCTGCGCGAAATTCCGATTTCCATTGTGGCCCAGACCGGTGTGCAGCTCAACGAGCTCAACCTGGTCAATCCCGTGGACATGTCCACGTTCGTTCCCAACCTGTCCATGTACGACGGTGTGACCGGCATCGCGACCGTGATGCGCGGTGTCGGGACCACCGGCGGCAATCCCGCGTTCGAGCCGTCTGTGGCGTCGTTCATCGACGGCGCCTACCTCGGGCGCGACCGGACCACCACCACGGCGTTCCTGGATCTCGACCGAATCGAGATCGTACGGGGGCCGCAGCCGCTCTTCGCCGGCCAGAACGCGGTGGCCGGCGCCCTGAACCTCGTCAGCCGGCGACCCGGCGACACCTTGAACGGATATGTGCGTACCGGCCTGGGTTCGGACGACGAATATCAGTTCGAATTCGCCGTGGGCGGGCCGGTGACCGATACCTTGGGCGTCCGCATCGCCGCCATCTCGGACGAGCGCGGTGGGTGGATGCGCAATGGGGACATCATGGCCCGGTCTTCCGAGGACACTTCCGTGCGCGGTACGCTGGAGTTCAGCCCGACGGACGCCTTCACCGCGACCCTGATCACCACCTGGTACGAGTCCATGGGCAACGGCGGGACGGCCGAATACGCCTACTGTGCCCCGACCGATCCGCCCGGGCCGGGTTGGCGCGGCTACAACCTGTGCAACGCGAACCCCTCCAATGGTATCGACGATGTGTCCTGGGATGGCGTCGACGGTCCGTCGCCGATCGAAGTGGTGCAGGCGTCTGGAGGGCCGCCACTGGTCAGCTTTGCCGGCATGGGCTTCCCCGCCGGCGCCGTTGACCGCTCTGCGGAACCGCTGGCCGATTCTACCGAGCGCCGCGTGCAGGACGGCACGCGTACCAATCTCCTGCTCCAGTACGACGCGGAGAACTTTTCGTTTACTTCCCAGACCAACGCCATCCAATTCGACTTCTACCAGTTGACTGATCCGGACGAGACCCACGTCAATTTCTTCCCAGTGCCGATATTCAACAACTACGAGGCCACCCAGCAGGAATTCCGCGTCCAGAGCGTTGCCGGCAGCGCCTTCGAGTGGATGGGCGGTGTGTATTGGCAGGAAAGCGCCTACAACAATGGCAACTACGGTTCGATTATTGGTGTCGGTTTGCCGCTGATCGGTCTGGCGCCGGTACTTGATTACCGCCGCGCGCCGCCGTTTCCCAACGATTCGTATTTCAGCGAAGAGGCCGAGTGGCTCAGCGGATTCGTCAATTTAGGATTCAGTCTCGGCGAAAACGTTACATTGGACGTCGGCGCGCGTGTCACGCAGGTGGACAAGACGGCCCTGTTCCAGAACGGAACGGGCTATTACGAACGCAACGCCGCCGGCGAAATCGTCAACCTGGTGCACAGCAACAATGGTCCGGGTTGCGAGATCGGCACCGAGACGACCGTTCCGAACAACCCCAATGTGGAGGTTTGCGTTGCCGGTCGAGTGGACAATACCTCCACCGATCCGCAGATCCAGTTGAGTTGGGACGTGAGCGATCAGACCATGCTGTTCCTGCGCTATGCCGAGGGATTCAAGTCGGGCGGCTTCAGTGTCGGCATGTCCGTGCCGGACGTGGAACAGTTTGTCTATGATCCGGAGGAGGCGGAAACCATCGAGGCGGGCTTCAAGACGTTGACGGCCGACGGGCGGCTGGAACTCAATGTGGTCGCCTTCAACACCGAGTTCACCAACCGGCAGGTGTCGTCGCTGGCACCGGTCTTCCAGGGCGCGCCGGAGTTCATCATCCAGAATGCCGCGGCCTCCACCAGCACGGGCGTTGAGTTCGATGGCCGTTGGGCTGCGTCGGAATCCCTGGCGATCACGTTCTCCGGCGCCGTGCTCGATTCGGTCTACGACAGTTTCCCCGGCGCGGCGTGCAATGGCTGGAAACGGGCGCGGCGGCAGGATGGCTGCGGGGTGAACGGTCAGGCGTTCTTTGAAGCTGCGGGCCTCGATACCGAACTGGCGCATCCCTGGCAGCTCACGCTGGGGGCGCGCCACCAGCAGTTGCTGGACAACGGATACCGGATCGTGATCAGCGGCAATCTGGCGATGATCAACTACAGCAACAACGGTTTCAGTCAGATCACCGAGCCCGAGTATCAGAACGGCACGGAGGAGCACCTGAATCTTCGCGTTGCCCTCCAGCCTGCGGACGTGAGATGGGATATCGCCCTGTACGCGGACAACGCGACCGACAACCGGCGGTTCCAGTCAGTGGTAAGCGACCCCTTGGGCTACGACGAGAACATTCTCGTCACGCGCGTGCAGGGCGCCACCTACGGTGTCCAGGCGCGATGGAATTTCGGCGATTGATCGCGGCGGTTCCCGCGTGGCGGATCCCGCCGGACGTTACCGGTCCGCCGGTCGCTCGGTGACCGACTCGGCCACCGGCGGGTAGATCGGAGGGCGATTGTCCGGTTCGACCTCGGGGCCGGTGCCGCCGTCGTAGTTTTCCGGCGGCGGCGTGCCGCCCAGCACGCGGCCCACCGGTATCGTGTTGCTGAAGGCCAGCATGCGCGCCGCGCGCGCGGGTTCGCTGTCCGCAAGATCGGTGGTCTCCGCCGGGTCGTCGACGGTGTTGTAGAGCTGCACCGGGAATGTTCCGGCGGTGCCGGGTGGCGGCCGTAGCGGACGGATCAGCTTCCAGCCGTCTTCAAGCACCGCCATTCTGGGGCCGGCCGGCGTGGCGGAGGTGATGACGATGGGTTCGCCACGTTCGGATGTTGCTGAATGTTCGATGACCGGCCAAAGGTCCACCCCGGGCATGTCGGCATCGTTGAAGCCCGGGTGCCCCGCGAGCGACACCAGTGTCGGGAACCAGTCGTAGACGGTGGCCACCTGTTCCACCGTCCGACCGCCCGCCAGGCGCGACGGCCAGTGGAGCAGCGCCGGCACGCGGATGCCGCCCTCGTACAGCGACATCTTGTTCCCCCTCAAGGGTTCGTTGACCGATCCCGCATTGAGTTCACCACCGTTGTCGCTGACGAAAATGATCAACGTGTTGTCGCCGTCCGGCCTGTCCACAACGGCGGCGAGGACGTCGCCGATCGCTGCGTCCATTTCCGTGATCATTGCGGCGAGACGTCGGCGGTTGATATCGGCGATGTCCGCATAGGCCTGCACCGCCTCCTGCGGCGCCTGCAGCGGCGTATGCGGGGCGGTGAATGACAGGTGCATGAAATACGGCGCCTCGCCCGTGTGTCCCCGGATCAGGCTGATGGCCTCGTCCCTCAGCAAGTGGGTGACGTAACCTTCCTCGTCCAACGCCTCGCCATTGCGTTCCCAGTCCGGAACGCGGTTGAGTGCGTGAGTGTAGTAATTGATTTCGCCGCTATTGGTGCCGTAGAAGTGGTCGTAGCCGCGGTTCAGGGGATGCTGGTCATGATAGTTGTGGCCCAGATGCCATTTGCCTACCAGCCAAGTGTCATATCCCGCTTCTTTCAGGTACTGGGGCAGGATCCGTTCTCCGGGCGGCAGCCCGAAATCCTCCCAGGGCGCGATCGGCGCGATCGTCCCCAGGCTCACCGCGCGCTTGCCGCTATAGAACGCTGTGCGCGTCGGCGTGCAGGACGGGTGTGTGTAGTAGCGGTCAAGGCGTATGCCCTCGGCCGCGAGCCGGTCGAGCGTGGGCGTCCTGATTTCGGCCCCGTGGTAGCCGACATCGCCCCAGCCCAGGTCGTCGGCCATGATGAGCAGGATATTGGGCTGCTCCTGGGCCACGGCCGCGCACGCGGCTATGCCCAGCACTGCGACGGAAGCGACGCGCGCAAGGCGAGTGGTGTTCATTTGCCCGCCCTGGAAGTCTCGCCGCGGCGCATATGGCTTCCAGCCACCAAGTCCCGCGCAGTCGCCATTGGATGTTCCCCGCCGATTAGCTACTCTCGATGTTCAGATACGGGCGCCGAGCGGATAGCCGCCGGGCCGGTTCGGCACATCAATTGGAAGTCTACGGACTACCGGGGGTTCGGGCAAATTGTCCCGCCAAGGGAGGATGGAACGTGAAGTGGTTTATTGGAGCCTTGACGTTGTGGCTGGTACTGGCGCTCGCCCATGCCCAGATTACCCAGCCGGAAATGACCGTTCGGAACTACGAAGACCTGCCGGTCAACGATATCGCCTCCGGCGTGCATACGCGCTTCGTTGTGGGAGATACTGTCATGTTGAACCGCGTGCTGTTCGACGAGGGTGCGATGTCGCCGTTGCACAACCATTCGGAGGAACAGATCGTGACTCTGGTCCGGGGCCGCATGCGGGTTGCGTCCAGGGATCGGGAATTCATTCTCGAACCAGGTGACGTGGTGATCTTCCCTGCCTATGTGCCGCATCGGTTGGAAGCGCTGGAGGAAAGCGTCACTATCGAAACGTTGGGCGTCGGCGGGCATATCTGGCGCGGTGAGCGGATTCGGTCAATTAGGGCCGGGGAGTGAGCGCAGCGTCAGGATTTCGATACCGAGTTCGTGCGGACAGGCCCGAGAGCCACAGTAGCGTTGGGAGGGCGCCATCTGCCTGCCGCAGTCACCCGGCCATTCATCTGGTAAATGATCTGCAATTGCAAAAATAAATAGTTAAATCATTAATTTGTGTAAAGCTGGCGTGCCGGGAATAACAGACTCGCGCGGCCCGGGAGGTTGCTTTTCCACAACATGTGATCGGCAAGCGAGCAGTTGCTAAACCAGCATTGTTAATCGGAGGCAGGGTTAAACAATGAAAAACTTGGACAAGGTTGCCATTTTGGGTGCAGTGGTTGCTTTCGCGTCTGTACCCGAACAGCCCGTCATGGCTCAGATGGCCCTTGAGGAAGTGATCGTCACGGCCCGACGCCGAGAGGAGAGCCTGCAGCAGGTGCCGGTCGCGATTACCGCGCTGAATACCGAAGATATTCAGAACCGCAACATCGACAACGTGGAGCAGATGAATGTCCTGCTCCCGAACGTCGATATTCGCGGTGCGGGCATCACGGTGGGCTCGGCCAACTTCTCGATTCGTGGCATTCCGGGCGTTGCGCGCTATATCGATGGCGTCGTCATGAACGGTAATGTCGGTGGTCTCGAATCGATTGTCGAGCTCGAGCGCGTTGAGGTATTGCGCGGTCCGCAAGGCACGTACTTTGGCAAGAATGCCATCGGTGGCGCCATTCAGTATGTGACGCAACGACCGCTCGACGAGTTCGGTGCCCGCGTGCAGATGCGCATTGGTGAATTCAATCGTCAGGATGTGATCGCCAATGTCGACATTCCTCTGAGCGATACCGTCAAGACGAAGATCACCGCGGCACAGCTACAGCGCGACGGCTACGTCGACAGCGTCACGGTTGCCGAGTCATATGGTGAACAGGACGATCAGATCGTCCGGGCGGCGCTGCAGTGGACACCGACCGACAACTTCGAGGTCGTGTTTACCGCATTGTCGTCGCGCAAGGATACGAACATGGCGGGCAACGTCCTGTTCGATGCGGTGGATGATGCCGGCTTCGGTCGCAACCTGCCGGGCACCTACCAGCAGATCGGCCTGCCATTTGACGACAGCCTCGCATTCGGACTTCAGGATGAGTGGTTGACGGCGGTCGATTATCTGGGACCGGGTGAAATAAACCACACGACTCAGTACATAATGGATCTGAACTGGGATATCAATGACAACATCAGGCTGCGTTCGATCACGAATTCCCGCACGCTCGAACGTCAAAGCAACTTTGACCTTGATGGCACGCAATGGGCGGCGTTTGACTGGTTCCAGGCGACCGATCAGGAAGATCAGTCGCAGGAATTTCAGCTGCTCGGCTCCCATGATCGGGTCAACTGGGTCGTGGGACTCTTTTACAATGAACAGGACACACTACAGATCAGTCGCTTCTGGCAGGGTGTTGAACTGCAGGGCTTCTGTGGCGGAAGGCCGGTCAGGCTGCCGCCAACGATTTGCCCAAACCTGATTTACGACCTCGATCGGGAAATTCGCGAAGATACGGCTTACTTCGCGGAGGTAACATTCGACCTGACCGATCAGCTGACACTGACACTTGGTGCACGCACGTCAGAAGAGTATTTCCGAACGGTTGTTCTCGTGCCGAACGACGCTGAGGATTTTTTCGCAGGAAATGTCGCGCCCCATACACCGACCTTTGACTTCACTGGCCCGGTGGCTATTCAGGGTGGCGCACCGGCCGACTACAGCGCGAGCTTTGATGCGACAACACCGCGTGTGGCCCTGCAGTATCAGTTCACCGATGACATCATGGGCTACGTGGGTTATTCAGAAGGTTTCAACGGCGGTGGCATAAATAACCAGTTTAGAACAGTGCTGCCCAACAACGGCATTATTCCGTTCTTTTCAGAAACACTCGAGAACTATGAGGTCGGTCTTCGCTCAGACCTGCTCGATGGGCGCCTGCGTCTGAATGCGACTTACTTCACCGCTGACTGGGTCGATATCCAGGTCGGCCAGGTGCTCGTGATCGCGACACTGACGACGATAAACGCCGGGCGCGCCGAACTTGACGGTTTTGAGCTCGAAGGCGCGTTCCGCGCAAACGATAATTTCGCGATCAACTTCGGTCTAGGCGTTCTTGATACGGAATATACCGAAGTCGGCGACGCAAATCCGACGCAGCTCCAGCCGGGAATGGAATTCAATTTCGCACCAGAACTTACGTACAGCGTCGGCCTGCAGTGGAACGGCAATTTCGATAATGGCGGTGGGATCATGGCACGGCTTGACTACGGCTACGTCGACGATCTTGAGACCATTCTGGATCTGCGCTTCCGGAATGTCGGTACCGGCGAGGGCAAGGCCTATGGTCTGCTCAGTGGTCGTCTGCAGTACACCAATCCGGACGATTCCTGGAGCGCGGCACTCTATGGCACGAACCTGACCAACGAGTTCTACCGCATGGGTGGTTTCAACGCCGCCTTGGCTGGCGTCGACCAGGGATATCCGGGTCGGCCGCGAGAACTCGGTGTGCAACTTCAGATGAATTTCGAATAATGTCAGTTTGCCGGTCTGTTTGTGATGTTCACGGGGTTCGTGGTGGCGAACGCCTGTGCTCGCTCAGCCGCCTCGACTGATGCGACGACAGGCAAGTCAGGCCTCAGAGTGTCTATTCGAGCGGAGGCGGTGCGCCGATCAGACGCCCAGGGCCGAATCCCTCGACCATGAAGGTGTCCTCGAGCGCCTCGAACTGATGCTCTGCGTAGGACTCGACGACAACGACGTCGCCCGGTCCGGCCGTGTACTCGCCATCGGCCGACATCACCCGCAGTAAACCGCTGATAACGACGATCAGTTCTTCTTCGGGATGGTTGTGATGCGGCGACTTGCCGCCTTTCTGCAGCCTCGTTTGCGATATCGTGATGGACGCCGATTGCACCGGCTGCGCGGCGACAAGATCGTTGACCTGCAGGGTTGGCAGCTGTTCGGAAGCAACGACCTTTACCGCCGGCGGCACAATCTGCTGCATGCGATTTTCCTGCGCGACAGATATGCTGGCCAGGAATGTAGCTGAAAGAACGACCTGAAGAGTTCTCGATAAATACATGTTGCGACTCCGGGTGGGTAATCAAGCTCAAACAGCTGTGGTTGGACTTTCGCTCATGCTGTCGCGCTTTGCTATGGGTCTGGCATTGGGCCGCGCTTTCAGAGCATATCATGTCGCACATGTGTTCTCTGCGTTCATGCGTTCAGTGATGCGAGACGCCGCCGTCCACCAGCAGCGTCTGGCCCGACATGAAGGCGCTGTCGTCGGAAGCGAGGAATAGCAAGGCGCCCGAGAGATCCGAGGGGAACTGGTCCCGCTGCACGATGCGCGACGCAATCACGTGCTCGCGAACCTTGTTGCCGACTTCGGTCTCCATCTGGCCGGCAACCGCAGGAGTCATGGTGAGCCCCGGGCAGATCGCATTGACCGTGACTCCGGTGCCGCTGAGTTCCCGGGCCAGGGAGCGCGTAAAGCCGATGACCGCACCCTTTGAGGCGACATAGTGCGCTGTCATCGGTATGCCCTCGAAAAAACTGCTGGAGGAGATGTTCACGATACGGCCGTAATCGCGGTCGCGCATCTCCGGCGCCACGGCCTTGCAGCATTGCCACTGTCCCTTGACGTTGACCCCAAGGACTCGGTCCCACTCCTCGTCCGATATCTCGTCGAAGGGTTTCATGGGAGGCAGGATGCCGGCGTTGTTTACGAGGATGTCGACACGGCCGAAGGCCGTCAGCGCGGTGGCCACCATTTCGCCTGTGCTGTCGGCATCGGTGACGTCGGTCCGCACGGCAATTGCGTCGGCGCCCATCTCTCGAAGCGCTGCCAATGCCGCATCGTCCGGATTCAGGTCGGCAGCGACGATCCTTGCACCTTCACGCGCGAGCGAAAGGCAGAATTCATTGCCGATGCCGCCGGAAGCACCGGTGACGATGGCAACGCGATGCTTGAGTTTGATGACGGGCTCTCCTGCCGAATCTGTCGAAGCGTGCCAAGTCTAGCAGCCCGCTGGGCGATCCGCCTCCCGCCGTCGCGTGCCTGGACAGGGAAGCATGAACGACTTGACAGTTGTAAAGCCAACCACTAGTTTTCCGGTAACGACGACAAGGTTGGTAACCGCGATGAATCGATTGATCGCCATGGGCCCGGCGTCCGTTCATTCATGTAGCCAATGATGCGGAATCAAAAATATTAATCGTGAAATCAATGTGTTGTGCGTAACGCCTTGGGCGTTCGTCGTATACTTCGTTGTACATTTGTTTCCGGGGCAGGAAATCAGAGGTAATGATGGAAAAGAAGCTCAACGATCTCTTTCAAGAGTTTTTTAGCGGCCACCTTGATCGGCGCGGATTTCTGACGCGTCTGGCCGTCGTTCCTGGCGGCGTGGCCGCCGCCACCGCGGCGCTGCCCCTGCTCAATTCCCCCAAGGCCCGCGCCCAGATGTTGATGAGGGGCGGAACCTACTCCATGGCGGAACGCGACAGGCGCTGGGCCAATATTCGCAGGATGATGTCGGAGAACGGCTATGACTGCCTGATAGTGCCCAAGGGCATGGGGGACGGAATCAACTTCCTTCAATATGCGGAGTATGTCTCCAACGCGTTCTTCATGAACCCCGGAGCCGTGGTGTTCCCGCTGGAAGGAGACCCCGCCGTGATCGGTGCCATGCCGTCGTCCGATGCCTGGATCGAGCGAGCGACGCAGAAGTGGTTCGAAGGAGGCGAGCAGACGCCCATTGGCGAACAGATTGTCGATCTGGTCAACGAAATGGGACTCGCCGGCAGCAATATCGCCGTCGTCGGCACCCAGGCCAATGTCGAGGGGTTGAACGAATTCATCAATGAAGGGTTTGTGAAATATGCGACCTGGGCCACGGTCATGGCCGGCCTGCCGGAAGCGACGTTCACCGATATCACGCCGGAATTCGCTGAACTGGTGATGGTCAAGGGTGAAGAGGAGCAGGCCAACATCATCGGCGCGGCGCAGGTGGGCGAGGGTTTGCACGCGATGTTGCTCGACCTGATCGAGGTCGGACTGGATGCCAGGGAAGTACGCGTCGCAGTCGCCGAGTACCTGATCCGCAACGACGCAGCATCCGACGTTCAGGCGCTGGAATTGGCCCCCGGCCCGATTCGGGACGGTCAGGTCATGAACTCCGAGTACGGCGTCATCGCATCGGGCGGGTATGCCCAGGTGACCCTGTGCGTCGCCTGCGGCTCGGTCAGCGACCAGACGGAGGAACTGGCTGAAATCGCGCACACGTCCATGGACTATGGCGCGGAAAATCTGCGCGCCGGCCGACGGTTCGGCGATGTGATCGCGGGCATGGAAGAGATTGTCATGCGTGATGGCGTGTGGCACGGTTTCCCGCAGATTCACGGTCTCATGCCCATGTTCATGGCCGGCCCCGTCTATAACGCACCGCCGCCGTTCCAGCCATCGAAAACCATCGGTGCCGACATGGAGGTCAAGCCGGGCATGGCGTTCAGTTTCGAGCCGGGCGCAAGACGGGGATTCGGGCCGGGCAGCGGCCACGTCAAGGTTGGCGCCACGGCCATCGTCACCGAGGAGGGATTGGATATCCACAACCAGATCGGGTTGCGGATGCAACGGATCGGCTGAGCCGTTCGAAGCCAACGAGGAGATTCCCACGACCGGGACCGCCGGCAAAGGGTAGAGTCGCGCCTTAGAGACCCACCATCTCCAGCAGTTCGGCGGGGAAACGGCGGCGGGCTTCTGCATGCAGAGGCTGCACCGCGTCAATGAACGCGGCGCGGACCTCGGATGTAAGTTCGGCGATCTCGCCTCCAGCCTCGCGAATCACCGATTCGGCCTGAAGTTCTTGCTGGTCGCGCAGTTCCCGTTGCAGGGTGACCGCTTCCCGGGCCGCTTCCCGGACAGCGCCCTGAACATCGTGAGGCCATGCGTCGAAGGTAGGCCGGTGGACAAAGATCGGTCGTGACAGGTATGCGTGGTAAGTCGCGGTGTAATACCGCTGCAGGGTGTGGATGTTGTAGGTCACGATGTTTGCGAAGGGATTTTCCTGACCATCGATCTCGCCGGCCCGAATCGCCTCGATGCCCGCCGTCAGTTCGATGGCGTGGGCCTCGGCGCCGAGCAGCTCAAAAGTCCGTTGCTGGGATCCCAACACGCGGATTCTCAGACCGCGCAGATCATCCAGACTCCTTACCGGTCGGACGTTGTTGGAAACATGGCGAAAGCCATTCTCGAAATAGCCCAGAATGCGGAGGTTGCCGGTGGCTTCAAGGCTCTCGGTCGCCGATGCTCCCAGGGGGCCATCCATCGTCGCCCGTGCGGCGGCGGCATCGGGGAACAGGAAGGGCAGTGCGGCCAATTCCAGTTCCGGCACGTTGGTCAGGGTCACGTAGCCCGCGCTCAGTACGCCCGCGTCCACGAGCCAGCGCAAGTCGCCGCCACTGTAGCCGACATCCAGGACATTGTAGAGGTAGTCGACATCGAGATCGGTCACGGCTTCAAGCCGTTCACCGATGTGGGTCATCCCCCGACTGAAACTGGTTGTGGAGGGGGAGTACCCGGCCATGCGGACCCGTCCTGGATCGTCCGGACCGCGTGAATCCCCCGACACTGAAGCCTGCTGCGCAGCACCGGACGAAGGTCCGAGCATCGTGGCCAGACCGCCCGCGCCCGCCGCGGCCGCCTTGAGGAAATGCCGCTTGGACAGCCTTGTCGCCGCGGCGTGATCGCGTCTCCCTGACCGGCGGACGCTCACTGCTGTGTCCCCAACATGGTTTCGTAGTCCTTGCCCATGACTTCCGTTACCGGGTGATCGGAGAGCACGTCAGCGGACATGAGCCTTTCAAGCTCCGCAATCTTCTCGGCAATGGTCAGCGCTTCGTCGGCGATGTCGGTAGCGACAAAAACCACCCCGGTGCCGTCGGCTATGACCAGGTCGCCGGGTGCCACGGTGACGTCCCCGACACGGATATCGACGTTGGTTGCGGCCTGGTGGACCCGCCCGCGGGCCGTGCGTGGCGTCGCGGAGCGTGAGAACACCGGCAGCCCGATCCGCTCGTATTCGTCGATGTCACGCGCCGGGCCTTCGACAATGACGCCGCGAATGCCCTTGTGATGCGCCGCGGTAGCCAGTACACCGCCCCAGCCGGCGGCCTCGATGCCAGTGCGCTGTTCGACCACGATGACATCCATGGCGTCGGATTCCACGATGGTTTGCGTGCCCAGATGGCTCCCCGAACCGCCTTCCGGCTTGCCGGCGGCCAACTTGATCGTCCGCACGCGTCCGGCGATAGTCTCGTTGGTCGAGCGGCGCTTCAGGCCGCTGACCGCGCCGTTCACGCAAAGGCTGTCCAGCGCATCGGAGACCGCGCAGGTATCGAGCATGGCCAGGCGGTTGACAAGCGACCGGTAATCCATAGGGCAGTGTCTGGAGCCAAGCCTCTCAGGTCCAGGCAATCATGCCCTGGGCGGTGCCGGTTCCGGCTTCCGACCGGTAGCAGGGCTGGTAGGTCAACGGGTCGCCGGACAGTTCGGTGCCGAACAGACAGCCGGCCGCGGAAATCCAGTTTCTCAATTCCGAAGTTCCGTCCATGAGCAGATCCTGGGGCAGGGCGCAGAGCGGCTTCGGGTCGCGTTCGGCGATGGCCTTGAAGAACAGTTCGTCGATCTCCGTGTTGATGACGAAGTGGCTCATGCCTCCGGAACCGCAGACCGCCACTCGCAGGTCGCTGTCCCAGTCGGCGATCGCCCGTCCCACCATCTGGCCGAATTCGTAGCATCGGGTCGCGGTGGGCTGGTTGGGCGGAAAGAACGTGTTGCAGATCAGCGGAAGCGTGGGTACGACCTTGTTTTCCATCACCCGCCGAAAGATCCAGGTAAACGAGTGGGGCGTACCGTGGTGCCAGGCATCGGGATTGTGCGGCCAGTGCAGTGACCAGGACAGGTCGAAGCGGCTCCGATGGCCTTCTTCCATCACCCGCTTCGCCAGTGCCGGCAGGCCGGGGTAGGTCACCGTGTGGTGGGGCCGGTAGGCCCATTCGGACTGCAGAATGCCGGGTGGGAGGCGCTGTTCCTGTTCCTCGTTCAGGGGGCCATGATGAAGCGTCTCGCCGCCGAACACCGTGAACATCGGCGTGATGTCTTCGTGGAAACACTCCCGCTGGTCGTTGCCGAAGATGACGCAGACATCGGGACTGACCTCCCGCCACGTCTCCGCCAGACTCCCCACGGCCTCCTGGCAGGCGTCGTAGCGCACCTGCATGGCCTCGATCGCACTCTCCGCGCCAAGGTTCTCGTCTCGGCGAAGCTCGATCAGTTCATCGAAATCGTATTGTTTGCCCTTGAACCAATGCCTGCGTTTTCGGTCCGCGGGCAGGCGCAGTCCCCACTCATCTGGCGTGGTGTTGAGTTGCGGGCCATGGGCGGTGTAGATGCCGAGTACGATTTCTGCCACTAGTCTTCCTCCGTCAGGTTGCATCGGGCTCCGAGGCAAAGCAACTCGGTCCCGTCTTCCATCAGCGCCCGATTGAGATACACGACTCGGTCGCGCCGGCCGGGCCACCCGGTAATCGTAACCAACTGGCCCAGCGAAAACTGCTCGGTCTGGAAGCCGGCGCGGCGCATGGTGTTGATGGCGCCCATTTCCACGAGCCATTCCACCGTGCTGCCGTCATCGTCGGTCACATCCATCCGAAAATGCGAATGGGGATTGAGCCACCTGATTTCGGTGAGCACGCCGGTGATTGAAATGTCACGCGCCGTGTCGAAGTTGACCGGCACCGAATGGTGCGCGAACGCGTCGGCGGGGCGCAAGGCCGCCGCGAGGATCAGGGCCGCAAAACAGCTATATGGTATCAGGGCTGCAACCCAGCTATACGGGCGCAGGCTTCCGGAAATCGTTCTTGCGTAGCTTTTGGTGTTCATCGTCAATCTGGGGCGACTACGGCGGCATCCTCGGGCGTGCAGCCGTATTCCAGCAGCTCAAAGTCAGACCTGGAATAGGGAATGGTAACCACCAGCGGCTCGCGATAGTAGGCCGGATCCAGATGGGTGGTCTCGATGGTCAATACGTCGCCGTCGCGGCTGATTCGCTCGACGGTGTGCATCCTTCTGCTTTGCGGCATACCGGCCCATTCCGCCATGGTCGAGACGTAGCCCGGTGCGAAATCGATGGTATCAATGACCAGCGTGTCGCCGTCGTACCATGCAGTTGATCGGCCCAGCGCGGGCATGCCCTCGATATGGGAACGCTCAGGATCCTGATCGCCCGGGTCCGTCAGCGGTACGATTCTGTCGATGTCCATCCACTCGTATTGCAGCCGTACATGGTCATCGGCCTGGGTGATCCTCACCAGAACATTGGGGTTGAGCCAGATTCGCGTCCAGCTCGCGCCGAGACAGTCGTAGGCCGGATCGTCTCGGGCAAAATCATAGTTCTCGAAGGCCTCCTCACCGGATTCGGTGAAAACCCATTCGCCGAAATCGATGTTTCCCTCCCGGATCCAGTTCGCCGACAATTCCGGCGCCTGGGCTGTGCCGGTGTTCAGGAAAAAACCGACTGTGCAAAGCGCGACGGCGGCGCGTCGCGCTACTGGCGCATGCACGCTCGGGGGTTCGTCGTTCACACCGAAGTCTCGACGGATTCCTAGACAATTCTTCACAGATCGGAACATGGCAAGCTACTGAATTTTGATCGGTTTACGGCCCATACGCGCACCCTGCGCACCTGTTTCGGCGGACGTTTATAGTAAAGTATCCATCCATACCCGTCCCGGGAGATCCATATGGCGGCCGCGCGCGAAAACGAACTCATCAACAACTGGCCGATTATCGCAGTAACGTTCCTGCTGGTGTTCTTTACTTTCGGCGTTCCGACGTTTTCGCTGCCGTTCATCTACGCCGGGGCCATGGAGGAATTCGGCTGGAACCGGCAGCAGGCCACGGCGCTCGCCACCGCCAAGTTCGTGATCGGCGCCGCTGCGGCCCTGGTGATGGGCCGATTGCTGGACAAGTATTCCGCCAACCCGATCGTCATCGTCGCGGCCTGCATGGGGGGGCTGGGCCTGCTTGGCATGCTGTGGGTCAGCAATTTATTCACCTATTACGTCATGGGCTTCCTGCTGGGCGTGGCTGCATCCGGCGCTTCGGCCTGCATGAAGGTCGTGGTCGCCCGGGTATTCGAGCGCCAGATGGGTACGGCGCTGGGCGTGGTCTTCGCGGCCAACAGTGCCGCCGGCGTGCTGGTGCCGATCGTCGTGGTTCCGCTCATGGAATCGATGGGCTGGCGCAACGCCCTGGCCGTCATGAGCGTGGGCGTCTGGTTGGTTTCGATCCCGGCATGGGGGCTCCTGTTCCGGCCCGGCAGCCAGTACGCGGCCAGGATTGCCGTTCCCACGGATCACCAGCCGCGGGGAAGCCTGCTGGCGCATTTCCGCGATATCGCCCGTCACCGCAACTTCTGGCTGATCGCGATCAGCATCTTCCTCGTGGCGGGCGTGGACCAGGGCATGACCCAGAATGCGGCGCTGTTCCTGGAACTGGACAAGGGCATGAACATAAGGAACGTCGCCTGGGCGGCCAGCCTGTTCGCCGCGGTGGGGCTGGTTTCGAAGATCGTCTGGGGCTGGGTCTACGACAAGATGTCGATACGGGGCATCCAGCTCACATATCTCATGCTCGTGGTCGCGATCCTGCTGGCCTTCCCGGTGGCGGGAGTGATCACGATGATGGTCTTCATGACCATGCGGGGCTTTGCCCACGGCGGCCTGATCGTGGACGTGCCGGTGTTGACCAAGCACTACTACGGTCCCCAGAACATCGGCCTGAACATGGGCATCATGGCGGTGTTCATGAACCTGGGCTTCGCCGTCGGCCCCCCGGTGCTGGCGCGATTCGCGGACGTCCAGGGTTCGCTGACCAACGGCTTCATCCTGTTCACCGTGATCACGCTGATTGCCGCCGCCATGCTGTTGCCGATTCGTCCGCGATTCTGGGAGCCGCCGGAGCGATGGCAGAAGTTTGCGCCCCAGCCGGTGAGGGTCACAGGCTAGGAGCGCGCAAGGGACCGACAATAGCGGTCTTGCAGCCGTGAACTTCTACGGCGCCACGCTACTGGTCTTGAGCCACCTGTCGGAACAAGGCTATCGGACAAGGCCGGGTCGACCGGATTGATACCGGATCCATTATCGATCCAGAACGCCGGCATCGTGGACCACTTCGCCGCCGACCACTGTCAAGACCGAGGTCATGTGCCGGATATTTTCCTCCGGCACCGTTTCCGCATCGAATACGTCGTCGCTCAACACGACAATGTCGGCGAATCGACCGACTCCGATGCCTCCCAGCAGACCGTCTTCCCTGGTAAACCAGCCTTGCTCATGTGAAGCGTAGAGTCTGACAGCCTGATGCCGGCTGATCTGCTGGCCGTCGTTGATCAGCTCTCCCGAGACGTCGCGCCCGGTGACCATGTAGTAGATCATGCACCATGGATTGAGCGTATTGATGCGGGCGCCGTCGGATCCGGCCCCCACCGCCACCAGGTCGCTCTCGATTACCGTGCGCCAGGGCGGGCCGCCCATCCCGCCGGCGTGGTACCTCTGGCCGTGAACGCCGAGACCGAGGCCCATGGCCCTGGCACGTTCGATGAGTTCCGGCGTGATGAAACTCAGGTGGCCGGGCGTCCAGCGCATGGCCGCCAGGTCGAACTCGTCGTTGAGTTCCTCCCAGACATCCAGGTGGGCGTCGATCTCCTCCGGCGTGTGCAGGTGCTGGTGGTAGGTCCAGCCTCGCTCGGCGATGCGCCGCTGGGCCAGGCGCGCGGCTTCTCCCAGCGGCTGTTCGTTGAAGAGCGACCGTCCCACCGACCACTCCCCAATACCCACGATCTTCGCCATGTCAGGACCGTAATTGGGCCACTTGTTGTCCAGGTAACCCATGAGCTGGGTCAGGTCGCGATCCTCGTCCAGCCCCGGGAAATAGATCCGGGTGCGGACCTTGTGGGATCCCTCGCGCACCAGTTCGAGGAAGAAATCGTAGCCATTGGTCTGGTCGATGAATCCTACGCCCGGTACCGTGCCGGACATGTCCATGACGGTGGTCAGGCCCACGGAGAGGGCGTAGTCGGCCACACCCAAAAGCTGGCGCTTGCGGTCCGAGTCGGTCAGATCGGCCGCAAGGACTTCGTACGCGAGGGCGGTATCCGCGCCGCCCGCGATTTCCCCGGCGTCCGTTACCGGGACTCCCAGCCCGCGGAGAAGGTCGCGTCCGGCGGTATTGGTCTGTCCCGGGCCTGCGCCGCGTTCGGAAAGGTAGACGGGGTTTGCCGGCGCCGCCGCATCCAGTTCCACCCGCGTCGGGAAGCGGCGTTCCTGCCACTGGGTTCGTCGGATACCGCCGATGGTGGTGATCAGCGCACCGGCGGGCAGCGCCGCCGCCTTGTCCCGGATAGCCTGCAGGGCGGCGTCCATCGTAAAGGTGACTTCCAGTGCGCGCAGGTCGTAACCGGGCCGATTCGCGATGCGGATGTAGTGGACATGGTTGTCGATCAGTCCCGGAATCACGGTGCGGCCTTGCACGTCGATGACGTCGGTGCAGTCGTCAAGACTCGCCGGATCCGGGTCCAGCGCCACGAACCGCCCGGCCTCCATGAGCACCGATGAGACGACGGAATCCTGGGCATCCATGGTGTGGATCGTGCCGTTGACAAGGGCGAGGCCACGGCTGGCGCAGTCCGCCGAGTCCTGGGCACCCGCGGAAGCCGAGAATATCAATCCCAGCCAACCCGCCAGCGCCGCAACGGGCCAGATGGGCCGGAGAATTCGTTGTTGTCGATCATGTCCCACTGCAATTGCCTCCTCGAATCGTGCCGAGTCCAATTCGTGCATTGATGTGCGGAAAATCCACATCGCGGTTCGCTCGCGGCGACGCGGTAGGATGCGGCTCATGGAAAAGACTATCATGGAGACTGCAATCGGGAAGTTTGCGCGAGACTGCGGATGTATCTGAGCGAGACTGCGGATGCACTTGTTCCGGTATCGCTAATCATCCCGAGAGTTCGGGAGAAACGAAATGTTGACAACAAGAAATTCCCTGTTGGGACTTGCGGCTGTCGCAGTGGGGGCTGGCGGAGGGGCGATGGCTTATGAGGCCTTTCAGGGGCCGACCGAACTGATTCAATACGACCCCGCCAAGGCGTCGCCCGGCTACACGCTCTTCAGTCCGTTTCGCGGGCGCAATACCTATCTCGTCGACATGCACGGCAACGTGGTTCACTACTGGCCGTACCCGGAAGGTTGGTCGACCCCGGGAGACGAGGCGGTCGAGAAACACGCGCGCCTGCTGGAGGATGGCACATTGCTGCGCGGCGCCATCGACCGGGCCGGACAGGGCGGAATGAGCGGCGCCATCTACCAGCTCTACGACTGGGATGGCAACGTGATCTGGGAGCATGACGAAGAGCGGCCAGGGTACACGCCCCATCACGACTTTCGCATGATCTGGAATCCCAGGCTTGAGGCGCGCACGCTGCTGTACATCGCTTCGCGGGAGATGACCCACGAGGAGGCCATCGACCTTGGGGTCGATCCGGCCCTCAGGGACGACTACGCCTCGCGTCCCGACGGCGTGGTGGAAGTCGACATGGACGGCAACGTGGTCTGGGAGTGGAATATCTCCGACCACCTGGTTCAGGACTACGATGACACGCTGGTCAATTACGGTGTGGTCAGCGAATACCCGGGCAGGATGGATCCCAATTTCGCCAATGGCGTCAGCGGCGACTGGATCCACATCAATTCCCTGGACTACAACGAGACGCTCGACCATATCGCGATCAACAATTCGACCTTCAGCGAGGTCTACGTCATCGACCACGGCGGCACGTTCATACCCGGGGACCCGGAGCAAAGCATTGCGCTGGCGGCAAGCGAGGCGGGCGACTTTCTGTACCGCTGGGGCAACCCCTGCGTCTACGATGCCGGCATGTGCCCGACGTCGATCAACGAGGGCCAGTCCAGCACTAACGGGCATCAGCAGGTTTTCTTTTCCCACGACATCCAGTGGATACGGGAGCGGGAAATTGGCATGGGTGACAACCTGCCGGGGGCCGGCAACATGTTGATCTTCAACAACGGGTCGCGGCAGCTCGGAGTGACGTTCTCTTCCGTCATCGAGTTCAACCCCTATCGCGGACCCATGGAAAATGGCATTTACGTCCCGGAGATGGAAGCCGGCTACGACCTGGTTTCCCCCGGCATGGGCGCCGGTCAGCTCGTATCCAGACAGGTCGTCTGGAGCTTTCAGTCGACTCTGCCGACGGCGTTCTACAGCCGCTATATCTCCGGCCTGCAGCGCCTGCCAAACGGCAATACGCTGGTTTGCTCGGGTGCCAACGGGCACCTCTTCGAGGTCACGCCCGAAGGCGAGGTGGTATGGGAGTACATCAACCCGGTGGGTGATCGCACCGGCGAGAACTACGGCATTCACACCATCATGAGCGATGCGGCCGGCGAACGGTACAATTCGCTGTTCAAGTGCGTGCGGTATCCGCCGGACTACGCAGGCCTTGAGGGAAGGGACCTGACGCCCATGGGCAAGATCACGGAGTTGTGGACTCAGGAGCCCGAGAGGCCGCGTCTCGACTGATGCGTCGTCGGATTGCCTGGCCCGTGGCCTGTAGACCTATAGTGCCTTGCGCAGACCGGCCATCCAGGCAGAGTGGGCGATCACATGGGCGCGTGCCCGCACGGTATCCCGCTCGCTTAGAAGGTTTAATAACTTTCGATGCCGGCGCACAACCCGTTCGCCATATTTTCGCGCGTTGTATGGCCGGTGATGTTCGACAATGAACTCAAAAAGAGCCCGGAGCTGATATTGAAGGATCAGGTTTCCGGCCACCTCGGCCAATTTCATCAGGAAACCCACTGATTCGGAGAGAAACTCTTCGTCATCATCGAGAGCGGCCATCATCAGGTGGAGCGACTTCTCAAGGGACCGCTGGTCAGTCAACGTCAGCTTGTTTGTCGCAAGGTCAACGATACCGGCAAGAAGCTGCCCTTGCGCCTGGAACACGTCTTCTACCCCACATCCCAGCAGATGGATCTGCGTACTGAGCGCGTCGGTCAAACCTTGGGTGTCCTGATTCGCAACAAACAGGCCGCCGAGCCTTCCAACCTTGGCCTTGATCAGGCCCTGTGCCTCCAGGGCTCGGATGGCGTCCCGGACCGGGACGCGGCTCAGGCCGAAGGCGTCCGCCAGCTCCCGCTCCGTACCGATGAAATCACCCGGCTGCAGCACACCGCGAAACAGCGCGTGTTCAAGCTGGAACCTGAGTTCCTTTCGAATCAGCGCTGAAGACGTCAAGCGCGCTGATCGTGAACCCTTGGAATCATTCGGTCTCAACCACTTGGCAATGCCTGCGGTTGCCGCCTGCATCTTGGGCGCAGAATCGCTCGATTGCCTTGCGACCGTTGTCATCGTCACCGCTCGTCCCTGGTCAAGCGCTGCCGGGAGGGCACTGGGGGTTGGCGCTTAACATGCTATTAATCCCATAATTATCATATATTCAGACAAACCATGCTATTCTTTGAGACCAAACTGGTTCGTGGAAAATGGTCATGTCCAGAATGAATTCAAGGCTCGCCATGGGCCTGCTGGTATCGGGTGCACTGGTTGTCACTGAATTGGCGGCACAAGAGTCCACGGCGCTTATAGAAGAGATCATTGTTACCGCCACGAGGCGCGCGGAGTCATTGCAGGACGCCCCTCTGGCCGTCAGCGCGTTCACGGGCGACGACCTGCAGCGTCAGGGCATTACCAGTTCGCATGGTCTGGGCAGCACGGTTCCCAACCTGACGATCGGCACTGAAGGCGCGCGTGACGCGACCTATATCGCGATTCGAGGAGTGTCGCAGAATGAGCGGCGCAACACGGATGACGCCACGACGCCTTTTTTCATCGATGGCGCAACGGTTCCAAGGATGTCGGGCGTAGCGGCCTACTTCTACGATGTCGAGCGACTTGAGGTGCTGCGCGGTCCACAGGGAACCCTATATGGCCGCAACAGCACCACCGGTGTGGTCAACCTGATCACCAACAAGCCCAATTTCGACGGCTATGGCGGCGACGTTGAAGTGGGTTTTGGCGACTACAGCGCCTTTACCGCAAATGGCGCGCTGAATTTGCCATTGTCGGATAATTTCGCTGCGCGGCTCGCCTTCATTGTCCAGGATCGCGACGGTTT
This sequence comes from Candidatus Rariloculaceae bacterium, assembly GCA_965221035.1. GTDB lineage: Bacteria > Pseudomonadota > Gammaproteobacteria > Steroidobacterales > Rariloculaceae > UBA6522. The sequence goes on from OZ244860.1 coordinate 3,391,281, forward strand.
CCGTGATAATGGCGAATTTGTGGAAGATGCGGACGACGCGGATGACCTTGGTGTCCGCGTGCACCTGCTGTGGAATCTTTCCGACGAAACCTCGTTGCTATTGACCTCTGATCATTACCGGAGGCAGGGCGCGGGCCAAGGCACGTTCGGTGTACCGTGTCCTTCGGACGTGACCTGTCAGGTAGGTACGAACCTGATCAGTACCGTCGGCGATGTGCCGCTGGCGCAAGATACCTCATTCCGCAATGTCCCCAATACGAATTTTCGCGATAACGCGGACACAAATTTCAAGCTTGAGCTGAATCAAGGCTTTGAGACTTTTGATCTGATCGGACTGGTTTCCCATCGGACTCATGAACGTGACTACGGAGATAGTGCGGGTTACCGTTTTGACGACACGGTCAGAGGCTTTCCCGTTATTTCTCCAGTCTATGAAGCTACCGAATCAGAGTCCATCAGCGCGGAAGTGCGTTTGACTTCGAGCGCGGACGGCCCCCTGCAATGGCTGTTGGGTGGATATCTGCTCGATGAAAGGATCAACGGAACCTTTTTCTTTCATCCAGTCTTTATCGGAGGCAATTTTGCCGGCAGGAACCTTTACCTTGAATTTACCGATCGGGACCTGTCTGTTGAGTCCAATGCGATTTTCGGTAATCTGACCTATGACTTGACCGATCGATTCACCCTGCGGGGCGGGTTGCGCTATACGAACGATGAAAAGGACAAGGGTGGCAATGCCTCCAATCCATCAGCTGGTAGCTACCAAAGCGTCGGAGCGATCGATATGGACACGGGCCAGATACTTGCATATTTTGGACCGATGTTCCGCGCACAGGTTGCCAACCCGAGCTGGAGCAGGACTACCTATAACGTGGGCCTGGATTACGCAGTAAACGATGATGTCATGGTCTATGCCAAGTTCAGCACAGGGTACAAGGCGGGCGGCTTCAACCGGGGTAGTACCGGACCTGGCAGTGATCCCCGGAACGGTGTTTTCATGCTGGACATTTATGAACCGGAAGAGGTGGACGCCTTCGAGGTGGGCTACAAGAGCACGCACCTGGGCGGGGCCGCCAGGGTGAACGTGGCGGCCTTCTATAATGATTATTTGAACAAGGTAGAATCCGTCGTGCGCACCATCGATGGCACTCCGGTCAATACTGCGATCAACGCAACGGATGTGGAGATATACGGTGTTGAACTGGAGAGCTCATTCGTTTACGGGGATTCCGGTGGCCGAGTCGATTTCAACCTGGGTTACCTCAGTGCGGAATATGGCACTTTCGATAATCTTCCGGACCCGGTCCTCGGAGGCGGCGCGACCCTTGATGTCAGCGGGGAAGATGTTCTTAATGCCCCGAACTGGAGTGGCAGCTTCGGTTGGGTGCCCGTAGAGTTCAGTTTTGCGGACGGAGCGATTGCTCCCAGATTGCAGGTTTCATTCAAGTCGAAATACAAGACCCGCCCACACGGATTGCTGGTGGACCAGCAGGACGCCTATACAAAGACGAATCTGACCGTTAACTGGACATCGAGCGATGGCGCATACTTTGGAGAGATCTATGCGCGCAACATCGAAAACGAGATTGTCCAAACCAATTCCGGATGTGGTGCTCAAGCGCAGGCCGGACCTGCGATAGGGTGTTACAAGATGTTTTCGGAGCCGCGTACCTATGGTGCGCGAATCGGGGTTCGGTTCTAGCGCTCCGTCAGTACGATCATTGCGTATCAGCGGCCGCAGGCTCGCCCGCGACGGAGTTGCGGTCCCATCCATGGCCTTAAGGAGTGAAGGATGAACCCTTTTGGAAAAATCGTTCTGGCGTTCTGTGCAAATTTCCTGGTCTTCAATTACTCGCTTGCGCAAGAAGATACCCCAGATGAACTGGGCACAAACCTTACCGACATGCTGGATGGCACAACGGTGGGGTGGGAGTATGAAGGCGGTCGGGCCTATGAATTGCGCTTGGAGGATGGAATGCTGACCTATCGAAGGACCAACGGCAGAGAATCGAGAGAATGGCGATCGCTGGTGCCCTATCTCGCGCATGAGGTTGGTGAAGGGCAATTCATGGTTGGCTGGCAGGAAACGGACTTCGGGAATTACGTGACCCTCTTTATCGATTTGGCCAACTCAAGGGTCTATTCCAGCGCGTTGCTTGGCGACTACGATTGGATACATTTCCAGGAAGCCGAGATTTCGAGTGTCGAGGAAAATTGGGATCCGTGCCTGCCCGATGGCGAATAGACAGACGGTGAGGCGTTCGAAGGGAATCACGCCGACATGAAGAGAGCTCACAGCGCCGCTGTTTCGGTCATCACAATTTCAGTATTGTCGTTGGTGGCCTGCTCTGTCCAACGGTCGGACACCGAGTCTCAAGACGAAACGATGGGTTGGGGAGCGCCTGTTCAGCGGCTCGCGGAGCCTCGGGTGCCGGACGTGCCACGCGAACAGTTGACGGAAGCGCATCGTGCCATGATGGGAGTGGACCCGAATGACCCCACGCTGCGCGAGCGAATGGCGCTTTTTCGTACGCTGATCAAGTTTCCGGACATGTTCGCCGCGATGAGGGGGCTTGGAAGCCGTGTAAGCGCGTTGCCAGTCATGTCGGACTACGATCGCGAGCTGGTGATCATGCGTATCGCCTGGACTTATAAGAGCGAATACGAGTGGGGGGCTCACTACGACGCGGCCATGCGGGCCGGGATCAGCGAGGCTCAAATCGAGGCGATCAAGGTGGGCGCCACGGATTCAATCTGGAACGACTGGGAGCGCGCACTGATCTCCGCCGCGGATCAGCTGGTGATGGGCGCCCATCTCGATGATGCCACGTGGGTTTCGCTTCGAGAACAGTATTCAGATGAAGATATTCTGGGCCTTCTGGGCATGGTTGCGCACTATCACATGATCGCCATGGTGACCAATGTATTCGGAATTCAGCCTGACGAACACATGAGCCAGGGCTTTTAGCCGGTTGTGCCTTCCCGGGCCAGGTTGACAGGCGCTAATAGGGGAACCGGTGCACGCTGACCGAATCCCCGATCTCCAGACGCATGAGATCTTCTCCCACCAGCAGTCGGCCCGAATAGTTCGTTCGGGTGCGCTCGATCAGCTCCCCGGTCGTCACCTCGGGCGAGTTCGGGCCGCTCAACAAGGTCAGGTGGCTGTATACCGCCAATCCGGGACCGATGCGATCAAATACCACGCCGGCCTCCTCGGGCGTGGTGTGATGGTCCAGGATAAGCTGGATTCGCTCATCGAACGCCAGCAGTTCCTCCCGCGCGGCGGCCACTTCGTGGATGACGACATCCGTGTCCTGCGCCGCGTCGATGAGGTTCTCGTCGAAGCGGGTGTCACCCGACAGGACCACCGAGCGTCCCGCGAAGTCCACCCGGTAGCCATAGGCCGGCTTGATGTACTCACCGTGGTCCACGGCGAACGCCGTGACCGTGACCCCGCCTTCGTCGAAGACGATGCCGTCTTCGGAGTACTCCGCGAGATCGAATTCGATGCCACTCGGAGGTAGCTGTTCGTCCACAAGCCGGATTTGAATGTCGTGGTCGAATGCCTGCCGAAAACCGTCAAGTATCTGCGAAAGCCCTTCCGGACCGATCACGCGCATGGGCTCGGTTCGCCGCCCCCACGGCGGCGGGAGCCAGCCTGTAAGCCACAGGTCCGGCAGCCCGGACAGGTGGTCGGAGTGAAAGTGCGTGATGAACACGGCGTCGATGTCGCTGAGTGGGATGTCCAGCTGCACCAACCTCTGGGTCACGCCGCGACCGGTGTCGAACAGCAGCCGGTACGGTCCGGCCTCGACGAGAATTGAGGGCCCGAAGCGGTCGACGCGGGGCACGGGATCGCCGGTGCCGAGCAGCGTCACGTCGAGGCGCTGACCCTGCGCGGCGGCGTTCATGGGAAACGCGGCGACGAGCATCGCGACGGGCACGGCCACCAAGGCGGCGCCGAGCTGCCTCATCATGGTTCGCGCCGATTCTCCAAGGGCCCGCAAGAGTCTGCTGAACGGTTTATTTCGAGGCATTGTTGGTACTTCCCATTTCGATTGCCAACCTGCGAGGCCAGTGCTCATCATGATCGATACGCCTTGATTGGTCGCATAGGGCACCAGCTTGTAGCCGGAATATTGCCCTATCCGAACGGGTGCGTCGATGGTCGGAAGGCGGGTATCATGCATTGACCGGCTGATTGGAGGGCATCAACGTGCACAGGTTCAAGAAACGAATATTCGCCATTTACCCACTCATGGTTCTTGCGGTCGCCGCGGGCGCGGCTTTCGCCCAGACAGCTCAGGGCCCCTTGCTGCCCGACAACGACACGATGATGGTGACCGTGTTCCTCAAGCACGATCAGACCATGAACAACGTCCAGCGCGCCGAACTTCTAAGGGACGCCGGTTTTGACGGGATGTTCCCCCCCGAGGGCGTCGAGATTGTCGATCACTACGTGATGATGGGCATCGGACAGGTGATCGTCATGCGATTCCCTCCCAATCTGCTGCGGATCGTCAACCTCGCCATCGAACGCGGGGCCTGGGGCGCCTATCAGACCGAGTTCTACGTGACGTACGATCTGCGGGCGGCTCGCGAGTTCGCGCAGTCGCAGTAAGTCCACTCCGCGATCTGGTGATCTCGTCTCTTTCCCACGGGTCGTTCCGCTCGCGATTGGACACGGCCCGTGTTCCGCCTGGGGCGCACCGCGGGGAGTTCAGCATGAGGAATCCGGTGAAACCGTTGCTGCTCGCGCTGTTCATCGCGGCCATGCTGGGGGTCGTGTTGTGGCTGCCGGTTCGGGAATGGCTTGCAGGAGCCCTGATGTGGATCGAGTCCCACCGTTACATCGCCTGGGCCCTGTTCGTGGGCATCTACCTGGTCGCCACGGTTCTGGTGGTCCCCGGCACCATCCTGACCTTGGCAGCGGGATTCGCTTTCGGGGTGCCGGTGGGTGCCTTGCTGGTCTCGGTCGGCAGCCTCGCGGGCGCCAGTGCGGCGTTTCTTGTCGGACGGTTCTTCGCCCGGGACTGGGTGGTCGGGCGGTTGGCGGAATGGCGCGCGTTTGATGCCCTGGACAAGGCGGCGGGGCAGGATGGATTCGTGATAGTGCTGTTGTCGCGTCTGTCTCCCCTGTTGCCGTTCAACCTGCTGAACTACGCCTTCGGTTTGACCGCCGTGCGCTTCAGGGACTACGTTATCGCCTCCTGGATCGGGATGGCACCGGCCATTGTGCTCTATGTCTACATCGGCTCCGCGGCGCAATCCGTCACCGTTCTCGCCGAGGGCGGGTTCGAGGCGGGCGTCGGCGGGACCGTGCTGTTTGGCACCGGTCTCGCGGCCACCTTGATCCTGACGGTACTTGTTGCCCGCAAGGCCACCCACGTGCTGACCCGGCACCTTAAAGACTCCGAGGAGCGACGAGAATGTACTTCACATTGACCTTCGCAAGGACCAGGCACACCTTGAACGTTTTCGCCCTTTTCGTGGCAAGTCTTGCCCTGTTGCTGGCCGGATGCGGGGCGCCGCCGGAAGATGGCGCCGCCGACACAGGTACCCGCACCGGCACAGGTACCGACACAGTTACCGGCACCGGCACCGGCACCGGCACAGGCACTGGTACCGGCACCGGCACAGGCACTGGTACCGGCACCGGAGTCGGTATTGGTGCCCACGTCGAGGCGCGAAACATGGCGCTGTTGGCCCACCACGACCTTCAGGCCCGATCGGCCTATCAACCCGTGGTACACGCTTATGGAGACCGGCGCATCCTGTTCGTCGGACACCATGCGGGCGAAGCGATGAACCCGCTGACGGAGCAGGTGGAGGTCAACGGCCTGTCGATCCTGGATGTCACCGACCCCACCGCGCCCGTCATGCTCGCGCATCTGCCGCCCAGCGGGAATGAAGCCAGCGGCACGCAGCACGTCCAGGTCTGCGACGGCGGCGTCCTGCCCGGGGGCGAACCGGGCCGCGTCTACGCCGTGCGCACCAACGGATTGCTCGCCTACGAGTTGCTGGACGTCACCGATCCCGCCAATCCGTCGGTGCTTTCCACCATCGCCGAGACGGGCGTTTCGTCGCGACCGGAGTCAAGCCGCGGCAACCGGGAAACCCACAAGATCCAGTGGGAGTGCGAGACGGGCGTGGGCTACTTCAACGGCACGCCCGATGGATGGCGGGTCACCCGCGTGTTGCAGGCATTCGACCTGGGCGATCCGGAGGCGCCCCGGCACATCCGCGATTTCGGGCTGCCGGGTTGGGAACCCGGGGCCGAGGGCCCCATGCCGGAATATTCCATATCCGGCCTGCACCAGCCATTTGCGCATGGAGACCACATCTACCTCGGATACGGCAGCGGCAACAACGGCACGCTCCAGATCCTGGACAAGGATCGTTTCCTCAATGGCGATCCAGATGCGACGGACCGGTTCGCGCCGACACCTGAAAACCTGCTCTATCCGCAAATATCGCGCCTCGACATGCCTTCCTACTGGGGTGTGCATACCGCCAAGCCGGCACTTGGTGTGCCGATCCCGAATCCCGGCGTCGAGGGCGGCATGGAGGTCCGGGATTTCCTGATCGTACCGTCGGAGGTGGGTGGCGGCGGCACCTACTGTCAGGGCGTGCGAGACGTGGTGTTCCTGGTCGACATCACCGAGGCCGACAAGCCCTATCCGGTGTCCACGTATCAGGTGTCCGATCAGCCTGGCGACTTCTGCGAACGCGGCGGCCGGTTCGGTCCGCACTCGGTCAACGATGCCTTCCATCCGGCCTTTGACCGGACGCTGGCGGTGTTTTCCTACTTCAATGCCGGAATTCGTGCCGTCGATATCCGTAATCCCTTCCTGCCGGTCGAGGTGGGCCATTTCATTCCCGACACCACGGCGGAAACCATCGAACTGTGCGCATCCGTGGACGGAGCCGAACGGTGCGATGCGGCAATCCAGACCAATAACGTCGACATTGACGACCGCGGCTACATATACGCCGTCGACCGGTCCCACACCGGGTTGCATATCGTCGAACTCACCGGCGAGGCTGCGGAACTCGTGGGGCTATAGTCTGCTGTCCCGGTTTCGGGGTGATCGCCGCCCATGTCGAGACGGTGGCGCAAAGCGGCTATGATGGCGCGGTTCGAATTGTCATCGAACAATCTGCAAGTACCAAGCGAGGAGAGCTGTGATCAAGGCGGCGATGGTTGGGCTCGGCTGGTGGGGCCGGCACATGGTGAACTCGGTGGCCGGCAGCGACCGTATCGAGGTCGTTCGGCTGACGTCCCGCAATCCCGCGGGCCACCAAGCGTTTGCGGAAGAAGTCGGCATCCCCCTGGCGGATAGCTACCGGCATGTGCTGGAGGATCCGGAAGTCGAGGCGGTGATCCTCTGTACGCCGCATTCCCAGCACGAGGAACAGGTTCTTGCCGCGGTGGAGCACGGCAAGCAGATCTTCTGCGAGAAACCGCTGGCGCTGACCCGTGCCAGCGTCGAACGTATGCTGGAGGCGGTGAACGGCGCGGGTCTCGTGCTCGGCGTGGGCCACGAACGCCGTTTCGAGTCCACCATGGAGGCGATCGCCGGTATCGTCGCATCGGGCGAGATGGGGACGCTGATGCACGTCGAAGCCAATTTCTCCCACAGCATCTTCGCCTCGGTCGCGGCGGACAACTGGCGCGGTTCGGTGGAAGAGGCCCCGGCGGCGGGCATGACCGGCATGGGGGTCCACCTGACCGATCTCTTCATCGCCATGATGGGCCCGGTGGAGTCCGTATCAGCCCAGTCGGCGCGGCGGGTGCTCGACCTGCCGACCGGCGACCTGGTCACCCTGCAGATGCGGTTCCGCAGCGGCGCCACCGGCTTCGTCGGCGCGATCTCCGCCACTCCCTACTATGGACGCTTCAGCGTCTTCGGCGAAAAGCTCTGGGTTGAGGCGCGGGATGACGCCCATCCCCAGGAGGGAGGCCGCACGCACCTGGTCAGTTGCGGACCGGATGGCGTGCAGCACACCCGGACCTTCGACCCGAAGGACCCCGTTCGCGCCAATCTGGACGAATGGGCCGATGCGGTCGCGGGCCGTGGTCGCTACCGCTTCTCGGACGAGGAACGGATCGGCAACGTGGCCTTGCTCGAGGCCATCGCCAGGTCGGTCAGGGACGGGGGTTGGGTGGACGTCTGAACCGGCCGACGTCTATACACTCCCGGTCCCGCGCGCAATAGGCATTTCTGGCTGAATTCGCCACTTTCAGTTAATGCGCGGCCAGGGATCGGGCGTATAGGATCACCGAAACGCGTTTCCGCAATATCACAAGGAATCTGTTCATGAGTCTCTTTCAATCGATGATGTCAGCGAATTTCAGGGTCAACCCGGAAGGGGAAACGGTGTTCTTCTTTCCGGTATTCGGTGGGGTCTGGTGTCCGCGCAAGGGCTACCGGATTTCGTCTGAAGAGGACATCGCGATACTGAAGCGCTACCTGAGGCGTTACCTGGGCATCCTCCTGTCGTTGCTGGCTCTGGTTTGCGGGTTCGTCGTTGGCTATCTGGGGGTCGATACCGGCACTGCCCTGGCCGCGCTCCTGGTGGGTTGCGCACTGGCCGGGGCAATCAACCTGTTGATCTTTGACCGTGTGTTCATACGCAAGGTCGTCGGCAAGTACGAGGCGACCGAAGACAGGCCACGGTTCAAGGACCTTCAGCGGTTGCAGGCGGAGAACCAGTCCCGATCCGGAATCGTGATGTCATTTCTGGCGAACCTGTTTTTCCTGTTGGTGGGCGTTGTCGCCGCGCTGACAGGCATTGCGGTGGTACCGGGAATTGTCCTGGTCGTCATTTTTTCGCTGAGCGGCGCGCTGGTCACGTACCAACTCGCGTTGAGACGCCAAGGGAAGTAATAGGGGCGCCCGACTCAGCCGTTCTGAATTCGCACGCATCGATCCGCGCGTTCCAGCACCCGCGGGTCGTGGGTTACGGCGATGAGCGTGATTCCGAGCGCCGCGAGGTTGGCGAGCACCTCGTCTTGCAGGGTATCGTTGAGATGCGCCGTGCCCTCGTCGAGCAACAGGATTCGTGGGCTGCGATAGACGGCGCGGGCGATCATCACACGTTGACGTTGCCCCCCGGACAGGGTTGATCCCATGTGGCCCACCAGGGTCAGATACTGCATGGGCATGCGTCGAATGTCCTCGTCGATGCAGGCCAGCCGGGCCGCCTGAGCGGCCCGCGCCAGGTCCGGCCGCGCCTCACCCGCGGCGATGTTCTCCAGCAGCGAGCCGGATAACAGGTCGTCGTCCTGCATCACCACGCCCAATTGACGGCGATAGTGGGCGGTGTCCAGCAGCCGGAGATCATGACCATCGACCTGAATTTCACCCTCGTCCGGGGCAAGGAGCTTGGCAAGCAGCTTGACCAGCGTGGACTTGCCCGCCCCGGATTCACCGGACACGGCCAGGAATTCTCCCGGCGCGGCACTCAGGTCGATGCCCTGGAGCACCGGCCCTTCTTCGTCGTTATAGGCGTAACTCAATGATCGAACGGAGACCGCACCGCGAATTTCAGCGCGAATGCCGTGTTTGCCTGCGGGCACCTCGCGTTGTTCCAGACCGATGTCGGCGATGCGTTCCCGGTGCAGCTTGAGCATGCGCATGTCCAGCAGCGCCCGAACCAGCGAGTGCACCCGAGCCGCGAACATGCCGCTGTAGGAATTGAAGGCGAACAGCATTCCCAGGGTGAAGGCGCCAACAATGACCTGGGAAGCACCCAGCAGCAGCATGGCCGCGGTCTCGACGGCCGTTATCGAGGAAGCGGCAAGCTGCAGGTGGATGCCGAACCGGCCCAGCCTCGCCTCGGCGTTGAGCGAGGTGACGTAGCGTTGTCCCCAGGCATCCTCCCGGTCGCCCTCGGCGCCCAGGAGTTTGATCGAGCGGTGGCGCTGAATATTCTCGATGAAACTCGATTCCTCCAGTGCGCCCGCGGCTATGGATTCGTGGGTCAGGTGCTTGAGCCGTGCGTAGGTGGCCAGTCTGAGCGCCGACGTGAGCGCCAGGAATCCGCACAGCGCCAGGGTCATCTTCCACGAGTAGAGCAGCATGACCGTGAACGCGCCGATCGCCATGATGGAATCGACCAGCAAGGCAAAGGCGCCGCTCATCAGAAAGTCGCGGATCGGCGCTACGGAGTGGAAGCGCGACAGGACATCGCCAGGGTGGCGGGCGGTGAACCAGGCGTCGGGCAGGCGAAGCAGGTGATGCACCAGTCCGCCCACCATGCGGAATGCCGCCGTGTTGCCCGTATAGAGCAACAGCAGCGAACGAAAGTATTCCGTCACGGCGGAGACGACGGCGATCGCGCCGAACCCGACCGCCAGCGCCACGACAATGTTCATGTCCCCCTGACGGATGCCCTGGTCCACGGTGAACTGCATCTGCAAGGGCATCACCAGCGCAAAGACCTGCAGTAGCGCCGTCATGGCGAAAATGGCGCCCAGCGGTCCGGCGAGGCCCCGGAAGGAGGCCATGAACGAGGACAACTTGACCGAGTCCACGGCTCTTGTCCTCGAAAAAGCCGGTGTGGGCGCCAGTTCCAGGGCGACGCCGGTAAATCGGCCACTGACTTCATCCATGCTGAGCCGCCTCGTGCCCAGCGCGGGATCGACGACGCTCAAACCATGTCGATTGACCGACTTCAGGACGACGAAGTGGTCAAATTCCCAATGTAGTATGGCGGGTGTGCGCAACTGCTTCAGTTCCTCAAGCTCGATCCGCACGGCGCGGCAACTCAGGCCCAATTGTTCACCGCAGTCGTGGAGTTTGCGCAGCGTTGCGCCGCGCATGGACATTCGAAACCTTGTTCGCAGTTCCCTCAGCGTGGCGTGGTGGCCATAAAAGCCGGCAACCATCGCCAGACAGGCCAAACCGCACTCGGAGCGGTCTGCCTGCAGAATGACGGGCAAGCGCATGGATCTGAAACGACGGGGTTCGCTGCATCAAAGGCGCCGGGCGGCACCCTGAAGCGGTTCCATGATCCAGTCGACCAGCGTGCCGTAGTCGCGCACAAGATCCGCGGTGACGGTCATGCCCGGCCGCAGCGCCCGAGCCTGCTCCGACGAAAGCGTGAAGCCGGCGGGAAACTCCACGTCCACCCGGTAGTGGGCACCGGCTTGTGTCCGGGCAACCGGTTCTTCACCGTGGTCGAGCGCCGTGGCGGAGATGGAACTCACGCGCGCCGATTGGGCCCCGTAGCGTTCGTAAGGAAAGGCGTCGAGATAGACGCGCACTTCCAGTCCGGGTTCGACAAAGCCCATCGCCGCCGAAGGCACGAACAGCCGTCCATGCAGCACGCTCCCCGGCGGGACGATATCCAGAAGCGCCTGGCCGGGCTGAACGCCGTCGCCCGCATCAACCCGAACCGACACGACCGTGCCGTCCCTGGGCGCCAGCACGCGGTGGGCGCCTTCGCTGCGGATGCGCGACTCCTCCATGGCCAAGGCATGGGCCTGCTCGCGGATGGCTGCCGTGTCCAGGTCCCGGTTGATCCCAAGCCGCGCCAACCGGGCCGCGTTGGAAGCGATGGAGGCGCGAAGCCGATCCGCCGTCCGGCGGCGCTCGGAGAGCGCCAGTCGGCGCGACTGCAGTTCATCCTCAAGCCGTTCCGTCTCCGCCGGCGCCAGGGCGCCGGAGTCCTTCAGTTGAAGTCCAACCAGATACTGCTGTCGCGAGGTTGCGGCACGAGCTTCCGCCAGTGCCATCTCCTGGTCCAGCTGTTGCATTTCGCGACGGTCCGCCTCGTCGGAAAGCCTCAGCAAGGCGGTCTCCTGGTCGTATTCGCGGGAGATCAGGCGGATTCGCTCTTCCAGGGCCGCACGGCGTCCCTGGATTTCCTCAAGCAGGCGGTCCTGGACCGTGAGGGCCTGCCGCACCCCGTCACCGGGCGATATTTCCAGCAACACGTCGCCCGTGCGCACTTCGTCTCCCGGATTCGCCAAACGGCTGCGAATGACGCCGAAAGACTTGGCCGAAACACGCGACCAGCCACCCGCCGGAGTCAGGTAACCTCGCACCTGTTCCTTGCGGGCAAACTCGAACGTGGCAGCGAATGAGAAAAGCGCGGTGGCTGCGATCAGCGCGAGCGCCGCCATTGCCCACGCGGATACCGGCCTGGACAACAGCGGCGGTTGCCACGTCGAACCGCGAAAACGGTCCAGGGCTTCATCGCGGAACAGCGGCAGATTGCCACTGGAAACGGTCTGGTCGGTCATGGTGTAACGGCGTTCGGGATGGGTCGGACGGCGGGGCGCAGGGCAAGGCTGCGCCGCCGCCGTCCTGTGGGGTTGGCGGGTTGGTTGCTCCGCTACGTCAGTTGGATGCCGAAGTATCGACTGGTCTGCTTATCGACCAGAGGTGCATCAGCCAGTAAACATCCTCCTTGTCCGGTCGCATTGCAGGCTCGGGCAGGGTCGCCGGTAGCGGGTCCACGCCGCCTGCGACATGGGCCATTTCCGTCTCGTTCAAGATTCTCATCGAAATCCTCGTTTTCAAATGGGTTGATTGGGTGCCAGTCCCGGAACCCGGAACCATTGGCGTCAGGACACGGGTTAGCTCAATGCTGCGATGCAGGCGTCTGAACCGACCACCGCCCCGATCATGCCGGTGGCGGCCCCGAACTTTACGGAAAGCCCCCCGGTCACCGGAGCAAGCGCCAAGCCAAGCGCCGCGCCGGCGGCGCCGGCTGTCACCGTATCCACCGCGCACTGTCCCAGGTTCTGGAGGAAGGATTTCCCTCCGCCCGAGACTGCGTCCATTTCCAAAGCCGTTAACGTTCTCATCAATATCTCCTCTTGTGCCTTAAGCTTCTGATGCTGTCCTGTCGGACTGCTCCTGTCGGCCCGACTGGCAAGAAGCGTCGAACCGGAGACAAATGTAACAACCGGACAGCACAAGATTCGCCATCAGAAAGTGGGTGATTTCGCGAGTTTGACCTTCGGGCCGGGGCCAATAAATGGCCCGCTCCGTCAAGTTTGATCTCGTACAATGGTCTGGCGCGGGCCATCAGTACCGTCCAGCGCGAGAACCAGGCACGGAAACCGGGAAGGCACCTCATGAAACAAATCAACGTCGGCGTGATCGGCACTGGCTGGTGCGGTGGCATCCGCGCGGATACGTGCGCCGCCAGCGCGCTGGTGGACCAGCTGCACATCGCCGAGATCGACCAGGACCGGCTGAAGGAAGTCGCCGCCAGGACCGGAGCGGCTTCGGCGACTACCGATTACAGGGACGTGATCGCCAACGGCTCGATCGACACGATCATCATTTCGGCGACGCCGGAAACCACCCACTATCCCATAGCCCGGGAGGCGTTGCTCGCCGGCAAACACGTCTTTCTCGAGAAGCCGCTGGCGCTGACGCTGGACGAGGCCGACGATCTCATCCGTATCCGCAAGGCGAGGGGCCTGAAGTTCGCCATCGGTTATTCCCAGCGTTTCAACCACAAGTTCGCCTACGCCAGGAAACAACTGGGAGAAGGGACCATCGGCGATCCGGTGTGCGCGCTGGTGAGCCGACACCTCACGCGGAGCCTGGGCAACAAGATCAGCGGACGCATCCGGCTGTCTCCCGCCGCCATGGAGGCGACCCACGATATCGACTTCCTGCTCTGGCTGATGGAGCCCGCGCGTCCGGTGCGTGTCTATTCCCAGTCTGCCTACGGGGCCATGAAGGACGTCACAGGCTCGGAGGACGCACAGTGGATGATGGTGACCATGGACAACGGCGTCATCCTCAACATCGGCGCCGGCTGGACCATGCCGCCGGGCTATCCCAACTACTCGGGCACCTGGATCGAAATCACGGGTACCGAAGGCATGCTGGTGATCGACGACACCCATCGGGACGTGATCGTCAACACGATGCGAAAGGGCATCCAGTTGCCCCTGTCGCCCATGCCCGGCGAACGGGTCGATCATGTCTTTGCCGGCCCGATGCACGACGAGACGGTCCACTGGATCGAGGCGGTGGCCCTTGATCGACCGGAAATGTGTCCGGCGGAGCAGGCGCGGCGGGTCATGGACGTCTACATCGCCGCCGACCTCTCGGTGGAGCGCGGCGAGGCGGTCGACTTGCCCCTGAACGCCGCCGCGTCAGCCTCCACGTCTGCGTCAGCCGCCGCATGATCCGCCGCATCCTGGACGCGGTCCCGGCGCTTGCGCGTCACGCGGACGCGCGTTTCGCCGCCGTGGTGCTGGTGCTCTCGGCGCTCGCGCTGGTTTTCAGCGGCCGGCTCATCGTCGATACGCCGATTCCGCTGGACCGGGACCTGCTGGCGATGAGTCCGCGGGTGTTTCCGTACCTGATTCTTCTGAGCACCGGCATGGTGGCGGCGGTCTTTCTGGGCACACGTCTGGGGGAGGACGGCCCGGGTGGCGCTGACGCCCGCACCGCCGATTCCGCGGCACCTCGGATTGCCGGGTTTCGCCAGCTTGCCTTCCTCGGCATCTCCGTGATGTGCGCGCTGTTGCTGAACACGCTGGGTTTCATGATCACCATGTTCGTCCTGATGGCGGGCACCTCGGTTCTGGTGGGCAACCGCAATCCCTTGCAGATCCTCGCCATCAGCCTGTTGACTCCCCTGGGCTTCTACATCGCAGTGACCCACGTGATGCGCACGGCGCTGCCCGAGATCGACCTGGTGCAGCGTGCGCTGGCGCCCTTGCTGCGCCTCGTGCCCGCGTTCTAGCGCCGGGTTGCGCAAGCGCCATGCAGACCGAAAGGCAACCTGGCTGAATGATCGAGACGCTGCTCGCCGGTCTGGACGCCGCGCTGCGGATCGACACCGTGGTCTGGATGGCCGGCGGCCTCCTGCTGGGCATGCTGATGGGCTCGCTGCCCGGGTTCACCACATCGATGGGGATGTCGGTCCTGGTACCGATCTCCTTCCTGGTCGGCGATCCGCTGATCGGCATTCCCTTCCTGATCGGCGTCTACAAGGGCGGCATCTACGGCGGCAGTGTGCCCGCCATTCTGGTCTCCATGCCGGGCACCGGGGCCTCCATCGCCACGGTCTTCGACGGCCACGCACTGACAAGGAAGGGACAGCCGCGCAAGGCGCTCGAAATGGGCCTCGTTGCCTCGGCCATTTCGGATACCTTCAGCGACATCTTCACGCTGGTGATGATCATTCCCGTGGCGGCCATCGTGCTCGGCTTCGGCCCGCCGGAGATCGCCGCGGTCATGTTTCTGAGTCTGGTCATTATCGCCGTGACGTCCACGGGTCCGGTGCTCAAGGGACTGCTCATGCTGTGCCTGGGTGTGTGGTTCGGTTTCATCGGCGCCGACCCGTTCTCGGGAATGCCCCGATACACGTTCGGCACGCAGCAACTCTATGACGGCTTCCACCTGATCCCGATGCTGATCGGGCTGTTCGCGCTGCCGGAAATTTTCGCCGCGGTCACGGAGGGCGACCAGGCGGGCGCCCGCGCGATCCGCTTCGTCGGCGAACGGCTGCGCCTGGCGGAACTCAGGCGCAGCCTGCGGACGATCTTCCGCTCCACCGCCATCGGCACCGGCATCGGCCTGGTGCCGGGTCTGGGCCAGCCCATCGCCGCCATGATGGGCTACATCGCCGCGAGAAATGCGTCCAGGCAGCCGGAGCGCTACGGCAAGGGGGAACTGGACGGCGTCGCCGCCGCGGAGGCGGCCAACAACGCCGTCAACGGCCCCACCATGGTGCCGCTGCTGACGCTGGGAATTCCGGGCGACGCGGTCACGGCGCTGCTGCTGGGAGCGTTCATGATGCAGGGCCTGCGGCCCGGTCCGACGCTTCTGGAGACCCACGGCGAGATCGTTTTCGCGATACTGATCGCCATGGTCTTCGCCAACCTCCTGTTCATCGCCATCGGCTACCTGACCATCCCGTTCTTCGCCCGCGTGGTGACCATCAAGCGCTCCCTGCTGATCCCGATCACCATCATGCTGGCTTTCGCCGGCACCTATCTGGCCCGCGGCAATCCGTTCGACATCATCACCCTGATCGGCTTCGGGCTGGTGGGGATTGCCGCGCGGCAGGCCAGATTCGACGTGGCGCCCATGGTCATGGGATTCATCCTGGGGCGCGAGCTGGAGTATAGTTTCGGCCAGACCCTGGCGATGGCGGGTTCGGACTGGTTGCGGTTCGCGTTCACCGAGCGACTCGGGATGACCGCGGTGGTGTTGGCGACGCCCGTGATCGGGACACTACTCGGGATGCGCATGAAGCGGTTCCGGGAGAGGGCGCTGGCGCGGGAAGTAGATCAGTCGCCGGATCGCTTGAGAGATGGTTGAGTGTTGCGCGGAGGGTTCCTGCAAGCTTGTTTTCCAGGTCTGCTGCTTCTGGCAGGCCTGTTTGGCGCTGCCGCCAACGCCCAGTATCCCGACAAACCCATCACGCTGATCACTCCCTTTGCCGCGGGAGGTTCCAACGATCTCAACGCGCGGGTCTTTACCCGGTTCCTGACGGAATACCTGGGCCAGCCCGTCCTCATACGGCTTGTGCCCGGCCAGGCGGGGCAGAAGGGCACGCTGGAAGCAGTGCAGGCGCCCGCGGACGGTTATACGCTGCTCTATACCGACAACTACCGAGACCAGCTTCACCAGCATACCTTCCGCAACGATGCCTACGACACCAATCGCGATCTGGTGCCCGTGGCGCGGGTCAATTACGGGCCGATCGCGGTCATCGTGCGCTCGGACAGTCCCTACGAAACGTGGCAGCAACTTGAATCCGATATTCGGTCGCGGCCGGGGCAGGTAAGCTTCTCCCACAGCGGCTTGTGGGTGGCGCTGTTCGTCCCGGCATTGCAGATCATGAAGGATCTGGACCTGCGTCTTCGTTTCGTGCCGTATCGCGGTGGCGGTCCGGCCAAGGCGGCGCTCCTGGCGGGTGACGTGGATATTTCGATGGCATTTCCGTCCACGGTGGCCGCCGATGTGGAGGCAGGACGTGTTCGGCTTCTCGCCACCGCCGGATCCGAGCGCATCGTGCCGGATGTGCCCACTTTCGTGGAGATCGGGTTGCCGCCCGGGACGGGATTCATTCACCGAATCGTCATGGCGCCCACGGGCACGCCGGAGGAACCGCTAGCTGTCCTGCGCCAGGCGTTCACCCGCATGCAGGATGACCCGCTCTACGTCGAAATGATGGCGCAACTTGGCGAAAATACCGAATACATGGATGGCGCCGAATATGAGGCGGTTCGCCGCCAGCAGGCCCGGGACTACGAGGCGTTGGTGCGATCGTTGCTTGAGCCTGGGGCTGAGTCTGAGCGCGAGCTTGAACCTGAGCGTGAGCTTGAACCTGGGCCTGAGCTCTAACCTGAGCTTGAGCGCGAGTCTGAGCCTGAACCGTGATCGGCATCGTCGGTGGCGAGCAGGGCCGCCTCGGTTCCTTTCGGCCGTGCGAGGCGCCCTCTGAATCCGCTCAGCCACTCGTAGTCTTGCCGCGCCTTGTCACAGAGCGCCCGATATTCTTCCGGCACTTTCGGAACGGACGGGGAAGGGTGCCTGAAGCCTGTGGACTGTTCCACGTTTCCGTACCAGTGAGGCGCCCAGACACCGTCGGACTTCCGGCGCCCTGGCGGCCAGGAAAGCATGGAATCAGGCAGGTAAGGGACTCCGAGATGCGCACACAGGGAGGCCAGCGCCGCATCCGGATCACGCAGCACGTCGGCGGCATCCACCACGCAGGGTGGCTCGCCGGTGACCGAGGCAATTTCCCGGAACAACTCCGCCTGCCTGGCGATTCCGATGGCTTGCTCGTCCACCGAGGGCATCATCTTGAGGTAGGAGGCGATGGCCTCGGCGGGATCACGAACAATGAAACAATGCCGCAGCCCCGCGCACCAACCCATGTCCATGCCGGGAGGCATGTGCTTGGTCATGTGTTTCTGGTAGAACAGCGGCGTGGCCACGGGGTGCTCGGTGAGTTGGCGGATCACCTCCGTGCGGTCGGAGCTTTGGGAGGCCATGATTGCCTCTTTGCCGGGGTGGGGAAGGCCCGTCTCGCGCAGGTAGCAGGCGTAGAAGGGTTCATCGACGACCGTGCAGTCGGGCCGGTTTTCCCAGCTTCGCATCATCGCGGTGGAGATGCTGCGCGGCCCCGACCACATGGCGATGCGTATGGTCATTGTCTGCCCAGGCCGCACTCGCTGTCGATCAGCTGCCTGTAGAGCACCTGCAGCCGTCGGGTCACCGGACCTGCCGTGCCGCCACCGACCCCGCCACTGACGGCGCGGTCGACGCTGCCGGTCCGGCCGTCGGCGCCGACATGGCCATCGCCGATGATGCGGCCATCGATTTCGGACACCGGTGTCAGGCCGGCGAAGGTGCCGGTGACGAAGGCTTCCCCCGCGCCGTAGGCCTGCATCACGGAAAAATTCCTTTCGTACACCGGGACGTCGTTCGCCTTGCAGAGATTGATGACGTTGCGACGGGTGATGCCGTCCAGGCAGTAGTCGCCGCTTGAGGTCCAGACTTCACCGTCCCGCACGATGAAGAAATGCGTCGAGTTGCAGGTCGCAACATGCCCGTGGGGGTCCAGCATCAGGGCTTCGTCGTAGCCCGCCTTGCTGGCCTGGATGCAGCCGAAGATACAGTTCAGCTTGGAGTGGCTGTTGATCCGCGGGTCCTGGACGTCGGCGTAGCCGCGCCGCACGTACACCGTATAGAGCCGCACGCCGCGGTCGTACATTCCGGGGTCCGGCAGCTTGTATTCGGGGATGATGACGATGGTCGGCCCGCCGATGGTCATGGCGGGGTCCTGGTAGGGCGTTGCCTTGATGCCGCGGCTCACCATGAGTCGAATGTGGACATCGGATTCCATGCCGTTGGCATCCACCGTGTCGTAGATGCGTTGCTTGAGATCGGCCCGGGATAGCCCCGGGTCCAGGTCCAGCGCCTTGGCGCCTTCCCACAGGCGCGCCATGTGACGGTCGAGGAAGGGGATGACCCCCCGGTGCAGCCGCAGTCCTTCCCAGATGCCGTCGCCCAGGATGAAGCCGCTGTCGAATACGGAGACAACCGCCTCGTGCCTGGGGTACAGCTCGCCGTTGATGTTGATCCTGATGAGCTGATTGCGTTCGTCCGCCTGAACGGTATGGGTACCTGTGGTCATGGAGATGCGCCTGCCCTCGCCGAACCGGTTCGACGGTCGATCACCTCGTCCGGCGTGTCCGCCGGCACTAGATTCCGGCCCGATTGCGTCCCTTGACGGCCCGGTTGACCACGTTGACGGGCCAGCGGCCTTCAAGCACGCGGCGAACTTCATTGGGCGCGCCCCGCTGCAGCCCTTCCATGGCCTGCTCGCTGTACCAGGCCGCGTGGGGATTGATGATCACGTTCTCGCGCGTGCGCAGGGTGTGGTTTTCGGGCAGCGGTTCGGGATCGGTGGTGTCCAGGGCGCAGCCCGCGATCTGCTCGGCATCAAGGGCTTCCACCAGGGCCTCAGTGTCGACGATGGGGCCCCGCGAGCAGTTGATGAGCACCGCCGTGGGTTTCATCTGCCGGAAGGCCTCGGCGCCGAGCATCCCGCGGGTCTCGGGCGTCAGCGGAGCATGTACGCAAAGATAGTCCGACTTGGTCAGGAGTTCCGCCAGATCGACCTTCTCCCCCGGCGCATCAAACTGCCCCGGCTCCACGAAGGGATCGAAATAGATCACCCGCATGCCCAGCGCCGCCGCTGCCGTTGCCACCCGCCGGGCGATGTTGCCGAATCCAATGAGCCCGGCGGTGGACCCGGACACCCGGAACATCGGCTTGCCCGGAGGCACGGCCCAGCCGCCGCCGCGGACCTGGCGGTCGTAGAAGGCGATCTTTCGGGCCGCGCTCAGCATCATCGCCACGGTGTGTTCGGCGACTTCCTCGATGCAGTAGGTGGGGTTGTTGGTGACGATGATTCCGGCCTCGGTCGCCGCATCCAGGTCGATGGTGTCCACGCCGATTCCGTAGCGGGCGATGATCCTGCAGCAAGGCATTCGCGCCATGACTTCGGCGGTGATGGGCCCGCCGTACGTGTTGAGCATGGCGTCGCAGTCCGCAGCCTCCGGAAAGAAGGCTTCGGGATCGGTCTTCTGCAGTGGAACCAGATCGGCCAGCCCGCCCAGTATTTCGCGCTCGACGTCGAGCTTCTCCCACACATAGTCGGTCAGCACGACCTTCGACTTTTTCCGCATATCCGAATTTCCTTCTGTTTCAACTATTCATCGATACCTGGCCGTAGGGGCGGAATCTAAATACAGGCGGTGAATTTGCATCCTCTCAAAGCGACTGAAGTCGCGGTCGTTGGTCAAAATCTCCGCAATCCCATGCTCGCGGCACAGCGCCACGATCTGCGCATCGAACATCAGGTTGCCTCGTGCGTCGGCATTGCGCGCCGTTGTCTCAAGATGCCCGAGAAAATCAGCACCCGGCAAGGCGATCCGGCAGGTTGGAGCGGCAACGATCCCGTTGATGAAGTCCATCGCCTGGGTGATCGTGGAAGGGGGATTGAAAACACGTCGATGGGTGACTGCTCGCAAGAACTCGGTCACGCAGAAGACCGGCAGTGCCCAAGGTTCCGTCCCTTCGGCCAGCAGGACCAACCTGGTCGTCGCGACAGCATTGAATTCGGTCTCGCGGCGGTGCGCATAAATGAGGACGTTGGTGTCAACAGCCATCATTCGCGATCGAGTATGTCGTAGAGCGCGTCCCGATCCGAGACGTCAACGTTGGGTGGGCGATTTCCCTTCACAGTGGAAATTTTCAGCTTGAAGGCTGGGCCTTTGCGCTGCGTTGCCATCAGTTTTGCCCGCATCGCATCTTCGACAAAACGCGTGAGTGTGATCCCGTCCCGCGCAGCGCGTTCCTTGGCGTGCAGGAGAACCTGATCGTCAAGATTGAGCGTGGTCTTCATGGGCGGTTGATCGCAGTTGAAAATATGGCTGAACCATATCGCATGGCCCATATGGATGGCAATCCTGCTACGTCAAGATGACGAGTGCAAATGAATTGAAGGTGCCGCCATTCGCGGCATGAATTGCATTGGGTGTTCCCCGCACACGCGGGGATGAACCGAGGAGCAAAAAGTGTTCCCGGACACCCTCCGGCTCTCGGCGACGGAATGAGGCTCGCCCCGTTGAAAATGTATAGCGGATGCGCTATATATCTGTCATGGATTGGACGGTCGAAACCGTGTCGGCCGTCGATGCCGAAATCGCGTCGTTGCCGGTGGCGTTGCGCGCTCGGCTGCTAAGGCTTTTGGAGACGGTGGAGAATGTCGGGTTGGAGGCGCTGCGCGCACCGCATGTCAAGCACCTTGAAGGGAAGCTTTGGGAGCTTCGGGTCCGGGCGAACGGTGGCATCGCGCGGGGCATCTACGTGACCGCGAGGGGCCGGCGTGTGGTGGTGCTGCATGTTTTCGAGAAGAAGTCGCGCAAGACACCACGTCGGTCGCTCGCAACGGCTCGGAAACGGATGAGGCAGGTGATGACATGACGAAACTGAAAGACCTTAAAGCGCGCTTCATGGAAGACCCGGAGTTTCGGGAAGAATACGCCCGCGTTGACGAGGAATATGCGCTCATCGAGGCGCTAGTCCGCGCCCGCACGGCGGCAAAACTAACTCAGGCGGAGCTTGCGCGGCGGCTCGGCACGACGCAGTCTTCGGTCGCACGGCTTGAGGGCGGTCGGGTGTCGCCATCCTTTGCGACCCTGCGCCGCTACGCCGAAGCGACCGGCACTCGGCTGACCGTCGGGCTTGTGCCGACGGACAGCTGACCGGCACAAGATGCGACGGCGGCACCGACAAGAGGCAGAATGGAAGCGGTAATGAGAGGCACTGCTTCTACTATCCCACGCCGTACTGGTTGTAGTAGGAAGGAAACTGGATCAGGTGGCTGCTACTCTTCTTCGTCAAAGTGGCCATCTTGCTGCCCGACTACATGAAGGCGTCTTCGATGGATTGCAGTAGAATCGCTCCTTCGCGGAATTGTCTCAATCGCGGATCGGTTTCGGAGTGGCCAGCTTTCTTGAGGCTCTTCCTTACCGCCCGTTCGTACCCGGCCACGACGACCTACCAAACGGCCGCCATAGGTTCCTCGTACCGTAGCTTTGGGCGAGTCTTCCCTCGACTCGTGGGGACCTCTAATTGAAACGCTACGGTGATGACGGCGTGGTTAAGCTGCGCGTCAGTCAGCCCGCAATTGCTTTGGAGCAGACGTGCCCCGACCCGGACGATTTCATCGAGCATTTCTCTGACCGATTCGGTCTCAAGCCATAACCCCTTGATGGTGCTTTCCAGTACCGAAAAAGTATCGTCGAGATGCGCCTGCACGATCACCCGATACTCATGCTTGCTCATCACTGCCTCCTGTAATGCGGGCACCGCATTCTAGAAATCTCTTGACCCGCGCACCAGTGAACGTGACTGCCCAATCACCACTCCAGGGGGCGGATCGTGGCTGGAACGTGACCATCTTAACCATACAGAACGGGTACCGCCTTGCTCGAAATCGCCGACGAGGTCAGCGACGAAGCGGAGCGCCGTGTCAATGGCAACTGAAAACTGCACACTGTTCGGGCGGGCTTGGCGGCTCCAACTTCCCGAGGTCGTTCTTGTTTTCGCAGGTTGGGCTGAACGCAGGGAAAGTGCCGACAGGAGCCCGACCGACCAGCGAGAATTCCAATTCGTCGCCTTCAACCCATCCACCGAACAATTCCCGCGACGCCATCCACAGCCACGGTGGAACCCTCCGGAATTTCAGTGGTGGCGTCGAGGACGCCCAGCACCATCGGAACGCATCGTTCACGGGCAAGCGATGCCAGGTGCGACGTGCTGCCGCCCAGTTCCGCGACCACGCCGGCCACCCGCGGCAGAACTTCGGCAAGCGCCGGTCCGGCCACCTGCGTCACCAGAATATCGCCCGGATTGACGCGGGACAGCTCGCATTCGCAGCTGACCACGCACGCGCGTCCGGTGCCCCAACCTACGCCCGCCGGGTGGCCGCGCAGACGGGGGTGTTGTTCCCATAGCTCGTCCGTGGCAACGGTGGACTCGATATGAAGCGGACGGGCCTGCAGCAGCTTGATGCCGTCGCGGTCCAGGCACCATTCGACTTCCGCGGGACCGTCGACCACGTCTTCGGCGGCGCGGAGGTAGCCGGCCAATTCCCGAACCTGCGCGGTGCTCAGGCAGGGCTCCCGCGCTTCGGACTGTGCCACCGCGCGCGTGCCGTGGGCGCAGCCGACGGCATGGAATTTTCGGCCGGCGGCGACCTCGAGAATGTCCCCACTGCGGCTGAGACGATACCGATCCGGTACCACCTCGCCCTGCGCGATGGCCGATCCCAGACCCCAGGTGGCGCTGACGAGCATGTCGCCTTCGGCGGTCCGGCTGAGTCCGCCGCCGGAGACGGTCGCCTCCACCAGCGGCTGGACAATGAGCCCCATGGCGGTGTCGGCGGGGTCAAGGTCGTGGGTAGCCATGTACCGGAGCGCGCGAGTCGCCCACAGCGCGGCCCAGCAGGAGCGAACGGCGGTCAGGAAGTCGGTTTCGTCTTCGAGTCCCAGGAAGCTTTCGAACTGCCCGGCGAAGCTGGAACTCGGGCGGTCCTCCACCAGTGCGGAGGACCGGACCACGCCCAGAGAAGCCTTGTTGGCAGTGACCGAACGCCACGCCCCCAGCAGCGCTTCGGCGATGGTCGGATCAATCGGGCTTTGCAGGAGGTCGAGCTTGATCTTGAGGGCGCTTCTCCGGGCGACCATGTCCTGGCCGCCGAAAACCAGCCGCGAGGCGCATTCCAACCCGAGGGCGCGCATCTGCAGCCGGTACGCCTCGGCATCGACGCCGTAGCCGCCGGGCGTGGGCAGTCCCGCGTGGCCCAGCGCCGCCAGGTTCGCGGCCTTTGGGCCGAAACGGGCGGAATCCGCCGCCTCGGTAGCGCTCAGCGGAACAAGCAAGCGGTCGAGTGAGGCGTTCATGGCGCCCTCCGGCGTCCGCACCCCCTCGCCGCGAGCATGGGCGCGTTGCGCGAGCTAGAAGGTTGAATATCCCGGCAGCGGATCCACCACCGTGATCTGCTCCACCGGGAAGTTGGAAATCAACTCGGTGTGGTCCTCGTGGACGATGAGCATCTCCTCGATACGCACGCCCCACTGGAACGGTATGCCGTGCTGCGTTTCCAGCGCGAACACCATGCCGGACTTGATTTCGATGGGGTGGTCCAGCGACCAGATCCTGGAGATAACCGGCGGGTCGTACTGGGCGAGCCCCAGGCCGTGCCCCCACAGGTTGGCCGCCGCCTGATCCTCTTCCTCGTAGCCCCAGGCCTCCTTGGCGGAGGGCCAGCACTGGGCGATTTCCCGTGTGGTCGTGCCCGCCTTGACCGCGTGGATGGAGTCGTACAGCCACTTCAGCGCCGTGGCGTAGATGTCTTTCTGCTGCTGGGTCGGTTCCTTGCCGACGCAGTAGGTGCGGTAGTAGCAGGACTTGTAGCCGTTCCAGGTCAGGGCGGCCAGATCCATGAAGACGATGTCGCCGGGCTTGATGATCCGGTCGGAGAAGTTGCGCCAGTTGGGCCAGGTGTTGGGCCCGGAGGAGACGATGACGTCCTCCACGTCCTCCATTCCCGGGATCGAATACAGGTACTCCATGATGTGGGCGGTCACCTGGTTTTCGGTGATGCCGGGCTTGAGGAACTTCATGGTTTCCCAGTGGGCGCCGTCGCCGATGGCGCCGACGATGCGCAGGCACTCCTGCTCGTCCTCGTTCTTCACCGCGCGGGCTTCCATCATCGGCGTCATGCCGTCGGTCCAGTCGATGCCGGCGTCCTTGAAGGCGCCGATGAGGTTGATGTCGACAAAGTCGATGCCCACCTTTTCGCCGGAGACGTTGCTTTTCTTCATCTCCTGAAGCACGGCGTTGGTGAACTTCTTGACCTGCTGCTGGGACGCGGGGCCCGCCGCGCCCTTGATCCACGCGTAGGAGTGGCGGACATTCTGCTTGGGAATCCACGGCGAATGGCGTTCGATCTGGAAGCCGATGTCGCCCTGCTCGAACAGTACCGGCGGATCGTCACCGCACAGCATGGCGTAGCGAAGCCCGGGCTTGAGGCGGTTCCATCCCGGCGTAAGCGTGCTGGTGACGTAACGGACGTTTTCGTCGTACATCAGCACCAGCGCGCTGAGGCCGTGCGCCTTCATGCGCTCCCTGGCGCGTTCCAGCCGGTACGTTCGCAGCCTGTCCCAATTGACCCGCTGCTGCCAGTCCAGTCCAACCGTGCCGAAATTCGCCATGCTTGACCCTCTACGCTTGAGTTGCCTTGTAATGACGGGCCGGAATCATGAAGGGAGGCCTGTGCATTGAGGTGCCGCCTTCGTCCTTGGCTTTGCCCGTCCGAATCGGCGGTGGATTCTAGCACAGGGGATAGGGTTGTCGTGCTGTCACAAACCGCACTCTTCCCCTTGCTGGAACGCCTCGGCGACATCCATGCTCTGGCGAAGCAAGCGGAGCACGGTGATACCATGTTCGCTCGTTACGTAACGCGCCGTATGCCGAGTGATCGAGCGAACCCATGATGGACAATGGATTTTCGTCGTTGCGAGAGACGGTTTCCGGAGCCGTCTCAGTCAGCGAGTTCAGATCCCGGCTTGCCGAAATAATCGGTCGCGTGGAACAGGGACAAGAGGTGTTGATTGCGCGGAGAGGGATTCCAATCGCGAAACTGGTTCCCCTGCAAGGTTCGAGCAAACGCCGATTGGGAGTGTTGAAGGACAAGATGGGCGAGGAAGCGCTCGCGGCGCTGGAAGCTCCTCTGTCGGCAGCTGATCAAGCCGCGCTGGAAGGCGGGCTGACCAACAATCTGGGTATCGCAGAGCGATAGCCGTTGCCCGCACAGATGTCGTCGGCGGGTAAGCGTTAACGCCGGAAGTCAGGCCAGGACCAGTCCAAACGCCTTGAATCGACGGAAATCCGAAGGGTTTGCAGTGGCGATTGTGGCGTTTGTCTCGATCGCTGCCGCCGCGATCATGCAGTCGATCATGGATCCCCGCCGTCGGCCGGAGCCGTTGAACAAACGTGCGGCCGTCACGGCCATGGCCTCGGTATAGTCCAGGCGTTTCTTGACGACCACCGACGCCAGGGACAGGGCTGTGTCGTTGACCGGGCCGCAAATGAATTCCGTCCAGGCGATCACGCTCATGCCGAGGGTTTCACCTGCCGCGACCCAGACCCGAAGCGATTCATCTTCCAGAGAGCCTTGAACAAGGGCGCGGATCAGAAAGCTGGTGTCGAGATGGATCACCCCGGCAGCGACTCGCTTGGCCGCTTCACCGTCTGCCGTTCCCGTTGTATCTCGCGTTCCCATGCTGTCGCGTCGTCGGGACCCAGGGCGAGCAGGCTCTGCAGCCGGTCGAGTGCCTCTAGCTCCTGAATCTCGCCAGGTAGGGTCTGTTGCGCAACAGTCTGGATGGCGCGGCGGATCGCGGCGGACTTGGAGGTGTTCCACCACTTCGCCAGGCTCTCCAACTGCCGCACGGTGTTGATGTCGAGTGAATAAGTCGACTTGACGGTTACACTGGCCATACTGCGATGATATGGCCATACTTTGCATGGATCAAGCATCGAAGGCCAACAGCATCGGAAGGCCAACAGCATCGGAAGGCCAACAGCATCGGAAGGCCAACAGCATCCAAGGCCAACAGCATCCAAGGCCAACAGGAAAAAAGGCCAACATCATCAGAAGCCAACGCCAATGTGCCAAGTGGAAATTCCGCAACGGCCACCCCACGCGGGTTGCGCCAATCCGGTTGACTTGCAAGAATCGGCGACGGGACATTCCTGACCTAGACGGCGCCCGGGAGAACGTATTGCAGCATGGAATCGCTTCCTCCTGGCGCAACCGGCATACCCGTCCGCCAATGGCGATGAAGGTCGCAGTCGACTGGCGTCGTTCGTCATTACGCCGCGTGGCGTTCTATCGAGCGGCATTGTTCCGTGTGCTGCTCTTCATGTCGTGGCTTGCCGCACCGCTGCCCGCGGCGTTCGCGGACTGGCCCGAGCGCCCCATCACCGTCGTGGTGATGTATTCCCCGGGCGGGGGCACCGACACGGTCTTGCGGGCGCTGGCGGCGGAAATGGCCAGCGCCACGGGCTGGCGGATCAACGTGGTCAACCGTCCCGGCGCGGCGGGGGCAGTGGCCACGCGCTATGTGCTCAATCGGCCCGCGGACGGCTACACGATGCTCGGCGCATCGAACTTCAACAAGTATTCCCGCATCAGCGGCGGCAGCGATTCGGCTTCCTGGCGGGACTGGTATTACATGCGTGCGGCGTCGGGGTCGGCGAGCTGGTCCGTGCGGCCGGATTCGCCGTTCAGGACCTTCGACGACGTGGTCGAGGCCGCGGGGGCCGATCCGGGCGCGTTGACCATCTCGACATCGGGGACTGGCGGGCAGTGGCACGAATTCGCCGCGGTGGTGGCGCGGGCGGCGGGTATCGAGCTGCGCTATGTGCCGTACAACAGCGGTCAACTGGCGACGCTGGCAGGGCTCAACGGCGAGGTGGACATCACCGGCGGGGGCGTACACGAACACATTCAGTATGTGGATGCGGGCCAGCTGGTGCCGCTGCAGCAGACCAGCCTGGAGGATATCGTCACGCCTGGCGGTCGGATCATGCCGTCGCTGGTCAACTTCATACCCGAAATCCGAAACCAGCTTCCGCCCAGCGGCGCGTACAACCTCGGGATCCGGCGCGACACGCCGCCGGAGGTCATCCGGCAGGTGGAAGCGGCGTTCATCGCGGCGGTGGAGTCGGAGGGGTTCCGGTCGCAGGTCGCCGAGCGCCACTTTGCCGTGGACTTGCTGGTGGGTCCGGATGCCGACCGACGCGCCGCCCAGGTGGAGGCGATATCCGCGAACGTATTCGAGGCGCTCATGATCCCCGGCGCCAGGACCGCAGGGGAGCTGGGCCTTCCGCACCCGGACGAATTCGATCAATGGTGGCCCCCGCCCGGCTATGGAGCGATCCCGATCCATGACGCCCAATAGGGATCTCGCGGCTGCCGCCGTCATCGGCGCATTGGCGGTGTTGGTGGTGGTGTTCTCCTTGCGGCTCGACGTGCCCGGCTCGATCTTCACGGCGCCCGGCCTGTTGCCGCTGATCACCGCAGCGACGCTCTTCGCCATGGCGGTGGCGCTTGGATGGCAGGCCGTTCGCGCCGGAGCGGCGTTGGGCGCGCTGGCGCGAGCCGAAGCGCTCGCGAAGTGGCCCAGGCGGTGTGCAAACGCCATTCGGAACATCGGCGGGGCAGGGGAGGCACGACGCACCGGCCTGCTGATGGCCTTGGTGACGGCCTACGTGCTGCTGGTCGGCGCGATCCACTTCGAGTTCGGCCTGCCGCTGGGTTTCTTCACCGCCAGGATCAGCAGCTATGAAGTGATCTCGGTGATCATGGTGGCCTGGATTCTCAGGCTGTACTGGAAGGCCGGCGTGGGCCGGTGTCTGCTCGTGGCGCTGGTCACGGTGGAGGCGCTGGCGACCATCTTCCGCTACGGATTCGGCATTCCCATGCCCGCGGGGTATTGACGCCGACGTGGAGGCGCTCGCCCAATTTCAGGAACAGCTGGTCCTGATCGCGCTGGACCCGTGGCTTTGGCTGGCGTGCCTGACGGGGGTGACGCTGGGCATCCTCTGGGGCGCCATGCCCGGGCTTTCCACCACCATGGCCATGACGCTGCTCATCGGCCTGACCGTGGGCATGTCCCAGCATGCCGCGATCATGTTCATGTTGGGGGCCTACACCGGCAGCGTGTTCGGCGGCGCCATATCCGCCGTGCTGGTCAATATCCCGGGTACGCCGGACGCGGTGCCGACCATGATCGAAGGCTATCCGTTGGCCAGGCGCGGCGAAGGGGGGCTGGCGCTGGGCACGGCCATCTCCGCATCCTTCCTGGGCAATTGGGTGGGCATCCTGCTGCTGATCGCGCTGATACCGGCGGTGCTCTTCCTGGCGCTGCAATTTCGGTCCTGGGAGATGTTCCTGCTGTCCCTGTGGGGTATTGCCATCTGCGGCTCCCTGTCGTCCAAGGAGGCGCCGCTCAAGGGATGGATTTCCGGTTGGATCGGCCTGCTGGTGTCCTTCGTGGGTCTGGACGCGATACACGGCGTGTCTCGGTTCACCTTCGGGTCGTTCTACCTGGACGACGGGATCGGCTTCATACCCGTGCTCATCGGGTTGTTCGGCATCTCGGAGATCCTTCGCGTGCTGCCGCAGAAGAGTCCGCCACGGATACCCTCGGAAACCGGACCGGTACTGCCGTCCCCAAGGTCACTGGCCAGGTATCTGCGACCGGCGTTCCGCTCCGGCATCATCGGCACGGTCGTGGGCGCGATCCCCGGTGCCGGCGCCAATGTGGCCTCGTTCTTTGCCTACGACATCGGTCGCCGGCGGGCGACGAAGGCGGAGCGGCGCAAGTGGGGCCGGGGCAGCTACGAGGCCATCGTCTGCTCGGAGGTCGCCAACAACGCCAACGTCGGCGGTTCGCTGTTGCCGACAATTGCCCTCGGCATACCGGGCAATGCCGCCGCCGCGGCCATTCTGGCGGCGCTGCAACTGAAGAGCGTGGTGCCGGGTCCCCTCGTCCAGGTGGAGAATCCCGGCCTGATCTACTTCATCTACATCGGCCTGATCGTCGCGAACTTTTTCATGTACGCCATGGCCATCGCCCTGATCAAGCCCTGCGTCAGGCTGTTCAGCCTGCCGAAGACGCTGCTGATGCCGTTGATGCTTCCCCTCTGCGTGCTAGGCGCGTTTGCCGTCAACCTGAACATCCTGGACGTGTACGTAATGCTCGCGTCGGGGCTGATCGGCTTCTTCCTGCACCGCTTCGGATTTCCGCTGGCGCCGCTGGTATTGGCGGTGATTCTGGGTCCCCTGGCCGACGAGAACCTGCGCCGCGCCTTGCTCGTCTTCGAGGATACGGGCATTCTCTCCGTCCTCTGGGAGCGGAAGCTGGGCACGGTCCTGCTGTTGGTGGTGCTATACACTTTCTACGACGGCATCTTCAGGCGCGGCGGGTCGAGGGCCTGAGGACGGTGCGGGGTCGTCGGCACGGTTGGATCACCCCAAGGCAACTCGGCCACCCAATGGAATGAACGACAGAAACGAACCCATCGGCCTTGCCATTGTCGGGTGCGGAACCATCGGCCGCATCCGCGCCCAATGCGCGCGACAGTTTCCCGGCGTCGGCTGGCTTGGCCTGTGCGATCGGCGCGAGGATGTGGGTGCGCAGCTGGCGAAAGACACCGGGGCCGATTTTTTCACGACGTCCCACGAAGAACTGCTGTACCGCCCGGAAGTGACCGCGGCGATGATCCTGACCGACGAGAACAACCATATGGCGCCCGCGTTGGCCGCCGTCGAGCGCGGTCTCAAGTTGCTTATCGAGAAGCCCCTGGCCACCGACGCCCGCGAGTCGGCGCGAATCCTCGCGGCGATAGAGGCGGCCGGCGTCGACGCTTGCGTGTGCTATACGCAGCGGTTTCGCCGCCGCTTCCTGACCATCAAGGAACGGCTGACCGCGGGGCAGATCGGCGAGGTGCATTCGGTGGTCACCCGAGCGTTCATGAACCGAATGGTGCCCATCGCCACCATCGAGAAGACCCGCGACCGCCGCAACCTCACTCCCATGGTCGTCTCCGGCACCCACAGCCTGGACATGTCCATGTGGTTGATGGAAGGCAAGACGCCGGTGAGCGTCTATGCCCGCTCGACGGACAAGGTCCTGGCCGGCCTGGGGACCAAGGACTCGACTTTCGGCCTGTTCACGATGGACGACGGGACAATTTTCTCCATGAATATCAGTTGGGCGTTGCCGGTGGTCTGGCCCGGGGCGGTATACGGCATCGAGATCGGCATTGTCGGCACCAAGGGCGTCATCGACGTGGAGGACACCCATCGCGACCTCGTGCTGGCCACCGAAGAACCCTTGCCGGCAGGCTATACCACCAGGGAGTTCGAGCCGCCCATGACGCGGCACGTGGATTTTCTGACCAGCTATCCTCCGGGCGATATCTGGAACCGGCAATTGTGGGGCCCGATGCGGGAGGAAACCATGTCCTGGTTCAGCCGCATCATGATGGGGGCAGAGACGCCGCACGCCAGCGCGGCAGATGGCCACAGGAACCTGATGCTGACCATGGCCATGGACCGCTCGGCCCGGCTGGGGAAGGAGGTCAGGCTGCCCATCGAACCGGAGGCGTTTTATGAAGATTGATTTGCGGTCCCGCGCGCCGTTCGCGGGACTCGCGTGGCTGATGGCGGCCCTTCCGACGAGCCCCCTCGTTGCCCACCATGGATTTGCAGTCCACTACGACCCGGACAGGCCCGTCCGCATCGAGGGCACGGTGGTGAGGTTCGACTTCCGGAACCCTCATTCGTCGCTGGCCATAGAGGCTCGGGACGAGGCCGGGAATACGGTGCTGTGGACCTGCGAGATGCAGAGTCGCGGTCAGTTGTCGCGCAAGGGCATCACGCAAGACAGCTTTCCGCCCGGCGAGACGATCGTCGTCGACGGCGTGGCGGCGCGGCGCGATCCTCTGGGTTGCGAGTTCGGCACTGCCACACACGCCGATGGCCGGGTATTCGTCGGCCGGGCGCTGGACAGCCGGCGGACCCTGTTCAACCTGGAGTTTGCCGGTGATACACCCGGTACCGTGACCGGGACCTGGATTCGAAAACGCTTCCCCGGCGGTGGTCGGCAGGATCCCTACGAGCACTTGTTCACACCCGAGGGAGCGCGCGTACACGCCGACTACGACGAAGTCGTCGACAGCCCGGTGTTGCGGTGCAGTCCCAGCAGTCCGCTGAAGTTGTGGGATCAGCCGGGGCACCCGGTGGAAATCCGCAATGAGGGCGCGAATCTGGTCCTGCGGGCGGAATTCATGGATGCCGTCCGGGTGGTGGACATGGGAAGGACGGGACATCCAGCGGAGGTGGAGCCCAGCACGCTGGGGCATTCCATCGGCCGTTGGGAGGGTGAAGTGCTGGTAATCGAAACGGCCCGATTTGCGGAGGGCGTGCTGCTCCCGAACGGCTCAGGCATCCTCAATTCGCCGGAGCTTGTATTTACCGAGCGTCTGTCGGTGAATGAGGAAGGCGACCTGCTGGTCGACTGGACCGCGGTCGACGGGGCGTACTTCACCGGATCGGTGACCGGTCAGCGGGTCATGGCAAGGACTACCTCGCAGGTCGAGCCCTATGGGTGCGTACCCGAAGTGACGGAATGAAGTACGCGGCTTTGCCATGGAGCGTGATCTGCATGGCGGACGGTCGTTTCTATCACTTTATGCCTTTAACATACCTTTGTTTATAGCAAAAGTTTTATAAAACACCCCCCTGTTATGTTATCGTGCGGCCATGCACCCATTGTGGACCCACTCGCACATGGACCGCCATCAATTCACGTTCCTTGAGAACTGGCTGGAGACGCCGGGCAGGAAACCACTCATACTTCGCGGCGCCCGGCAGGTGGGCAAGTCCACGCTGGTGCGGCTTTTCGCCGAGCGATGCCGGCGTCCGCTGGCGGAGGTCAACCTGGAACGCCACGTCGATCTGGGCCCGGCCTTCGCCCGTAACGATCCGGCTTACCTGATGAACGTTCTGGAGGCGTTGCCGGGGGTTGGGCCGGTCGGCCCGGACTCAATACTGTTTCTGGACGAGATTCAGGCGGTGCCGGAGGCCATCTCCGCGCTGCGTTACTTCCGAGAGGACATGAGCGAACTGCCGGTGCTGGCCGCGGGGTCGCTGCTGGACTTCGCCCTCGCCGACCACCGGTCTCCAATGCCGGTGGGCCGGATCGCGTATCTGCACATGGGGCCGATGACGTTCACGGAATTTCTGGACGCCGTTGGCGGCGAGAAACTTGCTCGTGTCATCGCATCCTTCGAAATCGAGCAAGGCCTGGATCCGGCGGTCCACAATCGCCTCATGGAGCTGTTGCGCACGTACTTCTTCACTGGCGGAATGCCGGAAGCGGTCCAGGCGTTCGCGCGCTCCCACCGCCTCCGGGATGTTGCCGAAGTCCACAATTCCATCGTCGACACCTACCGGGAGGACTTCCCGAAGTACATCGGTTCCCGAGACCTTGCCCGCGTCGTCAACGTATTCAACTTCGCCGCCCGGAACGTCGGACGGAAAGTCAAATATGTCCATTTCTCCAGGGAGGAGCGGGCGGCGGTGACCAGGGCGGACATCGAACTTCTGTGCATGGCGCGGGTGCTGTCGAAAGTCGTGCGCAGCCACTGCAACGGCTTGCCATTGCAGGCGGATTCCGATCCTCGAGCCTACAAGCTGTTGTTCATGGATGTGGGGCTCATGAATGCCGTATGCGGTCTTGGCTGGACCGCGATCGAGAGCATGGATGGGGTCCGGCTGGTGAACGAAGGCGCCATAGCGGAACAGTTCATCGGCCAGCACCTCCAGGCCCTGATGGCGGGATCGCCCAATCGCGAACTGAGCTATTGGTTGCGTGAAGGCCGGTCTGCGAACGCGGAAGTGGACTACGTGGCCGTATGCGAAGGGCGCATCGTGCCCATCGAGGTGAAAGCCGGCGCCCGCGGAGCGCTGAAGTCGCTGCATCAATTCGTGGCGGAAAAAGGTGAGCGCCTGGCAGTACGTTTCGACGCGGCGCCGCCTTCCATCCGGACAGTGCGAACCCGCGTCCAACGTAGCGGGAATCCGGTGGTCGCGGCCTACCGCCTTCTATCACTGCCGCTGTATCTGGTGGAGCGAATGCCGGCGCTTGTCGCCGCGCAGGTATAATTCATCGCCCCCCTACGCCGGGCAAGGGCCCATGCCGGGCAAGGCGTTTAGCTACAGGACAGGAGGATAGTCGGGCATGCAGGGAAAAATCGCATTCGAGGAACACATGGCCATTCCGGAGACGGTGTCGGAGACGCGCAGTTTCGCCGGCGACTCCGGTCGATGGGACGATTTCACCCTGCAGATTCTGGATGTCGGCGCCCGGCGGCTGGACAACATGGACGAGACCGGCATCGAGTTTGCATTGCTGTCGCTGAACGCGCCCGGCATTCAGGGAATTCTGGATACGCGGGAGGCGGTGCGCGTGGCCCGGATGGCCAACGACGCCATCGCAGAGGCCATGTCGCGTCATCCGGACCGCTACGGCGGCATGGCGGCGCTTCCGATGCAGGACCCGGACGCGGCCTCGGCCGAACTGACCCGCTGCATCAACGACCTGGGCTTCAAGGGCGCCATGGTCAACGGCTTCACCCAGAAAGACGTGCCCGACTCGGCCATCTACTACGACATCCCCGAGTACCGCTCCTTCTGGGCCACGGTGTCGGAACTCGACGTGCCGTTCTACCTGCATCCGCGAATGCAGATTCCCTCACGGGCACAGGTTTACGAAGGTCATCCGTGGCTGATGAGCGCTCCTTGGGGCTTCGCGGTCGAAACCTCCATCCACTCGCTTCGCCTGTGCGGGTCGGGACTATTCGACGACTATCCGAACCTGAGGATCATCATTGGCCACCTGGGCGAGTTCATACCGCACGGCCTGTGGCGGATCGACGCGCGGATGCGCTTCTCGCGTCGTGACTATCGGGGCAATCGCCCCCTGGGCGAGTATTTCATGGACCACTTCGTGGTCACCACCAGCGGCTTTTTCAACGACCCCGCCTTCCGGAACACCCTGGATGTCATGGGCACCGACAAGGTGCTGTTCTGCGCCGACTACCCTTTCGAGCGCATGCAGGATGCGGCTGAATGGTATGACGCCACCCAGGAAATCAACGAGGACGAGCGGATCCGAATCGGCCGAACCAATGCCATCGAGCTGTTCGGACTCGATTTGAAGTGACGCCGGTGCCATTCCGTCTGGAGTGACACCGGCGCCTGACTGTCGCTACCGCATCGCGAAGTTGACCTTGGCGAAGTACAGCGCGCCGTTGTGGCCGGCCGGCGCGTAGCGGGGATAGCGCCGCCCGTTGCCGTAATTGATGGCTTCGTCCGGGTACTCGTCCAGCGCGTTTTCCGCCCCCACGGTGACCGAAACACCGTCGGAAAGGTTGTAGCGAAGCTGGATGTCGGCGAGTCCGTAGCCGCTGAAATCTTCGCCGGCGTGATCGTCGTACCAGTCGCCGAAGAAGCTGTAGCGCGCCACCAGGTCCCAGCGGTCCATGCCCCGTCGGTACGTCAGGTTGTAGCGCGTCTCCGGCCAGCCGTGCTCCAGATTGCGGATGGTGCCCGCCGAGATGCTGGATGAGTCCACGACCTCGGTATCCGTCTTGTTGTAGGAAAACAGCAGGTCGGCGGTGCCGTTGGCGGTGTCCCAGCCGTAGCTGGCCACGACGTCGAAGCCGGTGGTTTCCGTGTCGAAGTCGTTGGTGAAATAGCGCACCGAGGTGAATTCGGCCGCCTCGGGAACGCCGTCGGCGACGAGACGCTGCTTGATCTCGTCGGTCACGGCGAAGAGCCCCGACAGGGCGATCCGGTCTTCTATGTCGATGCTGAAATAGTCCACCGTCACGCTGAAGCCGTTGTCGGCGGCGAAGACCGCGCCCACCGACAGGTTCTGGCTTTCCTCCGGTTGCAGTTCACGACCGCCCAGCGCCATCGCCACCGGGTGGGTGGAGCCGATGGTGCCCCGTTCCTCGAACTCGTTGGTTACGGCGTTGACCACCGTGGAGAGGTTGCGGGCGTTGGACTGGCCGGGAGTCGGGGCCCGGAAACCGGAGCCCACGGAGCCGCGCAACGCGAGGCTCTCGGACAGGCGCAGGTGCGTGGCCAGCTTGTAGTTGGTGGTGCTGCCGAAGCCGTCGAAGTCCTCGAAGCGCAGCGCCCCGCCGATGCGCCAGGTCTCGGTGGCGTTGAGCTCAAGGTCCACGTAACCGGCGACATTGCCACGGTCCCAGGTGCCGGACGCCGCCGGGTTGAATCCGCCGAAACCGTTCGAGCCGGAGGCGAATCCGTACTGGTTGTACGGCCCGATTTCCCAGGCGGCCCGTTCGCCGGTGGTGATCTGGAATTCTTCCGTGCGCGCCTCGAATCCGGCGGCGACATTGAGGTCCGAACCACCGAGATCCACCGGGTAGACCACGTCGGCGTTGAAATTGGTTTCCCGCTGCGTGTAGTCACCGATGTCGAAATCACGCGGTGAATTCGGGCCCAGCGAGGCATTCAGGGTGTTGTGGTTGAACGCGGCCAGGCTGTTCTCGCCGATGCTCGCCGAGATGT
Organism: Candidatus Rariloculaceae bacterium; assembly: GCA_965221035.1. GTDB lineage: Bacteria > Pseudomonadota > Gammaproteobacteria > Steroidobacterales > Rariloculaceae > UBA6522. The sequence continues at coordinate 3,427,536 of OZ244860.1, forward strand.
CCCAGATCAGGCCGTTGTCCCTCTCGCCGCGCACTCCGACGACGCCGGAGAAGTCGCTGATGGTGGCTCCGAATTGCGGAGTGAATCCCTCCGGCAGCGACTCGACGAAGGAGAAACAGCCATCGTCGGCCAGCAGCGCCTCGCGGAACGACAGCAGGTTCTCCGCGGTGGAGTCGATGTCGCCGTATTTCGCCGCGCAGCCCTCGCCGCCCACCAGGAACTTGTTGGCCGAGGTCTTGTAGACGCCGTTGCGGTTCATCGGGCTGCGGAAGAAGAACGCAGTGGACACTTCGCGGCTGGCGTAGTTGCCGAACGCGTAGAGCTCGTTGGCGTCGCCCATGTCGAGGCCGATGTTCGCCACGGCCTTGATGCTGTCATTGACCGTCGGTGATCCCCAGGGCTTGGCGGGCACCGCGACGTTCGGTATGCCCAGCCCGATCAGGGCGGTGGCGTCGCGGTGCTGAACGCTGCGGTCCGTGGGTGCGGATTCGCCGTACTCGAAGCTGAAGTTGGCGAAACCGCCCTCCGCCAGTGGCAGCCCGACGTTGGCGGCGATGGAGGTCATGTCTTCGCCGGAGGTCTCGCTGTAGGCGCCGTATCGGGCTTCCACCGAGGCGCCCTCGTCCGCGTCCTTGAGCACGAAGTTGAGCACGCCGGCGATGGCGTCGGAGCCGTACTGGGCCGCGGCGCCGTCGCGCAGCACTTCCATGCGCTGGATGGCGATGGCGGGTATGGCCGAGATGTCCGGCCCCTGGGCGCCGTTGGAGGCGCCATTGGAAATCCACTGGATGACCGAGCCGCGATGGCGACGCTTGTTGTTCATGAGTACCAGGGTGTGGTCCGGCGCCAGCCCGCGCAGGTTGACCGGGCGCAGCAGTGCCGCCATGTCGCGCGAAGGGTTGTCGCTGACGTGGAATGAGGGCACCGCCGACCGGATCAGGTTGGTCATCTCGAAACCGGCCTGATCCTGGAAATCGTCCACGCCGATGATGTCCACCGGCACCGACGACTCTTCCACCGAGCGGGGCAGCGCGCGGGTGCCGACCACCACCACTTCCTCGATGGGCACCTCGGCGACCTCCTGGGAATGGACGGTCAGGGACGTGGCGAGCGCCACGGGCAACGCGACGCTTGCCGCGCGCAAGGACGAAGCCGCCAGGCGGCGATGGGAATGGGGGGCGATCATGCGCAATGCTCCATGTGAGGGAAATCGGACGGTTGGATGAATTCGACAATCGACGTGGGTCGAACGCCGCATACTACCATTCAAGTGACACTAGCCGTTAAAACACCAGGCTGGGCAGGTACGTCGCGATCTGCGGGAAATTGACGATCGCGATCAGGCTCGCCAGCATGATGATCCAGTAGGGAGTGGAGCTTCTGAAGATTTCCATGATCGAGATGTGCTCGTCCTCGTCGCGGATTGCGGCCTTCACGGTGTACACCAGCAGCCCGAAGGGTGGCGTGAGCAGGCCCGCTTCGATGGCGAGGATGCCGATGATCGCGAACGCGATGGGATCGTAACCGAGGCTCACGGCAATCGGCTCGAAGATGGTCAGCGTCAGCAGCATGATGGAGATGGAGTCGATGACCATGCCGAGGATGAACCAGATTCCGATCATGAGCGCGAGCAGCATCCAGGGCGCCAGCTCCGTCCCCAGGAAGGCACCCTGGATGCCGCTGGAAACGCCGGTCATGGCGAGCGTGCGGGAATACAGCGCGGCGGAAACCAGCAACAGCAGGATGGGTGCCGACGTTCGGCCCACGGAGAGGATCGCGTCCAGCGCGCCCCGCAGGCGCATCCCCTTGGAGATCGCCAGTATCAGACCGATGAAGGCACCCGCCCCGGCGCCCTCGGTGGGCGTGAAGACTCCGAACCAGATTCCGCCCAGCACGGCGACGACAACGGACAGGATGCCCAGCCCGCTGGTCCAGGCCTGCCGTGCGCTGACTTCGGCGCCGGCGCCGTCCGGCGCGGCGCTTGTGTCGGCCCCGATCTCGCCGCCCGTATTCGCTTCGTGCCCGCCTCCCGTGCTCGCCTCTCGCCCGCCGCCCGCGTTCGCCTCTCGCCCGCCGCCCGCGTTCGCCTCTAACCCGCCGCCCACCAGGCCGGGACGGGCCACGGCCGAGACCAGTACATAGCCGACGAACAGGCTGACCAGCAGCAATCCCGGCAGCACTCCGGCCAGGAAGATCTGTCCGATGGAGCGCTCGGTCAACAGGCCCCAGACGATCATGAGCACGCTGGGCGGGATCAGCATCCCCAGGCAGCTGGAACCGGCCACCGCGCCCAGGGCGAATCCGCGGTGGTAGCCGAAGCGTTTCATCTCCGGATAGGCTATGCGCGAGAAGGCCGCCGCCGAGGCGATGCTGACGCCGGTCACGAAGGAAAAGATCGCATTGCCCAGCAGGGTCGCCACCGCCAGACGCCCGGGCAGGCGCTGCAGTCCGCGATGAATGGCCCGGTACACGTCGGTGACCGCCCCCGAACGGCTGACGAATTCGCCCATCAGCATGAACAGGGGAATCACCGCGAATTCGTAGGCGCGCAAGGCTTCGTAGGATGTGCTGCCGAGCATGGCCAGAACCACGTCGAAGTTGCCGCCGGTGACCAGGAAGATTCCCAGTGCGCTGGCCATGCCGAGCGCGATCGCGATGTGCACCCCCAGGGCCACCATGACCAGCAGGCTGACGATGAGGACGGCGGCGATGTTGACGTCGAACATGCTCCTCACTCCGCCTGGGAAATCCCGCCGTTCGTGCCGGAGGCTTCCGTCTCGGCGGCGGATCGCAGCGCTTGCGGCCGGAAGAGGTCGAGATACGCCATCAGCAGGTAGTTGAAGCAGGCCAGCGCGCTGCCGATCAGGATCGTGAACCGGGTGGGCCAGGCCGGCACGCGCAGGGCGCCTTCGCCCTCGTATTCGCCCGCGATCCAGGAGCGGATCGCCGCCTCCCAACCGCCGACCAGGATCATGGCGAAGAATGCGGCCCCGAGCAGGTACCCCGCCGCCAGGGCGATCCGACCGAATATCGGCGGGAACCGCTGGGCCAGGAAGTCCGCCCGCAGCATGGCGCCGCTGCGGATGGCGTAACCCGCCTGCAGGAAGACGATCATGACGATGGAATTCATCACGATCTCGGGCACGCCGTAGACCGGCGAGTTGAAGACGCTGCGACCGACGATGTCCGCGATGATGAAGAACGTCAGGACGAAGGCCCAGACCGCGGCGAGGACCAGCAGGAACCGGGTCAGACGGTCGCTAAGCTTGACGATGGACACGATTTACCCGGGGTCATCGCCCGCCGGCTGCCGAACCGGGCGGCTAACGGATTTCGTATCGGACGGGCCAGACATGGCCATAGCGTTCCGCCGCCGCCAGCGCCGTCTCGAGCACTTGCGTGCCCGGCAGGCCCTGGCTGTCGAGTTCGGCGGCCATCTGCCCGGGCCATTCGGCCAGCGAACGGGCCCAGGCCTCGCGCACCTCCGGGTCCAGCTCCTTCACGGTGATCAGCTCGCGCAGCGCCGCAACATCGTCGCCATAGCGTTCCAGGTTGTTGGACCCGGTCCTCTCTTCATAATCGGCGGCCACTTCGAGGAGAATCGGCTTCACGTCTTCGGGAAGCCGGTCCCAGGTGTCCAGATTGATGGTCAGTCCGTGCCAGGTGATGGAGCCGAAGCCGATCAGGGTGTAGTAGGGGGCCGGTTCGTAGAGCTTGAGCTGGACCCAGGCGCTGGGGAACATGATCCAGCCTTCGTATACGTTGGTCCGCAGGCCCGTGTACGCTTCCGGCAGGGCGCCCTGAACGGGCGTGGCGCCCGCGTACCGCAGCCAGTTCAGGTTCAGCCCGGCGCCGGCAATCTTGATTCCGTCAAGGTCCTCCACCGTGTTCCAGTCGAACGACGTGCCCAGGTTGTAGCCGGCGTCGGTGATGCGGGCCAGCAATTTCTGGTTGAATTCCTCCTCGAACACCTCCGTCAGATAGGGCACCTCCCGGTAGACGTCCTTGGCGATCTTCAGGCTGACGGTCGGGTCCATGGTCCCGAAAGGCAGCATGACCTGGAACGCGTGCAGGGGGAGGTTGGAGGGTTCGAAGCAGTAGCAGAATCCGCCGATGTCGACGATGCCGTTCTGAACGCCTTCCAGGGTCTCGGAAGTCCTGACGATGGAACCGCTGTATCCCTCGATGAAATTGACCGTATGCTCGGTCCTTTCCTCCACCCGTCGCTTGAGCTCGGTCTGAAAGTACGTTTGCATCAGGCCCGCGTAGACGACGCCGGGCGGGTGCCCCGTGGCGATCCGCAGGGTGATCCGGTCGGCCTGCGCCTGACCGCCGAACGCCAGCAGTAACGTGACGACCAGCCCGTTGGCCGTAATGCGAAGCGGCTTGCTTGCAGGCATCTTCATGAGAACTCCCCGAGGATGATGAATGGATCCGGTCTGAAGCGATTATTATTGAACGTGTCATCACCGCTTGCAAAGGCGGGTCCAACCAAGTCCCGGCTCGACGGGAATTGGAGGTAGAGAATGTTCCGTGAATTGCCCCCCTACGAGGACGATCCCATCGAAGCCATGTTCGTCCGCCTTGCCGCGGACCGAAGCGCCGAGAGGGTGGACCTTGGCATAGGGGTATTTCGGGACGCCTCGGGCACGGTGCCGGTCTTTCGGGCGGTCCGGGACGCCGAAATGCGAATCGTGCGCAGGGAGGAGTCGAAATCCTACATCGGCCCACTCGGGAACCGGGACTACTGCGGAGCGGTGGAGCGCTTGATACTGGGGCCGCAACATCCGGTGGTGGAGAACGGCGGCATCGTCTCGGCGCAAACGCCCGGCGCCGGCGGTTCGCTGCGGGTGGCGGCCGAACTGGTGCGCACCCTGTCGCGCGAATCGCGGGTCTGGGTATCGAAGCCCGTGTGGCCGCACCAGCTCGAGTTCTTCGAGCGGGCGGGCATGGAGGTCATGTCCTACCGCTACTACGATCAGTTCGAATCGGTGATGCGATTCGACGACATGCTCGAAGACCTCGAGGGCATGCGCCGCAACGATCTGCTCCTGCTGCACGGATGCTGCCACAATCCCACCGGGCAGGATCTGAACCTGGCCCAATGGCAGGCCGTGACCGATGTGGTGGCGCAGAAGGGCGCCATACCCCTTGTGGACATCGCCTACCAGGGGTTCGGCCTGGGAGTTGATGAGGATGTCGCCGGCGTCAGGCTGATGGCGCGAAAAGTGCCCCAGATGTTGCTGGCCGTGTCGTCATCGAAGACCTTCGGGATTTACCGGGAGCGGGCGGGCCTGTTGTCCGTGCTGGCGTCGGCCGGCTCAGGCGCCGCCTCCAATCTGAAGCGGCGGCTGAGGGACGTGGCCCGGCAGCTCTACTTCATGCCACCGGACCATGGTGCGGCCATCGTGCTCGAAATCCTGTCGTCGGAGGAGCTTGAGAACGCGTGGCGCGGCGAACTGGATGAGATGCGTGGTGAGATCGTCAGGAAACGCCGGATGCTTCGCAGCATGCTGGAGGCGGAAGTCGACGGTTATGACGCTTCGTTCATCGAGCGGCAACTCGGAATGTTCTCGTGCCTGCCGATCGACGCGGCCGGGCAGCGACTCATGGAAGACCGGTTTCACATCTATATGCTGCCGAATGCCCGGGTCAATGTGGCGGCCATGAGTCCGGGCCATGCGCGAGCGCTGGCGACCGCGTTTCGCGAATTGAGGTAACGGTGCCCGGCAGTCGGGGTCCACGGTCCCGGCACGCGCGCTCAGGAGCCTGCGCCGCCCGAAGCGGCGTCCGGTGGCGTCACCCGGACGGTGACGATGTCAGTGTCGTGATACTGCTGGTGGCGCACCGACGAGGCCAGGTGCCGCAACAGCCGCAGCGATACTTCCCGCTCAAGTGAAATGGTCCCGGACTGCTTGCCCAGAAGCGCGATCCGGTCCTCCAGGTTGGGTGTTCCGGGAGCAGCGGCAAACTCCAGGATCGCTTCGCCGGCGCGCTTTTGCGCGGTCACGAGCAGTCGCCGCTTGAGGGTCGTCCCGCCGGAAGTGTCCTGGTTCAGCAGGGTCAGCAGCGTTTCCTCGCCGACGGCGTCGAGCCGGTCCGCCATGGCCGTGCCCCAACCGCCGACCGAAGCGAAGTCGGCGATGAAGTTCCTGATGGCCGGCAGGGCGGCGATGTCGAAATCCACTTCGATGCGCCGCCTTCTCGGTTCGGTCAGCTCCACGAACAGGGTGAGCACAATGGCGAGCAACCCGCCACTGGTCATTCCGTTCTGGAGCAGGCCGCCGGCGAATTCGGAGAAGAATTCGGGGAATATCGCTCCGTTCTGCAGACCCACACCGACCCAGAACGACAGACCGGCGATCAAGCCGTTGCGATGGTCGATACCCTCCTGAACGACGATTCTCATTCCCACCACGAACAACATCGCGATCAGGACGGTGATGTAGGCGGCGGCCACCGGGCCCGGTATGGCCAGAATGACGGCCGGCGCCTTCGGGATGAAGGCCATGGCGACGAACAGGGCGCCGGCGGCGACACCCACGCGGCGCGCGGCCACGCCGGTCAGCTCGATCACCGAGACGCTGGTGGAGTACGTGGTGTTCGGTACCGTGCCGGCGAGCCCCGAGAGCAGGTTGCCGACGCCATCGGCCGCCACGGCGCCCTGCACGGCACGAAAGTCCACCGCCCGCTCGCGGCGCCACGAGACGCGCTGGATGGCGACGGCGTCGCCGATGGTTTCGATGGCGCCGACCACGGTCACAAAGGCGAACGCCGGCAGCAGCGCCCAGAACGTCGGGCCGAAACTCAGGTCGAAGCCGGGCCACGAACCCGACGGCAAGCCGACCCACGCAGCCTCCGCGACGAGTCTTGAGTCGTACAAGCCGAACCAGACCGCAACGACGGTTCCCGCGACGATGCCGATTACCGGCGCCCAAAGGCGCAGCGCGCCCGCCGCCTTCAGACCGATGCCGACCATCACGACGATGGTCGCCAGCGTGCTGAATTCCGCGGAGAAGGGCGCGCTGCCTTCCGGTACTTCGGTCATCATGTCGAAGACGATGGGCATCGCCGTCACCGCGATCAGCATGATCACTGTCCCGGCAACCGCGGGGGTCAGGATACGCCGTAACAGGAACAGGCGGCTCGACACGGTGAACTGGAAGATGGAGGAAATCACCACCAGCGTGGCCAGCATCGCGGGGCCGCCCTCGGCGATCGCGGTTACGCAAATGGCGATGAATGCCGCGGACGTGCCCATCATGAGGACATAACCCGCGCCGATGCGGCCCACCCTGACAGTCTGCAGGATCGTGGACACGCCGCTGACCGCGATGGCGGCGAACATCGCCCATGACAGGTAGTCTTCGGACCCGCCCGCGGCGCGGATCACGATGGCGGGTGTGAGCACGATGCCGGCGATGCAAAGCATCGCCAGCTGCAGGCCCAGGCCGAGGGTGAGCGCCGTGGGCGGGGACTCGTCCGCTTCGTAACGGACGGACGACGCACGTTCGCCGTTGTCAGCGGCCATCGCGTAACCTTACCGAACTGCTCGTGTCGACCCTGGTGACCGCGCCCCTTACTCCTCGAACAGGAAATCCCTGAACTGGGTGCCGCCCTCTTCCGTCTCGTAGACCAAATTGTTGGGGTTCTCTCCGCAGTGCCAGTAACGCACGCGCAACGAGTGGTCCGGATTGGGTACGCGGCTGTAGACCACCCTGGTGTGCCAGGGCTCTTCGATGATCGAAGGATCGTAGATCCACGCATCGACCTCGATCCGGTCTTCGGCAACCGCCTCCCAGATCTCCACCGTTTCGATGGCGTCGCTCTGGTAGAGGTTGTTTCGCCCCATGTAGCGGCTCATCAGCTGATTGGTATGGATGACGAGCTTCGCGTCGTCCCAGAAACCGATGGAATCGCCGTAGTAGAGCGGATAGCGCTCGGCTTCGTCGGGGTGATCCCTGCCGTCGGTATAGATTCTGCGGACGTTGTTGACCGTTTCCGACGAGAGCCAGGTCTGCTCCGGCCGTACGATGAATTCCCTGAGGAAGGGGATGACCAGCCACCGGGGAAATCCGGGCGGACCGCAGTCGCTGATGCCTTCGTCGTAGACGTTGCCCTGCGCCGTGCGTTCGCGCCCTTCGGCGAGCATGCGCTGAGCCTCCGGGGTGAACCGGGGTGATTCGCCATCCTCGGGCTGGAACAGGACGAAGGCGTCGGGCGCCCGGGTCCACAGGCCGGACCAGTCCGGCAACTCATCGTACGGTGGTGGTTGCTGCCCGCCGCCCGCCTGCTCCTGCAACGTCCGGTAGAGGTCCCAGGCGGTCGCATGGGAGCGACCCATCTCGAGCAGGCGCCGTTTTTCCGCTGCGCCTGTGGGATTCTCCTGAGCGACGCCGACAAGGGCCACCACCATGACGCCGATGACCGCGATTCCTCCCTGCAAGTTCCGTTTCACCGAATTCTCCTCTACGGGCAACACATGAATTCGTCGGCGCCCTTGGCGCAATTGTAGGGCAAGTCCGGCACGCCGTGCGGTTGTCCCGCCGCCTTGGTGCCGACGGTCGAACGGCATGCCTGCCCCGCCGCCGTCTTGGGGTCGAAGGTCGAACGGTATGCCTGCCCCGCCGCGCCGGATGGTCCTGTCCGCAACACTTTCGGGGGATTCGGGCTAAACTGCGCGGCGCTGGCCGGGCGCGACGTTCCGTCGCGCACCGCGCCGCAAGCCAGGTCTTTTTTCGAGGGAGTAAGGATATGAGTCCAACGGTCGGTGTCATCGGCTTGGGTCCCATGGGTGGAAACATCGCGCGCAACTTGCTGGAGAACGGTTTCGCGGTCGCCGGTTTCGACATCCGGTCCGAGCGCGTGGAAGCATTGGCGGACGCCGGGCTCGAGGCCGGCGGTTCGTCGGCGGAAGTGGCCGCTCGGGCCGATATTCTGGCCACATCGCTGCCGAATATCGGGGCCCTCGAGAACGTCATGGACGGCGTGTCGAGTCAATCGAAGCCGGACCAGATCCTGATCGAATGCAGCACGCTCACCGTTGAACAGAAGATTTCCGCCCACGACCGGCTGCGGGCGGCCGGGTTGCGGTTTCTGGATGCCCCCATCAGCGGAACGCCGTCCATGCTGGCGAAGATGATGGCCTCGATCTATGTCAGCGGCGACGAGGATGCCTACGACGAATCCGTACCGGTCCTCGAGGGATTCACGGCGACCAACTTCTATGTTGGCGAAGTGGGGAACGCCAGCCGCATGAAATTCCTCGCCAACTACCTGGTGCATGTCCACACGTCGGCGGCGGCCGAGTGCATGGTGCTGGGCCAGAAGGCGGGACTGGACCCCGGGTTGATCCACAGGGTGCTCAAGGAAGGCGCCGGCGGCTCGAAGATGTTCGACATCCGCGGGGCGATGATGGCCGCGTCGGATTACCGGGAGGGCGGCGGCACCATGTTCGAAGTGTACGAGAAGGACGCGGCGATCATCACCGAATTCGCGGCCGGCGTGAAGTCGCCCATCGACCTCTACGTGTCTTCGCGGCAGAAGTTCAATTCCGCCATCTCCCTGGGCCTCGATCACCTGGACACGTCGGCCGTCTGCAAGGCGATCGAGACGGCGGTGGGAATCGACCGCGAGCTGGTGGAGTAGCGGGGCGGCGACGCCCGGCTTGTTCAGTTCAGCCTGTCGTAGAGCTGGGCGGTGCGCTCGACGCTGTCGCCGAGTTCCTGCAGCAGGTTCCAGTAGTTGAGAAAGTGCGGCGTGCGGCGGTGCCGCGCCAGCGCGTCCGCATCCGTGTAGACCTCGTAGAAGAGGAACGTGTTGGGATCGTCCTGGGATGCGTTCACGTCGAAGCCGAGGCACCCGTCCTCGAGCCGGGATTGCGCCGCGTTTTCAAGCATGGCGGGTTTCAGGCGTTCGACGCAGTCGGGATCGACCGTGACCGTCACGACCAGCACCAGTTTGGACATGGGTTGCCTCCAGAGTACGGACTGATGTTCGTTATGGCGACGCCGTAAGCATGTCGTACATTTCGCCGACGATGCCGGCGCGCCGCTGCTCGTACAGCAGCCAGTGGCTGTAGTCCGCCAACAGGATTGTCTCCTGAAGCGTCGTCCGGTCTAGCCCCTCGGCGATCCCCGCCGTCACGTCTGATTCCAATGCGCGCAGGAACTCGACAAAGCCCGCGGCGTCGTCCTTCGTGCCGGCATTGCCGTGGCCGGTGACCAGGATGTCGAAGTCGAGAGCCTGAACGGTCGATATCGCCGCCTCGTATTCGTCCACCGTGTAGCCGCTCAACGTGCCCGGAAAACGGCGCGCATGCAGGAAATCCACGACGAAGGCTGCCCGTTCATCGGGAAACAGGACAACGGTGGTGTCGTCCGAGTGCGCGGCGGCGGGGTGGTGCAGCTCCACCGTGCTGTCTCCCAGGGTCAGCGCCATCTGCTCGGTGTAGGTGATTTCGATCGGCTGCGTGCCGGCATTGATCTCCGCGCCGCTCAGACTGCCGTCCGCGTCGATGTCCATGCTGTCGAAGTTGGCGAGGTAGGGTCCCAGCGCTTCGCCGCGCTCAATGGTGCCGCTGCCGTCCGTGTCGGCCCGTGCCGCGTTGCTCGGCAAGCCGCCCTCGAGCCTCGCGGCGGCATTCTCGTGACCGACAAAAATGGCCGTGTCGGCGAAGACCTGGCCGCCGGCCGCATGGTCGGGATGGTGGTGGCTGTAGATGACGAATTCCACTTCGGAGTCGAAGCGGGCCGCCAGCTCGTTCTCAAGCCACTCGGCGAAGTCCGCCCGGAGGGGATCGACAACGATGATGCCTTCGGTCGTGGCCAGAAAGACCGCGTTGTGGGAAGCCGTGCGCGCCTCGTACAGGTTGCCGGTGACGTTGCGTATGGTGAATTCAGGCTGGGCGGGCTGGTCCGTGCCGGAGTCTTCGGGAATGCCGCACCCGGTCAAGGCGAGCGCGAGGCAAGTGAGGCAGGGGGTCAGCTTCGAAGCCGCCGGGATTGCCGGATGTGGTGTTCCTGTCATGTCATTCCTCCGGTTCGCTGCACGGTTGTTCTCGTCGCTGGTGTCGGCCGAGAACGCACCCAGGACCATCACCGGGAACGCGTCGTGCGGATCAGCGAGCCGTCGTCCGCCCAGTCGTAACGGATGTTTCTGCCCTGCCCGTCGATGAAGCCGAGGGACTGCTGAAACTGGCCCTGGGGCGGGTGGCCGCCGGGTACGGTGGCCTCGACGATGTACAGCCGTTCCTCGTGCAGGTAGATCCCCACGAAACTGCGGGATCCGTCGGCATGGGTGAGGTTGAGCTGGTGGCCGGCAACGCGGTCCACGTGGTGCCAGGCGTCGTAGGTGACCTGGGCAGCGCGCTCGCGAAATTGCCGGGCGGCGTAGGCGACCGAGGCCAGCACGTCGATTCGCCAGTATTCGTAGTTGACGGGCGAATCGGCTTCCGTGGAATTGGTTCTCGCCAGGTGAATCTGCCGGGAATCCCTGTAGTCGATCACGGTGACCGTATAGGTGGCCTCGCCTTCCTCCACGCTGTACACGCGTCCCGGAAACACCGCGCCGTACTCCGACGGCCAGGAGATGTCCCGCACTTCGGGTTCACCGGGCGCCGGCAGGTTGATGGAGAAGTAGTCGGTGGTGTTCTTGTAGTTGACCCATCCCTGGCCCAGGAGCGTGCCGGTGGGCAAGAGGGCCAGCAAGGCCAATGGCAGCTTGCGCATGAGGTTAGCCTGCGTGTGTTTGCGGTACCCGGCTGATTCTACCGCGTACGTTCGGTGGAAGCAGCCGGGCTCCCTGTCCAACGACAGATGAGCCTGAACTCCGGCCGCCGAAATTCCCGGCGCAGGCTTCGGCGACGGCAGTGTGCCTGATCTCGCCGGCGCTGATGTTGAGCCCGTTTCTCAGGTGGGGGTCGCGCTGAACGGCTTGCCGCCATCCGAATCGCGCCAACGACCGTATGTGCCCGATCGTGGCATTCGTCAACGCCAGGGTCGCGGTTCGCGGCACCGCCCCGGGCATGTTGGTTACCGCATAGTGAACGACTCCGCTTTCGACAAATATGGGATCGTCATGCGTGGTGGGGCGGCTGGTCTGGAAACAGCCGCCCTGGTCGATGGCGATATCCACCAACACCGCACCGCGACGCATGGCCTCGACCATTTCGCGGGTGACGAGCTTGGGTGCGGCCGCGCCCGGAATCAGCACCGAGCCGATCACCAGGTCCGCTTCCCGCACGGCCCTGGCGATGGTCTGCGGTGTGGAATACAGGGTGCGCACGCGGTTTCCGAACCTGGCCGCCAGTTCCTCCAGGCGGGCGAGGTTGATGTCCAGGACTGTGACGTCGGACTGCAGCCCCACAGCCATTTCCAGCGCGTTCTCGCCGGCGATGCCGGCACCCACCACCACTACCCGTGCCGGGGCCACGCCCGGCACGCCGCCAGGCAGCACGCCGCGGCCGAAAGGCATCTGCAGGTAGTGGGCGCCCACCTGTGCGGCCATTCGTCCGGCAATGCGACTCATGGGTTTCAACAGGGGCAGCGTCCCGTGCGCGTCGGTGACGGTCTCGTAGGCGATCGCCGTGGCGCCGGAGCGCAGCAGCGCCCGAGTCTGGCCGGGGTCCGCCGCCAGGTGCAGATACGTGAAGAGAACCTGCCCGGATGAGAGTTTCGCGCACTCTTGCGGTTGCGGTTCCTTGACCTTGACGATCAGGTCCGCCGAGCCGAAGACCGCATCGGCGTTGGGGGCGATTTCCGCGCCGGCGGCCTGGTACTCCGCGTCGCTGAATCCCGCGCCCGCGCCGGCGCCGGTTTCAACCAGCACGCCGTGTCCTTCGTGGTTGAGCCGCGCCGCACCGTCCGGCGTCAATCCCACACGATACTCGTGAACCTTGATTTCCTTCGGTATGCCGATTTGCATGCCAGCCTCCACTGGATCGACTGCTCACAAGGCTACCGGATTCAAGAGTCAATCCGCTTGCAATTGCCATGCACATTCGCCGAAAGTGTGCAAGAAAATGGTGTAATTGTGATCCATATGAAATAATATTGCGGTGATTGACCAGAAAGACAAAATTATCCTCAACATCCTCCAGAAGGACGGGCGTATCAGCAATGTCAGGCTCTCCGAGGCGGTGGACCTGTCGGAGGCAGCGTGCCTGCGTCGAGTGCGGGCGCTGGAGAAGGCCGGCTACATCACCGGGTACGTGGCGCGGGTCAATGCCTCAAGACTGGGTTTGGGCAGCAATGTCTTCGTGGAAATCACGCTGCACCAGGAACAGCAGCGCGACCTGCGGGCCTTCGAGGCCGCCGTGGCCCGCGTGCCCGAGGTCATGGAGTGCTACCTGGTGACCGGGCAGTACGACTATCTGCTGCGGATCGTGGTCAGGGATCTGGAGGATTTCGAGCGCATTCACCGGGAATCCATCACCAGCCTTCCCGGCGTGTCGAGGGTGCAGACAAGCTTCGCCCTGCGGGCGGTGAAGAAGGAGTCGAGCCTGCCGATCAGGTGAGCCGGAACCCCGATGGGGGTTCCGGCGGCCATGTTCGAAGACCGTGCCGTCGAAACCAGCGCAGAGACAGGTTCCGGTCGCCGTTACAACCGGCGCGGATACAGGTCGTAGTCGCTTTCGTGGACAGTGATCCGGCGGGTCTTCATTTCCATCGTGCCGGCGTTGGCATGGCGATTGCCGAGCATGGTGACCGTATCGCCGACCTTGACGATTTCGTTGTCGAACCCGGCCCGGCGGCTGCGGTCCGGCGGGCTCAACACCACGTTCCACATCTGGCCCTCCACTTCGACCGTCAGCCGGTCATGTGGATTGCCAAGATGCGTGGCCACGACGGTTCCGGTCAGCGTGAAGTCCGCCGACGTGTAGCCGCCCCAACCGTGATGGGCGAGGGCTCCACCGGTCATCGCGCCGAAAAGAATCGCTGCTGTCGCAAGGTACCTGGACATCTTGGGTTTCCTCCGTAAAGGTTTTGCAACGCGTTCCATCGATCAAGGCCCTTTATGGACCAAAAGCTCCCGCGACGCAACAACGGACCTTCAACGGACCTTCAAATCGCCGCACTTTCCGTCGTTCCCGGGCACTCCTGATCTGCTGGTGGGATTGCACAGCGCCCTATCCGCATGCAAGTGATCAGCTCAGTTCCAGCAGCAGGTCCTGCGCCTCGACCCGCATGCCGACGGTCACCGGGATGGAAGCCACGGTTCCGGAGCCTTCGGCGCGCAGCAGCATCTGCATCTTCATGGCTTCGATGGTGAGCAGGGCGGCGCCCTTTTCGACGGCCTGGCCCGGTTCGGCGCTGATCTCCACCACCTTGCCGGGCATGGGCGCGGCCACGTGGTTCGGATTGGACGGATCGGCCTTCGGGTGCGCCTGGACGCTGGCGGCGGCGGTTCGATTCACCACTTCCACCGTTCGCGGCTGACCGTTGAGCTCGAAAAACACCCTTTGTTCGCCACGCTTGTCGACATCGCTGACGGCCAGGAGGCGGATCACCAGGGTCTTGCCGCGTTCGATTTCGACCGCAATCTCCTCCTGGTGCTTGAGACCGTGGAAGAAAACCGGGGTCGGCAGCGTGCTGACGTCGGAATAGGTCCGGAAATGGGCCGCGTAGTCCTCGAAGACTTGCGGATAGAGCAACCAGGATGACAGCTCCCGATCGCTGATGCGGCGGCGGACGTGTTTTTCCGCCCGGCTGCGTTCGGCGTCGAGGTCGACCGGCGCAAGCGTCGCCCCGGGCCTCTCGGAAAGCGGTTCGGCGCCCTGAAGCACCTTGCGCTGCAACGCCTCGGGGAAACCGCCCACGGGGCGGCCCAGTTCGCCGCGGAACAATGACACCACCGACTCGGGAAACGTGATGTCCCTTGCGGGGTCCAGCACATCCTCGGCGCTCCATCCGCCGGAGACCATGGCCAGGGCCATGTCGCCGACGACCTTGGAGGTCGGCGTCACCTTGATGATGTCCCCGAACAGTTCGTTGACTTCGGCGTACCGTCTGGCGACCTCCGGCCAGCGATGGGCGATGCCCAGCGAGCGCGCCTGCTCCCGCAGGTTCGTGTACTGCCCGCCGGGCATGGCGTGGCGGTAGACGTCCGCGGTGCCCGAGCGGATATCGCTCTCGAAACCCGAATAATGCTCCCGCACCAGTTCCCAGTAGCGGGATATCCTTCGCATGGCGGCGCGGTTCAACCCCGGGTCACGTTCATGGCCCCGGAGCGCGTCCGCGATGGAGCCGAGATTGGGTTGGGAGGTCAGTCCGCTCATGGCGTCCATGGCGCCGTCGACCGCGTCCACGCCGGCGTCCACCGCCGCCAGCACGGCGGCCGCGCCGATCCCGCTGGTGTCGTGGGTGTGGAAGTGGATCGGGATGCCCACTTCCTGCTTGAGCGCAGTGACCAGGCGGCTGGCGGCGGCCGGTTTGCAGACGCCCGCCATGTCCTTGATGCCGAGGATGTGCGCACCCGCCTTCTCCAGTTCCCGAGCCATTTCCACGTAATAGGCCAGGTCGTACTTGTTGGGCGCCGGCGCGAGCATGTCGCCGGAATAACAGATGGCGGCCTCGCAGAGCTTGCCGGATTCGAGCACGGCGTCCATGGCGACGCGCATGTTTTCAACCCAGTTCAGCGAGTCGAATACCCTGAACAGGTCCACTCCGGCATCCGCGGCCTGTGCCACGAAGTGTTGCACCACGTTGTCGGCATAGTTCTTGTAGCCGACGGCGTTCGCGGAACGCAACAGCATTTGCAGGAGAATGTTCGGCACGCGTTCTTTCAGGGCCACCAGCCGTTCCCACGGGTCTTCCTTCAGGAACCGCATGGCCACGTCGAACGTGGCGCCGCCCCAGCACTCCAGCGAAAACAGTTCCGGCAGGCGTTCGGCGTAGGCGGGAGCGATGCGCAGCAGGTCGTAGCTTCGCATGCGGGTCGCCAGCAGCGACTGGTGGGCGTCGCGCAGGGTCGTGTCGGTCAGCAGCACGGCCTTCTGGTCGAGCATCCAGCTTGCGAGCCCCTCCGGGCCCAGCTCCGCGAGCTTCTGGGTGCTGCCGTCGGGGCGGATGCCGGAGGACTCGGGAACCGGTGCCGGCGCGCGGGCCGTGGCTTCGATGCGGCCGGTCACCTCCGGGTTGCCGTTGACGATGGTCTCGGCGAGAAATCGCAGCAAACGGCTGGCGCGGTCGCGGGGTTTTCGGAATTCGAACAGCTGCGGAGTCTGGTCGATGAACCGCGTGGTGTAGTCCGCCCGCAGGAACTTCGGGTGGCGGATGACCTGCTCGAGAAAGGCCAGGTTGCTGGCCACGCCGCGGATCCGGAATTCGCGCAACGCCCGAACCATGCGGCTCACGGCCTCGCCGGGCCTCGGTGCCCAGGCGGTCACCTTGACCAGCAGGGAATCGTAATAGGGTGTGATCAGGGCGCCCGCGTACGCGGTGCCCCCGTCAAGCCGGATACCGAAACCCGACGCGCTGCGGTAGGTGCGGATGCGTCCGTAGTCGGGGATGAACTGGTTCTCGGGATCCTCAGTGGTGACCCGGCACTGCAGGGCGTGACCGTTGAGGCGAATGTTCTTTTGGGTCAGCACGCCGCTGTCGGCGTCGCCGATGCGCGCCCCCCGGGCCAGGCAGATCTGGGCCTTGACGATGTCGATCCCGGTCACTTCCTCGGTGACGGTATGTTCCACCTGTACGCGGGGGTTGACCTCGATGAAATAGAACGCGCCGGTGTCGGCGTCCATGAGGAACTCCACCGTGCCGGCGTTGCGATAACCGGCGGCGGTCGCGAGCTTCAGGGCGTAGCCGCAGAGCTCTTCGCGCTGCGCGCTGTCCAGGTACGGCGCGGGGGCGCGTTCGACCACCTTCTGGTTACGTCGCTGCACCGTGCAGTCGCGCTCGAAGAGGTGCACCAGGTTGCCGTGGGTGTCGCCGAGGATCTGCACTTCCACGTGGCGGGCGCGTTCAACCAGTTTTTCCAGGTACACCTCGTCGTTGCCGAACGCCGCGAGCGCTTCGCGCCGCGCCACGGCAATTTCCTCGGTCAGGCCGGACGGGTCCCGGATGACCCGCATGCCCCGTCCGCCGCCGCCCCAACTGGCCTTGAGCATCAGCGGATAGCCAACGGCCGCGGCAAGTTCCCGCGCGGCGCCGGTGTCGTCCGGCAGCGGGTCCGTGGCGGGCATCACCGGCACGCCGGCCGACTTCGCCAGCTCCCGCGCACTCACCTTGTTGCCGACCCTGCGCATCACTTCGGCCGGCGGGCCGATGAAGATCAGTCCCGCCGCGTCGCACGCTTCGGCGAAATCCGGGTTCTCGGAAAGGAAACCATAGCCCGGGTGAACGGCGTCCACCCCGGCTTCCCTGGCGACGCGCAGAATGGACTGGATGTCCAGATAGGCGCCAAGCGCCTGGCCGGCCTCGCCCACGGGATAGCTCTCGTCCGCCTTGAACCGGTGCAGCGCGAAGCGGTCCTCGTCGGCGTAGATGGCGACAGTGCCGATGCCGAGTTCGCTCGCGGCGCGCATCACCCGGATGGCGATCTCGCTGCGGTTGGCGACGAGCAGTTTGCTGATTTTCTTGGCCATGGAATTCCGTCGGGCGTCAGGCGTGGCGCAGTATAGTGCAGAGGAAATCATTGCGCGATATGGGCTCAGGCGGTCAGAATTCGCGACCTGGAAGGCCCGATGGACCCCATCCTTCCTGCAGGCCGGTGAAGGAGGCCGCGACGCCGCGACGATGGACAAGCAAAGGCGCAATCTGACCATCCTGTTTTTCTCGCAGGGCGTGCTCGGCGCGCAGATTCCGGTCAATTTCATACTTGGCGGGTTGGCGGGCGCGTTGCTGGCGGACAATCGTGCCTTCGCGACGCTGCCGATCTCCATCATCGTGCTGGTGGCGATGTTCGTCGCCCCTGGCGCATCGATGCTGATGGGCCGCTTCGGGAGGCGGGCGGGCTTCCTGCTGGGAGCGGCTTCAGGAGCCGCCGGAGGGGGCCTGGCCGTTCTCGCGCTGATCGAAGGACGGTTCGACCTGCTGCTGCTGGGCGCAGCGTTCACCGGGGTATTCCAGGCGTTCCAGCAGTTCTTTCGGTTCGCGGCGGCGGATGCGTCGTCGGAGGAATTCAAGCCCAAGGCGATCTCCCTGGTGTTGGGCGCGGGCCTGATCAATGCGCTGCTCGCCGGGGAAATTGTGCGCCTGCTCGGCGACGCGCTGGATCCGGTTCCGTACGCGGGCGCCTATGCGGGAGTCATCGGACTGAATTTCATCGGCGCGTGCATCGTGATGTTCCTGCGGATCCCGAGGCCTCCCCGGCAAGCCGAGACCGGGGGCGTTGCGCGCCCGCTCGGCGTGATCTTCAGGCAGCCCAGGGTCGTCGCGGCGGTGCTCTGCGCCATGGTGAGCTACGCGGTGATGAATCTGGTCATGACCTCGACCCCCCTGGCCATCGTCGGCCATGGATTCACCACAAACCATGCCGCCGACGTCGTTCGCTGGCACGTGGTCGCGATGTTCGCGCCGAGCTTCGTCACCGGGCACATCATCGCCCGCGTCGGTCATCTGCCGGTGATCGGCACGGGTCTGCTGCTGCTCGGCGGCTGCTCCGCCATCGCGCTTGCCGGCGTGGAATTGCACCACTTCTACCTGGCGCTCGCAGCGCTTGGTGTCGGTTGGAACTTCGGATTCGTCGGCGCCACGAGCCTGCTCGCCACCGCGCATTCGCCGGAGGAGCAGTCCAAGGTCCAGGGCCTCAACGATTTCCTGGTATTCGGTCTGGTGGCGTTCGCGTCCTTCAGTTCGGGGGCCCTGCTCAACGCGTTCGGTTGGTCCGCGGTGCAACTGGCGGTGGTGCCCAGCGTATTGGTCGCGTTCGCGACCATCGCCTGGTACCGGCTTGTCCTCCTGCGGGGAAGAACGGCCGAACCGGTGGTTTGACCTCAAGGATTGCCTTGCTCGATCTCTTCGAGCATCGTTTCGATGTCTGCGGCAGGAAACTCGTGTCGACAGGCTTCTTCCAGCGCCCGTAACTTAACCCAAGTTTACCAACCATTTTGACAAGTTGTTTTATATCAACAGGTTACGTTGCCAATTATCCGCGTATGGCACTACAAACGCGGTGAAACCGGTTTTTTCGGGGATCTCAGACGATCATCTTCTGCGTGCCGCCCGCCGACGAATGGATGCCGAGTGCATCGAAGATCGCCTGCTGTTCCGGCTCCGGCCGCGTTGCCTTTCGCACATGCAAGGTCCTGCCATCGGCGCGCTTGAACGTCGCGGTGACGCGCATGCGCCCGGCGAGCGTGCGACGCAGGGTCGTCCAGCTGGCCGGTCGGCCACTGCCGCGAGCGCTCTCGCTCAGCCGTTTGCGAATGACCTGCACGAGCTGATAGGCGATCACGGTGATGAACAGGTGACCCTCGGCCCGTAGCGGCTTGTGGTGATAGATGGGGCGCAGCCCCAGTTCGGATTTCAGCGAACGGAACACCGCCTCAAGATCGGTGAGCAGGGTGTAGGTGCGCCACAGCGTCTGTTCGCTCCAGTCGGTCTCGTTGCTGCGCAGGCAATAGACGCCCGGATGCGTGGTCATGGAGCCGTCGACGGGCTTTCGGGTCCAACCCACCGCCACCGCCTTCTCGCCGCTCTCGTCGGCGGTGACCTCGATGTCGTAGTGCTGGGCGATGCCGCGGCTTTTCTCCTTCATGCGCCCGATACGCTGCCAGACGCGGTCGAGCTTTTTCTGCGTGCGCGGCCGCGACAGCCCCTCGTGCAGGGCGTTCAGATCCCGCTCGAAGCGCTGCGCAAACCGCTCGGCGATGCCGCGCTCCTTCTCGGCACGCTCTTCGGAATAGCAGTACAGCCGCACTTCCCCGGCTTCGGGGTCATCGACCTTGTGCAAGTGAACCGTCCCACCGCTGCGGGTGCGATGGGCCGTGGCCGCCTCGGCGTCGAACCGCCGCCGCCGCTCGCGGCTGACCACGATGTAGCGATAGCCGTTATCGCGCAACCACCGCAACTGCTCCTCGGTGGCGATGCCGCGGTCGAGCACCACGCGGGCGCCGGGTGGCGCCTCAAGCGCCGAGAGCATCTCGGCCAGCGTGCGATCCTCGCGGACGTTGCCCGCAAACACTTGGGAGCGCCGCACGAAGCCGCCGCCGTCGAGCACCAGCCCCAACGTCAACAACGGGCAGTCGCTGCGCTTCTCCTTCGAATGGCCGCGTCGTGCCTTCGGCTGCGGGGCCGCTTCGCCTTCGTAGTAGGTGTTCGTCAGGTCGTAGAGGGTGATCGTCGGCGACAGCCCGAACAACTCCATCGCCTGGCCGAACAGGTGCGACTCGATGGCCTCGCGGTGCCTCATCAACGCATCCGAGGCCCGGTACAGTTGCATCGCCCCCATCGTCTCGAAGTCCACCCCCAGCAACTCGCCCAGGGCACTGCGCCCGCGCAGCCACGCATGCGTCGCCCGCTCCGAGGCAGGATGCGCCAGACGGCCGATGATCGAACCCACCGCCGCCGCGCGCAGCGGCCCGTTCATCCCCAACTCGGCCATCAACTGCAAAAGACCCAGTTGCGACAGCGCCCACAGACCCACCGCTTCAACGCCGACGCTGCGCGGACGCACCAGGTCCAGGGAATCGACATCCACCGACTGCAGGTCGCGCCCGGGCGGTGCGCTGTCTGCGGATGCCTCGGCCGGCGCCGGGTTGCGGGCCAGCAATTGCGCGGCGATGCGTTGGGCTTCTTCTTCGAGCCTCGCGGGCGCGTCCTCGAGCAGGGGCCTCTGACCGTCGAGGATCTCCTCGACGCGCTGGCACAGACGGGGCCAGTGTTCGCGGGGGATGGCGAAGTGGCCACCGAGGTTGAGCAGCGTGCGTTGTCGGACCTTGGCGCCGATGCGCTGGCTGTTCACCAGACGGTGGGTGTAGTAGGTCTGGCCGTCGGTACGGCGGGTCTGGGTGCGTCGCACGAACATGGTGGAGACGGTAGCGGCGGCGTCGCCTGGAGTCAATACCTGTACGATACATTATGGCACTACATCGCCCATTCGCCTTTTCCAACCACAGAAAATCAATGAGTTACGACAAATATACCGGCGAATCAGGGCCGAATCCGACCCCAAAACCTACGATCTTGGTAAAGATGGGTTAAGGAGGTTGCGCTGATGTGGAGGCAACGCCAATTCGATGCACTCCCGCTCCACATTTCCTCCATATGCGATCTGTAAGCTATGCACGTCTTGAGTCCGGGAGGCTGAGCGCGCTCAGTGCAGATCATGAATCGAATCGGTTTTACCATCCTTTCTTTCGCCGTCGCGGCGGGCGCTTACGCGCATCATTCCGCCGCGCCGCATTTCGACATGGACAATCCTGTAACCGTCGAGGGGGTCATTACCCAGTTCAGGTTTGTAAATCCCCATGCCTATGTGTATTTCGACGTGACCGACGGCACGGGAGCCGTCGCCAACTGGCGCTGTGAACTGTCTTCGGCGACGGGGATGACGCGACGGGGCTGGACAGCGGACTCGCTGCCACAGGGCCTGGCGATCACCGTGAATGGCGCGCCCGCGCGCCGCGAGGACCACGTCTGTTATACGAACTTCATGGTGTTCGAGGACGGTACGCGCATTGCGCGGAACGATCCCCCGCCCGGCTTCGAGGCGACCACCGCCGTGGAGGAGGAGCCTGCCGCACCGGAAGCGTGGACCGCCTATCTGCCCAACGGCCACCCCAACCTGGGCGGCCCGTGGGTCCGGCAGGGGATGGGCGGCGGCATGGGCCCCGCTCCCGCGGGACCGGGTGGGCCTCAGGGACGGGGAGGTCCTGGCGCCGCGGCTGCGGGCGGCATGGCGGGCGGCGCGCCCGGAGGCGGTGGGGGCGGGTTTCCGGCACCCACTGAGGCCGGTCTGGCCGCGGCAGCGGATTATGAGCAGCCATTCGACGATCCCGCCATTTTCTGCCACCCGGCAAACATCATCTTCGGCTTCACCCACGACAGCCATGTGAACGACATCTACCAGACCGACGACACCGTGACACTCCAATACGGCTACATGGACCTCGTCAGAACGATTCACCTGGACCGGACGGAGCACCCGGACGATATCGTTCCCAGCGTCGGAGGCTACTCCATCGGGAGATGGGACGGTGACGCACTGGTGGTCGACACGGTTGGATTCGAGCAGGGCGTCGTGTTTCCGCTCAGCGGACTCATGCACAGCGCGGACATGCAAGTGACCGAGCGGTTCGAGGTCCGCGACGACGGCCAGACGCTGGTGCGATCCTTCGTCGCCCACGATCCGGCTTTCCTGCAGACGGACTGGGTTGGCGAGAGCGTCTTTCAACGCACCAGCGAGCCCTATGAACCATACGACTGTACGGAGTTGAGCGGCGACAACAATCGCCGGCCTGCCCCGGAGTAGTTGCGGGCGCGCGAAGTGGCCGCTGGCGCGATGTGGCTGCTGGCGCGAAGTGGCCGCTGGCGCGATGTGGCCGCTGGCGCGATCTGGCCGCTGGCGTGATGTGGCTGCTGGCGCGATGTAGCCGGTGGCGCGAAGTAGCCCCTGGTGCCGGGGCTGGCCCGATGCGACCGCAGACACCGTCTACCGTTAATCCGGCGGGTACGTTGCCGAGGGTTAACAAATGCCTTTTCTCCATGAGGTTATACTGGACGGCCATATGCGAAGAGCATGTCAACAATAGGAGCACGGACATGTGGAGATTGCCACTTTGCGCGACCGTTCTGTTGATCGGATCGGCCTGTTCAAACTCCGACGGCGCCTCGGAGGCCATGTCGGAGCCGGGGATGCCGGCCGATAGCGCCGCCGCCGAGTCGGCGGAGGCCGTCGCGACCTACGGCGTCACGGAGTTTGAAGCCACCGGTTCCCCCGAGGCCTATCCGGCTTTTCTCAGGGGGCTATTGCAATTGCACAACTTCGAGTTCGAAGACGCGCGCGAGAGCTTTGTCGAAGCGCAGGCGATCGACCCCGACTTCTACATGGCGTACTGGGGTGAAGCGCTGTCCCACAAGCAACCGCTCTGGAACCGGGAGGATCTCCCGGCGGGCCGGGCGGCCTTGGCGAAACTGGCCCCCACGGCCCAGGAACGGCTGGATCTTGCGCCGACCGAGCGGGAACGGGCCTACATGGCCGCGGCCAACCGGCTGTTCTCGGAGGAGGGCACGGAGCTTGAGATCGAGACGGACTACGCGGAGATGCTCGGCGAGCTATACGAGCGCTGGCCCGACGACCTCGACGCCGGCGCGCTGTACGCGCTTGCGATACTGACCACCAGCCATAACGGGCGCGAGTTCGACAAGTACATGCGCGCCGGAGCGATCACCGAGGAGATACTCGACATCAATCCGCTCCACCCGGGTGCGCTGCACTACAACATCCACAGCTACGACGATCCGATACACGCGCCGCTGGGCCTGCGTTCCGCCCGGGTATACGCCAACGTCGCGCCGGATGCGGTCCATGCCCTGCACATGCCGTCCCATATCTTTCTCGGGCTGGGGGATTTCGAGGGCACCCGGGACCTGAACCGGCGCGCCTACAACGCGTCGGTGGCGCGAAGCACAGGCGACGACGGTGTGCTGTTCCGAAACGAGGCCTATCACACCCATAGCTGGCTGCTGTACGCGCTCGTCCAGTTGCACGAATTTGAAGAGGCCAGGGAAATGCTCGACTTCCTGGCAGCCCAGATCGAAAAAGGCGACGACATGGCACCCGGGCAGCTCATCATGGGCCGGGCCTTCTACGCGCTTGAAACAGACGCCTGGGACGATCCCTCGCTGGATGTGGAGGTGGACCTGGACCAGGTCAGCCCCATGCACCGGGCCACCGATCTCTACATCCGGGCACGCCAGGCCCTGGCCCAGGACGATCTTGATTCCATGGAGCAGTACCTGAACCAGATCACCGTACCGGAAGATGCCGGGCCGGCGGCCAGGGACTCCGTGCCCAGGGTGTTGAGGGACATCGGCCAGGGCCAGTTGCTGATCGCCCGGGGCAACGCCGCGGAAGGGCTCGAATTGCTCAGGGCGGCGGCTGAACTGGAACATTCCCTGCCGCCGTTCATCGGCCCGCCTGTCATCGTGCAGCCGGCCGGCGAGGCGGCCGGGGACGCCTTGCGGGCGATGGGAGACAACGCGGAGGCCCTGCATTACTACAACATGACCCTGGAGCGCGCCGTCAACAAGACGCGGTCGCGTCTGGCGGTCGAATCGATGCGCGCAGGGGCCTGACAGCGCCGACTCCGGGGCGGAGGATGGTATGAGGTCATTGAAGTTCCTTTCGATTTCCTGGCTTGCGGCGATTGCACATCCGGTTCAGGCCCACCACGGGACCGTGACCAATCCGCTTCTGTACCAGGAAGAGTTGCTCGAACTGCAGGGCGAGATCGTCGAGGTCTTCTGGCGCAACCCCCATGCCCGGGCAAAGCTCCGGGTGGTGGATGAATCCGGTGCGGAGGCCTTTTGGGAACTCGAGTTCGGGCCCAATCCTCGCCGACTGGAAAACATGGGAATTGCTCCGCGCCACTTGCGCGGGACGGTTCGCGTGGCCGGGTTCGTGGCGCGAAACAACCCGCAGTCGCTGGGCCTGCTACACATCCTCATGCCTGACGGCAGGGAGTACGTTCAGGGCGCCGGCCGGGAAATGCGCTGGTCGAATGACCGTCTGGTCGAGCAGCCCGAACGGATCGATCCGGACAGGGCGGCGACGGAAATGCTCGAAGCGGACGGCATATTCCGAAGCTGGGACAACCATACCGGGCCCTGGTTCGCCAACGCCTTGCAGCAGTACGAGTACACGGAGCGCGGAGCCGAACTGAACGCCGCCTACGACCCCCTGACGGACAATCGCCAACTGCACTGCGAGCACGGCATGCCGGACGCCATGTTCGACCCGCGGCCGATGGGGATCTTCCGGCAGGGCGACGACATTCGCATTCAGCTGGTCCAGTACGATATCCGCAGAACCATCCACATGGGTGAGCCGGACCCGAATCCCGAACCCTCCAACGTGGGCTACTCGGTGGGCCGGTGGGAAGGCGACACCCTGGTGGTCACCACGACGCACGTGGATTGGCCCTACTATTCGGACTACGGGACGCCGCAGTCGGATCAGGCCCGATACGACGAACGCTTCTGGCTGGAGGAGGAAGGCGGCGAGCCGATATTGCATTACTCCATCACCATCACCGACCCGGTCGTGTTTCCCGAGCCGCTCCATTTCGAGTCCACCCGGGCGCCGCTGCCCGGATACGAGTTCAGGCCCTACGACTGCACGGCCGAGTGGGAGGACTTCTCGGGAAGCCTTGCCGGTCAGGCGGTGCCCTCCGCGAACGGTTCCGACATCCGCGCGGCGGTGGCGGCGATGGCGGACGACTTTCTCAATCGCAGGACCGTCCGGCCTTTCGCGCCGGAACTGTCCCTGGAGGAGGCGTATCGGTGGCAGGACGAATTGGTTGAGATGCTGCGCCCGAGCCTGGGCGAGGTCGTGGGGTACAAGACCGGCGGCCACAATCCCGGCCCTGCCAATCCCAATTTCCCGGCCGGCGGCATCCGGGCGCAATTGCTTTCCGGCATGTTCCTGGACGATGGCGCCACCATCCGTCGCGAGGAAATGGGGGACGCCAGCTTTCTGGAGGCCGACTTCGCGTTCCGCGTCGGCAGCGAGTCCATCAATGAGGCGCAGACGGACCTCGAACTTCTGGCGGGCCTCGACGCGGTGGTGCCGTTCGCCGAAATTCCGGATCCGACCGCCGAGCCGGACGACAACGGCATGATCCGGGGAGTTGTCGGAAACATGTCATCCCGCATCGCGTTCGCGGGCGAACCCGTTCCCATCGGGGCGACCCAGGAGTGGCTGGACCGCCTGAACACCATGGAGTACGCGGTGCTCGACGAAAACGGCACCGAAATCCAGCGTGCATCCATGGCCGACTGGTACCGGCCCATCGACGCCGTCCGTTGGCTCAGGGATCACCTTCGGTCCTACGGCAAGGATCTGATGCCAGGGCAGCTGCTGTCACTGGGCAACCTCGGCATCAATCGACCGCTCCACGGCGGCACCGCGAGGGGGGACGCCTACCTGGGCAGCCGCTACCACGTCGAGTACTACGGCCTCAAGGATGACGGGGAGCCGGCCACGGTCACCATCAACGTTATCGGCGGCGACGGTCCGTAGCCAGTCCCGGCCGCGTCGGTGTACTCAGCGCCCATCGGCGACATGGTTGAGGACATCCGATTTTCTGAACCGGTAGCGATTCCCCTTCATGGTGTACCTGATTTTCTTCCCCTTGATCTTCCGGCGGACGGTCGACTCGGAGACGCCCAGAAATTCGCAAACCTCCCGCAGTGTCATGAGGTCTGATTCGCCGAACAACCTTATGGAATCGGTGATGTCGACTCCGATCACACCCCCCGCCTTGTCGTAGCGAACAATGATGCCGTTTTCGTAGACGGACTTGGCTTCAACCTCCTCGAAAAAGTCGATCGACAGGTAGTCCCGTGCCGCATCGTGATGTATTTTCATTACCGAACCTCGAAGTGTGTCATGACGGTGATCACCGACCATACCCGCGCGTCGTCCACGGCAACCACAGCAATCGTATTGTCGCTCCGGCCTTTCAGGCGCTTGAAGGCGATGATCTTGTCCCTTGATTGCGCGATAACGCCATCAGGATCCAGCAGCACATCTTCAACTTCCTGTGTCGAGATGCCTCGCTGCATCATCCGTTCCACAGCGTGGGACCCGTATCGGATTTCCATGTCCCGCACAGGATACAGGGACCCCTCAAACTGGTCAAAAACTTGTCATATTCCATTCAAAACCACCGGCGCGATCCACGAAGGTATGCGGTGATTGCAATAGTTTCGGGCGGGACACGCAGTTATGATCGTATTGCGGTGCTTCAGGGAGATCATGTGAACGCAGCTGCAGTACCTTCGCCGGGGTTGGCGAACAGTCCGTCCGCGGCATCGTCGCACCGCGGGAAGCCGGTTCGGATGACCGCCGGCGAGGCGGTTGCCAGGTCGCTGGTCGCGCACGGCGTGGACACCCTGTTCGGTATTCCCGGGGTGCACATGTACGGATTCAATGATGCGGTCGCCCGGGAGTCGATCAAGTTCATCACCACGCGCCATGAGCAGGGCGCCGGATACATGGCGTTCGGCTACGCCAAGTCCAGCGGCAGGACCGGCGTCTACACCGTTGTGCCCGGCCCCGGCATGCTCAACTCGTCCGCCGCGCTTTGCACGGCCTATGGGGCCAATACGCCGGTACTCTGCGTCACCGGCAACATCATGTCCCACCTGATCGGCAAGGGCAGGGGGCAACTGCACGAACTGCCGGACCAACTCGCCACGATGCGCGGGTTCACGGGCTGGTCCAAGCGCATCGACCATCCGAGCCAGGCGCCGGGCGTGGTGGCCGAGGCATTTCGACGGATGCACACGGGCCGCATCCGGCCTGCGGCCATCGAGGCGCCATGGGATGTGTTCGAGATGTCCGCCGAAGTCGTGCTGGATGTCGATCGGGAAATACCGCCGCCGCCGCCGCCGGATCAGGACCAGATTGCAAAGGCGGCCAAGCTGATCCGCGAGGCCGGCAACCCGCTGATCGTCGTCGGTGCCGGCGCGTACCATGCCGGCGAGGAGATCGAAGCACTGGCGAAACTTCTGCAGGCGCCGGTGACGGCCCATCGCAGCGGCAAGGGCATCGTCAGCAACCGAAGCCCCTACGGGCTCTTGTCCACGGCGGCGTTCGAGTATTGGCCCAGGTGCGATCTGCTCATCGGCATCGGAAGCCGGCTGGAACTGGCTCACATGCGCTGGAACTGGTTGCCCCAGGGTCTTCGGACCGTCCGCGTGGATATCGATCCGACGGAGTTCGTCCGCCTGCCGCCCGATGTGGGCGTGGTCGCCGATTCAAGGGAAGGTACCCAGGCGCTCCTGAACGTGCTGGAGAAGACGATCGACCGGCGCAACGACCGCACCGAAGAGTTCGCCGGCTACAAGGCTTCCGCCGAAACCTCACTCGAAGCCCTGCAGCCGCAGGTCCGCTACCTGAAGGCGATACGCAGGGCGCTGCCGGACGACGGTTTCTTCGTGGAAGAAATCACCCAGACCGGGTTCGCGGCCCGGGTGGCATTTCCCGTCTACGGCCCCCGGCGATACGTGACCTGCGGTTACCAGGACAATCTGGGTTACGGTTTCCACACCGCGCTGGGCGTGAAGGTGGCCAACCCCGACAAGGGGGTCGTGGTTGCCTGCGGCGACGGGGGATTCATGTTCGGCGTACAGGAACTCGCGACAGCGGTGCAGTTCAAAATCAACGTGGTCACGGTGATTTTCGACAACGGCGGTTTCGAAAACGTCCGCCGGGATCAGTCGCAGCGGTTCGGTGACCGTGATTTCGGGTCGAACCTCGTCAACCCGGACTTCGTGAAAATGGCGGAAAGTTTTGGCGCCAAGGGCGTACGGGTCACCGGGCCGGATGCTCTGGAGCGGGCGATCGAGGAAGGCTTCGGAGAACCCGGGCCGGTGATCATCGTTGTGCCCGTGGACGCGCGGACCGAATCCTCACCCTGGCCGTTCGTGAATCCGTCGCCTCCGGTTTAACGAAAAATATCTCAGCCTGTCCCATTTGCTCCTGATGTGGTCACGATGCACGTATCGCCAGCACTAAGATTCCAGATGCTAGCATCTTGCCGGGAGAATCCGATGGGGAGAGGCCATGGCTAGCTTGAGCATACGTCGCTTGGACAACGAAATCGTCAGGCGCCCGAAAATTCGGGCGAGACGTGAGGCACTGTCCTTGGAGGAGACCGTCCGGCGCATCCTTCGCGGCGCGGTCGTGGACGAGGAGTCGGCTGGGGCCATGATCCGAAGCATCGTCGGCGACGGCGCCGCGCGGGGTCACCGATGAGCTTGGCCGACTCGCAGATCGCAGGAACCGCCAAGAGTCGCGATTTCGCCCTGGCGACACTAAATTACCAGGATTTCCGCAGCATTGAGCTCAAACTGCTGAACCCTCGCTTGGAGTAATCTCGCACGATGGATGTTTTCGATCTCCTCAAGTGGGTGTCGGTGGCGTTTTTTCTGCCGCACTTCCTCTCCAAGTGCATTGACCCGTCCCGCATACCCACCCACTTCGAATTGGCCAGGTGGCCGGCGCCGCGTGTTTTCGCGGGGATCGGGATGTTTGTCGAGCTGCTCGTCATCCTGTCCCTCGTCACCGGATTCCTGCTCCGTTACGGCCTGTTGTTCGGGACCTTGTTTCTGTTGGTGGCAGCGGCAAGTTCGCTGCGAATCAGCGGTCCCGCATGGCGTTGGGACGGGGGCGGTCCCGAATACCCGGTTTTTTGGGCCGTGATCATGGCAATCCCGACCACGCATGAGTGGGGCCTCTATCAGGGGGGCTGAAGCAGGCGAGCTGAAGCAGGGGGGCTGAAGCAGGGCGTGGCGGAAGCCGACTGCGCGCCCGGCTAGAACCGGAATGTGCGGCTGTACTTCACGGTCACTTCGGAGGCCCGCGCACGGAAACCCGAGAATGCCGCCATGGCCTCGGTCTCATGGTTGAGCACGATGTAGAGATCCTCGCCCGCGCGAGGGCTCCAGCGCAGGCGGCCATTGATCCCTGCAGTGTCCAGAACATTGTCGTACTGGATCAGGTTCACCCAAGACCACTTGGCGTTGAAGGCCAGGTTGGCGCGAAACTGGATCAGGCGGGTGGTGAAGCTGCCCGCCGGCAGGTCGACATCCGTGTACTGGTACCCGGTGCTGAAGTACCAGCGGCTGCTTGGCCGCCAGTCGACGGCAGCGTCCACCTGAAGCCAGGTGCCGTTGTAGAAGTCGCCCTTGTTGATTTCGGTCCTGGGCGACAGGGTGCGCTCGCCGGCCAGCTCCAGTTCGAGCCGGTAGGCATCGAAATCGTAGTCGCCGGGCGGGATGACGATTTCATCGGAAATTTCGAAGGGCTCCGTGAGCACTTCGCGGGTGCCGCGCAAGATCATCCCGAACCGGTCGCCGCGGTGGTTTTCCATGCGAAACGGCCTGATCCAGAGGTTTCGCGTTTCCAACTCACCGGTGGAAGCGTTCCAGAACTCCTGCCAGGACAGGAACACCTGAATGTAGCGCATCCAGTCGTGGCCGGCAGGCCTGTGGCGATATCCGCCCCAGATCCTGGTTCGTCCGCTGTTGCCGCGATTGACGAATCCCAGGGCCGGATTGAAGTTGGCCTGAAAGACCTCATGCTCCATGGCGACATTGAGGCCTTCGCTGGAAGGCATTGCGGCACGAAATCCCCATGCCGACTGATCCGCATCCAGGCCTTCGGTGTCGGACCGCTGGTACCAGACAGCGCCTTCCAGGGCTCGCCCGCCGGGCAGGCGGGAGTTGCGGTAGCGGAAGTCCGCACCCATCAGCGAGTTGTCCAGGTTCGACCTGGGGTCGCCCTGGGTGACGATCATCCCCAGGCTGGATTCCTGCAGCACATTGGCCGCCACGCGTCCAACGAACAGCTCTTCCTCTTCGATGTATCCGCTGCGGCCCCGGTAACCAGCCTGGGTGATGCCCAGCGCGCCGACGTTGAAGGGACCGGCCCGCCCGGTGAGCTTGGCGCCGACGTCCAGGTCCACGGGCTGTCCGGCGTCGCTCAGTCCGATGCGCCGGGAGAAATAGGGAATGCCGTTGCGGTTGTTGTTGTCGCTGCCCTTGAGGCCGAATGCGAATATGTCGGCATTCTGCAGAAAGAAATCCCTTTTCTCCGGAAAAAATGTCGAGAAACGGGTCAGGTTGACCTGCCGATCATCCGCCTCCGTATTCGAGAAATCCGTATTGAGCGTCAGCAATCCGGTCAGCGAGGGCGTGATGTTGTAGAACATGTCCAGCGACGGGTCCGCGTGCGTGCTCTCGACCGCGGTGAGATGGTCCCTGCGACCGCCAAGATTGACCGACGGGACGATGTCCAGGCCCACGCCCTGCCGAAGGCCGGTGAAACCGGTGAGAATTCCGGTGGCGGCCGGATTGATATCCCGGTCGAAGGAGGTCCAGGCGATTTTTTCGTTCCTGCGCGGGATCACGCGGCCCACGGTAAAGCCCCAGTCCGGGTTGTCAGGGTCGAAATTGAGCGTCTTGAAGGGAATCGCGATCTCGCCGGTCCATCCCTGTTCATCGATGACGGCTTCTGCGGCCCAGATGCCGTCCCATTCCTCGTTGATCTCGGTAGGTCCCTGGTAGATGCCGTCACGGCGAATCCCGTTGGGGTTGATCTGGAACCGGTATCCCGTGCGCAGATTGTTGAAGGGGTCGATGATCACCTCGATGCGGTCGTCGACCTCCACAGACTGGTCCTGGATGAGCTGGCGGGCATCGATCCGGGCCGGGTCGCTGTCCATCAACCGTGCGCCCACGTACAGGTTGTCATCGTCGTATAGCACGAAAAAGCGGGACGTCTCTGTCGGCTCGCCGTTTTCGACGGGTTCGTATTGGTGCAGGTCTTCGATGACCGTCGCCCGGGACCAGACCGCATCGTCCAGCCGGCCGTCAAGTGTCGGAGGTGTGGAGGTTCGGGCGATCTCGCTGACCTTGCGTTCGGCGCCCGCCTGCCGGGACAGCCGCGCTGCGCTCGACTCGCCGCCAGGAAGCGCGGCGGTATCCCGGGACAGGGACTGTCGCTCGTCCTCCTGGGCCGTCGCACAGAGGGCTGCCAGGAGGCAAGTCGGGAACAGCGCGTATCGCTTCATGTCGGTAATCGCGTCAATGCAAGGAGTTGAATGATGAACCCGGTCCGGGGCGGCACCGAGTCAGGTCAATATGATAATCGAGCAGTCCAACGGGACACCACTCCTATTGATTGGTACCATCATTGCCCGCTTGCGGGCGCGACTGCGGTGGGCAGGAAAATTACGGGCAAGTCGAAAGTCAGGGGTCGACGGAAGATGGCGAGTATCGGGGACATTCACATCATCGATTCGAATACGGCAGAAGCCACGCCAGTCCCGTCCGGTTTGAAGCGCAAGTTGTGCAGCCCGGGGATCTGTGGTTCGCATACGCTGACGGTCTACAGGCGAACCGTGACTCCCGGCCAAGAGTTCGATGTCGAGGCCGGCGACTTCTATCATGTCCTGTATGTCATAAACGATCCGGTCAGTTGTTTCGTTGTCCATGACGGCGAGAAGCGCCGCGCCGGGCAAGGTGCGGGCGTCCTTCTGGCGCCGAGCGAGTCTGCCCGGGTCGAGGCATCGGGAGACCGGGTCGATCTGCTGCATATGGTGGTTCCCACGCCTCCTGCAGCGGTGGAAAACGGCTTGCCGGGCGGTCCGGGTTATTTCTTTAGCAGGGACACTCTTCGCGTGCTCCGCGACGCCAGCGGCGGTCGGGTGCGCCGGTTCTGCGCCGAGTCCAGCGTTCGCCTGCCGGACGGCAGCCGGCTCACGCCCACCAACGCCATACAGGCGGGTGAAATGCACTATGTCGAGGGCGGATCGTCACCGTATCACTCCCATGTGGGCACGGACGCCAATCCAGACGGTCCCGCACACTGCTACATGACATTCAAGGGTCGGGGAATCGTCGAGGTGGAGGGCGAGATCCAGGAGATCGAACCTGGCACGCTGGTCTACTTCCCCTCCGGCGTGCCCCACCGGCTTCGCGCCCTGGATGGTCCGCTGGACTACTTCGAGATCCAGGCCTGGAGGAGCTTCAGGACAAATGTCCTCAGCGAGGAACCGCTGGGTCTGCGTTGGTACTACGAACCGGAGCATCCGGGTGCTGATCCGGTGGAGTGGAACCAGAGTTAGCCATGCGTACAGGCTTGAGTTCTCGGTCGAGGCTGAACGCGACTTCGAGCTGAGCCGCACAGGCAACTCGTCCGACCCACCGGAACAGTTTTGTTCGGCGCCTGCGTACCTTATCCTCCCGATATGCCGAACAAAGGGCCCAGCAAGCGCCAACATACGAACGACAGTATTTCCTATCGCATTCGCGATGCCAGGGATCGTGCCGGGCTCGCGCCGGTCGAGTTAAGGAAGAATCTCGCCGCGAGGGGGATCAACCTGTCGAAGACGGGGCTGCACCGCCTGGAAACTTCCGAACCGGTCAACCCGAACCTGAAACTCATGAACGCGATCGCGGATGCGACCCACGTGACTCCGGAATGGCTGCTGTTCGGATCAGGTAGTGCCCGGCCCGACGAGAAAATCGGTTCGGCGATACGGGCTCGGGTCATCGACACCATCGCTTTCATGGCAGGGTCGTTGGACCTGACCCCGAAGCAGGAACAGGATCTGGAATCCTGGCTGGAATCGGTGCGCAAGTCCCGAGCTGATACGGTTCGCAAGCCGTAGCCGCCATTCGAGAAGGTTGGCCGTGTGCCCTACCCTTTACGGTGGCCTGCGGAGGCTCGTGTCTCAGGCCGCCTGTAATGGCGGTTCCTATTTTGTGAACATCAAGTTCCGTTGAAGTGTTGACACGGCCACAAACGCGGGTATACTGCGCGCCCATGATTTGGAAATCCATACAACGCAGATTGTCCGAAGCCGACGGTGCCTCATCGACCTGTAGCGCGCTTGTGGTCACAGCCAGCGACACGCTCTGGTGTGCGCGGATTTGGCCGACGACCCGTATGAGCGTGGATGGATATGGATTCATTCATGGTGAACTCTTGCGCTAAGCCCCCCTGAACAAGCGTTCTGGAGGGCGCTAAAACCGAACCCTCCAGGCCAGCCAAAAGCCCTGGTCGGTTCGAAAACCACCAGGGTTTTTTTGTGGCTCTGGCAAACGAAAAAGGCAGTCATGACCGCTTACGTCGGTGCCGGATTCGACCGGGCCGTCGTGGACAAACGGGCAACGGTCGCCGGGCATGGCGGCCGGTACTCCCGCCAAAGGGTGGTTGGCAACGATGTAGTCTCAGTCGTTCATTTGCGGACCGGCTGCTTCGGGGTCGGCCGTGCGGTTGATTCCCAGGTGTCCCTCGATGTAGGAAACGCGCTGTCCGACTCCGGCGATGGACTCAAGAATAAGTGTGTGCTCGTTCCTCATGTCGTCGTAAAGCATATCGATACGGGCGCCTTGTGCGTCGATGCGTGCGCCTAGTCTTGCTCCTTGCGCGTCGATGCGTGCGCCCAGACTTGCTCCTTGTGCGTCGATGCGTGCACCCAGACTTGCTCCTTGTGCGTCGATGCGCACGCCCAGACTGTCGATGCGCGCGCCGAGCCTCGCGTTCTGTTCACTGATGCGGGTGTCCAACCGCTCGACCTGAGCGTCGATGTGCGAGTTGGTGGAGGCATGCAGCGCGAGCATGATCGTCGCCAGGATCGTCGCGAACAACGCGCCTGCGCCGATGACTGCCCATGTGTCCGTCTTCAATTCAAGCAACACGTTTTTCATTGTCAGGACCTTACCACAGCGATGCGTACACCGTAGTTCGGCGGTTCTCCCGTTTCGAGGTCTGTTTCTAGCCAATGCGTGCAGTTTTTCCGTGAAAGAACCTGTCCAAAGGGAACAGCCCGGGCATTCCTTCCAGGCCGGCCTGAAACCGAGGTCGTCAGGTTGCTTCCCGTTCTCCCAGGACGCATAGTCTGAAGGTCATGAGCGCATTGTTGAGGAAGGTTCGCGAGTTTGCGTTGCCGCTGGTTCTTGGGGCCCTCATCGCTGTCACCCTGACTGGCATGCAGACAGGCCGAGACGACGGTTCCCGCACTCTTCGCTGGGCGCACGTCTACGAGATCAGTTCGCCCTATCACCAGCAGGCCTTGTGGGCGGCGGGCGAGTTCGAGCGCCTGACTGGCGGGCGTTACGGGATTAACGTCTTTCCGGCATCGGCGCTGGGCGGCGAAAGCGCCATCAACGAGTCGCTGCGGCTGGGAGCGATCGACATCATCAATACCGGGGCGTCCTTCGTCGCGAATGACTTTCCTCCCATCGCGCTCTCCGATTTTCCCTACGCGCTGGATGACTTCGAGCACTGGCTGTCCTACCGCGACAGCGATTTGTTCCGGGAGCTTGCCGAGGGATACGGCCACGCGACGGATACGAGGATTCTTGGTCTGACGTACTATGGATTTCGGCATGTGACGTCCAACAGGCCCATTCTGCACCCCGACGACATGCGGGACCTCAAGATCCGCGTGCCCAACGCCCCCATGTTCCTGATCCTGCCGGAAGCGACCGGCGCCAACGCCTCGCCAATGCCGTTCGAAGAGGTCTATCTCGCATTGCAGCAAGGTGTTGTGGATGCCCAGGAGAATCCGCTGACAACAATTCAGTTCAAGCGGTTCCACGAGGTTCAGAGCCACATCAACCTGACCGGTCACATCATGCCCTCGTTGTTGACACTCGTGTCCACCCGCCTGTTGGATGGACTTGCTTCGGAGGATGCCGCGCTGCTTTCGGACATCCTTTGGCGTGCGGCAGACCGCGCGTCCAGGGAAATCGCCCGCAGCGAGGCAGAGTTGATCGGCTGGTTCAGCGATCTGGGCGTCTCCGTCAACGACGTGGACCGCGACGCGTTCCGCGCCGCCGTCGAGGAGGAATTCAGGGACAGGCAACACCCGTTCGACCTGCAGTACCTGGTGCGCCTGCGAACTCTCGCGACCCGATGACCGATCCGCCACCGCTTCGGGTTCGGTGGATCGATGTACCGGCCCTGGTCTGCTTCGCACTCCTGGCGACGGTCGTGTTGTTGCAGTTCCTGACGCGGTACGTGCTCGACGACAGTCTCGCGTGGACCGAGGAAATCGCCCGCTACCTGCTGATCGGCACGGCCTATGCGGGATCTGTCAGCGCATTGAGAAAGGGTGCGCACATATTCCTTGAACTGGCCTATCGACTTGCGCCGCCTTCCAACGTCAAGGCACTGGCGATCATGTCCGAGGCCGTGATCATGACGTGGCACGCCATTCTGACCTTTTTTGCGGCGCAACTGGCCATTGTCGCCGACCGGCGAATGGTTTCCGTCGAACTTCCGACAAGCATCGTCTACGGCTTTGTGGCGCTGACCCTGGCCGTGGCCACGGCCATTTCGGTGCGGAATCTCGTGCGCCGCTGCCGGCAGCGCTCGGACGAAATCGTTGCTGAAATCGAGCAGGCGTCCAACCGGGAAGATGCCGCATGCTAGGACTGGCTGCGATGATCGTCCTGCTGGTGGCGCTGATCGCTTCGGGCGCGCCCGTCTACGTCGCGCTGGGGCTGTCGTCACTGGTCTACGTCCTTGGCGACGGGATGAGCGGGGCCGCCGCGGTTCACACCATGGTCAACGGCCTTGACAGTTTTCCCCTGATCGCGATCCCGTTCTTCATCCTGGCCGGACACCTGATGAACGCGTCCGGGTTTACGGAGCGCATCTTCGCGCTCGCTCGCGCGCTCATCGGCTGGGCTCCCGGCGGACTCGGTCACGTCAACATCGGCGCCAGCGTCATCTTCGCGGGGATGTCCGGCGCGGCGGTGGCGGACGCCGGCGGGCTTGGCGCGGTCGAAATCAAGGCCATGCGCGATGCCGGGTACGATCGTGGTTTCGCCGTCGGCATCACCGCGGCGTCATCGACCATCGGGCCGATCATTCCGCCGTCATTGCCAATCATCATTTACGGCGTCATTGCCGAAGTATCCATCGGCCGGTTGTTTGCCGCCGGCCTTGTTCCGGGGCTGCTGATGGCCTTGGCGTTGATGGTGATGGTTCACTGGACCGCGGTGCGCCGGCGATTCGGTCGCGAGGCAGTGCCCCCGTTAGGGGTCACCCTGCACGCATTCGGCAGGGCCCTGTTGCCGCTGATGACCCCGGTGATCATCGTGGGCGGTATCGTCCTCGGCATCTTCACGCCAACCGAAGCAGCGATCGCGGCGGTGGTCTACACGGT
This sequence comes from Candidatus Rariloculaceae bacterium, assembly GCA_965221035.1. Taxonomy (GTDB): domain Bacteria; phylum Pseudomonadota; class Gammaproteobacteria; order Steroidobacterales; family Rariloculaceae; genus UBA6522. The sequence goes on from OZ244860.1 coordinate 3,464,395, forward strand.
TCTTGTCGGCACACTGGTTTTCAGATCATTGAACTGGCGCAAGTTCCTGGACGCGGCCGTCGCCACGATCGACACTACTGCGGCCGTCCTCATGATCGTCGCTTCGGCCGCGCTATTTGCCTGGATTCTGACGGTCAACCAGGTCGCCGACGGGATTGCCGCCGGGCTTCTTTCCGTAACGGCGAACAAGACCGTTGTGCTGCTTCTGATCATGCTGTTGGTGCTGGTGGTGGGATTTTTCATGGAAACCATCGCCGCGATCACCATACTGGCGCCACTGGTTCTGCCCGTTGCCATTTCGGTCGGTATCGATCCCGTTCACCTCGGCATCATATTGATCCTCAATCTGATGATCGGCCTGCTGACGCCCCCGGTCGGGATGGTGCTCTACGTGCTCGCCAAGGTGTCCGGGACGCCGTTCGAGGTATGCGTGCGTGCGGTTGCGCCATTCCTGCTTCCGTTGATCGCGGTGCTGTTGCTGCTGGTCTTTTTCCCGGACGTTGCGCTGTGGATGCCGGACTGGATCTACGGTGCCGGTTAGTCAGGGGCAGGCTCGATTCCGGAGTGGTGGATTTACCCTGAAGCAAGATCATCCGCGTCCGACTCGGTAATGCGAGTCTGGTCCAAACCGGAGCAAAGGTCTTGCTATCGTAAACATATGATGTTTGAATGCCGTGATGGCCTGGACACGAACGTTCCGGCGGGATGGACCATGCCCGCTTCCCTGACAAAACACCTCTACATGTGCGGTCGTCTGGTCGATACCGGCGCCTACGCACGTGTGGTCAACCCCGCGACGGAAGAAATAGTCGGAGAAGTCGCCGTAGCCAGGGAGAAGGAAACCGAGGCGGCGCTTGCCGGGGCGGCGGAGGCATTTGACTCGTGGGGGGCGTTGCGAGTGGCGGAGCGCGTCGGCTGGATGCGCAAACTGCGTGCAGCGGCGATCGAGCGCGAAGAACACCTTCGCCACTGCGTGCACCTTGAGATGGGCAAGCCCTGGGGGGCGACATTCGAAGACTTCGAGGCTCTCGTCAACAGCCTGGAGTACTACGCGGAAGAAATCCGGAGGATCCGGCCGGAACCGCTGGCGGACCAGGACGGCACACATGCCCACACCCTGTTTCGAGAGCCCGCGGGTGTCGTCGGGGCATTCCTGGCCTGGAACTTCCCGCTTCTGAATCTGGCTTTCAAGCTGGGCCCGGCGATGGCAACCGGTTGTCCCATCATCATCAAGCCATCGATAAAAACGCCGCTCTCGGCCTACGCGGTGGGCGAACTGTGCCATGAAATCGGCCTGCCATCCGGCGCTGTGAGCATGGTGGCAGGCGATGACCGGTTGGTCGGAGACACGATTTCCCGCTCGAAGATTCCGGCCATGCTGACGCTCATCGGTTCTTCCCGAACCGGGAAACACGTCATACGCACGGGCAGCACCTCCATCAAGCGATACTCCATGGAACTCGGCGGCAATGCGCCGGCGCTGGTCTTCGCGGACGCCGACATCGACCTCGCCGCGGACGTCATTTGTGCGGTCAAGTTCGGCAATTCAGGCCAGATCTGCGTTGCCCCCAACCGGGTACTGGTCGAGGACTCCGTCGCGGCGCAGTTCGAGAAAAAAGTGACGGATCGCGCCAATGCCGTCCAGGTCGGGTTCGACAGGTCCGGCGACATCGACATGGGCCCCCTGGTTGACGGCGTCGCCTGGGAACGTGTTGACAACCTGGTCAAAGAAGCCGTCGGTCTTGGCGCCCGGTTGCTCGCGGGAGGGGGGCGCCCGCCCGGGATCAGCGCGGGCCACTACTACGCGCCAACGGTGCTTGCGGACGTGACGCCGTCCATGTCGCTGTTCAAGGAGGAGATATTCGGGCCCGTTGTCAGCCTCACCACGTTCGAGGACGAGGCGGACGCGATCAGGACGGCCAACGATACCGAGGCCGGCCTTTCCTCCTTTGTCTTTACGTCGGATGCGGAGCGGGCGGACCGTTGCGCAAGGGCCCTTCGCTTCGGAGAGGTTCAGGTCAACGGCGTGAAATACCACATCAGCCTGCCGCACTGCGGCATGAAGCAGTCGGGTGTCGGTGTCGATTGCTCGAATCTGGCCCTGGACGATTATCTCGTGCCCAAGCGGGTGACGCGAGCGCTCACTGGCTGAGGGTCCCGAGATGAAGATCACCGGAATACGCAGCCACGTACTTCAGTACGATCTGGACGAAGAGCTGGGTTATTCGCAGCAATACTTCATCAAGCGAACGGCTCACCTGGTCGAAGTGACGACCGATGAAGGTATTACCGGATGGGGCGAGTGCTTTGGCGGGGGCAATGTCGCCTTCGCGAACAAGGCCATCGTCGAAAAGGTCATTCAGCCCATGATCCTTGGCATGAACCCGCTGGACCGCGAGGTGATCTGGCACAAGGTGTACAACCTGCTTCGCGATCATGGACAGAAGGGCATGCCGATCCAGTCGCTTTCGGGAGTGGATATCGCGCTGTGGGATATCGCGGGGAAGTTTTTCGACGTGCCGGTGTATCAGCTACTGGGTGGCTCATTCCGCGACCGTATCGAAGTGTATGGCTACGGCATGATGCTGCAGCGAAACGGCGACCTGGAAAAACGCTTTGCCGAGGAGAGCGTTGCGATTCTCGAAGCCGGCTTCAAGTCCATGAAGATGAAGATCGGCATCGGACCGAAGAAAGACATCGGACTGGTCGAGGCAGTACGGAATGCCGTCGGGCCGGACGTGCGGCTCATGGTGGATGCCAACCACGCCTATACCACCCGCGAGGCGATTCCTCTCGGGCGTGAACTGGAAGGGCTCGATGTGGCGTGGTTCGAGGAGCCGGTCGCGTCGGAAGATCGTCAAGGCTATCGCGACCTCTGTGAAGCGCTTGACATGAATATTGCCGGAGGTGAGGGAGAGTTCACCGTTTGGGGATTCCGCGACCTGGTGACCAATCGTTGTGTCGATATTCTCCAGCCCGAAGTCTGTGGACTGGGTGGCATTTCCGAATACCAGCACGTATTGACACTGTCGCGCGCGCATTTTGTCCCCGTCATCAACCACGTCTGGGGATCGGCGGTCGCGGTGGGCACCAACCTTCACCTGCTTGCGGCTCTCCCGGACCTGCCCGGCTCGGCGCACCCCGTACAGCCGCTGCTGGAATACGACACAACGCCCAACCGATTCCGTGAGGAACTGCTCGAAGAGCCGTTATGCATTGGCCAGCAGGTCAAGGACAACGACGGAACGGTCGCCCTGCCGACCGCATCCGGACTCGGAGTCGACCCGGACCTCAAATTCCTGAAACACTTTTCGGTCGAGTGCTGAAGCTGTTCTTTGGCGAGGAGGGAAAATTGGCTGCCACGACAAGACAAATACCGAATGCGCTGCGACTGACGACCGCGGCACTTTTGCTGTGCGGCTGCGGCGAACAGCCGCCATCCAGCGGATCGGAGGACGTTGCGCCCGGTGGTTCGAGCGAAACCGGCGTGTACCCGGCGTCTGACCCGACCAACACGGGCGGCTGGTTCCTGCGTGACGACCTCAGCGACGAATTCGATGGATCGGACATCGACAGGTCGAAGTGGTTGGTTCAGGGCGACAACGGGGACTACTACATCTGGAAGGGAAGGGCGCCCTCCCAGTTTGCTGCCCACAACGTCATTGTGGAGGATGGGCTGCTCAAGCTGCGCTCGCAGTGGGAGCCGGACTTCGATTTCGCCATCGGGGAGGGACACGAGGGCAACGACTACGCGACGCACGAGGGCGAATCCATTCCCGTGACCACGGCCGCCATAGTCAGCCACAAGCGCTTCCTGAACGGCTACATGGAGGTTCGGTCCAGGTCCGCCGATGCGGCGATGACCAGTTCGTTCTGGATGATCGGTTACGAATCGGAGCTCGACGTCTACGAGACGATGGGCAACCCCAAGATCGACAGCGGCAGCGGCATCACCGCGACGATGCTCAAGGCCTCGGTGCACGATTGGCAGCCGCCGGCGCAGCGCCCGACGCGCAAATTCGGTTACGTGCGCGAGTTGCCGTGGCGTGTGGCCGACGATTTCCACGTTTATGGCGTCGATTGGGGCCCCGACTACCTGAAGTTCTACATCGACGGCGAACTCACCCACGAGGTGACCCAGGTAGAGGTCGGCAGAGACTGGGTGCTGACGAATCCCCTGGAAATCTGGCTCGATTCGGAGATATTCGTCTGGCTCGGTCTGCCTCACGAGGAGGAGTTGCCCGCGGATTTCGAAGTGGACTATGTTCGCGTGTGGCAGAAGCCGGAGACCAATCTGCTCGACCGCGCGTTTTTCGGCTTCGAGGGGCCCATCCTGTACCAGGACCAGCCGCGACCGCTGAATCTGGTGCCCGAGAGCTCCGAAAACAACGACTATCAGAAGTTCTGGATAATCGATGACTCGTCGTCGGAGAACCTCGCCGTGGTACGACACGAGACGTTTTCGAGCGGCACTCGAAGCCTCAGGTACTCGGGCGCCGCCGCCGCAAGCGCCGTTTCACCCGAGGCATCCGTCTCGCTGCCAGCGGGCGACCTGGTCTTCTCGGCACGAATCCTTGTGGAGCCGGGCGCCGCCGCCGACAGCGTGCGGTTCGATCTGCAAGGGTCGTCATCGCTGAATGTCAGCATTGACCTGACCGGGCTGCCCGTGGGCGAGTGGGCCACGGTCAGCCACGCCTTCTCCCGTACGGAAAGTGATCCGGCCTCGGACGAGATGGCGATCCACTTCCCGGCATCCGACGCGCCCGATGCCGGAATGTCGGTCTATGTCGACGATATTCGAGTCGAATCCGGGGATTCGTCCGGTTGAAAAATGCCGGTACGGTTCTTCCCGAAGAGCCATTATGGATATTGCAAACATAGTATGTTTAAATACATGGCATCTGGAGCCGGAGCAATCGCAAGCGGCCGTCCAGGCATGCGCACAGTAGACAGATGATGAGGAGGTCACCTCACATGAAAGAGGAATTTCGGCTGAAGGCAATTTCCGCGGCGGTCCTGGCGTCGCTATACGCGGCACCGACGCTTGCCCAGGATGCGGGGGAAGAGGCCGACACTTCGGCGACCCCCGAAGCCATTGAAGAAATCGTGGTCACGGGCTTCCGAAGCAGTCTCGAAAACGCGCTCAACTCAAAGCGTTTCTCGGACTCGATCAGCGACTCGATTTTCGCCGAGGATGTCGGCAAATCAACGGACCAGAACATTGCCGACGCGTTGTCGCGCATCACCGGCGTGACGGTTCAGGAAGAGGATGGCGAGGGTACGCGTGTCTCGGTTCGCGGCACCGGGCCCAACATGAACCAGGTCCAGATCAACGGTGTCGCGCTGACCGGCGGACTATCCGGAGACCAGGGCAATAACCCGACGGCGGACCAGAGTGTCGACCTGAGTTCGTTCGCGTCGGACATCCTGTCGTCCATCGACGTCATCAAGACCGCGTCCGCCGACCAGGATGAAGGCTCGCTGGGCGCCACGGTCGTCCTTCGAACAATCCGTCCACTCTCTCTCAGGGAACCGCGCCGCTCGGCCAATATCGAGGCGCGTTCAAGCGACTATACGGGCGAGCATGACGGTCGCGCGACGCTGAGCCTGGCGGACAAGTTCAATGATGGGACCATCGGCTACGTGTTCACCGCCGCGATGGACAACCAGCACACGCGCCAGGACCGCCTGAACACCACCTGGGTGGCTCAAGCGCTGCCGATCGCCGACCTGTTTGCGGGTTCGGGCCGCACCGCGCACGACATCGCGACCGGCCGTGCGATTCGCATACTTGGCGAAGGTCAGAGCGAAGCCGATCTTGTCAACTGGGATCCCGCCACCCAGATCGCCGTCGCGGGTCCGCTGGATGTGCTGGCGAGGAATTTCACCGATATTTCGACCACGGCCAACGAACGCAATCGGCTCTCGGCCTCCGCGGCACTGGAATGGCAACCAACGGATGCCACCAACCTTCAGCTCGACTACACCCATACCCGACAGGACGTAAAGACCGATTACCACAACTTCCGGCTGAACTTCGCCCCCATCGCGAACCTGTCCAGCGCGGATCCGCTGACCGACTGGAACGGCGTCAATCTCGACACGCGCACGCTGGAAACATCCTACAGCCGTTCGTCGTCGGGCTTCTTCAACCGTACCGAGGGTGACCGGGAGCTGACGACCGACCTGGCGTCACTGAAGCTGAGTCACGATTTCAGCAATCGGTTCAGGGCCAACCTCCTGGCTGGATTCTCCACCACGACGGATGAGACGAAGAACCATGTCGGGTTGACCACGGCGACATGGGGCACCATCGGCAACACGTTTGTCGAGACTCTTCCGGCGGACCAGGTGCAGCCGGTGGGCTATGACTGCAGCTCCGGCAGCGGCGATTGCTCGTACGCGATGAGCACGACGCTCGCCGTGTTCGACCCGTTCGACGGCAGTGTCGTGTCGGCCGCCGGCAAGTGGAATCCGTTCGACCTCTACGCCAACCATCTTGGCGGACTGCGCTGGCGCAGGAACAATCAGGGCGACGACAACAGTTCGCTGCATCTTGATTTTGAATGGGACGTGGCCTGGAGAAACGTGACGTCGCTGCAGTTCGGCGTGAAGAGCGCGCAGCGCGAGAAGGACGTGCACACCCAGAACCAGGTGGCGCAGAACAATACGGCCTTGTTCGACCGGAGCGACCCCAGCATCGTCTATTCGCCAAACGCCGGCATGCAGTCGATCAATCTGATCGACATGCTCTCCGGGGAGGCGTTCCCATACGACAATTTCTCCGAGGACCTGACAGGAACCCGCAGCAACGCGTTCTTCGACGGTTGGCCGATGCTGGATTCGAACAAGGCGATCCAGGCATACATCGGTCGGGACCCGGGCACGGTGCAGGACTCGACCAATCTGCAGGGAACGCGCAACATTCAGACCGACACCAACGCCGCCTTTCTGAAACTCAATTTCGAGGGCAGGGGCGGGCGCCTGACCGGAAACATCGGACTGCGTTGGGTTGAGGACACCAACCGGGCCAGCGGCTATGGCGGTATCACCTTCCAGCGCGCTTCCTGGATGTTCGATCCGCACGATCTCCTGGTGGTGCGTCGCCTGGCCGATATCGAAGGATCGCAGCCGTGTCCCGAGCCGATTCTGGGCATCAACCCCAACAACGACCTTCCCAGTCCGCAATATACGCCGCAGAACGACGCGGAACTGAGGGGTTGCTGGGACTGGGCGATTACCCACGGCTACGACTACAACAACGACAAGACGATTCCGTATGTGGACGGCCAATGGGTGCTCCCGGGCGGGATCGACACCAACCGCCTGGTGCGGGTCGATTACTCCGGAGCGACGCCTGTGGTGGTCGAGACGCTGCCGCTTCCCGCGATGCTCGTCGACGCCGACGGCAACCTGGTACCTTCGAACAACCGGCTGTACATCGATTTCCGCGGGGCCAGCGACTCGTGGCAATACATGGACCGTTCGACTTCCTTCACGGGGCCCAACGGCAATGTGGCGCAGACCTGGCAGCGTGAAGCGCAGACCAGCGGCACCGCCAGGCATGAATTGCTGTTGCCGAGCCTGAACCTCAATTACGCGATCAATGAGGAATTGATAGGCCGGTTCGCCGTATCGCGGACGATGACGCGGCCGGCATTCGATTCACTGAATCCGCGCCTGAACATCAACGAGAACGTCTGGGGGCTGACGGCGACAGGCTCCGCGGGCAACGCCGCGCTCAAGCCGCTGAAGTCCACCAATCTCGACCTGTCGCTGGAATGGTATTTCAACGATTCGAGCATTCTTTCCGCTGCCTTTTTCTACAAGGACATGAAGGACTTCCCCGAGCGAGTCGATACGCCGTTCCACTACCGGGACGTGCGTACCGAGTACGAACTGCAGAGCGCGAACCTGTTGTTGCCGTTCGATGAGAATCGCACGCCCGGCGACGCTGACGGCTGCATGCCCGATCGAGTGGTCGGCGGATTCATCACCACCGGATTGCTGGTTCAGTGCCACACGGCGCTCATCGCCATCGAAAGGAATGGACAGGGCGCCAAGGTCAACGGTCTCGAGATCGGCTACACCCAGAGCTACGATTTCCTGCCGGGCGTCTGGTCCGGGCTGGGAGTGAACTTCAACTACACGTACCAGAACTCCGAGAAGGATGTGGAGGAGATTGGCTCGACGGGTCTGTTCACCAGGCCGTTACCACAGGCCTTTACGCCGGAGCACTCCGCCAATACCACGATCTTCTACGAGAATTACGGTATTACATTGAGGCTCGCGCACCGCTTCGCGGGCGAACAGCTGGTTGACGATGGCATTGCCGGTGTCGCGATCTGGCAGGACGCGACCAATCGCCTCGACTTCAGCGCCCGGTACGACGTGACCGACAGGATCAGCGCGACGTTTCAGGTGACCAATCTGACCGACGAAGTCTGGCGGCACTACGTGACGGCGTACAACCTCCAGAACGTTGCGGGCGACGTGGTCTATGACGAGGGCAATGTCTTCGACAACAGTGTCGACAACAGCCGCACACGCGCCGTGTTCAAGAACGGCCCGCAGTTCCGTCTGGGTGTTCGCGCGCTATTTTTGGGTCAGGGAGGTTCCTGCGGGCTGGCACGTGATCCAACCCGCCGGACCCAATTCGGAGACGAAAACATGATCAATCGATCGCTGAAAATCACCACTCTCTGTGTCGCAGTTTCTGCGGCTGTCGCAGGCTGCGATGGCCCGGGCGAAGGCTATTCGAACCCCTTGGTGAGCGAGAGTCCGGTTTCTTTTTCCACGGCCGGCATCGACGCCGCATTTGAAGAGGAAACCGGCGTGCAACAGGTCGACCTGCTGGAGGGCGCCATGGCCGGCGGGCAGCAGCTGACCCAGAGCGACGACTCGCCCGTCTACATTCGCGGGATGGAATTCAATCCCCGGAATGCGAACTTCCAGACACCCAGCGGCGCCGGCGGGTCACCGTTCAAGATTTCCGGCGACGGCGTGCACCTGGAAGTCGACACCGACATGTTTGCGCAGGCACTGAGGGCGTGCGATACCACGGATGTGCGCGGAGCCATCGGTGACGACGGCAATCCGACCGGTGACGGCGTTCGAGACTTCCCGACGTCCATCAGCTACGAGATCACCTATGCGATTGACAACGGCTACGACCCGGGCCCGGGACAGGCGCTTCCAACCCGCACACTGAACCTGACGGTCAACGCGATATCGGACCCGGTGACCGGCGTGCAGGCCTTCGATGTCAGCCTGCCGGCGACCGCCGCGACTCCGATGTTGTCGGCTACGGCGCCGGCCTACGCGTGCAATCCGGCGCTGACATATGAGATCACCGACCCTGGCGTCGCCACGGTGGATGACGACGGCGTCATTTCCGGGCTCCTGATCGGCAGCACGACGATTACCGTGACCAGCGTTGAAGATCCCACGTTGAGCGCGACGGCCAGGGTGTCGGTCACGCCCGCCTTTACGCTCGCGATTGCCAACCAGGACTTCAATGATCTGGGCGCGCCGCTGGGCACGAAGTCGGTACCGACGTGTACCGCGATCGGCGTTTCCGTGGAACCATCCATCGTCAATGACACGCTGAACGGCGAGTATTCGTATACATGGTTTTCCGACAACCCGAGCGCCCAGTTCGGTGACGAGGGAAGCGACGGCGCATTCGGAGCGACCGGCTGGTTTACCAATGCGCTGGGGGTCTCGGAACCCGTGACGGTCACGGTCGGTTACGGCAGCGGATACACCGGCGTGACGGATCCCCTGGATGTCGAGGACCAGACCGTCCTGCTCACGGCCGTCAGAAACCACGCATGCGATCCCAATCCTTCGCCCCATCCCGCCGGCTACCTGTCGGACCTTGCGTTGAATACCGGAAGTTGGGGCGGACTGGCGACCCGAGTTCCGGGTGGGGGACTGGATGGTGCGGGCTCCGTACTCATCACGGCCCCCGGAGGCGACATAACGACTGTGGTGCAACAGGTCTGGAACCAGAACCGCAACTTCCACTCGCAGTACTATGGTCGTGGCCCCGCCTCGACCGGCCGCACCTTCAAGTTCTCGGTCTGGGCCAGACTGGGCCAGTTGCCGAGCGGCGATGAGGTCGTTCTGGATCATACATTGTTGCCATGGAACTGCACTACCTGTGGAGGCACGGGCTTTCCGGGCAGACGGCCGCAATCCGAGAGCGTGACGGCCACGTTGAAACCCACCACCGACTGGCAACTGGTGGAATTCATCAACCCGTTGACAGGCACGCCGGAGTGGTCTGTGCCCGCGATCTGGAATCTGACTACGGCGATGTTCCTGCATTGGGATGTATACGGGCTGGCTGCGGGCGAAACCCTGGAGATTGACAGCTACTCGGTCGTCGAGGTTACGCCATAGGGCGTTTCGCGCTTGCGGCCGGGTACTCCGCCGCTGCGAAGTTGTCACCCTCCGCCCCGCTCCGCATAATGCCGGAACATCGGATGTTCGGGATTCTGACATGAGCGAGCTGGTCTACTACGACTTGAAGGAATCCGCCACGATGGTGCCGAGCCTGCCCGTGCAGGTGTCGCGTGAGCTTGGCCGACGAATCGTCGCGGGCACGCTGGAACCGGACAGCATGCTCGACCACGAAAATTCGCTGGCCGAGCGATTCAAGGTCAGTCGCGTGGTGATACGGGACGCCGTCAAGATCCTGGTGGGCAAGGGACTTCTGGAGGTGCGCCGCGGGTTTGGAACGCGCGTGAAACCCAGGAGCGAATGGGTTCTTCTGGACGACGATGTGTTGGCGTGGCATCTGTCGGCGCCGCCCGATGCCGGTTTTCTCGCGCAACTCATGGAGTTTCGGCTCTCGTTCGAACCCAGGGCGGCACGCTGGGCCGCCGAGCGCGCAACAGTCGAGAACCTCGCCGAGATCGAGTCGGCGGTACAGCGCATGGAGGAAGAGAAGGGCTCCGTCGAAAACTTCATCGTGGCCGACGCCCGGTTTCACCGTGCCGTGCTACATGCCGCGCATAACGAATTTCTGAGAGCGATGGAAGGCGTGATCTATTCGGCATTGCTCGTCAGTGTGCGTATCACCAATCGCGACCCCAGGGAAAACGAGAAATCGATTCCCTATCATCGCGACCTGTTCGAGGCGATCGCGCGAAAGGACGGTGACCACGCCGAAAAGATGACCGAGGAATTGCTCAGCGACGCGAGCCGTCGCCTGGAGGGTGAGTTCAGCTAGGAATTTGTGCCCTGTCGACCGGCGCGAACATTCTTGGCTTAGAGCGATCGAAACGGGGGTAGTTCGATGCTGAAGAACACAAAGGCAATTCTCGCGGTTGCGCTGGCCCTGCACATCGCAGGCGCGTTTGCGGACGATCCGACACGCCAGCCCAATATCGTTCTCTTGTTCACGGACGACGCCGGATACGCCGACTTCGGATTCCACGGCAGCACGACCATCCCGACCCCCAACCTGGACGAGCTTGCCCGTACGGGTGTGCGTTTCTCGCAGGCCTATGTAACCGACTCCACCTGCGGTCCGTCACGCGCGGGGATGATCACCGGCCGCTATCAACAACGATTCGGCTTCGAGGAAAACAACGTACCGGGTTACATGAGCGCAAATTCGGCTGAACTGGACGACGACATGGGCCTGCCCGTTGATGAAGTCACGATGGCCGATCATCTGAGATCGCTCGGCTACGCGACGGCCGTGTTCGGCAAGTGGCACCTCGGGCATGGCGACCGGTTTCACCCACTTGAGCGCGGTTTCGATGAATTCGTTGGTTTTCGCGGCGGCGCACGCAACTACTTCGCGTACCCGGAAGGCCAGGCTGACCTGCCGGAAAACCGGCTGGAGCGAGGGTTCGGCGAATATCGGGAACACGACGGTTACCTGACGGACGTTCTCGCGGACGAAGCGGTGGCGTTCATCGAGCGCAACTCCGATCAACCGTTCTTCGTGTTCCTGTCCTTCAATGCCGTTCATGTGCCGATGGATGCCATGCAGGCTGATCTTGCGCTGTTTCCCGGGTTGCGGGGGCTGCGAAAGCAGGTCGCGGCCATGACGGTCGCGATGGACCGGGCCAGCGGCAAGGTGCTCGACAGCCTCGAGGAGCTTGGCCTGGCCGAACACACAATAGTCGTGTTTACCAACGACAACGGGGGTCCGACGGATCGCAACGGCTCCAGCAATTACCCGTTTGCCGGAACCAAGTCCAATCATCTGGAGGGCGGCATTCGCGTGCCGTTTCTCATGCGCTGGCCCGAAAGGCTGAATGCCGGCGAGATCTATGACGAACCCGTCAGCACACTGGACTTGTTGCCCACGTTCCATGCAGCGGCCGGCGGCGACATCTCCTTGCTGGGCGACATTGACGGTGTGGACCTGTTGCCTTTCGTTCGCGGTGAGGCGGACGGCCGGCCTCACCAGACGTTGTTCTGGAAGAAGGATGTCCGCGCGACCATTCGCGATGGCGACTGGAAGCTCATGCGCTTCGCCGATCGTCCGCCCGAACTCTATAACCTGGCTGAAGACCTCGCGGAGCAGGACAACCTTGCCGCGGACCATCCCGATCTCGTCACGGAGTTGTTCAAGAAGATCTTCGCCTGGGAGCAGACGCTTGAGCGTTCCCGCTGGACCCTCAAGCGCGAATACGAGCAATACGACATCGATCGGATGGACCAGTATCGGGCCCCGCCAGGAGAATAGGGGAAGACCGTGCGCGCATTGGCCGCTATCCTTGTGGTTTCGGGTGTCTTGCTTGCCTCCTCGTGTTCCGTCGACGACGCGACGGCCCAGACGACATCGGGTCGGCCCGACGTGTTGATTCTCATGTTCGACGACATGCGCTTTGACACGTTTTCGTATCGAGGCGGTCCGGTCGATACGCCGAACATCGATGCGATCGCGGCGGCGGGGACACGCTTCGACAACGCGATGACGACCACCGGCCTGTGCTCGCCATCGCGTGCCGCCTTCTTCACCGGAAGATGGGGCCACAAGACGGGACTCGACGACAACGTGCATCTGTATCACTCGCGGCTGTCCGAGCTCAGACCATCGGAAGGCGGCCTGATTCGCCGTGCCGCGGACGCCGGCTATTTCGTGGGATTTGTCGGCAAATGGCATCTCGGCGCGCAAGGACCGACGCTGCGCGGCGCGGAGTTTGTCGCCGCGGACGCTGAACTGACGGCGCCGCGCCACCAGCGCCAATGGACACCTTATGAAATGGTGGACATGATGGCCGCCTACAACCGAGGCGAGCGCGATGACCTCGGCGAAAAAACGCTGTACTACCAGACGCTGCCGGGCACCTATGAAGACTCGTTCACGGCGGAAAAGGTCAGGGCCGGCCAGCAGCTGATCCGGTTGGCGGCCGAGGACGATCGACCGTTCTTCGGGGTGGTCAGCTTCCAGCAGCCGCACCCGCCGTACCGTGTGCCAGAGCCCTACGCCGGCCTGTTCGATCCCGACGACCTGGATCTGCCCGAAAACCACCTGGCGCCCAGACGCAACAAGCCCATGGCGCAGGATGAAGACTGGTGGCCCTGGCACGATGTGGGGCACATGACCGACGCCGATTGGCGCAAGATGCGCGCGTACTATTACGGCGCGATCGCCATGATCGACCGGGTCGTCGGTGACCTGATCGGCACGGCGAAGGAGGTCGGACTGTACGACGATCTGCACATCGTCGTGCTGGGCGATCAGGGCAGCATGCTCGGCGAGCATGGGCTGTACGACAAGGGGCCTTATGCCTATGACGAGCTCATGCGCATGCCGCTCATCATCCGCGATCCTGGCCTCGAACCGCGCGTCGTCAACCGCCAGGTGTCGATCCTGGACCTTGCGCCCACACTGGCCGAACGGATGGCGCTGCCGCGCGATGGCGACGTTGACGGCCGCTCGTTGACCGCACTGATGGAACAGGGTGATGCGGCCGACGAGGGGCGTGCGGACACGGCCCTGTACGCCTACGAGTGGTACAACGGCGGCTGGTTCGGAATTCGCGCCATTCGCACGCCGGAAATGAAGCTGGTCTGGAACCCCGGAGACAGTCGTGATGAGCTCTACGACCTGCGGCGGGACCCGGGCGAGGTGACGAACCTGATCGACGATTCCGACTACGCTGACGAACTCTGTAATCTGGCGAGGCACCTAAAAGCCGAACTCGCGCGAATCGACGACCCCATCGTCGAGAAATTCGAGCACCACATGAAGTCCTGTCTGGCAGGGGGGAACCCATGAAATTCAAGCAGAAGGTGCGGTTGCCCGCTGTCTTGCTCGCGCTTTGCGCCGGCGTCTCCGCCGCCGATGAGCGCCCCAACATCCTGCTGATCCTCGCTGACGACTTGGGCTATGCGGATGTCGGCTTCAATGGCGGCCAGGACGTGTTGACGCCCAACCTGGACCAGCTCGCAGCGAACGGCATGACTTTCTCGCAGGCGTACGTACCGCACCCGTTCTGCGGGCCGAGCCGTGCGGGCCTGATGACCGGTCGCTATCCGCACAAGATCGGCGCGCAGTTCAACCTGCCGGCGGAAGGGTCGAATCTGGGCGTGCCGCGCGGCGAAGTGTTCATCAGCAAGTTGTTGCAGGATGCCGGTTACTTCACGGGCGCCATCGGCAAGTGGCACCTCGGCGAGGCGCCCGAGTTTCATCCGAACGAACGCGGGTTCGATGTTTTCTACGGTTTTCTTGGTGGCGGGCACAAGTACTTTCCGGAGGAATTCACAAAGACCTACCACGACCAGGTGGCGGCAGGTAGAACACACATCTGGGAATACCTCCGGCCGCTCGAGCGCAATGGCGCGGAAGTGGAGGAAACGGAGTACCTGACGGACGGACTGTCGCGGGAGGCCGTCAGCTTTGTCCTTGAGGCCGCGGGCAGGGAGGAACCGTTCTTCCTGTACCTGGCCTACAACGCGCCGCATACGCCGCTCGAGGCGAAAAATGACGATCTGGCGCTGTTCATGGACATCGCGGACGCGAAGCGCAGAACCTACGCCGCGATGGTGTATGCGCTAGACCGCGGCGTTGGCGGCGTTGTTAACGCTCTTCGCGAAACAGGACAGCTGGACAGCACGCTCATCGTTTTCCTGAGCGACAACGGTGGCCGTCTGGACCAGGGCGGAAACAATTTTCCGCTCCGCGAAGGCAAGGGCAGCGTGCACGAAGGCGGCTACCGGTCACCGATGTTCATGCACTGGCCGGAGCGTCTGAATGGCGGTACAACGTTCGAGCACCCTGTTCTGGGGCTGGACCTTTACCCGACGTTCGCGGGTCTGGCGGACGCTGTGATACCCGCTGACCGACGACAGGACGGGCAAGACATCTGGCAGGACATCGAATCAGGGCGGGACCCGCACGAGGGCGAGTTTCTATTCACGCTGCGGCACAGGACGGGATTCAGCGATGCCGCAGTTCGTCGAGATCAGTGGAAGGCCGTTAGCGCGGACGGCCAACCCTGGAAGCTGTTTGATGTCGAGGAAGATGTCGGCGAGCGTCACGACCTCGGCGCGCAGAACCCTGCCTTGCTCGCAAACATGGTCCGGGAAATGGAGAAGTGGAGCTGGGACAACGCCGAGCCGGGGTGGTTCCACATACCGCGGGAGGGCGTCGAGTGGCGCGAACACGCGATGCCTCGCTTTCACGAGACGTTCGCCGTCGGAGACGCTCCCGATCAGCGGGACCCCGATGCCAGGCGCGAGCCGCCGGTCTCGGTGACGGTTTCCGACGCGGCGACGCAAGCCGCAACAGCGTCTCCGGTTGCCGTGGCGGCGCAGGTTCCGGAAGCAGGACCCGGAACCGGGGAGGCACGTGTGCTGCCCCTGTCCGACCCGAACAACACCGGCGGCTGGGTGCTCAACGAGCGCTTCAGCGACGAATTCAACGGTTCCGAACTCGACCGCGACAAATGGATCGTGCAGGGCGAGGGCGGCAGGTACTACATCTGGCGCGGGCGGGCGCCGGCACAATACGCGGCGCACAACGTCCGGGTCGAGGACGGCATGCTGAAGCTGCGCTCGCAGTGGGAGCCGGATTTCGACTTTCATCCGGAGCCGCACAACGGCTTCACCTACGGCGAGTACGATGGCGAGCCGATGCCGGTGACCGCGGCCGCCGTCATCAGCCGCGACCGCTTCATGCACGGCTACATGGAAGTGCGCACGAGAGCTGCAGACGCGGCCGTGACCAGCGCGTTCTGGGCGATTGGTCATCAATCGGAGATCGACTTCTACGAACAGCTTGGCCGTCCGAAACGCCAGGGCAATGTTCGGGACAACTACTACATGTTCTCGATCTACGACTGGCGACCGCCGGTCGTGCGCCCCAACAAGGTCTGGACGCATGTGCATGAACTGCCGTTTCGCGTGGCCGACGAGTTCCATGTCTACGGCTGTGAGTGGGAAGACGAAACATTGCGGTTCTACCTTGACGGCGAGCTGGTGCGCGAGGTGACGCGGGACGAGGTCGGCGAGCGCTGGACACTGACCAATCCGATGGAATTGTGGTTCGACAAGGAGATTTTCGAGTGGCTCGGCGTGCCCCACGAGGAAGAGTTGCCCGTGGACTACGAAATCGACTACGTGCGCGTCTGGCAGAAACCGCAACCGAGCCTGATCGACCGCTCGTTCTTCGGCTTCGAGGGGCCGATGATCTTCCCCGAATTTCGCCCTGCGCTTGGCGAGCCGCGCCAGGAGGGTTGGCGCGACACGTTTGCGCGCGAGTGGTTTGTCGACCAGCAGGCAAGCCGGCACCTGTCGATCAGCGAGGACCGCTTCGTCACGGGCCGCAAGAGCCTGAAGTTCGAAACCACGGACGGTCTCGGTCCGGACGTTGTCGCGGCATTTTCGCCGCCGGGCTCGGTCGACCTTGAGCCAGGACGGTATGTTCTGGCGATGAATATCTGGATCGAGCCGGGGTCGACGGTCAGCCGGCTGCACGTCATCCTCGAAGACCCCTGGCAGGATGTGATTTTCCCACTTGGAAACGTGGACCGCGGCAACTGGGTCACAATCTACCAGCGCGTCAACCGCACCCAACCATCGTCGGCCAATGACCGCCTGCGTGTCAGCATTCGCAGGAACGAAGCAGGCCGCGGTCGGAACACCGTCTACCTCGACAATCTGCTCGTGATCCACAATCCGGAGCAGTGAAGATTTCGGACTCCGGCAATTGGTGGCAATCCGCTTCTCCCCGCGGAAAACCGAGTGTGCGGGGCGGGCAACCCTTCTGGGCCGGAATGCCACGAATGACAGGGCAACGAACTCTTGCGACTTGCGCACTGGCATCGGCCTTGTGCGTTTGCGCAAACGCCCAGGTTGACCCGGCGAGCGACCCGGACGTCCAGCCATGGGCAAGCGACCTGAGACATGCCTATCGGCTCGCGTGGTCTGATGAATTCGAAGGGACGACACTCGATACGGGCAGGTGGAAATACCGGACGGACTCGAAACTCTGGAGCACCCAGTTGCCCGAAAACATGTCCGTGTCCGGCGGATACGCCCGCATCGCGTTGAGAAAACAGAATGCAGGCGGCATGGAGTACACCGGCGCCGGCATCATTTCAAAAGAGTACTTCCGCTACGGCTACTATGAAGCGCGCATCAGGGTGCCGTCGGGCGAGGGTTGGCACACGAGTTTCTGGATGATGGACAGCCAACACGAGGAGTCCGACACCTCGCAACTCGAACTTAGCCCGATGGAGAACGACTCTTTCGACCTGACACGCTACTCGACCGATATTCACCAGTGGCGTTCCGACCTCGGGCATTTCGCTCGCTTCACGCATGTCTCCCACCCGGACACGTCGCTCGATGAATTTCATGTCTACGGCGTCGAACTCACGCCCGACGGGGCCCGCTACTACTTCAATGGTGAACTGGTTCACACCAAGACATTGCTCTTCCAGCGATTCATGACGGAAGAGGAGGCCGCCGGGCGACACCCGCTGGTGCGCGACTTCTCGGAATTCGAGCACAACGACATGAATATCTGGTTTACGAGCATTGCCGCGGAACTTGGCGGGACGACACGGGTCGACGATTCCATGCTGCCTGCCGAGGCCGTCGCCGACTATGTTCGATTCTTTGCGACCGAGACGCCGGTACCGTCATCGATGTTCGTGGAGGTCACCGACGTGATCCCATTTGAACAGCGTGCAAGGCGCAAGTGGGACAATGCGGTCGTCGCCGACCTGGACCGGGATGGCCTGCAGGACATGATCATCGTCGAGCATGGACACACGGTGCGGGTGTTTTGGAATCTTGGTGGCTCGTTTTCGGAGCCACAGGATATTGCCGTCGGAGATCTGCACGGTATCGCCATCGCGGACTTCGACCGCGATGGGCGCATGGACGTGTTGATCGCACAGGGTGGCGGCGACGGCGCCAACCCTCGCCGGCCGTTGCGGTTCCAGGTGACGCGGGACCGGACGTTCGAAGATGGCGCCGCCCTGGATTACTTCGAACCGGGCCGGGGCCGGGCAGTCAGGTCTCTGGATGCCGATGGAGACGGTTCGACCGACCTGCTGGTGACGGGTTTTCCCCTGGCGACCCAGGAAAGGGGCGCGAACCACCTGTACGACAATACGGGCGGCGGCCGGTTCGAATTCGTCACCCATCTGCCGCAGGCGCAGTGGATGGGGTATCGGGCCCAGATAACCGACTTCAACGTCGATCACGACCCCGACATCCTGTTCTATGGCGGCGCCGACATGGTCACTTTGACCGGGGGCAGCGGAATGGCGTTTACGGAGTCGACGGAACAAGTGCTGGGCGACCTGGCCGACACGTCGCATGTCAGCAACGTCGTCGAGATCGACTTCGACAATGACGGCGATTTCGATCTGTTCCTGACACGCGCCGAGCCGCAATTCGATCTGGAAACCTACCATGACGCGGATGGCCGCCGCTTCGCGTTTCTGGTATTCCGGGATTCGTTCCGGTTCGACCTTGAGGTCGAGGGTTCCCTGAGCGTAGAGAATCTGCAGGTCACCTATCCGCACTACGACGTCCTTGTGGGCAGGGACAGGCGCAAGCTCGAGTTCGGTACCGACCGCCACGGCGGCAAGGACTTCGAGCTCATGCCGGCCGACTCCGAGGGTTGGCCGGCAGGTACGACCGAAGGCGGTTTGTACATCGGCTATCTCGGCGATGGCAGGTGGCGTGTCGGCGGCCAGGCGCATTCCCGAACGGCCGCCGTATTCGGCAATGTCACATCGGCGCCAGCGGTCGAGCCGCAAGCGGAATTGCCGGCGAGGCTGTTCGAAAACCGCGGTGGTACCTTTGTCGATGTCACCGCCGAGGCGGGCATCTCAATCAACGAGCAGACCACGGGCGCGGCGACGGGCGACTTCGACAACAACGGCTGGGCCGACCTTGCCGTGCTTCGCTACGGCGACATGGCCACGGCCAGTGAGCATATCGTCTATCTCAACCAGGGGGAGGGGCGATTCGTGCGCGCCGAAGATCACGGCATCGCGTCGAGGCGGGTCGGGACAACGGGCGGGTCCGTGGAGCCATTCGATTACGATCTTGATGGCGCGCTTGACCTCATCTACTCGAACGAAAGGGGCAATTGGCATTTGCTTGGCAACAACGTCCACGCCCTGGGCAACCATGTGATTGTCTCCGTCGGAGACTCTCCGGGTGGCGAGGCGAGCGCGCTGGGTGCCTTGCTGACCGTCGAAGCCTGCGGCAATACCTACAGGCGGAGGGTCGGTGCAACGTCCGCCGCATTCTCGCAAGGCATGAATACCAACCTGCACGTTGGCCTGGGCGCCTGCGAGACGATTGACGGGGCCACGGTTCGTTGGACGGACGGCGAAGTCAGCGATGCGGAGACGCCGGTCGTGAACACCCGGGTTTTGGTTGGCCGGCTGCGCTGAGCAGCGCTTGCCGGTGTGTAGTATTACTCTCGGTATTCACGATTCAGTCGAACCCATCACGGTCAGCACAATCGGATCTCCGAACTGGATCGCGGAATACGCCTCGGTAAAATGTTCCAATCTATTGGCCAGCTGTTAACATCCAAAGCCAATTTCTTCATCCATCTCCATAAACAAAGGAGTTTCGTAAATTGACGCGTTGTGCGCTACACACGCAGCGCACCATCAAAGTCTCGGCGGTTGGCAGGCGTTTGCGTACTTGCATGGTTGCTGCTGACGTCAAGCTACTACCATACCCAGCCCTCACATCCCCATGCCCTCCGAATATCGATTGGCATGCGTGAATCGCTGCAAACACCGCTGTCCCACCAATTGCCGTCTGGCCAACATCCCTAACCCAAGTTTACCAATCAAAATTTTAATGTGAGCATAATCAGTGCCTTACGGGCACGTTTTTTCGCGTAAGGCACTACATTTGCGTTTTTTTCGCGCGTTTGCCCCGGTTCAGATCAGTTTCCTGACGAAGCCGCCGGCGTCGGGGTCGATGCCGAGGGCCTCGTAGATGGGCTTTTGGTGCGGTTCCAGGGCGGTGGCCTTGCGCAGGTGCAGGGCGCGCCCGTCGGCGCAGCGGAAGGTGGCGGTGACGCGGCATCGCGGGGCGAGGCGGTCGCGCAGGGCGGTCCAGCTGGCGGTTTCGCCGCGTTCGCGCAGGCGCCGGCGAACGATCTGCACGAGTTGATAGGCGATCACGGCGATGAACAGATGCCCTTCGGTGCGCCTGGGCGCGCGGTGGTGGATGGGGCGCAGGCCGAGTTCGGACTTCAGGCAGCGGAACACGGCTTCCAGGTCCGTCAGCGTGATGTAGGTTCTCCACAGCCGCTCGGCGTCCCAGTCCGTCAGGTTGGTGCGCAGGCAGTACACGCCGGGCAGGTCGGCCATGGTGCCCTTGGCGGGATCGCGGGCGAAGGCGACGGAGACGACGCGCTCGCCCTGCACGGTCAGGTCGAGCTTGTAATACCCGGCCACGCGCCGGTGCTTGGCCTTGAGCCGTCCGATGCGTTCGTTGATCTGTTCGGGCTTGCGCCGCGCGCGGGGCTTGGACAGGCCCTCGGCGAGCTTCGTCAACGCCGCCTCGTAACGGGCGCACAGCCGCTGGAGCATGGCGCGCTCCTTCTGCGCGCGTTGCTCGGAGTAACAGTTCAGGCGGACTTCGCCCGAGTCCTTGCAGACCCTTCGATCCAGATGCAGCGTGTGTCCGGACGCGGTGGCGAGGGCTTCGGCGGCCTCGGCGTCGAACTCGCGCTTGCGCTTGCGGCTGACGACGAGATAGCGGTAGCCGGCTTCGCGCAACCAGCCGATCTGCGCCTCCGTGGCGATGCCCCGGTCCATGACCACCGGGGCGTCGGCCGGAGCGCCCAGGCCCTCCAGCATCCCCCGCAGCGTGGTGTGCTCGCGCACGTTGCCGGCGAACACCCGGGACCGGCTCACGAACCCCGAGCCGTCCAGCACCAGACCGAGGGTGAGCAGGGGACAGTCGCTGCGCTTCTCCTTGGAATGCCCGTGCCGCGCCAGCGGCTGCTGGGCCGCCTCGCCTTCGAAGTAGGTGTTGGTCAGATCGTACAGCGTGACCGTGGCCGAGAGGCCGAACAGGTCCATGGCGCGCTCGTACAGTTGCCCCTCGATGGCGTCGCGGTGCTTGACCAGGGCGTCAGAGGCCCGGTACAGCTGCATCGCCCCCATGGCCTCGTAGTCCACGCCCAGCAACTCGCCCAGAGCGCTGTCGCGGCGCAGCCAGCGGTGCGTCTCGCGCTCGCTGCCGGGATGCGCCAGACGCCCGACGATCAGCCCGGCGGCGGCCGCGCGCAGCGCGCCGTTGACGCCAAGCTCCTCCAGCAGCCGCATCAGCCCGACCTGCTCCATGGCCCACAGCCCCACCTGCTCCACGCCCACGCCGCGCGGACGGGCCAGTTCCATGGAATCGGGGTGCACCGACACGTCGTCCCCCTCGACCCCTTCCGCCCCGCCCACTCTTCTCGCCAGCAGCAACGCGGCGATGCGTTGCGCCTCGGCCTCGATCGCCGGGGGCACATCGTCGAGCAGCCCCGGCTGCGCGTCGAGCAGATCCTCGATGCGCGCGCACAGCCGCGGCCACGCATCGGACTCGATCTCGAAGTGCCGCCCGAGGTTCAGCAGCGTGCGCTGGCGGACCTTGCCGCCGCGCCGCTCGCTGCGCACCAGCCGGTGGGTCGTGTAGGCCGAACCGTCCTTGGCGCGGCGGGTTTGAGTGCGGCGGATGAACACACGGGAATGATCGGCCAGCCCCCGGAAGGATGTCAATACATCCAGAGACAATTATGGCACTACATTCAGAAACGACGGCGACCGGACACCATCAATCAACCACTTGCGCGCGCAAACCGCCCGCCGTATCCTCGAATTCCGCCCATTTCAGGGGCCAAATGGGATCAAGTTGGTAAACTTGGGCTAATCCTGCCTTATCTCGGTTGGTACGGTCGGATCGTTACAAGCACTATCTCCCGGTGATGGGGTCCATAAGTCGGGATCTGCTGTGTCTTGTTGTTGATCTTCGTTGTCGGCGTACTCGTCGTTGTCTCCTAGCGTGTAAGCGGTTAGGCGCGTTGGATTCAGCGGTGTGTGCTCCAGATTTTCTCGGCAATCGAGTATGATCGACGCGGCAACTGCGGGGTTTCCCGCCGAGATCATAGAGCAGGGATCGGTAAGTGCCATTCTGGCGATGCCTTTGCCATAGTTGACGGAAACTTCCACAGGGGTTGGGACAACGTCCCATTCGTAGGGCTCGTCAATGGCTTCCCATCCTACCCAGGCTGCCCCCCTCCGAAATTTCTTGGGCGTACTGGAGGATTTGGGACGGTGCTGCTGCAACTTATACCGCGACGCTTGCGACCACTACGCCGCCGTGTACTGCGTGTACCAATGAATGTAAGTCGCCATACAGTCTCAGGTCGGGTGGAATCTTGAAACAGAAATCTGCCAAGTTTGACTGCCGATAGTAGTGCAATCGTGAGTCAATCGCCATGTCGATTTCGTCTTCGAACAGTTCTGAATATCCGTTGAACAGGCGCTCTTCCACGTCAATGGCGCAACGCTCTAGTGAGTCGTAAGCGTATGTTTGCGCGAAAATTTTGAACCCAGCGAACATAATGAACATCGTAACGAACACGAAGATGGCTACGCGCGTGCCGGTCGGTTCGCCTTCCTCGGTTCCTATCCAACGCCAATATGCGCGCACCCATCTGAGTGGTGCGAGGATTATATTTACCTTTTTCCCCCTCACGTTGATTACGCATCCCGGTCGCCCACGGGCACCGGGCCGTTGCGATCCATCCGCAGAAGGGGAGGGAAGTTCCGCTTGTTCGCGAAGGCTTGGTAGCTACTCCGAAGCCGGGTTATTGACTGTTGCATTCAGCGGACAGCCCGGCAGTTCCGGGCCTTCTGCAAATGAATCTCAAACCCAACCTTCCCACACTCCGCCTCGACGCGTCAATTCTTTTAGTCTGAAATTCCGGAGCAGGCCTAGCCCAAGTTTACCAACCATTTTGACAAGTTGTTTTATATCAACAGGTTACGTTGCCAATTATCCGCGTATGGCACTACAAACGCGGTGAAACCGGTTTTTTCGGGGATCTCAGACGATCATCTTCTGCGTGCCGCCCGCCGACGAATGGATGCCGAGTGCATCGAAGATCGCCTGCTGTTCCGGCTCCGGCCGCGTTGCCTTTCGCACATGCAAGGTCCTGCCATCGGCGCGCTTGAACGTCGCGGTGACGCGCATGCGCCCGGCGAGCGTGCGACGCAGGGTCGTCCAGCTGGCCGGTCGGCCACTGCCGCGAGCGCTCTCGCTCAGCCGTTTGCGAATGACCTGCACGAGCTGATAGGCGATCACGGTGATGAACAGGTGACCCTCGGCCCGTAGCGGCTTGTGGTGATAGATGGGGCGCAGCCCCAGTTCGGATTTCAGCGAACGGAACACCGCCTCAAGATCGGTGAGCAGGGTGTAGGTGCGCCACAGCGTCTGTTCGCTCCAGTCGGTCTCGTTGCTGCGCAGGCAATAGACGCCCGGATGCGTGGTCATGGAGCCGTCGACGGGCTTTCGGGTCCAACCCACCGCCACCGCCTTCTCGCCGCTCTCGTCGGCGGTGACCTCGATGTCGTAGTGCTGGGCGATGCCGCGGCTTTTCTCCTTCATGCGCCCGATACGCTGCCAGACGCGGTCGAGCTTTTTCTGCGTGCGCGGCCGCGACAGCCCCTCGTGCAGGGCGTTCAGATCCCGCTCGAAGCGCTGCGCAAACCGCTCGGCGATGCCGCGCTCCTTCTCGGCACGCTCTTCGGAATAGCAGTACAGCTGCACTTCCCCGGCTTCGGGGTCATCGACCTTGTGCAAGTGAACCGTCCCACCGCTGCGGGTGCGATGGGCCGTGGCCGCCTCGGCGTCGAACCGCCGCCGCCGCTCGCGGCTGACCACGATGTAGCGATAGCCGTTATCGCGCAACCACCGCAACTGCTCCTCGGTGGCGATGCCGCGGTCGAGCACCACGCGGGCGCCGGGTGGCGCCTCAAGCGCCGAGAGCATCTCGGCCAGCGTGCGATCCTCGCGGACGTTGCCCGCAAACACTTGGGAGCGCCGCACGAAGCCGCCGCCGTCGAGCACCAGCCCCAACGTCAACAACGGGCAGTCGCTGCGCTTCTCCTTCGAATGGCCGCGTCGTGCCTTCGGCTGCGGGGCCGCTTCGCCTTCGTAGTAGGTGTTCGTCAGGTCGTAGAGGGTGATCGTCGGCGACAGCCCGAACAACTCCATCGCCTGGCCGAACAGGTGCGACTCGATGGCCTCGCGGTGCCTCATCAACGCATCCGAGGCCCGGTACAGTTGCATCGCCCCCATCGTCTCGAAGTCCACCCCCAGCAACTCGCCCAGGGCACTGCGCCCGCGCAGCCACGCATGCGTCGCCCGCTCCGAGGCAGGATGCGCCAGACGGCCGATGATCGAACCCACCGCCGCCGCGCGCAGCGGCCCGTTCATCCCCAACTCGGCCATCAACTGCAAAAGACCCAGTTGCGACAGCGCCCACAGACCCACCGCTTCAACGCCGACGCTGCGCGGACGCACCAGGTCCAGGGAATCGACATCCACCGACTGCAGGTCGCGCCCGGGCGGTGCGCTGTCTGCGGATGCCTCGGCCGGCGCCGGGTTGCGGGCCAGCAATTGCGCGGCGATGCGTTGGGCTTCTTCTTCGAGCCTCGCGGGCGCGTCCTCGAGCAGGGGCCTCTGACCGTCGAGGATCTCCTCGACGCGCTGGCACAGACGGGGCCAGTGTTCGCGGGGGATGGCGAAGTGGCCACCGAGGTTGAGCAGCGTGCGTTGTCGGACCTTGGCGCCGATGCGCTGGCTGTTCACCAGACGGTGGGTGTAGTAGGTCTGGCCGTCGGTACGGCGGGTCTGGGTGCGTCGCACGAACATGGTGGAGACGGTAGCGGCGGCGTCGCCTGGAGTCAATACCTGTACGATACATTATGGCACTACATCGCCCATTCGCCTTTTCCAACCACAGAAAATCAATGAGTTACGACAAATATACCGGCGAATCAGGGCCGAATCCGACCCCAAAACCTACGATCTTGGTAAAGATGGGCTAGCCTAACATATTGATATATCTACGAATAAAAAGCAGTTTTTTGGATTGTTTCTGGCTATGCAATTGTAGTTGCGAACCAAGCATATGGACGGCATTCGCGCTGCAATTTGGTGTGATGAAACATGCTCAGCGCATCCATGGAGCGGCCCGGTGAACTGGTACTGCTGCGGTCGTTTGAGTGTGTTGCTCACGGTGGCGGCACTGAGTGCAGCCTTTGCGGTAGAATCGGAGTCTTGAAACGCCTCGAGCAGGCTGTTTCCTTTGGGCGTTGTGGATCCCACCCACTTAGGCGTTTTCAGTGCGCATCTACTGATTCGATTCGTATGTCATCCAGGAAGAAATCCCTCGACCCCGGCGGCAGTTCGGATGCGTAGACCTCGATCGACAGGCGATCGTCCGGATCGGAAGCCGTTTCCCTGACAAACCGCTTGCTGAGCGTGATCCATCGACCGCGTTCCGCGTCCGGCAGTGGAAACGCCAGATTCGTTTCTGGCGAGCTGAATTTCATATGCACGTTGGCGGGCAATTCGCCGTACTTGAGCAAGATCCTGAATGACAGCTCGTACTCGCCCGCCGGCAGATCGATGGCGCCTTCCGGGGACATGATCCCGACGTCCCCGACGCCGCCGACTGTGACGTACTTCAGGCTATTGACGCCGTTGAACCATCGGTTCTCGGTGATTCGGAAACTCCGCTCCGATCCCTCGGGGATTATCCAGAATTTCTGGTACTCGTTCGTGTTCGGGTCTTCAGGAAGCAGGTCAAGCGGACGGTCGGCCTCTTCGAAAATCATCGGCCCTTCAAACCCGAAGTACGCCTCATGCGCCTGCAGCAGGTTGCTCGATGGCTTCTGCCAGACCCGAACGTAGTCGACCTCGAAGTCGGACGGCCATTGTTCCTCTTCGTAAGGCACGGCCAGCCACTTGAAGACCTCGGAGTCGAGCCAGATTTCCATCGGATTGTTGAGTACCCAGTCCAGGCCGAGATGTTCCCGGGTCTGGGTGTGAAGCAATTCGCCGTCGAGGAAGAACTTCAGGTAGTCGACGCCCCATTCCACCGCATACGTATGAAATTCTTCGCCGACGTTGTAGGGCAGGTCCGTCGTGAAACCGAAGGCCCGTGTCGGGCGCAACGAGGGCGGGCTCCAGTCGTGTACGGTCATCGTGGTGTTGTTCGCCCGCAGGTTGCCCGCCGATTGCGGATTCCCGATCTGCTCGAAGACATCGAGTTCCTGTTCAAAACCGATCAGCCAGAACGCGCTGATCATCGACGTCGGATTTGCCCTGGACCGGACTTCCATGTAGCCGTTCAGGAAGCGCTTCTTGCTGACGATCGCCGCTGTCGTGACTGGAATCTTCCTCCCGTCGAGTTCACCGTAGCGGTCGTTGTTGCCGCCATCGGCGTAGGATTCGTCGGCAAATGGATAGTCGGGTTCCCACTGCGAGCGAATCTTCAGAAACCCGTCTTCGACGATGACGTTGTGGGGGGCGTACTGCGAAGGCGGGCGGCCTTTCCAGATGTAGTAGTCGCCGTCAAAGCCCTGCACGAGCCACTTGTCATGATCGATTCGGGTGCCGTTGAATTCATCGCTCAAGTCGGTGTTCAGCACCCATCCACCCTCGTTGGTCGGGTCGGACGTCGGCAGCAGGGGTTCAGCTGGCGCGGTTGTGACGCCGGTCGACGCGCCGGGTGCCGGTGGCGACACCGCCTGGGCGGGCGCCTGGCCGGAGACCTGGCCGGACCATGCCGCGAGCACCCCTGCGAAGGCAATTGCTGCGTGCAAGGCTTTCATTCCGTACTCCTTACCAGTTCCTTCTCCAGTTCCTCGATCGACCGGTTTTTCGTTTCCGGCAGGATGACGGCCATCAACACGAGGCCGACGACGGCGACGGCGCCGTAGCCGAGGAAGGTCGATGCCGCGCCGAGATTTTCCAGTTGCCACGGAAACAGCTGTTGAATGCAGAAGCTGGAAATGCTCTGGACAAGCGCCGCGAACGGCAGCGCGACGCTGCGCACGTTGTTGGGGAAGATCTCCGAAAAGATGACCCACATGATCGGCCCGATCGACATGTTGAACGCCGCGAGAAAGGCGAAAATGCCGAACAACACGAATGCCGGCGTGATATTGATGGTCGAGTTGATGATGATCCCGCTGACCAGCGGCAGTTCGTTCCTCGAATAGACCGTCGCGAGGTCGGCCTTCAGCGCCACGTCGCTATCGTAGACGTTGCCGGCAAACTGGCGCAGCTCCGACACATCCACGCCGCCGGATTCGATTTCGGCAATGGCCGTCTCGTCAAGCGAATAGGTCGCGGAATTGAAGCCGTACCAGGTGGACAGGTGTGCGAGAGCGATCAGAGTGAGCCCCGTGAGGGTCAGGACGCGCCGTCCCAGCCTTTCCACCATCGTGATCGCGACCAGCGTGAACACGACGGCGACGGCACCCAGAATGATCGTCTGCGCGAATGTGTCTTCCAAGCTCATACCGACCTGCTCGAACACGGTTGGCGCGAAGAACAACACGGCATTCATCCCCGAGGCGCCCTGCACGATGGCGTAGCAGACCGCGATCAGCACGATGAAACGCATCGGGCCGCCGAAAAGTGTACGCAACTGCGTCATCGGGTTCTGCTTCGCGTCTTCGTCGATGCTCTGCCG
Organism: Candidatus Rariloculaceae bacterium; assembly: GCA_965221035.1. Lineage (GTDB taxonomy): Bacteria > Pseudomonadota > Gammaproteobacteria > Steroidobacterales > Rariloculaceae > UBA6522. Next base: position 3,492,620 of record OZ244860.1, read on the forward strand.
CACGCCGGCAATCGTCGAATCGATCTCCTGCTGGCGTTCGATTCTGTCGAAGACCGCGCGCGCATCGTCCATCCGGCCCTTCTTGATGAGCCATCGCGGCGATTCGGGGATCGTCAGCAGCGTGGCCACCCAGATCGCGTTGGCGATCAGCTCGAAGCCGAGCATCATCCGCCAGACGTTCTCATTGTGAATCCATGACACTTCGGCCATCGCATTGACCAGGAAGTAGTTCACGATGAAGGCCACCAAGCTGCCGAGAGTGATCAGCAGTTGTGAAACGGAGACGAAGCTGCCGCGACGGTTCGCGGGCGCGATTTCACCGATGTACATTGCGGACACCGTGATCGACGCGAACGCGATGCCGCCAATGAAACGTCCGATGACCAGCATTTCGAAGTTGACGGCCATCGACGACAGGATTGTCGACAAGGAGTAGGTCAGGGCGATGGCGATGAGGACCCGTTTGCGGCCGAAGCGCTCACAGAATGTGCCGGTGAAGAACAGCGCGAGGATCACGCCGACAATGGCGCAGCTGACCACGGCACCGGTTTGCCAGCTGTTCAGCGCGAACTGCGCCTGCACGAACCGCACCACGCCGGAAATGTTGGCGGCATCGAGGCCGAAGACAAATCCGCCGAAAGCGGCGATGACGGCGAAACGCGTGACGTTTCTATCGGTTGTCGTTGCGAGCAATGTTTTGCTTCCCTTGACCGTTTGCTGGCGTAATTCTAGTGGGGTTCGGCTGACAAGATACGATAATATCAAACATATGATGTTTTTGTTGGGGTTGGGGTTGGGGTTGGGGTTGGGGTTGGGGTTGGGGTTGGGGTTGGGGTTGGGGTTCCTGCGGGAACGATCCGTGACGATTGGCGTCTTGTTGTCCATTGTTGACAATTGGGCGTACCATGCCTTCATGGTTGTTCCCGCGATGAAATCGGTTTGAAGCGAAGGAAGTTCATACAGGCGGCCGCGGCTGCGGTGGGCACGGCGATGGCGCCGTCGGCCTCCGCCCAATTGGCTGGCAGGCGACCGGCGCTGGCCGACGTAAGCCCTGTACAGTCGCTTCCGGACGACGTGACCCGGGTCTGGTTGGGCGAGTCGTTCTGGGCGAACCGCCTGCAGGACTGGCGCCTGTCCAACGGCCGAATCGAGTGCATGCGCGGGGAGGCGGGTTTCGAAGTCCGCACGGTGGCGTTGTTGACGCGGTTTCTCAATGGCGAGCGGGAGCCCGGCCGACTGAGGGCGCGGATCGGTAGCCTGGATCCCGATGCGCCAGGATTTTGCGGATTCCTGCTGGGCGTGGGAGCCGGCGAGTTGGACTATCGTGGCAGTGCGTTGGCGCATGCCCGCAGCGGCGCCAACGGCGGATTCATCGCCGCCATCGACGAACGTGGCGCCGTGGGTTTCCGTGACTTTTCGTCGACCACTGACTCGCTGGCATTCGAGCGCCTGGACCGCGTGGACGGCGGGTCCGCGTCGGCGGTCCCGCCAGACTCGCTGGATGCTTTCCTGGATTGCCACATCGATCCCCTGGACGACGGCTCGTTCGACGTGCGGATCGTGGCAACGGACGCCCGCACGGGCCTGGAACTGGGGTTTGCGGTGCGGACCTCGGTTCCCGCACGCGAGCTCACGGGTGGTATTTCCCTGGTTTCATCCCCGCCGCCGGGCCGGGACGGCGCCCGCTGGTGGTTTTCGGACATTTCAACGGGCGGCGCAAAGATCGCGGTTCATCCTGAGCGGGCGATCGGTCCCGTCATGGGCTGTCTGCACAGCCTCAACAGGGACGTGCTCAAGTTGACGGCACAATTTCTGCCCATATCGCCCCAGGAGCAGTCGCTTGCCCGGCTCGATTACAGGTCGGCAGATGTCGAGGAATGGACGGCGGGGCCCGTGGCGGAAATTGGTGACGGCTTTATGGCGGCATTCAGGCTGGAGGGGTGGAACTTCAGTGAAACCCACGACTACCGGATCGTGAATCCCGCCAACGAAACCGCCGAACTCTATTCGGGGCAGATAAAGAGGGATCCCGGAACCGAACGCGAGCTGAGGATCGCGCTCTACTCCTGCATTCTGCCGACATCCAAGCGCCTGGACGAGGACAACTACCAGCCGGCGTTTGACGGCGAGCGCGTCCCGGGTCGTTATACGCGAGCCAACGTCCTGTTCCCCCACTCCGAACTGGTGGCGAACTGCGACAGTCACGAGCCGGACCTGTACGTGTTCTGCGGGGACCAGTTCTATGAAGGCTATCCCTCACGTCACGGCCGCGGTTCGCCCGAAGTCAAGCTGGATACGCTGTACCGTTGGTACCTCTGGTACTGGACGTTTCGCGATTCGGTCCGAAACCGGCCGGCGATCGTGCTGGCGGACGATCATGACATCCTGCAGGGAAACGTGTGGGGCAACGCAGGGGTCGGTTCCGAACTGGAACGGGAGGAAGATGGCGGCTACAAGTGGGACAAGGAACTCGTGCGAATGGTCTACCGGATCGAGCACGGCCACAATCCGGACCCATACGACCCGACACCCATCCTGTTCGATATCCCGGTTGCCTACGGTGAGTTCGTCTACGGAGGTGTCAGCTTCTGCCTGCTGGAGGACCGCAAGTTCAAGACGCCGCCCAACACCGATGTCAGCCCGGTGGATACCCGCGGCGAGCTGTTGGGGCCTCGGCAGGAGGCGTTCCTGGAGCACTGGGCGGAAACTCGGACTGACATGCCGAAGATCTGCCTGACGGCTTCGATCTGGGGTTCGCCGCAAACGGTGGGCAATGTCGAACCCCTGGTGGACTACGATGCCAATGGCTATCCCCCCGACGGACGCACCCGGGCGGTGAGACTCGCCGGGCGCGCCCGGGCCCTGGTTCTGGCGGGCGATCAGCACCTGGCGATGGTTGCCCGGCAGGGCGTCGACGACTACGAAGACGGGCCGTTGTTCTTCGCGGGACCCGCTGCAGCGGCGTTCTGGCAGCGCTGGTTCGAGGGTGAGGGCCGGCTGGACAACCAGCGCAACGGCGACCCCAATACCGGCAACTTCATCGACTGCTTCGGCAACAGGATGCGCGTGCTGGCCGTCGCCAATCCGCGCATGAGTTACGCGGACTTCACCGCGCGCAAGCGCACCTGGGGCAATTTCATCGCCGAGCGGGCGGTCGCGAGTGAAGGGTATGGGCTGGTGCGCGTCGACCATCGCACGCGCACCGCCGTGCTGGAATGTTGGCCCTGGAACGAGCCGCCGCAGACAGGCCGGCAGTTTCCGGGTTGGCCGTACACGCACGGGTTCGAAGATTGATGGGTGCACTTGCCGTTAACGTCGCCCTTGTAGGACATTATCCAAGGCTCCGGACCCGGTTCCACCAACTGCTGATGCCCTTGGGTTTCACCACTCTGTCCCGGTCGACGGATTCCAGGAATCGTAGCAATTCCAAGTCGGCGAATCCCCAGAACCTCTTGGCCGGCACGACCATGCCGGACGCTTCCTGCGTGCCGCCTGAGGTAAGCCCGAGTGACTTGGCGACATCGAAACTGTCATCGCGTTCGGACAGGATGGCCCACACATGCCCGGGCACCAATATAGTAGATTGTTGACAATTTGCAGGTGGGCCTTATGATGTTCCTCGTCGAAATGGCTCGATTTTCTCGAACACAGCTCATGGGAGCGAAGGTTATCAGGTGAGGATGCGGGGAACCGGTCCCAGCTTCAAAGTGGTGATGTTGAATGATCGACAGGACCGACACCGGTGTCGACAGAGGGGAAGTGAATGGTTGATGTCCTGCCCAGCGGCACGATAGCGGTCGGCAACGGGCTCGGCGAGTGCGTCCTCTGGGACGATGAGGCCGGTCAGTTGCTGTGGACGGACATTCCAGGTCACCGGCTCTACACGCACGACCCGTCGACGGGCACCACCGAATATGTCGAATTCGATGAGGATCTGTGCTCGTTCGGATTCATTGCAGGGCGCCGCGATCTGGTCTGCGCGTTCCAGAGCGGCATCGCGAACGTCGCGCGCGATGGCCGCGTGGGAAATTGGCGCTACAGACTACCTGAAGCCGACCGCGTCCGGCTGAACGACGGTCGGGTCGACCGCCAGGGCCGCTTCTGGGTTGGTTCCATGATGGCCAATGAAGGCAACCGGACAACGAACGGCGTTTCCGGCGAATTGTTCTGCCTGGACGCGGCAGGCGATGTCCGCGGGCATCTTCGCGGAATCCGGATTTCAAACAGCATCTGCTGGTCGCCCGAGGGTGACGTCATGTATTTCGGCGACTCGCCAAGGCGGCAGATCTACGCTTTCGATTTCGATGCCGAGAGCGGAACGTTGAGCAACCGCCGGGTATTCGCCCATACGCCCCTCGGCACTGTGCCGGACGGCTCGACCGTCGACGCGGAGGGTTTCTTGTGGAACGCGGAGTGGGGCAACGGACGCGTTGTGCGCTATGCTCCCGACGGCACCGTGGACTCTGTCGTCCAGTTGCCGGTGTCGCACTTGACTTGCGTTGCGTTCGGCGGACCGGACCTGTCGACTCTCTATGTCACCACGGCGCGATACGGCCTTTCAGAGGATGCGTTGCTGGCAGAGGCCCAGGCGGGCGACGTGTTTGCATTCAGCACATCTGTCCGCGGGCTGCCGGAGGTGAGGTATCGCGACGCGGCGGGCACCGCAGAAAGCGCATCCCCGGCTGCGGCTGGCACCATCCCGGTTGCTGCATCGACCAAGGCCAACGAACGCCAAGGCCAACGAACGTAATGGATCCGGATCCCCTCGGTCCACCTGAACAGAGGTCACGCCATGCAAGCTCCAACTGCCTTGAAGATGATCCTCCGATGCGTGTCCTGTCTGTCAGCCAGCCTGCTTCTGGCGTGCGCCGGAGACGATGGTGCCCCACCCGCAAGCGGGCCTGGGCCCGCCGCCGACCCTTCGGGGAGCGCCGCGGCTGACGGCGGGAACGCTGGCATGGAACCGGAAGTGGTCGCCCTGTTGATGGATTTCGACTCCAGCGAGCTACCTGACTATCTGGAGACCGACGGCGCCAACGTGCGGCGGGTCGCCACGGTGGACTCGGGTGTGAACGATGACGGTGACGGCGGCGATAGCGATGGCAGTATCGAGAGCGTTGGCGAGGGCCAAGGTGAAGACCAGGCCGGGGACGGAGCTCTGGAAATCGTCTTTTCGGCGAGCGCCTATGAGCCAACCGTGCGTTTCCGCCCCGAAATGCCCTGGGACTGGAGTGACCTGGCGGATGTCCACCTCGCGATCGACGCGTCGAACGCGGGCGATGAATCGGTGCAGCTGTACATGGCGCTGACCGACGCGCTCGGCGCGACCACCAATCGCAGCGTGAACATTGCCGTGGGCGAGACCAACACCTACTACTTTGTCGTGGAGGGGCCGTCCATCGAGCTCGACTCCGGGCTGCGGGAGAATCCCCCGGCCTGGGTATCCTCGGACGAGATGTTCATCTATCGCCGCAGCGAGAAGGAACTGGATTTGAGCGCGGTCGCCGAAATCGCCCTTTCCGCCAAGGGCATATTGGTGGACAAGCGCGTGGTGGTTGACAATTTCCGCCTCCGCCGCAATCCCGAGCACGATCTTTCCTACCTGGAGGGCATCGTGGACGAGTTCGGCCAGAACGCAATGGAAGATTTTCCGATCAAGGTTCATTCCGAGGCGGAACTTGTCGAGGCAGCTGAGGCCGAACTGGCGGCCCTTGCCGCATCGGAGCCCCTGCCGGACCGGTCGCGATTCGGTGGCTGGCTGGACGGGCCGCAACGCGAAGCCACGGGATACTTCCGCGCCGAGAAGGTGAACGGCAAGTGGTGGCTGGTGGACCCCGACGGATACCTGTTCTTCTCCAATGGAATCGCCAACGTTCGAGTGGCGAATCTGACCACGCTGACGGGCATCGACTTCAGCGATCCATCGGTTCGCGCGGTGGACCCGGAAGAGGTGACCCCCGAAGATTCCATCGGCATCGTCGAAGTAACCGACGATGCCAGGCAGACCCGGTACGTCTCGTCCACACTTCGCCGAAACCTGTTCGCCTGGTTACCCGACTACGATCACGCACTGGCTGACCACTACAGTTACCGCCGTACCGCGCTTCGCGGACCACTCGACGGCGGTGAGACCTTCAGCTTCTATCGGGCGAACCTGGAGCGTCGTTATGGTGAGACGGAGCCGGAATCCTACCTGCGCAAGTGGGAAGAGGTGACGTTGCAACGCTTTCTCGACTGGGGCTTCACGTCCATGGGCAATTGGGTCGATCCAGCGTTCTACCCGAACGAACTGGTTCCCTACTTCGCAAATGGCTGGATCATCGGGGAATTCAACACGCTGCATTCGCCCGTGGATGTCTGGGCGCCCATGCCGGATCCGTTCGATCCGGAGTTCGTTCGCCGCGCGCAGATCACGGTCGAGGTCATCGCCGAGGAAATCCAGGGCTCGCCCTGGTGCATCGGCGTATTCGTCGACAACGAGAAAAGCTGGGGGTTCCGCGAAGGTACGGTCGAGCAACGCTATGGCCTGATCCTCAACGCGTTGTCGCACTCGGCGGAGGAAAGCCCCGCGAAGCGCGCGTTCACCGAGCGTCTGCGGGAAACTCACGGCTCGTTGGAGGCGATCAATGCGCGGTGGGGCACTGAAATCGCTTCGTGGGCTGAGTTTGAGGCCGGCATGAGTTTCTCAGAACCAGCCGGCAACACGGCGGTCGTTCAATCTGGCGACGCGTTCGCGGATTACACCGGCGAAGCGATAGCGGACTTCTCCATGCTGCTCGCGATGCTGGCCGAAGAGTATTTCCGTGTCGTGCACGACGCGCTAGCCACGGCGCTGCCCAATCACCTCTACATGGGCGTGCGCATGGCCAACTGGGGCATGCCGGACGAAACAATCCAGGCCGCGGTGAAGTACACCGACGTGCTCAGCTTCAACATCTACGAGGAAGGGCTGCAGCCGCACCGCTGGGAGTTTCTGGACGAGATCGACCTGCCCGCCATCGATGGCGAATGGCACATCGGTTCAACGAGGGAAACCGGACTCTTCCACCCCGGCCTGGTGAGCGCCGATGGGCAGGCGGACCGGGCCGCCATGTACAAGGCCTACCTGGAGAGCGTATTGGCGCAGGACACGATGGTCGGCGCACACTTCTTTCAGTATGTGGACTCACCGATCACCGGGCGGGCATTCGACGGCGAGAATTACAACGTTGGGTTCGTCGGCGTGACGGACATTCCGTATCCGGAGATGGTCGAGGCGGTGAAGGAGGTCAATGCTGAACTGTATCCAGGGCGGTACGGCGGCAGTCCGTAGTTATCGCTGCTGGCTCGGATCGCCGGAGAAGGCAGATTGCGACGCTTGGCCGAAGCGTTTGCTCAGGCTTCGCCAGCCAGTTCAAGTATCGTGTCTACGAGGTCGCGAGACAGCCGAAAATCAGACGCATCAAGTTTCTCGATCAAGGTGCTGACGCGGTTTATGTACCCATGCTTCCGCGCCGCAATGAGAATCCCTGCCAAGCCGGTAAGCTCCATACCGCGCGTTCGCGCATGTGCGCGACCTGCCAGGTCATCCATGATTACCAGGCAGCGACCGGGACGACCCATCGCGAAGTACAGTGTGCTGGCCTCCCCGGCACCCAAGTCAGGAAAAACGGTCGCTCCGGAAGGGGCCTCAGCCACAACGATCCATCCAGCCCGAATGCCCTCGGCCAACTCAAGTGCACCCGGTCTTTCGCCGCCGGACAACACATCATCGCGTACGCTGTCGGTGATGGTGATTTGCGCGAACAACCTCCTCAGCAGCTCGAAAGCACCTGCGGCGGCAAGACCGATCAACGGACTGGCGTCGGCTACGACGATCCGACTCGCCATGTTTCCGCGGCCTCGGCGTCGCCGCGCACCGCTTCAGCCGTTGCCGCGACCACCGGAATTCCGAGCCTCGACACGTGCTCGATGAATTCGGCTATCCCAAGACCGGAATACTTCGCGGCGAGGCCCAGGGAAATGCTGCGCTCCCGATACAAGGCCGTGGCGATCGCTTGCCGGACGCCCGGCTCGCTAAGAGGCGAGTCGTCACGGAGGTGGATCAGCACCGCCTCCGGCTCGTGCCGTTTGAGTACCATTACCGGTTGTTCGCGCGCCGCACGCAACGCAGCCGAGGGATTGTTCTTCAATTCTCGAACGCTAACGGCTTTCATAATGTGTTCACCTCATGTAGGAACAAGCTGCATTATGTTATGTAGGAACATAGTGCAGAATTTTTTTTCCGTCAACACGTCGAAAGCACGTCGAAAGTACGAATCTGGCAAATGTCATGGACGCGCGGACGAGTCTGGGGTCGCGGTTGCGCCCCGCGATTCACGGCGGCTTGTGTTGTTTGGCCACGCTGACGCCGTAACGTGGGCGCCATGACCTCGAAGCCGACGATGAAGCGATTCCATATCCTGGCGCTGGTATTCGTCAGCGTCGTGATCAACTACATGGACCGCACCAACATTTCCGTTGCGGCGGCGGCGATGTCGGACGAGCTTTCGTTGAGCACGGTCCAGATGGGGTACATCTTTTCGGCCTTCGCATGGACCTACTCGGTGTTGCAGATGCCGGGCGGCATCGCGGTAGACCTGGTCAGGGTCCGGGTGCTGTATCCGTTCCTGCTGGTGGCCTGGTCGTTGGCCACGCTGGCGCAGGGTCTGGTGAGTTCCTTTGCCGCCCTGGTCGGCTGCCGCATGGCGATCGGCGTATTCGAGGCACCCACGTTCCCCTGCAACAACAAGATCGTCACCAACTGGTTTCCGCGGCAGGAACGGGCCTCGGCCATCGCCGTCTACACTTCCGGCCAATTCATCGGCCTGGCGTTGCTGATTCCGGTGCTGGTGCTGATCCAGAATCAGTTCGGCTGGCGCGGTCTGTTCATCGCCTCCGGGCTGGTCGGATTCGTCTGGGCGGCGGTCTGGTATGCCCTCTATCGGGAGCCAACCGAACACCCGGGCATCAACGAGGCCGAGCTGGCTCATATCGAAGACCCGGAGGACCGCGCCGAACGAGCAATCGGCAGCGGTCGAACCAGCCGGTCGGCTCCCGACGAGACGCGTCCACAATTGACCGCAACCGACTTTGTCGCGGTGTTTTCGAACAGGAAACTGTGGGGCATCTACATCGGCAAGTTCTGCCTGGGGGGCACGCTCATATTCTTCCTGACGTGGTTCCCCACGTACCTGGTCGAATACCGCGGGCTCGGATTCGTCCAGTCGGGCTTCCTGGCATCGGTTCCCTTTCTGGCTGCGTTCCTGGGGGTGCTGGTATCCGGCGTGACTTCCGACTACCTGGTGCGCAGGGGCGTTTCAAACGAGTTCGCCCGCAAGGCGCCGGTCGTTGTCGGCATGGTGCTGACGACCTGTATCGTCGGGGCCAACTATACCGACGACACGTTCTGGGTGATCACCTTTCTGTCGATCGCCTTCTTCGGCAACGGCTTGTCGTCCATCGCCTGGGTGTTCGTATCCTTGCTGGCGCCAAGGCGCCTGATTGGCCTGGTGGGCGGCTGCTTCAACTTTGTGAGCAGCCTTTCTGCCATCGTGGTTCCCGTCGTGATCGGCTACCTGGTGAACGATGGCGACTTTGCGCCGGCGCTGGTGTTCATTGCCGCGCTGGCCATCGTCGGCGCCTACTCGTTCCTGTTCCTGGTCGGTGAGATCAAGCGCATCGACTTCGACGGCGGCGTTGGGACGTAGGATGTCACTTCGGTCGCGCTTCTCCGTAAATCTCCCACAGTCCGCGAACCGCCATTTGTGCGCCGTCAACGACCGCCGTTTCCACCGACAACCCGCGCAGGGCGGTCGCGTACAGGCCCGCGATGGTTTCGTCCCCGATCACGACAGTGGCAGACGGTTTCCAGAGGTCAACGGCCCCCTTGACATCAGCGCCGATCAGCAGCCCCGACAGATAGTCGCGAGCGGCCGTCTCGGGCATCGCCTTGAGCAAGACGCGGCTTCTCGTGCTGAACAGGGTCTGGGAGATTGCGGGAGTTAGAAAGCCACGTTCCAGTCCCTCGGCGAAGGCATCGTCATCTGCGTGCTGTGCGCCACGAATCAGGATGCTGTGAGAACAGAGGTGGGCGAACAGTTCACCCGTAAGGCTCGTATTGAAGTGCGTGACGGCACCCTCCTCGATCTGTACCCACTTCGTATGGGTCCCTGGCAGGCAGAGCAGGGTATCGCTCCGGTCATCTTCCGCAGCGTCCGACAACCACCCCAGGAGCTGCGTTTCTTCTCCGCGCATCACGTCCGGTTCGCCGAGCGGTGACGTGCACTTGAGTCCGGGGACAATAGCCGCATTCAGAAGGCTTGATGGCGCCCTGACGAGCCGGCTGACGACCTTGGCTGGGCTGGCCGGACACTCGATGTATCCGCTATCCGTCCAGCCGATGTTGGACCCGATCATGCCGCAAAGCAGCATCTCGCAGTCACCCGGACCGATGTCGAGCGCCGCCAATTGACCGAGGAGGTAGGCCTCGAAGCCGTCATCGGCAACGGTTCCGATTCCTGCCGACGTTGCCACCCTGGACGCCGTTGCGCCGTCGCCCGTCAGTGCGAAGAGTCTGAACCTCGTCGTGCCCCAGTCGACTGCGACCAGGGCAATCTCGGAATCGGGTGAATGTTGCGCGTCCAACTGACTGATGCTCATTGTAAATTGTTGACAGCTATTCTAGTCTTAGGGGCGAAACGATTCTAATGCGACGAATAGCGGATGCACCCGAGCGACAAGATAGTACCCATCCGGGAACAGATTGCGGACAAGCTTCGCTCGGACATCATTTCAGGCGATCTCGCGCCGGACACCAAGCTGAACGAGCAACGCCTGGCGGCACGGTTTGGCGTTTCCCGCGGTCCGATTCGGGATGTTCTGCTGCAACTGACCAAGGAAGGCCTGCTCGTCAAGAAGACCAACGTTGGTGCGTCGGTCAACAAGAAACTGAATCCGTCCCTGCAGCAACTCATGGTCGATATACGGCGCAGAATCGAGTTTCACGCGGCACGGCAGCTCAAGGGCAAACTGACGGAAGACGACTTCGAGGCCTTGGACGGCATATTGAACCGGTTCGAGGATTCTTTCGAAAAGGAAGACTTCACCGATGTCACCAAGGCCGACATCGATTTCCACAAGTACCTGGTCGAAAAGGCGGGTGGCGAGGAACTGGTCAATCTGTGGTATCTGGTCGTGCTGCGCATGCGCATGAATTACAAGCGCATCGACACCCCGATCGCCGGCGTCGCGGAGCACCGTGCGATTATCGAAGCCTTGCGAAGGGGCCGGACCAAGGAGGCCGTTGCCGCTCTCAGGGCAAACATCCGCTAAATCGACGACGGGGACTCCACCGCATCATCACGCCGATACCGTGGGGCCCCGCTGCCTGCCCGGACCCGTCCGCGTCGTCCGCGTCGCCCGCGTCGCCCGCGAAGTCAGCGGCCCATCCACCCACCGTCCACAATCAGGATGGTTCCATTGACGTAGTCCGACGCGCGTGACGCCAAAAACACGGCCGGACCCTTGAAGTCGTCGGGGACGCCCCATCGCCCCTGTGGTATTCGCTCCAGGATCGCCCTGTATCGCTCCGGATCGTTGCGCAGCGCTTCGGTATTGTCCGTCTCTATGTAGCCGGGTGCGATGCCGTTCACGTTGATGCCCTTCGAGGCCCATTCGTTCGACAAGGCCATGATGAGTTGCTGCAGGGCGCCCTTGCTTGCGGCATAGCCGGGAACGGTGATGCCGCCCTGAAACGTCAGCAGCGACGCGGTGAATATGATCTTGCCGGAACCGGCTTCCACCATGTCACGTCCCAGCTCGCGGCTGAGCACGAATTGCGCGCTCAGGTTGACTTCCAGGACCCGGTCCCAGTACTCGTCGCTGTGTTCCGCGGCGGGTTTGCGAAGGATGGTGCCGGCATTGTTGACGAGGATATCGACGGCGCCGTGGTTGTTCCTGACCTTCTCAATGAACCGGTAGAGTTGGCGGCGGTCGGCAAAGTCGCACCGGTACGGGGTGAACGAACGCCCGGCGCCGTGGACCGCGGCTTGCGCCGCTGAACCCGAGTCTTCCATGGTTGCCGAAACGCCGATGATGTCGGCACCCGCCTCGGCCAGCGCGACTGCGATCGCCTGCCCGATGCCGCGCCTGCAGCCGGTCACCAGGGCCGTCTTGTTGCTGAGGCTGAACAGGCTGCTCATGGCTGTTTCCGCCTAGTGTGCGCCGGAATCGCATTCGATCAGCGCCTTCATGCCGGCAGGATTGCCGTCCATGCTGGTGAAGGCGTTGGCGGCGTCGGGCAACGGGTCGATCGACGTGATGAATGGATCAACGTCGATCCTGCCTTCCGCAACCAGCGCAATCGCGTTGTCGAAGTCCGCCGCCTCGTAGACGCGGGCGCCGACCATTTCAAGTTCCTTCCAGAAAAAGTGGAACAGATTGACTGTCGGTGCGCTTCCGTGGATCGCGACCACACAGATTCGGCCCCTGACGGCGGCTATTTCGGTCATGATCTCGACGGTCGCCTGAGCTCCGGCCACTTCGAATACCACGTCCGCTCCCTTGCCGTCCGTCCACGACGCGACAGCCTTGCGCACGTCGTCCTCCAACGGGTTGATGGTCTCGATGCCGACCTTTCCAGCGAATTCACGCCGAACATCGCTGATCTCCGAGATCAGCACCTGCGCGCCGGTTCCCCTGGCGACCTGCGCGATGAGCTGGCCAATGGGTCCGCCGCCGAGAATGACCGCCTTCTCGCCGGGCGACAGCCTAGCGCGGGCAACGTCATGACAGGCAACCGCCAACGGTTCGATCATGGCGCCCTGCCGAAGGCTGATGTCCTTTGGCAGCCGGTGCAGCGTTCTCGCCTTCACGGTCCAGGAGCTCTGCATGGCGCCGGGCGAGTCGATGCCCATGAAATTGAGGTTGTGGCAAATGTGGCTGTGGCCGGCATCGCAGGCCGGGCAAGCGCCACAGTGATCGAGCGGTCGGACGACCACCCGGTCGCCCGGGGCAAACGTCTTGACGTCAGCACCGACCTCGGCCACGACACCGGCCATCTCGTGTCCGATGACCTGGGGCGGGCCAACGCGGGGGTCCATGGCGCCGTGGTAGATGTGCAGGTCGGTGCCGCAAATTCCGACGAACCCCACGTCCAGCCTCACTTCGTCGGCAGAGGGCGCCAAGGTGGCCCCGGGGACGACCCGGAAGGACCTGTCGCCGACGTACTGTACGGCCGTCACGGCTGTACCCTCTGAATCACTGGGTCTGCCCGCCAATGCTGCCGAAACGGCGTCCATACAACCCGCTGTTCAGCGCCAGGGCGGCGTCGACCATTTCCTGGTACGGGGTATCGGTGATCGATACGAAGCCGACGTTGTAGTTTTCCCCGTCCCAGGCACGCCCGGACGCCGGCGAGTCCGTGTACTGGAACCAATGGGCACCTACAAACCATGGATTGTCGATGACTCCGTGCATGTACTCGGTGTACCGCTTCGCACGCTCCGCCTGACCGGCCGTGGAGACGATTCCAGGGTGGAACATGCCCACGTCCAGCGCGCCGAAATGAAATTCGCCGATGATGCTGGGCATGTCGACTTCCGCCAGAAAGTCCCAATGGCCCGCGGCCAGTCCTTCAGTATAGAGGTTGTAGCTCACCACATCGACGTGTTCGGCCGCCGCTCGAACGAGTTCCGGCGTCATACCCCAGTCCGCGAAGCGCGAACCGAGAAACAGGTGGTCTGGAAGGACCCGGTCCAATTCACGGCTGATGATTTCGAAGTACCTTTCCCCCAACGAATAGAGCAGGTTTCCGTAGTCGTCCAGCGCGGCGTCGTTTGGCTCCGAGTCCGAAACGAACGATCTGGAGAACGCCTGCCACGACTCGACCTCCGAACCCCAGGCTTCGTTGAGCGCCTCGATGGTCTGGTATTTGCTTCTCAGCTGGTCCACGAAGGCGCTCTTAGCCGGACTCTCGCCGGCATCCCTGGTCAACGTATGAACCACCAGACCGTAGTGGGCCGCAACGCTGGTGGTGTTGCCCCAGCTCAATTCGTTTTCGATGAATACTCCGATACACCACGGATCGCCGTCGACATCCGCGGCCACCTGCTCCACTGTGCGCCGCACGCTGTCGACAAACATGGGGTCGAACGGATCGTGCAGCGGCCCCCAATAGTCGGAGCCACTGCTGACCCGCGCATGGTCTCCCAGAATCCAGCCATGGGCGACGTAGGGCAGCCTTCCGTTGCGGAAAAACGCGGGGTCGGTCCAGTTGCCGAAGCTGGTGAATCCCCATGCGATGAATCGGGTCACCGTGACGTTCAGCCAGTGCTCGAAGTAGCCGGGACCGTACTTGCGTTCCAGATTGGCCGGGTAGAAGCTGAACGATTCGCCCTGCGCCAACGCGCCCGTGTGAACATCCGTTCGGTATCCGTAATGCCCGGCCAGGGGTTCGTCGTATTCGGGCAGCCACTGGAACAGGTTTCGCCTCAAGGTCGAGGCGACGAATCGGCCTTGACGTGCGCTGGACGGGGTTGCGCCAGCGGCGATGGAATGCACGGGCAGGTTCCTGTCGCGCGCTTCGGTTTCGGTCGGATCGCGGAAGTCGATGCCCGTCATCGTCGCCGCATTCGCCATCCTGACGTTCGCCAGACCGTGGGAAAAGAAGAGGTAGCCTTCGGGATCGACCAGGGTCCACTTGCCGTCGACCTTTTGCGTTCTGAAGTAGCCTGTGCCTTCCAGCTGCGGGCCGTTCGCCCACCCGCCATAGGTGGAGCGGTCCGGGAGGGGAGATGAGTCGGCAAGCGCGGTCAGTTCGACGGCGGCCACTTCCTTGAGATGTTCCAGGGACCGGGTCTTTCCGGGCCAGTCCTTGTGTGCGTATTGGCCGAACTCGTCGATGATGCCTGTCAGCCCTTCCGGGTCCGGTTCGCCGGTGTCGACGAGCCGCACGTTGTCCACCACCACGACCCGGTCGTTGAGGATGCTCTTCACCGCGAGTTCGATTTCGGTGAGCCGGTCGACGTCGAGCGTCTTGTTGTTCCAGGCCCAGGTCATCGGTTTCAGCGGGCCGGGGTAGCGGTTCGGCACGTCCCGCAACCCCGTTTCGATGCCGAGCGATTCCTGGGTCAGTTCAAAGAAGTAGGAATTGACCGCGCCGGGCGCCACGTTGATCATTCGCGTGCCTCCGCTGGTCGCGTCGCGGAACGTGACGTACATGTGCACCGACTCCGTTCCCGGGGTGTAGAAGTCCATTGCGATGGCGAGGTTTTCACCGAGACCGCCCCAGCCGTCGGTATCGTCGAACGGGAGTGTCACTGCGGACTGGTAGCTGGACGCCGGAAAATCGATCCGGACGGCGTCTTCCGACAACATCGGGGCGGTACCGTTGTTGGCGGACAGCATCGCACCGTAGGCTGCGAACGCGTTGCCAATGGCTTGAACGGTGCGGTAAGGCGAGGCGGCCGCAGGGGTTTCCGCCTGATTCTGACCGCGGGCAGGATCGGTAGCGAACAACGCGGTGGCAAGGGACAGGACAATTGTGGCCGCGAATCTTGTTGCAACTGCTGTGTAAATCGAATTCGTCACTTGCCTGTCCTCATCAAGGTTGCCCTGGCAATCGCGCATGGAAATCGAGCTTTGCCTTGCACGATTGTTAACATGCATATTGTTGACAATGCTTGAGATTCTAAGTGAATGTCCGCCAATTGGCCAGACAGCCGCGTCACCCTGATGACACCCTCTGCGCCCCTTCGGTCCTGTCGTAACGCTGTTTCGGTCGAACCTGGACTGCCTCGTGTGGTCCGGTCGGTCAGGTAGTGCCCTGGCACCGTTTTCTGTATTCTCGACGCGCTTACGGCAACGAAAAATACAGGAGCCGATAGTGGCCAATTTCGAGATCCTGCAAAGCGACAAGCACAGGAGTCTGCGCGTGCTGACAGGGCGCGGGGCCCAATACGGCGAGAACATTCCATTCGTTCCGGTGGTTGTCGGCGAACTCCTCAAACTGGCCGTAAACTATCCGATATGCCTCATGAACTCGGGTGAGTCCGACCGGCTTCGACCCTATGCCCTGCTTGGTTTCGAGCCGGGAGAAAACCTGTTCCTTGATGGTGATCGCTGGGACGCGTCCTATCTGCCGGTCCATGTGAGCCGACAGCCATTCATGGTCGGATTCCCCGACGACGGCACGACCGCGACACCGGAAAATGCGGTCATCATGATCGACATGGACAGTCCTCGCGTACAGGAAGCCGAGGGCGAAGCGTTATTCGACGAGGACGGTTCCCATACGCCCTATCTGAAGGGAATCGGCGAATCCCTGGGACGACTCATCAATGCGGAGCAAGCGACCAAGGCTTTCGTCGACGCGTTGGAATCCGCAGATCTGATCAAACCGGCGGAGTTGAGCATTACGTTGCGCAGCGGTGAACAGCGCGGATTCGAAGGCCTGTTCACCGTCGACGAGAAGAAGCTGGCCGAGCTGACCGGTGACGAACTGGAGAGTCTGCACAAACGCGGCCTCCTGCAAGCGAGCTACGTGTTGCTGACGTCCGTCGGCAACCTGCAAAAGATGGTCCGCCGAAAGGGCGATCGGCTGGTCGCAGAGAGCGGCTAGCGTTTCGTACCGATGCGTTCTCCCATCAATTGCCGAAGCGTCTTGTGTACAACTCGCTGTGCAGTTCCACCGCCGCTTCGACCATCGGCGCATAGGGCACGTCCGCAACGCTGACGAATCCGACGTTGTAGTTCTCGCCATCGATTGCGCGGCCCGTGATCGGCGAGTCGATGTACTGGAACCAATGGGCGCCCACGAAATACGGGTTGTCGATGACCGAGTGCATGTACTCCTTGTACATGCGGGCTCGATCTTCCTGGTCGGCCGCATGCAGCAATCCCGGGTGAAAGAGCCCGGAGTCGCTGGCACCAAAGTGGAACTCGCCGATGATCGATGGCATGTCCAGGTCGGCCAGGAAGCCCCAGGTCTCGGGGTGCATGCCTTCCTTGTAGAGGTTGTAGCTGACGACATCGACGTATTGTGCGGCCGCGCGGACAACTTCCGGCGGCATGCCCCAATCGGCGAATCGGGAGCCCAGATACATGTGGTTCGGCATATGGGTCTTGACAGCGTTGCGTACTACCGAGAAGTACTGGTCGGCGTAGGCGAAGAGCATGGCTGAGTAGTCCTGCTCCTGGGCGGCGGAAATGAGGTCGGAATCGATACCGGCGTCGAATTCATCCCAACTGGCGATCGACGTGCCCCAGGAATTGTTGAGCACCTCGATGGTTTCGTATTTCGCGCGCATCATGTCGGTGAATACGCGCTTGGTTGGCACATCGCTGCCGCTTCGACGCAAGGTATGAAGCACGATGCCGAGTTGAGCTTCCCTGGTTTCCGAGCGGCCGAAACTCTTTTCATTGTCGATGAACACCCCGACCGCCCACGGGCTGCCCTGAACTTCATCGGCAACCTGTTGCGCAGTGATCAGGGCGCGTTCCTCAAAAACCGGGTCGAACACGTCCGGCAGTGGCGCCCAGAAGTCGTTGCCGCTCGATACCGTCTTGAAGTCGCCGATAATCCAGCCGTTCGCGAAGAACGGAATCCGCTGCTGGTCGTAGTATTGCGGGTCGGTCCAGTTGCCCAATGAGGTGAATCCCCAGTTGAGCATGCGATTCACGGTGACTTCCTCCCACGCGTCGAGGTAGGAGAAGGGCGCCTCCTCACCGTATTTTCTTTCCAGATTGGCGCTGTAGAAGCTGTAGGTCTCGCCCTTGTCCAGCGGGCCCGAATGCGACTCGCGACGATAACCATAATGATTGCCAAGCGCGTCGTCGTATTCCGGCAGCCATTCGAACATCTTCGCACGCATCTCGGAAACCAGGTGCCGGGTGGGAATGGCTTCGGCGGATACGGGGTTCAACCCCATGGAGTCTTCGGGCGTCGTATCGTCGGCTGTGCGTTGCTCGACCCGGTCTTCGTCGAAATCGTAGCCCGTCATCGTGGTCGAGTTGGCCAGACGTATGATGTCCAGGCCCGTTGCGAAATAGAGGTAGCCCTCCGGGTCGACCAGCGCCCATTTTCCGTCCACCTTTTCGGTGCGGAAAAATCCGGTCCCTTCGAGTCGGGGCCCGTCCATCCAGCCGCCGAACCGTGAGCGGTCGGGCATGGGCGCACCGCCTGCAAGCGATTCGAGCTCCGCGTCCCGTTGGGCGATCAACTCTTCGTCCGAGTGGATCTTGCCCGCGAACTCCGCCTTCGCATTCTGCCCGTACTGGTCGACGATGCCTTCCAGGAAAGCCTCGTTCATCGGCGGGTTCGCGATCAGGCGCACATTGTCCAGTGTCACCTCCTTGTCGCGCAGCGCGCTGTCCACGGTGAGGCCGATGCGGGTGATGCCGCTCAGGTTGAGGTTTTTCGCGCCCCACATGGAGACGAACTGAATGTCGTCGCTGTCCCAGGTCGGCGGGTTCGAACGAAGGCCGGACTGGAAATTCAATTCGACGTTCGGGGCGCCGTCCGGACTGCCCAGGTCATGGCCATGCAGTTTCGAGTAGAAGGTCCTGGCGCCGCCGACCGGAATGGCGACACTGCGCGTTGTCGTATTCCCGTCGATATCCGAGACATCGAGCTTGACCTGCGTGGAGGCCTCGCCTCGATTGGCAATATCCAGCGCCAGGCTGAAATCTTCGTACTGGCTCCAGTCCCATGGCGTTTCGGGTTGAAGTGCGAATCCCGCAAACCGATTCGCCTGCGACCGCATTCTGACGACAAGCGCCTGGCTGCCGTCGGTCGCATCGGTGCCGGTGAGTTCGGCGGAGGCGTTGATGAGGGTTACCTCGTCGGGTATTGCGCCGGCCTCGAAGTCGTAGAGAACCGTGATGTCCCCACTATCCGCCGCCGGCATGTCCTGTTCCCGGTTGCCGAGATCACAACCAGCGGCGGCGCCGATACCAGAGGCCAACACGAGCGCGCGCATGAGTTCATTGAGTCGGTTTGGGTAGGGCATGTCCAGGTTCCTCGCTGGAGTTTCGCTTGCGGATGAACTGCCGGCTCATCGACTCTCCGGATACCGGTGTCGCTGAGCGCCAAGCAAGTATAAGCACATTTCGCAACCAAAATGCGACACCTGCCTCCGTCGTGCTCAGTGCGAATTTGTGCCTGTTGCAGATACCCCACGGATTGAAATCAGTTAATTGTTGACAATCTGCGGGACCTAAATTAATCTCCGGGAACGAGCATCGGGGAACCGCAACCGCGTCTGGCGGACGTTACGAAGGTACGGTAATAATTGGTTGAATTGCCTGAATAAACCGACTTAAGGGTACATTTCGATGAACACTACTCGTGGGAGGAATCCACACATGTCACGCATATCGAAGAGCAAGCTCCTGTCTGCGGCTTCTGCGGTCACGATCGGAGCGTTCGCCGCGTCGGCCAGCCAGGCGCAGGAAGCGGAGGCCAATGCGGATGAAGAGGTACTCGAAGAGATAGTGGTCACTGGTATCCGCTACAGTCTCGCGACGTCCATCTCGGACAAGCGCAACGCCGACCAGATCGTTGATACGATTACCGCCGAAGACATTGGCAGGTCGACCGACCAGAATATCGCCGAAGCCCTGAATCGAATTTCGGGCGTCAGTATCACGGAGCAGGCGGGCGAAGGCGCATTCGTTTCGATTCGTGGCGCCAGCCCGGACCAGACGGTCGTTACCCTGAACGGAACCACCTTGGGTACGACCGAATTTTCGCAAGCGGTCAACCTGTCCAGTTTTTCGTCGGATATCCTGGCGAAGATCGAAGTCATCAAGACGCCTTCCGCGGACGATGAAGAGGGTTCTCTGGGCGGGCTGGTCAATCTCATTACCCGGAATCCGCTGGATCTCACAGCCGATGTCCGCACATTCACCATGCAGGGGCGCTCGAACGAGCAGAACAGCACCGAGAAGGATTTCGATAGCCCGCTACCGGAAGACTACAAGATTTCCGCCATGGCCTCGGAAAAATTCCTGGATGACCGTTTCGGCGTCATCCTGTCACTCGTCGATGAAAAGAATCCGTACCGCCAGGACTTCACCGAGGGCCACAATTTCGACGCCGCCCGATCATTCAACGCTCAGGACCTGGACGGCAACGTGTACCAGGCGGACGGCTATGGCGATCCATCACTCTGGGGGATCGCCGCGCGACAGACGGTATACGGAGTCCGTGAGGGGCAGCGTGACCGGCAGGCGCTCGACCTTGCCGCGCAGTGGCAGGCCGCTGACACGACCAGCATCACGGCCAATGTGAACTTCGGGCGTCAGCAGCTCGAATACACGATGCACCAGATCACCGTGCGGAACAACGACCAGACCCGCGATCCGAATTTCAATACGGTAGGCGCTCCCTATCGCGGTGGAGACGGGTTTCGCGATGGCATGCCCACGCCCTTCCAGGATCCTTCTGACTGGATGATTCTGGATGCGGATACACGAACCTGGGTGAAGACTCTTCGGCGATTCGATACCAGCGACGTCAATGCGTCGTCCGACATCTTCGAGAACGAGAACTTCATGGGTTCACTGGAATTCGAGCAGGATCTGTTCGGAAGCCTGTTCCTGAATTTCGGAGGCAGCGTCCAGAAGTCGGAGCAGATTCCGGATCAGCGTCTGTATGTGAATCTCCAGTCGGCTCGCGAGAATGGCGCCATCCTTCGATTCGATTTACCGCCGGAGCAGCTGGAACCCGCCGGCATTGATTGTCTTTCGGGCGTGTGTGTGCCCGTCACGGGGCAATCGCCGGTCAGCCTGGGCACCATCATCGGTCCCCCTTCCGCCGAAGACATCGCGTTTTACCAAGCCAACGGCATCACGGGAACGGTCGGACAGCCGATCACACTCAGGGGCGACGACAATATTTCGTTTACCGGCAACAACCCCGACGACATTCTGGCGCATTCCGTTGGATTCGTTAACCAGACCCTGACCGCCGTGGAGGATTCGAACGAGGTCCTCTTCCTGGATGGCGATCTCGAGTTCGAGAGGTTCGGCGTCAATTCCATTGAGTTCGGTGCGAAATACACCGAACGGGAGAAGTTTGTCGACAACCAGAGCGGCAATGTCGTCAACCGGGACACCGCCGCGTCAGTGGTCAATCCACTGACCGGGGAACCCGTCCTCGTCGCTACCGCGATCGACCGCGTCCCTGTACTACCCTTCTCTAAGCGTATCGAGCCGAATTCGTTCCTGACCGGAATCGGGCTGGGCGGCAACAACATTGCCGACGGTTTTTCTTCTGTCGATCCCGTTGCAATTTTCGACCTCATTGCGGCGGACGAGGGGATTGCCATCAGCATTGACGACACTGAGACACGTTCTGCGAAGTTTGAAAACCTGGCATTGTATTTGAAGGCCAACTTCTCGTTCATGGATGACCGGCTGACCGGCAACGCGGGTCTTCGGTGGGTCGAGACCGAAGTCGAAACGGCGGGGTCTGCTGGCATTCGCGCGTTCAACGAGTCCTTTGGACGCAACCAGCGGATATACGATCTCAGAAACCTGCGAAGCCTCATGGATGCGTCACAGCCTGCCTGCCCGGCAATCCCTTTCCAGGAAGGAGAGGTGGCGTACGGCGATGCCGCTCGTTACGCGCGCATTGATGGCCTGGGTATCGATACCAAGGGCACGGCAACATTCAATGACGACACGCCCCTGCCGGATTCCCGGCCCTGTCACGAGCCGTTCCTGCTGGACGTGGCCAACTTGCGGGCACTGGGCTACTTCCCGCAGGACCTGCGTCGCTACAACAATATCTTCTGGACCAACAACGACATCTTTTCCGGTGGCTATCAGACGACGGACCCGGGCGGAACGAGTCTGGCGCCAGGGACCGACAACACGATTCGTGCTTTCGCTACGGCGGGGTCCCACAAGTACGACGCGCTCCTGCCTAGCGTGAACCTCAACTACCTGCTGAACGACGAAATGATCGTCCGGGTTGCGGCGTCCCAGACCATGACGCGGCCGCCGATCGATTCCATACGGCCCGGGTTCAGTATCGGCGAGGGCGGTTGGGGCAACCCGGCCACGCGTGTGAACGGAATCGGCTTGTTCAATACCGAGCTCGACCCGTTGACATCGGTTAACCTCGACCTGTCGTTCGAGTGGTATTTCGATGAGGATGCATTGGTTTCGGTCGGCCTGTTCCGCAAGGACATCGACGACCTGATCGAAAACGAAACGCAGCGGGTCTATCTGCGCGATGTGAAAACGGAGGTGCAGAACGGCGAAGAGGTTGCGTTTGAAGGCCTCTTGCTGGACGAGAACTCCATTACCATCGACAACTGCTACGCCGAGATATTGGGTGAGTGGCAGTACGGATATAACCCGACCTATGTCGAGAACATGCTGTTCTCCGACGACCCGGAGTTTCTCTGCGCACAATTCCAGGCGAGCCAGCCGCGCAATGCCGCGGGTGCCAGCATCACCGGCGTCGAACTGCAGTACGCGCAGAACTACACTTTCCTGCCAGGCTTCCTGGGCGGTTTGGGTCTGTCGGCCAATTACACCTATCAGGACAGCTCGTTTGCGCAGGATATCTCCGACCTCGTCGCGGGGCTGGAGCTTCCCAGGTTCCAGATCGACCGCACGCCGGAGCATTCCTACAACATCACCTCATATTGGCAGCAGGGTGGTCATCAGGTGCGCCTGACCTACGGCGGAGCGACGGATGTACTATTGCAACGAAGTTTCGGGCTTGGGGCGTTGTGGCAGGACGGCCGCGAGACATTGGACTTTTCGGCGGCATACCAGGTCAATGACAGCATTCAAATCACTGTCGATGCGACCAACCTGCTGGATGAACCCTTCAGAACGTATTTCACGAGCCGATTTGTCAGACTGCCCGAGTCCGCGACTGGTGGCGGAACAGCGCTGGTGCCATTCGACGAAGGCAATCCGCTCACCGGTGATGCCTACCAGGGCAGGACAGTGAGCGAATACAACGTCGGTCGATTCTACCGGCTTGCCGTTCGAGTGAATTTCTGAGGGTCCGCACGTAGAGTGGGATGGGAGGACGGCTGGGGTGAACCCGGCCTCCTTCCGATTTCACTGGTAGCCGAGCAACTCTCGCAGGCCGGGGGCGGCGAAGTCGATCATTTGCTTGTGCTTGTCCGGCAGTTCCCGGGGAAATTCAAACAGTGACTCGCTGGCATTTATGTTTTCCCGAGCGGTCGCGCTTTGTTTTCGGTCGGCGCCGATCATGACGCGTGCTCTCCAGTCCGCGGGAGGGTCAATGCCGCATTTGTGGAGCAATTCTGCAAAGTAGGACCGGGCAGCGTCGGTATCGATCGAATTCACGTTTGCCACGAGGTCTTCGTACCGCACCATGTGCGCGTCGGCCGAGAGCCATCCGACGGTATACAATTCGTACTGCTGCCGCATCGGCGGTGACTTCTTGTAGATTCCGAAGATCATGAGCCCGATCAAGTCATCAACCGATAGCGCGCCGCTTTTGATATGCTCGAAATTGCTGGAGACTATATCCGACACAAAGAAGCGTGCCTGGGAGAGAACCCAGCTGTAAGGGTCACGTACCAGGAGAATCTTGTTGGTCCTGTTTGCCAACATGGCGGTATGGTCCGAATAGAGCAAATGGCCCGAAACAAGATAGCGTCGGTTTGGGTCAAATGCGCCCAGGTGCTGGTTCAGGTTCGGAAATTGGACGAATTGCGGTCCGTAAACCTGGTCAACAGGCACAAACATTCGCAGTATGTTGCGAAGCAAGTGAGATCCGCTCTTGGGCAGGCTGTTCAGGAATACCGACCTTGAAAGCCCGGTCTGGGGAAACTTGGCGTTCTCTTCGTTTATGGTGTCCGGAGCCACGGATACTTCAGGCATGGTTCCCTCGCACTCTCCATGAAGCAAAATACTCTATTGCAATTCTGGACTCAAAGAAACACGTTGGATCGGACAGGGACTGAAAAATGGGCGAAAGATCGCGTCTCCGAAAGATAGTTGTCGCCGGGGGCGGGACGGCTGGATGGATGGCTGCCGCGCTCTTGTCCAGGTATCTTGCGCGTTCCGGGACAAGTGTCACATTGGTCGAGTCCGAGGCGATTGAGACGATCGGGGTCGGGGAAGCGACGATTCCCTACATCCAGAATTTCATTGATATGCTCGGGATCGACGAGGCCCAGTTCCTGAGAGAGACAAGGGCGACCTTCAAGTTGGGCATCGAGTTCGTCGATTGGGGACACATTGGCGAACGTTACATTCACCCGTTCGGTGAATACGGAGTGCCGATTGGCCAACTGGCCTTTTATCATTTCTGGTGCCGCATGCGCCGTAGAGGCGAAGTACATCCGCTCGACGCCTATTCGCTGAACATCACAGCGGCACGCGCAAACAAGTTTATACGTCCCGTCAAGGAACAGTCTTCATTGGCGTCCCGTATATCCTACGCGTTTCATTTTGATGCGACGCTATTCGGTGCGTTCTTGCGGCGTTATGCCGAGGCGCATGGGGCCCAGCGAATCGAAGGCAGGATCATCGAGGCAACCCTCGATTCCGAGACGGGCAACATTGCAAGTGTCGAGCTTGACGACGGGCGATCCGTCGAAGGTGACTTCTTTATCGACTGCACAGGGTTTCGCGGTTTGCTCATCGAAAAGGCGTTGGGCGTGCCGTTTACGGATTGGTCGGATCTCCTTCCCATGGACAGCGCCGTGGCGGTCCAGACCGAGGTCGTTGAGCCTCCCAGGCCATACACGGTTGCGACGGCTCGGGAAGCAGGCTGGACGTGGCGAATCCCGTTGCAGAACCGGGTTGGAAACGGACATGTATTCTCCAGCAAGTTCACCGACCCATCCACCGCAACAGATGTGTTACTGAAGAATGTCGACGGCAAGCCGATTACCGAACCTCGCCAGTTGTCATTCCGGACCGGGCGGCGTGAAGTCTTCTGGCGAAAGAACTGTATCGCGCTGGGCTTGTCGTCCGGTTTCCTGGAGCCGCTCGAGTCCACCTCGATACACCTCATACAAGAGGGACTTGTTCGATTCGTTGCGCTTATGCCGGACCGTTCCTTTAATCCCGCCAATGCACTGGAATACAACCGTGTTGTGGGCCTGACCCTTGATCGTATTCGGGATTTCATCCTCCTGCATTACGTCGCAACCCGGCGTGACGATACGGAATTCTGGCGTTACGTCAGGAAACTGGAGCTTCCCGAGATCCTGCAGCATCGCATGACGCTGATGACCAGGTCAGGTCACTACGTTCCCTACGAGTACGATCTTTTCAAGCTCGATAGCTGGCTGGCAGTGATGGAGGGTCAGGGCCTGGGCCCGCAGGCATACAACCAGGTGGCTGACGAAGTAGACGTCAGGCGATTGGCTCAGACAATGATGAAACTGAGGCAGGCCATATCGAAACTCACGCGGCAAATGCCGACCCACAAACAGTACATTGAGCGGATGATTGGTCGGACGATTTCCTAGTTTTGTCTTCGCCCTGGAAATACCGTAGCATCGACTGAATTCGCTTCGCCAGGTTTTGTAAGTTGTTCGATGGCTCAAGGGTCGAGGTAAACGCTATGGTCAATTCATCAACGACCCACCGGTCGACGTGGTTTGGCGCCGAATCGGCTAAACCGGATCGACTGCTGAATGCTGTCTGGTTGGTCTCCCTTGCCGCGTGCGCCATGGCCGCGTGCGCTTCGGCGGAATCAACAATCCATGATGATCGGCCTGACATTCTTGTCATCGTGGCGGACGACCTGGGCTACGGCGATCTCGGATTCACCGGTTCGGCCGACATACGAACGTCAGTGATCGACAGCCTCGCTGCGAACGGTGTTGTCGCAAGTAACGGTTATGTCGTGCATCCGTACTGCGGTCCGTCGCGAGCCGGTCTCCTTACCGGTCGCTATCCGGCCAGATTCGGCATGGAATTCAATGTCGACTATTCGCCGTACGACGAGCATATGGGTCTGCCGACGTCGGAACTGACCATTGCGGACCGCTTGAAGGCGGTCGGTTATCGAACCGGCCTGATCGGCAAGTGGCACCTCGGCGCGGCGCCGCCGTTTCATCCGCACAATCGCGGCTTCGACTATTTCTATGGATTTCTTGGTGGTGGGCACAGCTACTTCCCGGAGAACGTCTCCGTCAGCGTGCCGTTGACCAATCCGGACGGGTCGCCGAATGTCTCAGCACGGGCAGGCTACTATCTTCCCCTGATGCGAAACGGTCGGCCTGCGGAGTTCGACGATTACCTGACGACCGCGCTCAGTCGGGATGCGGCAAGATTCGTGTCGGCTTCGACCAGCCCGTTCTTTCTGGTGCTTTCCTACAACGCGCCGCACGAGCCGCTCGAAGCGCCGGAGAGACTCATCGAGCGGTACGCGCACATCGAGGACCCGGAACGTCGCACCTACGCGGCGATGATCCATGCCCTCGACGACGGCATCGGAATCGTCCTGGACGCATTGCGCGACTCGGGCAAGTTCGAAAATACGCTGATCTTTTTCCTTTCGGACCACGGTGGCGTCTATCCGGAAGAGTGGATGTCGTATGCGGACTGGGCGGACAGTTCGCCATTCCGGCGCGGCAAGGTGTCTCTGACGGAAGGCGGCATTCATGTCCCGTATGTCGTGCACTGGCCGGCAGCGTTACCTTCCGGGGAGACTTTCGTCGGCCTGGTCTCGGCACTCGATATTGCGGCAACCGCACTTGCCGTGGCTGGCGGGGACGCATCCGACGGCTTGCTCGAAGGCAGGAATCTGGTGCCTTACCTGACGGGCGAAGTGCAGGGTTCACCGCATGACGCGCTGTTCTGGCGCTTTGCTGAAGGCGACCATATCTGGGCGGTTCGAACGCCTGACGCAAAGTACTTGCGGCAGGGTCTGCCAGGCGTCGGCCGCGCATTTTTCGATATGAACGCCGATCCTTACGAGACAACCAACATGGTCGATCAATGGCCGGAGCGTCAGGCTGAACTGGCGCGGCTTTGGAACGAGTGGAATTCGAAAAACATGCAGAATGTCCGGTTGCGGCCCGAAGATTACGGGCCCCGGCGGCAACAGTTTTTCGACGAGCTACACGAAGAGAGCGTTCGAAATGCCCGCGAAAAACAACCGTATACGATCGAACAGCCGTATACGATCGAATAGCGCGTCGCATTCCGTAGTCATGAATTACGGACACATACCCCGGGTCGGCAAACCCGTATCCCGGATCGTGCAGGGATGTACGATGCTCAGTGACGGTGCCGGACAACGCCGAAGCAATGATCTGCTCGATGAGGTCTTCGAGGCCGGGATAAATGCATTCGACCATGCCTGGCAGTACGGCGATGGTCAATGCGAACGCGCATTCGGGAACTGGCTCAAGCATCGCGGCGTACGCGATGAGGTCGTGATTGTCGACAAGGGTTGTCACCCGATCGGCGACCGCAAGCGAGTGTTACCCGAAGTCATCGAGTCGGACATCAACGACTCGCTCGAACGCCTCGGGGTGCAGAGCATTGATCTGTGGCTGTTTCATCGGGACGATCCGTCCGTGCCCGTCGGACCGCTCATGGACACGCTCAATCGCATGGCTGACGCGGGCAAGATACAGGCATTCGGCGGATCGAACTGGACCCAGGCGCGTATCCGGGAGGCCAACGAGTACGCAGAGGGCAGGGGGCTGATTGGTTTCGCCGCAAGCAGTCCGCACTTCAGCCTGGCGCAGCAGATGTCTTCACCCTGGGGCGATGACTGCATCACGATCAGCGGTTCGAAGAACGCCGAAGCAAGGGCGTGGTATGCGCGGTCCGACCTTGGCGTGCTCTGTTGGTCGAGCCTTGCGGGTGGCTTCCTGTCCGGTCGCTTCTCCCCCGCAAACCGCGAAGAAATGGCGGCTTCGTTACCGGATTACACGGTTCGGTCCTATGACTCGGAGGACAACTGGTGTCGCCTCGGACGCGCCGGCAAGCTGGCTGCCGAAAAGGGAGTGACCGTTGCGCAGATCGCGATCGCCTACGTGCTGCAACAGCCGATGAAAACCTTTGCAGTGGTCCGCGCCGGCAATTCCCATTCGCTCCGCTCCAATCTCGGGGCCCTGGGCGTTACGCTGACACAACCGGAACTGGATTGGCTCGACTTGCACAGCGATTCTCTTGCTACTGTGTCATACTCCCAGGCTCTGGTAGATTGTTGACAATGCATCCTTGAAAGTCAGAGTCATCAGTTCCGAAGGCCTTTCCCACGAGCTCGAAGTCACCGTGGCGGCCAATGACATCGAATCGAAGATCGACGCGAGGCTCCGGGAAATTGGCAAGACCGCGTCCATGCGCGGGTTCCGGAGGGGGAAAATTCCGCCGAAATTGCTCAGGCGGCGGTTCGGCAGGAAAGCGCGGGACGAAGCGGTCCGGGCGGTGGTGTTCGAGACCTTCCAGATCGCGCTGCATGAACAGAACATCAAGGCGGCGATGCGGCCCGAAATCGATGTCAGGAGCGCTGCGGCGGGTGCGGACCTGGTCTATACCGTCCGCATCGAGTCCATGCCCGACCTCGGGATTGCCGATCTGAAGGGCATCAGGTTGACCAGGCTGGTAGCTTCGCCTGATGAGGGCAGCGTCGACCGGCAGCTGCAACGAATTGCCGCTGCTAACCCGGCGACACGTCTGGTGGAAACGGAACGCGCCGCGCGCCAGGGCGACACGGTGGTCATCGACCTGCAAGGTCGAACCACAGATGATGACGTTCAACATGAGAGCCTCCTGGGGAAGAGGCAGCGACTCAAGCTGGGTGAAGGACAGTTTGTGCCAGGTCTTGAGGCACAGTTGACCGGCAGGAGGGTCGGCGATGACGTCAAGGTGAAGATCGACTTTCCCGAGACGTACGCCGATGCCGACCTGGCAGGCCGCGAGGCGATGGTCGACGTCAGGATCCTGGAGCTGCATGAACCCGTGGCGGTAGAGGTCGACGACAAGCTGGCACTCAGGTTGGGTTTTCAGGATTCGGCCGCGCTGCGAGATGCCGCCGAGCAGGAGGTCGCCGAACGGCTTGAAGAAATGTCGCGAGCCTCGTTGAAGCGAGACTTGCTTGACCAACTCGATGTCTTGAACCCATTTGAAGTTCCGCCCGGTATGGCGAGAATGGTGGATATCGAGTTCGACAACATCATCAGGCAAGTGGAAGCACAGCGAAGGAGCGACGGCGAAGTAAAGCCGCTTTCCGGGGGGGAGAAACAGGAGTACCGTGATATCGCCGAGCGACGTGTGCGTCTCGGCCTGATTATCGCCGAGATCGGCAACTCCCAGAAGATCGTCGTCACCGAGTCGGACCTTCGCCACGCGATGCTGGCTGAAGCGCGCAAGTATCCGGGCCAGGAGCGGGACGTCATTAAATATTTCTCGAGTGATCGTGCGGCTTTGGAATCATTGCGGGCGCCGGCAGTCGAGGAAAAGGTCGTCGATCTCGTGCTGGAGTCCGCCGACATTTCCGACAGATCGGTTTCATGTGATGAACTGCTTCATATCCTGGATTAGTGCGGTGACGGTCAACCGCTTCGTTGTACTGGTAGCGGTTCTGCTGGCAAGCGCTGCAGCACACGCTGCCGGCGAGCCCGCCACGCCGAATATCCTGCTCATACTTTCCGACGACGCCGGTTACGCCGACTTCGGTTTTCACGGCAGCCGGGAATTTCGCACTCCCAACCTGGATGCGCTGGCCAATCAGGGCATGCGGTTTGAGCAGGCCTATGTCACGGCAGCCGTATGCGGCCCTTCCCGCGCCGGCATGCTCACCGGGAAATACCAGCAAAGATTCGGCTACGAAGAAAACAACGTCCCCGGATACATGAGTACATCGAGTACAACCGGCGACGATATGGGGTTGCCCCTTGACGAACTGACCATGGGCGACCATCTGGGAGCGCTCGGCTACGATACGGTCTACATAGGCAAGTGGCACCAGGGCAACGCAGACCGGTTCCATCCGCTTGAGCGAGGCTTCGACTCGTTTTTCGGAATACGCGGAGGCGCGAGAAGCTACTTCCCATTCGATGAGACCAACATCAACTATCGCCCCGAGGACTATCTCGAACGCGATTTCAGGGGATTCGAAGAGTCCGGTCTATACCTGACCGATGCACTCGCGAACGAAGCCGTGGATCAGATTCGCGCCGACAGGAATCGGCCCTTCTTCATCTTCCTGTCGTTTACCGCGGTACACTCGCCCATGGATGCACTGACCGGCGACCTGGAGGTGTTCCCCGACCTGGAGGGGGACCGCAGGACGTTGGCCGCCATGACACTTTCGATGGATCGGGCGATTGGCCGCGTCCTTGATGCCTTGGACCAGGAGCAGCTTGCGCAGAATACGATGGTCATTTTCACCAATGACAATGGTGGTCCGTCGGACGACAACGCGTCGGACAACTCGCCACTTGGCGGCACCAAGGCGAATCACCTGGAGGGCGGGATACGCGTTCCCTTCCTGATTCGATGGCCCGAAGTACTGGCAGAGGACACTGTCTATAGGCACCCCATCAGTACGCTCGATCTGCTGCCGACGATGTATGCGGCCGCGGGGGGTGAGCCAGGAACGCTTGGCGGCATTGACGGAGTGAATCTCAGGCCCTTTCTGACGGAAAGTGAGGCCGGCCGACCCCATCAAACGCTGTACTGGAAAAAGGAAGTACGGGCGGCCATCCGGGACGGCGACTGGAAGCTGCTGCGCTTCCCCGACAGGCCTGCCGAATTGTACGATATTGGTGCTGACCCGGCAGAAACAGACAACCTCGCCACGACGCATCCGGAGCGTGTAGCAGCCTTGTACAGGAAGCTGTTCGAATGGGAGCTGACACTGGAACGTCCGCGCTGGCAGCTGCAACGCAAATTTGAAGGTGACGCGATGAAGCGCATGGATAGCTTCCGTTGAAACAGCCACAATTGAGGTAACGACAATGAAGTATTTCTTGCCAGTACTTGTCGGGCTTGTAACGGTGAATGCGACTGCCAATACGAGTGACCCGAATGTTCATTATCTTGTTGCGGGAAAGGGCGTCGCACCGTGGGAGCTGAGCTTGCAGTTCGGCGAGGTGCTGCTCGACAACCAGTCGGGACAGACGGTACGGGCCAGCCTGGTCGCAGAGCCCGCGAACAGAAACGGTGAAAGTGACGCGATTCGATTCACCTGGTCCCCCAAGGGAGTGAAGAATGAATGGGGTACCGACGACACGAGTGTCCAGACGATCACGCTGATCAACCGGGCGGCACCCGTCAATATCTCCTCGGTTGTCGACCAGGCCGCATTGACGGTGGATTTGCGGGTGATCAACCGGCCCAGCAGACCGGTGACGATCACTCTCGAGTCTGCATGGGACTGGCGGACATGGTCAGGCGTACCATTGAGGAGTGCGCTTCGGGGCGTGCCGAGGAACGAGTGGATCAGCATACCGGTACCCTTGCGCTGTTTTCTCGGGGACAACGAGGCCTTCGACTTAAGTCAAATCACAGGCATCCAGTTGCAGACCGGCGGCAGGATGGAACTTGAGATCTCGGATATTCGATTGACGGCCTATCCGGCAGAACAGTCGGACTGCGGCTAGGCGCCGCCCCGATGCCATCGAATGACACTTGCCCTTCACTGGACTCGCACTACGCCCTGGATGCGGAGCAGATCGAGCGGTTTCGGGCAGATGGTCATGTCTACCTGCCCGGTGTGGCCAGCCGGGAAGAGGTCGAGTTCTTTCGCGGCCCGATCCAGGCGACAGCGGACAAGCATGGCCAGGTGGACGCCTTGCCGCTGGAGCAGCGCGATACCTACGGCAAGGCTTTCCTGCAACACATCAACCTCTGGACAGCGGATCCCGCAGTCGCCGCGTTCACGCTGGGAAGGCGCTTCGCGCGAGTCGCCGCGGAACTCATGGGTTGCGATGGCGTGCGCATCTACCACGACCAGGCCCTGTTCAAGGAGCCGGGTGGCGGGTTGACGCCGTGGCACCAGGACCAGTACTACTGGCCGGTCGACACGGACAAGACCGTAACGATGTGGATGCCGCTCGTCGACCTGACCGACGAGATGGGCATCCTGACCTTTGCGACGCGTTCGCACATGAATGGCTATCTTGGCACCTTGCCGATCTCGGAAGAATCGGAAGAAGTATTTACCAGGCACATCGCCGCCTATGGCATGTCGATCAGTCGACTGAGGTCGATTGCGGCGGGCGACGCAACATTTCACAGCGGTTGGGTACTGCACTCGGCCCCACCCAACAAGAGCGACCGCATGCGCGAAGTCATGACAATCATCTGGGTGGCGGACGGCTGCCGCGTCACGGAACCCGTCAACGTCAATCAGGAACAGGACATCAAGCGCTGGATGCCCGGCCTGAATCCTGGCGATCTCGTCGATACGGAGTTGAATCCAGTCGCGTACAGGGCCCGATCTTGAAAAGGATCGACACGGATTGTATCGATTCGATTGAACGCCAGGAGCGGATGACGGAGGAATTCCACGCATTGTATGACGCGGAGCCGCAGGTTGCGGTCAGGGCGCCAGGCCGGGTGGACCTGATGGGTAGTCATACCGACTACAATGAAGGCTTCGTCATGACCCTGCCGATCAACCGCGAGACGTGGATATTCGCGCGATCGCGCGACGATGGTGTTGTGCGCGTGGCGTCCTTGAACATGGGCAGCGCAATCGGCTTCGATGCCGCCGACCCGGAGCGCGGCAAACTGGATGGCTGGGGTGCCTACGTTCAGGGTGTGGCTGTCGAGCTTCACCGAGCAGGCTTTCCCCTGACTGGCTGTGATGCGGTGGTGCATGGGACCGTGCCGCTGTCGAGCGGGCTCAGTTCTTCGGCCGCGCTGGAATCGGCGGTTGCCACACTCTTCGAGCAGCTCGGCGGATTCACGCTTGACCCCGTCGTCAAGGCCAGACTGACCCAGAAGGCCGAGAACGACTGGGTTGGCGTTAACTGCGGTATCCTTGACCAGTACAGCTCGATCCTCGGCGAAAGGCACCACACACTCCTGCTCGATTGCCGTAGTCTGACTCACAGGTATGCGGTCGTGCCACGCGATCTGCGCGTCGTGATCTGCAATACCAACGCACCGCGAAACCTGAGCGATTCCGAGTATGGAGACCGTCGTGCCCAGTGCGAACAGGGTGCGGCATATTTCGCGGCAGTGGACCCTGCCACCAGGTCGCTGCGGGACGTGCCGCTCGACTTGTTCGAACGGCACGAGACCAGGCTGCCCGAGTTGGCGGCGCGTCGATCCCGTTTCATAATCGAGGAAAATGGGCGGGTCATCGCATTGGCCGAGGCACTCGAATGCAATGACCGGGAGGCCATCTCCACGTTGATGACGGAGTCGTTTGTCGGGTGCCGCGACCTGTTCGGGATCGCCGTACCCGCCATGCAAGCCATGTTTGACGCCATGAGTTCCGCCCCCGGCGTCGTTGGTTGCCGCCAGACCGGGGCTGGATTCGGCGGTTGCATGGTGGCGGTGGTCGACAAGGCCCACGTCTGCGAGTTCTGCTCACATGTCGAAAAGAGCTACGAATCGGAGACTGGACTGAACCCGGAAACCTATCCCATTCGCACGGCGCACGGTGCCGGAGTACTCCATCGTGGTTGAGGCCCGGCACGTACTGGTGGTTGGCGGAGCCGGATACATCGGCTCACACATGGTGCGCTGCCTCGGCAATGCCGGCATCGACGTCACAACTCTCGACAACCTGTCATCCGGTCGCCTGGCGTCGGTCACGCATGGAAAATTCGTCAACGGCGACCTCGGCGATCGCAAGTTGCTCGATCAACAGTTCGCGTCAACACGATACGATGGTGTCCTGCACTTTGCTGCACATGTCGAGGTTGACGAGTCGGTGGTCAATCCGGCGAAGTACTATCTGAACAATGTCGTGAATACGCAGGTATTGCTCGATGCGATGCGCGACCACGGCGTCAACAATTTCATTTTCTCTTCGACGGCGGCAATTTTTGGCGAGCCGGTTCAGGCTCGCATTGACGAGTCGCACCCTAAAGCGCCGATCAATCCGTACGGTCGCAGCAAACTCATGGTCGAAGCCATCCTCGCGGACTACGAGTTGGCGTATGGCCTGAATTCGGTATGCCTGCGCTACTTCAACGCAGCCGGTGCCGACCCGGCTGGAGACATCGGCGAGTGCCACGAACCGGAGTCGCACCTCTTGCCGCTCGTGTTGCGGGCTGCGTCCGGTCGTCGTGAAAGTGTCTCGATATTCGGCACCGACTACAATACCAGAGACGGTACATGCGTCCGTGACTACATCCACGTCAACGACCTCTGCGACGCCCACTTGCTGGCATTGCTCGCGCTCTGGGATGGCGCTCCGAGTGCGGCGTACAACCTCGGTAACGGCAACGGTTTCTCGGTGCGCGAAGTCATTGATGCCGCAATTGCCGTGACGGGCCAGGACATTGCGGTGGTCGAAGCCGAGCGGCGTGCCGGGGACCCTGGAACGCTTGTCGCGGACTCGGCGCTCGCCAGGTCGGCCCTTCGGTGGCGACCGCGGTATGCAGATCTTGCAAGGATCGTCGAACACGCTTGGCAATGGGAGCAGGTACTGGCCAATGAGTGTCTTCAATCCCGACGATCATCCGCATCGCCGTCTTGACCTGTTGACTGGCAAGTGGGTGCTGGTCTCCCCGCACCGAACCAGGCGGCCTTGGCAGGGGCAGGTCGAAGAGCACATGATCGACGAGCGACCCCGGTACGATCCCGGTTGCTACCTTTGCCCGGGCAACGAACGGGCGGGCGGTGCCATGAATCCGGACTATGACGGGACGTTCGTGTTCGGGAACGACTTCAGTGCGTTGCTGTCCGACGTGCCATCGGGACAGTCCGGCGAGCAGGAACTGCTGCGCTTCGCGAGCGAATCAGGCCTGTGCAGGGTCATCTGCTTTTCGCCACGCCACGACCTGACCTTGCCGGAGATGGAGGTTGCGGACATTCGCAAGGTCGTCGATCTCTGGACCGAGCAGTACAGGGAACTGGGCGCCATGGCGGACATCAATCACGTCCAGATCTTCGAGAACAAGGGGCCGATCATGGGCTGCAGCAACCCGCACCCGCACGGCCAGATATGGGCGCAACGCAGCCTGCCCGGCGAACCGGCGAAGGAAGACTCCCGGATGCGGGGCTATTTCGCGGAACGTGGCGCGACCCTGCTGGGCGACTATCTGGCCGTCGAACTCGAACGTGAGGTACGGGTGGTATGCGAGAACGAGCATTTCGCCGTCGTCGTGCCATTCTGGGCGACCTGGCCGTTCGAGGTCATCGTCCTCTGCAGGCGTCGGGTCGCGAGCCTGCTCGAAATGACGGATGTGGAGAAGGATTCACTCGCCGATATCATCAAGCGGGTCACGACACGCTACGACAACCTGTTTTCCTGCAGCTTTCCGTATTCGGCCGGCATGCACCAGGCGCCTACCGACGGAGGCAGCCACGAAGAGTGGGATTGGCACATGCACTTCTATCCGCCATTGCTGCGCTCGGCGGCCGTGCGGAAATTCATGGTCGGTTACGAAATGCTGGCCGATGCGCAGCGTGACATCACGCCGGAGTCGAGCGCGGCGCGGCTGCGCGAAGTGTCCGAGACGCACTTCAGGCAGCGGATTTCATGACGGTCGCCTGACGGCTACCAGTTGGGCCGTTCCAGACGGCGCGGCAGTGAGTCGATGTCCGGTATCAGTTCTTCCGGTATGTCCAGGACCTTGTCGTCGGCGCCATCCGCGAAGTTGCTGATGTTGTAAGCATTGCGCGTCGACCAGTCCATCTCGACACGCCCGTCGCCAAGAACGATGTTGCCGAGTTTCTGCCGGAACCACTCCGCGAGCGGCCGATACCTGATTGTCGCGGCGACATTGTGCCGTTCCAGTGGATCCACGCGCAGATCGTACAGCGCCAGATGGACTTGCTTTGCTTCCGTCGTGAGGGCCCACCGGATGTCGTCGTTCAGCAGGGGTGCGGCGGCGACTGTACGCCGGTCACGCGTACGCATCGAAAACGCGAACTCCCTGGACCGCAGGTACGCTCGATGCCCACCGACAAGGTTCATTTCACCGAGTATGTATTCCCGCTTCATGTCGGGATCGTCAACGACTTCGGCCAGGTCGTAGCCGTCCAGGTAGTCAAACCGTGTATCGCCGGTGTCCAGTCCGGCCGCCGCGATGAATGTCGGAGCGAAGTCGACGTATTCCACCAGGTCGTGCACGACCGTGCCCGGCTTCCACCTTTGCTTGTCCGACGATACCACCACGACGGCACCATTGACCGATTGCTTCCAGGGCCCGAATTTCGCCATGATGCCCTGCTCGCCGAGGTGCCAGCCGTGGTCACCGACCGTGAGTACGATCAACCAGGGGCGCCCGGTCGTCTCCGAGTAAGCCTTGAAGTGCCGAACGGCATCGCCGATCAGCGCGTCCCCATAGGCCGCAAACGCATAGTAATCCCTGATGGCCTGGAGTTTCTCCTTAGGCTTCATCGTGTCGGTCTTGGACTCGTGGTAGATCTCGAGCATCTGTTCGGGCATTGCGGCGAGCTCGTCCGAGTCGAATTCGGGGATTTGGTAAGAGCGGTCCCTGAATGTGTCTCGAAATGATTTCGGCGGCAGGACTGGTGAATGGGGCAGGTGGAAGCCAAGATTGATGAAAAGCGGCTTGCTGGTATCCGCACCCCTTGCCTCCTTGCCCCAGAGCGTCTCGTAAGACCGGTCGGCATTGGCGAGGTAGGCGTGGAGTTCCTTGACGATATTCGCATCGATCGTGTCCCCTGCCGGGCGAGGATTCACACCGCCGAGGATCAGGCCGGTGTTGATGCGGGTGTAGGCGCGCAGAATATCGAACTCCCTTTCAATCTCCTCCTTGATTGCGAGTTCATTCTCGTTCAACTCACGATCGGCCCAGCTCAGCTGATAACTCTTCACGCGTCCGTCGGGATAGATTACGGTCTCGACGGCATCACGCCGGAACAGGACGCCATCAATGAGTCCGTAGGCGCCGTTCGAGTAAAGGTCGCTGAGGCCATTGCCGACGTGATCGCGCCCGAAGTCGATCTCGAAGTCGAAAATGTCGGACGTGTTGGCTTGGCCAGCCCCGGCTTGGGCGTCACCCTGAAAGGTCGGGGTAATGCCATAGTGCCGCTTGCCGATGATTGCGGTGCCATAGCCCGCGTCCCGCAGGGTCTGGGATACTGCGGGACGCGCGAAATCGGCCTCCTGGTGTGTCGTTTCCCACGCGTATTTGCCGTTGCGGAATGGGTAGCGCCCGGTGTGCATCGAGGTTCGTGAAGGTCCGCAAGCCGGGGAGTTGCTGTAGGCTTGAGTAAACAGAACGCCCTCCGCGGCAAGGTCGTTGATGTTTGGGGACGAGACGTAGCCGAGCCCGCTTGCGGACCTGCCTGTCGTGGCAACGTTGTAGGCCTCGATGGAATCGGGACGATGGTCGTCCGTAATGATCCAGAGGATGTCCGGCTGCTGCGGATTGCCCGTTGCCGCACCCGAGAGCATGAGTACCCCGAGGAGAGCCGGGATACCGCGGTTTGCGTTCATCACTGCGACCATTGATGCGGCACTATCGGGTTGACGCAACACTGGCCTGTTCCGGCCTGGATGGCAGAAAGGCACGGAAGAACGCGTCGGCATCGCGAAGGTGGTCGCAACCGAAAATCCAGCAGCTTTCAACGACATCCGAAAAGTCCATACCGCCACCTTCAATGTCCGGATTCAGGTAGCGTCCATCGACGCCGTTGAAACGGTTGGCGACATCGCGGGCCAGTTGCCAGATGGCGCCGGTATCCTCGTCCGAAACCGCCTTCTCCAGGACGTGTGCCGAGCCGGTTCTGAAGCCGGGTGTGCCGTTGTCGAGCTCGTTGCCATCGGGAATCTTGTGGTAAGTCGCGTGCGCCTGCACGAATTCGAGTTTTTCGTCGGTCGCCGAAAGTTCGTTCCAGTCCGAATGTTGCACGACCTGCACATTCCTGCGCTGGTCCGGATCGATGCGGCGCAGCCAGTCGGCTGTAAAATCCGACTGGCCCGCTTCCGCAACCCAGACCCGCCCGCCGTTTGCAATCGTTTCTTCGACCATCGCAGTCACGGTATCGAGCGCCTGTTCGCGCGCATTGTGCGCATCGGACCAGTTGTCACCGAAGGCAAGCTCGAAGAGTTCGGATGACGGCACGTAGAGTCCGCGCTGTTCGCCGTATGCGCCCGCAACGGCCCGGTATTTCACATGGGCGAACCTCGCATCGCGCAGCAGCGTTGCCACGCCGGCGACCGAGTGGATGTCGTCGACATCGGGTTTGCTGTCGAACTGCGGCAGGTATAGATCCCTCTGCGGGTCGAAACGGCCGATACGGGGTCCGGCAAATGTACCGACTTCGTGTGTTTCATTGGCGTGCAGGTTGTCGATGGTGGTCTCCTCACCCGTGCGCCAGCGCACACGAATCGTGGCCGTTGCCGTGCTGTCGCCCAGACCGAAGTGCACAAGATTGTTGAGACCCTGGGAATGAACAGCGCCGGCCGAACGAACGAATTTGGTTTGTCTGCCGCCCGGAGTCGTGATCAAGACTTCGGCATTGTGCGGGTCCGTGCCGATCGGCGAGTTGCCAACCCGAATCGTGATCGAGTTCCCGATGGATCCCTGGTTTCGGAACAGGTTCCAGTGGCCGTGGTTGTCGCTGCCACTCAACAGGTCGAGCCAGCCATCTCCGTCATGGTCGAGTGGCGTACCCATATCGCCATGTCCGCCCCCGGCCAGATTCGTGGCGCCATGGTCCGTCGATGCCGTGAACTGACCATCGACGTTGGTCAACAGAATGTCGGCGATGCGGCCATGCAACCGGCCGAAGCGCCAGACAAAGAAGTCTGCGTCCGCGTCATTGTCGAAGTCCGCGGTGACCACTCCCCAGTTATTGTCACCGGACTCCGCGGGCAACAGGTCGGATGCATCGCGAAACCGGTCGCCCTCATTGACAAGTAACAGGTCGGACACCCCCAGTTCCTGTGGGTCCCAATCCGGGAACAGACTGGTTACCCCAGTAACGGACGCGCGGATGTCCCAGGCGAGATTGCCGTTGAGTTTCCACGCGAGTTTCCAGCGACCGTCGCCGAGGTAGCCAAGGTACCAGCCGTCCTGTTCCAGGTTCTCGGGAAATCCCCGTGCCTGCATGGATGAGACTGGCACCTCGCCGGCCGGCGTATCGAGCCTCTCGCCGCTGTAACCGAGGTAAACGGGCAGTGTCAGGTCGACGCCGCGTGGCCAGTGCCAGAAGTCGGTCAGGCCGATGGTTGCACCGGCGCTGAATTCGATGCCGTCCTCGCCCTCATTGCCTTCGTCGCGCAGGTTCATCCGGCCGTACTCGTCGAGTTCGACCGAGTTGTTCGCGATTTCGTAGTACGTCTTGCCGCGGGCGACGTATAGGTCCATGTCGCCATCGTTGTCGATGTCGGCTTCCGACACGGCCATCGCGTGTTCGCGCTGCGCCTGGGGAAGTCCCGCCAGCCACTGACCGCTCACATCCGTGAACCCGAAGTCGTTGTCGCCCCTCATGATGCGCAGCGGGGTGAACGTGACCAGGTCGGGCACCCTGTCGGCATCCACATCCGTGATCAGGACGCGTTCGGCTTCAATGTCCTCGAACGCGGGGCTCTCACGGTAGCGAAAAGTCCCGTCGCCGAGATTCTCGAACAGGATATTGCGCGGTCCCGACTCGGTGGCCAGCGGCTCCGCGACGATTTCCAGAAGATCGAGGTCGCCGTCGGTGTCGAGGTCGATCCACCGGACGGAGCGGCCTCGCGCGCCCAGGTCGGCGATGCCGGCCGACTCCGTCACGTCTTCAAGGCCACCGCCGGTATTGCGGAGCAGGCGAGGTGGATGGGGGTTGGTGCCGTTGCCCCCGCCGAGGGAGACGACCAGATCGACCAGCCCGTCCCGGTCGTAGTCGCCGGCCGCTATCCCATGCACGTCCCCTTGCGCCACGGGGCCGCTCTCGGAGAAGCGGTGGTCATTCGTCGCGAAGAAGAGTTGGGCCGGCACCTCGTGATGATTGGTCAGGACAAGGTCGTAGCGCCCATCGTTGTTCAGATCAGCAAGCGTCGGTCCGCCGTATTTCCAGGTTGCTTCCGAGCGCAGGCCGACATCTTCCGTGACATCCGCAAAGCGCAATTCCTGTGAGGGAGCATCCATGCTGGCGACCGATATCAAGAGCAGCAGGAACAGTTGTGCGAACCAGACTTTCATATTGGTCCCCGTATCGGTCTGCCGACAGGCGTCCATGGTTGATTGTTGACAATATAGCTTAGAATGGTCGATCACGTCGGCCGGTTCCGAGGGCAAATTCGCCTGGGCGAGGCCTTTCCACAAACAATACTCGCCAACGGGGGCAGGCTCAATGAAAGCAAGGCTCAGTGCGGCGACGCTGCGGTCCCGAAACTATACTCGCGACGACGAATGGTATTGCTCGATCATTACCAGGGACATTACGGGTGATCTGGCCGAGGATCGCCCGGGCATGGTTCGCCGAGACCCGACGGCTGTAATCGCAGTTGATGGCAAGTATCACACCTGGTACAGCCGATCGACAGGCAAGAGCTACGGATTCGGCACGGGCGACCCGGACAGGAAGACGTTTCCCTGGGATCACTGCGATATCTGGCACGCCACCAGCAAGGACGGTTGGCACTGGGAGGAGCAGGGGGTCGCGGTGACGCGTGGCGAGGCCGGTGCGTATGACGATCGCAGCGTCTTCACGCCCGAGGTGCTTGCTCATGAGGGAAGGTACTACCTCGTTTATCAGGTCGTGAAATCGCCCTATGTGCGGCGCTCGTTCGAAGGCATTTCGATGGCCGTGGCCGATTCCCCCTACGGCCCGTGGGAGAAGGTGCCCGGGCCATTGCTGTTCCCGACCATGGACGGTATCTGGAAAGGCGACGAGGACAATCGTTTCCTGGTCGAGAAGATGGGCGGATTCGACAGTCACAAGACGCATGATCCGACCCTGATGTATTTCAACGGCAAGTTCTACCTTTACTACAAGGGTGAAGCCATGGGGGAACGGATGGGCATGGGTGGTCG
This sequence comes from Candidatus Rariloculaceae bacterium, assembly GCA_965221035.1. Taxonomy (GTDB): domain Bacteria; phylum Pseudomonadota; class Gammaproteobacteria; order Steroidobacterales; family Rariloculaceae; genus UBA6522. Next base: position 3,533,731 of record OZ244860.1, read on the forward strand.
CCAGACGAAGTGGGGCGTCGCGATCGCGGACAGGCCTGAAGGACCCTACGTCCGCAGCGAGTACAATCCGGTCACGAACTCGGGGCACGAGGTTTGTGTCTGGCACTACAACGGCGGCATCGCCGCGATGCTTACGACCGATGGGCCGGAGCGCAATACGCTGCAATGGGCGCCGGACGGCATCAACTTCGAAATCATGGCCTACATCAAGGGTGCGCCGGAGGCCAACGGTCTGTTTCGTTGTGACAATCACGACGATCATCCACTGGAAGGGCTGCGCTGGGGACTATGTCACGTCGTTGACGGGCAGGGCGGCTACATGAAGCGCTTCGAGGTGGATGAACGACTCAAGAACCACTTTCGCAATCGCGAAACCTACGAGTGATGGTCGCATCATTCCTGTTTTTTACCGGCCTCGTCGCCGTGGCGACATTCTGGGTGACACGCAACGATGACCACAAGACGAGTGACGGTTTCTTCCTGGGTGGCCGCACCCTGACGTTTCCGTTCATCGCGGGTTCCCTATTGCTGACCAATCTGTCGACTGAACAGCTGGTCGGACTGAATGGAGCGGCGTTCACGTACGGCCTTGCGGTCATGGTGTGGGAGGTTGTCGCTGTCGTTGCGCTCGTTGCCATGGCGCTGTTCATGTTGCCCCGCTTTCTGGAAAAAGGCGTGACGACCGTGCCGGAATATCTTGAGCACCGTTTCGATCGCCAGACGCAGATCATCACGAACATCATCTTCCTGGTTGCGTACGCAGCCCTGTTGCTGCCGATCATCCTGTACACCGGGGCAATCGGCCTGATCGGCATTCTTGATGTGCAGGGCATCCTCGGGCTCGAGTCGCATTCGCAGACACTCTGGGTGATTGTCGTAACCGTTGGGCTGATCGGTTCCATTTACGCGCTGTTCGGTGGTCTTCGGACCGTTGCGGTATCCGATGCGTTGAATGGCATCGGTCTGCTTGTCGGTGGTTTCCTGGTCGCGTGGTTTGGAATCAGGGCGCTGGGTGACGGAAACATTGTCAGCGGAATCGATGCGCTTGCCGCAGGCAATGAAGGTCGGTTCAACTCGATTGGCGGACCGGAGAGCGCCGTGCCATTCGGCACCGTGTTCACGGGCATCCTTCTGCTGAACTTCTTCTACTGGACGACGAATCAGCAAATCATTCAGCGAACGTTCGGCGCAAAATCACTGGCCGAAGGCCAGAAAGGCGTGCTCCTGACAGGCCTGCTCAAGCTGCTGGGCCCTGTCTACCTTGTTATTCCGGGCATGATCGCATACGCAATGTTTGCCGGGCAGGAAGTTCGCCCGGATCATTCGTATGGACAGCTCGTCAATCAAGTGCTGCCAACGGTATTCGCCGGTTTCTTCGCGGCGGTCATGATGGGAGCGATCCTTTCCAGCTTCAATTCCGCACTGAACAGCACATGCACCTTGTTTGGCATTGGCCTCTACAAGTCAATATTCCGACCCGATGCCGAAAGTGTGCGGGTGGTGCGGGCGAGCAAGGTCTTTGGTTGGGTCGTTGCCGGCATCGCAATGGTGATTGCGCCGCTCCTGGCGGGTCAACAGAATATTTTCAGTTACCTGCAGAAGATGAACGGCATCTACGCGATTCCGATCTTTGCGGTCGTCCTGACCGGCATGATCACTCGCAATGTTCCGCCAGTTGCAGCCAAGGTTGCGCTGGTCGCCGGATTCCTTGTCATCGCCTGCGGGTACTTTGTGCCACCGATGGCAGTGATCGTGAATTCACTGCACGAATTCCACTTCCAGGGCATTGTGTTCGGGTATCTGGTCATCGCGATGCTCGTCATGGGCGAGATACGACCGTACGTCGCACTGTCGCATCAACGGGACTCCGCTCCGGTCGACATGGCGCCGTGGCGGCATGCGCGAGCCGCCGGGTTTGTGCTGCTCGCACTGGTGCTGACGATCTACGTCCTGTTCGCGGACCTCAGTGTTCTTGGAGGAGGGTAGGTCGGACGTAATGCCGTAATGCCCGAGGCATCGAATCCGGCGGAGCCTGCCGTAGTCTTTCGGAAACGCATCACCGATCCTCACGACCATGCAGCGTCTTGCCGCGCCGATCCTCAAGTTCCTTTCGGATCACCACAAGGCGCCTGCGGGACAGCGGATAGAAGAACAGCAGGACCACCGCCAGACTCACCGCAATCATCTGCGGCAGCACGTAGAACAGCCGGAGCCGCTCCAGTGTCTGCGGTGACAGCATATCCATTATCGCCGCCTGTTCGAACTGTCTCGTCAGACGTTCGAGTGTCACCGCATCCTCGCCCTCCCTTTCTTCAGGTGGCAGGTCGTCATAGTGCTGCTGTGCCTCGATCGCAACCTGGGCCCTGGTTTCGTCGGGCAGATCGCTTGAAAAACCCACGACGTGTTGCAGGAGTATGCCGGCGAAGACGAAGGCGAGGGATATGGCCAGCTTGTTCGTCCAGATCAGCGTGGCGGCAACCATACCCTCGTTGCGCTTGCCCGACAGGTGCTCGTCGTAGTCGCAGATATCCGCGCGCATCGACAACGTCAGCACCCAGAAACCAACTTCGCCGGCAGCCAGCAACGGTTTGGGCAGCAGCGTCAGCCACGGCCGTCCCTGGATGGTCGTGAGATAGACAAGAACATACGTGAAAAAAAGCAGGATCAGGCAAGCCATCATCGTGTGATGCTTGTCATGACGGTCGGTCACCTGCTTGATGCCCCACGCGGCGGCGATGGCGAATACGACGCTGAAGGTGCCGGTATAGGCGGTGAGTTTTGCACCCGCGTGAATGTCGCCTTCGAAGATGTAGTAGGTATAGACGAAGTACCTCAATTGCATGGTCGCGAGAATCGCGAACAGGTAGAAACAGATGATTCCGATCAGAACCAGGAGCGCCCTGTTGGCCAATAGCGATCGTAGCGTGATCCAGAATTTCGAGCGGCCGGTCTTCTTCGCGATCTTCCGGTAGCGTTCGACACAGAATATTGCCGGCGTGATTCCGGCGAGGATAACGACCGTGGCGATCAGCCAGCTCACGAGCCGCACGCCGTTGATCTCGCCGCCGACCCAGGGCTTCATGGCAAGCCAGGTTGCCAGCGGAAACATCCAGACGATCCCCAGGCTGCAAGCGTGCTGGACGTAAGTGCGCACGACGAAAACGGCGTTGCGCTCCGTGTAGTCAGGCGTCAGCTCCGAACCGAGCGCCTCGTAGGGCACCATGAATACGGAGTAGCCGGTGTAGAAAAGCAAGAGCGCAAAGACCAGGTAGGCGTCCTGGGCCGCCGGCCCCCAGCTTTCGGGAACCATCCAGATCACGGGGTACGCCAGTCCCGTCAGCACAGCGCCGGCAAAGACGAATGGTCTGCGCCGGCCGAAACGGTTATTGCAGCGATCCGACAGTGTACCGATAGCGGGATCGGTGAAGGCGTCCCAGAGGCGGGCGATACCCATGGCCTTGCCGACAGCCGTCGGCGCCATCTTCATGAAGTCGACAAAGAACGCATTGAGAAACAACGACAGGCAGACGTTGGCATAGTGGTCTGAAACCACGCCGAAGCCGAATGCGATCTTCTGTCCCAACGGAACCCGGTCTTCGGGTCGCGTGTTTGCCGGGTCGAGCTCCGTGTTGCTGGCAACGACCTCAGTCAAGTCGCTCTCCATTCCGATCGAGCGATTCGACTCATCAAGGTCTCGGTAGCGAAGCCCCAGGCTGGTTGAGCCAATGTAGTTACGGTCTGGTAGATTGTCAACAATCGAATGTTTTCAGTCTGAGCATCGAGAAACCCGCACCTGGATATTGCCGAAGGGCTCGAATTCGAGGTGTCTTCAGCCCATTTTCAAATGGAGAAGGACAGTAGCGTGGTTGGAGGATTGGTCCGCTGGATGGTCATGTATGTGCACGGCCCTGAACGTGATACTCTGGGCAGAAGGGGGCGCAAAGGGTGCCAGCTTGGCGTTCCTTGCGTCCGTGTGCAGACTTTATGACGCGATCAACGGATTCCCGGTTCTGGAGACATCCTGAACTCACCTCCTTTGCCAGGCTGCCGGCGCGCGCGACCTTCCATGCGGAGCCTGGCCTGCCGACCGGACCTGGCAAGCCTTTGCACCGGTCGTTTCTTTCCTTGAACGGGAAGTGGGACTTTCTCTACGCGAGCAGTCCGGCTCAGGCGGAGCGCTGGCGACTGGGACCGGAAGCCGATTGGGAGTCCATCGACGTTCCAGGGAATCTGGAGTGCCAGGGATACGGCTCGCCCCAATACACGAACACGGCGATGCCCTTCAGGCTGGACCCACCCGCGGTTCCCGAGGAGAACCCGACGGGTATTTACCGAAAAATTTTCTCCCTGCCCGCAAGCTGGAAGTCCAGGCGTGTCGTTGTCCATTTTGGCGGCGCGAACAGTTGCCTGATGGTCTATTTGAACGGGGAATTCGTGGGATTTTCCAAGGATTCGCATTTGCCGGCGGAGTTCGAACTGACCGACCTCGTGAAACACGGTGCCGACAACGAACTCGTCGCCGTGGTCATCAAGTGGTCGGACTCATCCTACCTCGAGGACCAGGACCAGTGGTGGCTGTCGGGTTTGCAACGCGATGTGAGTCTCCACGCAACACCAAAGGCTTACATCGCCGACGTTTTTTTCAAACCGATTGTCGCGGCTGATTGCGGCAGTGCATCTTTCGATCTTCGCGTAAGGGTCGGGCACAATGATTTGTCGCGGCTTCTCAGGGATCGTTGCACGGTTGAAGTACAGTTGTTCGATCCCGCAGGGACTCCGGTTTTCGACAAGGCGCTGACACGGTCGGTCGAAACCCGCTATCGTAGTCGCACGCAAATGGGCCGCAACGAGGCCGCCTTGCGAGCCCGAATTCCTCGCAACAGGCTGAAGCTCTGGAACCACGAGACGCCGCATCTGTACCGCGTCGAAATAGTCCTCAGAACTCCGAAGGGCACTAGCCATACCACTGTCCGCTGTGGATTCAGGCGAGTTGAAGTCAAGTCGGGGGACATGCTGATCAACGGCAAGCGAGTCCTGATCAAGGGCGCGAATCGGCACGAGCACCACCCGGTTTACGGCAAGGCAGTCCCGTTCGAGACACTACTTGCGGATGTCAAGCTGCTCAAGCAACACAACTTCAATGCCGTTCGCTGTTCCCACTACCCATGCGATCCTCGTTTTCTCGATCTCTGTGACGAGTACGGCCTCTATGTCATCCAGGAAGCCAATATCGAATCGCACGATTTTCATAACGAACTGTGTCGCTCGAGTCGCTACGCTTCCGCGTGGCTTGATCGCTGCACGCGAATGGTGATCAACGGGCAGAATCATCCCGCGATCATCGCGTGGTCCTTGGGCAACGAGAGCGGCCATGGACCAAATCACGACGCGGCCGCCGGATGGATTCGACACTATGACGACTCGCGACTGCTGCACTATGAAGGCGCGATTTCGAAGTATCAGAGTCGCGTAACCTGGGCGCACGGTTCACTGGCGAGTGATTTGGTCTGCCCGATGTACCCGACATTGGGCGAAATTGAGGAGTGGTCAGATTTTCGCCAGGCACATGCTCCGGAAAGACCAGCCGACCAGCGCCAAATGGACCTGCAGGACGCGGCGGCTGCACTGTCTCCTGAACTCGAACATCCGCTCGGCATGCCGGATGTGCGCTTGCTGCCGCATCCCCTCGAACGCCCACTCATCCTATGCGAGTACTCGCATGCCATGGGCAACAGCAACGGTTCGCTAAGCGATTACTTCCGGCTGTTCAAGACGCTGCCGGGGGTGCAGGGTGGATTTATCTGGGAGTGGCTCGACCATAGCTTCCTACGAACAGCCGAAGACGGTCGCAGCTACCATGTGTACGGAGGTGACTTCGGCGAAGCACTGCATGATGCCAATTTTGTCTGCGATGGCCTGGTTTCATCGGATCGAATTCCGCATCCGGCCATGCAGGAGCACAAATACCTCGCGCAGCCCGTAAGCGTCGCACTGGTTTCCGAAAGTCCGGGTTCCGTCTGCCTGGCCATCCGCAATGAACACGACTTCACTTCACTGAATGCCCTGCGGTGTACGTGGACGCTCACAGTGGATGGGGAGATTGTCCGGAAAGGACGACTGGCTGATCTGCGGATACGGCCTGGTGATACCAGAAAGCACACGCTGCGGTTGCAACCGACCCGACGCGCCGGAGAGCGGTTTCTGAACTTCGAGTTCAGGACCAGGAAAGACACTTCCTGGGCCGAAGCAGGTCACACCGTGGGTTGGGAGCAGATCAAGCTGAGGCCCACAAAACCGACCAGGCTTGGCCAAGGGCACAGAGCCAGGGTGCAAGTCGATGAGAGTGGCGACGTCACGGAGGTAATAGTTGGCGGATCGCGTGCCATATTCGACTCTCGATGTGGGTACCTGGCATCTCTGGACTTCAGCGGCGAGACCATCGTCTCAACTGGGCCCCGCCTGCAGCTGTGGCGCGCCGCGACCGACAACGATGGGCTCAAGCTCTGGGCTGGCCAGGACAGCAAGGCGCTCGGCAAATGGAGAAGGCTCGGGCTGTACAGGCCGTTGTTTGCGGAGCCCGTCGCGTTCAAGCCCAGACGGACCAGTGAGGGGGACGTCACCATATCCATAATGACCTTGTATCGGTTGGCGAATCCTGCGCACCGGGTCGAACATCGTCACGACTACAGCACAGGCGCTGACGGCGTTCTGAAAATTACTCATGACGTGAAGATCGTGGGGAGAGGCCTCAAGGATTTGCCGAGAATCGGTACCCGGATCGACCTCGCCGAAGGCTTTGACCGTCTTCGCTATTTCGGGAGAGGTCCGCTCGAAAACTACGCCGACCGCAAGAGTGGCGAGAAGATCGGGCTGTACGAAAATACGGTTGAAGGCGAGTACGTGAATTACGTCATGCCCCAGGAGCATGGCCACCATACCGACACGCGTTGGCTCGAACTGGCCTCGGACAATGGCAGAACCATGAGGGTCCAGGGTCACCCGACCTTCGAATTCAACGCGACTCGGTACTCGGCGGAGTCCTTGTACGCGGCTCGCCACACGATTGACCTGGAGCCGTCACCTCATGCGATTCTCTATTTGGACCATGCCCACCGCGGGCTCGGAACAGGCAGTTGCGGACCCGACACGTTACCCGAATACCAGGTCAATGAGCGCCGCTACCAATGGTCGGAGACTTGGTTTTTCACTTAAACCGCCTCGCGCCGCTGTTCCAGTTGGCTACGAATGGCGGCGAGCCTGTCCCTCGAAAGGGAGTACCTGAGCAGTATCAGGAAGACGATCAGCGTAGCCGCGCACGGCACTGCGATATACGTTAGCTTGATGCGCTCCAGCGTTTCGATGGATTGTGCGCCTTGTTCGACATCGAATCCGGACACGAATTCCAGGATGTATCCGCTGGCAGCCACGGCGAGTGTGATTGCAACCTTGACCAGCCAGTTGTTGACAGCAGCAATCATTCCCTCGCGTCTCAGGCCGAAATTGTACTCGTCCCAGTCGCAGACGTCGGCCCGCATCGATATGACGAGCACCCAGAAGCCTGCAGTGGCGAAGGCATAGAAGGGTTTTGTCACCAGCGTAAGCAAGGGATGGCCCGGCTGGTAGGTGAAATAGATCGCCAGATGGGACAGGAAAATGGTTGCGACGCAAGCCAGCAACATGATGTGCTTGTCGAACCTGTCCGACAGGACGTGAACGACAAATGCCCCCAGCAGGGCGAATGCGACGGGTATTGTCCTGTTGGCGGCGTCGAGCAACGCACCAGTTTGTACGTCGCCACCGTAGATGTAGTAGATGTGCACGTATGGCTCAAGTGCCCGCATGCTCGTGTCCGCAAACAAGTAGATCGAGATCGAGCTGACGATGATCACAAGCGGGCGATTTTTCACGAGCGATTTGATGGCGTGAAATATCTTCTCCTTGTCCTGCTTCTCGGCAATCGTCTGGTACCGTTCGACACATTCCATTGCGCACCAGATGCCGGTCGCGGCAATCAGGAGGCCGACGCCTACGCTGACCAGACGGACTCCCGCCAGGTGACTTGCGAAGATGGCCAGGCTGCCCATATAGAACAGAAACGGGAGTCCGAGGTCTGCGAATGCAGACACGTAAAACCGGATGCTGTAGACCCGAGTTCGTTCCTGGTAGTCGGGAGTCAGCTCCATGCCCAGTGATTCGTACGGCACGGAGAACAGCGAGTAACAGGTAAAGAAGACCAGGAACGCGACGCATAGATAGACAAACGTAGCGGTTTCACTCCAGGACTCGGGAACCATCCAGACCAGGGGGAAGGCGATTCCGGTCAGGATTGCTCCTGCGAAGATCAAGGGCTTGCGCCGTCCGTACTTGCTCTTCAGGTTGTCGGAAATCGAACCTACAACGGGGTCCGTTATCGCATCCCAAAGTCTCGCGAGGGAAAGGGCTATCGTGACCAGCTGGGGCGAAATGCCCAGCAGGATGTTGTAGACCGGCAGGGCCAGCCACGCCACGCCGAACTGGGCGTAGTGGTCGGCTACGAGGCCGGAAGAGTAAGCGAACTTCTGCCGGAGAGGGACGCGGTCTTCAACAGCAGTGGCACTCGCTGGAGACTCGGCATTCGTCTGCATCGGTTCCGGCCTCCCGGTGGCACCAGTACTCCATCAACCCCATCACGACGTATTGCCGCGCTCACTGGCGAAGCACGAGAAACAGGATGTTCGCGTCGTCTGTCTTGTTGTTATCAGCTCCGCGGTCACGCTAACACAATTGTCGATTGTTGACAAAATAAGGTAGCATGGCGCACTGCTGGAACCGGACTCGGCCGAACATGAACAAGACGCTCGTCCCGCTGCTGCTGCTCTTGTGCGGTTGTGAAAGCGAGTCGCCCGCGGAAGCTCCAAGACACCGTGACTTCAATTTCGACTGGCGCTTCACGCTGGCCGACGATCCCGCCTTCAGTGATCCCGCGTTTGACGATAGCGCATGGCGTACATTGCGCTTGCCGCACGACTGGTCGATCGAGGCCGCATTCGATGCGTCGCTCGACGGGGCAACCGCCTACCTGCCGGGCGGCACAGGCTGGTATCGCAAGGCGTTTCCGACACCGCGCAGGTTGGATACGAGAACGGTCTACCTTTATTTCGACGGCGTTTACAACCACTCGACCGTTTGGGTAAACGGCTTCGAAGTCGGTGGGCGGGTCAACGGCTACACGCCTTTCTACCTTGATGTTACCGAGCATCTGCGCAGCGATGGGGAAAGGAATGTGGTTGCCGTCCGTGTTGATCGCACCCGCCACATCGACAGCCGCTGGTACACGGGTTCGGGGATCTATCGCGACGTAGAGCTGATTGTGGTCGACAAGGCGCACGTGCCTGTCTGGGGTACGTTTGTTACCACGCCCCTGGTCAGTGCCGAAAAGGCAGAGGTCGAGTTGACCGTCGAAGTCGTGAATCGCCACGACCAGCGACAGCAGTTCTGGATCGAAACCAGCATCTACTCGGCGTCGGGTGAACGGGTTGCCGACGACCGTAGCCGGATCGAACTCGAGAGCGGCGCAGAGACGATCGCGACACAGCGGTTCGAGGTGGAGAACCCCGCGTTATGGGATATCGAAGACCCGCACTTGTACTCTGCACAAACGCTGCTTCGGCGTAACGGCGAAGTGTTTGACCGGGTCACGACGTCCTTCGGAATTCGTGACATTCGCTACGACGCGAACGAGGGCTTCTTCCTCAACGGTCGGAATGTCAAGATCAAGGGCGTCAACCTGCATCATGACGCGGGTCTGGTTGGTGTCGCCGTTCCGGATGACGTGTGGCGGCGCCGACTGTCAAGGCTCATGGAGGGTGGTGCCAATGCTGTCCGAACCGCCCACAATCCGCCGTCGAGGAATTTTCTTCAACTGTGCGACGAACTCGGCCTGCTCGTTCAGCACGAGATCTTCGACGAATGGGACTATCCTAAAGACAAGCGTTTGAACCAGTGGGAGCGACACGACGATTACGTCAGCCGTGGCTACGCCGACTGGTTCCAGGTGCACGCGGAGTCTGATCTCAAGAACGCCGTCAAACGCGACCGAAATCACCCGTCCATCGTCCAGTGGAGCATCGGCAACGAAATCGAGTGGACGTTCCCGCGCTACAAGGACGCGACGGGTTACTTCGACATCAACGCGCAGGGGAATTACTTCTACAATCCGCCATTCATCGCTCCCGAGGAGATCGAACGGCGCTTTCACCAGAGCCCGGAAGGGGAGTACGTGCTCGCGGAAACTGCCCAGCAGCTGTCAGGCTGGTTAAGGGAACTCGATACGACACGCCCGGTGACAGCCAATCTCATCCTGCCATCGGTCAGCCATATCTCCGGCTACACGGATGCACTCGACATTGTCGGCTACAGCTATCGCCGCGTTATCTACGACTACGGGCATCGATTGTTCCCGGACAAGATGATCATGGGGACAGAAAACGTGGTGCAATGGCACGAGTGGCAAGCGGTCGAGGAGCGAGACTTTATCGCCGGGACATTCCTGTGGACGGGCATCGACTATCTCGGCGAGGCGCATGATGCCTGGCCGCGCAAGGGCACTCCGTCAGGCCTGCTTGACTTGGCCGGGTTCGACAAGCCGTCATTCCACCTGTTCAAGACCTTGTGGGACGAAGCGCCGCATGTGTACATGACGACTCAGGCCCTGGAGGACTCGATCTACGATGTTTCACCGGATGGTTCGCTCGCTGCCAGGGACAAGTGGGACGAGCGCACGTGGTTCTGGCATGACGTCAATCGCCACTGGAACTACGAAAGTGGAGATGTGGCTGTTGAAGTGCTGACGAACTGCGACGCTGTCGAACTGCTCCTGAATGGCGCGTCGCTGGGTGAGCAGCGACTCGCCGACAATCCAGACCGCATCCTCAAGTGGCGAGTGCCATTCCAGGCGGGCGAGCTTGAGGCAAGAGGAAGCTGCAATGCTTCAGACCTGCTGACAAGTGCCGGACAGCCAGCCGGTCTGGTGCTTTCGACAGACCGCGACGTATTGCCTGTGGACGGGTACGCGGTGGCTCACGTGGAAGTGCAGGTCGTCGACGAGTCTGGTCTGGCAGTCCGGCACGAAGACGTCGAGATCGCCTTTGAAGTTCCGGACAGCCTTGAGATCCTTGGTGTGGACAACGGAACGTCGAATTCGATGGACCGTTACCAGTCCACGCAACTCAGGACCCACGATGGGCGAGCACTGCTGATCGTTCGCGCCCGAGAGCAAGGCATGGCACAGATCGCGGTATCAGGCGATGTTCTGCCGGATGCCGTGGTCTCGCTGACAATCGAACCCGCACGTAACTGACCGCTGGTACGGGATCGTCAATCGGGAGAACGCTTGCCCGCTATCGGGCAATCGGCCGGCTGTGGTTGAAGACCTGCAACGCCACTGACGAGATGTGGCCGCCGCTGTCGGCAAAGGTCGCCTCGACGCGGTTGTTCTCCTGCACCGCGTTCCAGGGCACCGGTATCTCCAGCACTCCGAAAAACGACGCGCGGCCGACCCCGTCGTGATATTGGTCATAACCGCGGAAGTCCGCGGGGACTTCGACCGCGATTCCATTGACTGATACCATCGGCAGCAGGGAGAGCCCGTGCGCGCGTCCGACACCCAGGCGCAGCACGGCTTCTCCGTCCGTTCCCCTTGGGACTCCGTCGACGTCGAATGGAAGTGTCGAATTGGCGCTGATGGGCCGCAGCATCGTCTCGGCGTAATGCTTGCTTTCCACCGCGCTTTCTTCGATGGCGATGTCGGCGTCGAACTCGACGTGCAGGACCATCGTGCCTTCCGCTCCCAACCGCAGGGATTCCGGCAACGCGGCCGGACTGGTGGTCTCAAGCACGGGCATTTCGTCGTCAAGGTAAAGGTGTTTCACGGTGATTCGAGTCGGCGCCGCGGTTCCCGGCCCGTCGAGTGCGATGCCGAGGTAGGCGTCCTCGAACTCGAGGCTGTTGGCGATGACGAACAGGTCCCGGCCGTCCAGGTAGGCGTCCACCAGGATGTCGGGATCATCGGCGTACGAGTCCACCCGGGTTCCACCGACATCGGCCCACAGCTCGTAGAACTTGACCATCTCGGTGTAGACCCACTCGTCCCCTGTCTCGCCGGCTGCCTCGGAGGCCTGGCGCATCAGACGCCAGTAATAGGGAACCGTGTCGGAAACCCGGCCCCACTCCGCCTTGACGGGGATGAAGGGAATGGTCTTCCGGATGATGTCCGGGCGTTCCATGAACGCCATGAGCATTGAGTTGATGGCCTTGATGGCCAGCCAGTCGCGCAGCGGCGACCAGGGCTGGTTGTACAGGCCGTGAACCTGCGAGCCGTATTCGGAAATGACCAGTGGCATGGGTGCGCCGAACTTCAGCGTTGCGTAGTGTTCCAGCATGTCGAGTGTCGCTTCGAGATTGCTGCCCTTGCGGTATTGCTCGGTCAGCCGGCCGCCTACCGTGAAGTTGGGGAAGTCGTAGAGATGGATGGCGAGAAAGTCCATGTTGTGTCCCGCGATGTCCAGGAACGCCTTGTGACGCTCGTGCCAGCGGTTGAAGCCATCCCGCTCGAAGTCCGGAAACGCGGCGCCGTAGCCGCCGATCAGCACATCGTCGTTGGTTGCCCGGATCGCCGCGGCGACGGCGTTGTGGAACCTGAATATCTTGCCCAGGTCCTCGGGCACGTCCGCCGCGTCGACCAGGTCGTAGACCGGCTCGTTCATGACCTCTACATGGACCGGCTTCGGTTGACCGTCGGAGTCCGCCGTTCCCTGACGGAAAAACCTGGACAGGAATTGCCCCATGTAATGTCCGGTGGCTGTTCCGAACGGCTCCGAAGGGGTGTCCGCCTGGGAGAAGGCCCATCCCTGGTTCGTGGTCTGTCCGTCAGGCCAGTAGGGATGCTGCTGCGCGCCGACGATCAGATCGGTACCGCGCTGTTCGTGCCGGCGCGAAGTAACCGCATTCGCGTTGGTGGTGGAGGCATAGTTCCGGCGCGCATCCGCGCCGCGTGTCGCGACGGCGGTCTCGTCGACAAAGCCGGGCCGGTTGGGGTCTTCGGGCAGTTGCTGGAGTTGCCAGGCCATGGCGCCCGTGTCGCGCCCGAAATAAACGTCGTAGGTTTCCACGAATTCCGTGAGAAGATCGGCCGATGCGTTGGGTGCGGACCGGCTCTGGGAGTTGTTGCCGAACCAGTCCTGTCCGGCGTGCGACGAGTGGATGGTGATGTACTTGCGGCGGTCGAAGGCGTCGATACCCCCGACCGTGTGGCGAACGTCCGCGTTGATCTCAATCCGGACCGTCGGCGCGGCGATGGTCGTGACGCGAAATTCGGCTGACACGCCTCCGACGGTGAGGGTCGCCAGGGTGTCAGTCGAAAATTCGCCCGATGCCCTGACGCGTACCGTTACCGCCTGACCGTCGGAAACCGTACCGGGAGAGCCGGAGTAGCTGCCGCCGTCCACCGAATATTCGCCGCCTGAGATCGACACGTCGGCCGCTGCGGACAACCCTGTGATCGTGACGCTCTCGGAGACGGTCTGGGCATCGCGCTCCGCACCGGTGACAGGGGTGAACGAAAATGCGTCGGGCGTGGTGTCCGCCGATGGAGGCGGTGGGGCCGGGGTCACGCCGTCGCCGCCGGTTCCTCCCCCTCCGCCGCCGCAAGCGGATACGAGCGCCAGCATGAGCAGCAGGCCTGTTGCGGTGCAGGGTCGTCGATTCATGTTGACCGCACCAATGCCGCTGCCTTGCTTGCGACCTGCTCGGGGCTGTCGCCGGGCTTGAAGATGTCGCTGCCGATGCCGAATCCCGACGCGCCTGCGGCCCGGTAGGTCGAAATATTGCCTGCGGAAATGCCGCCGGTGGCGACGAGCGCACTTTCGTCGGGAAGGACGGCCTTCAGTGCCGAGAAGTACCCCGGTCCCAATGTGTTTGCAGGAAAGATCTTCAGCGCGTCCGCGCCGGCGTGCAGGCCCGCAAAGGCTTCGCTCGGTGTCATGCTGCCGGGTATCGAGGCCATGTCGAGTTGCCTGGTTTTCTCGATCACATCCGGGGCGGTGTTGGGGCTGACGATGAGCTGGCCGCCGGCGGCCGCGACAGCGCCCACGTCCCTGGCGCGCAGCACGGTGCCGGCGCCGCAAAGCCCGCGTCCCGCCATGCTGGTGCGCAACCGTTCGATGCTGGTGAGCGGGGAGGGCGAGTTGAGCGGAATCTCGATGATACGGATGCCCTGTTCCAGCAGGACATCGGCCACCGCGACCACTTCATCCGGCTTGATACCGCGAAGGATCGCGATGATCGGAGAGTCATCAAGGTATTCTCTCAGGCGGTGATGCGCCATGGTTTCCCTATCCCGGACATGTCCGTGAATGCGTTCACGGTTCCATCGAGTCCAGTGTAATGCCAGGCCTGCCACGTGTAAATATTTAATTGTTAACAATAAATCGTGCGCTATGTATAATCTGGCGGTTTGCCGTGTCAAGCGCGACGAATGATGGTTTGTCCGCATCCGGCCCCAGCCGACGAGGCAGTCTGAATGGATTTTCGTGCCACCGCCTTTCGCTACGCGTTCATCGTCGCGCTGGGTGGGTTCATCTTCGGGCTGGACGCCGCGCTGATTTCCGGCACGGTTCGTTTCGTCGCCGTCGAGTTCGGCCTGTCGGACCTGGAAGTCGGCGCCGTGGTCAGCGCGCCCGGGTTCGGTGTGATCTTCGCCTTGCTCGCAGCCGGCCACATCGCCGCCATGATCGGCCGCAAGAAGACGTTGCTGGTCATCGCGGCGCTGTACCTGGTTTCCGCCATCGCTTCGGTGATCGCGCCGAATTTCGAGTCCCTGGTGGCCGCGCGCTTCCTGGGCGGTCTGGCGTTCACGTCGCTGTCGCTCGCGTCGATGTACATCGGCGAGATCGCCCCCTCCGGGATGCGGGGCAAACTGGTCTCCATGAACCAGTTCAATATCGTCATCGGCCTGTCGGCCGCCTACTTTGCCAATTTCGCAATCCTCCAGGCGGCCAATTCCGGCGCCGCGTGGGCCGAGGCTGTCGGCATCGCCGACTACACGTGGCGCTTCATGCTGGGAACGGAAATCGTACCCGCGCTGGCCTGGTTGCTGCTGTTGCTGGCGATTCCGGAAAGCCCGCGCTGGCTGGTTCAGAAGGGCGACCTGGATTCGGCCCGCCGGGTGATGTCGAACCTCGTGCCGCCAGAGCGGATCGACGGCGCGATCAGGGAAATTCAGGCGAGCCTCGGCCATGTCGATGATCGCAGGTCCCTTGTGTCGCAGCTCGCCACCCTTTTCGATCGACGCATGCGGACGGTGTTCTGGCTGGGCCTGACGATTGCCGCGGTGCAGCCGATCACCGGGATCAATTCGATCCTGTTCTACGCACCGACGGTGTTCGAGCAAACCGGCATCGGCACGGATGCCGCCTTCACGCAGGCCGTGGTCGTCGGCATCGTCAGCGTCTGCTTCACGGCGATGGCGTTGCTGCTCATCGACCGCGTGGGACGGCGCCCCATGACGCTGTTCGGACTGACCTGGGCGGCGGTGAGCCTGTTCGTCGGCGCGTGGGCCTTCTCCAACGCGACATACGTTCTCGACGCCGGCGTATTGGCCAACCTTGGCGGTGGTGTCGACGCTGAAAGCCTGCGCACGCTGTTCGGCGTGCAATACTTCAGCGACGTCGAGTTCAAGTCCGCCGTGGAGGCGGCCATCGGCGAGGCGGCGCTGAGGGAGAACGAAAGCGTGCTGCTGGAAAACGCGGCCAACCTGAACGCAGCCGTTATACTTGTCGCCATCGTCAGCTTCATCGCGGCGTTCAATTTCTCCATCGGGCCCATCATGTGGGTGTTGTTCTCGGAGATTTTTCCGATCTATGTCCGCAGCATCGCCATTCCGAGTTTCGCGCTGGTGACGAGCATCGTGAACTACCTTGTGAATCAGTTCTTCCCCTGGCAGCTCAACAACATGGGTGCGGCGGAAATCCTCGCGTCCTACGCGACATGCATCGTGGTGGGGTTGGTGATCCTGTACCGGATCCTTCCGGAAACCAAAAACAAGACCATCGAAGAAATCGAGCTTGAATTGACCCGTCCCGGAGTCGCGTCGGCGTGAAGTCACTGCTCGAGGGAAAGCGCATTCTCGTCACCGGCGCGGCCGCCGGAATCGGCCTGGGTATCGCGCGTGCCTGCGCCACGGCCGGTGCGTCGCTGGTGGTCGCGGATGTCGACTACCCGCGTCTGGTCGATGCGACGCGCTCCCTGACGGACGATCCGAAATCCCTGCATGCGGTCGAACTGGATGTGTGCAAGCCTGCCGACGTGCGGGCGTTTTTCGAGGATCTGAAAGCGCGTTTCGACAAGCTGGACGGGCTCGTGAACAATGCCGGTGTCACCGTCGTGGCGGACTTCATTGACTTCACGGAAGACGATCTCGAGCGGCTCTGGACCACCAATCTGCGACCGGTATTCATCTTCTGCCAGGAGGCCGCGAGGCTGATGATGGCGAGCGGCGGCGGGGCGATCGTCAACATCGGTTCGAATCACTCCCTGGCCAGCACGCCCGGTTACGAGATGTACGCTGCCACCAAGGGCGGCATCGCGGCGATGACGCGGGCCATGAGCTGGAGCCTCGGCTCCCACGGTATTCGCGTCAACACCCTGAGTCCGGGGCTGACGCACACCGAGGCCGTTGAAGGAATTGTCAAGGCCCACCCCCGCCTGCTGGAGTCGTTCAACCGGCTGCATGCCTCGGGGCGCTACGCGACGGTGGAAGAGATTGGCGAAACGGCGGCGTTTCTCCTGTCGGACAGTGCCGCGGCGATAACGGGCGCGGAAATCGTGGCGGATCATGGCTTGTCGGCCATGCTTTGCCGTTCGGAAGACCTGAAGTAGGACTGTCATGAAGATTACGGACATCAAGGCCTATCCGGTCTGGGTCGGTTACCGCAACCTCTGCCTGGTGAAGGTCGAGACGGATGCCGGGATCCACGGCTGGGGCGAGTCCGGCATCTCCAGCCGCGAACTGGCGGTGGTCGGAGTGATCAGGCATTTCAGGGAATTCCTCATTGGCCAGGACGCCACCCGTATCGGCGCAATCTGGCAGGAGATGTACCGCAGTCAGTATTTCGAGGGCGGCCGCGTGCTGACCGCGGCGATTTCCGCCATCGACATCGCGCTGTGGGATATCGCGGGCAAGGCGCTGGGGGTCCCGATCCATCGCTTGCTCGGAGGCAAGCAACGGGAGACCGTACCGTGTTTCGTGACCACGACGCGGCCCTTCGACGAGTCTCTGGTCGAAGATGCCAAGGCGCTGGCGTCGTCGGGCTGGCGGGTGATTCGCGCCACCGCCGGCGAATGGGGATCGACGGAACATGCGACCGAACTGGATGTCCGCAAGTCCATCGCGGCCGCCGCGGCGGTCCTGTCCGAAGTGCGGCAGGAACTGGGCAATGCCGTAACACTCGGAATCGACTACCACCACCGGTTGACGGTGGCCGAGACGGCGTCCTTTTGCCAGAAGATGCCGCGGGGCACGCTGGACTTCATCGAGGACCCGATCCGACACCAGACGCCCGAGGCGTACGAGATCCTGCGGCAGATGGTCGACGTACCGTTCGCGATCGGCGAGGAATGTGCCAGCAAGTGGGACTTCATGCGATACATCGAGCAGGGGATCACCAGCTTCGCAAGGATCGATCTCTGTAATGTCGGCGGTCTCACGGAGGCCGTGAAGGTCGCCGCGGCGGCTGAGACCCACTATATCGACATGATGCCCCACGATCCGCTGGGGCCGATCTGCACGGCCGTGACCATCCAGTTCGCCGCGGCCGTTCCGAATTTCGCGTGGTGCGAATACCTGTCCCGCGAGAGCGGCCATCGGTCCGAAAGCGACCTGCTGTTTACCGGCTCGCCCCGGGAAAGCGGGGGCTCGTATCTCGCGGGCGATGCGCCAGGGCACGGCGTGGACGTCAACGACGAGGAACTCACCAAGGAATCCTTCAAGTTCTGGGAGGCGCCGCGGATGAAGAAACCGGACGGGTCCTTCACCAACTGGTAATCGGTCATGACCACCGACATACGAAAATGAGCTCGATCAAGGCAGTCGAAACGCGGATGTTCAGGGTCCCGCTGGCGGAAGTGCTGTGCGATGCCAGGCACGGCGCGCACAGTCATTTCGAATTGATCACTGCCACCGTCGAACTGGCGGATGGGTCAAGAGGCACCGGATACACCTACACCGGCGGGCGCGGTGGCGGCGCCATAAAATGCCTGATCGAGAACGACCTGGTTCCCGCCGTGGTCGGCCAGGATGGCAGCTCGCCGGAATCCGTCCTTGACCACATGCACTGGTACATTCACTACGTCGGCCGGGGAGGCGTGGCATCGTTCGCGATGTCGGCCATCGACATCGCGCTCTGGGACATTCGCTGCAAGAACGCCGGCAAGCCGCTCTGGAAGCTCGCCGGCGGAGCCGCCAATTCCTGCAATGCGTACCAGGGCGGCATCGACCTGAACTTTTCCAAGACCAAGCTCCTGAACAGCATTAGCGGGCACCTCGACAACGGCGCCAACGGGATCAAGATCAAGGTGGGCAAGGACGACCTGGATGAGGATATCGACCGGGTCGAGTCGGTGCGCAGACTCATCGGGCCGAAGGCTCCGTTCATGGTCGATGCGAACTATTTCTTCTCGGTGGAGGATGCCATCGAAGCGGCGAATGCGTTCAAGGCGCACGGCATCCTCTGGTTGGAGGAGCCCACCATTCCGGACGACTACGACGGGTACGCAAGGATCGCCGCGGCCACCGGCGTCCCCCTGGCCATGGGAGAGAATCTTCATACCCTGTACGAGTTCGGGTTCGCGCTGGACCGGGCGGGTCTGTCGTACATCCAGCCGGACGCTTCGAATTGCGGGGGGATCACCTCCTGGCTGCGCGTCGCGGAAATGTCCCGGGCGCGGGGCATTCCGGTGTGCTCCCATGGAATGCACGAGTTGCATGTCGGGCTGGTTTCTTCGCAGCCCAATGGTGGCTGGCTCGAAATCCACAGTTTCCCCATTGATCAATACACGACCCGGCCGCTCGTGCTGGAGAACCACCGGGCCGTTGCTTCCGACGAGCCCGGTATCGGAGTGGAATTCGACTACGACCTGCTGGCGCCCCATGAGGTGGTGGGTGGCGAACCGGCATTCGACACGCTGGAATTCGGTCGCGTCGCGGTCAGTTGATCGGCGTGGCGGCTTCGAGCCGGTGCCGATGAACCACGAATGTCCACTCAGGCGCAAGTGGTTCGATAGCTGATATATCAGTTTACGCCTGACAATATATCAAGATATACTGGACACCGCAGGAGGCTTGGCGCCTGCGCCGGTTCGGGGTAGTTCACATGTCCACTGACGCGGTCTCTCTGGAACAACACATCGAGTCCAAGTCTCGGCAGGCGTACCGCTTGCTGGAAGAAAGGATCGTGACGATGGAGTTCGAGCCTGGATCGGTGTTGTCGGAGGCGCGGCTTGTGGAGCGGCTCGGCGTCGGGCGCACACCGGTCCGGGAAGCGCTGCAGCGTCTTGCCGCGGAGGGGCTGGTCGAGATCATGCCGCGCCGCGGTATCCGAATCACCGACATCGACATCCGCCAGCAGTTGCGCGTTCTGGAAGCGAGGCGCGCGGTCGAGGAACTGAGCATTCGACTATGCACGCGACGCGCTGGCCACGGCGTGCGGGACCGTTTTCGAAGACTTGCCGGCGATGTGACCGCTGCGGCGGAGCAGGGGGATTACCTGGCCTTCCTGCATCTGGACCGGGAACTCAACGAGTTGATCGCCGACGCCGCAGACAACGAATTCTGTGCGCGCATGCTGCAGCAGATTCACGGACTGTCACGCCGCTTCTGGCACAAGCACCACCTGCGGGCTGACGACCTGGCCAGGGTCGCGGAAATGCATGCCGCAATCGCCGGAGCCATCGCGGCCGGAAACGAGGATGCCGCGGTCGATGCGTGCAAGGCGCACATGGACTACATCCAGTCCTTCACCCTATCGACGCTGAACTTCTAGGGATGGGTCGGACGGGCAACATCGGCAGCCGGATCGAGCTGGTTTCGATGGATGCGCATTGCCAGGACATCTCGATAGGCTTGTACGAGCAAGGCAACGGGATGCCGGCCTTCCTTGTCCACACTTACAGCGGCAGGAACGGGGCGAAGGACCGCATCCAGTTCCTCGCGCGCGCCATGCGGGTGATCGGTGGTCTTGAGTCGGACCGCGACGGCTTGCTTCGTTTCCCGTGCGGCGGTCGGCATGTGTCGGCCATCCGGCGGGTTTTCCTCGATGGCTGCAAGGTCGCGCCGCGCACCGATGTCCGCGCCCATCCGCTGCGCATCCACGACAAGCGGTCCGGCTGCGATGTGACGGCTGTCTCGACGGGAAGCGGGGAGTACGAACTGCGAATCGAGGGGAACCCGAAATCGGGCCCTCGCCGGGTGACGGCCATCGCCCGCGGGCTCGCCAGGCTCGGGGAGATGCGGACCGACGAGCATCGCACCGACAGGGTGTCGTTCGCTTGCGGCCATCCGCACGATGAGTTGGTGGGCCTGTTGCTGATTCGCGCGCCGAATGTCCGCGCGGCCATGCGCGAAGCGGAATTGATGGCCGCGCGCGGTGTGCTGTCGGCACCCAGCGCGTCGTAAGGGACCCCGGGCGAGTCAACGCAGGAGAACAGTCATGTCAGTTCAAGCAACCGCGTCCATGACGAGCCGCCAGCGGGTACTGGCGGCGCTCAACCGCGAGGCGGTGGACCGCACGCCGGTCTGCAACCCCACGTCCGTCGCCACGGTCGAACTCATGGATCTGGTGGACGCTCCCTTTCCCGAGGCCAACAGGAATCCGGAGCTGATGGCGCGCCTGGCGGCCACGAGCTACACGGAGCTTGGGTTCGACACGGTCATGCCGGTGTTCAGCATCATCCAGGAATCGTCGGCGCTGGGCTGCAGGATTCAGTGGGAACAGAAGGACAACTGGCCCACGGTACGCATGAGCGAGCCGATCTGGGCGGACCCGGAGGACATCGCGGTCGCCGACGACATACTGGAGCACCCTGACACCCGATGCGTCGTCGACGCCATCGGGATTCTCCGCCGGGAACTGGGCGACGACGTGGCGATCATCGGCAAGACCATGGGGCCCTGGTCGCTGGGCTACCACTGCTTCGGCGTCGAGCCGTTCCTGCTGATGTCGCTGGACGACCCGGACAAGACCCGGCGTTGCCTGGACGGCTTGAAGGACCTCACGGTGGCTTACGGAATCGCGCAGCTGGAAGCCGGCGCCGATGCCGTCACCCTGCCCGATCACGCCACCGGCGACCTCGTCAGCGGCGAATACTATCGACGCTACCTTCAGGACTTGCACACCGAGTTTGCAGAACGCATCCCGGGCCACATCATCCTGCACATCTGCGGCCGGACCGTCGACCGCATGGATGCGATCGCGCAGACGGGGATGTCCGCCTTTCACTTCGATTCGAAGAACAAGCCCGGGGAGTCGGTGGATGTGGTCCGGGGGCGGATCTCCCTGGTAGGCAACATCAACAACCCTGAGACGCTGTTCTCCCGCGGGCCGGAGGATGTCAGGCAGGAGGTCTTCGAGAACCTGGACGCCGGGGTGGACATGATCGGTCCCGAATGCGCGATACCTCTGCAGACATCCATCGAAAACCTGAAAGCCATTCCACGGGCGGTCACGGACTGGCACCGTGGCCATGCCGACGGTCGGCCTTCCAGGACCGTCGGCACCACCTCCGAAGACGATGGCGCGCTCTAGCGCCGTCAACCGAAACAAGTAAACGCTGTGGCGGAACTGGCGGACATCACCAACGAGTTCATCCGGGAAGAAATCGAAGAATTCCTCGAGCGTCCGGAGGAGATCGCGCGAAGCATCGAGCTGTTCGCACGGGTCACCCCTGAAATGCAGGAGATCGCGGCCGGGATCATCGACGGCGACGATGACATCGTCGACCAACTGACCCGCCAGGCGCTGGATGACGGCGTCGATGCCCTGGAAGTCATGGACGACGGTCTGATCGCCGGGATGAGCATCGTCGGCATCAAGTTCCGCGACGCGTTCATCTTCGTGCCCGAGGTGCTGGCGTGCGCCCGTGCGATGAAGGCGGGAATGGCGCATATCGAGCCCATCCTGTCGGCCTCGGGAATCGCGTCGCTGGGCACGGTCATCATGGGCACGGTTAAGGGTGACCTGCACGACATCGGCAAGAACCTGTGCATCATGATGCTGCGCGGCGCGGGGTTCACCGTTCACGATCTCGGCGTCGACGTGGACGAGGACACCTTCATCGATGCCGTCGAGGAGCACCAGGCGCCGATCCTGGGCATGTCCGCGCTGCTGACCACCACCATGCCCAACATGGGCAAGACCATCGAGGCGTTCATCGACGCCGATTTGCGCGATGACGTCAGGATCATGGTGGGCGGGGCGCCCGTCACCCAGGAATTCGCCGACGACATGGGGGCCGACGGCTACGGCAAGGATGCGCTGGCCTGCGTGTCACTGGCCAAGTCGCTTCTTCAGGAGCACAGCGCGCCGGGCGCGTGAGCTGTCGCCAGATGTCCGAAACGCGTCAGCAGGAGTTTCAGAAGCGGCTCGATCGCCTGTCGGAGATCTTCGCCGACATCGTCGTGCAGGCGGACGAGCAGTCTCTGACGCGTTGCCCGTACAAGAATGCCCTTGACGAGTGCACGGCGCAGTTTGGTTGCCGCAATCAGCGCAGGAAAATCGTCGACCGGGAAAAGCGCCTGGCCTGCGTGGGCGACGACAGGCTCGACTATCGCACGGCGTGGGAAACGGACCCCGGGGCGATGCCGC
Source organism: Candidatus Rariloculaceae bacterium (assembly GCA_965221035.1). Lineage (GTDB taxonomy): Bacteria > Pseudomonadota > Gammaproteobacteria > Steroidobacterales > Rariloculaceae > UBA6522. The sequence goes on from OZ244860.1 coordinate 3,556,626, forward strand.
GGGTTCGGAATGCACTGGCGGCGCACCGGGACGCAAGACGCGCGAAACGCGAGTCGAGGAATCCAGCTCAAACAGGCGGGCTCTCGGCCCGCGAACCCGGTCACACGCTGTTCGACCTGGCCGATGAACTGTCCAAACAGGTCCCCACGTCCTGCGGGCGCAGCGGCCTGTGCCACGAATGCATCGTCGAGGTTCATCGCGGCATGGACGCGCTGACGCCCAGGGGGGAACCGGAATCCTTCCTGGAGGGCGACTATCGCCTTGCGTGTCAGGCCGCGATTGTCGATCAGCGGGCGGAGATCGATTTCTCGCCGTTGAGGCGCGCTCCGAAAATCCTGACTCAAAGCCGGTACCGGCCCGTGGCGCTCGACTCCATGGTCACCCTGAGCGGCGACATGGTCTGCTACGACGGTCGCCCTGTCGATCGGTATCGCGGTCGCATGTTCGGATTGGCGATCGACCTGGGAACCACGACCGTGGCGATGGAACTGGTCGATCTTGAATCCGGTGAGACGGTCCGGGTGTGCGCATTCGAGAATCCCCAGCGCATCGGCGGCAGCGACGTCATGAACCGCATTTCCTACGACGGCAGGAATCGCGGCGAACTGTGGCGGGTCGTCACCAACACCATCAACTACGAGATCGCGCGCCTGGGCGAACAGTTGGGTTTCTCGCCCAGGCAAGTCCACGACACCGTCATTGTCGGCAATTCCACGATGCGCGATATCTTTTTCCGGCTGGACGTGCAATGCATCGGCGCCAAGCCCTACAAGTCGTCGACGGAACACGAGATGCTGCAGGGCGGGCGCGATTCGACGGCGCTTTCAGCGTCAGCCCGCCGGCTCGGCCTCAAGATCAATCGCGGTGCCAGGGTCTACAGTCCGCCGCTGGTGGCCAGCCATGTCGGCGCGGATGTCGCGGCGGGCCTCGGAGCGATCGATTTCAACGACGATGAGCGCACAGTCATGCTGGTGGACATCGGCACCAACACGGAGGTCGTCATCCGGCACCGGGGGCGGACGCTGACTGCCTCCTGTCCCGCGGGCCCGGCGTTTGAGGGCGGGCTGGTCAAGTTCGGCATGCCCGGCTGCGAGGGTGCCATCGACCACATCACGTTCACCGGCGAGAGATTCGACTACTCGACCATCGGCGGCACCGCGCCGCAAGGCCTGTGCGGTTCCGGTCTGGTGGACCTGCTCGCCGAACTGCGGCGCCATGGGCAGATTTCGGCCAAGGGTGTCTTCGCCGAAAAGCGGCGGCGCGAGCTGACCGTGGTGCCCGGGCGCAATATCACGTTCTCCCGCGAGGATGCCAGCAATCTGGCCCAGGCCAAGGCCGCCAACTATTGCGGCCAGTTTATCCTCATGCGCCATCTTGGACTTAGCGTAGACGATATCGACAAGCTCTATCTTGCCGGCGCCTTCGCCAACTTCATCGACATCGACAACGCTGTGGATATCGGCTTCCTGCCGGGCGTGCCGACTGGTCGAATCGAGAAGATCGGCAATGCCGCGCTGCAGGGTGCCCGCGAGATCCTGCTGTCGCGGCGGCACCGTGAGACCACCGAGCAGCTGGTGCGCGGCATTGAACACGTGGAACTCGAAACCACCCCGGATTTCTTCGAGATCTTTGTCGAGGGGTGCCAGTTCAAACCCATGCCGGACAAGCCGGGCCAGTGGAACTGACCATGGGAACTGATGGAATGAAGTGCCATGCAGCTTGAAGGCATCCACGATCGTTTCACCGTCATCGGTGAAAACATTCATACGACGCGGGTCTTCCTCCGGCGCGGCAGGCACATCGTTGCGACGGGCGATGGCGCGGAGGCGGTTCGTTTCACGGATTCCGAGGGGCGCGAGCGGTTTCTTCCGATTCCGGACGCCATCAAGCGGACCCAGGACTACGACGAAGGACGCGTCAAGCACATGACGATCGCCGTGCAGGCGGCCATGGGCGGCGATGCCGAGCTCGCCAGGTTGGGGGCGACGTATCTCGAACGGCAGATTCAACGCCAGGTCGACTGCGGCGCCGACTACCTGGACATCAATGTGGACGAGATTTCGGTGCGCGAGAAGGACCAGCAGGATGCGATGGCGTGGCTTGTGGACTTCGTGCAGTCCAGAAGCCCGGTTCCACTGTGCGTCGATTCGTCGAACTCCAGCACGATCGAGGTTGGCCTCAAGGCCTGCGGCAACAGCGCCGGCCGGGCATTGCTCAATTCCGCCTCGCTGGAACGGATCGACGTGCTTGAACTGGTGGGAACGTACCACGCCCGGGTCATCGTCACGGCCGCCGGGGAGTCGGGGATGCCGCAGAACGCCGAACAACGTGTGGCCAACGCGTCCCGAATGGTGGACGCCGCGACCGCCAGGGGCATCGCGATGGGGGACATTTTCATCGATCCGCTGATGTTCCCCATCTCCGTGGACCAGTCGTTCGGCAATCACGTCTTCGACGCCATCCGGCAACTGCGGGAGAAATTCGGGCCCGAGATTCACATCACGGGAGGCTTCAGCAATGTTTCGTTCGGACTGCCCTGCCGGCGGCTGATCAACGACGCGTTTGCCGTCCTGGCCATCGAGGCGGGCGCCGACAGCGGCATCATGGACCCCGTCGCCAACGGCCTGGAGCGCATCAACTCCATTGACCGGACGTCCGTAGGCTACACGCATGCGAGCACCATGCTGCTGGGCGGTGACCGCGATTGCCGCGCCTATCTCAAGGCCTATCGCAAGAAACTGCTCGAACCGTATTGATTGACCGTGCCGTGATGAAGGGAATGAATGTCATGTTGAAGTTTGTGCGGAGGCAGCCATGAAGTACATCCGCGTCGGGGCCGAGGGCGCCGAAACCCCCTGTGTGCTGGATGCATCGGGCATTGCCCGCGATGTTTCGTCGGTGGTTGCCGACTTTACGCCGGAGACGATTCCCTTTCTCGATGACTCCGTGCGCAAGGCCGATCTTGACGCCCTGCCGGCGGTGAACACGGATGGTCAACGGATCGGAACTCCCATGACCCAACCCCGCAACATCTATCTGATCGGCATGAACTACCGCGACCATGCGATCGAAGCGGGCGTGGACATACCGCCGGAACCCATCCTGTCCAACAAGTCTTCCGGCTCCTTCTGCGCGCCCAACGATCCGATCCTGTTTTCCCCAAGAATGTGGAAGCTGGATTGGGAAGTGGAGTTGGGCTTGGTGATCAGCCGGTCGGCGCTTAACGTCCGCGAAGGCGACGCGCTGGACCACGTGCTCGGATATACCATCGTCAACGACGTATCGGAGCGGGCCTGGCAGATCGACCGCGGAGGGCAGTGGGCCAAGGGCAAGGGGTTTCCGAATTTCTGCCCCACGGGCCCGATGATCGTCACAGGGGATGAAATCGATGACGCCGGAGCGCTTCGAATGTGGCTCGATGTCAACGGAGAGCGCATGCAGACAGGCAACACGCGGGAAATGATTTTCGGGCCCGCCGCGATTGTCAGCAGTCTCTCGGAGCACATTCGGCTGGAGCCGGGCGATCTGATCTGCACGGGTACGCCGCCGGGCATCGGATACGCGATGACACCACCGGTCTTTCTAAAGGTGGGTGATCGCGTGTCGCTGGGCATCGAAGGGCTGGGTGAACAGACCCAGGAAGTCGTACCGCTGCAGTCCACGGGATCGAATTGACATGAACCGGATCGACCTGCGGGGCCGGCGAGCGGTAGTGACCGGGGCCGCCCGAGGATTGGGGCTTGCCGTGGCGGAGCGGTTCCTGGCGTCGGGCGCGAGCGTGTCGATCTGGGATGTCGGCAGGGACGATCTCGACGCGGCCCGGCCAGGGCTCGCCTCACGCGGAACGGTCGCGACGCGGGTGGTCGATGTCACCGACTACGCTCAGGTCGAGCGCGGTGCCGAATCCACGGCCGCGGAGCTGGGCGGAATCGACCTGCTGGTCAATTGCGCGGGAATCGCCGGGGTCAATGCCGCGCTTGCGGACTATCCTCTCGATACGTGGCGGCAGGTACAGCGCGTCAATCTGGACGGAACGTTTCACGCCTGCCGGGCCGTGGTTCCGTACATGCTGCGGGGCGGATACGGGCGCATCGTCAACGTTTCGTCAATGGCGGGCAAGGACGGCAACCCGAACGCGTCCGCGTATTCGGTCTCGAAGGCGGGCGTCATTGCGCTCACCAAGAGCCTCGGCAAGGAGCTGGCCAAAACCGGTATTCGAGTCAACGCGGTCGCACCGGCGGTCATCGAAACCGGGATGCTGGCGGATGTCACCGAGGAGCAGATCGGTTACATGCTGTCGAAGATTCCCATGGGGCGCGCGGGCACCGTGGAGGAAGTGGCCGCCATGGTGGCCTGGATGTGCTCCGAAGAGTGCTCCTTTACCACCGCGGCCGTGTTCGACTTGTCCGGCGGACGCGCGACCTATTAGGACCCTTGAGTGCGTGGCGCAACTTGCACCTGACGAAATCTGGAAGGGAGATTGATGATGGAGTTCTACAAATCGTTCGTCGACAACCGCTGGATCGAGTCATCGAACGGCGAACGCATGCAGGTGGTGAATCCCGCCAACGGAGAAGTGTTTGCGGAGGTGCCCGCCTGTACCGTCGACGATGTCGAAATGGCGCTGCAGAGTTCCGCCCGGGCGCAGAAGGAATGGCAACGGCTGCCGCCCATCGAACGTGCCCGCCACATCTACGCCATCGCCGACGGTGTAGAGCGGGAACGGGAGCGGTTCGAGCGACTGCTGGTGATGGAGCAGGGCAAGACGCTGGCGGAAGCCCAGGGCGAGGTTGCCGACACGCTTCGCTACCTCAGGTACGCGGCGGAGGCGGCGCGCCGGATCGGCGGGGACATCTTCCCATCCGACCTGCCCAACGAACAGCTGTTCATTCACAAGGTCCCCTACGGCGTTACGGTCGGACTGTGCGCCTACAACTACCCGCTGGCGCTGATCGGACGCAAGGTCGGGCCCGCGCTGGTGACGGGCAACACCATGGTCCTCAAGCCTCACGAGGCGACTCCCGTCACCGCGTCGGAGTTCTGCCGGGTCGCGTTGGAGGCGGGTCTGCCCAAGGGCGTCATCAACATGCTCACGGGAACCGGCGCCGAGGTGGGCGCCGCGCTCGTCTCGAGCCCGGTCACGCGCCTCATTACACTGACGGGCAGCATCCGGGCGGGGCAGGCCATCGCGGAAGCGGCCGCCCGGAACATCACCGCCCTGTCGCTGGAATTGGGGGGCAAGGCGCCATTCATCGTGCTCGGGGATGCCGATATCGACGAGGCGGTCGAATCCGCGGCGGTGGCGCGCTACGCCAACTGCGGGCAGGTATGCATCTGCAACGAGACGGTGCTGGTCGAAGAGTCCGTCGCCGACGAGTTCACCGACAAGCTCCTTGAGCGCGTTCGCGAGATCGAGGTGGCGGACCCCATGACGAACAGGGGAATGGGGCCGCTGACCACCGAGGAGGCGCTGCAGCGTATCGAGGGCCTCGTGGCCAGGTCCGCGAGTGAGGGCGCCGAAGTCGCGCTGGGCGGCAAGCGGCCCGAAGCCGCTGACTTCGACGCCGGAAACTGGTACGAGCCCACCGTCCTGGTGGGCGCAAGGTCGGATAACGCCGCAGTTCGGGAAGAAATCTTCGGTCCGGTCCTGCCGATCGTGCGGGTCTCGGATTACGAGGAGGCGCTGGGAATCGCCAATTCGCGACCGGATGGATTGTCCGCGTATCTCTGGACGCGCGACCCGGCCATCTACATGGATGCGATCAACCGCATGGAAACCGGCACGATTTTCCTCAACAAGGGCATCGTCGGATACATCCAGGGGTATCACACCGGCCACAAGATGAGCGGCCTGGGCGGAGAGGACGGCGTCTACGGTATCGAAGGGTACCTGCAGAAGAGGACCGTCTACATGAAGTACTGAGCCCTCTCGGTTCTACAGGCCGCGGAATCCTGGTGCGCGCTTTTCTGCAACGCTTGCGAATCCTTCGGCTGCGTCGCCGGACTCGTAGAGTTCATCCACCAGGCGCGCCTCGAGCTTGAGCCCGTCGCGCAGCGGCAATTCTGAACCTTCGCGAACGGCGCGTTTCGCAGCGGCGACCGCGAGCGGCGCCGCCGCGGCTACCTGGGCCGCGTATCGTTCGGCAGCCTCTGGTGCGTGTTCGGCGGAGAACAGTCGATTGACCAGTCCCAGGCGCAAAGCCTCGCGCGGGGTGATGGATTCTCCGCTTGCAAGGAGCATCAAGGCATTGCCGATTCCGACCATTCTCGGCAATCGTTGTGTTCCGCCGTTGCCTGGAGGAAGGCCCAGGCGTGTTTCCGGCAGCCCTATCTTGAAGTCACGGTCGGCGGCGAAACGGATATCGCACGCCAGGGCGATCTCGAGGCCGCCACCCAGCGCATGGCCCTCCAGCAGCGCAATGAATATCTTGTCGCTGGATTCAATTCCGGCGAGCGCCTTGCGTGCGGCATCGACCATCGCCTTGTTCCTGTCGATGCTGTTCTCAGCAAAAACACCCGTGTCGGCGCCCGCGCAGAAGAAGCCCTTGACCGCGCTGCATACAATGACGGCTCGCGTTGTGCTGTCCGCGCTCGCCTGTTCGATCGCTGTGATGAACTGGGTATGAAAGTCGAGGTCGTACGCGTTGGCGGGCGGCCGTTCAAACGTGATGCGGCCCACGCCGTCCCTGGCTTCGAAAAAGACAACGTCCGTCACGCCTGAAGCTCCGCGAGTATGGAGTCATTGTGCTCGCCGATGCTCGGCGAACCCGTGTCGCAGTACAGTCTATTTCCGTTGAGGCGGATGGGGCAACGCGTCGTACGATACTCGACGCCGTTGCCCTTGCGTACGGTCTGCTCCATGCCGAGAACCCTGTATCCCTGGTGTGCTCTCAATCGGTGCCAGTCCAGCACGTCAGCGCACCAGATATCCCTGGGCTCAAGCACCGCGAGCCACTCGGCCGTCGTTTTCCTGACGAGATGCTGGGCAAGAATCTTCTTGATCCGGTCACGCTGCTCGAACCAGCTCGAGGGGTCGGAATAATCGAGCAAGGCGCCGCAATTCAGAAACTTCCCAAGGTCTGGAATCGATGCCATCGCGAGCGCAATGTAGCCATCGGACGTGGCATAAATGCCATAGGGAGCGCCGAGATACGCGTGGGCATTGTTGCTTGCGGTGCGCTGGGCCTCCACACCGCCATCCTGGAAATGGACGGTCAGAGGTTCGAATTGCAGATCGATGATCGATTCGAGCATGCTGACTTCAACCAGTCCGCCTTCGCCGCTCACTCCGCGCCGGACCAGGCACGCAAGAATGCCCTGTACGAGATGGGCTCCCGCGTAGATGTCCGCAATGGCGAGCCCCATGGGAACCGGGCCGTCCCCTGCGTTGCCGTTCAGCCAGGTGAGTCCGCCCAGCGACTGCAGCAGGAGATCCTGCCCGGGCTTGTCCCTCCACGGGCCTGACGCGCCATATCCGCTGATCTCTCCGTAGACGATATCGCCCCTGATCGCCCGCACCGAATCGTAATCGAGCCCAAGCCGCGACATGACCCCGGGCCTGAAATTGTGCATCACGACGTCGGCGCGTTCGATCAGCCTTAGAACATGCCGGAAATCGGTGCCATCGCCAAGATCGGCGCCAAAACTCTTCTTGGCCCGATTGATCGCGTGAAACAGGGTCGATTCGCCGTCTATTTCGGTATTTGCGACATACTGGTCTCGGCAGATATCGCCGCTGCCGCGTCGTTCCACCTTGATGACCTCCGCACCCAGGTCAGCCAGGCGCAGGCTCGCCGAGGGACCCGACAGGAACTGGCTGAAGTCCAGTACACGGATGCCATCAAGAGGCAGGAATGCATCAGCCATCTGCGCTTCCCGTCGTGCATCCGATGTCGCCAAGAGTGGGTGCGGCGCGCACGGAGCCCAGTTTCTGGCCGTCAATGCGAATCGGGCAGCGCGTCGTCTTGAGTTTCGTCCCGTTTGGCCGTTCGACAACGAGCTCCATGTCGGCGGCACGATAGCCCGCGTGGCGCATCAGTTCCCCGTAGTTGTACACGTCCGAGCACCAGACATCGGCCGGTTCGAGCAGGTCGAGCCAGTGCTGCGTCGAGTGGGTGCGCAAGTGCGCCGCGAGGACTTCCCGGATCTCGCCACGATGCGAAAAGCCATCGCGCGGGCCAAACTCGTTCAGGGCTTCGCAGCCGAGCAGTTCAGCGAGTTCGGCGAGCGATGCCATTGCGATCGCGATCCAGCCGTCGCGAGTCTCGTAGATCCCGTAGGGTGCCCCGAGATAGGCGTGCGCATTACGTACTTCGGCCCGCTCCGGCAGGCGTTCGCCATCATTGAGGTGCGTTGTGAGCACCTCGAATTGCAGGTCCAGCAAGGACTCGAGCAGACTGACTTCCACGCGGGAGCCTGTGCCGTCCTTGCCGCGGCCAACGAGCGCGGCCAGGATTCCCTGAGCCAGGTGCGTCCCGCAGATCATGTCTCCCACCGCCAGGCCGAAGGGTACCGGCGGCTGGCCGGCGTCGCCGGTGAGCCAGGTCAGGCCCGAAATTGCCTGGGCAAGCAGGTCCTGCCCGGGTTTGTTTTTCAAGGGGCCCTCGCGCCCGTACCCGGTGACTTCACCGTAGACCATGCGCGGGTTGATCGACATGACGCTGTCGAAGTCCAGTCCGATCCTTTCCATGACGCCCGGGCGAAAGTTGTGCGTCATCACGTCGGCTTCGGCTATCAGGGACTTGACGCGCTCAAGGTCGGCAGGGTCTTTCAGGTCAGCCTCGAGTGACTCCTTGTTACGGTTGATGCTGTGAAATACCAGGCTGTCGCCGTCAACGTAGATGTTCTTCGTCGCCAGCCTGCGGCCTGCTTCACCGCTGCCCGGGCGCTCGACCTTGATGACCCGGGCGCCCAGATCGGCAAGTCGCAGGCCTGCGTAGGGTCCAGCCAGATACTGGCAAAACTCGAGTACCATGATCCCTTGCAGGGGCAGCATCAGTGTCGAGTCTCGCGGTAGATGCGATTGATCGTGGCAATGACTTGGGAGGGATCGCCACCGTTTTTCAGAAAATCGTGGATATGCAGGCAGGCCGTGTCCTGGAATTGGAGGTATCCATCATAGCGTGGCCGGACAAACGCACGGTCGAGTGTCGGCAGTGTCGCACTGAAGAAATTGGCGCATCTGGCATCGAGTGTCGGGTTGGTCCACACGCTGCGATGTCCCGGCTGACCACCCGCTTCAAAGTAGATTCCGCTCTGGATGGCTGGCGAACCCGTGAATTCCACGTAAGCGCGAGCAACATCGAGATGCTGGCACGCTGCCGAGATGGCGAGGCCGGCGCCCCCCAGCATTGTCGATCCCGGACTGTTCTTCTCGATTCCGATTACGTCGCAGAATTTCAGCAATCGGGGTGCATAGCCGGGACGAGAATAATTGGAATAGCCGTATGTCCAGGGCGTGTAAACGAAGTCATCGTGACGGGACATGTATTCGAGCGTGCGAATCGGGTTGATCTCGTAGAACTTTGCCGGAATCCGTTCCATGAGTGTCCTGAGTCGTTGCAGTGCGGTTATCGCCGCGTCGCGATTCGCGACTTCTACTTCATTCGGAAAAATCTCTTCACCTGCTGCCGTCAGCAGATTGAGAAAGTTGCCGTAGACGTCCAGCGCGATGCTCGGGCAGCAGACCAGGCCGCGATCTGCCAGCGTCAGCAGTTCGTCAAACGTTTGCGGGACTTCGACGCCGTGGAGCTCCAGAAGATCGGGACGATAGGCCGCGACCGGGCACGCAGCATCGATTGCAATCGCCCATTGCCTGTTGTCGAACTTGTAGCTCTCATGAGATTTGCCAACCGAATTTCCTGCCTGGTCGGCAAGAAATTCGGCCGATAGCAGCGCGCCGAGATCGGTGAGGATGCCTTCGGACGCGGCGAAGCCGACCCAGGGGTGATCGATGACAAGCAGATCGTAGTCGGACGCAAGCTGCGCCAGTGACTTGTCGGCAAAATCCTGCAGGGAGCGTTTTTCCCAGACTATTTCGGTGTCTGGATGCAGTTCGTGAAATCTCTGGGCGCTGGCAACGACCGAAGTGTAGCCACGCATGTGGTTCCAGGTGATGCCCCTCAATGCACGGTTGGCGGACATCGGCGCATTCTAGGCCATATTGTCAACAATAGACAATGCTGCTACATTCGATTCCCGATACCTCGGAGACGCTCGGTCCGCGGGTCCTTGCCGTCGGAAAGAAGCGAAAAGACGCACCCGATATGAAACACAGCAGCAACCGAATCCTGACCACGCACGTTGGCAGCCTGCCCAGGCCACATGACCTGCTGGACATGCTCAAGGCGCGCCTCGAGGGTGAGCCGGTCGATGCATCGGCATTTTCGGACATGCTGTCCCGCTCGGTCACGGCAATGGTGGGTCAACAGGTTGACGCGGGGATCGATATCGTGACCGACGGAGAAATGTCCAAACCCGGTCACGCGGTGTACATCAACGAACGCCTCGAAGGATTCGAAGACCGTCCGGACAAGGATTTTCAGTTTCACAAGCGTGAGCGTGACACGTTTCCGGAATACTACGAGGAGTATTTTCAGCGAGCGATGCTCGGCGGAGCGATTGCGCCTTCCGCGCCCATGTGTTGCGTGGGCCCTGTCCGGTACGTCGGCCACGAAGCGCTCCGGGTTGATATTGAAAACCTGAAGTCGGCTGCGGAACAGGCGGGAAGTTTCGATGTCTTCATGCCATCGGCCGCAGTGACCGGCGTTGGCTTCAACGAGTACTACGCTACCGAGGAAGAGTACCTGTTCGCATGCGCGGATGCATTGGCCGAGGAATACAATGCGATCGTGGATGCCGGCCTGGTATTGCAGGTCGACGACCCGTTCATGCCTCACGTCTATAACGACGAGACACTGTCAGACAGGGAGAAGGACGCCAGGGTGTCCCTGTACGTCGAGGCGATCAATCACAGTATCAGGGGTATCTCCGAAGATCGCATCCGCTTTCATACCTGCTACGGAATCAACCAGGGGCCGCGGGTACATGAGCCGGATCTCCCGGACATGATCGACCAGGTGCTGAAGGTAAACGCCGGCGCTTACTCCTTTGAAGCCGGCAACCCGCGTCACGAGCACGAGTACCACTTGTGGGAGAGTACAAGGCTGCCGGACGGCAAGTTGATTGTGCCGGGTGTGGTTACGCACGCGTCGGCGGTCGTTGAGCATCCGGATTATGTGGCGGAGAGAATCATTCGATTCGCCGAACGGGTTGGCCGCGAAAATGTCATCGCCGGTACTGACTGCGGGTTCTCGTCGCAGGCCATGTACAAGACGGAGATCGAGCCACGCATCGTGTGGGCCAAGTTTCGCGCGCTTGCCGAAGGCGCCAGACGCGCATCCGAAATTCTCTGGAAGTAGTCTGCCTCTTCCTGTCCTCGATAGGAACCGGGCAGATCGCGGTATCGGGCGATATTCTGGTGGATGCCTTGGTCTCGATGGCGTTGGAGATCCATCTCACTACCCCGGCCGTTCCATCTCCGTCGTATAGAACGGTTCCAGCCGGTCGATGGCATCGAGCGGTTCCCGGTTCACGTCCCATGCGAACTGCCGCAGCACGATCCGGTCCTGAAGAAAATCGATCAGGCTGAATCCGTGATCCTCCACCGGCGGCGCCATCTCCTCCAGGTCCAGGTGGGCCGACGGTGTGGCCCTGATTCCGCGCACAACCGAAGGGAAGGCGTACTCGGGCGTGCTGACGGGTCCGCTCAATACGGCATTGACCGGGTTTCTCTCCAGATCGTGCTCGCCCGCGCGGGAAAACCTGCCCGTGCCGATGGCATGCAGGTCGCCACTGACCACCAGCGGGACCCGTTCCGTCTGCGCGCTCAGCGCGGCAGCCAGCCGGTCGTGCTGCCTTAACCAGCCCTCCTGCCAGTAGGGCTTGTCGATGGCGGTGGTCAGCGTTCCGCTTTCGGGGTCGAGTATGTCCGGGTACCACTCGCCCCACTTGCCGGCGCTCCAGCCGAACGGGTTGGACGGGGTGTGCACGAGGTGGCGCACTTCGGTCGAGCGAGTGCGGTCCGTCAACCAGCGCTCCACCTGGTGATCGACGAATACGGCATTCGGTCCGGCGAGATTCATGGTGCGGCGCACGTCGTATAGCAGGACCTCGGCGAGTCGGCCGTAGCGGATGGTGCCGAAACTCTCCGAAACATCGCCCCGATCACCCGCCGAAGACCAGGGCAGCCCGGCCGGGCGCCGTGGATCGGGCAGGAACTCGGGGTAATAGAGTTGCTGCGTGGCTCGCGCGAGCTGGAGCTGAAACCACTGGACGGGGTAACTGGCGAAGTCGTCCGTGACCGCGTCGTTCTCCCAGTGGTCGTGGTCGTCCTGGAGGAAGAAGACCGGGGTCGACCGGAAATCGCACCCGTAGACAGGGACGATCTGCGGCCCGGCGGCCGCCTTGATCGCCGCTTCGTTGCTGCCGCCCAGTGCCCTGGCCGAGAAATCGAAGTTGGATGTGCGTCCGGCCTCGCTCAGCTGCCCGGCGTTTTCGCCCTGCCAGGTGTGCAGGTCCCAGTAGATATGATCGCCGTTGGCGACCGCGGCGTCCGGTTGAAACGACAGCGCCCGGCGCAGCAGACGGTTTCGGATGCTGGCCGGCAGGAAGCCTTCCCGCTGGCCGATACCTTGGTACGTGCCGCCGGTTCCACCGGCACAGGTGAAGAACAGGATCCGCACTTGCTCCGGGTTCGCTTCCGGTGCGGGGAAGGTGGAGAGCGGCCAGGGTTCGCACAACGACCGGCCGGAAGAATCCCGCAACGACAGCGTGTAGGGCCGGTCCGGCTGCAGCTGGCCGGCATGGAACTGCCAATGGATGCCCCCTGTGTCGCTCATGGCGCCTTCGATGGAGGTGTCATCAACCCGCAGGGTGGGCGCATTCGACAGCGGCCGGTCGAACGATACCTTGAGCAGCATGCGCGAATCGCTGACCGTGGGAAGGATATGCCGTACGGCGCCGGCATCCCATTCCCGGTCGGCCGGAGGCGCCTCCTGGGCCATGGCCTGGAGCGGCATCCTGCCGAACATCGCCGCTCCCATGGCGCCCGCGGAGCCGGCGAGGAAACGCCGACGGTTGAAGTACATGCGTCTGGTCATTGGCGTCCTTTTCTTCCTGTTCACTGTGGTGTTGTGCCCCCGCCTTGAATTGGACGAGGCGGAGGCGTGGCGAATCACGCGCCTCAGTCGGCAACCGTCACGCTGACCATCGTGTCTCCCTGTTGAATGGCGTCCACAACCTCCTCACCGCTTGTCACCTTTCCGAACACCGTGTGCTTGCCATCCAGATGGGGGGTGGCGAGGTGGGTGATGAAGAACTGGCTGCCATTGGTGTCCGGCCCTGCGTTGGCCATCGAAATTACGCAACGTTCGTGCTTGAGTGGATTGCCGACGCACTCGTCGGCAAATCGATACCCCGGGCCACCGCGGCCGGTACCGGTCGGGTCGCCTCCCTGTATCATGAAATTGGCAATGACCCGGTGAAAGGTGACACCGTCGTAGAAACGCTGACTTGCCAGGAATACGAAGTTGTTGACGGTCTGTGGGGCGTGCTGCGGATACAACTCGAGCTCGATGCGGCCTCGATTTGTTTCGATCAAGACTGCGTGGTTCTTCGACACGTCGATCTGCAAGGCGGGCGGAGCATTCCATTGCTGTCTGGCCATATGGTATCCCTCGGATAATTCGTGACTGGGTGGCGGGTATCTTAACTGCAAGCCTATGGCGGTTGCCGGGAAGTTCATCACGGCGGACAGGTGTCTTGCGCCCATGGGCCGCCAACGGCGCCTTGACACCCACTGAAGTTATCAACAACACTCGACCGTGATTCCACGTTGCGCTTTTCTGGTGAAGCAAGGGATGATCGCAATGAACAATGTCAAGCGTTTGATATTCGTCGGACTTTTTCTGCTCTATCAACAAGCGTACGCCCAATATGAGACGAGTTGGGACAATTCCGAGCGCGGCATCAACCGGATTTCGGAACACGTGTATCGTTGGGGCGGTGGTGCCATGGGAGGGATCAGCGGTCTGTTCGTTCCCACGGATGAGGGAATCATCGTGATCGACGGTCCCGGCACTCCGTGCGAGCCGGACAGCGGCCAATGGTTCAAGGACGAACTCGAACAACGCTATGGAGTTCCGGTGCGCTACGTGGTGTTGAGCCATGACCACCAGAGCCACATTTGCGGCACGAAGGTGTTCGAGGACACGGCGGTGTCGATCGGCCACAAGAAGATCAGGGCACACCTGATCCGGGAGGGGCGCGTCGCGCCGTTCCCCACAGTCACTTTCGAGAATTCACTGGACATCGACCTCGGTGGCGTGAAGGTCGTGCTGTATTACTTCGGCCCGACCCACAGCGACAATCTGATCATTACCCACATTCCCCAGGATGGTGTGCTGTTCGCGCCGGACCTGGCGCGGCCGGAGGGCCAGTTGCCCAACCCGGACTTCCGTGACATGGACGTGGACAACACTATCGAGGTGCTGGGCATACTGGCCCGGATGGACGACGTTGATATTGTCATGCCGGGACATAATTCGCCCGTTTCGACTCAAGCATACTTCCGCCGCTACCGGGAGTATCTGTCCAGCCTCAGGGAACAGGTGTTGACCCACATGGTGGCGGGACGCTCGCTGGAGGAGATTCTCGGGCTGGTAACGATGAGCGAATTCGATGATTACACCAACCTCGGGCAGGTCATCGAGTCAAACGTAATCACGATGTATGACTACCTGTACCGGTACCGGGAACCCAACTCACCCGGAGGCATGCCGATCAGGGCTCCTCAAAGCGATTGGAGAGAACCATGAAGCAGCGTTGCCTGGAAGTCGGTTTGTTGATCCTGGGATTGGGCCTGTTGCAGGGGGGGCAGGCGCAGGATTCGAATGACGAGTCGCCCAGACTTGTCCAGGTTTCAGATAGCGTATTTCGCACTGTCCACCGGCCCGGCGCCGCGAACAGCCACATAATCGTCACTGACGATGGACTTGTCGTGGTCGATGGCACCTGTCGTGGCGACGGTACTCCGGAGTGGCTGAAGCAGGAACTGGACCGGCTCTACGAAGTGCCCGTCAAATACGTGATCCTGAGCCACGACCACGAGGATCACATCTGCGGCCTGCAGGTATTCGACGATACGGCGGTGACCGTTTCGCACGCACGCAACCGGGAGCACATTGTTCGGGAAGGCCGCAATACGTCCGTTCCGGATGTGGTATTCCAGGACGAAATGGAGATCCACCTGGGCGGAAAGAAGATCGTGCTCTACTACTTCGGTCCCACCCACAGCAACAACCTGATCCAGGTGCATGTACCGGAGGAAGGGGTATTGATTGCGCCCGACATCGCGCGCGCGGAACGGTCGCTTGCCTTGCCGGATTTTCGCGATGCCGATATCGACGGACTGATCGATACGCTCGAAATCCTGGCGAAGCTGGATGACGTCGACATCGTCGTCCCTGGCCACTGGGGCCCTACCACCCAGGAGAGCTTCCTGGAGTACCGGGACTACGTGGTCGCCCTGAGGGATCGCGTCCTGGAGGAGATGAAGGCGGGCGCCACCATCGAGCAGATCCTCGAACGCGTCACGCTGGACGAGTTCTCCGATTACGGAAACTTCGATATCTGGTTTCGCGCGAATGTCGTATCGATGTGGGACAAGATGTACCGGTACCGTGAGCCGAACCTGAACGAAGCCGGCGACTACCAGACCGTGTACCCGATCGGCTTTTCGGTCGGTTTTACGGGCATGGGTTCGAATCAGTAGCCTGCTGATCGAGTCACGGCGAGAACTCCAGGTTCTCCCGGATTCGTGGCGGTGTGCGATCACCGATCAGTCCTCCACGCGGTCGAATGTCCACGCCCCTGAAACGTGCACCTCGGAGATGGCGCTGGCCATGCCGTCGCCCTCTACCGTGAAGGTATAGCCGAATCCGCCGCCCTCCGGAAGGAACGCGGTTTCCGTCTGCGCCGCCAGTGGCGCCCTCCCGCCGTTGCCCCTTTGCAGGAACAGTTGGTTGTCTTCCATGGTGATCCGGATGGTGATGGTGTTCGTCAGGTACGCGCCGCTGTAGGTGCCGACGTATCTGGACAGGATTTCCGGATCGACCTCCACGGATGTCGTTTCCCTTCCCGCGACACTGTTGCTCCAATGGTCGCGTTCGGCCCCCAGGTAGGCCTCGACGCAGACGGTCTCGAGCATCACTTCGTCCGCGGCGAAATTCATCTGGATGGTCGCGTTCAGCGGTGACTCGAACGCACCCGGATCTTCGTAGGTGACTTCGACCTCCATGCGGCCGAAGTCCGGGCGGCTGAAACGCTCGGTCATCCGCAGTTGCCCGGTATGCGACACGCCGCGGCTGTTCAACCAGGTCCTGTCGTTGTAGCCGTTGCTCCGGACCACCAGGGTGTCGCCTTCCCAGCGGCCCACCGAGTAGCCCATCCAGGTGGGCAGCGGATCCTCCTCCAGTTCGCGCCCGTCCATGAAGATTTCGCGATAGGTGCCGTCGTTGTAGAGCACCGCGATCATGGTCGGATGCTGCAGGATCCTGCGCAATCCATAGGAGTTTCCGCCGCTGTTGATGGCGGCCGGTCCGCTGGGCAGGCAGTGAAATCTGGGGTTGTCCGCAAAGAAGCGACTGTCGCGCTCATCGATCAGCGCATTGACCCACGGCTGAAATCGGCTTCGATCGCCGAGGTCGCCGCCGGTCCTGCCGACGCGCCACAACCCGGTAAGGTCGGGGTGTCCTTCCGCCGTGCGGGGGGCGGGCCCGGACAGGTCCGGCGCACCGTCCGCGGTGCGCGGAATGGCCGGCGTGGGCAGCGAAATCCACTGGGCGGACAGCGGCGTGGTCGACGCCAAAAGGACCAGCATCACGAGTTGTCGTTGCATTTGTGTTCCCCGCAATCTGTTGGTAAATATCGTGACTTGCAGCCAGACTCCACGTTGGCCATTATAAGTCCGTCGCCTGATCCTGGCGTACAGGGAACGATGGCTATGAGGCATGTGTTTTCAGTTCTTGTCGGTGTGGCGTG
Organism: Candidatus Rariloculaceae bacterium; assembly: GCA_965221035.1. Classification (GTDB taxonomy): domain Bacteria; phylum Pseudomonadota; class Gammaproteobacteria; order Steroidobacterales; family Rariloculaceae; genus UBA6522. Next base: position 3,573,726 of record OZ244860.1, read on the forward strand.
GTCGCTCACGGCAACGCCCGGTCTGACCCACCATTCGTTCGCCGCAGTCTTCGACGTGGCACGGCCCGTCGAATTGACCGGCACCATTACGCGGATCGACTGGACCAATCCCCACGCATGGATTCACATGGATGTCGAGGATGCCGAAGGCAACGTCGAAAACTGGTCGGTTGAACTGCTGGGCATCAATACGCTGCTCAAGCAGGGCTGGCGCCCGGACACGGCGGGGCCGGGTGATGTCATCAGCGTCAGTGGATTCGGCGCGAGGGACGGCAGCACTTCCGCGAACGCGTCTTCGGTCACCATGGTGGAGACGGGCGAGCAGCTCTGGATGAGCGCGTCGCGGGACTATTAGCGGGCGTCGCTGGCGTTGCGGGCGGTTGTCGAGCGGGTGTGGTCGGCGGCACCGGCAACCGGCCGGGCGGTTTTCCAAACGCAAGGACCCGACGGCCAGGATTCTCATCCGCTCGATGTATCGTGAGCGGAAAGACCATGTCATGAGCCGATCATCCTTTGTGTCTGTGGTCCCGATTTTCCTGCTGTGGATGCCGGTGGCGTCGGCGCCTGCCCAGGTCGCGGCGGACCAGGTCGAGCCGCCGCCTCCGCCCGAAGCCGTTGTGGCGGGTGAACTGCTGATCGAACCGCCCACCCTGCACAACCTCGGATTCGAGTGGTTCATACAGGGGGATGTGAACCGCGACGCTTCCGTGTCCGTTTCGTACCGGCAGAGCGGACGAACCGCGTGGACGGCGGCGATGCCGCTGCTCCGCCTTCAGGGCGAGCGAATCTACGCGGAGTCGCGTGTCGACCTGATCGCGCCGAACATGTTTGCTGGCAGCGTTCTGGATCTTGATCCCGACACGGAATACGAGGTCCGCTTCGTCATGTCCGATCCCGATGGCGTGCATGGAATCTCGGAGCGGGAACTGACCGTACGTACCCGCGCCGAGCCCGAGGCCTACGGGGGTGGACGCGTCTTTCACGTTTATCCGCACGGACACGAAGGGCCCAAGATCGAGCCGTCCTTCGAGGGCCTGATGTGCGCCTACAATTTCTGGTGCGCGGGCACCGACTGGGCGACGGCCGGTCGGCCCCGCGTTCGACCCGGGGACACGATTCTCGTGCATGCGGGCGTCTACCGGTACGACCGTTACGAGTACACCAACGACCCGAGCGTCAACCGCACGACGCCGCTGGACGGCACGTACTACCTGACGGGAGACGGCACGGTCGACAGGCCGATCTCGATCAAGGCCGCCGGAGACGGCGAAGTGGTCTTCGACGGCAACGGCAACTACGCGCTCTTCGACGTGCGGGCGGCCGACCACACGTTGTTTGAAGGCATCACCTTCCGGAACGCGGAGATCGGCATTCTCGCGGGAACGCAATTCCTCGCCGGTGCCAGGGGGTTGACGGTCAAGCGCAGCCGGTTCGAGGACGTCGGCGCCGGAATATTCACAAACTATTCAGGCTCCAGCGGCTTCTACATAGCCGACAACACGTTCATCGGGCGCAACGACCCCGACCACATGATGGCCTGGCGCGGCGATGCCTGGGCGCAATTCGAAGGAGTGAACGGACAGGTGTTCCCGCCCCGCATGCTGTCCTACGTGGCGGTGAAGCTCTACGGGCCCGGCCACGTGGTGGCCTACAACTATATCGCCAACTTCCACGACGGTATCAATGTCGAGACCTACGGCAGTCCGGATGGCGCGGTCGCCAGCGGAACCGGTATCGTCGACGGGCCCCGATACCCGCCGCCGGACTACTGGGACCGACGGCCGGTCGCCATCGACTTCTACAACAATTACATCACGAACTCGCACGACAACCCCATCGAGGCGGACGGCAGCATGCACAACATCCGTGTCATGCGAAACCTGTTCATCAATCACCCCTCTCATGCCTTCTGCAACCAGCCGGCCCTCGGCGGACCGGTCTACTGGATCCGCAATATTGCCTACAACCTGCCGGGCGGCTCGACGCGCATCACGGCCGGTTCGGCCGGCATCCTGTTCTACAACAACACGATTCTCTCGGAGACGGCCGTGGCGGACGGCTCGAACATCCACTGGCGCAACAACCTGATGCTCGGCCAGAACGCGGCGCCGGCGATCTTCAGCGTCGGGACCTACACGCGCTATACGTCGTCGGACTACAACGGATTCCGCCCGAACCCCGATGCCGACGTCGCGTTCGAGTGGGCGATGCCGGCGTCGGGAGCCGTCGCCGAATTCAGTGGTCCCGACGGCAGCGTACCGCTTCAGCTTCAGCGTTTCGCAACGCTTGCGGACTATCGCCGTTCCACCGGCCAGGACCTCAACAGCGTGCTCGTGGACTACGGGATCTTCAGGAACGTTCCGCAACTCGACGCACGTGACGCGAGCCGTCTGCAGCATCTCTATCGTGCGGAAGATTTCGATTTTCGCCTCCAGCCGGAGTCTGCCGCCGTCGATGGCGGCGCCGTGATCCCCAATGTAACCGACGGGTTCGGCGGGCAGGCGCCCGATCTGGGTGCGCTGGAGATCGGCGCCGAGCCGCCGCACTACGGGCCAAGGCCCTGACGGGGGAAAACGGCTTCCGAGGCGTCCTGCCGGTCCTCGTACCACCTGAACACGTTGCCCGTGAGGCTGCCGATGAAGATTTCTCCGGTGCGGCTCACGTCGATCCAGTGTCCCGGACTCTCCATGGATCCCAGTATCGCTCCGCTGTCGATGTCGACACGCATGATTCGTCCGGCCAGAGAGCCGTAGGCGGTGCCCTCGACGTTGTCGCGGTGCGTCATGGCCCACAACTCGTCGTCGGGTGTGATGAAGATGTTCTGGGTCGACCCCAGATGGGTCCAGATTTTCTGCAGATTGCCCTCGGAGTCGAAGATCTGGATGCGGTTGTTCTCCCGGTCGCTGACGTAGACGTCGCCCCGGGAGTCCACTGCGATGGAGTGCACCAGATCAAATTCGCCGGGGTCCGACCCGGGCGTGCCCCACGCCTTGACGAAGTTGCCGTCCGCGTCGAATTTCACCACGCGGCTGTTGCCGTAGCCGTCGGCGACGTAGATTTCGTCGTTCGGTCCGAAAGCGATATCCGCCGGCCGGTCGAACGTCTCTTCCGTTGTTCCGGCCCGACCCTTGATTCCCAGCGTCATCAGCGGCTCGCCATCGTTGCCGAGCTTCATGACCGTGTGATCGCGGTTGTCGGTGACCCAAAGGTTGTCGTACCGGTCGATCCGCAAACCATGTTCGTTGGCGAAGTTCAGTTCGCGCCCGAATGAACGCAGGTAATTGCCTTCCGAGTCGAAATCGATGATCGGGTCGGCGACCTCGCCACGATGAAACACGAAGACGTTGTTGCTGGAATCCGTCGCCACCGCAGATACCCGGCCGAAGTGCCACCCGTCCGGCATGGTATCGGGCTCCATGCCGAAACGGATATGGACCCGATACCGCATGAGGCCGCCTTCGTGCGGGTACCACCCGAGTCGTCCTTGCTCATCGACAACCTGGCCGACCGCTACACTGCGGTCGATGTCCTGGCCTGACGGTGGCTTGAGCACCTGCACATTCGGAGACGCCGTCATCGAATCGGGCATCGCCGTATCGGACGGCGCATCCGTGCCATCCCCGCTGCATCCAGAGGCAAGATGAAGGATGAGTGCCGGGGAAACGAGCCGAAGAATGTCTGATGCGGTCATTGCAGCCTCCAGTTTGCTGAGAGTCTACTTCACGCGCCCGGCGAATGACTGCATCCGGGATTGCCGGCGGTGCAGGCAAGCATCGGGTGTGTAATACCCTGATTGCGTCAAGATACTACCCTTGCTCTCATTGCCCGACGGGTGTATTAGTATTTAATACCTTGAGTTCTGGTTGAGCCATGCCCCGAAACACCAGTGTAACGCTCGGTGAACATTTCACCTCGTTTATCAGTAACAAGATTGCGGAAGGGCGCTTCGAGTCCGCCAGTGAAGCCATACGCGCGGGTCTGAGGATGCTGGAAGCCGAAGAAGCAAGACTCGAAATGCTGAAAGCGGCGATCCGGGAAGGCGTTGAAAGCGGAATCAGCGATCGCATGCCCGAAGACGTTCGTTCCGACGTAAAGAAACGATTGGCGGACGGTGGCCGGTTATCGGCTAAGTGAAAAGGCTATCGGAGATCTCGACCGACTCTACGAGTTCGGAGTCGAGCAATTCGGTCTGGAACAGGCTGATCGTTACTTCGACGGCTTGATCGCTCGATTCGAGACTATTGCTCGCAATCCGTGGCTTGCCCCGGCGGTCGAGCACCTACTTTCGGGTTTGCGACGGTCTGTGTATTTCAGTCACTCGATCTACTACCTGGCCGACGCCAGCGGCATACAGATCGTACGTGTTCTTGGTCGTGAAGATGTCACGCAAGCGTTGCGTTGACTCGTGTGGTGTCGTCGTGCTTCATCAGTCAAGCGCCACCGTCAGAAGCGGCGGACGCTCGTCGACGTAGTTGTGATCGAGCGGCAGGTAGGCGGTGCCGTCCCGTACGGCGATGGCCGAGATCTGTCCGCCGTTTTGTATGCCCAGCGCGCGCACCAGACCTTGCCCGGAGTTTATGATAAACAGCGTGTTGTAGGTTTCGCTGACCGCGAACAACTGTCCGTCTGCATAGTCCAGCCCCGAGAACTCGTATTCGGACAGCGAGCGGCCGGGCTTGAGCCGTTCCCGCAGGTCGTCTTCGAATATCAGTTCCCGGAGCACCCGGCCGGTCGAATCCGCAACGGTGATCGCCAACGTCTCGTCGGAGCAGAGGTAGAACTCGCCTGTCTGGGGATTGTAGGCGATGCCCGAGAACTCGCCTCCGCCGGCGTAGCCGGACAGTTCGATCATCGCCTCCGGCGAGAACTCCGCCTCGGTGCCCTTTCGCCAGACGTCGATCCGACCCGTCTCGCCGCTCACCGCGATCCGCTGTCCGTCCACGATTCCGACGGCCTCCATGAGCCCCTGGCGCGTCACCAGCAGCCCGCCCACTAGCGCCGTTACGGAGCGGACAGTCGTGAAGTCGTCACTCACCACGAAGAGTTTGGCCTGGTCTGTGACGATGGCGAAGGCGCGATCGGCTTCGAGGTAGGTCATGCCCGAGGGTAGGTCGATCTGCGGCGGCAGCGCGTAAGCCGCCACGGCGGTCTTGAACTCCAAGAGTTCGAGCGGTCCGGAAGCGGGGACCGTGACGATTCCGCTTTCGTCATTGCCGATTGTTGGCTGCAGCGTTTGGTGTGACTTGCGCGTTTTCGTTCGCGGTCCGTGCCCAGGGCGGCAATATCGGAGCCGTGGAAGCGGGTACAGCGTCCACGGAACCCCCCGACTACGATGCGTACGAGTGGTCACTTCCCCGAGTGCCCGTGCTGGAGAGCCTTGACCGGAACCGGGATGGACAGCTGGATGCAGTTGAGATCGCGGCCGCTGAGGAGTCACTCAAGACGCTTGACGCCAACGGTGACCAACTGCTGGACAAGCATGAATTGGGCGGGCCGGGACCGATTCCCGGCTGGCTCCGCCTGCAAACGCCGATCAAGGTCATCGACAAGGACGGTGCCGATCAAATCGACTTCGATGAGCTGGAACAAGCCTCCGCCGCGTTACGCCGCGCCGATCTGGACGGCGACTGGGTGCTGAGCAATTCGGAGCTGTATGATCGACGCGCGGTGCCCGCATCCCCGGAGTGCCTGGCGAACGTCAGGCAGGGATTGGGGATTTCTACGATATGCGGACCTTTCCGGTCGCGGCCCACGATTCGCCAGCATGGATGCCGAATCGGACGGGTACTTGTCACTCGCGGAGTTCAGCCGCGGTGAGGGGAGTTACGGGGACCTGTCAGTCTTGCCCATCCACAAAGGCGCCGTTACAAACCAGAGCAAAGTTCCGACGAACATCAGCGTCTGCATCTGCGGCTTGGCGGTGAAACCCGCAAGGTAGAGGCAGGCTGGCACGATAATCAGCGTCAGGCCGGCGAATGAGATGGTGGACAGTAGTATTTTCATGTTGTTGCTCCATGCGTTGCCCGTGGCTGTCGCTGTAGAAACCTGCTAAGTACGAGGTACAGTGCCGCAGCGATAAACCACCCCGGAAGGCTCGCGAAATACAGACCTACAAATCCCATGTTTACCGCCGCCAGGCACACCGCCACGGTTGCGATCCAAGCAAGCGCGGGCGCCCAGTTAATGCCTTTGCCTGCTGCCTCAGCATGGAAGGGCTGCATCCCGAAGCGCTTCATGAGCCAGTAATCACAGAAGATCACCGCGCCCATTGGCATCAGTATGAGTCCATACAGTGCGACGAAGCCGAGCAGCTTCATGGCGATTGCGGGGAACATGCCTGCGATCGCACACAAGAGTCCGGTGGCGAAGGTGACCTTGAAGCGGGACGCCTTCGGTACGATGGCCTGGAATGCCAGCCCGGCACGGTAGATTGTCGGATTTGCAGTCGTCCAGCCGGCGACGATGACGCACAGCAACCCGACGACGCCGACGGCATTCGCTGCCAGTGGTCCAGGCAATACGTCGGTGTTGGATGGATCACGATGCAGTTGCAGTGCGAAGAGAATTGAGGCCGCGATCCAGGCGAGAAAGTGACCCAGATACATGCCCGTTGCCGAAGCAAGTCCGTAGCGAGCTTTCTTTGCGTACCGAAACACGGACAAATCCGACATGCCTATGTGCATGGCCATGTTCGCAAACCAGGCGAAGAACATGACGTGCCAGAAGGTAAACTTTACCTGGCCGGGCAAAGGTTCTCCCCCGGTCCAGATCACGGTTTCTGCGAGTCTCCAAAATTCTGCCAGGCTACCGATCGATGCTCCCGTTACGTTCGCGAAGTCTCGCAAGCCGACCAGGCCGAAAGCGACAAAGACGAGCACCATCCACGGGGCCGCGTAGTTTGCGAATCCAGCGACCACTCGGTAGCCGGCCGCTGCCACGTAGGCAACCACTGTGCCCATGGCGAGCACGGCGATGACCCAGCCAACACTGTTGGGATATAGGTCGTTGAGGCCCGGCATCGGGAACTCGAACCAGACACCCAGCGCCGTCGCCGATACAGAGATCATGGATCCGGCCAGAAAACAGAACGCGATACCGTTGACTGCGTTGTAGACGACCACAAACTTGCGACCGGTAATCCTTTCAAGCTGGTAGTAGAGCGTCAGGCGCACGCGCGTCGCGATCGGTGCCGTCATCAGGGTCCAGCTCATCACGGCAAGCAGGTTGCCGATCAGCAATCCGGCAACCAGATCAACGGCGCTGACGCCGGCCGCGACGAAAAGCGGACCAATCATCAGCTCGGTGCCGGCGGTGTGCTCGCCGGCATATTGGCCGACGAAGCTCTTGATTCCCAGACGTGCGCGGGCCGGTACCGGCTCCCGTTCAAACTCTGTTTTTTCAGACATGGCTCTTCTTCGTGTCGTCAATTCAGTCCGCGTTGACGAGGATGTCCCTGTCAACCGTCCCTAGTCGCGTCTGGCCCGTCAGGGACATTGCGACGCGCATCTCATCCTCGATCAATTGCAGTATGTGCTCTACGCCCGCCTGACCGCGGCCGGCGAGCGCATAGGCCCAGGCGCGCCCGATCAGTACCGCGTCCGCACCTAGCGCCAGCATGCGCATGACGTCGAGTCCCGAGTAAATGCCACCGTCCACCAGGACGGTAAGGTCCTCACCGACCTCGCTGGCAATCGCCGGCAATGCGCTTGCAGTGGACGGTACGCCATCGAGTTGGCGCCCCCCGTGGTTTGAAACGACGATCCCGTCAACGCCCGAGTCGCGCGCAATGCGCGCATCCTCCGCGTCCATGATGCCCTTGACAACGATTGGCCCATCCCATTGTTTTCGGACGAATGCGAGATCGTCCCAGCTAGTGGTGGGATCGAAGTTGTTGCTCATCCAGGCGAGGAAGTCCTCGAGGCCGGTGTTGTCGCCGAGCAAGGGGGCAACGTTGCCGAGCCCGTGAGGCCTGCCCCTGACGCCCACGTCCCAGGACCATCGCGGCTTGAGCATGGCCTGCCACACGCGCCGCATTGCACCGACAAAACTGGCGTCGCCTGCGAGACTCGATCGGTAGTCGCGGTAACGCGAACCGGGCACCGGCATGTCGACCGTAAAGACCAACAATGAGCAGCCGGCCGCGCGCGCTCTCTTCAGCAGGTCCCGCATGAATGCCCGGTCGCGGATCATGTAGAGCTGAAACCAGAATGGTTTGCTTGCGGCAGCGGCGACCTCTTCAATCGCGCATGCGCCAACGGTTGACAGACAGAATGGCACGTTTCGGTTCTCGGCAGCGCGCACGGCCTGAACCTCTCCTCGACGGGCGTTCATACCGGCGATGCCAACCGGCGCGAGCGCTACGGGTATCGCGTATTCCTGTCCGAACAAACTGGTCGACAAGTCGATCCTGGAGACATCGCGCGCGACCCGCTGCCTCAACGCAACGCGTTCGAGGTCGGCGCGATTCCGGTCAAGCGTAATTTCGGAATAGGACCCACCGTCGATGTACTCGAACAGGAACTTCGGCAGGCGGCGCTTTGCCAGTTGTCGATAGTCATGGACTGCGGCGGGTTTCATGCCGCCTCCTGGGCTTGTTCCGCACGCTGGCGCCAATGTGCCGCGTATTCGGAAATGTCGACATCCAGCGGCGTCACGGGTGTAAGAATTGAAATCGCAGACAGACGTGGCGCGACCAGCCGCATTGCGCCATATGCGACATCATGCTCGGCGCCTGACGTGTAGACCTTTTGGCCAGGACGCAGAGAGGCAAGCGCTCGCACAAAAACGGGCTCCTCTGCAAAACGACCTTCGACAAGAAGCCGGTCATGCGAGCCGATCAGGTCGAGCGACGCGTCGGCCATCAATGCGAGGTATAGCTGTGCGAGAACGTGCTGGTCGACAGGGTCCTGCGGGCGGTCCGGCCAGGCGCCCTGCGCGTCGGGAAACGGTCCTACGCCCCTCACATACGATGGGCAGGCAGGAAGGTGCGCCGCAATCAGCGCCGGCAGGCGCCGCTGGATCTCTTCCGGATTGATACCCTCTATCAACGCGAAGGAGTCGGTGCCTACAATACGCTCAAGCTCACGGCCACCCATGAGACGTGCTGACGGAGTAGGAACCCCGTAAACGTCGACATTGACCAGGCAGTCGCGCGTCTCTTCGAGTTCAGGGATACCCGTATCCGCGCCTGCGGCGAGCGAACGCATAGCGACAAACCACGTGCCGGTGGAAAGCACGGTCGCGTCGCCGCCTGCGATCTCGGGATGCCCCAGCGCGGCAAGCAAGGCCGCGTTGCTGTCATGCAGACCGCAGAGCACCTCGCAATCGGGATTCAGGCCGGTATCGGCAGCGAACCCGGCGGTTACAGGCCCGAGCACGTCACCTGCCTTGCGCAATGGCGCCATACGTTCCACCCAGCCCCGGCTCACGGCCAACTGGCTAAATGCCTGTGCTGCAGGTTGCCACAGGTCGGTGTGGCATCCGAGGCTGGAAACTTCGCTCGCGGCCACCCCGCAAAACCGCCAGGACCAGTACTGTGGCCAGGTAACTATCTGCGCGTCGGAGGGAATTTCGCCCGTCTGCTGTTCGAGATGATAAAGCTGCATTCCGAGATTCAGTCCCAGAGGCAGTCGAGGTGAACCCGTGGACTGAAACGGATCGCGCAAGGCACCGTATTCCGCCTGCTCTCCGGCAGGAATGTCGTCCTCATAATCCATTGGGTCGAGAAACAGCTCACCGTTCCTGATCACCGCCGCTGCAGCGCCGTGACCCGCGGTCACGATCCTCGCAACTGCGCCAATCCGCGCAAACGCCCTGATCGTCTCGACTAACCAGACATCGATTCCGGTGACGTCGAGTGCGCGATAGCCCATTGACGACTGCTGAACTTCGATTGACCTGATGCGACGGTCAATCAACTCAGCGTGCTTGTTCCACAAGCTGACCTTGGCGTGCGTCTTGCCAAGGTCGACAACGATGGTTCTGCCTTGGACCACACGCCCCCTTTTCACCCCGGACAATCAAGATCGGTCAGTTTAGATCAATAAATCTTGTATTTCCATACCGAATTGATCACAATAGATCACAGCACGCGGGCGCCTCCACAGCCCCTGATTTTTACACGACTCAACGATGCGCAAGAATGATTCAGAAACTTGAAAACCGATGGGATAGCCAATTGGCCAAATCGATGACCGAGCAGGAATTGCTACTGTACCGCTCTAACCTGCTGGGGTCAGATCTAAGAATTACGAACTACGGTGGAGGCAATACGTCGGCCAAGATCGATATGCCGGATCCGCTTACCGGCACCCATGAGACCGTACTCTGGGTCAAGGGTTCAGGTGGCGACCTCGGCAGCATGGGCATGGATGGATTTGCCACGCTCTATCTTGACAAGCTGGAACAACTGAAACGCCTCTATCGCGGCCTTGAGCACGAAGACGAATTGGTTGGCTATCTGCCGCATTGCACATTCAACTTGAATCCTCGGGCGGCAAGCATCGACACACCATTACATGCCTTTATTCCGCATAGACATGTTGATCACATGCATCCGGATGCGGTCATCGCCATTGCGTGCACGACGAACAGCAAGGAGTTGACGGAGAAGGTGTTTGGTGGAGAAATGGGTTGGTTGCCGTGGCAGCGGCCCGGCATCGACCTCGGGCTACGGCTTGAGAAATTATCGAAATCGAACCTGAATCTCAAGGGGATTATCCTCCAGGGACACGGCCTGTTCACGTGGGGGAAGACCTCCCGAGACTGCTACGAAACGACGCTTTCGATCTTGCAGCGTGCGGCGGAGTGGCTTGCCGACAACAACTCGACCGAACCGTTTGGTGGCGCGAAATATGACGTCCCGTTGGACGATGGGCAGCGGCGAAAAGTGGCCTCGCAACTGATGCCACTGCTGCGCGGCAAGATCACTGGCGACGAGAGAAAGGTCGGTCATTTCGATGACTCCGCAGAAGTCTTGCAGTTCGTCAATTCGAATGACATTTTGCAATTGGCGGCGCTGGGCACCTCATGCCCGGACCATTTTCTGCGCACCAAGATCCGTCCGCTGGTCGTAGACTTCGACCCAATTGGTGATCTTGAAAAGGCACTGGTCCACACTGCGGTGAGTCTGGATGCTCAGGTCGCCGAATATCGCCAGTCTTATTCAGAATACTATGAAAGATGCAAGCGCGAAGATAGCCCGGCGTTGCGCGACGCGAATCCGGTGGTGTACCTGATTCCCGGTGTAGGCATGATCACGTTTGCAAAGGACAAGCCTACGGCACGCATTGCCGGTGAATTTTACGTTAATGCGATCAACGTGATGCGCGAGGCCAACGGTGTGAGCGAGTACGTTGGTCTCGACGAGCAAGAGGCGTTCGACATCGAGTACTGGTTGCTGGAAGAAGCAAAGCTGCAGCGCATGCCAAAGCCCAAGAGTTTGGCTGGCCAGGTCGCGATTGTGACCGGCGGTGCCGGCGGCATCGGCAAGGCGACTGCTGTTCGATTACTGCAACAGGGTGCCTGCGTTGTGCTTGCTGACATCGACGAGGAAGCGCTTGCCTCGGTGAATGGTGAATTGACAGAACGGTTCAGCGGGGACGTTGTACGCGGGGTTCGCTGCGACGTTACGAGCGAAGAATCTGTGATAGCAGCGCTGGCGTTTGTGTCGGTCGAATTCGGCGGTGTCGATATTGTCGTTTCGAACGCCGGCATAGCGAGCTCGGCGCCGCTGGACGAAACGAGCCTGCAGATGTGGGATCGGAACATGGCGATATTGTCTACAGGCTACTTCCTGGTGGCGCGAGAGTCGTTCAAAGTGCTCAAGGCGCAGCAGAATGGGGGGTCGATCATCATGGTCGCAAGCAAGAATGGGCTGGTCGCGTCGCCCAACGCGGCGGCTTACAGCACGGCAAAAGCCGCGGAGGTGCAACTTGCGAGGGCCGTGGCGCTCGAAGGGGCACCGTTTGGTGTACGGTGCAACGTGGTGAACCCGGACGCGGTCCTTCGAGGTTCGAAGATATGGAACGGCAAGTGGCGTGAAGAGCGGGCGGCCGCGCATCAACTATGCGACGAGGGTCTTGAAGATCACTACCGGAAGAGAAGCTTGTTGAAGCGCAACGTGTTTCCCGAGGACGTTGCAGAGGCAATCTACTTTTTTGCGTCAGCAGCATCTGCCAAGTCTACCGGCAACATCCTAAACGTCGATGCCGGCTATGCACCCTCGTTCACACGTTAGCCTCTATCGCGGTAAGATTGCCTCTTATGCCGATCTTTGGCGACATCACCCCGGTATTGTCCGAACTTGCCATCGAGCTGCCATCTTGGGCGTTCGGAAACTCAGGCACGCGCTTCGGCGTGTTTCCCCAGGAAGGTGTGGCGCGTGATCCGTTCGAGAAGATTGAAGATGCGGCACAGGTCCACAAGCTGACCGGCCTCGCACCGACTGTAGCGCTACACATACCGTGGGACAAGGTCAGGAGTTTCCAGAAGCTGAAGGCGCATGCCGAACATCTGGGCGTGTCTCTGGGAACTATCAATTCGAATACGTTCCAGGATGAGGCCTACAAGCTTGGCAGCTTGTGCCATCACGACAAGTCGGTGCGCCGGCAAGCGATAGACCATCACTTCGAATGCATCGATATCATGCACGAGACCGGCTCGCGTGACCTGAAGATCTGGTTGGCGGACGGCAGCAATTACCCCGGACAGACGGATATTCGTGCCCGTCAGGATTGGCTTGCGGAATCGCTGGAAGAGATTTATGGTCGGATCGACCGGACACAGCGCCTCGTACTGGAGTACAAGTTTTTCGAACCGTCGTTCTACCATACGGATGTGCCGGACTGGGGTACCGCACATGCACAGGTCCTGGGACTCGGTGACAACGCTGTAGTGTGCCTCGATACCGGTCACCATGCGCCGGGCACCAATATCGAATTCATCGTCATGCAACTGCTGCGGCTTGGCAAGCTGGGATCGTTTGACTTCAATTCGCGCTTCTATGCTGACGATGATCTGATCGTGGGCGCTGCCGACCCGTTCCAGCTGTTCCGTATCCTGGTTGAGGTAATCCGCGGAGGTGGCTTCGACAAGGATTCCGAGATAGCGTTCATGCTGGATCAGTGCCACAACGTCGAGGCCAAGATCCCAGGGCAAATTCGTTCAGTGCTTAACGTCCAGGAGATGACGGCGCGGGCACTGATGGTCGACTACGAAGCCCTGGATGCGGCGCGGAACTCAGGAGAAGTGCTTGAGGCAAATGAGATTTTCATGAATGCGTTCTATTCGGACGTGCGCGGTGATCTTTCCGAATGGCGCGCAACTGCAGGGTTGCCGGCTGATCCGCTGGCCGCATACGCCGCTAGCGGCTATGCAAGACGAATTATGGAAACTCGCAAGGGGGGCACACAGGCAGGGTGGGGAACGTGATCATACAGGTCTTTTTCCGTAGCCGGTGGAAATTGATTTGAATCTGCGTCCTGTGCAGAATGGCGGCGAATCAATCAGATGGCGATTGATGTACCGCCAAGTTGAGAGGGGATTCTGCCTTGCTTGAGAAACAGAGACATCAGGTATTTCTTCATCTGCTCGACGAGCGGCAATTTGTCAGTGTTCCTGAAATGGCCAAGTTGTTGCAGTCGTCGGAAGCAACCATACGCCGCGACATCAACAAGCTGGCCAAAAGGAATCTGATTAGAAAGATCCGTGGTGGAGCCCAGGCGCTCGATGTGACGGGGCAAGAACCCAGACGGCCGAGTTTGGCGGGGTCTCCTTTTCTGCTGGACAAGGAGATACATGCCGATGCCAAGCGCTTGATTGCCCGGAAGGCGGTAGAACTCTGCGAGGAAGGAGAAGCCATTATCATCAATGCCGGTAGCTCCACCTATATGATGAGCGAGTTTCTGATTGGCAGAAGATTGCAAATCTTGACGAACTCATTTTTCCTTGCGCAAGATCTCGCCATTAACAGCGACATACAGATCACCCTCCCGGGCGGCGAATTGTATCGAAAGCAGGGGATTATCCTGAGCTCGTTCGAGCACGACACGATCCCGTATTATCACGGTACCAAGATGTTTATGGGGACTCCCGGCATTGGACACTACGGAGTAATGGAATCTGATCCTCTGTTGATACGTGCCGAACAGAAGTTGCGCAAGCAGGCGGAGATACTGGTTGTCCTGGCGGACAGCTCGAAAATCGGAGTGCGCAGTAACTTTGTCTTCAGCCCGCTACAAGACGTCAATATTCTGATCACCGATGAGAAGGCTGATGAGAAGGCGATTGCACAGTTCGAGAGCCACGGGATTGAGGTCATTATTGCGGATGAGTCTCTGCCGGAGAACGATAACAAGTCGGCGTGACCATCATCGGTCAAGTCCCTGATTTCCACCATCTTCGGGACTCAAAAAGGTTCGTGTTGGTAGATCTGTGCAGGCCCAACAATGGGCTCGGCGCCTGTGTCACGGTAGCTGTCTCTGCGTAGACGTGCCTGGGCGAGCGGGCGAGCGGGAAAGTTGCGATATGCTCTATATTGCAATATTATGATTGAAATGGCGGGCTTTCTTGCGTTATTACGAGCGCTTCACGGCGTCATGGTACCAATACCGGACACAAGTCAGGGTTTGGTCGCACCTGAGAGTTCACTACGAAATCCAAAGCCCATGAATTCATCACGTCACCGCAAATGGTCGAGTATCGTCGTGTTGGCAAGCGGGCTCTGGAGCTTGCTGTCCACGGCTCAGGAGTCGGTCAACCTCCGGGCGGCCGATATTCATGATGCGGACTATCCTACGGTGCGCGGCATCCAGTACATGTCGGATCAACTCGCCGAGGTGACCGATGGACGCATTCAGCTCAAGATCTATCCCGGAGCGCAGTTGGGAGATGAGCGGGCCGCGTTGGAGATCACGATTTTCGGTGGCATCGACGTCAGCCGAACGAGTCTGGCCCCGCTCAACTCGATCGTGCCAGAAACCGGGGTATTTTCACTTCCGTTTCTATTTCGTTCCACCGAGCATATGCGCAGCGTGCTGGATGGCCCGATCGGTGAGGAAATTCTCGCCGGGCTCTCACCCCATGGGCTCGTGGGCCTGGCTTTCTACGATGCCGGCGCAAGAAACATGTACAACACCTTGCGGCCCATACACTCGCCCGCCGACATGAATGGGATGAAGGTCCGTGTAATGAACTCGGAAATTTTCGTCGACATGATCGCCGCGATTGGCGGCAATGCCACACCAATGGGGTTTGGACAGGTCTACGAATCGCTTGCGCTGGGGACGATCGATGGCGCGGAGAACAATTGGCCGACATTCGAGTCGTCACGGCACTTCGAAGTAGCCCCTTATTTCAGCCTCACCCAGCACGTGATGGTGCCCGAGGTGATTGTCATGTCCCGCTATCGGTGGGAACAACTGTCACTTGAGGATCGCGAGTTGGTGCGCAACGCCGCCGTGGATTCTGTGGGCGTGATGCGGCGACTTTGGGACGCGCGAGTGGCAGCATCCCGTGAGGCCATGATTGCGGCCGGTGTCTTGATCGTCGACGACATCGACAAACAACCATTCATCGATGCAATGGAACCACTCTACGACCAGTACCTCGAAGATTTGGCGCTGAGGCAATTGGTGGAGCGAATACGTGCGGTCAGGTAAGGGCGGAATTGGCCGTGCGGCCGAACATCTTGCCGGGGTCGTCACGAGCGCTGCCGCGGCGGGCCTGGTCCTCATGACCGGAGTGATCGCGTGGCAGGTATTCGCACGCTACGTCCTCAACGACAGCCCGCCATGGTCCGAGGCGGCGGCGCTGGTCATCATGGCGTATTTCGTGCTCCTCGCGGCGGCCGTCGGCGTTCACGCGAGGTTTCACCTGGGCTTCAGGTTGTTCGTATCCATGCTTCCGGTGCGGGTGAAGATCGCGGTTTTCGTGTTGGGGCAGCTGCTGATCATGGGGTTCGGAGCCACCATGGCATTCAATGGCATGGTGTTGGTCGATTACACCGAATCCCATGTCATCCCGACGCTCGGTGTGGCGCGGTCCGTGGCCTATTGGCCCTTCGTCATCTGCGGCGTGCTTATCGTGCTGTTTGCGCTCGTCAACTGTGTGAACTTGATACGAGATCAGCGAGGCGTCGATCCATGGAGCTAGCGGTACTGTTTGGCTCCTTTGCGATCCTGCTGGTGATGGGCGTGCCGGTCGCCTTCTGCCTCGGCCTTGCGGCGCTGGCCACACTCGTCTACCTGGATATTCCGCTGGTCGTCGCATTCCAGCGCATGGCCGCCGGCATCGATGTATTCGCGTTGCTTGCGATTCCGTTCTTCATCTACGCCGGCGAGTTGATGAACCAATCCGGCGTCGCGGAGAAGCTGGTCCGTCTCGCCGAATCCCTGCTCGGACGGCTCAAGGGTGGGCTGGGGCACGTCAGTGTTCTCTCCTGCATGCTGTTCGGCGCCGTATCGGGTTCAGCGGTTGCCAGCGTGTCCGCAATGGGATCGACCCTGAGTCCGATCATGCGCAGGAATGGCTATGACGACGACTTTGCCGTCAACGTAACGGCAACGGCATCGACCACCGGATTGCTGATCCCGCCCTCTCACAACATGATCATCTATTCCATTGCCGCGGGTGGGAGCGTCTCGATCGTATCGCTGTTCCTTGCTGGTGTAGTTCCGGGAATACTGCTTGGACTGACGCTGATGGTGGTAACGTATCTGATCGCCGCCAGGCGAGGCTATCCCAGAGGGCAATTCCCGGGATGGCGCTTGCTCGGTGTCGCGTTCATGCGGGCGGTGCCGGGGCTGTTGTCCGCGATCATCATTGTCGGGGGTATTCTCTCGGGCGTATTTACAGCTACTGAATCGTCGGCGATCGCCGTTGTTTACACCGTCATCATCGCCGCACTGGTGTATCGCAGCCTGGACTGGCCCGGTTTCGTCACGGCAACCCGCAATGCCGTCAAGACCACGGCGATCGTGATGTTGATTATTTCGGCTGCGTCGGCCTTCGGCTGGTTGATGGCGGTTGCCGAAGTACCACTGCGCATGTCCGAAGCCTTGCTGAGTATCAGTGAGAATCCGCTTGTACTGATGCTCATCATCAACCTGATCCTGTTGATCCTGGGCACGTTCATGGACATGTCGCCGCTCATCATCATCACCACACCGATATTTCTGCCAGTCGTCACCGAACTCGGCATGGACCCCGTTCAATTCGGTATCGTGCTGATTCTAAATCTTGGTATCGGCCTGGTGACGCCTCCCGTCGGGTCAGTACTCTTCGTTGGCTGCGCCGTCGGCGGTATTCCAATCGAGAAAAGCGTTCGTTCCGTGTGGCCATTCTATGGAGCGATGATTGGAGTCCTGTTGCTGATTACCGCTTTTCCGTCAATTTCGCTTGGCCTGCCAGGCCTGTTTGACCGATGAATACGTTCTCAAAGTGGGTAGATTGAGTTATGCATATGAAAGTTGAGAAACTTGCGCTATTGCTGTTGGGTGTTGGTAATTTTCTGGCAGGCTGTGGCGGTGCAGATGCTCAAACGGATCAGTCGTCAGTCAATGCCAGCAGCGAAGCGATGGTCGACGCTCGAACAAGGAGCGCAGATGAAATAAGAAATTCGGCCCATGATATCGCTAGCAGATCCGCACGGTGGCAAATCGAACAACTGGGAAATTTGGAGTATATCCCCGAGTCTCATCGTGAGAGGTCCGAAAATCCCAAGTTCTGGATTCAGGCGGCCTTCTACGTCGGGCTGACTGAATGGATCGAAGCGTCAAGTGACGAGTCTCTTCTTGAGTTTGTCGAGCAAATGGCCGAAGAGCAAGAATATGAGTTGTTGCTCAACCGTCCCTATCATGCGGACGACCACACTATTGGCCAGACCTACTTGTGGTTGGCAGAGCGCACGGGTAACCCGGAAACCTACAGGCCGACCCAGGAGCTGTTCGACATGATTCTGGCCAATCCTCCGACAGTAGGGTTAGAAATGATCGAACCGGGGCAGCAAGACAGAACTCCAGGGTTAGAAGGCAATTGCCAGTTGAGGTGGTGTTGGGCTGACGCGCTGTTCATGGCGCCAAGAACCTGGTTGAAGTTGAGCAATGTCACCCGTGACCCAAGATATTTCGAGTACGCAGACAGGGAGTTCTGGGCAAGTACCGATTACCTGTTCTCCGAGCAGTACGGTTTGTATTTTCGAGACAGCCGCTATTTCGATATGCAAAGCGATAACGGTGCACCGGTTTTCTGGGGACGTGGAAATGGCTGGGTATTCGCAGCCATTCCCCTGATCATTAATGACTTGCCAGAGGATCATCCTTCCACAGACAGGTATGTCGATCTATACAGAAAGTTCGCGGCCAGCCTGTTGGAGCTACAGACTGAAGAAGGCTATTGGCCAGCTTCGTTGATGGACCCCGACAAAGTCAGGACGCCGGAATTAAGTGGCACTGGCTTTATCACCTATGGCCTGGCTTGGGGCGTGAATAACGGAGTCTTGACGGACCAACAGGCGAAACAGGTTGTCGAGCGGGGCTGGTCTGCGATCGAGAGAGCCGTTGACCCGAGCGGTCGAGTCAATTGGGTTCAGCATGTCGGTAGAGGCCCCGATCCTGTCCAGAGATCGGATTCCCAATTGTACGGTGTAGGAGCAGTGCTGCTAGCCGCATCGGAAATGGCCAAATGGTCCGAGTAGGCAACGCTACAATCCAGCACCGGTCAGATCCGAAGATTCATTTCGTAGCGCTGTGTCTATTCGTTTTGGGCTCATGCGCAGGCGCCACAGGTGCGTCGGCACTGGAAACCAGACCAGACAACTTGCTCGTAGAGGGTCATGCAACGCCCCTAAATGTGCACAGTGCCAATCCGCGCTTGTCCTGGCACTCGAATGTCGTAAGCCAGGCGTATTATCAAATCCAGGTTGCGCATGACAATTTGAGCTTGGCAGACGGTAGGGCCACTCTCTGGGACAGTGGAAAAGTTGAATCTGCGAAGTCGATCAATGTCGAGTACTCAGGGAAACCGCTATCTTCAAACGACACCGTGTATTGGCGAGTAAGAGTCTGGCCTCGAGGAGAAGGCGAAGCAGGTCGCTGGAGCGACATTCACTCCTGGGACATGGGCTTGCTTGAGAAGTCCGATTGGAAGGCTGGCTGGATCCAGGTTGCTCAACCGGTAGTTGCAGAGAATCATGATGCGCTTGAGCAATGGATTGCGTATGCGGCAAATACCGACATACTTGGGGACAGTGTTGAACCGCATGTCCTTGAAAAACTTCATAAACAGCCCACAGCCAGTCTGTTTCGTCGGCAATTCACGGTTTCCAGGGCGATAGCGAGAGCGAAGCTGCACAGCACAGCAGCGGGCTACTATGAAATCTACCTGAACGGCAACAAGGTCGACAATCGTCTGATGGACCCCGGGCAGACGGACTACGACAAGCGAATATTGTACAACACCGATGAGGTGACGCCGCTGATCGCCAATGGGGCCAATACAATCGCCGTCCATTTGGGAAGTGGTTGGTACAACGAGGAAATTGCCTTTTCGACGCCTCTCGGGAACCTGTCGTATGGGCGACCCGGATTTATCGCACAGCTTGAACTTGAGTATGCCGATGGTTCCAGTGAGATCGTGGGTACGGACAGTGAATGGTTCAGTCACCCGTCGCCCGTTTCGAAAGAGGGAGTATTCTCCGGAGAATTCTACGATGGAACCCTGACCGTGCAAGGTTGGAACACGAACCACGACAGCCCGACGCCAGATGATTGGCACGAGGTAGAAGTATTGGCTGCATGGCCAACGCTTGCACTGGAACCGCAGCTATTGCCACCAATCAGAGCCGTACGAAAGCTCTCGCCCAGGAATGTATTCGAAACAGCAGAAGGCACGTGGGTTGTTGACTTCGGACAGAACTTTACGGGACTACCTACCCTCGATCTGTCGAAACTGGACATCACTGAAGGGAAGGCCATATTTCTTCGGTATGCCGAGTGGGCCGATCGCGACGGCAACATTAGCCAGAAAAGTGGTGGTCAAGCACCCCTGCTGCAACAAGTCGATGCGTACATGCCTTCGGGAAGGGATCAGTCATCATGGACACCCACTTTCTCGTGGCATGGCTTTCGATACATCGAGATTACAGGACTCAATTCGGCTCCCGGGCTGGAGACAATATCAGCGCACCTGATTCGCAGTGACGTGCAGCGTTCCGGGTCTTTCACAAGTTCGGATGAGTTGCTGAACCGAATACATGATCTAGCGTTGTGGAGTTACGAAAGCAATCTGATGAGTGTGCCAATGGATTGCCCAATCAGGGAACGAGCAGGTTGGACAGGTGATGCCCATGCGGCGTTGGTCACCGGAAACTACAATTTCAACATGCAAAACCTTTGGCGAAAGTATCTGGGTGACTTCAGAACCGCGACTTTCAAGGCGCCAGCCATCGTGCCTGGCAAGAGAACCCATGGGGGAAATTTCGACTGGGCCGTGGCGGAGGTACTAATTGCCTGGGAACATTTTCGCCATCATGGTGACAGGCAGCTTTTACGAACGCAATACGAGAGTCTGCTTGAATATATGCAAGCAGCCGAAGCTGAGCTGTCGGATTCGTTGATCCGCAAGGGCTATGGAGATTGGTGTGACCCGGTACACGAACCAGGCATGGAAAGAGTGGGCGGACGGTGTACGCCGCAACATACCTCTGCCACATTTACCAGTTCGGCGCTGCTGGCACATGCGGCCGATTTGATGTCCAGGATCTCGCTGGTGCTCGAAAATCCAGCGGACAGCCACCGGTTCAAACGCCTGTTTGACACAGTCAGCCAACAATTGCACGCCGAGTTCCATGATCCGGAAACGGGCCATTATGGCAGTCAAACGGCTGATGCCATGGCGCTTCGTTTCGGCATTGCACCCAGCGACCTGCGGCAGTCCGTAGCCGATGCCTTGAATAGAGATGTAGTTGAAACCTGGGGAGGCCACGCTTCAGTGGGTGCGCTTGGGCAAACTTACCTTTATCTTGCACTGAGCGATTACGGCTACTCGGACACCGCATTCAATATTTTCAAGGCACCCGGATATCCTGGCTATAGCTACCTGTTTGACGAACTTCAGGCCACAACGCTGTGGGAGCGCAAGGGACTCTTCGACCCGGAGGCCGACCCAACCGGCCGTTCCGCACCTGGCCGTTCACTCAATCATCCGTTTCACAGTGGATACGACGGTTGGTTTTACGAAGGTTTGGGAGGAATAAGGCCACTTGAAGACAGCATCGGGTATCAGGAATTTGAGCTCAGACCATATTTTGTCAAGGATCTTGCTTTTGTCGATGTCACCTACACGACCGGTTTCGGTGAAATCAGAAGTAGCTGGCGGCGCGAAGGAGACACGATCAAATGGAGTATCCAGATTCCAGACAATTCGAGTGCATGGGTAAATTTGCCGGACAGACCGAAGGAGTTATTTGAAGCAGGGAACTATTCGTTCGTTCTGGGACAACGACAATGAGCAGCCGAATTGATCGGACGGCTGCCAGGCGTCGCATCAACAAATTGAATGTCGCGCAATGGATATTAATCGTCGCGCTTGTGACTTTGTCGGCTTGCGACTCGCGAAGCCCGGGTACCGATCGACCAATGAATTCTGCAGCGACAGCTGCACCACCAAATGTCCTGTTGATCATATCCGACGATCACGCCTGGAGTGATTACAGCTTTATGGGGCATGAACACGTTCAAACGCCGGCAATTGACCGATTGGCCAATGAAGGCGTTACCTTCGCACGTGGCTACGTACCGACGGCACTGTGTCGTCCCTCCTTGGCAACGATCGCCACCGGGCTATACGCTTCACAGCACGGCATTACGGGTAACGATCCGACGAGCAGGGTCGAAGGTGGCAAAGACTCGGAGGCGTACCGGCGACTGCGCGGACAAATCATTGGCAAGATTGATCGGGTTCAGACCTTGCCCCGACTGTTGAGCGACAAAGGCTATGTTTCGCTGCAAACCGGGAAGTGGTGGGAGGGGAGCTTTGAGAGAGGCGGGTTTGACGAGGGGATGACCCGCGGTTTTCCCGGCCCAGGCGGTCGGCATGGAGACGACGGCTTGAGGATCGGTCGGGAAGGGTTAGGCGAAATCACCGATTTCATTGACAGAGTCTCTGCCGAGAATAAACCCTTTTTTGTGTGGTATGCGCCGTATATGCCTCATTCCCCGCACACACCGCCCGAGCGTATTCTGGAAAACTACCAGGATAGGGAATTGCCGGTACCGGTTGCGAAATATTTTGCAATGATCGAGTGGTTTGACGAAACCATTTCTCAATTGTTTGGTTATCTGGATGAGAAAGGACTCAAAGAGAATACGCTTGTAGTGTACGTCTCGGACAACGGCTGGATAAGCAATCCGGAACAAACCGACCGGTTTTTGCCCCGCTCGAAGCAAAGCCCCAATGAAAATGGCGTGCGCACGCCAATCATATATTCGCTGCCTGGTCAGCTCCAGTCGCAGATGCGTAGTGAACTAGCCAGTAGCGTTGACATCGTACCGACAATACTGGGTGCGGCCGGGCTGGACGTGCCCAATGAGCTACCGGGTATCAATTTGTATCCTCATTTGCACCAACAAACGCTGATCGACCGAGACACGATTTTTGGCGAAGGGTTTGCGCACGATATGGCAGACATCAATGAGCCCGAATCCTCAATGTTGTATCGATGGGTTATTGATGACTATTGGAAGTTGATTTTGAGCTACGACGGCAGAAACGATAGCTATCAGAATTATCACGAAGACGTGCTTGGTGGTCCGCGTCTCTATAACTTGTTGAATGATGAACACGAATTGATCAACTTGGCGACGAGACACCCTGAAGTGGTTGAACGCCTGGCAGAAAGATTGACTGCCTGGTATCCCGTCGAGAACCGCGAGATTCTGCAGGATTAAACAATGGAAAGAATTACGTCATCGGTTGCGATCATACTCCTTGCTTTTTACGGGGGGCACAGTCGAGCCCAATTCGTCGACAGCATTTACAAGGATCCGAATCAGCCGATAGAGGAACGCGTCGACAGTCTGCTTTCGCAAATGACCTTGCAGGAGAAGGTCAACCAACTGCTCAGCAACTATGTAAGGGTCGACGTGGGCAATGACGGAGCCCTTTCGATCGAATCGACCTTTCGGGAGCAGCTTGGGAACGGCCTGGGCTCGGTACAATACGTCAACCTGACACTGGATGCGGCGCAGGATGCCGACTTCAGCAACATGATTCAACGCCATGTTGCGGAGAACACCCGGTTAGGTATTCCGGTACTGCTGGGGGGCGAAGCGCTGCATGGACTCATTGCGCGCAACGCCACCACGTTCCCGCAGGCGATTGCCCTGGCCGGGACCTGGGATACGTCCCTGGTCAACCGGGTTTTCACTCGCGCCGCATTACAGGCGCGGTCACGTGGGAACCACGTCATGTACACGCCGGTGCTGGATCTTGCCCGGGACCCTCGCTGGGGCCGAATGGAGGAGACCTACGGAGAAGATGTGTATCTGGTCACGCAGATGGGGCTGGCGGCCACCACGGGTCTTCAGGGCGGCGGCAAGCGGGTCGGAAGCGATCACGTGGTATCCGCCCCGAAGCACCTTGCAGGGTATGGACAGGCCGACGGCGGTCGAAATTTTGCCCCTACCAGCATACCGCCACGCATTTTCCGGGAAGAAGTTCTCGAACCCTTCCGCCAGGCGGTTACGAAAGCACATGTCTGGGGCATCATGCCGTCGCACAGTGAAATAGACGGTGTCCCCGCCCATGGCAACGAATGGCTGTTGAATGATCTCCTGCGCGAGGAATGGGGATTCCGGGGGATGGTGGTCAGCGACTACCATGATATTCATCGGCTCAGGATTCTGCATCGGGTTGCAGCCACGGAAGAAGAAGCTGTCCGCCTGGCACTCAAGTCAGGAGTCAACCTCGATCAGCCCAGAGGCGAGAGCTACGTATTCTTGCCGCAGGCGCTGGAAGCCCATCCGGAATACATGCCCTATCTCGACCAGCGTGTTCGCGAGGTTCTGCGCGTCAAATTCATGCTCGGCCTGTTTGAAAATCCCTATGTCGACAAGCATAGAGCCGTCTCCATACAGGATGATCCGACCAATGCAGAGCTGGCGCTCGAGGCTGCGGAGAAAGCCGTAATCCTGCTGAAAAACGAAAACAGCCTCTTGCCACTGCGCAAGAACGAGCTGACTAAGATCGCTGTAATCGGTCCGAATGCGGGGGAAACCGTGCTTGGCGGCTATACCTACCGGGGCAAGCAGGTCCAGTCGATCCACGACGGGCTGCAGGAATACCTTGCAGACACCGACATCGAGATCAATTTTGCCCAAGGGTGTGGTATCACCAGCGAGAGAGCATTCACCCAGTTGGAAGCCGGTCAAATTGCGGATAACCGAATTTACACGATTCCCTACGAAGAAGAGGAAGAGTCTATCGCCGCAGCGGCCACATTGGCCAGCGAATCCGACGTTGCGATTGTCGTTGTCGGCGACAACTACTTTACGAGCCGCGAAGCCTTCTTTTTGGAAGGGGCGCTTGGCGACCGCGGCGACATCAATCTGGTTGGCAACCAGGATGCTCTGGTAAAGGCTGTCATCGATACCGGCACCCCGACGATTGTCGTACTGATACATGGCCGGTCGTTGAGTATCAACTATATCAACGAACACGCGGATGCGATTGTCGATGGCTGGTACCTCGGCGATGAAACTGCCAAGGCGATTGCCAATACCTTGTTTGGAGAAAACAACCCCGGTGGCAAGCTGGTGGTCACCGTGCCACGCAGCTCGGCGCATGTTCCGGCATACTATAGCCAGCGCTTTTCCGCCAACTGGAAGGACTACCTTTTTGAAGATGGTCCGCCATTGTTCCCGTTCGGCTATGGACTGAGCTACACCGAATTCGAACTTTCAGAAATTCGCCTTTCCGATCAACGTATAAGTTCAGGTGACTCCGTGGTGGTGACACTTGATGTCACAAATACCGGAAACATGGACGGCGATGAGGTCGTGCAGGTCTACTTGCGTGATGTCGTGGGCTCGACCACTCGTCCGGACAAGGCACTCAAGGCGTTCGAACGAGTAGCGCTTGAGGCTGGTCAAACCAGCAGCATCGAGCTGGCCCTCGAGCCAGAGGCGTTTGAAATGATTGACCTCGCACACGATCGTGTCATTGAACCCGGTGAATTCAAGGTGCTCGTCGGTACTTCCTCGCGCGACGAAGACCTGACCGAGCTTACGCTCACGGTCGAGTAATCGATTTGTTCGTGTCACGGCAACTGGCGAGAATAGTGAAGACGAGTGCACTCTGCATTTCCATTTTCCTGGGCTTTTCCTGCAGTGTTCCTGAACCCTGGCCGACGTACATAGCCTCACCCACAGACCTGAAGGTGGGTGAAGGCTTTGCCAATCCCCTGGGCTACTATGAATCGATACCCCGATTTTCCTGGAAATTGTCGCCTGATTCCGATTCCGACTTTCAATCGGCTTACCAGATTCAAGTTGCTTCAGGTCTCGATGATATTGAATCAAGAGCCGACTTGTGGGACAGCCAAAAAGTCATATCCAGCGATACGTCCTGGATCCGATACCAGGGCGAGCAGCTTTCTTCCCGCCAAGAGGTATATTGGCGGGTGCGGATTTGGGACGAAAACGAGCGAGTCTCAAGGTGGAGCGACACCCAATCCATTGAGCTGGGTCTTTTGGCCAATGCCGACTGGGAAGGCCTCTGGATCGGCCACCCTGATACGGAACCGAACAAGCAGCCTTCCAGACAGGTGCTGGCGACACCACAGTACTTTCGAAAGTCATTCGTCATTTCGGATGACGTAGCACACGCAAGGCTCTATATAACGGCCAAAGGATTGTTCAAGCCGTTCATCAATGGAATTCCGGTTGCAGAAAACGATGTCATGACGCCTGGCTGGACGCCTTATAGCAGACGTATCGAAACATTGACTTATGATGTGACCCAACAACTCGGCACAGGTGAAAACACCATTGCGGTGAGTCTTGCCGGTGGTTGGTATTCCGGCCGCGTGGGTGATCAGCATTTACAGGATTTCAGACTCCCGCCGCGCTTGTTGGCACAGTTGGAAGTGACGTATCGCGATGGAAAAACTCTGCTGGTTGCCACCAACAGCAGTTGGAAGGCGACTCAACAGGGACCGATACGTTTTGCGAGCAATTATGATGGTGAGCGATACGACCAGGCTTTTGAAATGCCGGGTTGGTCAAGCGCCGGTTTTGACGATTCGGCCTGGGACTCAGCGATAGAAGAGCCGCTGAATGACGAGGTGCGGCTACGCCCGAAACGCCATGCTCCAGTCCGCATTACTCAAGAGCTTCCAGTTCTGGAACTGGCAACCCAGAGCGATGGATCTGTGATCTTTGATTTCGGTCAAAACATGGTGGGTGTTCCGCGCATGAGGATTCCGGCTATTGCCGGCCAGGAAATCAGGATTCGTTATGCAGAGGCCTTGGACAAGGGTACGTTCTACACTGACAACTATCGAAGCGCCCTGTCCACCGACTATTTCCTGCCCGACAAAACCGGGATCATAGAGTATCAGCCGACATTCACCTACCATGGTTATCGTTACGTCGAAATAAAGGGATTCGATACAAGCAAGACGCCGGCAAAGGACTGGGTGAATGCTCTTGTGCAGCACTCCGATGTGAATCTGCATTCCGACTTTGAAAGCTCACACCCCAAACTCAATCAGTTGTCCCAAAATATTGTATGGGGTCTACGCAGTAATTTTTTTGATATTCCGCTTGATTGTCCCCAGCGAGACGAACGCCTGGGCTGGACCGGAGATGCACAGGTCTTTGCCACGGCATCCATGTATATGGCCGATGTTTACGGGTTCTGGTCCGCCTGGTTACAAAGCATGCGTGAAGAGCAAAGGGAAGATGGCTCGATACCGCTGTATGTTCCGTTTGTTGACTGGATCAATTGGGCATCCTCGGGTTGGGGGGATGCCGCAACGATCATACCCTGGGAGCTCTACGTATTGACTGGCGACCAAACGATCCTGGAGGACAACTATCAGATGATGACGCGATGGCTTTCGTATCATGCAAGCCAGAGCAAAGACCATATCTCCAGGATGCAAACATTCGGAGACTGGTTGCAACCGTATCCTGAAGCGGAAGGTCAACAGGGCAATCGTGGCGATACGGATTTCGAGTTGATCTCGACAGCCTTCTACGCACGTTCGGTAGACGTCACCAGGAATGCGGCACAAGTGTTGGGAAAGGAAAGTGATACAAGACGACTCTCTATCCTTCACAGTCAAATCAAAACAGCGTTTCGGAACAAGTTCTTTGACGAGCAAGTTCGGCCCATGCAGGTTGAAGCAACCCAGACCAGCTACCTGCTGGGTTTGGCGTTTGGCTTGTTTGGCGGGGAGGAAAAGGTGTTGGCGGAGGAACATCTTGCCAGGCTGATTGCGCAAGCCAATATGCATTTGCGCACCGGCTTTCTTGGTACGCCGTTGCTGGCTACAGTTCTGCAACATGCTGGCAGAAGCGACCTTGCCTATGAATTGCTGCTAAAGGAAACATACCCGTCCTGGTTCCATTCCATCAACAATGGCGCGACAACGACCTGGGAACGCTGGGACTCGTATTCGTTGGCGGATGGCTTTAACCCGCAACGCATGAACTCACTGAATCACTATGCATACGGCAGCGTTTCCAGGTGGTTTTACGAAGGGATTCTCGGGATCACGCCTATCGAACCGGGCTTCAAGGTTATTCGTATTGAACCGCAATTCAGTACCAGGTTAACAAGCGCAAGAGGCGGTTTCCCAACGCCTCAGGGTGAGCTCATGGTTGATTGGCAAATTTCCGATGACGTATTGGAAATGTCCCTGACCATACCCAAGAACACATTGGCGGACGTCGTCTTGCCAAGTCTGGACGGAGACAGCCTCATGCTTGACGGGGCAGTGCAGAGCGTCAACCGAATCTCGGGTCTCGGTCCCGGGCATCATGTGTTGAAAGCGGCTTTTCAGAGCGAATCCCACATGGAAATCGACGGCTTGGTGGTCATTGAAGGGGAAGATTTTACTCGACAGGAAGAGGACGCTACTCGTCGTTGGTACCGTATTGACAACAGTAACTTCGAGCATGATATGGCAGATTCCGATCCTCACCATGTCGACGGCGCCAGCGGTGGCGCCTACCTGGAGACTCTTCCCGATACACGTGCGACCCATGATGACGTGTTGATCGAGGGTGAGAATTTCACCAATACACCGGGACAAATGGCGGTTTTGTCGTATCCGGTCTGCTTCAGCCAGACTGGGCGCTACTACGTATGGGCGCGAGCATTCAGTACCGGTTCGGAAGACAACAGTGTGCATTTTGGCCTGGATGGCCATTGGCCCGATTCGTCCGCACGTTTGCAGTGGTGTGAGGACAAGCATCAGTGGACATGGTCGTCGGCGCGCCGAGTACCCGAAAATCACTGTGGAGAACCATTGACGAATTGGCTTGATGTACGTGCTGTCGGTCGTCATACCCTGCAGGTTTCAATGCGTGAAGACGGGTTTGAGCTTGACAAGATAATTCTGGCAAAGGATAGAAACTACGTCCCGAACGGTGTAGGGGCCAGGCAATCAGCAGGGAGAGAAATTTGTGTAGCGCATGCTGCGGACTCGGCTCGACAAGACGGATAGCGCTACTCGGCAAAGCGCGCTCGGGCGCCGGATTCAGAACACGACCATGTGCATGAGAACAGTGGATGTTGGCCAGGCTACTCCGGTTGAATCGACGGGCTTCCTTGACGCACTAGTCCGCTGGAGATTGTATGAAGCGCTCCATCCGTTTTGCCCGCTGATAGTCGTACAGGGACGGTATCGTAACGAGTCGCTGGTTCAATCTTTCGATATAGGGCTCGGGGCGGTAATCAAGCAGCATTTCGCGGTTACCGTGCAGCCCTACGATTCTAGCGTGCGGCCCTTCATCCAGTCCCTGAACGAGTATTGTCTCGTCGCTGAAAGAACCGCTGACAAAGAGTAGTTGCAGATTCCAGGTGGTGTTGAACGCGCCGTGACCGGGTTGCCAGTATCCGGCGCCGCTACCGTCCCAGACGTTGGCAATGACGGCATCGCCCCTGCGCTCCGCCTCGACATAGAGGGTTACATTGTCAAACAGATTCTGGTGGTTTGATCCCGCGTGTTGATCAAGGATTGCAGCGGTATGAACTATCGAATCCTTGTAAACGCATTTCGTCGATTGCGTATTGAATGTCAATGAGTGCAGGACTGGATTGAATACCACAATTCGCTCTGCCAGCACGTTATGCACATTACCCATGTGAACGCCATAGTGAGCTCGTCGGCTCCCGTCCGTAATGATGTCCTGCAACGTCACGTTTGCACTGTTGTAGGTCAGGAGGCCACTATCGGCATTCGAGATTCGAACGTTTCGAACCCAGGAATCGAATACGCTCGTCAGATAGATGCCATTGTAGCCACGCTCCATGTGGTGCCCGAACCAGGGGGCCTCCGGAAACTCCAGATGCAGATCCTCGATTCCAACATTGGACAGGTGATCCCAACTGGCGACCGTCGCGGGCAGCTCGTCGCTGATGTCGTGCAACAATGGATCCGAGAGGGTAACGGTCAGCCCTTCGATATCGACGATCCGTGTCGTCTGCCGGACGAGCGGGCGCCCCGGGAAACTCCAGTGATGCGATCCGACCTCGATATCCGTATCGCCATAGATAGAGTCGATAATGGTAGCTTCCGGGCCGTCGGCGTTCGTCCAGAGAATCTGGAGTACGTCGCCACGCGCAAATGAAGTTCTGCCAGTCAACTGTACCCTGCGTTCTCCACGTGTTCCTGCGGCGATATTCGCCAAGGTATGGATTTCGCGATCGAACTCGGGCAGGTAAGGTGCGGGCCGTGTTCCCGGTTTCTGTACCCAGATGAACCCGCCAGTCCAGGAATACTCGGAGTAGTAGGAATCGATGTTGGCGTTGGCTTCGACCTGGCGTTTGTCCAGGTCGCGAATGTATTGACGTATCTCGTCCAGTGAATGTCCAGTATCGACCTGAGCCAGCGGTCTTGGTATTGAGAGGGTTGTGCCGCCTCCACCGGACCCCGCGCCCTGGAGTACGATATTGCTGCGATCGATGCGAATCACTTCGCTAAGTCGATACCTTCCAGCGCCAAAACGAACACGAACGGGACCCTGTATGCTGTTTGCCGCGTCGAATGCCGCCAATATCGCTTTGCTGTCGTCAAGGCCGTCGTCGGGCTTGGCACCGTAGTCATCTACCCTGATGAGTGCACCGGCGGCAATTGGCAAGTCTCCCGTGCCATTCTCGAAGCCCGCATAGGAAAAATCCGGCAAGTACGGCGACAAGGATGGATTATCGGGGTCCAGTATTGCCGGCAATTCTGAAGCAGTGGCTTTGGTTGAAGCCAGTATTGGAATTAGCCAAATCAGCCAGGCCGCCTTCAAGTACATATGCGTAAACTCCTTTAGCGAGCCAGCCAACCACCATCAACCGGAATCAGGACTCCGTGTACATAGTCGGATGCCTTCGATGCGAGGTAAACAGCCGCGCCGCCGAGGTCGTCCGGATCGCCCCAACGGCCGGCTGGAACGCGTTCCAGGATCTGGCGGTTCCGTTCCGGATCGTTTCGGAGTGCCTCGGTATTGTTGGTCGCGATATAGCCGGGAACAATCGCATTGACGTTGATTCCGCAAGGCGCCCACTCATTTGCCATCAGCCGTGTCAGGCCCGCGAGTCCGCTCTTGCTGGCCGTGTAGGACGCAACCCGAATGCCGCCCTGGATCGATAACAACGATGCAACGTTGATGATCTTGCCCGCACGCCTTGCGGCGATCATCAATTTTGCGGCGGCCTGTGCGAGGAAAAATGGCACCTTAAGATTTGTATCCAGAACGTCGTCCCAGTTTCGTTCACTGAACTCCAGCGCATTCTGTCGCCGGATAATGCCCGCATTATTCACGAGTATGTCCACAGGGCCGAGCTGATTTTCCGTGTCGGCAACTACCGAGGAAACCACGGATGTATCGCTGAGGTCGGCCATTACGACAATGGTCCTGCGGCCCAATGCCTTGATTCGCGCTTCAGTTTCGTCGGGTGCCGATCGTCCAACGAGCGCGATGTCGGCACCCGCGTTGGCGAGCGCGACAGCCATCGCCTGCCCGAGACCGGTATTGGCGCCGGTAACCAGCGCGTTCTTGCCGTCCAGGTTGAATAAATCCCTTGTCATTCGTACCTCTACTTGAGTTGGCAGATGTCCAGCACGTTCATGTCCGTGTAATCGAGGTTTTCCCCACCCATCGCCCAGATGAAGGAGTAGTTGCTGTTACCGGCTCCCATGTGGATCGACCACGGCGGTGAAATGACGGCCTCCTTGTCGTGCATCACGATATGGCGCATCGAATCTGGTTCGCCCATGAAATGGAAGACGCGCTCGGCCTCACCGAGCTCGAAGTAGAAATAGATCTCGGAACGCCGGTCGTGCAGATGCGGCGGCATGGTGTTCCAGACGCTGCCTGGATTTAGGGTCGTCAGCCCAAGCAGCAGCTGTGCCGAACGGCAGGTCTCCGGAACGACATACTTGTATATCGTCCGGTCGTTCGATTCCTCAAGCGAACCTAGCTTCACGGGGACCGCTTCCTTGATTGAAATCTTGACGAGCTCGTAGCGCGCATGGGCCGGCGTCGATGCAAGATAGTATTCGGCTGGCGTATTTGCGTTATCGCTGCAAAACAGGACATTCTTGCTGGCCATGGGTACGTACAAGCCGTCACGCGGCTCCATCTCGAACGACTCGCCGTCAACGATTACCTTGCCGCTGCCGTCGCCGACATTGATTACGCCGAGTTCGCGCCGCTCGAGGAACGGTGCGCCTGCAATCGGCTCGGCCTGGTCGGGAAGGCGCAACTCGCTCTCGACCGGGGAGACTCCACCGACGACCATACGTTCGTTATGCGAGTAATACAGGCTGATTTTATCGGTCAGAAAAAGGTTCGTGACCTGGTACAGGTCGCACAGAGTCTGACCATCAATGCCATCCATCATCGATGGGTGGGTGGCCTGGTAGGTCTTGTCGAACATGCTGCCGCTCTCCACTGAGGATTGATCCGAACATGGTGGCAATGGCCACCAATCCATGGATTGGAAGAATCGCCCATACAACGCTCAATTACAAGCAAAATATTGCAATTCCAAGCGGGAATACTAAACTGGGAGCATCGACGCATTGAACGCGCGACTGGCTAACGTGTCATGGACATGCTTTATCGAGAAATAGCGGTGCGACTTGTCACGGCACGGCGTGGCGCAAACTCGATTGCCGAATTTCCGGGCAATCTCCCGGTCGATCTCGATTCTGCCTATGCCATCCAAGATATCGCCATTGCCTATTGGCCTGACCGGATTGGCGGATGGAAGGTCGGCCGTATCCCCGTTGAACTTGAGGATCGCCTCGGTATCGATCGCTTGGCCGGCCCGATATTCGAGAACGCCATTCGCTCGGTTGCGAATGGCGAGATTGTTCGAATGCCCGCATACCGGGGAGGGTTTGCCGCAGTCGAGGCAGAATATGTGGCGATTATCGCTCGTGATACGCCCGAAGGTAAAACGTCTTGGACGACCGGGGAAGCGGCAGCCATGATCGGAGACCTGTGTATCGGTCTTGAGGTTGCGAGTAGTCCCATCGCTACTATCAACGAACTCGGGCCAACGGCGGTTGTTTCGGATTTCGGGAACAATGCGGGGCTGATCATTGGTCCCGCCATCCGAAACTGGCGCACGCGGAGACTCGAATCGATGCGGGTCAAAGCATATGTTGATCGAAGGAAGGTCGGGGAAGGCGGGGCGTTCAACCTCACAGGAGGATACGTGCGCTCCGTCCAGTTCCTGTTGGAACTGACCGCGCGGCGTGGAATTCCACTCAGCAAGGGCGATGTTATCGCCACTGGGCAGACGACCGGCATTCACGACATTCAAACCGCTCAGACCGGCAAACTCGACTTTGGTGACGACGGTATTCTCGGCTGCACCATCGTTGGCGCAACGCCTGCCCGGCAACGCTCCTAGATGCGGAACGCCAGACCGTCATCGCAATCACAGGCGCCGTAAGTTGGCACGAATTTCGTGCAAGTGAGGGCAATTTCAAATTATTTTAATCAATATCTGTCATACTATTGCATTTTCGTGCAAAACCGATAAAATTACAGCATTGAACGCGCAGGCCGCGTTCTCAGAACACTGTGATTTTGTCCGGGAAGGGATGCAATGAAAAGCACGTTGAAGAAGACTTTCTTGAGCGCCGCAGCGGTGGCGCTCGGCGGTTTTACTGGGGCCGCGCTCGCGCAGACGAATGACCCGGCGCAAATTGACGCCGATGCCGCTGAAGGAATGGAAGAAATCGTCGTTCAGGGCATTCGCGGTGCGCTCACAAACGCGTTGTTGGAAAAACGCAACTCAGACAACATCAAGGAAGTCATCCAGGCCGAGGACATCGGCAAGCTGCCAGACCAGAATCTTGCCGAGGTGCTGGAAAACGTTACGGGTATTCAGATCACCAGGGCAGCCGGCGTAGGTACAGGCGTACAAATCCGGGGTACGGGTGCAAACCGGGTTGAAGTAAACGGTGTGTCCACAGTGTCTGCTGGCAATGGGCGCTCCGGTATCAGTTTCGAAGATCTGCCGGCCTCATTGATCGCCTCTGTAGAGGTGACCAAGGTGCCCACCGCAAGGACGATCGAAGGGTCTGTCGGCGGCACCGTCAACCTGCGGACTCTACGCGGTCTTGATCTGGACCAGCGTGTGCTGGCATTCCGGGCGCAAACGGAGAACAGCGACCTGGCGGAAGCTACATCGCCAAGGTTTTCCGGTACCTTTGGCGACAAATGGGCGACCGACGCCGGAGACATCGGTCTCGTCGTCAGCGCCAGCTACTCCGAACAGGATGTCGCATCATTTGATCCCCGATTTGATCGTGATCGTGAGGTACTGCCAGGTTCAGGCCGGTTGAGTGAAGAATCTTTTCCGTTCCTCCGTACACAGTTCCTGGACCAGCAACTTACCAATCAGGAATATGAGACCAACAATTTCACCAGCTCGCTCGAGTTCGCACCAAATGATGAGCTGAATTTGTACTTCGACGCGACTCTCAATGATCAAACGCGCGCACAACAGAGTGCACGGGCGTTTTTCTCGGGAACGGGCTCGAATGCTGTTGTCGACAACACGACGAATACGTCGTTCGAAACGATCGATCTGGGCAGTATAGAAGGACCGAACGGCCCACTGCATCTCGGCGAGATTCAGGCAGTCCTCACAGGCGTTCTCGGCGTGGGCGTACTGCCAAATGGCGGTATCGATTCCAATCTTCGCACGACGGGAAACACGAGTTCGCGCGAGACACAGAGCAGTGTGTTCGCGGCCGGCGGCGAATGGGCGAGAGACAGGCTTGAGATTCGGGCTGAGGTAGCCTATTCCAATTCCGATACGGTATATCCCAACCTGACGACGACGATCGACTTCATCAACCCGAGAGGGCCGCAGCCGGCACAGGGGAGGAGCGCTGACAATGGCATACCCGCCATATTCGATGCCTCGGGCCGTACATTGCAGTTTGGCATCGCACCTGGTCTCGAAGAGACACCGACAACCGCGGAATTACTGGATCCGGCGAATTACGCCCTGCGCCAGGTTGGACAGGGTCTCAGCACGAACGACAACACCGAAACCGCAATAAGGCTCGACGGGTTGTACGATACCTCGGACTCGATACCGTTCTTCTCGTCAATCGAGGCGGGTATACGCTGGAATGAGAATACGGCGCTCAATGACGATGTGGGAGACAGCACGAACTTCACTAACGCGAGGACAGCATTTTTTCGGCCAACCGGTGATTTGTTTGCGGATATTCTCACAGCCGGTCCGGACAATTTCAACGCGGCAGACAGCCGTTCGCTGTATGTGCCGGACTACCTGATTGTGGACCCCGCGATTGCGTTTAGTGATCCGAAGAGAGTAGTCGATGCGCTTAATGGCGCTATTTTGGCCAGCAACACTCTCAATGGAGTCAACTATTCGACGCTCGACGAGCCGTCTACGCAGCTGACTGCTTTTTTCGACATCGCGGAAGAAACAACTGCCGCTTTTATTCAGGGAAATTTCGATTTCGAGGCCGTTGATACGCCTGTGCGCGGAAACATCGGCGTTCGGTGGATCAGTACGGATATCAACTCGGTCGGCAACAATGTTGTAAACGACGTGGTTGAAAGCCAGATTGTATCCAAGGGATCTTATGACTTCTTCCTGCCGCGAGTGAACGTAGTCGTGGAGCCAACGGACGACTGGCTCGTGCGTGGTGGTATTGCCAGGGATATTCGCCGCCCCAATTTCGATGCTCTGTCTACCTCTGTCAGGTTCCCCGGCGGGGCAAGTGTTGCCGTTCAGGTTGGAAACCCCGACCTGGAGCCGGAGACAGTCTGGTCATACGATCTTTCGGCAGAATATTACTTTTCAAATGTGAGTTTTGTCAGCTTTGGCCTGTTTCACAAGGAACGTACCAATCTATTTGCAATCGAAACGGAATTCCCGGCTGAGCCTACGGGTCCCGACGGTCAAATTGAACGTGATATTTCGCCGCCTTGCGAGGAAGGCGGAATATTCAACCCTATTGCCGATAGAAATGTATGGTCGTCCACTCAGGGGGTCGGAATCTGCGTACCCCTCGCGACGACGTTCAATGTCAGTGGCGACACCACTCAATCCGGTGTGGAAATTGCGTTCCAGTACGATCTTTCCGCTTTCGAAGATCGAATTGGGTGGCTTTCAGGATTCGGCTTTATCGGCAATTACACCTTCCAGGAGACTGGCGGATCAGCCAGGGAGTACCGCCTTGCGAATGGCGATGCCAACGCCATAAACGACTTGCTGCGGCGAACGGATACGGATCAGTCCACGCCTACGCTTGACGATGATGTGGTCAGGGAACGAATTACTCTTACAAATCTTTCTCGTAATGCCTATAACGCGACTCTGTTCTACGACAAGCACGGAGTGAGTTTCCGGGCGCGCTATACCTGGCGATCGGATTACAAGGCGAATCGGTTTATCAGCTTCAACATGCCGCGTATTGTCGATGATCGAGCGCAACTCAATATGAGCCTGAGCTACGCTATTCGCGACAACTTTACGGTCGGTATCGACGCCATAAACCTGCTTCGGGAGGACAAGACCGAGTGGTGTGTTAACGATAATGCACTGCTTTGCTCTCAGGGCCTGACGGACCGGCGTATCATTGTTGGGTTAAGTGCGCAGTTCTAGAGGGCATATCCAGTGCGCGTTCCGAGCGCAGAGAATGAAGAGTTCTGTACAACGAACGGTAGTTTCAGGCGAACAATGGCCGAACATACTGTTTATCTTGACATATGATCAAGCTGCGGGAGTACGATGTGATGTTCGCTCACGTCCTGAAACAGGCTGGTTACGACACCTGCCTGTTTGGCAAATACTCGATTGGTCAGGATGATGATCTGGCGAATACCGTCCCGTTAAGAATATTGACATATTATTATCAATAATGACATATATTGACTTATAGTAGTTGCAATATGTCGTTATTTGTGATAACTTCGTGATCGTAACTAAGCTATTTTGACGGTTTGGCCGAAAAAAACCATATGCCGAGGACAATTATGCCTATCAAATCATCAGTGATCTTACGTATTTTGGGCGGCGCCGCGATAGTAATCAGCAGTCAAATGCTGCTTGGGAAAGCCGCCGTTGCACAGGAAGCAGATTCCTTGGAAGAGGTTGTAGTCACCGGAATCCGCAGCTCGTTGGAGAGCGCGCTTGATTTCAAGCGTTCCGCATCTTCGATTGTCGATCACATCACTGCCGAAGACATCGGTAGCTTGCCCGCGCTGGACTTGGGTGAGGCCTTGCAGGCTGTACCTGGTATACAGCTAAATGCCGAGGGATCTCAACGAACCTCCGATATCAACCTACGAGGTTTGTCTGGAGGTTATGTTCTGACTACTGCCAATGGCTTTGGAATTGCGAGCCCGAGCCTGAGCCAGAGTGAGAAAGGCGCTGCAAATCCATTTGGAGCCTTCGAACCGAGTATTTTTCGCGGCATCACGGTGATTAAAACTCCAACGGCGGACTTGCCAACAGGTGCAATTGCGGGCATCGTCGACAAGAAGATGCCAAATGCATTGGATATCAGAAGTGATAGATACGAAGTTAATGTGGGTAGCAGATACGAGGAACTTTCCGATCACGGCGATGGGGAAATTTCATTCCGCGCACGCAAAGCGCTCATCGATGACAAGCTCGCTGTCTCTGCCACTTTCGCGCGTTCGGAACAAAACTTTCGACGGGATTCACTCAACATTACCCGCTATTCGGACGCAGAACGGAACCGGTGGAGAGTCTTCAAGGGTGAAAACGGACAAACGATGGACGAGTACAAGGCGGAACACGGTATAGCCCCTGAAGCTAACATGCTCGTTATGTCGGAGATAAGACAGTTTTCCGAGCTGGCAGAGGGGGACAGACACTCCTACGCATTGAATGTGGCATTCGAACCGACAGATGAATTGGCGTTTAACTTGGATTTACTGGGAACACAAAAAGACCTGGAAGACGCTACATCGGATGTTTTTATCTTTGGGATTCGAGGGAACAATAATTATGTCGGATTCACACCGACGCCAGGTGTTGCGCCAATATTCGCCTTCACCGATGAGGACGGTACCGACAATTACGCGATCACCGACTACGGTTATGAGAATGCGCAGTACTTCCCGGGTTCCCGGCTTACCGACAGATTCGAGAAAAGCGACGGCGCATTTTTTTCCGGTGAGTGGGCGAAAGAGAAATGGGCGCTGTCGTTTGGCGCGGCGGCATCTGACGCTAAAGCTGAGACATTTCATACCCAGTTTGATGCGCGTTACAACCCCGCGCAACGTCATAGCGGCGGCGGCAGAAGCCCGGACGACACCAACGGAATAACTGGTCGAGCAGCCTCTGGACAGGGGAATCTGGACAATTTCCTGCTAACAATGGATGGGACGGAGAACCTCACCCTTTCACATGATTTCTTATACGCCCTGCGCTCTGCGGATAACAGGCCCTATGAACAATTGGACCGGCTGTTAACCCAGATTGGCGTGGCCTCGAATACGGTTAACCCGGATGGCACGATTAACAGAACACGCTTTCTGGTCACGGGCCAGGAACGATTTATCGACAGAGAACACGATCAATTCAATCTCGATTTTGAATTCTATCT
Organism: Candidatus Rariloculaceae bacterium; assembly: GCA_965221035.1. Lineage (GTDB taxonomy): Bacteria > Pseudomonadota > Gammaproteobacteria > Steroidobacterales > Rariloculaceae > UBA6522. The sequence goes on from OZ244860.1 coordinate 3,612,085, forward strand.
TGATGACCTTCCCTTCATCGATAGCGTAAAGGCAGGGGCCTACACTTCGACGGAAGAATATGGCACCAGACAGAATAGACCCGTTGCTGCCTATATCAATCTCGAGGGTATCACTAATGACCTGTTAATCCCGGCCGTGCACACTCAGGGTAATCCCTTTTATGACGGTAACCTGCCCGGGGTACTCGGCGCCGATCAGGGCTGGCTAGCCATAGACACAAACGCTGCAGTGGCAGCTCTCACCCCAGGCATCAGAGAACGATACGATGCGGTTTATCAGGCATTACTTACCGACCCGACGGTCGAAGAAGGCAACACCGCTTCGGATGCCCTTACCAATGCCGAAAGAGAGCAAGCAGCTGCGTTCTATGCCAATCCCGCGTTTTCGGAACACGGTTTTCTTATACGCAGACGCGACGCCGACAACACGGCCTTCCACAGCGCCAAGGTCGGAATCAATGCCGCATATCTTATGGCCAGTTTTTCGGGCGAACTTGGTCGTATGGCCTATCGGGGCAATGCAGGCGTTCGATTCGCAGAAACCACCAATTCTGGCGAGGGGCTTGTTCAAGTTGACCGGGGGAATGCTGCCAGGCTTTGGGATAACACATATGAGCTATCGACTCCGTCCCATAAGTACAGCCACACGCTCCCCTCAATCAATTTCAGTCTTGATCTCACCGAAGATCTGGTCTTGAGAACCGCCTACTACGAGGGCATTTCCAGGCCGAACGTCGCGGCATTTAGACCGAATGGGTCCACAAATGTGGGTGATCGCACGATCAATATTCGAATTGCAGATACTGAACTGCTGCCATTCGAAGCGGACTCCTTTGACCTGTCACTCAACTGGTATAACCGGCAGGGGAGTGTGATCTCGCTAGGCTTTTTCCAGAAGGATGTCCGTGATCAGTCAGATCTTGAACGAATTTGTCCTGCGGATGGCGGCGGTTTGGGTTTTGGCACACTTACCCTCATTGGGTCAGGAGCCAGCGCGGTATGTACGCAAGACGAATTGCACACGATCATCATTCCGGATAATCCGAACACGCCAGAAGACGAATCCGGAACTGAAGATGTTAATCGCGAAGTCATCATTGTCCAGAGGTTAAACAATGACGTAAGCCAGACGGTAAGAGGCTATGAATTCGCGATCCAGCAAAACTTCGATTTTCTGTCGGGATTCTGGTCTAACTTCGGCGGAATGCTCAATTACTCCCGGGTCACCAATGATGGTGAGCGAATCTCGGGGATCTCCGAACAGCAGTACAACATAGTGGGTTACTATGAAACAGATAGGTTTAACGTGCGGTTGGCTTATAACTATCGAAGCGAGTACCTGCTGGCGACAACTGGAACGTTCACTGGTTTTGCGGACCGCGATGCGAAAGATAGAAAGCGATTGGATCTCTCTATGTCCTATGAAGTATTGCAAAACCTTCGCGTTACTTTTAGAGCCTATAATTTGACCGACGATATTTTTGAAGAGTTTCAGGGTCGAAATCAGCTTCTTAACCGTCGATCAAACTATGACGGACGCACATATTCATTGGCTGCCAGGTATGCTTTCTAAAGATCTGTTGACACGAGGCCGTGAAAAAACTGGAGGCTACCTCATTCGAGGTGGTCTCCTTTTTGATTAAGGGGCCTGAAGGCGGTTAGCAAACGCCCGAATACAAGCAAAGATGTTAGGCTAGGAGTGACCATGATTCAGATGTCCAGTAGCGCAAACACACTAGTCTTGATCGGCGCACTCCTGGTGACTGCGTCGTGTTCAGAAGCGTCGCGCGACTCAGTTAACTCATCCGCGGGTCCGCAGTCCCAACCGGCATCAAACGCGAGTTCCGAAAAACCGAATATACTCTTCATTCTCACGGACGATTTGGGATTCAACCAGGTCGGTGCCTACGGGCAAAGCCAGATCAATACACCAACACTCGATGCGCTGGCTGCCGAGGGTATTCAGTTTACTCAAGCTTATGCTGGCAGCACAGTATGTTCGCCGTCACGTGTCTCGCTATTTACGGGTCGCGATGGTCGTGAGTTGCATGACAACTCCAACATGATCAAGCTGCGCGCACACGACGTAACGTTCGCGCATGTTCTGAAAGAAGCAGGCTACGACACGGGCCTGTTCGGCAAGTACTCTATTGGGCAAAACAATGACCTTGCAGAGACAGGCCCGTTGAAGATGGGGTTCGATACCTGGTACGGCATGGATCACATCCTCGAAGGTCATCGTCAATATCCCACGTTTCTTTGGGAGGATGACAAAAAAATCACCGTGACCGCGAACCTTGACGGAAAGAAAGGTGCTTACGCTCAGAAGAAATTCACCGAGGAGACGATTGACTTCATACGGCAGGACCGTGACGCGCCGTTCTTTGCCTTTCTCGCTTATACGTCTCCCCATGCCGAACTCGCTGCACCCAAAGAATTCGTCGACGAATACTCGGGGAAATTTGAGGAAACACCCTATACAGGTATGGCGACAGGAGAGCCGGCAGACATGTACGCGACCTATTATCCTGAACCTGTCGAAGAGCCGAATACCACGATGGCGGCGATGATCACGGCTATGGATACCTATATTGGTGAAATTCTGGACGTGCTTGAGGAAGAAGGTCTCGCCGACAATACGATCATCTTCTTTTCGTCTGATAACGGCCCTCATGATGAAGGCGGCGCTGATCCCGATTTTTTCGAAGCCTCGAAACCCTACAAGGGAATGAAGCGGGAACTATATGATGGCGGCATACACGTACCGATGATTGTTCGCTGGCGCGCAGGCATCAAAAGACCGCGTATTGATGAGACGCCATGGGCATTTGCGGATGTGCTGCCGACATTTGCAGATCTGGCGGATGTTTCACTCTCCAGTATTGCCGGTGTGAACACCAACGGTGTGTCCATTGCCCAGATCCTGAACGATTCTCCCCAGCCGATTCCCGATCGGCTCATGTACTGGGAATTCGGCAAACAGGCAGGTGACCCAAATTCGGGAGTCATCGGACAGGTCATGCAAGCGGCGCGCAGGGGTGACTGGAAGGCTGTGCGTTATGACCTGGACAAACCTGTCGAGCTCTACAACATCACTGACGACCCCGGAGAAACAAACGATCTGGCGGCCACGAATCCTGAAATGATCGAGTCATTTTTCCGCCTCTTCGAGGAAAATATAGCTGATGACACCAATGATTAAACCATTCTTTGCAATGCTCGTCCTGTTGCTCGCCGCTTCGGCCGGTAACGCTGCCGAAGAAGGCAAAGTCGAAGCGATCGACCAGGTTTGGTCAGCACATCGAGTACTCTTCGATTTCGTCGGCCACGGAAGTCACCAGGTTGTTGCCTACTACGATGCTTCACGACAGATGAGCGTTGCCTACCGGGCGTCACCGGCCACGACCTGGCGCTATCACAAATTGCCGTCGTACCTCGGTTGGGACAGCCACAATGCTGTCGTTGTTGGAATTGATGAGGCCGGCTACTTTCATGTCGCCGGAAACATGCACACCGATCCACTGGTCTATTTTCGATCGAGCGAACCGTTCGACGTTCGGACATTGAAGCAGGAAGCGGTGATGGCCGGCGGACAGGAGGAGAGGCAGGTGACCTACCCGCAATTCTTCAACGGCCCCGACGGACGTCTGTACTTCAAACATCGGTATGGAACTAGCGGAAATGGCGTCGAGATTTACAAAGTATTCGATACGAAAACACTGAAATGGCGGCAATTGCACCAGTCGGCTTTTGTCGACGGCGAAGGTGAGAGAAACGGCTATTTCGTCGGACCGACACTCGAGCGAGATGGCATGTTTCATCTTGCGTGGGTTTGGCGAGAAACTCCATCGGCGAACACAAATCACGACCTGAGTTACGCGAGAAGCAAAGACTTGGTGAATTGGGAGTCTTCTGACGGATCTCCACTGCCGCTTCCTATTCGCCTGAGAACGGCGGAAGTCGTTGATGACGTGCAGGAAGGAGGTGGCCTTCTCAATGGACATACACCGCTAGCGTTGGATGCAAACGGTCGCCCCATGGTCGTCTACCAGAAGTACGGGTCGAACGGAAACTCACAGGTCTTTCTGAGCCGCAGGGAATCATCCGGCTGGAAATCCAGACAGGTCTCGGATATTGATGATTACCGCGCGGACCTTGATCGCTACGGTGCGTTGGCACTTGACCTCGATACCAATATCGCGCCGTTCGTCGACGTAGACAATAACATCATCGTACGTGCGCGGCTCCGCGGTGAGAACCTGGAATTCGTTGTTGATCATGAAACGTTGGCCGTGATGGAGAAACGCAGCTTTCAACAGTATCCGAAGTCCGTGATTGCCGACGATGTCGAAAACAATATGCCATTGCTCATCCGTCCCTTGATGATTCTCGGCGAGGCGTCAAGCGAATGGTTTATCGCGTGGGAGGCGCAACGCAGGAATCGTGATCGTGCGCGGGAGACGATCTCGGCGCCGACCACGTTGCGACTGCATTACGTTCCGGTTGAATAGGTAGGGGCAGGGATTGAACGGTCGAATCAAATTTCTGGTGTGCTCGCTGCTGGTCGTATCTTGCGGAGGCGGCGGGGGCGGAGGCGGAAACCCGGCGCCACCGGCGCCACCCGCCCCTGTTGCAGATGCGGATTCGGATGGGGTTGCTGATTCCCAGGATGATTGTGCATCGACCCCTGCAGGAGAAGCCGTGGATGCACAAGGCTGCTCTGCTTCTCAACTCGATACGGATGGAGATGCTGTCGCGAACAGTGCCGATGCCTGTGTCCAAACACCGGCAGGTGAAGCCGTCGATGCTGTAGGTTGTTCCGAGTCACAACTCGATCCAACGCAGTGTCATGGATCGCCGTCTGGCGGCACGACTCCACCGATGGGACCATCGGTTTCAGAACCGATCATTACGAAACTGGAACGGGAAGGGCAGTACTTCAATACCAGCGTCAGGGAGTTCGGTCCCACGGCGACCGGGCCGGACCACGCGCAGGACGCGGTGATGGTTTTCGACGACAAGGTCTACGTCGCTTACTACGGCCCTGGTGGCGTGTTGAAGATCGCGCGAAAACCACTTGTCGGTTGTGTGTGGACGACGGTTACCTTTCCGTACACGCAGACTGACCCTGATGCGCACCGATCGGCGAACATCGCGGTTTCGCCAAACGACAGACGTATTCACATCGTCTGGGGGCTTCACGCGGGAGTCGACGAGAAACTCAACTACATCGTCAGCAACATTGAAAATGCCACTGATGTTTCCGATGCAGAATTCAACGCCGATCTGTTTGCTGCACGGAGGGAAGAGCTCAGCGCAGGGGACGACCTGGGCCGAATAACCTATCCTCGCTTTATCGTTGGCAACAACAATAACTTGTTACTCTTCTGGCGCCGTGGTGGATCGGGTAATGGTGATCACTACGTCTCCGAATATCGCAACGGCGCCTGGAGCGGGCAGCGTGGTGTGATCCGGGGCACTAGTGGTGAAGACTATCAGGGGTCAACCAGCCGAAATGCCTACCTGAACATGCTTACCTACCAGGATGGCCAGCTCCACATGACATGGACATGGCGTGAAAGTAGCGGTGGAGCACAGTCAAACCATGACCTTATGCACGCATACAGCACGGACAACGCTCAAGGCTGGATGAACAGCTATGGAACCATAGTTGGCACCAGCGGCGCTGGTTCGTTCAAGATCAACCTGAATAGCAACGTGATTTTTCAGGAGATCCGTAATGGCACAGTAGCCAACCAATGCGGCCAAACGATGACCAGCGACGGGCGTGTACATGTCATTCATCGCTATGATGACGCCTACCAGTATCTTCGCTGGGGACCGAGTGCAGGCGAAAATACCTGGACGCCTGCACTTGATACCGGTGCGAGTGGCGGTCGGCCAAAAATATATTCCGGCCCGAACGACTCTCTCTTTGTCACAGGCACGAACGGCGGTAGAATCAGGATCCACGCGGCTGCAAAAGGGAGTGGCGACTGGGGTAGTTGGAACCAGGTATACGAGACGTCAGGCTCCGAGCGGTATATTACTTCAGCAGGATATGTTGCCGGCAGTACACTGGTGATTCTTGCTCAGCGGGAGGCCGACGACACAGCGTCCGCCGAACAGACTGAAATCGAAGTTTTGACGTTTACAATGAGTGATTGAGCGAGTTGAATCTGTCGCTACGTTATTGCTTGGCTGTCGTCATCTTCACGACGACTATCGGATGCCAATCGGGCAACGCTGAAAACGAGGTCTATTACCAGTTCGAACCATTGACGCTTGCCTTTACGGGACCGCAGGTTGCCGAACTTGATGAGATAAATCCGTTCCTGGACTACCGGTTGGATGTCACATTCACCAAAGGAGACAGGACTTTTGCCGTACCCGGTTATTTCGCTGCGGATGGTAATGCAGCCGAAACAAGAGCCGATAAAGGGAATCAATGGCACGTCAAGTTTGTCGCGGACGAACCTGGAGAATGGCACTACAGCGTATCCTTCAGGCATGGACAGAATATTGCCGTTGAGCCTGATTCGGGTAGTTCTCGGCCGTTAACAGGCGTAGACGGTCGGGAACGTACCATCAGCGTACTGAACGCACGTCCGGGCCCCTATGCTCAGGGTCGTCTTGAGTACGTTAATGAACACTATCTCAGTCATTCAGGTAGCGGTAAGTACTTCATCAAGGTCGGCGTCGACTCGCCCGAAAATCTGCTTGCCTATGGTGACATTGATGGGACACCTAATGTTGCAGACCGGCGAAAAACATGGGATGCACACCGCGACGACTACAATGAGGATGCTGCGCCATTCCTGTGGCAGGGTGAAAAAGGTAAATCACTGTTTGGCGCGATTAGTTACCTGCACGAAAAGGGACTGAATGCCTTCTCGTTTCTGACGTTTAACGTCGACGGCGATGATCGCAATATATTTCCGCAGTTACTCAACGAAGATCAAACTCTGTATGAAGAATATGCGAGTAAGCCCCAGAACAAGCAGGCGTGGGAAACCTACTTCCACAAGACACGCTTTGACGTATCAAAGTTAGCGCAATGGGAGAGGGTTTTTGCCTACGGGAGCCAGAAAGGATTTTTTCTCCATTTCAAGACGCACGAAGAAGAGACCGACCATCTTATGGATGGCGGTGCATTGGGAATCGAGCAGAAACTCTACTATCGAGAGATTATTGCGCGATTCGGGCACCATCCCAGGCTGAACTGGAACCTCGGCGAAGAGAATGACGTGCCGCGAGACTTGCAGCGCGACATAGCCGCCTACATCCGTGCGACATCGCCGTACAAGAGGCAGCACATTGTCATGCATACTTATCCGCCGGAAGATCACTTTTACGCAGAGCTTGTGGGCGATCAATCGGCTCTCACTGGCGCATCAATTCAGGGGCGACGTCCTGATTTTCGGGACGTCTACACTCGAATATTACATTGGTACCACGAGTCGGAGCGAGCCGGCAAGCCGTGGGCAATTGCAATAGACGAGGCCGGAAGCGGTGCCTGGGGGTTGGTGACCGATGCAGAAAACCCTACTCACGACGAAGCGCGCGTACGAGTCATTTGGGGCTCATTGCTCGCCGGTGGGTTCGGCGTGGAGTGGTACTTCGGATACAACAGCCCGAACAACGACCTGGAAGCCGAGGATTATCGTTCTCGGGACCTGTTCTGGGAACAGAATGCAATCGCTCGCCGATTTTTTGAGGAACACGTCCCCTTTCAAAAGATGCGGCCTTTGCCACAATCGATGCCGCTTGATTTCCTGTACGTGTTTGGAGTGCCGGATGAACATTACCTGGTAATGGTCGAGAATCCTGCCCGATTCAACGAGCTCAAACTGGATACCGTGGGAAAAAGATACAAACTACGGTGGTTCAATACGCGGAAAGGAGGTGACCTGGTTTTCGGTAACGTCAGTGAGGTCGTGGCAGAAGATGCTCCTGTATCACTTGGCTTACCGCCGGAAGAAATCGGAAGCGATTGGCTAGCCATTCTCGAGATAACCGACTAGACGTCGCGGTTGGTTCATGGGCGATCAGGGCGACAGAATAAACACAGGTTACTAGCATTCAATACGAGAGATAGTCACATGTTTCATGCTCAAAAAAAAGTTATTTCAACATTCTTGTTTTCGTTCTGTTTGTCAAGCGCGTTCGCAGACAATGATACGGAACACCAAATGCAAACTGCGGACTACTTTTCAGAGAACGGTTACGGCGAAGGCGTTGCCGTCGTGCAGCACCCGGCAGGCGAGCATCGGGACGGTGTCACCTATGTTGCTTATCAAGGCATAAAGGAAGACCCCTACGTCGCAGCCTACGATCACAACGAGAAGAAATGGTACGGGCCCTTTCGAGCAGGTGAGAGCATTCTGGGCAAGGACCCATCGAAGAAAATAGACAGTCACGGCAAGCCGACTCTCCTGATTGACGACGCAGGGCACATTCATATCTTCTATGGAGGCCATGGGGGCGATTATGCGCTGCACGGAGAAAACGAACTAGGCGATTATGGTTCTGGCGAAAACAAACACGCAGTATCAGCAAAACCACTTGACACTTCGAGTTGGGTAGACCTCGACAATATCGCGCCCTTTGGCACCTATAACCAGGCAATCAAGACGGACAATGGCGATATCTACCTGTTCTATCGTCATGGTGCGCATCGAAGCGATTGGGTTTATCAGAAATCCACAGACAATGGTCGCACGTTTGAAGCACCTGTTTCCTTTCTGAAGCACAAAAGGAGCGATGACTCGCCGCATGTAGACAGTTGGTATGCCTATGTGTCGAAGGGTTTAAACGATGACATCGTAGTCGGTTTTGACTACCACTATTGCTGGAACGGTGATGCACCGAGAAACAACAGGGGTGGACACTCAACCGAGCGCAAGAATCTGTACTTTATGACGTTCAATACCGCTGACAACAGTTGGCGAAACGTTGACGGTGAGATGCTGGACATCCCCCTGATCAAGGAGCAAGCAGATGAGAAGGCCCTCGCAGTTGATACTGGTAATCTTTGGACATTCAATGGCTCAACAAAGATTGACTCGGACGGAAGACCGCACGTAGCAGCCTATATCGGTGAGGACATTGGATGGCAGATAGGCGGGCCAAAGCACGCACGGTACTTCAGATGGACGGGGAAAGAGTGGGCAGGAAGCCTTGACAACGGATTGCCTGTAGGCCGCGGAGATTTCCTGGTCGCTGGGAATCGAGTTCGCTTTCTCCTTAGCGGCGTCGACGCTCAGGAAGACGAAACCATAGTACGCTGGTGGGAAAGCATTGATGGCGGAATGAACTTTGAAAAAGGCGAAGAGCTTCTGCGGTTCGGTAATTACATTGTTTCTGATGCCGAACGAAGCGACAGTGAACGGCCAAAATCTCTGAGTAACCTGGATAGCCCGGGTTCAGCTGCAAGTGCTTTTATACTCAATGCCCATCCGGACGCCAGGATGATCATCGCGGAGAAACCAGACGGCACCGACATGCGCCGTATGTATCTAGTTGGCGATAACGGCCCTTTCGTACGCAAAGTACCGATGCCCTCGAATTAAGCGCTTCTAGTCTATCCCGATTGATCAACATTCAGAGCGCTTTCTCCGACTGGCAATCGGCGTTGAAAACTGACCCTCTGCTGGGATTGAACCTCGACGACGGGAAGTACTGCTGATGGCCGCCACTTCGCTGGCCGAGCAGGTCGGCGTGGCGCCGGCGTATTCGGGCAAGAGCTATCTATGTCATTGTCACGCCCGTGACCAACACCATGATGTCGTCGGCAACCTCTGACTCGCCGACATATATTCCCCAGCGAAAGCCGATCTCCTCGGTGCGACGCCACTGTCCCGTACCGACCAGTTGACCATCTATGTACATCTCGTAGTCCAGGCCGTTATCGCGGACCTTCATGTCGAACGGCTTCCCGAGTATGTCCTCGGCAAGCAGCTTTCTGTTCTCATTGTTTTCAATTCCAATTCCCTTGCGGGGGTAAAACCAGAGGTTGGCGTGTTCGTCGACGCGCAACATGACGGACCAGTGATCGACGTTGTTTCCTTTGGCCTGAAAGATCGAACAATGATGAAAGCCAATGCAACCTGCTGACTTCAATACTGTGAACCTTGCGCCAAATTCGCGCCAAACGCCGGGCTCGGGCATCCAGCGATACGTCGGACTGAATGCTTCTACTCTAGCGGCGTTCGCTCGTGCATTGCGTACATTGTGTTCGCCCTTGAACAACCTGAATATCTGCGTGTTTCCGTCTACCTGATACCAGCGGGACCATTTGTGAAAGTCTTCCGGGAGAATCGTTGAGTGACCAACAGTGTGTAATCGCATCTGGCGCGCGGCGGATTCAATAGGCACATCGCCGAAGGGGCCGGATTCGACCAGGTCATTGTTGATATCAACCTTCGAGCCTTGCACGCCATGAGTCGTATTGGTCCCTAGTGGTTCCAACGCGCCGCTGGCAAGCACCTCGCCCCATGTTGGCTCCGCAATGTTCGGATCATAGATGCGGCTTGTCGGTGTCGATTCGTCTTGCAAGCTGCGGACACTTTCCTCTTGAATTGGCTGACGGCAGCCAGCGATCATGACCAGAACGGCAAGGCTCGGTATGCCTAGTTTAGTTTTCATGATTCCCCCTCTCGAGGATACTGGCGTCAGATTTTTCTCGTTGAATCGGTCCACCATTACCCAGCAAATACATATTTCGAAAGTCAGTATCGGGTGGCTTTTCCGCGATGATAACCTGAGCGTCTGGATGGGCATTGCGGATGATCGAAGAAATCGCCCAGTTGGCGTTTTCGCGCCTTAGCAGTTCATCGCCCTTGGCAAAAGTTGATCCGCCGTCGGTACTGTGCCACCAGGCGATGATGCCATCAGTTTCTTCTGTGTAGGCAAGCAAGTAGCTTATGTCCAGGGCGGAGCCAAGTCTGAAGTCCCCTCGCGCCTCTGTCTTACTGACGGACGTTCCGCCAACCCACTCATTGCCATTCCATCGGTAGTGTGTAGTCTGCTTGGGCCCACCAAAGTGCAGTCCCATGTGCGGGCCGATATTGATGCCAATGTGCGGGTTTCCCTGCGAGTCGAGGTGTGTCGACCCATTGAATGTCCATTCGTCGCCTGTGTCGGCCACAAAAGTCATTTCGTTTGCGTTCTCTCGCACAATGGGTATTTCGAGTGTTTCACCACGTACGTTGTGCCAAGAGTCGTCATTCGTATTCATGACCATGTAATAGACATTTCGCCTCTCAGTGGTGTGGCCCATGCCATTTCGGCCGGCGTCCCCGTCCCAACAGAGGTGATAGTCGTAACTTACGATGATTTCGTCTCCGTCGCCCTTGCCGACCCAGGCGTACCAACTATCCACTGCGGCCAGATCGTCGCGACGCTTGTGCTTGAGGAACGACACCGGTGGCGCGAACGAGCGCCCGTTGTCGATGGACTTATGAAAAACCCAATCGCTGCGATGGGCTCCGTGGCGATAGAACAGGTATATGTCGCCATTGTCCATCTTGACTGCCTGGTTGTAGGTCCCGAAGGGTGGGATCGTGTCAAGCTCTTCCCAGCTCGAAATGTCCAGGGGGCTTTTCGACACTACATGTTTGTTTCGACCGTAGTGGTGATTGCCAAGAGGATTCTCGCCATGTATTGGCATGCCCCCATGCCCGCCAAAGAAAACATGGATGTAGCCCTCATCGTCAATGATCAAGGTTGGTTTACCGTGGTTATCGATCCTTGGTGTTCTATCGGGATCTTTACCCATGTCGCTGACACCGGCCTTGACCGGTCCGGTCCACTTGCCCGTGTCATGGTTGTAGGCAGCGACGTAAGGGTCTTCCAACGGTCCCTGGTAGCTTACGTATGTAATACCCTCGTGGTATTCGCCCGCGGGATGCTGGACGACCGCGACGGCATTGCCCAATCCATTGTCGGCGAAGTAATCAACCATCCCGTGGCTTTCTTCTTCCGATTGGGCATTCGTCCCTTGACTCGACATCAGGGCAACACAGAATAGTGTCGCGAGACCCGGGCCTACTGGTTTTTCTCCTGGTCGGTACATCACAATCTTCTACTCCAGGTGGAACATCAATTCGAGCGGCGTACTCACTGGAGAGTTATCGTCATTCGTCAACATGATGTCAGCCATGAACGCCCACCACTTCTTGACAATGGGGTCCAAAGGCAGACGATCCATGCCGTGGTGGTCGGTCCGCTTGAGAACAGCAAACAGCTTGTTGGATTCTCCATCAAGAAATATCGAATAGTCGTATACTCCAGCCGACTTTAGTACCGAAACAAGTTCGGGCCAGATCAAGTCGTGTCTTTTCCGATACTCCGAGGCGTTGCCTGGCAACAGCGTCATGACAAAAGCTATCTTTTCCATCGTATGACCGTCTATTCTAAAGCTCGTGTGTCCAGATACTCTTGCCAAGCGTCAGCGGTCAGAATTTCACCCGCTGCCTCCCATGCGAAACCGGCTTGATATGACAGCCGCCCATTGTCATCTGATGCTGTGATTATCCAGATATGACTCTCATCCCTCGTCTCGCTCGGTGTGTGCCTGATTTCTTTCACAAGGTCTGGGTCCACCAACGCGCCGGTACCTAGTCCGAAATCATCAAGAATTTCCCACGTGGATATACGCCCGGTCTGTTCATTCTGCGACACTAGCGCTTTCTCGTCGTGCGTGGTCAACCCGACTGCAACAGGAACTGATGTCGGCCTTCCATCCAGCATGAACTCGGACTCAACCTCATAGAGCTGAGAACCCAGGGTTAGCGATACGGTCTTGTTCTCAGTGATATGTCCAATCGGAGTACGCCACTCATAGAGCAGTTTAAACACAACCTGGTCGCCGCCATTTTCGATGACTTCAAATTCGATGAATGTGTGGGCTGCATGCGCTGTGTTGTCGATCCAGATAGCCGAGCCACCGACACCGCGGCTTGTTCCCGTGTGATACGGGTCGTAACCCTCTCCGTGGTCAATATGGTAAGAAACGCCGTCGAGATGAGCCTGGTACCATTTGTTTACGATCGCGTAATCAACCCGCTTGAGCCATGCATCAATTCCGCTGGAGTGCCCCTCTACCGGGGCGGCGGGTCCGTAAACACGAAAGGCAACCTTGTCATTCTCCCAGGCGAAATCGTCCTGGCGTTCCGGCACAAAGCGCCCGAACGCCATGACCTTGCGGACGTCGGTTCTTTCTCTTGCCGTCTGGAGGTCGTATATCGCCGAACCGGCCAGGAGGTAGGCGCCAACGCCATAAAGTTGCGAATCGTCGTAACTGACTTTCCCAGGCTCCGCGCCTATGGCTTGGACCCAGCCCAGTTTTCCGTCGGGATGAACGGCTTCGTTGAGGACCGCCCATCCCTTGGCGACTGCTTCCTCATATTCTGCTGCGTCCAACAACCCGTCATTGATGCCCCAGGCCAGGCCGTAGGTGAAAAAACCTGTGCCACTGGTTTCGGGCTCAGATATTTTCTCGCCCGCGAGTAACGACATGGCCCAGGAGCCATCCATTTTCTGTAGGGATCGCAGCCTTGCTGCCATTCGCTGGAACAAGACCTCGTAGTATTCACGCTCCGGATTCTCTTTCGGGACGTACTCCATAATTCGCGCCAGGCCTGCAAACACCCAGCCACTACCTCTTGACCAAAACAGTGGCTCACCAAATTCACCTGTCCCGGACTTGAACCGACTATCCCTGTATAGCAGGTCGTGCTCCTCATCAAGGAGATGCTCGACAGTTGCTCTTACTTCCTGGTGAGCATACTCGGCGTAACGCGGATCTCCTGTCGCGACGCTCAGCCCGATCCACGTCGCTGGCGCCATGAATAGTGCATCAGCCCAGCACCACCTATCCTGACACGAATGATGGCCGCTTTCCTTGCGATCTTCTATAAACTCCAGCGAGCTTGACGGCGGATTCGCCAAGATTGTGTCGAAAGCTTTCCGGGTGGGAGCCAAAACGCTCTCATCCGGCTCATGATTCAGGTAATACCAGATATAGGTTTGTCCAATGAGATGGTCGTCGGCGAAATAGAGCCGCGGTCCCAGTTCCCAATTCCACTCGGTACCCTTGTAGGAAATCCACTGCGTGTAAACTGGGTTTCTCGAGCGCTCGGCGATTTGCGTCAGGCCAGCATAGAAGGCGGCTTGCACCCATCTTTTGGGGTTTGACGATTCCACCCTTTTGTAGGGTAGGTAATCGAGGTGGTCCACTCGGGGTAACTGCCAATTCGCCACTCTTTCCATTTGCGACAATACTTCAGCACCAGATGGCAGTGCTGCTGAGCGTTCAATCGTCTCCTCCTGAATTCCTGTCAAACGCTCTTTTGAGCAGGATGCCGTTACGCTTACCAGACCCAGAATCAGATATGGAAGGACCGCTTTCCCGAAGCTCGGCGCCTTGATAGAGGCCGTTGCGTTGGCAGTTGCAATAATGTCAGTGGCTCTGGCCATGGTTTTCTGTCCATCCGGTATTAGGTTAAACGCGCTTGCGTGAACATGATGAATAATGCAATATTATGCGTTATATTGCAAGAATGGTGTGGGGTCGAGGTCGGGGTCGTGGTCAACAGGCGTAACATTCTCATTGGCGGGGCAGGAGCGCTTGGGGCCTTTGCCGTCTACAGGCTTGATTTGCTTACAGGGATTAGTAAGGAGCGCCCGAACGTACTCATGCTGATCGTCGATGACCTCAATGATTGGGTCGGTCCTCTAGGCGGCCATCCAAAAGCAATTTCACCCAACATGGACAGGCTTGCTAATCAGGGGACCGTGTTCACCAACGCGCATGCCTCTGCGCCACTTTGTGGCCCCTCCAGGGCAAGCGTCATGACGGGACTGGCGCCTTCCTCGACGGGCATCTACGGCCACATCAATGACAATGACATCAAATCGGCAAACAAGAAGGCTGCCCAGTCGAATTTCATTAGCGATTACTTTCGGCAGCATGGCTATCATACCGCTGCCGTTGGCAAGGTTTTTCATCAAGGCGTGGCCGATGGTAGTTTTGACGATTTTGGGGGGAGGGCCGAAAACTTCGGTCCTTATCCCGACCAGCGCAAGAAATGGCATGACCCGAGAACAAATACGGACTGGGGACCATTCCCGGATTCCGATGAGCAGATGCCGGATTACGATTCCGCTCAGTGGTTGGCCGAACGTCTGTCGGCTGAACATGACAGGCCGTTCTTTTTGGTAGGCGGATTTCTTCGTCCCCACGTTCCCTGGCACGTCCCCGGGAAGTGGTTTGACATGCATCCTGTCGAGGGGCTCGTGTTGCCCCCTTTCGTTGAAAGTGATCTGGATGACGTCCCTGAAGTCGCCAAGCACGTAACGGAAGTGCCGATGATGCCCACTACACAATGGGCAATTGAAAATGGCGAATGGGGAAATATTGTTCAAGCGTATTTGGCGAGTGTTTCATTCGTTGATTCTTGCATCGGAATAGTGTTGGATGCGCTTGAACACAGTGAATATTCTCAAAACACGATTGTCGTCCTGTGGGGCGATCACGGCTATCAAATTGGCGAAAAGAACCGATTCGCGAAAATGGCGCTTTGGGAGAGGGCTACGAGAACACCACTCATTATCAGTCCGCCCAATTCCATCGGGAAACATGTCAGCAATCGACCAGTGAGTTTGTTGGACCTTTATCCAACGTTGGTAGATATGTGCGGGCTGCCCGAAAACCCCGATAACGAAGGCGTTAGTCTTGCTCCACTGCTTCTCGATCCAAATGCTGCATGGCGGCATGCAGCGGTGACAACGTATGGACCCAACAACCATGCGGTCAAGACTGAACGATATCGCTACATAAGGTATGAAGATGGCTCGGAAGAGCTCTACGATCACGAGCAAGACAAGGATGAGTGGAAGAATCTGGCTGACGATCCTGTGTACCAGGACATAAAGGAACGGCTGGCTGTCTTTCTGCCAAAAGAAAATGCGTCATGGTCGCCGGTATCCTACTACCGTGGAAACGCCTATTTTGATGCGTTAACCAAACAGGCATTGAATGAGAACGCAGAAAACGGTGCCCGGGATCGATAATGAACAGCGCGTTGTAGGTTTCGCTGTATATGAACAGCCGATTGTCAGGCAGGGTTTCCGCGACGTGCGCAAGTGGATCGGGTCGCGCTGTCGCGGGCGTTGTCCGGCCGGAGGCATCCACGCCTCGACACGCTCGCCAAGGTGGCGGAGGCCTGTGGCGTACAGCGGGAAGCTCCAGTCCTCGGCGTAAGCGAGAAGCGGTCCGGGTAACCGGTTTGTGCGGCCACTAATCGCTTGATCTGGTTTCCCGAACGGGAAGGTGTTGCAAGCGAAGTAGCACACCGGGGGCACAGTGCGACTTTGCGGGAGTTCTGCGCCAAGATCGACTACGAGAATTCGAGGAACGTGCGAGGGGAGATGATCTTTAGCCCTCGCCATGGGTTCAACACGAGCATGTCGTGGTCACCCGTGAGAATGGTGTCGCTCTCGGTATCCAGCGCCAATGCCAGCAGGTGGTTGACGTCGGGGTCCCTGCAAACCTCGATCTCGGTGAGTACCGGCGCGATTGTCGCGACCTGAAGGAGGCGCCGCAAGAATTCCTCCCGATCGTCAACTGACACATGGCGATCAAACTTCTCCCGTGACAACACGTCCGCAAGTTCTGCTACGAGTCTTTCTGAAACCATAATTTCGCAATTACCCAGAGCCTTGTCCAAGGCGCGTGCAGCAACGGACCTCGACAGCAAGAGCCGGCTGACCCATACATTTGTGTCGGCGACGACACGCACGGGCCGTCAGTCGTCCAGCAACCCGTCAAGCAGGTCCTCGGTCAACCCGCGTGCCCGGGCAGCCTCGGAAACGCGATCGCAGAAATGCTGGAACTCGGCGAGGTTGGCGGACGTCAAGCGGCGATAGTCCAAAGGCGAAATCACGACGGCGATCTCGCGATTTTGTCGGCGGATGGTGATTGGCTCTCGTTGAGCCGCATCCAGAACGGCCGCCAGCCGCTGTTTTGCTTCCGAGGCGGATACGTAGCGCATACTTGTCTAATTTGTCTAAATTATAATAATTAGACAATACTAGCGCTCTTGAGCGCAGGCTGCAAATGAAGTGGAGAGCAGGCCGGTTGAGTCGTTCATGCCGTTTGGATTAGAAGATAGGGCCAGACCAGACCTGCCGCCATGCCTCGAAGTCCGAAGGCGTCAGTCGAAAGCGCGCGAAGTTGCCGTCGTGGAGTGAAAGCAGTTCGTTCTCCGCCGCGTCTCGGAATGTTTCACGATCGGTGGCCTCAACGTTTTCCCTTGCCCACTCTTCTATGTATGCGTACGCAGCCGCCCTATTCAATCTCTGGCGGACAACCAGCGCAATCGCTTCTCGCAGCTGGAGACGGTACCGAAGTCTGAATGGGTCCGGCTCACCGAGAGACTGCCTGCCAGCTGCGTATCGTGCGGCCGAATGTTCATATGCCCAGATGAAAACATCCTTGAGAAGATCTAACCTACGGAGTTCGTAAACACCAAGAATTGCTTCCGTGTAAGTCGCTCTCGGCACATCAATGAACGACAATGGAATTAAGTTGGCTTTGGTCAGGGGAATGTTTGCGGCAAGGCGCGACACCCGTTTGTTGACGTCATCGAATGGCTGCAGGTACGGAAATTGCGCCATGATGAAGAAGGATTGTTCGAAAGGGTCACAAATTGCACGAGTTATCGCGAGCATCCGGACAAAACATTCTTCAATGAGCTGAGGGGTTTCAAGCGGATGAAAGACAGACTTCTCGATGCCGACAGTCATTCGCCGCAGTCGACCCGGAGCGTCCAGATCAGGCAGGAGATTATTGGCAAGAAGGGCGTGCAGGTTGAGAATTGTCGGACGATTGATTTCAATCTGCTCGGCCGAATCGACCATGAATTCTATTGTGTCCTTGTGGTTCAGAATCATCTGGGTTTCGAGTCGCCATTTCCCCTTCGCCTCGTGGCCGAAGTGGATGAGGCGCTTGGTGTCGAGCAGGGAGTAGGTGTTTCCCTCCAGACGGCTGGAGTTCCACGACAAGTCGATCAGTAGCCGGTTCAGGATCTGTCTTGCATGGGTGCCGGCCGCCTGCCCACCCGTCGGAGTCTTGCCGACTTGGTGGAGATGTGCCCGTTCGCTCGCTGTCAAATAGGCGGTCACGTTCGGTTGGTAGGACTCGAAAAACTCCCGGCTATATCCAACCGGCTTGCGCGCCAGGACGGGCTGACGTACGTATTCCTGGATTGCAATCGCGGCTTTCGAGAACGGGATTGGCGCTTCGGTCCCGGTTTGGTCGCGCGCGCTGACAGGGCCGGTTTCGAGCGTTGGAGATTTTTCGGGTTTCCGATACTTGACCCAGCGTCGTTCGCCTACCTTCACAAGGCGGTCGTGATCCACCAGATATTTCAGCCGGTATTGCAGCGTTCGCCGAGGTAGACCCGTTCCCAATTCGTGAGCGATGTCTCCAGCCCCTATTCCATCGGGGTGGCGGCCGACAATGGCGTCGATGGCCTTGAGTTCTCTGTCGGGGATGCGTTTAGCCATGGACGTGTGAGCTTGCGTATAGGATCTATACGCAATTAAATCACACTTATGCGCAATTATCACCCTCTATGCGAAACAATAAATTGCGCATAGAGGCGAGAAACGTCCACTCCTGTTAGACGAAACGCCGAGCTGGCGGTTTCCGGATCGTCGTGTCGGGGATCGGATCGGGCAGTTGCGACCGACTCAAGGCGCTGGCCCGGATACGTCTGGCGAAGTCTGCGTGCGCTAGAAGCTGACGGGATGGGCTGCGTGTTCCCGGGGTTATCAACCCGATCCGCTTCTCGTGCTGGTCCTTCACAAGGCGCATCGATTCAGCGATGTCGCTGTCGTTGCTGACAACCACCGCGCAGTCATAGGCGTCCAACCAACCGTCGTTTAGCAGATGCACGGCGAGATTGACGTCTGAGCCCTTTTCTTCGGTCTTGATAACTTGCGCGGTTCGCTGATTGCCCACGGGGCGCACGAGGGGCATGCGGACCCGGTTGGTCAGGAAATGCCCGAAATACACTTCCACTTCGGGCCGATGGTGCTGAAGGGCGCGAATATAAGTATCCTGCCGCTGCGGCTTGGACTGGTCGTCCGGTCTGCCGGAGAGCCGTGCGGTGAAGTACTTGACTGACAGGATATCGTGTTGGGGTTGGAGTATCGTCGCGAACAGCGCCGGAAGGTCAATCCACTTCCACGCCGTGTCCTTCAGCGCTCCGTAGTACAGATTGAAACCATCTACGTATACATACGTACGCATAGTTGTGTTGCCCAAAAAGCAAGGGCCTCCGAGGAGGCCCCGCGCCCTGCGCTCGAAAGCGCAAGGGGTGTCAGCGGCAATATAGCTTCGACTGGCAGCAAGTTCAAGAGGAGGGCGGAATTCGACTGGCGTACCGAAGATCCTGTTCAGGGCTGCGGCCAGCCCGGCATGCCCCGCACCCTGCATGTGGTCAGCCCCATGCAATTGAGCTTTATCGAAGACAAGCTCCTGGTTGTGCTCTACGAAAGCTTTGATATTCGACGAGTGGGCGAGATCCGGACCCCGCTGGGAGAGCCTGGAGACGGAATAGCGCCCCATGGACACAGGGCGACGTTGCGGGAGTACTTTGCGAAGTTCGACTACGACATATCGAGGAACGTAAGCGGGGAGACGATCTTCAGCCCTCGCCATGGGTTCAACACGAGCAGGTCTTGGTCACCCGTGAGAATGGTGTCGCTCTCGGTATCCAGCGCCAATGCCAGCAACAGCCGGCTGACTCATACTTTTGTGTCGGCGACGACACGCACCGGCCGCCAGCCGACACAATATCCTATGTGTGCAACAACGTAATAGCCTATAATTAATACAGCATAAAAACCTACTAAGGACACAGCAGAAAACCCTATAGAAAGCACGAAGTCATGGCCACTCCTTCGCAAAAACTGGCTGAATCTCTGGAAATCCTCAAGACTCTGCAGGACGCGGGCGTCGTGGCGATCCGTTCAGTCGATCTTGGCCGCACGCACCGTGAGCGCCTGCTTAGGACCGGATTTTTACACGCGGTCATGAAGGGCTGGTACATCCCGGCGCGGGACGTCCATAGTTCAGGAGACAGCACGAACTGGTATACCTGCTTCTGGGAGTTCTGCGCCGCCTATCTTGAATACCGTTTCGGTGATCGGTGGTGCCTGTCACCCGAGCACTCGCTAGCGCTGCATGTCGGCAACCGCACAGTTCCGCAGCAACTGCTTGTCCATGTGCCGCAGGGTGGCAACAAGCCAACGAGCCTGCCGCACAATACCTCACTCTTCGACGTCCGCTACAGATTGCCTGACAAGAAGAACATCATGGTAATCGACGGACTGCGGGTGTTCTCGCTGTCGGCGGCGCTTGTCGCATGCGGCGCAGGCACCTTCAGGCACAGGGCGATGGATGCCAGAGCGGCGCTTGCCATGATCCGTAATGCATCCGACGTCCTCGCCGTATTGCTGGAGGGAGGCCACAGCACCGTGGCAGGTCGTCTGGCGGGAGCATTCCGCAACATAGGGCGCGAACGCATTGCCGACGAGATCATCAAGGCCATGAAAAGCGCCGGATACGATATACGGGAGAGTGACCCGTTCGCGCATAAGCCTTCGCTGACTCTGCCGCTACGAGATCCCTCACCCTACATGAACCGTACGCGGATCATGTGGAATGCGATGCGCGAACAGGTCATGGATAACTTTCCGGCTGCGCCGGGCCTTCCTGACGATATCGGCGCCTATGTAAAGCGCGTCGAGGAGCTCTATATCGCCGATGCGTATCACTCACTTTCTATCGAGGGCTATCGCGTCAGCGCCGACCTGATCGAGCGCGTCCGTGTGGGCACATGGAATCCACATGAAGACAGACAAGACCGCGAACGCGCACATGCACTGGCCGCGCGCGGATATTTCGATGCGTTTCAGATGGTGAAGGAAAGCGTTGAACAAGTCCTCAAGGGAAAAAATCCTGGTGCCGTGACTGAAGACCAGCACGGCGACTGGTATCGAGCCTTGTGGGGACCCAGTGTGGAGGCCGGTATCATTACAGCGGCCGATCTCGCGGGATACAGGAACAGCCCAGTGTTCATCAGGCGTTCGATGCACACGCCGCCGCCACGTGAGGCAGTACGTGACCTGATGCCACTGCTATTCGAACTGATTACCGAAGAGCAGCATCCATCCGTCCGTGTCGTACTCGGGCATTTCGTGCTGGTTTACATTCATCCGTACATGGACGGTAACGGACGCATGGGCCGGTTCCTGATGAACGTCATGCTCGCCGCCGGCGGCTATCCATGGACAGTCATCCCGGTTGAGCGCCGCGATGACTACATGACCGCGCTTGAAGCTGCCAGCGTGGACGGGAATATCAAGCCGTTCGCGGCACTTCTCAGCGAGATCGTCATGGACAATATCGAGGGCAAGCCTGTGGCCAAGGTGCCTTGACAGGTGAAGCATGTTTCCTGATACAAGTTGCCAACGGTGCTGTACCTGGGCTAGGCCCTCAAGCCAGCGGTATCAGCCAGTAGGCGCACAATCCTCGACAAACCGTCGATCCAGGTGAGCGGGTTGCGAGGTAGGCCCACGCTGCCGCCTCTGCCTCATGCGCACCTCGAACGAGCGAGCGGGCCCAAGTGTCCGACGTGTCCCGAACCACGTCCCGAGCCATCCAATTGCTAACTTGTTGGCGTCGGCGTAGCTCTCCTCGATCATGGCCCAGATCCACACCGCGGGGTCGTCCGTTGCGTCGAGACTCTACTCGACTTGCCACTCGCACGCTGGTGTGGGGGTATTTTTCAATCCCTCCAGCTTGTCTTTATTGGCTGCAGTGACAATCACCATAGGAAGTTGGCCGCCGCGAACTTTGATTTTATGGTCGGGGTGAGAGGATTTGAACCTCCGGCCCCTGCCTCCCGAAGACAGTGCTCTACCAGGCTGAGCTACACCCCGATCCCAATGCAAAACGCAACACCGGATGCCCGCGTGATGGTGGCTGGCAAGGCATCCGGCTGATTCAATTATATCGTACTGAGCCTCGGGTTAGACTCTCCTTATTCAATCGCGTTCAAGGCAAGGGATCGTTCCATGTCGCAATCCGTGCAGGCGTTGCTGGCCGTGCTGCCGATCCTGGTGGCGGCGGTGCTGCTGGTGGGCTTCCGCATCCCGGCGCGCCTCGCCATGCCAACCGTCTACGTTCTCGCGGTGGTCATCGGCCTGTTTGCCTGGTCCATGCCGGTGACCCAGATCGCCGCAGCGACAATTCAGGGGCTGTTCATCACGTTCGAGATCCTGTTCATCATCTTTGCCGCGATCCTGTTGCTCAACACCCTCAAGCATTCGGGCGCCATCGCGGCGATTCGTGCCGGATTTGCGACCATCACGCCGGATCGCAGGGTTCAGGTCATCATCATCAGCTGGCTTTTCGGCAGCTTCATCGAGGGGGCGTCGGGATTCGGCACGCCGGCCGCGATCACGGCGCCGTTGCTGGTGGCGCTGGGCTTCCCGGCGATGACTGCGGTCATGCTGGGGATGATGGTGCAGAGCACGCCCGTGACCTTCGGGGCCGTGGGGACTCCGATCCTCGTCGGCGTCAGGGGCGGCCTCGACAGCCCGGAAGTCGCGCAGGAACTGGCGGCGGCGGGAATCGAATTCAGCGCCTATCTGCAGATCATCACCGACCACGTGGTATGGCTGCACGCGCTGGTGGGGACCGTGATGCCGCTGTTCATGGTGGTGATGATGACGCGGTTTTTCGGCAGGAACCGTTCCTGGACCGAGGGGCTCTCCATCTGGCCGTTCGCCCTGCTCGGGGGGTTGGCCTTCACCGTTCCCTACCTGCTCAGCGGCCTGTTTCTGGGCCCGGCGTTTCCGTCGCTCCTGGGTGGGTTGATTGGACTCGCTATCGTGACAATGGCCGCGCGCAAGCGGTTTCTGGTCCCTGACGACCAATGGGACTTCGCTCCGCGGGAGGAATGGCCGGTGGGCTGGATCGGTCAGTTGGAGATGCGGCTGGAGTCGCCGAAGCAACGGATGTCGGCTGCGATGGCGTGGCTGCCCTATCTCCTGGTGGCCGGATTGCTGGTGCTGACGAGGCTGCCCCAGCTTCCCATCGGCAGGACGTTGCAGTCGGTGGCGTTTCGGTGGGAGGAAATTCTTGGCACGACGGTTACCGCCAACACGACCCCGTTCTATCTGCCCGCGTTCATGGTGCTGGTCGCGGCGCTGATCACCGTGGCGCTCCACCGCATGCGGGGTCGGCAGTTCCTGGCGGCGTTTTCGGAATCGTCCAAGACCTTGCTCGGTGCGGGCTTTGTTCTGGTCTTCACCGTTCCCATGGTGCGGATTTACATCAACTCCGACGTCAACGCGCTGGGAATCGACAGCATGCCCATCGTGATGGCGGACTGGGTTGCCGTGAACGTCGGCGCCGTGTGGCCGTTCTTCGCGCCGTTCATCGGCGCGCTGGGCGCGTTCATCGCCGGCAGCAATACCGTCAGCAACCTGATGTTCGCCCTGTTGCAGCATGGAGTCGCCACGGCGCTTGGAATTTCCGCCGCGCTGGTGGTGGCACTCCAGGCCGTAGGGGCGGCGGCGGGCAACATGATCGCGATTCACAATGTGGTGGCGGCATCGGCAACAGTGGGCCTGCTGGGTCAGGAAGGTGCGACACTGCGCCGCACGATCATCCCGACGATCTACTACCTCGTTATGACGGGCGCGCTGGGACTGCTTGCGGTGCGGTTCCTGGCGTAGTTGACCGGGCCGCGTTTCCGGGTCGACGTCGCATTCAATACGCCATGGCGTAGCAGTCTCTCCGCACATCCGCACCGGCAATGCGTGCGCCATGCATCGGATCGAGCAGTACCACCGTACCGCACGAAGGAATTCCCAGGGGCTCCAGGCGATTCACCACGTGACCCCGTTGCTCCAGTGATCGAACCACCTGCGGCGGCAGGTCGTTCTCGACGTTAAGCTCGTTGAATCCCGTTTCGTGGGGCCAGAACGAAGCGTAGAAATGCAGCGACTGCACCCTCGGCGCCTGGATCGCCTCATGCAGGTTCGGGTACCACAGGGACGGGAACTCCACGATGTTGAGGAACATCTGCAGGATGGTCTGTTCCTGGTTGTCACCGCCGGGTGTGCCGATGGCCAGGAACGGCTCGCCGTCGCGCAGCACGATGCTGGGCGTGAGCGTGTAGCGAGGCCGCGAGCGGGGCCGCAACTGCGCGGCCCGGTTTTCGTCCAGCCAGAACTGCTCGCCACGCACGCTCATGGCGATGCCGGTGTCACCGAGAATGACCGCACCGCCGATCCAGCCTCCGCTGGGGGTGCTGTCGAAGATGTTGCCGTCCCTGTCGATGATGGCGATATGGGTGGTGTCCTTCATGTGGTCGATCCGGTCCACGGCGGCCACCTGAAGCCGTTCCGAAGGCGGGTCCCCGGCACCCGCCACCCAGTACCGCCAGTCCTCCCGGTCATGGGAAGGGTCGAACGGAAACGGGTCGCCCGCTTCGAACGTTTCGGAGGCGCGCGCCATGTCGATCAACTCCGCCCGCTGGGCGGCATACTCCTTTGACAGCAGCCCCGCTCCCGGAACATCAACGAAATCGGTGTCCGCGTAATAGGAATCCCGGTCGGCGTAAGCGAGCTTGAAGGCCTCGATGAGCGTGTGGAGATAGTCGGCGCTGTTGTGGCCCATCTGCCTGAGATCGAAATTCTCCAGGATGTTCAGCGTTTGCAGAAGCATCGGCCCCTGGCTGTTGAAGGACTGCTTGTAGACGGTAAAGCGCTTGTAGGTGGTGCTGACGGGCTCTTCCACCCGGGCGTGGAACTCCGCGAAATCATCGAGCACGAAGGGCATGCCGTGCGCCTGCAGGAAGGCCACCATCTCTTCCGCGATATCGCCCTTGTAGAATCGGTCCCGGGCGGCGGCGATGCCGGCCTCGCGCCCATTGGCGCTCTGCCCGCGTTCGGCTTCCACCATCTTCTTCAATGTGTTGGCCAGTGTCGGCAAGCGGATGATCTCGCCCGGCGCGTACATCGAGCCATCCGGACGGGTCCAGTAGGCACGGTTGGCGGGCCATTGATCGATGAAATCGATTTCCCGGTAGATGGTGCCGACCGTGCGCGACCGCAGCGGGAAGCCCATTTCCGCATATTCGATGGCACGGGCGGCCACTTCCTCGAAACTCATCGTCCCCCAGCGCGCAAGCACGGTCAGCGCGCCGTGCAGCGCGCCGGGTACGACGGCCGGATCGAGCCCGTAGCCATTGAGGTCCCTACCGCGCTCGCGGTACCAGTCGATGGATGCGTCGCGCGCCGCCCAACCCTGGCCAATGATCGAGGTGACCTCGCCCTCGGCGCGTGGATACACGAGAATCAGGGATTCGCCGCCCAGGCTGTAGAGGTCCTGTTCCACGACACCGCCCGTCAACAGCGCAGCGACGCCGGCATCGAATGCGTTGCCGCCGTTCTGCAGGATCTCGATCGCGGACGCCGTGGTCAGCGGATGTCCTGCGGATACGCCACCGTTGCGGCCCATTACCGGAGGCCGCAAGTAGTTGGGAACGACGGTGATGACTTCCGCCTGCGGCTCCGATGCCGCGTCCGTGCTGGTATCCGCTTCCTGGGGCTGGGGCGCGCAGCCGCCCAAGAGCAGCAGCGTACCGGCTGAAGGGGCCAATGCCGCCAAGTGGAATCGGCGCGACAAGCAGGATCGCCTCGCCCAGTGAAATCGCCTTGTTGATTGGGTCATGCTTCGTCCTCGGATACTGCCCGTTCAAGCGCCCTCAACCAGCGGATGGGCTAGGTTTGGCTGCAACGAACATGGTCAGCCGGCACGGTCGCTAGTCCTTTTCGGCGTCAGGAAAAAACTTCTCCAACAGTGGCTGATAGCCCTGGACAGCGGTGCGTTGCAGGTAGAACGACAGCCCCCGCAGGCCGCCCAACTCCTCGCCGCCGCCGGCCCGACCGGGCCCGCCGTGAACCATTGCCGGCAGCACGGCTCCCGGACCCGGCGCAAAGCTCGCAACCTTGTCTCCGCCCAGGGTCAGCCGGCCATGGAACGGCGCCAGCGCCAACAGCATCTCGCGGGCGAAACGGCGATCATTCGTATAGACCGAGGAGACCAGCGCGCCGTCGCCTCGGGCGCAGATCGCTGCCGCTTCCTCCTCCGAACGATACGGCATCACCGTGACCGCCGGGCCGAACACTTCGCGCGTGTGCACGATGTTTGCGGAGCCGGCATCGTCGCAGTCGAACAGGTGGGGCGTGACGAAATAGCCGCGTCCGTTCTCCGTTCCAGGCAGACCCTCGGGCGCGGCATCGCCAATGACCCGCGTCGACTCCGACTCCAGGGCCTTCAGGCCTTCGCGCACATCTTCCAACTGCGCGGCATTGACCAGGGGGCCGACCCGCACCGATGCATCGGCGGGATTGCCCACGATCAATTGCCCAAGTTGATCTTCAAGCGCCTCGACGCACGCTTCGCGACGCTCCGGCGGCACCAGCACGCGCCGGATGGCGGTGCATTTCTGTCCCGCCTTCTGGCGCACGTCGGTGGTGATGTCGCGGATCATCTGCTGCCAGGCCTCGCTTCCGGGAGCGACATCCGGGCCGAGCACGGCGGCGTTGAGGCTGTCCGCCTCGACGTTGATGCGCATGGACCCCTGGATGTGCGCGTCGAGGCTCCGCAGACGTTTCGCGGTAGCGCCGGAGCCGGTGAAGGCGAGCACGTCCTGCGGCCCCAAGTGGCGCGTCAGGTCGCCGGTGGAGCCCGCGATGAACGACAGCGCGCCCGGGGGCAGCACCTCTGCGTCCACGAGCAACCGCATCATGCGGTATGCCAGGAGCGCCGTGCTGGTGGCCGGTTTGGTGATGACCGGCATGCCCGCGAGCAGCGCGACCGCGGCCTTCTCCATGAACCCCCACGCCGGGAAGTTGTAGGCGTTGATGTGGACCGCGGCACCCCTCAACGGTGTGAGGATATGCTTGCCGGCGTAACGAGGATTGCGTGTCAGGCGCTCGGCACCGCCGTCCACCAGCAACTTGCGGTCGCCCAGCGACTCCCCGTGTGCGGCGTAGGCCAGCAACGTGTAGTAGGCGCCGTCCACATCGAATTTGGCGTCATTGCGGGTATTGCCGCCGTTGCTGACCGAGAGGTCCAGCAGTTCCTCGCGGTGCGCGTACAGCACATCGTAGATGCTCCGAAGACATGCGCCGCGCTCCGCGAAGGTCATGTTGCGCAAGGCCGGTCCGCCGACCTCCCGGGCGTAGTCCAGGGCGGCCTTGAAGTCGATTCCTTCCGTGGATGTCTCCGCCAGCGGTTCCTCCGTGGCGGGGTTGAGCAGGACGGCGGGATTTCCCTGGCCCTGGTGCCAGACACCACAGACGTGGCTCTCGAGTTTGATCACTGAACGCGGTCTCCCCAACCAAGCCGCTATTGTACGTGGCCGGCCGGCTTGCGTCTGCAACCCGCTTGCCGCATGCCGCTTGCCGCGCCACCCACAGTTGAGGTCGAATGCGGTCCCAAACTCAATTTTCTGAATAAATCTTGAGATTCAGGTCGTTACGAATCCGTAATCCCTTCGCTCGGGGAATTGTGACAACATCGTGCGCCATGTTTGCATGTGCCCGGACCCGGTTGGAGGAACGTCCGATGCCGCTTTTGCCCCGCACTGGCGCCGCGAATTTGATTGCGATGACAGTTATGGCTGCCGCACCTCTTGGCGCGCAGGAAGTCGTATCGTCGCGAATCGGCGCCGACAAGATCCTGGCGGTGGCGAGAACCGAAACCGCGCCGGTCATCGACGGCGTGCTGGACGATGCCGTGTGGGCGACCGCCCCGTCCATGGACGACATGCATCAGTTCGATCCGGTGGACCATGGCGAGCCCAGCGAACGCACCGAAGTCTGGATTCTCTATGACAGCGACAGTCTCTACGTGGGCGCACGGATGTGGGACAGCGAACCGGACCAGATACGGGCCAGGCAAATGGTTCAGCATGCGACCCTGCGATCGGACGACTCCATCGGAATCTACCTGGACCCCTTCAACAACAACCGCACCGGATACAACTTTCAGGTCAATCCCAACAGCAGCCGGGAGGATGGCGTATTTGAAACGCCCACCCGCCTGAACCGGGACTGGGAAGGCATCTGGTTTGCCGAGGCGGCCATTGACGAGCACGGCTGGACCGCCGAATTCGAGATTCCGTTCAAGACGCTGAATTTCAACCCCGAAAATCCAGACTGGGGATTCACGATCGAGCGCACCATTGCCCGCCACCAGGAAGATATCGCCTGGGTATCCTTCAACAGGCAGGTCAATCCCGGCACGACGGGGACCATCACTGGTCTGACCGGGCTGCGGCAGGGCAGGGGGCTGGATATCATTCCGACCGTGGTGATGTCGGGGTCGCGCGACTACAACGCAAGCGTCAGTAGTTCTTCTACCGAGCCGGCGCTGGACGTGTTCTACAACTTCACGCCTTCATTGAGCGGCGTGCTGACGCTGAATACGGATTTTTCCTCCACCGAGGTCGACGACCGTCAAATCAACTTGACCCGCTTTTCGCTGTTTTTTCCCGAGAAAAGGGACTTTTTCCTGCAGGACGTGGATATTTTCTCGTTCGGCGGACTGCGGCGCAACGGCATCCCGTTCCATTCCCGCCGGATTGGCCTGGGGGCGCGGGGGCAGCCGGTGGACCTAGATCTCGGCGCCAAGGTCACGGGCAGGGTCGGGCGTTGGAACATCGGCGTGCTCGACATTCGGCAGGATGAATTCCAGGGCGTCGACAGCAGCAACCTGTTCGTCGGGCGCCTGTCGGCCAACATTTTGGAGGAGTCGAGCATTGGCATGATCGTGACCAGTGGCGACCCCCGCAGCAATCTGGACAATTCCGTGTTCGGCGTGGATTTTCGCTACAGGAACACGCAGCTGCCCGGCGGACGGACCCTGGCGGGCGAAGCCTGGTACCAGCAGTCCGACACCCAGGGCATGACCGGCGATCAGAACGCCTGGGGCGTCCGCTTGGCGGCACCCAACAACGAGGGTTTTCGAGGCTCGGTCGCGGTGGAGCAGTTCGACGATCAGTTCAATCCCGCGTTGGGATTCGTGAATCGACTGGGGATCCGCCGTAGCCAGATTCAGGTGGGGCATACCCGGTACCCCGACCATCCATGGCTCAGGGCGGTGAGCCACGGCACCTTCATGGAGTCGTACGACCGGCTTTCCGGCGGGCTGGAAAGCGAGCGCCTGTTCGTCGAACTGGTTGAACTTGAAACCCATTCCGGTGACGATTTCGCTTTCAATTTCAACCGGTGGCGGGAAGTGCTCTTCGAGGACTTCGACGTGGTGGACGGTACGGTGATCCCCGTCGGGGAGTATGAATACAGCGGGTTCAACTTCGAAATTTCCGGCGCGTCGGAACGGGTGCTGGCACCGGGGTTCGAATACTTCCGGGGAGAGTTCTTCAACGGCGACCGGGTGGAGATGTCGGCGGAGCTTGAGTGGCGCCCGAACAGGCGGCTGCTCATGGGCCTGGAGTACGAGTACAACGACATCGAACTGCCGGCCGGGCATTTTGTGACCCGCTTGATGGCGCTGAACGCCAATGTCGCCTTCAACGTTCGCTGGTCATGGCTAAACCTCATCCAGTACGACAACGAGTCCGAATCCATCGGCGTCAACAGTCGGCTGAGGTGGAATCCCCGCGCCGGACAGGACCTGTACATCGTCATCAACCACGGCTATTCGACCGAGAGCGCGTTGTCCCGTCTGCGCTCCGAGCAATCCCAGTACGCATTGAAATATACTCATACCTTCAGGTTTTAGCGGATCGGTCGCAGGCGGTCGCCCGGTACGTCACCGAGGGATGCGGGAAGAGATATAGCGACACGGATTGACACGGCGGAAACGACAGACACGGTGGAACCGACAGTCACGGTAAAACCGACTTGCGCGGCGGAACCGATGGAGAAAGCCGGAACCCGAGGTCGGCAGCCAGAGCCCCGCACAGCCCATGGCGATGGTCGGGTACCGCACGGGGACCGGCGACGACCCGCCCGGACGGTATCGCGATGGCTGGCGGTAGCCTGGGTTTCGATGCCGGTCGTCGTTGGTGCCCAGGACCCACCCGTGCAACTCGAAGTCTGGCACACCTTCGGTGCCAATAGCGTGGACGAACGGATCTTTCTGAGCGCAGTGGAATCCTTTGAGGCCGCGCACCCCGGCGTCGACGTCGAGCCGGTTCGAATTCCCTACCTGCAAAATCTGCAGCAGTTCATCAACTCGTCCCAGGGCGGCGAGGCGCCGGACGTGGTGCGGTTGTCCGATACCGAAATCGGCAGGATCGGCCACATCTCGGTGGAAGGTCTGCCGCTGCTGGAGGACCTCAGGCCACACCTGACGCCCATGCAACGCTCCCGCTTCGATCCGCGGGCGCTGAGCGCGATGCGCTACGGGCCGGCACTGTACGCGATTCCGGTCAGCCAGGGCTGCCTGGCGCTGGTCTACAACAAGTCCCTGTTCGATGCGGCGGGTCTGGCCTACCCGAGCGATGACTGGACGACCGACGACCTGGTGGCCGCCTCCAGGGCATTGACCGATGATGACGTACTGGGCATTGCCCTGCCCCTGAAGTGGTCCTACTGGTTCATTCCGTTCCTGACGGGGTTTGGCGGAACGTTGTTCGACTCCGAAGACAATCCCACGCTGGATTCGCCGGGCTCCGCACAGGCGCTTGAGTGGTTCCTGGACCTGGAGCGGGTGCACGGCGTCGCCGCTTCGAGCACCGGCATCGAGACCCTGTCGACCCGGTTCCAGCTATCCACCGCGGCGATGGTGCTGGACGGTTCCTGGAACTGGAACACCTACGTGGAGGCGGGCCTGGATCCGGGCGTGGCCATCATGCCCATAGTCTCGGAAACCGGCAGGCGCATGAGTCCTATGTTCAGCGTTTTCGGCTGGGGCGTGTCCAAGCAGAGCGCGGCCAAGGTGGAAGCCGCCGAACTCGCGCTGTGGCTTTCTTCGTACGACGTGCAAAAGGCGTTCGCTGTCCAGACCTACACGATCCCGACCGACCGCGCATTGACGACGGACCCGGAAATTGTCTCCGACGCCACTCTGAACGGTTACCTTCAGCAAGCGGAATACGGAACGGAGGTACCGACCACGCGTGCAACCTACATGGTCTTCGAGCAACTGGATACCGCGCTGGAACTGACTTCCACGGGCAGGATGGACGCCCAATCCGCCCTGGAGGCCGCCGACGCCGAAATGGACAGGTTCCTGCGGCAATAAGCAAATCCGTGCAGTACTAAATCGATGCCGGAAACCTTTCTACCTTGTTTTCCTCCTGCATGAGCACCTTTTTGCGTCTTGCGAGAGTCTCGTGCCATTCTTGAGCTTCTCGATCCTTGAAAAAACTTGCTTCCGGTACCAACTTATTCACGGCATCCTGGACCTCCTGCATGCTGACACGGAAAAATTCCTTGCGCATATTCGACAGATTTACACGACGGTCCGAAAACTCCTTATGAAGCGCAGACTCGAGTGACGGAGCTTCCTCCGAATAAATCAGCGCATGCGTATCAAACTTGAATGGAACACTGGCATCGCCAAGCTCCCGAATCCGATCTTCGGGGTTAATACGTCGTGTAAGGCCAATCTTCACAATGTCTTCGCCAAAGGACCCAACATTTGAGACAACGTAAACGAAACCGCATTTGGTCATTTCGGCCATGGCTCGAGCGCGTTCGCACTTGGAGTGGGATTCCGCCAGAGCAGATTCAAGTTCCTTGATCCGTGCCTCCATCTCGGCGCTGCCTTCATGTTGTCGAATTTCCCTTCTTGCCTTGTCCAACAGCGTCTGGTACCTACGCTCCTCCCGCTCTGCTGCCGCTGCCTCTGCGAGCAATCTTCTCTCGTCGCGCTTGGCGCGCGCTAATTCTGCTCGTTTGTCCTTTTCTATCTTCACTTGTTCTCGGTATTCGTGAGTCAAGTAAAGTTCCCTTAGCTTTGCCGAAACATAGGAATCATCGATAGATAAATTCATTGAGGCGTTGGTCTTGTTGATCTGTTTGGCGGCGTTCAGAATTCTCTTTTCCATAGCGACGACATTATTCCATCTGGTATTGGAAATTGCCGCTTCACATTCGTTGTTGAATGCCCGCATGGTCAGGCGCGTCTGCCGATTGATCATGGTCCTACCTTTGGCGCGACTGTTCTCGACGTACCAGTTGACGGGACAAATGGTTGCGGTCTTGGAAGCAATCATTTCCTTCTGGTGCTGACGGATGTTCTTGATCTGCTCCTTATATATCTCACTATCTCCAAAATCGAAGTGTGGTTCATATAAACCTAACTCTGCGAAGGAAAGAGTCTCGTCGTACACGGCAACCTGTTTTTCAAGCTCATTGAGTATTTCGCGTTTTTCAGAGTAGGTAGATCGGGTTTTCTCTATTTCTTCCTGTAAGTGGTGCACTTTATTCTTTAATTTTAACTCCTCATCTTCAACAGATATTATGCCGGAGTATTTTTTCCGTAGCATCATTGCCTGTCGACGTTGATGGAGCCATAGAACCAACAGGATGATAGACAGTGAAAGGCAGACAAGTAGAGGTATCATCAGTGTATTCATTGGTTCACCAATAGCGCGAAACAAGTAGGGGGACCATAGGAACCGGTGCGGTATAGCGTTGAAACTGGGGTAGTCTTCCTCAATCGTGATTGTCAATTCGACATGTTGATCAAAGTTGATTCCGCGTGGAGGGAAACAGGGCTAACCAACAGCCTATTTTGGCTAAGGCGCCAAATCAAGGTTATGCGCGTCAGACACTGCTGTCATCTGGTAGGCCCTTTTTCATGACTCGACTTGAATTGTTGCATTCGTATTCATGGTACGGCCTCTTGAATCGATACTATTTCTGTGTCATTTCTGGCAAGCGCATGAGAAAAAACGTTTTTATTTCAATGTTGGCGGGGCTCGCAGCATGCTCTGTGGAGGGGCCGGTATCAAGTCCCGACACGCGTGAGCCGGGAACAGATTCCGAATCCAGTACACGGGACATGGCGCCCGGTAACGGTGGGCTGCCTAGCGGCATCGACGCTGCGGTCCCGACGCAAACATCGCGTGGCAGCGAGGTCTGCGCTTCCGACAACGGTCGATTACTGCACGTACCGTCACCCGACTGGCGCGACCAGGTCATCTACATGCTGATGACCGATCGCTTCGACGACGGTGATCCGTCCAACAACGACCAGGGCTACGGCGAATATGACCCCAACCGGCCCAGCCACTTCAGTGGCGGCGACCTGCAGGGCGTGATCGATCGCCTGGATTACCTGCGCGCGCTCGGCGTGACCGCCGTGTGGACAACGCCGATCTTCTACAACCAGTGGTGGAGCACTCCGTACCAGGCCACCGGCTGGCACGGCTATTGGCCGGTGCATTTCCAGGAGGTCGATCCGCACTTCGGCACCCTGGATGACTACAAGCGCCTGTCCCATGAATTGCACTGCCGGGGGATGTACCTGATCCAGGACACCATCACCAATCACGTCGGCAACTTCTATGCCTACGAAGGCGAGTACGATCCCGATGACACCGCCGCGGGTTTCTACCTGCTGGAGCCGGATTCCCACCAGCCGGCCCCCGTGCAACACCCCTTCAACCTGATCGACCGGCTCAATCCCGAGCATTTCGCAGCGGATATCTACCACTGGACTCCGTCGATCACGGACTTTGCGAGCCTCCACCAGGAGCATTTTTACTCGCTCGGACACGTTGGCGACGTCAACACGGAAAACCCAGAAGTCATCGCGAAATTCAAGGAAATCTACAAGTACTGGATCGACGAGGTGGGCGTGGACGCGTTCCGGATGGATACCGTCTCCCTGGTTCCATTCGAGTTCTGGAACCGCTTCCTGCGTGACGACGACGGAATCTACGCCCATGCCCGCGAGCGCGGCAAGGAGCATTTTCTCACCTTCGGCGAGGCGACCGCGGTGTCCGATCCGTACGACGACGCCGGGGAACGCCGGGTGGCTGCCTACCTCGAGACCGACGGTCGGCTGGGGCCGAATTCCATGCTGGGATACCCCTTGTACCATGAAATCAACCGGGCGCTGGCGCGGGGCGCTGCATCCGCGACGCTCGCTTACCGGCTGGAACGGTACATGGACGTGTACCCGGATCCGTTCGTGATACCGAACTTCATCGACAACCACGATACGGCGAGGTTCCTGGCGGCGGGGCATCCGGCGGGTTTCCGCCAGGCGCTTGCGCTGCTGTTCACGATCCCGGGCATCCCCATCGTCTATCAGGGCACGGAACAGGCGCTTCCGGAGTCGCGCATGGCCATGTTCGCGGGCGGTTACCGCAACGCCGAGGGGTCTTTCGACGAGAGTTCCGAGCACTTTCGCTACCTCCAGCGGTTGACCGCGCTGCGCACGGAACACCCGGTATTCACCCGCGGCGGGCTTGAGGTGCTGGCGTCCGAGCCCAGCGGGCCCGGCGTACTGGCCTACCGGCGCGAATTCCAGGGCGACAGCGTCATCGTCATGCTGAACACCGCCAATCACGGCGCCTTTGCCCATCGCCTCGACGTGGGCGCGCCGCCGTTTCAGCGCCTGGAGGAGCTGTTCGCCGAACCCGCCTCGGAACCCGCGATCACCGACGCGGATGGACGCTTGAGTCTGCGGCTGCCGCCAAGGGCGGTTGTCGTTCTGCGGCCCATGGGCGAGACGGTGTCATTCGGGGAGCCGCCGGTGGACCTGGACATCGTGGTCGAATCAACCGGGGTCGAGGGTGCCGTCTTCACCGGGGATTTCGAACTCACGGGCAGCGTCAGCCGGGGCAATGCCCCGTTGCAATTGATCCCGAACGGCAATCTGGACCGCGCGATCGACTTCAGCGCGGAAGATGATGGCGGCTGGCGGATCGACGTCCCCGTTCGCGACCTTGGCGAAGCCTCCCACTTCCTGCAGGTCTATTCGGCGGAGAGCGATCGGTTGTCCGAGCGCATCAACTACACGACGCGGGTGACGGATGCGGAGTTGTCCGCAGAGATCGCCGACGATCCGGACGACGCCTACGGCCCGACCGGGCAATACGTGACACCGCAGCACCCCGACAGTGCGCGTCAGCGCGAGATCGAGGCGGTCAGCGCGAGAGCCGCGGGACGCAACCTCGAACTTGCCCTGACCATGGCGGAGATCACCACGCCCTGGTTGCCTCCCTACGGCTTCGACAACGTTCTGCTGACCATTTTTTTCGATCTTCCGGACCGGGAGGGCGCGACCGTGCTGCCCTTGCTCGACGCCAGCGCGCCGGAGTCGATGGATTGGGATCTGGCGCACTTCGCGCGCGGCTGGGACAGCTACACGTTTCTCGCTTCAGGCAGCGACCCCGACCGCCAGGGCGACAAGCTGGGCGTCTCGCCCCGAATCAGCGCCGATCAGGACCGTCGCACCATCACCCTGTTCTACGAGGGAGCCGCGCTGGGAGTCGATGACTGGGCGGGAAGCCGCATCTACGTGACCACATGGTCGTCCACGGCCGAGGGTGACTACATCGACTTTCGGCCCGAGCCCGCGGAATGGTTCTTCAGCGGCGGCGAACCGGGCGACCCCAAGATCCTGGACGACGTGTTGCTGGAGCTGGGTTCGGTGGCCCGTTGAACCGGCGCGGAATCGCTTGCTTGCCGCGGTCGCAGCGCGCCTCTCGGAAGGGCGCCTCTCGGAAGGGCACTTCTCGGAAGGGCACTTCTCGGAAGGGCACCTCTCGGAAGGGCGCCTCTTGGTGGGGCGCCTCTCGGTGGGGTGCCTCTCGGTGGGGCGAACGCTTCGGTATTCCGCCCGCCGTTATTCCGGCAAGGCGAAGGCCACCAGCGCGTCACCCTCTTCAGTGAACGTGCGCCGGTTGCCTCCCGCGGCGATGGCGACGTACTGACGTCCGCCGGACATGTAGCTCATCGGCACCGCCATGCCCGCGTAGGGGAGCGTCGCCTGCCAGAGTTCTTCGCCCGTGCGCACATCCAGCGCGCGGAACTTCTTGTCCATGGAGGCCGCCATGAAGACCAGCCCGCCCGCGGTGGTGATGGGTCCGCCGATGATGGCGGTTCCCCAGCCCATGGACTTCGGCACGGTGATGCCGAAACGGCGTATCTGGCCAAACGGAATCTGCCAGCGGATCCGGCCCGAGTCCATGTCGATGGCAGTAAGCGAACCCCAGGGCGGCGGCGTGCAGGGAATGCCCAGTGGCGACATGAAGAATTCGTTCTGTGTCCGGTAGGGCGTGCCCGGCATGGGGTCGCCCGGCCCGGACGAACTCGCGCTCACGTTGGGTGCGCCGGCGTCGTCGCCCGGCAGGGGCGTGATCGCCCCGCCTTCGTTGGGCCGCAGCCAGTGCCGGGTGGCGATGTCCAGGGACTTGACGACGAGCA
Source organism: Candidatus Rariloculaceae bacterium (assembly GCA_965221035.1). Lineage (GTDB taxonomy): Bacteria > Pseudomonadota > Gammaproteobacteria > Steroidobacterales > Rariloculaceae > UBA6522. Next base: position 3,648,598 of record OZ244860.1, read on the forward strand.
GGTTGGAGTTGGGATCGAAGGCCGCTCCGCCCCAGTTGCCGCCCCCCTGAAAGCCCGGATAGTGCAGGGTGCCCTGAATGCTGGGGGGAGTGTACATGCCCTCGTAGCGCAATTCGTCGAATTGGCGCTGGCACCAGCGCCGGTCCAGCGGCGTCAGCCCGAAGAGGTTGTCACGGGTCAGCACCGTGGGGGTGAACGGCTCCGGGAGCAGGGGGAAGGGCTGTGTCGGCGAGGTCTCCTCCCCAGGCACGTCCGAGGCGGGCACCGGGCGCTCTTCCACGGGGAACAGCGATTCGCCGGTATCCAGGTCGAATACGAAGGTGAAGCCCATCTTGGTCTGCTGGATCGCCACGTCCCGCTCCTCGCCGTCCTTGCGGATCGTCGTGATCAGCGGATGGCCCGGCAGGTCGTAGTCGTAGACGTCGTGGCGAACGATCTGGTAGTGCCAGACGGGTTCGCCGGTTTCCGCCGACAGCGCCACCGTGGCCGTCGAATAGGGAATCGGAAATGTCCGCGTACCGCCGTAGAAGTCCGACGACGCGCTGGTCGTCGGCAGGAAGACGAGGTTGCGCTCCAGGTCCGCGCTCAGCGTGGACCAGACGTTGGCGGCGCCGGTCTCGTCGACCCGGTCCGGGGGGATCGGGTTGAATTCCCACTCCAGTTCGCCTGTTCGAACGTTGAACGCGCGGACGAATCCGTCGCTGGCATTGACGACGCTGTCCTCCACGCCGACCGCGGCGATCACCCGCTCCCCGACCACGATGGGTCCCGAAGTGGTGTGCCGGGGACCGACTCCATTGCCTTCGTAATCCCAGTGGGTGACGTAGCCCGGGTGCCCCATCCCGGCGCCGAAGTCTGCGCATGGCGCGCCGGTTTCGCCGTCGATGGCGTAGATGTTGCCGTGGACGTCGCCCTTGAAGACTCGCTTGCCGCACGCCTCACCGGGCCGGGCCGGTTCCGCCTCCCAGTAGGCCACGCTCCGGCAGCGGGCATCACGCCGGGGCTCGTCGATCAGCCCGAGGCCGCCTTCGTCGTCATGCGGGTCGAACCGCCATCGTTCTTCGCCGGTGGCGGGGTCGACCGCGAAGACGCGGTTGAGCGCCGTGCAGAAATACAGCGTGTCGTTGGCATGGATGGGCGTGGCCTCGAGCCAGGAAGCGTCCCCGGAATGGTGCATCCAGGCAACTTCCAGTTCGGAGACGTTCCCCGTATGGATCTCGTCGAGTTCGGAATACTGCGCCCCTCCGGGCTGCCCTCCGAATGTCGGCCAATACGAGGCCTGCTGCGCTTCGGTGGCGCAAATCCATGAACCTAGAACGATGGCGGACGCCAAGTGGCGCGGCCGGAACGGGTTTGTCGCAGAGCGCATCGTTATCCCCTCGGAACCGGGTCCGCATTGTTGTACAGTTTTACGAATCGGGCAAACTACGGTGAAGGCAAGACCAATTGCTTGAGCGGAAGGTACATCTGCGTGAGCGGAAGATGCATCTGCTTGAGCGGCAGGAGCATCTGCGTGAGTGGCGGGTGCATCTGCTTGAGCGGCAGGTGTATCGTCGCAAGTCCCGCGCAAGGCCTGCGGCAAGGAGATTCCATGAGCCAGGAACTGATTTTCTACACCCATCCGCAGTCACGCGGGCGCGTCGTGCGGTGGATGCTGGAGGAAACCGGCGCGGAGTACCGGACCGAGATCGTCGAGTACGGCAAGGATATGAAGTCGCCGAAGTATCTCGCCATCAATCCGATGGGCAAGGTGCCGGCGGTCAGGCACCGGGGAATGGTGATTACCGAGACGGCGGCGATTTGCGCGTACCTGGCCGACGCCTTTCCCGAGGCGGGACTGGCTCCCGCGGCGCCGGAGCGCGGCGCGTACTATCGATGGCTGTTCTTCGCGGCCGGCCCGCTGGAGGCGGCGGTCATGAACCGGTCCCTGGGTTTCGAAGTGCCGGCAGACCGCGAGGGAATGATCGGGTATGGCACCTACGACGCCGTGATGGACACGCTCGAGGCCGGGCTCGCGAAAACGGACTATGCGGCGGGCTCCCGCTTCTCGGCCGCCGACGTGTACCTGGGTTCCCACGTCGGTTGGGGCTTCGAGTACGACACCATCGAAAGGCGGCCGGCCCTGGTGGACTACTGGGCGCGCATCGAAGGTCGTCCGGCGCGGCGACGGGCAATCGAGATGGATGATGCGCTGGTCACTGGCCCTTGAGTTGCCATGGATGGCATTGACTCGCCGTCAGGTTGGCAAAGGCGTGCTATTCGTCGGCGGGCGAAGCTGAGAACTTGGCGGTAAAGTAGCCATCAATGCAGCTATTCGATTTCCCATGTCACATGCTCAGTGCAAGCTGCAATTTGAATTGCCTTGACCGTGATCTTCGCGTCTGATCGGTCCAACGACACCCTGGCCGCCACATCGAATTCACCGTAAGGGCAATCGATGGTCGGCCCATCAGCATTGAACGCCTGTAGGGGAGCTTTGAACAACGACCGAAATATATCGGTCGGGATTTCAATCAGTTGATATCTGGACGGTGTCGCCTGAGGCTGCTCGGGCTTGCGAAAGGCTCGTAACATCATGATCGAGTCGACGGCATCCACGTATTGCCGGAATAGATTAAGAGTCTGAGTCCGACGATCTCGCGCCGTGCGCATGTCCTGTACCCATGCGGCCTCGGTCAACTTGGAGATATGTACCATGTTTGGAGACAGTCGTTTCTGCGCCGTTGACTTGAGCGAAAGCTTTTGCTCTGAACGATTCTGGCGCTTGAGCACCAAGTCAAGAAAGCGCCAGGTTTCTGATTCGGGTTTATCGACATCCCAGCCAACGGATTCACATGCGTTCTGAAATACGGTTTCAAAGGCCTTTTGCGCGAGCGGTTCCGTTGTGGTTCCGTGGTGGACCGATAGCGCCAGGCCAAAGTACTCGATCCACTCCGCTGTGAGCCACGTCGTTTCCGCTCTGACTTGGGCCTGTGGCGGGGAAGACAGGGATTCGACCATTCGGGCGACGAATCGAACTCCCGTAGGTGAAAGGTTATCCAGCCGTTTCTTTAATTGGGAGAGTGTCAAGACGCTCAAGCCTGCGTTTTATCAATTCGACATAGGTGGGTTTCAACTCGATTCCGACCCATCGCCTTCTCAAGTACCGTGCCGCCAGCAGTGTCGTGCCCGATCCGGCGAACGGATCCAGAACCACACTTCCGGCTTTTGAGGTGAGTTCTACGCATCTTCGGGCCAAGGTGGCGGGCATAACGGCCGGGTGATCGTCCAATGGGCCGAAGCAACGCTTGCGAGGTTCCGTAGGTATGTCCCACGCCGTCCGAAGGCGTCGACCGTTTGGTCCACGAACCGCGTCGACATCGTAGCAATAGTCTTGGTTTTTCGAGAGCAGGAATATTGTCTCGTGTGCCTTTGTGGGTCGATCCCGAACCGATTCGGGGTGGGCATTCGGTTTGGTCCAGATGATTTCCGAGCGCAACCACCAACCCGCATCTTGCAGCGCGAACGCCAGCCGCCAGGGAAGGCCGATCAGGTCCTTGGGTTTCAGTCCATCCGGCGTCGGGGGACGTACCGTCATCGCGCGCGCCCGGTTTTTCTTGTCCGGTGCTCGGTACCGGCGATTGCCTGACGTGTATGCGTCTCCCAAGTTCAGCCATACGGTGCCGTCCTGTTTGAGCACCCGCCGAACCTTACCGAAAGTATTAACAAGACCGCCGACGTATTCTTCGAGTGATTCGTCCCTCCCGATCTGGCTGTCGATTTCGTAATCCCGCAAGGACCAGTAAGGGGGAGAAGTCACAACCGTCTGAATACTTCGTTCCGGCAACAGGTCAAGCGCCCGGTCAGCGTGCCCTTGAATCAGCAGAGATTCCGCAAGCGCTTCGATCGGGGCGTCGCGCTCTGTTATCGTTCGAAAGGGATCCCTGAGCGGAGCCGACACCGAACCATCGGTGCCGGGACGTGACAACGCGAATTCCGTATCGAAAACAAAGGGTTCGGTGTGAGACGCGGACACTAAGTCAAACTCCGATCATTTGATGAAGCGCCTTGCACATGCTCCGAATAGACCATAGTACCCCCTATTGTCCATCAACCAAAATGGCGGTGCGTCGCCAGTTCGCTGTCGATGGGAAAGGCACCGCTACATGGTGGAGTCTACGATATAGCCTTGTTCGCAGACAGGCAGACAAAATGGTCAATACTCGCGAAAACCAGGATCAACTCAGGCGCTTCACCGAGGTGCAGGCGCAGCAGGAGCAGGTGTCGGCTGATCGGGAACCGCTAGCGGTCGGCGAGCGGTTCAGGACAACGCGCCCTAAGGCTTGCCAACGAACCCGTCGCGCGTTCAGCGCCAGTTCTGCTCCCATTCCTCGACCAGTTCGCCGGCCAGTTCGGGCATCTCCGCGGCCAGATCATTGCGCTCGCCGGGGTCCGCGGCGATGTTGTACAGGCGCCAGGACGTCGTTCCCATGCCGCCGGTCACCGAGGTATTGATGATCTTGTAGTCGCCCCGGATCAGCGCGCCTCCGGGTTCCGCAGCCCAGCCGACAGCATCCGAAGGTACGCGAACGCCGTCCGAAGCTCCGGTCAGGTGCGGCCAGAACGACCGCCCGAGGATGTCGTTGATCTGCCGGCCGCGGTAGGGTCCGGCTCCCGGGTGTTCTGTACCGGCGATCTGAAGAAACGTGGGCAGGATGTCCAGCATGCTCATGAATGTGCCGTTGACCTGTCCGCCTGGTACCGCCGCGGGGTAGTGCACGAAGGCGACCGCGCGGAGCCCGCCTTCGCCCAGAGTCCCCTTGACCCCCCGCAGCGGCGCGGTGGCCGCCTCGGCGAAGCCCCGGCCATGGTCGACGAAGGAGTTCGGTCGGCCCCAGTTCTCGAAACGGTTGTCGATGAAGTCCGGCGGCGCCGGATGGACGCCGGGCGGCGTCGGCACGACTCCGTAAGCGTTTGACGAGGCGCCGTGGTCGGAGGTGAACATGACCACTGTGTTGTCGAGCTGTCCGCTTGCCTCCAGGTAGTCGACGAGGCGGCCGACGTGGTAGTCCAGGTTCTCGACCATGGCGGCGTACAACTCCTGAGCACGGGCATAGCCCCTGCGCTCGTCGTCGGACAATTCCTCCCAGGGCGGAGCGACCGGCTCGAAGTCTTGCAGTGACGCACCCTCCGGAATTACGCCCAGTTCCGAGGCCCGCGCGACCCGGGCTTCCCGCAGCTCGTCGTACCCTTCGTCGTAGTGGCCCGAGTAGATATCGAGCCAATCCTCCGGAACCTGCAGCGGCCAGTGGGGCGTGGTGTAGGGTACATAGCCGAACCACGGCTGCGCGCCGGAGTCGATGAACTCGATCATCCTGTCGGTGTAGTACTCGGTGGAGTAGAAGTCCGCCGGCAAGTCCTCGTACTCGACGGTTTCACCGTCCATGCGGTACAGGCTGTAGTCGTCCCAGAGGATTTCGGGAAAGTGGCTCGCCGAGGCGCCGAGTTGCGCGAAGGAGCGGTCGAATCCTCGCGTGGCGGGTGTATAGCCTTCCTCAAGGCCCAGGTCCCACTTTCCGGCCATGTAGGTGGCGTAGCCGGCGTCCTGGAGCAGCTCGGGCAGGATCGCCCAGTTCAGGCTGAGACGGTTGGCCCGTTCCCGGCTGGGTTGGGTCGGACGGATTTCCAGTGCGCCGGAGACGCCCGTGCTGGCCATCATCATGACCCGGGTCTGCTGGCATGCCCGAGCCGCGTGGAAGCTGGTCAGGCGCACCCCGGCGAAAGCCAGTTCGTCCAGATTGGGCGTGGAAATCTCGCTGCCGAAGGCGCCCAGGTCGGTGAAGCCGAGGTCGTCGGCGACGATGAAGAGGATGTTGGGGCGAACGGCTTCGCCGTCGGCGGTGACGTCGGCGGCGACGTCGGCGGCGACATCGGCGGCGACATCGGCGGCTACGTCGGGAGTGGTAACGGTTGGCGTCTCCGCCTGCTCTTGCGCGCACGCGCCCAGCGTGGCCGCGACGGCAAGGGTCAGTAGTCCCATACGGAAAGTCATGCGTTCACTCCCTCAATCGATGTTGCTCTCGTCCCGGTACATCACACGATGACGCTGGGTGTGGATCCATTCCTCGATCTGTTCTTCCGACCAGTAGTGCGCGGGATCGAACCGGTCCCAATTGACGATGTCGTCCAGCGGTTTCTTCCAGCGCTTGTAAGCCGCCTTCTTCGGCGGCCCGAAGCACATGATGTCCAGCACGGACAGGTCATCGGGAATCCCGAGCAAGGGTTTCATGGCCGCCTGCGCCTCCTGCTGACCGATGGCGGTGATCCACCACACGTTGTAGCCCAGCGCCGCCGCGGCCAGGTGCGCCGACATGGTGGAGGCGGCGACGCTCTGCAGCAGGATGCGCTCGGCGTTTTCCCTGTACATGTCGTTGAGCGGCGAGTCGTCGTCCCGCAGCACCGGAAACGCGCGCACCCACCGGAAGTCGGAGGCCACCACGATGACGCCGGGCGCGGTGCCGATGCCCCGGTAGTCGGGCGTCGGAAATTTCATCTTGAGTTTCGCCCGGCGACGCTGTTCGGCCACGAAGTAGTCGGCGATGTGGCGCTTGGTCGCGGCCTCCGTGACGACAATGTAGTGCCAGGGCTGCGCGTTCGCGCCGGAAGGTCCGTGCCGGGCGGCGTCAAGAATCCATTCGTAGTGTTCCCTGGGCACCTCGTAATCCGGGTCGAAGGCGCGCACGGTCATGCGAGTGCGCACGACCTCCATCAGGGCGTCGTACCGGTCACGGTGGATCGGGAATGGCCGCTCCGTCATCGGGCGTGTTCCAATGACTTCAAAAGCGCCGGGCGACGGCAAAACGGGCCAACGTGATCAGGCCATCCCTGTACGGGGTGCTCGGGATTTCGTCCAGCGCGGCGATGGCCGTCTCCGCCTCCTCCTGCGCGCGCTCGGCCGTATACTTCAGACCGCCGGCCGCCTGGATGGCCAGGTGGATGGAGGTCAGGTTCTGGGTTCCACCGGTCTCTATCGCCTCGCGGATCATGTGTCGTTCGGCCGCGGTGCCCCGGTCCATGGCGTGAATCAGCGGCAGAGTCGACTTGCCTTCTGCCAGGTCATCGCCGATGTTCTTGCCCAGTTCCTCGGCGGTGGCGTTGTAATCCAGCGCATCGTCCACCAGCTGAAAGGCCAGTCCCAGGTGGCGGCCGTACCGCACCAGGGCATTGCGGGTGTTCTCTTCCCTTCGGGCGATGATCGCCGCGCACTCGGCGCCCGCCTCGAACAGCTTGGCAGTCTTGCGGAAGATCACCTCCAGATAGTCCGCCTCGGTGAGATCCGGGTTGTTGCAATGCATGAGCTGCAACACCTCGCCCTCGGCGATGGTGTTGGTGGCGTTGGCGAGCACGTCGAGAATCCCCATCTCGCCCACCTCGACCATCATCTGGAACGCCCTGGAGTAGAGGAAGTCGCCCACGAGCACGCTGGCCTGGTTGCCGAACACCGAATTGGCCGTCTTTCGCCCCCTGCGCAGCGCGGAATCGTCAACCACATCGTCGTGCAGCAGGGTCGCGGTATGGATGAACTCGATGATCACGGCCGCCGGCACATGCGCCTTGCCCTGGTAACCGCAGGCGCGCGCGGCCAGCAACACCGCCAGAGGGCGCAACCGTTTGCCGCCACCGTGAATAATATGGTGGGCGACCTGGTTGACCAGGGCCACGTCGCTGCCGAGACGCTGGAAAATCAGTCGATTGACAGCGTCCCAGTCATTCTTCACCAAGGACCTGAGCGTTTCCAGATTCGGTGCGTTAAGGTGGGTTTCGGCGGCTTGCATCGTGCGCATAATGCCCGATGCGGGACAGTTTGGCGAGATTCGCCCGCCTTTCCGCCCGGAACCGCACAGCTGACACCGACAACAGATGCAGGCAGCCGAACGACTCAGGCCCGCGACGTACCGATCCGTAGCCGCAATGGCGTTTCCGGTGATTGTCGCCAATATCTCCACACCGCTGATCGGAATTGTCGATACGGGCGTCGTGGGACAGATCCCGGACCCCGCCTATATCGGCGCCATCGCCCTGGGCGCGCTGATCTTCACCCTCGCGTTCTGGGCGTTCGGGTTCCTGCGAATGGCGACCACCGGGCTGACCGCCCAGAGCTGGGGCGCCGGCGATGTGGACGAGGTGTGCGCCAGTCTGGGCCGGGCGCTGCTCGTCGCCGCCATAGTGGGGGCGGGCCTGATCGTCGTGCGGTGGCCGATACGCGAATTGGCGTTCCTGGCGATCGACGGCAGCGCCCAGGTCGAATCGCTGGCCCGCAGCTACTTCGACATCCGAGTCTGGAGCGCGCCGGCCACGCTCGCCAACTACGCGCTGCTGGGCTGGTTTATCGGCCTTGGGTGTACCGGCACCGGTCTGGCGTTGCAGCTGGTCCTCAATGTCTCGAACATGGTGCTGGATGCCCTGTTCGTGCTCGTGTTCGGCTGGGACGTTCAGGGGGTCGCGCTCGGCACGTTGCTGGCCGAATGCCTGGCCGCGGTGGTGGGACTGGCCGTTGCGTCGCGCCATGTCCGCCGCATGGGCGGGCGCTGGTCGCCGCGGCGATGGTTCGACGGGGCGCGCCTGAGGCGGATGCTCTCCGTGAGCCGCGACATCATGATTCGCTCGCTTTCCCTGATATTTGTCTTTGTCTGGTTCACCGCACAAGGCGCAAGACAGGGCGATGTGATACTCGCGGCCAACGCCATTCTGATGCACTTCACCTCGGCGGCCGCCTATCTCCTGGATGGTTTCGCCTTCGCCGCCGAGGCGCTGGTGGGCCGCGGCGTTGGAGAAGCCCGGCGCGCGAGCGTGAAAGCGGCGGTGAAAATCACCACGGTCTGGGCGGCGGGAACCGCAGTCCTGGTCGCGGCCGTGGTGGCCGTGCTTGGGACGGTCTTTGTGGATGTGCTGACCGTCGACCCGGCAACACGGGAGTCCGCCAGGTCCTTCCTGCCGTGGGTGGTCGCCGGTCCCCTGCTGGGCGTGTGGGCGTGGCTGCTGGATGGCATCTTCATCGGCGCGACCCGTTCGGTGGAAATGAGGCGGGCCGCGCTGGCGTCCCTGGCCATCTACGTGGCGGCCTGGTGGGCGTTGACGCCGTTCGGCAACCACGGGCTCTGGGCCGCGCTTTGCGTGCACTACGTGGCCCGCGCCGCAACGCTGCTGTACTACTATCCTGCGCTGTTGCGGTCCATTCGGGTCGGCGCTACCTCACCGCCTTGATCGTCGCGGTCGTCGGAACGGGCATGAACCCGCACAGCGATGTATCCGCGTAGAGATGCGCACTCGTATCGATTGGACCCCAGAGCAGCGACCCCCAGTGTAGCGACCCCCAGCGCAGCGACCCCCAGAGTAGCGACCCCCAGCGCAGCGATTGACCCAGTGAGGCGAACTCAATAGAATCCGCGCGTCTCGGGGTCTGCGCGGCGACCCCCATTCTGCAGGAGTTGGCCCAAGTGTACGCGGTGTTTCGATCAGGCGGGAAGCAGTATCGCGCCAGCGAGGGCGATCGGGTCCGGGTTGAGCGCCTGGATGCCTCGGAAGGCGATGCGGTGGAATTCGACCAGGTGCTGATGTTGGGCGAGGGAGCGGATGTAACGCTCGGCTCACCGCTGGTGGAAGACGGCAGGGTGCGCGGGGTCGTGACCGCCCAGGGTCGCGGCAGGAAGATTGTCGTGACAAAATTCAAGCGCCGCAAGAACTACAAGCGGATCATGGGGCACCGGCAGCACTTCACCGAAGTTGAAATCACCTCCATCGGTGCCGGGGCGCAGGCTCCGGCGCCAGCTGATACCGCGGACGAGGACGTCGCTGAAGAGTCCAACTGATCAGATAGGGAACCAGGCATGGCACACAAGAAGGCGGGCGGCAGCTCCAAGAACGGTCGCGATTCCGAATCCAAACGGCTGGGCGTCAAGCGCTACGCCGGTGAGCGGGTGATGGCCGGCAACATCATCGTTCGCCAGCGCGGCACGCGATTTCACCCCGGCGCCAATGTCGGCTTGGGCAAGGACTATACGCTCTACGCGACGGCGGAAGGCCACGTGGCTTTCGATACCAAGGGCCCCAAGGGCAGGAAATACGTCAGCGTAATTCCCTAGGAGCGTGCGCCGTGGGCAATCACGGCCGCAAACCCGCTCTCATCCGCCCCTTCGGCCACGCCAATCGAGACCCCATCCGGTGGGTCGGCACCGGCACTGCGCACCGTTTCCGCGTAGCATGATTCCATGAAATTTGTCGATGAGGCGACCGTCCAGGTGGAAGCGGGCCGCGGCGGCAATGGCTGCGTCAGCTTTCGAAGGGAGAAATTCGTGCCGCGGGGCGGGCCCGACGGCGGCGATGGCGGGCATGGCGGCAGCGTCTTTCTGGTCGCGAAGTCCGGCATCAACACACTGGCGGAATTTCGCGTGCGGCGCCGTTTTGCCGCCGCGAACGGTCGCGGCGGCGCGGGTCGGCAGCGCACCGGCGCCTCGGGCGAGGATCTCCACATTCCCGTTCCCGCGGGCACGGTGGTGTCCGACGTCGATACCGAGGAGACGCTGGGGGACCTGGCGACCGCCGGCGAGACCCTCAAGGTCGCCCAGGGAGGGCGTGGCGGCCTGGGGAACGCGCGTTTCAAGAGCAGCGTCAACCGGGCGCCACGAAAATGCACACCGGGCGGTTCCGGAGAGAGGCGGCAACTGGGTCTGGAGCTCAAGCTGCTGGCGGACGTGGGCCTGCTCGGCCTGCCCAACGCGGGAAAGTCGACGCTGGTGCGGGCGCTGACCGCGGCCCGACCCAAGGTTGCCGACTATCCGTTCACCACCCTGCACCCGCACTTGGGCGTGGTCAGTGTCGGCACGGACCGAAGTTTCGTCATCGCCGACATACCCGGCCTGGTTGAGGGAGCGGCGCGGGGCACCGGACTGGGGATCCGTTTTCTCAGGCACCTGCATCGAACGCGGCTGCTTGTCCACATGGTGGAAGTGGCCTCGGACGAGGGCGCCCCAGAGCCTGTCGCCGCGGTCCGCGCCATCGAGGCGGAGCTTGCGGCTTACTCGGACGACCTGGCAACGCGTCCGCGCTGGCTGGTGCTAAACAAGCTGGACCTGTTGCCCCGGGACCGGTGGCGCACGGCGGTCGACAGGCTTGTCGATGCCCTGGGCTGGGAACGTCCGGCATTCGGCATCAGCGCCGCGACCGGCGAAGGAACCTCCGATCTGGCCGGCGCCTTGATGAACCGTCTGGAGGCCGCCGACGCCTGATTTTCGTGCCGGATACGCCTGACGCCGAAGGAAGTTCGGAGCCCCCGAGATCCGCAACCCCCGAGATCCGCAACCCGCCCGAGCGTCAGGGCATGATGCCCACGTAGTGCGTATTCCACATCAGGTGCACCCAGATGCTGACGAAATAGCCGAGCGCGATGATCGGCGTCCACTTCAGGTGCCCGAAGAAAGTGTAGAAGCCCCGCGCCTGTCCCATGAGGGCGACACCGGCCGCCGAGCCGATGGACAACATGCTGCCGCCCACGCCGGCGGTCAGGGTCACCAAAAGCCACTGGTTGAGGTCCATGGCCGGTTGCATCTGCAATACGGCGACCATGACCGGGATGTTGTCTACGATCGCGGAGAGGATGCCCACCATGGTGTTGGCAAAGGTTGGGCCGAGTTCCACGTACATGTACTGGGAGACCAGCTCCAGGTAGCCGACGAAGCCGAGGCCGCCCACGCACATGATGACCCCGAAGAAGAACAGCAGCGTATCCCACTCGGCTCGGGCGACCTCGCGGAAGCTGTCGTAGGGCTGGATGATGTCGCCCGCCTCATCGCCTTCGGGGCCGCCGACGGTGGACGTTTGGCTCGTCTTGGCGAGGTAGTGGCCGAAGACCTTCAGATAGGCGAGCCCCGTCATCATGCCGAGGAAGGGGGGCAGGTGCAGGAAGTTGTGGAATGAGACGGCCGTGGCGATTGTGCACAGGAACAGGAACATGATGCGTTTCGCGCCCCGGCGCATCTGTACCTGCTCGCCGCCCGCATCCGGTGTGACGTTCTCGACGAAGAACGCCATGATCACGGCGGGGATGATGTAGTTGACCACCGAGGGCACGAACAGCGCGAAGAAGGTGAAGAAGTCGACGATGCCGCGTTGCCAGACCATGAGCGTGGTGATGTCGCCGAATGGGCTGAAGGCACCGCCGGCATTCGCGGCAACCACGATGTTGACGCAGCCCATGCCGATGAAACGCTTGTTGCCGGCACCCACGGCCAGCACCACCGCGCACATCACCAGTGCCGTGGTCAGGTTGTCGATAATGGGGGAAAGGAAAAAGCTGATGACCCCGGTAATCCAGAAAAGCTGCCGATAACTGAAACCGCGGCGCACGAGCCAGGAGCGCAGCGCATCAAAGACTCCTCGTTCGCTCATGGAGTTGACGTAGGTCATGGCGCAAAGCAGGAACAGAAACAGTTCGCCGAACTCGATCAGGAAGTGACGCACCGCTTCCTCGGCCGCGTGGGTCAGGTCGCCGCCGGCATATTCGGCGGCAATGAAGGCCCAGATCACACCCGCGCCCAGCATCACAGGCACCGACTTGCGCAGGTGCGTGAACTCTTCGGCGATCACCATCGAGTAGGCAATTACGAATACGAAAATGCAGAAAATGCCTACCCAGTGCGTAGTTAGGTCCATGGTGTCTTCCCGCCCCTGATCCGGTTTACGGTGGTTGATCGTTGTCCCGGGCCGCCCGCCGGCCCGTTTGCAGGCGCAGTTTGCCAGACATCCCGCACCGGCGTACAGACCGGAGCCCGAATTTCCTCAGATCAATCGATGCCGGCCGGTGGCGGGCAATCGGGTCCGTGTCAGAGGTAATACACGAGCACGTAGGCGGTCAGCAGCACCGCGATCCAGATCGCTGTCGTGCCGATGGGCCAGGCTCGCGCAAATACGCCGGGTCGATTGTTGTGAATGGACGTCGACAGGTGCCGAGCCGCCAACGTCCGCATGCGGTCTGTGACCCGCCTGAAGGCCTCCTCCGCACCGCGTCCGCCACGCTCCAGCCCAGCAAGGATTCCGCGTGCGATTCGAAGCAGTGCGACCCGCCACAGCCAGTCGGTGTCGAGGCTGATCGTCTCGGTCCGCTTCATCAGCGGCAGCAGCAGGAAGAACGCGAGTCCCGAGAACAACAGCAACTGCAGGTAAAACAGCACCTTGTCTGCGGAATAGGCGTCGTAGTCAACCGGATACGGGAGCAAGCGGTAGAGCAGGTCCGGCGCAACGCCGAGCAGAACGCAAAGGAAGGCAAACACCAGCATCGCCGCCGCCATGTTCCAGGGCGCATCCTTCGGGCGCAGCCCCGAGTCCCGTTGAAAGAAGACGAACCAGGGGAACTTGATGCCGGCGTGCAGGAAGACACCGGCGGATGCGGCGGCCAGCATGAAGTAGACGAAGGCCATCGCCTCGTCGGCGGCCGCCTGCGAGATCAACGTCTTGGTGGTGAAGCCGGACGTCAGCGGAAACCCGGAGATTGCGAGCGCCCCCACAATGCCGCAGACCGCGGTCAGTGGCATGGTGCGAAACAGTCCGCCCACGTCGCTGCAGCGGTTGAGCCCGGTCCGGTACACGACCGCCCCCGCGCTCATAAACAGGAGCGCCTTGTAGATGATGTGCGCGAACGCGTGCGCCGCCGCGCCGTTCAGGGCCATCTGGGTGCCGATACCGACGGCGCAGACCATGAAACCGACCTGATTGACGATCGAAAATGCCAGGATGCGCCGGATGTTGTTCTCGAGCAGGGCAAAGATGATCCCGTACATGATCATGAACAGCCCGACACCAGTCAGAAGCGACTCGCCGGGGAACAGCAGGATCAGCGCCAGTACGGCCGCCTTCGTGGTGAAGGCGGACAGGAAAACGGATCCGGTCGGGCTCGACTCCGGGTAGGAATCCGCAAGCCATGCGGAAACCGGAGGCGCCGCTGCGTTGATGAGAACACCGACCAGGATCATCGTGGCGAAGAAGCTGTCGGCCAGCATCGGCCGCACGTCGATGGAGCCCGTTTGCCAGGCAACGCCGACGATGCCCGTCATCAGAATCGCGCCGCCAAGCAGGTGCATGATGGCGTAGCGAACGCCCGCGGCGCGGGCGCGCCGCGTGGCGCCGCACCAGACCACTATGGTGGAGAACAGCGCCATCAGTTCCCAATACACGAATAGCGTGACCAGGTCGCCGGCGAAGCAGACTCCGACTGCGCCGGCGGCGTAGGCATGGGCCGCCGCGAGTTCGGGCCATTTTGCCTGGCGGTAGGCGAACAGGCCGCCGACGAAGGCCATGAGCGCGAAGATCATCGCGAACAGGCGCCGCACCGGGCTGCCTTCGAGGGGTTCGATGCGATGGTCCAGATACGCGACATCGAAGACCACCCCGTCCGGCACTTGCCAGACCAGCCATAGCGTCACAATCGGTGCGACCAGGACGATCATGCTGCGTACAATCCCGCGCACGCAGCCGATCAGCGAAGCGCCGAGCAGCAGGACAAGGGCCGGGGAGACGAACTCAAGCATCATCGGCCCGACTCTCCTCGTCGCCGTAGTAGTCCTCGCGACGCTTCAGCAGGTACCCGAGGCCCCTGGCAACCAGCACCATGACCAGGCAGGACAGAAAGCCGAAGGCCGCTCCGAATCCAGGCCAGCCGTCCACGGAGAAGTATCCCTGGATCGGCACGCCAAGCTGGACCGCCACGGTCAGCAGCAGTACTGCCGCAAGCAGCCGCCACAACAGCCTGATGGTGCGGGGCCTGACCAGCCAGTGATCGGTATGGTCGGATTTCTGCACGTTACAGCTCCGCAACCAGCTGCCGCGCGAGTTCCAGCGCGGGCTCGTTGAACAGGAAAAAGGCGATGGTCAACATCGCGGTCAGCCACAGCGCCAGCACCGAGGGCCAGGGCGCTTCGCCATGAGGTCCCGACGAATCTGGCGATTCGGGCGCGAACCAGGCCACGTAGACGATGGGCAGAAAATACGCGGCGTTCAGCGCCGTGCTGGCGACGAGGGTGAACAGCGCGGCGTAGTTGTCGGCCTCGAAGGCGCCGGCGAGGATGTACCACTTGGACACGAAGCCACCCGTGGGCGGCACGCCGATCATGCTGAGGGCACCGATGGTGAAGGCGGCCATGGTGATCGGCATGCGCCGCCCGATGCCGTGCAGTTGGTGAAGTTCGGTCTTTCGCGAGGCCGTGTAGATCGCGCCCGCCGCGAAGAACAGCGTGATCTTGCCGATGCCGTGAGCCACGATGTGAATGGCGGCGCCGATCCCGGCCAACGGCTTCAGCAAGGCCGCCGCCATGATCACGTAGGACAGTTGCGCTATGGTCGAATAGGCGAGCAGACGCTTGAGGTTCTGCTGGCGAAGGGCCACCACGCTGGCCGCGAGGATGGTGAACGCCGCCGCATGGACGAGCCAGTCCGTGCCGGGGGACGCGAACAGAAATTCCATTCCGAAGATGTAGAAGATCACCTTGGTGATCGCGAACACTCCCGCTTTCACGACCGCGACGGCGTGCAACAGCGCGCTGACCGGAGTGGGAGCGACCATGGCGGCCGGCAACCAGCGGTGAACCGGCATCAGGGCGGCCTTGCCGATTCCGAAAGCGAACACCGCGAGCAGCAAGCCCACCGCCGGCCCTTCGAGCCGGTTTTCCAGGATGCCCCCTGGCACGAATTCGGTGGTGCCGGCGGCAAAGTGAGTCCAGACGATGGCGGGCAGGAGAAGCAGGATGGACGTGGCAAGCAGCACACCCAGGTAGACGCGTGCGGATTTGACCGCATCCCGGTCTCCCTTGTGCGCGACCAGCGGGTAAGTCGAAAGTGTCAGTGCCTCGTAGAAGAGGAACAGGGTGAACAGGTTCGCCGCGAACGCGATGCCGATGGTCGCGGCCAGGGAAACGGAGAACATCACGTAGAACCGCGTCTGGTGCGTCTCGCGGTTGCCGCGCATGTAGCCGATCGAATACAGGGAATTGACGATCCAGAGCAGCGACGCGAGCGCCGCGAACAGCATTCCCAACGGCTCAACCGCAAACGCGATCTCGATTCCCGGCAGCACTTCGGCAACGCTGATGCTCGGCCTTGCGCCATCCAGCACCGCCGGCGCCAGGCTTAAGACAAGGTAGGCCAGGAGTGCGGCGGTGAGCAGCGTCACCGCGTCTCGCAGGTTTGCGCCGATGCGCCCGGCCAGACCGATACCGAGCGCACCGGCGAGCGGCACGGCAAGCGCCACCAGGACTGTCGTCGACTCACTCACGTCGGCACGTGTCCGAGCAGGGTTTCGGCCGCCGCGGTAGACAGCCACAACGGCAACCCGGGCGACACACCGAAGTAGATATTGGCAAACGCCACGATCCAGATCGCTGCTTGCAGGCCGGGGGGCAATGCCGGGGTCGGCGATTCAATCCCGGGGGGATCGCCGAAACACGCCGATTCGACAACGCGCCACACGTAGACCACCGCCATCAGCGAGGCGAGGAGAATGACGCCGACCAGGGCGATGCCGGGCGTGCCCAGTTCCAGGGCGGCGCGGACCAGGTACCACTTGCTGATGAAACCGGCGGTGCCCGGCACGCCGATGAGGCTTAGGCCGGAGATCACAAAGGCCGCAAACGTCCACGGGGCCCGCCGTGCCATGCCGGCCAGGTCCTTGATGCGCAAACCGGAGGCGATCATCGCGAATCCCGCCACGGCGAGAAAGAGACCGGCCTTTGCAACGGCGTGGTTGAACATGTGCAGCGCCGCCGCCGTCAGGCCGGTCAGGCTGACCAGGCTCGCTCCGAGCATCACGTAGCCGATCTGTGCAACCGACGAAAAGGCCAGCAGGCGTTTCACGTTGCGCTCGAACATGGCAACGCCCGAGCCGACCAGAATGCCGAGAATCGCCAGCGGCATCAGGTAGGCAGCGAACTGGAAGGCATGCCCGGGGAGATTCTGCTGGAAGACGAAAAAGTCGAAACGCAGCAGCACGTACAGCGATACCTTTGTGGCGCAGGCAGCCAGGAAGGCCGTCGCGATGTGGGGTGCGTAGGTATAGGCGTTCGGCATCCAGACGTGCAGCGGGAAGATGGCGGCCTTGAGCGCCAGGCCAACAGTAATGAAGCCCGCGGCCGCGAGAATCGGCTCCTGCTCCGCAACCTCCAGGATGCGTGACTCCATGTCGGCAAGGTTCAGTGTGCCGGTCATCATGTAGATCAGCCCGATGCCGATGAGATAGAAGGTTGCGCCAATCGTGCCCATGATCAGGTACTTGAACACCGCGGGCAGCGCACGGCGATCAGCGCCTCCGGCGACGAGCACGTAACTTGCAAGCGAAGAGATCTCCATGAAAACGAAGATGTTGAACGCATCGGCCGAGACAAGGATGCCCGCAAGCCCCGCCAGAGCCAGCAGCCAGGTGGCGTGGAAATAGTGCTCCCGGTCTTCCGTGATCGCGGCGACGAGGCTGGTGCGACCACCAATCAGCGCGATGCTCGAGGCGCCGGTAACGACCAGCAGCAGGAGTACGCTCAACGCGTCGACGTTCAGCTCGATTCCGTAGGGCGCCGGCCAGGAGCCCATCTCATAGGTGATCGGGCCCCCGTCGATCACCGCGGCGGCGAGTCTTGCGGCAATCCCGAGCGCAACCAGGCTGGTGGCGGTCGCAGCCGCCCAGGCCAGTCGCTTGGGCAGCAGTGCGACGAATGGCGCCATCAGCATCGGAACGACGACCTGGAGCGCCGGCAAGTGCGTTGCCAGCGAGTTCATCGCCGATCGATTTCCTGAATCTCGTCCTCCTGGATCGTGCCGTACTCCTCCTTGATGCGCACGACAATCCCGAGGCCGAGGGCGGTGGTGGAAATACCCACGACGATGGCGGTCAGAATCAGTACCTGGGGCAGGGGGCTGGAAAACGTCTCGGCTGCGGCGCCGTAGATTGGCGCGGTGCCCCCTTCCAGCTTGCCCATGGAGATGTAGAGCAGGAACACGGCGGCCTGGAAGAGTGCCAGCCCGATCAGCTTCTTCACCAGGTTCAGCTTCGCGATCACCGCGTAGAAGCCGATCATCAGCAGAATCGCAAATGCCCAGTAGTGATAGATCCCGAACAGTTCCATCGGCTACCGCCCTCTCGCCGCGAAGCAGTGGTAGATGCTCAAGAGCACGCCGGCGACCGTCATGCCGACTCCGGCTTCGATGAGCAGGATGCCCCTCAGTTGCCCGGTGACGGGATCGTTAGCGAGCACCGAGTAATCGAGAAAGTTGCCCCCGAGCAGCATGCCGGCGACACCGACCGCGCCATACAGGATTGCCCCGCCCAACATCAGTCCCAACAGAACAGGCTGCGGAACGACTCGCAGCGCATGCTCCTCCCCCTCGAGCAGCGAATAGAGAATCACGCCGGCGGCGAGGATCGCGCCCGCCTGAAATCCGCCGCCGGGACCGTATTCGCCATGGAACTGAACGTAGAGTCCGAGCAGCAGGATGAACGGAATCAGCAACCGCCCGACCACTCGCGGAATGAGGTAGTGCCGCAGTCCGAAGCGGGCACGGGAGGGTGTGGAATCCCCGCCGCTCGACGACGGTCTGGCCGACATCAGAAACAGTACGCCGATGCCTGCCTGCAGAACCACGAACAGTTCGCCAAGGGTGTCGTACCCCCGAAAACTGCCGAGCACGGCTGTGACCATATTCGGTATGCCGATGTACTCCTGTGTCTTTTCCACATACCACGGCGAAACGTGCACGTGTATCGGCGCATCCGGATCGCCGAATCGGGGCTTGTCAAACGTCGCGTAGATGATGATCAGCGCCGCCGCGGTGACCACAGCGAGTGAAATCAACGGCCTTGATGAGCCCGCCCGTTCTCTGTCCGACGTGATCGAAAGCGCGCTCAGGAAGAGAACGGTGGACACCCCCGCGCCGATCACCGCCTCGGTCAGTGCAACATCGGCGGCATCGAGCAGGAAGAACGTCGCGGCAATCAGCAGGCTCGAAATCCCCATCAGCATCACGGCCACGAACAGGCTCGGCGTGCGGACTATGGCTACCGCAGTGATCAACAGCAGCGTCAGCAGAAAGATGCCGAACAGGACGGTCATGGGTCGTCGTCGTCCGCCGGCAGCCACACCCCGGGCCTGGTCCCGGAAAGCAGGGCCGCCGAGGCCAGAGCATTGGAGGCCGTCGGGCTCGTAAGCAGAAGGAACAGCAGGATCGCGCCGAGCTTGATGGTTGCCAGTGACAATCCGGCCTGGAGCATGATGCCGACCATGATGAGTATGGCGCCCAGGCTGTCGGTCACGCTTGTCGCGTGCAGCCGCGTGTACAGGTCGGGCATGCGCAGCGCCCCGATGCCGCCGACGAGTACGGCAATGCCGCCGAGCGTCAGGAGGATCCAGCTAGCGATGTCCAGCAGCAGAGCCATCAGTTCCCGGCCTCGTCGCTGTCCCGGGCACGTGCGGCGCGGCTTTGAAAGAACTCGAGCACGGCAAAGACGCCAATGAAGTTGATCAGGGCATAGGCGAGGACCAGGTCGAGGAAGTCGGGACGGCCGAACAGGAATGCGACCACTGCGAGCAGCAGCACGGTTTTCGTGCCGAACATGTTGACCGCAAGTACACGGTCGTAGAGCGTGGGGCCGAGGATGGCTCGCACCAATGCCAAGGCCATCGTGACCAGCGTCGCGAGGGTAGCCGCGTAGTACATCGTCAGTTGCCGTGCAGGGCGGCTACGCGCCGCATCATCTCGCCTTCACAGAGCGAATCTGCGCTTTCGGCGGTCAATGCATGCACGATCAGCTTGTCGTTGTGCGCCTCCAGCGTCAGCGTGCCGGGGGTCAGCGTGATCGAGTTGCCGAGTACTGCCTGGTCGAATCGATCGAGTACGCTGACGTCCACTTCGATGACTTCGGTATCCAGTTCGAGCCTCCTGGACAGCACGACTCGTGCCACATCGAGGCTCGAACGCACGATCTCGGGCAACAGCCAGGCCCAGAACCCCAGCAGCCGCAGGTCGTATCGAAACGCATGCATCCGCGTATCGAAATAACCCATGCGACCGATGATGTACGCGGTGAGCAGACACGAGAAAACGCCGAGGCTCACCATCAGTGGCTTGAACATTCCCGACCACAACAGCCAGGCGACAAACAGCAGCAAGGTGAGAACGAACTGGCCACGAAGCGGCTGTTCGCCGGACGCCTGTTGGGAGTGCCTGGCCCGCATTGCGCGAAAAAGGGGCGGTCAGCCGGGACTGCGGATCGCAGTCAGACGACGATCCCGTTCAGGCAAGAGGCAAGAGTCAGCGCAACCAGCGGTTGGCGTGTGATTCCCGGTCATTCCTACTCGTAGTATTCGCAGTGAGACACCTGCTCGCCGGGGCCTTCACGGTCGGCATTACTGGCAAAATCAGTGTAGCCCAGCGTCTTCGGCGATCGCAACTGTTCGAAATGTTCGACGCGCACGTCTCTACGCGTACGTCCAAAAGATCGACGCGCACGTCTCTAAGAGTACGTCGAAATGATCGACGCGCACGGCGCCGAGAGTTCTAAAGCGCCTTGATCTTGGCGTTCAAACGGCTCTTGTAGCGGGCCGCCTTGTTCCTGGCGATGATGCCCTTGGTGGCCATCTTGTCGATCTGCGGAACGGCGGTCCGATAGCTTTCCTGCGCGGCGTCCTTGTCGCCCGCGGCGACGGCCCGCAGCACATGGCGCAGCGCGGTGCGCAGTCGCGACCGAAGGGCCGCGTTGTGCGCACGCCGCTTGTCGTTCTGACGGGCGCGTTTCTTTGCCGACTGGATGTTGGCCATGGGAGTCAGGAAGTAAGAGCCGGAAGGGTAGATCGCGAAAACGGCGGTATTATTGGTAGCCCAACCAAGCAAGTCAAGCGCGCCGCGGGCCGGTCCGGTTGAGGAGCATGACAGTGGCAGACCGCAAGCCCGCCGACGAGATGGTGCAGGACACAGGCAACGACCCCGGGGGGTTGCTGCGGTCCACCTCTGTGGTGGGGGCGATGACCATGCTCTCCCGCATCTCCGGGTTGGCCCGGGACATCGGGTTTTCCCGCTGGTACGGCGCGAGCCCGCTCATGGACGCGTTCTTCGTCGCGTTCAAGATTCCCAATCTGCTGCGCCGGTTCTTTGCCGAGGGCGCGTTTTCGGCTGCTTTCGTGCCCGTGTTTGCCGAATACCGCGCGACCCGCGGCGCGGAGGACACGCGGGCGTTGCTGGATCGCGTCACGGGCACGCTGAGTCTGGCGCTGTTCGCCATCACCGCGGTCGGCGTGGTGGCTGCCCCGGTGCTCATCCTGGTGTTCGCGCCGGGCTTCATCGGCGAGGACGGGCGCCGCGAGATGGCGACGGACATGCTGCGCCTGACCTTCCCGTACCTGTTCTTCATTTCGCTGACGGCATTGGCCGGCGCGATTCTGAACACGTACCGGCGGTTCGCGGTGCCGGCGTTCACGCCGGTGTTGCTCAACCTGGTCCTGATCGGTTTCGCGGGCCTGGTGGCGCCGCGGCTTCAGGATCCCGGGTTGGGGCTGGCGGCGGGCGTGTTCGTCGCCGGACTGGTGCAGCTGCTGTTCCAACTGCCGTTCCTGCTGCGGCTGAAACTGCTGCCGCGTCCCCGATGGGGATGGCGACACGCGGGCGTACGCAGGATACTGAAGCTCATGGCGCCAGTGATGCTGGGTTCGTCGGTGGCGCAGATCAGCATACTGTTCGATACCCTGATCGCGTCCTTTCTCGCCGCCGGCAGCATTTCCTGGCTGTACTACGCTGACCGGCTGATGGAGTTTCCGCTCGGCGTCTTCGGCATCGCGTTGGCGACGGCGATCCTGCCGACGCTGTCCGAGCAGCACGCGAAGGCGTCGCCGGAAGCGTTCAGCGAGACGCTGGATTGGGCGCTGCGCCTGGTGCTGGTCATCGCGTTTCCCGCCGCGCTGGGCCTGATCGTGCTGGCCGAACCCTTGCTCACGACCATCTTCTACGGTGGCCAGTTCACGGCGGCCGACATCCAGATGGCGGCCGCGGCATTGATCGCCTACGCCCTGGGCCTGGTGGGCTTCATACTGGTCAAGGTGCTGACGCCGGGATATTTCGCGCGCCAGGACGCGAAATCGCCGGTCCGCATCGCGGTGTACGCCCTGGCCCTGAACATGGCGCTCAACGTGGTGTTGGTGGTGAGTCTGGTTCGAATGAACTATTTTGCGCCCCACGCGGGACTGGCGCTGGCGACGACGGTTTCCGCGCTTTTCAATGCCGGCCTGCTGTTGCGCGGCCTGCGCAGGAGCGGCGTGTATGCGCCACGGCGGGGATGGGGGCGGCTCGGCCTCCAGGTGCTGGCGTCCGGAATTGTCATGGTGTTGGCCGTGTCGTGGATCCGGGACCGGGCCGCGGACTGGTTGCTGTTGGGCGCGGCACAGCGGATCGGGCTGCTCGCGGTATGCGTGTTCGCCGGCGCCGCCGTGTACTTCGGTTGTTGCTTCCTGCTGGGTCTGCGGTCGGCGGCGCTTCGGAAATCCATGGCGGCCAGCCTATAATCGCCCCCGGGAAAACCTGGTTGCCCTCACTCCATGCTGTTCCATCACCACCTGTCGGATCTGCGGCGTTCGCAGCCGCCCCCCCGCGTCGTCACCGTGGGCGCCTACGATGGTGTGCATCGCGGACACCAGGAGATCCTTCGTCAACTCAAGGCCCGCGGCCGCGCGAGCGGATATTCCACCCTGGTGCTGTCCTTCGAGCCCCTGCCCAGGGAGTTTTTTTCGCCGCGGCGGCCCGCCGCGAGGCTGACCCGTTTCCGCGAACGCTTTCAACTGATGGCGGCGCTCGGCGTGGACGAGTTCGTTTGCCCGTCGTTCAGCCGCATCCGGCACCTGTCCGCCACGGAGTTCATCGAGAAGGTGCTCCTGCGGGTCCTGAATGCGCGGCACGTGGTGGTTGGCGAGGGCTTTCGCTTTGCCGCCAACCGGTTGGGCACCATGCGGGACCTGCGCGCGGCGGGCGCCGCCAGCGGGTTTGAAGTGACTGAAGTGCCGGCCATCTACTGGCACGGACAGCGGGTCAGCAGCACCGCGATCCGCGCCGCCCTGCGCGAGGGCGACCTGGGCCTGGCGCGTGACATGCTGGGCAGGGATTATTCCATTTCCGGGCGGGTCGTGCGGGGGATCGGTCTGGGCAAGCAGCTGGGCTTTCCTACCGCGAACGTCAATCTCCACCGACGGCTGGCGCCGGTGGACGGTATCTTCGCGGCGCGGATCGGCGGTCTGGGGAATGAACTGCTGGATGGGGTGGCCAGCGTCGGCACCCGCCCGACGGTGGGCGGTGTCGAACCACTCCTGGAGGTGTTCATCTTCGATTTCGATCAGGAAATCTACGGGCGGTACATCACCGTGCACTTCATGCGCCGCCTTCGCGAGGAGCGCAAGTACGCGGATCTGGCGCAGATGAAGGCGCAGATGCACAAGGACGTGTTGAACGCCCGCGAGGCGTTGGCGGCCTGAGCGGTCATCATGGACTACAAGGACACGCTCAACCTGCCGCGAACGCGCTTCCCCATGCGCGGCAACCTGGCCAAGCGCGAGCCGGAGATGCTCGAGCGCTGGGAGCGGCAGGACATCTACGGCCAGATCCGGGCCGCGGCCAAGGGGCGCCCGCGCTTCGTGCTGCACGACGGGCCGCCCTACGCCAACGGCGACATCCACCTGGGACACGCTCTCAACCAGGTGCTCAAGGACATCATCGTAAAGTCCCGAACGCTCGCAGGTCTTGACGCCCCCTACGTTCCTGGATGGGACTGCCATGGACTGCCCATCGAGCACCAGGTCGAACGCCGCCTGGGCAAGAAGGGCGGCGGACTCGGTGCCCGCGAGTTCCGCAAGGCCTGCCGCGAGTTCGCCGGTGAACAGGTCGACCGCCAGCGAGCCGACCTGAAGCGCCTGGGCGCCATCGGCGACTGGGACCGACCCTACCTCACGATGGATCGGCGCTACGAAGCCGAGCAACTGCGGGGATTCGCGAGACTCCTTGCGCGAGGTCTGGTGTTTCGTGGCCACAAGCCGGTGCACTGGTGTCTGAACTGCCGCTCGGCGCTGGCCGAGGCCGAGGTGGAATACAGCGACAAGCGTTCCTACGCGGTGGACGTGCGTTTTGCGGTGGTCGATCGGAAGGCACTGGGCGACGCGCTCAAGGCAGCGGTGCCGGACTGCCCGGCATCGATCCCGATCTGGACCACCACGGCCTGGACGCTGCCCGGCAATCGGGCCGTGGCGTTGAACGCCTCACTGAGATACGTCCTGGTGGAAACGGATGCCGGCGCGGGCAAGGAGTGTTTGCTGGTGGCGCGGGACATGCTTGATGACGTTGCCGGGCGCTATGGGTTGAAGGATTGGACTGTGGTGGGTTCCGCGCCCGGGGCAGCATTCGAGCGGCTGGATCTCAGGCATCCGTTGTACGACCGCATCGTACCCGTGGTGCTGGGAGATCACGTCACCACCGACGCCGGCACCGGCGCCGTGCACACCGCTCCCGGGCATGGCCACGAAGACTTCGCGATGGGCGTGGAATACGATCTGCCCCTGGACTGTCCGGTGGACGGTGACGGCAGGTACCTCAAGGGCACGGCGCTGTTCGCGGGCCAGCACATCGATGAGGCCGGGCGAGAAATCGTCGATGCGCTGCGCGAGCGCGGTGCCCTCCTGCACGGCGAACGGGTGGAGCACAGCTACCCTCATTGTTGGCGGCATCGCACACCGGTCATCTTCAGGGCAACTCCGCAGTGGTTCATCGGCATGGAGCAGGGTGGCTTGAGGGCCGAGGCGCTGGAGCAGATCGCCAAGGTGGAGTGGACGCCGGAGTGGGGCTCGGAGCGGATTCGCGCGATGATCAGCGACCGACCGGACTGGTGCATTTCACGGCAAAGAACCTGGGGCGTGCCCATTCCGCTGTTCGTGCACCGGGAAACCGGCGAGATGCACCCGGAATCCGCCGAACTTGCACTACGAGTGGCCGATGTCGTTGAGCAACACGGCATCGACGCCTGGTACGAGCGGGATCAACGCGACATTCGCGACATTCGCGACATTCGGGACATGCTGGGGGACGATGCGCGGATATACGAGCCCGTGACCGACGTCATGGACGTCTGGCTCGATTCCGGCTTCAGTCACCACGTGGTGGGCACGATGCGGGACGAGGTGTCCATGCCGGCGGACCTGTACCTGGAAGGCTCCGACCAGCACCGCGGCTGGTTCCAGTCCAGCCTGCTGACTTCCGTGGGCATGTATCACCGCGCGCCCTACCGGGGCGTTCTCACCCACGGCTTCACCGTGGACGAGCAGGGACGAAAGATGTCCAAGTCCCTTGGCAACGTCATCGAACCGAAACAGGTCTACCGCACGCTGGGCGCCGACATCCTGCGCCTGTGGGTAGCCGCCACGGACTACCGGTCAGAGATGAGCGTCTCCAGGGAAATCCTCACCCGCGTTTCGGATGCCTACCGGCGGATGCGCAACACGCAGCGCTTCCTTCTGGGCAACCTGCACGGCTTCGATCCCGATGGGCACCAGGTGCTAGACGAGCGCATGGTCGCGCTGGACCGATGGGCGCTGGACCGCGCCCGGGCGTTGCAGGAGGAAGTGGAGGCCGCCTACGAGCGCTACGAGTTCCACCACATCTATCACAAGGTCCACAACTTCTGCGTGGTCGACCTGGGCGGCTTTTATCTGGACGTGATCAAGGACCGGCTCTATACGACGCCCGCCTCGGGCGTACCCCGTCGCTCCGCGCAGACGGCCATGTACCATATCGCCGAGGCCATGGTGCGGTGGCTGGCGCCGATCCTGAGCTTCACCGCGGAAGAGATCTGGCAGGAGCTGCCGGGCGAGCGTGGGGATTCGGTGTTGTTGTCCACCTGGCACGCCTTCCCGGAACCCGCAGGCGGCGGCTCGGACGTGGATTGGAGTGCGGTCCGGCGTGTCCGTCAGGCGGTGTCGAAGGAGCTTGAGCGGCTTCGCTCGGACGGGGAGATCGGTTCGCCGCTGGACGCACGGGTGGACCTGTATTGCCCCCCCGGCCTGGGCTCCGCGCTGTCCCGGTTGGGAGAGGAGTTGCGGTTCGTGTTCATCACGTCGGAAGCCCGCGTGCACGGCACGGAAAGCCGACCGGAGTCCGCTGTGGCCGGTGGAGACGACGCCGAACCGTTCTGGCTATGCGTTTCGCCTTGCCCGGACAGGAAGTGTTCGCGTTGCTGGCATCGTCGACCCGATGTGGGTGATCGGGACGACCACCCGGAAATTTGCGGCCGTTGCGTGGACAATGTCGACGGTCCCGGTGAGGAGAGGGTTTTCGCATGAATCAGAGCGACGGCGGTCAGCAGGTTTCGAGGTATGGCGCCTGGTCCTGGCTGTTGCTCACGCTCGCCGTCATCGTGCTGGACCAGTGGACCAAGTGGCTGATCACGCAAAATTTCATCGAATACCAGTCCTTCACCGTATTGCCTGTGCTGGACCTGGTAAGGCTTCACAACGAAGGGGCGGCCTTCAGCTTCCTCAGCAATGCGGGGGGATGGCAGCGCTGGATGTTCACGGCCCTCGGCATCGGTGTCAGCGCGGCACTGATCGTCTGGCTGAAACGCCTGCCCGCGCGGGGCCAGTTCCTCCTGGCAGCGGCGCTGGCGTTGATCGTCGGCGGCGCGTTGGGCAACGTGATCGACCGGATACTGCTCGGCCATGTGATCGACTTCATTCATGTCCACTATCGGCAGTGGTATTTTCCCGCATTCAACATTGCCGACTCGGCGATCACGGTCGGCGCGGTGTTATTGATTCTGGACAGTGTGTTGAGCGGCAGGCGTGCCGGCGCGAATTGATCGCAAGCCTCACCAGCAGTTGCCGTCCGGGTCCGGGAAGGCGCGCCGCTGGCCCGCGGCATCGATGGTGAACTGCGCGCAAGCCTCGTCCCGGCCCATGTCGGCGCCATTCGGCCCACCGCCGGGCGTAGGCACTGCGACGGCCTGAAAGGTGGTGGCATCAGCGATCGGAACAGCCAGCGTGTAGACGCCGTTCTCGCTGACGCCCGCGCCGAAGCCCAACGCCGCCAGGTCGTCGGTGTAGGTGTTGTTCCGCAAGTAATGGCGTTCCTGGTTGGCGGCAAGCCGCAGCAGTGATGTCTTGGCTTCCGTGCGGTGGGCACGAATGACGTACTGCCGATAGCCTGGAACGGCGATGGCGCCCAGAATGCCGATGATCAGCAGGACCGCCATCAGCTCGATCAGGGAGAAGCCGCCAAGTCGGCGGATTCGGTTGCCGGTTGGCACAACTCTGGCGCGCGGGACGGACCGGGCCCGAAGGGGCACCACGGCATTCACTCTTCGGACTCCTGTCGCCAGTAGGTGAGCACTGGCGCGTTGTTGAATTCAGCCGGGAGGCAAAACAATCCGACGCATGTCAGCGGCGGAGGGGCGCATTGGGTGCCCACGCAGTCAGGATCTTCGTTGGGCGGAAAGAGGAAAACAGGTTCAACCGCGATCGAACCGGGAATCTCCACAAACCGGTCCTCTTCAGTGAGCTGCGAGTCATCCCCCAGCCGGTGGAGATTGCGTACGGGATCACCGTTGAACAAGTCCACGACATAGAGCCGGTTGGTGCCGGGAACCGGTTCGCAATGGTCGATGTCGCCCTGGTTCTCGGGCCCGGGCGTGAACGTCGTGAAGTAGATCCGGTTGTTGAAGGTGCGGCTTTCCGCCAGCACTTTCTCGCCTCGCCAGCCGCCGTCATCGAGGTCCAGCCGCCAACCGGCCTTGCCTGACGGGATCGCCACTCGCAGGTTGTCGGTAATGTCCACCAGGTCCGCGATGGTCACCGGCCTCATCGTGGCGTAGTCGCTCTGGGAAAGCGGCCTGTTGACGGCATGGTCCCGCAAGGCGAAGAAGCGGTCATGTGTGGCCGGACTGTTGGGACGCGCGCGATGTCCGGAACCGATACCGATGTGGATGAATCGTTGCGAGCGGTTTCCTGCCAGCGCCACGTCCGGCGCATGGTAGAAGCGGCGCGACTCGGCCGCGACGGGCGCGTCGTCCGGGGCCCCGCCGAGTCGGGCGATCACGCCGCCCGCCATGAGACGGGCCGCCGGGCGGCCGTTGTATACATCGAATCGCCAGATCTGGCCGCCCATGTCGGCGGCGTAGAGCCTGTCGGCGAATCCGTCGCCGTCCAGGTCAATGACGCGGACATCGGCGGGTATGGAATAGCGCATGTCGTCGGCGTTGAAAATCGAGCCGCCAGCGGTGGCATGCCACAGCAGGCCGCCATCGAGTGCGTCGATGACATATAGCGCGTTGCCAACGCTGTCGGTGCTGCCTTCAAGCCGGTCCTGACTCGGGTCGTAGCCGCCGCCCATTACCAGAACCAACGAGTCCGCGTTTTGCATGGCTCCCTGGATCCGGATTCGTGTGGGCACGGGTGTGGACCAGGTCTGTCCAGCGCCGGGCAATGCGGACCCGTCGAGTCGCCACAGCACGCGCGGCGAATCCGGCCGGGTGACATCCAGTCCGTAGTACGACGCGCCGCCGCGTCGCATGCCAATGAACAGATACACCCGCTCGCCTTCGTCCGGTTCGATCACGCCGTCGCCATCGGCCCGCACGTGGGCGCGAATGGTTCCGTCAATTCCGTAGCGCTTGAGCGGTGCTGCCTCGTTGGCGTGAAGGACCAACTGGTCCTGCAGGAACTCCGGCGGGACGAACGCCCAGCGCTCCACGCCCGTGCGGGCGTCGATGGCGTGCAGGAACCCGTCGTTGGTGGCCGCAAAGATGATGTGGTCCGCCGGATCGGGGTTCCGGGACCTGCCGCCGTAAGTGATCGATACGGGCTTGCCGTGAAGCGGGTCTCCCATGCGCGACGGCGGCTCGCCGGGGCGCAAGGTTTGTGTGTCGATCGACCCGCGGATAAAGTCGATAAGCTCCGCTCGGGTTGGATCGCCGGGGTCCCCGACACCGAGTAACGCGTCGTCGATGAGGCCGTTGCTCCGTCTTACGGCATTGTCGGGATGGGTCAGCAGGGTCTCGCCCAGGTACGTGTATACGAGGCGCGAACCTGGGTCGGGAATCTGGTCCGCGGCACCGCCCATTGCCACATCCGATCCGTCGGGCGCGGTGGACCAGAGACTGCGGGAATCGGGCGCGAACCATCCACTCTTCGGGTCAACGGCCGGCTGTCCGCTCGCGTCCAGGATGGTGCCGTCGAGCCCCCGCAGGCGGTACTTCTTGATGTTGCCCGGCCAGTGCGCATGGCCGGTAGCGCGAAACACTGCCAGATACAGTTCATCGCCGTGCCGCAGGCGGTTGAAATTGTCCAACGGCACCGTCGCCGCGACGAAGGTGGACTGCGTGTTCCGAATCGACGTGATCACGTTGGTCATGGCGGCCTGCAGGGACGCGCCGTCGCTGGTGGTGAAATAGTGGCCACCGCCTCTTGCCGCAGTGGCCTCAAGCAATGGGTCGTCGACCGTGAAGCCGACCACATGGGTGACCACTCGCTGCTTGCCCGGCATCGCGGGGTCGAGGTCCGTCGCGAAGAGGTACGCGGCCATGTCGTCCAGGCAGGCGCCGTCGCCGGTCCCGTCACATTGGGCGCCAACGACCTCGGAAAAGCCCGGCAACGTCGCGATGCGGGTATCGGCGTCCACATCCCGGGTGGGCGTGCCATCGGTGAGCAGCACGGCGAAATTCGATTGGCAGCCGTGCCGGATCGGGGGCGCGTAACGGGCGCCGCCGCTGTCCGGGTCCAGGGATTCTGCAACCGAGACCTGCGAACCCGGCCCGCCGCCGTACTGGACCGTAGCGCCGGCGAAATACTGTCCGGCCTCGTACAGCGTTTCGGAGATCGGTGTCCAACCCTCCGGCGTCAAGGCTTCGACGCTGTCGATGAGCGTATCACGGGCCGTGTCGATGTCTTCGATCGCGTGAAGGACCGATCCGCCCTGGTCGAAATTGGTTGCCATCAGGCCGACATTCACTCCGTCGACCCTTGTCAGGAGCGTCGTGATGATGTCCCGCAATACCAGGTGACGCGATCTCTGGACTCCCGGAGAACCGTAGTGCCAATTGAGAAAATTGCCATCGTAGACGGTGTAGAGGCGATCCGCCGGTCTTTGGCCCCAGGAGATCTCCTCCCTCGAATCGGTGCTCCAGGGCTGTTCGACGTCGCCGTTTCGAGCGAATACGGCGAGCGAATCGGCGCCGCCCCCGTGACGTCCGCCGTCGTCTTCGCATTCCACGGGCCGGGCCTTGGCCTGTTCGCTCAGCCGCTCCCAACGACCGCCGCCGCCGAATTGAGCATAGCGGGCGGTGTGGTTGCCGATACCCTGGTTGAAAGCGTCCAGTCCCAGCCGGCAAACCAGGGCCGAGCCCTCGAACCAGCGATCGGTTGAGCATGGCGGCGGGGCGCCGATGCCGGTGCGCCAGTAAACCCGCCCAGGGTCGCAAGATCCGTCATAGCGTCGGCCAGGGTCGTATGCCAAGCGGCCGGGGATTGACTGGGCCAGGCTGGCGGAGGTGTCCAGGATCAGCAATACATTCGGCCTAACGTCGGCGAAACGGCTTGCATCAGAGACGAATAGTTCGGTATCGTCTCCGAAAGCTGACTTTGCGTAAGCCAGTGTTGCGCCGATCACCAGTACAAACAGGTGCAATGCCATCCGGTTCAGGCTTCTTCTGGAGTATTGGTGTGGTTTGTGGGTCATCATCCGTTTTCTGCTGGGTGCGATTGGGTGGCTACGGGACTGTGGCACCACCCGGTCCCAGGACATAGAAGCCTTGGCGCTGGGTCGAGACGGCGTTTCTGGGACCCGTCCCCACCGCCGTGATCTCAAAATGAAACGCCCGCAATCCGATGGAACCTTCGCCCAGGCTGAAGGCGGCGTCCGGGACGGGAGTCGATTCGGTGAAGACTGTTACAGCTTCGGTGGCGGCCGCGCCATCGTCGAGCTGCGTGAGGGGAAGGACGCCCGGCGAGTCCACGCTGAACCCGGTCCGGGCAATGGCCAGATCGATACCGGTTGCGGCCGCCTGGAACGCGAAATCGTAGGACGCGACGTTGCCTGACATCATGACCTGCCGCGTCGCCGTACTCATGGCCGACGTGCCGATCACCGTTATGGATGCGAGCAATACCAGCGCGACGATCAGGGCCGCGCCGGACTGTTGCCGCTTGCCGGTCCGGGCGCTCAAAACGACGACCTGGCATTGCGCAGCTGGATGGTCCGTGTCACGACGATTCGCCGGAACGCGTCATTGGGAGCCGGCAGATTCTGATCCACATAGACGTACTCATCGGCATCCAGATGTCCTTGTTCGGGCCGTTCCGCGCGCACTCGCAGCCAGACGCGCACCGCCAGGACCCGGGCATCGGGTATGTACGCGGGATCATCAGGGTCGAGTAGCGGATCATCCGGGTTGACGTATCGATTGACCGATCCCCGGCCCGGACCCTGGGCCGGGTCCGTATCCACGCCAAATTGGACCTGGAGATCCTCGACGCCTGGGACGATTTCCTGATCGACGATCCTCGCACCCAGGGAACTGCCGGCGAGCGCCTTGACGCGTAATGACGGCACCTGGTTGCCAGGCGTGTCCAGCGAAGAGCCCCGGCTGACGTAATATCCCCGGCTCAGCAGTTGAAAGGACCGGGTTTGCGGTGCTGACGTTTCCGGGGCCGGCACTGCACCGTCGAAAATGGCGCCGTTTCCAAAGCGGGCGGTGCCCACATACAGGGTGCCTTGTCGGAATTGGTTTGGCGGTGTCGGTACCGAGCCGGTACGGCGCACCACAAGGGTGTCGGCGTCGGGCCGCGCCTGTCGGAACGGGGCACAACCGTCCCAGCCGAATCCGTTGTTGGTCCCCGCCACCGGAGCATCCAGGTCGACGGCCCAGTTGCGTGCGCAGTCGCCGCGAACGGCAAGGCCCGGCGGAATCGGCTGCGTGGACGATGCGCGATTGACGATGTCCCTCGGCCGCGCGCCGATCCCAAGGTGTCCGGCCATGCGCAGGTCGTCTTCCAGAAACGCCATCGCCAGCCTGGCGTGCTCCTGAAGACGCGCCGTGGATTCGTTGACCAGGAATACCGCTTGTCCTTGCGTGAACGCGGTCATTGCGCCGAGCAGCAGGAAGGAGCCGAGAGACATGGCCACCATGAGTTCGATCAGCGTCATCCCGCGTTCCATGAATTCGTGCCTCATCGTTGCCCGGCCAGGATCGTGAGACGGTGTTGGAGTCGGCCTTGACGGGGTTCAGCCCAGGACACTTCAAGTCGATAGGTCGCGGGGGCGGTTCCTGAATCGACCTGAATGTTCCAATCTCCTTCCGGAAGGTCGTCGCGAATCGTTCGGTCCCAGAGAAACAGGTCGTGAGCCGCCAGCTGGTCTGGAGAACAGTCGAAAGCCATGGCCGTGGTGGCTGCGCAGCCATTGTCGCTGCCGGCGCCGGCGTACGCGTCGAGTCCGAGCGGGTTGCTACGGATGCGCTCCGCCATGTCGGCCGCCAGGTTGGCCGCATGGGTTCGGTAATTGGCCGTCCGACCGACAGAGATTCCCTGTATCTGCAACGCGGCGACACCGAGCAGCCCCACGGACAAGACGACCAGCGCCACCAGCGTTTCCACCAGGGTAAGGCCGCCTTGGACGGTCGTTCGCTCAGGCATCGCAGTTGACCGTTGGCATGCCGGGGCCGTTGCGGGCGACGCGCGGCCGGCCGGTGAAGCTGACCACGACGGCTCGTGCCTGGCCCGCACCGCGGCGGTCGCAAAAAGTCACCGTGCCGTTGGTGCTGCGGCGGCCGAAGGGTCGGAACTCGAACAGGCGCCGATTGGCCGTGATGCTGCCCGTCATCCGCGGCTGATATGCGAACAGTTGCGGTTCATCGGCATCGCGGCGGGGCGGATTGTCCGCGTCGGCATTGACGAACACCATCCAACCCTGGTCGAAGTCCATGTCCGATCCGCCGCAACGGGTACCGTCTTCGGTCTTGCACAACACTGTCGGGCGACCACGCTTGAACGCTTCGCTGCGGGCGACCTGCACGGCCGTGATGAAGCCGTTCACGTCCGCCGTGCGGTGGGCATTCAAAATGAAGCCGCCCAGACCGGGGATGGCCGTCGCCGCGAGCACGGCAGCGACCAGGAGCACAATCATCAGTTCCAGCAATGTGAATCCGCGGTTATCTGCCATGCGCCCGCTCCCGAAAACGTTGAAATGCAGCCTAGGCGATCCAGTGGCGAAGGCGTGAGCGCTGAATCTGGGCGATTTGTGTGGAAATGCGGTTGTGGTCCGGCAGGGCGGGGGAGAGCAGGGCGGAGGGCTCCGGTGTGGAGGCCGTGTCAGTACGGGGCGGCGGTTATGGACAGCGTGGCCATCGGCGTCGATGACTATGGGCACGGCGGCAAATAAGAAGGATAATGTGCCGCTTCTGCCTATCGTTGCCGGTGTAGCTCAGGCGGTAGAGCAACGCATTCGTAATGCGTGGGTCGGCGGTTCGAATCCGTCCACCGGCACCAACGATTCCCCCTTCAAAACGACACGGTCCGCCCAGCTCCGCGATCGCGGTGAAAAGTCACGGGTGTGCTAGGACGCATATGTGACGGCGAAGTCAGCCGGACACCGGTAACGTGGGTTGCGGAGGAACTCACTTGTCGGGGTCGTGAACCAGATGCGGTTTCAGTATGGGTTCTCTGCAACCGCTGGTGTTGTCAGCGAGGAATGGCTGTATGCGTGGCCCTTGGGACGCATTCAGTGCTGGTTCGAACGCACGACCGATTCAGAGTCGGGAGAAGTCAGGTGCAAGTTCGGCAACAAGCTTGCGGGCGACAAGGAAGTGTGGCGCAGGGCCACACGGCCGAACGCGCTGCTCCTGTCAACGGCGGTCACACTCAACAGCGAGCAATTGAAGCCTATTTCGAATGGTTCAATGAAAACCTTCACGTGAGTGGTTCTGGAGGCTGGGACGATAAATTTACGGTGCAATGGTGTGAGGGTGATCGCAAGGAGGAAGTACTTCAGTTCTTGCGCACCGCGGACTTCGCGATTGACGATCTACGAATAATCAAGAAGAACTTCACACCGGATATGCTCCCGGCCGGCATGCCAGCGGGACTTAGGAAGGAGATGGAGGAGGGATTCACTGGCAAAACGCTGGAAAGGGTGCTCGTCAGCCACAAATCGAAGCACGGTCAGGCGATTGAGCTGCCGTTGCATGAGGAATCGGACGGTACCCAGAAGATTTTCAATCTCGCGGCTCAGTGGATCGACACGTTCGATAACGGACACGTGATTGTGTTCGACGAGTTGCATGAACACCTGCATCCGAAGCTGGTTCGGTACCTGGTGGATCGGTTCCACGATCCCGCAGCGAATGCGAACGGAGCGCAGCTCGTCTTCAGTACGCACGATACCTCGATACTGAGTCAGGAAGTATTCCGACGGGACCAGATCTGGTTCTGCGAGCGCAACTCACAGCAGGAAACCTCGTTATTCCCGCTGACGGACTTTAGGCTGTGGCGCGGTGTGGATAATCTGGCGCGCTCTTACCTGGGTGGCCGGTACGGTGCGTTACCTGCGCTTCGTTCTCCCTCGACCATGACGGTGGATTGAATCGTAGCGAAGCGTCGGCATGCACATCAACTCAAGAAACGCCCTCCACAGGGTGAGCCTTACGATCGCATGCGGAACTTGTGCTGCGAAGGGATTCCGCTGTCACTGTAAATGGCGCGAAGGTTCTTGTAATGGAACATTGAAACCGGTTGGTAGTGAAGCCATGGAAGAGCTCGTTCGGCCAAGTATTCGCGGTAGAGAGTCTTGGGGCGCAACAGGAACAACAATTCCATTGACAACTTATCATTAAGCAGCGGAAATGATATCTTTAGCCATCTTAAGTAGGCGGACAAAAGATATTTGTGGATACGCATCCAGATATCAAAAAAACCGTCATACGGCGATGCGCTCGAATTGTGGACGAGGGGGTCCAGGTCCAGCACGCCTGCAAAATTAAAGAACCACCCGAGGGCGGATTTGCGACGTTACGGATGCTGCTCGACGCCGGTGCGCCGCGGGCCTTCGTGAAGTTCCTGGGTAAAAGCGACAATCGCAAGCCGCCGGATTGGTCCACCATAGCGGAGATCAAGGGCGACGGCTGTCACTGGGCCAGCACCTATCGCGACGTCAAGCGGCCGATAGGAGTTTAGGACGCCGCTGTCATGTTTATTGCCCGCCTGATCAGCGACCCGAACGACATTCGCATTTTTGGGCTCGCTGTCGGCATGAAACACCAGCCTGGCCGGGATGGTGGGACACCCTCCGACATCGCGCGGAGGCCATGGAAGGAGACATGGCCGCGATTCATCCGCGTCCATAATGCCAGGTTCTTCGTGGAGACGATGGCGAACGGCGTTTGCCTTAACGAACTGATCGACACGCTCGGTCAGCTGGACTGGCCGGTGCTGCCGGATGTCGCACCAGAGGGCAGTGTTTGACCATGGGCATCAACCTCGTCATCGCCGTCACTGACGGACACTGGTTCGAGACGCTGCGGCGGCAGCCGGACCTGGGCGAGGTCAATTTCTGGGCGCCATCGGATCGGCCCTTCCGGGCGCTCCAGCCGGGCGAGCTGTTCCTGTTCAAGCTGCACGCGCCGCGCAACTTTATCGTGGGTGGGGGCATCTTTGCCCATGCTAACGTGCTGCCCTGTTCATTGGCCTGGGAGGCGTTCGGCGTGGCCAACGGCGCGCGGTCGGCCGGGGAAATGCGGGCGCGCATCGCCAAGTATAGAAAGGCCGATCCCGACGACCGCAGAGAATTTGACGTCGGCTGCCGCATCCTGACCCAGCCGTTCTTCTTCGACGAGGCTGACTGGATCCGCGTCCCGGAAAGCTGGTCCCCGAACATCGTCTCATTCAAGACCTACAACACCAGCGACGCCGAGGGCTTGGCCTTGTGGGAGGCGATTAACAACTGCCTGGGCCGTCGCCCGGGCCCCGGAATAGCGGAAGACCAGGCGCGGTCCGGCAGTCCGTACCTCATCCGGCCGCGTCTGGGGCAGGGTGCCTTCCGTGTGCTGGTGACCCACATCTACGGGCGACGCTGTGCGGTGACCCGGGAACGGACGCTGCCGGCGCTGGAGGCAGCACACATCAGGCCGTATGGCGACGGCGGTGCGCACGAGGCGCGGAACGGGATGCTGCTCAGGCGCGACATCCACAGCCTGTTCGATGCCGGCTATGTGACGGTGACGCCCGATCTCGAATTCGAGGTCAGCCGCCGCATCAAGGAGGAGTTCGAAAACGGCCGGCACTATTACGCCCTTCACGGTCACCGGATAATGGCGCCTGAGGACGCCTTGCAGCGCCCCGACCCGGATGCCCTGGCCTGGCACAACGAGAGGTGTTTCAGGGGGTAGGGGATGGCGCGATGACCGATACCGACCGGGACACCCTGATGCGGTTGGCGGCTTTCGAACATGTCAGAAGCCTGAGCGAAATCTACGGCCATCTGACCGCTAAACATCTGAAACCGGGTTTCCGCTTTGAGGGCGAGCGCATCCCGCTCGTCAATCCTCAGCGGGGCATCTTCAAACCTAAACGGATGCGGTTTCTGCTCTCCATCAGGACCGTATTTCCGAAACCAGGCGGGCAGGTCTGGTACGACGATCAGCGGGACGTGCACCGCCAGATCTTCGAGGGCGACGAGATGGTCGACTACGCCTTTATGGGAAAGGATCCCGACGCTTGAAGTTGTGGACGGGTCCTTCGGACCGGCGCGCGCCCTTCAGGCCGTGGGGACGGCCCGTGGACAACGCCTCCGCGTTGCCCACCGCCCGACCCCACTCGCCCGCCTCCCGCCCACGAACTTCACCGGACCCGCAACAAGTGATTTCAGGAAGACAAAGAAGAGGATCGCCCTGCCCCTTGACAGCTCCGGACCCGGGCGGCAGATTCAGTCGACGAGGGCAGTTCTTTCAAACGGAGTACACCTTATCTCCGCCGTCAAACTGTGCAACAAACCAGGATCCCGGGGCTTCACGACGCTTGCGCGTACAGTCGAACAATGAACCGTTCGTCCTGCTCAATCAGGTCGGGCTCTGTGCCATTGTGTTCTTTCATGCCCTTGATGATCTTCCGGGGAATCCCCATCCCCATATGTTCCAGATAGCGGTAGTCTCGCATGACGTCTTTCAAAATCTGGTTTCGCGCGGCCCGTGCGCCTGCCCGCATGCGCGCTGGCGTTATACCGTTGGGGAGTCTGCCAGGCGAGATGATTTCGAGCCGGTCGCTGTATATCGATAACTCGATATCCGTGCTTGTGAGCAGGTAGTCGCGATGGATGAGCGCGTTCACAATGCCCTCGCGAAGAACGTCGGCAGGATACACCGGTCGTTCCACCCGTCTCCCGCCTGTCGCTTCGACAGTCACTCGGGTATTGCGCTGAACGAAATCTAGCGCTTGCTCCACCAGTCCGTTTTCGACTATGGCACCGTCTGTCGTAAACAGCGGGGTCATGGGACCCCGCAACACCGTACGTTCCTGTGCGTCATAGTCCTGTTGAGTTCCAGGATATGCGACGGCGTCTATCCCTGCATGTGGGAGAAATCGGTTCGGCGTCAGGCCGAATAACAGCAAACCGCCCACGGTGACGCCTTCCTCCGACATAACCTCGGTGTTAATAAGCAGTGACTGCCACGCGTCAGTGTCTTCATTGATGGGCACGGTCTGTTCACGAATGTCACCGTAGTAATTTCGCAATCGGTGTCCGTCCAGGTTGTCGAGTCTCGCGCCGGACACAGGGCGCAACTCGGCGCTAAATCCACCTCTCTGTTGGAACAAGCGGGCGAGTTCTCCCTGACTGGCTTCCCGGCTCTGTGTCCCGACACGTATCAGGTACCGGTTGACGTGGTTATGCCAGAGCGCATGAACGTCATAGCCGCGCGTTACTCGGACAATGGCAACGTCATTCTCGCCGTCGACTTTGCGGACCATTTCGAAAAACGGAACGATCTCCGGCCTGATCTTGTCACGGCATACGCTGATGACCCACTCCTCCAGGTCGGAACGCGTAAGGCCCGAGACTGTCCCGTCATCCTCAACGCCGAGCAACACCACGCCACCCTCCAGATTCGAGAAAGCAACCAGTTCCTTGGCAAGATCCTGCGTGCGCAGATCGTCCCTCTTGAATTCCACCCCAGAATTCTCACCGTTCTGAATGATCTCCAGCAGCTCGGTTCGCGTTGTCATCCCTAAAACCCGTACTTGGAGCGGCGCATTTCAAAGGCGGCCTTGCCGCCTTCCAGAATTTCCTCGACCAGTTCACGCACAGACTGGGAGTCTATCGATCCCATGTGTTCTGGCGCGATCCTCGAATAGCCTTCGTTGGCTTCGCCTGTCGCCACGAGACCGAGGATCAGTTCCGCGTCGCCCAAGACCGGTATATTGGCGTTGTGCGTCGAGAATACGAACTGACGCCGCCGCTTTTCCTGCCGCATTATCGGCACGACTCCCTCGGTGATAAAACGGTTATCGAGATCGTCTTCCGGCTGATCGACGACGAGCGGTGCTTCCGACTCGAGCAGCAGCAGAAGCAGAACGGCGGTTGCCTTCTGCCCGGTTGAGAGCGCTTGCAACGACTGCCATACGGGTGGTTCGCCGTCCGGGGTCGTGTTCAGTTCGATTTCGGTTGTGGCCGCCAGTTCCAGTTCTTCGATCCTCATGAACAGATCGGAGTCGGCCCGCGCAATCCGTTCGGCAGCGCCGGAAGGCAGACCGTATTGATTCATCAGCGCCTCCTTGCCCTCGCGGCATGCCTGCGCGAGTTCCGGCAGCGATAGCTGGTCACGCAAGTTCAGCCGGTCAAGCGCTGCGGCAAGATTGCCTCCAATCTTCTCGCGCAGGAGCAGTTCGAGCGGTTCGCGATTGCCAGCCATCGCAACTCTGACCTTCACCCTGTCGCGAAGATGTTGCGACACTCGCTTCGCCGCTGCCTCAATCCCTCGAAACTCTTCAGCCTTGATGTCTTCCCATTCCGCAAGCAGTTTGCGGCGCTGTTTCTTATGCACGCCTAGGTCCCGATTCAGGTTCTCCGTCTTCTCTATCAGCGGTCTCAGTTCCTCGATTTGCCGGCGCAGCTGGATAAACTCCGCGCCGTCGATTTTCGACCTCTGGAGTTCTCGCAGCAGCATTTCATAAGATTCCTCAATGGCATTGCGGCGTTCGCTCCAGCGCGATTTCGTATCGGCAATCGCGCGGTTGGCCTCGGCCAGCGCCTCTCCAAATTGTTCCTCAACGCTTTTTAGGTGTGCGCTCAGCGTCCCGAGCGTATTCTCAAGCTCCGCGAGAATATCTGCATTCGGAAGTCTTTCGAGCGCCTTCGGGGAGACGAACACTGTATCGACCGGCAGGCTCTCGGCCAGTTCATTCTGAAGCGTCTTGTATTGATCCAGCCGCTCCGCCAGATTGGAGAACAACCGTTCCTCCCGTATGAGCATGCTCTTGTCCTTGAGCCGCTCTTCTAGCCCAGCCTGTTGGAATCGCTTTTGCGTTTCTTCAAGTCCGGGCAACGCCGCAAGGCGTTCTTCAAGTCTTTTCATGTCGCGGCGTATGTCGACGATCCTCCTGCGGGAGCGGTCCAACTCCAATCGGACCTTCGATTTCCGGCTGGACAGGTTCGGGTCGCGTTTCACGAATCGTTCCAGCAACCGCGTAAGCTTTTCCGAGCTCTTGGTCAATTCGGAGATTTCATGCTGGCCGTAAATTTCGACACCTGGCATCACGTCGCGTGGCGAGAGCGTGAGAATCTCGCCCTCTTCGTCCTTAACCACGGGTGGATTCGGCACCGTTCTTTCGATTGTGTACAAGCACTCCGACGGCTTATGTGACCGAACGAGCAACGAGATTTTCGTTCCTGATTGCAGTACGTGGTGGATAACACCCTCATGGGCCTTATGTGCCTCTCCGCCAAGCGCATCCAGACCGAGCGCATAGCGGATGCTTTCGATCATCGTGGATTTGCCAGTGCCGCGCCCACCGACCAAGACATTTAGATTACTATTGAAATGTACGGCAGTGTCGCGCAGGAACCCACCTTCCCACGTCATCGCCAGAAACTCGGCATGAGGTTCGGGGTTCGAGTCGCTGTGCAGCCGGATGCGCGAGTCCGGGTCAAGAAACGCCTGCCGGAAGCCTTCAACAGATACCTCCGACATTTTGATGAAACAGGACGCTCTGTCTTTCTCCAGGTCTTCCGGACAGTTCACATCCGATGCGTTTAACACTGCCGGCATACGGTCGCGCTTATACTGGGCATCCTTGTTTTTTAGAATTTGCCTGATCCCTTCCGGCGCATCGTCAACCGGGCCCGGCAAGGCGCAAGCAAGCAATTCCGGTCGTTTCCAGACATTGACGCGAGATTGCCCCGAAAGTTTATTCAGCAGCCCGCCCTTGGAGGCCACATGGGCCGCAATGCAAATCGCGCCCCACTTTTTGGTGTGCTCCAAGAGTTCAATGGAATCCAGGCTGCCGGTCGGTGATGAAAGCTCGGAATCATGGATGCCGCATCGGCCGATGTAACTCTCAAGCGATTCGTCCTTGTTTGGATCGAACAGGCACAGGAAATGCACCCCGTCTTTAGTGACGGCTTCAAACCCAAAAAATGCAATTAGCCCGGCATTGCGCGCTGCACCAACGAGACTCCGGGAATGTTTCACGCGGTAATGATCTGTGACTGCGATTACCTCAATCTCATTTTTCAGGCAGGTTTCAATAATCGCCCTGTTGTAATCGTTTTCCGACGTGAAGCTACTTTTTTTGTTGTGCCGTGCAAGGTAGGCGAACGGATTGACCTGCAAGGCACAGCGATAGAACCGCGCTCCGTTAGGAAGCTCCAGAGCGTCCCGCATTCGGTCCGACTGCGAGAGTGCCAAACTGATTGACTCCGCAGTCAACCGCCCATCTCCTTCCGATTGCGGCTGTCAGCCTTCGTTCTTGCTCCGCCTTGCTCCGATTGTTCTACGTATCGTTCGACGGCGTCCCGAACGACCCAAGCCAGAGATACCTTCTTATGCCGGGCAAGTTGTTCCAGAACCTGGTAAATGTCCGGCGGGAAGCTGATCGACGCACGGACCGATACCGCCCCTTTGGGTTTCATTCCTTGCTTGGCTTCCGTACTTCCCTTCATACCGCATTGGCCCCTGACTTATATTCACCACATTACACCATATTGGTGATCCAATATAGGCTCCATTTCGGGATGATCAGTCCGGTTCCGGCGACCGTCTCATCTTCACCCGCCGCGAGCTGTTCGACATAGTAGGTCAGGTTCGAATGCGCCATCATCGCATAGATTTACCACGATAGCGGCGGGGCGCCCCAGCCGAGAAACTGGGGCGGGACAATGACATAGAATCCGTAGAGTGGCCGGATCAGGTGCCTGTAACGCTGTTGCCATGCCGCGGTAAAAAAGCCGACTCGCCGCCTGAGACGCCATTGCATTACTTGTCGGGAACCACCCGAACTGCCAGCGGCTCGTTCACATCCAGATGCACGTCGCGCTGTGGGAACGCGACGGTGATGTCGTGCTGCTCGAACAGGTCAGCCATTCGATAGCGGATCCTGCTCCTGATCTCGTACAGAGCCCTGTCACCCCCGACATCGCACCAGAAATAGGCATCGAAAACCAGCGCATTGTCGCCGAAATCCTCAAACACGACGCGGGGAGTGGGCTCCTGCTTGACTTCCGCCTGCTCGTTCACGGCCTGCAGGATAAGCTCGGATACCCGGCGGATGGGCGATCCGTAGGCCACGCCGACGCGCACGACGGTGCGGATTTCCCGGTCGACCAGCGTCCAGTTGACCACCGTGCGTTCCAGCAAGTGGCTATTGGGCACCAGAAGATGGACGCCGTCGATGCGGCGAATGCGCGTGGAACGGTTGCCGATGCGTTCGATCGTGCCCATCCAATTGTCGAATTCGATGAAGTCACCGATCCGGATGGGGCGCTCGGCCATGAGTATCCAGCCGCTGATGAAATTGTTGACGATATTCTGCGTGCCGAAACCGATCCCGATGGCAAGCGCGCCCATGGCGAACGCGAGCGCGGTGATGGGAATGCCGAGCAGTTGCAGCGCCAGAAGAAAGATCAGGATCAGCGTTGCGAAAAAGACAACGCGCTGAATCGTGTGGACCGCGTCCTGGCGAAGCCTGGTGCCCGACAGTCGGCGCGCAATCATTCGTCCCGCCAGCCTGCTGCCACCGTAACCGCCGAGCAGCAACAACAACACCCAGACAACCTGGCTGACATTGATCGTACCCCCGCCCGGCAGGTTCACGAGCGTCAACGTCCAGAGTGATTGAACCTGTTCCCACATGTGTATTGGTATCCGGCGATGGGGACCCTGATCATCCGGGCGCGACCGCACCTGGCATCGGGTCTGTGTCGAAC
The DNA here is from genome assembly GCA_965221035.1 of Candidatus Rariloculaceae bacterium. Lineage (GTDB taxonomy): Bacteria > Pseudomonadota > Gammaproteobacteria > Steroidobacterales > Rariloculaceae > UBA6522. The sequence continues at coordinate 3,691,081 of OZ244860.1, forward strand.
CATCGCGAAGCATACCCCGCAATTGCCATTGGGATCATTCATTCGGGCATCTCGTCGTGGCGGACGATCGTGTCGACGAATTTCGCGGCGCCTGTTTGATTGCGGATCAGGATCTCTCTGGTCGCGGGCTCAGGGGTCGGAAGTCGCCCTGTCGCAGAACGCCGGGCTGGCGGGTTTCGTGAATGAGAATGGCGCGGGACATTCGGGTTCTCCATGGCGCGGTTGCGAAGAAAGGTAGCGTACGGCTCACCTGCGGATAATATTGGGGCAATGGCGCCGCCGTTGGCGGTTCGCACCACGATGGGCCTCATCAGCGCTCCTATCTCGCTGGATCATGTGCGTGCTCGTCCGGCAATCGTGTTCCACAAGAGTTCTTGATGCCCGATTGGACAGTTTTACCTGAATTGACGTATTTTCCTGCCATGGCCACGAGCAATCGCACAGAGGCGGTACGACGATGATGGCCGATAAGGATATGGCGGTGCGCGCAGTGGCAACCTGCTGGCTGGGAATGGCGATGCATCGCGGGAACCAGCGAAGGGTCAAGAGCGCATTGCGCATTCTGTTGACGCTGCCTTGGGCGGTAGGGTGCCGATCATGAAGCTGGCGCGTGTCGAGATCGAAAACTATCGGGCGATCAAGAAGCTCAACCTGCCGCTGAATCCAGATCTGACAGTGCTTCACGGCGACAATGCACATGGAAAGACCAGCGTTTTGAGCGCGATCGCCACGGGTCTTGGCAGCATTCCCAAGTATTTGCCCGATGTGAAGGCGGAGGGTATCGGTTTCCGCAAATCGGACCGCCGCCTCTCTCAACCGATGCGCGTCGGGCTAACGACTGCGAGCGGCATCACGTGGGACAGTCGGTCGGGAGGTACGCCCCGCCGAGGTGTTCAGCGGGAGTTGAAGTGCGAAATAGACGCCATCGTAAATGCGGATCGGGATGAGCACACAGAACCGCGCACCCTCCCCATCGTAGCCTATTACGACACTGACCGGGCCGTCTTTGAGCAACCCCAGCGCCGCAGGGGATTCAAGACCGAATTTCCACGTTATGCGGCGCTTCAAGGCGCGTTGAATGCCCGGACCGAATTTCGGGAATTCTTCAATTGGTTCTACGCCAAGGAGAATGAAGAACTGAGGGAGCAAAAGGAACACCAGGACTTCCACCTCCATCTCAAGGAGTTGCAGTGCGTGCGCAGGGCCATCACAACCATGCTCCCTGGTGTATCCGATCCGAAAATCGCTTTCCGTCCGCTTCGCTTCGTCGTATCCGTACAGCCGGACGCCGGTAAGCGGGAAGAACTCTCCATCGACCAGTTGAGCGGCGGTTACCGAATCATGCTCGCCCTGGCGGCGGATCTGGCGCGACGGATGGCTCAGGGGAATCCGCATCTCGTCGATCCTCTCCAGTCGGAAGCGGTCGTACTGATCGACGAGATCGAGCTTCACCTCCACCCTTCGTGGCAGCAGAGGGTCCTGGCCGATCTCGCGAGGACCTTTCCCAATGCCCAGTTCATCGTCTCCACGCACAGCCCGCAGGTTCTGACGACCGCTAAACCGGCAAATGTTGTTGAGCTTCGGCGCGAGGGGGATGGAGATGGAATTGTGGCGGAGCCAGCCACCGCTCCGACGTACGGCGCGGAAGCGGGTGATGTGCTTGCGACGGTGATGGGAGTGGACGAACGTCCACGCGGAAACGAGTTTGCACAGACGTTGGCGCATTACACAAGTCTTGTAGCAGATGGGAAGGGAGAGTCCCGGGCGGCCGTCACCCTGCGTCGCGAGCTGGACGAATTGTCACCGTATGATCCTGCGCTCGACCGGGCCGACATCGAGATCAGGCGCCGCAAACTGCTTGAGAGCATGGGCAACTCACGGTGAAGTGTATCCGGGCGCTGGACGGGCCTACTCCCGGTCTTGTCGACTATGTCGACTGCGACGGCGAGCAGGCGAATTGGGACGGTTTTCGCAGTCACCAAGCCGGCGACGCTTACCTGGAGCTTGTATCAGCACTTCAGAACGTCCAACACGGACTATGTGGCTATTGCGAAATCGACGTCACGGATCAAGACAGACAAGTCGAGCACGTCATTCCGCAAAGCAATCAGGCGCAAGGTGCAATTCTTGCCCTCGACGCAACGAACATGATCGTCTGTTGCAAGGGTGGAACTTGGCAAACCGCCGATGTTGCGCGATGGCGGCCCCCTCCAAAACGCAACCGCAGCTGCGGTGAAGCCAAGCAGGATTCGGTGGACCCAGATTTCGTCGATCCGAGGATGTTGCCGGCGTTGCCGTCGCTGACTCGCGTGCGCTTCGACGGCCGGATCGCGGCCGATAACGAAGCCTGCGTCGGCGCTTCCTTTGATGCCGGCAAGGTCGACAAGACTATTGACATTCTGGGATTGAACGTAGAGCGCTTACGGCTGGCTCGGGAAAAACGCTGGCAGGCCCTCAGCGAAAACTGGCAGGAGTATCTCGATGACCCGCAGGTAATGCAGAAGGCCACTCGCATGGAGCTGCTTCCTGCGGAGGGCGGCCGTTTGTCGAGATTCTTCTCAACAAGCCGATCGTTTTTCGGCCCGGTTGCCGAACTGGTTCTGGCGGAACCGCCCCAAGCGTGGATATAGGCCGGGCTCTGGGACTCGCCTGCTAGTGTGGGGGCTGCCTAATTTATGAACTCGGTACCCATGGCGACTTTGTCGCTACGCGCCGAAAGATCAATGCTGTGCGTCCACGAGGCAAGCGTTTCAATGGCCAAGCGTACAGATACGCCCGAGTATTTTGACACGTTACTCTCTTTCCCTCGTTTGCCTGCCGTTCGACTCTCTCCCTTTCGTCAGGTCCCATCGACTCGTTCGCGGTAACTTGCAGCTGGACAAGTAAGCCAATATCGAATCGAGACGGAGCGTTAGCCAGATCCGCAACAATCGATGTGGCTATGCCTTTGATCCGACCTGCTCCATTTCGGGTCGAAACATAGAAGTTAGGGTAGAGTATCTGAACGGACGTTAAGAGGTGGTTGATAACATGACGTTACAGGTTGTAGGTCTGATTTATGATTTAGTGGGAATATTAGTGCTCGGGGCGCGCGCGCCAATAAGAATGGTAAATCAAATAGCCGCACAGTCAAGCACGCATTGGGATTATAGTCCAACCCTGATGAAAGCATTTTGCTCTGACCGTTTGGATACATCTGCTGGAACTGTGTTTATGGTATTTGGCTTTGCCATCCAGATAGCGGCTCTCATAGGTAAAATTCCGTCGTGGAACTATTTTCTATTTGGGGTGCTAATACTCTTGTGCTTTGTCTATTGTCTGTTTCTACGGCAGCGGTTGTTAGACTGGTTGGTCGCGTCGGTAACGAGAATGCACGATACAAGGATAAAGGCTGCGGAGACAGCCGAACACGATTGAACCAAAGACCATGGGTTGATCGTGCATGACGTAGAAAATAGGAGCTGATCGTCAGATAGTTCTGCAGGATTCTATTGTTTTTGCTACCAATCGCGTTCTTTCAGAAAATTTTTTGGATTGAATTCCTTCATGGACCTAAACGACTCTCACATTGGACAGAGAGGGCGTAGCACAACCGATCAAGGAAAGAGTCGGCGGCATTCTCATCCTGATTGTCGCTGCGAATGTGCTCGGGGATCTGCAGCTGGTCAACTTGAATACTTTCCGCCGAAGTTCAGCGAGGACCAACCGGGCAAATGGAAAACGCTTCAAGCTGGCACGCCTGTGCTACGGTCGTGATATCACATAACAAGAGGCGTATTCCATGGCGAGCGTTACAGAGATCGAAAAGGTGGATGAGTTGATTGAGTTGTTGAATTCAACTCCTGTGCTCACGTCGGCCGAAATCAAGCGCAGGGCCGACGCGTTCCATAAATCGTTCCGCGTAGATGAAGTTGGACTGTGCCGTGAAGGCTTGAGTGTCGAGGCTGCCATCGTGGCGGGGCGGACTGACCTTGTTCCCGAGAGTGCCCGTTTGATGCTGCAGGAGGGGCTAACCTACGGAGAGGCGCTTGCCAGGCGAACGGATATCACACCGCTTCCCGATGCCGACGTAGCCACGGGCCGGGATTATGACGCGCACTTAAATTCATTGAAGTGTACAGATCAAGACTTGGGTTTTCAGTGCGACTATGTTCATGCATCCATTATGCGTCATATGGAAACGGGTGAACCCATCGCTCCCAATTTCGTATGGCGAATAGCTGTGTTGCTGCGCAGAGCGAAGCACGAGCAGCGGGAGCTGCGATTCCTACGGGCTTGGTGCGGTCGCTACGGTGAATACGAAATGCTCGGTACCAGGGAAAGGAAGTTGGAAGAGCGGCTGCGCAAGCTGAAACAGACACTCGAAAAGAAACGCGTAGCGGAGTCAGGCGGATCGTAGTTGCGATGATCCGACCCGTTCTGATGAACTTCCCGTCTTGGGCATTCTCGTACGAATCGCCACGCCGGTCTCGCCACAGCCATTCCAGTATTATTACCACGCAGTACGCAACGACACCGCGTTCAATCGGACATCCACATCCACCATCACGCACAACCCCACCATGAGACCCTTCCCGGCACCCTCCATACCCCCGACTCTTGCCATAACCCTGCTACTGGCCGTCACCATTTCCCCCAGAGCGCAGCATGAAGGCCAATACGACCCGCTCGACATCGAATACGGAGCACAAATATTTGCCGAGCGCTGCGTAGTCTGCCACGGCGAGAGCGGTGACCTGCTGCCCGAGGCTAACCTGCGCAACGGCACGTTCCGCAATGCGTCTTCAGATCGTGAACTCGCCGGCGTGCTCATCAATGGAGTGCCCAACACGGCCATGGTCCCTACGGGCTATACGGGCACCGAACTCACGGCGCTGGTCGCGTATCTGCGCAATATCACGACCTACGACCCAACTGCCAGTAGCGTTACGCTTGGCGACCCGGAGCGCGGTCGGGAACTTGCCGAAGGCGCGGGTGAATGCATGTCCTGTCATCGGGTCGGCGCCGATGGGCCACGCTACGCGCCGGCCCTGACCGATGTCGGCGCAAGGCGGTCGGCTGCGACGCTGCGTCGAATACTGGTCGATCCGAGCGGGGCGATGCTGCCCGTGAATCGCCCCGTGCGTGCAGTCACCGAGGACGGTGAGGTCATCGTTGGACGCAGACTCAACGAAGACACATTCTCGGTTCAATTGATCACGCAGGACGAACGTCTGGTCGCACTCGACAAGGCCGCGCTGCGCGAATACACCATCGGGACTGAATCAGCGAAGCAACCCTACGGGGAGATATTCGACGAAGACGAACTCGCCGATCTGCTCGCCTGGCTTTTGTCCCTGCGAGGATTTGGACGATGAGCGCGCATTGCCGCGCGGCATTTGCCACACTAGCCAACGTCCCGGCCTTTTCGAAGGCAATCGCGGATGCGGCACCCAGAACCACACTGGCAGCGCCGATCATGCTCATTGCGCTGGGCGCCGGCGCGCAGGTCACCTCCGAACAACTGTTGAACGCGTCCGCAACGCCGGAGAACTGGCTCACCTATTCCGGTACGTACATGAGTCAGCGGCACACGACGCTTGACCGGATCACTCCGGAAAACGTCGATGAACTGGAGCTCAAGTGGGTGTTTCAGGCGGCGTCGCTCGAAGCCTTCGAGGCCACCCCGCTAGTGGTCGACGGAATCATGTACTTGACCGAGGCGCCGAATACGGTGATTGCGCTCGATGCCTCGACGGGACGCATCTTCTGGCGCTACCAGTACGATTCCTCGGCCGAGGCCAGGACCTGCTGCGGTCGCGTCAATCGCGGGCTCGCAATTCTCGGTGACAGGGTTTTCATGGCGACGATCGACGCCGAACTTATCGCCATCGACGTGTTGACCGGGCAGCCGATGTGGCAGACCAACGTCGCCGATCCCAGCCGCGGCTACGCGATGACGCTCGCCCCGCTCGCCGTTGACGACAAGGTCATCGTCGGCGTCGCGGGCGGCGAATATGGCATCCGCGGCTTTATCGCCGCCTACGATGCGGACACGGGCGAGGAGGTGTGGCGCTTCTACACAATTCCCGCCCCAGGTGAAGCGGGCCATGAGACCTGGGAGGAGGGTGGTGACGCGTGGATGAATGGCGGCGGGTCGGTCTGGCTCACGGGCTCCTACGATCCCGATCTCAATCTGACGTACTGGGGTGTGGGCAATCCCGGGCCGGACTGGAATCCGGCGCAGCGCCCCGGCGACAACCTCTACTCCGACAGCGTCGTCGCGCTGGATGCCGACACGGGTGAACGGGTGTGGCATTTCCAGTTCACGCCGGGCGATCCGTACGACTACGACGCGGTTCAGATTCCCGTGCTGGTCGATCTCGAGATCGACGGTGCCGCGAGCGACAAGCTCATGCTGTGGGCCAATCGCAATGGCTTTTTCTACGTTCTGGATCGCACGAACGGTGAATTCGTACGCGGTTCACCCTTCGTCCACGTTAACTGGGCCAGCGGCCTCGACGAGAGCGGCCGGCCGATCCAGACGCCACAGGGCCCGGAGGCGGTGACCTATCCGGGTGTGCAGGGCGGCACGAACTGGTATTCGCCGTCCTACAGCCCGAATACGGAGCTCTTCTACGTCACGGTCTGGGAGAACTACGGCACGATCTTCAAGCCTGTCGAAGTGGAGCATCAGCCGGGCCAGGTATTCGGCGGCGGCATTCTGGCCGGGCCGATCCCCGGCGTGGCCAACCTGCCTGGCTTCGGGCGTCAACCGATCAACCACTGGACCGAGGAGGTCGGTAACGGCGCGATCCACGCGCTCGACCCGCGTACCGGAGAGCGCGTGTGGCGGTTCCCGACCACCGATGTTTCGCATAGCGGCATATTGACCACCGCGACCGACCTCCTGTTCACCGGCAGCCGCGAGGGCTACTTCTACGCGCTCGACGCCCGCGATGGCGAACTGCTGTGGCGTGCGCGGCTCGGGGGGCATGGGGTGAACGGCCCGATGGCGTTCGCGCTCGACGGGGAGCAATACATCGCCGTCGCCATGGGGTTCGGGCTCTTTGTTTACGGGCTGCCCGAGGGCGAATAACACGTCATTTTCGACGTACGTCAGCAATGACGTATAACGCCCCGATGCCAGGCGTCAGCATTCTGTCGGAGCGCCAAAACAAGCCAGGTCGTAAATGGATTCAATGCGTTCGCCTGACGGCAGAATATGATCGAAGACCTTGTTTGAATGTCGATTGATTATGATGTGGTTGCCACCGAGTGGACCCACCCAGGATACGAAATATATGCCGTCGGCGATCTTGGTTGCCGTGGTCGGGTAGACCAGCGGTGCTTCTTCGCCTTCGCTAACGCGGGTCTCAACCCCATCAACTTCAATCCTGGTATAGCCGTAGGGTGTGTCAAAGCCGATTGCAGTACCCGCCAGTTCAGCCCTTGCGGCAACATCTGCGTCAGATATTTCGGTGATGTACAAACTGCGTTGACGACGGGGGGGCAAATTGTGTCGGGCCGAGTTTTCGAGCAATAGGGTTTCGCGCGCCCCTTCAACCGGCAATATTCTATCCAGAGGGCGGACGCAATCCGGCGTGTCCTTGCAGTGCACGACGCCATAAATCGTATCCATTGGAATCCACAGATTTCGTGGATTCAAGTGGGCATGAACGGTCATGTCGTCAAAGTTGTGAACCACGTTGTCCCCGCCACTCCCGCCGGTGCCCCACGATGTGAAATAGATATTCTCGGCGACCTTGGATACCTGAGGAACGACTTCCGCCTGGAGTCCTTCGTAATACCCGTGCATGGCGTCCCACCGAACCTTGTTGTTAGCCCATGTCAGGCTGAAGCCGCCAAATTGTTCGTAGGAATAATTGATGAACGAGTTTTCGAGATCAGCATAGCCGGAGCCGGAAAAGACCGGCGCTGCGGGTTCCGGCATTGCGCTTTGAGCGGATGCCGGGGCTTCGGTTGGCTCGCTACCATTTTGTTCCGAACAGCCCAACATGGATGCTGCGATCACTGCGACAAAAGCTCGATGCATATCCCTTACCTCAACATCGTGGAATCCGAGCACGGGTATTGTCCGGGTGATCGCCCCCATGAGGCAAGTCGAACTGGCCGAACGCCGCCACGATAAAGTCTCTATCAGCGCAGGTCGCCCCCCATGCCCTCGAAAATATAGTCATTCAGAAAGATGCGCTGGCCGAAAAGGTTGCGCTCGACTTCGTTCAACTCGGCTTCCTCGCAGATGTCGTCCCAACAGTCTCGGATGGTAGCGATCTGCCGGGTGATCATGTGTTTCGCCGCTGTCTCGCCGAGCTGAAAGTTGGGCGCGGCCTCAAGGCACGTCGCGAGTGTGCTCATCCGATTGTTTCCGACGATCAACATCGCCTGGCTGGCCACATTACCGGACCGACTCTGCGGGCAGATGTCATAGGCGGGCGTCAGCGCAAGGTATTCGCCGTCCCAGAACGCCGCGTGGTTGCGGGCGTGATCGTCAGTGTTTCCGCACAGGATGTTGAACACCATGCGTCCGTACAGCTCTCGCAATGTCTCCTTCGGCGACGTGAAGCGGTGCCGGATGATTTCCGCGAGGTCTTCATAACTGGCGTAACGCGCCATCATTTCATCCAGACCGAACAGCGTCAGCGCCGAAAGCATGGCCTTGCGCGTCCAGCCGTCCCGGGTCTTGACGCGGTCGAAACGTTCGACCAGCAGCACGTCCTTGCCGGCGGCATGCGCAAGATTCACGCGGGCGACATCGAGCCCCGCCCTGGCCGCAAGGCGCATGGCAACATATTCCGCCTTCACCACGTTGTAGGTGTCGGTTGTGGACGGGAACTTGGCGATCATCGTCGTGTCGCTGTTCTGGATCATGGCCTTCGCGCGTGCGCCGCCGATAGACGTGCCGTGGAGCAGTGCTTGATCAAGATCGGGGGTGAGTGGCACTCCTTTCTCGACTCTCTCGGCGGCGCCCAGTAATTCTTCGAGCGTCGCGGGTTGAACGGCGCGGGGCACGTAATCGGAAGGGGAATGCTGGAAGTCCAAAGCGCCGATGCGGTCGGAGCCTGACTCCAGCAGATAGGTCAACTCGTCGAGATCAGCCACATCGTCATCCTTGACCTTGCGTCCCGATATCCGGTTCAGTATGACGCGACGACCCCACGCATCGGGCGCGGCGTCGCGCAGGCAACCGGCCATGTTCAGCCCTGGTGCGGGCGCAATCGCTCCCCTGAGCAACGGCAATTCTGGCTCGTAGATCGGAATGCGATCATTCGAATTCAGATAGCTCTGGCCGTAGTTGAAGATCAGTTGTCCGCCGACCCGCGCCAGGCGCCCGGCGACGACCGGTGCTGTTGCTCCGGGCAGCCATATCCAGACATAGGCTTCCCCTGGCGCATTCGTGTCGCGGCGATCAGAAGTCATCATTCACCTTCGCCTTTGCCATGCGAGCGGACTTCGGAAGCAGGGCGAGCTTGCCGCGTTCCATCGACAGGTGGCGCGTCAGCGTCGTCGGTTCGGCTTCGAACAAGCGCAACCCGACGATGGCCGCCACCTCGAAGGCTGCGCCGACGGAGGATCCCATTTCGCCTTTTTCGATGCGGTGCACGAGGCCGCGCGAAACTCCGGCGCGTTCGGCGACATCGGCGACGGTGATGCCGCGTTCGATGCGCGCGTTTCGGACCATCAGCCCGAGAAGCTCGGCGGCGTTGCGAGCATAGCGGGAATAGCTTCTGTGCACGGGTTTTGCCATCGCTAAATGTTCCATAAATAGATAATTGTATATATCTATGATCTGGTAATAGAACACATCTCGTCAATTGGCGCAGAAGGGTGACTCACTTGAATGGGCTTCAAGTGTCGTTATCCCGGAGGGTTGGAACCCCTATTTCAATTCTCCTGGGCCGAGCCCTGGATACGCCTCCGAACACGCAGTGGAATCTGTTCCGCCACGTGCGCGGCAAACCCTGAACCGGCCTCGGCATAGACGCTGAAGACCGTCGATGCGCCGGCTTGCTTGAGCGGCTCGATCTCATCCTGAAACCTGGTGGTGGAAGCAACCCCACCTTCGAATGAGGCGGCCTTGAGTTGGTCGATCACGGCAAGGTTGGCTGTGAGGTTCGGCAGGGAAAGCATCACGAGTTCGAGTGCGTGCGCGGCCTGAACGCGGTCCCAGAAGTCCGGATCGCCGGGGTCGCCAAGCACCACGTTGCGGCCCGCCGCCTGTTGGCGTTGTACTGTGGCCGGATCGGTGTCGACGCCGACCACGGAACCGCCGAACTGTTCATCCATGGTGTCGTAGGTTCCCGTTCCGACGTGGCCCATGCCGATGACGATGATTGCCGCATCTGCGAGATCGGGCGGCGTATCGTCGGCAACCAGTTCGGATTGCTGAAAGCGTGTCCAGACCGACCGGAATCTCGCGTAGATCGTGTCGGCAAAGACGCTGATCCCCGCGGCGATGATGCAGGACAGCGACAGCGCGACCGCGATGACGATCAACCAGCGGCTGTCCAACCAGCCACTGGCAACTCCGACGGCCGCGACGATGAGTCCGAATTCGCTGAAGCTGGTAAGGCTCAGCGACGCGAGCAGCGACGTTCGCGCCCTCAGCTTGAATGCCGAGAGCAGGAAGAAGAACAGAGCGGACTTGAGAAACACGAACGGCGTGATGGCTGCTCCGATCAGCACGGCCTCCAGCGTCAGTTGCCCGGACAGTCCGATCGACAGGAAGAAGGCGAGCAGAAACAGGTCCTTGAATCCGAGCATGGTCTTGGCCAGCTCGTCGGCGTTTCGGTGGCTGGCGATCAACACCCCCAGGATGAGGGCACCCAGATCTCCCTTGAGCCCGACCAACTCGAATCCCTGGGCCCCGCCCAAGGCCAGCAGCAAGCCGAAAAGTACCAGCAACTCGCCGTGGCCGACGCGCTCAAGCACACGAAGCAGCAGGGGCCTCATGGGGATGATGGCCAGCACCAGAAGGGCCCAGTGGTTCGGCCAATTGCCGGTGGACGCCGCGAGAAAGACCACGGCGGCAAGGTCCTGCACAATCAGAATTCCGACCGCGATCTGACCGTGCAGGGAAGCGCTTTGCCCTTTCTCTTCAAGCACCTTCACGACAAAGACCGTGCTGGAGAAGCTCAACGCAAACGCGATGGCCAGCGATTGGAAAAAGCCGATATCCGCAAAAAAGGCGATTCCCGCGAGTGCCAGCGCATAGATCGCGGTTCCGAAAACCAGTGCGATGACCGTCATGTGAACCCCGGTGACGGCCCAGACCTGCGGTCGCGCGAAGGTTCGCAGATCAAGCTTGAGGCCGACGATGAACAACAACAGGGTGATGCCGAGGTCCGAGAGTTTCTGGAGCATGTCCCCGCTGCCGATCCCGTACAGATTCAGGATGAATCCGGCGGCAAGGAAACCGACGAGTGGCGGCAGCCCGACGGTCTTGGCCAACAAACCCAGGACGAACGCCAGGGCGATCCAGGCGATGTCTCCGAAGGCGATGGCGATCAGTTCAAAATCCATGACGCGAATGTTGCTCGCGCCCATGGGCGGATGGCAAGCCTTGCCGCGGCAGGCCGTTCCTTGCCAGGCAAAGTTGCTTGCTGATTGTTGTGGCGATTTCTATTCTGTACCGGTCATACTCGGACCGCTGGCGCGCGAAACCCTGGGATGAGGCAAAATCGCGCACCGCCAGCAAGGAAGATTGATGGCCCTGAAAAAATCGCATCTACATGCGTCGCTGTGGAAGAGCTGCGACAGATAGTACTGAGTGTGGATTGGAGAACAATGCGATGAATCGATCCGAGCTGCTCGAACTGATTGCCGACGGCGAGAATTCTGGCGTCGAGTTCAAGCGGGATGACTTGCGGCCGGAACAACTGGCGCGCGAAGTGGTGGCGCTGGCCAACTTTCAGGGAGGGCGCGTCCTGCTCGGTGTGGAAGACGACGGCACCATTTCCGGCATACAGCGTGACAATCTTGAACAGTGGGTGATGGATTCGGTGTTCGGCCGGGTCATTCATCCGCAGATACTGCCGTTTTACCAGGAAATTCTTCTGGAAGATGGTCGCCGTGTTGCGGTCGTCACCATCACGCAGGGTGCCACCAAGCCTTACGTGGTTCGGCATCGCGGCAGGGAGGATATTTTTGTGCGGATGGGCAGCACATCGCGGCTTGCTTCGCGCGAGCAGCAAGCGCGGCTCTTCGCCGCCGGCGGGTTGATTCACACCGAGCTGTTGCCCGTATCAGGCAGCGGCCTGTGCGACTTGAGCCGGGAACGGGTCGCCGACTACCTGGCGACCATTGTCGGCGACACCGATACACCGGAGACCGACGATGCGTGGCATGAGCGGCTGTGTGCATTGGGTTTTATGGTAGAACGCGATGACGGGCCGCCAGCCTGCACAATTGCGGGGTTGATTCTGTTCGGTTTTCGGCCTCGCCGCCTGCTGCGTCATGCCGGCATTCGCTGGATGTGCTTTGACGGCGCGGAGAAATCCTACAATGCACTTGACGATCAAACACTTGACGGGCCGCTGGTTGATCGCTGGCAGACACTTTCCGGGGGGCGAGAACTGGCGGAAAAAGGATTGATCGAACGCCTGGCCGATGTGATGCGGCCTGTCGTCTCCGAGGAATCCGGCCAAGTCGACCAGTCCATGCGTCGTGATATCCGCTGGCATTATCCGCTGGAAGCGCTGCGCGAGGGCGTGGTCAATGCGTTGACGCATCGGGACTGGACGCGTTACGAGGAGATCGAAGTGATCAGTTATGCGGACCGTATCGAGATACTCAGCCCGGGCGCTCTGCAAAACGGCATGACAGTCGCCAAAATGATCGCTGGCCAACGCGTGCCGCGCAATTTGCTCATTTCGGAAACCCTGCGCGACTACCGATACGCGGATGCCCGCGGCATGGGCGTGCGCAACAAGATCATTCCCATGATGCGGGCGCAAAACGGCGTCGACCCGGAGTTCGAAGCGACCGAAGACTACCTGCGGTTGACGCTTCGGAGAGGGTCGAGGTGAAGTTGAAGAACCGATTAATGTCTGCGGTCGAAGCTCAAACATACCCGGCGCATTCTCGCCAAGCACGTCGGGTTGACACTGGGTGGCGTGAAGTACCACATGAAGAAGCTAAGGGCCGCCGGACACCTTCGCCGGGTCGGTTCGAATAGAACGGGATATTGGGAAGTGCTGAAGCCATAACGATGCATCCACTTCGCGTCTTCATCAGCAGCGTCCAATCGGAATTCGCCGAGGAACGGGCGGCGTTGCGCGACTATCTGCGTGGAGACCCGCTGATGCGGCGATTCTTCGAGGTGTTCCTATTCGAGGAGGTTCCGGCATCGGATCAACGCCCTGATTTGCTTTATCTGGATGAAGTCGAACGATGCGATGTCTATGTGGGACTGTTTGGAACCGAATACGGCACCGAAGGTGCGGAAGGATTGTCGCCCACGGAACGGGAATTTGACCGAGCGACAGTACTGGGAAAGCAGCGCCTGATTTACGTCAAGGGGGCGGCGGGCGAACTCCGGCATCCCAAGATGCGGGGGTTGGTCGAAAAAGTGCAAGCGGGGCTTATTCGAAAGCGATTCAATACCCGGGCTGAACTGGTCGCCGGCTTGTATGCGGCCTTGGTGGACTATCTGGAAGCGAAGAAACTGATCCGTTGGGGGCCGTTTGACGCCGCGCCTTGCGCCAACGCGACGCTGGACGACCTCGACTTCGAGCGTATGGCCATGTTCATTCGCACGGCACGCCGCGTCAGGCAGTTCCCCTTGACCGAAGATGCGTCGCCCGAAGCCTTGCTTGAACATCTGCAACTGGTGAACAAGGGGCGTTTGACGAACGCGGCGGTGTTGCTGTTTGGAAAAGCGCCCCAACGGTTTCTGCTCACCTCTGAAGTCCGCTGTGCCCACTTCCACGGGATGGAAGTCGCCAAACCGATTCCGTCTTACCAGGTTTACAAGGGCACTGTGTTCGGACTGGTCGATCAGGCGGTTGATTTCGTGTTGAGCAAAATCAATCTCTCGATAGGCACGCGGGCGGAGAGCGTTCGCGCACCCCGAATATACGAGATTCCGAAGGATGTGGTGACCGAAGCGATCGTCAATGCAGTGGCCCATCGAGACTACACGGACAATGGCAGCGTGCAAGTGATGCTGTTCGCGGACCGGCTGGAGGTTTGGAATCCCGGTCGGCTGCCGCCGCCCTTGACGCTTGAGCGGTTGCGTGTCGCGCACAGGTCCGTACCCGGCAACCCGCTGCTGGCGGAATCCATGTACCTTGTCGAATATATAGAACGGAAGGGAACGGGAACGCTGGACATGATTCGCCGTTGTGTGAAGGCGGGCTTGCCCGAGCCGGAGTTTGAAGTCACGCAGGGATTTGTGACGAGGATTTGGCGCGCAGAACGCACCCGACAAGCAGGAGGCCAAGCTAGGGTGCAAGCCGAGATGGACGCCCAGACCACTAGGGAGAAAACTAGGGAGAAAGTCGCAGAAACTAGGGAGGAAACCGGATTAACTGGGGCGAAGCAAGCGCAACGCGCAACGCGAAAGGGTACAACCAGGGAAAAAATCCTCGCCCTTTTGGCAGCGAATCCGGCAATTACGACCAGGCAGCTGGCTAAGGAAATTGGCATCACACCAAAGGGAATTGAGTGGCAGATCCGGACGCTGCGGAAGTCTGGGCGGCTGCAACGCATCGGGCCGAACAAGGGTGGGCGGTGGCATGTGATCAAGGATGATATTGTTCTAAAAAAAGATGATAATCTTTGACTAGTATAGCTAGTATGTTCAAAAAACACGTTCAATGAACGAATTGAAATGCATCCGGGCCTTCGTCAAGGTGGTCGATGTGGGGAGTTTCGCGGAGGCCGCCCGTCAGACCGACACGGCCAAGTCGGTCATCGCGACGCGGATCAACCAACTCGAAGAGCACCTGCAATTGCAGTTGTTGCAACGGTCGACGCGACGTCTCAACGTGACCGACGCGGGCACGGAATTCTATGAACGGTGCGTACACCTGCTGGCGGAGTTCGAGCAGGCGAAATCGGCCGTGCGCTCGACCGAGTGGGCATTGAGCGGCACCTTTCGAGTCAGTTGCAATTCGTCCGTGATCGCGGCGTTTCTGGCACGAGACCTTTGTGAATTCAGGTCCCAACACCCGCAGTTGCAGATCGAATTGCGCCAGCATGATCGATTCTGCGACCCGGTGCAGGAAGGGTATGACGTCAGCGTTCAGCCTACGTCTGTACTGCATGGCACGCTGCAAAGGACCGAGGTGTTTTCGGCGCGGCGGGTCATCGTGGCGACACCGGAGTATCTGGAAAAACACGGTCACCCGACCTGTCCCGCCGACCTGCGGGACCATAGCCTTGCGCACAATGATCACGTGGAGCCGGACTGCGTCTTGCGGTTTGAAAATGGCGGGGAAATCGAAACCGTGCGGATCAAGCCCATCGTCAGAACCAACACCATCCACTTGCTCCACGCGGAAGTCACGCAGCACAGCTGCATGGCGATGATGCCGGTGTTCTTTATCGAAAAAGAGCTGATCTCAGGTCAACTGGTGCCCGTTCTTCCCGACTTTGCCGTCAGCAGTGCCGCGATTTACGCCTACTACCGCAAGTCGTCCTTCGTGCCGATGAAGGTTCGCATGTTCATCAACGCCCTTCGCAACAAGTATGGGAGCTTTCCGCCCTGGGAGAAGCGGCTGCTGGAGAAACACCCGGAATACGCCGGCCTGTTGCGCCGGAATTGAAGGGCGCGACACCCGTATAGATCATGGCGGCATGCCACCTGGGCTACCTTCACGCGCATCCGGCCTGATTGAACGAAATTCAAGAACGTATTGGTCATAAAATAGCAGATTATCAATCTAAATCAGGTCAATTAAACTGCGATAATCTCGGCGTCCCCGCACACTTGGATCAAGCTTGTGGGGAGTATGCAACAACATCGGTGATGGACGGGGCAACCCCCCTTGGAGGTCACAAGTGACAAATCGACATCAGGTTCGTGCTGGTCTGATTTGGGCAATCGGTTCGCTCGGAGGTGGGGCGGCCCTTGCGCAGGGGGTCCTTGAAGAAGTCGTCGTGACGGCGACCAAGCGCGCGGAGAGCATCCAGGATGTTCCTGTCTCCGTAAGCACCGTTTCGAGCGAGCAAATCGAGAACCTGGGCATTCTCGACATGGAGGACGTGTCACTCTACGTCCCGAATTTCGAAATCAACAGCGCCTCCGTTTTGCCGAACCTTTATATGAGGGGACTCGGGCCCGGCGCGACACATTCCATCGAGCAGTCCGTCGGTCGATTTGTCGACGGCGTCTACATCAGCCGCGCGGCGATCAACCTGCACGGCTTCATGGACATGGAGAACGTGGAGTTCTTGCGCGGTCCGCAAGGCACCTTGTTCGGCAAGAACACGGTCGCCGGGGCGCTGATACTCAATACGGCGGATCCCACCGACAGTTTCGAGAGCGGCTTTTCCGTTTCGGCGAGCAGTTACAGCACGACGGGTGGCAACAGGCAGCTGCAGGGCTTTGTGTCAGGGCCGCTCGGCGAGAACCTGGCGGGGCGTCTCGCCGTCCGCCTTGGGGATTCCGACGGGTTTTACATCAACCGATTGCAAGGCCCCGGCGGGCCGAATGGAACCGATACCGGCGTAAGGCTGAAGCTGGCGTGGACGCCAGGCGATCGCACCAGCGTCGACCTCAAGGTGGAATTCGACCAGTTCGATTCCGTGGGTCCAGACACCGCGGAGATCGCCGATATCGGTGGTCCGCCCCTGTTCGTCTACCAGATTCCGTCGCCCAACTTTACGCCGGAACTGGACTGGATCGTCGATGTCGATTGCACGGACGTGGTCGCCAACCGCGACACCGATGGAGATGGAACGGCCGACACGGATTTCAATGCGGGTTCGTTCTGTCCCAGCCGTGACCAGGAGTCTTCCAATGTCACGTTGACGGTCGAGCACGATTTTGCCGACGGAACGCTCACCTCGATCAGCGCGTTGCAGGACTACGACTACAAGCACAACTTCGTTGGACTCGACATGGGACTTGCCAGCGGATTCCGGGCGCGGAGAAACGAGCAGTACGACAACTTCTCCCAGGAATTGCGCTATACATCGAACGAATCCGGTTCATTCGATTACATCTTCGGCGCCTACTTCGAGGATAGCGAAGTCAATCGGTTTCAGAATTCGAGCATCAACCTGGTGACGATATTTCGCGACCCGGGCGGCCTCTACATGGACCGCTACGAGCCGTGGACGATCGGGACCACGACCATCGCCGGGTTCGGACAGTTTCGATGGCGCTTCGCAGAAGACCTGACGCTGATACTGGGCGGCCGCTACGCGACCGAGGACAAGGATTTCGATTTTGAACGCTACTTCGCCGAGTACGGAACCAACAATCGGCTCGCCGTGCCTGGCGGTCCCGGTGGACCTCCGCTGGCCGTCACCGACAGCCGGTCGGAGAACAAGTTTACCGGTTCCGCGACGCTGCAATGGCACTCGAGCGACGATGCCATGCTCTACGCCACGTTCGCCCAGGGTCACAAGACCGGCGGTTTCAGCGATCGCATAGACAATCCACTGGCGGATTACGAGTACGACGAGGAGAACGTCAATTCCATCGAGTTTGGCGCGAAAACCACGAGCCTCGACGGTGCGCTGGCGTTCAACGTCGCCCTGTTCAGCATGGATATCGAGGGATTGCAGCTTGCGACCCAGATTCCCGGCACCGTGCCTGCCTTCTCCGTTTCCAACGCGGCGGACTCGACCAGCCAGGGCGTGGAGATCGATTTGACCTGGGCCGCCAGCGAAGTCTGGACATTGGGCGCGAACGCTGCCGTAACGGACGCGAGCTACGATTCCTTCCCAGGAGCCGAGTGCCACGGTGGCACGCCGGTGACACCGGATCCGGTGACCGGCACTTGCGACCTGGCCGGACTGCCGCTGATCTTTGCGCCGGACCTGAAGGGCACCGTGTTTGCCGAGTTCCTGCTCGAAGACACATTCGGCGGTTGGGATCTCGGGGGTCGTTTCGATCACACTCAATCGGATGAGCACTACACCGATATCTCCTACCAGAACAACGTGTTGACCGACGCATACTCCATCAGCAACGCGGCCCTTCGACTGGTTTCGCCAAACGAACGGCTGACGGTTTCGCTGGTCGGGAAGAATCTTTCCGACGAGGCGTTCTGCGCATGGTGCATCCCCTCCGGTCCCAACGTGCTCGCGGCGATGAATCCGCCACGGGAAATCAGCTTGAGGTTCTCGGCCAGTTTCGACTGATCCGGTTCTCGACTGGTCCACTCATTCAATCAGGCATTCATCCAACTGCTGGAGCAAAATGGGCATTGTTACCCCGACCAACGAGTCCGTGCTTGAGTTCTCGGGCCTGCACCTTTATCACAGCGGTGTATCGAACTGTTCGATGCGGGTTTGCATGACGCTGGAAGAGAAGGGTCTCGCGTGGACAAGCCACCATCTGAACATCCTGCGCAAGGAGCACATCACGCCGGAATACTTCGGAATCAATCCGAACGGGTTGGTGCCGACACTGGTCCACGACGGCAAGGTCATCATCGAGTCGGACGACATCATCGACTACCTCGATGACCAGTTCCCCGACCCGCCCCTGAAACCGGCTGACGATGGCGATCGGGAAGACATGTACCGCTGGCTGCACCGTGCGACGGGAATCCATTTGAAGGCCGTGAAACCGTATATCTATCACGTGCGTGTCGGCAAACGGATGGCGCATTCCGAGGCGGATGACAAAAAGTACAGATCGCTGCAGAAGAACCCCGATCTCCTGGAGTTTCACCGCAAGAGCACGAACGAGGGCTTTTCCGACGAAGAAATCGGTCGGGCCAAGGCCACATTGAACGACTGTTTCTCCGAGATGGACGCCCTCCTCGAACATCACGACTGGCTTGCGGGAGACCGGTTTTCCCTGGCGGACATAGCCTGGGTCCCGTTGCAATTCACGCTGGAAAGGTTGGTGGGCTACGAATTCGGGCCGCTTGGCAACGTGGCCGATTGGACACGCCGGCTGAGCGCAAGAAGCAGTTACCGGAACGGCATCATCAAGTGGTGGCCGCCCGGGCTCGGCTCCACCTAGCGCTTGAGTCGGTCGAACAACAAGCGAATCATCGGTATCAAGCGAGGCAGCCCCATGGGACGTATGAGCGGGAAAGTGGCAGTGGTGACCGGGGCGGCTCAGGGAATCGGCCGCGTTTACGCCGAGGCGCTGGCGGGCAGCGGCGCAAGGGTCGTCGTCACCGATATCGAGGACACCAGCGCCGCCGTCTCGGCGATCGAGGCGCAGGGCGGTGAAGCCATCGGCATGGCGACCGATGTGACATCGGACGACTCGCTGGCGGAAATGGTCAAGGAGACCGAGGCGAAATTCGGGCCGATAGAGGTGCTGGTCAACAACGCGGCGGTTTTCGGGGCGCTGGTCCTCAAGCCTTTCACGGAGATCTTGAATGACGAATGGGACCTGGTCATGCGGGTCAACGTCCGGGGACCGTTCCAGGCGGCGAAGGCCGTGGTGCCCAGCATGAAAAGGAACGGGCGCGGTAAGATCGTCAATATCTCGTCGGGCACGGTGATTCGCGGCGCGCCCATGTTTCTTCACTACGTTTCGTCCAAGGGTGCGGTGATCGCCCAGACTCGGGCGATCAGCCGGGAGCTAGCCACCGACAACATTCACGTGAATACCATCATCATTGGTCTGACGGAGAGCGAAGCGGTCAAGACGCACAGTCAGCTCGGCGCGATACGCGCGCCGACAATTGCCATGCGGGCGATCAAGCGGGACATGCTGCCCGAGGATGTCGTCGGCACGATGCTGTTCCTCGCGAGCGAAGACAGCGACTTCATCACGGGCCAGAGCATCAATGTGGACGGCGGCGCGCTGAATCAATAGCCGCCAGAGCGGAGGAAACGCAAGTGAACAGGTCATCCAGGTGAGCCGGTCATCGGCGGCGAGGGATTACGGTCCGGTAGATCACTGGATCGACGGCGGAAACATTCCGCCACGGGGCGGAAAGTACTTCCAGACCAGGAATCCGCTCGATGATGCCGTGCTGACCGAGGCCGCGGCGGGATCGGTGTACGACATCAATGCGGCGGTGGATACCGCGCATCGGGCGTTCGGTTCGTTCCGCACGTCGCTGCCGAAGGATCGCGAGCGCATCCTTTGCAAGGCGGCCGAACTGCTGGAGCGCGACAGGGGGGAGTTCATCGATATCCTCATCGACGAAATCGGCTCACCGGTGGCGAAGGCGGGATTCGAGGTGGAAAAAGGCCTGTCGTTCCTGCGCGCGGCGGCCGGGATGACGCGGCAAGTCACCGGCAAGACCATCCCGTCGGACGTGCCGGGAAAGTTCAGCATGAGCATTCGGTCGCCGATCGGCGTGGTGGCCGCCATCACGCCGTTCAACGTGCCGTTGATCAAGGGCGTTCGACTGAGTTGCAATCCCATCGCGCTGGGCAACACCGTGGTGATGCTGCCGTCCGAAGAGGCCCCCATTCTGGCCCACCGGCTGGCGCGCCTGTACGGCGAAGCCGGCTTGCCGGAGGGCGTATTCAACGTGGTGACCGGCAACGGCTACGAAATCGGCGATACCCTGACGACCCACCCCCACGTCAAGATGGTCACGTTCACCGGATCCTGCCGGGTCGGCCAGCATATCCGGGAACTGTGCGGCAAGCACGGCAAGCGGTTGACCCTGGAGCTGGGCGGCAAGAGCCCGCTGGTGGTCATGAACGATGCGAACCTGGAGCAAGCCGTCGCCGGGGCCGTTCAGAGCATATTCATGTACCAGGGCCAGGTGTGCATGGGGGCCAGCCGGGTCTACGTCCACGAAGATGTGTTCGACACATTCGTGGCGAAGTTTGCGGGGGCCGCGGGCGGGCTCGGAATGGGCGACCTGCGCGATCCGGGCACCATCATCGGACCCATCATCAGCGAACGGCAACGGGACCGTGTCCGAGGCCACATCGAGGATGCCCGCGAGAAGGGCGCCACCGTGGTCACCGGCGGAGACTGGATCGACAATCGGTGCCGTCCCACCGTGCTGACGGGGGTCACGCCCGACATGACCGTCTTCGCCGAGGAGACTTTCGGGCCTGTCGTCTCGGTCTATCCCATCGCCTGTCTGGAAGATGCGATCACCGCGTCCAACGACTCCAATTTCGGACTGAGCGCCGCGATCTACACACAGGATATCTCCGCGGCGATGCGGTACGTGACGGAGGTTGAATCCGGAATGGTGCATGTGAACGGGGGGTCATTGCACGACGAGCCCCACGTTCCCTTTGGCGGCACCAAGGACAGCGGATTCGGCCGCGAGGGGACGGAGGAAGACATCGAAGCGATGACGGAGTGGAAATGGGTCACGATCCAGATGCAGTAGCCGTTCCCGGTTGCCGCCGGCGGGAGCGGAGCGCTGACGATTCGCGTGTCGCGGGACCCGGAGACATGACCGGAG
Source organism: Candidatus Rariloculaceae bacterium (assembly GCA_965221035.1). Classification (GTDB taxonomy): domain Bacteria; phylum Pseudomonadota; class Gammaproteobacteria; order Steroidobacterales; family Rariloculaceae; genus UBA6522. The sequence continues at coordinate 3,712,608 of OZ244860.1, forward strand.
ACATGACCGGAGACATCAGTAGTGAATGAATTCAAATACGGGTGGAAGCCGCTTCTGGCAGCGACCATCGGGACGATGTGCGGCATTTTCACCCTCACGAATTACTCGCAGGGGTTTTTCGTGGGTCCCGTCACCGCCGAGTTTGGCTGGAGCGCGTCGCAGTTTTTTCTGAGTTACACCGTCCTGATGTGCTTCGGGCTGCTGACCGGGCCGATGATCGGTTCGATCGCACAACGGACCGGGCTTCGTATGGTCGGAGTCGTCGGCCTCATCGGCCACTCGCTCGGGTACGTGGTCCTTTCCCTCAACAACGGTTCATTGACACTTTGGTACCTCAGCTGGGCGTTGCTGGCGATACTGGGCGCGGGGTCGCTGCCGATCGTGTGGACCGGAGTTCTCAACAACTGGTTTTCGAAACACCGAGGCAAGGCGATCGGAATCACCATGGCGGGCACCGGGCTGGGCGCGTTTCTGCTCCCTCCGATTGTCGAGTTCCTCATCTCCAGTTACGGATGGCGAACCGCGTACCGCGGCATCGGCATCGGGGCGTTGCTGGTATCCCTGCCCATCGTGATCTCGATGTTCAGAGAGTCGGCGGACGGAGCTCAACAAGCGGTGAATCAATCCCCGTCATGGGGGATGACGCGCGAGCAGGCGATGCGCACGGCCCGCTTCTGGATTCTCGGCGTCGTGCTGTTCGTGACTGTGATCGTGCTGGCGGGCCTGTTGTCGAATTTTGAGCGCATCATGAGCGAAAAGGGGTTCGAGCGAGGTTCGATAGCCACGATCGCCGCCGTGATGGGGCTTACCGTCATCGCGGGCCGGATTCTGGCCGGCGTTCTCGTGGACCGCTTTTGGGCGCCGGGAGTCGCGGCCTGCTTCTTTGTGCTGCCAACTGCCGGGTTGCTGATTCTCCTGAACGTGGACATGACGTTCGCTACGGGAGTGTTTGTCGGAATTCTCATCGGTCTCGCGGCGGGCGCGGAACTGGACCTGCTCGCATACCTGACGAGCAAGTACTTCGGGCCGGCCAACTATCCTGCGATCTTTGGCGTGATCATCGCCTTCTTTACGGTCGGCGCGGGGATCGCGCCGCCCCTGTTCGGGGCGATGGCGCAAGCCTTCCAGGGATACACCGTCATGCTCGCGACCTCCGTCGCGCTGCTCCTGGTGTCGATCGGTCTCTTTCTCGCGCTTGGGAAATACCCTGCCGAGAGGTGAGCGGGCGAGACCACTCGTGGCTGCCTGGAGGTGAGCGGGCAAGGCCACTTGCCGCTGCAACGCCGCTGGCCGGTCAAGTGCAGTGATCCGGTGAACGGTTTGCAGCGTATCTTGCAGACATATGGAATCGGAACGGACAGAATCCGGGCAACAGACGGGCACGGCGCGACGCCGGTGCAGGAACGCCGTCATCGCACCTTCCGTCGTAAGGGCCAAGGTGATCCATTCGCGGCGTGTTCCGGTCAGGAACCGCTTCAGCTATGGCATCGATTATCTGATTCTTGACGAACGGACGCTCGGTGCGGGTCCGGGCCCGAAGCTCTTTTCCTGCGGCAGGCCCAATCTCGTCTCGCTTCAACCGACCGACCACGGGCTGGACGGATGCAGCGGAGTGGAAGGTGTGCGAAGCCTGGCGCGGGAAGCCGGTATCGAAGGCGTGAATCACGTACTGCTGCTCACCCATCCGCGCTATTGGGGCTTCACGTTCAATCCAGTCAGCTTCTGGTTCCTGCTCGGGGAGGCCGGCAACCTGCGGGCCGTGCTTGCGGAGGTCCACAACACCTTCCGCGAGCGTCATGGGTATCTCTGTACGGCGCCGAACGGCGCGGACATCGTGGCGGGCAGTTCGATCCGCTCGGAAAAGTGCTTCCATGTCTCGCCGTTTTTCGATGTCCAGGGGGAGTATCGATTCCGGTTTCGGCTGGATGAAACCCGCGTTGCGGCGCATGTCCGTTATGACGACCGCACAGGTGGCGGTCTGGACACGTCCATCGTCGGAGTCCGCCGGCCGTTCACCGACAGGGAGCTCGCCCGCTCGCTCCTGCGCCGGCCATTGGGCGCAGCCCGGACCGTGGCGCTGATCCACTGGCAGGCGTGGCGGCTGTACCGCAAGGGCGTACGCTATCGAAAGCGGCCCCGGCTTCCCGGCAAGTCGGTCACGTGACCCCGCGAATGGTCGATGCCGCCGAAGCTTGCATCCTGTCCAGCAGATCGAGTATGAATGCGAACCCTTGCTTCGGTTCCAACCGGCTGCTAGAGGCGGCGGTGAGTACATGAGCGGTCTTTCCGGCAAACGATTCTGGCTGGTGGGCGCAAGCGCCGGGATCGGTCATGCGCTCGCCCTGCGCCTGGCGCGCGAAGGGGCGGCGGTCGTGGTGTCTGCCCGCGACCATGAGGCGTTGACGGCGCTGGCGCGAGAGATGACGCCCGCAAGCACGGCGAAGGGCGGGCACATGGCGGTGCCCATGGACGTCTCGGAGAAAGCCGGCGTGGCGGCCGCGTTCGAACAGGTCGGCGACGTGGACGGGGTCATCTATTGTGCCGGTGCCTACGAGCCGATGTCAGGGCTACGGCCTGAAGTGGACGCGCTTGAGACCATGGTCGAAGTCAATCTCACCGGTGCCCTGCGCGTGCTGGCGGCTTGCGTGCCGGCATTCCTTCGGCGCGGCTCGGGCCGGATTCTCCTGGTCGGCTCGCTGGCGGGATACCGGGCCCTGCCCGGCGCGTGGGGGTACGGCGCGACCAAGGCGGCACTGATACATCTCGCGGAGAACCTGCGCATCGACCTTCGCAGGACCGGCGTCACGGTGCAGGTCTGCAATCCCGGCTTCGTGGCGACGCGGCTCACGGACAAGAACCGCTTCGGGATGCCCTTCATCATGGACGCGGAAGCGGCCGCGGAGCGGATCGTGCGGGGCATGGTCCGTAACCGCTTTGAAATCGCCTTTCCGTTCGTCATGGCGTCCGCGCTTGGGCTGCTTGCGTCGTTGCCCAGACCGCTTTATTTCGCGTTGATGAGGCTCGCGGTAGCCAAGCCGGGGAGGGCAGCATGAGCTTCCGTTGGTCATTGCGCGCGCCAGGCCGGGGACGGGGGGCTTCAGCGCGCGCGAGAGCCTTGGGGGCGGTGTTGAACCGACTGGAGCGCGGGTCGCTCGAGGTCGAGATGCCCGACGGGCAGGTTATTCGCGCCGAGGGCCCCGAGGCCGGTCCCGCAGCGCGGGTTGCCGTTGCGCACAGCGGGTTTCTGGGGCGGTTGTTCCGCGAAGGTGGTTTGGGATTCGGCGAGATGTACATGGACGGGTGGTGGACGACCCCGGATCTCCAAGCCCTCCTGGACGTCATCATGCTGAACAACGACTGCATCGGGATGAGCTTCCCCGGCGCCGGACTGTTCCGTCGACTGGAGGTCGTGCGTCACTGGCTCAGGGCCAACACGCGCCGGGGGTCCCGCCGAAACATCGCCTATCATTACGACCTCGGCAACGACTTCTACGCCTTGTGGCTGGACGAAACCATGACCTACTCCTCGGCGCTGTTCAGCGGTCCCGGGGAGGGTCTGGCAGAAGCGCAACGGAACAAGTACGCGGCCATCTGCGACCGCATCGCGGCGGCGCCCGGCGAACGGGTTCTGGAAATAGGTTGCGGCTGGGGCGGGTTCGCGGAATATGCCGTGCGTGAACGTGGCCTGCGGGTCACCGGTCTCACCATCTCGCGGGAGCAACACGACTATGCGCGCAGGCGGCTCTTCGATGCTGGGCTTGCCGACCGGGCGGAGATCGTTTTGCGCGACTACCGGGAGGAACGCGGTGCCTACGACGCCATTGCCTCCATCGAGATGATCGAGGCTGTCGGCGAGAAGTATTGGCCGGCCTTTTTTTCCGCGCTGCGCGACCGGCTTCGGCCGGGCGGCCGGGTGGCGCTCCAGGCGATCACGATATCCGACCACCTGTTTCCGGAATACCGCGTGTCCTCGGACTTCATTCGCAAGTTCATATTTCCGGGGGGGATGCTGCTGTGTGGTTCAAAGATGCGCGAATGCGCCGAGGCGGTCGGGCTCGACACCGACCGAACGGACTCCCTGAGCGACAGTTATACGCGCACGCTGCATACCTGGCGTCGGCGGTTCAATGCCCGTTGGGAACAGATCGCCGCGATGGGCTTCGATGAGCGCTTCCGCCGCATGTGGAACTACTACCTAGCATCGTGCGCGGCGGGGTTCATGTCGGGAACTACGGACGTCGTGCAGGTCGGGTATCGACGGGGAAGTTGACTGCCGGGCCCTGAATTTCCGTGCGGTTTGACCAGTTTCTGACGCAACGAGAACCTCGTTCGCCGGGCTGGAATACTTGTTATCTTTTGCAGGCACAGAACATGAGGCTCGAAATCATGGGTGTTTTCTCGGTGTCGCTGGAAGTGGCCGACCCGGCACGCCGGCAGTATGAAACCGTCGAGGCCTTGGTGGATTCCGGGGCGACCTACACGGTCCTGCCCGCCTCCACCCTGGACCGATTGGGCGTGAAGGCACACGGAACAAGGCGATTCGTTCTTGCGGATGGAAGCCATGTCACCCGAGAGTTCGGTAGTACCTGGATGCGGCTGGACGGTCGCGAATCCATTTCGCCGGTCGTGTTCTGGGACGAGGGTGCGCGGCCGCTGCTCGGCGCCGTCACTCTTGAGATACTCAGCCTCGGAATCGATCCCGTGAATCGGCGACTGGTTCCGGTGGATGCGTTCATGTTGGAGACGGCGGATCTGGACACGGAAGCGCGCGGAAATTCGCCAATACTCGACGCCGGCCACATCCTCGGTTACGGTTGGCAGTCAGAATTCACCAGCCTCGTTCCAAGGAGTACAGCATGAAGCATCGCACATGGGTTGCCATCGCGTTTTCGGCATCCTGGGCTGTCGCCGGTGCCCACGACTACATGGGAATGGAGCCGCTCATCGTCGACGCCAAGGAGATCGAGGGCGTGACCAACGAAGACGGCGAAACCATCAAGATACTGCTTCGCACCCAGGATACGGCGGGCCAGTACACGGTTTTCTCCGACACGTTCGCGGACCAGACGTCAGTCGGTCTGCACAAGCATGACTGGCACGACGAAGCCTTCTATGTGATCCGGGGCAGCTACTCGGTCATCAACGGCGACGAAAACGTACGCCATACCGTCACCGAGGACACGATCGTCTTCACGCCCCGGGGCACGATCCATTCCTGGACGGCGCTGGAGCCTGACAGCAAGTTTCTCGTGATCTACACGCCCGGAGGATGGGACCATTTCTTCGAGGCGGTCGGGCAGTTGACGGATGAACAGCGTGACGACGAGGAGTTCATGGATCAATTCCTGCTGAGCTACGACGAGATCTACTTCCAGTAGCGACCGTGGCCCGGAAACAGACGACGCTATTCCACGTCATCGATCCACGGGTATTTGAGCGTCGGCTCCTGGACGAACTCTGCGCGCTGGCCACGCGCGTGCGATCCATCGCCAAGACACCCGAGGGAGCGCGGTTTCTTCAGAACCTGGCGCCCAATCGGCGGGCGATGCTGTACTTCACCCAACCCTCCACCCGGACCTTCCTGTCATTCAACAACGCCTGCCACATCCTGGGGATGCGCACCAGCGAGATCCGTGACCCATCGACATCGTCCGAAGTGAAGGGGGAGAGTTTCGAAGACGCGATCCGTACCTTCAGTTCGTATGTGGACGTCATCATCATGCGGTCGCGGCATCCGGGCCGCGCCGCGCTGGCGGCCGACCTGATGGATTCCATCGCCCGTCCGATACCGGTGATCAATGGCGGCAGCGGCAGCGACCAGCATCCCACCCAGGCGTTGCTGGACATCTACACACTGGACCGCAGCTTCGCCGAAACCGGAGGCATCGATGGCAAGGTCATCGGCATGATGGGCGATCTCAAGCGCGGACGCACGGTGCGATCGCTGAGCGTGTTGATGCGGAACTACCGCGATGTCCGCCTGGTCTTCATCGCGCCCGGGCAGTTCGCGATGGAGGAGGACATCAAGTCGTTCCTGGCGGCGCACGACATACCGTTTGTCGAAACGGGGGATCTGCCGGGTGCCCTTCCTGAACTCGACGCCCTCTACGTCACCCGGATGCAGTCGGAATGGGATCGGGACGGTGAATCCACGCAGGTGGACACCGCCCGGTTCAGCCTGGGCGTGGAGGAAATGAAACGCCTGAAGCCGGACGGAATCGTCATGCACCCGTTGCCGCGGGGGCCGGAGATCGACCCGGCGGTGGACGCGGACCCGCGGGCGATGTACTGGCGCCAGGAGCGGAACGGCATGTGGATGCGGGTGGCCGTGCTGCTGAAGATATTCAAGCTGGAGACTCGCGTCAGGGAAGTGGAACTGGGCGCGTTCACCAATTGACCGGTTTGGGAAACCTTTCTCCGGCAACGCTGGTGGATAGTAGGAACAGCTGGAACAAGTGAAACAAGTGGAACAATTGAAAAATGACGACAACGAGGGGGGCGTGACATGAGGATTTACAGGCGTATTGTGGGTCTGCTGGTTTCGCTGGCAGCGACGAATCTTGCAATGGCGCAGAGTTGGGGGCCGCGCGGCCTGGACGAGCTCAAGGAGGAAACGCTGCGGCGGGCCCTGCATGGCGAGGGTCCCATCGGCGCGGTCAGGATGGAGGACGCGGAGCGGGCCGTGGCCGCGCTCCACGACCTGGAGCGGGACACCTGGGCGAGCGCCTGGTCGTCCATTGGCGAGGAGTATCTGGAGCGGGCGCGCGCGGCTGCCACCGAGGACGATGCCCGCGAGAATTTCTACTACGCCTGGCGCTACTTCGACGTGGGCCGCTGGCCGACGGAGAAGCACTCGGAGGGCAAGCGCAGCTCCTACGAGCGGGGTCTGACCGCTTTCGGCGAGTGGGGCCGCCTGCTGGATCCTCCTGTGGAAACGGTGCGCATCCCGTTTGAAGGCAGCGAGATCGTACTCTACCTTCGCGTGCCCAACGGCGTCGGACCGGCGCCATTGGTGTTCGGAATCAACGGTCTGGACTCCCGCAAGGAGGGTGTCATGGCCGGATCCGGCGCGTACATCGAGGCCGGCGCCGCCGCGTCCGCCATCGACATGCCAGGCACCGGGCAGGCGCCGATCCTGATTGACGTTGGCGCCGAACGCATGTTCTCCGCCGCGCTGGACCATCTGGCCGCGCGCCCGGAGATCGACGGCTCGCGCATCGTGGTCCAGGGCCGCAGTTGGAGCGGATATTGGGCGGCGGTTTTGGCCTATACGGAACGCGAGCGCATCCGGGGCGCGGCGGTGCACGGAGTCGGCATCCATCACTACTACCAACCGGAATGGCAGGAGCACGCTGTGCTCAGTCGCGAGTACCTCTTCGACCTGTTTCCGGCCCGGTCTGTCGTTTATGGCGTGGAGACCATGGAGGATTTTCTCGCCTACGGACCCAGGCTCTCCCTCGTGGAACGCGACTTGATCGACCGGCCCTCGGCGCCCATGTTGCTGGTGAATGGGGAGCGGGACACGCAGCAACCCATCAGCGACCTGTACCTGATGATGAAGCACGGCGACCCCAAGACCGCCTGGGTCAATCCCGCCGGCGGGCACATGGGCCGCTCCGAACACTGGCCGGGCGACCGCATTCGGGAGGAGGTGGTGCAGCCGTGGTTGCTGCGCCAGCTGGGGATCGAGCCGTAGGGTCCGACCGACGCGCCCGGCCAGGCGTTCAGTCTTCCCCGGCGGCGACTCCGCAGGCCCGCGGGTCCACGCAGGCCTTTTCCGGTACGCATCCCCACTCCAGCAATGGGGCATCGATGCGCGAATACGTGATGATGACGGTGAACGGCGTGTCGTAAAACACGGGGTCGAAATGGGTGACCCGCGCTTCCATGCGGTCGCCGTTGGGGATATAGCGCTCCGTCGTCACCATCCGGTCGGACTGCGGGTAACCGACCCACTGGAAGGTCGAGAACACACCGGCGTGAATGTCCGCGGATTCGACGACCAGGTTTTCGCCCTCGTAACGCGCCACCGAACGTCCCAGGTGGGGGTAATCGGTTGCGGCGACCGGGGCGTCCTGTGGGCTGATCGGGTCGCCGAGGGGGATCCGGCGTCGGACATCCATGAATTCATGGTTGAATTCCACGTGACCGTCGTACTGGCGGATCTCCATCAGCGGAGACGGCGTGATCATGGTGCGGGTGACGCTCGCGGGCAGGCACTGCATGTGCGGGTCGTCCGTGAGAAAGTCGTAGGCTTCGCGCCGCGCTTCGCCGGCGTCGTTGAGCGCGATGTCGGGGCTGTAACTGCCGGTGACGCTCCAGACGCCATCCAGTTCGGCGCGCACGCCCTGGCCGGCTGCCGCCGTCCACCAGGTTGAAGCGGCAAGGGCCAGCGCGGCGCCTGCCACGGTGGGCACGAGGTGGTTCCTCGACAGTCCCTGCGGCGCTAATTCCCGCGGCCGCTTTCCGCATGACGGACTGCCGGTTTGCGCCGGATGGTGTCTCAAGCGTTTCTGCCGCATGGGGTTGCCCTCGCCAGGTACCGTCAAGGCACCAGGAAGAAAGGATCCTGCTCGCCCTGGGAGTTTTCGGCCTCGTCGCAGGTGGCGTAGTACTCGTCGCCCCGATAGATTCCGGCACCGCAGTCCCGCACGACAGTACCGTCGGACAGGACCACATCCCGGATGAAGACGACGTGTTCGACCTTGCGGTGGCGCCGGGCGTGAATGGTCACTTCTTCCCCGACCTGGATGAGGTCGATATCCACGGCCCGGCGGCGCAGCGCGTTGCCGTCCGACCACTCGGCCAGCCACTCGGTGACCGTGCCTTCGTCGTCGACCACCTCCAGCGTGATCAACGAATGGGGATTGCGTATTTCGACTTCGGTGATGGTGCCGACGAGCACCACCGGTCCTTCTTCATAGGTTAGATAGTTCGTTGACACGGAATGATGCGCCGGAGCGAAACCGCTGTAGGCCACAGCCACCACGGTAGCCGCGATCCGGCAAACCTTGAGTCGAATATTCATACGGTCTGGCTTCTCCTTGCCAACGCGGTTCCCGCTCAATTGCAGCTCGACTTCGCGACCCCGAGTTGACGCTCCGCGCGCTATCCGTTCAATTGTCGAGCAATCCGGCAAGCCTCGGGTACACGCGCCTCGCATTTTCCTCGAAGATCTTCATTCTACCGGACTCGCTCAGCTTCCTGTTGCCCAGAATGTAGCGCTTGGTGTCGTCGAAGTAATGTCCGGTTTCCGGATCGATGCCGCGCACCGCGCCCACCATCTCGGATGCGAACAGGATATTGTCGACGGGCATCACGTCCACCAGCAGGTCGATGCCCTTCTGGTGGTAGACGCAGGTGTCGAAAAAGACATTATCCAGCAGCAGTTCGTCCAGCGGCGGTCGCTTCAGCATGTCGGCGAGCCCGCGGAAGCGTCCCCAGTGGTAGGGTACGGCCCCGCCACCGTGCGGAATGATGAACTTCAGGTCCGGGAAGTCCCTGAAAAGGTCGGAAGTAAGCATTTGCATGAACGCCGTGGTATCGGCACTCAGATAGTACGACCCGGTGGTGTGGAATGCCGGATTGCAGGCGGCGCTGACATGGATCATGGCTGGCACCCGGAGATCGCACAACTTCTCGTAGAGCGGATACCAGTACCGGTCCCCCAGCGGGGGCGCATCGAAGGAGCCGCCGCTGGGATCGGGGTTGAGGTTGCAGCCGACGAAGCCGAGCTGCTCCACGCAGCGCTCAAGCTCTCCGATGCTGGCTTGCAGATCCGTTCCCCGTGATTGCGGCAACTGGCAAACGCCGATGAAGTTGTTCGGATAGAGTTGTGTCAGCCGATAGATCAGGTCGTTGGATTGAATGGTCCAGGTGAGGCTGGTGGACGCGTTGCCGATATGGTGGCCCATACCGCTGGCCCGGGGCGAGAAGATGGTCCGGTCCGTGCCGCGTTCCCGCTGGAACTTCAGCTGCGCGCCCTCCACGCTTTCCCGCAACTGGTCGTCGGTGATTTTCAGGTCGACTGTCTCGGCCTGGTGCAACGGGTCCCTCTCCACCTCGCGTTTCTGGCGTTCGCGGTATTCCTTCAGCTGCGAAGGTTCGGTGGTGTAGTGGCCGTGGCAGTCGATGATCATGGCGAGGTCGGACTCTGTGGTTGCCGGGGGAGGGCCTTTATAGCATCGAAGGCGCTGCGGGCGCACGTTCGATGTCGGGCCTTGAAGGTATGGTTCCGCCGGAATATGGCCAGAAAGAACAGATTTGTCGCTTGCGTCACCAGTTCATTGATGCAAGGTAAAATGGCGTATGCAATCCGGCATCAAGTGCGGGGCGCGGTTACAGGTGTGCTGCCCGTAGTTGAAAATACGCTCCAAGTCTTCTTTTGCAGTCGGCGCAATTCTATAACTTGCCATTGGCACGGGCTCTTTCCTTGAACCCGGCAAGCATTTGTTCCGACGTTTCTGTTACCCATCCGTGTTCTTCAACGGATTTCTCACCAGCGATCAACATAGTGCGGATATAGTCACGCTCGCGGGTTTTCTCGCGTTCCTTGCGAATGAGATCATTGACCACTTCGCTACGGCTAGCAAATTCGCCACAATCGATCTGCGTTTGAATCCAGAGCTCGTTAGGTACAGAAATCGAAAGGCTTGCGCGCGTGCGGGGCATATTGGGTCACCTGGTACAGTACCGGATGATGTAAATTTACATCAAATTCGCGCACCAGGCAGGTTCGTGGATGCGGCCCGCATGACAATTGTTTCACGTCGGAAGCCGTGCCGATGCCGATAGAATCAGTCTGAATTGGAGACTGGCGCCAAAGATTCCGGGCATGTTGAATCAAGGTTCTGTTCCAGCGGGTGAACGACGACCCTTCAGCTTCATGAGCAAGGCTCCGCTGATCGCCTTGCTGTCGTGCGTCAGCCCATGGTCCGCCGCCCAGCCATCCGATGAACTGGTCATCCCCTACATCGACCGGGCGCCCCGGCTTGATGATTTCACCGGCATGCGGGCGTCGCCCGAAATCGCCGCGGCGATGGCCCGGGCCGAGGGTTTCGTGCAGCGGGAACCCGACAATGGCATGCCCGCGAGCCAGGACACGGTCGTGTACACCGCGTACGACAGCCGCAACCTGTACGTCGTGTTTCTGGCCTTCGATTCCGAACCGGAACTCATTCGCGCCAACCTCGCGCCCCGAGAGAACATCGGCGACGACGACAGCGTCGGCGTCCTGATCGACACCTTCAACGATCAACGTAACGCCTACGGGTTCGGGTCGTCGCCGCTGGGCGTCCAGGTCGACGGACGCTGGTCGGAGATCGCCAAGCAGTCCAACTGGGATACCTCCTACGAAGCCGTGTGGCAAACCGATACCCGGTTGACCGACGCCGGCTACATGGTCCTGATGACCATACCGCTGAGGAATCTGAGGTTTCCCCTGACGGAGGAGCAGCAGTGGCGCATCATGTTCGAACGGCGCATCCCGCGCACCAGCGAGCAGGCCAGTTGGCCGCGCTATCTGTCAAACATCGAGGGGCGGCTGAATCAGGCGGCGGTCCTGAAGGGGGTGCGCGATGTGTCCCCCGGGCGAAACATTCAACTGATCCCGTTTGCCTTTGCGCGAAATTTCGATGTGCTGGACGCGCGGGCGGCCGAAGGACCCGCGTTCAACAGCGATTCCGAGGAGAACATCGGCCTCGACGCGAAGTTCGTTTTCAATGACAGCCTGGTGTTGGACGCTACCCTGAACCCGGACTTCAGCCAAGTGGAGTCGGATGAGCCGCAGGTCACCGTCAACGAGCGTTTCGAGGTGCGCTTCGACGAGCGGCGCCCGTTCTTCCTTGAAAACGCGGACTACTTCAACACCGAGAGCACGCTCGTGTTCACCCGCCGCATCGTGGACCCGAGCGAGGGTCTTCGCTTTACCGGAAAACAGGGGCCTTGGGGTATCGGCACGATGCTGATGAACGACGAGGCGCCGGGGCAGCGGGTCGCCGCGGACAGTCCGCTAGCCGGGCAGTCGGCGGACATCCGCATCCTGCGGGCGTTTCGGGAAATCTCCGACCAGAGCCGTGTGGGCATGCTCCATACGGAGCGTTCGTTCGGAACTGAGACCAATCGGGTGTCGAGCATTGATGCCCGTTTCAAGCTGAACCCGAACTGGACCACCGAATGGCAGTTCGTCGGGACCGAGTTCGAAAACGGCGCGGGCGTCTTGCGCAGTGGGCGCCAGTCCAACGTTCGCTTCGACCGCAGCGGCCGGAACGTGAGAACGCACCTTCACGTCATCGACACTACGGAGGAGTTCCGTGCGGACCTGGGTTTTTTCAACCGCAACTACCAGCCCGACACCCGCTCGGTCCATGGCAACTACAGCTATACGTTCTGGCCGGAAGGCAGGGCCCTGAACAGCCTCACGGGCAGGTTGGGTTGGAACAACATCGTCGACCAGGACTCGCTGCGCCTGTATACCCAGGTCGCGCCTCAATTGCGGATGAGCTGGAACGGCCAGACGGAATTCACGCTCGCCTATGAGAATATCCAGGAACGGTTGCGGCCCCGGGATGTTCCCGGATTGCTGGTGAACCGGGATTACTCGCAAAGCGGATGGTCCGCGGAATTCGAGACGCAGATGTTCACAACGGTCGGGTTCAGCCTGGAACTGGAGGCGGGCGATGCGATCAACCTGGACCCGGCTGCCGGGTACCGGCCGGAGTTGGCGGACGCCGTCAGTGCGCAGTTCGAATTGCTTTGGAGGCCGCTGGACCGGCTGCGCCACGATTTCACGTATCTGTATACGAAGCTGGACGACCCGAACGGCGGCGGCAGGATATTCACGGACCGGATCGTTCGTTCAAGGTGGAACTACCAGTTCACCCGGGAACTTTCGCTGCGGTTCATCACGCAGCTTGAGGACACCGACCCTGGCCCCCTGACTTCGCTCAAGCGCGACGAGAATCTGAATTTCGACCTGCTGGTGCGGTACGTGATCAATCCCTGGTCGGCGCTGTACGCCGGCTACAACACCAACTCCAGCAACTTCGCCCTGGTCGACACCGAGACCGGCCCGGAAATGGTCCGCACCCGGGACCTGTACCGCGACGGCGAACAGATCTTTCTCAAGTTCTCCTACTTGCTGAGGCCCTAGTCAATCGGTTCCGGTTGCGCGATTCCGCGCTGGCGAAAGTGATAGTCGAATTGGGTGCCCAGCACATCCCGCGCGTTCGCCCGCAGCAGGTACAGCCCCTCGATGATATGCGCGTAACGCACCGGGCCCACATCGACGACTTCGAGGCCCAGGGCCTCCACCAGATCGGCGACCGTCCGTTTGGCTGCCGCGTCGTTGCCGGCGATCGGTATGGTCACCGGGTAGCCGAGCTCGTCGGGATCGGCCATGGTTTCGGCGCTCAGCGTGTTGAACGCCTTGACGACGTGCGCTCCTGGCGCCAGGTTCTGGATTCGTTCGGCGCTGGAGGTGTACGTGGGATAGTCCCTGTAGCCTTCGTCCCCGACAATGCGCGGGTTCACCGGGTCGATGACGATCTTGCCCGTCAGATCGCCGAGACCGAGGGCGACTTCCTCAGCCGCGTTCCAGGGTACGGCCAGCACGACGATGTCCGCCTGCGCGGCGGCGTCGCGGGGCAGGGCCGCGGATGCACCGTCACCCGTCGCGCCGACCAGTTCCTGAACGTCCGGACTATCCGGCGAACGGGATCCGTACACCACCTCATGGCCGAGCTCCGCAAATCGTGGGCCGAGGGCGGATGCAACCTCGCCCGTGCCGATCATGGCGATGGTTTCGCCGTGACCGGCCAGCGGCAGCGCCACCAGCAGCGCGGCAAGGAATAGACGGCGAAATTGGGTCATCGGACTCTCCCTGGCTCCCCGTTGGCCGTCGCCGGTATCCTGGATGGTCGCCGGAACCGGCTACCGCTCTAGGTACTGGAACTTGTCCTCCACATCCTCCCACTCATCGGCGTCGTCGGGCGGATCCTTGGCCTCGGTCAGAACGGGCCAGTTCTGGGACAACTCCGCATTCAGTTCCAGAAAGTGCTCCTGGCCGTCCGGAATGTCGTCCTCCGAGCAGATCGCCTCTACCGGGCACTCCGGCTCGCAGAGCGTGCAGTCGATGCACTCTTCGGGGTCGATGACGAGCATGTTCGGACCCTCGTGGAAACAGTCCACCGGACACACTTCCACGCAGTCCGTGTACTTGCACTTGATGCAGCTCTCGGTGACGACATAGGTCATGCTTGCGTTCCTCGCTGGAAAATCGCTCTGGGATGGCGGGGTATTGTAGCCTCAAGTGCCGAGTGCGCCTAGACTGACAGATTTACCGACTGGCTTGTTGACGAGTGTTGCACCCGCCCCGATGGCGTATGTCCCCCGCGCTGCGTTGCCGATTGGGCTGGGCATGGTGTTGGGACTGCTTGGGCTTATCGAGCGAAGGAGAAACTTGCCTTGAATGAATGGATCACGGTGCTGCTCATCTATGCGCCGGTTATTGCGTTGGGCGCGATACTGGGCTATGTCCAGATCAGGAGGGGCTACAAGGACGACTGAGAGCCGACAGGTGCGTCGTTGCCGATTGCGCCGCTGCAGGGAATTGCCCTCGACGGCCTCCTCAGATCTTGTTCTCCCTAGATCTTGTTCTCTCTGCCTTCCCAATACGGTGCCCGCAGCAGGTTCTTCCTGATCTTGCCCACCGCCGTCCTGGGCAGCGCGTCGACAAAGCGGACCACACGCGGGCGCTTGTGGCGTGGGATGCGCTGCGCGCAGAAGTCGATCAATTCGGCTTCGGTGGCCGGGGGTTCGCCCGTCGGCACCACGTGGGCGGCAGGGACCTCGCCCCAGCGGTCGTCGGGGATGCCGAAGACCGCACATTCCGCCACCGCCGGATGCCCGTAGAGCGCGTTCTCGATTTCGGCGGGATAGACGTTCTCGCCGCCTGAAACGAGCATGTCCTTGGACCGGTCCACCAGCGTCAGGAAGCCGTCTTCGTCGAGGAAGCCGACGTCGCCGGTCCACAACCAGCCGTCCCCCATCGGAAAGGCGGCTTCGGTCTGATCCGGGTCGCCATGGTAGCCGTCGAAAAGCTGTTCTCCGCGAGTCACGATTTCTCCGACCTCCCCGGTGGGCAGTGGGCGGCCCTGCCCGTCGACCACTTGGAGTTCCACGTTGAAAGCCGGGCGGCCCACCGTGCCCAGCTTGTCCGCGCCATGGTCCGGGCGCCGTACGGTGAGCGGGCAGGTCTCCGATTGGCCGTAATTTTCGGTGAACGCCACGTGGGGCAGGGCGTTCTGGACCCGTGCAAGCAGCTCACGTCCCATGGGCGCCCCCGCGTAGCCGACGTTCTTGAGGGTTCGAAGCCGCTCCGCCGAGAACGTCGGATGGCCGATCAGATCGTTTAGCTGACTCGGAACGAAGAACGCGGCGGTGATGCCCTCGTGTTCCACCGCATCGATGAATCCATCGACGTCCCAGCGGGGCAGGGGTACCACCGTGGCGCCGAGCATGATGGCGGGCGCAAACCAGACGAACAGGCCCGCGCAGTGGAACAGCGGGGTTGTGGCGGCGACGATGTCGGAGTCCCGCAGACCGAAGTCGACGGCCGCGGCGTAGGCGGTCGCCGCCCGCGCCCGGTGGGAGACCAGAACCGCCTTGGGCAGCCCGGTGGTACCGCCGGTGAAGGTGATACCGAGCGGGTCCGTGTCACGGATGTCGATGTCGGGCGGGGTGGCTGGCATCGGCGCGATGAGTTCGTGAATGCTGGATGGCCGTCCGGCGTGACGCTCCGGCACACGTTCTGAAGATCGCCCGTCCGGCAAGGTGCCGGCCACCGTACCGTTCCGGTCCGACGCGCGGGCGTCCAAGGATATTACGTGCTTGAGCGTGGGTGAGCGGGCCCTGGCCTGCCCGACCAGTGTTGCGGATTGATCTTCGAAAAACAGGATCTCCGCGCCGGTCATGTCCAGCATGTAGACCAGGTTGTCGACGGTGCACCGGGTCGACATGTGTGCCAGACAGACGCCCGCCCGAGCCGCGCCGAAATAGACCGAGGCGTACTCTGGGCGGTTGCCCGAAATGATCGCCACTCGAGTATTGCGACCGGCACCCAGTGATGCCAGGGCATGGGCCAATCGGTTCGATTCGGTGTCCAGTTCCCGGTAGGACAGTCGGCGGCCGGCACCCGCAATGGCGGTGCGTTCGGGCGTGCGCCGCGCGGACAACCGAAGGAACTCGCCAGTCAACATCCGGTCGCGATCCCTTTGGAATCCAGGTGTTGAGGCAGGCAGCGGAGCAGTTCGCTCAACGATTCGCAGACCGGCTTGCCGGTGGTGTCGACCCTGGCATGGGCCTGGGAGTAATAGGGTTGCCGTTCGTCCAGTAACCGCCGCAGGTCGGACATGGCGTCGGGCCGGTTGCGCATGGGGCGCAGATCTCCCTGCGCAACCACCCGCGCCATGTAGTGCTCCGGCTCGGTCCGTACCCAGACAACGAAGCATGTCGTCAGCAGCGTATTGAGCAGATTCGGCTCCGCCACGATGCTGCCGCCGGTTTCAATCACGCAGCGATCGTAACGGTCGAGGGTCTCGTGCAGCGCCTGCTCTTCGATGCGCCTGTAGCCGGTTTCACCCGACAGGGCGAATATTTCCGCCACGCTCATCCCCGCGAGCCCCTCCGTCACACCGACCAGCCCAACGAAGGGCATGCCCAACCGCTCCGCGAGCAGCACACCCAGTGTGCTCTTTCCCGCGCCCCGCAGTCCCACCAGCGCGACCCGGCGTTTGGTCTCCGGCGTCCGGGTGAAGCGGTCGTACAGCAATTGCAGCGCCTGCTTGCGCTCGTCGGGCGACAGGGCGTGGACAAACTCCGCCAAGAGGTTTTCTTCCGGCGTCCGGCTGGCAGCGGACTCCAGCAAATCGGCGGTCTCCGTCTTCAATGCTCCGGCGATCTGGCTCAGCAGACGCACGGAAATATTGCCCCGACCGGTTTCGAGATCGGCCAGGTGGCGCTCGGACACACGAGCACGTTCAGCCAGCTTGCGGCGCGTCATGGCCAGTCTCCCGCGCAGGGAACGCACTCGCTGTCCGAGGCCTTGCAGCAACTGATCAGCGTCAGGCGCTGGACTGGGACCCGTCGCCATCACGTATTCCGGACTGTGTAACAGGGGATGAAATATAGATCGTACATGGTTGCCCAGTAACGGCATTTTTGTATATTATCATGCAGATGATCGGCCACGAAATGAACTCGGCTGCACTATATCGCATCTGATGACCAATGGCGACTCTCGAACCTGCACAACTGGACTTTAGAACGCATCCGGACCGTTATCGACACTGGTCCGTTTCCACCGACGGGCCTGTCGCGCGTCTGGAAATGAATGTGGACGAGGCGGGGTCCCAATTCGGCGATTACGAACTGAAATTGAATTCCTATGACATCGGCGTCGATATCGAACTGTATGACGCCGTCCAGCGCTTGCGCTTCGAACACCCGGAAGTTCGCGCG
The DNA here is from genome assembly GCA_965221035.1 of Candidatus Rariloculaceae bacterium. Taxonomy (GTDB): domain Bacteria; phylum Pseudomonadota; class Gammaproteobacteria; order Steroidobacterales; family Rariloculaceae; genus UBA6522. The sequence continues at coordinate 3,730,125 of OZ244860.1, forward strand.
GTGATACTGACTTCGGGCAAGGCCGGCATGTTTTGCGCCGGGGCCAACATTCGCATGCTGGGCACCGCCACCCACAGCCACAAGGTCAATTTCTGCAAGTTCACCAACGAGACGCGCAACTCGCTTGAGGATGCCAGCAAGCACTCCGGTCAGATATACCTTTCCGCGCTGAACGGACCGGCGGCGGGGGGCGGTTACGAGCTGGCCCTGGCCACCGACTACATCATCCTGATCGACGACGGCAATGCGGCGGTGTCGCTGCCGGAGGTCCCCCTGCTGGCGGTGCTTCCCGGGACCGGCGGCCTGACCCGCGTGGTGGACAAGCGTGGCGTGAGGCGGGACCTTGCGGATGTGTTCTGTACCGTGGAAGAGGGCATCAAGGGGCAGCGGGCCGTGGACTGGCGGCTGGTAGATGAAATCGTGCCCCGCTCCCGGTTCGAGCAGCGGGTGGAGCAGCGCGCTCAGGAATTCGCGGACAAGTCCGACCGACCGATCGGCGAGCCCGGCGTTGTTCTCACAGACCTTGAGAAAACCGTCTCGGCCTCCCGGGTCGAGTACCCGCACCTGACGTTGGACCTGGACGCCGACGCGTCGACCGCAACGCTCACGTTGGAGGGTCCCTCGGACGGCTGCACGGACGCCAAGGAGGCCAGACACCAGGGCGCCGCGTTCTGGCCGCTCGCGCTGATGCGCGCACTGGACGACGCCCTGCTCCATCTTCGATTCAACGAACCGACGCTAGGCACCTTGATCCTCAAGACGCGCGGCGACAGCGCAAGGGTGGCCGCCTACGACGCCCTGCTTCAGGAAAACGCCTCCGACTGGTTCATCCGCGAAGTGCTGCTGTTCGCCCAGCGAGTGTTCAAGCGTCTGGACATCACCTCCCGCACCAGCTTCGCCTTCGTCGAGCCCGGGAGCTGCTTCACCGGACTCCTGGCGGAACTTCTGTTCGCGGTGGACCGCACCTACATGCTGGACGGCCGCCTGGAAGACGACCCGCATCCGGCGCCCGCCATCACGTTGTCGAAGCTGAACTTCGGCCATTTGAAGATGGCCAACGGGCTGTCGCGACTGCAGACCCGATTTCTGGGCGAGCCGGAGAGCGTGGCGCGCGCCGAGCAGATCATCGGCGAGCCGCTGGAAGGCATGGACGCCCTGGAGGCGGGTCTGGTGACGTTCGCGCCGGACGACATCGACTGGGAGGACGAGATCCGTCTCCTGCTGGAGGAGAGGGCGAGTTTCTCCCCCGACGCGCTCACCGGGATGGAGGCCAATCTACGCTTCGCCGGGCCAGAGACCCTGGAGTCGAAAATTTTCGGCCGTCTCAGCGCGTGGCAGAACTGGATCTTCCAGCGCCCCAACGCGGTGGGCGACGAAGGCGCCCTGAAACTGTACGGCACCGGCCGCAGGGCGCAATACGACCGCAAGCGGGTCTAGGCGCGAGACAGGGTCATGTGCAACAGACGCCACCGCCATTGCCGCAACATCGTTCAAGAGTGAGTCCAAACATGGGTACCGAAGTCAACTACGATTCCTTGATTCCCAACAACGTGGGTCTGGCCGGCGACGCCAAGTTGCGCCGGGCCATGGAGCGCTGGTACCCCAAGTACCTGGACTGGTGGTGCGACATGGGGCCGAACGGTTTCCAGGACTACGAGGTCTACCTCCGCACGGCGGTCAGCGTTGATCCCGAGGGCTGGGCCCGGTTCGGATTCGTGAAGATGCCCGACTACCGCTGGGGCGTGCTGCTGGCGCCGCAGGAGGACGGGCGCACCATCGGTTTCGGGCAGCACAAGGGTGAGCCGGTGTGGCAGGAGATTCCCGGAGAATACCGGGCGATGCTGCGCAGGCTCATCGTCATTCAGGGCGACACCGAGCCGGCGTCGGTGGAGCAGCAGCGCTTTCTCGGAAACACCGCACCGTCGCTCTACGACATGCGCAACGTCTTTCAGGTCAACGTGGAAGAGGGCCGGCACCTCTGGGCGATGGTCTACCTTCTTCAGAAGTACTTCGGCCGCGACGGCCGGGAGGAAGCCGAGGACTTGCTGCGGCGGCGCTCCGGCGACGAGGACAAGCCGAGGATCCTGGGGGCGTTCAACGAGGAAACGCCCGACTGGCTGTCGTTCTTCATGTTCACCACGTTCACCGACCGGGACGGCAAGTTCCAGCTTGAGGCACTGGCGCAGTCGGGCTTCGATCCGCTGGCCAGAACCTGCCGGTTCATGCTCACCGAGGAAGGTCATCACATGTTTGTCGGCCGCACCGGCGTGGAGCGCATCGTACAGCGGACCTGCCAGGTCATGAACGAGCAGGGTATCGACGACCCGCACGATATCGAGGCGGCGCGCAAGCACGGCGTGATTGACCTGCCGACCATTCAGAAGAAGATCAACTTTCACGTGGCCGTCACCCTGGACCTGTTCGGTGCGGAGATTTCCACCAACGCGGCCAACGCCTTCAACGCCAGTCTCAAGGGGCGCTTCCGGGAACACCGGATCGACGACGACCATGTATTGAGCGACGAGACCTATCCGGTGGCCCAGGTGGTCGGAGACGCCATCGAGGTGCGTGACGTTCCGGCGTTGAGCGCGATCAACGCGCGCCTGTCCGATGACTTCATCGCCGACTGCAACAATGTCCTCAAGCGATGGAACTACGCGCTCAAGGCCCATGACATCGATTTCCGGTTGAGCCTGCCGCATCGCGCCTTCCACCGGGCCGTGGGCGAGTTCGCGGAGGTCCATGCGACGCCGCGCGGCGAACTCGTTTCGGATGCCGAGTGGGGTGATCGCCAGGGCGAGTGGATGCCCAGCGAGGCGGACATGAGCTACATCCTGTCGCTGATGGAACCGTGCCGTGAACCGGGCCGGTACGCGAACTGGATCGCGCCGCCCCGGGCCGGAATCAACGGCATGCCCGGAGATTTCGAATACGTCAAGCTGGCCGCCTGAGCGCGCCCGCCGCAATCAAACCGACAGCGTGAACCACTGACCATGAGCATCGAATCATTCGAACGGCAGGTCGCCACCGTCGCCGGGCACATTGCGGGCTCGGCGCTGGACGATGATCTGCAGCGGGAACTGGCGGTGTCGTTTCCGCCGGACGGGGAAGCGTTCGGGTCCCTGGCCGCGCTCTGCGAGCAGGGCGTGCGCGAAGGCTGGCTCGCCAACCGGGAACACGGCGGCATCAAGTTCGGCCGGGTTATCAAGCCGGGTCCGGAAACGGCCGGATTCTCGGTGGATGTGGTGGAAATGGACGACATTGTCGGACCCCACCACCGTCATCCCAACGGCGAAATCGACATGATCATCCCGCAGGATCCCGGGGCGGCGTTCGACGGCCACGGCCGCGGTTGGCTGGTCTACGGACCGGGTTCGGCCCACCATCCCACCGTGTCGGGCGGGCGGGCCATCGTTCTCTACCTGCTGCCCGACGGCGCCATCGAATTCACGCCGCCGGCGGGACGGGACCAGGGCTGAAGGGCCGAGTACAGGGCAATGGCATCGGAAACGACAACGACGGCGGCATCGGCTCTGCCACCCGGCGTCACGGCGGCCGTCCTTCGGGTCAACGGCGAGGACCATCCGGTGGTGTTCCCCACCCATCACACCCTGCTGGAGGTCCTGCGTGAGCAGTGCGGGCTGACCGGCACCAAGCATGGCTGCGAACTGGGCGAATGCGGCGCCTGCGCGGTTCGGGTGGACGGTGAAGCCGTCCTGTCGTGCCTGAAACTCGCCGTCGAGGCGCGGGATTGCGCCGTGGAAACAGTCGAGGGATTGCAGGACGACAACGAACTGCACCCGTTGCAACGGGCGTTCGCCGACATTGGCGCCGCCCAGTGCGGCTATTGCACGCCGGGAATACTCATGGTCGCCAACGCGTTGCTGGAGCGGAACGACGATCCGGATGAAGCCGAAATATACGAAGCGCTGTCAGGGAACCTGTGTCGCTGCACCGGCTACCATCGGATCGTCACGGCCGTCAGGTGGGCGGGCGCCATGGCGCGAGGCGATGACTGGCGCCCCCCGGAAGAGGAATTCCACGGCGCCGATTCCCAGACTCCGTACGCGGAAGACGACGGGTGAACCATGGTCGCTAACCCGAAGTCGGAACCCATTGCCCCGGACTCCGAGCCCGAGAAACAGTACCGGTTGGTCGGTACGGCCTTCCGAAGAGTGGATGGCCGCGCCAAGGTGACCGGTCAGACCCGCTTCGCCGACGATCTCGGTTTTCCGCGCATGGCTTACGTCAAGCTGGTGCGAAGCACCGTTCCCCACGCGCGCATCGTGAACATCGACCTGTCGGCGGCCCAGGCCATGGACGGCGTGCTCGGTACGCTGGTGGGCACGGAGCTGCCGAACAAGTTCGGCATCCTGCCGGTCTCCGAGGACGAGCACGCGTTGGCGGTGGACACGGTTCGATTTGTCGGCGATCCCGTCGCGGCCGTCGCGGCGGTCTCCGAGGACATCGCCCATGAGGCCGCGTTGGCCGTTCGCGTCGAGTATGACCCCCTGCCGACGATCTCAAGCTTCGACGAGGCGCTCAGGACGCCCGAACCGCAGATGCACGACTACGCGGATGACGGCAACATCCACAAGAAGGTGTCGCTCAAGTTCGGGGCGGTGGAGGAGGGTTTCGAAGAAGCGGACGTGATTCTGGAAGACATCTGCCATTTCGAGGGCAACACCCACCTGGCCATGGAGCAGCACAGCGCCGTCGGCGTCCCCGAGGACGAAGGCCGCGTGACGGTGTATTCCTCCACGCAGACCCCGCACTATGTGCACCGGGCGCTGACCAAGGTGCTGGGCCTGCCGGCGTCGCGAATCCGCGTCGTGGCATGCTCCAACGGCGGAGGATTCGGCGGCAAGAGCGATCCGTTCAACCACGAGATGGTGGTGGCCAAGCTGGCGCTCAAGCTCGGCCGCCCCTGCAAGGTGACGCTGACGCGGGAGGAGGTCTTCTACTGTCATCGCGGCCGCCACCCGGTGCTCATGCACTTGAGGACCGGTTTCAGGAAGGACGGCACCATCACCTCGCAGCATCTGCGCACCGCCTTGGACGGTGGCGCCTTCGGCAGCTATGGGGTGGCCAGCACCTACTATACCGGCGCGCTTCAGACCACCACCTACCGGATTCCCAATTACTGGTTCGAGGGCGCCCGGGCCTTCACCAACAAGCCTCCCTGCGGGCCGAAGCGCGGCCACGGCACGCCCCAGCCCCGGTTCGCGTTCGAGGTGCACCTGGACAAGGCGGCGCATCGCCTGGGCATCGATCCGGCCGAGTTGCGGCTCAGGAACCTGCAGCCGGCCGACTCGGTGACGGCGAACTGGCTGCGCATCGGCTCGATCGAACTCGGTCGGTGCATCGAGGCCGTGGTGCGCGGCAGCGGCTGGAAGCAGCGCTACGGCAAACTGCCCGAGGGCCGGGGGCTGGGCCTGGCCTGCGGCGCCTACCTCTGCGGAGCGGGCCTGCCCATCTACTGGAACCACATGCCCCAGTCCGGCGTGCAGATCAAGCTGGACCGCAGTGGATGCGTCGCCGTGTTCTGCGGCGAGAGCGAGATCGGCCAGGGTTCGGACTCGGTCCTCGCCGCCATCGTGGCCGAGGTACTGGGCATCGAGTTGGAGGATATCCGTCTCTGTGTCGGCGATACGGACCTGACCCCGGTGGACCTGGGGAGCTATTCCTCCCGGGTCACCATGATGGTGGGCCACGCGGCCCTGCAGGCCGCGGAGCGCGCACGGGAGATCATCGCCAAGGCTGTGGCCGCGCAATTGCGGGTGCCCGAATCGGAACTAGTCTTCGCCGACCGGCGCGTCTTTCCCGCCGGCGACCCTGGTGGCGGCCTCGACTTCGATGCCGCGGTGGTGGCGGCCGAAGCCCGGTTCGGCACCCTCGGCACCACCGGCTCGTACATTCCGCCCCGCGCGCCGGGGCGTTATCGGGGCTCCGGCGTCGGACCTTCACCGACCTATTCCTACTCCGCCGCCGTCGTCGAGGTGGAGGTGGACCCCGCCACCGGCGTCTACGGCTGCAAGCACGTCTGGATGGCCCACGATATCGGCAAGGCCATCAATCCGGTGCTGGCGCTGGGCCAGATCGAGGGCAGCATCTACATGGGCCTCGGCGAGGCGATGATGGAGGAGCAGGCCTTCCGGCGCCTGCCGAAGCGCTTGTCTTCCGCCCTGGTCCACAAGATGCCGTCGCTGCTGGAGTACAAGAGCCCCGGTTTTCACGATATGCCCGGCATGACCAGTTACATGATCGACTGCAGGGACGAGCGCGCCCCCATGGGAGCCAAGGAAGTCGGCCAGGGCCCATTGCTGCCGATCATGCCGGCGGTGGTCAACGGGATCTTCGACGCGGTCGGCGTGCGCGTAGACCAGATACCGGCCACGCCCGAACTGGTCCTGAAGGGGCTCGAGGCCAAGGAGCGGGGGCGTCCGGCGCGTGTCGGTCCCACACGATTCCCCAAGGTGGACTACGGCACGCCGGTGGAAGTGCCGACCCCTGACCAGGGTGGCGATGGCCGTGCCAGGCATGATCCGAAACACCGCGGATTGCGGTCGGCCTCCGGCACCATGAAGGAACGCGACGAGGCCTTGAAGGAGCGCCGCAGTGCTACGCTTACCACCGCTTGATTTCAGCGCACCGACGCAATTGGGCGAGGCGCTGGCGGCGCTTGAAGGCAACGGCGCCAATGGCGGCGGCCGTGTCAGGCTGGTCGCCGGCGGCACGGATCTCTGGCCCAACATGAAGCGCCGCCACCAGCGGGCCGATGCCGTGGTCAGCCTGATGTCTATCGACGAATTGCGCGGGATCGAGCAGACGTCGCGGGGTTTGTCCATCGGCTCGACGGTAACCCTGACGGAAGTGCTCCGTAACTCGTTGGTGCGAGATCTTTATCCGGGTTTCGCTCGCTCCGTGGCGGCCATATCCTCACCGCCCCTGCGCAACATGGGCACGCTGGGGGGCAACCTCTGCGTGGACACCCGTTGCACGTACTACAACCAGACCGAGGAATGGCGCCGTTCCATCGACTACTGCATGAAGGAGCAGGGCACGATCTGCTGGGTTGCCACCAACTCGCCGCGCTGCTGGGCCCACTCCGCCAGCGACGCCGCGCCCATGCTGTGTGCGCTGGATGCGCGGGTTCGCCTGGCGTCCTCCGATGGCGAGCGGGAGATCCCGCTTGCGGACCTGTATCGCGACGACGGCATCGACTACCTCGGCATGCGGGCCGGCGAGATCCTCACCCGCATCATCGTCCCGGCCGATTCCGACCGCGATCATTGCCGGAGCGCGTTCTGGAAACTCCGCCGCAGGGGGTCCATCGACTTTTCCGTGCTGTCGGTGGCGGTGGCGATCTGGATGGACGGCGGGAAGGGCAAGGCGGTCGACCGGGTCGCCGTGTATCTCGGCGCCGTCGGTTCCAGCCCCGTGCGCGTCGGAGATGCGGAAGAACTGCTCGTGGGCAACGTGCCCGACGAGGACCTGATCGCGCAGGCGGCCCGCCACGCACGAACCGCGGCGACCCCCATGAGCAACACGGACTTCGTACCGGCGTGGCGGGGGAAAATGGCCGAACACTACACTCATGCTGCGCTGTGCGAAGCGGTCGGCCTGCCGGTCCGCCGCCAGGCGCCCAGGCATGGGTTGACGGTGGTTTGACGCCTACCATCGTTGTCCAGGCAGTTGGTTCCTGATCCTTCAGGGGCGACGTTGCTTCCGGCAGGCTGAATCCATGATCGCGGTCCTGCGACGCCGGTCCAAGGGAGTTGCGGCGGGGCGACCAACGAAATAAGCGTGTAGGGGGTAGACGACGGGTTGGCGTTATGGCGGGACGACGGACTCGGAATTCTCGGCGTGGCGAAATTCGAGGCGCCCCTCGATATAGGAGACCCGTTGCGCTACCTGGCTCACCGCTTCAAGAATGGCGGTATGGTCAGCTCTCATGGCGGAATGCTCTTCCCGCATGGTTTCCTGAAGCGAGTCGATACGCGCGTTGGTGGCCCCATTCAGGGCGAGCATGATGGTGACCACCACGGCCATCATCGCGATGCCCGCGCCGATGATCGCCCAGGTATCGATCGTCAATCCAGCCACTTCGTCCTCCCGGTCCGTACCTTACCATGGCAGACGTGCTTCAGTTTCCACGCCGCAGCTGCTGCATCTCAGCTACGCGATAGCGTAGTTCAACGGGGTCGCTTGAACGAAGGTTCATTTCATGGCGGTTTGTCGAGTTTTCGGGTGGCCCGGTCCTGAGGTTTCCGGGTTGCACGCACACGAAACTCGGTGCGTATTCGGTGAATTGCGTCAGGGCCAGACGGTATTACGGAATCTCGATGCTCTCAGAACCTTCGGCGCGGCGAATATCGAGCCGCCCTTCGACATAGGAGACCCGCTGCGCCACTTGGCTCAACGATTCAAGTATGACGGTATGTTCCGCCCGCATGGCGGTATGTTCTTCCCTCATGGCGGTATGTTCTTCCCTCATGGCAGTGTGTTCTGCCCGCATGGCGGCATGCTCTTCCCGCATGGTTTCCTGGAGCGAGTCGATTCGCGCGTTGGTGGCCTCATTCAGGGCGAGCATGATGCCGACCACCACCGCCATCATCGCGACGCCCGCGCCGATGATCGCCCAAGTATCAATTTTCAATCCAGCCACGATAGCCCTCCCAGCCCGCACAGTACCATAGCTTCAGAGCCAGTGTAGTTCAGCGGGGTCGCTTGAACGAAGGTTCGTTTCGTGGCTCTTCGTCGAGTTTTGTGGCCCTTCACGCATGGCGGTCTGATACTGGCAGCGGGTTCACGTCCGTACGACGAGTCCGTATCATTGCGCGCCATGAGCCGTTGCGCTTCCCTGTGCTCCGCCTGGATGGGTCTTCTCGCCGCGCCGCTCGCGGCTCAGCAAACGCTGGTCGATCCTGGCCAGAAAACCGTGCGCGTCGTACGTACGGATATGCGGCCGGTCATCGACGGCGATCTTGGGGACGCGGTCTGGGCGCGCGCGGCGCTCGTCAATGACCTCCATCAGACCGAGCCCGTCGAGTATGCCGAGCCTTCCGAACAAACCGAGATCCTGATCCTCTACGACGACGATGCACTGTACGTGGCAGCGCGCCTTTACGACGCGAACCCGGAATTCATCACCGCCAACAACATGCGCCAGAACGATCAGGTGTACGAGGATGATCGCTTCTACGTGATGATCGACCCGTTCAACGAGCGGCGCAGCGGCTACTATTTCGGGGTCAATCCGAACGGCGTGCGCAACGACGGCCTTTATCGCAACGTCAGTGATGCCTATCGGGACTGGAACAGCATCTTCGACGTTGCAGCAGGCCGTTTCGAGGCGGGCTGGACGGCGGAGTTCGAGATACCGTTCAAGTCGATCTCCTTTGATCCGAACACCGACACCTGGGGCATGAATTTCTCGCGCGGCATCGTGCGCCGCGCCGAGAACCTGGCATGGGTGTCGCGCAACCGGGAATACAACCCGTCGATCTCGGGATTGGCCGTGGGCTTCGAGGGGCTCGAGCAGGGGCTCGGGCTCGAAATTGTACCCTCGGTCAGCCTCGGCAAGGCACGCAGTTTCTCGCAAGTTCCTTTCACGGACGACCGCGAGAAATCGAGCCTCGAGCCGACTGTGGATATCGTCTACAAGCTCACGCCCCAGCTCAACGCTTCGCTAACCGTGAATACGGATTTTTCCGCCACCGAAGTCGATGACCGCCAGGTCAATCTCGATCGCTTCGGGCTTTTCTTTCCCGAGAAGCGCGACTTTTTCCTTCGGGAGTCCGATATCTTCGAGTTCGGTGGTATCGGCGGCCAGCGCCAGATTCAGATCCCCGGGCTCGAAGCGTTGGGCCAGAACGGCCGGCCGTTTTTCTCGCGCCGTATCGGCCTGAGCCCAAGCGGAACACCCATCGATCTCGAGGTGGGCGGCAAGATCAGCGGTCGCGTGGGCCGTTTCGAAGTCGGTGCCCTGTCGATCCGCCAGGGCGCATCCGGGGAGATCGATACCAGGAACGTGTCTGTCATCCGCACCAAGGCTGGCGTACTCAGGGAGTCGAATGTTGGCGTCGTGTTGACCCAGGGTAATCCCGGCGCCAATCTCGACAATTCGCTTGCGGGCTTCGATTTTCTGTATCGGAACACGCGGTTGCCGGGCGGCCGATCGGTCGAGTCCGACGTTTGGTATCAGCAAAGTAATACAGAGGGGATCGACTCCGACCAGTCGGCTTTCGGCATCGGCGTGCGCTTGCCGACCAGCGAGGGTTTCAGCGCCGCGTTGGAATACAAGGCATATGAGGCCAATTTCAATCCGGCCCTGGGCTTCATCAACCGGCGGAACATTGCCGACGCCACGGCCTCCCTCGGTTACGAGCTGCGCCCTTCGGGAGGCTATCTGCAATCCTGGCTAATGGCCGTGGATGTACAGCAGGTCGACCGCCTCGACACCGGGGCGCTGCAGACGCATGCGATATTTTTTCGCCCCATGGTGCTGCGCAACCGCACCGGCGACCAGATGCTGCTGGGCTATCGCCAGTTCAAGGAAGGTATTGCGCGTCCCTTCGAAATCTCGCCAGGCGTGGTCATACCGATGGGCGAATACCGGATCGAGGACTGGGGCATACAGCTTGGCACAGGAACGCATCGCAGGCTCGCAGCCAATTTCCGCCTGGTGGCCTACAACGACGGGACCTTTTACAACGGCGACCGCGCGGATTGGTTCGGTGAACTCACCTGGCGTCCGTCGGCGCGTTTTCGCGGCAATCTGAGCTACAGCTACAGCGAAATCGATCTGCCTCAAGGCAGCTTCGAGACCCGCCTCGTCGCCGCGGGCATCGATTTCGTATTCACATCGACGCTGTCCTGGGTCAACCTGATCCAGTACGACAACGTCACGGAGACCGCGGGCATCAACATGCGGCTTCACTGGATCCCTGAAGCCGGCCGCGAGGTGTATTTCGTCATCAATCACAACGTCGCGGACTACGATCTTGATAATCGATTTCACTCGACGGCGTCCGACATGACGGCCAAGGTGAACTACACGTTCCGGTTCTGACTCCCTTTCGCCTGTTTCTGATATGCTCGATCACGGGTGTCCGTATGGCGATCATCATCCCCATTGGGGTCAGCAAGGGCGGCATCGATGAGCGAAGATCCTTACGGGCCCCGCACCAGGGCCTGGTCTGCCCTCGGCAAGCGTGCCGAAGCGCTTGAGCACGTGACAATCCCCGCGCTCTTCGAGCAGGAACCGGATCGCGGCCGTCAATTCTGCGCGGAGACCCAAGGGCTGTGGCTGGACCTCAGCCGGCAGCGGCTTGATAACCGGACGTTGAAATTGTTGCTGGAACTGGCCGTGCAGGTGCGCCTGCCCGAATGGACCGAACGCATGTTCCGCGGCGAGCGCATCAACAACACCGAGGACCGGGCCGCCTTGCACGTCGCGCTTCGCCGCCCGGCGGATCGACCGTTGATGATGGACGATGGCGACATCATGCCCGTGGTCGAGGCGGAACGGGACAAGATGCGGCGACTGGCGGGATCGCTGCACGACGGTTCCTTGCGGGGCCATACCGGGCGGCGAATCACCGACATCGTCAACATCGGCATCGGCGGTTCCGATCTTGGCGTCGCAATGGCCGTGGAGGCTTTGGACCGGTACCGCATGCCGGGACTGGGCGTTCACTTCGTCTCCAATGTCGACGGGGTCCAGGTGGACCGTGTCCTGCGGGCCGTGAATCCCGAGACCACGCTCTTCGTGGTCTGCTCCAAGACATTCACCACGTTGGAGACGCTGGCCAATGCCCGGGTGGTTCGGGAATGGCTGTTGCGGCAGGGTGGGGAGGACGCGGTGGCAGGACAATTCGTGGCGGTGTCCACCAACCATCGGGCGATGGACGATTTCGGCGTGGCGCCGGAGCGTCGGCTGGACCTGTGGGACTGGGTCGGCGGGCGGTATTCGTTATGCTCGAGCGTGGGCCTGGTCCTGGCCCTGGCCATTGGCTGGCGGAATTTCGCCGAATTTCTGGCCGGTGCGCACGAGCTGGACGAACACTTCCGTTCGGCGCCGCTGGAGCGCAATCTGCCCGTGCTGCTGGCGCTCGCGGGCGTGTGGAACCGCAACTTCCTCGGCGCCGCCAACCACGCGGTGCTTCCCTACGACCAACATCTGCACCGGCTGCCCGCCTACCTGCAGCAGCTGGAGATGGAAAGCAACGGCAAATCCGTACGCCGCGGCGGCCAACCGGTGGAATGCGCCACCGCGCCGGTAATCTGGGGCGAGCCGGGGTCCAACGCCCAGCACTCCTTCTACCAGCTGCTCCACCAGGGAACGGAGCCGGTATCGGTGGATTTCCTCCTGCCGGCCACCTCCGTGGCGGACCGCCAGGACCAGCAGGATCTTGCCGCGGTGAACTGTTTCGCCCAGGCTTGGGCCCTGGCCGGCGGCGACCCGGAGGGCAGGAACCCCGATCCCTTCAGGGACTACGCCGGCAACCGCCCTTCCAGCCTGATCCTGTTTCAACGTCTGGACCCGGCAACGCTTGGCAAGCTCGTCGCCCTGTACGAGCACAAGGTCTTCGTCCAGGGGGTGATCTGGGACGTCAACAGTTTCGACCAGTGGGGCGTGGAACTGGGCAAGCGCCTGGCCGCCGGATTGCGGGAGCGCGTGAAGACGGAGGTTCCGCCGCCCATCATCGGGCCGGCGCTTTCCAGGTGGCGGAAATGGCGCGGATGACCGGAGGCGGGATGGATTTCATCGACCTCAAGACCCAGTATCGGCGACTTCGCGAGCCCGTCAACCGGCGCATCCAGGAGGTACTTGATCACGGCCAGTTCGTCCTGGGTGCCGAGGTGGAGGAACTGGAGCTGCGGCTCGCAGGGCTTGTCGGGGCCGGCCATTGCATCTCCGTTTCCAGCGGAACGGATGCGCTGCTGGTCGCATTGATGGCGCTGGACGTGGGTCCAGGCGACGAAGTGATCACCAGCCCCTTTACCTTCATCGCCACCGCCGAGGTGATCGCGCTGTTGGGAGCGACGCCTGTGTTTGTCGACATCGACCGGCGCACCTACAACATCGATCCCGAACTCATCGAGCCCGCCATCACGAAGCGAACACGGGCGATCATGCCGGTCTCCCTGTTCGGGCAATGCGCCGATTTCGACCGGATCAATGGAATCGGCGCTCGGCACGGCGTGGCCATCGTCGAAGACGCCGCCCAGAGCCTCGGCGCGACCTACAAGGACCGACACTCCTGCGGACTGAGTACCCTGGCGGCCACCTCCTTCTATCCCTCCAAGCCGCTGGGATGCTATGGCGAAGGCGGCGCCGTGTTTACTGACGATGCTCGACTGGCCCAAGCGGTCCGCGAGCTGCGCGTACACGGACAGGACCGCGGCTACCATCACGTGCGCGTGGGGATCAACGGCCGCATGGATACACTGCAGGCGGCCATATTGCTCGCAAAACTCGACATCTTCGCGGACGAGATGAACGCCCGGCAGGAGGTGGCGGGGCGATACGCCGCGCTGATCGAGCGGGCCTTTGCGGATTGCGCGGCGGAGTTCGCCGTGCGACCGCCATACGTTGAGCCACTCAACCGCTCGGCCTTCGCCCAATACACGGTCCAGGTGCCCGACCGGCCGGCGGTGAGGGAATTCATGGCATCCAGGGACATTCCCACCGCCATTCACTATCCGGTGCCCCTGCATCGACAGCCGGCCTATGCGCGGGAGGACGCGGACGAGCGGTTTCCCATCGCAGAGGAGGTTGCGCAACGGGTACTCAGCCTGCCGATGCATCCCTACTTGGAGGAAGACGATCAGATTCTCGTGGTGACCGCGCTGCGCGATGCCGTGGCGTGCGCCTGACGGCGGGGGACTGACGGCGCAAGATTGACGGTGCAGCCAACGGGGATGGACGGCGCGGGACTGACGGTGCGGCCAGTGGTGGATAGACGGCGCGACCGGCGGGGGTTGGACGGCGCGCCCGATGGTATAGCAAACCGGCCACGATGTGGTTGGTGGGCGATGCTGGGATTGAACCAGCGACCTCTCCCGTGTGAGGGGAGCGCTCTCCCGCTGAGCTAATCGCCCGATCAGGGTTTCGTGACACAGCTATTCTCGAACAGTTGGCCAACGGTGGCAAGACTGTGGTCACAGACTGCGGTCATAAAGAGTGCGGCCACAAAGACTGCGGCGACAGATGCGTTGACGGATACACCAGGCAAGACAGTTATACTCGTCCAGTTTCCTCTGGCAGCCCCCTGGGCGGAAATCCATGCAAATCACCATCTACGGTTCCGGTTACGTGGGACTGGTCACCGCCGCGTGCCTTGCGGGGGCCGGCAATCAAACGCTTTGCGTCGATATCGACAAGGACAAGGTGATGCGCCTTGGACGCGGCGAGTTGCCGATCCACGAGCCGGGTTTGCAGGGCCTGCTGGACCGTGGCCTGGAGTCGGGCCGCCTGCGGTTCACGACGAACGTTGCCAGCGGGGTGGATTTCGGCCTGTTCCAGTTTATAGCGGTGGGCACGCCGCCGCTTGATGACGGCTCGGCGGACCTGCGGCATGTCCTTTCGGTGGCCCGCTCGATCGGTCGGTACATGAACGATTATCGCATCATCGTGGACAAGTCCACGGTGCCGGTCGGTACGGCGGACCGGGTCCGTGCCGCGGTTGAACATGAGCGTCTGAAGCGGGGCGTGGACGTGAAATTCGACGTGGTCTCAAACCCGGAATTCCTGAAGGAGGGCAGCGCGGTCGCAGATTTCAAGAAACCCGACCGGATCATCATCGGGAGCGACGACGCACGCGCGGCGGAGGCGCTCAAGACGCTTTACGAGCCCTTCAACCGCAACCATGATCGAGTCATCGTAATGGATCCCCGGTCCGCGGAGCTGACCAAGTACGCGGCCAATGCGATGCTGGCGACCAGAATCAGCTTCATGAACGAGATGGCGGGGCTCGCGGAACGCCTCGGAGCCGACATCGAAAGCGTAAGGGTGGGCATCGGTTCGGATCCGCGTATCGGCTACGGATACATCTATCCGGGATGCGGCTACGGAGGGTCGTGTCTGCCCAAGGACGTTGGGGCGTTGTTGTCGTCGTCAGAGCAGGCGGGTTACAGGATGGAGCTGGTGGATGCGGTGCGACGTATCAACCAGCGCCAGCGGCGTCTCCTTTTCGACCGGATTTCGACCCATTTCGGCGGGGACCTGGAAGGCCGGGTGATCGCGCTGTGGGGCCTTTCGTTCAAGCCAAACACCGACGATATGCGGGAAGCCGCGAGCCGGGCGCTGATGGAGGCGCTGTGGGAAGCCGGGTGTACGGTAAACGCCTACGATCCCGTGGCAATGGACGCCGCCCGGCGGCTATACCCCGACCAGTCACGCCTGATCTTCTGTGCGAGCGCCGAGGATGCCGTCAAGGGAGCCGACGCCTTGGCCATTACCACGGAGTGGCGGGAATTCCGCAGTCCCGACATGAGTACGCTGAAGTCCTCGCTGCGCGAGCCGGTGATTTTCGACGGTCGAAATCTGTATGACCCGGAGCAGATGAAGAAAGACGGGTTTGTGTACTCCTGCGTCGGTCGTGGCACGTTCGTGCGACCGGAGGGGTGAACGACGAAAAATCGGATCGGATGAGAACGGGCGGGCCTATTGCGACCGGGCCATACGTGCCTCCACGAACCGAACCGCCTTGGCCAACCGCCGCAGGGACTTGTCGCGGCCGACAAGGGCCAGGGTTTGCCCGATTCCGGGTGAAGCCGCTTCCCCGGTGACGGCGACACGCAGCGGCTGGGCCACCTTTCCCATCTTCAGTCCCAGTTCGTCCGCGACCGACTCCACCGCGGCCTGGGTCGTTTCGACAGTCCATTCGTCCAGCGCGCCCAGCCGCTCTCCGAGACGTTCAAGAACCGGCTTCGCCACCCCTCGCAAGTGCTGCTTGGCGGCCTTGGGAGCATAGGTCTCCGGTTCGTCGTAGATGAACCGGCTTTTCTCGGCCATTTCGACCAGCGTTCGGGCCCGGCTGCGCTGGACTTCCACGATCTCCTCCATGGGCGGCCCCGATCCGACGTCCGCGCCCTCCAGGAACGCCGCCAGCAGCGGAGCGAGACGCGCGCCGGAGGCGCGTCCGAGCCACTGCTCGTTGACCCAGAGGAACTTGTCCGGGTCGAAGCTTGCCGCGGACTCGTTGACCCGGTCCAGGCTGAACAACTGAATCATCTCGTCGAGATCGAACAGCTCCTGGTCGCCGTGGGACCAGCCGAGGCGCACGATGTAGTTGAGGACCGCCTCCGGAAGGTAGCCGGCCGCCCGGTAATCCATCACGCTGACGGCTCCGTGGCGCTTGGACAGCCGGCTGCCGTCGGACCCCAGGATCATGGGCACGTGCGCATACTCCGGCGGACTCAGCTTCAACGCGGCCAGGATGTTGATTTGCCGGGGAGTATTGTTGAGATGGTCGTCGCCTCTGACTACGTGGGAGATGCCCATATCCGCATCGTCCACTACAACGGAGAAATTGTAGGTGGGGAACCCATCGGATCGAACGATGACCAGATCGTCGAGTTCGGAGTTGTCGAAGACCACTTCCCCGCGGACCAGGTCGCGGACCCGCACCCTTCCCGCAACCGGGGTCTTGAATCGCACCACGGGGCTTACGCCGGGAACCGCGGTTGTTCGTGACCTGCAGCGGCCGTCATAGCGCGGCTTGAGGCCGCGGGATCGCTGCTCGTCCCGCATCGCCGCGAGGTCATCGGGGCTGCAGTAGCAATGATAGGCGAGTCGGGCGTCCAGCAGTTGGTTGGCGATGTTCCTGTAGCGTTCGAGCCGGTCGGTCTGCAGGAAGGGACCCTCGTCCGCCTCCAGTCCAAGCCACGACATGGCTTCGATGATCTGTTCGATGGACTTGCGTGTGGAGCGTTCCGTGTCGGTGTCTTCGATCCGCAGCACGAAGGCACCGCCGTGCCGCCTGGCGAGTAGCCAGTTGAACAGCGCGGTCCTGGCTCCACCGATGTGAAGCACTCCGGTGGGGCTGGGAGCGAAGCGTGTGCGCAAGGTCATTCCGGGTGTTGGCGTCCGGTCCCTGAAGATCATGGTGACCGGATTTCGGAATATCATACATTCGGAGTGAGCCGGTTTGGAATCGATCGTGCGCAAGCGCGAACGGAAGGAGGTTTGTCATGAGGTCAATTCATTCGATCTGTCTGGCCGTTGTCGGTGCCGCGCTTGCGGCCGCGGTGGGCCTTGAGGCCGCCGCGCAGTCGTCGGAAACAATGAGACAGTGGCAATTCGCGGCGGGCGGGGACGGCTACGAGCTCGTGTTGCGCGAGGTGCCGCGTCCTGTCGCGGGCGCCGGGGAAGTTCTTGTAAGGGTCCACGCGACGTCGCTCAATCGTCGTGACTGGTTCATTCTCAACTCGACGATTGGCGAAAGCGGACCGGTCTATGCGGGCAACGTTCCACTCTCCGACGGCGCAGGGGAGGTGATCGCGGTCGGAACGGGCGTGACGGAGTTCCAGGTTGGCGACCGCGTGGCCGGCACGTTCTTCACCGACTGGGTGGGTGGCAAACGCACCGCCGCCGTCCGCCCATCGGCCCGTGGCGCCGGTCCCGGCACCGGCGGCATGTTGTCCGAGATCATCGTCACGACTCCAAAAGCGCTCGTCCCGATTCCGGAATATCTCAGCTATGAGGAAGCAGCGACGCTGCCCTGCGCAGGGGTCACGGCCTGGAACGGGCTTTTCACGCAGGGCGATCTCCAGCCCGACGACTTCGTGCTGCTCGAGGGCACGGGCGGGGTGTCAAGCTTCGGCCTGATCTTCGCCGTCGCCGCCGGGGCAAGGCCGATCATCACCAGTTCAAGCAACGACAAACTTGCGCGGGCCCGTGAACTCGGCGCGTTCGGCACCGTGAACTACCGCGAAAACCCCGACTGGCAGGTGGAGGTCCGAGCCCTGACGGAGGACGCCGGTGTCGATCACGTGCTCGAAATCGGCGGCCGCGACACGCTGAGCAGGGCATTGGAGGCACTGGGTTTCGAAGGCCATGTCGCCTTGATCGGCGGACTCACCGGTTCGTCGCCGCCGATTCCTGTCGAGGCGCTCATGGGCTGGGGAGCCACCGTGTCCGGCATCTACGTCGGATCAAGGGCCGATTTCGAGGCGATGAACGCATTCATGGAAGAGCACCGGATTCGCCCGGTCATCGACCGCGTGTTCAGCTTCGAGCAGGCGCGGGAAGCCTATGACTTCATGGGCAACGGCAGCTTCATGGGCAAGATCGTCATCCGGCTCTGAGCTAGCACGGCACCCGGGGGAACTGTGCGGGTGTGACCCGGGCGGCCCCTGCGGCTCATCGCCACTAATGCAAATTTTTGTATAAACGGCGGAATGTCGGGGTCCCCAAACGCCAAGTTATAGACTCGAATTCGTCTGGTCGGCAGTCGGGCCAGTTCCTAACCCTGTTCGCCACCTTGTCAGGTGCTGATGACACGACCCTGCGGGAGCAAGACGAAATGAAAACTCTGGATACGACCAACCCAATTCCGGTCGCCACGATAGCCGGATTCACGTTGATCGCCCTGTTGGCGATGGCTGGCAACGCGGTGGCGCAGGAAGATGAAATCACCGAGGCGAACCAGATCGAGGAGGTCGTGGTGACCGCCACGGCTACCGGCACGGCGATTCGGGGTGTTGCCCCCGTTGGCGCGGCGACATTGAGCATGAGCCAGGAAGACCTGCTCAACACGACCTCTGTTGACACGACTTCTTTCATACGCGATCTGCCGCAAGGGTCCGGGCTCATGCAGCAGGAAGAGCAGCCGACCGGGCAGGGAGGCGGCAACGTCGGTTACGCGCAGGGAGTGAATCTTCGCGGCCTCGGTGACAATGCGACGCTTATCCTGTTCGACGGCCATCGCCTGGTCGGGCAGGGCATCACCGCGCAATTCGCGGACCCGAACCAGCTTCCCATTTCGGCCATCGAGCGCGTCGAAGTAGTGATGGATGCGGCATCGGCCGTGTACGGTTCGGACGCCATTGCGGGCGTCGTGAATTTTGTCCTCAGAGACGATTTCGAGGGTGTCGAGATCAACGCGCGCACCACCAACAGCCTGTATCAGGCCAATGCCGTGGACGTGCTCGGCGGGTTCGGCTGGGATTCGGGCAACGCGTGGCTCGGCGTCTTGTACGAAGACCGCGGCACCTTCAAGCGCAGCGAGCGGGAATATCTCAGGGAGGACTTGCGCGCATACGGAGGCAACGATAGTCGCTACGGCGCCACCCGGGGGGTTCCCTATGTGCGCCCCGGAGCGTTGCCCAACATCTATGCCAATGGGACGTTTTACGGTGTGCCGGCGACCGACGGGCAGATTCCGACAGCAGCGGAAGTGTTGGCGCTCGAGGGCCAGCACACCGTCTCCGATCTGGGAGACGAGCGGGACTACTGGCCGGCGCGTGAGCGCCTCGCGGTTTCGTTCCGCGCCCGCCAGAACTTCGCCGGCGACCGGGGCCAACTGACGTTGACCGGCGTGTACAGCGAGCGCGACAGCGAAATAGTGGAGTTCTCGAACTACGCGGCGGCGACCGTGAGATCCTCAAGCCCGTACTGGATCGACGGGCTGACCAACGCATCCAGCTACCAGATGACGTACAGCTATTTTCTGAACAACGACGGGGCGGGCGCGGTGGATGTGGCCACGCGGCCGTCCGAACGGGCGTTGAACACGTACCTCGACCTCGTCTACGACATCAACGACAACTGGCAGCTGTCCCTGAACTACACGTTGGGCGACAACGAGACTTGCGGGCGTTGCGGCAAGCGCCAGAGCATCAGCCTGCCGGGCGTCGGCTTCACCACGTACGCGGATCTTTTCAACCCGTTTGTCCAAGGGCCCCAGGCGGAGTGGTTCGACCTGGTGCACTATGGCACGGTCGACCAGCAAGCGTGGTTTGAAATGAACCGCGGGTCGGCCAAGTTCGAAGGCGGAATCTTCGAACTGCCGGGCGGCCAGGCCCGACTCGCGTTTGGTGCGGAATACGAGGGCACGGAGCACAGGTTCCTCAACCACGGGACCAATGGACGAAGCACCGCCAATCCGCCGGCGTATCAGGTTCTTCGCGACACGAGTTCCGACCGGGACGTGACGGCGGCCTTCGTGGAGGCATACCTGCCCGTGGCCGACACCGTCACCCTTAATCTGGCGGTGCGAAACGATGACTACAGCGACTTCGGCTCGACGACCAATCCGCGTCTTGGCGTCAGCTTCGAGCCGACCGAAAGCCTCACGCTGCGCGCCACCGTGGCGGAAGCCTTCCGGGCGCCCACCCTGGTCGAGCGCGACCCCGGCGTGTTGCAGCAGTTCAGGCGTGCGAATTACAGCAACGACGGGTCTCACGACGTTCCCGTGAGCAATGCCGGGCGGGGCACTACCTACGTGATCTACAAGATCGGCAACACCTTGGGCCTGCAGCCGGAAACGGCCGACATGTGGACGGCCGGCTTCGACTTCACTCCAGAAGCGGTAGAAGGGTTGCGGGTGTCGGCGACCTACTACAGCGTCGACTACAGCAATCGCATCGAAAGGTTGCCGAACGAGACTTCGGCATTGGCGAATGCACAAAACCGCGCGCTCTACGATCCCTTCATCCAGATTGCGCCTCAGCCCGACACATGCGTGGCCGGCGACTTCTCCACCTACAATCAGCTGTATCAGGACTTTGTCGATGTCCCCGCCGACCTGCGCGGTTCCGCGGCCGGCGACTGCGGGCTGGAAGCCATCATCCTGAGCGGCGTGCGCAACACCAGCGCGGTGGTGCAGAGCGGTCTGGATCTTCAGGTGAACTACGACTGGTCCACCCCGATTGGCGAGTGGGGAGTGCGATTCAACGGCGCGAAGGTGCTCGGCCTGGAACGCGCCCTGGTGCCGGGCGCCGAAATGGTCGAGCAACTGGACAGGATCGGATTTCAGAACAGCACCCGCATGAACGGGGGCATCATCCTCAGATCCGGCAACTGGTACGCCAGTGTCGATGCCACCGTGGTCGGCAGCTACGTCAACGACCTGCCCATCACCGTCGACGGTGTCACCTTGGAACCGAGTCGCGTGCCATCCTGGACCACGCTCGGCGCCAATCTCGCGTACGAGTTTCCGTTTGGCGAAGGCGGCAACCTTGCGGATGGGTTGCGGGTGGGTTTGTCCGTGGACAACCTGACCGACCGCGATCCGCCGATCGTCCTGAACGATGATCGCGCGGTGGACTACAACAACCACAATATTTTCGGCCGCATCTGGTCGTTGTCGCTGCAGAAACAATTCTGATTCGAGCGGCCTGCTGGCAAGCGTGAGCGGTTCCTTTTGAACGGTCGCTTGCCAGCAGCTTCCACCCGACCGAAAATATCTTCCGGAATCGGTTCAAGGCATGTCTTTCGGCCTGCGGGAAACCTCGTGTTTCCTGCGGGCTCTTTTCGGATCACGCCTTGTGGCTCGAATTGTCGCAGCAGGGAGGAAGTCGGATGCGCGGGCCAGTTCGCAAGTGGCGAAGTTGTACGTGGCATTCGTTCGCCGGCATTGCGCCGCTGATCGTGGCGGGCGCATTGGCGGCACAGGACATGCCCGAACCGCCGGAGCTTGAGTTCGCCTTCGAAATCCAGGTGCAGGTCGCCGACCCTGTTGTCGTGGCGGATCTGCCAAGCGGGCAGAGGCGGCGAATCATCGACATCCTGGGCGGTACAGTCGAGGGGCCGGAAATTCGCGGAGAGGTATTGCCCGGCGGTGCGGACTGGCAGCTTATCCGCCAATCCGACGGGTTCACGGACATCGACGCCCGCTACACGATCCGGACCGACGACGGCCACCTGATTTACGTTTCGAATATCGGGATTCGCCACGCTCCGCCCCAGGTCATGAGCCGGTTGAATGCGGGTGAAGAGGTGGATCAGTCACTGATCTATTTCCGGGCCATACCGACCTTCGAAACCGAGGCGCCGGGGCTGGATTGGCTGATGAGGCACGTTTTCGTGTCGGCCGGGGAACGCTACCCGAACGGCGTGGTGATACGATTCTGGAAGGTGCTGTAGCGCTGGAACCGCTTGAACAGCGGCAAGCGTTGAGTTCCGGTCGCAGCCGGCGCCAACATTCAAAACAACGGACAAGTGAGGGAACATGGCGCATAACACTCCGACCGCGATGATGGCGCACCGGCCCATGGGGCTGGCACAGTGGGTCGCCGTGGTGATCACCTTCGGGCTGAACGCCCTTGACGGGTTCGATGTACTGGCCATCAGCTTCGCCGGTCCCGGCATCGCTGCCGACTGGGGCGTGAACCAGGCGACGCTCGGCTGGGTGCTGTCGATGGAACTGATCGGTATGGCGGTGGGTTCCCTGGTCCTCGGCATGGTCGGCGACAAGGCGGGTCGGCGAACGACGATCCTGTTCTGCCTGGTCCTGATGGCGGCGGGCATGTTCGGAGCCGGACAGTCGGGTGGGGTTTCGGAACTGCTTGCCTGGCGGTTGCTGACCGGCCTGGGCATCGGCGGCATGCTGGCTGTCACCGCGGCCGCCGTGGCGGAGTTTTCCAACCTGCGCTGGCGCGGGCTCGCCGTGGCCCTGATGGTCATCGGATACCCGATCGGCGGAATCCTCGGCGGGATCGGCGCACGTTACATCCTGACCCACAGCACGTGGCACGACATCTTCACGTACGGAGGCTGGGTGACGGCGGCGTTCATTCCCATCGTGTTCCTGCTGATGCCGGAATCGCCCGTGTTTCTGGACCGCATGCGCCGGCCCGAAGCGCTGGAGAAGATCAACCGTGCGTTTGCGCGGTTCGGCCACCCGCCGGCTTCCGAGTTGACACCTCTCGCCCCGGCGGCGCCGAAAGCGTCGCTGGCGGACATCTTCAAGCCGGGACTGGTGATGACGACCGCGTTGGTGACCGGCGCCTATTTTTCGCTGATCACCACGTTCTACTTCCTCGTGAAATGGGTGCCCAACATCATCGTCGACATGGGGTATGAACCGGCCGCCGCGGCCGGTGTCCTGGCCTGGCTCAATGTCGGCGGCGCGACCGGCGGAGCGATCTTCGGTTTACTGGCCACGCGGATTCAATTGCGGCCCCTGACCATCGGCGTCATGATCGGCGCGACCGCGATGATCATCTGGTTCGGCAGCGGTGCCGATGACCTGACAGGGTTGACGGTCATCGTCGCCTGCGCCGGATTCTTCACCAACTCGGCGATCTGCGGCATGTATGCGCTGTTTGCGAAGGTGTTCCCCACCCATGTGCGATCAACGGGAACCGGCTTCGCGATCGGGGTCGGTCGCGGCGGATCGGTGCTGGCGCCGGTGGTGGCGGGCTACCTGTTCCAGGCGGGGTTCGGGTTGCAGTTTGTCGCGGTGGTGATGGGTTGCGGGGGGTTGCTCGCGGCGAGCTTGCTGTTTTTCCTCAAGGAACGCGCGGCGGATTAGCCTGAATTTGCGCATTCGATACGAAGTATTCGCCGAAACGATTGGCCGCCGATTTCTGGTCGCCTTAATCTTGATCGGATTCGCTGGAGCACGCGAATCGGAACCGAGTTTGCGGACCAGTCGATTCAGGACAAAGCGATCAAAATGAAGCGAATCCTTGGGGGCCGACATGTTTAACGACAGGAATTTCACCAGGCAAGCCATTGTTCTGATGCTCTTGGGGTTCCTGTTGATGTTCTTCTACGTCGGCTTGCAGACTGACCACCTGAACGTGCTCACGCCCTATCTCCAGGCGACATATGGGTGGAGCGATCTGGCCATCACCAATCCTGTGACGGCCGCCGCGCAGGTTGGCATCGCGCTGTATCTGGTGGTTGGTGCGGCCTATGTGAAATACGGCGTAAGGAAAATATTGGTTCCCTCGATACTGGTGTTGGCGCTCGGGTGCGTCGGCATAGCCATAGCCGCGGAGAACTACGCGATTTATGCCGTTAGCGTGTTTGTGGTCCGCGCCATGGTCATACCGTTGCTGTTGGGCGCCTTCCTGCTCTGCGCCAACTGGTTCATCAAGTACAGGGGGCGCGCGTTGGGGGTGGTCACCGCCGGCGCTCCGTTTTTCTCCATCATAGGCATCGCGACCATGACCTGGTTGACCAACGATGTGGGTCTCGGCATGAACGTCTACCTCGTGATTGCCGCCATTCTGGTCGGTATGAGCATCGTAACCGCTCGGTTGGTCAGGGACACGCCGGAAGACTGCGGACTCTACCCGGACGGTGCGGATCACCGCCCCGTTTCCGAACAGGGGGAAACAGGGAAACCGATTCCCGTCATGCAGCTTCTCAGTGAGGTCAGGGCATGGCAATTGATCATCTCCTACGGAATCATGCAATTCGTCATTGTCGCGATGATGGCCTATATGGCTGTGCGCTACATCAGCCTCAGCACGCCGGAAGATGTCCCGAACCTGTTCGTGAGCCAGGCGCTGATCTGGTTGTCTGTGGGAGCCGCTTGCGGGATCCCCATGAGTTACGTGATCGGCTGGATCGACGACAAGCTGGGGTCAATCAAGGCATCGCTCGTGTTGAATGTCTTGTTTTTCTTCGCGGTGGTGCCGCTTGCGCTCATGCCCGAGGGTGGAAACAGGATGCTGATGGTGATCTGGGCATTTGGAGTCGCCTGCATGACCGGCGGCGTCCCGACCATGCACCCCTGCATAACCTCCTATGTCTATGGGCGCAAGCACTATATGGAAGCCAACAAGTGGCTCATGACCATCCAGGCGATACCGATGGCATTTGCGATCGCATTCATGGCGGCCTTCAATGACGCCGGCATACTGACCAACGCCTACTACGTTCTCATGGGACTGCTGGTCGTTTCGTTCGTGACGATACTGACAATGCGCAATCTCCCCGACGCGAACGCCGAGGACAGGGACTACGCGCGCGCCGCATCAACCTGATGCGACATGATTGGGATAATGTGGCCCCAGGTAGCGGTTCCGGCTACCCGGGCGCCAGGTCAATTTAGCAACGAGGAACCGCACAATGGAATATTCCGTTACCCAGGACGATATCGGTACACATCTACACTGGAAGCACGACGGGGTCACCGCCCAGATGATCGACTGGTTCTGGAGCAACATGGAGAAGGGGGTCATTCTCTGGCATCCGGAAGAGCATGAGCCGCTGACCTGGGAAGTGCCTCCCAAGCACGGCAACCCGATCCATTCGATTCACCTCGCACCGCAAACGTGGTCGGACGGTACACGCAGAAATCTCTACATCCGCTTTGAGGATCTCGACGATGTGCCGACAAGATTCAAGGACGTGATCGACCATGAGCACGTGGTTGTCGTGGCCGGCCTCGGATTCGGGCCCGAGAGCATGGAGAATCCGGACCCCATGGGGTATCGCATTCACCAATGGGAGAAGACCGATTACGGAGTCAGGGGGCGTTCAACCGGCATCGGCACACGTGTGAAGGAAACCCATGAAGACGGCATGATCTGGGCCAAGCACTGCGCGCAGGAAGTGGGCAACTGGGGAGTGTTCCTGCCCCAGCTGTTTACGCTGTGGAAGGTGGTCAAGAACACGGACTACAATCCGTTCACCGACCTGACAGTCGAAGGTAGCGGGGACACGCTGCGGTACAAGTATATTGATCGGTAAAATGCCTTGTTCGTGGGTCAGAAATTGACCGAAACCCCAACGCCATACGTGCGCGGCGGAGCCAGCGTCACGTACTCGGCCCCTCCGCCGAATGACGGACCGTAGTTCGTCTGAACCGCCTCGTTTCCGATATTCCGCGCATAGCCGTGAACAAACCAGGAGTTATCGGCTGAGGCCCAATTCAGATACAGGTTGTACAGACTGTAATCGTCTTGAACGGACTTGCCCGGATTGGCGATGTTTGCGCCCGGAGCTCCACCCAGGGACCAATATTCGCCGCGGTGTTCAGCGTTCAGACTTGCTGTCAGATTGCTGCCTCCTGGCAACTGGAATATGTGGCTGTAGGTCAGATTGACTGCAGTCTCGGGCGAATTCTGCAAGACCAGGCCATCGTAGGACGCGTTGAGTGTGGAAAGATCGCCGTACATCGACGAGATTGCGTCGGAATCCGTGAAACCGACCTGGTTCATGGTCGCTTCAAAGTCGGCTGCCGAGGGAAGGCCTGTAGGAGCCGTTGTGATCGAATCCAGCAATTCCAGCGACAGATCCAACCGGTCGGAGTCCGTAAGCAACCAATTCAGTTCGATGTCGACTCCGGAGCTGATGAGGTCCGGAACCGTCGATGCCAGTATCTGGTAGCACGCATAACCGGTTAGCGGGTCAAAGAATGCAGGGTTCGGAAACGGGAATGCCGAGCACGCGGGAAACGGTGGTGCGAACTGCGGGTTGACCTCCACGCCCACACTGCCTTCCAGCATCCGGTCATGGTATTCGGAGTCGAAATATTCGAAATTGAACTGCAAGCGATCTTGAAGCCAGCGGCTCTTGTAACCGAGAGTTATTTGATCCAGCGTTTCCGCAACGGTGCCTTCAGGAGCAAACGCAAATATGTTGCCTGCCTGATATCCGGTGCTGTAAACGGCGTACGCCATCGAATCTCCGCCTGAAAGGTCGTATTCGACGCCAAGACGGTAAGTCACGTCATCCCAGGCTCTCGCGCCGGTGCTCGCAGGCGGATAACCTTGCGGTCCGGGACCTGTGCTGTCACCGGGTGTATCCGAGAGTCTAAGGTAGGATTTTTCGTCGTCGCTTTGGCGAACACCCGCCACGATGCGCAGCGTATCCGTTACCGGAAACGCACCGTTCACATAGACCGAGAGCGTTTCGTGCGCGTTGTTGTCGAACGACCAGCAATACGCATTCTCGGTAAGGCTCACCGCCGGACAGAACGGTCCCGCTCCGAACCCGGGAAAGCCGGCGGAACGAAATGTTCCGTCAAGCTCGGTATCGTAATAATAGAGGCCGGCGAGCCACTCGAACGGCGCGTCCGGGGAAGAGGTCAACTGCACATCGACCTGGGTGGTCTCCTGCCGTCGGTCCTCGCTTCGCCAGTCGGTGCCGCGCGGGGGTTCTTCGGACAGAAAGTGCGCTTTCTGGAAGGAAGGCGCCACGGTCAGGGTTCCGATACCCGTGATCCAGTCAACGTCTGCGCTGAACTGGTCGATCGTCGTATTGCGGAAAGGGCTGTTCGGCCAGGAGTCAAACGGATAACCATCGTCCCAGGGATCGGACCGGTCCCGGTACGATGTGCCATCGTTGATATGGCCGTACAACGTTCCCATGGTCACGTCGTAACAGGGTGACGTCGCGCACACGCCACCGGGCGGCCCAGGCGGCCCACCCGGTGGTGCGGGAGGGCGGATGGGATCCTGATCCGGATTGTACGCTTCCCAGTAGCCGCCATATGTGAGGACGCTCGTGTCGACACCATTACCGCCGATCGTGTTTTGGGACGCCGTCAGGACAATGTTCAAAGCGTCATCGGGCTGAATGCGATACTTGATACGGTAGTTCGTCAAATCCGAGTCGCCCGCCCCGGAAGAAATGTAACCGTTCCTCTGGACGTCCGAATAGGCGATACGGATTGCCTGATTGTCGGCCAGCGGGATATTGACCACGCCTTCGAAACTGGCCAGGTCAAAACTTCCAACCTCCAGCGAACCGTTTCCTTCAAATTCGAAAACCGGATCATTGGATACCAGGCTCACCGCGCCCGCCAGCGAGGCGGCCCCAAGCGTTGTGCTCTGCGTACCGCGCATCACCTCGACCTGCTGCAGGTCCAGTGAACCCCCGCGTACCGTTTCGCCCCTATTCTGGTACACCCCATCGATGAGCACCGCCACGACGGGTGTTCCCGTGCCTGGGGGCTGCGGTCCGGAACCAACGCCGATTCCCCTCAAGAAAAAGGAGTCGCCGACCTGGCTTCCCTGCGAGGCCACCCCAACGACCCCACGCATGATCTCGTCGATGCGTTTCTTGCCTTGGGCCCGCAATTGTTCGCCGGTGAACACTTGAATGGACATGGACGTTTTCTGCAGATCGGCTTCACGTCTTTCTGCGGTGACGACTATCTCCTCAAGCATCGAGCCGGCTTCATCCTGGGCTGGCGAATTTGTCGTGTGCAGCAAGCCAACCGCTGCCGCGAGGGTGCCGACAATGTTAAGAATCCGCCTTGGCTGAATTGGTCGATTCATCATCTTGTAACCCGCCGAGCTTAATTGAAAATCAGGCTGCCATGTTCGGCGATCGATAGTCAGTTATCCAATCGTGGATTTCGATAGCAGCTATCGCATTCACCTATTCTGGGCGCCTGTTCACGCAGTGGTGATATACGGCCTCAGATGCCGTTTGAAGTCGTCCGTTGGCGCTTCGAGCAGGAATTGGCACACAAAGTCCACCGCCGGCTGCAGAAAGGGGTAGCGGTCGTAAGTGGCCCAGGGTGGCTTCGAATAATGGACCTTGGACTCGATGACCGCATCGCGCCAGGCGTTGGCGTTCTCGTACCAGAGCTCAGTGACCCTTGCAAACGGGCCCAACCGTGGTTCCCGTACTTGCCTGTAGCTAAAGAAACGCTTGAGTCCCGGTTGCGAGGCGACTTCCGGCGCGTGAACCTTCAGGAACCATTCTTCACCCTCTTCGACAGACACGCCGTCAGGGTACTTGTGCGCTGTGATCCAGCGTATGATGGTTCCGTCGTCCAGAGTCAGTCCCTTGCCCAGGAAATCGTCCGCACGACGGCTCTGGACGAATATCATGACCGGCGGATGGGGTCCGCCTGGGCTCCCAGCCCAACCGGCGGTACGCGCTTCGCCTTCAGGAAGGCCCACCGCCGCTGCATAGTTCGAGGGCCAGACTTCGCTCAACGCGGTGCCGTGGTCCATTACGCCACCTATCCAGGGCGGTTCGCGCCACCAGTGTTCCGTCATGCGCCAGTTGTAAGGAAAAAAGCGTTCCGAGCCCTCCGGCGCTGGCACGGCGCGATAGCTCGTGTAGCGCTCCAGGATGGGATCAAGCTGGCCAACCGTCTCGCGGGCATGATCCTTGAGCAGCCATCGCTCCATCAGGGGCAACTCGTTCATGTCGGCGAGATTCAATATCAGGTAGCTGCGCAGCATGCTGTACCTCCGGCGTGATGATGAAATAAGGTAATTCATGGAGTCACCATGTCCAAAATCGCTATTATCGATTGCACACATAGATGGGTCGGATGCGACAGCACAGGATGGACTCGACGCAGCACCCCGGGAGCTTCTAAATGCATTTCAATCGCTTTGACCTGAATTTGCTTGTCGCGCTGGACGCGCTTCTCGAAGAAAAAAACGTGACACGCGCGTCGGAAAGACTGTTCATGTCCCAACCCGCGATGAGCGGGGCCCTCCAGAGGCTTCGGGAACGATTCAATGATCCGTTGTTGATCCGGGTAGGCAGAACGATGGAGTTGACGCCGCGCGCCAGGACCCTGATCGAACCCGTAAGGGAAATACTGCTCCAGATTCAGAATACCATCGACGTCGAGCCGGAATTCGACCCGGCGACCGCGAGAAGGTCGTTTACGGTGCTCATGAGCGACTACGTGTCAACGGTACTGGTGCCCGAGGTGCTGCGCCGAATCTCGACCAGGGCGCCCGGTGTGAAGATACAGGTCGCCATGCTGGGCGGGCGGGATCACGAGCGGTTGGAAGCCGGTCGGGCGGACTTGATGATTCGGGCCCGCGTCGACCCAAGGAGCGAATCCGCGCTGATTTCGGAGAACCTCAATGTCGATGAACTGTTCGACGACGACTGGGTTTGCGTGGCGGACGCCAATCATCCGGCTATCGCTGACGAACTGACGCTGGAGGAATACGTCAGTCTTCCCCACGTTTCACACGATTTTGGCGGGCGGACTCCCATGCTTGAAGAAATTTCGCACGCACAGATTTCACTGGACCTCGACGTTCGCGCGGCGGCGCCGAATTTCTCGACTCTGGTGTTCATGTTGCCTGGCACCCGGTTGATCGCCGTGATACCGCGGCGTCTGGCGCGGACGCTGTCCAGGAATGTGGATATGAAAATCATGAAGCCACCCGTTGAGCTTCCGCCGCTGAATGAAGTGTTGATCTGGCACAATCGCCACGAGTTGGATGCGGCGCATTCCTGGTTGCGGGGCGTGTTCAGGGAAACCGCGCGAGAGCTGGATTGAAGGCTCAAATCGAGAGCAAATACCTCGTATCGATATAATCGATTCATTCATCAATAGGCACTGCTGTACGATGCGAAATTCGGGATGCAGGTGCTGGCAACAAGGGTCGAAATGGCGTCGGAGCAGGCTTTCGAATTTCATCACGGCGGCGTAAGCGTTCCAGACCTCGATGCGGCAATCGGCTGGTATCGGGAGATGCTCGGATTTGAGGTCGAGAAGCGGTTTTCGATTCCGGGTGCAAATGCCGACGTTGCGATGGTCCGCAGAGGCGACCTGCGATTCGAGTTATTCGAGGTGATGGATGCCGATCCGCTGCCCGAAGATCGTCGCCACCCTGATCGCGACTTGCGTACTCACGGTAACAAACACATTGCCTTCCGGGTCGAAGATGCCGAAGCATTCCTTGAGCTGATGACCAGGAAGAACGCCGATGTGGCAATGGTTGTTAGGGAAGATTTCGGAACGGGCTTCTTCATCCGCGACTGCGCCGGCAATCTCATCGAGTTTGTTGAATGAGTGCGGAGGCCGACGTCTTGTGACGGGTGGCTCGCGTGCCTGACACCGATTCAGAAATTCACCTTGTCTGCGCCCTTGAGATCCAGCATCTCGCGAACGTCGTCGGGAGACGCGATCTCGTAGCCGAGTTCCTCGATGATGCGTCGCACCTTGGCGACCTGTTCCGCATTCGACTCCGCCAGCTTGCCGCGCTCGATGAAGAGGGAGTCCTCTAGCCCAACCCTCACGTTGCCCCCCAGCATGACGGCCAGTGTGGCCATCGGTATCTGCGCGGCACCCGCACCGAGCACCGACCACTGGTACTGGTCGCCGAACAGGCGGTCCGCGGTGCGCTTCATGAATACCAGGTTGTCCGGTTCGGCGCCGATCCCGCCGAGTATGCCCATGACGAACTGCAGGAATATCGGCGGTCTGAAAAGACCCGTGTCCATGCAGAACTTGAGATTGTACAAGTGGCCGACGTCGTAGCATTCATGCTCGAACTTGACGTTGTGCCCGCGTCCCAGCGCCTTTTCGACCTGGGCGATGTCGCGGAAGGTGTTGCGGAAGATGTAGCTGTCCGAATTTTCTACGTAGTCTCGCTCCCAGTCGAACTTCCATGATTCGAACCGCTGTGCCAGCGGATGGAAGGAGAAGTTCATGCTGCCCATGTTCAGGGAGCTCATTTCCGGTGAGGCCACCTCGGAGGGTCTGATGCGGTCGTCGATGGACGTCTTGAGACTGCCGCCGGTGGAGAGATTGACGACCGAGTCGGTGTGTTTCTTGATGGTCGGAAGAAAGCGCATGAAGTGGTCAGGGTCGAGCGACACGGAACCGTCCGAGGGATCGCGCGCGTGCAGATGCAGTACGGCGGCGCCGGCTTCAGCCGCATCGATGGCCTGCCGGGCGATGTCCTCGGAGCGGTAGGGCAGGGCGTCGGACATGGTCGGCGTGTGGATCGCCCCTGTAATCGCACAGGTTATTGCTACCTTTCTCGGTTTCCTTGCCATTCGAGTTGCTCCCGCATTGCATTTGGCGCCGCATCAACCTGATGCGGCCCTTTCAGGTTGACGCGGCGCTAAAGCTTCTGCCGTTGTCGGAGTCTCAGGTAGCCCACGAGCGCGATGACGCCGAATATCAGCATCATGGACACGACACCGCCCATCCAGATTCGTGTGACTTCCAGTTCAGCCATTGCGTCGCTCCCGCTCCGGTTTCCGTAGACGTCCAGCGATGAAAACGCCGACCACAACGAATGCGACGATCAAGGCCAGGCTCGTGAAAAATATTTCGACAAACATGGAGACCTCCTTTCAGCCTGCGGTGCTCCGATTCAGGTAGCCGGGTTGGCCGGGCCGCACCAGGTTGCCGACGACCAGGCACCCGATGGCGACGACGACGGTGACCAGGGCGTTCGGCATCCCCGCCATACCGAGCCAGTCGGGCAGGTCGCTGAACGACCATAACGAATTGGCGATCCAGCTTGCCAGCAGCGTCGTGATGGCCACACCCTGGTTGCAGCGCCAGAACAAGCCGAAAACCAGCACCCAGAATACCGGCACGAGCCAGGCGAACAGCCAGTTCATCGCCGCGAGAATCGGCGGCAGGAAGGATGCCACGCCGATTGCGGTGCCTGCCACGATCACGATGACGACGCGCATCACCAGCGTCATACGCCCTTCGTCTGCGTTCGGGTTATACAGGTTTCGATAAATGTCATGGCTGAAGATCGTCGCGATCGCCAGGGAGATCATCGCGAAGGTGGAAAGTATCGCCGCGAGGAACGCGGCCAGCAGCATCGCCGCGAGCCAGTTGGGAAGGTAGGCCACGAGCATGGAGGTGGCGGCCACCTTCTGACCGAGCACCTGAAATTCGGGAATCGACTTCGCCGCGAGGCCGAGCACCACGGCGAACACGCCGAACAACCCGTTGACCGGGGCGGCGATCCACAGGGCGCGCATGATGGTCCTTTCGCTTTTCGCCGCCATGGCAGGCTGCAGCAGCATCTGGTTGATGCCCTGGCTGAAGATCACCGCAACCAGCGTACCGAGCACGAATGTCAGCATAATCTCCGCGTTGCCGAAGATCGAGAGCATGTGCGCCTGGTCGGCACCCAGGTAGAACTGCTCGACCGAATCGAAATTCCGGCCGGGCAGGTTCAGGGCCACGACGATGACGGCGAGGATCAACCCAACGTACATGACCACCGCGTTGACCAGGTTGACGATACCGATTTCGTTGATGCCGGCAAGGATGACATAGAGGATGCCGAGAACGCCGCCGACGACGGCGCCGGTGGGTATGCTCCAGTCGGTGAGCGAGGCGAAGATGATGCCGATACCCTGCGCCTCGACGGTCAATATCCCGAACAGCACCCCGGCCATGACGCAGGATACGAGCAGACGCGTCTCCACGCCGTAGCTCATCTGGAGCAGCTGCGGCACGGTCGCCACGCCGACTCTCCTCAGCCAGACGCCCGTGCCGAGACATACGACCACCAACAGGATCACGTGTGCGAGGCTGAACCAGACAGCGGCGGCGCCCAGTATCCAGGCCATCTCGAAGACGCCGAGGATATGCGCGGTACCCAGGACTGTCAGCGCAAGCGTGACGGCGACCACAGGCATCGGCAGACTGCGATGGGCCAGGGCGAATTCGTCCTTGGCCGTCGCGTCCCTGCGGCGCTGCAGCCAGAGGCCGAGCCCGACGATCACGATGACTTCGTACGCCAGGACGGCGCCTAGCAATGTGTAATTCATGTTTTTCCTTGTCCGGCCGGCACGTTGCCGGTAATTCGTTCCAAGATCTCGTTTCGTGTGCCGAAAGGCGAGTTTCCAAGTGTAGCGTCTATCGCATCGTTGCGGGTTCGAATGTAGTCAATTTTGATTGGAATGGATATGATGTCATGACATCAATTGAGCTGAGGTCAAGACATCATGCGCAGCACCGTACGAATCGACGACGACTTGATGACCACCGTCAAGGCTCGGGCTACGGGCGAGGGCGTATCGATGACGAAAATGCTCAATCGGGTGGTGCGGTTGGGCCTTGAAGCGATGAGCCTTAAAGCTGAGAAATCCACTCCATACCGGGAAACGACGTTCCGCATGGGGCGCCCCCAAGTCGACCTCGACAAGGCGCTCGCGCTGGCCGCCAGTCTTGAAGACGATGAGACGCTCTGCAAGATCTCATTGCGAAAATGAAGATTGTGGACGTGAATGTGCTCCTTTATGCGGTCAACGAGGAGGCGCACCAGCACTCGACTGTTCGCTGGTGGTGGGAGCGCGCTTTGAGCGCGGACGAGACCATCGGACTGCCCTGGTTGGTGCTTTCCGGGTTCTTGCGCCTGTCGACCCACTCGAAAGTGTTTCCCCAGCCACTTTCCGTGGACACTGCGCTCAAGAAAGTCGACGCTTGGCTGTCGGCCCGCCCGGTCGCGGCGATATCGGAAAAACCCGGCCATTGGTCCATGCTGCGGCGGCTATTGGCCGACGCCGGCACTGCGGGGAACTTGACGACGGACACGCACTTGGCGGCCTTGGCCATCACGCACCATGCGGCTTTGGTCTCGTGCGATGGCGATTTTGCGCGGTTTCAAGGGCTGCGTTGGGAGAATCCGTTGTCCGGAAAAATCCGTCTGAACCCGGATTTCCGGTAGGCGCCGTCGGCCTCCTTCCGGGCGAGCGCCACCCGCAAATCTTGTGGAAAGCCTGTTTCATTGCGCTTCGCCGGGCACGTTGCCGGCGACTCGCTTGACGATGTCGTCCCGCGTCGCGATCAGCGGTTCCTTGAGCATGAATTCTATCCGGTCGTAGCGCGTCTTGGGCACGGGAATCGAAAGCGCCAGCGGGCGGTCGAATGCGTCGAGGAGGGCCGTGCCCACCGCGCAGATTCCGTCGGTGTGCTCCTCAATGTCGTAAGCGATGCCGCTGGCAATCGTCGCCCGCACCTGTTGTTCCAGTAGCTCCGGGTCCGTGATCGTCGCGTCGGTGTCGTTCGCCAGAGGACGACGGAGCAACGTTCGTCGCCGCTCTTTGGGGAGGCAGGCAAGCAACGCCTTGCCGTTCGCCGTGCTGTGCAGCGGAAAGGCGGTTCCGACACGCGAGATTGCCGCGAGACGGTGCGAGCCGGCGACCTGGTCGATGAAGATCGCCTGGTTGTCGCTCAGGATCGACAAGTCCACGGTTTCACCAACCGTCCGTGACAGTTCGACGAGGTACGGGCGCGCCAGACCGACCATGTCGGTCGTCGCTGAGCGGCCGAGACGGACCAGTGCCGGACCCAGCTTGACCCGGCCATTGGAGGAGGCCGGCATCAGGAATTTCTCCTCGACCAGCGACGCGACGATGCGCTGAACCGTCGAACGGGCCAGATTCACGCGACCCGCGATCACTCCCAGGCTCAAGCCCGCGGTTTCATGCTCGAGCGTGCGCAATACCTCGGCCGCCCTGGAAATCACCTGTATGCTGGTGCGTTCTCGCGCCTGGGCCATATTGACAATCCAGCTTCCATTCGTACCGTATGCTTGTATCGTATAGTAGTACACATATATCGCATAGCGGTAAATTTCAGGAGAAAGCAAATGCCCGGATGGAAAGAAGGTGATTGGCGAGACGAAGATCTCTGCCGATTCGAGGAGTCCAACCTCGACAACCGCATGGGGATCGAGTTCTATGATCTGACCCACCCTTGGGGCGTGGGGCAGCCGTGCTGGCCGTACTTCGAGGACGTGAAGATCGAGCGCCTTCACAACATGTCAAAGTCCGGCGTCCTCACGCAGAAGATCACGACCGTCATGCACTCGGGCACGCACATTGACGCGCCGGGTCATGTCGTGCCGGGAACGCCCTTCATGGACGAGGTTCCGCTGCCGAATTTCTTCGGCACCGGTGTGGTTGTTTCGATTCCAAAGAAGAAATGGGAGGTCATCACCCCGGAAGACCTCGAAAATGCGCGGCCGAAGATACGCCAGGGCGACATCGTCATCGTCAATACGGGCTGGCACAAGTACTACGGCGACAACCAGCACTACTACGGCTACTCGCCGGGCTTCTACAAGGAAGCGGGGGAGTGGTTCGTCGAAAGGAAAGTCAAGATGGTCGGTTCCGACACGCAAGCGCTCGACCACCCGTTGGGCACCGCCATCGCGCCCCACGGACCCGGCAAGCCGGACGGTCTGTTGCCGCATGTCTGCCAGGAATACCTTGAAACCACGGGGCGCACCGTGCTTGAGGATTTCCCCGACTGGGAACCGTGCCACAAGGCCATCCTGTCGAACGGCATCCTGGGATTCGAGAACGTCGGCGGCGACATCGACAAGGTGACCGGCAAGCGCGTCACGTTTGCCGCGTTCCCATGGCGCTGGAAGAGGGGCGACGGCTGCATCGTTCGCCTGGTCGCCATGCTCGATCCCAGCGGCGAGTATCGCATCGAGACCGGCGAGTCCGACTGACGACGCGCCGGACAACAGGAGAAAATGACCATGCAAATCACACGCTTCGCCGATGCGCAACGCTACGATGTCCCCGGCCACTACGACATGCGCGCACTGCGGTTACAGGGGTTCGATGCCAGCGATTCGAAGTTCGCGTGGGCCGGGTTGTCCCAGTTTCTGCCGGGCGGGGGCGCGGAGATGGACGCAAGTCCGCTGGAGAAGATCTACGTCGTCCTGGACGGCGAGGTGACGGTCGAACTGGGCGACGGCACCATCGAGAAGCTCGGCAAGCTCGATAGCTGTTACATAGCCGGCGGCGTGTCCCGCGCGGTGCGCAACGACAGAAATGATGTCGCAACGATGCTCGTGCTGATGCCCTATCCGGAATCCGCCTCATGAGCCTGCCGAAAATCGACACCTCCAAGCTGTTCGACGTCTCCGGAAAATCGGCGATCATCGTCGGCGCGACGGGTTCGTTCGGCAAGGTCTGCGCCGCGACGCTGGGCGACGCGGGGGCAAGGCTCGTCATCGCCGCCGGCAACGCGGACAATCTCGCCGAGGTGGGCGGGGAGCTGCGTGCCGCCGGTGCCGAGGCGGTCGAGGTCGCAAGAAGGCCGAATACGCCCGAAGATTGCGACGCGATCGTTTCCGCCGCGGTCGAGGCCCACGGCGGAGTCGACATCCTCGTGGTCGCTTCGGGTTTCAATGAAGTCTCGCCCATCGTCGACATGGAGCCGGAGCGTTTCGGGAAGATCATGCTCGCCAACGTCGACGGGCCGTGGCTGATGGCGAGATCGGCCGGCCGGCGGATGATCGAGCAGGGCAGGGGAGGCAAGGTCGTGTTCACGTCTTCGGCGCGCGGCAAGCTGGGCCACCCGGCAGGATATTCGGCCTATTGCACTTCGAAGTCGGCGACCGACGGGCTCACCAAGGCCCTGGGCTGCGAGTGGGGCAAGTACGGCATCACAGTCAATGCGCTCGGACCGACCGTGTTCCGCTCGCCGGTGACGGAGTGGATGTTCGGGGAAGACGAGCACGCGCGCAGGGTTCGCGAGGGATTTGTGGCCCGGGTGCCGGTGGGCCGGCTCGGCGAGCCGGAAGATCTGGCGGGGCCGCTCCTGTTCCTGTGTTCGGCGGCGTCCGATTTCCACACCGGCCACATCGTGTACGCCGACGGCGGCTACACGGCGGGTTGAATCCCGTGACGGGCAAGCGGCCGGTCGCCGTGCTCGGCGGCGGGCTGATGGGTGCGGGGATCGCGCAGGTATTCGCCGCCGCGGGCTTTGGCGTTCGCGTCTACGAGCCGATCGACGAAGCACGCGAGACCGTGAAGGCGCGCATCGTCGAGAACCTGCGCATGATCGGTGGCGATGTGACGGCGGTCGGAGCGGTGACGGTCCACGCCGATTTGGAGCCGGTCGTATCGTCGGCTGGTTTCGTGACCGAGGCCGTACCCGAGAAGCTGGACCTTAAGCGCTCCTTGTTCGCAGACCTCGAGCGACTCGCTCCGAACGACGCGATACTCGCCAGCAACTCCTCGGTCATACCCATATCGAACATTGCGGACGGCCTGGAAACGGCGGACCGGATGGTGGGCACGCACTGGTGGAATCCCCCCTACCTCATTCCGCTCGTCGAGGTCATCAAGGGCGCCATGACCAGCGCGGAAACCATGGATGCGACCATGATGCTCATGCGGGATCTGGGCAAGGAAGCGGCCTACATCCGCAAGGACGTGCCCGGTTTCGTCGCAAATCGCCTTCAGCACGCGCTATGGCGCGAGGCGATCGCGATGGTGGCGGAAGGCATCTGCGACGCGCGCACGGTCGATACCTGCATCAAGAACAGCCTGGGCCAGCGGTTGGGTGCGCTCGGACCGCTGGAGAACGCCGACATGGTGGGTCTCGACCTGACGCTGGACATCCACCGGACCATCATCCCCGAACTCGATCGCAGCGCCGGTCCGAACCCCTATCTGAAGGCGCGAGTCGAAGCCGGCAAACTCGGATTCAAGACCCGCGAGGGCTTCATGAGCTGGACAGACGACGAAATGGCGGCGCTGCGCCGGCGGCTGGCGGAGCACCTGGTCAAGGCGCAGCGCAAGGGCAGTTCATCGTGAAGGGTGGTCGGGAAGGTCAGTCCCGCAAGTTCAACGAGGAGTGCGGCCGGTTGGGAAACCTGGGCTATACTGTCGCGACTTCGACCGCCGAGGGTAATCGACATGCGCAAGCCAGCTGCCGCGGGCGCCGTGATCGCTGCTGCGCTCGTTAGTGCAGTCGCCGCGGCGCAGGCACCGGAATCGTCGCCGCCGTTACCGGAGCTTCCGAAGCTTCTTGTGACCTACGAACACTCGATCCGGGTGGTCGAAGTGGCCGGCGGCCTCGCCAACCCCTGGAGCATCGCCTTTCTGCCCACCGGTGACATTCTCGTCACCGAGCGTCCCGGGCGGCTCCGGATCCTGCGCGGCGGCAGTCTCGATCCCGATCCCATCCCCGGTGTTCCCGACGTTCGGGTTACGGTGCTCGGCGGCCTGCTCGATGTCTTGCTGCACCCCGATTACGAGACCAACGGCATCGTCTACCTGAGCTACTCGAAGGACATTGACGGCGAGAATCTGACGACAGCCATTGCGCGCGGCCGCTTCGACGGTGCAACGCTCGAAGGAGTCGAGGACATCTTCGTCGCGAGTACGCGAAGCAACTCCGTGGTGAACTTCGGCGGCCGCATGGTGTTCGGTCCCGACGGGCACCTGTATATGGCCGTCGGCGATCGCTGGGAACAGAACCGCGCGCAGGATACCCTGGACCACGGCGGCAAGGTAATTCGTCTGAACGACGACGGTAGCGTTCCGGATGACAATCCCTTCGTCGGCCAGGCAGCCTATCTGCCGGAAATCTGGTCGCTCGGGCACCGCAGTCCGCAGGGGCTGGCCGTGCACCCGGAAACGGGGGAGATCTGGGAGAACGAGCACGGACCTCTCGGCGGCGACGAGATCAACATAGTCAGACCTGGCCGCAACTACGGCTGGCCCATCGTCTCGTACGGCACCGGCTACGACGGCACGCAGATCACCGACACCGGACTGACGACACGTGCCGATCTTGAGTCTCCGTTCATGTACTGGGTGCCGTCGATCGCGATATCAGGCATGAGTTTTTACACGGGCGACGCGTTCCCCGAGTGGCGGGGCAACGCCTTCGTCGGTGCATTGATGGAGGGGCGCGTTTCCTGGACCGGCCACATTCAGCGCCTGACCTTCAATGACGCCGGCCTGCCGATCATGCGCGAACCGATCATGGCCGAACTGAGGCAGAGGATTCGCGACGTCCGCCCTGGTCCTGACGGCCTGTTGTACGTGCTGACCGACGAGAATCCCGGGGCAGTGCTCAGGATCGAACCGGTCGAGTGACGCCGGGGCCGATGTCCGCGGCACCTCTTCAGACAACTACTCCGCCGACACGTGTATCCACGCGAGTCCGTCTACATGGTCGAAATGTCTGTCGCAGGAAACGAGGTCGGTACCCGTTTCCATGGCATGCGCCGCGACCCAGATGTCGTTGGTCGGAATCGGGCGTCCCTTCGCACGCAACGACGCTGCGATTCTCGCATAGCGGTCAGCGGTGGTGAGGCTCATTGCAGCTGTCGCAACGAGAGGGCTGGCGAGAAAGGCGCGCAGTTCGCGGGTGTTCCGGTCCAGATATGAACCGTGCCTGAAGCCATATAGCAGCTCTCCTATGACAACGAGTGGCAAAAGGATTTCTTCGGACTCGCGGACAATCTCGACGATCCGACGATGTCCCCGCTTAAGGTGCGAATACGCATTGGAATCCAGGAGGATCCTCACTTCCACATTTCCTCGTCGATCCGGGAAAAATCTTCGAGGGCCCGATTCATCTCGGCAGCTTCTTCCTTCGTCCACGTGCCGATCAGGTGATCCAGAGAGTCCCCCACGACGTTCGGCATCGAATTGCGTTCTTCGAGGCCGGCACCACGGCGCAGCAACCTCAGCACCGCTCGATTCAACGAGATTGCCTCGCGGTTTGCGAGCTGCCTGATCCGATTCGCCAACTCGTCGTCAAAACCTCTGATCGTAAGTTGGTGCATCGTAGGCCTCCGGATCGAGTCACACATTTAGTCAATATGACTCACCCTAGTGACTCACATCGCAAGCGTCAAGTATCAAGTTCACCGCGACGACGGTACGATAGGACCGCTCGTGCAAGTGCCCCAACTATCCATGTTGCAACGTGTCACCAGCTTCTTCGTCCGCGCGGCCGAGCGCTGGACGCCCGACCCGCTGGTCATCGCCATCTTCCTGACGGGAGTCGCGCTGGCGGCGGCGCTTCTGTTCACGGGGTTCACGGCCGGGCAGGCTGTCGATGCGTGGGGCAACGGCTACTGGACGCTGCTGCGTTTCACGGCGCAGATGATACTGATCCTGGCGCTGGGTCATGTGCTGGCGCATACACGCGCTGTACACAGCCTGCTGGTGGCCATTGCCGGCACCATTCGTTCCGCGAGGATGGCCTATGTCGGGCTGACCACGATCGCGGTCCTTGCGTCACTCGTCTCGTGGGGGCTCGGCCTGATCGTACCGGCAATACTCGCGCGCATCATCGCGGGCAACTGCCGCGAGCGGGGGATCCAGGTACACTTCCCGCTGCTCGTCGCCAGCGCATATTGCGGAAACGTAGTCGGCATGCAGGGACTGTCTTCGTCCATCGCGCTGGTGCTGAACACGCCCGGACATTTCCTTGAGGACGAGGTCGGACTGATAGGGCTCGATCAGACTATATTTTCCTGGTGGAGCCTGTCGATTGTTGCCGCGATCATGGTCATCCTGCCCCAGGCCCTTGCCAGAGCGGCACCTCATCGCGATCAGATTGTGGAGATGCCGGCCAAGGCAGGCGGCTTGACGGATTCCGACGAACGCCCCAAGCCTGGTCCGGGCGCCTCCCCGTCGGAAAGACTCGAAAACGCCAGGTGGGTCACGCTTCTGCTTGCGTTCTTCGGCGCGGTGTACGTGGTGCGGTTTTTTGCCGCCGGCGGCGAACTTCAGCTCGACAGCCTGAACATGATCTTTGTGGTCCTCGGACTGGCATTCGCCGATTCGCCCAAGCACTACATCAGGCTTCTCGGCGATGCGGCCAAGGTGGCCGGACCCTTCCTCATCCAGTATCCGCTCTATTCCGGGCTGATGGGCCTGATCGCCGATTCCGGGCTCGGCGAGCTGATTGTAAGCGGCTTCGTCGCGGTATCGAATTCGGCGACCTTGCCGCTATGGACATTCTTCAGCGCGGCGTTGCTGAACCTGTTCATCCCTTCCGCGGGCGGACAGTGGGCGGTCCAGGGACCCATCGTCGTCGAAGCGGCGGCGCAACTCGGCGCGGATCTTCCAAGAGTCGCCATGGCGGTTGCCGTGGGCGAAGTCTGGACGAATACCATCCAGCCCTTGTTCGCAGTGCCCGTGCTGGCCATCGCGGGCCTTCATCTTCGTCACATCATGGGCTACTGTGTCATCGCGCTGCTGACTTTGGCGCCGATCTATCTGATTGCGTTGATTTTCTTCTAGGCGAGCGAGCCTTGTCCCAAGTTCACTTGGGCACGAACTTGTCGCGATTCATGAAATGGAAGAGTTGCGTCGAATCCTTTTCCATGGGCATTGCGCGGGGAACCCAGTCGTCGTCGTGCAGGTCCATGTCGGCGTCGTATTCGACGTGGATGCCGAGTGGACTGTTGAAGTACCAGAACCAGTTCGACCCAAGGATGTGGCGACCGGGTCCCCAGAACGTCTCGTACCCCTTGTCGGCAAAGCGGTAACCGGCCTGCAGGAATTCGGTGGGACCTGCCATGTGAAACGTGAAGTGTTCGCAGCCTTGCATGAAGGGCGGTGTCTGTATCATGAACAGTGTGTGATGCTCGTTGGTTCCCGCAGGCCGCATGAACGCGCCAACGCCAAGGAACCGGTCCGTCGTGACAAAACCGAGACGCCGCGCGTAGAAGGCTTCACACTTGTCCGAGTCAGGCACGAAATAGACCACGTGCGACAGCGTGCGGGGCCTCGGGTCCGCATCGGGGTCCGCGGCGACCTCGTTGACCGGCCGCAGTGGCGGGGCGCCCGGAGAGTTGACCGGCTCGCCGGGCAAGTCCAGTTCCCTGCGCACGGTGACCTGGAACCCGAGGGAGAATCCAAGGTCGTCCTCGGCTTCGATGGACCCGTCCGCGAGCGTCCGGACCTCACGATCCTTGCCGAGCTCCGCAGCAATGGCTTCCACCGTGGCCTGGTCGGCGACGCCATAGAGCGTCTTGCGAAGCATGTTTCCGGTCTCAAGAGGCGCTGGCAGCGACTTGTCGCTCCTGGCCTTGATCACGACGGATGTGCCATCCAGCGCTTCGAATACGCCCTCGCCCCTGGGATGAAGGCCATAGTCGATGAAATACCGGGTGCAAGCTTCGATGTCGTCGACGCCGAAGATCAGGGAATCAGGTCCGATGATGTTCATTGGTGCTCCTCTTGGTGCAGGATCCACCCGATGCGACACAAAGTGGTTCCGGTGCGAAGCCCTGAATTGAAACACTCGCACGAGAACAAGTCGAATTGATTCTCCTTATGGCAACCCACAAGCAATCAAACCGGGGCCCCTCGAATCGGATCATTGGGCGGATGGCGCCCGAGGCGTTATCCTTGGCTTCCTAACCTGGGGGCCATCATAAAGGCGACCATCGCATGTCTGAAAAGCAGTATTGATTGTTGGTGGCCGCTCCCTTTCAAGACCGTCGACAGGCGCCAGGATGACCCACCGGTTCTTGTCGCCACAGCTGATCGCAATCGTGAGGTTCTGGATTGGATACCGAACTACGATAATCTGGAAGCTATTGCCCGGACGGCGTTAGCCTGGTAGGAGTAGCTCGCCCAGGAAACGGCCTAATGCGATCAACAGAATCACGCGTCATGGGAATGATCCAGACCTGCTAGCCGGCTGCAATCACGGTCCAGCCAAGCAAATGGACGCCGACGTACAGGCATGTGTATCGCCGGACAACTCTCAAACACAACCCGCGCCTCGGAAACGCTTCGTGCTATGGTCGTGGCTGGGGCTCTGGCCAATGGGCTCCCCATCCGGCCACCGACTGGGCAGCGTCCCAACCGCCGGCCAGGTCTACGCATGACTCACAGGCCTGAGGCGAAGCCCCGCCAGAGGAACAAGCACATGACATTAAAGACCCCCTACCGCGCGGATCATGCCGGCAACCTGCTGCGCCCGAAGGTCGTGCGCGTTTTGCTCGCCATCGTCGCCTTGGGCATGGCGTCTACCGTACCCGCGCAAAGCGAGGACGAACTGTGTATCACTTTGCTGGGCACGGCCGGCGGCCCGATCGGCATGCCGGAGCGGGCCGGCATCGCGAGTCTTGTTTCTTTCAGAGATCGGCATTACCTCGTCGACGCCGGCGACGGTGTGGCGCGCCAGCTCGCGTCCGCCGGCCTGGACGGACACGACCTTGAGGCAGTGTTCCTTACTCATTTGCACGACGATCACACGGCGGGGCTGCCGGCGCTCGCAAGTTTCTTCTATACGACCCGCGGCGAATCGATGAACATTCTCGGGCCGCCCGGGACCGGCGCCCTTGTGGATGGCCTGATTGCTTTCCTGCAGCCGAATGCCGA
The DNA here is from genome assembly GCA_965221035.1 of Candidatus Rariloculaceae bacterium. Lineage (GTDB taxonomy): Bacteria > Pseudomonadota > Gammaproteobacteria > Steroidobacterales > Rariloculaceae > UBA6522. Next base: position 3,773,905 of record OZ244860.1, read on the forward strand.
CATTCGAAAGGTCCAGAACAGGCTTGGGCTGGAGCCGAAAGCCGTGTTTCATGGAATGGAGATCGAGCCAGGGCCGGCCTGGGCGGATGACACTGTCCGCGTCGCGGCAGCCGACAACACACATTATCGCGTGTCGGCACAGGCATTTGCCGGCCGCCAGCGGAGCTACGCGCTGAGGTTCGAGGCAGGCGAAGCGAGCATCGCGTTTACGGGCGACACCGGCGACAGCGACGAGGTAACGAGGCTTGCGCGGGATGCCGACATCCTGGTTGCTGAAGTCGCGACGTTCAGCGATATTGAGGCGGTCCCGCCGGTTATCCGCGAGCACATGGTCCTGGAACACCTGTCGCCGGGGCAGGCCGGGCAGCTGGCCACGGCTGCCAACGCCGGCAGGCTGGTGGTGTCGCATGTCCGCGAAATATCGGCGACCGACCTTGACGAGATCGCTCGGCACTACGACGGACCGATAGCCCTCGGGCAGGACCTCGACAGGTATTGTGTGCCTTCAGGCGGGTAGGCTCGGCCGATCTGCCGGAAGTTTGTTCTGTAGAACGGTTTGCGCCAAGGCGGCTCGGACTGCCGCCTTTTTCGTGGACGATCCAGCCGATATTCAGGGTGCGTACCTTTCGCGCATGTTATGTTTGGCGTGATTAACGCGGATGCGCTAGTCTGCGGGACTTACTGGACTCTCTGCGAGGCGAGCAGAATCGTATGAATGAATTGAGCATACTTGTCGTCGGCGGCGGCATCGGCGGGCTGACGTCGGCCATCGCACTGGGCCAGCGCGGATACAAGGTGGAGGTCATCGAGAAAGATCCCGACTGGTCCGTTTACGGCGTCGGTATCATCCAGCAGGCCAACGTGATACGCGCGGTGACGGCGCTTGGCGTCATCGACGATTACATTGAGGCCGGCTATGGCTACGATTTCGTGGAAATCTATACGCCGGACGATCGGTTGGCGGCCAAGGTTCCGGTGAAGCGCCTCGTAGATGGATACCCGGGACAGCTCGGTATCGGCCGGCCCGCACTGCAAAAGGTTCTGGCCGACCGGGCGCAAGCCGAGGGTGCGGAAATACGCCTCGGTGTGACCGTGTCGAGGCTGGATGACGACGGCACAGGTGTGGATGCTGCGTTTTCCGACGGGTCGAGTGGTCGCTACGATGTAGTGGTCGGTGCCGACGGTCTGTATTCGCAGATGCGGGAACTGTTGTTCCCCGACGCCCAAAAGCCCGAATTTGCCGGCCAGTCGGTATGGCGTTACAACTTCCCGCGCCCCGACGATGTTGTGAACATGCATGCGTATGAAGGCACGATGGGCGTCGGTCTCGTGCCGCTGTCCCGGGAACTGGTGTACATGTATCTGACTACGCCAGAGTCCGACAGTGCGCGGTACCCGCGCGAGGGCATTGCCCGGGCGATGCGCGAGAAGCTGAAGGACGCGCCTCCGAGGATGACGAAACTGGGCGAGCAGATCACCGACGACGACGGCGTCGTATACAGGCCTCTGGACTGGCATTTTCTCGAAGGTGACTGGCACAAGGGCCGCACAATACTGATCGGCGACGCGGCGCACGGTACAACTCCGCACCTGGGCCAGGGCGCCGGCATGGCGATTGAGGACAGCCTTGTTCTGGCAGAGGAGCTGGAACGCCGCGACTCGGTTGATGCCGCGTTCGCCGCCTTCCGGAAACGCCGTTACGAGCGCTGCAAGTACATCGTCGACGCATCGGTCGCAATCTGCAGAGGGCAGATCGGCAAGGGCCCGCTGGTCAATTATCCGAAAGCCACGGCCGAGATGATCCGCGTCACGTCAGAGCCGCTCTGATGGCGCTATTGGGAGACTGACCGAACCGTGTCTGGCAGCCTCTCGGTTGTCATCCTTTTGTTGGCATCGCAAGCGCTGCCTAGAAGTTTATGTTCAAATCGAGATGGTCATGTGGGACGGTCGCGGGCCATTTCCGCAGATACCCGACATGGAGAACATATTCCGGGCGACGTTTGGCAGGTTGGCCGCGTCGGTATCCGGGGATGTTCTGCTGGGATTTCACTTGTGCTACGGCGACATGGACGCGGAACATTTCGTGCAACCCGAAGATACGCACAAGGCGGTTGATCTCGGCAATCTGATCACGGAAAGCGTCGGTCGAACAGTGAACTGGATACATCTTCCCGCGCCGGCGCATGGAGGCGGCCAGCAAGACTGTCGAGGATTTCGGTATCGCCACGGAGTGCGGAATCGCCCGCGTTCGGACCAAAGAGCTCGTCGAGCAGCTGATCCGCATCCACGCCGAAGCAGCGGACTGACCTACCAGAGGCGGCGAACAGACCAGCCAGAGCCAGTTACTTCAGGCACACGAGAATCATCCGTCAGGGTCGAACGCTTACTTGAGCGGCATTGGCTTTCGATCAATCGTCGTCGGTGTAAACGGCAACCAGGAAATTCGCATCCGCATGTCGACCTCGACTTCGTGATCGACTTCCGCAAGTCCGCCATGTCCAGGTACCTCAATGCGGGCCTTTTCACCGAAGTTCCAGCGATCGCCGTATTCGGTTTCCAACTCGTCGAGCGATCAGCTTCGACCTCCATCCAGCGATTGCCCTCGTATTCGGAGCAGGAGTTGTCAAAGGCCTCGGCATGGCGAATGATACAGGGGTGGTCGAAATGCAAGGGTGCATGTTGGCGGCGTTACGCCGCCGAGGCCGATTTTCTGTCATTTGAGGACGCAATATGGCGCTTTTCGAGTATTTCCCCAACTATGTGTGGAACCTTTCGGTCGCCATCGCCCTGGAAAACGGCGGCAAGATCGGCGAGATCGTCGACATGTGCCAGCCGATCGTCGATGCAGCCGCCGACGGTGAAGACGCCGGAACAGCGGAATTCCTGGCCGAATGGGTGCGGATGGCCGACAAGCTGGTGGGTCTTGCCGGCGAGGACGAGGCGGCAGGTCGAGAATTCTCCGCCGGAAACAAGCTCAAGCGCGCATGCATCTACTACATCACCGCCGAGCGCATGCAGGGGCATGGCCACCCGGGGCGCATGGAAACCTACCGAAAAGGACTGGATGCTTTCGCGAAGGGCACGCGCTTCGCTCGCGACAATGTCGAACGCGCCGAGATTCCGTACGGGGACGGCGCGAGGCTGTCGGCCTACCTGACGCTGCCCGAAGTAGACGGTCCGTGCCCGGTCGTCGTGTTCTGCAATGGCCTCGACAGTTGCAAGGAAATGTTGTGGCTGGGCGGATTCCCCTACGCGCTGGCCAGACGCGGTATCGGTTGCTTGTGCGTCGACCAGCCAGGAACGGGCGAGGCCTTGCGCCTGGAGCGTCTTCCAGCCACGCATGCCAGTGAAGAGTGGGCGTCGGCATGGGTGGACTGGCTGGTCGGGCAACCCATCGCCGACGCGGACCGTATCGGCATGGCGGGCATCTCGCTGGGCGGCCACTTTGCACCGCGTGCGGTTGCGTTCGAGCCGCGCTTTGCGTCCGGGGCCGCGTGGGGTGCCAATCACAATTGGGCCGAAGTGCAGCGCAAGCGGCTCAGGCGCGAGGGCGAAAATCCCGTGCCGCATTACTGGGATCACGTCCGGTGGGTGTTCGGCGCCAGCGACATGGACGACCTATTGAAAAAAGTCGATGGGATGACGCTCAATGGCGTCATGGACCGCATCCGGGTGCCCTTCCTCATCACTCATGGCGCCCAGGATCGCCAGATCAGCGTCGACTACGCGCAGCAGAGCTATGATCAGCTGGTCAATTCGCCACGGCGGAAACTGAAACTTTTCACCGAGCGCGAGGGTGGCGTGGAGCATGTCGGTGCGGACAACATGTCCTTCGGAAACGACTACATTGCCGACTGGTTTGCCGAAACGCTCGGTGGCCGGACTGCGTACGCGTCGCCTGGTGCCACACAATAGACTCGGCAGTGCTGTCTCGTATAGCGTTGACAGGCACCGGCGTTGGCGGATATCCACTGACCCGTTAACGGACAACGACAAGGACAGGCCCCAGGCTGTCTTCGGAGGACCAACATGCCCCGCAGATTCGTCGATCTCTCCATCTGCCTGGAGAACGAAGTCATCACGGACACGCCATTCATGCGGCCGGAGATCACTTCATGAAACTCGCAACGGTCGATGACGGCAGCCGCGACGGCAGACTGGTCGTCGTGTCCTCGGACGGGAAGCGCCGCGCGCCGCTTCCCGGTGTGGCTACCATGCAGGCCGCGCTGGATGACTGGGCGTCGGTAGAGCCCGAATTGCGGTCGCTGTCCACGGTCGTCGATGGCGGCGCAGGTGAGTCGACATCGGAGGCCGACTTCCGCGCGCCGCTGCCGCGCGCCTGGCAGTGGCTTGATGGATCGGCATTCGATTCGCATGGCGACCTGATGCAGAAGGCGTTTCGGCTCGATCCCATTGAAACGGACGCGCCGCTGATGTACCAGGGCATGTCACACCTGTTCTACGGGCCGACCGAGGACGTGCCCTTCGTCAGCGAGGCCGACGGCATCGACTTCGAGGGCGAATTCGGTGTCATCGTCGATGACGTTCCTATGGGCACCGGCGCCAGCGAGGCCATGGAGCGCATCAAACTGCTCGTACAGCTCAACGACTGGTCCCTGCGCGTGCTGGGGCCGAAGGAGATGAAGACGGGCTTCGGTTGGGTTCAGGCAAAACCGGCCTGCGCGATGGCGCCGTTTGCCGTTACGCCAGATGAGCTTGGGGATGCCTGGCGTGACGGCCGGGTGCACCTGCCGCTGGAAGTGCGCTGGAACGGCAAGGTGTTCGGCGTGGCCAATGGAGGCGCCATGAGTGTCGGCCTGCACGAACTCGTCGCTCACGCGGCTGCCACGCGACCACTGTGCGCGGGCACGATCATCGGTACGGGCACGGTCTCAAACGAAAATTGTCGCGAGATCGGCTCGTCGTGCATAGCCGAGCGCCGCGGCATCGAAATCGTCGACCAAGGTGAGCCCTCGACGCGTTACATGACGTTCGGTGATCGCGTCCGGATGGAGGCGAGGGCGCTCGACGGCGGTGTGTTATTCGGTGCGATCAATCAGAAGGTAGTCCGGGTATGAGCCAGCTAAAGGTACTCAAAGGCAAGAGCCAGCTATCAAGGCCATTCCGCCGCATCGTAACCGGGCACGACCGCCGGGGTCACGCCGTGTTCCGATCGATCGATACGCTGACTCCCGAACCGATCCCTAGCGGGGATGCGAATTTTGCGACCATATGGAGTACGGCCGAGGTCCCCGTTGATCTAAACGACGAAACGCACGGGGGCGAGAGGGCCGTCGGGCTCACGATCAACAGAGGCTCCGTGATTCGCGTGGTGGATATGTTGCCCGGCGGCGAGTCGCCGATGCACCGTACCAACAGCATCGACTACGGCATAGTGCTTGCGGGCGAGGTAGAACTCGAACTGGACGATGGTGTTGTGGAGACTTGCCGCGCGGGCGATGTCATCGTGCAGCGGGGCACGATCCACTTGTGGCGCAACACAAGCGATTCGGAGATCTGCCGCATCGTATTTGCGCTGATCGAGGCCAGGGGACCCTACCTGTACGACGGCGAGCCGCTGGAAGAATTGAAGCCATAGGCGGCCGCAATGCGGGTCGTGGTAACGGGGGCAGGGGGATTTGTCGGGAGGCGACTCGTGGCGAGGCTCGACGGGCACGAAGTCGTGGCCATCGATCAGGCGCCGCCTGAGTCCGTTGCCGAATTCGACCACGTCACGGCGTTGACCGGCGATTTGTGCGATTCGAGCGTCCTGGACGCGGCCTTTTCCGGCGGGTGTGATGCTGTCGTCCATCTTGCAACCGTTCCAGGGGGTGCCGCAGAGCGGCAACCTGCGCTGGCGAAAAAGGTGAACGTGGACGGCACCATGGCCTTGGGAGACGCCGCCGTGTCTGCGGGGCAATGTCCTCGCTTCATATTCGCCAGCAGTGTTGCGGTGTTTGGGAATCCGCTGCCCTCAAGGGTGAATGACGCCACACCACTGACACCGCGAATGTACTACGGTGCGCACAAGGCCATGATTGAGCAGTGGCTCGCCACGCTCACGCGCCGCGGCGCGTTGCAGGCGCTGTCCTTGCGCCTGTCCGGCGTTGTCGCGAGGCCGCCCGGTCCGTCCGGCATGAAATCGGCATTTCTTAGCGAGGTCTTCCACGCCTTGATTGCGGGGAGGAACTTTGTCATGCCGGTATCGCCCGGCGCCACGTCCTGGGTCATCTCGCTGGACCGCGCCGTGGACAATCTCTTGCATGGGCTGGAACTGGATATGAGGTCGGTTGGCCATGACCATGCGGTCAACTTGCCGACATTGCGCGTCAACATGTCCGATCTCGTGGCAGAGATCGCCCTGCAGACAGGCGCCGACAGCGAACAGATTTTCTACGAACCTGACAGGGCGATCATGGCGGCATTCGGTTCGCTGCCGCCGATCGATACGACCGCCGCCGAAGCACTCGGCTTTGCCAACGACGGTGACCTCGAGAGTCTGGTTGCCCGAGTGGTTGCCAGGCTCGGCGCGGCATCAGACGATCTGAATGCCCTTGTAGGCGAGCATTGAACCGTCCCATTGCTCTTCCACCAAGAATGAGTGTTCAAGGATGCCGTCCCGGAATACGCTGTCCGAATCGTTGTTCGTGTCCTTTCGCTGTCCGGTGTAGTCTGAATGATTGAGGTAGATGTCGTTTGCGAGATCGTCATCGAATCCAAACTGTGAGACCAGACGTTCCACTCCTTCCACCACCACGCGGAAGTGAATGTGTGTAGTACGGCCTCGATACCAACCCGGGAAACATGCGCGGAAATATACATTGCCGATGCTATCGGTTGTCTGTACGCCCCGGAACCACTTGGCGGACAATGCGTCAGAGTCGTTCTCGGTACAGAAACCGGAATTGAAATTGCTGACATTGCCCGTGCTGCCGGAGTTGTCGCCGGAGTAAACTCCCTCCCAGTTCACCCACCACACCTCGATGATGGCCCCCATGATCGGGTTGCAGTCCGCGTCAACCAGCTTTAGCGCCAAAGTCATCGGCACACCGGGCTGACCTTCAGAAATATCTTCGCGAAAATCATCCGTGTCAAAGTAACAGGGGCCAATGGTGAAACGGTCCGTGCCGGTGACCGTGCACATCACGTTCCCAAGAGACAGATCGAGTGGGTCACTGGTTGGAGGGAACTCCGCCTGCATCGCGGCTGTGCCGCCGGCAAGCCATCGGGTGGTGTTGGTCCTGTCGCCGCCGCCAACAACGGGGGAACCGTCGCCTGATGAGCCTGCTCCGGAGGCGCCGTCGCCGGGATTGACGTCGCCGCCGCTGCTTGACCCGCAGGCTGGGAGCAGGACTGCCGCGCTTCCAGCAACCATCATCTCCAACGCTTCGCGTCGACTGTTCACAAGACTTCCCAAGTGTTTCAGTGTGTTGTGGCGAGTGCCGCCATGCGAGGTCCGTAAACCACGTGTGACATGCCATGGTATATGAGTGGCTTATCGGTTTCTATGGGATCGAGCCCGAAGGCTTTTTGCATCAGGTCGCCGTGGGTGTCGTACGCCGAACCGTCAAGCCATTGCCACACGCGCGGCAGCGGTGCTGCGAACCGGGTATCGCTCGTCGATTCGCCGCCAACATCGTCAAGATCGGATTGGGCAGACTCGACTTCGCGGCATGCTTGCCGCCAATTCTCCATCGCCCATTGCATTGTCCGGCCGTTTCCGGCGCCAAGATATCGAGCACCATCCTGTGACACGACGACAAGTTCGCCATCGGGAGTTTGACCTGGGATCGTCGCCAGTCTCACAGCCGTTCCCTACTCGTCAAAGATCGCAACAGCGCGTGTCCAACCAGCCGATGCGCCACGAATCTTGTGTGGGAAACAGCTGACCGTGAAACCCGAAGGCGGCAGCACTTCGAGGTTATGCAGTTTTTCGAGATGACAATAGCCGATATCACGGCCCGCCTTGTGCCCCTCCCAGATCAAAGACGTGTCACCGGTCTCCTTGACTTTTTCAGCTGTATACGAAAATGGTGCGTCCCAGCTCCAAGCATCGGTGCCCGTCACCCGAACACCTTTTTTAAGTAGGTACATTGTGGCCTCATAGCCCATACCACAACCGATGTTTACGAAATTCGGGTCACCCAGCGCCTTGCCGGCCGCTGTATTAATAAGAACAATGTCCATCGGTTTGACCTCAACACCGATTCGATCCAGTTCTGCTTCGACTTCGGCGGCGGTCACAACATGCCCGTCTTCAAGATGCCGAAAGTCAAGTTTGATGCCCGGGCGGAAACACCAATCCAGGGGAACCTCATCGATTGTTATCGCACGTTCGCCGCCGTCCATGGTTGGATGAAAATGCCAGGGCGCATCGAGGTGTGTGCCGTTGTGTGTCGACAGTGTCACCTCCTCCGCAGCCGCAAACCCCCCGCCTCCGGGAAAGTCATCGGCCTCGACACCCGGGAAGAAGGTGCGCGCTTCCGTCACCGTTTCTTCGTGCTGCTTGTACTCGATCTTGGGCCGCATGAATGGCGGGTCGGAAATCACATCGTTTTCAAGATAAATAGAGAGATCGACGAATCGTTGTGCCATGTTCGCCTCCGAGCGAAGAAAATCCAATTACGAGGTATGGCCGCCCAATGTCTCAGCAAACCAGTCGGCGATGTATTCGGCGCCGATGACGACGTCGTAGTTACCACTCGTGCCGTCCGAGAATGAAACTTCGACACCGTCGGCATCTTCGTTTATGTCCTCAACAACTACTACCCGTCTTACGTTCGTTCCTTCTGCCCTAGCACGATCTGCGAGGAATTTTTGCAAGGCAGGCCTACCGATACCGAGCTGTGAAGGATATTCAGTCTATCGCGGCCCCAACTATCATCCAAGCTATTTGTTTTTATGGTCACGTAATACTCTCATTTATAAACTGGCCGACGGACTGTGCGGCACTCTTTGGGTAACGCCTCAAGCTTATTTGCTGTTTTTATTGTTTTTCATGCAGAATATTAATTGGACGAATGCCCCTCGGCATGGTTAAATTGCTAGCGACTCAAGGCCCATGCTCGATGCGTGACCGTTGACGCTTCTACTCACAGTAGTCTGTCCGGAGGGGACAACATGAACATTCGAAATCAATCTGGTCTTCTCGCTGGCGTTTTGCTGGCTCTAATTCCGGGATTAGCATTTTTTGCGAACCCGGCGCGAGCGCAAGACAGTGGATTAGCACTCGAGGAAATCGTGGTTACGGCGGAGCGGCGAGAAACATCACTGACAGAAACACCGGCTGCGATTGTGGCGATTACCGGTGCTGCAATCGAATCCGCAAACATTAACAACCTAAACGAGCTAACATTGACGACGCCCGGAATCAACATTCAGGGCATTAATCGAAACCAGCAATATGTTGCCATGCGAGGCAACATCACCGAAGGTGGCGATGCGGGTCTCGCCCAGTCCATCGGGTTCTTTATTGATGGTCTGTACTTCGGACGTTCGTCACTGTTCAACCAAAGCCTGTCCGATGTCGAGCGAGTCGAAATCCTGCGCGGTCCGCAAGGCACCCTGTGGGGACACAACATTGTCGGCGGTTCCATCAACGTCATCACCAAGGACCCGACTCAGGAAGCTGAAGCAGACATTAAGGTGTCAGTCGGCAACCATAGTCGTCAGGAAGTTTCCGGGCGCGTTGCCGGCGGCCTCGCAGAGAACCTGGCCGGTCAGTTGTCTTTCGCTTCTGAAACGGCTGACGGTTACGTTACCAATCTGGACAGCGGTCAGGACCTGGGCTCCGAAGACGTGTTCCTGCTGCGCGGCAAACTGGTGTGGGACGTGACGGATAATTTAAGTGCGAAATTTACCAGCACTTTCCAGAAAGACACTTCCGAGATGAACGCACGCATCTTCTTGCCGGGACCGGACGCCATTCGAACACCTCCACCGCCAGGAAGAACTGCTCCAATTCTCTCGACGTTCGTCATTCCCGAAAACTACGAAAAAGAAACCTACCAGCGTTCTGCGATTGGTACCAATGACTTCGAAACTATTGTTGCAAGCCTGGGGCTGGACTACAGGTTTGAAAACGGCGTGACGTTCTCGAGTCTGACCGGCTCCGTTGATTCCGAAGGATTTGTCGACAATTTCGGTTTCTTCCCCTTTCCGGAGAGTTTCGGGAAAATCGAGCGCGATCATGGCTACGAAGACAAGTCGTTCTCACAGGAGTTTCGTTTGTCCGGCGATACCGATTCGTTGTTCTGGCAGGTTGGCACTTACTACTACGACGCGAGCAATGAACAGGCTCAGTCAACGGGAACTTGGGGCCTGCCATTTACGCGTGCAGGAAACGACAACATCGCTGATATAGAAGGCAACAACGACGGAGAAACGCGCTTCCAGGATTTTGCGGACTCCGAGACGGAGAGCCTTGCTTTCTTCGGGCAAGCGACGTGGGCCGCGAACGCCTGGCTCAGTGTCACAGCCGGTGTTCGACACACCGAAGTCGACAAAGACTTCTACGCGCTGATTGATGGCGAAGCGCATCGCCGATGGTTTGCGGAGCAGGCTATAGATTGCACCGATGTCGCAGATCCAGGTCCGCGGTTCTGCCGAATCGAAAGAAACGAGTCTCAAAGCTGGTCGAATACCTCACCGAAAATCACGTTGGACGGAAAGTGGGACGACGTTGGCATGTTCAACAGCCTGATGACCTACGTCACCTATTCCGAAGGATGGAAAGAGGGCGGATTCCAGTCCCCCAATTCCACAATCCAGGATGTTGAGCTATTCAGGATCGACCCGGAGTCTGCCGAGAATATGGAATTCGGAATCAAGTCCGGTTTTTGGGACAACCGTGCCACCTTTAGCATTGCCGTATTCAATACTGAATACATCGGCCAACAGACCAGCCAGATCGTCAACGATCAACTGCTCACATTTAACCTTGATTCCGAGATTGACGGTGTCGAAATCGACGGCAGTCTCGCGGTCGCGGAGTGGCTCACTTTGAGCTATTCCGCTGCATTCTATGACTCAGCCTATGCTCCGGGAGCATCCATTGGTCCGAGTCCTCAGGACGACGTCGGCGGCAACAATACCGTTGGCACCCCTGATGCCAGTTACACGATCAGCTGGGATGCGGGTACTACTCTAAACAATAACTGGGAACTGTTCTTTACGGGTGGGTACTCCTTTACGGATGCCGTGGAATCCGATCCCGACAATGCCATTGCGGCTGCCGACGCGGTCGGTCGCGACCTGTTGCGATTCACGGAGTCGGAAATTCTGAATACGACGCTGGGCATTCGCAACGACAACTGGGAGATTTCCCTCTGGGGTCGCAACCTGCTTGATGATTTCGTTGCCACCAACGTCGCCAGCTTTGCGGACTTCTGGCTGCTCAATGCCTGGGCAGCAGACAATCCGAATGTCGCGGTATTTGAAGGTACACCCGCCGAGCCGATGACATATGGTCTGGCCGTCCGTTTCGCTTTCTAGCACGGTGAGACTGCGTGCCGCACTGGTTCTACTGTGCGCCGACCCGCCCTGAGCCGATGTCAGGTACGGATCACCACCGCGCTGAGCACGACATCTCGAAGCAATGACGCGTTGATCCTGGCCTACGATGTGGTCCCCACGATGCTGGAGCTTGCTGGTGTTGAATCAGGATCGCGTGTTGGTACAGGTGATATGCTGCCAATTACAGGACGATCGTTTACCGGCCTGCTGCGAGACGGTGGCCGGTTTATAGCCCGAGATATGAATGATCCCGTGGGACGGGAGCACGGTGGCAACGCCGCGATTCGCATTGGCGACTGGAAGCTTTTGTGGGTCGGTGAGCGAGAGCCATACCTCGGCGAGAAACCGGGGAAACCCGGCCTTGGTCCAATGTCCGGCCCTCCAATGCCCCGTGAACGGCTTCGATCGAGGCAGTCCGGCGGGTACGCCTATTGGCAACGGAGGCCCATGGAGGCTCTACAACATCAAGGGCGATCCGGCCGAACGCAATGAGTTGTCAGTGAAGCATCCGGAAATCGTCGAAAAACTTCTTGCTGAGTGGGAAGAGTACGTGACCGAATATGGCGTGCTCGTGAAATCCAGAGAGAAATAGCGCCCTGGGTAGCTGTCTGGTTTTACTCTTTATCGCTCACGATTGTCACGGCCTGGCTCCTGATACGATCCAGCAACCACAATAGACCCTGATCTGCAGTTCGGGCCCTGAAGAATTCGGCCTCACCAATCTCAAGCTGAAAGATCGGGTTCTCAGACCATCCGACGATGACGTGCGGCTCCTCGAAAATCAATTCCGACGGGTGTTGCGCAACCATGAATTCCTCTGGAATAAGCATGGCGTCGATTTCACCGCGCTCGAACTCGACTCGAATTGCATCGTCTGGAAGCCGGGTATCCAAACGGATGCCCGGCGCCACTCGCTCAAGCTCCGAAGCAAGGGGTATAAGTAATACTGTGGTGATGTAGTCTGAAGCCATGAACCTGAACACGCGCTCCGAACGAAGCGGATCAAATTCGGCCGACATCGAGATCATGCCATCCACCTGGCGGAGAATGCGTCGAACTTCTGGCTGCAGATCCTCGGCGTACGACGTCGGGATCATCCGTTTGCCGTGTAGCACCAGGATTTCGTCTTTAAAGTAGTCGCGAAGCCGACCAAGCGCTGCGCTGGCGGCCGGCTGGCTGACGTACAGTCGCTCAGCGGCTCGCGACACACCGCGCTCTTCAAGCAATACGTCGAGGGCTACCAGAAGATTGAGGTCCAAGCCTTTCAGCCGCATGAATCCACTTATAATTTGGGTGACTGTATTTCCATTAAAACAATTAATTGGAATTATAACAATCGCGATGTTGTGATCAGAGTATGCTCACCTGTGCCGGGAGGGGATATATGAACATTATCGGTCCTGATTCGCTGGTATTTGGCGTCGATGACGTCGATGCCTGCACTCAGTACTTCACGGATTACGGCCTTGAACCTGTAGGTGACGGGAGGTTCGAAGCGCTGGATGGCACCTCTGTCGTCATCAAGCCGAAAGATGACGAGTCACTGCCGGCAGCGCTCGAGACCGGCAGCATGTTACGCAAGACCGTAGCGGGCCGCCAATGTCATTGGTGTCGACCCGGCGGCGGATCCAAAGCCGAGAACGCTATCGCATGTGGTCTATTTTGTGCCCGATCTCGCGAAGTTCGAGGCATTTTATGCAGAGCGTCTTGGCTTCATAACAACAGACCGATTTACAGGTGTGGGACCGTTCATGCGTTCGGCCGAAATGGCCGAAGACAGCTCTCAGATTTTTCTTTTCACGTTGCGTGACAACTGGATACCCACCGGTGGACCGCCTGACGAATAAAGACGCGGAAACTGATGAGAGGGTAGTCGAGCTCTGCGCTTTCGACGAACTGGAAGACGGCAAAGCTCGCGGTTTCGATGTGCGTGCTGAGGGCCGAGACACACTGTTCGTTGTGCGCCGCGGCGAGTCGCTAAGCGCTTTTCGCAATTGGTGTCCGCACCAGGGAGCATCGCTGCCCTGGCGAAAGAACGCCTATCTCAACGCCGACGGAACGCGAATCGTGTGCAGCGCGCACGGCGCCCAATTCGACATTGGCAGTGGCGAATGCTTGCTCGGGCCGGCACTGGGGCAATCATTACGCCGTGCGGATGTCTCTGTTGGCGATGACGGCAGAGTCCGGGCTGCATGCCAGCCACGCATAGATCGAATCAAAAGGAGTATCGATGATTGAGTTTTACGACAACGACATGTCCGTATGCGCACAAAAGGTTCGCCTCGTGCTTGCGGAGAAGAACTTGGATTATGAGCGGCATAACCTTGACCTGCGGGCGGGTGACCAGTTCAAGCCCGACTATCTGAAACTCAACCCAAAAGCAGTGGTACCGACGATTGTTCACGATGGAGACGTGGTCGTCGAGTCGACCGTGATTATTTCCTACCTTGACGACGCATTCGAAAAGGCATCGCTGACCCCGGACACGGCGTTTGCTCGCGCCTGTATGCTGCAATGGATGATTCTCCCGGACGCAGGACTACATGACACTTGCGGCCTTACGAGTTTTGCACTGGCTTTCCGTAAACAACTTGCGGTGCTGGAGCCAGACAAGCTCGAGGCGCACTACGCGAAGATGCCGGATGAAAAACGCCGCGGCCACATTCGATCGCTCGTAGAGCAAGGTCTCGACGCACCCGGTGTTGATGCTGCGTTGCGACATTACAGGAAAGCCATAGATTCGATGGCGGCAGCGCTGGAAAAGTCGTCGTGGCTTGCCGGAGAACTCTATTCGCTTGCGGATATTACGATGTTGCCCTATGTGTTACGGCTGCAGCACCTGGGCCTCGACTGGTTCTGGTCTAATCTCCCGCAGATAATTGAGTGGTTTGAGGCATCGCGTCGACGTAACAACTATCGCGCGATTGAAGAGCACCTCAATCCGAAATATCTGGCCATTATGAATGCGGATGCCGCTGAGAACCGCAGCAAGATCGAGCATATGCTCGAAACGCCATAAGCAACAGGAAAGCATTCCATGTCTGTAATAAAGCCATACGTAAGCGCTGCGCCGACCCCACCTTCCTTTCAGTGAGCCGATGAGTCTGGATCACTCCTTTTTGCAACGAGGAGGATTCAGATGCGGAACCATGTACAGAGAGCGGAGGACAAGGCCGACGGCCGGGCGCCGGTGAGGGTGTCGCCGAACGGCGTGCGGATCCTGGAGGCCACGGAGCCTGTGGATTTCCGCAAGGGCCACGACGGATTGGCCGCGGCGGTGCAGAACGAGCTGGGCCTGCGGTCCGCGACGGCGTCATCCGGCTCACGCGGGCGCAGTCTCGAACACAACGTCACCGTGGGTGGCGAGACGCACCGACGGGACAAGATCTGCAGATTGGCTTGCTACCCCCTGGTCGTGACCAACTCGACCGCACCGCTGGACGCGGTTCACGAAGAGCTCGCCGTACGGGCTGGCCGAATACACGCGGCAAGGATCGTGAACGGGCTTGTGCCGGCCTCATCGGATGAGTGGTCGACGGCTTTTGACAGGGTTGACCCGCAAGTGCCGGTGACGGTCGCGACGATACCCAGGGGCCACCTCAGTCATCGTGCCGAGGAAACTGCTGAATACGCACTGACGTAGTTCCCGGTTGTTCCGCCAGTTCAGTCAGTTCAGCCAGCTCAGACAGTTCGGATTGTGTCGATTCCTCCCGGCCGCCACTCGCTGACGATATTGTCGAACTCCGGCCGCGGCCGCTCATTCGGTGGCGTCTCCACGCTACCGATGTGAATGAACGCCACTATCTGGGTCCCGTCGCCATGCCCCAGGTATCCAATCACTTCCGGATGGTACGCTGGCCAATCCGTCAGCCACTGCCCCCGGTAGCCCATCGCCGCGGTCGCCACGAGGATGTTCTGGCAAAGGGCGGCGCACGACAGTAGTTGCTCTACCTCCGGGAATTTCGCCAGCTTCTGCTCGTTGACGTGGAACGTCACCACCAACAACATCGGCGAGCGCTGCGGTCGCTGCCGTTCCAGCTCGACCAGGACTTCATTGGCCTCGGGGTGTTCCCGCTGAAACAATTCGGCACAGAAATCGCCCAGAGCCTGCTGGGCCGGCTTGTCCAGGACCTGTATCCGCCAGGGCTCTGCCCGGCTGTGGTCGGGCACGCGCAGGCCGCAGCGAAGGATGGTCTGAATTTCCTCGTCGGTCGGGCAGGGCGGGATCATGTCCTTGGCCAGTACGGAGCGGCGGGTCAGCAGCAGATCGACGGCCGACTGATTCGTGTGTCTGGACTCATTCATGGCGCGCGACTTTAGCAGGTCGTCCCGCTGAAGCATCGAACGCTGCGATGGCGCGCTTACGCTGGGTGGGCGGTATTCGCTTGCCCCTTACCATCACGTATTTTTTTTCGAGAGAATCAAGCATCTGCAGCTCATCCTTTTCGGGACAGCCACAGGGAGATCAACGCTGCGGCCGCTGCAATACCGGCATAGAGCAAAATGACGTTTATCAGGCTGCCGCCTAGTTGCCCACTCAATGCTACAGCTACGATGGGCGCTATAAATTGGCCCAGGAAAAATGTTCCCGTCCAAAGCCCGGTACCGCGACCACGCACGGGCGCGGGCAACACCCGCATGATCCACGCCAGCAATGTTGGTAACAATACCCCAACACCGACACTGGCAAGAAACGCCGCCGCCGCTCGCGATGGCAGATTCTGTGACAAAGCCGTGCTCAGGTAGCCCACTGCAGTAATTCCGAATCCGACGGCTAGCAGTGCTGGTCCAGACCACGTCTTGAGACGATGAAAAGTAAACGACCCTGTGACGTGACCAAAATTGACGCCCGCCCCAGCCGCGCCAATAATCGCCGGCGACGTCACTCCGATGTCAGTCAACAACGGTCCCAGTTGCACAACGATAGTGTAGAAGAGAATCGCCGCACCGAGTGTTATGCCGGCAAGCGGCAATACCCTGCCCAGCGGCAGCTTCTCTTTGGAATCGGATATGTGCTCATGCGTTTCGGGCTCGAACAGAACGAACGCAACAACAAGTGCAACGGGTAACGCGAGCAGATACAACAGGAAAGGCCCGCGCGAGCCCATAGCCTCGCCGAGCGTACCGCCAATCATAATGAGTAAGATAGCCGAGATACTGATGACGGCAACCTGCAAGGCTATCCAGCGCTGCCGCGCCTCGCCAATGAAGTAATCGCCAATCATGGCCGTCGCAACCGTCATGATTACTGCCTCTGTGACGCCAAGGCCCACACGGCTGATAATAATTTGTGTGAGATCCGTCAGGAAGTACGGTAACAATCCTACACCGGCATAAAGCACGAGCGCGGCGATCAGTATCATCTTGCGCCCGACCCGATCGGACAACCAGCCTGCCAGTGGCGAGAAAAGCGCCACGCACAACGCGGGTATCGTGAGCGCGATCGGTACCAGGAATTGATGTCCCGGCGTACTCGAAAACTCATTCAACAGGAGCGGCATCACGGGTACCAGCGACACGATAGCCATTACCGGTAGGACGGCCGCCATCAGGAGAACAACACCGTGTCGAGTGCCTGCAGCTTGCTGATTTGGTACTGCAATTGTTTCTGTCATGAAACCCTCTGGATCGATTTGACTACCGGGCTATGTTTTGACTCCGGCCACTGCCTAAAACCTGTCAAGATCGTCGGCGATCACGATCTCACCGTCATACTCTGCGGCAATCTCGCCGATGTACCGCTCTGCCATCTCGGCGGTGTTGACGTTTGGCGACATGTGCGTAACGACGAGTTTGCCGACGCCCGCGCCGGCCGCCAGCTCACCAACCTGGGGCGGCAAGAGATGATGCGCCCGCAAATGCCACTCCACACCGGCGATCTGTTCCTCGGGCATATTCGGGTTGTCGGCCCGAATCTGCTCGACCACCGCATCGACGTCCATCATTTCGCTGATCAGCAGGTCGGCACCGATTGCCAGCTCTTTGACAGCCTCACTCGGCCCGGTATCGCCCGTATACACTATCGTACGATCTTCCAGATCGAATCGAAACGACAGCGCCTTCGCTTTCTCGGGCACCCCACTGTCTTCGGGAATTGCGAAGTGCGAATTCTCGGCGACCAATACGGTCACACCGTCCAGCTGGATTTCGTCACCGTGCACAACCTCCTGTACCGCCACGTTCGGTCGCCACGAAAATCCGGGCATACCGTAGCCGGCCTCCATTGCCGGCGCCATGCCTGCAAGCAGACCGTTGATAAACTCCTGCGTTCCCGGCGGGCCAAAAATTTGCAGGGTCTGCGTCGCCTGTAGCTGCCGTCGCAGACCGAGAATTGCCAACACACCTCCCGTGTGATCAAAGTGATTGTGGCTGATAAAGAGCCCATCGACATGTACAAGCCTGAACTCCGCCTTGACTAGCTGGCCGACAGCGCCGTCGCCGGCATCGACAAAATAGAGATCGTCATTGACCCTGAGCACATTGGCCGGTTGAGCACGGTCTGGTTGCGAGTCAGGTCCGGCAGCGGATCCCAGAATGACGAATTCGTTCATCGGTCTGCTGACTGCGGCATCGTCGGCATAAGCCGTCGCCGCCATCGCCATAATCACAACCATTGCAATTGGATGTCGCATCTGATTCTCCACAGAGTTGTTGGCCAAACTACCAATCGTTAATGAAAGGGCCGAAGGTCGGCTTGCGGCCAGCGGCATCCTCGTTGACGACATTGTTTCGCTGTTGACCGAGGCCCGTCAGCTCACTCTCAACAACGTCGCCGTGCTGCAGCCACGCCCCACCGTGCGAACCGGCGTTGCCAGGCGGCGACCCGGTAATCAGCAGATCTCCTGGCAGCAGCTTGATACGCTCGGAGGCGTAACTCAGAATGTGCTGCGGCGAGAAAATCATGTCGTTGGTCGGCCAGTCCTGCATGGTCTTGCCGTTCACCTTGAGCACGATCTGCACCTTGTCCCACTCTACGAATTGCTTCGGCACCATGAAGGGTCCGAGTGGGTAGTGGTTTGGCTGGTTCTTGCTGATCCAGTCGTATTGAAACTTGACATCGGCACGTCGAAACTCGTCGACGGTGCCGAGATCGTTACAGATGACGTAGCCTGCAATCAGGTCATCGGCTTCGTCGGGCGGAATGTACCGTCCGCCCCGTGCAACGATAACGCCGAGTTCGAGTTCGAACTCCATCTGCTCGCCGATCAGCGGCAAGAGAATATCGTCATTGGCACCACAAAGCGCGGAATGCATACCGGTCCAGAAGAACGGCATACCCTCCTTCGAGCGCCTCTCGACCTCAGCATAGTTACGCTTGAAAAAGTCTTCGTCGCTCTCGCCTGGCTTTCGGTTGTGCTGATTGAACTTGTTGTTCGTCATCATTTCGGCGACGTGCTGCTTGTAGTTTGAGCCAGTACCCATGATGTTCGGATGGGTAACAACGGGCAGGCACTCGAGATCTTCGTAGCGAATGCCCGTCTCGCCGTCTTTCGCAGCGATATCGACTAACTTGTCCAGCGCACGATCCCAATCGTCGAAAATCGCGTGCGTGTCGACGTACAGATCGGACAGGTCGAATACGGTGCCGTCGGGCTGTACCAGCCCAGGGAACGCCTGAGCCTGCGGAGAGCGTCGGAAAGTGCCGACGCCGAACGCCCCTGATCGTAGTCCGGTAACCGAATTGAAATCTGTCATGCCTGTTCTGTCCTTCGTTAAGCGAAATAAGGTTCGTGACTGCGATCGCGCCACACGTCCATTTCCTGTTCCTCAATAGGAAACAGGCCTGCCTCGTAGTCCGCGGTGTAGAGATCGGTATCGGAGAAGGTTTCGAAGCGATAGCCGCTGGGTTCGCGCCAGAGATCGAAAACGTGGCAGCCTTTCGGGTGACGTCCGACACCCCAGATCGATTCATGTTGCCGCTGCTTCAGCCAACGGTGAGACATAAACTGAGCTTCGGAGTCCTGCACCTCGAACGAGACGTGATGCAGGTCGTTTATGCCAAACCCAAACAAGGCGATGGTGTGATGATCTACATATTCATCACCGCGATTGACACGATAAAACCCGGCCAGGTAATTGTCCGGTTTGCCACCGAAGAACCGATCACTTGGTAACAATCCCAGCACTTCGCGATACCACTTGTCGCACGCCGCCAGATCGCGCACGAATAGTCCTACATGACCCATCCGCAACAATTGAGCTGGCCCGGTTGGCGAGGTGTGCTGTGGCACGCCTTTGCGCGGCTTGTCGTCGCCATTGTTGATCTCGAGATTGGGTCTCGGCTTCGCATCCGCCTTACGCGTCGCTATCCCGTGCACCAGCCTGATGGTCTTGCCGTCCGGGTCGCGCAGGTCGACAAAAGTGCCGCCACCAGGCGCCGACAACGGTGCAGGTTCCGTTGCGCCGTGCTCCTTCGCCGCACGCTCGAGATCTGCTTCATCGTCTGTTTCCAGCGCGGTAGTGACTAAAGAAGCATCAGCGGACGACTCAACAATGACACTGTACTTGGCCGTGCCCGAACTGCGAAGATAAAGTGTATCACCTTCCTGCTCAGCTAAGACCAATCCAAAATCCTCAAGGAACGCTACAGTCTTGACCGTATCCGGCACACCGATATGCATATGATGCAAACCAAGCAGGGCCATGGCGAAAATCCCCATAGAGTAAGTTGCACGACCTAGACTAGCAGCTCGCTACGCAGCAGTAAAATCAATAGATTTGGTGGAGTTGCATTGACGGAACTTATAGCTTCGATTGCTCTTCGGCGATCATGTTTTCGATGCGTTTTCGAATAAGACTCACCGGACGATCCGCAACGACCAGCATCTCTTTATGCCGCGCAGCACCGAAGTCGATACGCTGCTCGACGGCGTTGATAGCATCAACGTCCTGTTGTCGAATTTTGCAATCCGACTCGCGCTGAAACTCGTCAACGCTCTCGTCGTTAAGGCGGAAATTGCGCGTGGAAAAGCCGAAGTAATGCGTAGAATGCTCGGTCTCCGGCGTGATGCCGTGCAGGATGTACAGTTCGCCGATACCATCCGGCACCGGTTGGCCGGAATCCAGCGACTTCGTGACGGGCAAGCTAGTCCGGATAAACTCCGGACCGTAAAAGTCAGTGACCGACTCGAACTCAGATAAGCCCTCGAATCGAGCGTCCGGCCCGAAGATTATCTCGTGAAATGGCGTAAAGGGAACCTTGCTCCGGCGAATAAGCTGGTAGCTGTGCTCGCGCTCGGTCGCTTCCATGTCCGGGTTAGCCATGGCCTCGCCGCCCGGAATGTGATGATGCACGTACGGCAGGTGCGTGAGATCCATGAGGTTGTCGACTAACAACTGTGCACGCCCTTTGAGGCGGAAATAATTCTCAGAGCTGTATCGCCATCCATCCTGCCCGAGCCCAAAGTCGTCGTAAGGCGGAATCGAAACCTTGTCTTTCTGTTGCGGGTCACCAATGTATATCCAGCACAACGGCCCACGCTCGATGACCGGGTAGGTCGGCTGGCAAAACTTGCCTGGGACCTCCTGGGACGGGATCCGGGTGCAGCTCCCGTCAGCGGCGAACTCAAAGCCGTGGTACCCGCACACGATCACATCACCATCGAGCCATCCTTTGGCCAGCGGAAAATATCGATGCGGACACAGGCCGTACATTGCAACGGGCGTACCGTCTTCCGTCCTGTATAGAACAACTGGCGTATCCAGCAAAGTTCTTTCGATCGGCTCCCGCGTAATCTCGTAGGAAAACGCCGCGATGTACCAACGATTCCTGACAATCCCGGTTTCATAGTCGAACGGATACATCGAATCTTCCTGAAGCAGTTCGTTTTCCCTATTATTAGCGCGCTGCTTGCTATTAACCAAATTATTTGTTTTTATGAAGACCTAGCCACTCAGTTGATAGGCATCCACGTTGCGACTGAAGGGTCTCGACCTAAATCTGTTAGTTGCACTCGACATTCTGCTCGAGGAGAAGAACGTATCCCGTTCCGCGGAACGTTTGCACCTCAGTCAGCCTGCCGCCAGTGCAGCTCTTGGTCGCCTGCGCGACTACTTCAACGACGACCTGCTCGTCATGCACGGCAAACGCATGATCCCCACCTCGTATGCGCAAAGCCTCATACCCGAAGTCAAACGAATCCTCGGACACGTCGACGGGCTGATTTCAATGTCGGCCGAGTTTGATCCGCTGCGCTCGGAACGGGTCTTCACGCTCATGGCCTCCGACTATATTACGAGTGTTCTCGTCAATCCGATGGTCCCCGAGTTGCGCCGAATCG
This sequence comes from Candidatus Rariloculaceae bacterium, assembly GCA_965221035.1. Lineage (GTDB taxonomy): Bacteria > Pseudomonadota > Gammaproteobacteria > Steroidobacterales > Rariloculaceae > UBA6522. Next base: position 3,795,699 of record OZ244860.1, read on the forward strand.
CGCCTGGCATTGGCCTCGATATCCGGCTCCCGGAAGAACTTCTTAATGTCGCCTTCGAACGCGGTGAAGTCGACCTCATGCTTGTTCCTGACGAATTTCTGCTTGAAGGTCATCCCGCGGAATTGCTGTTCGAGGACCACCACGTGGTTCTCGGCTGCCGGGACAATACCGCATTCGATGGATTCATTACTTCAGACACGTTTTTCGACCTCAGTCACATTGCCGTCACTTTAGGGCCGTCGCGGTTGCCATCATTCACGGAGCGCACATTGGCCGCGCAGGGACTTTCCAGGAAAGTCGATATCTACTCGCCGTACTTTTCTGCGGTGCCATGGATGCTGATGGGCACGAACCGAATCGCTGTGTTACAGGAACGGCTGGCGAAAATGTTTGCGTCTGTCCTGCCACTCAAGTTTGCGCCGATGCCGTTCGACTTCCCGATGATGAAAGTCATGCTGCAATATCACAGCGTGCGGGCAACCGACCAGGGACAAATCTGGTTACGCGATTGGTTGCGCGCCACCGCGGAGCCACTCTAACACCCGGCCTGGCCAACGTTCGTATTATCGCGACCACTAGTAAGCCATAAAGAAAATCAGTTTGGCTTATACGTGCCTGGACGCTACGCTGAAAAAATGCCCAGCCCAGAAGAGAGAGGATTCTTCGTGAGCGCCAGCGAATCCGCGACGAAACTTTTCCGATGCAACCCCTCGGTACCGGTAACACGCCCTGGCGAGTCATACGAACAATCGCCGTATCCCACCATTGACGTCCACAGCCATACTTTGATCCCCACCGTGGAGGGCCTTGTTGCCGGCCACCCGGACAGGGAGACTGAGGTAGCGGCAACCCAGGCGCAGTTCGGCGATGAAACGCGCAAAGTGAACGCCGCGATGATCGAATCCATCGGCCCGAAGCTCGTCGATATCGAGGTTCGCCTGGAGGATTTGGACGCCAGCGGCATCGACATGCAGGTCATCAGCTCAGCCCCGACGCAGTACTACTATTGGGCCGAGGAAGATCTGGCGCGCAGCATCGTTGCGACGACGAACGAGGCCATCGACGAAATTTGTGCGGCACACCCCGACCGGTTTATCGGACTCGGTACGGTATCGCTCCAGTTCCCGAAACTCGCTGCTCAACAGCTTGAAGACCTGATCCGCAACCGCGGACTGAAGGGCGTACAGATTTCGACGTTGGTTAACGACATCGACATTGCGGATCGTCGCTTTGATCCGTTCTGGGCAAAGGCAGACGAACTTGGCGCCGTAGTCTTCATCCATCCGTGGGGGACTACGCTTGGTCCGCGAGTCGCGGAGTACTACCTGATGAACACGCTCGGGCAACCGCTGGAAACCACTATCTGCCTGTCCAAGCTGATCCTCGGCGGTACGTTGGATCGCCACCAGGGCCTGAAGATCATTGCCGCCCACGGCGGCGGGTTCCTGCCAACCTACAGCGTTCGCATGGACCAAGGACACGCGGCACGACCCGACACCGGGTGCTGCGAATGCCGTCCGAGTGACTACCTGCGGCGCATCTGGTTCGATTCAGTCGTGTTCGATCCCGATCATCTAGAGCACCTGGTCGCAACCGTAGGCAAAGAGCAGGTCCTGACCGGAACCGACTATCCTTTCGACATGGGCCATTACAACCCGGCGGCACTCGTCGCCAACCTCGATGAGCAATCGCAGCGGGCCATTCTCGGCGGCAATGCCGCCAAGTTATTTGGCCTCGCAACATCCGAGCGGCTCGAACGTCTGCATAGGGAGACTGACTGACGCAACTGCGTCTTCTGGCCGCAATCTCCGATTTACAGCGTTCTATTCCAACGAAGGGTTCTCGCACGCGTTTGGAATGACGACAACGCGAGGAATCTGATTACGCTGGCACTCTTGTCCATTGCGTCTTCGGCGATTGCGCAAGGACATCAGCGACCGAACTGAATGCTGGACACGGCACTGTATCCGTATCAAAGAACAGTGGAGGACGATGTCGACCTTACAAAAAACCCTTGCGAGCGTAGATGGTAGACAATCAAGCCAAGATCGAGTCGCTGCCAACCCCCCGAAGAGAAGGACCAGGTGGAATCGAGACGCGACGCGGCCGCATGAGCCAGCGATCAGAGAGAGGATACCGATAATTCCCGCGGACATCGCCTTCGTTCGCAACAGTGCGACGCGCGTCGAACTGTTCGAGGCTCCCGGCGCAGCCCCGCTTCCCGAGGGCCGCCGGATACCCGACGAAGACGTCAGGACCCACTGCAACAAGCTTGTCAGTTTCGTCTGCGAGAACATCGACGTTTTTACAGCTCGATGCTGAAGCTCTATCACATGTGGCCTTCGACCTGTTCAAAAAAGGTCCGTATCTGCCTGGCCGAGAAAAACCTGCAATGGGACAGCCGGGTCATCAGAACAGATGGTGTTGAGGAACACCTTGAGCCCTGGTACATCGAACTCAATCCGAACGGCGTCGTCCCGACACTGGATCACGACGGCAACATCATCATCGAGTCCTGCGTCATCCTCGAATACCTTGAGGATGTGTTCCCCGAGACTCGACTGCGGCCGCAAACTCCCTTGGGCGCGGGCAAGGATGCGTTACTGGCTCGATCGGTCCGAGTCGGTCCTGCACAAGAACATCAACGTGTTGTCACACAATCGCTTCATGACCCGTTACCTCGGGCAACTCAGTCTGGAAGAGAAACTCGCCAGGGCAAACAGGCAGCCGCGAGTGGCGACCCGCGCCGAGCGCCGGCGCCGTTACACACATGGCTTATTCGACGAAGAAGAGCAACTGGCCGAGAACGTCCTTGCCGAGTGCCTCGACGACATGGAGCGAGTGCTGGGCAGCCAACTTTGGTTGGCGGGTGGGGAGTATTCGCTTGCCGATATCGCGATGGCGCCGTTTTTCGAGCGGTTTGAAGTCAATGAACTGACCGGTCTCGTGGACTGGGAAAAGCGGCCGGCGGTAGGGGATTGGTATCGGCGCATCCGCGAGCGTCCCGCGTATGACGAAGGCATGGCGCTGGGCCAGGCTCGATGATCAGTCTACGGAGAATTTCCGTACCGACCGCGTATACGGTATTGACCTCGAAAACTGAATGACGAGCCAGACTGGGCTCGTGGTCCTTGCCGGGATTCAGGCCGCCAGCCCCACCACTGCGCTCATGTCATACCCGTCCGCCGGGGTGCCTACGCCCCGGAGCGTCATGATCGAGATGCGCTCGCTGCCGTTGTCGCCGAACACATTGTCTCGCTCGATGCTGTTGTTGCGTGCAAACGTGCGTTGGCTGCTCGCGTAGTGGGGCGTTTCGAATACCGCGTCGCAATCGCTTTGCGGCACGGCGAGCTGCGAAATGAGAAGGGCATCTCGGCCCGTTGTCGCGCCGTTCAGACTGGAAAACACCTCGAAATGAATGTGCGGATACCGCCCTGGGTAACAGCCCGGAAACAATGTGGTGAATCGCACGATTCCCCGGTCGTCGCTCTGCTGTACGCCGCGAAGCCAGGACCGCTCCGGCTGGTTGTACAGCGAGTAGTCTCCGACGGCGTCGCAACTCCAGATGTACACGGCGTGGCCTGTCAGCGGTGCGCAGGCATTGTTGACGTCGACGAGTTGCATGGAGAGTTCCAGCGGCACGCCGTTGACACGCTGCCCGGGATCGTCGATATCCGCAAGCACGTTGCGGCGCACGATTCCGGTATCCGCCAGGGCGTTCAATACGCCGTTGCGCGAGCCGTTCGTGCCGTCGGCGGGGAAGGGCCCGTTGGTCTCCCACGCGAAGTTCATGCACTGCCCGTCGGGGCCTTCCGCCGTCACGAGCGGGTCCGACCGACCCGCTCCCGGCCCAGGCCCGAAACCTCCGCCCATACCGCCGCGACGTTCCGGCCGGCCCTGAGCGAGGGCCGTGCCGCCAAGCAGGGCCATGCTACCCGTAGCGGCGACGAAACCCAGCAGCCCGCGCCGGCTGATTCCGCGCTCGCCGAGAATTCCCAGGTCCCTGGAGAATTGCGTCTGTAACTCGTCGGAATGGTCCTTGTTGCACATCCTCTGCGCCTCTTGAGTTGATGCTCGAGAAGATTCTAGCAACTGCCGAATGAAGTGGAGATCAAGAATTCTCAAGACTCCGGGCATTGTCAGATCACCGGCAAAATTCACACAACCGAATTGCTCGTTGGGGGTACCATGCGCAACATTCCCGACGCGAATGCGGCAGACCGGGACTACGCAAGCTAACGATTTTGGCCAACAATTCACCCGCCCATTTAAGTCAAACGTGGTCGGACGGTACACGTAGAAATCTCTACATCCGCTTTGAGAATCTCGACGATGTGCCGACAAGATTCAAGAACGTGATCGACCATGAGCACGTGGTTGTCGTGGCCGGCCTCGGATTCGGGCCCGAGAGCATGGAGAATCCGGATTACAATCCGTATACGGATCCGACGGTCGTAGGTAGCGGGGACACGTTGCGCTACAAATATATCGATCATTGCGACGGCCTCCGGATTTCTGCCCGTCTATTGCAGAAACTTCCTTGCGTAGTCCCTGGAGGTATTCAGAAAGGGATACGGCTCGTCGGGAACCGGACAGTCGAGGAACCGGCACAGGGGATCCCAGCCGTTGCCCGGGTCGACGGTCAGCAGGCGCTCGGGAGGCAAGCTTTGCTGGACTTCGTCGATGTGCGCCCTGAAACGGGCCAGGACGGCTTCCTTGTCATCCGGAGCGCACGCGAATACGTGATCGACGAGGAGATTGTCGATCATATTGCCGAGCGCAACGAATTCGGGGTCCATGCTCCCATTCTTGGGCGCCAGGATCTGAATCAGGATCGTCTCTGAGAAACTCCGCCACCAGCTCTCCTCGTCCCGGAGCGACAGAATGACTTTGACGTCGGGATAAATCCCGGTCAGCTCTCGCCAGAAATACGAGACGGGCCAGTCCACAGCGGATCTGTACCTTGAAAACAGGGTGCTCCAATCGACGGTTTCGCCGTCTACTGCAGCCTGAAAAAACGATACTTGCTCGAAGTGCGCCAACACTTCATGCATATGATGGCAGGGCCCGAATCCGAGGATTTCAAGTGCCTGTTGCAGCGATTTCGTGCCGGTTCTGCCCCAGCCGGCTCCGATAACGGTCGGACTCACGTCAATTCCGTGGCAACGACGTCAATTCCCGATTGTCGTGGTAACCATTGCGATCCGGGCCGAGCCCGATTCGACGATGAGCCTGCCGCCGCTCGGTAGCTCGTGACTTGCGACCATCGTGACCTCGCCGTTGCCTGAAACCCTTACTGTCACGCCAGGCAGCGCATCCACCAGAAGCAGGTCGGACAAATCCTGAAGGCGAACCTGCGAATCTCCGGTGGCCGTCCAACGGCTATCCGCATCGAGATTGATTTCCGCATTGATCACTGCGCCCGTCAATTGCGTGTCCACGAGTGATACGACCATGTTCCGGTCCGTGGTGTCTTCATGCCGAATGTCGCCGGTCAGGGTCATGTTACGGAGCGTCACGTTGATACCCGGCGTCTCGGCGCCGTCTACCCTGGTCCTGTTCGAGTCGTCGTTGACGATCGAGTGAATCAGATTGCCGTCGCCGGGGTCGAGTGCCGCCCCATCTATATCAATTTCCGCGTTGGCGCTCTTGACGAGAATGGAAGCCTCGCCACTTTGGTGCGCACCGCCCTTGATCGCCACGCTGGCGAATTCCGATGGACGCCCGAACACGCTGTGGATCATCAGGATGTTCTTCGCTGCTTCCGTCTCAACATTGTTCAGCGCTACAGAGGCGACACCGGCCAGAATACCGCCGTAGGTCGCTGAATGGATCGTCGAATCGTTGAAGACGACTCGGCATCCGTTGTCGGAATACAGGCCGTAGCCGCTGTTGTTGACGATAATGTCCGAATTGTTGGCTTCGAGATAGACGTTTCCTCCGCAGGCGTCCGTCGACAGCGCACCCCATCCTTCGGCGATGACCGTGGAATTGTAGAAATAGCTACTGGCATTGCCCATCGTCACGTTGGTGCGTGCCGTACCGGTGATGCCCAGTGGCGCGGGCGGCGTTTTCATGCCGGGACCGATCACCGGGACGAAGTCCTCGGGAAGCTCTCCGCCGTTGGCTCGAAGGGTCGAATCGTACACGCGCATGACGGCATTGCCCGTCGAGACCGTTGCCGCCGCAACCACACCGTTCATTACGATGTCGGCATCTCTCACGATTACAGTGGCGCCACCTTCAGCCATTACCCCGGCTCCGAGGCCGAGAAAGTCGTTGCTGCCGTCGCCATTCAACCTGATGGTGGCGCCAGAAAGGGTGAAGTTCGACTTCGCGCCCCGAACGAAAACTCCATTGAAGTCGTCCTCATCCGCGCTGATCTGTACATCCTGGGCGGACGAATCATCGACGTTGCCCGACGTGACGCGTTCGGCCACGGAACTTGCTGCGTCATAGCGGCCGTCCTCTACGTAAATAGCCGCGGCGTACTCGGTATCCGCGGTGGAGGGCATGAACGGCATGCCGCCAGGTGGTCCTCCCGGCGGCATTCCCGGGGGCGCGTCAGGCGGCATGCCCGGAGGTGCCCCAGGTGGCATTCCTGCAGGCGCCCCAGGTGGCGGCCCCTGCGGTGTTGTCTCTTGTTGTGCGCCTTGCTGGGCGCCGGCAACAGTTGCAAGGGCGCCCGCCAGCACGAGAGCTGCCAGGCCGGTTGGATGTACTGCCTTTGAGATTTGCATCAGTCCTGTCCGCCTTCTTTCGATTTCAGTTGAACGAAAACAGTGGCCGTCTGCCAGACTTGGCCTTCCAGATTCTCTGTCCACGCGACGAGTTCAACAAGGTATTCGCCATCGACGATGTACTTGTCCACGACTTCCGCGCGGCCCACGACGGCATCGCCGGTGATTCCATGGCCACCCAGTATTTCCCTGCCGCTCAGGATCACCGAACTCCCGATACGGTCCGACAATTCGCGATGGCTGGCGTCGAACCTGCGCATCCAGCCGTCATCCCCCATCCAGTTGGTCACGAGTCGGGCCATAACGTTCTCTCCGAACGCCATGAAGTGGATGGCGTTGCCGGAATTGAGCGGCGTGAAGTGTCCTTCAACCAGGAGGCGATAAACGCCGTACTCGTCCTGGATGAGTTCCTTGCCGAGTTCCCTGGGAATCTCCCGGATCGGCGGGATCGACATCGCGATGTCGCCGCCGATCTTGATCATGTCGATGACCGTGGTGGGTTCGGCAATCACGGAGGCAGGTACGTCACCGATGGCGACATCTTCCCAATAGCGCGTTTCCGAACCGCGAATGACTTCCTGGGCCGCGATACCGTCGATGATGGCCCAGTCATCCGCCGAGTAGCTGGCTCGCTCCCGAGCGCCGAACCCCGGTGGTCCTCCAGGAGGCGGCCCTCCCGGTGGCGGTCCTCCGGAGGGTGACCCGCCCTGTGGGGGACCGCCAAGGCCGGGGCCGGATTCCGTGGTGAAACTGTTGGTCAGCAAGGCGGTAAATGAGGCTACCGGTTCGTCGCCCTGGTTGACGAAGCGCCAAGTGGTATCGATATGAAAGGTTCGGGGTCCGTCGCCTTCTGTAAGGTCGGTGATGACGGGGCGTTCCTGCCAGATTCGAACGGTGTCACCGGGGCGAAGCGGCAGAAACCATTCCCAGGTACCGCCGTCATTGCCACCCCGCCAGTTGCCGACACCGGGAACCACGGTCATGTCCAGTCCGGCGCCTGCGAGATTCTGCAGGAAGAAAGGTGGCGCAATGATGTCTCCGAATCGAGTGGCGCGCGCGTAGTCGCGATCGTCCCAGAGCGGGTTCCACCAATCGAAGTTGTTGCCGGATCTGCGGATGTCATTCGCCGACACCTCGAGCGGTTCATCGTCCCTCCAGCCGACGCGAGCGTCGGCCGCCTCGTGGGTCAAGCGAAGCATTTCGTGCTCCGGCTCGGTATAGGGTCTGGTCTGAGCATGCAGGCTCGCCACGGCAAACTGCAGGCATACTGCGGCGAGCGCAACGGAACGAGTGATCTCTTTCTTCATTGCCACTCTCAAGATGATCAGTCCTCATACCTGGAAGGCAGTCTCACGGTCGCCCCACCCGCCCACCAGATGTAGCCGTCAATGGTTTCCGTCCACAACGCCAGTTCGATCAGTGGCTGGCCATCACGAAAGTACTTGTCGTACACATAGGACTTGGTGATGGCCAGATCAGTGGTCATGCCGTGGGTATCCACATACCTGCCTTCCATTCCGGGCACCTTGTCGAGAAAGGTTGCGGCAGTCGGATGCCGGGGCACGATCAGGTCCACATCCGCCATTGCATCGACGGGCATGATTCCCCAGCGGATGTTTTGCAACCACCCGTGGTCGCCCATCCAGTTGTTGACATGGCGGATGGCCAGGTCGCGCGCAAGGTAATTGATCAGAATCGCCCGCTCGTCTTCGACCTGTTCATGGATCTCGGTGGTGTCGACATCGCCCTCTTCGAGTTCGCGACCCTGCGGGGGAGGCATGGCGGCTCCATCTGACTCTCCGGGCACGCTGGGGATGTGATCTTGTGGATCCGCTGTCGTATAGATGCCATCGGCGCGCCGGATCAGCGACTCGTCGCCAGCAAGTATTTCGTCCCTGAGCGTACGGCTGCCGCCGCTACCCACCCCGAGCACCGCTCGTGGACTCACGCTCGCGATGATCGGACCGTCGGCGGTCACAATTGGCCGGTCGCCGACGCTGACATCTTCCCAGTAGAGCGGCTCAGGACCCTGTCGGTGCTCGTTCCGCCAGAGTTCCTTTATCTGCTCCCAGTCCTGGTCGGAGTAAACATGCTGCGGGCGGCGCTTCCAGTCCGGAGCGATCCAGAACGCCATGCCACCCTGGCCGGAACCATCTGATTGTGGGGCCCTGTCCTCCCTGAACTGCCGGACACTCTCGAGCACCTGGAAGATGACATCGTTCACCTTCTCTCCATTCTGGTTGTATACGCTGCCGGTAGTGGAGATCGCGATTCGACGGAACGTGTCGCCTTCGGGCGGTGTCAGGTCGGTCACCGTGCGTTCGTTTGCCACCAGAAAGAGCCTGTCCCCGGGGTAAATGGGCCGGTGGAAGGTCACGCTGTGGTTGAGTTGGGAAACCAGCAGCTTGTCCCGGGCCTGTCCCGGGAATGGAACCATGAACGTATCGTCGTGCGCCCCATACGTCGGATAGGCGAGCAGATCGTCGTAGCCAAGGCTGCGCGCATGATCTGCGTCCGTGTACAACCTGTTGTCCGGATCGTACTTTCTGTTCTGGTAGGCGACCATATCCGGCGTCACCTCAATGACCGGGCCCACCCCCGGAGTACCGTCGGGAAGCGTTCCCTCGATCAGGGCCCGCACATCGATGGGGCCACGCTCGGCAATGGCCCTGTTATCGGCCAGATACTGCTGGACAAAGGGTCTCTCCCGTTCGGTCAGGATGTTCGGGTAGACCGTCAGGAAATCGTCCGGATTGTCCTGGGCCGGCAAACCAGAGGCGAACAACACGCCATGCGCCGCTACGGCAGCGAACGATGCGCGAATCAAGAACTCGAATTTGCCGCAGATTCTCCTGGCCATCAGTTTTCTCCCCAAGTCGAATTCTCCTTGATCAACTCCTCCACCAGCGGCTGCATCTCCTCGACCGAGATTCGCCCCCCCATCTTGGTCCATCGAACCATGCCCTCGCGGTCAATTAGTGCGCTGAAAGGCAGTCCGAGCGCCCGGTTTCCCAAATGTTCACTCCATGCAAACACCTGGTCGGGGTCCCCTGCATAAATCGGATAGCTGACAGGTAACGTTTCGAGGTAGTCGACCACTGCTTCGGCTTCATCGGCCGCAATTCCAAGCACGGTGAATTGCTCGGCGTCAAACCGCGACTGAAGTTCGTCGAGATCGGGCATTTCGATGCGGCAGGGCAGACACCAGGTCGCCCAGAAATTCACGAGCAATGGCCGTCCCGAATAGCGATCAAGAGCAAACCTGTCGCCGACCGGACTGTTGAGCGCCGGCGGGTAAGGCAACTGTGCCGACGTAACTGAAAGTACCGCGGCACACAATAACGCCAGGACGATACAAGTCGACAACTTGAGGCGGAATTTGTACATCCTTGGCACCCACTGCCGAATGCTGCGTCGTGACCCAGCCTTGTTCTAACGTAGCAAGCAAGGCTAGCGCAGGAGTGTTGACCGCTGCCAATAGTTCTATTCGATACCATGTATCAAGGTTTCGAATTTGATTTCATCATGCGGTGCAGGTGGTCTCGCATGGTACGCTACATCCGCAATTGAATGCGTTTATGAAGAAGGGAGTCCATGCGTAGAATCATCCTTGTTTCGGTTGCGCTCCTTGCGTGCGGGTTGGACCAAGAATACGGTCAAACCCGGTGACATCGTCACGGTAGAGCTTCATCCCTTTCTCAATGGCAGCACCGGTGGCGCGCTTTATCGCGTGACACTCCCCGACGGCAGTGAAATCGGAACCGGTGTGCCGCCTTCTGGCGAGATACCGCGTTAACGCCCTGCTCGGGCGGGATGAGATCCGCCGGGATTTCTCTATTCGCGTATTGCACTGCGGGTGGTATCATCTTCGTGGTCCAAGCCGAGTGGCAGGAGGCTCGAATGATAACGCCGGAAACGACCGGGAAGCGTTACATGGAGGAACTCGATCCTGTCGAGCTCATTGCCGTGTTGGAGGAGGGTTCGCGCAAGTTCAACGAGGAGTGCGACCGGCTTTGAATCCGGGGAGTATCTGAATACCGACGACATCGCAGCTGCCTGAACTCAGGCAATACCGGCTCGCAAGCCGTCGACCTGCGCGAAACAGAGCGATTGTCGGCACAACTCCAGGTCCGCGACGCAAGTAGCGAACGTGCGCTCGCAGCGTCGATCGATAAAAAAACAACTCAACACGCAGTTCTGAGACACGTCGGATAAGGATTTCCGCCCAGCAGGGCGATTTCACCTTCAGCATCAGCAATTTCCTGGGCTGATGATTGCTATCGGCATAAACATTACTCGCTTGCAGAACCCTGACATATATTGGTTGTGCCCAAGTGCCCCGGTTATTTTTTGTCTCAAGTAGGGGGAAACGTGAACGCCATCAGGTCTAATATTCAGTCCATCCACGTGTGGGTGGCAGGCAATCGGTCTTGCATTCTGCTGCTCGCAATGGCGGTGCTTGCCGGCCCTTCAGCACACGCGCAACTCGAAGAAATCATCGTCACGGCGGAGAAGCGTGAGCAGAGCCTCCAGGACGTCTCGATTTCGGTAGAACAGATTTCAGGTGGTGTGATACGCGAACAGGGTCTTGTCAACGTCGAAGATATCCTAAAAAACGTCCCCAGCGCCATCGTGGTGGGCACCGCGCGTGGATTTGGAGTATCCGTGCGCGGCACGGGATTCGATTTGCCGCCACAGGTGGGTGAACAGGCGATCGCCCTCAACACCGACGGTGTCTACAACTTCCGGTCGGAAAGCGGTGTGATCGGCTACTTTGATCTGGATCGTGTGGAACTGCTGCGCGGACCGCAAGGAACGCTCTACGGGCGTAATGCCACCGGCGGCGTCATGAACGTGATTACCGCAGATCCGATACTTGACGAATTCGGCGGGCACGTCACGGTCGAAGCCGGAGACTACAGCCTGTTCCGCGGTGAAGCGGCTCTCAATATGCCAATGGGCGATGCTTGGGCGGCAAGAGTCGCCGTCGCCTCGATCAATCGCGATGGCTTCCTCAGCGATGGCCACAACGACGCGGACGCGACGGCCGGGCGCCTCAAGTTGCTGTATGCGCCCAATGAGGACTTGCGGGTGGTGACCAAGCTCGAAGCCAGCAACCTTGGGGGACATGGCCCTGGCGTCGCCAACGGGCGCACATTTGATGACGATCCGTTGATAGGCGGCGGACGCGAGGACGAACGACAGGACTACGACTCATTCAAGGCGATGATGCAGATCGACTATTCGATTGGTCCCGGCACGCTTACCATATTACCCAGCTTTCAGGACGACGCCGGTTATGTATTGTCGGCACGGGGGCCACCGTCGCCCACTCCACAGCCACTTAGGCGCCTCGACGATCCTATTGAGGCCGAGTCGACCCAGCTTGAACTTCGGTATGCTTCGGGACCGGAGTCTGTGGTGGACTGGGTCGTTGGAACCTATTTCTATGATCAGCAAAACCTGGCCCAAGCCTTCATCGGGAGGGAGGGGACGTTAAGCCTGACCACAGAAAGTTCAGCCGTTTTCGGCCAGGTGACTGCCCCGATAAGCGACAGGACGCGCGTCATCGCCGGAGCCCGCAATAGCTGGGACGACAAGACTTTTCATTATTCGCATCCACCGCCTAACCTTGCCGATACCGGCGGGACTGGTCAGGACTCGAATAGCGACTTCGACTGGAAGGTGGGGCTGGAACACGATCTCACGGATACCTCAATGCTGTACCTGACCGCATCGGATGCGCATCGGCCGGGCGGATTCAATATTCTCGCAGACACTACTGCACCCATCGCGAGTCCGGGGTCCTATTTCGATCCGGAGCAATTGCGCGCGTTCGAGTTTGGATGGAAGAGTCGGCTTGCAAACGACAACGTACAGTTCAATGGAGCCCTGTTCTACTACGACTATCAGGACTATCACCTCGCGGACATCTACCATTTTGGGCCGACAGGGCTGTTTGCGCAGTTCATCAATGGAGATTCGACCATCGTCGGGGCGGAGATGCAGACGCAAGCCTTGTTCGGGGACGGCGGTCGTTTCGACTTCGCGGTGACATACCTGGACAGCGAGCTGAACGAAACGCTCGCCAACGGACCGATTACGTTCCTTCTCGAAGGAGATACGCTCTCGCACTCACCGAATCTGAGGGTGATCGCCGGCCTCCAGTACGAGTTTGAGCTCGGTGCCAGCGGTTCCTTGATGTCCCGTCTTGACGTACGTTATACCGACGAACAGTTCGTCAACGCGGTCAACAATCCCCCGAACACGCAGAAGGCGTATAGTACCGGCGACTTCAACCTGGCCTACCGTCCGGTGAGCGAGGCGTGGTCGTTGAATTTCTATGTCAAGAACATCAGCAATGAAGTGGTCAAGATCTTTCTCGCGGGCCCACACCCACAGGTCAGTGCGCCACGAACTTATGGTGCCAGCATCAATTATTCGTTCTGACATGAACTTGCGGGCAGGGGCGCGCTTCAGGCGCGCCCCATTGCCTTCTGCGGTCGGAATGACGGTCGTCTCGCTCGTCGGGGCGGCGTGAGAACAGCCCATGCGTCGGCTGCATCGCTGGGTTTCAACTTTTTCCATGGTTTTCCTCGGTTGGGTCGGCGTTACGGGAGTGCTGCTGGCAATTGATTCCATGTCGCCCCCAGGTCCACTCGAAGAGAGGCCGGAGCAAGTGGAGGCTCCGGAATCCATGCGTGCCCACGCGGCCCTGCGGATGTTCCAGACGACGCTCTCCGACGCGATGGCCAACGCGCCTTCGGAGGTGGTATCCGTCGATATGCGATTGCAACGTCGCGACGGCCGGACAGTGGTTCGTATTGCGGTCGCGAGCGACGGATCAGCGCGCTATTACGATGTTGAAACGGGATCCCTGGTGGCGGAATTTCGACCATCGCCGACGATGATCTGGCTCAATGACGTTCCTTCTCGGCTGCGCATTCACAATCTGCTTCAGGATCTGCATCGAGGCAGCATCATCGGTATCCCCGGCCAGATCATCGATGTCCTGACCGGCTTCTGCTTCATTTTCATGGGCGTCAGCGGGACGACCATGTACGTCCAGTTGCTGATGCGGCGCCGCAGGATCGGAAGAAAATCGCTGTTCTGGAGATAGGGACGTGCACAGGTATCATCGCTGGCTCAGCACGGCTTTCGTGGTATTCCTCTTCTATCTGTTCGTAACCGGCACGGCCACGGGGATCGCGCAATTGCTCGATCCCGAGTCGGCGGCGCCCATTCCGCCCAGTGCAATTCCCGGTGTGCCGGCCCCTGGGTCGGTACCCACCGTTCCGATGCCTGCAGACGACGTATCCGGAATGGTTTTGACTGTAGTAGATTCTGTGATCGCTTCAATCCCGGATTCGGAGGCGACGACGATTCGGCTGCAATTGCGGATGGTTGACGGCAGCGCGCGAGGCATCATAACGATTGACGATCTTGCCGCGGCATTCGACGCGCGAACAGGTGAAGCTGCGGCAGTGCCACGGCCAGACCCGGGTCTGATGCCCCCGAGGCCGGAGGGTTACGACCACCTTCCTGTGGCTACGCTCCTTCAGGAATATCACAGCGGCCGCATGTTCGGCCGCATTGGCGAATGGATCATGCTGTGTACCGGGATTGCAGTAGTAGCGATATCGTTTACCGGAATCCAAATGTACCTTTCGATGTGGACGCGGCGCCGCAGGAACGGGCGCGCGGAGCTATTCTGGTAGTCAGTACGTCTTGCTCGATTGCGCTGCCGGCTCCTCTGAGGCACGCGTCAGGAAGGCCGACAGGCACGTATGTGATGTGTTTCAAAGCTATTCAGGTTGGCTCGATCATTCCGGTGGTGTGAGATCCGGCAGTGGCTCGCCGTTCCCGTCCAGAATGGCCCTGGGATTCTGGATGCAAAAGTACTCGTTTACGGTCCAGTCGGTCTGCCGCAAATATTCCCTTGTGTATGTCCAGGGTTCTTGTAGCGCATGAGGCGCCAGAACGGTCGTCTCGATGGTCAGAACATCGGCTCCGGCCAGCGACATTCGCTCGATAACCTGCATCGGACAGCCGCATCCACTCGGTAACGGAATCTGCATTAGAGGTCTGTTGACCTGAAGCACTTTCGACATGAGTGAACGCGCCCGCTACCAGTAGTGCAGTCAGTCTTGCCCGCCGAAAGTCAGTCATCCTATCGCATCGTAGGGCGGAGACAAGCTACTCGAGCGCCGACCTGGCCGCATCAAGCAGTGCCTCCTGGCTGATTCGAACCGCGAAGTTGTTGTTCACATAGGCAAACTGAATCGTGCCGGTCTGGTCCAGGACAAACGCTCCGGGCGTCAGGAGATAGCCGCCGGTCTGCGTTCTCAGGTCCCTGCCGCGGTCGTTGTGGACGTGGTCGAGATAGTGCTCGACGACTTGGAAGCGCAGCCCGAAATTCGCCGCGACCTCGACCGTGCTGTCCGAAAGCAGCGTGTAATCGATGGATTCGCTGGCGGCAAATTCCTCCAATTGCGATGGCGTATCGGTGCTGACCGCCAGAATCTGGTAGCCCATCTCCCGCAATGTGTCGGCACTGTCTTGCAGTTCCCTCAGATGCGCGTTGCAATAGGGGCACCAGCCGCCACGGTAAAAGATCAACAGCGTAGGTTGCAGGGCAACCGCGGCATTCAGATCGAATGTCGTTCCACCGGTCGCCAACAGGGTGCTGTTCTCCGGAATGGTGTCTCCAATCTGAAGAGGCGAGACGGTGGAGATGTCCACCCACGGCCCGAAGCCGGTTTCATCCATGTTGTCGGCTGTTGGCGCCGGGCCCACCGTTACGCCGAGACCGTCGGGGGCCGGTGTGCCGACCGGTAGGGGTGGAGGCATGTTTGGGGGGGGTCCCGGCGGGCCGCCTTGGGCGAGGACGTTCGGTGAGGCCAACGTGGTGATACAAAACAGCGTGAGTAGTCTGAAGGCCAATTGAATCGTTATGGTTTTCATGTATCCGTTCTTTAGCAGAATAATACCTTATTCCTTAACATACTATTTTATGACACTGATAACCAATAATCGTTGCAAATACCTACCATTGGTGAATTTTGTTTCCCAGGTCCTGGCGCTTTCGGTATTCTTAGCGTGTTTCGAAAACGCCATAGGTTGCAGTCTGCAAGCCACTTTTCCGGAGGCACTTCTGTGAAGACACACGTTAGGATATTAACAGCTGCCATTCTTGCGATCGTCGCCGTACCATCTTTCGCACAACTTATGCTGGAAGAAGTTATGGTGACGGCGCAGAGACGCCAAGAAAGCGTGCAGGATGCTGCGATAGCGGTCGATGTGGTCACCGCCGAAACAATAGTCCGGAACGGCATCACGAGTACGGAAGATCTGTCCCGCTATAGTCCTGGATTGACGGTTACAAATGGTGGCGGCGCTTCATCCCAACTCTACATGCGAGGCGTCGGCAATCGAACGACTAGCGCCTATATCGATCCCGCGATTGTCGTTAGCTATGACGGCGTTCCGATGGGGCGCGCTTCAGGCGCGGCGACCGCAGCCTATTTTGACCTTGATCGCGTTGAAATTCTTAAGGGACCACAGGGTACGCTATATGGCCGAAATGCAACTGGCGGAGCAATCAACATAGAACCGGTCGACCCGCGAATCGACGAGAATGGCGGTTATTTCAGCGCCTCGGTTGGCAACTACGGCCTGATGCATGCACAGGGAGCGGTGAATGCCGCCGTCGGTGATCAAAGCGCACTTCGCATTTCTGCCAATTTCATTCAGCGAGACGGCTACAACAGGGACGGAACCAATGACGCAGATAGCAGCGGGCTGCGAATTCAGTATCTGACACAGCCAAATGAAGATCTGGATATCAAGATTGGCTTCGACTACTCCGATCAGGGTGGTTTCAGCGTCGGGACATCCTACCTGGGTACCTACGCACCCACGGGTCAACTGGGTAGTTATACGTGGATACCTTCAGGGCTCGATCCCAACGAAGGGATGAACACTGATGCGGGCAATGCCTACCGTGGAACCCTGCTCGGGGCACCCGGATTCGGTTTTCTCGAACCGATACAGGACGATTGGCGTGCGGACAACGGCTTCACGGGCTTCAATGCCGAGATCAACTACGAGATCGGCGTGGGCACATTGACAGTAATTCCAGCTTGGCGAAAAGTCAGGCAGGACACCCTGTTCGGTATGCCCGCGTTCAACAGCGGTTGGTTCAAGGAAGAGGATGAGCAAACGTCAATCGAAGTGCGATTGGCCAAAGACCAAGGTGAGTTCCTCGATTACATCGTCGGTGCATTTTACTTCGAAGAAACAATCGAGGGCAACAACACTTTCAACCAGGAATTCGTGTTGCCGACACAGGACTTCCGGCAGGATGCGGATTCTCTGGCTGTATTCGCTCACCTGACTTGGAGCATTTCCGATACGGTTCGATTTGTAACCGGCACCAGGTATACGGCCGACTCGAAGACTTGGGACGGGGGCAACGACACCTTTGTTGTCTTCTGCGGAGGAGTTCCCCCGACTCCACCTCCTGAGTCCTTCGCCATCGGTTGTGCAGCTCCCGGCAACCTGCCTCACTTCCCGACCTTCGATGAAGGCGATGGCGCGGCCGCATGGTTGATTTCAGGAGGTTGGGTGCCGCCGGACGCCGACTGGGCTCCCGCGCCATTTGAACCGCTTCTGAATGGTGTTGGCGCCGTAGCTCGATTCCCGAATACCTTCAAGGATTCCTACACCGATTCTGATACAACCTATCGATTAGCGCTGGAGTGGAATGTCGGTGAAGACTCGATGATGTATGTAAGCTATGAGACCGGCTATCGATCCGGTGGTTTCCAGCTTTCGCCTTCCGCACCTCAATATGCTCCTGAGTACATCGATGCGCTAACGTTCGGTTCGAAGAATCGTTTCGCGGACGGGAGGCTGCAACTCAACTTCGAGTTGTTCCATTGGCAGTATGAAGACCAACAAATCAGTTATTTCACTGTAGACCCAACAACAGCGGCGCTGGAGAACCTTACTGACAATGTTGGTGATGCGACCAATCAGGGATTTGACGTCGACCTGCAATGGCAGGCCAGAGATTATTCGCTAATTTCCCTGAAGACGCAATATCTTGACGCCAGTTACGATGAATTGATCTTTCTCGCTCCGCCTCCGAGAGACAACATCAATTGTCCGAACCGGATTGCTGGTGCCACCAACACCGGCGCACCCATCCTCGAGTTCGATTGCTCTGGCCAAACGGCGGTCTTTTCACCTGAGTGGGTCGTATTTTTTGGCATTGAGCAAACGTTCCCGCTGGGAAGTCTGGATTTGGTCGGTACACTCACGTCTCGATACATGGACGAACAGGTTGGTGGATTCTGGAATCTGGAAGGCGAGAAAATTGACTCGCAGGTCATTACCGATCTCGATATAACGCTGCGGCCAAGCGGAGGCAACTGGTCAATAAGTGCGTTTGTCCACAATCTTGAGGATGAGCATCGAATTCAGCTTACTCAGACGTCACCGCTGGGTCCGGGGGTGGCTAGTTACGGACCGGATACAACATTCGGATTGCGCGCAAACTTCAACTTCTGAAATGGCGTTTCGGTCACAAGAAAATTCGCGCGTTCAGCCAAGCGGCGATTGGAGATATTCAACTCCAATTGTCATCAGAAGTAGCGGAGACTCCGCTCCCGAAGCAGATCCTGGTCCGGCCTCTCCAGTAAAAAGGTACTGACAAATTCCTCGCCCGGTACCAGGAAAGGGTATCTGTCGCGGCCAGCCCAGGGAGGTGGCGAATAGGCCGGCGGATTCGTCAGGATCGACTCAACCCAACCATCGTCGTTCTCGTACCAAAGCTCCGAAAGCCGGTGCCAGGACTTAGTTATCATGGGCGGCACCTTGTCAACGAAAGGACGTTGCTTGGCGGAACCGGGGATGGCCTGACCCTTCAGCACCTTGTGACTGAAGAATCGGGTCAGTCCCGGCTGTCTACAGACCTCGGGGACATGGACGTTCAGGTACCAGTCTTCAGCCTCGTCAACCGCCACACCGTCAGGGTAACGAAACAACGTCACCCAGCGCAGTATCGTCTTGTCGCCATGGCGCAGTTCCGCGCCAAAGAAGTCCTCTGTGGGTTCGCCCGGCACGTTTGCAACGGCCACGTCCATGTAGCCGGGCTGGTGCGAGAAAGACAGCAGCCCACTGACACCGCGCCGCTCTTCCGGGCTGCGAACCCAGTTTTCGTGCACCCTGTAGTTGATGTAGCCGTACTCTTCCGCACCGGGAGGTGGCGGCACCGGGCGGTATAGCACGTACCGCGCCAGCCAGGGCGCCTGTGCACAGACCTCCGGACAATGCTGCTCCGCGAACCAGCGTTCCAGCGCGGGCCGCGCGTTGTTGTCGGGCAGGTGATGAAATATGACGAGTTTGCTGGTGCTCATGGTCTCATTGGGTTTCGGGACCTAAAAGTTTACGCCGCCATCACAATTGATGGTCTGACCGGTAACGAAACCGATGTTCTCGGACGTCAGGTAAAGCAATGCGCCGCACAGGTCTTCGGGTTCCTCGGTCCGCTTGATCAGCTGCTGCCGGCGAACTGCGTCAAAATGCTCTGCCGGTATGTTTCTCTCAGCTTCCGCGGTGCGAGTGAGTCCCGGTGACAGCGCGTTGACCGTAATGCCGTGCGGCCCGAGTTCCGCTGCGAGTGCCCGTACAAGGCCGATGCCTGCCGCCTTGGTGGTGATATAGGCGAGAAACCCCGGCATGGGTGTCCCCAGCGTACTCGAAGTGATCTGCACGATGCGGCCGTAACCGCGCTGCTTCATTCCAGGCGTGACCGCCTGAGCAAGCAGCAGCGATGCTTCCACGTTTACGGCTTCAAACTTCCTGAACTGCTCGATATCGAGGTCCTCGTAGGGGATCAAGGGCAAGTGCGCGGCATTATTGACAAGGATATCGACGCGCCCAAACCGGTCGAGTACGTGTTGCGCGAACGAGCGTGCTGCGTGCGCATCGGACAGGTCGCAGATCTCGCCGAATCCTCGCCGCCCGGCCGCCTCAATATCGGCCACCGCGCCGGAAGCATCCGCGATGTCGGCGATTGCAACGTCGCAACCCGCCTCCGACAGCGCACGCGCGAAATGTCGGCCAAGCCCGCCGGCCCCGCCAGTCAGGATCGCAACGCGTCCTTTGTGCGACTGTGCCATTGTGCGGACGTCAATTTCGCCGAAACGGCAAGGTGAGAAGGAACAACAGCTTGCCGAGACCAAGCAGCCTCATGCCCTTGCGCGCATCGTGCGGATTCAGCTTCGCGGTCATCGGCATGGTGCCGAAGGTCTTGCCCCGGATGACCAGCGCGTTGTCATCCCGGTCGATTTCGCTGACGGACATCAACTCTTCATCGTTGGCGTCATACAGGCGCATGTCCGCATCGTCGCCTGCAACTTCTTCCTCACGTGTTGGTGGCGCGGACACGGTTTTCGACGGTTCGGTGCCCGATCCACCCACGAACAGCTTGTCAAAGTTCATCCCGAAGTCCTGGAACATCTTGATGGCCGTGGCGCGTCCCGCCCCGAATACGCCGCCACCCGGGTGTTGAAACGGTCCTACCAGGTAAAGTCGTTCAACACCCGGAACCGTGAATTGGCCCAGGTCCGGGGTGGGTCGATGACCGAGCGACTGGTACATGAATGGCGCGCAGCCGTGAACATCGCCGTTCACGAAACTCGTTGGACTTTCGCGCTCGTGGTCAAGCGGCGACCGCACAACGCGGGCAAGAATATTGTCATCGGTCAGATTCGTGAAGAATCGACGGTAGTGCTCGAGAGTCTCGTCCGCGCACTGTTCCTTGTATTCGTCCCATCTCGCCGCACCACCTTCACGAAGATGGTAGGGCGCGAAAGTGACGCCGTAGAAGACGCCGCCTCCTTCGGGTGCGCGGGTCGGGTCGTTGACCGCGTTGTCGCCGCCCGCAATCAGACGGCGCCTGGGTACGTAGCCTCGTCTAAGCTCATCGTAATCTGCAAGCAGATTTCCCAGATTGTCATCGGAGATGAGCTCGGTCATAACGGCCCCTTCGCCTTCTTCGGTCCGAAGCCGGGCCTTTTCCTTGAGCGCCATGTGGGACAACAGGAGAGAAAAGGTCGAGAGTGTGACGTTTTCAGCCCGGTCAAGGACAGGTTCCGGCACGCCGTCGACGAACCTGCGCAATACATGGGGATGTATGGCGCCGATGACACCATCGTTCGCGGGAATTTGCTCACCGGAGACCAGTTCCAGTCCGGTGGCCCGGCCTGAACGGACGATGACTCGCGCAACCTCCGAGTCGCAGCGAACCTCGCCACCGTAGTGTTCGATGCAACGCACCAGCGCATGGGACAACTCGCCCGAACCGCCTATCGGCTGCGATACCCCGTAGGTATGAACGATTCCGGGCATCAGAAAGGCGCCCATGCCGGTGCCGAGTTCATCGGGCATCTGCAGATTTTCAGTGACCATCCGCACGATGTGGAGCTTCATCAGGTCGCTCTCGAAATACCGGTCGACCACGTCCAACGCGCTGCGCGACATGATATCGAGGAGGAACCGGCCCTCGTCGCTCTGGTCCATCATGGCGGTGAATGCCCCAAGCGGCGATGGAGGCGAGTACAACCCGGACGTCAGCATCGGCAGCACCTTCTGGCTTGCCTTTACGAACTTTCGGTAGGCCTCTGCGTCCCTCTCGGAAAACGTGGCGATGCCCTGGCAGGTACGATCAAGATCCTTCCAGGCATGGATCACCCGACCATCTTCGAATATCGTGACCCAAGGCAACTCCGGATAGTGATACTTCAGTCCAAATTCGCCGAGAAGCCCCAGTTCGTCCTCACGCAACAGCGGATTGCCTTGAAGCATGATGTGAACGGTACTGTGCTGATCGTGCAAATAACCGGGGAGCGTCAATTCGCGCGTGGCTACTCCGCCTCCGTAGTACGGCTTGCGCTCAAGGACCAGTACCCTCTTGCCCGCCTTGGCCAGATAGGCGGCGGCAACGAGCCCGTTGTGGCCCGCTCCCATGACGACAATGTCATGTCGTGACATTTCTCAGGGCGCCTGGTTGACGAGCAGGATTACCTTGCCGGTGGTATGGCCTTCCCGGTTGTATTCCTGAGCTTCACCGGCCTGGGCGAGGGGATATGTCCTGTCGACGTTGATTCGGTACTTGCCCTCGTCGGCAAGCCGCCGGACTTCTTCCAACAGCTCGGGTTCGGACAACGTATCGGGTGGTCCCAACTCGGGGCAATCGACTTCAGCCTGTCCGCACAGTTCGACAGCAGGCGCGCCGACGACGCTGACGAGCGCTCCGCCGGGTTTCACTATCCGCAAGCCGCGCATCGCAAATTCGGGTCCGACCGTTTCCACGTAGATATCCACGGGTTCCACCACATCTTCGAAATCTACCTTCGTATAGTCGATGATCTGATCGACGCCGATCGAGTCGAGATAGTCGTGGTGGCGTGCCGATGCCGTTCCCAGCACGATCGCGCCCCGCGCCTTCGCCATTTGCGCTACGGAACTGCCTACTCCCCCCGCGATGCC